>CAWEES010000002.1:0-3732657 GCA_963808245.1 uncultured Bacteroidota bacterium
GAAAACGGCAGGTTTTGTTTTTTGAGCCATCGTTAGTTAAATTTTTCTATTCTCAGTAAGCGATTCGGCCCTTAGCTCAGGTGGTTAGAGCAGCTGACTCATAATCAGCGGGTCGGGGGTTCAAGTCCCTCAGGGCCCACAAAACACATCGAAGTTTAAATTCCCAAAACGACTGCAAGATTTCAAACAATTATTGAGTTTAATGTTATGTTTGCAAAAACGAAACTGCTCAGATGTATAACATCGGCCAGGCGATGCGTCTGGAATCTCCGGCTTGTTTACACGACTTCAAGTTAGTATTTTTTACTGTTGCGCGAGTAATTCAGTGGTAGAATGCCAGCTTCCCAAGCTGGACGTCGCGGGTTCGAGTCCCGTCTCGCGCTCTGATGGTTTAATAGAGTTGTTGCAAGATTAATTTGGGCGATTAGCTCAGTTGGTTTAGAGCACATGCTTTACACGCATGGGGTCGGGGGTTCAAATCCCTCATCGCCCACACATCACACACGATTAGAGCGTTTCTCAAACGAATATTATGGAAGACAAATCTTTCCAAGCATGGTCGTCCTTTCAGCTCCGGTTACTCTCGGAAGGTTCGTCGGATTTCCTGAAATCGTTTCGTTCGCAAGCACTGCAAAACAGACCGCTTCCTTACTGTCCGCTGATATTCCTCCGGTTTCTGCGGTTGCCACTTTGGTATTCACAAAAAGTTCGCGCAAAGCATTCATAAGAAAAGGATTATGTGCGCCGCCTCCGCTTACTAACAGCTCATCTATGTCGCTTATTGTCTTCAGGAAAAGGAGATAGTTGGAGTAAACAGACGTCGCGGTAAATTGCGTCGCGGTCGCAATCATGTCTTCTTTCTTGCGGTCTCCGAATTCTGTCATAAGTGTAGTGATAAAGGATCTGCCGTACTGTTCGCGTCCCGTCGATTTTGGAGGTGCCTTCCTGATGAATTCGTCTTTCATCAGGAAATCTAGCATGTCACCCAGGACTTTTCCGGAAATGGCAATCTGTCCTTCGTCGTCATAAGTTTTCCCGAAGAGTTCGTTCGCCAGCTGGTCAACAAGCATATTTCCGGGCCCTGTGTCGAATGCCATCACATCATTTTCCCGGCATCCCTTCGGCAGGAAAGTAATGTTTGCAATTCCACCGATGTTCAATAGAGCACGGGAAACCTTGTCCGAACGGAAAAAGATAAAATCAAAGTAAGGGACGAGTGGAGCCCCTTGTCCGCCAAGGGCAACGTCTCCGACCCGGAAATCGGCGATGGTTATTATCCCGGTAAGCTTAGCGATGACGGACGGATCTCCAATTTGCAAAGTTGCCGACACGTCCTTCCCGAACATCCTCACTTTTTGAGGCAAATGCTGAATCGTTTGCCCATGAGAGCCGATCATGTCGACGCTTCTTGCATCCACTCCGGCGTGTTTGCAAAGTGCGAATACTGCTTCCGCGTAGAGTTGAGCTATCAGGAAATTGAGTCTTGCGATTTCCGCAACATCGCTGGTTCCCGATTGTGAATTTCTTAGAATGAATTCCTTAAGACCAGCGGGAAAAGGAAGCGTGATAAAATCAACTTGACGGGCTTTCGTGCCTGGACCGCTTCCTTTGATTTCGACGAGAACAGCGTCGATCCCATCTAAACTTGTGCCGCTCATCAATCCGATAGCCAGCCGCGTTTCTTTTTGGAAAAGATCAAAAAGTTGTTTCATTTTCAAATGCCATTAAATTAAATTCATTTATGAAACAAAAGCTTAAAGAAGAACACTTGTTGATCGGTGCCCATATGTCCATTGCGGGCGGTTTATACACCGCTTTTGAAAGGGCAGAGCGAGTAAACTGTACGGCAATCCAAATCTTTACGAAAAATTCTAACCAATGGAAAGATCCGACCATTTCGCCTGATGATATTTCAAAATACAGAGAGGCGAAGAATAAATCAAAAGTCCGTGTCGTGGTTTCCCATGATTCTTATTTGATTAATCTTTGCGGTGCAAGTGATTTCTTGCTTGAAAGCTCCAGGAGATCGTTCGTCGAAGAAATAAAACGGTGTGACCTCCTCGACATAAAGTATCTTAATTTTCACCCCGGCGCTCATACCACGTTGGATCGTAAAGAAGCGGTGAGGGTTGTCGCGGATTCACTGAATGAATCTCATGAGGCAACAAAAAAAAGTAACGTAGTCACTTTGATTGAAACCACTGCGGGACAAGGGACAACTCTGGGAAATTCCTTCGAGGAGATCGCGGAGATGATTTCTTTTGTTAAGGATAAGAAAAGAGTTGGAGTCTGTATAGATACATGCCATATTTTTGCGGCCGGCTACGATATCCGGACGAAAGAAAGTTATGATAAGACGATGGCCGAATTTGACAGAATAATCGGGTTTGACAATTTATTTGCTGTTCACTTCAACGATGCAAAGAAACCTTTGAATTCCCATGTCGACAGGCACGAAAACATCGGGAAGGGGGAAATAGGGAAGGCCGCTTTCGGATTTTTCATGAACGATGACAGGTTCACCGAGATTCCGAAAGTCCTCGAGACACCTAAAGGCGACGATGGCTTCGAGATGGATATCGTGAACCTGAAGACGCTTCGGTCTTTAGTAAAAAAATAAAATTACTACTTAAGTACTCCCAATTTTTTTCCGATCTTCTCGAAGGCATTGATGGCTTTGTCGAGATGTTCTCTTTCATGGGCCGCAGATATTTGTACTCGAATTCGCGCCTGTCCTTTAGGAACTACGGGAAAGGAGAACCCGATCACGTAGATCCCTTCATTCAGAAGATCGCCAGCGAAGTTCACCGCCAGCTTTGCATCGTAAAGCATTATTGGGACTATCGGGTGGTCTCCTTGCCTTATCTCGAATCCACGCTTTGTCATTTCTGATCGGAAGTATTTCGTATTCTTTTCGAGCTTGTTCCGAAGCTCCGTCGTCGATTCAAGCAGGTCGAATACCGCAATTGCCGCATTGACAATCGGTGGAGGCAGAGTATTTGAGAATAAATACGGTCTGGAACGTTGTCTCAGGAACTCAATTATTTCTTTTCTCCCGCTCGTGAATCCACCCGAAGCGCCGCCGGCCGCCTTACCGAGAGTACTGGTTATGATATCGACCCGACCGATCACATTCTTGGCCTCAATGCTTCCTCGACCCGTTCTACCCACAAAACCGGTTGCATGGGAATCATCGACCATTACAAGCGCTCCGTATTTCTCGGCAAGGTTACAAATTTTATCGAGCTGTGCAACGTCACCGTCCATTGAAAACACTCCGTCAGTTGCTATCATTTTGAACCGCGTGCTCTGAGATTCTTTCAATTTTTCTTCAAGGTCGCTCATGTCTGCATGCTTATACCGATACCTCGCTGCTTTGCAGGAACGAATTCCGTCGATTATACTCGCATGATTGAGCTCGTCAGAAATTATCGAATCTTCTTCACCGAGAAGGGGCTCGAATATCCCGCCGTTTGCGTCAAAGCATGCTGCATACAAAATTGTGTCTTCAGTTTTCAGGAACCTGGAAATCCTTTGCTCGAGGATTTTGTGGATATCTTGGGTCCCGCAGATAAACCTCACTGACGACATGCCGTATCCTCGCTCATCCAGTCCGCGTTTTGCAGCTTCAATAACTTTAGGGTGACTCGATAGCCCGAGATAATTATTCGCGCAGAAGTTCAAAACTTCCTTTCCGTCCTTCAGTTTTATGACAGCTCCCTGCTGAGACACGATAACACGTTCTTCCTTGTATAGCCCGCCGTCCCGAATCGATTTAATTTGTTCGAGAAGGTATTCCTGGATTTTTCCGTACATGATATTCTCCTGTGAAGTTTGTTTTTATGTTAATTTGTGAGGCCCGAAAAATCAATTATGATATTCGTCATAGCTGAAATTTAAGAGGGAACTTCACCTAATCACTGTCAAGTTATTGCTTACGATGAGTTTTAGTGATAACGCCAGAGCAACGCTTTTATATTTTGATCTTTTCGATCACCCGCTTTCGAGGGAGGAGATGTTTACTTTTTTCCCGGAAAGACTGGATGATACAGAATTCAACCGAATGCTTTCGCAACAGGACATCCGTAATGTCGATGGACTGTTCCATATCCGTAAGAACGATGAGGTGGTCGCGATTAGAAAGTCCAGGGAGATGAGAGCGAAAACGATGTTGCGAGCCTCCAGGATAGTTGGAAGATTCTTAAGGTATTTCCCGTTTGTAAGAGCTGCATTCCTCTCCGGTTCATTGAGTAAAGGAGTGGCTGATGGAGATGCAGATGTAGATTTGTTCATAATCTCGGCGGAGGAGAGGCTCTGGATCTGTCGTTCCTTCTTAATCGCATTCAAGAGACTGTTCCTATTAAACAATAAAAAATTTCTCTGTCCGAATTATTTTCTGACTGAGCATCATCTCGAGATTCCGGAAAAGAATATTTTTACTGCTACCGAGTTGATTACACTGCGTCCTTTATTTAACGGGAAAAAGCTTTACGACATTCTTCAGGCTAACCAATGGGTTTCCAAATTCTATCCGAATTTTCAAGTCGACAGAGCGGGGACTAAAGGAGTTTCTTCGCCAGTCCAGAAACTTTTTGAATTACCTATGAGCGACGGTTATACCGCAAATTGGGACGCCAGATTGATGCACTATTTCAAAAGAGTTTGGGAGAAAAGGTATCCTGAGTATACTCCCTCCGAAAGAGAGTTTTTATTTCGCAGTACTCCGTATTCATCGAAAGTACATCCGCACGATTTTCAAGCAAAAGTTCTTAGTGCCTATGAGAAGAGGTTACAGGAGGAAAAGTTAGAAAGGTTAATCAAAATAGATGGCTGATGTATTGTTGACACATTCGTACTTTATGCGTTTCGACAGGAAGCAATTGCGTACTATGCAGCCGTATCCGCCGCTTGGGACTTTGTATGCGGCAAGTGTCCTTCGGAATTCCGGTATTACGGTTGCGCTATTTGATTCAATGCTAGCGGAGTCTGAGTTTGAGTTAGAAGACTATATACGCAGGTATTCTCCTCGTGTTGTTGCCATATATGATGACAGTTTCAATTATTTGACGAAGATGTGTCTCGAACGAATGAGAATCGCCGCGTTCCGGATGGTCGAAATTGCTAAGAAGAATAATTGCATCGTAGTAGTCTCCAGTTCCGATTCCGCCGATCATATCGAAGAATATCTGTCGCAGGGAGCCGATTATGTTATTAAAGGAGAAGGTGAAATAACATTACTCGAGCTTTGCACGAACATTCTCAAGTCACCGTTGAGCGATCTCAACGAGATTGCGGGTCTATCATTTTCTGATAATGGTTGTGTAATTGAGACTAAACCGAGGAGGCCAATCAAAGATCTTGATAGTTTGCCGTTCCCGGCCTGGGATCTTGTTGACGTTGAGAGGTACAAAAAACACTGGCAGCCATACGGATATTTTTCCATGAACGTTGTTACTACTCGCGGTTGTCCGTTCGGATGCAATTGGTGCGCGAAGCCCATCTATGGAAGGGGTTATAATTCCAGGTCGCCCAAGAATGTCGTTGAGGAGATGGTCTTTTTAAAGAAACATTACAATCTCGACCATATATGGTTTTGTGATGACATTCTCGGCTTGAAACTCGGATGGATTGATGAGTTTCAAAAAGAGGTAGAGCTTTCCGGTTTAAAGATAAGATACAAGTGCCTCTCTCGTCCCGACTTACTCATCAAAGAAAATAGTTTTTCTAAGCTTGAAGCCTCCGGCTGCGAGACGGTTTGGATGGGTGCCGAAAGTGGAGCCCAGAAGATTCTGGATGCGATGGAAAAGGGGACCACTGTGGACCAGATTCGGGAAGCGACAAGAAAATTAAAAGAAGAAGGAATCAGGGTAGGCTACTTCCTCCAGTTCGGGTACCCGGGTGAATCTTATCACGATATTCTGAAAACCTTCAGTCTCGTAAAAGAAGAAATGCCGGACGAAATAGGAATGTCCGTTTCTTATCCGTTGCCAAATACCAAATTTTACAGAATGGTCGAGAAAACTCTAGGCGTAAAAAGGAATTGGCTTGAAAGTAATGACATGGCACTTCTTTTCCCGGGTGAATTCAAGCCGATATTCTACCGGATTATACATAAGATAATACACAAGCTTCACAGGGTACTTCGGATAGTTAGGGGATTTGAGAAGCTTAGTGTTCGGACACTTCTTGTTCTAGTATTCCACAGTATTACATTGATCATTTATCACGTGATCATGCAGCTTAATCGGAGGAAAAATCCGAATCGGATTCCTCTTGGTCAAAGCATTGAAGGGGCTCAGAGTTACCCGACTCAGTTATGATCAGCAAGTACAAGATATCAAGGATGGATGAAACTGAACTTGCGAATGTTGCGGAAGCATTTAATCGGCAAGCTAAATCGTTTGACGATTATGAAGAACATAACCCGATCTTGATATGGATGCGTTCGGTTATTCATCGTCATATGATGAAGTACATAAAGCGAGGGGATTGTCTTTTGGAGTTAAATGCTGGAACGGGAATTGACGCGGTTTTTTTTGCACAAAATGGCTTGCATGTTCATGCAATTGATATATCATCCGGCATGGTCGACCAGCTGCGGCGGAAGATCTCGGCTTTCAACTTGTCTGATCGCATTTCGTTTGAACAGCGTTCATTCACCGATCTGACGAGCATTCAGACAAACCTATTCGACCATGTCTTCTCTGATTTCGGCGGCATTAATTGTGTATCCGACCCGCGAGCTGTCATTCGTGAGTTTGATTCGGTCCTGAAACCGGGCGGCTTTGCTACTTTTGTCGCAATGCCGCCGATTTGCCCGTGGGAATTATTTGCTGCGCTCAAAGGTAATTTTGGTCTTGCGATTCGAAGACTCAGGAAGAATGGAACGAATGCGCAAATCGATGGAGTAATTTTCAAATCGTACTATTTCAGTCCCAACGATCTTATCGCGGCATTTGGAAGTCGATATAAGGTGACGAGTCTATGCGGTATCGCAAGTGTTGCGCCACCCCCTTATCACGAACAGTTTCCGAAACATTTTCCTCGACTGTTCGATGCTTTGAAAAAGATCGATGAACGAATTTCAACGGTATATCCCTTTAATTCATGTGCCGATCATTTTATTCTGACGATGCAATTCTGCCCATGATGCAACCGAATGCTTTCCCATCGGCGAACTCAATTATCGATTCCCTTGCAGGTAGTACAGGGAAGATAATCGCCATCCTGTTCACTGTCCTGTTTCTTTTCTTCGGATGCTTTAAGGCGATCTCATCGCCCGCCGGTGATTTCGCCAACTATTATACGGCTTCACGTCTTGCGATTACCGGGGCTATCGGAAGCGTTAAACTTTACGATCACTACGATTTTCAACTTCACCTCCAGCAGTATTTCCATGGGACACTCGGTTCATTTATTCCATTCCCTCCGTCGACAGTTCTGGTTATGATGCCTTTTGCCTTGCTTCCGCCGAATGCTGCAAAAGTCGCTTTCCTAATCATAAATGTGGCAGGAATTCTTGCTCTCATCCGGTTGCTGCATCGGTCAACAGGTCTGTCGTTCACTCTAATTGCCGTATTAGTTCTACTGAACGGCCTAAGTTTGTGGAGTGACACCCGGGAAGGACAGGTCTATTTGTTACTTGCCCTTCTCATCGTTGCGGCTCTTTATCTTGAGGACCGCAACTGGAATATTACTTCGGGAATATTGCTTGGTCTTGCCTTTCCGATAAAATATTTTACGGCTCTGTTCATCTTGTACTTCCTATTTAGAAAAAACTTTCGCTTGATAGCCGGAGCAATTCTTGGTGCTTCTGTAGTAATTGTGGCAGGTCTGCTCATCACCGGCATGAAGGTAAATGAGTACTATCTCACCACAATTCTTCCGCAACATTTGGCTGGGAATATTCAGGATCCCTTCTCCGTAAATTTTCAATCGTTTAGTTCTTTATTTAATCGGCTGTTTGTCCAAAATGAATCGCTTAATGCTCACCCGCTGGTAAATTCCAGCTTTTTGGCGGTGTGGTTAAAATCTTTTGTTTCTCTGACATGTCTGGCAATTCTGGTTTGTGCTTTTCTGATGACCAGGAATATAGGCGACCGGCAAAAGGTTTGGTATGGCGCTTCCTTACTCACTTTATTCGGACTTGTCACATCGCCTGCTGCTGCAAGCTATCACTATGTCCTGCTTGTTATCCCGATGGTTCTGCTGGTTGTTCTTTCGAGGTCAAATCTTGATGGAACAGGACTGGAATTTCTTGAGAGACGAAGCGGTTTGTTTTTGGCAGTTTATGTGGCCGTAAATCTTTTCCCTTTTTATTGGCTATATCGATTCAAACCGGGCTCGCTTTTTCAATTACTGGCTTATTCAAAGCTAGTTCTCCTGACGCTTTTCTTCTTGTTTGCCGTGCCGCCGGATGTCATCAAAGGCAAGAGTATACGAACAATATTGCCAGCGGCCGCATTATTGGCATTAGCTCTTCTTGTTGTTTTTCCGACTCAGTCGGTGGAAAGTGATGGAGCTGTTTGGGTTCCGGTCAGTGGACTTATCATCAGTGATTTTTCATTCCAGGATGGATCGATGTATTACTACAGGGAAAGTCCTACCGGGTTCGTGGCAATGAAGAACGGATTTGTTACGAGTGAAAAACTGCCAATTTCCCGGCGCACTTCAGTGGACGGCGCATTTACGGTTTTCGATTCGACTATCGCAAATTACAGCCAGGTTTTTGTTCGAAATAATCGAAACGGTTTTGTCGTCCAGCTCACTCGAGTGAATGCACGGAATAGTGACCCGACATGGTCTCCCGACGACAGTCGAATCTACTTCCTATCCGATCGGGGTCGGGGAATAGATTGTACGGCTGTTTTCTTCATTGACGTTAACGGTCGGATCGAGCGATGACAATTCGTTTCATGAAATTCATTGATGAGTATGTCGGGAGAGTGCTTGTCATTATTCTGGCAATTCTTACTCTGGCGAAGAGGAGGACTACTGAGTCGAAAGCTCCCAAGAAAATACTGGTCATAAAATTTTGGGGAATCGGGAGCGTTACACTATCAACACCATTCCTTGTTCAGATCAAGAAAAAATGGCCGACGGCGGAAATTCATTACTTGACATTATCCAGCAACGAAGAATTATGCACTTTGATTTCTGAAATAAATTCTACTCACTCCGTTTCTCTCTCTTCTTTCACATCTCTAGTCAAATCGATAATAAGAAATCTCGCTTCCCTCAAGCATGAGCACTTTGACATTGTCTATGATCTCGAGTTTTTCACAAATCTTTCGGCCATAGTCGCCAGCTTTTGCGGCGCAAATAGACGAGTTGGATTTGTAAATTCACAAAGAACGATGGATTTTCGACGATGGCTTTATTCGGACCGGGTAGAGTTTGATGATACGGAACACACGGCAAGGAATTTTTTGCATCTGATCGGCTCGGATGAACCAATAGAGTTTCCAATATTTCACATCCGTAATACCCGGCGGGTGGTTGATTTAAATCGATTCAGCGTAGTGTTCAATATTAATGCAGGACCGTTAGCATTCGAGCGTCGCTGGATGCCCGGCGAATTCAAGCAACTCGCAGATTATTTGATCAAGGAGTACAAGGCAACGATTTATTTGACAGGCAACCGGGAAGAACGCGAGTATGTAGGAGTGTTCGCTCGGATGTTCGATGAAGAGAAGTCTGTAAGAAATCTTTGTGGAGAGCTGAACATTTCGGAATTGATTCAGCTTATACGATCTTGCGTGCTCATAGTGACTAACGATTCGGGTCCGCTCCATCTTGCGTCTGCTTTAAATAGCCCGACAATTGCGATTTTCGGTCCTGAAACTCCACGTCGCTATGGAAGCCTATCGTCCAGAAACTTAACGCTCTATATGGGGCTACGGTGCAGCCCATGTATGACGGTCAGCAACCTCAAGACGGTGAATTGCGTAAACGACAGACAGTGCATGAAGCAGATTCGATTCTCAAATGTCAAGGAATCCATAAAACGATTTGTCGACTCACTCCCTGAACGGGAGGAGGAAATCGCTGTCGAGGACTTTCTCTTTCTTAAGGACGGAAGATGATACTCCTGTTCAATCCACGAAGCTGCAATTCCAAGTTCAGGCTCCCCAATTCGCTTCTAGCCCTTGGGTCTGTGCTGGAAGGAAAACACGAGTATGAGATCATTGATGGAAATCTCCTGTCTGATTCTCCTGCCGTTCTTTCATCTCTCATTGAAGAGAAACATGTGGACATGCTTGGTATGACGGTCATGCCAGGGCCGCAGCTCCAGGAGGCGATTCCAATTAGCAGGGTGTTGAAGGAGCGTTTTCCGTCCCTGAAAATTGTTTGGGGCGGTTATTTCCCATCAAATCACACGGAAGTCTGTGCCTCCGCTCCTTATGTTGACTATGTCATGCGTGGCCAATGTGAAGGAGCGTTTCCAAAACTGGTAGATGCTTCGAAAGGACCGGGCGGGGAGATTTTCACCGTCCCGAATTTGTCTTATGAAAATAATGGAATCGTTATTCATAATGAGTCTCTGCCGTTAATTGACCCCGATACTCTGCCGGCGCTGCCATATCACAAAGTTGATATCAGGAAGTACATTGGTAAAACTTATCTTGGATCTCGAACGCTTTCCTATCACTCTTCCTACGGATGTCCATTCGAATGCAGCTTCTGTGCGGTGGTTCCAATTTACAAAGCGCGTTGGCTTGGCAGAAGTGCAGGGAGAATCACGACCGATATTGAAGAGTTAATCGGGAATTATGGGGCAAACGCTATCGAGTTCCACGACAACAATTTCTTTACTTCGGAGCGGAGACTGATCGAGTTTTCAGAAGAAGTCCTGATGCGTCGACTCAAATTCTCCTGGTGGGGGGAAGGTCGACCTGATACCCTATTGAAATATTCGGAGGATACATTTGCTTTGATGAAAAGAGCGGGTCTGAAGATGATTTTTATGGGGGCTGAATCCGGAGACGATGCAACTCTGGCTGCGATGAACAAAGGAGGGACTCAGACGGGCTCGACAATCATGGAATTGGTGGGAAAGTTCAGACGCCATGGGATTGTTCCGGAGTGCTCGTTCGTATTTGGCACGCCCTCATCAGATGTGGATGGTTCGATCAGGCGTGATATTACATTTATCCGCGGCTTAAAGAAACACAATCCTGAGACCGAGATAATTATTTACATCTATTCGCCGATTCCGCTTGATGGAGCAAGCCTGTATCGCCAAGTACAAGAAAGCGGTTTTCGTTACCCTGTAAGTTTGGATGATTGGACGAAACCGGAATGGGCTACCTTCGACATGCGTAGAAACCCCATGACACCCTGGATCAAACCGCGGCATGTGGACTTTATAAAAAGTTTTGAAAAAGTATTGAATTCGGTTTTTCCAACCAATTCTGATATCAAGCTTAAATCTTATCAACGTACCGCTATGAAACTTGCGGGTAAATGGCGCTACGCCGCCGGCTTTTATTCCTACCCGTATGAGATTCGGTTTCTCCAGCGGCTTTTCCGATATCGTCGACCAGAAACTGAAGGCTTCTGATCTTGATCTCAGACGCTGTCAGAAAAAATCATTCGGAGCGCTTGTAATATTGTCTACCGACCATATGTCCTTCGAAAAATAAAGCGTCCCCACTCGGTCTCTTTCTGCGGACTTACTCTTGATACACATCCCGACGTCTTTCATCCGAGTCTATTCCATAGCACACGAATGCTTGTACGTCAGTTTTCGGAAACATCTTTGGCAGGGAAGTCTGTGTTAGATATGGGGTCAGGTACTGGAGCCATTGGAATTGCTGCCGCGAAACAAGGCGCTAAAGTGACAGCCTGTGATGTTAATCCGATCGCTGTTGAATTATCAGTGCACAATGCGTTAAACAATGGAGTTGAAATAGAACCTGTTCAATCTGATTTGTATTCTGATCTCGACGACAGAGCTTTTGACCTGATCTTTTTCAATATCCCATTCTATCCAAGACCGGCAACCAGCAACTTGGAAAAGGCCTTCAATGCCGGCGAATCATTCGACGTTGTGCGCCGGTTTGCTTTTGAATCTTGCTCGCATCTTACCCCATCAGGCGAAGTTGTGATTGTGTTTTCCGAGAATTCAGGCTTTGAAACGATTGTCAACATTTTCACTGAAGCAGGGTTTAGGACGGCAGGAGTCGTCATCTATACTGCTATCTTTGAAAAATATTTCGTCCTCACATTCGTTCCCGAATTCATCTCAGGAAGGTCATTCATGTCCACTCCTGTAAGTGGAACCCATGTTCGGTAGATGAATATCTATTTGAACACAACAAGTGCTGTGTTGAAGCAACTAATAACTAACCCGCTATTTCGGACCGCCTGGGTTTCAGGATTATTCCGCTTCTTGCTTCAGCTCTCTCTTGAATCGTTCCTCGAAAATCGTGTAAAGAGTTGGGACGAAGATCAAAGTAAGAAAAGTAGAAGCGGTCAGGCCACCGATGACGGCAATTGCGAGCGGGGCCTGAGATTTGTCTCCGCCCATTCCCATGGCCATCGGAATCAAACCGAACACCGTAGCGAGAGATGTCATCAATATTGGGCGAAGCCTTGTTCTTCCACCGGTCATGACCGCTTCGTGCAGTTCCATACCTTTTTTCCTCAATCTGTTGATATAGTCAATCAGTAGAATCCCATTCGAGACCACGATGCCGACCATGACAATCACGCCTTCAAATGATGTGACCGAAAGCGTGGTGTTGCTTAAGAACAATGCCCAGACAACTCCTGCGATACCGAGCGGGATTGTAAACATGATGATGAACGGATCGACTAGTGATTGGAACTGCGATGCCATAACCATATAGACCATGATGATCGCTAGGATGAGAGCAAGTCCCAAAGATTTAAATGTGCTGTTTTGCTGTTCGATGTTTCCGCTTTGAACGACTTGGAACCCGGTGGGGACAACGATCGTGTTGATTTTCTTTTGTATGTCAGCGGAAACGCTCCCCAGGTCTCTTCCCGCTACGTTTGCAGTAACATCGATGATTCGTTGCTGATACTTTCTATCGATCTCAACTGGGGAATTGGACATCACGACATCGGCAATATTGCCAAGCGTCACCAGTTGACCCGAGCTGCTGTTTACGGTCAGCCGGCGCACATCGTCGATTCTGTCGCGGTCGCTTTCGTTGAGGCGGACAAGTATGTTGTAGCTGTTTCCGTTTTGTGGATCGTTGTAGAGCGAAGCAATATCTCCATCAATTGCAGTCGCCACTGTATTTGCTACATCGCCGACATTCACTCCGAGAGCACCCGCTTTATCTCTATCAACGACCACCCGTAACTGAGGCAAGTTCGGATCTTGACTTATTTGAACATCGACGGCTCCAGGGGTAGATCGAATATCGCCATAAACCTGTTGAGCAAGCCGCGTTGCAGTCGGTTGGTCAAATCCCATTATTTCAACATCGATCGGTGCTGAAGAACCAAAATTCAAGAGAAAATGCAGAAAGCCCCCGGGCGTGACATAGATTCTTGCTCCGGGCATCGCCATCAATATCGGCCTCACAGTATTTATTATTTCAGCTTCAGATCGTTTTCTCTTTGTAGGTTCCACAAGCTGGACCTGGATGTTTGCCGCATAAGTCCCCGGGTTTTGACCAAAAAGATTGCCACTCTTTTGACTGGGAATTCCAACATCTGAAATTACTGCTATAGCTTCCGGGATATTCTTTTTTATAACCTTTTCAACATTGGCCACATACTTTTCCGTTTCCTCTATGCGGGTGCCGACGGGAAGTTTCACTGATAAACTGAACTGGCTCTCATCGCTGTCCGGGAAAAATTCTGTTCCGACGAATTTGAACAGCACAAACGAAAGGAGGGCAAATCCCAAAACACCCCAAACAACATTGCGTTTATGCTTTAAAGTGTATCCTATAATTCTCTGGTAGGTGTTATCGACACCTTCAAAGAAATTCTTTGAGCTTAATTGCAGCCTGTCGAGGAACTTTGTGGAATTCGGATCGATTTCTCTTTCCGGTTGTATAATTCTATTACAAAGGAGCGGGGTGACTGTCCTCGACACGAAAAACGATCCGAACAGTGCCACGGTAATTGTCAAAACGAGCGGCATGAAAAGCAACTTGGCAACGCCGCTTAGGAAAATGACCGGCAAGAAGACTATTACTGTTGTCAGGGTGGAAATGAAGATCGGTCCGGCAACTTCGAGTGCAGCATCAAGTGTTGCCTGTATCCTGCTTACATTTGCGGTTGCCATCAAATTGTAGTGACGGGTTATGTTTTCTAACTCGACGATCGAATCGTCGACCAGTCTGCCCACGCCGAGAGCTAACCCACCAAGCGTCATGGTGTTTAAAGTCGTTCCGCTAAATCTGAAATAAATAAATGCAACGAGGATTGAAAGCGGTATTGCTACAAAAATTACCAGCGCACTCCTTGCGTTTCTAAGAAAAAGGAGGATGACAATTGTCGCAAGCAAAGCTCCCATGAGAGCTTCTTGTTGGAGCCCGCTGATTGAATCTCTGATATATTGACTTTGGTCAAAGGCAAGCGATGCATTAACGGATGGTGGAACACCCTGAAGTTTAGGAAGATTTTTTACTACTTCGTCGACCACATCGACCGTATTTGCATCAGGAGATTTCAAGACCCGAAGTACGACACCATGCTGTCCATTGACTCTCACCAACTCAGTTTGTTCCTGATAGGAATCTTCAACATAGCCGATATCCTTAATCCTAATAGGAACTCCATTAATAACTTTCACCACTAGGTTTTCCATCGGCTGGACAACGTTATATTGGCTTTCCGTCGTCAGTGAATAATCAAAAACTCCTGTTTTTAAATCTCCCGATGGAATGATCAGATTCGATTGTGCAACTGCATTTGTAACATCTTCCAGCGGCAGGTTAAGCGCTTCAATTTTATTTCTGTCAAGAACAACATGTATTTCACGGATCTTTCCGCCTGTAACCGCAGCTGATGCGACGCCATCTAAGTGTTCGATTTGCGGCTCTATGACGTTGTATGCTAGGTCATACAAGCTTCGTTCGTCCATGTCGCTGCTTAACACAACTGTGCAGACGGGAAGGTTTGATATATCGAATCGAAGCGCGATCGGCTGGGATACACCAACAGGAAGTAAACTAAATGCTCTGTTTATTTTTTGAATAACGTCCACGAGTCCGACGTCGGTGTTTGCATCCCAGTTGAAATAGATGTAAATCCTATCGACACCTTCCCGGGTTTGCGATTGGACATAGTTCACATCGTTTGTGCTGCTTACTGCGCGTTCAAGAGGAACCGTCACAGACTGTTCCATGTCGCTTGGAGCAGCGCCATTGTAGAATGTTATCACAGAAACAACGGGTATCTGGATATTTGGCAGCATGTCGATCGGGAGTTGAAGGAAGGATACCAACCCCAAAACAAAAATTGCAATTGACCCCATCAGAGTTGAGATGGGGTATCTCAGCGCAAGTCGCGTTAACCACATATATTCTTTACCTCGCTACCCTTACTTTCATTCCATTATTTACCAAATCCTGGCCAACCGTCAATATTCGCTCCGAATCAGTTATCCCCGCGAGGATTTCATTTCGGTTATCCTGGGAGAGTCCTACTTTCACATAAGTCTTTCGTGCGGTGTTGTCTTTCAAAAGAGTATAAACATAATTGCCCGAATCATCTTTCATGATTTCCTGAGAGGGAAGGACCAGGACATTAGTCCTTTGGGCAAGAACAAGATTAATGTTTGCAAACATACCCGGCTTCAATAGGTGTTGTTCGTTATCCAAGTCAACCTCCACGGGCATTGTCCTTGTTGCAAGATCAAATTGTTGGCTGACTCTCGTGATTCTACCCTTGAAAACTTGATTGGGATAAGCATCGACCGTCACATCCGCGTCTGTAATAGTTCCCAGATATTGAACATCGTCCTCAAGAACATTCACCATTATTTTCACTTTTTGTATTTCGGCTAGAGTGAATAAGGTTGAGCCTTGAGAGTTAGTTGATGCGGTAACGTACACTCCTGGATCGAAGTAACGTCTTGTTATATAACCGGCAAAGGTGGCAACTATTTTGCAATAGCTAAGCTGAGTTACTGCGTTCTTATAATTTGCCTGGCTGGCATCTTCCTGTGCCTGTGCCACTTTGTATGCGGTCTCTGAATTGTCAAGATCCTGTTTTGCAATCAGGTTTTGCTCCAGCAGGCTTTTGTTGCGTTCGTAAGTAATCTTGGCGTTTGTCAGAGTTGCTTCAGCTTGCATGTAAGTACCTCTGGCCTGTCCGACGTTTTGTGAGTAAATGGTCGTGTCGATCAAGGCAAGCAGTTGCCCTTTTTGAACGTAATCCCCGATATTAACGAATTCGTTTTCAAGATTTCCGCTTACTTTCGGGTAAACGTTGGCCGTTTGATAGGCATCGATGTCTCCTGTGAACTGTATCGTTCTCGAAATCGAGCCGCGTTGTGGAGTTGAGACTTCGACGGAAGGAATCGGTCTTGCGTTCCTTGCCGGATCAACGGCGTCCGCCCTAACCCGGAAATATGTGAAGAGGGCTAGAAGAATTATGACGCCTGAAATAAAAGCATAAGCACGTTTCCTATTCTTACTCATTTATTTACTATCCTGTTGGTTATCTGAATTGCTTCGCATTTGGTTTAACACAAACTGAAACTTTTGTTGTTGTTGATCGTTTAAAATATTCTTAATCATTTTCCTGGTAGAATCCATCTGTTCCTGTAGATCCGTATTAAACTTTCTTCGTATCGTCTGAAACTTGGGGTGAGCATAATTAATTATTGAATCCAATTGTTTCCGTTGCACTTGTGTCAGGTCGAGCTCCTTTGTCAGGTAACTGATAAATCTTGTTTTACCCATGTGCGAGTCACTGTTCGGTATTCCATAACGGTCAATTTCAAATCCGGCAACACCGCCAATAATCATTGAGATAATTATCGACAACCAGAGGGTTCTTCTTGTAACCATTTTATTTACTCCTCATAACCAGCTCAAGAACCTGGTCATTGGAGAGAGTCTGCGGTCCTACTGAAACTTTCTCGATATCAGTAAGAGAACCCGCCATTTCGACCGGTGAAACCACTGGACGGTCAAATACCTGTATACCGAGGATGACAATCGCCAGAAGAGTGGCCAGGCTAATGACTATGTCTTCAAGAGCAATGCGTATTTCTTTTCTTTCTTCTGCACGTTCCTGTTTGCGAAGGTTGTTGAGGATTTTATAATTAAAGGTTTCGTCGAGACGAGGGGAGCATGCAGAGTTCAATGCCCGTGCCAAGCGGCGGAGATCCTCGACTTCACCTCTGCATTCACCGCATGTTTCAAGATGGGTCTCGAACTTGTCTTGTTCACTTTTATCGAGCTCGCCGTGAACAAAACTATCTGCGTAGGTAATATTGTAGCATTTATCTTTCATATTTGAACCTTCCGCTTAGTTTATCTCTAAGAACCTGTCTTGCACGAAATACACGTGTCTTGGCTGTCCCGACACTTATATTCAAAAGTTTTGCGATCTCACTATAACTTAATTCGTCAATCTCACGAAGAGTAACTGCATCTCGAAGGACGGGGTTCAAATTTTCCATTTCTTCTCTCACGATCTGAATAGTTTCATCTCCGTCGTAAACGTTCGCGGGATCAACGGACACATCGGTCTTTATTTGCTCCTGTCCTGTTGAAAAGCTCGAGCTTCCTGACGAATCGTTTTCATCGCTTTTGCTAAAGACCTCCGTGAAATTGAAAATACGTTTTATCTTTTTCCGTCTTATTTCGTCTCGGCATAAGTTGACCGTTATTTTTATAAGATATGTGTAGAATAACGAATCGCTCCTATAGCTTTTGATCGAGTTGAAAGCTCTGATGAATGCTTCGTGTGAAATTTCTTCGACATATTCTCTTCCGAGAATGGAATAAACGGTCGCAGCAACCTTTCCCTTGTAAAGAGATATGATTTCAGAATAAGCGGTTTCGTCGCCGGCCAACGCCCTGTCAATGAGTATTTTTTCCTTAGCTCGTCTATCATTTAGCTTCGAGTCATTAGACGAATCAGAAGTGTTGCGGTTCATTCGATTTTCATTCATTTTTGTGTTGATAATTTTGCTCAATGGGGATAAATTTGCAACCGTTATGAGTCTAAAAGTGGAGAATCTGACAAAATTCTTCGGCTCCATTGCCGCCGTAAATGAGGTCTCTTTTGCGGTCGATGTCCCGAGTGTGGTGGGATTTCTTGGTCCTAACGGCGCAGGGAAGACCACGACGATGAGGATCATCACAGGATTTCTCGCTCCGTCCAATGGAATGATTTCAATTGATGGAGAAGTGATAAGTACCGATAACTACAGGGTCAGATCGAAAATTGGATATTTGCCGGAAAGCAATCCACTCTATACGGAGCTTGAGGTTCATGAATACCTGAAATTTACGTCTGAGCTGGCAGGTCTTGGTGCGGAAAAAACCACGGAGAGACTTGGATATGTGGTTGATCGGTGTGGCTTGGAGACGGTGCTTTATGAACCCATATATCAGTTGTCGAAGGGGTATAAACAAAGGGTTGGGCTTGCTCAGGCCATAATTCATGATCCGGAACTTCTGATTTTGGACGAACCTACGTCAGGTCTCGATCCTAATCAGGTAGTGGAGATTCGAAAATTAATTTCTGAATTAGCCCAGGAGAAATTTGTAATTCTCTCAACGCACATTCTTTCCGAAGTTCAGGCATTGTGTAATCGGGTTTTGATAATCAATAAAGGTAAGCTTGTTCTTGACGCGACATCGGAAGAATTACACCATGACGGCATAGGTAGCTTATCTTTGATCATCAAAGCCTCGAAGCCGATTGAAGATGTAAAAAGTGTTATCGGTGAGGCTGTTCAGGCAAAAGGAATTTCAGCTAGTGCTGAATCGGGATTGATTTCGATGCGACTGTCTGTAGAGGACAATAATCAGACACGAGAAAGAATATTTGATACCTGTGTACAGGAGGGATTTAAGCTCCTCGATATTGGAAATTCCGGTTCCGATCTTGAAAAGATTTTTAGAGAATTAACAATGGGAGAAAATGAAACAGGAAAGCAATAGCTTCAAGATTTTACTTAAGAAGGAAATACTAATTTCACTTAAGACTCCGTCGGCTTACGTTGTGATTATTGTGTTTCTTCTTATTTCGGGATATATGTTCGCAGAAGATCTCTTCCTGGCAAATGTCGCTACCCTTAGGCCTTTCTTTTCCTTGACGACTATTTTGTTCCTGTTTTTTATACCGGCTTTGACAATGCGTTCGTTTTCCGAGGAGTTCCGGAACGGCACAATAGAAATTATAGTAACTCATCCTGTCAGCAGGGGAAAACTCGTTTTCGCCAAATTATTGTCGAGCCTGCTAACAGTCGTCGTTTCTCTTATTCCGACGGTGGTTTACTTTATTATTGTTGCCGGCGTCGGAGAAATTGACAATGGGGCAGTTCTCTCAGGTTATCTTGGCCTTATATTCTTGGCTGCTGGATATGTTTCAGTCGGGGTTTTCGCATCGAGTCTGACTCAGAACCAGGTCGCTGCATTCATTACAGCGCTCTTTATTTTATTCATCTTCTTCATTCTGGATAAGGTGACATCACTCGCGACAGGCCAGTTTGTCTATATCCTTCAATATATTAGTGCAGATTTTCACCTGGAAAATTTCTACAAGGGGGTAATTGATCTCAGAGATGTAATCTATTTCTGTGGGGTAACTACTTTCTTTTCAGCTCTTACGATGAAATGGCTGGAGTTGAAATCCAAATGAAAAAGGCAACTCGTGAAATTCTCCTGCAAATGTTATTGTATTTGGTAGTGATCATCTTTGTGAATGTTATAGCATCGGGATGGTTCATAAGGCTTGATCTTACCAAAGGTAGCATAAATACTTTGTCTCCCGCAACTGAAAGTCTCCTTAAGACCCTAAAAGATAGACTAATTGTTAAGGTATATTTTAATTCTGATTTGCCTTCGCCTTACAGTAATAACCGTCGCGCACTCATGGATATCCTGCAGGAGCTGAGGAGCTTTTCAGGTGGCAAGTTGGAATATGAAATCAACGATCCCTCGAATGATGTTGGCGTTAGCAAGGCAACTTCCGAAGGAATTCCGCAAGTTCAAGTTCAGGTTGTAAATAATGATAAGCTCGAAGTGAAGCGAGCGTTCATGGGATTAGTCATCGAGTACCGTGCGCAGAAGCAAACAATTCCTGTCATTGAAGACCTTTCGAACTTCGAGTATGACATGGCTTCGCGGATTGATCGTTTGATAAATTCCGGGAAGAAAACCATCGCCATTGCACAGGGGAACGGGGAGCCGTCGTTTGAAGACATCCAAAAATCACAAGAAGCGTTGTCAAACAGATATAATCTTCTTCCGGTCGATTTTAAACAGCCCATTCCCGATTCTGTCAGTGCCCTGGTTATGATTCAACCGACCACATCCTTTTCAGATTCCCAGCTTTATAACTTAGATCAATTTATGATAAATCGGGGCCGTGCGGCTTTTCTGACAAGCATGGTAAATGCGACAATGCAGAGTCAATTTGCGACCGATCTCAATGTAAATTTGTCAAAGATATTCGGCGCCTACGGGTTTGAAATAAAAAAAGATCTCGTTCGGGATGCTCAATGCGCATCGGTCTCAGTTATGCAGAGAGAGGCAGGGCTTACTTTTCAGACCGAAATACCGCATCCCTACATTCCAATAGTTGACAATTTCGACAAGTCATTTGCTGTTACGCAAAATTTACATCAGGTCATACTTCCTTTTGCCAGTGAGGTCGATACGACTTTTGCACACCAGCTTCATCTCACTGTGACCCCCTTTGCGTTTTCTAGCCAGCGTAGCGGAACACAGAGCGGTTTTTACAACCTAGATCCGGGCGCCCAATATACGCGTGAGATGTTCGAGAATCATTATCTCCTTCTCGGCGCTTCGATAAGTGGGAAGATTAAAACTTCAATTCCTGATAGCGATAGATATAGTAATTCATTGAAAACTGAAGGAATGGAGAGAATAATCGTCATAGGCAACGGCAACTTCGTGCGTGACATGTTCCTCAGTAATCCTGAAAACCTGTCACTTTTCCTGAATGTCGTTGATTATTTGACGGATGATTTGGGATTGATTTCCATCCGCTCGAAATCTTTCCTGCCAAGCCCTTTAAAACCAGTATCCGATGCGAGCCGAGCTTTGGCAAAAGACATGATTGTTGGAGTGCCGCCGGTTCTTATCCTAGCCTTTGGCTTGATTTATTGGCGACGAACTATCAACCGTCGCAAAACTTATCGAGCGAGTCTAACTAAACAATCCGAGGCAGACGGTGAGCAAACCGACTAAGATTTTAATCGGTGTATTGGTACTCCTTGGGATCGTATATGCAATCCAGAGGTTGACTTTTACTACATCGACTACTGAGAATTCGAATCCTTTCTCAAAACTAGATACATCGAAGATCAGTCAAATCTCAATTGCATCTCAGCAGGATCGGTCAGGTAAAAACCAGGTTGTCATCGCACGGGAGAGCCATGATTGGTTTATCATAAATCCGATTCGATTTCCCGCAAATCGGGGTGAAGTAAGTCTCCTGCTTTCTGCGATTGCATCGAATCCTTCAGCATCAACTGTGGCTGATAATTTGACGGACAGCCTTGCTTACGGATTGAGCGAAACTGCTCCGGTGCTAAAAATATCCGAGAGCGATCGGAATGAAATTTCTCTGCGAGTGGGGACTGTTACTCCGGATTTTGATGGGTGTTATGTGGAAATTAATGGAAACAAAAAAATTCTTGACCTGACTAAGAACCTTAGGACTTTTGCTGCACAGTCACTTATAAATTGGCGGGACAAGAGAATCTTTGACTTCACGTTCGAAGATCTTCAAGCAGCGGATTTTGCATTGGGAGATACTCTGTACCATTTTTTTCATAGAGACACACTCTGGCAAATTAATGGGGTGAAAATTTCGGAAGCAAAGGTACGAGAGGTCATCGGAGATTTCATAGGGACGATGGCATTGGACTTTGTTGACACTACGCTTTCAGGAGAAACATCTCTAGTTGATTATGGATTTTCACTCTCTAATGGAACTCGCATCGCGGGGAAGGTGATGAATTTAGCCGGACAGGAATATGTTTCTAACACGGCTGCTGACCAGGTTTATTTAGTCAGCAACGTACTGTCAAATAATTTGGAAGATGGGCTAAGAGGGATAAAGAAAGATCGTTAGTCGAGGGGAGCGTCCATCTCGAATTATCAGTTAAGAACTACTGTAGTTAATGAATCCTGACTCACCTTCATAAAGGCTTTTACCGGGGACGCTCCATCATCTCCTGTTTCTGTCCCGCATCCAACCAAATAAATCGTCTGCGTTGGGGTAGTGATAGCATCCATGTTTCCGGGTACGTAAGCTGTACCTGAAGGGAGTGTAAGAGTAGCCGAGTAACTTCCATTTGCGTTCCCGGTATCGACTATCGAAAGGGCATATCCAAGATAACTATATCCTCCGCCTGCCATCATTGTTGGCTTCCTGTAATACTGCAACGCACTTGCAGCGCGGTTTTCCAAATCAGAGATAATCGCATCTCGATTCGCGCCCTGAGAATTGCTATCGAACATAATTATAGCAACCATTACTGCAACTCCTACAACAATGACTCCCAGGACAACGAGCAAAAGTTGTTGCGTTCCCACATCAAACTCCTAGTTTTGACATCGTTCAAATTGAGCTAAGCTTCGCGAATGCTTAACCCAACACCGCCGCCCCCCTTACTATAGTCTCTTTACGAACATTTGAAAGTAACATATGGCTGGCTAAAAGTAAAGTGTTTCATTTCACACTTTCGTGACTAAGTTCTGCTGCCGGATGTCATTTCCTGTCGAATTCGGGGCAATCTGATTTGAAAATTGAAACAGTAATTTAAGCGAGTTGAAGTTATTGTATAGAAGCAGATTGAAAAGTTGCACCAATTAGTTGTGCTAATTGATTTTATTCTTGACAAACAGCTTGAGAAATTTTGTTAACTGCGCCGCATTCTCCTTCCTGTTACCCGGGATTCTCACAGATTAAAGGAAATTAAAAAGAAAGAAAAGGATTGTACTAATAAGAGATGTGCGGGTCAGCTAAGAGAAACATCGGACGGGAGAATGTCCCGTCCGAATTCACTCGGTTGATTGGGCCAGAATCTAGAAAGTTTTTTATTTAACTAAAAAGAGATCGTAATTTGTTTTCTGACTCATCGGGATTGTCATCGCGTTTTCTCCCGCGGATGCCATGACAAGGTCTTGGTTCGATGATCCGCTTATTTTCATTACTCTTCCGGCGGAATAATCGAATAGAGCAATTCCACTAATTGTTCCACTACCGTCTATCGCCAAGTTCATTCCCTGGATAGAAGCCGCTCCTTTTAGACTAACCTTTCCTGTGAACATAATCTTCGCACAGGGGACTCCATCGACGTTTTCTTTTCCAACTAATTTATAATCGGTTTTTGTATTGACTACAATCTGCCCTTGAGCTCCCGGGGTACCCACGGTATCTATTTTGTCTTGACTCCATGTCGCACCCGTGTCAACCATAGTAGAAGGCAGCTTGAAGAAGAAACTTCCGAAATCCTTCATCTGTCCTGCCTGTGAATTGGCGAAGGCAGTATCAACCCATCTTGTGGAAAGTTCCTCGCCGTCCGGCTTGATTCGAGTCTCCTTGATTTTTCCGATGGTGGGGGATACTGTCCGATTAGTATCTCCGCTCGGCAACACTGCGATGTTCTCACCTGAATCGATAGTCGTTGAAAATATTAATTCGCTGTCCGCCTTTACACTGGTCACCGTAAGAGATTGGTCTGAGACAACATTGACTTTTGCCTCCTGGCCCATCATGGTTTCCACTGTCTCGAGCGTAGTGTGGGCTTTGTACTGAAGCGGAGTCGAACCCGCAGATTTGTACTCCAGTTTGTACTGTGCTGCCCCGGTGCCAGTCATTATGAGGGCGACGACAAAAGTAATTCCAAGTAATTTCACTTTTCCTCCGATGTTAAGTTTTTTTCATGAATTTGGTGTGCCGAGATTCTTGCCGATTGCTTCGAAAATTAGTTCTGCGACATCTTTCACTACAACGTTAGGCGCTTCTTTCGCTTTGACTCCGTCGGTCATCATTGTCATGCAGAACGGGCAGGCAGATGCGATTACGTCCGGATTTGTGGAGAGCGCTTCTTCCGCTCTTTCAATGTTCACACGCTTGCCGATTTTTTCTTCCATCCACATTCTAGCTCCACCTGCTCCACAACATAAACCCTTGTCCTTCGACCGTTTCATCTCAACCATTTCAAGGTCATCTATCGAGCCAATGGCTTTTCGCGGAGACTCGTAAACTCCATTGTACCTACCAATATAACACGAATCGTGATAAGTAACCTTCCTTTTGTTTCGTTCATCGATTCCATCTTTAATCGCACCCCTCGAAGATGGAATGGAAATCTTTCCGGATTCCAGCAATTCCTCGATCAGTTGAGTGTGGTGAATGACCTCATAATTTCCTCCGAAGTCGGGATATTCGTTTTTCAGGGTGTTGAAACAATGCGGACAGGTCGCAACAATTTTTTTTACGTGATATTTTTGAAGGGTGCTGATATTCTCTTTAATCAAACTCTGAGCCAGATATTCGTTCCCGCTTCGTCGTGCAGGATCGCCTGAACATTTCTCCTCATTTCCTAATATTGCAAATTTGATTCCGGCAATCTTCATCAATTCAGCAAAAGCTCGCGCCACTTTCTGGTATCGATCGTCAAAACTTCCCGCGCATCCAACCCAAAATAAAATATCGAAATCGTCTTTTACATTAGCTGCGATTGGAACGTCATGACCTTCCGTCCATTTCGCCCGATCTCTCCAGTTAAATGGCCAGACGGTATAATTATTTTCTAGATTTCGATATGCTGTAGATAGTTCTTGCGGGAATTTGGATTCGTTGAGGACAAGGTAACGGCGCATATCGACGATGGAGCTGACATGTTCGATCATGACAGGGCATTCTTCCATGCAAGCTTGACACGTGGTGCAAGCCCAAAGTTCCTCCTCAGTGATGAAAGTACCTACAAGATGGTTTTGATCGACTTCTTCATGAAGGGAAAGGGCTGGAGCTCTCTCCATAGTCCGGCGCCGGATATCGGTAATTATTTTTCGCGGAGAGAGCGGCTTACCTGTGATATTTGCCGGACACACAGAATCGCATCTGCCGCACTCGGTGCAGGTGAATCCGTCAAGTAGTTGTTTCCATGAGAGGTCTTCGACGTCGCCCGCCCCAAATCTTGTGATGTTCTCAGCCTCCAGATTAATCGGCGTCAACGCGCCGCGCGGCTTCTGATTTGAAAAATAGACATTGAAGAAGGACGAACCTATGTGGAGGTGTTTGGAGTACGGCAAATAATTTAAGAACCCGAGGACAATTACAATATGTATCCACCAGAAAACCTGAAATAAGGTTGAAAGAGTTACGGTCGATGAAGAATTGAACAAAGAAGCCAATGCTGAAGACAAAAACCTTGAGCTGGAATCTAACGTATCAGGTGTGCCAGAAGACTTCTCCAGGGCTATATGCAAACCGTTCTGCAGGAACATGGAAATCATAATGAGAAGAATCAAACACAGTATGAGGTTGGCATCCATTTTAGAATGAGTCCGGAATTCGAGGCGTTTAACTTTGGCGATGTTTCTTCTGTAAAGAGCGACGAGCACGGATATAATTACCATAAGTCCGAAGAGGTCTTGTAAGAAAACAAGAGGGGAGTAGAGTGGACCGAGGAATGCCAGCGATAAATTGGAAGCAAATCCTTGAAGGAGTCCTTCCAGGATTGCGCTGAGCAGGACGATAAACCCCCAGAATATTAAAAAGTGCATCGAACCTGCAATTGGTTCCCGCAAAAGTTTCTTTTGCCCGAATGCTATAGACAATACGTTCGTGAGGCGCTTTTTGATATTACCTGAGCGCTCTTCTTTTTGACCAATTCTTAAATACGATATTAGTCTTATGATATTTTTCGCGAAGAAATAAACCGCTGAAAGAAAAAGGAGTGTAAAAATAACTGTCTTTATCATGGATTCCTGCCTCTAAAATTTTCCTGACTTTCTAAAATATATCCTGACGGTTGTTGATAATCAATTGAGGGGCGGACGTTCCCTAATCCACTTAATTGAAATTTTGTGTACCCGACGTTATATTTTATCCGGATGAAACGTACATTTAGCCATTCAAACCGAACCGCTCCATGGGAAGAATAATCGCGATTGCAAATCAAAAAGGCGGTGTAGGAAAGACAACTACGACCGTCAATGTTGCCGCTTGCATTGCGGCCTTGGAGCATAAAGTTCTCCTCATTGATATTGATCCGCAATCTAATGCGACAAGCGCTCTTGGATTCGATAAAAGCCAGCCTCACGTAAGCACATACGATGTTCTTATCGGTGCTTCTCCGGCAGAAGCATCGGTTTGTAATACTTCGCTCTCCTTTCTAAAACTCATGCCTTCTGATATTAACCTTGTTGGAGCCGAAATTGAATTAGTCGATATGGAGAAGAGAGAATCTCTCCTGAAAAACGCGATCGGACCGATCAAAGATAATTTTGAGTATATACTGATAGATTGCCCGCCGTCGCTCGGTTTGCTGACCGTGAATTCTCTAGTGGCTGCAGACAGCGTTCTCGTTCCCGTCCAGACTGAGTACTTTGCTCTTGAAGGGCTTGGTCAGCTCCTGAATACGATCTCAATGGTCAAACGAAATTTAAATTCGGAATTGGAGCTTGAGGGTGTACTTTTAACAATGTTCGACTCGCGATTGAAGCTTTCAAACCAGGTGGTGGATGAAGTTAGGCGCTATTTTGATCAACGGGTTTTCAAAACTGTAATCGGCCGGAACGTACGGCTCAGTGAGGCTCAAAGTTTTGGCAAACCTATTATCCTCTACGATGCAGTCTCACTTGGGGCAAGGCATTATATGGATCTTGCAAAGGAATTTCTGGATCGGAATAAAATAAAGCGAAAACGTGAAGCAACGGAATCAAAGCCGATTGTGGAGAGCGTTGAAAGAGCTACAACGGACACAGCTGGGGGAAACACTAAGATATGAAATCTAACATTCGCTTAGGCAGAGGATTGGATGCGTTAATAAAGAAGGAATCTATTTCCTTTGATAAAATTCCACCTGAGCTATCCGATCAATTGGTAGTAAATCCATTTGCAAAGATTCCTGTAGATAAGGTAATAGCTAACAGGTTTCAACCTCGAAGAGAATTTCACCGGGAGCCTCTCGAAGAGTTGAAAAACTCCATAAAAGAAAATGGTCTTATTCAGCCAATAACAGTACGTCATACCAAGGATGGCGTCTTTGAGCTGGTGTCGGGAGAGAGGCGCCTCCGAGCTGTAGCTGAGCTAGGTATTCGTGAAATACCAGCTTATGTCCTTCAGGTCGATTCGGATGCGAAAATGCTGGAAATGGCATTGACTGAGAATCTTCAGCGAGAAGATCTGAATCCCATAGAAATAGCTCTTGGTTACCAGAGACTTATTGATGAATGCGATCTCACGCAAGAAAACGTTGCTGAGAAAGTCGGGAAGGATCGTGCTACAGTGGCAAACTTCCTGAGGCTCCTCAAACTGCCGGCACCGATCCAAAAAGGGTTGGTTTCGGGCGACATTACCGCAGGTCATGCAAGGGCGCTCCTGGCACTTGAGAATTCCAGCGAACAGTTTCATCTTTTCAACAAAATTGCTCAAGATAACTTGAGCGTTCGCCAAGTAGAAAAAGAAGTACAACGACTATTAGGGACAGGCAAAAATAAGAAAAAACATTTAAGAACCGGATCAACCGATCAGCCAGACATGACCGGGCCGGTTGTGAAGGATCTTATTGATAAACTCAGGAAACATTTAGGAACTCAGGTAAAAATTAATTTCGGTGAAAAATCAAAGAACTCGCAGGCTGGACACATGGGAGAAATTAGAATTGAATTTTATAACGATGACGATTTGGGAAGGATAATCGAACTGATCCTTGGCGATCGGGAGGATTAGACAATGAAAGTTGTTCAAACTAAAAACGCTCCGCAGCCGATCGGGCCATACTCTCAAGGAATAGAAGTCGATGGTTTCTTTTTTCTCTCCGGTCAAATAGGGCTGATGCCGGAATCGGGGGAGATGGCAGATGGTCTCGCTGAGCAGACCCGTCAGGTAATGAGAAATATTTCGGAAATGCTTCAATCGGTAGGCTGCACATTCTCAAACGTTGTTAAGGCGACAATTTTTTTGAAACGCATGGGTGATTTTGCTGAGTTCAATAAAATATACTCCGAATATTTCAAGGAAAATCCTCCTGCCCGGACGACCGTGGAAGTTTCAGCTTTGCCCCGCAACGCAATGATCGAGATCGATATCATTGCCCACAAGTCGTAGGTCCCCCATGCGGGATGAACTGCTCAGGATGGTTCACGGTCTCTCTAAAAAAAGTCAAATCTTTCTTATTGTGGTTGTCCCAATTTTAATTGTAGGCTCTTCTTCGACAAATGCACAGGATAGAATGGGGAAGGTAAAGCCTTTCAGCCGATTAGAATTGCAGACGGATCTGGGCATAGATTATTTAATTCCAGGCACACTCTTTAAGGGGGATACCGTCAATATAAAGTCAAACGAATCCATTCCCGAGAGGATTTATTCGAATGACACCTCTACCGTTGACACAAATGTTGTTATAGTTAAACAGAAATCAGCTCTCACTGCCGTGCTGCTGTCCACGGTAATACCAGGCGGCGGTCAGATTTACAATGGGAGTTATTGGAAGGTCCCCATCATTTATGCTATACAAGGTTTTTTTGTTTCTCAATGGATCTCGAATAATAAGAGTTATCAGTCTTTCCGAACGGAGTACTCGGATTCTCTCAAGACTGCAGGACCTCCCTCATCATGGTCTATAGAAAAAACAGGGTACCTCGGAGCGCTACAAAGTGAGAGAGACACTTATCATGACCAACGCGATTCTTATGCCTGGTACATTGCCGGAGTCTATGCTCTGACAATTCTTGATTCCTATATTGATGCTGAGCTTTCTGGCTTTGATGTTTCACCAAGCCTTGGTCTCGCCCCTGATGGCTCGCCCAGCGCAGCTATTTCGTTCTGTGTTAAATTCTAGAACGAGTTACTCGTAAAAGTATCTTCGCAGACCAACGTTGAGGGGCAAAAACAAATCAATTCTTTATACTCCAATCTTTCTGGGAGCTAAAAGACCTTTGCGAATTTTCTTATATTATTTGTGTGTTCCAATTGAAGTTTAACCATGTGCCATAATGTCACGAAGTCAAAGGACGTTTGAATCATGAGACAATTACCAATCTTTCATTTCTTCTTTCCTTTGCAACTTAGCTTTGGGGCGTCGCAATGATTGTTGAGATGAAGGAGGTCTTTTGGTATAGGGGAGAATCATTAATTCTTAGAAATATTAACTGGTTGGTTAGGACTGGTGAGCATTGGGCTATCATCGGACTGAACGGTTCAGGTAAAACCTCTCTCCTGAACATGATCAACGGTTATATATTTCCTTCGAAAGGTGAGGTAACGGTATTAGGAAAAAGATTTGGAGCTTGTGATCTTCGTGAATTGAGAAAATCCATCGGATGGGTAAGCTCATCGTTGCAGGAAAATCTTTATGTAAACGAAAGTGTACTGGAAATTGTTTTGAGCGGTAAATTTGCGAGCATAGGCCTTTATGATAAGCCTGAAGAAGAAGATGTAAGTCGAGCTCTTGAATTACTTGAACAATTCGGATGCATCAGCCTGAGCAAAAGGAAGTACTTCACGTTATCCCAGGGCGAAAAGCAAAAGATTCTACTTGCAAGGGCTTTGATGAGTTCTCCGAGATTGTTGATTTTGGATGAGCCCTGCACCGCGCTCGACATTTTTGCAAGGGAAAACTTTTTGTCTTTAATTGAGCAAATAGGGAAGAAAGAGAATGCCCCGACTTTGTTATACGTCTCTCACCACATAGAAGAAATACTTCCTATCTTTACGCACACAATACTGTTGCGTGATGGCGGTATACATTTACAAGGGGAGTCAAAGGAGGTTCTGACAGGATCCCGCTTAACAGATTTTTTTGGCAAGGGCGTGGAATTTACTTGGAAGGATGAAAGACCATGGATTCGAATAAAGGCCTCGCCGAACAGTATTTAAAATCCATTGTCCTTTCAAAAAATCCAATCGGCGGAGCATCGAATAGTATTGAGCGGATCGTAAATGCAATCTCTCTAATCCGGCTTCGGCTGCCCATGAGTCGTAAATCTTATTAATATCAGATTCGAGTGAAACCCGCAGAATAAAATTGCCCCAATCGTATTCTTTCATTGCATATCCTCCGACCTTTTAAGCATGAAAAGGAGGTGAGAAATCGGGGCAAATTAATCAAGTAAATCCAGTGTTATTCATGAAGTACATGCCACAGGTTGACTTTCTCCGTTTAAAAGTGTAAAATTCTTTGAGTCGGAGGACGCTATGGCTGAGACTTTAACAATTAGAAATTTGTTGCAGGACCACACCGTTGAGGGTGAGCTTTATAAGAAGCTTGACGGTGATTGGGTCTTATGTTACGCATGCGGTCACCGATGTAAAATAAAACCGGGACGGGAAGGGATCTGTAAGGTCCGGTTCAACAAAGAAGGAAAACTCTTCGTCCCGCGCGGATATGCTGCGGGAATCCAGCTCGATCCCATTGAAAAGAAACCATTCTTCCACGCTTTCCCCGGGAGAAATGCGGTCAGCTTTGGAATGTTGGGATGCGATTACCATTGTTCTTATTGTCAGAATTGGATGACGAGTCAAACCATTCGTGACCCTGCTGCAGTTGCCCAGCCTGAAGTGGTTGAATCCGAAAAGATAGTCGAACTTGCTCTGGTTTATAAGTCTCCAGTTTTAGTTTCAACTTACAACGAGCCGCTAATCACAAGTGAATGGGCCATTGAAGTCTTTAAGCTTGCCAGGCCTTACGGAATCCATGGTGCTTACGTATCCAACGGTAACGCAACTCCTGAAGTAATTGATTACATAAGGCCCTATGTAGATTTGTATAAAGTTGATTTAAAAGGATTTGACGATAAGAGGTATAGGCAACTTGGAGGAAGGTTGGATGTGGTCCTCAATGCAATTCATCTCTTAAAAGAAAAAGGGATGTGGGTGGAAATAGTGACATTGTTGGTTCCCGGATTCAACGACAGTACGGAAGAATTGAACAACATTGCTAAGTTTATTGCCTCCGTTTCAACTGAGATCCCGTGGCACGTTACGGCATTTCACCAGGATTATAAGATGACTAGTAACAACAATACCACCGCCCGAATGCTGATTAATGCTGTGAACATTGGAAAGTCAGCGGGGTTGTATTTTGTTTATGCCGGAAATTTGCCGGGTATGGTTGAGAACTTTGAGAATACCTATTGTCATAAATGTGGAGAGGTGCTTGTTGAACGGAAAGGCTACCGAGTCGTTACTAATAATTTGATCGACGGCCTATGCGCAAAATGCCGGACAGTAGTTCCCGGAGTATGGAAATAAAAAAAAATCTTTTATCCGAGGACTCCAATTTGCTTAATGAAGAAAAACTTGAGCTTCTCTTCATTGCTCGTGAAGCGGTGAAAGCCGCGGCTGCTTCTAAATCTTATATACCCAGCAAACCTACCAGCTTGAACATGAGAAAGACAGCGGGTGCTTTTGTAACCTTAAAGGAAAATGGTGAGCTGAGGGGCTGCATCGGTCTGATCGAAGGTATTTACCCGTTATACAAAGTCGTCGCCGAGATGGCACAAAAGGCTGCAACATGTGATCCGAGATTTGAATCCGTTCGACAGGATGAATTACAAAATTTAGAACTTGAGATATCGGTGCTCTCAGCTCTCAAGAGAATCAGAAATTTTGAGGAAGTAGAAATAGGTCGACACGGACTTTTGATTGAAAAAGGGATCTACAGGGGATTGCTCCTGCCGCAGGTAGCTACTGAAAATCATTGGGGTCGTGAAACATTTCTGGAATATACATGTATGAAAGCCGGGTTGGACAAGGAATCTTATAAAGATCCTGATACACGGTTGTATGTTTTCTCGGCGGATGTATTTAGTGAAAAGGGACTAGGTATTTCATTAGAGGAAGGTTTTGCAAAGGGAAACTGATTATATCCGGCCTCCTGCGGTTGCGGGTTTATTTTATCCTTCTGAAAAGGAAGAACTCGCCAAAGCGGTTCGGAAATTGCTTGATGAGGCGAGAAAAGATATCAGAGATAACTTTCAGGGTAAGATCTCTGCAATTATTGCTCCCCATGCTGGTTATCCTTTCAGTGGTTTCACCGCGGCCCACGCCTATTCACTGTTGCATAAAAACCAATTTAAGACAGTTATAGTTGTTTCCCCCAGTCATCGAGAATATTTTGACGGCTTGTCGGTTTTTTCGGGCAAAGCGTATTCGACTCCACTCGGTGTTGTAGAGATAGATTGTGAAATGAGAGACAAGTTTCTCCAAAGTGCGAACAAAATTATGATCGAATCTCAACTTGGACATAAGACGGAACATGCAGTGGAAGTGCAACTCCCTTTTCTCCAGACAGCACTCGGTGATTTCGAACTAGTTCCGATAGTCATGGGCGACCAGAGATCTGAGTATTGCAAACTACTCGGACAAGTCTTAAGCGATGTCGTAAAAGACAGCAATGCACTGATCGTGGCAAGCTCAGACCTATCTCATTATTACGATTATGATACTGCCAACAAGATGGATGAAGTTTGTGTTAATGATATACTGAAGTCAGTCCCGGAAAATCTTATGGATGACTTGGAGAATCAAAAATGCGAAGCATGTGGAGGGGGACCGATAGTGTCATGTTTATATGCAATGAAGGAATTGGGAATGAATACAGTATCAGTTCTCCATCACTGTAATTCAGGAGATACGACGGGAGATAAGAGCAGTGTTGTCGGGTATTTATCAGCAATTATCTCATGATGGAGAGGGTGCGCTCGTTTGCGCTTATTGGGCCGGGAAGAGTTGGATCCAGTTTGGGTGCAGCAATAGGGAGGAAGGGTTGGTTTTGCAGCTGCATAGTTCGGAAGGGTAGCAATCGCTCACAATTGTCGAAATTGAAATCCGCTTTCCATGGTGCTGCCATCTTTAACCAACCCTCATTGATTACAGATAATTTCAAATTTCTGTTAATAGCCGTACGGGATGACGAAATCCAGACTGTGGTGGATGTGCTATCCGCTGTTAAGCATATTGATTGGGAGTCCAAAATTATTTTCCATACCAGCGGAGTCAAGAGCGTTGGAGTCCTTTCTCCTTTTAAGAAACTTGGTGCGGCGGTTGGCGCATTGCATCCAATTGCCGCTTTTGCAAATGAATATCACCCTGCCGCGGCGAAGAAGATATATTACGATTTCATAGGTGATAGAAGGGCTCTAATATTTGCCCGACAAATCACGAAATTATTGGATTCAAAACTAATTATTCTCTCCAGTGAAAGAGATCGTGTGCTTCTCCATATCGCGAGTGTGATCGCATCGAATTTCACGGTCATCGCGCTCAGAAAAGCTGAAAAACTCATTGCTGATTTTGTTAGCGCAGCGGACGCGAAAGCGATGATGACCAGTTTGTTGTCATCAACAGTCCGAAGCTTGATCGCAAACGACGGGATCAATTCACTTACCGGTCCATTGGCTCGGGGAGATATTGAAGTAATCTCCGACCATATTAAAGCACTTGAAAGTGATACGTCGCTTTCACAGTTTTACAAATCATGGTCGTTGCTGGGAGTCGAGGAGCTGCTCCGTGATAAACAAAGCAAGCGGGTTCATTTGAGAAATATAAAGAAAATTTTGGAGGAATTGTGAATTTTAAGGCATTGATTGCGAGTGGCGGAAGAGGAACACGACTTAGACCAATCACTCACACTCAAAACAAACACCTGATTCCGATCGCAAACAAACCCATTCTGCATTATTCAATAGAAGCCGCGGTTTCTGCAGGGATAACCGAGATCGGGATAATAACGAATGCCGACAGCGATGAAGTGCCCCGTGCAATAGGTGACGGTTCAAGATGGGGAGCAAAAATAACTTATATCCCCCAGGATGCGCCTCTCGGACTTGCCCACGTCGTCAAGATTTCCCAGTCTTTTATCGGGCGCGAGAATTTTATTTTCTATCTCGGCGACAACATGGTGGTTGGCGGAGTTAAGCGTTATTTGGATGCGTTTGAAAAGAGCAAGGCAAACTGCTTTTTAACTCTTGCTAAGGTGAAAGACCCTGAAAGATTTGGAGTGCCGGAAATAAAAGACGGATTAATAATAAAAGTTGAGGAAAAGCCCGAGCATCCCAAGAGTAACTATGCGGTTGCGGGAATATACATTTATGACCATCATATTTTCGAAGCTGTGAATAATATAAAGCCAAGTGCGCGAGGAGAATTAGAAATATCTGATGCGCATCAATATCTTATCGAACACGGTTATCACGTCGGGTTCACTGAGATAACGGGGTGGTGGAAAGATACGGGGAAACCGATCGATCTTCTTGAAGCAAACCGACTTATACTTGAGAATACAGAACCGTCGGTTGAAACCGGCGCAGAGGTAGATTTACATAGCGATATTGCCGGCAGAGTAGTTTTGCAGAAAGGATGCAAGATTTTGAATAGTAAAATTCGAGGACCCGTAATTATTGGTGAGGGTGCAATCATTGAAAATAGTTATGTAGGACCCTTTACATCGATAGGAGCAGGTTCCCATATAAAGAACAGCGAAGTGGAATATAGTATTGTATTGAAAGAGTGCAAGATTCTGGATGCCGGGATGCGAATAGAAGGAAGTCTGCTTGGAAATGGGGTCGAGATTGTGAGCGCTGAGGGTAAACCGAGAGTGCAGCGGTTCATGATCGGTGATCAGAGCAGGGTTGAAGTTCCATGAAGCAGGAATTTCTTAGAGAGAATAATCCTTTTATAAGCGGTGGATGTTTTTTAAATTATTATCATGTTGGATCGTAGCGTCAATAAGCCCAGAGTCGTTGTAGCAATGAGTGGTGGTGTAGATTCATCTCTTGCGGCAGTTCTCATGGTCGAGAAAGGATACGACATCATTGGAGTGACGATTAAGACATATAACTATGAAGATGTCGGGGGAAATGACAATCGTGACACAAGCTGTTGCTCAATCGACGGGATTAATATAGCAAGAAGCATTGCTAGTAAGTTCGGTTTTCCTCATTACGTTTTTGATTTCACCGAGCGATTCAAGAAGGAAGTTATCGACGGTTTTATCGAAGAATATTTATCCGGTCGAACTCCGAATCCTTGCGTTGTCTGCAATCAAAAGATCAAGTGGGAATATCTTCTTGAGAAAGCGAGCAGCCTAGGTGCCGATTACATTTGCACGGGCCATTATGCTAAAATACGTAAAGATATTGACACTGGAAGATATATTATTTCAAAGGGCAAAGACAGCGCAAAAGATCAATCATATGCTCTTTATGGAGTGAGCCAGGGTAACTTAAGCAGAACAATCTTTCCACTTGCCGAGCTTACCAAGCCGGAGGTTCGTGAGCTGTCAGTAAAATACGGACTTGCCAATTCGAACAAGCCTGAGAGTTACGAGATCTGTTTTATTGCAGATAACAATTATATACGATTCTTAAAAGAAGTAGTACCTGGATTAGAGACTCGAATTTCAAACGGTGAAATTCTTTTTGAAGGCAAGGTGATCGGGAAACACCAGGGATATCCTTTCTATACGATAGGACAAAGAAGAGGTCTTGGAATCAGCCACGATGAAGCATTGTATGTCAGGGATATCAACGTCGACACTAATACGATTGAAGTGGACGTTGAAAAAAAACTGTACGCTAGAAAATTGACTGCGGGGCACATTAATTTTGTAAAATATCCGAGCTTGATTGACGATAAAATATATCGAGGAAAGATCCGGTATAAAGATGGCGGAGCCGATTGTGTTGCGAAACAATCAGGGGAAGATGAAATTATGGTTGAATTCACAAATCCTCGAAGGGCAATGACACCCGGTCAGAGTGTGGTTCTTTATGATAATGACGATGTGGTTGCAGGGGGAATTATATCGAAAGTGTTCAACTGAAATGGCGACTTATTCGGTTTTAATCGCTGATGATGACGATTCACAGCGAAACGTTCAAAAACTGGTTTTGGATGAAGTCGCAAAGGCTATCCAATCAGAATTAAAGATCGACGAAACTGCAGACAGCGTGGAAACAAGGAAGTGCTTAACCGAAAACGTGTATGACCTGATTATTCTTGACAATGAATTCAAAGATGATCTGAAACCGGGCCACTTACCGGGGATTGCAATTTTGCAGCTTATGAGAAAAGCAGGCCCCAATATGAGCTCGCCCACTGTCTTTTGCAGCGGCGATCCTTATAATACGCTAAGGCCGATGGTGGAGAAGTTTGGAGCTATCTATTATCCCAAAGCGAAAGCTGATGCTGAAGAGATGACAAAATTATATGCGAAGCTCTTACAGGAATGAACTACTTTTCCAGCACAATAATTATGTGTTGCGCCTTGTCAAGAAGTTTTATCAGAGGATAGTCAAGAAGTTTCCAGAACAAAAGGGGGAGCTTATAAAATAACCTCGGGGCGCGAAAAAGTACGAGCAGCTTGCTTCCAAAAAGATAAGACCTTTTCCTTGCGGTAGGGAATAGTAACGTTAACTTTTCCCTGTCAAAACTGTGGAGATGGGCATTCATTGGAGTAACCTGGTTGCAGTGAACACAAAGCGCATAGCGAATCTTTTCCTTGTAAGGAGTTGAAACTATCGCTTTGCCGCCCTTTTCCAGTACCCTCCAGATTTCTTCTGCGGCGGATGCGGGTGAATTAAGATGCTCAATAATCTCGGAAGCTATTATCAGGTTCATACTTTCTGTTCTAAAGGGAAGGTGGCAAGCGTCAGCCAATATCACACCGGATGAATTCGGTTTCAGGAGGAGCAGATTTTTATGAGAGAGATCAACTAAAAATATTTGATCGTGGGGGATTTCCTTTGTCCACCCGCTTCCGCTGCCAATATCGAGTACCTTGGTCGGTTTTCCCGCAAGTTTCCTGATAAACCTTCTGAAAATAACTTCGTATGTACGTTCAGTTTTATCCGGGTTATTAAAATAATCGAAGTGTTCTGCGTCGGCCCGATAGTGACCTATGTGATCCGCGCAACGAATCACTTTTCAAAATCCCGAATTACATTTGCAAAACTTTTGTAAGCTTCATCGCCATATAATACAAAAGTAACTATCTTGGTTTTTTTTGATTTTCTCAAGAAAGACAGACTCTCATCTACCATTATCTTTGCCGCTTCAGAGAACGAGAAGCCTCCAACACCTGTTCCGAGGGCAGGAAAGGCTATTGATTTTATTCCTCTCGACTCAGCGAGAGATAACGCGGATCTTGTTGCCAAACGAATCTTGGAAGAGTCGGTACGTAAGTCCTGGCCCATTACGGCGCTATGAATCACATGTTTTGCTCTCAACGTCCCACCGCCCGTAATGACTGATTCTCCTACGGGTTTGGGACCCTGGCGCATCGCCGCCTCTTCAATTGTGGTTCCGCCGCGTTTCTTAATTGCTCCCGCAACACCACCACCCATCCAGAAATTGTTATTGGCCGCGTTTACTATTGCGTCTCCCTCATAATCTGTAATATCTCCCTCGATTGCCTCGAGTACCTTGTCCCCGATCTTTATTTTCATTCTTATTTCGGTTGAACCAAAGGTAAGGCGATGACCATTTTTGTACCGACACCAATCTGGCTTTCTATCTGGATCTCTCCGTGGTGGTCGTCGAGGATCTTTTTTACGATCGCCATTCCAAGGCCAGTCCCGGTTTTCTTACCGTAAGTAACAAACGGTTCAAAAATCGTCCTTCTGATTTCTTCCGGCATACCCCCGCCGGTATCTTCCAATTCGATTATAAGACGCTCGTCGTTTAGATGAGAGCGTACGTAGAATTTTCCACCGTCCGGCATTGCATCCGCCGCGTTTCCCGCAATATTCAAGATGACACGCGCCATCTTGTCTACATCGAGTTCGATCTCTCCATCGAAGGTGCTCTCATTTAATAACTTAATCTTTTTATAGTCAAAGTCGCCTTGAAGAAACCACAGTACTCCGGCGAGGAATTCGTTAAACTTAATTCGCTGGACATTCATTTGAGAAACACCGCGTGAGAAGTCGAGAACCTCCTGTGCCATCTTTACAAGCCTGTCGATTTGCCTGGTGATTTCATCAACGAGATTGGACGACTCCTGGTCACTCGCCTTTTTCTTCAACACCTGTGCATAGAGTCTGATAGCGGACATGGGATTTTTTATGTCATGTATGATCGAGCCTGCCATTCTGCCGACAGCCGAGAGACGTTCTGTCTTTACCATCTCTGATGCAAGCCTTGAATTTTCTATCGCGATCGCCGCATGCACGGAGAAAGCCTTCAAAAAAATTTCATCGTCGGCATCAAATTCTCCCTTAAGCTTGTTGATAAGCTGAAAGACACCGATGATCTTTTCTTCCTTGTTGCGCATCGGGACACAGAGAATATTCTTCGTTTTGAAACCCGTTCGCTTATCAAATTCAGGATTGAACCGCGAATCATGATAAGCATCCTTGATACTCACTGATTCACCGGTTTCAGCCACAAATCCCGATATACCTTTTCCTATCGGTTGTCGAACCTCATTTATTTCTCCTCCAACCATGATCTTTGACCAAATTTCTTTGGTGTTTTCATCTACGAGATAGATTGTTCCCCTCTCCGCGTCTGTAATGCGAATTGCCTCGTCGAGTATCAACTGTAATACTCTATCGATCTCTAAAGACGAGTTTACCGTTTGTGTGGCTTCAATCAGGGCGTTTAGTCTTCCTATTTCCACGTTCGAACTTTGATGATAAGTTTCAATCCGCCTTTTCAAGGTGTCGTTCGAAATGTAAAGCCTCTCGGACAAAGCCTTTGTCATGTTCCATGTTATCTGAGGGAATTTATGAATCAACGGTATGATGACTTCCTTGTCGAAACAGAAAGCAATGGAGTCTTCTGCGCCCGTTACCGAAGCACTTGCCTTAAGCGTATCGGTTACGTCCGCGACAGAACTTTCACCGAAAAAATCACCCGATGTTAAGATGCATATTGTTTCTTCTTTTCCATCAATGAGTTTTTCAACTTTAACGCTACCTGATTTTAGAAGATATAAGGCATGGACAACCCGGGCTTCTTTGATAACGGTTTGACCCGCGGCTATCTTTTCTTCATGCGCTGATTTTAACAACACTCTAATGTCAGCTTCATTCAAACCATCAAACAAAGAGTACATGATCCATCTATCGGTTATGATTGGTTTAAAAAGTTAATTGAATGAAGACAGATTCGCAACTTGGAAATTGACGATGGGTTTGATGCGGCAGCGTAGTCATGTGTCCCCAAAACCCGGCTTGATTTTAAGTTTACATCAAAGCTATTTTAGTCTGTGAGTCCAGTGCGTAGAGGATATAAATCAACCGTTCTTATTTTCGCCTTCACTTCAATGGTGTTTAGCGGGTGTTTCATTTGGGGTCCAGTTAAAGATGGATTCCAGGACTTTACCGCTTATTTCAATACTTACTATAACGGAGAACACGCCTTCGAAGATGCGCTAAAGGATGTTAAGACCTCTTTAAAAGAACACGATATAGATTTAATTTCCGGCCAGCCAAGTACCCTATTTACCATTAGTCCGGTAGCGCGTCAAGGTTTTGACACAGCGATTGAAAAAGCATCGAAGGTACTTCAGTTCTATCCGACTTCCGGCTATACTGAAAATTGTCTCTTCATGATTGGAATAGGTTATTATTATGAGGGGGATAATATCCGCTCAGGAAGGAAATTCATAGAAGAAGAGTCGAAGTACCCAAACAGCAAAAGATTCTCTGAAGCGGAAATGTATTATGGGGAAATAGAAATAAGAAATCGGAATTATAACGACGGTTATAACGATTTGATGAAATCGATAGCTACGGCGGAAGAGGAAAGGAATTGGGAAATAGCGGCTCAAACTGCAGACGACCTATCGGATTATTTTTTGTCACAAAGCGATACTACCACGGCTGCAGTATATTTAGACTCAGCCGCGGTGTTTTCTAAGGGCGACGACGCGTCCCTTTACGCCTGTGAGTCAGGGAGTTTGTTCGAGAACATCGGGAACTTCGAAGAGGCAAAACTGGAGTACAAAGCTGCCTGGGATTACGCAAGGGATATAAGGCTGCGGTTCTATTCAAGATATTTCCTTGCACGAACTGAAAGACACGAGAAACAGTTCTATGCCGCACTAGGCGATCTTCGATATCTTCGAAAAGACGATAAGTTTTATCAGTACTTTCCCCTGATTGATTACCAAAATGCAGAAGCTTTGTATGATTCTGGTGAGACCTCCGCTGCCTTTCTGGAATTCCAACGAATCGACACGGCATACGCGACGAGCGAAGCGGCGACACGGAGTGCTTTCAGAGTAGCTAATATTTATCTCTATAAGGTTGGGGACTACCAGAATGCGCTGAAATATTACCAGAAGAGTTCATCGCATGTGCCGGTTCCGGCTATCACTCAAAGGGCCCAACAACAATCTGCCTCTTTGCAGGAATATTTCATAAGTGCTTACAGGTTGCAGCTTGCGGATAGTTTATATAGACGAACATTATCCGCGGCCTCAAGGAATGATTCGACCATTAAACATTCACAGGAAGAAATCGATACTTTATATGAGCATGTTGCCGAGGCACAACAGGGATTGGCAGGTTTCTATTTATTCAAGCTTCAGATTCCTGACTCGGCAATCAACCATTACTTAAAGATCGTTTCAGAATTTCCAAAATCTAGTGTCTATCCGTCTGCATTATATACGTTAGGCGAATATTATTTTTCCACGGGGGATACAACAAATGGGAAAAACTATTTGACTGAACTAATAAGCGAACACCCGGAGTCGAGTTTTTCACTATCTGCGAATTCGCTCCTCGGAATCAAGGGACGGGTTTTCGTAGATTCTACCCAGGTCGGTTATAACCGGGCAATGGATTTTGAAAACAGGGATGACCATGATTCCGCCCTGGTTGTCCTGAAGGATTTGCTTAACGGTCCGAAGTCGTCTCTTACTCAGAAGGTCCTTTATGCAATTGGATGGATATATGATAACAAATTGAATTTGCCTGATTCGGCTTTTGTTTACTACAAAAAAGTTTCCATGCAATATCCCACGAGCAATTATGCTGTTAACATAGATCCGACCGTCGCTGGATACGAGCAAGCTCAACGTGACAGCGTTGAAGCAAGAAAACGTGCCGCAGATTCGATTGCAGTCGCTCTCAAGCAATCGGAGCTCGACTCGGTAAAGAGAACTGATGCCCATTCTAATCGAGGTCAAATGATTATTTCTCCGGACTCGACAAAGGAAAAATCCGGGAATACATCTCCTCTACAGACTCAAAAGCCAGACTCGCTTGACGCTATCCGTCAGAAAGCTGTCTCGGATTCTATCGCCATGCACCGCAGATAACCTATTAATTCCAGGAGCCTAAGAAATAAATTCGCCTGAAACCCACATACTCGAATCAGCGTCAGTAGTTAATAATAGGGAAATAGCGGAAAAAACCTTTCTCACGAAATTCTTTTCTCCTAAAATTGCGCCCTTGGTGAAGGCGGGACAATTTGTGATGGTTTCATTTCCTCATTGCTTTGATCCGCTCCTCGCGAGAGCTTTTTCGGTGAGCGACGTTCAGGGCGAACATTTATCTCTTTTATATACGGCCGTCGGGAAAGGAACCACACGACTTTCTCGACTTCGGAAAGGCGAATCGGTAACGATAAATGGCCCGCTGGGAAATGGGTTCCCGAAATTATCGAAAGGCGAGAAAATATGGGTCGTACTCGGCGGGTCTGGAGCCGCACTGATTCCGGTGCTTTGTAGATCGGCGAAACGATCCGGCGCTCAAATGAAAATTTTCTACGGCGCAAGAACAAAGAGCCAATTAGTTGCTTTTAAAAATATATCGGCTCATTACTCTACTGACGATGGGTCAAAGGGCTATCATGGCACGGCTGTGAATTTATTAATGGAACATCTAAAAAAGGGAACACCCAACAAGATTTTCGGATGCGGACCCACCCCGATGCTTGTTGCTCTGCAACGGAAAATTATCCAGCATCTCCCGCTTTACGTCTCGGTTGAAACTCCCATGGCATGTGGTATTGGATTTTGCCAGGGTTGTCCGGTAAAAATTAAAAATCGACCCGGGTATTTTCTTGCATGCAAAGACGGGCCGGTTTTTAACGCGGCTGAAATTGAGTTGGAAGGATATGCCGATTGAAATCTGACCTTAAGGTAAAGATCGGAAATTTAGAATTAAAGAACCCGCTGATGACGGCATCCGGAACTTGCGGATATGGCGACGAACTAAATGAATATTTCGACATATGCACTCTCGGGGCCATTGTTACAAAGTCGTTGACACTCAAGCCAAAAATTGGGAATGAGCCACCCCGCATCACTGAAGTTCCTTCCGGTATGATAAACTCTATCGGGCTCGCAAATATCGGGATTGAAAAATTCATCGAAGAAAAATTACCGAAGCTGCGCGTATTGGGCGCAGTGGTAATCGCAAACATCGCGGCTAAGAGGGCTGAAGATTACGTGACTCTTGCAGAACAACTTTCAACTTATGACGACATAAAGGGTCTTGAATTAAATCTGTCCTGCCCAAACGTGAAAGAAGGCGGAATTGAATTCGGAACCGACGAGAAAATTTTGTCCTCGATAGTGAAACAGGTCAGGAGAGTTTTCCCCGGAACTTTGATTGTCAAACTTACCCCTAACGTCACCCGGATTACTGATTTTGCCAGAGCTGCAGAGAACGAAGGAGCAGACAGCATCACGGTGGCGAACACCTATGTCGGCATGGCAATTGACATTTACAAGAAAGCGCCAAAAATTCACACCGTTACCGGCGGGTATTCCGGCCCGGCAGTAAAACCCCTGACGATGGCAAAAGTGTTCCAGGTATATAATTCTGTAAAAATACCTGTAGTTGCCAGTGGTGGGATTTTTACATGGCAAGATGTTATTGAATATCTTCTGGCAGGCGCAACCGCTGTTGAGTTGGGAACGGTATTATTCACGAAGCCCGATGCATCGAATGAATTTCTAAGTGAGATCGGTCACTATCTTTTGGACATGAAGATAGATCGGGTAAAGGAACTTATTGGAAACTTGAACGTCAACATAGACAATATGCCACATTTGATGCCAAGTTAATTCTCATTACGACATTCAATTAGAAGGGACCCTCGAACCACCCACCGCAGTTGGAGAATCAAATATCTTTGAACTAAGTCTAATAAATAGATGTTATAATAGCCTGGAGCGATTTTGCAGATAGAAGCAGCAATAGATTTCCTCTTTGACCTTGAAAGATTCGGAATGAAGATGGACATGACAAACATCAGGAAACTGGTAGAGTTTGCGGGGAATCCTCACGAGAGTCTAAAGCTGATCCATGTTGCCGGAACCAACGGCAAAGGGAGTACGTGTGCGGCTATTGCAAGCGTCTTGACATCGATGAAATATAAGGTTGGATTATATACCTCACCGCATATTGTGGATTTTACGGAGCGTATCAAGATTGACGGAAAGCAGATATCGGAATCAGAGGTGGCTCGACTTACAGATTTTTTCCAGCCTGAGATTGTAAAATCGCGGGCAACTTTCTTTGAAGCGACTACCGCGATGATGTTCAAATATTTTGCCGACAACGAAGTTGATTATGCGGTTATAGAAACAGGGTTGGGTGGAAGACTGGACTCGACCAATATCGTGGATCCCATGATCTCTGTTATAACGAGTATCGGCCTTGATCATACGGAAATCCTAGGCGACACAACCGAGAAGATCGCGGCTGAAAAGGGAGGAATAATAAAACCCGAACGCCCCGTGGTTGTGAATGCAGGAACAGAATCAGTGAAGGAAGTTTTTAGATCGATAGCAAGAAAAAATAATTCGGAATTGTTCTTTGTTGATGAGGCAGCGCAGTATAAAAATCTAAGCATGAATATTTATGGTTCGGCATTTGACGCAGAAGTGTTTGGCGATAAATTTCCGGAATTGAGAATCGGATTAGCGGGGGAACATCAAGTCCAAAACGCTTTAACAGCCTTGACCGCATTATCCATCCTGGCCCGGAACGGGGTAAATATTAAGAAGGATAAAATCTATGAAGGCCTTGAGCTCATACCCGAGAATACCGGCCATAAAGGGAGATTTGATATCGTCAGTAATGAGCCACTGATAATCTTAGACGTAGCTCATAACCCGGACGGTGTTCGAATGCTCCTCAACAGTTTAAGCCTCCTTGGTGAAAAAGAGGGAATTTTGTTGTTTGGTGCGATGAGAGATAAAGATGCAAAATCTATGTTAAACCTGTTGCGCCAAAGATTTGAGAAGGTTATCTTAACTCAGCTTCAGACCCCGCGTTCGTTAAATGTTGAAGAGTTGAACAAGTTGTCTGAAGATATTAACTTACAATCGAAAGTTTTTGATAATTCCTCGGAAGCGTTAAGAACCGCCTTAACTCAAATCAATAATGATAGTTTTCTTCTGGTAACAGGCTCCCATTACTTGGCGGGTGAGGCTTTGCCATTCATGGATAAGGCAATCTTGAATCTTCAAATTTAATTTAGATGAGTAGATATTTCCCGTTCTTTTTGAATTCCAACCGTACCTGATGAAGGATAAACATATCACTGAAATATTTTGGTGCTAATTAGTTTTGTCAGGAAATTTTCCTCAACGTTTCAATAGTAATAAAACCTTTAGGAGGTAGTTTTCGATGAGTGTAGATCTCGCAGAGCTGCAGGGAATGAAAGTGGCTGATTTGCATAAGCTTGCAAGAGAGCTGGAGATCCCGGGCTATAGTGGACTTAGGAAAGAAGAAGTCATATTCAAGATCATGGAGAAGCAGAGCAGCATTGCTGTAAAGGAGGTGCCTCAAAGTGAAACACAGGCAGCACCGCCGGAACCTCCCGGCATATCCGTTAGCGCGGGCGTTTTAGATGTTCATAATGATGGATATGGTTTCCTGCGATCTCCTAAATATAATTATCTATCGTCACCTGACGATATCTACGTTTCCCCGTCGCAGATAAAAAAATTCGGCTTGATGACGGGAGACACCGTCAGCGGACAAATCCGGCCTCCCAAGGAAGGCGAGAAGTTCTTTGCTCTACTTCGAGTTGAACGGGTGAATTTCCGTGACCCTGAGTTTACGCGCGAGCGGGTCATGTTCGATAACCTCACGCCTCTTTATCCGAATGAAAAACTGCACCTTGAGAGTGTCCCCGGAGAATATTCAATGAGGATTATCGACCTCCTTGCACCGATCGGGGCAGGGCAGCGCGGCATGATCGTCTCTCCTCCCAAAGCGGGTAAAACAATTTTTCTACAAAAGATCGCCAACAGCATAACCAGAAATCATCCTGACGTCCGTCTCATTGTTCTGCTGATCGATGAACGCCCGGAGGAAGTAACCGACATGGAGCGTTCGGTCAATGCCGAAGTTGTCAGTTCAACTTTTGACGAAGAACCGCAGCGACACACACAGGTGGCAGAAATGGTGCTCGATAAAGCGAGGCGTCTCGTCGAGGCAAAGAATGATGTCGTCATTTTGCTGGACAGCATTACGAGATTAGCCAGAGCTTATAATGCCACGGTCCCTCATAGCGGAAAGATCCTTTCAGGAGGTATCGACTCAAATGCGCTTATCAAACCGAAACGGTTTTTCGGCGCCGCGAGAAACATTGAAGAAGGCGGGAGCTTGACCATCATCGGAACTGCATTGATCGAGACAGGAAGCAGAATGGATGAAGTGATCTTCGAAGAGTTCAAGGGGACAGGTAACATGGAAATTGTTCTGACCCGTGAGCTTGCGGACAAGAGAATTTTCCCGGCTGTCGATGTTAATAAGAGCTCGACCAGGCATGAAGAACTCCTTTTGTCGCCGGATGAGCTTAATAGAATTTGGGTTTTGAGAAAGATACTAAGCGATTACTCGCCCGTTGATGCGATGGAGTTTCTGCTGGACAAGATGCGCGGGACGAAAAGTAATAAGGAATTCTTAAAGGCAATGAACAGCTAAAAAGGAGGTACATATGAGGCAGGTGGTGATAGTTAGCGCCTGTCGCACTCCGATCGGTTCCTTCCAGGGGTCTTTGAGCGGGCTCTCCGCTCCAAAGTTGGGTTCCATTGCAATCAAAGAAGCTGTTAAGCGGGCAGGAATCTCTCCACAGCAAGTGGAAGAGGTCTTCATGGGTTGCGTGTTGACGGCGGGTGTCGGTCAGGCACCCGCGAGGCAAGCTGCCATCTTCGCCGGTATCCCAAACACCGTACCATGTACTACCATCAACAAAGTTTGCGGATCGGGAATGAAATCGGTGATGCTCGGAGCATTGACGATCATGGCGGGCGAGGCAGATATCGTCGTTGCCGGCGGGATGGAAAGCATGTCTAATGCGCCTTACCTGTTGGACAAAGCAAGAACAGGTTACAGGATGGGGGATGGGAAGATCGTTGATTCGATGGTTAAGGACGGGTTATGGGATGTTTACAACGAATTTCATATGGGCAACGCCGCCGAGCTTTGCTCCAGAGAATGCAACATATCACGTGAGGCTCAAGATGAATATGCTGCAATGAGTTACCGTCGCACTTTGGAAGCGATGGACAAAGGATATTTCAAGAGTGAAATTGTGCCCGTTCCCGTCAAGGCAAAAGATGGTACAACACTTCTTGTCGAAGAGGATGAAGAACCTCGAAAGGTAAAATTTGAAAAGATCCCACAACTAAAGCCGGCATTTGAAAAAGATGGGACAGTAACTGCCGCAAACGCAAGTAAGCTGAACGACGGAGCGTCGGCAGTGGTCCTGATGGCTGAGGAGACAGCAAGAAAATTAAACCTCATCCCGATGGCGAGAATTTTGTCCCAGGCGTCCACTGCGCAGGCACCGGAATGGTTCACAACTGCGCCGGTGGCTCTTATCGAAAAGCTTCTAATAAAATCGGAAATGCGAAAAGAGGATATCGACCTCTTCGAGATAAACGAGGCTTTCGCGGTGGTTTCTTTGGCAGCAAAACAAAAGCTTGATCTGGATATCGACAAAATCAATATCCACGGCGGTGCGATCGCTCTCGGCCATCCTATCGGTGCGAGCGGAGCGAGAATACTGACTACACTTATTTATGCGATGCAAAGAAAAGGCTCTCACAAAGGGCTTGCCGCAATTTGCATTGGAGGAGGAGAAGCGGCAGGAATCATAATTGAAAGGTAAAAAATGGAAGTCTGCAATGTAGGAGTGATAGGAGCAGGAACAATGGGGAGTGGAATTGCCCATATCTTAGCGCTTTGCAAATTCAATGTGAACTTAATTGATCTTCGCAGAGATGCGGTTGAAAAGGGAATGTATTATATAAGGCACAATATGGAAAGGCAGGTTACAAAAGGATTAATTTCCGAAAATCAGAAAGACGAGGCGCTGAATAAAATAACGCCGTCCACATCTCTTGAAACCGGCGTCCGAGACGTGGAGTTTGTAATTGAAGCTGCGACGGAAAATATTAAAGTGAAGAAAGATCTGTTTCACACGCTGAGCGATATATGCAAGGAGGAGACGATTCTTGCAAGCAACACCTCTTCCATTTCAATCACCGACCTTGCCGCGGCGACATTCAAACCGGATAAGGTAATCGGGATGCATTTCTTTAATCCCGTGCCGGTCATGAAGCTCATCGAGATCATAAAAGGACTTGCAACCTCAAATGAAACTTTTGAAACTGTACGAAATCTCTCTTACAAGCTTGATAAGGTCCCGGTAGAGGTTCAAGACTATCCCGGCTTCGTTTCGAATCGTATTCTCATGCCGATGATTAACGAGGCGATATTTTGCGTGATGGAAAATGTGGCATCCGCCGAGTCTGTCGATACTGTAATGAAACTTGGAATGAATCACCCAATGGGGCCGCTGGCTCTAGCGGACCTCATCGGCTTGGACGTGTGCCTTGACATCATGAACGTTTTGTTTCATGGAACGGGAGATCCTAAATACCGGCCCTGCCCATTATTGAAAAAGATGGTGGCGGCTGGCTATTTGGGAAGAAAATGCGGAAGAGGATTTTATACGTACGAACAAAAACCATCGGCCTGATCCCAGGATGATTGACTTCGATTTTACAGATGAACAGCTCCAAATTAAGGAAGCTGCCAGAGATTTTGCAGACACTGAACTGGCAAAAGGAGCGGCAGAGAGAGACGAGAAGGAGCTTTTTCCTTACGAACAGGTGAAGAAGATGGCCGAGCTCGGTTTCATGGGAATGATGGTTCCAGTGGAACATGGTGGTGCCGGCCTTGACACCGTTAGTTATGTTTTAGCGCTCGAAGAGATCAGCCGGGCAGACGCTTCCGCCGGAGTAATCATGAGCGTCAATAATTCCCTTGTCTGCTGGGGATTGGAAAAATTCGGGACTGACGACCAGAAGAAAAAATATCTCGAACCGCTCGCATCGGGGAAGATGCTCGGCGCATTCTGTCTTTCAGAGCCGGAAGCAGGGAGTGATGCCGTAAATCAACGAACTACTGCCGTACGAAATGGAAACAGTTACATTTTAAACGGGACGAAAAACTTCATCACAAACGGAGCGAACGCTGATATATTGCTGGTGATGGCAACTACCGACAAAACAAAAGGTGCCCGCGGCGTCAGTTCTTTTATTGTCGAGAAGAGGTTCTCCGGGATTTTCGTTTCAAAGAAAGAGCATAAGCTGGGAATCAGAAGCTCCGATACCGCACAAATTACTTTGCAGGATTGCGGCGTCCCCGTCGAGAACCGGATCGGCGATGAGGGCTTTGGATTCAAGTTTGCGATGATGACGCTCGACGGAGGAAGAATCGGCATCGCTGCCCAGGCAATCGGAATTGCGAGAGCCGCACTCGATGCGTCGCTCAAGTACGTCAAAGAGAGAAAGGCGTTCGACAAACCGCTGCACGAGTTTCAGGCGATCCAATTCAAGCTCGCTGATATGCACACGAACATCGAGGCGGCGCAGCTGTTGACCTTGAATGCGGCTCTTCGGAAAGACCACGGTGAAAGATACACGAAAGAAGCTGCCATGGCGAAACTAATGGCATCAAAGGTCGCCGTTGACTCCGCATTAGAGGCGATTCAAATTCACGGCGGATATGGATATCTAAAAGATTTTCCTGTTGAACGTTATCTCCGTGACGCAAAGATAACTGAAATTTATGAGGGAACGTCGGAGATTCAACATCTGGTTATAGCGAGAGAATTGCTCGATTTGAAATAGCTCCTCTCATCGAGCAGGTATTATTACCTATTTCGAAAACTTATTTACGAAAACATGAACATGGACATGAAGAAATTGCTACTGTTTACAATACTTGCCGCGTCAGCGTTACCTCCAGGTATCATGGCTGAGGTTCATATTCTACCAACACCGAAGTTCGTAAGTGAGATTAAGGGAGATATTAAGTTTGCAAAAATATCTGCAGACTTTAATACCGCTTCGAACGACACAGCGTCATTGATCGAACTCAAGAACATTTTTGGGAATGACCTTGTGCACGCATCAAGAACCGGCCGTGAACTCTCCATAGTCGCCCGCATCATCACTCCAGGCGAGGGGCAGGTTGACCATAATTTTCCTGCCGCCATCGGAGACAGTGTTCTCGCCAATGATGAAGGCTATTTCCTCACGATTACCAGGCATCAAATCCAGATTCAGGCTAACACAAAAGTCGGAATATTCTACGCGGTTACGACGCTTCTTCAACTCATTCAGAAAGAAAGAGGTGGTTATACTCTTCCGGTGGTTAGTATTGCCGATTACCCATCCATGAAGATGCGAGGAATCAGCGACGATATCAGCAGAGGCCAGATTTCGACGCAGGACAATTTTAAGAAAATCATCCGTTTCCTTGCGATGCACAGGATGAACGTCTATATGCCATATATAGAAAACCTATTTGACTTCAAGTCTTATCCTGATTTCAGCAAAGGACGCGCCCCGCTGACATCGACAGAGGTGTCCCAGCTTGATGAATATGGAAAGCTGTACCATGTCCAGATAATTCCGATCTTTGAGACGCTCGGGCACATGGAAGACATTTTACAGAAACCTGAATTTGAACAATATGCGGAATTCCCCGGCGCGGCATCGGTCAATATCTCAAGCGATTCGACTTACGCCTTTATGAAAACCCTCCTCTCGGAGATTGCGCCTGCATTCTCGAGCAGATATTTCAACATGGCCGCCGACGAGAGTTTCGATGTGGGCCTGGGGCAAAGCAAACATTTGGTCGATTCGCTCGGAATCGATCAGGTGCACGCCCAATACTACAAGAAGATCTACGATCTTTTGAAATCACTGGGTAAAGACGTGATGATGTACGGAGATATTATCTTGAAGAACCCGACTATCTTATCCGAGATTCCAAAGGACATTACGATCGTTGATTGGGAGTACGGTGCCGCATTCGATTATCCGAGTGTGCAGAAATTCAACGATGCCGGATTCAAGTTCATCGTTTCACCCGCGGTTTGGAATTTCACAGGACCGTTTCCGAACTTCTACAACAGCTACATAAACATCGAGTATTTCATCAGGGAAGGATACAAAGCCGGGGCTGCCGGAGTCGTCGTCTCAACCTGGAACGACAACGGCGCTGCCGAGCTTCGAGAATTAAACTACCCCGGCTACGCCTGGAGCTCAGAATGCGCATGGAACCAGGAGAATCCCTCCATGGCAGGATTCGAAGAGATTTTCTTCAAACAATATTTCAGGACAAGATCGGACCTGCCGCGAATAATTTACGAGATGCTAAGCTCAACAAGTAATCAAGTAAGCTGGTACGATTTCTGGCGGGCTCCCTTCATTGATAAACCGGAGTGGGGTGTTCCTGTTCGCGCCGCGAGCATTGAGTCTTCCATGCCGGAAGTGTTGTCGCTTATAAAAGAAGCACGCGGAGTCGTCGGGACGAATGAAGACATACTCGACCTGTATGAACTTGTAGTCAACATAAATAAATTCTGGGCGGACAAGGTTCTAGCGGTTAATCAAATCAAAAGCGTTGCCTCCGACAGCTCTTTGTCAAGTTCAAAGAAAAGCGAGAAGATACTGCCGATCACCGGCTCACTTCTTGAGTCGCTGTCAAAATTGAAGAAGGACTATACAAAATTATATTTAAGAACCAACCGCTACCCGATGCTCCAACTCATCGAGTCAAGATTTGACGATCAGGAGAAAGATCTTGAGGCGGGGACAAAAGAAATCCTCTCGGGGGATTCCACATTCAATCAAATCCTGGCGTCTAAGTTTATTTATTATCCGGGAAGCCGGCCATACACAAACGGAGCTTTCAAAGTCGACTCTGCGACATTCTTCAAGTCAATCGACCTTGCGGAAGTTCCAGAGTCAGATACGCTTCAACTTATCGGCGACACATACTGCAAGCTCATCATCAATGGCGACTATGTCGGGGAAGTACAGGCGAGAAGAACATTGACGTGGAATGTCGAGAAAGAAAGGGTGAGAATATTTGATATTGCAGGATTTCTCAAGACAGGATCCAATACAATCGTTGTACAGTCAATCAACTACGATCACAACGGATCGGCGGGCTGCAATGTGTTCGCGGAAATCGGCAGCGACACACTGGAAACGGACGGGAGCTGGAAAGTCGCGAAGGGAATTGTGGCATCCGACACTCTCGATGCTTCATCCTTCATCGATGCGATGCCATATGATAACGGCTGGCTAATCTCGGCACCGGAATTCTCAATGGGGCTCAAGTCCTGGATCGAAAGGTGAATTCCCAATCTACCTCATTATAATTTAACCGAAACATTTAACCACCCGAGTGAAATGCAATGGCAAACCTATTTAAACACGTAACGGCAGAATATATCAACGGTCTTTGCAAAGGGACGATGGTAGAGCACATCGGGATTGAGGTAACAGAAATCGGGAGCGATTACTTGAAGGGGAGGATGCCCGTTGACACGAGGACAATCCAAACGTACGGCATCCTGCATGGTGGCGCATCCGCTGCGTTCGCGGAAACGCTCGGGAGCATCGCCGGGGTCTTGACGCTCGACTACGAGAAAGAATTCTGCGTCGGACTGGAAATAAACGCGAACCATGTTCGTAGCGTGAGGAGCGGGTACGTTTATGGCACGGCAAAGCCGCTGCATATCGGAACCAAGACTCAAGTTTGGGAAATCAAAATCGAGAATGAATCCGGCGAGCTGACGTGTATAAGCAGGTTAACTCTGGCCGTCCTTGCGAGAGACGACGAAAAGGAAATAGGGAAGTAGGTCGAAGTCGCGCGGGACAAAATGGCGCCGCTCTTCGCCGTGATAAAGCAAGCGCCATCTTAAATAATAATTGAGTATTGTTTTTTCGCTGTCAGGCGAAGTTGTTTTCAATCCGGTTCGGTAAGCATCCATCGAACATTCAGGAACTTGAGCCAAGCTTAGCTTCAGCTATAATTGGCTGGAACAGTTCTACCGGATTACCCGATGGATCATCGATCAGACACTGCTTCCCGCCAACACCTGTAATAACATCGTTTCTGAAGTGAACTCCGGCATCGCGCAGCCGGTTAACCAGACTCTCTATATCAGAAACTTCGATTGCAAACCGGTTCCATCCTCCCGGTTTTGGCAATGTACCGTCCGGCATCGCTTGTCCGCCGCCGGGTCCACCTCCCGGTTTGCTCAGCACAAGACGCAGGTCGCCGCGGGAAAGCATGGCGAAGGTCGGAGCCGGATGCATTACTTCATGAAAGCCGAGATGCGCACAATAGAATTCAATTGCCGTATCAACATCGTTGACTATATATCTAACTTGAACCGTAGCCATTTCATATTTCTCCTCTCATATCCGTCTGTCTAAAGATACATTTCTGAAATGAATGCAGCAAAACCATTTCGACTAACGTGACGCCGCATCACGCCGTCCCACCGCTCCATGATATTGAACACATTAACAAGGCGGACAGGCTCATATTTACTTCTTTGGTTCAGCGGCAAACGGGAGAGGATCGTAGAGCGCCCGGCATAATCCTTCGGTGTAGTTGCCTTTGGCAGCGAGATATGCCGAAACGTTCGTGAGGACAACTACGCCGACACGTGTGTTCCTCTCAAAAATTATCCCGCACGTGTAGCCCGGTGTGGCTCCGAACGCCCCCTGGTGAACCTTTCCTCGCTCGCTGTAAGGCGCCCAGCCCAACGCCCCCGAAAAGTGCTCGTCGAATTGCTTTGTCGGTTTCTGGGCAAGGTAGAAGTACGTCGTATCGGTCATGTTTGCTCTAAGATATTTCACAAGGTCTTTGGCCGAGGATTTTATCCCGCCGCAACCAGTGAGTGCACCGCAATCGCCGTCGCCAAAAGGAAGCAAATCGCCGTTTGGATATCTTCCATGGACCATCCGGCGTTCGCGATCCGGCGTGAGTTCAACGAATGTACTGGACATTCCCAACGGCTTGCAGATCGTCTCAAACATAAGTTCTTCGTATGATTTCTTCGAAATTAAAGTCAGTATGTGACCGAGGAGACCGGCTCCAAGATTCGAGTATATCCTTTTCTCGCCAGGCGTTGATTGCAGAACCAGTTGGTGCGACAGGTAATCATATAATCGTTCCGTGTCGTAGTATTTGTAAGGAGCGTATTGATCAAACGGATGTCTCTCATCGTTCCTCACGTTGGTCGGTTCGAAGGGAAGTCCGGAGGTATGATCCGCGAGTTGAACCAGCGTCATTTCTTTTCCGTTAAGCGAGGATTGAATCAACGTGAGGGGGAGATAATTTTTTACAGGATCATCTTCGTTGACTTTCCCATCATACACGAGTTTCGCGAGCATAGTACCTGTAAAGGTCTTCGTGATGGAGCCTATTTCAAAAACGCTGTCACTGTTATCAACATATACAAGTGAATCGTTACGCCTCTCAATGCCGACATATTTTTCCGAGTCTCCTTTGATAATACAAATAGAAAGCTGGGTTCCATCTGGAAAATACTGCGCACGATCGTAAACGGCCTGCGCCTGCGTTGAATCAAGCGAATTGGAATTGTTCGTCACCGTCAACTTCACGAGCTCCTTTGGGGTAAATAATGAACAAGATGTCATTGTGAATAATATCGACGTCAATAAAGTCTTCAAGAGGTTCCTTTCAGTTCTTTGCATTGTTGACGGATTCCGGGGCCGCAAAAGCGCATCGCCCCTAACTTCCATAGGAAAGAAGTCGTGCCGCGCATCCATGCTATGCCCATGAGCGAGCGCGGAGCGTCTTTTCTGACGCATATTAGGCGACGCCGCCAGCCCGTCTGCTTGTTGCAAAATGATGTCGAACGAAATTGTTCTCTTAACAAATCGCTCACGCATGTTGCCTCAGGTTGTTCTTTTGAATGAACGCACCAAGAGACATCAGAGACCTATCAAGGTTCACAACATCTCGCACTGTTTGATGGCCATTTCTCCAAGCGTTGAGAATGCCTAGAAACCACCAGCGAAAATTTTGGTAGCCCGTATTCGCACCACCAAAAGGAGGATAGCTAAAGTTCGTTGGCACATTGATTGGTATGTTCTGTGGCCTTTCTTGAATGAGTCGCCACGCCGTATAATTGAATCTATCGATGGGTGGAAAAGCAATTGGTTCTATCAAGTAGTGGCACCAAACTGTCAGGACTGGACCTATCTCTCCGAGATTGTTTTGGAAATTGTTGTGATGGTCCAATTGATTGAAGTTTCCAAGGTGGTTTCGTACAAGGAACTGATGGACTATCGGTGCGATTCGGTCAACTTCTGCATCCGACCATTGAGGATTCTTTGCCTTCAGACTTGTCCGAATGGTTGCGACATCAGGGTTCGGGGCATTTAAGACATTTGCAAACACGAACTCTATTCTTTCGTGCATCCCCTCGATTGTGAGCCATAGGCGTCCAGACCAAAAGCAAATAAAGTCCTCAATGCCGTTGTTGTTCCAAACATCAGCTCGAAGATATTGGTTGACAACTTCAGGTGATTGATGAGAATTCTCGAAGGCTTGCTGTCCAAAAGGCATGATAAATTTCCCTTATTGCTTAAGATTCATTCTAGCTCGTTTCAGTAACACCGATGGAACTGCTGTTGATGATATATGGATTTGTTCGCGTCATCAGTCGAACTACCTTAACGTCTTTCGTTGCCAACTCTCACCGTTATCGGTGGAGATGTAAAACAAATTGCTGGGAGACGGAGGAATAAAAAGGGCATATCCTCTCGAGCCAGCCCAGAGATAACAACCGCTAATATTGTCATCGGCTGAAGCGCCTGTACTGGTAATTCCAGCGCTCGTCCATGTGGTGCCTGCATCTTGCGACCTAGCCAACAACCAGCCACTCGGACTATTATTGCCTGAGTAGTTAATTGTGGCCTCGCCGACTTGGAGAATCGACCCGTCTGAACAGGCAACGGATTCCCACCCAGAGGTAAATGTATTGTCCGAGACTTCGTCCCACTCATTGCCGTCGTCAGAGGATAAGTAGTGATAGCATGTGATGTCACCAGAAGTAGACGCGTGAGCCCTTGCAGCATTAAATGCCACGACCGTTCTTTTCCCCGTAAATATGAGGCTCCTGACGTCTTGCAGTTCTAGCCGCTTCCAATTTGCCCCTCCATTGGTGGAACGATATAAGTTACGATCATCTGGATGCGATAGATTAAACTTAGGCGAGATTCTTGCAAAGAGAGTACCTTGGGGACTCACCAGAAGACTCAGAATGTTTTGACCTTCCAGACCTGCATTCGACCAACTCTGACCACCATTATTCGACCGCCAAACTTGGCCTTTACCTGCGTAGGAACTAACTGCGAAGATCGTGGAGTTAGAAGCAAAGGCAAAATTAGACAATTCCAAGGACACGCGATGGCCAAAGAATACCTCGGACGGAGGAAAGAATCTAAGCCAATCCTTGCCGCCATGGCTCAAGTAGTAACTGCTTCCGCTGAGCGACCATAATGAATCTGCCATGGATAATGAGTCCGTGGCCACACAAATGGCGATGAAATTGTTCTTGCCCGAATCGTAAACATATACCACGTCTCCAAATTTTAGTGAATACCCGTGGTGAGTTTTGATGGGGACATTTTCCCAGGTGGAACCGAGATCGCTGGAGGAAAACAGTCCGTAGTTCGTACCAGCGAAAATCTCACCATTAGTGGCAACTACTGCTGACGTCACCGAAAGGCTCGTGTCCGATTCAGCACCAGTTTGACTAGAACCGTTTTCGTCTGAAGTACCTTGCGAACGATCCAAGTTCGCGCGGTTGGTTTGATCCTGAGACGCTTGCGGGGAAGGAGATTCATCGTGATGACTTAAGCCTATTAATAAACATAGAGCAACGATCACACCACCGAGGATATACACCCAACTTGGCAAACTTGAAAATGACCAACGTTGGGCGCTTGCCTCCAGTTGTGAAACAAAAGATACTTGCAACGGAGAACCGCACTCAATGCAATATGCTCCATTGTGTTGATTTTCCTTACCGCAGTTTGGACAGACCATATTTACTACCTCCTCGAATTTGGCTGGCGGTGTCGCCTAACTACCCATTATGTGCCATATGACGTCTTTCTGCCTTTTGCATCCTGCCCACCCGACTTCTTCAAATTTATCCACGCACAAATTTATTTCTTTTATACATCCGGTTCAAATCCCCGGTACCGATTTAATGCAGGGGCTTGACCGTTCAAACCCCTGCCATCAATGACAACCCCTTCTTATGCTTTCGGCGCTTTCTTCAACGCCTTCCCTGTAGCGATCTTACTTCAGCCCTTTCCTCACCCTGTACCCCATTGGTTTCAACCTGTGTGTCCGCGGCAGTCTCTGTTCAGGTCAAGTCCGGTGCCATCATTTCAAAAGTAAGAGCTTCTTCGTCGCTGCGTAGTCTCCTGCTCGTAATTGGTAGAAGTACACTCCGCTCGGAAGATTTGTACCATCAAATATGACCGAATGACTTCCTGCAGTCTGGCGCTCGTTTACCAATGTTCTCACTTCTCTTCCAAGAACATCGAAAATTCTTAGAGCAACTTGGCCGTTCGTTGGTAATTGATAATTGATCACTGTACTAGGGTTGAATGGGTTAGGATAGTTTTGAGATAGCAGAAACGACTTTGGTATGTTACCAGATGGAGGCGTCACGGAAGTTATCATTTCTGACAACGGCCGTTTCCAAACACCACTTCCACTAGTCCCCGCATAAACATCATCGTTGCTGACAGCAAGGGAAATAATATTTGTGTTCGTCAAGCCGGAATCGACTGCCTTCCACGTGTCGCCATTATTAGTAGATAGGAAGACTCCTTCACTCGCAGCAAACAGATCCCCACCACTAACGGCAAAGCAGGAGGGGAGAATCGCAAGACCCGAATCGACGATAGTCCAGCTTGCGCCATTGTCAGTGGAGAGAAACACGCCAGTACTATCTGCCGCGGAGACGGTGTCTTCGCTTAGAGTGCCCAGGGGGATTGGCCCGGGCGGATGATTTTTTTCCGCACTAGCGAAGATTTCCGAGTTGTCTCCGGCGATGACCGCCAGTGCCAAGACCGTGGTGCTTGCAAGTCCGGGGGTGTCCCAACTTAATCCGTTATTTGTGGAACGAAAGATACCATTTGCCGTCCCAGCAAATATAGTAGGGTTGCCACCTGGAAGTACTGCCAGAGCATTGATGTAAGAATCTGTTAATCCAGAAGTGACGGGGCTCCAGCTTGCACCGTTATTTGTCGAGAGATACCACACCATAACCATTGGTTGCTGCAAAAATGTCCGGGCCTGAAACGGCCAGAGAAAGGATGCTGAAAACAGTGGGCGAGACCGATAAAGGCAATCCCGAATTTACAGCGATCCAAGTCGCACCGCCATCCGTAGATCGAAAGACCCCGTCGAAGTCCGTGCCAACAAAAAGATTGGTGCTGGAACCAGCCAGAGCATATACATCATAGCATGCGGTGCTGATATTAACCGGTATCCATGTCGTACCGCTGTCGGCGGTAGCACAGACGAATGCACCATAAGTACCCGCAAAAACATTTTTTCCCGAGACGGCAAGTGAATGGACATCGGTGTTTGTCATACCGGTGTTGGCCGCAGTCCAGTTTGTGCCGTTGTCGGTGGAACGAAAGACGCCGTCCTCGTAAGTGCCTGCCAACAGATTTGTGCCGGAGACGCCAAGGGTATAAACAGGATATACATTGTATGGCTGCGGCAAGCCGGAAGTAGCTGCCACCCAGCTTCCACCACTATCCGTGGAGCGAAAAACGCCACTAAATGTTCCAGCGAAAAGATCACCGCCGGACGTTGCGAGAGCGTACACGTAAAGACTCGTCAGTCCGTTATTGACCGCTGTCCAGCTTGCGCCGTTATCCGTGGAACGAAACACCCCGCCGTAGGTTCCGGCAAAAAGATTGTTGCCAGAGACAGCAAATGCCAATGTAATGTAGGGCAAGGCATTATTCTCCGGTGTCCAGCTTTTGGCATTATCAGTAGAACGAAAGATTCCTCCCTCAGTTGCAGCAAAGAGAATCGTGCCAGAGGCGATAAGCTTATTAATAGAGGTGTTCGTCAATCCTGAATCCACTGCAGTCCAGGTTGTGCCGTTATCGGTTGAGAGAAAGACGCCGTTGCTAGTCCCGGCGAAGAGATTAGTGCCAGACACAACAAGGGAAGTGATGCCTGCGTTTGGCAAGCCGGGATTAATCTTATTCCAGCTTGTACCATTGTCCGTCGATAGATAAACACCAGCCCCGTTAGTTCCGGCAAAGAGACTCGATCCCGAATTGACAAGGGACCCGGCACCAGCGTTTGGCAAGCCGGCATTGGCTGTTGTCCAGCTTGTGCCGCCATCGGTGGAACGAAAGATCTCACCCTGATTAGTTTGAGCAAAGAGGTCATTGCCGGAAACGACGAAGGCGGTAACGCTACTGCCGCCGTAAGGGCCATTCGTTTGGACCCATTGAGCGTTTGATGTTTGCATACATGTTAATGTTACAATCATAAAAGACGAAAATAGATAAACAGTTTTCACGGCTAATTCCTTTCGCAACTTGTCTTAAACAGGGTTGCAATTAAATCACCTATTTCAAAAGCATGAGCTTCTTTGTTGCGCTGTAACTTCCCGCCTGTAATTTATAGAAGTACACTCCGCTTGGAAGGCTTGTACCATCAAACGTGACCGAATGACTTCCTGCGTCCTGGCGTTCATCGACTAACGATTTGATTTGTCTTCCGAGCACGTCATAGATTTTCAATGTCACCCGACTCCCAACGGGCAGCTGGTAGTTGATAACCGTTGTGGGGTTGAAGGGATTGGGGAAGTTCTGAGCAAGCCTGAACTGCGTAGGGGTCTTAGTGTGAGTTTCTTGTATTCCAGTTATCATCTGAGACAATGGGCGCTCCCATACGCCATCTCCCGATATACCTGCGAAAAGATTCTCTCCGTCAACGGCGATCGATTCAACCTGTTTGCTTGAAAAACCCGTATTGACTTGAGTCCAGGTTGTACCATTATTCGTAGAAAGGAAAACTCCTGAGTAAGTAACTGCGACAAATAGGTTGTTTCCGCTGACCGCAAAGGATTCGATGGATTCGTTTTGTAGACCAGCCGCGTTCCAGCTTGCCCCGTTGTTGGTTGAAAGAAAAACGCCATTGCGTGTCCCCGCAAATATGTCCGTGTCGATGACCGCAAAGCAGTCAACGATAGTATCACCCAACCCAGTGTTAATTGCAGTCCAACTCGTGCCATTATTGTTAGAAAGAAATGCGCCTTCACCGAACGTGCCGGCAAGAATGCTGCTATCTTTCAAGGCGAGAGATGTAATGGTGATGCTCTTCAAGCTGGAATCGGATACTCTCCACGTTGTGCCATTATCTATTGAATGATAGACACCGACGCTGCCAGCTCCGACAAAGATATTCGAGCCTGAGACTGCAAGAGACGAGATGTCCCGGCCGCGATTGGGCAGTGTGCTTACCAGCGACCAATCTGAACCATCATCCGTAGAAAGAAAGAGGCCTGCGTTGGCACTTCCGTTATCAGATCCGGCGTAAATAGTGGACCCGCTTACGGCAAAGGAGCCGATGTAATTATTCGTCAGGCCATTATGGACTGTGGTCCAGGTTGAATCGTTGCTGTCGTACCGAAATATGCCTCCGCCATATGCCCCCGCGAAAAGATTCGTGCCGCTGACGGCAAACGTTCCCACGGACGCGTTAATCAAACCTGAGTCTGCCGGTTTCCATGTCGCGCCGCTGTTGCTTGAAAGGAATATGCCGTCATTGTAGGTCCCTGCAAGCACCATTGTGCCATTCGCGGCTATAGATATAAGGTTAGCATTAGCTAATCCCGAATCGACCTGTGTCCATGTTGAGCCATCGTCGGTGGAAAAAGAGACTCCACCGAAATAAGTCGCTACATAAAGATTATTGCCGCTCACAGCAAGGTAATAACCCTCCTCATTTTTTACTTCGGAATTGACTAGAGACCAGTTCGTTCCATTATTGGTCGAAATAAAAATACCGCTGGAAGTTCCTGCAAAGAGATCCGTGCCACTAACGGCAAGTGAAGTGATGATAGTATCAGTCAACCCAATGTTGGAGGGCGCCCAGCTTGTACCATTATTGGTGGAAGCGAAAACGCCACCGCCCCAGGTTCCTGAGAAAAGGTCTTTTCCCAGTACAGCAAGGGCATAAACAGCCGTATGAGTAAGTCCCGAATCGATCACGGTCCAGCTTGAGCCGTCGTTCGTTGACCTGTAGATTCCCTCGGGAGTCGCAGCGAAGAGGTTTGTGTCGGAGACTGCGAAAGCCTCGATTGAGGCTAGTATGGGGAATCCAGTGTTGAGGCTTTTCCAATTAGCACCGTTATCCGTGGAGACATATGCGCCCGCAAATGAAGTCCCGGCAAATAGCATCGGGCCACCTTCCGCATCCGTAGAGACCATAAAGACATTGATCGTGGTATCCATAAAACGCGTATTCGTTCGTTTCCAAGTCGAGCCGTTGTCCGTGGATATGTAAATGCCGTTATCTGTTCCCGCAAAGAAATTTGTGCCGCCTGTACCGTTAGGGGAGATAGCAAGGGAAGTTACGATGCCTCCATAAGGCCCATTGGTTCGGGTCCATTGCGCGCGGGATGGGTTTATGAGAAAAAGGAGGGAGAAGAATAGAGCTATAAATTGTGACCAGTGCTTCATAGATAGCCTCCGTGCAGAATTATTCAGGACGACACAACCTAACTCTTTTTTAGAGTCAAATCCATACGCCGTCCGTCGACGGACGGGACTTTTACTCCTTTTCGGGCTGCCTCATTATTTCCGATATCACCACGACCATGGCATCGGCATCATTTCAAGAGCATGAGCTTCCGCGTTGCGTTGTAACTTCCCGCCTGTAATCTATAGAAGTACACTCCGCTAGGAAGGTTTGTGCCATCAAACGTGATTGAATGGCTTCCTGCATCCTGGCGTTCATCGACTAACGATTTGATTTGTCTCCCGAGCACGTCGTAAACTTTCAAAGTCACACGACTCCCAACCGGCAGCTGATAGCTGATAATGGTTGTCGGGTTGAAGGGGTTGGGATAATTGTCTTCGAGAGTATAGTCTAGCGGAATTTTCTCCTTCTCTTCTATCCCGGTCAGCTTAGCTACGGTCACCCAAAGCGTATCGGAAGTCCAGTACCCGTTAATCTGTCCAACCACAGCATGGTTGCCGTATGCCAGCGTGTCGGTGATAGGAAACGGAGGCAACTCCCATGTAACCAAATCTTGTGGAGAAAACACGGCAGGTACAATGACCAATGGACATGGGCGATGTGCAGCAAGGTTGAAATTATCGAGATAGTAGTTCACGTCGCAATAAGACAGCCACAAAGTGTCGGGAACGCTCCCGATATTTACGGCAGTCAAAGCCACATGTATGCTGTCTCCATAATGATATACGGAGCTATCTGTTGAAACGTTGTATCTCATTGCGGCACCTTGAATAACTGTGACCCACAGCGTATCGGAAGTCCAATAGCCGACGACCTGACCGACAACTGCATGTTCCCCTGGAGAAAGGGTGTCACCTTTCACCGGATAGGGAGGGAGGTACGCCGAACCCCATGTGACTGAATCGTGCGCGGGGATCGTGGTTTCTGTAAGTACTGCTAAGCAGGCCCGATTGGCGCCAAGATTGAAATCATCGATGTAATAGTTGACCTGACATGAGGAACCAAAGTTTAATGTCACTGTGGTATCTGAAGTGTTGACAGCAGTTATTGTAACATGGATGCTGTCACCGTAGTGATACACGGTACTATCCGTTGCCACGCTGTATTTCACTTGAGAAAAAACAACGACATGTGTGAAAAGCATCGTAGTCACGAGAATCAATTGTTTCATTGTTTCTCTCCTTTCACAAGTGTGGTTTACGGGATAAGTACCAACTTCTCATTTCTCGTTAAGATATTAATTGTGAAGGAATTTGGTTTTGCATACCGCCCAAAAGATCAAACAATAGATGCACCTTATCCTCCTATCTTGTAGAGGATGCAACATTAATGCCACCGCATACCATCAAATCAAGAGCATTCAGCCACTAAACTTGCGAACGGTCAAGACACTCTGCAAATGTTGCGCATCAGCGCGCAAAACCTGCGATGTTACTAATTCACAACACTTTGCCCGAGTATTTCAGAGATCACCACGACCATGGCATCGGCGTCTTTGTAGCCGCCGGTCTTGAGTTTCAAATCTACGTCGAGGAGTGTTGCGAGTGCTCCTTTGATTTCACCAATTGAAAAGATTTTTGCTGCGGCTGTGTACTCGTTTATAAACGGGTTCCATTTTCCGAATACGCTCGTCGAAATATTGTTCGGGTTTGTTCCTTTAGCCGCGAGGTGTTTTACCTGAAGAAGGTTCAGGAAGTAGCGGCTCAGCATGAAGTTTATATAAACAGGTTTCTCGCCATTGTCGAGCATCTTACCGGCAATTTCCTGCGCCCGTTTCGAGTTCCGTTGTCCGATAGCTCGCTGCAGTTCGAATATATTGAACGCCCTTGATTTACCAACTACCGCCGTTATATCGTCTATCTCGATTTTCTTCTGGTCTCCGATGTAGAGGTTGAGTTTTTCGATCTCGGCCGTTAGATCGCCGACAGAATCGCCTGTGAATTCGATGAGCAAATCGATCGCGCCGCCTTCGAGTTCTTTGCCTAATGAAGCCGCAGTCTCCTTGACAAAGTCCGCCAGCTCCACCCCTTTCATTCTGTTGAATGTCAATGTCTCTGCCGATGAGGAAATCTTTTTATAAGGCTCTTCCGACAATTTTATTTCACCGGCGGAAAGGCACAGGATATTTGTGTCAGGCAAATCAGCGATATGATCGGCAATATCAATACGGTATTTCTTATCCATCTTGTCGAACCTCCTGACGACGGTAAGATGGCGGGCACCGACAAAAGGGAAGCTGAGCATGGATGAAAGAACCGCCTCAGAGTTCGTATCGGTCCCGTCAAAAATATCGAGATTGAATGCGCGTTCACCAGGCTCGACGGCGCTGTCTATCAGGAGTTCAACTGATTTTGAGACGAAGTAATCTTCGCTCCCGTGAATGAGATAGATCTTCTCGAATTTCTTCTTTGCTATCGCCGAGGCGAATTTCTTGAAATCACTCATGTAGCCTTACCCTAACGACATATCCGGGAATTCGTCCGCTATCATTCCCGCTTGAAACATGCGGGAATGACATTGCAGGGAAGTATTTGCTTCGTTCAGGGTAACCTCGGATAGCTTCATGAATCACTTCTCCAGATAAGCCTTCAAGATATAAACGGGTTTTATCGGTACATCACGCTGGTCGCGTGGTTGAACGGAAATGGTGTCGACGACGTCCATTCCTTTGACAACTTCTCCGAACACTGTGTACTGTCCGTCCAGATGAGGTACGTTCTGTACGCAAATATAAAATTGGCTCCCGCTGGACCTGCGCTGTGGATTGACCTGATCTCCTTCGCGCGCCATTCCAACGGAGCCTCTCAGGTGCGGCTTCTCGATCTCCGCAGGGAGTGTGTATCCCGGTCCGCCCTCGCCGTAGCTCATCTTGTTAGGGGTTTTCGTGTTCGGATCTCCGGCTTGAATCACAAAACCTGGAATGATTCGATGGAATTGGAGGCTGTCGTAAAAACCCTGGACGACAAGTTTCCGGAAGTTCTCGCTATGCACCGGTGCGGCGTCATCGTAAAGTTTAATTTCTATGTTTCCGTAGTTTGTTTCTAGTATCACGTTTTTTCCTTTCGTACTGCAGCCAATTAATAGGAATGTAAGAGCAGCGGCTGCCAAAAATGTTCTCTTCCATAAATCATGAAATGATTTAACCCTGGCGACACCGTATGCAATACGGTGCCGCAATAACTTGATCCTGCCTTCAACCCTGAACGGGTTGAACTTATCACAATAAATATTTTTCGTCATAGTCGATATGGTTCTCCTTCAAAAGTTCAATATATTCTTCGTGAAACGTCTTAACCTTGTGGTGCTCCTCTTGATTTCTTATATAGTTAATCAAAACGTCCTTCCGATCGAGCGAATATGTAAACGCGCCGTAGCCGTCCTGCCATCCTTTAAAATCAGGGAATATATTTTTCTCTTTGATAAATTTAGTACTTGCGAGTTTTATATCCTTGATTAAATCTGCAAGTGAAACGGAAGGATGGATATGAGTAAGTATGTGTAAATGATCCTCGACGCCATTGATCTGGTACAGGTGGCAGTTCTTGTTTTCCAATATTCCCGAAATATACATGAACAATTCTCCGCGGTGTTCCTGGACGAGTGTACGCTCGCGGTTCTTTGTGCCGAATATGAGTTGATATAATATTTGAGTATAAGGACTCATTTCTTGTTCAACCCTTTCAGGGTTGAGTCTCCTTTGTTACTTCTCAGCTTTATTCAAGTTGAACCCCTTCGGGGTTGAGAGGTGCATCTTGCACGTTATTCATAGTGAATTCTTTTGGGCGCAGAAATGCTTTTTGCATTGTCGTATTTCGTGTTGCGACCATTTATGTTGGTCCACTTCAGATCTTCGTCCATCAAGGAATCCTGAAAGGATTCAATTTCTGTAACACCGTGCGAACCTCTTTTGGACCCGGAAATCCTTTTTGCATTGTCGTCTTTCGTGTTGCAACCATTTATGTTGGACCACTACATATTTTAGTCCATCGGGGAATCGTGAAAGGCGTCAATTTCTGTAACACCGTGCGAACCTCTTTTGGACCCAGAAATGCCTCTTGGACTGTTATCATTCGTGTTGCGACCATTTGTGTTGGGCCATCTCAGAGTTTCGTCCATCGGGGAACCCTGAGGGATTCAATTTCTGTAACACCGTGCGAATCTCTTTTGAATCCAGAAATCACTCTTGCATTGTTATCCTTCGTGTTGCCATTATTCATGTTGGACCTCTTCAGATTTTTGTCCTTCAGGGAATCCTGAAAGGATTCAATTTCTTTAACACCGTATGCAATACGGTGTTAAAGAAGAGGAGACTACTTTCAACCCTGAAAGGGTTGAACTGAGTACAGAAGTCGATGGTCTTCATATCAGATGTGACGCTACTGCGTAATTCCGATATGGAGTGTACAAATCAACCTGACGTTGTATCATATTCATACTACGAGCAGTCACCCGGTGAAGAACATTAGTAACAGTAATCCAAGCACAATTCTGTATACTCCGAAGACTGTGAAGCGATGAGTTTGAATATACCGCAGCAGCCACTTTACCGCGATGAATGCTGTAATCGTGGACACGATGAATGCGATGCCGAGGTCGCTCCAGCTCTCTCCGCCGCCGTGCAGCTTATAGGCATCCCACAATAATTTTGCACTCGCCGCGTACATCGTCGGAATCCCGACAAGGAATGTAAATTCCGTCGCTGCCGCTCGATTGCTCGTGCCGAGAAGCATTGCCGCAAAGATCGTCACTCCCGACCGTGAAGAGCCGGGGAAAATGGCCGCGACCATCTGTCCCAAGCCCACCGCTATAGCCACTTTCCATGTTATGACGACCGTGTCCGGTTTTTTCGCCGCGAACCATTCCGCGACGAAGATCCACAGCCCGCCGATTAAGAGAGCCCATGCAATCGGCGTTATCTCCTCCGGTAATTTGAAACCCATTTTTAAGGCAATGAAACCGAGGATGGCGGTAATAACAAATGCGGCGATAAGTTTCAGCGCGTAATCGCGATTCTCAGGTTTGGTGAATCCTGTCGCGAGCGACCACAGCCGCTTCCAATAGATTATCGTAATCGCAATAATTGCTCCCGCCTGGATGACAACGTTGAATAAATCCGAACGATGTCCTAAACCGAGCTTTTCGGCAATGAGAAGATGTCCAGTGCTGGAGATGGGCAAAAATTCCGTGATGCCTTCGATAATTCCAAGTATTATGCTCGCGATGTAGTGGTTCACTCTGCCTCCGTCTTTATCTTTGCGTTAAAAGTAATAAACCAATCCGAGGGTAACTCCGACACCGGAAAGGTTACTGCTGACCTCGCGGGAGTTGTTGTTGTTCATCAGAGCCGTTCCATCTTTTTCCTTGAGGTTGCCGGTGAACTCCGCCCGCGCATCGGCATCTACCCGTGCATAAAAATTTTCGCCAAGCTTTGTGTCTATCGCGGCATCGAATTTTAATCCGAGGCCGCTCGCCGAGTAATCTGTCGTGCTTCCGTAAGCGAGAATGTCCTGGCTCAAGGAAGAGAAGTGATAACCGATTCCGCCGCCAAGTCTCAAATAGTAATTGTCACCAGTGATGACCTTCCTCAGCGTAATGGAGGGAAGCGAATAGGAATAGTTGATCTGAATGCTGTTGCCCGTCGATTGATTGGTCAGGTAGGCATACTCGATCCCTAACGCCCAATCCTCGACGATAAAATATTCAATCCCTGCTTCCAACTGGACGGAGGTAGTAAATGTTCCCGGCGTGACGCCTCCGGTCGTTCCAGCAAAATATTGAGACAGTGATGGAGCATTGTAATACTCCAAACCGAGTCCTGCTGTGGCCGAGAAATTCTGGGCCATAGCAGACTGTCCGGCAAGCATAATAATTATAGAAGTCAACCCAATTTTATGAGTGCGCATAAATTTTTGTACTCCAATTGCATCTCTGTAACAGGTCATAAATTAATAGGCTCGCCGGTTGAAAGCGAGTTAATTATTTTAAAGGTCGTTAACGTGGTGTTGACGAGCTCATCGAAAGTTATCAATGGGTGTCTATCCGACGCAGCTGATTGGAGAAATGCCGCCACTTCATTACCGATTCCCTTGTCAACTTTTCCGCTCCCCTTCTTCATTTTCTTCCCGTTCCTGAAGAAATAAACGTGCTGAAAATTATCTATTACAGCGGCGCGCTTTGCCGAGGTCACTTCAATTCGCTCCTTCGGAAGCGCGGAATCACCGTTGGCAACATAAGTGATTACACCAAGCGATCCATTCTTCATGCGCAGGGTAATGCTCACATTGTCGTTATTGACGATCGATGAATTAGCGGAAGAAATCGATTCGGCGTAGACTTTTTCCACACGGGACTTCGTCAGGAATTGAATTAAATCCACGAAGTGGCACACCTCGCCGACAATTCTTCCGCCTCCCTCGACGGGGTCTTGTGTCCAGTGGTTTTGCGGAACATAGCCTGCGTTGACCCTGTAATTGATGACCAGCGGTTCGTTGACATCGGCAAAAAATTTCTTTACTTCGATTGCGAGCGGGGCAAACCGTCTATTGAAGCCCACCATAAGCACCGGGCTGTTCTTTTCATCCGAACCCCTGCAAATCTGCCCGATGGAAATGAGCTCGTTCTCATTCAAAGCAAGCGGCTTCTCAACGAAAACGTTCTTGCCGGCCTTAAGACCTTCGAGGACAAGAGAGGCATGCAAGTTATGACGAGTCGCGATAAATATGGTTCCGATTTCATTCCTGGAGAAAATGTCTGCAGGATTCGTGGTGACCGAAGCGAAGTCGAATTGCTGCTGCGCTGTTCTCGCACTGATTCCGGAAGCAGTACATACCGTATCAAGCCGGACGTTCGGAATTGTTTTCACTGCAGGGAGGAGGCTTGCTTGCGCAAAAGTTCCTGCTCCGATAAAGCCGATTCCCATCGGATGTTTCTTGAAACTTTCAGACGAATTTCGAATTTCCACTTTTGAATTCAGGCTTTCGACTTCATGGATTTCTTTCTCATATTCTAGAAGAATTCCGATGTAAGTCTCCTTTGATTCGCCCGAAATCATTTTGTAAGCCTGTTGGGCTGATTCGATAGGGAATCGATGGGTAGTGAGGGCTTTGACATCCACCTTCTTGTCTCTCAGCAGGTTGACAAACTCTTTTATGTTTCTGTTTTCCGTCCATCGCACATAACCGATGGGGTAATCCACTCCTCCCTCTTCATAACCCGAATCATATCTGCCGGGTCCATACGAGCGCGATAGCTTGAACTCCAGTTCTTTCATATAATACGGCTGACGCGGGATGTTCATCCCCGTCGCGCCTATCATCACAATTCTTGAGCGGTCTCTTGCTATTTCCCCGGCAAGAGAAACCGGATCGCTCGACCTTGTTGCGGCGGCAATCACGACTGCATCCGCACCATAACCATCAGTGAACGAACGAACAATTTGCGCGACATCCGCGCTTCTTTCACAACTGTTGTCCGCGCCGACTTTTTTCGCAAGCAGTACACTGTCAGGATTCGTATCGATTCCCAAAACCCGGCAGCCGTTCGCTTTGAGAATCTGCACGGCAAGCAAACCAACTAACCCAAGGCCGATGACTACAACATTCTCGCCGAGGGTCGGGTTTGCCTGTCTCACTCCTTGCATCGCGATTGATCCCAAAGTCGTATATGCGGCTTCATCGAGTCCGACTTCATCCGGGACTTTCACGGCAAGATTCTTCGGCACGAAGACGATATCCGCGTGACTCGCATATCCTGCTCCCGCACAGGCAACACGATCCCCGACTTTGAAACCTGATATATTCTGATCCACCGCGATCACGACGCCGGCGCTGCTGTACCCCATCGGTTTTCCCGTATCCAGCTTCGACATGACTTTCTTATACGTGGCGAGAAAACCGTTTTGCTTGATCTCTTGTAAAACCTTTTTCACATCATCGGGTCGAGATCGAGCTTTCTGAACCATGCTCATCTTTACGAGATCCACGGTGCTTTTTTCAGTTCCCGCACTTATTAATGAGTAATGATTCTTGACGAGCATTCCGCCCGACTTCAATGCAGGTGCCGGTACGCTGTCAACTTTAAGTTCACCTGATTTCATGTTTTGAATTACTTGTTTCATCGGTTTCTCATTAAATGTTATCGAAAAATTTCAAAAGAGATGTTTGACATGTACTTTTCATTTGCACGATGATATTTCAATTGAGATTGATATCGGGAAGAATTGGTCATCAAGGCATGGTACAAAAGGGAAATCGCTCATTCGTATAGGAAAAATATATGCTTCCGGGAAGGAAAATACAATTTACTTTATCTGACTACACACTCATGACAGTCCCTTATTCTGAGTATAAAGGACCGGCTTCGGATTAAAGTTTTCGATGGGAGCTTTGAAACCACTGAGAAATTCCGCGAGACTTTGACAAGCCTTACATGACTTGAATGTTATGGGGTCAAAAAGGCCGCGTGTATTAGATATTGTATCTTCATGTGGTCAGAGATGAAACCTAGCAGCCTGTTCTTGAGTTTTACATCTTTCTCCAATCGTCTGAAATACAAATACTCGCCCAGCACCTTAATTCTCTTGTCCCACGAGTTCATTTCCGCTGCGTTCAATATGCCCCATTTCAGGAATGAATTTTCGTCCATGCCGGCATTCTTTATCACCAATTTGTTGGCCATTTCGACGCCTTTGGGAGAACATGCATCGAAAATAATTTCACTCCCCGGGAAGTTATCTGCTAAGCCGGTCAAAAAATTCTTCACCTGATCCTCTTCGAAATAATACAATACGCCTGCGGCGATAAAAAGCACTGGGCCTTCTATTTCCAGCTCCTTGAACCAGCAATGATCTATGAGGGAAGCAGCGATAAATTGTCTCCTCTTATTTTCAAGGATAAAGTTCTTTCTTAAATCGATGACATCGGGAAGATCGAGGTCGTACCAGCGGAGGACTCCGTTATCAATCCTGTCGAATGTCGTATCAAGTCCGCAGCCAACGTTAACGATCGTTGATTTGGGATAGTCCCTCAGGAATTTCGAGATTGTTTCGTCTATCAATAAGCTTCGCGCTATCCACGCGAGCTGGGTGATGTCCCTGATATTTCTTGTTATAGTAGAGAAGTCATAATCGATTTTGTCGATAATTTCAACCGCAAGGTTGTCGACGAGCAAAGGTTTTTTCTTTTTTGTCTCGACCGCGCGCCCCCAAAGGGGAAGGAGGAGAGTTTTTTGGACATTACCAAGGTCAATAGATATTTTGGGATTCATCTTTATTGATACGGAGTTCTGTTTCGCTATTACTCTCCGGCCGATTGCCGAAACTTGTTATCTCCGATTTTGCCGCGATTCCTGTAAATCGACCATGGTTCGCCATACGGCCAACCATTTATCTCCTGTCCGTTCGAACGCCCAGATATCTCGCCCGACTGATCGAGCCCGGTAGGCTGAGCGATCGTAAATCATCTCGAACTTAAAACTCGCGACAGCCACTTTGTCTATCACATTTATATTTTCTTCGGACTCCGAATATTGTACCACCTGAGCGTTTGCATCAAATTCCACAAATCCTGCAAGGAATGTGTGCCGCCCGACAACTTTTTCTTTGAAGCCCGGTAGAGCCATGGTTATATCGGGGTGCAGGTATTCATACATATCCATCGGCTTCCCGTTGCGCCACGCGTTGTTGATTGCCGCCAATATGTTATGTATCTGTATTTCGGGAATGGGAACTTCCACAGTAAATCCTCCTAATCATTTCGACTCGCAATGATGTTTCTTCTTTATGTTTTCCTACGAAGCTCTCTCGGCTTGGTAAGAATTAACTGTTGTGGACGCTCTGCGTTCGCGAAGCACAGCTGAATATCATCTCGCATTTTACTGTGCCATTTTGACAAATATAACTCAGCTGACGGGAAAATCAAATTCCGGACAATCGAGAATCCTCTTCTACTTTTGATCAGTCTTCCATAAGAGATATTATTTACCTTCTCGGAAGAGCATTCCTGGTGGAATAATCTGTTTCTCTAATCCCGGTCCTTCAATACTTGCATCTAATGCCATTCCTCCGGACGCCTGAAAGAACGTAACTTTTATTTCGTGGTATCCCGCTTTTAAAAATATGCTTCCCGATAATTCTTCCGGCGCATGCTGACCGTCATTTGAAACCAGCAGGCCTTTGTCGAGATATAGGCTTGAGCCGTCGTCGGAGTTTAAGTAAAAAGTATATTCACCATCGTGGGGAATCTTTATGTAACCTTGATATTGGACGCCAAAATTCTCGCCCGAGTTCTTTTGCGGCAGAGAGAAGTTTTCAATTTGTCCCCTACTAATCGGGGTCAACAAGTCGAAATTAGGCAGCTCCTCCCATGTCCCTTCATAGTATTCGTAATCAATTCCATGTTCGGGGTTCTTGAGCTCAATTGCCGGAGGCGTTTCCAGAGTTCCGTCAACCTCCAATACAATCACGGACATCGGCGGCATATAGACAACCAGACTATTTCCTTCGGTTCTGAAATCCGTGAAACTCTTTGGAATCACCCGATTGGGGTTTTCAAAAGTGTTCTCCGCATTCATCTTATCGGCTGTTAATATTCGACCCGAGACGTTGTCACTCTTAAATTTCAGGAATCGTAATGAGACTGTTTGCGTAGAATCCGGATCGACATTGCACAACGAGACATGCATTTTACCGTTCCTGTCTATGGAGGCGGAGGCATTAACGACAGGGAGTTCTTCTCCTTTAAATGAGTACTCTCTGGTGGTCAGCTTCATCGGAACCCATTTTGCGTCCTGGTGAACTTTGAAAAGGTCAAATACATAATAAGTTGGAGTTAAAACTATTTTGTTGCTATCGGTAAGAATCATTGATTGTAATACATTCACCATCTGTGCAATGTTCGCCATCCTGACACGATCGCAATGGTTATTGAAGATGTTCAAATTGCAGGCCGCGGCAATTGCGTCTCTCATTGTATTCTGCTGGTAAAGGAAAGCAGGGTTAGTGCCTGGTTCGACTGCGTACCATGTCCCGTACTCGTCGACCTCCAACGCGACTCTCTTTCCGGGATCATATTTATCCATAATTGCGGAATGCTTTGTAATCAGCTCGTCCATCTTGAGTGTGCTCTTGATTATATTGAACCAGCCCTGCTCATCGAAATCCGCGGCAGGTTTTCCATTGGCGAATGAGTAGTAATGGAGAGACAAGCCGTCGAAACTGCTTCTCGCGTTCTTCATCAAGACTTCGGTCCAGTTGTAATCACTTCCGGATGGGCCGCACGCAATCTTAAAAACTTTATTGTTGCCGTAGTTCTTGATAAAAGTCCCGAACCTTCTTACCTGGTCCGAGTAGTATTCCGGAGTCATGTTGCCGCCGCATCCCCAGCTCTCATTGCCCAGCCCCCAATATTTTACTCCCCAGGAATTGTCGCGTCCGTTCTTCTTGCGAAGCTCCGTCATCGGGCTCACGTTGTCCGAGTTGACATACTCGACCCATTGAGAGAATTCCTGTACAGTTCCGCTTCCGACGTTTCCGGTGAAATATGGATCGCATCCGACAAGTTTGCAGAACTCTAAGAACTCGTGGGTACCGAAACTGTTGTCTTCGGTGACATTACCCCAGTTTGTATTTATCATTTTGGGCCGAAGGTCGCGCGGTCCGATGCCGTTCTCCCAATGGTATTCATCAGCAAAACATCCCCCGGGCCACCGCAATACCGGGACTCTTATTTCTTTCAACGCGTCGATGACATCTTTTCTCATGCCGTCGATGTTCGGGATTGGAGAATTTTCCCCGACCCAAATCCCTCCATAAATGCAATGACCGAGGTGCTCACTGAATTGCCCGTAGATGTTTTTATCAATTTTGTATCTGAGACTCGACGCATCGAGAACGGCTTCGTTTACCTGTGCGTTTGAAAGAGATGCGGTTATCGAAATTAGAAGAGCCAAAAATAAAAGACGTTTCATTGCTTCACCTTTCTATATCAAAGATAATATTCCGAAAGTTAAAATAATTTCGGGCTATTTAACTTTTTTAATCGTCATGGATTTGTTTTTATAAATAACCGCCTGCGATTTAGTGCTTTCAGACAAGAATGGATGAGGACTCTCTTTTCCTATCCATACAATTCGGAACGTCCGATTAGCGGGCATTCCCGGATAAAATCCGGCGGGCGCACTAATCGATAGTTCACCACTGCTGTTGTCGTAGTGTATTTGTATTTCTGAATAAATCCCTTTTTCATAATCGTTGTTCTCATTCTCATCTTCATAGAGAGTAAACTCTGCGTCCTTGCCCTCGTAAACATAAAGTGTAATTGTTCCATCTGTTTTTTCCTCCGCGTACTGGATTTCGGGGCCGACCGGAATGATAGATCCTTCGCGGACAAACAATGGAATTTTATCAAGCGGCGCCTGAGCGGTTATGGACTTACCGCCATCGTAGTGTTTCCCGGTATAAAAATCATACCAACCGCTTCCGTCCGGCAAATAGACTTCTTTAGTTCGGTCTTTGTAAGTTGTTACGGGAGCCACAAGGAGCGACGGGCCAAACATGTACTCGTTGGAAAGATTCTCAACATTTTTGTCCGAGGGAAAATCCATTTCAAGGGCGCGCATCATCGTGTAGTTCTTTAAGTAAACCATCCCAGCCAATGAATAAATGTACGGCATTAGTCTATAACGAAGTTTCGTCACACCTACCATCGCATCATATTCTATGCTTCCTTTTGGGGCAAGGTTGAAGATCTCCCGGAAGGGAAACTGGCCGTGTGAACGGTAGAGAGGACAGAATGCTCCGAACTCGTACCAGCGGGTAAGAAGCTCACGCCATTCTGCGAGTTCGGCTCCCTTCGCATTGATAAATTTGTTCGGGACTGCAAAACCGCCAATGTCGAAAGTCCAATAGGGAAGGCCTGACATAGAATAATTTAATCCGGCGGGAAGTTGTCCCTTTAAATCGTTCCAGGTGGATCCGATGTCGCCGCTCCAGACAGCAACACCGTACCGCTGGGATCCGGCGTATGCCGAGCGGCTGAGAATGAATACCCGATTGTTGGCGTTCTCCGACATCAGACCGTTATAAACCCCCTTGCAGTGCTCAAAGGCATAAGCGTTAAAATATTCAGCTCCCGGACCGAGCGCCGTAGGATCCATGAGATATTTTCTGGTGTCCATTGACAGGTTTGAGTTCATGTCCGGCTCGTCCGAGTCGATCCACCATGCGTCGATGCCGAGCGGATAAAGTTTTTCATCTATCATCTGCCAGAATAATTTTCGTGCATCCGGATTAAACGCATCATAAAATGTGGACAGGTACCCTTTGCCAACCCAGTCTCTGTTATTCAAATCCAGATTCCCGATGTAAAGGTATCCCTTATCCATCATTCTGTCAAAATTCTTTATCCCTTTGTAAAATTTTGCCCACACGGAAACCATGATATGTTCATGAAGTTTGTGAACGTCGTCGACCATGGCTTTGGGGTCCGGATAGCGAGAGCTGTCGAATTCCATGCTCCCCCATTGATCTTCTCGCCAGTAAAACCAATCCTGCACAATATTGTCGAATGGTATTTTTAATTTGCGATACTCGTTTGCAACCTGTAAAAGCTGGTCCTGGGTTTGATACCTTTCCCGGCTTTGCCAAAAGCCGAACGCCCACTTCGGCGGAATAGAAGCCTTTCCTGTCAATTGACGATATCCGCTGATGACTTCATCCATATTTTCCCCGTCAATGAAGTAGTAATCGATCTGGTTCGCATATTCCGAATAAAGAGACAAATCGTTCTGATCCTTCGAACTAATTGGGGTCTTAACCTTTAACGAGATGTAAGCTTCTTCACCGTCAGGAATCCATTCGATCCTGACAGGATATTGTTTCCCTTTTTCCAGTTGGAGATTAAATAAATACACGAAAGCATTCCATGATTGCCTCCACCTATCGACGACCAGCTTATTGTCAATCCACATTTTGCAGTGGCCGGAAGAGTAGAGGCGGAATTTCCATAAACCAGTCGAATCCGCTTCGAATGAACCGCTCCAGCTGACTACACCATTTGCGAGGGAATAACCAGCAGGGAAATTCTTCAAGTCGGATAGGAACTCGTAATTGATTTCCGACTCGTTCCGTACGACGAATACCTTCGATGTGTCCAGAGAATCATAATAAGTCGCAGTTAAGCCGCCCTGTTTCCCGTTTTCATTGTAAAGATTAAACGCCGACAACGGACCGAATTCACGTGGGTCGCCGAATTTCGTCCTGGAGTAATTATCCCATAGTATCCCGTAATTCTTGTTCGAAACCACAAACGGAATCGAAATTTTGGTATTATACTGGTACAGGTCAACGTCTTGACCTTTATAGTTGAACAGGCCTTCCTGCTGCTGACCGAGTCCGTAGAATGCTTCATCGGAGAGGGATTCAAACTTCTGTCGGATTCTGAAAAGGTTTTTATTTTCTATGATAACAGGCTCAATAGTTTTTCCGCCTCCTTTGAGTTCAGTGAGAATCGGTTTTCCCATCGGATCGCAAAATACAAGCGCCCCCGTTTTAGTTGAGATTTTCACCAGTAATGCAGCAGTCTTAATGACAAGCGTGTCTCCTGACTCTTCCGTGGAGAATTGCACAGGCGGGAATCCTTTCGGTTCGATCATTAGGCTCCGTACGTTTGAGAATGAGTCCGAACTAACCGCGCTAACACGGATTATTTTATCGGTGATGGGCTGGATCCTAACGAGCTTGACCCCGCCCGTTACCGTATCGGTCACAGAGATTATGACGCCACCCTCAGTCAAGCGATATGGTTTTTGAGCATTAACTGTTAGAGAAGTAATTCCCAGCAAAAAAAGGATCAGCAATTTCATCTTATTTTACCTCGAAAGTTAAGGAGAAAGAAACACGATTCAGATAAAAAATAATCACTTTGCGCGTGAAACAAAATTTTCAGAAGAGAGAAAAGGGATCATCTGGGGCCAAATTCGAATAGGGTAGTTGCAAATAACTCACGCGTCATTTCTCGTGTATTCCTGTTGGGAATGACAAACCCACTTCCTTTTGAGAATTTCAAAATGACATCCAGATGGAGAGAGCCTAATCAACTTCAAGGGGGTTCTGCTCGATTCTCCTTAATTAATTTTCGTTCATTGCTCAGGTATAAAGTCGGATTTATATTGGTTTTATGAGAGGAAAATCGATAGCGTCGTCTGTTCTTATTCTCGTTTATGCGTCGCTGACGTATGCCCAGAATGTAGATGTGGACGAACTTAACAAGCTGAGGATTGCACAGGCGCTCGAACAGGCGGGGGAGTATGGAAAGGCCCTAGATTTTTACAAGCAGCTTTATCAGTATTTGCCGGGTAACTTCGTGTACTTTGACGGACTCAGGCGCACTTACATGGATCTAAAAATGTACGATGATGCTAAGGCACTCCTTCACGGTAAATTGAAGATCGATTCTACAAATATCGTCATGGTGTGCCAGCTTGGCGATGTATATTTTAAGAATGGACAACAAGATTCAGCGACGATTACGTGGAGCAGGGCTCTGGCAATTGAACCGAAAAACTCCAATGCATATAGAATTGTTGCGCAAACAATGGCGGACAATAGACTTTTCGATAATGCAATTGAGGTTTATCGTAAAGGCGAGGCATCAACTATTCCCAAAGCAGTTTTCTCGAATGAGATCGCCAGGCTATATTTTCTCGATGCAAATTACGGTGCCTCATTGCATGAGCTCTTGAAACAACTACAAGCGCCTCAAACTCCCTATGTTTTGTCAAATATAGAATCGCAAATTGCGGCGTACAGCTCCAGTAAAGAAGCGGTCGATCAGTTCACAGCCGAAATGGAGAAGCAGGTGTTAGATCAACCTGATGACAAAGATTATCGACAGTTGCTTGGCTTCTTGTACATGGAGACAAAGAATTACCCTGCGGCGTACATGACTTACAAATGGCTCGATGATCATTCGGGTACACCTGGTTCGGAGCTTTTTCAGTTCGCAGCGAGGTCGTATAACGACGAGGCTTTCGATGTCGCGGCTGCAGCTTTTAAGGAAGTCTCGGTTCTCTCCAAAGACCAATCGGTGATTGTCCAATCGCTGGTTGGAAATGCGCATTCACTCCGAATGCTGGCCGAGAAAAACTATTCCGAAGATGACCTTCCTTGCATGGCGACAGATTCGCTGGATGACTTGAATCGCGCCCTCACGGCATATGAAAAGATAATCGAGCAGTATTCGGGCACGCAGTACTTTAGTGCCGCCGTCTTGAATTCGGCGGAGTTAAAGATGAACTACTTCCATGATTTTACGGGGGCCGAAAAACTTTTATCAGACTACAGCGATCGAATTGGACCCATGACGGATGATTGGACTCTGATGCGAGTCCAACTTTTTATGAAAGAAAGAAAATTTCAGGATGCTTTTTCTACTTCGCTGGGAATGATCCAATCGAGTTCGCCGGGAGTTCAGAGTATGTCGCTCCCCAATGATCCTGTCGGGAGCTTTCATGACAGGATTGAGTTTCAAGCAGCAGTGGCACTCTACTATTTAGGGTTATATGACAGTGCTGCATTTTATCTGAACAGGATAACCTCAAATCCGATGTCCGATGCCGCCAACGAGGCGATTCAACTTTTGAATACCATTACAAATAACCGGGGGAATCCTCCGGCTCTCAGAGCATTTGCGTCGGCATCGGCGATGGAGCAATCTTATCAAATTCCCGAAGCATCCGCCGCACTTGAGAAACTGCTGAATGAATATCCGAACGCTCCATTGGCAGATAATGCGAGATTCAATTTGGCGGCGGATTATTGCAGGATGGGCAACACCGCGGCCGCGTTGAAGGGTTATTCGATGCTTGCAGAAGACAGCACTGGAGTCTTTGCGGACCGGGCTGATTTCAGAATTTGCAGGATATACCAGGAAACTTTGCATCAGGACGGGAAAGCCGTCGCCGAATACGAGAATTTTTTGACGCGCTACCCAAATTCCATTTATCAAAATAGAGTGCGCGATATACTGAGAGATTTGCTTGGCAAGAATTCATGAGGTGATACGATGAAAAGGATCGCAATCTTATTCCTGTTTTTGTTAACGACGACTGCTTTCAGTCAGTCTAAACTTTTTATTTATATGGATCTCAAACAGACAGATGACTTGAAGGCCTACGGCATAGCTTACTATGCACTTCAACAGGGAATCAAGGTGGATTGGCTGTTGAATTACAGGGGCGGATCTTTCATGATAGACTATAACGATGCCATCGCAAACGAATGCCGAATCCGCGGAGTTGCCTTTGACCAGTTATCGGGCGCGGACGCGGCCCAGATTTACGCTACTGTGCAAAACGTCGACAATAACATGGACGTTGTCCGGCTTGAGAAAGCACCGAAGATTGCCGTTTATATCCCTCCAAATTTCAAGCCGTGGGATGATGCCGTAACCCTTGCACTCAACTATGCGCAGATACCGTTCTCGCAGATCTGGGACCAAGATATACTTGACGGGAAGCTGTCGCAGTACGACTGGCTTCATCTGCACCACGAAGATTTCACAGGTCAATACGGAAAATTCTATGCGTCATACAGCAATGCGCCATGGTATATCGACGAGCAGGCAACTTACGAAAAAGAGGCTCGCCGCCTCGGTTTTAAGAAGGTTTCTGACGAGAAGAAAGCAGTGGCGCTTGCTATTAGGAATTACGTCGGGCAGGGAGGATTTCTGTTCGCGATGTGCTCCGCAACTGAGACCATCGATATCGCCCTGGCTGCCCAACATACCGATATTTGCGATGTAATGTTCGATGGCGACCCACCGGACCCCGACGCTCAGGAAAAACTCGATTATTCGCAATGTCTCGCATTTCAGAACTTTAAATTAGTGATGAACCCGTATCAATATGCCTTCTCTGATATTAACAATCCTCAAAACGACATGGTGCAGTTTCGTGACCCGACAACAGACTATTTCACGCTATTTCAATTTTCGGCTAAATACGACCCGGTACCGACAATGTTGACGCAAGACCATGTAAATGTAATTAAGAATTTTATGGGGCAGACTTCATCATTCAAGAAGAGTTTAATCAAGCCCAGTGTTTTGATATTAGGGGAGAAAGAAGGTACCGACGAAGTAAAATATATCCACGGCGACTATGGCAAAGGGACATTCACTTTCCTTGGCGGCCACGATCCGGAGGCTTACGAACATTTAGTCGGAGACCCGCCGACTGATCTTTCGCTCCACAAAGACTCTCCCGGGTACAGGCTGATTCTAAATAATATTTTGTTCCCCGCTGCGGAAAGAAAACCTCAGAAGACATAAAAGGAATTGCAGATGGAAGATGGAAGATGGAATGCTAATTTGCCAGGGAGCAGCTAAATTCAACAACTAAAATCTAAAATTTATTTGAAAGTCTCCTGTATTCGACCATGATGCATTTATTCATCACAACCTTGAGCCCGTGGTCATTGGCATATTGAGCCGCATTTTCGTTCACAACCCCTAGCTGCATCCATAACACTTTGGCATTCGCTTCAACCGCGTCTAGGGCGACATCACCTACAAATTCGCCTCTTCGGAAAACATCCACGATGTCAATAGGTTTGCCGATGCCTGACACGGTGGGATAACATTTCTTTCCGAGGACTTCTTCATAATTCGGGTTCACTGGAATTACATCGTATCCGACTTTGATAAGGTAAGCCGTGATCCCGTTGCTATCGCGGTGCGGGTCCGGTGAGGCCCCGACAACGGCGATCGTCCTTGCGCTTTTCAGAATTTCCGAAAGCTGATTATCATCTCCGATGGTGTTTGCGTTCATTCCCTGAAGCAAATATTGATGTTGCGTGCCGCATAAGCGTCGTCAAGGCGTCGAACGGGAGTCGTCATAGGGGCCGAGTGCAGCGTATCCGGCGAAGACTTTGTTTCCTCGTCGATCTTCAGAAGCGCCTCCGCGAAAGCATCGAGCGTCTCTTTGGTTTCTGTTTCGGTTGGTTCGATCATTAATGCTTCATGGACTATTAGCGGGAAATAAATTGTCGGCGCGTGATAACCGTAATCGAGTATCCTCTTTGCGATGTCCAATGTTTTCACGCCTCGATCTTTTTGAGTATCGCCGGAGAGGACGAATTCATGCATGGGTCTTGCCTTGTATGGGAGGATGAAGGCGCCGCGCAGTTTGCTGAGGAGATAATTTGCATTGATGACGGCATTAACGCTGTTATTCCTGAGACCGTCGGGGCCATGAGAGAGGATATAAGTATAAGCGCGGACATGCATACCGAAGTTTCCGAAGAATGAATGGATCTTTCCGATACTGTTCGGTTTATCAAAACTTACACTAAACCTTTCTCCATGCTTTTCGACAACCGGTACAGGAAGAAAATCTTTTAATTTATCATTCACTGCCACAGGACCGGAACCGGGGCCACCGCCGCCATGCGGTGTCGAAAAAGTTTTGTGTAGATTAATGTGAACAACATCGAACCCCATATCACCCGGTCGGACGAGCCCGACGATGGCGTTTAGGTTTGCCCCGTCCATGTACATCAGTCCGCCGACATCGTGTACCATCTTACTGATCTTTAAGATGTCAGTTTCAAAGATGCCGAGAGTATTCGGGTTCGTCAGCATCATTCCCGCAACTTCGCCATCAAGATGCTGCTTCAGGTCGTCAAGGTCGACCGTGCCGTGTTGATTCGATTTGACACTGACGGCTTTGTATCCGCTGATCGCGACGCTTGCCGGGTTTGTGCCGTGAGCTGAGTCGGGGACGAGAATTTTACTCCGGACTTTGCCGTTCAACTCGTGGTATTTTCTTATTAGCATAATCCCCGTGAGTTCTCCCTGGGCGCCGGCCGCGGGTTGCAGCGAAACGGCGGACATGCCTGCGATCTCGCGAAGAATCTCGGAGAGATTATACATCAACTCCAGCGCCCCCTGAACAGCCTGTTCGGATTCCATCGGATGAATTTCCGCATTGCCCGGCATTACTGAGGTCTTCTCATTGACCTTTGGGTTGTACTTCATGGTACACGATCCAAGGGGATAAAAGCCTTTGTCTATATGGTAATTCATATTTGAAAGGCGAACGAAGTGCCGGACGACCTCATTCTCACTAACTTCCGGCAAGTCGGGGGACTCAGACCGCATGTATTTTTGCGGAATCGTTTTGCCCAAAAAGCTTCCTGGGACGTCTAGTTTCGGGAGAGTGTAACCTTTTCTGTCTTTATGCGATAGTTCAAATATGAGTTTTTCAGGCATAGAGTATTCTCTTTTCAATAAAAATAAAAATATGAGCCGATTTAAACAAGATAACGAGCTGCTATTAGTTCCAGCCTGGTATTCTTGAGTTTCAATCGGCCCTTCTCTAAATTAAAGTAAACAAAAGGAGTTAATCATGTCGCGCGGAGCGATCATTGCATTATCAATTGTAGCCGTAGTCATTCTTATCGGTTTGAGCATCGTAGGGTGGGGGGTTGGAGTATATAACAAACTTGTCTCTTATGACGAAAACGTGAAACAGTCATGGGGACAGGTCGAGAATCAATATCAACGAAGGTACGATTTGATCCCGAATCTTGTTGAAACGGTAAAAGGTTATGCCAAGCATGAAGAAGATGTTTTTATAAAAGTTGCTGAAGCAAGGTCGAGCGTTGGCAAGCTGACAGTGACGCCGGAAGTTTTGAATAACCCCCAGGCTTTCAGCAGGTTCCAGCAAGCCCAGGATGCGCTGAGTTCAGCTCTGACAAGACTAATGGCAGTATCGGAAAATTATCCGAACCTCAAGGCAGACCAGAATTTCCTGGCGTTGCAGTCTCAACTTGAGGGAACGGAAAATCGCATTGCCGTAGAAAGGCAGCGATTCAATTTGAGTGTACAAACTTTTAATACCATAGTTCGTACCATGCCGTCGGCGATAATTGCTTCGTTCTCCGGTTTTCATGAACGGCCATACTTCGCAGCACAGGAAGGCGCAAGCACTGCTCCGAAAGTGCAGTTCTAAATGCGTCGCTTAAAAAATTCCGTAGGGATATTTTTTCTCCTATTTGTTTTTTTTGAGTTACCACATTCAGCTCTTGCCCAGGATGTTCCGACTCTTACGCAGTATGTCACTGACGAAACTGGAACACTTGGTTCTGAGCAAATAGGAATGCTTGAGGCTCGACTCAAAGCTTACGAGGATACTACTTCAAATCAGATTGTCGTCCTCATCGTAAACTCGGTTCCTGGAGCGGATGTCTTTTCATATTCCATGTCGGTGGCAGAAAAGAATAAGGTTGGTCAAAAGGGAAAAAATAACGGCATAGTTTTTCTCGTCGATGTCGGTGACCACAAGACGTGGTTCCAGGTTGCATACGGACTTGAAGGAGTTGTGACAGACGCCTACGCAAGCTATATAGCAAACCAGATTGTAGTCCCGAAATTTAAGTCAGGAGATTACTACGGCGGCATAAATGATGGCATCACCGCTCTCGCATCGCTGATCGGCGGGGCATTTCAGGCGGATGTTAGTCAAAAAGAAAATTCCAGTCCTTTCGGAAGAGTAAATCCGTTCTTCTTTCTTTTTCTCATAGTGCCAATTTTTCGGGCATTGTTCTGGAGCAGGAGATATTCCGCATCCTCGCGAGGAGTTAGAAGCAGGGGCATGTTTTTTCCCCCCTTCGGAGGATTTGGTGGCGGTGGGTTTGGCGGTTTCGGAGGTGGTGGAGGTGGCGGTGGATTTAGTGGAGGCGGTGGATCGTTTGGCGGTGGCGGCGCCGGCGGAAGCTGGTAAGAGTCGGAGGTTCGGAAGATGATAACAAATCAGAATTTAGAATTTAAAGAATAGAATTCCTTTTTATGCTAATTGTAATGGATAAAAACGCGACGGATGAGCAGATCGAGGGGGTCGAGGATAAGATTCGCTCCCTCGGTTGGACACCGCATGAGATCCCCGGTTCACTCCGGATCGCCATTGGAATCACCGGCAACAAGGATATCGTAGATCCAGGTCTCTTTACAAATTTATCCGGCGTTGTCGAATGTATCCCTGTAAGCAAGCCCTATAAGCTTGTAAGCCGCGATGTAAAATCTGAAGATACCGTAGTCCGGTTGAAAAATGTTTCCATTGGAATAAAGCAATTGGTGTTGATGGCTGGCCCTTGCTCGATTGAAAGCAAATCTCAAATTATGGAGATCGCAGAATTTGTTAAGTCGCAGGGAGTTCAGGTGCTTCGTGGCGGTGCATATAAACCCCGCACTTCTCCCTATTCTTTCCAGGGTTTGAAAGAGGAAGGATTGAGATATCTCCGTGAGGCTGCTGACCGGTATGGATTGAGCGTCGTTACGGAAGTGAAGGACACTGAAACGGTTCCACTCGTCAGCGATTATTCCGATTTGCTTCAGATAGGTGCAAGGAATATGCACAACTTTTCTTTGTTGGAAGCAGTGGGGCGGACGAGGAAGCCTGTACTTCTCAAACGCGGGCTGGCAGCAACTATTGAAGAGTGGTTGATGGCAGCCGAATATATTGCCTCCCAGGGAAATTATAATATAGTGTTGTGCGAGCGCGGTATCAGGACTTTCGAGACTTATACCAGGAATACGCTCGACTTGAATGCCGTTCCGTTAGTCAAACAGCTTTCTCATCTTCCGATTATTGTTGACCCGAGTCATGGAACGGGGAGTTGGGAACTGGTCACCCCGATGGCGCTGGCGGCGGTGGCTGCAGGCGCGGACGGCCTGATGATTGAAGTTCACCCTCATCCTGAAAAAGCTCTTTCAGATGGGAGACAATCGCTTAAGCCGGAAAAATTTGCCGAGTTGGTCGAAAAACTTAGAAAGATTTCAGCGGTATTCGATAAAGGATTTCCTAGATGAAAAAGATTCTCACAAAAGAAGAACTCCAAAATTTGAGCGAACAAATCAGTGAAATCGAAAAGAAGACTGCGGCTGAAATTCGTGTTGTAGTTCGCCACAAAAAGCATTGGAGCGAAAGGAAACTTTCCGCTCGCCAGGTTGCCGAAAGGGAGTTCAGCACTTTGGGGATGACCAAGACAAAGGAGGGCACAGGCATCCTGGTGTTCATTCTTGTTAGCGAGAGAAATTTCGAGCTCCTCGCCGATCGGGGAATAGTTGCAGTATTACCCGCGGAATTTTGGACGCAAGCCGCCGAAAAACTTTCCGACCATTTCTCCAAGAATAATTTCTATCACGGATTGAAGTCCGCCCTCGCAGACGTAGGGGAAGTGCTCGAAAGCAAGTTACCTCCGACACTCGGAGTCCAAAATGACCTTCCGAATGACATCATTGAGGAATAAGCAATTGGGGAAATTTACATTAGCAATCGGACAAATTAAGCCAAAGCTGGGTGATCTAAAGTCCAACCTTGAGCATCATCTTGAAATCGCTAAGCAAGCTAAAAAAGGTGGAGGGGATTTGATCCTTTTTCCGGAGCTGAGTCTCACCGGGTATTCCGTTCGCGACCTTAATTCAGAAGTTGCCATGAAAGTCGACGATGAATTTTTTAGTCCGTTAAAATTGCTTAGCAAGGAAATCTCGATTGTAGTTGGAGCGATAATACGTGATGAGGACGGCGGGATAAGGAATAGCCTGATCTATTTTGAAGAGGGCGTTATCAAGCATATTCATTTCAAAGTCTATCTTCCGACTTACGGAATTTTTGAAGAGCAGAGATATTTTCTCCCGGGCAGGGAAGTGAAAGCGTTCGATACGAAATTCGGAAAACTCGGGCTCCTGATCTGTGAGGATCTGTGGCATGTTTCTCTGCCATATCTTTTGGCTATCCAGGGGGTGAAACTCATTCTCGGTGCGGCTGCGAGCCCGACGCGCATATCGGGAGACAGTGAAGAGTATCCTGGTTACCAGATAAATAGTGAACAGCATAAAAGTTTTGCTCGCCTTCTCAGCATTTATCTTGCTTTCGCGAATCGAGTAGGCTTCGAAGATGGAGTAAACTTCTGGGGTGGATCGGAGATTGTTACTCCGAACGGGGAAGTATCATCTGTGGCTAAGATTTTCGACGAAGAGACAATTTATTCCAGGATCGACCTCGCCGAGATCGACAAGGCTCGACTTTTTGCACGGCATTTTTTAGATGAGAGACCGGAAATAGTAGCCGCGCATCTGAGGAAATTAGGCTTCTGAGTTTTTCACGATCGCAGATAGTAAAATTTCATTATACATCTTCACGATGAATTAGGGGATTTGCATTGCCTTGCAACTCCATCATCCACTTGATAAATTATTTTACAAAAGGAGATTGAGTAAAGATGAAGAATACTATGAAAACGGTGTTCTTTATGACTTTGATGATGGTTTTATTCCTCGTTATCGGGAATTTAATCGGCGGTAAAACGGGGATGACGTACGCGTTCTTATTTAGTCTTGCGATGAATTTTTTCGCTTATTGGTTTTCAGACAAGATGGTTTTAATGAGCTATCACGCAAGAGAAGTAAAGGAGTCGGAAGCACCAAGACTCTACGGAATGGTCCATCGTTTGGCGACTCGCGCGAATATTCCCATGCCGAAACTTTATATGGTACCTACGGAAACACCGAATGCTTTTGCTACCGGCAGAAGTCCGCAACATGCGGCAGTGGCAGTAACAGACGGGATAATGAAAGTTCTAAACGATGAAGAGCTGGAAGCAGTAATCGGGCATGAGCTCTCTCACGTTATTCATCGGGATATTCTGACTTCGTCGATAATCGCCACATTTGCCGGAACGATCACTTACCTTGCCCAGATGCTGAGCTGGTCGATGTTCTTTTTCGGCGGGCGCGGCCGGGATAACGATTCATCATCTGTCATCGGAGACTTGTTCATAATCATTGTTGCGCCTATTGCCGCGATGCTGATTCAGTTGGCTGTGTCTCGTTCGCGCGAGTATAAGGCGGACGAAGGCGGAGCGCAGCTATCTATGAAGCCTCTCTCGCTGGCAAACGCATTGCAGAAACTACAGGTGAGTGCTAAACAGATTCCTATGCAGGCACAACCTTCAACTGCACATCTTTTTATAATAAATCCTTTGAGTGCCCAATCCTTTGCAAGGCTTTTCAGCACTCACCCTCCAACAGAGGAGCGAATCGAAAGACTTGAAGCACTAGCAAAAGGAAAAAATCTCTACTAAAAACAGGGGAGACTTATGGACACGGTCACTTACAAAGAGCCGGCTCCGATTGCGGATAAAGAGAATCCTTTTCAATCGATGATGCAGCGGTTTGATATTGCCGCAGAGTTATTGGAATTGGAACGCGGCGTTTATGAATACCTGAAAACACCGGTGAAGCAGGTAACGGTTTCGATCCCGATTCAGATGGATAACGGGGAGATTGAGGTCTTTGAAGGATACCGGATCATCCACAATGACGCCCTTGGACCGTCAAAGGGCGGGATCCGATACGCTCCCGATATTACTGTCAATGAGATTAAAGCACTCGCGGCATGGATGACGTGGAAATGCGCGATCGCCAACATCCCGTTTGGTGGAGCGAAAGGCGGAGTAAGATGTGATCCGTCAAAGCTGACGATGGTTGAGCTTGAGAAAATTACACGCCGATTCACGGCAAACATGCTTGATGTTTTCGGACCTGACAAAGACATACCCGCTCCCGATATGAACACGAATGAACAGATCATGGCGTGGATCATGGATACTTACAGCATGCACGTTCGGCGGACGGAGACTGCTGTCGTTACCGGCAAACCTTTAATAATCGGCGGGTCCCTCGGTCGAAGAGAAGCAACAGGAAGAGGAGTCATGGTTTCCACTTTCGCGGCGATGTCGAGAGTGGGACTTAATGCGAAGCAAACAAGTTGCGCCGTCCAAGGATTCGGGAATGTCGGTTCAGTGTCCGCAAAACTTTTGAGCGAGCAAGGATTGAAGATTGTCGCAATCAGCGATGTAAGCGGGGGATACTATAATAAGCGCGGCATCGACGTGAACCAGGCTATTGAATGGGTACAAAAGCATAAGAGTCTTGACGGAGGTGGATTTGGCGATCCGGTTACCAACGAAGAACTTCTAGAGCTTGAGGTCGATGTCCTTGTCCCGGCGGCGAAAGAAGATCAAATCACTTCGCACAACGCTGACAAGATTAAGGCGAAGATAATTGTCGAAGGAGCTAACGGCCCTACGGTTGCCAAAGCAGATCCGATCCTTGATCAAAAAGGAATTCTCGTTGTTCCTGATATACTCGCCAATTCCGGTGGTGTAACTGTCAGTTATTTTGAGTGGGTTCAGGACAGACAAGGATTCTTCTGGACGCTTGATCGAGTTAATCGGCGCCTCGAACGAATGATGCACGACGCTTTCAACAACGTTTTCCAAACCGCAGAGAAGTACAAAGTTTCGATGCGTGTCGGTGCTTACATTTTGGCAATTGACAAAGTGGCGAAGACTCTTAAAGTCCGCGGAATTTATGCGTAATGAAATATTCGCCTTCTGTAGGAGTGCTCATATTTGGCGGAGTTTTATTCTTGAGCGGTGGTACGGCATCGGGAAAAAGATTAACCAACTACGAGGTTCTTCGCGCCCAGGTTGATACTCTTTCAGGCTCAATCGTCAAGGTTTTGACGAGCCAGCAGATCAAGTCTCTGGCCTGCAGGAATAAGCCCGGTGAGATAGAGGCGTTTGTGCGTCAAAGAATCGATGAGAACTTATTGGGAAATAATTTTCGACTCGTATCGGACTCGTTGTCTGTTCCGCAATTGAAATTGATCGTGCCGGTGGTCAATGTAGAGTATTCCTCCCCGGTATCGTCACATCTTTTTGCTTCACCGGATGTTGAACGGACAATTCAATCCGCTTACGATCTCGAGGTTTCTGACAGCGGCGTTGTAACATTTGCGAAATCGTACTCATTCTTTTTTTCAGATACCATAAATGAAAGTGAAATTCCCGATCTGGAATCCGGATCATATAGTTTCCTTCATGGCAAAATCGATCAGGGAGGATTCATCGATGCGATGTTACAGCCGGTTTTATTTCTCGCTTCTGCCGCGGTAATAGTTTATCTTTTCTTTACATTAAGAGGTTCTTGAATGACTTTAAAGAAGTTTCCCATATTGTTAATCCTTTCAATAATCGCAATCACAATCTCTTCATGTTCTTCAACGCAAGAATTGATTATACAGGGAGCGGGTGAGACTTTTCGCCAGGGAATGCAGCTCCTGCATAAAGAAAATTATACCAAAGCAAGAGAACAATTTGATATTGTTGTGAAACAATATCCTGCGAGCACTTACGCGGACAGTGCGCAGTTTTTTCTTGCAGAAACTTACTACGACCAGACGGAGTATGTTACTGCCGCATTCGAATACGGAAACGTTTTCCGAAATTATCCGTCATCAAGGCTCGCTCCCCAGGCGCGGTTCATGATTGCGAAATGTTACTCCGCACAGGCGCCAAGAGTCCAGATAGACCAGCAAAGCACAACCAAGGCGATCGAAGGTTTCCAGAGTTTTATAGATTATTATCCGCAAAGCCCTCTGGTGCCCGAGGCGGAGAAAGAAATTTTGGACCTTCGGAGCCGCATCGCAGAAAAGTATTACGATACGGCGGAATTATACTCCACGATGGGATATTATAAAGCCTCTATTGTTTATTATGATCTTATACTTGACCAGTACCACGATTCGAATTACGCCGATAAAGCCGCGTTGGGAAAAGTTAAGGTACTGATAAAACGTAACAAGGATAATGATGCCCGTGCCGCGCTCGAGAAGTTCTACGCTTCGTTTCCTAATTCAGTATTGAAGGAAGAAGCGAATCAACTCGCTCGCTCATTGAAAATGGATTTAAGTAAGCAAGCGGAAATAAATTAAACACCAGGAAGAAGGATAAGAAAACGACTGTGACCGTTGGCGGAAACAATTTGCGCGGAAAGAGTGTGCAGGAATCGAATGTCGAAATGGTTGAACTTGTTCTGCCAAACGACACGAACCAGCTGGGTAACCTGTTAGGCGGGAGATTGATGCATTGGATGGATATAGCTGCAGCAATGGCGGCTACCAGACACTCCAACCATGTTTGTGTCACCGCCGCCGTGGATGAGTTGAGTTTTCTCCACCCGATTAAACTTGGCGAGCTCGTCATATTAAAAGCGAGCGTTAACCGGGTATTTAATACTTCGATGGAAGTTGGTGTAAAAATATTTTCGGAGAATCCACTCACAGGAGAGAGGAAGCATTCCAACTCCGCATATCTGACATTTGTAAGCATTGATCAGTCAAACCTCCCTGTTAAGGCCGTTGCTGTGGTGGCCGAGACTCCGGATGAGAAGCGTCGGTTTGAACAAGCGCTATTTAGGCGCGAGCAGAGGCTTAAACATCGAGAAGAAACGAGGCGGATCTGGCAAGAGCGTTCTAGTGAACTGGGGTGACTAAAAACGGTATGAACGACATCGCCGGTATTAGACCTGCTGAAATATTCAGACAGGTAATAATTCAAATGGTATTTGTTGTGAACTTTGTCCGAATCGCCGAGGCACAAATTTATACGCCTCCGTTCAAGTCTGTCGAGATGCAAGCGACGATCTCCCCGCTCGGTGAAATGGTGGCAGGTAATTTTTCAGGCCACAATTGTGTGGCCGCAATATGCAAAGTCGAAAAAGCAATTTACTTTTTTGAACCCGACTCGATAGAAGATCTGGTATTAACGAACGTGGTTAGTCTTCCAGACACACCTATTGCCATTTCAAAGGGTCAAGAAGTGGTCTTGGATACCAGCGATCATGAGAAACATTTAGATAAACTTGCTGTTTTGATGAATACGCATTCTGTGATTCTTGTGTCCTTCGGAAAGGATGGTCGTCCAATTCTCACTCAAGCATCCCAGACCGACGCCTATACGACTGATATTGCAGCCGCGGACCTGGAGACCTCGGGAAAACTCGATATAATTACCTTCGGGAAATTTTGTCTGGGTGTGTCCGTAGCTAAAAATATGGGAGATGGAAAACTTGAAGAAGCGCAGTTGATGCAGGGTCCGCTGGGAAGTATTCCTTTCAGTTCGATCGCATTTACCGACTTCAACGGCGATCTGGTTCCTGACATGGCTGCCCTTGATTGGGTGAACCATAGGCTCCTTATCTTCTACGGAAGGGGGGATGGGACGTTTGCCCAGCCGGTTTCATTCCTGCTCAAAGCCGAACCTTCGACTCTTGCGGTCGCTGATTTAAATGGCAATGGTTATCCTGACATTGTAATCGGTTACACTCGGGTCAACCAAATCGACTTCTTCGGGGGTGATGGATTCGGCAGATTCTTCCTCCACCAGACATTAAAAACGGATGGTCCCGTGTCAAGGTTTGCCATTGCTGATTTTACGGGAGATGGAACAACAGATATTGCAGCTCTAAGCAATACTTCAAAACAGATCACTTTTTTCTCTTACGATCCGCTTTCGCGCAATTTTAAATATGATGGAGTCATTGGCACCGGACAAAATTATGATGACATTGTCCCTTTTTATTTTGCAGACCGGTTTCGTGCTGATCTAGTCGCTTCAAGCCTATCCGAAAAATACATTAAAGTTTTCAAGACCTCCGTCATATTCAATAAGACTCCCGACATACTTTTGCCGGTGAGCGAAGACGCTCGCTTCCTATCAGTATTTGGGAGCGATACTTCGAACTATGCGCTTGTGGCAGATTCGTCCGGACGGATCAGGGTAATGCACTATATTGGAACCACTGCTTCGGATATCGAATCCACTTTTGAATTTCAATCAGAAGGGAAACCCGTTTCAATAAAACTGATCTCTGCGGATTACCTTAAGCTCCTCGTATCTTATGACAATGCCGATATCGTAAGCATATACGACCTGTTATCGAAAGATAAAGAAGCCCGCAAAGTGATGACCGCCTTCTTGCCATTCGTAGTTGATGGGACAACAAGAGGAGATTCCGTAACCATCGCCGCGGCATATCCTGTAAAATCGGATAGCGAAATCGGCATATCATATTTTAGCTCCATCACTAATGCTAATAGCGACTTTATCGAGAATGACTTTTCCGTGGATGAGATGAAAGATTATTTGTCCACTGATCTTACTATCGGTAAGGATCCTCTCTTTCTTAGAATCTGGAAAAATGGAATTGATACATTGATATTTGCCTGTACTCGCTTGAAAGAAGACAAAAACGTCTCCACTTCCGTCCCGGGATCCGAAGCAAGATTAGTTAAGTCAGATGAACAGCCGTTTCTAATCGTTGATGAGAACGATACACTTATAGTATTTAAAGTGACCGTGGAGAAACCAATGAGGTTGGAGCTGCATCAAACTAGCGTGATACCCTTTGATAGTTCCGATTTCAGCAGTATTCGGATGTCGTTTGCCGACTCTATTAATTATGTGGCGTTCTTTGACAGCACGCAGGACAGAGTTTTGCTTTACTCGTCTACAAATATGCAATCGCAGATGATCAAATCGTGGCATACCGATGACAAGCCCGGCGACATTGCCGTCTCATCCGAGCTGAAAAGAATTTATTTCCTGAATAGATCCGAGTCGTATGTCTCTGTCCATAATTTTTGAATTGGCAATCTTTGTTTTGCCCTATGTTGCGTTTACATCGATGGCGGTCGGCTCCGGCCATCAAAAGGAGATAAATAAATTTTTCGAAGCGTATAATATTAAATCGTACAACAAATGCGGCTTCCACATTATTGCAAATTATTATGGAACACCGGGGGATAGGTTCGATGTTAAAGGCGTTCTGCAATTCAGGCCCCTTAATGATACAAGCGTCGTGAGCCCGTCCGGGAAATACAGGATACACTTCGATACCACGGAAGCAAACGGGAATCAGCCGTTTCTATACGACGAAAACGGGCAGGAGATTCCGGGGAGCACCATGGCGTTCATCGATTCGGTCGAAGAAATATGCGATCACGTTTATCATGTGGAAGTCGACTCACTTGGTTTTCCTCCGCCTCCGTCCGACAGCGGTGCCGGAGGTGGTAATGAATACGATATTTATGTCCAGGCTTTGCCTATTGGCGACTACGGATACACAGATTGGGATCCTTCTCAACCTTTGGTAAACCGCACGAATTCGACTTACGCCGCCTGGACTGTTATAAGAAACGAGTTTGAGTCTACGTATACAAAGGGAATACCGGGGATTGAAGTTACAATTGCGCACGAGTTTCATCACGGAATTCAAGTCGGTAATTACGGATTATGGCCGGACGACCTTTGGTTTTACGAACTCACATCAACATGGATGGAGCAAGTTGTCTATCCGGAAGTGAAAGATTATTATCAATATCTCGGCAATTTTTTTAACAATGCCGATCAACCATTTAACCTTTATCAACAATATAATTATGCGGGCTATGAACGATGCATATTTGGAATTTTTGTTCAGAACGAATTTGGTTCATCGGTGATGAAATCAATATGGGAAAACATGGCACATGAGGGAGCAGTCCAGTCCATTGAGGATGGCTTCATATCAATAGGAAAAGCTCCCTCTTCTGTGTTCCAATTGTTTGCGCAACTCAATTACTTTACCAATTACAGGACTCAGTTGGCATATCAATTTAACATTCCACCTTATCCTTTAGGGGCCGATTATCCGTTAGTCAAAATCAGCGGTGTAGGTGACTTTACGAACTCGGGAAACGGTGTCGATTTTTCTGAGTCAGCGATGAGATTGTCGGAACAATTTTATCAAATTTACGATGGTGCGGACACCCTCGGCCTCGTGGTTGTCAACAACAACTTCTCTGCAGCAGTGAATCAAGACACTTCTAGCTTTCCATTCTCAGCAGGGATTTCTACCGGCAGCTCGAATTGCGTTAAAGAGTTGATGAACGGATACTGCCTCTTCTTTTGGCCGGCAGATCAATCAGACTGGGGATTAACACCGTTTATTCTTAGCAGTGTTCTGGCAGAGAAAGACGACGCTGTTTTTCCACAGCCGTTCAATCCATCCTTGCAAAAGTTGAAAATACCATATTCTTTTTCCGGCGGATCAAGCGTAACTCTATCAATCTTTAGTACTTCAGGAGTTTTGCTTCGAACAGTTAATAGTGCTAGCGGGACCGGATATTTTCTCCGGGGAAAATACTTCCTTTGGGATGGAAAGGATGCTGGGGGGAGAGTGGTATCAAGTGGTATCTACATTTACGTCTTAACTGACGGCACAAAAAGCTCTGTCGGAAAAATTGCGGTGGTGCGGAATTAAATGATACTGACCGGCAAAGAGCTGAAAATGGTCTTCAACCGAAGGATGGTCTTTAAGGACATTTCCTTTGAGGTAAAGTCGGGCCAAGTCCTTTCGATAACCGGACCGAATGGCAGCGGTAAATCAACTGCTTCTAAGATTATTTGCGGAATAATTACTCCAACATCCGGACAAATTCTTTTCTTGAACGATGGAAAAATAGTCGATCGAGATGAAATACACCGGCATGTCGGTTTCGTCGCCCCTTACCTTGAACTTTACGGGGAGTTTACAGCTCTCGAAAATCTTCGGATAGAAGCCGGGGCTCGCGGATTGAAGAATAAAAGCGATGATAATCTTCGGGAAATTCTTGAGCTCGTTGGCTTGTTTAATAGAAGGAACGATGAACTCCGGAGTTTTTCATCGGGAATGAAACAAAGACTGAAATATGCAGCAGCGCTTATTCATGATCCCGATGTAATCGTGCTTGACGAACCCACGGCAAATCTTGATGTGGCTGGAACTGAAATGGTATTTGAGTTGGTCGATAAATTCAGAAAAGATAAAATAGTGGTCCTTGCAACGAACGATGAAAAGGAAGCTGCACTCGGTGACGTTAAAGTTGTGCTTCAAAAGGATTTAGGGTCGGGAAATGGTAAGTGATTCGGTTGATATAACTGGACAGATTAGGAAAAGCAAGATAAAGTTAACCCTTCCGGTTGAAGGAATGACATGCGCCAGTTGTGTGTTGCGGGTAGAAAAAGCATTGAAAGGGGTAACCGGTGTTGAAGATGCTGTGGTTAACCTTGCCACTGAATCCGCAAGTGTCGAAATAGAAGCCTCTAAGGTCTCGATGGACATTCTAAAAAAGGCTGTCGAAGATGCCGGCTACAAGATCATAGACACCGCGGATGATGTTGATTCGGTGAAGGCGGAAGCAGAATCGAGAGAGAGGGAATACAAGAACCTCAGACGGAAATTCCTTTTGGGCGCAATACTGACTTCGATCATAATGGTCGGCAGCATGCCGGAGGTTTTTGGGTTTGTGACCATCATTCCACAAACGATTAGAAATATCATCCTGATGCTCCTTACGGCTCCCGCCATGTTTTACGTTGGGAGCAAATTTTTTAGAGGCTTTTGGAGCGCAACTAAGCATCGTACTACGGACATGAATACTCTTATTTCCGTAGGAACACTATCCGCATTCATATACAGCGCTGTCGCAACAATTTGGCCGGAGGTCTTTGTCTCAGCGGGTAAATCTGCCGATGTTTATTTCGATACAAGCGCCGTTATCATCTCATTGATTTTACTGGGAAAAATACTTGAAGCAAAAGCAAAGTGGAAATCTTCCGAAGCTGTCAGGAAGCTGATCGCGCTTCAACCCACCACCGCCCATCTTGTCGTGGATGAAAACGATGTCGATGTTCCGGTCACGTTGGTCCAGGTCGGTAGCGTATTGAGAGTCAAGCCGGGCGAGAGAATTCCGGTGGACGGGAAAATCCTGATCGGCTTCGCGACGGTTGACGAGTCGACGTTAACCGGAGAGAGCATTCCTGTCGAACGGACCATTGGCGGTTCTGTCCTAGGAGGGACTGTTTGTCTTGATGGTTCAATAATGATCCGGGCTGAGAAAATTGGGAAGGAAAGTTTCATCGCGCGCGTCGCTAAACTTGTAGAAGATGCGCAGACTTCAAAACCTCACGTCCAGAGGCTTGTAGATAAAGTTGCATCTGTCTTTGTTCCCGCAGTCATTGTCCTGGCTCTTATTTCCGCCGCCGCATGGGCAATCCTGGGCCCATCTCCGCAGCTCGTTCATTCATTGATGGCTTTTGTCGCCGTGTTGATTGTTGCATGCCCGTGCGCACTAGGCCTTGCGACGCCGACGGCTATTATGGTCGGGACGGGACGCGGAGCCGAGATGGGAACGCTCATCAGGGACAGCGATACACTGGAACAGGCGCGGAAAATCACCGGCGTCGTTTTTGATAAGACCGGGACAATCACTGCCGGCGAGATGAAGGTTGTGGAGATTATTCCCTTTGGCCGTACCTCCGAAAGCAAATTACTGAGAATGGCTGCCCTCGCCGAGGTCTATTCTACGCACCCACTCGGTAAAGCGGTGGTTGATGAGGCGAACCGACGTGGGTTGGATAAGAACCAGTTTGCTGAAAGTACTAGCAGTACGAATACCGGATCGTCTTTTAAATCGTCTTCAGGAAGAGGCGTCGAAAGAACATTTCGGGAGGAAGGCAAAGAGAAGAAAGTTCGTGTAGGAAAGCTCGACTTTGCATCGGAGGACGAGACGGTGAATTTGAATCAGAGCTTCCTGGATAATGTTTTGCAGCGTGTTCAAGATTTAACCGCATCGGTTCTGTATGTCTCGCTGCGGAATGACCCCTTCGGAAAGCTGGAAATTATTGGAGCGATATTGGTGAGTGATTACGTACGCGATGACGCGGCGTCGACGATTGAAAAAATAAAATCCCTCGGCTTAAAAGTGTACTTGCTGACCGGAGACGGAGAATCTTCCGCGAAGAGGATTGCCGAACATGTCGGCGTGGATAAGTTCTTTGCCAACGTTTCCCCCGAAGGAAAGTTAAACAAGATAAAAGAGTTGCAAAGCGGCGGGGAAGTTATAGCTTTCGTCGGGGATGGAATCAACGACGCGCCCGCATTAACACAGGCAGATATTGGAATCGCGATGGCAAGCGGGACAGATATCGCCGTAGAATCCGCGGACATAACTCTCGTACGGAATGAACTTAATCTCGTGCCGAGATCGATCCTCCTGTCGAGAAAGACCATCAAAGTGATAAAGCAAAATTTATTCTGGGCGTTTTTCTACAATATCATGTTGATACCGCTTGCCGCGGGAGTATTCTATCCGCTGACGGGATGGCAATTAAATCCTATGATTGCTTCAGTCGCCATGGCACTGAGTTCTGTCAGCGTAGTGAGCAACTCGCTCAGGTTGAAGCGGTTTAAATTTTAAGTTAAGGAGATCACGATGTTTGGGTTAGGAAACAAAAACAAAGTCCTCACAGTGGAAGGGATGACATGTCATCACTGCGAGATGACGGTCGAGAAAGCATTGCTTGAAGTTAACGGGGTAAAAGCAGCGAAGGCGGACCACACGACAAAAAGCGTTGATGTCCAGTTTAAAGGCGAGCTCGATTTGAACAGTGCTAAAGAAAAGATCGAGAAGGCGGGTTACAGACTAACAAACAGTTAAGCAGTTGTTGCGAAGGTTGAGAATCTTTGCGAGTTTATTCGGTAAGGAGGAGGAGTTGCAAGCATTCCAATTTGTTTCCCATGGATAAAAGGAATAGATTTTGGAGTCAATGGGTTGCATCCAAAAGGCAAATGAACGACATGTGTCGTATAACGTGTCATAGATGCAGGAACGACGACGTATGGCGTTGTTTCGAGTAGTCAGGCACCATTCGCGGAAAGGGAAATAGATGAAGTTACCTAACTCGTTTAAAATACTGTGGTGGATCATTCTAGTTATTGGGGTAGGATACCTGTGCTCGAAGCGATTTGGCGCGATAAGCGTTGGCGCTGAGTCTCCAGAAGATGCCTTTTTGTTTCTCATTTGGATAGCTCTTTTGTTGCTGCCACTATTTAACGAATTCGAGTTCTTTGGTATTAAGCTCAAAGCACAGCTCGAGGATCTTAAAATGCAACTAACGCAGCAAGTGTGCACCTTGAGAACGGAATTTCATTCCACAGTCAATTCTCAAATCAGCCCGAATATTTACCTTAACCCGCCTCCAGATTCTCAACTTCCTCAAGACGAGGAGCGATTCCGAAAGATTCTTGACGAAGTCATGAGTTCTTATGGCATCGAGAGTATGACCGAGAGTTCATCTCAAATTGACCTTCCTGAACAGACTAGTTACTTGTTTGGTGTTCGTTACTCAATTGAAAAGGAACTCACCCGCATTTACGATACACGAATACCAATTCGACCGCCATTCAGGGAACCACTCTATATAAAAGTTAAGGCGCTCACGGAAGCGGGGCTCATTTCTCCTCAGTTGCAGAATGTCGTGCTGCAACTATACTCCATCTGCAACCCAGCCATCCACGGTCAACAAGTGAGCGAAGAGAAGATCAAGTTCGTTAAAGACATCGCGCCAAACCTCATTGCAAGTCTGAAGGCGATCAAGTGATAATTCGCAAACAGCAGATAACATGCGCAAAAAAGATGCTCAGTTATTGTATATCATGGTTCTCGCTTCATGGCACGCACATTATACGAAGAAGGAGCGTGCCACGACTTTGTCCGGCAGGACGTTAGCTGCCACTGCTTGGAATTGCACCGATGATCACTTCACATCGATTGATAGATTTTCTTGCTTGGGTTAATCCAAGCAAGCGGCGTCACATTGACGCAAAGTTGAAACCATATTTGAAACTGCTCACCAAGGAACTCGAGTTGATTCAGTACGCTTATTTCGGTCACAAGAGTCTCCTCGGCAAAGACAAGAGCGTCTCAACCAAGGTTCACTTTCTTACTCCGTTGCTTTATAGCATCGAATCTAATGCATACTCGCTTGGGGTTTTGGTCAGCCATAAGTTTGTCAATGAGGCGTACATTCTCATACGAGCACTTTATGAACGATGTCTAAACTACTGTTATCTGATAGCTGCTCCTGATGATGAGTACATGAGATGGGCGGAGCACTCGCTGCAGAAAAGCATTCGTCTTCTCCGGAAGGAATTGGTAGTTGGGAATTTCGGGATGAAACTGGAATTCAGCGGACTTCAAGAGATTTGGGATCGACCTCAGGTTACGGAGATTATGAAGAAGTACCAACGCAAGAATTCCAGTAAGGAAGATCCACAGTGGTCCAAGCTGTCGAGGCGGCGGATTGACCGAATAGAGTGGCTTTCTAAGAATCAAACTGACATACCTTGGGAGCCTTTCGTTCTGATGGAGCTCATGTTCTTCGATGAAGCTTCGGAGGCCGTCCATGGAACATTCTATGGAACAGTGTTTCATAAAGGCTTTTTTGAACCAAAATTTCAGGAGAAAGGGAAGCTCGCCAAAGAAACTGACTCCTCTTCTCTTCTAATTGGTGCTTCGGTAATAATGCTTGACTCCGTTCTAAGGGCGGCACACCTCCGTTTTCCGACAGAAGATCTAATTGCCAAATCACGGGATAATGCGCAATCGGTGGCGAGATTATTCAAGAGCGAAATTGCCAATATGGACGTGTCGGAAATCGATCCAAAGAAACGTATTCTTAAAGTGTTGCCATGATAACATGGGCAAGCAGCGGCAACTAACAAGCGGGACAAGTCCGCTTCGCTCAATAGTTTTGTCATCAGATTCTTTTTTCATAGGTCAAAACTGCTTCCTTGTTCCGCCATCCGTTATGTGAAATGCTTCGCTGAGGTTTGAACTCGCCTTCCTGGTGAGCAATTACTTTTTAAAATGTTTAACTTCTTTTCAAAACCTTATTTGGAAAAGTTGTTGTTTAAGAATTTATTCTAAATTTGATTGACTTTTAATTCTTTTGACGGTTAAAACCACGGCTGCCTACCATGGCTCCAACCAAGAAACTTCCGTTAGCTGCACTTAACGACAACCTTGCCCACATTGTTTGTGCCTTTCCTAAAGGCTTCTAACGCCAGCTGTAACGCAGATGCATCGAATGCCACCGTCGAAGTGATCATGGGATTTAACTTTCCTTCTTCGTACCAGGACACAGCCCGGCTGAGTCCTTCGGTCCGTTTCGCAGCCTCTTCAATGCGCTTGTCCGGGTCACCGCTGATTATCATTTTCGCCCCGCGGCTTTCTACTGCACTACTCATATCCTCATTCCCGGTTATGGCCAACTGAGCCGCAGTGCCAAGCCTGATGTACTCTCCCCCCGACGCGATAACCGCAGCGGATTGAACATACGAGGATTGCGAAGCTGTCGAATCGTAAACGACATCCACTCCCTTGCCTCCGGTGAGTTTCATGATTTCCTCGACGACATTCTGATTCGAGTAATCGATGATGTGATCAAGGCGAAGCTGACGGAGCAGATTGAGCGATGCAGGTTTGCCCGCGCTGCCTACGATTTTGAGTCCATACAACTTTGCAATTTGCGCAGCAAAGTGCCCTACTCCTCCTCCGGCGCCCGCAACATAAATCCACTTCCCTTTGTGCCGCTCAATATTAGAGGTAATCACAAGCGAGGCGTAAGCTGTTATGTAGGCTATACCGAAGGTGCTAGCCTCCGGTGCAGGCACACTGCCTCTCGGCAGGACACTATCTTTCCCGGAAACAACATACTCTGCAAAGCATCCGCCTGGACGTGTACTGCCGAAAACTTGTTGCCCAATAGAAAGTGAATTCTCACAGTTTCCGTCACCCAACTCAACCACCTCGCCGCTGAAGTCAAAACCCAGGACATAAGGTTCCGGAAGATTAAAAATATTCCTGAGGGCAAAGAGAGAATCCATCTTATTTATGGAAGCATAACTGACACGGATGAGCGCCTCATCGTCCTTTAGCGATGCTATGGTTTTCCGTTGAAGGGTGATAGGCTCGCCGGCATGTTTAACGGCAAGTGCGTTAAATGAAACCGGCAATGAAATCTTTTCTTTTGACATAAATTCCTCCTGGGGATAAATTCTATTTTATAATGAATAAACCGAAATTTCCCAAATAACCCACAACACACCCCTGATTGGAAGGTTTCATATTATAATACCGGAAAATTAACCTGTCAATGTCAAAATCCGGTTTTCTTTCCATAAAACACCTTCGATATTAATACAAAATTTTGCATGATATTATGTTTTAAGCTAAAGAATATCTTTTCGTGGTTTTAAAGATTTGTTCAGACTTGGCGACGTCGTGTCGCGTGGATTTTGTTTATTTATTTTGCGAAGCACTTCAATATAGGAGCCGATAAACGCTGCGGGCGGCTTCGCTTACGCTCTCGCCGTCCTCGGTCTGCGCTGGCAGCGTGCAAGTTCGGAAAGGATTGTTTGCGCCGTCGTGTTCGACACATTTTTTTCTTCGCTCGATTACGATCTCGAAAAAAACGTCGCTTATCGGCACCGCTCTCTGCCACACAGCCGAACGGAGGTTGAGTTTAAGGTACTAAACGAAGGAGGTTATCTATGAGAAACAGAATCATTCTCCTGCTGACTACCTTCTCAATGGTGGTTTTATCAGCCTGCACGCAAACGACCGCGCCCCGCATTGACAACCCTCACGGAGTCTTTCAAGGTTCACTTGTAATGTATGATTCAACAGGAGGCAACCCGATTAACGGGAGACTCTCGGTCAGCCGTGGTGATTCAGCCGACCTTTCTGGAAATTGGGGTTTGAAGAATGGACAAAGCGGTAAGCTGGCTGGGGCCATGACCGATTCGACGCTTTGGATGAATCTCAACCCAAACTTGATTGACGCAAACACGTTTCTGTTTGGAACGTTCGATGGAAGAAACATTCAGGGAAAGTGGACTTATTCCGGCGTCATGGGTCCAATCAATCATGGTACATTCACCGCAACGAGCGACTGATTCGTCGATGGAGGAAAATTGACACGGCCGCATCCGATGACCTTGTCACTCAGGCTTTACGCATGCAGCTTCGCCAGATCTTCCCGTCTTCTTCGCCAAGTGATTATAAATCCAATCACCATTATTATCACTCCGCCCCAAACCAGGTTGATGAAGGGTTTAATGGTCGCTTCAATAACCAGCACGTCTTTCTTGTTCTGACTCCCTTGCTGTGCTTGTGCGAGAAGGGAAGCGTCGGGTGACGTTTTCGCGGGCAAGTATCCTATCATGACAGAGGCTTCCTTGGTCTTGTCGTCGACATGCACATCGGTGACGGTAAACTGGTCTCCCGATTTTGTCTTTACTGTGTTGATCTCGTTTTGACTTCCCGGGACAATCTTGTTCGATGGCATTACCGTTTCTGTTCTCCCGTCGGAAGTCGTCAGCTCAATTATCGACCCAAGAGAGAAAGCCTGACCGTTTATCATAGCTTGTCTTTGATCGTCGGGTACCTGAAAGCCTTTGAAAACCATGGTATATTTGCCGAGCTTAACCGGTTTGTTCAAATCGAGAGGAGCTTCAATTCCGTAGGGAGTCGCCTGCATTCCGCCGTCGTTTGTCTGTTCGAGAGCTTGCGGAGATAAATACAGGTCGCGTGTCAGCATATTCCTTCCAATGAACGCAAGCAATGAGGGGTGGCTGAAAATATCGTAATTAACGAGGCTGAAAATATATGGATGACGCATGATCGCTCCGCCGTTGTAAGCGCTGGCGTACATCACGAGCGGAGCATTGAATTCGCTGGATCCATTTGCAACCGTGACATTGTATGCAGTCTTTTCATCATCAAGCTGCGAAGTCCCGACGTAGGTAAGCTTATATCCAAATGCATCGGCTGATTCACCTTGTGGAAGAGAAAGCGTGACGTGCTTGTCGTAATGTGCCGACGCAATGATGCCGATAAACAGAAGTGACACGCCGATATGAGCGATTGATGACCCCATGAACTTCGGATTTCCTTTGGCAATCTTGTAAGCAATTTGTAAGTTCACAAAAAATGCGAATGAGCTTGCGAGGAAAAACATGATCATCAACGTGTCGTGCATCCCGGCAAGTATCACGGCCAATGTGAGAATTACGGCAGCCGAACCGGGAAGCTGAACCGTCTTTAACAGTGACTGCGAATTTGTTTTTTTCCACCAGAAAAGTTGGCCCAGCCCGATCATCGTTGCCATGAGGATTGCCAGCGGCAAGTTGGTCTTAAGGTAATAGCTCGGATCTATCGCGCTCGACTGTCCCTTCAGTATGTTTGTAATCAATGGCGCGCTCGTTCCAATCAAAGTAAAACCGGCAACCACAACTAGAGAAGCGGCACCTAAGAAGAGCGCAAACTCCCGCGATGTTAGAGTGTAATGAATCTTTTGTTTGGGGATGTCTCTGACCCGCCAGAAGTACACACTCAAACCTAAAATTATGAAGAATGCGATCAGCGCGACGAGAAGGATGTAAACCCACATTCCAGGCGTCTCGAAACTATGTACTGATGTGTCTCCGAGAACACCGCTGCGAGTAAGGAAAGTGCTGTAAAGGACCAGGAGAAACGGAAGCATTCCCATTATGAAGTTCGCCCTCAAGAAACCTCCGGTGCGGCGCTGCACCAGCAAGGTGTGAACGGACGCCACGGCAACGAGCCATGGTATGAATGAGGAATTTTCAACCGGATCCCATCCCCAGAAACCACCCCATCCTAATGTCTCGTAAGCCCAGAAGCCGCCGAGCGTAATTCCAAATCCGAGGATTGCTGAAGTGAAAAGGGTCCATGGTACGGCGACATTTATCCAATTCTTGTAATCTCTTCTAAGGAGTCCTGAAATGGCATGGGCGAACGGTACTGCGGTCGAAGCAAATCCGAGAAAAAGTATGGGCGGATGAATTACAATCCAGAAATTTTGCAGGAGAGGATTCAATCCTCTGCCATCATCGGGGAGCATGCCGGGATGGGCTGTTTGCGGCCACGTCTGCCATACGTACTCGAACGGATTTTTCACAACGGCTAACAGAATAAGGAAGGACGCAATCGCGGAGTAAATCCCCATGACAGAAGTCTCATAGTGGTGCTTGCGGGAATAAACCATCAGCATTAATCCGATAATGCATGTGTACATCGTCCAGAGCATGAAGCTTCCTTCTTGTCCGACGTAGAAAGTAGAGACTAAAAGCGCAGAGGGGAGTTGGAGAGAACTATAGCTCCATACGTAGGTGTATTGGAATTGATGAGTGAGGAGCATGTTCATCAAATAACCCGCCGTGAGTATTACTGATATCGTTCCGGCGTGGTACCCGATCCGGGCGAACTTCAAAAACCTTTTATCATCGCTATTAAAGAAAGCAAACACATATCCAAAAGTGGCAGTCAGCATTCCGGCGAATGCCACCAATATTAGAACATGGCCAATCATTTTTTTACCCCAGTTTTAGTTTACGCTACTATTACTAGTTTGCGCTGAAGCTTGAGGTCCCGTTTTCGATTGATATTTTGAAGGGCATTTTGTCAGAACATCGCTTGCGTGGAAAACCCCGTTCTCGTAGCGTCCCTTCGCCACGATATCGTTTGCAATTTCAAAATTATTCGGTTTTGCTCCGGCAAGTTCAACCGGCAAAACTGTTTTCTCATCATCCGTCATGTAGAAATGAAATGTGTTGGTCTTCGGGTCATAGAAACTTTGCATGCTTTTCACCCATGTGCCTTTTACCTGGACGGTGCGATGCGAATTTTGTGCGGCCTTTGCCGTGACATATTCTATGTTATTCTGCATAAAAGAAATTGCACCGAAAATTATGAAGGCAATGATGACTAGCCCGCCGACTATATATTTGGGCTTCATTCTTATTCGTTCTCCTTTTTAGATACTTTCCCTTGAGCGGGATCTTCAATTTTCTCAAACAGTTCGTTCACCTTTCTATCTAACCTAAATAGATAAAGAAAGATTCCCAGCCAAATCACAAGTACGATTGTCAAAACCACATAAAGCGAATGTGCGTCGAGAAAGTCATAAAGTGAACTCATTTACTGATTCTCCGCCTGATTGTTGTATGTTAATAAACTGATTTTTGTTCTTAATTGAAATAGCCAGACGTACAGAGCACTGAATCCTATGAGAGAGCCGTAAAATACAAATCTCATATTCATGTCCAGATACATCTTGCCGTTTGAATTGACGATCGGCGCGGCAGATCCGCCTCCGCCCGGATGGAGGCTGAACATTATTCTCGGCATGATGAAAACGAAGAAGGGAACAGTCACGAATGCTATGATCGAATAGACTGCTGAGAGCGAAGCACGTTTCTCTTCAACTTCCACCGCGCTGCGAAGAGAAAAGTACGCGCCGTATATCAGTAGAAGAACAAATATTGAAGTCTCACGAGGATCCCAGTTCCAGAAACTCCCCCAGTTGAACTTCGCCCAGATTGAACCCGTGATGGTGGCCAGGACGCTGAAGATGAAGCCGAGCTCAGCCGCCGTCGCCGACTTTATATCGTACTTAATTTCTTTTTTCCGGAGATAACCGATGCCGTACCACATCGACATGAAAAATGCGAGAACGGCAAGCCAGGACATCGGGACATGAAAGAATATGATCCGCGCCTTGGGGCCCAGACCGGGAATGTCCCCGATCGGCATTGCAAATCCGAGTGCAACCACTGCCGCTATCCAAATGCCAACTGCAATTTTCATCCACGTTTTCATTAGTCTCTCCAAACAAAATCAAACAAAACAATAGAAAGGGTTGTAACCACGACACTGTAAGAAACCATTATCTTGATATCGTCGGCAGCATCCGCGATTGAAGCTCCTTCGACTGCAAGTCTCGTTGCATCTATAACGCTCATCAAAAGAGGAAGCAAGATTGGGAATGAGAGGACTGGGTATAAGGTCCCTTTCGAGTTCGCTTTAGATATGATAGCCGCAATAAAAGTCGAGGCAGAGGCAAGACCGAAACTCCCCAGCAAAACCGTGAGTAAAAAGATTCCCGGCGCCTTGACTGTGAAAGTCGGCATCGTCAATAAATAGGCGGCGATTATCAAGCCATTAAGTACATAGATCAGCAGCGTGTTAAATGCGAGTTTGCCGAGTAGGACTGAAGTTGGTTTTACCCATAGCTGCAGAGTCATGGCGGTTCCTCGTTCCTCTTCGCTCACAAAGCACCGCGAAAGCCCGCTCATCGCCGCGAAGAAAATGATGATCCATAGAATGCCGGCAGAAAGGCTTGGCGAGACGGTTTCGCCTGCAGTTGAGAAGAGGATTATTGATAGCGTGACTATGACAAACATGACCAGTGCGTTCAGCGCATAGCGTGTACGCAGTTCTCCATAGAGGTCTTTATAAAAAACCGCAACCGTTCCTCTCATGCATTGAAGATAGGCGGTGTCGGTTTGAGGTTCAAGGTAAGGATTAAAAACCGAGATAGGCTGCGGAGAGGGAGGGATTCGAACCCTCGATACCCCGAAGGGCATTCCGGTTTTCGAGACCGGCCGATTCAACCACTCTCGCACCTCTCCAGTAAACTATTTTATGATTCCTTTTGATCTTAGCCAATTGTAGCCGTCTATCGATTTGAAGAACTTTTCTCTTGCTGCTGCTTCTTGTCTTGTTTTGTACTCTTCAGAATAATGTAATACATACGGCAAATGAATAACGTACCTTGCCGCTATTATGAGTCTTCAGTCGTGATTTAATGTTCTCCGAATGTCCATAATAATAAGTAGCATCTTTCAAGCTTCGCAAAATATAGGTAAAAAACATATTCACCTCATTGCTGACGGGAACAAAGCTGGAGGGATTTCTCCATAAGGAGTCCCTACGGGAGAACCCTCGATACCCCGAAGGGCATTCCGGTTTTCGAGACCGGCCGATTCCTCCCTAGGAGTCCCTTCGGGAAACCACTCTCGCACCTCTCCATTAATAAATCTTCTTTCAACCGGTGGCAAGGATGCCTGAGTTTTAATAAAGTCTTGCGGAGAGGGAGGGATTCGAACCCCCGGTACAGTTGCCTGCACTCACGCTTTCCAGGCGTGCCAGTTCAGCCACTCCTGCACCTCTCCAAGACCGATAAATTTAATACTTCTATGCGAGGTCTCCAAAAATCTGTCCTTCCTTGAATCTATTCAAGAAAAGATGGGTAATCCGGAGAGTCAGGGCTTTTAATAGTGTGGGTAAGCATAATTCTTGATTCTTATTTTTGACAAGAATATCTTGCATTCGTATTAGGAATGCATATGAATACTGACGACTTCGCCTTTGACGACGAACAATTCGACGATTTTGAAAAACACAATATCGACGAGGAAATAAAACGCCTCCGCAGGGAAGAACCAACGTTTTCCAGCATTACAGCCCTAGAAGAAATAATAGACTATTTCATGAGCAAAGATAAATACGAAGATGCGCTGTTCTTTGCCAACAAGTTAATTGCAGTTATGCCGGCAAGTGCCGAGAATTTGACACGTCGGGGAGAGATAAACGAAGCGCTTGGCAAATTTGAAGACGCCCTGGAGGATTACTCGAAGGCGCTTGAGTTTAACCCGATAGAGGTAGATGCTTTAATCGGTCGAGCAAGTTGTATGCAAATGCTTGACCTGTTCGAGGAAGCTTTGGATAACATAGATCGTGCCCTCGATATCGATCCGGGTAGTTATGAGGCGCTGATGAATAAAGGGGTAATTCTTGAGAAGCTCGCCAGATATGAAGAGTCATCAAAAGTTTTCAGATATCTGACGGAACTTGATTCCAGCGACAAGGATGCGTGGTTTGAATTGGCTTATTGCTATGACTATCTGGAAGAGCCGGAAAAATCCATGAAATGCTACGACAAAGTCATAGAGTTGGATCCTTACAATTACAGGGCATGGTACAACCGCGGCATCTCCTTAAACGCTCTCGGAAAATATCAAACTGCAATCGAGAGCTACGATATGGCAATTGCGATTGATGAAAAATTCGCTGCTGCCTGGTATAATCGCAGCAACGCCCTCCTCAGCATGGGCAAGCTGCAGGAAGCGATCAAGAGTTATAAGACGACGTTGAAGTATGAACCCAACGACGTGGCAACCTGGCATAACATGGCCACGGCTTATGAGGAACTCGGTGAATACAAAGAAGCCATTCGCTGTTACACTGAAGCACTGAAGGGCGATGGGAATCACGTCGAGTCTTTGTTTGGAAGGGGAGTATGCTACGACGCGATAAGTATGTATCGGAAAGCGCTTGCCGATTTTAACCGGGCAGCGGAATTAGATATTTCTGACTACGATATCTGGCACGCAAAGGGGGACGTGGAGTTTACGCTTGAGCTCTTCTGGGATTCTGTGTCGAGTTACAGGCGTGTTACAGAGCTACAGGCCGAAAATGTCGATGGATGGTTAGACCTTGGTGACGCATTGGTCGAATGCGAAGAGTATTCGAAGGCGCTCGAGGCTTATAATAAAGTTATCCAAATTTCGCCGGACTGGGCAGAGGTATATTACCAAAAGTGTAAGTGTTGTTTGCAGATGGGCGCATATGACGACGCGATCCAGAGTGCCAAAAAGGCTTTGGAATTAGAGCCTCACAAGATCAATACTTTCTTTCAAGACTTTGGACAGATACAACACTCGAATCCCAAAATCTTAATCAAATTCGTTTTTCCTGTTTATGAATGGTTGGTGAATGAAAAAAAATACAAAGAGTCGAACTAAACTAATCGGAATAATCGGTCACCCGATTGCACATAGCTGGTCTCCATTGATTCACGAGACTGCCTTCAAGCTTACGCGGCAGGATTATTCCTACCTTGCTTTTGACGTCCTTCCAAAGAATCTTAACGATGCCTTGAAGGGAATGCATGCTCTCGGGATTGTCGGACTTAACGTTACTGTCCCGCACAAGGAAGCTGTCATAGAATTTCTCGACGAGGTTTCTGCAGATGCGCGACTTGTAGGCGCGGTAAATACAATCTATATCGAGAACGATATGTTGGTTGGACATAACACGGATGTGGATGGAGCCGTTGCCGCTCTGAAACCGTACCGCGATCAGATTGCCGACCAAAACGTAACAATCTTTGGTTCGGGTGGCGGTGCTCGGGCCGTGGTCTATTCACTTATTTCATATTTTCACCCCGCACAAATTATTGTAGTAAACAGAGATACGTCTCGTGCCGAGTTATTGAAGAAATTTTTTGCGGATTCGCAGAATTATAAAGACATCCGGGTAGTGGAACTCCATAATCTGGATGAAGGAAACGTAATCGAGTCAAGTAGACTGATCGTAAATGCTACCCAGGTTGGGATGTCACCGTCAGTAAATGAAAATATAATGGTACAGGATACTCGCGACTACGAAGGAAAGATTTTCTTTGATATTGTCTATAACCCTGTTCAGACAAACTTTCTGAAATCAGCCAGGAAGAAAAACGCCGTTACAATTGGCGGTCTTGAGATGCTCTATCACCAGGCAGCCAAAGCATTCGAGCTCTGGACCGGAGTCCCAATGCCCCTCGACAAAGTTCGCGCAAAGCTTGATAAGAAATTCTTAGCAGAAAACTCTGCCAAAAAACAAAGAGTCGCCGTACATTGATCGTCTTGTTCTGATTGATACTTTCAGGAAAGAAGGGTTTCGATAATCAGCAGGGCGTCGTCGATAGGTTTCTTAGAAATTATTTCCTCGAGGACGCTTGCTGAGAGCCTCGTTGCAGCTTCTCTAATCCCTGCTGGAAACTTATTGGAGCGTGCAACGAGTTTCACAATTTCGTGGGCGCTGATAAACCGTTCAACTTCCCCTGAATACTTTGATATTTGAAATGCCTTTCCGACGGCCCTTCTCGCGCAGACCCGGGCTTTCCCTTCATTACCATCGTTTAACGCTTCGTGAGCTGACTTAAGCTCACTCTGTATTTCTTCCGGTAGAACCATTAGTCCCATCTTTTAAATAGTCGGATAGATATCGCGCGGTATAAGAATTCTTGTTCTTGATTATTTCGTGCGGCGGTCCTTCGGCAACAATATTTCCGCCAGCCTCGCCGCCTTCCGGGCCAAGATCTATTATCCAGTCGGCGCATTTGACCACATCGAGGTTGTGTTCGACCACTATAGCCGTATTTCCTTTGTCGACCAATTTTTGCAAAAGCTCAAGGAGTATTCGAATATCTTCAAAGTGAAGTCCGGTTGTCGGCTCGTCTAATATATAAAGGGTTTTGCCGGTAGAAATCCGCGACAGTTCGGTGGAAAGTTTTACGCGTTGCGCCTCGCCGCCGGAAAGCGTAGTTGATGATTGACCGAGACGTATATAACCGAGTCCGACTTCGTTCATAGTTAATAATTTTCTTCTTATAGCGGGGATTTCGCTGAATAATTCGAGAGCGTTTTCGACGGTCATCTCCAATACATCCGAAATAGTTTTCCCTTTGTATTTGACATCGAGAGTTGCTGCACTGAAACGCTTTCCATTGCACACCTCGCACTTCACATAAACATCGGGCAGAAAGCTCATTTCGATCTTTCGCATGCCATCGCCCTCGCAGGCAGGGCAGCGGCCTTCTTTTACGTTAAATGAAAACCGACCCGGTTTGTATCCACGAATTTTTGACTCCGGAAGTTGCGCGAAAAGATCTCTGATCGCCGTAAAGACGCCGACGTAAGTTGCCGGATTAGATCTTGGAGTTCTGCCGATTGGAGATTGATCCACATCCACAACTTTATCAATCAGTTCGATTCCGGACATTGATTTGTAAGGAAGGGGTTGGTCGGCGAGTCGGTAAAAACGTTTGCCCAGGATCCTGTAAAGAGTGTCGTTGATCAGACTCGATTTACCTGATCCGCTGACGCCGGTGATGCAGATGAAAAGCCCGATGGGGAATTTTGCGTTGATTCCCTTAAGGTTATTTCCTGAAGCCTTCTCTATTGTCAAAAATTTTCCGTTCGGCTTTCTCAACTCTTCCTTAGGCCGGACAGGAATTTCTTTTTCGCCGCGTAAATAAGCGGCCGTTAACGAGTCTTTCTTTTCGGAAAGAATTTCTTTTAGCGTTCCCGCTTTTACTATTAATCCTCCGTGTTCACCCGCGCCAGGCCCCAGGTCTACGATGTAATCCGCGTTTTCCATAGTCTCGCGATCGTGCTCGACAACTATTATAGTATTTCCGATATCCCGGAGCGCCTTCAAAGAATTAATAAGTCTCACGTTATCGCGCTGGTGAAGACCAATCGATGGTTCATCGATTACATAAAGCACGCCCGTAAGCTGAGAGCCGATTTGGGTTGCTAATCTTATTCGTTGGGACTCTCCGCCGGATAGAGTGCCCGAAGGACGATTTAAGTTCAAATAATTCAGACCAACGTTAAGCAAAAACGCGAGTCTTGTTTTTATCTCGTGTAAGATGGTCTGGGCGATCTTTTGACTTCTTTTAGGAAGTGTCAACTCGTCAAAAAGGTTTGCTATTTGATCTATCGAGCCGGTCACGACTGTGTCGATTGTCGTAGATTTCCCATCAGCGTCGATTAATCTTACGAATCTACTTTCAGGTCTCAGCCGTGTTCCTTCACAAACTTCACATTTCGTAAAAGGTAAATGAGCTTCAACATTCTTGTAGTCATCTCCGAAATAGGAATCGAATTCGAGATTGCGAAGCATCGGGATGAGTCCCTCGAATTTTGCGCCCAGATTCGAAATTGATACTCCGGCAAACTTCATCCCTTTTTGCGAGGCTTTTTGATTCTTACCGAAGAATAAAAGATCTCGAACGGTCGCATCGAATTCATGGAACGGCGTGCCTGCATTCACCGAGTACGGTTCGAGAATCTTATTCAGGAGACTCATCAGGAAGAAGTCGTCCCGCTTAGGAAATAACAACGCGCCTTCCGTGATCGAGAGTTTTGGATCGAGGACGATAGCTTCCGGCGTGATATTCCTGCTCAGTCCGATACCATTGCAGCTTCGACACATCCCGAACTTTGAATTGAACGAGAATGAATTCGGTGCAAGATCGGGATAACTCGTGCCGCACTTTGGACATGATCGCATTTTGCTGAAGAAATGATCTTTCTTGAGATCGTAATCATGAACGATTATCGTACCGGATCCTCTTTCCAGGGAGAGTTTCAATGACTCCCGCAATCTGGTGAGAACCCTCTTTTGAACTTTAAGTTTATCAACCACGAGTTCAATCGTGTGCGTCGCGTACCGCGAGACCTCCAGTCCTTCCTTGAGGTCCTTCAAAATTCCGTTCACTCTGACCTGAACGAATCCTTCTGCCATCAACTCTCTGAAGAGTTCGCGGTAATGTCCTTTTCTTCCGACGACAATGGGCGCAAGGAGTAAGATGTTTCGATTATTGAAATCATTAAGAATTGTTTGGAGGATTTGGTCTTGTGTCTGCTGTTGAACCGGAATATTGCAGTTCATACAAAACTGTGTGCCGACTTTCGCGAATAAAAGCCGGATGTAGTCGTAAATTTCCGTTATGGTACCAACGGTGGAGTGCGGGTTTGTGCTGATTGTTTTTTGTTCGATCGCGACGGAGGGGCTTAATCCCTCAATCAAATCGACGTCGGGCCGCTCCAGTATTTGGAGAAATTGACGCGCGTATGCCATCATCGTTTCCAGATAACGGCGTTGACCTTCGGCATAAATCGTATCGAAAGCCAGAGAGGACTTTCCACTGCCGCTTAGTCCTGTGATGACGATAAACTTATTGCGGGGCAAATCTAAATCGATTGATTTCAGATTATGCTGTCGCGCCCCGCGAATTGTTATCTTGCTTGTATCCGGTTTTCGTTCCATTTGAATTCCGAATTTACTCTGAGTAGCCTCCATATTCAATCCAAAAGAGACTTCCGATCATTGCGTGTTCTTACAGAAGTTTTGGAATATATCTAAATAGGGCAAAAAAATATTAAATTGGTCTAAATGAAGATTCTAGACTGCGGTATATTTTACGAATGGGAATATGATGAAGATTTTATTTCTATCCTTTCAAATGAGCTTGAGTCATTAAATCTATCAAATGAAATATTTGGCCCCGGTGACTTTGCAGGCCTCCTCGAAAAATTGCGCCGCAAAACGTTGTCGTTCAAAACAGTCGTTGACCGTGCCGCCGACGTCGACGATAATTGTGAATCAATGGTTAATCTCCTTAAACGGAGGGAGATTTTTATTCTGAATGATCCTGATAAGATTCGCCATTCCTCGGACAAAGCAAGCATGCATCTTGAATTCATCACGGCGGGAATTTACGTCCCTTATACAATCATAATCTCGCCATACAATACTGAACGAGAAATAAAACTAGGTATCGACCAGTTGGCTTGCCTCGGCAGACCGTTCATAATAAAGCCCGCGAACACGACTGGCGGAGGCATTGGCGTCGTTAAGGGGGCGGAGAGCCTGCTCGAAGTTATCGAGTCAAGACAGCACCACAAAGACGACAAATATTTGCTCCAGAAGAGAATCGAACCGACAATTCTCGACGGCCACCGTGCCTGGTTTCGGCCGTTTTATGTGTTCGGCAAAGTCTTTATTTGTTGGTGGGATGACCTGACGCACATTTATTACGAGACCTCACGCAAAGAGATACAGAAGCATAAACTCCATGAAATCGAAAAAGTTGTAAGAAAAATCTATGAAGTTTGCGGCCTCGATTTTTTTTCAACTGAGATTGCGGTTACATCTTCAGGAGAATTTATTGTTATAGATTACGTTAATGAAATGTGCGATATGCGTTTGAAGTCAAAACATTTCGACGGTGTTCCTGATAGCGTTGTTGAAGGAATTGCAAAACAGATAGCGGTCGGAATATCCGGCTCACTGGCATAAAGGAATGAATGCTTAGATCAGATTTGGCAAGCGAAGATAATTATACGGACGCCGTATTTTCCGTTGTAGATGTTGAAACCACAGGTTCGATGGCGTCAAACGATAGGATGATAGAATTCGCCGCCTATAAAGTTTACAAAGGAAGAATCACTGATGAGTATACCACACTATTAAATCCCGGGCGGCACATCCCGAATTTTATAAGAGACATGACCGGGATAACGAACGAGATGGTTTACAGCGCGCCATCATTCAGGGAAGTTGCCGGCAAGATTTCAGATTTTTTATCAGGAACTGTCTTCACCGCGCACAATTCGCATTTTGATTACTCATTCGTCCGAAATGAAATGGCAATGGCAGGGTTTGACTTTGAGATGCCGCAGCTCTGCACCAGGAAATTGAGCTCTAGGATTTTTACCCAGCTTCCCAGGAAGGCGCTGGACCAGGTGTGCTATCATCTTGGGATAAAAATAAATGGAAGACATCGAGCGTTCGGAGACGCACGGGCCACAGCGCACCTACTAATTGAATTGTTAGGGCTGATTGCTGAACGACACGAGGTTGAGGGCATCGATGAGCTGCTTCAGTTCCAAAATGTTTCTTCACGCATTGATCCTCACAGAAATCAGAGTGTTTTTAAAAAAGCAATGATGACGTCCCCGAATTCACCCGGTGTTTATAAAGTGTACGGCGCAGAAGATGAAATTATTTATGTAGGGAAAGCGAAGAATTTGAAAATCAGAATTGCATCCTACCTTACGGAAAACGAGAAAGATTCCATTAAAGTCAAAAAGATGCTTAAACTGGCGAAGAGAATCGAGATTGAAACAACCGTTTCCGAGTTGTCCGCGTTCTTAAGGGAGCTTCAACTTATCAGGCAATATCGACCGAAGCTTAATTCGCAGCTTGTCAATCCGAGACGATTTCCATTTATACGACTTTCAACTGAAAATAAATACGATAGATTGGATGTGGTCTATGAACTGGATGGAGAGGGACGATATTACGGTCCATTTGAAAATTCGTTTGTTGCCGAACAGGTACTGTTCGCGGCCGACAAATATTTCAAGCTGGTAAAATGTGAAAAAGATTTTGCAAAACCTTTCGATCCTTGCCTTTATTTTCATATAGAAAGGTGTATGGCTCCTTGCCGCGGCAGTATCAACATTTCTGAAGAATATGAAAGGGAAGTGGAAGCGGTCGAGGAATTCCTTTCCGGATCTTTCGAAAAGCTCACTTTTGAATTGAGATTCAAGCTTGATGAATTGTCAAAAAAACTGGAGTTCGAGGAGGCAATAGAAACAAGAGACCTGCTTGAAGTCCTCGAAAGAACCTCGTCTCGCTTAAAACTTCTTGAGGGACCATTAAGCAAGGCGAATTTTATATGCGGTTGGCTCTATGAAAATCAATATGAAGTTTATGTAGTTCGACGCGGCATTTTAGCGGGGCCGGTGATCACAAGTGAAGTCGAACTCGAGCCAGGATTGACATTTCTATTCAAAAATGCTTCCCCTCTCACAACTGATTTTGCTCCTTTGCGAATCCTCTTGAATCATGCCTTGAAGAACCCATCAGGTTTTTTCAGGATTGATGCGAAGGGGGAAGAAGCTGAACTTGCAAACAAAATAAAAACCGCTGTCGGCCATACGCCAGCAGCGGTCTCTTAATAGAAAATCTTTAAACTCTTACAGTTGGCTTAGGTATCCTTTAGCCCGGGTAGCGTATTGGGATTTCGGATATTTAGTAACTAATGTCTCCCATGTTGACCGCGCATTAGTTTTGTCACCCAATCGAAGATAACTCATTCCAAGCATAACGTATGCCGCTCCCAGCTTATAACTCTTAGGATAAGTGAGGGTCTTTTGAAATTCCTTCGAAGCATCATCGTACTGCTTGGTGGCATAGTAACATTCGCCAAGCCAGTAATGAGCGTTGCTGATCAGAATATCGTCTACAGAACTTGCTGCCAAGCCCTGAAGATCCGCAATCGCCTCTTTATATTTCCTCGCTTTGAAAAGTTTCAACGCCTCATCGTAGTTCTTCTTGAAGTCCGCATTTGAAGTAACCGCAGCTCCCATCCCCGATTTTTCGACATCTGCATTTCTAGCACTCAGATCACGATTGATTTGTTTTTCTACTGTAAGCTCAGAGTCCAATGTATTTACGCGGACCTGTAAATCCTGAAAATCCTGCCATTGCTGACTGCTCTGTCCCAGTTTTGAAGTTAAGTCCGCAACTTTAGCGGTCAAAGCTTTCTTATCTTGATCCAGCTGAGCATTGGTTTTCTTTAATTGTGAATTCTCATCCTGTAATCTCTGGTTGTCAGATTGCAACGAAGCAGTCAAAGAATCAGGCTGTCCACTAGTCGACTCTGTGGTTTCTGCGGAGGAGCCGCAGCCGCTTAAAGTCAAATTTGTCACAAAAAGGAAAATGACAAAAAGGTAAGATGCCCCATGCAGTAACGTCTTCATAGATTTTCCTCCTCGATTTTTAGTTTATAAATCGAATGAAAATAGACAAAGGAGACTTAAAAGTCAAGAAAATTAGTCCAATTTTGACAATCGGGCGATCATCAGGCACGGGAGATGGATAATTTAGCTGAAAAGTCGATGCAACTGGCAGCTAAAAAAAGTGTGTATTCTTTTCACTGGGGGTCAAGTTTCGTTCAATAGCTAACAAATAAATCATTGCGATCATCAGAAACTTGTGAGATTTATTTCCATCAAGATAGGATAGGCTACATAACTTACGGATGGTATTTCTCGGCGTGTTTAAATAGATTTATTCAATGCGGAACAAAACGGAGCTATACGGTTGTTAAGGGCATTAAATTATCAAATCTTTGAGTTTCATATTTCCAGGAAAGCGCGGAAGCGTTTCAATTTTGAAGAGTCACTTTTTACTCTGTCCGGCGATCTCATCTTTCCGAATTTTCAAGCAGTTCAAACCTTTTCCGCAATTCTCAATAATGAACGACAAGTAGATACCGATCAAAAATCTCCAACTGGGACTAAACGCAAGACCCCATCCACGGTATCGCCGGGGGACATTAATGCGATGGGATTATTCCACGAGGTCCTTCATTTTGTAATCAATTCTTATGTAAATGAAATCAATCCGTCCGCGTTTGCCCATCTGGAAGTTTGGCTTCGAAAAAATATTGGGGCCTCAGAATTTGAGAGAAGTGCCAACACATTCGTGGAATTGTTCCCATCTACTCCATTGTATCGGGGAGAGGAATCAGTTGATCATTATCTCCACAAATCCATTAGCGCCGCTTCAAATCGTCAGGCGGTCTTGATAGAATTAATTTTACTTTGGCTTGAGAATCGTAATCCTTCATTCGCTCCAATTTCAACCCTCATCGATGATGGCGAATTAAAGAAAGAATCGAAATATGACGATATCATCACGGATAGCGATAAGTTCTTTGACACTCAACCGAAATTTTCTTCCGATAAGCCATCTCTCTTAAAGATGCTTCGTGCTCCGATCGAAGCTCACCCTGACTCAATTACCAATCAGCTTCAGTTTATGGCTAAACATTGGGAGAAGATACTTTCAAAGTCTCCTTATCTTCTCAAACTACTCACTGCGGTTGACATCTTGAAGGAAGAGGGAAAATACTTTTTGATGCTTGCGCAGTCGCAGGCAGACAAGAATAAAATACCGGAGGTGCGCCGGGCTTCGTATCTTGGATTTGGCGAAAAGGAACCGCAGGCGGTTCCACAGTTCAGGGGACATGAGTTTGAAAGTGAAAATTTTAGCCCCGATCTAGGATGGATGCCGAAACTCGTACTGATCGCAAAAAGCACATTTGTCTGGCTCGACCAGCTCAGCAAGAAATATCAACGTTCGATAACGAGACTCGATCAAATCCCGGATGAGGAACTGGATATCCTTGTGCAACGCGGATTCAGCGGACTTTGGTTGATAGGAATATGGGAAAGAAGTCACGCGTCGCAGAGGATAAAGCACCTAAACGGAAATACCGACGCGATTGCATCGGCTTATTCGTTGAATTCTTATAATATTTCTCAGGAGCTCGGCGGCGATGAGGCCTTTTTCAATCTCAGAGACCGCGCGATGAGTCGCGGAATTCGGTTGGCAAGCGATATGGTACCGAACCATATGGGAATCGACTCGGATTGGGTGATAAGTCATCCGGATTGGTTTTTGAGTTCCGATTATCCTCCGTTTCCAAATTACAAGTTCAACGGTCCGGATTTAAGCATGGATGATCGAGTGGGAATATTTATTGAAGATGGATATTGGACAAAACAGGATGCCGCGGTTGTATTCAAGCGACTTGACAGGTGGACAGGTACCGTAAGGTATATTTATCACGGTAATGACGGCACGCATATGCCTTGGAACGATACGGCCCAGTTGGATTTTACTAAACCGGACGTCAGAGAAGCGGTGATCCAGACTATATTAAATGTCGCCAGAAAATTTTCCATAATCCGTTTTGACGCAGCAATGGTCCTTGCAAAGAAACACATCGAGCGGCTCTGGTTCCCTGAACCAGGAACGGGAGGGGCGATTCCTTCACGTTCAAATTATTCGATGTCGAAAGAACAATTCGAAGCTGTTATACCGAATGAGTTTTGGAGAGAAGTTGTCGACCGGATACAAAGGGAAGTCCCCGACACTCTGCTATTGGCTGAAGCTTTCTGGTTGATGGAAGGATACTTTGTGAGGACACTCGGCATGCACCGCGTTTACAATAGCGCGTTCATGAACATGTTTAAGAGAGAGGAGAATGCAAATTACCGTCAGGTTATAAAAAATATACTTGAGTATAATCCGCAAATACTCAAGCGTTTTGTAAACTTTGTAAATAATCCCGATGAAGAAACCGCCATTGCACAGTTCGGAAAAGATGATAAGTACTTCGGTGTGTGCATAATGATGGCAACGATGCCCGGGCTTCCGATGTTCGGTCACGGTCAGGTGGAGGGACTTACCGAAAAATATGGTATGGAATACAAACGTGCTTACCGGGATGAACGTCCGGATGAAAATCTTGTAGCACGCCACCAGCGGGAAATCTTTCCCTTGTTAAAGAAGAGACAGCTGTTCAGCGAAATGGATAACTTCCTTTTGTATGACCTATCCACTGGAGAAGGAACGGTAAATGAAGACGTTTTTGCTTACAGCAATCGGGTCGGAGAGGAACGGACTCTTGTTGTTTTTAACAATCGTTACTCACATACATCGGGTTGGATAAAAAATTCAGTCGGTTTTCGGGATACCAAAGGGAGAATTACACAAAAATCACTTTACGATGGGCTTATGCTCGATGACCGGAAAGAGAATTATTGTATCTTCGAAGATGCGATCACACATCTTGAATATGTAAGACCTGTAAAGTCATTGATGAAAGAAGGACTTTATGTCGAACTCGGCGCCTATAAATACAATGTATTTATGAATTTTCGCGAAGTACAATCGTCAGATGAAATGCCGTACGGTGAGTTATGCAAAACATTGAACGGGGCTGGAGTCCATTCGGTTGAAGATGTCCTTCAAGATTACAAGCTCCGAAATATACATTCTGCATTTTATGAGGCGATGAACGCCGGAAGTTTGAAATATCTAATTGGTGGCTCCGGAAACGAAAAGGCGTTGAAAGAGAGAGAAAAAGTTTTCAAGGAAAAAGTTGAGGCTCTTATTTCGGCTGCTTCCGATTATGAAACGGTGCATCGAAATGTTGAAGAAAATTCAAGCGACGTGTCAAAAGAGTTCAACGCCCTGTTATTATTACCAGAAATTCTTGAAAAGTTTAAGTCAAGAAACTTGAGGGCAAAAGTTCTACCTCCTTCAGGCAACGATGGCTTGTACGGTTGGCGAGCGCTATTTCTTTGGGTCGTACTGGATGCGGCAAAACGATTCCTCATCGAAGAAAAGAAAAGCATCCATCTTATTAAAGAGTGGCGCTTGGCCCCGCAAGTTGCTTCCTCTTTTCGCGAACTAGGTCTGGAAGATGGCATTTCAAATTACGAATCGACGATAGTCGAGGAAATGCTGGAGGACATCGGTGATGGAGAGAATCTAAATATCAGGGAGATAGTTGTCGATGCCTCGAAGAGAGAGTCTTCGCGGGCATTACTTGGCGTGAATATTTACGAGAATGTCCTATGGTTCAATAAAGAGCGCTTCACGGAGTTTCTTGACTACTTGACCCTGGCGGTCATGGTGAAGCAGTTGGCCCAAATAGGGAAGAAGAAAACGGAAGAAACAAAGATTGCTTTGAAAAAAATAGTGGTTGATTCGTCGAAGATCGAGAAACTTGCATCGAGAACGAATTACAAACTTGAGGAATTTGTGAAGGAACTTCTCCTCATCTGAGCGTCGGCGACGAAATCAAACCTGAAATGGATTGATAATCTGACCGCAACATTTCCCAGGGAAACTCTTCTTGTTTTTTCCCCGCAAAAGTGAAAACTTATCTTTCATGCAGTTAATGACATGCATTGCAGCGCCGCTTAATTGATACATACTGTTAACGAGGAGAATTTCGAATGAAGCTTACTTACGTGGACTGGACTGTAATAGCTCTCTACTTTGCATTTAACCTGGCCGTTGGACTTTACTATCGAAAGCGAGCCACTCAAAGTGTAAGCGACTTCTTCTTATCAGGTAGAAAGGTTACATGGTGGCTTGCGGGGACTTCGATGGTTGCAACCACGTTTGCGGCCGATACTCCGCTTGCTGTTACCGGACTGGTTGCTCGAAATGGCATCGCCGGAAACTGGATATGGTGGAGCATGTTGTTCAGCGGTATGTTGACGGTTTTCTTTTATGCCCGGCTTTGGAGAAGAGCAGGAGTCCTTACAGATGTCGAGTTTGCGGAAATAAGATACGGCGGGAAGCCTGCTAGTTTTCTGCGCGGATTCAGAGCCTTGTACCTCGGTTTGCCGGTTAATTTAATTATCATGGGATGGGTTAATCTTGCAATAGTAAAAATTATGATGCTTACCCTCGGAGTTTCCAAAGTGGAAGCTCTCGCCATCGCAATCCTCATTATGTTCATTACGGCATCAATCTCCACACTATCTGGATTATGGGGAGTTCTCGTGACAGATCTTTTTCAATTTGTCTTAAAGATGGGGATGGTAATCGTATTGGCGATATTTGCCGTACAGGCAACCGGCGGAATGAGCGGTTTAATTACCGGATTGCATCAAATCGATCAGACGCGACAAGCAACAGGATCGATCTTATCTTTTGTTCCTGATTTACGTTCGACCTGGATGCCGTTGACAACTTTTTTTGTTTACATTGCCGTTAATTGGTGGGCATCATGGTACCCGGGCGCAGAACCAGGTGGCGGGGGGTACATTGCACAGAGAATCTTTTCAGCTAAAGATGAGAAGAACTCGTTGTTGGCTACGCTTTGGTTCAATATCGCCCATTACGCCCTCCGTCCCTGGCCATGGATTATTGTGGCATTAGTTGCGGTGGTAAGATTGCAGCACGATCCCGGTTTTATCGGTGATCCTGAGTCCGGTTACATTAGAATTCTCGTGTCCGATTTGCCCGCCTCGCTGCGCGGATTAATGCTTGCGGCTTTTGCCGCGGCTTACATGTCAACAATTGGAACGCAATTGAACTGGGGAGCGAGTTATGTGGTAAATGATTTTTACAGGCGCTTCTGGATTAAGAATAAAAACGAGAAACATTATGTAAATGCGTCTCAAGTAGCAACTATAGTTTTGATGCTGCTGTCTGCAATTGTGACTTTTTACATGAATTCAATTTCGAATGCCTGGAAATTCCTCATTGCCCTCGGGGCAGGAACAGGATTGGTTTATATCCTGCGGTGGTTTTGGTGGAGAATAAATGCATGGAGTGAAGTATCGTCAATGGCCGCCGCGCTCATAACTTCACTCACGCTCCAATATTATTTTCATCTCAGCGATGCCGAACCGAAGGACTTTGCCTATCTGGTGATGATCACGGTATTGGTGACAACGATTATCTGGCTCGTTGTTACTTACATTACCGGCCCTGAAAAAAGAGAGATTCTCGCGGCATTTTATCGACGGGTTCATCCGAGTGCGAAGCTTTGGGGACCGATTGCAAAGGAAGTAACTGACGTTAATCCCGATACCGATGGAATTTTCAATTTGGTAGATTGGTTAAGTGGAGTAGCCATGATCTACTCGCTCCTTTTCGGAACAGGAAACATAATTTTCGGCAACACTTTAACTGGAGCAATAATGATTTTTGTGGGTTTGATATTCGGATCGATAATTTTTGTAGATCTAAATAAACGTGGATGGGCGACATTAAGCAAATAAAATATTTTCGGCATAGTCAGAGAGCTATTGGCTTATCCTAATGTCGATTGAAGAACATATAATAAAATTAAGGCGCGAATATTCCGGGAAATCGCTCGATGAATCGGGGGTAAACCCGGATCCGTTTAAACAATTTGAAGAATGGTTTGAGGACGCGGTTAAAGCAGAGATTTCTGATCCGCACGCCATGATAATCGCGACCGTTTCACAGAATGGAAAGCCTTCCGCCAGGGTTGTTCTTCTTCGAGGCTTTGAAAGAAACGGACTCGTCTTCTATACCAATTATCAAAGCCATAAGGGAACCGATGTTGTCGGAAACCCAAATGTCGCCGCAGTATTTTATTGGAACCAATTGGATAGACAGGTACGGATCGAGGGGACCGTCGAGAAAGTTAGTCCGGAGGAGTCCGATAATTATTTTCATTCCAGACCGCGGGAAAGTCAGATCGCGGCGTGGGCATCGAATCAAAGTGAAGTAATTCACAGCCGGTCGGAATTAGATAAACTCTACAATGAATATGAAATTAGGTTTGTAAATGGATTCGTGCCCCGACCGGATAAATGGGGAGGATTCAGGATAATTCCTGCCAGTTATGAATTCTGGCAGGGAAGGCCGAGTCGAATGCACGACAGGATTCTTTATAAACTTGGCGCCACCGGCAAGTGGGAAATAAGCAGGCTTGCTCCTTAAGAACTCCTTCATTCTTAATGTCGAATTAATTTATTCTAAAATCTGTTTACGATATTTTACACAATAAAGCGAGTGAATTTGTCCTTTTTTTTCTCCAATTTAATTTAAAGTGTGGCTACCAAACTAATCATCATAGCGATATTACTTATCGTAGCATTCATATTGTCTGCCGGCGAGGTTGCGCTGTATTCATTGACAAGCTCCAAGGAATCTCTGGAGGGCGGAATCTTTTCCCGCCTGTTTAAGTCTCCACAGCTTTTGCTATCGACTATTTTAGTTTCAAATGCTGCAGCAGTTTTTTTGTTTTCGCTAACGGGAGCTTCTGTAGCGATTGATGTTGCAAACCGATTTTCCTTCAGTAAAGCAATTGCCCTTTCGGCTGAAGTTGTGATATTTTCAGGATTGCTGATTCTGTTTGCTGACTCGGTTCCAAAAATTGTTGCATCTCGTAACCCAGGATTTGTTGCGCGAGCAATTATGCCGCTGCTTGTAGTCCTTCTATTGATAGAAAGTCCTATCGTTCTTCCTCTGAATTCTTTTCTTTCCAGGATAAACCGGAGACGCAAGAAAGCATCTTTAAAAATAGATAACGAAGGGCTGAAGACTCTTTCAGAGTTAGCCACAACTGCGGGAGTAATGGAGGAGAATGAGGCGCAGCTATTAAAGAAAATATCGGTCCTTGGAGAAAAAACTGTTCGTAATGCGATGACCCCGCGTGCGGAAATTACCAGTATATCCGATGAAAGCGGGTTTGCCGAGGTTCTTGAAATATTAAAACGTTGTGAGCATTCCCGGCTGCCGGTTTATTCGGGAGCTTCTGAAAATGTTGTGGGTATGCTTTATGCCCGGGATTTTCTTCGCGTTTTCAGAAGGAAAGTTGCTCGCAAAAGATTTCAAGTGAGTGCACTCATGCGTAAACCGGTTTTTGTGCCGGAGACTCAATCGCTTGAAAGGCTTATCGAGACTTTTAAAGAAAATACGGTACATATCGCTGTTGCCGTTGACGAATTCGGTGGACTGGCAGGTATTATTACTCTTTCAGATGTCGTGCGGGAAATTTTTGGTTCAAGTGCCGAAGAGCCAAGGCAAAGTCAACGAATAGCCAGGCTTTCCGATTCAACTTTCTCAATTAAAGGAAATGCACGCCTGGATGAAATCGCAACTGAAGTAGAGGGCTTCGACGCTGGAGAGAAAACGACTGAAACAATTTCTTCATTACTGACAGCGATTCATGGATACGTACCAAGACTTGGGAACAGAACCAAATTAGGCAATTTTGAAATCGAGGTCAAGCAAGCAACTCCAAAAACAATTTTGCAAGTTAGGCTTCGTCGATTAAATTCATTGCCAGTCAATGACGATGAACAAGACTAAGAACATTATTTTCCTATCAGGATTCATGGGAAGCGGAAAAAGTACAATTGGACCGCGTTTGGCGAAGAAACTCGGTTACGATTTCGTCGATATCGACGACGTCATCGAAAAGAGAAATGGGATTTCGATCGCATCGATTTTCACAAAACATGGCGAGAGACATTTTCGAAACATGGAGAAACAAATCCTGGATGAAATCTTGTCAGGCAAGGAGAGAATTGTCGTTGCTCTTGGGGGAGGGACTTTGACACGCAAAGAAAGCAGAGAGCTGATAAAAAAGGGCGGAGTTCTTATTTACCTAAAAACCGATCCCGATGTTATCCTTGATCGAGTCGGGCGCGGAAAGACTGATCGACCTATGCTTTTGGCGCCGGACGGAAGTAGATTGTCCGGCAGGGAACTTTCGATTAAGATTCGATCTCTTTTAACAGAGAGAGAGGGACATTATCTTGAAGCGGGCATAGTAATCGATACTTCGCTAAAGGGCGTTAGCGGAGTGGTAGAGGAAATCACTTCGAAACTAGGAGGCGAAATTCTATGAAGGTAATGAGTTACCGAGTCAATTCTTTGCGTATACCGATCTACTTGGGAGATTCAGGGTCGCAAATAATCAGTCAATTGCGTTCTGTATCCAAGCCTGCCGTCGTGGTGGATTCAAAAGTAGCGGATCTTTATAAAGATTTAATAACAGAGATCGGTGGAATAAACGATTGCGCGCTTGTGGTTTTTCATGCCTCAGAAGAGAACAAAAACCTCGATAAGGTAGAGGAAATTCTAACATACTTTCTGGAAAGAAATATCAGGCGCGATGCGGTTCTGTTCGCAATAGGCGGCGGAATAACGGGAGATCTTTCGGGATTTGTAGCTGCCGTTCTCCAGAGAGGAATAAATTATGTGCACATTCCAACGACGCTACTCGCTATGGTAGACAGTTCAATCGGGGGAAAAGTAGGTGTGAATCATAATTTCGGCAAGAACATGATAGGTGCGTTTCATCAGCCTGCTTCGATAATTATGAACATAAAATTCTTAGAGACCCTCTCAAAGGAAGAACTTATCTGCGGTTTGGGCGAGATTGTAAAGTATGCTGTCCTTCGGGGGGAGCATTTCTTTGACTTTCTTGAAAAGAATTACGTAAGGCTACTCAACAAGGACTCGAAATCTTTCGAGAGAATAATCAAAATGTCAATCGAGACAAAAAAACTTTATGTAGAAAGAGACGCGAAAGAGTCTGGCATTAGAGCTTATTTGAATTTAGGACATACGATCGGTCACGCCGTGGAAGCCGCTACAAAATACACAAAGTTTAAGCATGGTGAAGCCGTCCTCATCGGTCTCGTCGCTGAGGCACATATCGCGATGCACATGAAACTTCTTCGTGCAACAAATTTCGAACGGATACTAAAGATGGTTCGGCAGATTGCACGTCAAAGGGACGAGAAAGTCGTTCTTGAAGAAATCATAAACCGTTTAAGTTTTGACAAGAAGATGAAGTCGGGAAAGATAAGATTCGTGCTGCCGACTGGAATAGGCAGAGTAGTGATCCGTGACGATGTCTCGACCAAGAACGTCATCGACTCGATCAAATTTGTAGCGGCAGACGGATTGTTGGCCTTAAACTAATTTTAGATTCAAAAATATGAAGCGATATTGGATTGTTGAGAATTAATTGATGACTACTTATAAACAAAGCGGCGTAAACATAGACGAAGCGGAAGATCTTGTAAATAGAATCAAGCCGCTCGCCAAGCGAACATTCAATAAAAATGTCTTGTCCGAGATCGGATTCTTCGGAGGTTTTTTTAACGGGAAATTCGCAGGTTATCGAAATCCCGTTTTAGTTTCAAGCGTGGATGGAGTAGGAACAAAAGTCAAAATTGCGATCGAAATGAACAAGCACGACACCATAGGCCAGGATTTAGTCAATCATTGTGTAAACGATATCGGCGTCGGAGGTGCGAAGCCGCTCTTCTTCCTGGATTATTTTGCCTGTGGAAAGTTAAGCGCCGATATTGCGGAACAAGTTATCAAAGGTTTATCGATTGCGTGCAAAGAAAACGACCTTGCGTTAATTGGAGGAGAAACTGCGGAGATGCCGGGGGTTTACTCGGAACATGATTATGATTTGGCCGGGACAATCGTCGGCGTTGTGGATAAATCCAAGGTGATAGACGGAAGTAAAGTTAAGAAAGGGGATTTGCTCATCGGCATTGCTTCGACGGGATTGCATACAAACGGGTACTCTCTGGCAAGGAAAACATTGTTGTCAAGGTATAATATCGATAGTTTCATCGATGAGCTTGGCGAAACTGCCGGAGAAGCACTGCTTAAAACGCATAGGTCCTATTCAAAGTTGATAGCATTTGTCACAAAAAAATACTCGATTCACGGTATGTCGCATATTACCGGTGGCGGCATAGTAGGAAACACTTCCCGAGTGATTAGAAAACCGCACGGGTTCAAAGTGTTTTGGGAAAATTGGGAAGTGCCGCCGATTTTCAAATTGATCCAATCGATAGGGAATGTTCCGGATGAAGATGTGAGGCGTACTTTGAATATGGGTGTTGGATTGATTCTGATCGCATCGAAAAGAGAATCCGATTCCATTCTCGAAAGTTTGAGGAAAAAAGGTGAAAAGTGTTTCATCGTTGGAGAAGTTATTGCCTAGCTGATGATCACCCTTTTCCTGATGCATTATTTTCTCGTCTGATTTTACTTTCCCATATCTATCATACCGAATCGTTTATCTCATTTCCTGCGACTTCATTTATTCAATTAGAGGCGTCTCCGTAAATTGGATGAATTAATATGAGACTTAATTCAGGACTAGATTTGCCGGAATATAAAATCATGTATTTCAACGGATGATAGTTTGAAACTGAACCGAACAATTTCTAACATTGTTCAGTTTGATAAAACAGCAAATAGAGCCGGATACATGCAATTCAAATAGAGATAGCGATGTAAGAGGTGAACTCACGAACAAGACAATATTTATCTTCTTGCTTACCGTATTAGTAAATTGGAATTCCCAATCGTTTGCTCAGGAAAAGAAATCGAATTTGGTTACCATTGCCGCCAATGATACGAAAGTCGAAATCATCCGAAAGGCGGCGAACGTCGTTCCCTCGCGTGAGCAGTACGATTGGCAGAAGATGGAGTATATTGCATTCGTCCATTTTGGATTGAACACATTCACATCGAACGAATTGGGGAACGGAAGCGAGGATCCGAAACTGTTCAACCCGACGAGTCTGGATTGTGACGAATGGGCCCGCGTTTTCAAGAATGCGGGGATCAAAATGGCGATACTAACCGCAAAACATCACGATGGATTTTGTCTCTGGCCGAGCAAATACACAGACTATTCCGTTAAAAAAAGTAATTGGAAAAACGGGAAGGGGGACGTCGTCCGTGAATTTGTAAATGCATGCAGAAAGTATAATCTGAAAGTCGGGTTCTATCTATCCCCCTGGGATAGGAATAATCCGAGTTATGGGACATCCAGATACAACGAGTATTTCATGGATCAGCTAATAGAACTTCTCTCGAATTATGGCAAGATCACTGAAGTGTGGTTCGACGGCTACAAAGGTACAGGGTCAAAATCGGAAACTTATGATTGGCATTCATATTACAAGTTGATCAGAAAACTTCAGCCCCAGGCATTGATCGCAATTATGGGCGATGATATACGATGGGTTGGAACTGAATCCGGATACGGGAGAGAAACTGAATGGGACGTATTACCGATCGACTTGAGTGGACTCACTAAGGATGAAATATCAAAGGAAGTTCATCCGATTGACGAGGTATTTACCCCGCGTAATTATTTGGGAAATGATCTCGGGAGCAGGGACTCGCTTTACGACTCCAAGGGATTATTCTGGTATCCCTCGGAAACAGATGTATCTATACGTCCCAACTGGTTCTACGTTGCGTCTCAGGACAGCGCTGTGAAATCAGTTGCTCAGTTAGTAGACATCTATTTCAATTCTGTCGGAAAGAATTCAGTATTGCTTCTCAATGTACCGGCTGACAAGAGAGGATTAATTTCCAGTTATGACATAAGAGCATTAAGAGGACTTCACGATGTTATTACCGAGACCTTTCGAACGAATATGGCCAGCAGTTCAATCGTCAACATTGACGGAAGCGGAAAGGCGATCAGTTTCTTTAAATTATTTGGCAATGACAGGTACTGGAGCGCAAACAAAGGATCCGATACCGCCTCATTGGAATTTGAATTTAATAAGGAAAAAACTTTCGACGTCGCAATGTTACAGGAACAGATCAAAGTTGGTCAGAGAATAGAAAAGTTTCACATCGATTACTGGGACGGAAATGGATGGCAGAATTTGACAAGCGGCACGACAGTTGGATACAAGAGACTCCTTCGCTTTAACCCTGTCACTACAACGGACGTGCGATTGGTGATCGATAAGTCAAGATTGAACCCGACGCTTTTTAAATTCGGATTGTATATGCTCCCACCAGTCTATGTCCACACATCTCCTTGAGATTGAATTTCTTAATCAGGCTAATGCATTGTTTACAAAGCTAAAAATTTTGAAGAAGGTCCAATATAATGAGAGAACTTGGCTTCGTCTTTATTCTTATAACTGCAGTTTGTTTGACAAAGGGTCTCGCCCAAACACCCATCAACATAATACCCAAACCCGATTCGATAGTGAACAAAGTCGGTTCGTTCACATTCTCGAGGACTACGTTGATTAGTAGTGAAATTACTCTTGATAGACTTTCAGAATATTTGTCACAGGAATTGCAAGTACTAACCAAGATATCGCCGCAAGTGAACGACTCTCCCGGATTAAAAAAGACGGATGTCATACTGTTGAGCGTGGATTCCACGTTTGTTCCTCCAAACCCGGAGGGCTACTTCCTTGAGGTTTCCACGAAGGAAGTCTTGCTCAGGGCGAGGACTGATACAGGTCTATTTAGAGGCATTCAAACGCTTCTTCAGCTTTTCCCGCTTGCAGATTCCGTCCGCAAAGGAGAGAGCTATAGCATCCCTTGCTGTACCATCATCGACTATCCAAGATTTACCTGGCGCGGCTTGAACCTCGATTGTTGCCGCCATTTCATGACTAAAGATTTCATTAAACGATATATCGACCTTCTGGCATATTACAAGTTCGACGTTTTCCATTGGCATCTGACAGACGATCAGGGCTGGCGGATCGAAATCAAAAAGTATCCAAAGCTTACGCAAATAGGGGCGTGGCGGAAGGAAGCCGACGGAACCGTTTATGGCGGGTTCTATAGTCAGGATGATATTAAGGATGTCGTTGCGTATGCGCAAAGCAGATTTATAACAGTTGTACCTGAAATTGAAATGCCGGGCCATTGCACGGCTTCACTCGCAGCATATCCCGAGAACTCTTGTACCGGTGGGCCTTTTGCGGTCGGAATTAGGTGGGGAGTTTATAAAGATGTCTATTGTGCCGGTAAAGAATCTACGTTCACTTTTCTTGAGAATGTTTTAACCGAAGTGATGGACCTTTTCCCGTCTCATTACATCCATATTGGCGGAGACGAAGTGCCGAAAGACAGATGGAAAGTATGTCCATTTTGCCAGAAGAGAATCAAAGACGAAGGGTTAAAGGATGAAGAAGGTTTGCAGAGCTATTTCATGAAGCGAATCGAGAAGTTCGTTGAGTCAAGAGGAAGAGAAGTAATCGGGTGGGACGAAATATTGGAGGGAGGTCTTGGTCCAGACGCGACAGTCCAATCATGGCGAGGCATAGACGGAGCTATCCAGGCTGCTCAAAGCCAACATAATACGATTGTCTCTCCTGAGGGCTACACATATCTTAATCGGAGTGCGGATGAACTGGGCATAGACACTGTCTATTCCTTTGACCCCGTTCCAAAAGGGCTGAGTGTTGATGAATCGCGCTACGTTCTTGGTACCGAGGCCAATATGTGGAGTGAACAGGCGCCGCAGGAAACGATAGACAGCAAATTATTCCCGCGCATCCTGGCGTTGTCTGAAATTGCCTGGACTCAACCACAAAAAAAGAATTATGACGACTTTCACAAGAGACTGGAGATCGAGTATGATCGTTTAGCTTATCTTGGAGTGAACTTTGGGCCCGAAAAGCAGGCAATACTTTTCCAGACTAAATTGGACACGACAAAAGATGAGTTTACTATAAGTCTTAAGGCAGGGCAAGGCGATTCAAAGATTCACTACACGTTAGATGGAAGCTTGCCCACGCGGTCTTCATTTACCTATGAAGAACCTCTCATTATAAAAAATTCAACTGAACTTTCCGCGCAGTTGGAAATGAGGGGAAGGCTTCTCGGCAGCCCGGTCAACCTGGCATTTACAATTTCCAAGACATTGAATTCCAAAATCTCGCTGAAGACCTCGTACTCGGAAAAATATCCCTCTGGCGGTCCTGGTTCTCTCGTCGACGGTATTCGCGGGACAATGGATTTCCATGACGGGTTCTGGCAGGGTTACGAAGGAGTGGACATTAAGGCAATAATCGATCTTGGAAAAGAGGAAGAGATATCACAAGCTGGAGCCGGATTTTTCCAGGCGACAGATTCATGGATCTTCATGCCTGACAGCGTCGAATTCTTCGTATCAAGCGACGGCGTTAACTTCATAAATGTTGGAGTGGTGAGGAACGATGTCCCGCAGAAAGACCCTGACCCGGTAAAGAAGGATTTCGTAGTTTCGTTTGACAAAAAGACAACACGCTACATAAAGATGGTTGCCAAGAATATCGGCATTTGTCCTCCCTGGCATGACGGAGCAGGAGGGAAAGCCTGGCTTTTCATAGATGAGATCTTTGCTAACTAGTTGTCGAATTCATAGTACCTGAACAAATGCGGTCATCAATTTTGTAAGCATACTATCAACTGAATCATGGTAAAATATTTTCAGCTAGTCGGATAAATGACGTATCATGGAAGGAGAGTTATAAGTGAAAAAATTATTTGTTCTAATTTTCTCTACGCTCTTAGTGGTAAACATCTCTCTCGCTCAAGAAATCGCTCAAAGATATTATCCTGAAACTGATTCTCTCGTCGTAAAAAAACTTAACGAATGGCAGAAGATAAAGTTCGGATTACTGATGCATTGGGGTACATATAGCCAGTGGGGAGTCGTCGAATCCTGGTCAATCTGCTCAGAGGATGAAGGATGGGAGACAAGAAACGACTCAAATTATACCGAATATAAAGAGAAATATCAGAACCTGATAAAAACTTTTAATCCGGTAAAATTCGATCCGGCAAAGTGGGCTGAAGCCGCCAAAGAAGCGGGAATGAAGTACGTCGTATTTACAACAAAGCATCACGATGGGTTCTGCATGTTCGATACCAAGACAACCGACTATAAGGTGACAGGCCCGGAATGCGCGTTTCACACCGATCCCCGCGCGAACATCACCAAGGAAATCTTCGATGCCTTCCGGAAAGACGGGTTCATGATTGGCGCTTATTTCTCGAAGCCAGATTGGCATAGTCCATACTATTGGTGGCCGAACTTTGCAACACCCGACCGTAATCCAAACTACAGCATCAAACGATATCCGGATCGTTGGCAAAAATTCGTGGAGTACACGCAAACACAGATCGATGAGCTCATGTCGAATTACGGACATCTGGACATCCTATGGCTGGACGGAGGCTGGGTGAGGAAAAAGACAGAGACGGAGATTCTGAATGAAAAACTGAATGCCGATTATCCGGTTTTTCCACAGAGCCAGGACATCGATATGCCGTTGATAGTAAATAAGGCTCGTGAGAAGCAGCCTGGTCTTATCGTGGTCGACCGAGCAGTGTCCGGCCCGAACCAGGACTACCTTACACCTGAAAATACGGTTCCCCAAAAACCGCTTCCATATCCATGGGAAACATGCATGCCCATGGCCACAAGCTGGTCTTATGTTCCTCATGATAAATATAAAACAGTCAACGAATTGATAGATCTTCTAGTTGATATTGTATCAAAAGGAGGAAATTTCCTACTGAATATTGGCCCCGGCCCGGACGGTGAATTTGATCCAGTCGCATACGATCGGCTGAAAGGGATCGGCGAATGGATGAAAGTGAATAGCGAAGCAATCTATGACACGCATCCTGTACCACCTTATAAGGATGGAAAAATTTCCCTGACCCAACTTGACGACGGAACGACTTATGCGATTTACCTTGCAGACAGGAACGAAATTAATCCTCCTTCGAAAATATGGTTGTCTGAAATATCTCCCTTCGAGGGGGCCAAGGTGACATTGCTCGGATCGGATGAGGAACTCAAGTGGGAAAAAATCGGCAAAGGTTTCGAGGTAAACATCCCGCTAGAATATCAGAAACATCCACCATGCGAATATGCCTGGGTACTGAAAATCTCAGGTATTCAAAAATAAAAAAATGTTTGTGTCTAAGTTATGAGCGGATAAGCGAACCGTCATAAGTTCTCATAAAAGGATGGCTTTTTGTTGATGGCCTCATAATTCTTATGATTTGACAAGGCGGTTACATTTTGACAGAGTGGCAGTCTATTACCTGGAAATGTCAAACAAGAAGAATTAGCCTTTTCAAAAGTGAGCAGATCGGTCAAAAACAAAGGGTTTCTGGCGGCATGATGCTTGATCTAATGGTCATGAATTCTATTCAATTAAAGGAGAGATATATAAAATGGCGAAGATAATAGGTATCGATCTCGGCACCACAAACTCTTGTGTCGCCGTGATGGAAGGCAATACCCCGACGGTAATCGCAAATTCAGAGGGAGCTCGTACAACTCCTTCGGTAGTTGCACAATCAAAAACTAGCGAATGGTTAGTTGGCGCTCCCGCAAAGCGGCAGGCCATTACTAATCCTCAGAATACGGTTTCCTCGATCAAACGGTTCATGGGTCGATTTTATAATGAAGTGACAGAAGAAATGTCTCGTGTGCCTTACAAGGTCGTGCGCGGCGAGAACGACTCGGCTCGAGTCGAAATTAGCGGCAGGCAATATTCGCCACCCGAAGTCAGCGCAATGATTTTACAAAAGATGAAACAAACTGCCGAAGATTATCTCGGCGAAAAGATTACTGAAGCAGTTATCACTGTTCCGGCTTACTTCAACGATGCACAAAGGCAGGCGACAAAAGAAGCCGGTGAAATCGCTGGACTCAATGTACGCAGAATCATAAATGAGCCCACCGCTGCAGCCCTTGCTTACGGTCTAGACAAGAAAAATAAAAATATGAAGGTCGCGGTTTACGATCTCGGCGGAGGCACCTTTGATATTTCTATTCTAGAGTTAGGCGAAGGAGTGTTTGAGGTGAAGTCCACAAACGGCGACACCCATCTCGGCGGCGATGACTTCGATATGAAGATCATGGACTTCATTGCAGATGAATTTAGAAAGACGGAAAGCATTGATTTGCGCAAAGACCCGATGGCGCTTCAACGATTGAAGGAAGCTGCAGAGAAGGCAAAGATGGAACTTTCGTCCCAGCTTCAGACTGAAGTGAATCTTCCTTTTATTACTGCAACCGCCGACGGACCGAAGCATCTCAACATGACTCTGACCCGTGCAAAACTTGAACAACTTGTCGGGGAGCTTATTCAACGAACAATTGATCCGGTCAAGAAAGCCCTCGAAGATGCCAAGTTGACTCCGAATGATATTGAAGAAGTAATTTTGGTAGGCGGAATGACGAGGATGCCGAAGGTTGGAGAAGTTGTAAAGAGCTTCTTTAGCCGCGAACCTCACAGGGGAGTTAACCCGGATGAAGTTGTTGCTATCGGAGCAAGTATCCAGGGTGCAGTTTTAACAGGAGAAATAAAAGACGTCCTGCTTCTCGACGTAACTCCACTTTCTCTAGGAATTGAAACTCTCGGCGGAGTTATGACCCCGTTGATCAAATCGAACACGACGATCCCGACCCGGAAGAGTGAAATATTTTCAACGGCCGCAGACAGTCAGACATCTGTGGAGATCCATGTCCTTCAAGGTGAACGGCCTATGGCAGTTGACAATAGGACATTGGGCAGGTTTATTCTTGATGGCCTACCACCGGCTCCACGCGGAATTCCTCAAATCGAAGTCGCGTTCGACATTGACGCAAATGGAATTCTTCATGTCTCGGCAAAAGATAAGGCTACTGCAAAAGAGCAAAGTATCAGAATCACTTCATCGAGCGGCCTGAGCCGTGAAGAGATTGAAAAGATGAAGAAGGTTGCCGAAGAGCATGCGTCAGAGGATAAGAATCGGAAAGAAGAAGTGGAGACCAGGAATCAGGCCGACAATCTTATTTTCCAGAGCAAGAAGCAGTTGCAGGAATTCGGTGATAAAATCCCGGCCGACAAAAAGAAACCTTTGGAAGATGCAATACAGAAATTAGAAGGCTTGGTCAAAACCGCTCCGCTTTCACAACTGAAGTCGGAGATCGAAAATCTGAACAAGGTATGGAGCGAAGCCGCAACATACATGTACCAGCAAGCTCAGTCATCTCAACAGGCTGGCCCACAGAATCAGGACCCGCAAGGATCCGCCCAGCCTGGCCAGAGCCAGGGTTCGGAAGGGCAGAAGACCGCCGAGAATGCTGATTATGAAATAATTGATGATAAGGATAAGAAATAATTAAGTGGATCCCAACGTGCAGGAGTTTAACTCCTGCACCGGAGTCCAGTGAAGCAATTTCTGACTTTCGACAAAAGAAGCAAATGGATTGCTTCGCGCAATGATAAGTAACTTCTCTTTTTAGCAGGCGAGGCTAAGAGTGAAGAACGAATAGGAAAATTTTATGAACCCAAATAAACTTACAGTAAAATCTCAAGAAGCATTGGAAGCCGCAAGGTCAATTGCGGAAGAAAATGGTAACCAGGCAATTGAGCCCGAACATCTTCTTTTGGCTCTTTTGCGCGATGACGAGGGAATCCCCGCATCAATTCTAAAGAAAGCCGGAGCAAACCTCGATTATATCAGGTCGAAGACGGATGAGTCCGTAAAGAAATTTCCGAAAATTTCCGGCGGCGGAGTTTCAAATCAATACATTTCGCAACCTCTTGCAAAAGTTCTCGACGCGTCTGAAAGAGAATCCGTTCAGATGAGAGATGAGTTCGTGAGTACAGAGCACATTTTGCTCGCCTTTCTCGTCGAAAAAAGTACAGATTCCTTCAAGATCTTAACGGCGCAAGGAATCGACCGCGACCTGGTGTTGAAAGCTCTGCGTGAAATTCGCGGGACACAAAGAGTGACGGATCAAACTCCCGAAGAGAAATACCAATCCCTGCAAAAGTTTGGACGGGATTTGACCGATCTTGCAAGGAAAGGGAAATTAGATCCGGTCATTGGACGCGACGACGAGATAAGGAGGGTGTTGCAGGTTCTCGCAAGAAGGACAAAAAATAATCCTGTCCTAATAGGAGATCCCGGTGTCGGAAAGACCGCCGTTGTCGAGGGTATCGCGAGGAGAATCGCAAGCGGTGACGTTCCGGATGGACTCAAGTCGAAACGAATTGTCGAACTGGACATGGGCAGTTTGGTCGCCGGTACATCCTTTCGAGGACAGTTCGAAGACAGGCTGAAATCGATCATCAAAGAAGTTGTCGAATCCGAAGGCGAGATCATTCTCTTCATGGATGAGCTTCACACTCTGGTCGGAGCAGGCGCCGTCCAGGGTTCCGTCGACGCTTCAAATATGTTGAAGCCTGCACTTGCGCGAGGAGAGCTTAGAGCGATTGGTGCCACGACGATAAACGAATACCGGAAATATATCGAGAAAGATCCTGCTTTGGAAAGAAGGTTCCAGCCAATCATGATCGACGAGCCGTCCATTGAAGATACAATTTCAATTCTCCGTGGCTTGAAGGAAAGATACGAAGTACATCACGGCGTTCGCATAACCGATGGAGCAATTGTTGCAGCCGCGCAACTGAGCAATCGCTATATAACGGAGAGGTTTCTTCCTGACAAAGCGATAGATTTGATAGACGAAGCCGCTTCAAAACTCAGGATCGAGATGGATTCCTTGCCGGAAGAACTTGATGAAGTTGAAAGAAAAATCAAACAGCTTGAAATCGAGAAGGAAGCAGTTAGGCGTGAGAAAGACGAAGAATCGCTAAAACGTCTGCAGATTATTGAACGGGAGCTTGCTGACCTGCGTGAACAAAGCGGAAAACTGAGAGCTCATTGGCAAATCGAAAAGGATCTCATCCAATCCATCCAGAAATCGAAAGAGGAGATCGAGAAACTTAAAATAGATGCAGACAAAGCCGAACGGCAAGGCGATCTTGGAAAAGTAGCAGAGATCAGGTACGGAAGAATCATCGAGCTTGAAAAAAAAATGAAGGAATCTTCCAAGCGTCTTGGTGAAGTTCAGATTAAGAGCAAGATGCTTAAAGAGGAAGTGGACTCTGAGGATATTGCGGAAATCGTTTCGCGATGGACCGGAATTCCAGTATCCCGCATGCTCGAAAGTGAAAGGACCAAACTACTTCATATCGAAGAGAAGATTCACGAACGCCTCGTCGACCAGGAAGAAGCCGTTTCCGCGGTTGCAAATGCGGTACGGCGCGCGCGCGCAGGGCTTCAGGATGAGAAAAGGCCTATTGGTTCCTTTATCTTCATCGGCTCAACCGGTGTTGGAAAAACAGAATTGGCGCGTGCACTTGCAGAAACTCTTTTCGATGATGAAGATGCCATGGTACGCATTGATATGTCCGAGTATACCGAAAAATTTTCGGTATCCCGATTAATGGGAGCGCCTCCCGGCTATGTCGGATACGAAGAGGGAGGACAATTAACGGAAGCCGTCCGCAGAAAGCCCTATTCCGTAGTTCTCCTGGACGAAATAGAAAAGGCTCATCCTGAAGTCTTCAACGTTCTCCTTCAGGTTTTGGATGAGGGGAGGCTCACGGACAGCAAGGGAAGGACCGTGAATTTCAAAAACACGATCATAATCATGACTTCCAATCTTGGTTCACAACTGGTTCAACAGAAAATTGAGACGACCACTGAGCGGAACCGTAACGAGATGATGGAGACTCTACGAATCGATCTTTTCAATCTACTGAAGCAAACCATTCGTCCCGAGTTCCTCAACAGGATCGACGAGATCATCGTGTTCAAGCCACTTACAAGAAATGAAATTCGAAGCATTGTAGACCGGCAGCTTGTCAGAATAGTTTCGAGAATAAGCGAGAACAACAACATTACGTTGAAAGTTAGCGAACGGACAAAACTTTTTTTGGCGGATGCCGGATACGATCCGACATTCGGCGCACGGCCGCTGAAGAGAACGATACAAAAATACGTTTCCAATCCACTTGCTGAGAAAGTCCTTGCCGGAGAATTTACGCCGGGGGACTCGATTGAAATTGATATCCCCGAAACCGGCAAGTTGGAATTCAATAAAGTTAATGGAAAAGAGGAAGCCTCCTCCCGCAAAAGATCCGGATCGTTGCCGCCCGCTAAAGCTGTCAAATAAGATTTAATATCTCTCCAAAAGCCCGTCGAAAGTAACGCCGACGGGCTTTCTCTTTTTAAAGGAAGGCGATAATCATTACACCCCTCGAAATTCTTGCATTTCTGTAAAAAAATCAGCATTTTTATATAAAAAAGTGGCACGAAAAGCATTCTTCAACCGCAATACTAAAGAGACGAAGATTTCCTGTTCCCTTAATTTGGATGGAAAAGGAAAGTTTCAAATCTCAACTGGCATCAAATTCTTCAATCATATGCTCGAACTTTTTGCAAAACACAGCCTCATCGACATTGAACTCAAGGCAAAAGGTGACGTCGACGTGGATGACCACCACACAATCGAAGATGTTGCAATAGTGCTCGGGAAGTGTATTGAAAAAGCTCTTGCCGATAAGTCGGGAATAAACCGATACGGCACGGCGTTCGTCCCGATGGACGAATCGTTAGCTAGGTGCGTTCTCGACCTTTCGGGACGAGGCGCTTGCGTCTTCAATGCTGAATTCTCTCGAGCAAAGATAAACGATCTATCGGCTGAGATGATTGAGCACTTCTTCAAATCGATTGCGGAAAACTTGAAAGCAAATCTTCATATAGAACTTATTTATGGAAAAAATAATCATCACCGTAGTGAAGCGATTTTCAAATCATTCGCGCTTGCGCTGAGGGAAGCTGTAACAATCAATCCCCGAATCTCCGGCGTCCAGTCGACGAAAGGAAAACTATAATATGTTGAATTCGAAAAAGATCGGAGTTATAGGCGCAGGCCACATTGGCGCTGCAGTTATCGGCGGATTACTAAGGGCGAAATTAACTTCGGCAAAAAATATTACGGCCTCACGAAGAAATGAAGCAAACCTTGTTGAGCTCGCAAGAAGTTTCAGTATCCACACGACAACCGACAACAAAAAGGTTGCGAAGTCTTCAGATATCATTGTATTAGCTGTAAAGCCCATGAATTCCAGGGAAGTGTTGAATGAGATCAAAGAATTTGTAAGACCATCTCAGCTTATTATAAGCGTAATGGCAGGGATAAAAACTTCTTTCATAAATTCTTCGCTCGGAGTTTCATGTCCGGTTATCCGCTCAATGCCGAACACTCCGGTTCTGGTTGATGCCGGCGCCACAGCAATAAGTAAAGGGGAGTTCGCCAGCGAAGAAGACCTTAAGATCGCTCACGCCATATTCAAATCCGTCGGCACTGTTGAAGTGGTTCCGGAGAATCTCCTCGATGCGGTCACCGGACTGAGCGGAAGCGGACCGGCGTATATTTATATGGTCATAGAAGCGATGACTGACGGCGGAGTTAAGATGGGAATACCGAGGCAGATCGCCTTCAAACTCGCGGCGCAGACCGTTTTCGGTGCGGCAAAGCTTGTGATCGAAACGGGGAAGCATCCGGCAATTCTCAAAGACGAAGTTACTACTCCCGGGGGGACGGCAATAGCGGCGGTGCACGAACTTGAAACTCACGGCTTGAGAACAATGTTAATCAACGCCGTATCGACGGCGACAATCCGAAGCAAAGAACTAAGCAAAATAATCGAAGAGAATGACACCCTGTAAAATAACGATTGTTGATTACCGAACGAGTAACCTGCTATCGATTGCAAAAGCTTTGCAGGCGGTTGGAGCAATCGTCGAGATGACCAGCAAGCCGGAAGAAATTGCGAATGCCGAGAGATTGGTTTTACCGGGAGTTGGAGCTTTCGGCGCCGCAATTAGAAATATGGAAACGTTGGGAATTAAACAGTCTATCACCGAGTTCGGAAAAAGTGGAAAGCCGCTTATTGGCATATGCCTCGGGATGCAATTACTTTTTTCCGTGAGCTTCGAACTTGGAATCAACGCTGGTCTCAATTTGATACCGGGCGATGTTGTCGCATTTAATTCGTCGTTGAAGGTTCCACACATGGGATGGAACAAGGTCGAGTTTATGAAGCCATCAAGACTTTTCCGTGACCTGGAAGAGAGCCAGTATGCGTACTTCGTACACTCATATTACGCAAAGCCCGACGACAGTTACGTTTCCGGCATGACTGAGTACGGCGTTCGGTTTCCCTCGATAGTGGAGAACGGAAATGTTTTCGGCATTCAATTCCACCCTGAGAAAAGTCAGAGTTTCGGTTTAAAGATTTTACAAAACTTTTTGAAAGCGTAAATGATTCTGGTAATTCCGGCAATAGATTTACGACACGGCAAGTGCGTGCGCCTGGTTCGCGGTGAAGCCGGGACGGAAAAAATATATTCCGACGACCCCGTAAAAATGGCAACCATTTGGCGGGGCGAAAACTTTAAAACGCTGCACGTTGTCGATCTGGATGGCGCATTTGAAGGGAAACTTTCAAATTTTAACGCGTTAAAATCCATCGTTGATGCCGTCGATATTCCCGTAGAATACGGAGGAGGCGTGAGAACTTATGAAGACGCCAAGAAAGTAATAGATGCCGGGGTTTATCGTGTTATTATTGGTACCGCTGCGATCACTGACGAAGATTTGCTCCTGAGGCTTTTAAGAGATTTTGGGCCGCGAAGGATTGCCGCAGGGATTGATATGAGAGACGGCATCGTGCAAGTGAAAGGATGGAAAGATTCCAGCGGTATTTCTTCAATCGATCTGGGAAAAAAATTGAAAACCTACGGGATCGTTCGGGTGGTCTATACTGATATCACACGCGATGGAACATTAAGAGGACCGAATATTGAAGCGATGAAAGCATTTGGAGTTGAAACCGGTCTTCGTGTGACCGCATCAGGAGGCGTATCTTCGTACCAGGATTTACTTAAACTTCAAGAGCTAGAGCAGTTCGGAGTTGATTCTATAATTGTCGGAAAAGCGCTTTACGAAAATAGATTTCCGTGTGTCGATTTGTGGAGACACAACGAAAAAGTGTTGGACGATCTCGGCCCAACGAGACGAAGTTAGATGCTCGCTAAACGCATTATTCCATGCCTCGATGTAAATTGTGGCAGAGTTGTTAAAGGAGTGAACTTTGTTAACCTGACCGATGCTGGCGATCCGGTTGAATCGGCAAAGTTTTATGAGCAGGAAGGAGCCGATGAGATAGTATTTCTCGATATTACGGCTAGCGTCGATAACAGAGCTACAATGCTGAGCGTTGTGCGGAAAACGGCGGAAAGTGTGTTCATTCCGTTCAGCGTCGGTGGAGGAATTAGATCCGTGGATGACATTAGAGGCATCCTTTCAAATGGAGCCGATAAAGTCAGCCTTAATACTGCTGCGGTGTTAAAACCCGACCTTATTTCGGAAGGTGCCGAAGAGTTTGGAGTGCAGTGCATCGTCGTCGCGATCGACTCAACACGAAATAGCCTCCAGCAAGATGCAAATGGTGTTCCCCTGCCGGCCGCACTTGATCACATGAAGATCGCAGAAGTCGAGACCCCTTCCGGCTACGAAGTTTATATTAACGGAGGAAGGACGCCGACAAAGCTCGATGCCGTTGAATGGGCTAAATACGTTGTTGCTCATGGAGCAGGCGAAATCTTATTGACCAGCATTGACAAAGACGGGACGAACAGCGGGTACGAGATAGACATTTTGCAAAAGGTGACCAAAGCAGTGAATGTGCCCGTGATAGCGAGCGGCGGAGCCGGCAGCCTCAATCATTTTTATGACGCAATAAATCTTGGAGGGGCAGACGCTGTCCTTGCCGCGTCCGTTTTCCATTTCGGCAAATTTAAAATCAAGGAAGTAAAGAACTACTTATCCGAAAAAGGTGTTGCGGTAAGATTATGAAGAACATAGATGAGGTAATCAACAGGTTGAAGTTTGACGATGATGGTTTAATCACCGCAGTGGCACAGGATTATAGAACAGGCGAAGTTCTTATGCTCGCGCACATGAATTCTGAAAGCTTCAAAAAGACCGTTGAGAGTGGACAGGCGGTTTATTGGAGCAGGTCAAGGAAGAAACTCTGGCACAAGGGAGAAGTGTCAGGGAATGTGCAAAATATTAAAGACATTCTCATTGATTGCGACGGAGATGCTTTAGTTTTAAAAGTTGAACAGGTCGGTGGAGCAGCTTGTCATACCGGCAACCGTTCCTGCTTTTCAACAAAAGTTCAGGACGGAAAACCGGTTGAGGTCGGGACCAAAATATTCGATCCAGGGAAAGTTTACAAACATAAAGGTGAGTGATGGCAAAACCAAAAGTAGCTATCCTGATTGGAAGTAAATCCGATGAACCTGCTATTTCTGAGGCGTTTGCTTATTTGGATTACTTTGGAATCGAGCATGAGCTGCATGTTTTGAGCGCCCATCGGAATCCGAAAGAAACCGCTGAGTTCGCTTCAACTGCAGAAAAGAATGGTTATAGTCTGCTGATCGCGGGTGCAGGCATGGCGGCTCACCTACCGGGAGTTGTTGCAAGCCTGACAATCCTTCCGGTTATCGGAGTACCCCTAAGCGGCTCGGAACTCGCCGGGGTCGACGCATTGTATTCAATTGTACAGATGCCGCCGGGAATTCCTGTCGCAACAGTCGCAATCGGAAAAGCAGGTGCAAAAAACGCCGGAGTTCTCGCTGCGGAAATTATCGGATTATCAAACAAAGATGTTAAACAGAAATTAATCGAATTCAGATCGAAAGGATCGAAACTGTGAAGGTTGCCGCCTTCCGGGAATCTCCAACGGATACGATTCAAAAGAAGAACCTGAAAACCTTAGAGCAGTGGAACAAGTATGCTGGCTGGGTCGCACCGCATGCCTGAAAGAATACTCATTACGGGTGCGAGTGGACTACTCGGTCAGAAGATCGTCGATATATTTAGAAGAGAATCCGAATATGAACTCATTCCGTGCGATTTGGTGAAGAACAAAGAAGATGGATTGAGCCTTGATATCACCGATCATCAGAAAGTTATGGATGTTGTGGGATCTTACAGGCCTTCAGTTATAATTAACGCGGCAGCATTTACGAATGTGGATTTAGCGGAGACTGAAAAGGAAGTGGCGTATAAGATAAACGCGACAGCGGTCGGTCATCTTGCAGACGCAGCAAATGTTTTCAACGCCAAGCTGGTACATGTTTCAACTGATTATGTCTTCGATGGAAAAAAGGGGGGATACTCCGAAGAGTCCCTCCCTGAACCGATCAATTACTACGGAAAAACAAAGCTGGCAGGAGAAAATCTTGTCAAATCAAAACTTGAGGACTTTGCAATTCTCAGGACACAAGTTCTCTATGGATTTGAAAAGAATATCAAAAAGAATTTCGTATTGTGGGTGATCGAGAAATTGAAAAAACATGAAACCATCAACGTTGTCGACGATCAGGTAGGTAATCCGACTCTGGCAGATGAATTAGCTTTTGCCATATTAAAAGTATGCCAGAAGAATTCTACCGGCTTGTATCATGTCTCAGGCTATGAGACGATTTCTCGATACGGATTCGCATCTAGAATTGCGGAAGTTTTTGGTTTGGATTTTTCTTTTGTAAGGATGATAAAATCTGATGACCTGGTACAAACCGCAAGAAGACCGCAGAACTCCAGCTTCATCTGCCTGAAAGCCCAAACGGAACTTGGCATCAATATGCCGCCGGTTACTGATTCTCTTTCCCAGATGAAACAACAGATGAAAGTTGCCGGCACGTTCGGTCCGCTCAATCATAACTAATGTGAGAACAAATGCTTGATCTAAAGTACATCCGGGAAAACCCGGAAGTTGTAAGAGAAGCCATTAAAAAGAAACACGAAAAAGATCGTCTCGATGAGATTTTAGAACTCGACGGAAAGAGAAGAGGTCTCGTCCAAAAATCCGAGGTAATAAAAAGCGAACGAAATAAAGTCGCAGATGAAGTTGCCAGAATGAAACGACAAGGTCAGGATTCTTCTGCTCTCATTGCCGCAGGTAAAGAGAAGGGAGACCTCCTGAAGTCGCTCGAAGAAGATCTGAGAGTCGTAGAACAAAAACTTAATGATCTTATCTTGTATGTTCCAAATATACCTCATCCTTCTGTCCCGGCTGGAAACAACTCTAAGGACAATGTGGAAGTAAGGAAATGGGGAGATTCGACAAAAAATTTCGACTTCAAGCCGCTTGATCATTTGAGTCTTGGGGAAAAATTAGGGATACTCGATTTTAACAGAGGAAGCAAGATCACTGGCGCCGGTTTTCCGGTTTATGTCGGAAAAGGAGCCGCACTTGAGAGAGCTTTGATAAACTTTATGCTCGATTTGCATGTTAATAAACATGGATACACAGAAGTATTCCCGCCCTTTGTCGTGAACCAAGCGTCAATGCGCGGAACAGGTCAACTACCAAGGATGGCTGAAGACATGTATCACTGTGAAATTGATGATCTTTATTTAGTGCCGACGGCAGAGGTCCCGGTGACGAATATGCACCGCGATGAAATACTTCCCGTTGAGCAGCTACCGATGAAATACGCAGCATATTCTGCATGCTTCAGAAGAGAAGCAGGAAGCTGGGGAAAAGAATCCCGTGGATTCTTGAGAGTGCACCAGTTCAATAAAGTGGAACTTGTAAAATTTGCCAGACCGGAAGAATCTTATGATGAACTTGAAAAACTTGTTGTAGACGTTGAGGATGTACTCCAGTTGTTGAATATTCCATACAGGGTAATGCTTCTTTGCAATGGAGACTTAAGTTTCTCGGCGGCGAAATGTTACGACATCGAAGTCTTTGCGCCGGCTGCCGAAGTCAGAAACGGCTGGCTGGAAGCATCGAGCTGCTCGAACTTTGAAAGTTTTCAAGCACGCCGTGCGAACATCAAGTTCAAAAGGGATCCAAAGTCAAAACCGGAATTTGTCCACACGTTAAATGGATCAGGGCTTGCGACATCGAGATTGATGGTTGCGCTTCTTGAAAATTACCAGACGCCGGAAGGAAAGGTTATCGTGCCAAAGGCACTTCACGAATATACAAAATTCACCGTGATAGGCTGAACCATGAAAGCGCTTCTTCGTTTGCTGCCGTATCTAAAAAAATATAAGAGGACACTAATCCTTGGTCTGCTGACGGTAGTATTATCGAATATTTTCGGCAACTTCGTCCCTCTGATCATAGGAAGTGCTATCGACCAGTTGAAATCATCACCCACATCCCGGGAACTAATAGAATATGCCGCCCTCATTATCAGCTTAATATTTCTCAGCGGTTTTTTCACTTTCCTGACCAGGCAGACAATAATCGTGACTTCACGCAAGACCGAATTTGATCTTGTTAACAGTTTTTATTCCCATATCCAAAAGCTTTCCTATCCTTTCTTTCTGAATATCCCGACTGGCGACTTGATGGCCCATGCGACTAATGATATATCCGCCGTTCGAAACGTCCTTGGTCCGGGAATCATGTACACCTCCGACACCATCACCGGTTTTATCATGGTGATCACGATAATGTTTTCTATCAACGTAAAACTTACACTCTATTCGCTGATCCCTCTCCCGTTTGTTTCAGCCGCAGTTTATTACATCGGACGACTTGTAAATCGACACTTTGAAGATGTGCAGGCACAGTACAGTCTCCTGACGGCGAGGGCACAGGAGAGTATTTCGGGCGTACGGATTGTTCGCTCATATGTCAGAGAAGATTATGAAACGGACAGGTTTAAATTACTGAGTCACAATTATCTCAAGAAGAACCTGATACTTGCACAGGTCCAATCAATTTTGTGGCCCCTTATGGGAATATTGACGGGGGCTGCAACAGTTATCGTAATATGGGTAGGTGGATTGGACGTAATTTACAAAACACTATCCCTGGGCACGATGGTCTCGTTCCTGATTTACCTCACTTTGCTGACGTGGCCGCTGATAGCATTCGGATGGGTCATAAATATTTTCCAGCGCGGCGCCGCTTCCATGGGAAGGCTTAACAAAATTTTTGATACACCCCCTGAAATAAAGGACACCGAAGAGACCGACCACTCAATTAACGAGATCGAAGGAAAAATCTTATTCAAAGATGTTTCCTTCCGCTTTCCATCAAAAGAATATGATGCACTAAGGGACATCGATCTCGAAATAGAAAAAGGGACCACGCTTGCAATTGTCGGAAGAACCGGCACGGGCAAATCGACTCTCGTGAATCTCATCCCTCGACTTCTTGAGAGCACCTCCGGCGAAATCTTGATCGATGGAATCCCGATAAAAAGAATACCTCTTGAGGCCTTGAGAAGAAGCATCGGATATGTTCAACAGGAAACATTCCTTTTCTCGGATACGATAGCAAATAATATTGCTTATGGAATTGAGCGCGCAACGCGGGAAGATATCGAATGGGCGGCAAGAGTATCTCAAATCCAAAAGGATATCGATACATTCCCGCACAAGTTCGACACGCTTGTGGGCGAGAGAGGAATCACATTATCCGGCGGCCAGAAACAAAGAGTAGGAATAGCGAGGGCGATCATGCGAAAGCCGAGTATATTGATTCTGGACGATGCGCTTTCTGCAGTCGATACATATACTGAGGAAGAAATCTTATCCCAGTTGAAACAGGTGATGAAAGAGAGAACAAGCATTATCATAAGTCACCGGATATCGACGGTCAAGGATGCAGACACGATAATCGTGCTGGAAGACGGGACAATAACAGAATCTGGAACTCACGAATCGCTCGTTCTAAAAGACGGAACATATGCTGACCTTTACCAGCGCCAGCTGCTCGAAGATGAGTTGCAGAGGATGTGATTTGAAATCGGGAATAAAGAATTCTGAGCCGTCCGCGAAAACCAAGAAATGAAATATGCTGAAGATAAATTTTTATGAAGTAGATAAAGCCGATAAACGGTTCATCAATAAATCCTTGAAAGGGAAGTTCACGCTCTCATTCTTCAAGGAGCCTCTCACCGATTCCAACATCGATACTGCAAAAGATGCGGACATCGTCTCCGTTTTTATCTATTCCATCCTCGATAAAAAAAATATCTCCTCGCTGCCGAGGCTTAAACTGATTGCGACGCGAAGCACTGGATTCAATCACATTGACTTGAAAACGGCCTCGTCCAGGACAATTCCCGTTTGCAATGTTCCGTATTACGGCGAAAACACAGTGGCCGAGCACACATTCGGACTAATACTCGCGCTTTCGCGCAATATTCATAAAGCTTATATGCGAACAATTCGAAATAATTTCTCCGTTGAAGGTCTTGAAGGCTGGGACATAAAAGGAAAGACTCTTGGAGTCATCGGTGCCGGAAGCATCGGTTCACATGTCATTAAGATTGCAAAAGGCTTCGGCATGAACGTACTCGCCTTTGACGCCCATAAGAATCATTTTATGGAAGAAGTCCTCGGCTTTAAATATGCGTCGCTTGAAGAGCTGCTGAAGAATTCGGATATCATCTCCCTTCATTGTCCCTATAATAAAGCGACCCATCACCTCATCAACATGAATAACATTGAACTTGTGAAACATGGCGCGTTGTTTATAAATACAGCGCGTGCAAGCATCATCGAACCGGCTTCACTTCATTATGCATTGGAAACCGGAATCTTCGGCGGCGCGGGATTGGATGTGTTTGAAGGAGAAGACCTGGTAAAGGAAGAAAACCAGATGCTGACAAGAAATGTTTCGGTTGAGCATCTGCGTGCGGTACTGGAAAAAAATATTTTACTGAATCGTGAGAATGTGATCATCACGCCGCATATCGCGTTTGACAGCGTAGAAGCAGTCGAGAGAATCCTCGAGACGACCGTAGATAATATAGAAGGATTCATCGCAAAGAATCCCACCAACGTGGTGAACAGGGATTGATCGTTGATATGTTGCGGAACCAAATAAAAAGATTGAATTAGCACTATGGCAGTTGAGCAGCACGAGGAAGAAATACTAGGAAAAGCTTACGACGCAAGATTAATGCGGAGACTCCTTCATTATCTGAAGCCGTATTGGGGGCAAGTAGTTTTCGCGATCATCATCACCATCGCGTATTCTGGAATGGGGCCAATCCGTCCTTACTTTACACAGATTGCAATCGACAGTTATATTCGACGCGGGGACACCGCTGGACTTTTTAAGATTGTCGAGTTACTCTTCGCGGTCGCCTTTGCCCAGGCACTCTTGCGGTACGGGTCGGCATACCTGACGCAGTGGATCGGACAGAAAACGATTTTCGATATGCGGATGGAGATTTATAAACATCTTCACAAGCTGGGGATTAAATACTTCGACAGAAATCCAGTCGGAAGGCTCGTGACGAGAGTAACTAACGATGTAGAAGCACTGAATGATCTTTTTTCTTCGGGTATAGTGATGGCATTCGGTGATGTCTTCACTATCATTTGGATACTTTATTTCATGTTCAAGCTTAGCGTGCCGCTGGCATTTGTGACCCTCCTTGTCCTTCCGGTACTTGGATATATCACAATGCTTTTCAGGAAAAAAGTCCGGGCGGCATATCGCCAGGTTCGCCTGCAGATTGCGCGAATGAACGCGTTCCTACAAGAACACATTTCCGGAGTTATGGTCGACCAGATTTATAATCGAGAACGAAGAGCTTTTCATGATTTCCAGGATGTCAGCGGAAAAATGAGAGATGCAAATATAAAGTCCGTTTTCTACTATGCTCTTTTCTATCCTGGTGTCGAAGCCACTCAAGCAATAGCTATCGGGTTAATCATCTGGTTCGGGGGAACCCATCTTATTTCTGAATCTTTTTTTCAGGCTCACGGCGGCATTTCAGTCGGAGTCCTGATAGCGTTCCTGCAATTCACCGATCAATTTTTCATGCCGATAAGGGATCTATCGGAAAAGTATAACATCCTTCAGACTGCCATGGCATCGTCTGAAAGGATTTTTAAAGTAATAGATGATAAGACGATCATAGCTGAGACTGAAAAACCTGCGGCGTTAGGAGATGTCAAAGGAAAGATAGAATTCAGGGATGTGACATTTGCTTACGACGATCAGAATTATGTTTTGAAAAATGTAACGTTTACAGCAAATCCGGGAGAGACCATTGCAATTGTGGGTGCCACCGGTGCGGGGAAGACTTCCATCGTCAATCTCCTCATGAGATTTTACGACGTGAACGAAGGAGGCGTTTTTATAGACGGGGTTAATGTGAAAGATGTGTCAAGTGCGGAACTTCGCAAAAACATTTCCATTGTCATGCAGGATGTCTTTCTCTTTTCGGGAAGCGTACACGAAAATATTTCTTTAGGCAATGGGGCAATATCAAATGAAAGTATAGAAAAAGCGGCGTCATTGGTGGGCGCCGACCAATTCATAAAAAGACTTCCGAAAGCGTACGATGACGACGTGAAAGAGCGCGGGGCTGCGCTGTCCGTCGGACAGAAGCAGTTAATCTCGTTTGCACGCGCACTGGCTCACGATCCAAAGATTCTGATTCTCGATGAGGCTACTGCAAACATCGATACGGAAACCGAGCAGTTGATACAAAAAGCTACAGAGAACTTGTTAAGAGGACGGACGAGTATTGTTATAGCTCACAGGTTATCGACGATCCAGCACTCATCGAAAATCATCGTCCTCCATAAGGGTGAAATCAGGGAACAGGGCACCCACCAGGAGCTAATTGCACTGGGCGGAATCTATTACCGCCTGTACCAGCTTCAGTATAAAGATCAAGAGCGTCTCGCCCAAAAAGGACACTCAAGTATGGTAAAATAAAGCCGGTCGATTCTAGTTTCCTTCGGCTATTCCACGATCAATTGTAACTGATCGCGGAAGGTATCTGATTATCTTACTTGGGTTTATTGCAGCCAATAAACAAATGGTTATCTTTGCAATAGATTATCATCAGGAAAAAACATGCGATTATAACCGGCAGCAAATGGCCGGTCGTGAAATTCAAAGTAATTCACTAGTCGTTAGTATTTTGAGTCAAGGGAGAATAAAGATGAAAGCAAAATTACTAAGAGCTCTTTCGGTTGCGGTGTATCTCACAATTATGCTCAATTTGATTTCATGCTCATCCTTTCCCGTAAAATCAGACGCTGGAAAAACAGGCATTATTGACGCCGCCGACCCTAACATTGAGTACATCGGAAGATTTGATTTCTCCAATCCGAAGAAAGTGGTATTCGATTGGGCAGGAGTTTACATCTGTGCGAAATTCGAAGGGACCGCCTGTTCGATAAGAATCCATGATAGCACAGACGAATACGCCATCACAATTGACGGTCACGCTCCAAGATTACTCTCCACAGACAGTTCGGAAGTTTACAATGTTGCTTCCGGACTTTCCGATTCAGTTGCTCACACGATTATGGTTCAGAAAAGAACCGAACCTCTTGTCGGGAAAGGAACCTTCATGGGATTCATACTCGACAAAAACGCAACTCTTCTTCCACCTGACAAACGTCCCGATCGGAGAATTGAGTTCATCGGCAATTCAATAACGAGCGGGTTTGGTGTGATGGGGGACTCCTCGAATTGCCATTTCAGCCCGCAAACCGAAAACGCCACCATGTCTTATGCCTCAATGGCGGCGAGGGAATTACAGGCGGATTACGATCTTATCTCTTACTCCGGAAGAGGTGTCGTCCGAAATTATGGCGACAAGAATAAAACGTCGATTGACCCAATGCCGTCACTTTACGACCGCACCTGCTACTTCGACTCTACCTTGAAATGGAATTTTAAGAAATGGGTGCCACAGGCAGTCGTCATCAATTTAGGGACGAACGATTTTTCGACTAAACCATATCCGGACAAAGATGTTTTTATAGCGGCCTACGACCGACTTATTGACCGCGTGCGCGCCCTCTATCCCGATGTTACAATCTTTTGCGTGACCGGTCCAATGATAGGTGAACCGTGCACTGATTATGTCCGTGAGGTTGTGAATGAGGAACAGCTGAAGGAGGGGAGGGACAAAGATGTTTTCTTTATCGAAATTCCGTGGCGCATAATGAGCGATGACGATTGGGGATGCGACATGCATCCGAATATCTTCGGCGCAGAGAAAATGGCTGATTTCGCCGTACAACTGATAAGACTCAGGATGAACTGGTAAATTAGAGAGGAAAGTGAACGGAAAGGATACCGGCCGGAACAACGCGGAAGTGTCTACTGATAAGATTAAGCACCGATTCATTCGAGGGCAATTAATGATTTTGAAAATTGTTCCGATATTTATACCTATGACGTGAGGCTAGTCAAGTAGTTCCTATTTTAGCGTATGAGATTTCATTAAAGAATTAAATTTTGGAGAAATAGATGGCATTAGTAGGATGGAGCAGTAAATATGCAGTAAACATCGCTGAAATAGATCGGCAACACCAAAGATGGTTTGATATTTTGAATGACCTTCATGAGGCGATGAAATCAGGAAAAGGAAAAGAAAAATTGGGGGAGATATTCGAGGGCCTGGTCGAATATACAAAAGTGCATTTTCAAGCGGAAGAAAAACTTATGCGGCAAAATGGATATCCGTTTTATGAAGGCCACAAGAAGATCCATGACGACATGATAAAAGAAGTAGAATTGCTCCAGTTGAGATACAAATCCGGTGAAGTTGCACTAAGCGTTGATGTCATGAATTTCTTGAGGAACTGGCTTAGCGACCATATTATGGGAACTGACAAAAATTACGGGCCATATCTGAATTCGAAAGGAATTTCATAACCATCCGATTCCGGCTTTCTTAACGTTTCCGCGGTGTCCGGAGAAACGTCATCTTGTTACAGAGCATTTCATTCTTCTACTTACTGATCCAGTAATTCTCGCTTGATCATATTTAAAACCCCGACTTACATATCCAGATAGCACAGTTAGTATAGAATCTAGAACCTCTTTGCCATTGCGATTGTTATATGTTTATGCTTTTCTAAATGTTTTCTAGGTTAGTTAATGAACTTGTCGGATGCATTCAAAAGGCATGAGTACTGATAAACAAAATAATCTTTGGAAATCATAGAGAATCCCCAAAAACTAAAAACCATTTCAATTATGAGAATAATGAACATAGAAGATTCCGAGTTACGAGAACACCATGATGTTCTATCCCGAAAGTACAAAGAGTTTCAGGCACAAAAACTTAAACTAGATCTGTCACGAGGTAAGCCTTGCCCGGCTCAATTGGATCTTTCCGACGGGATGATGGATTGTCTCAGCAAAACCGATTACAAGACTATCGGCGGTACCGATTGCCGTAATTACGGTGGCGTAGACGGAATTCCCGAAGCAAAAGAACTCTGCGCCGGAATTTTGGAAGCAAGCCCCAAAGAAATAATTATCGGGGGAAATTCCAGTCTAGCTATGATGCATGATCTGATTGCCAGGGCCATGGTACGCGGTTTGCCCGGGGTTGACACTCCATGGATACATTTGCCGTCCGTAAAATTTCTTTGCCCGAGCCCCGGCTATGATCGACATTTTTCAATCTGTGAATATTTTGGGATTGAAATGATTCTTACCAATTATTTAAATGACGGCCCTGACATGGATCAAGTAGAGGAAATGGCCCTGAGCGATTCATCCATCAAAGGCATCTGGTGCGTACCCAAATATAGCAATCCAACAGGGATTACTTATTCTGACGAAGTTGTGGAACGCCTGGCAGCGATGACAACGAAAGCTCCCGACTTCCGAATATTTTGGGATAATGCTTATGCACTCCATCATTTGTATGATCCCACCGACCGGTTATTAAATATTTTGGATGCCTGTAAGAAAGCGGGACATTCTGACCGAGTTTTTGTATTCAGTTCAACTTCCAAGATCAGTTTTGCCGGCGCAGGTATCGGTATGATGGCCGGAAGCGAAACCAATATAAACTGGCTTAGAAAGCAGATGATAATCCAAACAATTGGACCCGATAAATTGAATCAACTGCGACACGTTCGTTTCTTCAAAGATCATGCGGGTATCGAAACCCACATGAAGCGGCATGCCACCATCCTCAGACCAAAATTTGATCTCGTATTGCAGATTCTAGAATCGGAGTTGGGCGATAAGAACCTTGCCGACTGGAATAAGCCGAAGGGTGGATACTTTATAAATTTAAACACGCATCCCGGCTGTGCTCAAAAGGTAGTAGCAAAAGCTGCCGCGGCAGGGGTCACTCTCACCGATGCTGGAGCTACTTTTCCTTATGGTCAGGATCCAGAAGACAAGAACATCCGGATCGCGGTCACTTTCCCGGGTTTATCTGAATTAAAATCAGCGACCGAGTTGCTGGCTCTCTGCGTTCAACTCGTCGCTACTGAAACTGAGTTTGTTCGGCGTGGATACAAAGCTCAGGTATCAGTGGACGGGTAATTGCACTTCAATCCCAGCATTGAAACAGAAAGGAAGGTTGTTTAAAATTAATTAACAGCGGTTCCTCTTTGAGAAATTGATCTCATTACCTTCGGAGTTGATGCCTCACTACTACTTAAATTGTAAACCAGAGATTTGGAGTCCAAGATGAAACAAGCGAGCAATTCCTTCTCCACTAAGAAACTTTTTAAAATAAAAAGCGGATCGGTAACAATCTTTCACTTACCATCATTGAATGAGCATGGATATACTTTGGAAAATCTTCCTTACTCAATGAGGGTGCTGCTCGAGAACCTGCTGAGATTCGAAGATGGAAAGGTTGTGACTTCTGCCGACATCGAGACGCTTTTAAAGTGGAACGGAAAACCGACCCAGGACAAAGAGTTGGCATTCATGCCGGCACGTGTCCTCCTCCAGGATTTTACGGGAGTTCCTGCAGTCGTGGATCTTGCAGCTATGCGAAGTGCCGTCGAACGAATGAAGGGGGATACCAAAAAAATAAACCCGCTTATACCGTCCGAATTAGTCATCGATCATTCTGTTCAAGTTGATAAGTTCGGCACTGACGATTCTTTTTTGTTCAATGCCGACCTGGAGTTTAAGAGAAATGTCGAACGATATGCTCTACTTCGCTGGGGTCAGAAAGCGTTCAAGAACTTTAAAGTTGTCCCTCCGGATACCGGGATAGTTCATCAGATAAATCTCGAATATTTGGCTCGCGTTGTTGAAACAAGAGAACAAAATGGCGTAGTCATGGCCTTCCCCGATTCGCTCGTGGGAACAGACTCGCACACCACAATGATAAACGGACTTGGCGTATTTGGATGGGGAGTGGGTGGAATTGAAGCTGAAGCCGTAATGCTCGGGCAGCCTTATTTCATGTTGACACCGGAAGTCGTCGGAGTAAGATTGAGAGGAGAATTGCCGGAAGGCGCTACTGCGACGGACCTGGTCCTTACTTTGACGCAGCTCCTCCGTAAGAAAGGCGTTGTCGGAAAGATTGTGGAGTATTTTGGCGAGGGGATTGCAAAATTGAGTTTGCCTGACCGCGCCACGATAAGTAATATGTCGCCTGAGTATGGCGCAACAATGGGATTCTTTCCAGTTGATGAGGAGACAATAAAATATTTGAACCTGACCGGACGAAGCGACAAGCAGGTATCCATCGTCGAAAGTTATTGCAAAGAGCAGGGACTCTTCTGGAGCAAAAATGCGACTGAACCGGTTTACAGCGATGTTGTAGAATTGGATATGAGCACTGTCGAGACTTGTCTCTCGGGGCCGAAAAGACCCCAGGATAGAGTTCTCCTGCGTGACGTGAAAAGCTCTTTCATGAAGTCTCTCACAGCACTTCCAGCTGATCGAGGATTCGGGTTGAAGCCAGAGAATTTGACCAAGAATGTGAAAGGCCGTATGAATGGGGACTCGTTTGAATTGCACAATGGTTCAGTCGCAATTGCTGCGATCACGAGTTGCACTAATACCTCAAATCCAAGTGTTCTAATAGCTGCTGGTCTATTGGCAAAGAAGGCAGTTGAGATATACGGCTTAACGTCAAAGCCATGGGTAAAGACAAGCTTAGCGCCTGGCTCACAGGTGGTCATGGATTATTTGAAGGAAGCAGGTTTACTGAAGGCGCTGGATGAACTTCACTTTAATCTTGTAGGCTTTGGCTGCACTACCTGCATAGGAAACAGTGGGCCGTTGGACGAAAATATTTCTTCGGCAATCGAGAAAGAGAATTTGGTAGTGGCATCCGTACTCAGTGGGAACAGGAACTTTGAAGGAAGAATCAATCCGCACACAAAAGCAAGTTACCTCGCTTCGCCACCTCTCGTGATCGCATATGCGCTTGCTGGTAGAATAGACTTCGACCCGTTGACAGAACCGATTGATTATACAAAGGATAATAAGCCTGTTTTCTTAAAAGACTTATGGCCATCTCAACTGGAAATTCAGAAGGCAATAAAAGAATCAGTAAAGCCGGAAATGTATCGTTCGCGATATGCTCATGTATTTGAAGGGGATGCAAAATGGAAAACCCTAAGAGTCCCTGAGGGGAGCAGTTATAGCTGGGAAAGCAAGTCCACTTATATCCAAGAGCCTCCTTTTTTCATGGACATCGCCATCGTTCCTCCAAAAGTTCAGGATATCACGAATGCAAGGGTGCTTGCCTTCTTGGGTGATTCTGTCACCACCGATCACATTTCTCCGGCGGGATCGATCCCGGCAAACAGTCCTGCTGGAAAGTACCTGATCGAGCATGGCGTCCAGCCAAAAGATTTTAATTCATACGGTGCAAGGCGTGGAAATCACGAGATCATGATGCGTGGAACATTTGCTAACATACGATTAAAAAATATGTTAGTCCCCGAAACTGAAGGTGGTTGGAGTATCTATTTGCCCGAGAACCAGAAGATGTGGCTATATGATGCTTCGATGAAATACCAGTCTGAGAGGATTCCATTGCTTGTGATCGCAGGAAAAGAATACGGTAGCGGTAGTTCCCGCGATTGGGCCGCAAAAGGAACACTCCTTTTGGGAATTAAAGCTGTTATCGCTGAAAGCTATGAAAGGATTCACAGAAGCAACCTTGTCGGCCTTGGAGTGTTGCCGCTTCAATTCAAGGAAGGAGAAAATGCCGCTACCCTCGGCATAACCGGGAAAGAAGTATTTTCAATAGTGGGCATAAAGGATAACTTGACTCCCCATAAAGGAATCAGTGTCATAGCCATTGGTGAAAAAGGGGAGACGACAAAGTTCACAGCCATTGCGCGCTTGGACAGTCAGGTTGATGTTGAGTATTACCTGAATGGAGGCATTTTGAATACTGTCCTAAGGCAAATGCTTGTATAGAGGATGCTTACAAACAAGTACAAGGCAGTCCGACGTCATCGAATGGAATTAGCGCTTAACACATTCTGTGAATCCACATTGAATATTCTTTCGTCGATTGAAGACCTCAAGTCGCAAGCAACTGACTTGGAAGTGCTTCAGCTGTAAAGTAACTTAATAAGTTCGGTTGCCAAGCCTGAAAATGTTCTATGAACCGATGGGCTTAAAAGTTGTAAATGGTTGGTTAAACGACTTTAATATTTCTTTGAGTATGAAATATTAAAAGAGCAAAAATTAGCCAACGAGACGTGGCCAAGTCAGGGAATGCATTGTCCACTTTTGCGAAGTATGCGTACCATCTATGCAGAGTCAACAGAAAAAGATAATTAAAATTTACTCATTAAGTACAAATGACTTTGAGTGATTCACAGGTACCTGATCGTACAGAAGAAAAAGAATCAATCTCAACAACTCTTAAGCACTGCCCGTCTTGCTACGGAGAGGTAAAAGCCGACGCGGTCAAGTGCGAACATTGCGGCAGATTGCTTTCATCTGGATCGACCCCGATTGAGAACAACCCTGAGTCAAATGTCAAAGTTGCTCTTGCCTCAAAGTACGAGATAGTTGAAAGCCTTGGTAAAGGCGAGGTATGCACCGTCTACAGGGCTATCCATCGTGATCTGAATAAAGAAGTTGCTCTTGAGATCCTTCCACATCATTTGGCACAAAGCCGGGAGTACGTCGATCGTTTTCACAGAGAGGCACATGCCGCTTCCGTTCTAAATCATCCAAACATCACTAAAATATTTGATGAAGGAGTCGAAAATGGAGTCCACTTCATCGCCGTAGAGTATCTCGACGGAACAGACCTTCACACACTGATTATGTGGAAGGGAAGACTTGACTCCGAAGAGTCGGTAAATATCATTACCCCAGCCGTTGAAGCTCTCGCTTATGCCCATGAGAGAGGAATTTTACACAGAGATATTAGAAGCTCAAACATTATGGTGACTGATATGGGGAGATCGGTCTTGACAGATTTTTGGATCGACCATGCCTTCAGAGGTGCCAAACTAGCTCAAGCTGCAAGAGTTATCGGCACATTAGAATATATGAGCCCGGAGCAAGCAGAGGGTAAGGAACTTGGACGAAGCAGCAATATTTATTGCCTTGGGATAGTCCTCTATGAGGCATTGACCGGAAAGGTTCCATTCACGGGCGGGAACCCATTCACAACGGTGGGTAAAATAATCAATAGCCCTCCGGTCCCGCCAAGGCAGATTTCTCCTTCGATACCAATCTGGATGGAAGAAATCATTCTCAAGTGTCTTGCAAAAAAACCTGAGAACCGATTCTCAAGTGCTGCAGAGTTGGCCGGTGTACTGCTGAGAAGCATGCACCCAACTGCGGCCACAATGCTTCAACCATCTTCAGACGCAATTCCAATTGTTCATCCGAAGGAAAAAGAGCATGAAAAAAAGGAAAAGCCGAAAAGAAAAGGGCCGATCACTATCGTGCCCAAGTCCTCTTCCGAGTCAATTCAAATTCTCCAACCAGGAAAAGAACAAATTGAAGAGCCGTCTGAGATAAGAAAGGAAAAACGTAACTGGCGGATTCCGACTAAGGCCTTCTTCAAGGTTGTCGTTCCCCTCATGGCTGTAGGAGTGGCTATTGCTCTTATACTCAACCACCCGTCTTTTTTACATCTTAAAATGGGAAACTCTGTACCATCGCCTGTCAACAAAACTAGATCCGAGATCCCTGTTGTTACCCGAATAACCAAGACTCAGCAAACACAACCCTCTAATTCCACGCCTGATAAAAATCGGGCACTCATTAGTGCGCCGGGCTCAGCTAAACAAGGAACAATAAACCCAAGCGGTGTGCCTAATAAAATAATTTCCACAAGTCAAGAGGCAAACGCATCAAAGGAAACCGCTGAGCGAACACCGAATCTGCCCAAAACAATAGCTGACAAAAAGGGGCAGCCAGTAGTTCAACCTTTAGCGCCGGATAAAGTGGAACGTCAAAGTCAACTTAATAGTATTCAATGGACTTTCGTTGAAGGCGGGACATTTCAGATGGGAAGCAATGATTACCCTTATACAAAGCCTGTACATTCTGTCAAGGTTTCTGGCTTTCATATGAGCACAACAGAAATAACGTTTGACCAATACGACAAATTCTGCGACGCTACCCATACCAAGAAGCCAAACGATAATGGATGGGGAAGGGGAAAAATGCCGGTTGTCAACGTAAGCTGGAACGATGCTTTGGCTTATTGCCGATGGATGTCAGACCAAACTGGGAAGACGATTCGTCTCCCTTCAGAAGCTGAATATGAATTTGCGGCACGAGGCGGAAATAAAAGTGAAGGGTCTCAATACAGCGGTACCGACAATATTGGGTGGACTGCCTGGTATATTGGAAACTCAGGCGGCATACCACATGAAGTTGGTACAAAGGCACCTAATGCACTTGGCTTATATGACATGAGTGGAAACGTGTGGGAATGGTGTGAGGATTGGTACCACCAATCGTATGACAAGGCTCCCGCAGACGGAAGCGCCTGGAAAGTTGAAGATCGTTATAACCCGTATAGGGTCGTGCGCGGTGGCTCGGCGAAGGGTGCGAGCTACTGTAGCTTGGTTTCGTTCCGATTCTTTCTCCTTCCATACTTCAGGGACAACGTCATCGGGTTTCGTTGCGTTCAGGAAGCAAAGTGATGGTAAAGAATGCGTTCTTCTCCGCCAACTCAGATTCTGCAAAAAGAGAGGCTATCAGTTCTCGCCGCTCAGTTTGCAATTTACTCGATAATTTCATAGATTTAAGCATAAAAGGAGAACCAATGCGAACCGGAATCCACCCTAAATATCATATAGTGACAGTAACCTGTGTTTGTGGCAATACATTCCAAACTCGTTCAACGGAACCTGGTCAGTTTTTAAAAGTAGAAATTTGCTCGAGTTGCCATCCATTCTTTACGGGTAAACAAAAACTTATTGACTCTGCTGGTCGTGTTGAAAAGTTTATGCGTAAGTATGGAAAGAAGGCCGAAGCTGAAGCCTAATCCTTCATTCGGCCTTGTTATTTTCAGGAAGATTTTCAAAAAAGATCAAGTGGAGTAAACCAAATACTTAATTCATGATTTAACAAAATAGACCCATATAACTAAATCAAATGATGATTATTTTTGTTTGATTCAAAGTTGTCAAGGCACAAATTAACCAACGGGTATGCAGGTGTTTTGGCAGTAGGAGATGTAAAGGAAACACAGGGGGACGCAGAGATGGAAAGTTCCAAGAACAACAAAAGTTATCCAAAAGAAAATTCCGACATTGTATTGTACCAAACCGCCCGCGAGATGGCAATTAAGGTATTGAACAGGGTTGAAAGAACGGATTCTTACCTTGATAAACTTTTAGACTTTGAATTAAGAAATCCCGACTTAAGCAGGTTAGACAAATCCTTCCTTACGGAATTAGTTAATGGCACTGTCAGATGGAAGATGAGATTGGATTATGCGATAGCACAATTCTACAGGGGAGACTTCTCAAGGTTTGAAATAAATATCAAGAATGCCCTGAGAATTGCAATGTACCAGTTAATGTTTTTGGAACGAATTCCTCAATCGGCGGCTGTTAATGAAGCAGTTGAATTCGTAAAAAAACTTCGCGGGCAAGAAGTAGCAAACCTCATAAACGCCGTTCTAAGATATGCCGTAAGAAATATAAAGAATATAGAGTACCCGGCTGTCGATGAAGATCCCATAAAAGCGCTTTCGACAATTCAGTCATTTCCTCCGTGGCTCGTCAGGCGATTCATCGACAGGTTCGGTGTTTATGAAACAGAGCAGCTTTTAGCTGCGCTTAACGATAGACCGCGGTTATCTATCAGGGTAAACCCTCTAAAAGGTTCCGCAGATCAATTGGCTTCCGAGTTTGAACAGAAAGGGCTGCTTGTCGATCGTGGAAAGTTTATTCCAAACTTTCTATACGTAGAAGGTTTATCGCGAATCTCCGAATTAGATTCGTTCCGTGAAGGAAGGTTTGTGGTACAGGATGAGAGCTCCGGAATTGTTTCTATTCTCCTCGATCCGAAGCCGGGAGAAAGAATTCTCGACGTTTGTTCAGCGCCTGGCGGAAAAACGTCTCACATTCTTGAATTGACAGGAGGCAATGTTGACCTAGTTTCTGTCGAAAAATATGAGAACCGTGCGGCACTCATACAAAATTTACTGGACAGGATGGGGTATGACAAACCGGAGATCGTTGTAGGAGATGCGGCTACTTACGTTAATCCCGATCCTTTCGATAAAATATTAATCGATGTGCCTTGCACGGGATTCGGTGTAATAAGAAAAAAACCCGACTCAAAGTGGAAGAGAGAGCCGGAGGATATCAAACAGTTGAATGAAATCCAGTCTTTGATTTTCGAAAACGTCTCTAAGTTACTAAAACCGAATGGCGTAATAGTTTACAGCACATGTACTATTGAATTGGAAGAGAATCAGTCGATTGTGAAAGCATTTCTAGCCCGCCATCCGGAATTTGTATTGGAGCCTGCAGACGCATTTGTCAATCGCGCTCTCGTTAGCCGTGAAGGATTCGTAGAGATTTTTCCACATAGACACGACACGGATGGTGGCTTCGCCGCCCGGATCCGTAAAACTGCTTAATTCTATTTCAGAAGTTTCTTGTAATGAAAACAACTCTTTAATAACTTTGTAATGAAAACATTTTGGAGGTTTAAATGATTAAGAACGTTGACGAACTTAAAACTAATTTACAAGGTGTCGTCGAGGTAGACGGCTGGCAGAAGCTGAAGGTTTCTAATGCTGAAAAACTTCGAAGTTCCGTGATAGATACTCTCGTTTATGAATCGGTTTTCAATCCGAGCGAAGAAGTGAAGACCAAGATTCGATGGTTGATCCGCGAACTTGCGAGAAGCCTTGGTGCAGGCTCGGCTTCGATTCAAGGACTCTATTCCGCATACGGACGGGGTGAAGTATCCGGCTTTACTGTCCCCGCAGTTAACGTGCGCGGAATTACTTACGATTTTGCGCGGGCTATGTTCAGAGTTGCAAAGAAAAACAACATCGGTCCTTTCGTATTCGAGATCGCGAAATCAGAGATGGGATACACCGAACAGCGACCGGCTGAATATTCAGCCTGCGTATTAGCCGCGGCGGTAAAGGAAAATTATTCGGGGCCGGTATTCATTCAAGGCGATCACTTCCAATTTAATGCAAAGAAGTTTGCTCAAGATCCTCAAAAGGAAATTGAATCTTTAAAATCTCTTATCAAGGAAGCAATCGCTGCTGAATTCTACAACATAGATATCGATTCTTCGACACTTGTTGATCTCAGCAAAAAGACAATTGAAGAACAGCAACGCAACAATTTCGAGTTAGCTGCGGAACTGACTGCATTGATCAGGGAAATCGAACCCAAAGGCGTGACCGTCTCGGTTGGCGGTGAAATCGGGGAAGTGGGCGGAAAGAATTCAACACCGGAGGAATTCCGTGCTTACATGCAGGGCTACGTTAAAGCTCTAAACTCAAAAAGAACCGGCGCTACAACAATAAGCAAGATCAGCGTCCAAACCGGATCGAGTCATGGCGGAGTACCGCTGCCGGATGGTTCGGTTGCTCAAGTCAAGATTGATTTTAGCGTCCTCGAATCAATTTCCAAAATTGCGCGAAAAGAATATGGCATGGCAGGAGCCGTGCAGCATGGCGCATCCACTTTACCAGAAGAACTTTTCGACAAGTTCCCGGGTGTCGGAACAGCCGAAATTCATCTCGCAACCGGGTTTCAAAACCTGTTATTCGATATCTTCCCGAAGGATTTCAGAGAGACCATTTACGATTATCTAAGGAAGAACTGCGCAGACGAAAAGAAACCCGACCTGACAGATGAGCAGTTCATTTACAAGACGCGGAAGAAAGCCTTCGGACCTTTCAAGCAGCAAATGTGGAATCTTGGCAAGGACTGGTTCTCGAAAGCGAACTTAGAACTTGAGAAGCGATTTGAGTTTTTGTTCCTGAAACTCAACACAAAAGATACAAAGAATACCGTCAACAAGTACGTCAAAGTCTAATCCCGAAGGGATCGCTTGGCCGATTGACGCAAAAATCATCGCAAGAAAAATCCAGGGCGGCGATAAGTTCTGTAATCGCCGCCATTTTTCTTACTGCCTTCAAGCTTACGGTCGGAATTTTTTCAGGCAGCCTCGGCATTCTAAGTGAAGCTGCCCATTCCGGTTTCGATCTTCTTGCGGCTGTTACGACTATGTTTACCATCAAGGCATCGGATAAGCCTGCGGACATTGAACATCACTACGGCCACGGTAAATTTGAGAATATCTCGGCACTCTTCGAAACCGTTCTCCTGCTATTAACCTGTTTCCTCATTGGAAGAGAAGCCATCTCCAGACTTTTTTTTAAGAAGGTCGCAATCGATATTACCACATGGAGCTTCGTAGTAATGCTCACTTCGATTGCGGTGGATTTAACCAGATCCAGAATTCTTTCACGCGCCGCAAAGAAATACCACAGCCAGGCTCTCGAGGCAGATGCCCTTCATTTTTCTACAGACATGCTTAGTTCCAGCGTTGTAATTTTGGGTTTGATCGGTGTAAAATTTGGACTCGACTTCGCCGACCCGGTCGCCTCGCTTGGAGTCGCTATAATAATTGTATTCATAAGTCTCAGGCTCGGAAAGAGAACTGTTGATGTTTTGGTTGACCGAAGTCCTGAATCGACCTTAGTGGTCGACATACGGGCGGCGGCTTTAAGCATAAGAGAGGTCGAAGAAGTGAGGAGTCTAAGAGTAAGAGATTCCGGAGGTAAGATTTTTGTCGATATGATTGTAGGATTACCGAGGCTTCTTCCTTTTGAGAATGCCCATGCGCTGGTCGATGAAATCGAAAGCAAAGTACGCAGTGTGAGGGAAGGGATAGACGTTGTCGTACATGCTGAACCTGTTCGTACCAGCAAGGAGACCGTAGTCGACAAAATAAAATTCGCTTCAGAGAAAGCTGAGTGTGATGTCCACGAAATTGAAGTCTTCTCAACCCCAACCGGATTTGTGGTTGATTTACATTTAGAAGTCAAAGATGCGGAGACAATTGAGTCGGCCCATCACAAGGCAGACATGCTGGAAAATGCAATTCGCAAACAGGTCGAAAATGTCGACCAGGTATATGTTCACATCGACAAGCTATTGGTGAAACCGAAACGCGCGACGATTCCAAATTTCCATTCTACGGATATTCCGGCAAAATTACTGGAATATGTCAGGTGTAAGCCCGGAGTTGCAAAATGTGGCAATCTGAATTTTACAGAAAGCGAGTCAGGCGTAAGGGTGGCGATGGTTTGCCAATTTGATGAAACTTTTTCGCTCGAAGACACGGTTAAGATGGTTAATGAACTTGAGATGGATATCGTAAGAGAATTTCCGATAATTTCCAGGGTTATCATTCACCAAGAGCCACTATCTTGAAGAAATTATGAGACCATATTATACCGATCCATACACCGTTGATTTTGAAACTGAAGTAATTGAAATATTTCGAAAGGATGACAAACCAGCCGTGGTTTTGGATAACAGCTATTTTTATCCAACCTCAGGCGGACAGGAACATGATACAGGTTCCATAAACGGCGTCAACGTAATCGATGTCGCGGAAGAAAACGGCAAGGTTATCCACTTATTATCAGGAGAAATAAAAGCAGGGAAGGTTAGCTGCAAAATCGATTGGTCGCGGCGATATGAGAACATGCAGCAACATACAGGTCAACATATTTTATCGGCCGCTTTCGAAAACCTCTATGGCATTCAAACAGTTTCCAGCCGGCTGGGCGAAAATATAGGCACCGTCGACCTTTCGAGACAACCTTCTGTGGATGAGTTGCAAAAAGTGGTGGCATTGTCAAATAAAATCGTCCAGGAAAATCGGGAAGTCCTTATCCATTTTGCGGATAAGACAAATTTGAGCTCTTTCAAACTACGTAAGCCTCCTAAAGTCGATGGAACAATTCGGATAATCGAAGTAAAGGATTTCGATTTTTCACCTTGCGGGGGAACTCATTGCACACATTCCTCAGAAGTGGGTGTAATCCTTACCGGTAATATCGAGAAAGTTAAAGCCTCGCTGACCCGGATCGAATTTGCGTGCGGCAATAGAGCCGTTAAAAATTATTATGCTCTCCATAAGTCTATCTCCGAAAGCGCAAGACTCCTTTCCACGGTTGCCGTAGATTTGCCCGATGTAATTGAAAAATTAAAGCACCAGATCCAGGAGAATGGAAATAAACTAAAGGAGTTATCAGAACGAATCCTTACAGATGTGTCTGAACGGTTGAAGCAACGTCTTGACAACTCTTCTGAGATACTTGATGTATTTGATCTAACGAGCGAAGTAACTTTGTCTGAAGAATTACGCTATGTTGCAAGTTATTTGTCGAAACAAACGACAAAATCGTTTGCTGTATTCAAGAACGTAGAAAACCTTTGTCAGATGAATCTTAACCTATCGATAAGCAAAGCCGACTCTATAATGAATCAGCTTCGACAAGATTTCAATGTTAAAGGAGGAGGTAGAAACGGTTTTTTCTCATTGAATTTCGATCGAGAGCGTTTTGCCGGCGTGATTGAGAAGATACGTGAGGAGATCCGGAATGGCTGATGCAGGCGCACATTTGTTCGTGAGCGGAATAGTGCAGGGGGTTGGTTACCGTTTTTTCGCGATTCGAAAAGCCAGCCTATATGGAATTAGAGGTTTCGTAAAAAACCTGATCGATGGAAGAGTCGAAGTTGTTGCCGAAGGTGAGAGAGGTTTGATTGAAGAATTTATCAAAGACTTGAGGCGTGGACCTATGTCAGCTCATATTACTGATATTAGGATCGAATGGACAATTCCCACTTATAAATTTGAAGGATTTCAAAGCCTATGAGAATTGGATTCGGATTTGATGCTCATGAACTCATCGAGAAGAAGCCGCTCAAATTAGGAGGCGTGATTATTGCATTTCATTCAGGTCTTCGAGGCCATTCTGATGGGGATGTGGTGCTTCACGCGTTGAGTGACGCAATACTTGGAGCCTGCGCTAAGGGAGATATCGGAATTTATTTTCGCGACGATGAAAAGAAAAACGAAGGTATCGACAGCAAGTTGATATTAAAATTTGCTTTGAAAGCCGCCGCCGAAAGTAATCTAAAGTCAAAGAACATCGACATCGTAATAGTTGCCGACGAACCTAAATTAAGTTCCAATTACGAATTAATTCGGGATTCAATTTCCAAGGAATCCGATATTCCGATCTCCGATGTTTCGGTCAAATCGAAAACTACTGAAGGAACAATGATCGGGAAAAATGCCATCGGTTGCTTCGCCTTGGTCTTGATGGACGAACAGTGACCCACTTAGAGCACTTATTTACACTTCTGAACAATACCGCTCCGATTTACCTTTACTTGAGTTTATTCTTCTTTGCTTTTCTAGAAAATCTTTTCCCGCCGTCGCCAAGTGATTTGGTCATAGCTTTCGGGGGGTCCCTCGTTGGCCTCGGCAAACTCAATGTTTTTACAGCAATATTCTTTTCGACTCTCGGAAGCACAGCTGGATTTATTCTCATGTATTACATAGGATTTTTCCTCGGTAGAGAGTTGATTGATTCCGGCAAAATAAAATTTCTACCGGTCGATAAGATAAAAACCGTCGAAGGCTGGTTCATAAAATATGGGTATGGAATTGTTGTCGCGAATCGATTCCTTTCCGGCACGCGGGCGGTGATTTCATTCTTTGTCGGGCTTTCCGAATTATCAATTGCGATCACCTTGCCCCTTTGCGCTTTAAGCGCGCTTCTTTGGAACACGATTCTAATCATGGGCGGTTCTATCCTTGGCCACAATTGGAAACAATTGGAACACTATCTTGACATTTATGGAACGATAGTCGGGATAATTATTTTATTAGCGATTGTATTCATAGTTGTCCGTTATGTTCGCAGGCAAAAACATGCTTAAAAAGATTCTGAAAACTATGGGGATTTTACTTGCCGCCGTCATCCTCAGTTCGATTGCCAACGACCTCCTGACATATCGAATCGAAAGGGAAGCAGGAATAAATTTCGGCAAGTACCACGAATATTCAGGAGTGATACACATACATTCAACTTATTCCGACGGCAGCGGGACTTATGCGCAAATCGGAAAAATATGTGATTCACTCGGACTCGATTTCGCGATCATAACCGACCACAACACTGTGCAGCCACTGAAGGACAGCCTTGCAAACCGCTTTGGTGTTACACTTATCGTCCCCGCCGTGGAGATTTCCACTGACGGTGAACATGGGCATTTTCTCGTAGTAGGCGACAGCATTCCTCTGGTTCCGCGCAACGGTGTTACTTCCGATTCCGTGTTCCACGATGCACTCCATAAGAAGAGTATCGTGATACTCGCACATGTCTTTCATCCCCGGAGCACACTTGATTGGGACAACTGGAACATAGGGAATTTTACAGGCATCGAATTGTATAATTTCGATGAAGGTTGGAGAAATACTTTAAACTTTTTCAGGATTAACAAATTGATCGGGGTATATCTTGCCTATAAACTTCAACCGGATCCTTTAAACTACGTATTAAGCTATCCAGAAAAAGAAATAAAAAAGTTTGACGAACTGAACATGAACCGAAAGGTCATCGGCATCGGTTCATTGGATGCTCACGCGAACATAAAACTGGGAAAAAGTGGAAGCTGGCATTTCCCATCCTATCAGAGTTTATTTAACCTTGTCCATACGGTGATAGTTACAAGAGAACCCTTCAACGGAACTTATCGCCACGACAGGACATTATTGTTGAACGCAGTTCGAAACGGAAACATGTTTGTCGCTTTTTCCGGGCTCGAGCAGGCGCGAGGTTTTTTGTTTACCGCGAATTCTGATACAAACGAAGTAATAATGGGAGACAGCTTAAAAGTTGAGACTTCAGCAACCCTTCACGTTGAGATGCCGGACAGCGACGATGTTGAAACGCAGGTTGTTTGGAACGGACAAGTAATTGCTTCCTACGACAACGCGAGCTCAATTAATCTTCCTGTGGTTCATCCCGGAGAATATCGTATCCAAGCATTCCAGAAAAGGACCATGCTGCCGCTTTTTATAAAGCGATCATTCCCATGGATATTGTCGGATCCTATTTATATCTATCGCTAACCTATGATGAAGATAATAAAAGGAATTGCTGACCCATCACTTATCCTGCCGGTTTTTTCCGGTCTGCTTCTTGGCTTTTCTTTTCCTCCTTTTCACTTCGGTTCGCTCGCATTTGTCGGATTCGTCCCCCTCATTTTTGCCGTGGACAAGGCACAAAATTACCGCGAAGTCCTCAAGCTTTCTTACTTTGCTTTCCTGATTTTCAATATCGTAGCAATCTACTGGATCGGCGGATGGACAAAAGAGACCGATCCGTTCTTGATGATCAGCGGGGTCGCGCTTGTCATTTGCCATCCGTTTTTCTTTACCATTCCAATGCTGTTGTATCACTTTGTTCGCAAAAGATTTGGAATGATCTCGGTCTTCCTTTTTCCTTTTCTTTACCTTTCGTTCGAGCATTTGCACTCAATGACTGAAGTTGCATTTCCCTGGCTCACTGTCGGTTATTCGCAAGTATACAACCTTGCTGATATTCAGTTCATATCTTTCACCGGACTTTTCGGTCTATCCCTCCAAATCCTTTTTGTGAATTCTTTTATTTATTACGCTTTAATTCTTTGGATGTCCGATCGAATATCTTCGGGAGAAAATCGCCGGACAAACCGAATATTGATCGCGGGATTGCTGATTGCAGCAATAGCGTTGATAATTTTGCCCGAAGTTTATGGCGACATTGTACTTCAATCCACAGGTAAGAATCAATATTCAAGGCAATTGAAGGTCGCAATTATTCAGCCCAACATCGATCCTTACGAAAAATGGAACGGCAATCAAAATAGAATCATGGATATTTATAAGCAGGAGACGTACAAATTGGAAAGCAATAAACCTGATCTTGTCGTCTGGCCTGAAACCGCAATTCCATTTTACATTCTCTTGCCCCAGCTTTCATTTTACAGATATTCACTTCAGACATTCTTAGACAGCACCAATACAACGTTGCTTAGCGGCGTCCCTCTAGCCCATTATTATTCTGACAGCGACAGCGCAAAACCAAGCAGTCACTACGACGAATATCTGCATAAATACTACGATGCGTATAATGGGGCTGCTCTATTCGAACCTAATACCAACGTGTATCAAACTTATGGGAAGATTCTTCTCGTTCCATTCGGCGAGCGAATCCCTTATGCGGATGCTGTACCCTTCCTAATTAAGTCTCTCAATTGGGGAGTCGGCATCAGCAACTGGGCACTCGGAAGAGATACGACCATATTCAGGCTCAGAAATGGGATAAACTTTTCAACGGTAATCTGCTACGAAAGTATTTTCCCGGACTATGTAAGGAGATTTGTAAAGAAGGGGGCAAGCTTCCTGGTGATTATTACCAACGACGGTTGGTATGGTAAATCCTCCGGCCCGTACCAGCACGCTGCATACGCCGTCCTTCGCGCCGTAGAGAATCGAAGGTCTGTCGTACGCGCTGCAAACACAGGGATATCCGAATTTATTGATCCTTACGGGAGAATCATCGGTAGACAGACTAAGCTCGATGAAATGACCACTCTTGCCGCTGAAATACCGATTTCTAATCAGTTTACATTTTACACCGAACACGGAGACTGGATAGCAAATATTTGCGAAGTTATTTCTGCAGGCCTAATTCTTATCGGACTTTTTCTTAAATTTAAAAAGAAAAACTAAGGAGATGTGTTACGAAATACATTGATTTGAGAAGTGACACTGTCACCAGGCCAAGCGAGGCAATGCGCAAAGCGATGGCGAATGCTGAAGTTGGCGACGATGTGTTTGGAGAAGATCCGACAGTAAACCGACTACAAGAAAAGGTCGCAGAACTTCTTAATAAAGAAGCGGCGTTATATGTGCCGAGCGGCACAATGTCTAACCAGCTTGCACTGAAGACCCATACAAACCCGGGAGATGAAGTAATTGTCGAAAGAGAATCACACATTTTCAACTACGAGTCCGCGGCGCCATCTTTGTTGTCAGGAATTCAACTGAATCCTGTCCCTGGTGTCCGGGGTCTGATGACAGCGAATGCGGTGGAAGAAGCGATCAGGCCTGACGTTTATTACATGATGCCGACAAAACTAGTTTGTGTGGAAAATACTCACAACCGCGGCGGTGGAAGTATTTATCCGATGAAGTTGATCGGTGAAATAAAAAGTGTCGTCACACAATACAAGTTAAAAAGCCATCTCGATGGCGCCAGGTTATGGAACGCGTCAGTCGCGACCGGAATAAAAGTTTCCGATTATGCCTCGCCTTTTGATTCAGTTTCCGTGTGTCTTTCTAAAGGCTTAGGTGCACCAGTTGGCTCGGTCCTGACAGGAACAAAAGAATACATAAACAGGGCACATAGGTTCCGGAAAATATTTGGCGGAGGTATGCGGCAAGCTGGAGTACTTGCGGCCGCAGGTTTATATGCGCTCGAACATAATATACAGCGGCTTGCCGAGGACCACGAGAAGGCAAAGGTATTTGCAAAAATACTTGGTGAATCACCGCTCTTCGATGTAAACCTCGATCATGTTGAGACAAACATAATTATCTTCGGTATCAAGCCGCCAATGTTGGTAAACAAATTCATCTCCGACATGAAATCGTTTGGTGTATTATTGTCGGCAGGAAGCGTAGGGAAGATACGTGCTGTGACCCATCTTGATGTCTCAATGGGAGATGTAAAGATAGCAGCGGAAGCCTTGGCAAAGTACCGTCCCGATTGAGAATAACCGATTCACATTAAAACGATCATGATGGAGTTAAGATAAATGTCGCCGGTGAATGGCGAGCAATTGCCTAACCAATCCGAACTAGAGAGTGCAAAATCTGCGGGGTTCACTCATTATCCTATCATAATGGAGATCATGGAGGACGTTCTCACTCCGGTCGGACTCTATCTTCGATTGCGACGCTTTGGAAACAATAGTTTTCTCCTCGAGAGCGCCGAAGGAGGAGAGAACATCGGTCGGTATTCATTCATGGGTATAAATCCATTTGCGACATTCATAGTCAAAGACGGTGCGGTGACTAAAATAGTCGGCGACAAGAGATTAGTGACAAAAGCCGCGCCGATTTCAGAACTCAAACTTTTCTTTTCTGCGTTTAAAATTTTTCCTGTCGCAAACCTTCCTCGATTTTCAGCAGGAGCTGTCGGGTATTTCGGATACGACTTCGTAAAATACCTGGAAGCAATCAGGATAAATGAGTCAAAAAACTCTCTACCCGAAGTATTTCTAAACTTTTATGATACAATCCTTGCTGTCGATAACTTAAAAAGAAAAGTCCTCCTGGTTTCTTTAGTTCCGTTAACAGACAATTCGACTTCTTTATCACAGGCTCTTGAAAACCGCTTAAATTATTTGAGGAAAATCGTGAGTTTTCTGGAGACAAGCGGTGAGGTGAATGAAGTAAAATACTGTGAGGTTGGAGAGGCGAAGTTCAATGTCACCAAAGAACATTACAAGAAAGTTGTCGAGAGGGCAAAGCAATACATCATTGAAGGTGACATTTTCCAGGTCGTCCTATCACAGCGAGCCGAATTTGATCTAAAAGGCGATCCATTCTTGCTCTACCGCGGCGTTCGCGCGTTGAATCCTTCTCCTTATATGTTTTATCTGGAATCGATTCAAAGCGAAAAAAGGATGGCCATTATCGGGTCATCCCCTGAAATGTTTGTCAGAAAGGAAGGGGAAAAGATTGAGATGAGGCCCATCGCCGGGACAAGCCCTCGCGGTTCTGATATTCTTGAAGACGAAGATTTGACCCGGAGATTACTATCCGACGAAAAAGAAAAGGCCGAGCATGTTATGCTAGTCGATCTCGGGAGGAACGATATCGGCAGAGTGGCTTCGACTGGAAGCGTCCATGTAAATAATTTCATGCACGTCGAGAAATTTTCGCACGTGATGCACATTGTATCGGATGTCGTCGGAAAAATCGATGAGAAACGGGATGCGATAGAGACACTCGCTGCTTGCTTCCCTGCGGGAACGCTCAGCGGGGCGCCGAAAGTCCGAGCGATGGAAATAATTTCGGAATTGGAGATCACAGGCCGACAGGTTTACGGCGGTGCTGTCGGGTACATAGATTTTAATAACAACATGGATACCTGCATCGCAATACGCACCTTCATTGTTGACGGCGACAAAGCATACCTCCAGGCCGGAGCAGGAATCGTTTATGATTCCGACCCTGAAAGGGAATATAACGAAACGATAAACAAGATGAAGGCAAACCTAGAAGCACTCAAACTCCTGGGAAGTTTCCGATGATCCTTCTAATAGATAATTATGATTCTTTCACGTACAACCTGTACCAATATATTAGCGAGCTTGGTGCTGAAGTTTTCGTGGTACGGAACGACAAAATTACTTTGGAAGAAATCCACGATAAGAACCCGGAAGCAATCGTAATATCGCCGGGTCCCAAAACCCCCGGCGAAGCCGGGGATCTCGGAAGATGTCATAAGGGAATTTCATAAAACACTCCCCATTTTCGGCGTTTGCCTCGGCCATCAGGCGATAGGAGAGGTCTTCGGCGGAAAGGTTGTCAAAGCGCCCCTTCCGATGCATGGAAAGACTTCACAGATAATTCATAACGGCAGATCAATTTTCCATTCTATGGAGATCCCATTCGCTGCCACCAGATATCATTCGTTGATCGTATCGAGAGAAAACCTTCCTGATCAACTCGAAGTGATCGCGTGGACCGAGGACAATTTGGTCATGGGATTGAAGCATAGGGATTACCCAACGATCGGCGTCCAGTTCCATCCTGAATCAATAATGACGGAAAATGGAAAAACACTCTTACAAAATTTTATAAACGGAAGAATCTAATAATGAGCATAACACTAAATCATAACCATGAAAACGACCGGATGGCGATTTTAGAAGCCCGCCAGAGAGATGTTTGGAGAATATTCAAAATAATGTCTGAGTTTGTCGACGGCTTTGATCTCCTGAGCAGAGCTTCTCCCGCAGTTTCGATATTTGGATCGGCACGAATGAAAGAGGGGAGTAAATATTATGAGCTGACGCGACGAGTAGCATTTGAACTCGCCAGAACCGGATATGCGATTGTGAGCGGTGGCGGAGGTGGGCTCATGGAAGCCGCTAATCGAGGAGCAAAGGAGGCGGGCGGCGAATCCATCGGACTAAACATTTCGCTGCCGTTCGAACAAAAGTCAAATGAATATATAGATTCCGACAAACTGATGACGTTCAGCCATTTCTTTGTCAGGAAGGTCATGTTCGTAAAGTATGCACAGGGGTTTGTAGTTATGCCTGGTGGTTACGGGACAATAGATGAATTTTCCGAGGCAATCACTCTTATCCAGACAAAAAAGACAATGGAATTTCCTGTTATTCTTATGGGGGAAAGTTACTGGAAAACATTATTGGAATGGATGAAAGAAACTGCGGTTGCAGAGGGATGTATATCGGAGAATGACCTGGATATTTTTCACGTCTGCGACGAACCGGATGAAGTGGTACAGATTATTAAAGACTTTGGGATACACCATGGCTATGTCACGAACTTCTAATAAATTCTTTTCTGTTCTCTTTGCAACTCATACTCTTTCAATTGTACTATTAGTTGTTGATCTCATTTCTTGTCGCTTATGTTTCAGCCAAACGCAGCTTAATGGCAGAGTTCAGGACGCTAGCCGTCTTTCAATGTATCGAATCCCCGATTCGTTAAATTTTTGCGGAGAGCGAATGCCGCTGGAAATTCCTGATGTCAGGGAAAGGATGGAGCAGGCTTTCTATTTGGAATTATCCGACGCTCAAATAATTCTCGATCTCAAACGAAGTACGAGATATTTCCCTTACATTGAGCAGAAGTTACGGGATATGAACCTCCCGTTGGATCTGGAATACCTCGCGGTCGCTGAAAGCGCGCTTCGGAATGTAGTTTCTAGCAAAAACGCCTCCGGAATTTGGCAATTCACTGATGACACGGCGAGACGTTATGGATTAAAAGTGAACGAGTACGTTGATGAGAGGTTTAATTTCCATAAGGAAACGGATGCAGCACTGAAGTGTTTGACCGATTTGCATTCCGCACTAGGGACTTGGTCCCTTGCTGCGGCAGCGTATAACATGGGGTCCGGCGGAGTAAAAGCAAGCTTAGATTACCAGATGGTAAATAATTACTACAGTCTCTATTTAAATGACGAAACATTCAGATTTGTTTTCAGAATAGTCGCATCGAAACAGATCATGGCACATTACCGGATGTACGGTTTTAATTTATCTCCCCAAGATTTCTATGCGCCTTATGAAACGAGACTCATGGTTGTCGCGCAAATCCCTGACATCGCAACCTGGGCAAGAAAACAGGGATCGAGTTATAAGGAAGTAAAGTATTTGAACCCCTGGCTAATAGGCCGTAGCTTGCCAGCCGGAACATGGGCAATAGAACTTCCCAAATATTCCCAGCCTGTTGTCTTTACTTCCTCCTCGCCTGTTATTGATTCGACGTTAGAAAGAGGCGATACCATTGGACAGGGAAGCGGAGGCGTAACGTACGTTGTAAAGCGAGGAGATACCCTGGATAGAATAGCCGTGATTTACGGAGTCTCCGTAAAGAATCTGGCCAATTGGAACAATCTCAGGGACCAAAGTCATCTGTTTGTCGGTGAAAAGTTGAAAATCATAATCGGAAGTATAGAACCGGACCAGTAGAACAATTTCCTGTAAAGAGACTTCTCAGCCAAGTCTTCTCAAAAAATGAATTGATTGCTAATTTTCACAAGGAGGTGTGAAATGAAATACAATCTGTTACGTCATGCTATGTATCAGCAGGACGCTTCTTTAATTTTCCTTTTCGTTATCTGTTTTGGGGTAGTAAATATTTTTTCAACAAATTGTGCCTTCGCACAGGACTCTGTAAAAGATACTACCGACTTACTGCAGAACATTCCATTTAGAAATATCGGGCCAGCTGCGGCGGGTGGAAGAGTAAGTGCCGTTGTCGGAGTACCCGGTAAACCGAATATTTACTATGTCGGCGCAGCGGGAGGCGGCGTATTTAAAACCATTGACGGCGGAATATCATGGAAAGCCGTATTCGAGAAGGAACCTTCATTATCCATCGGAGCAATTGCAATCGCTCCTTCAAATCCGAATTTTATTTGGGTCGGAACGGGCGAGGCAAATTTAAGGAATGACATAATCACTGGAAAGGGAGTTTATTTTTCTCCGGACGCGGGGAAGTCGTGGCAGGAAATGGGATTAAAAGACGCCGGGCAAATTTCTCGCATTGTCATCGATCCTTCCAATCCGGACAATGTGTTCGTCGCCGCAATTGGGCACGCATGGGCACCGAATTCGGAAAGAGGGATATTTCGTACGACAGATGCTGGCAAAACATGGCAGAAAGTCTTATATGTGAACGATACAACCGGAGCTTCTGATTTAATTTTCGAACCCGATAACCCTAAAGTTCTCTTTGCAGCTCTATGGCAGGTTCAGAGGCACCCCTGGGCGCTTGATGACGGTGGAGACGGAGGTGGACTTCATCGCTCTACAGATGGTGGTACAACCTGGACAAAATTAACGGAAGGACTCCCGAAGAGACCACTCGGGAGAATTGCCCTGGCGGCAGCTCCGAGCGACCCCAATCACATTTACGCTCTGATTGAGACAAAGAATGGTTTGCTGTGGGATTCCGATGACCTCGGGGATCATTGGAAGATGGTTAGTAATAATCATGCACTCGATGTCCGTCCATTTTACTTCTCAAGGTTTATCGTGTCACCCGACAATGAAGACAAACTTTACTTCCTTTCTTTCATTATTTCTAAATCAACCGACGGCGGAAAAACTGCAAAAAGCATAAACGGAGAAGTTCACGTAGACCAGCATGATATCTGGATCGATCCACAGAATCCCGACAGAATTATATTGGGAAATGACGGCGGCGTATATCTTTCATTGGATGGCGGAGATTCATGGCGGTTTCTAAACAATCTTCCCATCGAACAGTTTTATCAAGTTGCCTCCGACAGCAGTAATCCGTATAACCTCGGTGGCGGATTGCAGGACAATAATGCCTGGTACGGGACTTCTCATAATCTTGACGGAAGAGCGATTACCGGACAGAACTGGTTTATCGTAGCAGGCGGCGACGGCGAATATGTCGTTCCTGCTCCAAGCAATCCAAACATAGTGTACGCCGAATCACAAAACGGGTGGTTATCGAGGATTGATCTAAGAACAGGCATTTCAAAAGACATCAGGCCTTATCTCTATGATGCACCCGACATGCCGCCTTCTAAATTGAAGTACAGATTCAATTGGACAACCCCGATTGCAGTTGCTGCAAGTAACGAAAATGAGGTTTGTCTCGGCGCAAACGTTCTATTCAAAACCATGGATGGTGGAACACATTGGGAAGTTATCAGCCCAGACCTGACTCGAAATGATAAGTCCAAACAAATACCGAGCGGCGGCAAGGTCGAACTCGACATGAGCGGCGCGGAGAATTTTGATACAATACTTTCGATTGCAATCTCACCATTGGATTCAAACATAATCTGGATCGGCACCGATGACGGCCTTGTTCAGGTAACTCTTGACGGCGGTAAAACATGGGACAATGTCACGAAAAACATTCCTCAATTACCCGAGTGGGGAAGAATTTACCAGGTCGAACCCTCGCCATTCGACAAAGGCGGTTGTTGTATAACTGTCGATTTCCATGAATTAGATGACAATAGACCCTATGTTTTTGAAACAGACAATTTCGGTAAATCATGGACTTCAATTTCAAAAGGACTTCCTGATGGATATCCGGCACATGTCATACGCGAGGATCCTAACAAGAGAGGTTTACTTATCGTTGGGACCGACCACGGTCTTTATTATTCAAAAGATAATGGAACTGGATGGCGGGACCTCAAGAGTAATTTCCCGACTGTTTGCGTGTACGATCTTAAGTTCGTGAAGCAGTCCCACGATTTTGTAGTGGCAACACACGGTCGCGGTATTTTTGTTCTCGATAACATAACGCCGCTCGAAGAGTTCGACAACAATATGGATCACGACAAGTTTCGACTTTTTACTGCGTTACCCGCATACATGTTTCATAGGTGGGACAAGGATGGATTTAACGACCTCAGCACTTACTCAGCGCCAAATCCGCCTGCAGGAGCGATGATAGATTATTATTTGAAGGACACGATTAGTATAACGCCAAAAGAAACCAAAGGACATGAAACTCCTGTAAAGGTTGAGATATCTTCTTCAGCTGAAAAACATGTGGCTACTCTTTATGGCACAGCTCACAAAGGATTCAATAGATACGTTTGGAATTTGCGTTATCAAAGCCCCGCACCATTAAGGTTGGACGATAGAGAAACAGAACGAGCGAATCCATTTACATCCAATGGACCGTTGGTTGTTCCCGGCGTTTACAAGATTCGCGTTACTGTCGATGGAATGACCGACACAACACAGGTTGAAGTTAAACCGGACCCGCGGTTTGAAACACCTTTAGATTTCTTTGCTTCAAATACCGATAACGGATTGAAAGCCAGAAATGAGATGTCAACCTTGAATGAAATGCTAAATAGGATCCAAAATATTCAGTCCCAAATCGCGACGATAAGAAAATCGGTTGCCACGGATGAAAATGGGATGAAGTCAGGAAAATACAAAGCGGTTCTAGATCAACTCGATTCAGTTGAAACAAAGTGTTCGATCTTGAAAGACACCGTGTTTGACAAATCCATTCAGCATGAAGTCGGAGAGGACGACATACACAGTTTCTCTGATTTCCATTCCCAGATGGGAGGAATGGTGTACGCGTTCGAGTCACCTTATAGTGGCATCCCAAACGACGTGGTGCTCAAGTATGCCGGATTGTTAGACAATGAACTAAGCGAATACCTGCAGCGATTCGACGGAATATTGGACAAGGACATTCCGGAATTCAATAAAATAGCGGAAGAGAATTCAGTCCCAATAATTTTCGGAGGACCGAGAATCGAAGTTGAGGAGTAGAGAATACCGGTAGAAATGCAAAACTAGAGGAACGAAGGATTCACTAAAGCAATTAAGAGTTTTCTTTTCTTCAGACAGACAGGTTGCAGAATCGGTGTTATGTTACTCTACAATAAAGAGACCATGTCGTTACTTCGGATCGATTCCTCTTTACCCAAATAGCTAATCTGCCATCTTCCCTGCGTAATCACTACGTCAATTTCAGGAGAAGCAGGATCGCTACACCTCACTTTCAGCTTTGTAAGTTGAAGGTTCTCCTTCATGCATTTGCTTTCAAGGCTCGACAACTATAAATTTAATTGTCCGTTAGGGGTGCTATCCCATGAAATTGTTAAACGGGATGGCTGAGAAAAACCCTACGAACCTGATCTGGACAATACCAGCGGAGGAAAATGGACCGAGCTTTTCTATCGTTAGCCGTTTTTGTTTTCAACCGCAGTATTTCTAATCGAGACAAAAACGGTTTAATTGTCTATGGAGAAGCTATGAAAACACAATGGGTTATATGCCTCGTTCTATTAGTCAATTCAATGTCAGTGAACGCCCAGGACAAGTTTAGTTTAAATGGAGTTGTCGTTGATTCATCAGACAATTCAAAAATAGTCGGGGCTCGTATAAGTCTTCTCCCGGGGCTCGACAGCACAACGAGTGATTCAAACGGTAAATTTAGCTTCGTAAATGTACATCGAGGCAAGTACCTCATTGAAATTTCCGCTCTCGGATATAGTCCCGTAAATGTAGCTGCGACGGTCCCAAGTGAATCGTGCACAATATATATGACGAGAAAGACTTATCACCTTTTACCAATCCTAGTCACGGCTCAACTTGCAAAAGAAAGGCAATCGCCAGTCACTTTTAGCGAGTTGCCTGATAAGGTAATCGAACATCAATTCGCTTATCAGGACGTCCCTAGTTTGTTATCGCAGCTTCCATCCGTAACTCAGTATTCCGAAAATGGCGAAGGCATCGGCTACTCTTACATCACGATGCGCGGTTTTGACCAACGAAGAATCTCTATCATGGTCAATGGAATTCCACTAAACGACCCTGAAGATCACAACGTCTACTGGATCGATGTCCCTGACCTGCAAGCAAACACCCAGTCGATCCAGGTCCAGCGCGGCGCGGGAAATGAATTCTATGGGGCTCCAGCAATTGGCGGATCAATTAACCTCGAAACAACTAATCTTGCAAACGATCGCGCTCTGAACTTCACTTTCGGTGCAGGATCCACAGGCTCAAATGGAGTTGTGCAGAGATATTCCACCACTCTCAGTTCAGGATTAATTGATAATCGATATTCGATTTATGCTCATCTTGCAAAGAATATGACCGATGGGTATCGGCAGGATTCATGGGTAAATCTGGACAGTTATTTCATTAACGCAACGAGGTACGACGACAACGTAACGACCGAGATAAACATTTACGGTGGGCCCATTTCAGATGGACTTTCTTACTTAGGGCTGCCGAAGTCTGAAGCGTTAGACAAAAATCTTCGCACAGCTAATTGGGATGACTGGAATAGCGACAGCACTATAGTCGACTATTCGCCGCACATGACCCGGTTCATCGCGAATGGGGATACCGTCTACGCAGTTCCGAGAAGAAACTCGGAAATAGAAAATTTTTCTCAGCCTCATTTTGAACTTCTAAATGAGTGGAAAATTTCCCCCACATTGACATTTAACAACTCACTATTTGCCATTCTAGGATCAGGCTTTTACAACTATGACGGTTCATGGGCCGACACGAACTATTTTAGAATAACGTCGCAATATGGCTTCAGTCCTACCGTAAACCCAAGCGATGCGTTGATTCACGCGTATGAAGGGCTCATGCAATATGGATGGCTTCCCCGCTTCACTATCCAACACAATGATGGTACACTGGTTCTTGGATCTGAGCTTGACCAGAATTATTCCGATCACTGGGCAAGTATCGATTGGGCAGAAAATCTTCCGCAAAATTTACCGTCCGATTATCACTACAATGAGTGGCACGCCCGCACAGATGTGGCCACGTTTTTCGGGCACGAACTATACGATATCGATCGCCAGGTCACTTTGATGCTTGACCTTGAATACACATTTAATCAATACAAATTTTATGGCGAGAAATTCGTTGGAAACACTTTTGTCATTCCGTACCATTTTCTTAACCCAAGGATTGGACTGAATTATAACTTCTCGCAGGAATCGAGTACTTACTTCAGCATCAGCCGCACATCGCGCAAGCCTGAGCTCGCTAGCATTTACAACGCCGACGAGTCGAGCGGCGGAGAAACGCCTCGCTTTGCTCTGAACCCAGACAGCTCACTGAACTTTGGCGAGCCACTCGTAAAACCAGAAACACTTAATGACTTTGAGCTTGGTTATCATTTCGACAATAAGACTTCAAGCTTTGGTGTTACAGCTTATTGGATGGAGTTTTACAACGAACTCGTTGAGAACGGACTCCTTGACCAATACGGACAGCCAATCACTGAGAATGCGAGTCGAACCCGTCACGTTGGGCTCGAACTTGAAGCGAATACAATTCTAACAAACGGACTCTCAATCTACGGGAATCTTACAGTTAGCAGCAATAAGTTTATCCACTATCAGAGCCACAATGACATCTCAGGAAACACTTTAACGGTTCCGATAACACTCGATGGAAATAAAATCGGCGGGTTTCCTGAGTTGTTGGGAAACATCAGAGCAACATATCTTTCGAACGGGTTTTCGGTTGTTTTACTTGGACAATACGTCGGCTCACAATACACTGATAACTTTCAGTCTTCCATGGACGAAATCGATCCGTATTTCATTGTGAATGGCTGGTTATCTTACAGGGTAAATAATCTCCTTTCCTTATCTTCTATTGAGTTTAAACTATATGGGAACAACCTGCTGAATAAAATATATATAGCCCATGGTGAAGGAGAATATTTCTACCCTGCTGCGACGAGGACCTTTTTCCTAAGCTGCTCAATAAATCTATAGTCATCAATGGACTTCGCAAAATTCGTGCTGATTTTCTGTAATGGAGATCCTCCTTCTCAGAAACGGATTCGGGACTTGCTTCCCCACCCCGGACTAATAGCGTGTGCCGATGGTGGGGCTAACAAGGCGGCGTCACTTGGATATAAGCCCGATATAATAGTCGGAGATCTCGATTCCATCAGTCAAATAACCGATGGTTTTGAGCAGTCGGAAATCATTAAAATTGCAAGCCAAGATAATACTGACTTTGAGAAAACATTAATCGTTTTACTTGACCGGGGATTCAGCGACTTCCTTGTTGTGGCTTTTTCCGGCGGGAGAATTGACCAGACATTAGCAAACCTTCAAATAGCATACGAGTACTCACGGGTAAAGATCGATGAGTTCCCGGCACGGAAGAAATGCCGGATAATTTTGGCGGACGACCAATATTTAATCATACCCTCCCCTAACAAATTCAGCCTTGATGTAACCGAAGGTACCGACATCTCTATTATTCCGATGGAAGACGTGACGAATGTTAGCACAAATGGTCTGGAGTACGAGCTTCAACGATCCCTTTTAAGAAAAGGAGGGCAAGGAATTAGCAATAAGGCCACTGGAAATAAAGTCGATATAACTGTGCACAAAGGCGGTGTGCTGGTATTCCTCAGGTATCCATGACCGCAAGACTTTCTATTGCCGACTGGTCAGTCATCGGCTTGTATTTCTCCGCCGTGGTTTTCGTGGGATTTCGTGCAGCTCGAAAAGCACATAGTCATATCGATGAATACCTTGTGGCTGGAAGGAGCCTAACTCTTCCGATCTTTGTTGCAACATTAGTGTCAACATGGTACGGCGGTATATTAGGAGTCGGAGAGTTTTCATACAGATACGGTATTTCAAATTGGTTCATCTTCGGCGTGCCTTATTATTTCTTTGCGGTTCTCTTTGCAATCTTTCTTGCGCCTCGAGTTCACAAAGCAAAATTACATACGATACCCGATAAACTGCGCGAAACTTACGGCAGCGCCACCGCAACAATGGGGTCATTCCTCACGCTCTTCATCGTGACTCCGGCACCCTACGTCCTGATGGTCGGGATTATAGTCGAAATGCTTTCAGGTTGGTCATTAGCAGTCTCAGTCATTTTCACAACCATTGCGTCAATTGTGTATCTATATTCCGGAGGCCTTCATTCCGATGTACGAACGAACACCGTGGAGTTTATATTGATGTACATCGGCTTCGGAGTGATACTTCCCTATTGTTACCTCCATTATGGCGGGTTATCATTCATCGAAGCTCATGTTCCGGAGGGACACCTTACACTCACAGGCGGGAATCCGTGGCAATACATCATCGCATGGTTCTTCATAGCCAGCTGGACTTTGATAGATCCGGCATTTCACCAGAGATGCTATGCTGCAAAAAGCGGGTCGGTGGCAAGATACGGCATTCTACTCTCGGTGATATTCTGGCTCTTCTTTGATTTTATGACATCAACCACGGGCCTTTACGCCCGCGCCATCGTTCCAAACCTCACCCAGCCGGCAATGTCGTATCCTGCACTTGCCGAGGTTGTCCTGCCGAGTTTTGTGAAAGGTTTGTTCTACGTCGGCATTCTCGCAACGATTATGTCAAGTCTGGAGAGCCTTACGTTCATTTCTGCCGTCACGATCGGCAAAGATATTCTCTTCAGGTTACTCGGAAATCATGGTGAGAACGCCGAGAATAACAAAAGGATATTGGCCTACTCAAGGATAGGAATATTCGTAACCGCAGTTATTTCAATCGCAATCTCTCTATTGCTCCCTTCGGTCATACAAATATGGTACGATCTCGGAACCGTATTTGTACCCGGGCTATTGATCCCGCTCGTGTCGAGCTATTTTCCAAAGCTTCATGCTGATCGCAAATATATTTTTCTGGCAATGGCTTCCGGCTGGCTGGCTTCGCTCGTTTGGCTATCAGTCGGATTCATTAGAAACACCCCAATGGATCCACACTACTTCTTTAACATCCAGCCGATGTATCCCGGACTTTTTCTTTCTACTGTGTTTTATCTTTTAGGGCTTATTAAAAAAGGGGAGAAATCCCACTGTAGAACTCGGGATAACGATCGGATTGATCTGAACTAACAACTATTTCTTCGCCCACTCATTCAGACGCTTTTTAAAATCTGCGTCGTCCATTTTCTGCCTTTCGTAATCTCCTGACTGCATCCTTTGTCTTAGTGCTTCATAAAGAGTTATTGCGCACGCCACAGATACGTTTAAACTCTGTACCATTCCGAACATCGGTATTTGAAAACAAACATCCGCAGAAGATGCAGCTTCTGCGGATACTCCTCTGTGCTCGTTTCCGAAAACAAATGCCACTCTCTTCCGTAAATCCAAATCGTAAAGCGAGAGAGAGTTAGCACCCACGACGCTTGCGGCTACCAGGAATCCATTTCCCCTGAGAGACCCATAGCAATCGGACACTGAATTGAATTTTTCCTTCTCCACCCACTTGTTCGCGCTTGCAGAGCTTTTTTTTCCTACCCGGGGAAATTTTTCTGTGGTATACAGAAGATTTACTTTTCTGACCCCAACTGCATCACAAGACCGCAAGATTGCGCTTACATTATGTGGATCGTGAATATTCTCCATCACGATGGTCAGATCGGATTGCGTGTGTCCCAGGGCAGCTGAAAGTTTATCAAGACGCCTCTGTGTTCTCATTCTCTATATACCTCCAGTAAGATGACGGCCGCGACTACGAAAACGCCTCCTGCAATCTGCATCCAGTGGAGCGTTTCTCCAAGAAAGACGAATGCGGTTACGATTGCAACCACCGGCTCTAACGTCGAGACAACGATCGCCGTTGAGGGCTTAAGTCCTCGCAATCCTCTAAAATAAAAAACGTATGGAAGAAGTGCGGAGGTGAAAGAAAAAACAAATAGAGTTGTCAGTTCGTTGAAGCTAGAGACTTTTATTCCGGTGTCAACTAGGGCATCTAGAACAATCCAGAAAGCGCTCGCGCTGATCACCGTATAAGTTAATACTGTCCAGACGGAGTAATGTTTATTCGCAACTTTCGCGAAAATATTGAAAAATGCGAAACAAAATGCAGAGAGTGCTCCAAGAAAAATTCCGAAACCCGTTATCCTTACGTCGTTGTTGAAAATTCCAAGCATGATGGTGCAACCGGTTAAAGACAATATTATCGCCGCCGTCTTAACCGCACTGATTTTTTCCCGCTTTGCCGCAACCATATAGACCGCAACCAGGACCGGAGCGGTGTACTGCATCAATATGGCAATTGCCACACTCGTCTCTTTGATCGCGGCATAATATGTATAGTTGGACCCGGCTACCCCGATTATTCCGAGCAAAACAAAATCCCTCAGATCTACAAGCTTTACTTTCAACAATTGAGGACGGGTGAAGAGAAGAAAAAGAGTCAGTACTGCTGCTGCAATAATAACCCTGGATTCGACGACTAGAAGCGGCGGGATACTATGCTGAAAGAAAAACTTTGCTGCTGTTGCCGACGAGCCCCAAAGTAAAGCTGCGGCAAAAATATTTATGTAACCGCTGATCCGTGTTTTGGAATTTGTATCGATCAATTTTTAGTTTTACTTAGAGGTTTGTCCCCATTTCAAAACTTCAATCTTCACCTTGGCTGTCCCATCCTGTATCATCCCAATTTCCTTCGCGGCAGCCTCGGATAAGTCGATAATCCTATCCTTCGCAAACGGTCCGCGATCGTTAACCGTAACTTCGACTTCTTTACCGTTGCTCAGGTTAGTTACACGAAGAAGCGTGCCGAATGGAAATTCACGGTGAGCTGCAGTCAACGCATTCTTATTGAAGATTTCCCCATCTGCTGTTTTTTTCTTGTCGAAACCATATGAATAGTAGGATGCCATTCCTTCAACAGTCAGAAGAGCTCTGCCGGGAGCAGACCCTGTGGAGACAGAAGGTTTAGAAACGCTTCCGGTTGACACACCGACATCTCTCCCCGAATCTGTAAAGCGGGCGGCAGAAGAACATCCGACGATGTAGAGTGACCAGATGAGCACGACGCAGATTTTAGCCCTTTTCACAAGAGATCCTGTTTACCCCGCTTTCTCAATGCATCAACAACCTCTTTTACGCTTTGTGACTTCCCTCTCTTACATATCAGTATCGAATCTCTCGTTTCCACAACTATTAAATCTTCCACCTCAACAATCGATACAGCTTTGTTTCCCGCCCAAACAAGATTGTTTCTGCTTCGGATGTTTACTACATCTCCCTGGAAAGCATTCCCATCAGCATCTACGTCACTCATTCTATAGATCTCGTCCCAAGAGCCGACATCGCTCCACGTAAAATTACTGGGAATGGTCAACACATTTTCAGCTTTTTCCATAACGGCGTAGTCAATCGAAATGGATTTAATATGTGAATAAAATTCACCCAGGATACTCGTGAAGTTTGTTTTACCGAAACTCTCCTTGAGTGAAATCTGGAAATCGGAAAATTGTTCCAAATTCTTTTTTAGTTCATCGATAATTACATCTACCCTCCATATAAACATCCCGCTGTTCCAAAGGTATTGGCCACTCTCGAGATACTTTACTGCAGTATTATGGTCTGGTTTTTCCTTGAACGATAACACTCTGTGTCCGCCATGCACAGTGATCTCATCATTATTTTCGTCCTTGTTGAAGTGGATGTAGCCAAATCCGGTTTCAGGGTATGTTGGCCTTATTCCAATGGTGACGAGTGCCCTGTGCTTTTCTGCTAAACGGATCGCCTCTTTTACCTGGGTTAGGAAATTTTCTTCTTGAGAAATCAAATGGTCCGCGGGGAGAACAACCATGACCGCATTATCAGTAATAGAGGACAGTGCCGATGCTGCCACGGCGATGCACGGGGCCGTGCTACGACCGGCGGGTTCGGCAATAATATTCCGTTCCGGAATTTCACGAAGTTGTTCGACCGCCGTGGCACGATGTAAATGATTTGTAACGACGAAAACATTCTCAGGAAGAACAAGTTTCGAAATTCTATCGTACGCACGCTGGTAAAGAGTCCGATCTCCGAAAATACTCTGGAACTGTTTCGGAGTAGCCTCCCGGCTTCTCGGCCAAATACGTGAGCCGACTCCGCCTGCCATTATCACTGCAAAAACCTTCATATTAGTCTCAATCCGTGAGCGACTGGTTGTTATACAATCTCGGTACCCTGTTATTTATCAAGCACAAAATTTCGTAAGGAATGGTACCCAATTTGCTCGCGATATCCCAGGCGGTTATCTCCCGGTCGCCGCTTTTTCCTATAAGAGTCACTTCGTCTCGTGGCTGAAGATCAAATTCATTTCCCAAATCGACCATCAAGTGATCCATGGTTATTGTACCTGCTACCGGATAGCACTTACCTTTTATGAGGACCGACGCATTTCCAGTCAGCATCCTCGTGAACCCATCTCCGTACCCTATCGGTACCACCGCAATCCGCGATTGGCCCTTCGTGAAATATTTTCTTCCGTAACTGATACTCAAGCCTGGTTTAAAGTTTTTCACCTGAACTATATTCGACTTTAGAGAAAGTGCGGGCCTTATGTCCACAGACTCAGTCGTTTCAAGAGACGGATAGTAACCGTAAGTCATTATTCCCGGCCTGACCATATCCAAGTAACTGTTTGGAATATCCAGGACCGCACCGCTATTCGCTATGTGAAAGATACACTTAATACCGAGATCTTTTACTGCGACAACAATATCCTTAAAGACCGACAATTGATGGCGGGCAAATTCCTTATTGGATTCATCCGACGTGGCAAAGTGGGAATAAACACCTACTATGGAAAGTGAATCCAGGTTGCCGATAGCCCTGATAGCTTCCATCGCGCTGTCCGGGAAAAAACCGATCCTGCCCATTCCGGTATCAATTTTTATCTGAACCCTGGCTTTTTTTCCAGCAGTCCTTGCAACTGAGTTCAACGCGTGTGCGACTTCAAGCGATGTTATCGTCGCCTCCAGATCAAACCTGACATAAGACTCAAGCGATTCTTCAAATGGAGGTGAGAATACCAATATAGGCACCGCCGTGTGCTGCCTGAGTTCAATCCCCTCTTCAGCTAGTGCAACTCCAATGTAGCTTGCCCCGGCTTCGAGCACTGCCTTGGACGCCTGGACAAGGCCGTGTCCGTAGGCATTCGCTTTCATCACCCCAAGGATGCGCGTGTTCCCTACTTTTTTGGCTATTTGTCTTATGTTGTATTGAATTGCTGAAAGGTCAACTTCAGCCCTCGTGGCTCTCATCTATCAATATAATGATGGCGGAAAAACTTTTCAAAAATATAACGCCGCGGAAAGCGAACTATTTTCACCTGATGAATTCTTCCGGTTTATCTCGCGAGAGCAATTCTCCCAGACAGCACGAACTAAATAATAAACCTAACATCATTGGTAGTTTCTCGACTTGAGTAAAAGTGACTCAGTTTTAAAACCATCAAAATACTTATTGCGCCAAGTTTAAAAGCCCTTTAGATTAAAAAGTTAATAAAGGAACTCTTAGTAGAGAGTTGACCCATTTCTCTCACCCCGGTGGATGTCCCCACCAGGGTTTTTTCATTGGTGGAATGGCGCATGGCAGGCCTAAAGAAGAATTTTTCAAAAACGTAAAGATAATTCCTGTCACTAATCTGTGAGAGATTCCCTCTACTTAACTTCTTTCAAAGCCGAACGAACCAATTCTTCTACCGACCCAGTCGCAGACGAATTCGTTTTCATGGCTTCTCTTATTGCCCGTTCACTTTGTATCCGTGAGTAACCGAGCGCAAGCAAGGCCTCGACAGCTCCGGAACGTACCTCTTCCTTTCCATCAAGGGCCTCGCTTGCAATGCCAATATCGAGCTTCAATATCTTGTCGCGAAGTTCAAGCACAACTCTTTCCGCAGTCTTCTTCCCTATTCCGGGTATTGACATGAGAGCTTGTAAATTGGAGCTGGCGATGAATCCGAATATGTCCGCGACATTCGCGGAAGAAAGGAGGCCCAAGGCGGTCCGTGGGCCGATCCCGCTGACGCTTATCAAAAGTTTGAACAACTTGCGTTCGTCTTCGGTTGCAAATCCGTATAATTGAAGGTCCTCTTCTCGGACAATAAGCATCGTGTAGAGTGAGACTTCACTATTTTCCTTTCCGACTCGCTCGTAGGTCGATAGCGGGACATTGACCTCGTACGAAAGTCCGTTAACCTCGACGACCAACATTGTTGGACTCTTTACCGCAAGTTGCCCGGTGATTCGGTAAATCATCCGATCCTATCCCTGATTCGTGGCTGAACGACGAGATGCTTGTTTTGCCTGACATATTCTTTCCAACTACTTGCGCTCTTTCCGTCGTGACCTTGATTTTGCGCGTGACAAATTGCGACAGCGCAAGCGTCGGCTTCATCCTCCCGGATCTTTTTTTCATCATCGATGTGAAGAAGAGTTTTCACCATGTACATGACTTGACCCTTGGAGGCATTGCCGTTACCCGTCACGGCCTGCTTGACTTTTCGTGGCGAATATTCCATGACTTCTATTTTCTTCAACGCCCCCACCAACACTGCTGCGCTCCGTGCATACCCGAGCTTGTATGCACTCTGTGCATTTTTACCGTAGAAACCCGCCTCGACTGCCATCGAATTTATATAGAACTTATCAAACAACTCGTCGAGTCCTTCAAAGATTCTCAGGAGTTTATCGGGCATTAGTTTTAGGTCCACAAGGGTGATTGTTCCGTATTCCAGGATTTCACTCTTGCTCTTTTCAACTTCCAGAACAGCATATCCGGTTTTACGAGAACCGGGATCTATGCCGAGGATGATCACCTTTAAGCCTGACGCTTATTGATTAAGCTGTGCGAGAACACTGTCGTCGATATCGAAATTCGCGTAGACGTTCTGCACATCTTCGTTCTCCTCTAAAGCTTCCATCAATCTCAAAACCTGCTCAGCTTCTTTTCCTTCGACTCGAACGGTGTTCTGCGGCAGCATTTGTATGGACGCGTTGTTAATTTTCATGCTCTTTTCTTCGATCGCCTTCTTAACCGCGTCGAAAGTATCGGAGGCTGTGGTGATATCATAATAATCCTCCTCGGCCTTCATGTCATCAGCACCCGCTTCAAGAATAATTCCCAGCAAGTCGTCCTCTTTAATACCCGACTTCGCGACCTCTATACTCCCCTTCTTCTGGAACATCCAGGCGACGGATCCGGCCTCGGCGAGTTTGCCGTTGTTACGATCAAGGATATGTCGGAGCTCCGCAACTGTGCGATTCTTGTTGTCGGTCACCAGCTCGATCATAAGTGCAACTCCACCGGGTCCGTACCCTTCATAAGTTATTTCATCATAGACTACGCCGGGAAGTTCACCCGTACCACGTTGTATAGCGCGTTTTATGTTATCGGCAGGCATATTAGAGTCTTTGGCGTTTTGCACCGCAAGCCTTAACCGGGGGTTGCCGTTGATGTCACCGCCTCCGTTTCTTGCAGCAATTGTTATTTCCTTGATAATACGGCTGAACAACTTTCCGCGTTGAGCGTCAGTTCCAGCTTTTTTGTGTTTAATCTTTGCCCATTTGTTGTGTCCAGACATAGGATCAACCTCCCAAACTTTTCTCTGAATTTCTGAAATCTTTTAATTGCAATTGATAGTTTACTCTGTCGGCATAATGATTTTCATCCAATGAATAAACGACATCCAACTTTGTGCCGGGTTTTATAGTCCTGTCTCCATTTCTAAATTTTATCGCATCCCAAACGAATCCCCCAACCTTTAATTTCATTTTAAGGTGAGAGTTTCCAACGATACGTGAATCGGCTAGATAAACATCCGGGGTGCGGAAGACGGGTTTGGTATTGTGAGGACCAAAAGGTTCGAACATCTTCAACGTTTTCATGAGCTCATCGTTTAGTTCTGCGAGATCGAACTCGGCATCGATAGCAATGACCGGTGTCTTCATCTCCTCAGTTATCGTCTTCACTACTACTTGTTCAAACTTCTCGGAGAACCTCTGAAGATTTTCGGGCACAAGCGCCAGGCCCGCTGCAAATTTGTGACCGCCAAATTGCAGGAGCAGATCGGAACATTCCCGGATCGCTGCAAAGATATCATAACCGACAACGCTCCTCGCACTCCCGCGGACAACTCCATCTACTGTCGCAAGCATTATTGTTGGCTTGTAAAATGACTCGACAATTCTCGATGCTACGATACCGAGAACACCGGGGTGCCACGAATCTTTGTGGAGAACCAGGGAATTGTTCGGTGCCATTGTTAACGCGACGTCTTTTGCTTCGTTGAACGTGCGTTCGTCGAGAAGTTTTCGATGTGAGTTCTCCTCTTCAAGCACCTGAGCAAATTCTTCAGCAACATCCCGGTTATCGGTTATCAGTAATTCTACCGCTCTTCTCGCATCACCCAGTCTCCCTACCGCATTTATTCTCGGGGCTATGTTAAATGAGACCTGACCGGTCGTCAATTTTGTATGGTCGATATGCGAACTCTCGAAAAGAGCTTTGATTCCAGCCCGAGGATGCCGCGCGATTGCATTGAATCCTGCCTGAACGAATATACGGTTCTCACCAACTAAAGGAACCACGTCGGCCGCGGCGGCTATTGCCACAAGGTCGATATATTCATCAGGCACCTGCGTTTTATGAAGCTTCGTTGAAACTGCTCTGGCAAACTTGTAAGCAACACCGCAACCGGACAAAAACTTAAACGGATAATTACAGCCGGGTTTGATCGGATCCAAAACTGCAATAGCATCGGGGCACATTTCGACTTCATGATGATCGCAAACAATCGTTTCTATCCCCTTTGAGGAGGCCAAAGCAATCTCCTTGCCCGCTGAGACTCCACAATCGACGCTGATCAATAACGTAAACCCATTTGCTTCAGCAAACTCAATGCCGGTTGTACTTATGCCATAACCTTCTTTCAATCGATCGGGGAGATAGTATTCAACATCGGCGCCCAATTTTCTAAAGAACATGTACAACAATGCAGCGCCGGTAGTACCATCAACATCATAGTCACCATAAACAAGTATCTTTTCGTTTCGCTCTAATGCTTTAAAGGCGCGGTCAACAGCGGTCTCCATCCCATCCATAAGGAACGGGTCATGTTGATCCTGAAGGCTTGAATAGAAAAAGGCTTTTGTCTTTTCGGATGAATCGAGTCCACGTTGAACAAGGAGTTGAGCTATAATTGGTTTAACCTTGAGCTGTCCGGCAAGGTCGGCGACGATCTTTGGATTTCCCTGATCGGACAATTTCCACTTATAGATCACCGTACCACCATCCTCAAAGACAAACTCTTCTTATTCAATCGTTCCTTGACATCATTGGGGGAACAAAACACGGAGTGAGCCGATAAGCCGAATTCTGTCTTCCCCGACAAAGTCGGAGGAGGCAACCATTTATCTAAGCGACCTACCCGGGAGTCGAACGAGACTGGCTGCCTCGCGGCCCTAGAGCGCTTCTCCCATATTTGGTCTTGCTCCGCAGGGGGTTTACCTTGCACCCCGGTGTCGCCATCGAGGACGGTAGGCTCTTGCCCTGCCTTTTCACCCTTACCACGCGAAACGCGTGGCGGTATATTTTCTGTGGCACTTTCCGTCGGGTCGCCCCGCCTCCGTTGTCTCCCGATATAAAATCGGAAAACATCGGAGCCTGCTGCCATGTGGAGTTCGGACTTTCCTCTCCGACGTGAATCGGAGCGGTTGCCTGGCTCACTCCTTGACAAGTCTTGCTCCTTTTTTAGATAATTTATCTGCTGCTGTGTTCAGTTCTCTCGGAATATGTTTAATCTTAAACTTTATCTTCGATTCTTCAATCTTATGAAATACCTGCTTTACAAACGACTTCATATCGGAATTTTTAACTTTATAAATTCCATTCATTTGAGAAACCACGAGAAGACTGTCTGACCTTACTTCAAGTTCGTCAGCGCCAAGCTCTTCTGCAAGGTCTAAACTCTTAAGTAATGCCATATACTCAGCCCGATTATTAGTTCCGAGCCCGATATTTTCGCAGTATTCCTTTAGAACTTTACCATCACTGCCCTGGAGGACAACGCCGATACCGCTGGCCCCCGGATTTCCGAGAGAGGCGCCGTCTATGTTTGCAATCAACCTCATACTTCACGGGTCGTTTCCTCGACAATTTCATTCGGCACCAAAATTCTTCCGCAATGATCGCATGTAAAAATCTTTTCCATCTGTCGCAGATCAAGAAGCCTCTGGGGTGGAAGGACGTTGTAGCACCCTCCGCACGCGTTCCGGCGAACAACAGGCACAATCGCCTTCCCCTTCGTTGCTTTCCTTATCATTTCATACCTTGAGAAGCTCTGGCGATCCAATTTCTGGACATGTTTCTCGCGTTCCTTTACGTACCGTTTTTCTTCATCATGGGTTAATGAGACTAATTCTTCAAGCTCAACTTTTTTTGAAGAATAAACTTCTTCCTCACTATCATACTCTTGTTTGAGCTTTTCGACATCTCGTCCCGAGGTCGTTTCCTTCGACTGGATACCTTCGAGCTCTTTGTGAAGCGACTGCAATTTCTCTTTTGAATTGTCAATCTGCTTGCTTAAAGCATCGTACTCACGGTTAGTCTTCACCTTTACACGCATGTCCGTGTACTTGTCAATTCTTTTTCTTATTTCGTCAAGTTCCTTGTCAATCTCTTTTTTCCTGATAACCGCCTTTTTTAAGTAATCGTCGTTTTCTTTGATTTGAGTTTTTAAAGTTGTAATTTTCGTTTCAAGTTCACCTACCTCTGCGGGCAAATCTCCGCGTTCTTCCAATAAACCGTCCAACTTGAGGTCAACTTGTTGAAGCTGGTACAGTGCTTTCAGTTTATCCTTGACAGCCACTTTAGTCTCCTGGATAAGTTAAATTGTAATTGCATTTATGGTTCTGAGCTTGCTCGTCTCAATTGTTATTGTATCTGTAAATATTTTCTTTAGAACTCTATACATCACTTCCGGAACAAATTTTTCCGAGCCCAGATGAGTAGCGTCGGCTAAAATTGTCCGCTGAATTTTCGCTTCACGGAAATCATGATGTTTTACGTCTCCCGTAATAAAAAGGTCGGCATCCTTTCGAACTGCGTCGCTGTAAAATGAAATACCGGAACCTGCACAAAGTGCGACTTTTTTGATTTTCATGTCCGAGGCGTAAGAAACTTTTATGGAATCCAGTCCGATTATTCTTTTAAGGCGAGAAATAAATTCTCCAAGCGTAACCGCCGCATCAAGTTCTCCGATCGCCCCGAATCCAAAATCAATAGAATTATTTAGAAGAGGATAAATATCATAAGCGACTTCCTCATACGGATGAGCCTTGAGCATTTCATTCACTACCGGTCCGACGACAGACTTTCCGACAACCATCTCAAGTCGTGCTTCATCCACTCTCTCAAGTTTTCCCGACTGCCCAACGTACGGCGAAGCCATCTCGTTAGGTAAGAAGCTTCCTTTTCCATCCATGGTAAACGAACAACCAGAATAATTCCCGATCTTGCCGGCACCTGCTTTTGACATTGCTTCTCTTACTTTATCCAAATGAGATGCCGGAACGAATACAATAATCTTGTAAAGAATATTCTTGATTGAAGATAGGAAGGTGATATTCATCAATCCAAGTCTAGCGGCGAGATCAAAATTCAATCCTTCCCGGACTGCATCAAGTGCTGTGTGGACTGCAAATACATTAACGCCGCAGCGCATCGCTTCGAAAAGGACATCTGGCTTCGAAATTGATGATGTAAAAGATTTTTTGGGCCGGAAGAGAGGTGTATGGTACGTGACCACACAATTTGAACGATTCTGCAGAACTTCGTCAAGAACATCCTTATTGAATTCATAAGCTATCGTCATCTTCTCGCATTCGTCGTCATAATTCCCGGCAATCAAACCAACATTATCCTGTTCCCCAACTAATTCAATCGGGAGATTCTCTTTAATTTTCTTGACAATTTCTTGAAGCTTCATCGGCTGATCAAAAAGCTCCGAACTTCCATTCCCGGCAAAAAAAAAGTGTTCCGCCAACCGCCGGAACACTTCATATTTTTTGTCTGACTTGGAAAAAAAACTTTAAAAATTTTCTTATCAGAAACTTTTCTTTTCTCTTTAGCATTTTAAGATAACGATAAAAATATATCCAAGATTGACAAAAGATGCAAGGCGCTGTCGGCAACCAGCCAAATATCGTATTCGTGCATTTGCCCTGCCTTTACCGAACTGCCAGCCTTTGCTTTTGGCCGTTTTTGAATATAAAATACACCTTATGATCTCACCTACTATTTTGTTAGGCGCGTATTCAATGGGATATTTTCCAATGGCAGATGAGGATAAATCTATATCATGGTACTCACCGGATCCTCGCACCATTATCCCTCTGGACAATTTCAACATACCCCGTTCAACAAAGCAACTGGTTAAAAAGAAGATTTTTGAAGTTGGAATTGATGCCAATTTTGAGGCGGTAATTAGAGGTTGCGCGAACAGGACAGAAACCTGGATTAGCGAAGAAATAATCGAAAGCTACATGGAGCTTCATAGGCTTGGTTATGGACATAGCGTGGAAAGCGTCGACTCGGACGGATTAGCAGGAGGACTTTATGGAGTTGCGCTCGGTACGGCTTTCTTCGGCGAGTCGATGTTCAGCCTGAGGAGTGGAGCTTCGAAAGCGGCTCTCGCCTTCCTAATTAAACATCTTTCCGAAAACGGATTCACGCTCCTCGATATCCAGTATATGACTCCTCATTTACAAACATTCGGCGCAATCGAAATTCCAAAGAAAAGATATATCCAGCTTCTTCACGCGTCGATGACGAAGAAAGCGTCTTTCGTTTAGCAGAACTTCATCCGTGCACAGTAATACTCTTTCCCTTCTCTCAGTTCACCCTTTAACTCTTTGATTGCGTAATCACTTCAACATTTCCGAGAAATAGAATTTGTCGCCGTTTATTATTCCAACCGCGCTTCCTTTAAACTTCCACCCTTTGAAGCCGGTATTTCTGCTCTTTGACTTGAACTTTTCCGGATCGACTGTCCATTCATAATCCTGATCGATTATTGAAATATCTGCTTTAGCCCCGAGTTCAAAAGTGGGAACCGGCACTCCGAGTATCTTACGGGGGTTAACTGAAAGCAAATCAACAATCTGTCGAATGGAAAGTATTTTCGTTTGATAGAGTCTCGTCATGACTGCTCCCACGGTTGTTTCAAGCCCGATCATTCCGAACGGAGCGGCGTCGAACTCCACTTCTTTCTCATGTATCGCGTGAGGAGCATGGTCGCTTGCAATCGCGTCAATGGTACCATCTTTCAACGCGGAGATCAACGAATCGTTGTCTTCTTTAGTCCTAAGAGGAGGATTGACTTTAAAATCAGAATCGTAAGCTGAAAGCAAACTATCATCTAGGAAAAGATGATGCGGCGTAACGTCGCAAGTTACAGGCAAGCCGCGCCTTTTTGCTTCCGCGATACAATTAACAGATTGTATCGTGGATATATGAGTAGCATGATATTTCCCCCCGAACGCTTCGAGGAGTTTTATATCCCGGCTGAGAATTAATTCTTCCGCGACACGGTGTTGAGTTTTGAGACCGTATTTAATAGTATCACGGCTTTCGTTTGCGGAACCGGATTTCGTAAGATTATGATCTTCGCAATGCTGGATGATCGGTTTATTCAGCATTGAGGAATATTCCAAAGCGAGCCTCATCACCTGCGAATTTGAAACTGCGCTGCCGTCATCGCTGAAAGCAATCGCGCCAGCTTCGACAAGGTCCTTCATCTCTGACAGACGTTCGCCTTTTCTGGCGTCTGTTATCGCGGCAATTTGATAAAGGTTCACCAGTCCTGACTGTTTAGCGCGGTCAAGAACATATTTGACCACATCGGCGGAATCGACAACCGGGTCTGTATTTGGCATGACTGCAATCCCCGTGAAGCCTCCGTTCGATGCGGCTGCTATTCCGGATGCGATGTCCTCTTTGTATTCCTGTCCGGGTTCCCTCAAGTGAGTGTGCATGTCGAAGAATCCCGGCACAACAAATTTCCCGCGCAGGTTTATTTCGTGGTTTACCGGGTTTCCGCCAAGCGAGCCGCCGATCTCCTGAATAAATCCGTCAACAATAAAAATATCAAACATACCGTCGTACTTCCCGGATGGATCGATGATCCTTGCATTCCTAAGAAAAATTTTCATGAAGATTTAGCTCCTGTTAAAAATAAGACTGCCATTCTGATTGCGACACCATTTGTTACTTGCTCGAGGATTAGTGAGGCATTTCCATCAGCGATGTCTGCGTCCAGTTCAACTCCACGGTTGATCGGGCCGGGATGCATGATGACGATTGATTTCTTGGCCGTCTCCAATCGAGCTCTGTTGATTCCCCAGTAGAGCCTGTATTCCCTAATTGATGGAAAATCTCCGCCTGCTTCCCTTTCAAGCTGTATCCTTAAGACGTTTAAGACATCTGCCCATCGGATGGCGTCGTCGATATCGTAAAAAGTTTTCACACCGAATTGATCCAGAAAATTCGGTATCAAGGTCTTCGGACCACACACGGCCACTTCGGCCCCTAACTTTATCAAGCCAAAAATATTCGAGCGTGCGACCCTGCTATGGTTAATATCGCCGACGATGCAAACATGAAGACCTTTCAAGTCCCCGAATTTCTCTCGCATTGTGTACATATCAAGGAGGCCCTGGGTTGGGTGTTCGTTCGATCCGTCTCCCGCATTAATAACAGGCGACTTCAAAAACCGAGAAAGAAAGTGTGGAGCCCCGGTCGATGAGTGCCTGATAACAACAATATCAGTCTTCATCGCTTCGATGTTTCTTGCCGTGTCCTTCAGTGTTTCTCCCTTAGAGACGCTGCTGCCGCTTGCTGCAAAGTTAACGACGTCGGCACTCAGCCTCCGTTCCGCAAGTTCGAATGAAATTCTCGTCCGGGTGGAGCTTTCGAAAAATAAATTCACAACTGTTGTCCCTTGCAAAGTCGGGACTTTTTTTATGGGGCGTTCCAGAACTTCCCGGAAACTTCGCGCGGTGTCAAGTATCTCAATGATTTCCTCCGATGAAAGGTCCCGGAGACCCAGCAAGTTCTTAATTCCCTGTGCCATCTTCCTCCTCCACAAGTAATATTTCGTCCGTTCCATCAACTTCAGCCAGGTGAACGATGACTGATTCCTTTATTGCTGTCGGCTGATTTTTTCCTACATAATCGGCGCTTATCGGCAACTCTCTGTGGCCTCGGTCTACGAGAACTGCAAGCTGTATCGTTGTCGGTCTTCCAATATCTATTAATGCGTCAAGCGCCGATCGTATTGTTCTACCCGTGAAGAGGACATCGTCAACCAGGACGACGTTTTTATCGGTAATGTCGAAATACACCTCTGTTCTTTTTAATTCGGGAAGCTTAAGTTTTTGCCGTACATCATCGCGATAAAGTGTGATATCTAGTGTTCCAAGCGGGATCACAACCTTTTCGATCTGCGAGATTTTTTCCCCAATTCTTTTTGCAAGAAAATCTCCGCGAGTCCTGATTCCTATGATGCACAAATTCGCGGCACCCTTATTTCGTTCGATTATTTCATGTGTGATGCGGGTTATCGAACGTGACATCTGCTCGCTGTCCGCGATTTTAGATTTGACTCTCATGCTTGCTCCTATTTGAGTTTAACTCAGCCAGAGGCGAATATACCTCTGCCGCAAAAGAGCCTTTATGTGATGTGAGGTGAAACTATTGAAAGGACCTTATCCACCTCACTGGATGGAATTAAAGGCTGCGTTAAGTTAATAACCAGGGAACTGTTTTCCAAATCAATCATGCTAACACTTAGTTCTTGCAGAAATTTCAATGAGTGTCCGGGCAAGTTTCGAAAAGTCTCGCGTTTGCATCGCCCGGTTTTTGTCGTTTCCTTGATTTTCCTTCCAATCACGTTTATATTTCGTTGATTTTTAACCAAGGAGCATTCTACAGCAGATGTTAAAGGCCGTGATTATGGCCGGGGGATTTGGTACACGACTCCGTCCACTTACAAGTAAAATTCCGAAGCCAATGGTTCCGATCATGAATAAACCCATGATCGAACACATCGTCAATCTTCTTGTAAAACACGGCATACGCGAAATAGTTGTTTTAATTTTCTATCATCCGACCGTTATAAAAAATTTTCTGGGCGACGGCAGCCGATATGGAGCCTCAATCCAATATGTAAAAGCTGACGCTGATTACGGCACAGCAGGAAGTGTCCGCAATGGTTATGATCTCATCAAAGGTTCACGAATCCTTGTGATAAGTGGAGACGTCCTTACTGATTTTGATTTGACCAAGGCTGTACAATTCCACGAAGAAAAGAAATCCAAAGCAACCCTTGTCCTTACACGGGTAAACGATCCGTTGCAGTTTGGGCTCGTGATTACAGACGACGGCGGCAAGATTATACGGTTTCTTGAAAAGCCAACCTGGGGCGAAGTCTTCAGCGATACGGTCAACACAGGAATTTACGTCATTGAACCCGACGTGCTGGAAATGATTCCGTATAAAGAAGATTATGATTTCAGCAAAGACCTCTTCCCCTCAATGCTCAAACAAAAAATGCCGCTATACGGCTACGCTGCGGAAGGCTATTGGAGAGACATTGGAAACCTTAACGAGTATATAGAAGCACAGTTAGACTGCCTTGAACAGAAGGTTAACGTGAGCTCTGGAGGCAGCATTTTTGAATTTAACGGAGCTCGAATTATTGCACCCGAAGGATTTCAGCCGCCACGAAATCTCGTCGCGCGCGGCACGGTAGTTATCGGGGATAATGTGACAATCGGTGAAGACGTTGAGCTTGTTGATACGATTATCGGAAATAACAGCTCCATAGATTCATTTTCAAACGTCAGCCGGAGTGTACTTTGGGATAACGTTTTAGTCGGGGCGCGTTCAAAGATAGCCGGTGATGTGATAGGAAGCGGGACCATCATCGGTGAACAAGTCGAAATCGAAGAGAATGTTTTCATTAGCGACGATTGTATAATCGGAAAAAGGGCAAATATAAAACCAAATGTAAAACTTTGGCCGAAAAAAGTTGTAGATGCAGGGGCAACGCTCTCTCGGAGCCTGGTCTGGGAGGATAAGTGGTTGTCTGCAATTTTCACGGATGCAAGAGTTACCGGGACTTCAAACATCGAGATGAATCCTGAATTTGCAGCGAAGCTCGGAGCAGCCTTCGGCTCCCTTCTCGGTTCAGGAAAGTACGTGGTTTGCAGTAGAGATTCCGACACTGTCAGCCGAATGATTAATCGAGCATTGATCGTTGGCTTTATGTCCGCAGGGACAAATGTCTACGATCTCAGAAGTGAGCCAATACCTATTGTTCGACACGAACTTCGAAGCGGAAAAGCTGCTGGCGGTGTCCATGTCCGGAAGAGTCCTTTCGACCCCGACCTGACCGATATTATTTTCCTCGACTCGGATGGAAGAGATCTATCAACTAACAAAGTTCGGGCAGTCGAACGCCTTTTTTTTGGAGAAGAATTCGCCCGGGCTCCTCAAGATCAGGTTGGGGACATCTACTTCCCTGAAAGGACGAACGAAAGCTACCGGGAAGATTTCATCCGATCATTGGAAATTGATGCTGTCAAACTGAAGAAGTTCAACATAGTTATAGATTACTCACACGGTGTTGCATCCATATTGTTTCCGACGATAGTTGGTTCGTTGAGCACGAGAGTAATAGCACTGAATGCGTACCTCGATCCGAAGCAGCTCACGAAAAACCAAACGCAATTGGAAAACGATCTGAAGCAGCTGGGTGGAATCGTCAGGTCGTTGAATTATGACTTCGGCTTCATGTTCGATGCTGGGGCCGAGAAAATCTTCGTTATCAACGAACAAGGCAAGTTCATAGAGGAAGACAGACTCCTTTCCCTTGTAACTAAACTATTCGCCCTGGCTGAACCTAAATTGAAACGAATTGCTGTTCCCTTCTCCGCTTCAAGGGAAATCGATCTGATCGCCGCGGAACACGGACTCGAAGTTACCAGAACGAAGGCAACTCACCAGTCGCTCATGAACGCGGCTTTCGAAGGGAAATATGATTTTGTAGGGGGCACCAAAGGGGGGTTCATTTTTCCGAATTTTCTATTTGCCAGCGATGCGATGTTCTCGGTCGCGAAAATTCTTGAGATGACCGCCAAGACGGGAATAAAGCTTTCCGAACTTGACCTTGCGGTTCCCCGACTTCACATGGTCAAGAAAAACCTCGATTGCCCCTGGAGCGAAAAAGGGAGCATAATGAGGAAACTCATAGACCTCACAAAGAATGAAAAACGTGAAACCGTAGATGGCATCAAAGTTCATTTCGACGATGGCACATGGATTCATCTGCTTCCGGATAAAGAACGTGCATTGTTTCATATCAACGCCGAATCGGGAAACCAAGACACGGCACGGTCCGTTGCGGATCGCTTCGAGGCAAAGATTGGTGAATGGCTGTCGGACTGGGCCGGCGGAAATCGAAGAGAGGCGAAATGATCATGGATCTCAATTACAATATGTATTTTGCCTCGCCGCTTAATAGTTGACTTTTCAATATCATCCCCTTAAAAGTTTCTATAATGAAAGGAAGAAATTTTAGAGATGAAAATTAGTGATATACTTCAAGATGAGTTCGTGTCCACCAAATTGCCCGGTAAATCGAAGGATGAGGTATTGAACTCATTAATAGATTTGCTTAAAAGCTCGAAGAAAATAAAAGATTTGGAGAAGGTCCGCGAGGCAATTTTTGAACGTGAAAAAATCATGTCCACCGGAGTTGGAAAGGGTTTTGCGATTCCGCACGGGAAAACCGACGCAGTCACCGACATCGTTGCGGCATTTGCCGTCACGGATGAGCCGGTGGATTTTCAATCGCTTGATGGAGAACCTGTGCGGTTATTGTTTCTCCTTATCGGCAGGGATAATATGGTGGGCCCCCATATAAAATTATTGAGCAGAATTTCACGGCTAATGAATAAAGACGAATTCAGGAAAAAGTTGATTGCGGCAAAGACTTCCTCGGAAATAGTCCAATATTTCAAGGAAGAAGAGATGAGTTACTTCGACATCTGATCACGGATGGCAAAAAAGAAACCCCCAAAGATAAATCGGAATGACACGCAGGCCGAATACAGGCTCTTGATTGAACATTTTGAAGATCCCTTATCCAAGCGTTCCGGAACAGTGTTTCTATTTAGGACGGCGGAAGAATTCCAGAATTTCGTCTATGAACTGGTTGTAGAAACCAGCAGAAAAGGGAAGAAGATTTTCTTTAAGATTGTTGGACTCAGGACTCCCATCTCAGATTTCCCGGCTGCAGGCCCTGCGATGTGTAGATGCGAGATGGAAAACCTTGAGGCAGGCGAATATACTCTTTTGGTCGACAGGCGCAGCAAGCAAATTAATCAATTCAAGATCTCTATCCGCAAAAGAATAAAAATTCTACAAGCAGCTCGTGAAGGAAGATTCATCGACATAACTACTGACCGCAACGAATGGGCATTAAATTGAAGAATACAAATGCTAAGTAAAATGTTGAGCGACACGGTGATGCCGATCTTGTTTAAGATCGGTCCGCTGAACGTTTATAGCTTTGGTCTAATGATGGGGATCGGCTTTCTCGCTGCAAATTACGTTCTAGTGAAGGAGTTCACCCGAAAAGGGCTCACCTCGAATTTTGCCAACGAGGTCACAATCATTGCCGTTGTATTCGGCATTGCAGGGTCAAAAATTCTTTCACTTATCGAAGACTGTGGAAGTTTCCTGAACGACCCGATCGGGATGACATTTTCACCCGGCGGTCTTACGTGGTATGGTGGTTTTATACTCGCGGCATTAGTCATCTGGTGGAACGTCAGGAAAAAACATTACAAATTTCTAAATGTCGCCGATGCCTTCGCTCCGGCACTAATCCTTGGATATGGAATAGCAAGAATCGGTTGTCACTTATCGGGCGATGGAGATTACGGAATGCCGACCAGCCTTCCATGGGGGGTTGACTACTCGAAAGGAATCGTGCCACCATCTATCGCTTTCAGGGGTTTCCCGCAAATTGCGTCCACATTCCCAGGTGGAGTTGTCCCCGACAACACTTTGCTTCACCCGACACCGCTTTACGAATTTATCGCTTGCGTTCTGATTTTCTTATTTCTCTGGAAGCTAAGAAAATCGGTAAAGCCTGATGGTAAACTCTTTATGATTTACCTTGTGCTTGCGGGAATCGAAAGACTCCTCGTGGAGTTTATCAGATTAAACCCACGCTTGCTCTTCGGATTGAGCGAAGCGCAACTTATCTCTTCCCTGTTGATATTGGTCGGTATTGTAGGATTTAAATATTTAACTAAATAAGATGAACCATTAAGAAGATGACCAAAGTCCTTTTGTACAAAAAAGAAGACTGTAAGTTGTGCGACGAGGCTGAATCCATTTTGGAAAGACTAAAAAAAGAAAAACGATTTTTCCTTGAGAGGATTACTCTCGAATCCAATACGGAATTGTTCGAGAGATTCGGGAATAAAGTGCCGGTCGTTTTTATAAATGACAAGATGGTTTTCGAATTTAAACTTAACGAAGATGCATTTCTGAGAAAGTTGGAAGAGTTTGAGTAAAGATATTCCTTTGACCGAAGAAAAAATTGTCGGACGTAACGCAGTTGCGGAAGCCTTGAAGAGCGGGATGAACATCTCGAAAGTCTATGTCCATTATTCCGCTCACGGCGGAAGCTTAAACGAGATTTTCACTCTCGCCAAAACGCAGGGAATCCCGATCGCTCGTGTCGATTCAAAACAATTCGGAGAAATGACTTCGAGTCTTTCAAGAGATGAATCCGCGCAGGGCATTGTCGCGACTGTAAGCAAAATAAAATACGAGCCGCTTGATTCGCTGTTCTTCCCCGCTTCTGCGGCGAAGACACAAGAGCCTTTAGCCGATAAGAGTTACCCTTTCCTGCTCATTCTCGACCGCATCCAGGACCCACAAAACTTTGGTGCGATACTCCGATCTGCAGCCTTCTTCAAAGTTGACGGTGTTATTATCTCAAAAGAGCAACAAGCGCCGATAAACGAAACTGTAATCAAGACATCTGCCGGAGGAGCGTTCCATCTCAAGATTGCGCGCGAGACTAATCTCCATCAGACAATAATGTCGTTGAAAAAAGAAGGATACTGGATTGCGACAAGCGCGGCGAAAGCCCCGCTGACAATTTCAGAAATGGATACAAAGGTCCCCCTCGCAATAATAATCGGAAACGAAGGAAGCGGCGTGAAGAGAATCTTGCGCGATAAATCTGATATGACCTTTTCCATTCCGCAACTTGGCAAGATAGATTCTTTAAATGTATCTGTAGCAACTGGAATTATTTGCTATGAGGTTTTACGACAACGAGGAAATCTGAAATGAAGAGATTATCCGTAAACATCGATCACGTCGCAACTTTGCGGCAGGCTCGGGGCGAAAAGCAGCCTGACCCGGTGACAGCCGCTCTCATTTCCGAACTTGCGGGCGCATCTGGAATCGTCAGCCATTTACGCGAAGACCGCCGGCATATTCAGGATAATGATGTTTACCTCCTCCGTAAAATGCTCAAAACGAAATTGGACCTGGAGATGGCAGCGACTGAAGAAATTATAACAATTGCTCTCGAAGTTGTGCCCGAGCTTGTGACTCTTGTTCCGGAACGCAGACAGGAACTGACAACTGAAGGTGGACTCGATGTGGCTTCTGAAGTTTCACGGTACAAAGAAGTAGCCGGGCGATTTCATAAAAAAAATATATTAGTAAGTCTTTTCGTGGCTCCTGTTGAAAGCCAAATTAAAGCTGCCCAAAAGGCAGGCGCAGATTTTGTTGAACTCCATACAGGCGAATACGCAAATGCAAAAGGACCCGATATCGAAACGCAGCTAGATCGTCTTAAAAAGGCCGCAGGGTTTGCGGAAAAGTTAAAGCTAAAAATAAACGCGGGACACGGGTTGGACTACAATAATCTGAAGCCCGTCGCGATGATAGACGAAATCGAAGAATTCAGTATCGGCCACTCATTGATTTCGCACGCACTTTTTGTCGGAATGGAGAGAGCAGTTAAAGATATGATTGCGATTCTAAAGGAGTGTGAAAAATGACACCGAGCAAATCGACGCGGGCGATCCACGGCAGAAAAGACAAAACCTACCTCGGAGCTAATTTTCCGATTTATCAGAGCACAACCTTTGCCGTTTCCAAAAGTGATGAATACGACAGATATATCAGAGGCGATGATGAAGAATTCTATATGTACTCGCGTTATTCGAATCCTACTGTTCGAAATGTAGAAGAAAAAATTGCCGCCCTTGAAAACGCAGAAGATGCTATTTTGTTTTCGAGCGGCATGGCTGCGATCAGTACCGCTATCCTGTCGTTTGTTGGTAAGGGTGACACGGTTGTGGCACAACGCCGGCTCTACGGGATGGCATACAGATTTCTTCGGGATATCGCGCCAAAATTCGGAATCGAAGTCCACTTCGTGGACGAAACCCAGCTTTACTCTTTCAACGACCAATTCCCTAATGCTAAAATTGTATATTTCGAAACACCTATAAATCCGACCACCGACTGTATCTCAATTACAAAAACCGTGAAGGCTGCCAGAAAAGCAGGCGCACTTACCATCATGGACAACACGTTTGCTTCACCTATCAACCAAAACCCAATTGATTTTGGCGTTAACATAGTAGTCCACAGTGCAACAAAATATATAGGCGGACATAGCGACGTCATGGCTGGAGCTGTGACCTCAACAACGAAAATCATACATTCAATTCGTGAGACAATGAAAGCGTTCGGTGGATGCATTAACCCTATTGATGCTTACATGCTGGACCGCAGTCTGAAGACTCTAAAAATCCGCGTCGAACAACAAAACCGATCGGCCCAAAGGCTCGCAGAATTTTTTATGCGCCAGAAGAAAGTGAAGAGGGTTTTCTATCCCGGATTACCCTCTTCAAAAAGTTACAAGGTTGCTAAACGGCAGATGAATGGGTTCGGCGGAATGCTTTGCATTGAGTTTTCAAATTTAGAATCAGCAAAGAAGTTCTGTGACACTCTTGAAATCGGTCTCAATGCTACAAGCTTGGGCGGAGTCGAGACGCTTGTCAGCATTCCTGTTCTAACAAGCCACATAAAGATGACGCCGGAAGAATTGGGAGCGGCGCAAGTAACTGAGGGTATGGTAAGAATATCTGTAGGCATCGAGGAAGTGGATGATCTGATGTTAGATTTTAAAAATGCCCTATCGAAGATTTAGGTTATGAAATGAAAGGTCAGAACATTCCGTCAGATTATGTACGAGTCTACTATACTTTTATTCCAACCGAAATTATAAATGCAAAAATGATATTGGAGCGGGAGGGAATCGAATATTTTACCCGGAACGAAAATTTTGCCGCTCTTTATCCTGGTGCTGATGGAATGGCTACAGTAGATTTTCTAGTCCAGAAAGCTGATGAGGCAAGAGCTAAAGAGATCCTTAGAGATTTAATTAAGGGGAGCCGTTCGGTTTGAAATATGACAGAATCATCTTAGGTTCTTCAACAAACTGAGGTGAAGCCTAACGGCACGAGCAAAATTTGCTCCGTAAATCCCATTCTTAGCCGACGAGCCCGCGAAAGCTTTCAACGTTCGATCGGCAACTTCAAAGTAATTCTTATTCTCCGTCACAACGAATAGCCGATCAAAAAAAATTGCGGCACCCGAATTTCCAGAAGGTGTAGGTGTATCATCAATCGGTTTTCTCTTTGTTGCAAGCAAACCTTCCGCACCGGCATTCAATGGTCGATCAAAAAAGCCCCGCCCATCCTTATCTTCGAATTCCTCAATAAGCACTCGGGCGATCTGTTCCACAGCGTTGATTTGCGTATCGTTTCTCGTCACATCAAATAGATCGAGCAAAGCTGTTCCGAAATATACATTGTCATCAAGGAGGCCGCTGTAAAGAATCGATTTCCCTGAAAATGCGTGCGCCACTTTCCCACTAGCTTCGACCATGTTTTCTAAAACAAAGTCGGCCGCATTTTCTGCTGCTTGAATATATGACCTTTCTTTTAGGCTCAGCGATGCCTCGACCAGTGCACTTATTGCCAATCCATTCCTGTCGGCAAAAATAGTCTCGTCAATAAAAGGAGATTTTCTTTTGTCACGTGATTCAAGAAGTTTTTTCTTTGAATTGATGATAATCTTGGCAACCTCGTCCTCCGACTTTCCGAGGCTTTTTGCAATGTCTTTCTTATGGGCGGCTACTCTCAACACATTCTTTTCAGGAAATCCGTGGAGGTCTTGCGGCATTTCACGGATATCGAAATACAGTTCCGCAACACCCTTCTCAATTCCGTCAAGCGTATTCTCCACTTCCTTCTCTGTCCAGGTCCAATATGTACCGTCATCACGGGACTCAACGTCAGCATCTTGATGTGCATAGAACGCTCCTTCCGGAGATTTCATTCCGCTGATAATCCAGTCTGCAGTTTCTCGCGCGATAGTAGAATAAAAGTCTTTATTAGAAAACTGCAAACCAAGCAAATAGATTCTCAGCATGAGTGCATTGTCATAGAGCATTTTTTCAAAATGCGGCACGTGCCAATATCTGTCAACCGAGTATCTGTGAAATCCTCCGCCAAGTTGATCGTAAACCCCGCCGCGGGCAATGCAGTCTAATGTAAGTTCGACAAATTCCTTAAGAGATTGATCACTCTGCCTGACTCCTTCCTCAGCAAGAAATTGCAAAGCGGTGGGGTTAAAAAATTTGGGCGCGTTTCCGAAGCCGCCAAAACCCTTATCGAAGTTCGCGCGGCAATCATCGATAAATTGCTTTACGATATTTTCGCCTATTTCACCGTGGTTAACAGTGTGGCTCTCGTATTCTTTCAATTGCTGAGAAATTTCTTCCGCGCTTCTGAACACGTCTTCTCTTCTCTGCGCATACACATCGGCAACCTGCGGCAACAGCGTGAGCAGTCCCTGTCTTCCCTGCATATCAACCTTCGGAAAATATGTCCCCCCATGAAACACTTTTCCATCCGAAGTCAAAAAGCCCGTCAACGGCCAGCCGCCGGCTCCGGTCAGCGCACCGATTGCGGCTTGATACCGTGAATCGACATCCGGCATTTGGTCCCGGTCAACTTTTATCGGCACAAAATACCTATTGATAATTTCGGCGACCGATGGATCGGAATAGGATTCATCGTCCATTACATGACACCAATGACACCACACAGCACCAATGTCAAGCAGTATTGGGCGGTTAAGATCCGCTGCTAATTTGAAAACATCACTTGAATAGATCTGCCAGTGAACGGGTTGATGCGCTGCCTCACGAAGATAAGGACTTTGACTTTCGGCAAGTTCGTTTTTAAATTCCATCTTCAATCCATAACAAATTCAGACTTCAATAAATCCCGATGCGGATAAATTAAGATGTGAGAGACTGACGGGTCATTTTCCTTTTTGCATTCAGAAAGATCAAGACGCCTACAGCCACGAACGCAAAAGAACCAATAAGTGTTTTCGCGAGGAATAAAACAGGGCTTCCTCCGGCGTCCGGCGGGAATAAAGCAAGACAAATCGCTGAGATAGTCGTTAGCCCCCCAATTCCTGAGGCTATGGCTTTTATTAAGCTCCCAAAGGTAGCTTTACCCGCATGATCTCTTCGAAAACTTTTAATCGCCGCCAGAAAGATATAGACATATGGAATGAAATAAACAATGATTGTTGCGTCGACGAGAACAAGATATGCCTGCTCGACTGATGCACCGATTAAACTCATTAGAAGAAAAACCGTAGCGATGATCCCCTGGAATATTAGTGCGATGTAAGGCGTCTTCCATTTAGGATGAATCTTCCCGAAACTCTTTGGAAGGAAGTTGTCTATGCCCGTAACGAACAAAATCCTCGCGCTTCCAGCTAACCATGCCCCAGCACCACCAATGCCCGCAAGCGTGACAAGGAGCGCACTGATGTTGGTCAAATATCTCATTCCCGTTTTGGACTCCAGTTCCTGAATCGCCTGAACGAGTCCGGTGACGAGGTTGACATCCTTCGAAGACAATCCGACAAGGAGTGATATTGTTCCGATGAGATAAACGAAAACAATTCCGACACCGGAAAGATATGTCGCTTTTGGTATTGTCCTCTCCGCATCGACTATTTCTCCTGACATTACGGCGGCCAGCTCAAGCCCTGCAAGAGCGAAACACATTGAAGACCAAAACGAAAGTGTGCCGTAATCCAATTTTGCAGGTAAGATATTTGTAAATGAAAACTGAGTCTGAGATTTACCGAAATAAATAATTACCCCAGCCAGCGCTGCTATTATGATGATGGGCACAAAAGTACCGATAGCTCCGATGTTTTGAACCCACTTCCCTATCTTCACACCAATCACATTGAACCCGATTGCAATCCAAAGGATTGCGAGACTCGCAATCACAATGAAAACTTTTCCCGATGTGGCCGCAGCATATCCCGGCAAAATGAATGGAGCTATGGCGGCAACAGAAATCAGCAGCGAGGGGTAGTAGACCAAATTATTCGCCCAGTAACACCACCCAGCGATAAATCCATGGAAGTCGCCGAATTCGACTTTTGCCCATTCGTAAACTCCACCTTCCACGGGATACTTTTTGCTGAGGTGAATGACTGCGACACATTGTGGTATGAAAAAAAGTACCAAAGCGAATATCCACAATGAAATTGAACTTGGCCCCGTAGCAGCGGCAAGTGAAATCCAACGGGTCCCCACAATTGCGACGATGTTGAATAATATGATGTCGCGAACTTTCAGGGCACGGAGAAGCTCCGTCATAATGCCTTATTCCTTCTCAAAATTCTCCCTGTTAAAAACCATCTATTCAAAGAATTTAAGCCCGTAATCCGAAACTGCGGAGTTGTTAGGGAAATCCAGTCCTTCCCTGGGGTATTCATGCGATGAATATAATAATTCATGGTCAAGGAGAGCCTTATTAATAAACGTTATTTCCACCACAGTGGGAAAGTCATTAATACGATCATAAGCTGCCCCGTTATTTCCGTGAACGTGTATTACGAGAAAATTCTGAGACAATCTCTGAATGCACTTGTTGAAATCATCTGTCCTCTTATCAAGTTCGTGAAATTCCGCGGCGATGCACCTGATACGATTCTGATGCCGTACAATGTCCTCCGTGACATCATACTCTCCTCCCTCAATATCCATCTTTAGAAACACATCGTGGCACGCACTTGCTTTAGGATTCGAACCAAAGATTCGATCCAGGGTAATATTTATTCCACCGTTATTTGCGGACACCTTTCTTTTCAAATGCGTATTTGGCTCTCCGAAAAAAGTGAAGTACTCCATGGAGTTTCTTAATTTAGTGACGTACTTGCCTCTCTTGGCGCGATTCAAAAATGTGCTATGCAATATGATTTCCCAAGAGTATAATACGATCCTTCGAACAAACCACCATGTTCCGATTGTATGATCAACACCGATTACATTGACCTTCGGATTAATAGCAAGAAACTCCTTATCAAATTCCCAATTATCTGACAGGCCAAGCGAAAGCAGCGTCTCACAATTTGGGATTTGGTCGATTGGAACAACGTAACCGCCATCCCCCTTGGACCCCACCCTTTTCAAGTTTTGATATTCAATCGGCCGCAATAACGATTTGTCAAGCAGGACACTTTTGTTTTTCTTTATGTCCGGCATCAGTTGGTTCTTCTATTCAAGTTCAAGACTTCAACAACCGTGTTGTACACGCTTTCCGGTGATAACTTCTCCATACACAGAACCGGGCGTATATTCTTGCAGATTTCCCATTGAGCCGGTGGAGGATCTCTGTGGACGCAACCGATGCATGGCAAATCTGCTCTGACAAACTTTGAGCCATTTGAAGGATCGAAAGGTCCCGTGTCGATAGGATCTGTCCGACCAAAGAGCATGACAACCGGAGTCCCGACTGCGTTAGCAAGATGCAACGTCCCGGTATCCGATCCAATAACAATCCTGGAGGCGCTGAGAATCCCGAGCACCTGCCGTAAATTTGTTTTGCCCGCTAATGAAATAGAAGCAGATTTCATCGTGGACATTATTCTTTCAATTAGCTCGCGCTCAGCCTCGATGCCTTCGAAAATAATTTCCGCTTTTTGGTTTTGGATCAAAGAATCTGCGAGCTCAGCATAATACTTGTCCACCCATCCTTTCTCTGAATCTTTGCTGCTACAACCCGGATGAATGCATACGATTTTATCAAGATTATTTATGCCGCTAGCCAGCAACAAATCTTTTGCGTCCTTTACCTCTCCGGGAGTTAAGGAAAGTTCGGTTGAAATTGAGAAGAGCGCATCGGTCCAATCGATGACAGTTTCCATTTCAGCGAGAACTGCATGGGTTCCCTTCGGCCGAAGGAAGGAGTAATCCAACAAAAAACCGAGGCTGTTCTTAAACCCGGCAAGAAATTTTCCTCCCGCCAATTTTGACATGAGAGTATAGTGTGAGTTCACTTCCTGGACGATAACAACATCGTATTTATTCTTCCGAAGGCCGAAGAAAAAGATCGAGTGAACAAGTATAGAATACTTGTCGGGAATGGGAAAAATACCATCTACATAGGGATAAGATTTCATTAGAGGAAAAGTCTTCGAACCGGTAGCAAAATCTATTATTGCATCTGGAAAATTGTCGCGCAACCTCTTCAGGACCGGAGTAACAAAGACGGTATCTCCGACCAGACCATTTCTCACGACCAACAGGCGCTTTACATTGGCTCGATTTCCGACAAATTTCAGGAATTTTTCTCTTCTTGACTTGAAGAAACTTGTGATAAACATCAGTCGTTGAATTGCATCTCGTAAAGCTTCTTGTAAATCCCTCCCTTTCGACGCAGCAATTCCTGATGTTTTCCCCGCTGGACAATTTCACCGTTCGCGACGACGATTATTCTATCTGCATTTTTTATCGTTGACAATCTATGCGCAATCACAATCGAGGTCCTGTTCTTCATCAATCTTTCGATCGCCTCTTGGACGAGCATTTCAGATTCAGAATCTAGAGCCGAGGTGGCTTCATCGAAAATCATGATCGGGGGATTTTTTAAAAGCGCTCGGGCAATCGAGATGCGCTGCCGCTGCCCACCGGAGAGTTTTGTCCCGCGCTCACCGATGACGGTGTCATAGCCTTGCGGTAACTGCGTGATGAACTCATGGGCATTAGCTGCCTGAGCGGCTTGCAGGAGTTTTTCGGGCGGGCAGTCGTCCAAACCGTAAGCAATATTATTCCGGACTGAGTCGTTAAATAAGATCGTCTCTTGAGAGACAATCCCGATCAAATCTCTCAAACTCCGTATCGTTATATTCCTTAAATTAGTTCCGTCGATATAAATTGCTCCCTGGGTCGGATCGTAGAATCTGGGAATCAGGTCTATAATAGTTGTTTTACCACCACCTGATGGGCCGACAATCGCAAGTATCTCTCCTTTGTAGGCAGTAAAGCTGACATCCTTAAGAACATTGCTCCCCTCCGCCTTTTTTGATCGGCCAATTCTGGACGTGGGATATTTGAACCAGACGTTTTCAAACTTTATTTCGTTCTTGAATTCCTTTATGGCCACCGCATCAACCGATTCGGGAATTTTTCCCTTCTCATCGAGAAGCTCAAAAATTCTTTTCCCCGCAGCAGAAGACTCATAAACGCGAGTACTTACCGTTGTCAACTCCTTCACGGATGGCATTATTTGAAAAATGGCGATGAGAAAAGTAATGAACTCACTCGGCAAAAGTGTGTGGGATTGGATCACCTGCATCCCGCCGTAGTAAATAATAACGCCTGCCGTAAGGATGGATAAAAATTCAGTTATCGGGGAAGACAAGTTCCTTATATGGGTCATCTTTAAGATCGACTTGAAATAATTTTTAGTATGTCCCTCAAATTTATCTATTTCATATTTTTCCATTCCGAAAGAGTGCACCACTTTTATTCCGCTTATCGTTTCCTGCAAGAGCGATGTCAGTTCCGCTATCAGCTTCTGAGATAGGTCACCTTCCCTATGAAGTTTCATGCCCAGTCGGGCGATAATGATCAACATAAACGGCGCCACAAGAAAAGATAAGATGGTCAGTTTCCAGCTTAAGAAAAGGGCGATGATGAGATAGACCATCACAAGCAGCGGTTCTCTTATCAGTGTAACGAAACTTGCAGTTACACCGCCGTTTATCACGAAGACATCATTGGTAATTCTTGAAATTAAGGACCCAGTGCGTTCGCTGGAAAAATAGCCTATGGAAAGTTCCTGAATTTTTCTGTACAGACCGTTTCGGATATCCCGCATCGATCCTTGTTCCACAAACGCCATGAAATACGATTGCGCATAGCCGAAGCAATTTCTCAGGAAGAAAGCCGCGACAATGACCACACATATTTTTAAAAGTGCTTCCGATTTTGTACCGCCAAAAATAAAATGGTTTACAAAATTTTCCGCTACAATACGCGCTTTATCAAATGAGGTTGATGTTGTCGACGTTAAAATAACCTGAGGCGTGTCCTGGCTGAAAAGAGAATTTAGAAGCGGCACGATCAAATAAATGGAAGCGCCGGAGAACAACGAATAAAAAACTGTCGCCAGTATAGATATCCCGAGATACTTCTTGTATGGACGAACATAACCTAAAAGCCTGAGATAGATCTTGAAAGGTTTATCTTTTGTTTCGGACATTCTGCATTTCCCAAATCTTCATATAAGTCTGAGCCTTTGTCATTGCGTGAATAATTGAAACCATCAAGCCATGGACTCCGTCGGTAAACCCGCGCCTGATAATGAAATGGTGAAAAAATTCCCAAACAGTCTTGAAGAAGATCTTCAGTCCGGTAACCCGGATCCTTTCGGACTTCTCAATTGCTTCGAGCGTGGAGTATTCGTTTACTTTCTCAAGAGTCCCTGCGATTGATGTATGCGTGTAATGAATTAGTTCGTTCTTTAAATATCCCTTTTCCCCTTCGACTACAAAACCCTCGTGAACTTTTCTGTCGCTCAAAATCGTTTTTGATTTCCTGAAGAGCCGGAGTTGGTAATCGGGAGACCAGCCGCAGCTCCGAACAACCTTATCCAGAAAATAATTCCGTCGGGGGATATTAAATCCATTCACTTCGGAGTAATCAAGGGCTAAAATCTCCTCGCGAAGTTCCGGAGAAACACGTTCGTCCGCGTCAATGCTCAGAACCCATTCGTTGTTCGCTTGTTGTAAGGAAAAGTTTTTCTGCGAGGCATACCCTTCCCACTTCCTGATAAAGACTTTGTCGGTGAATGTTCTTGCAATCTCAACGGTTCGGTCATTGCTATCCGAGTTAACCACAATTATTTCGTCAACCCAACGAACGCTTTCTAAACAATCACCTATATTCTTCTCTTCCCTTCCGGCAATGATTATAGCTGAAATCTTTTGCGTCATCTAATTACAAAGTTGACCAGTTTATTTTTCACGATGATCGCCTTTACTATTTGCTTGCCGTCAAGATATTTTTTTACATTTGGCTCTTCCATAGAAAGGGATTGAACAAACCCTTCTTCGGAGTTTTTGGGAACCTCAACTTTTGACCTGATTTTTCCATTAATCTGTATCACTATGGTTACGCTTTCTTCAACAAGGGCTTTAGGATCGTGGCCCGGCCATTTCCCCGAAGTGAAAATCGACTCTTTGTTCCCCCTCATTTCATTTAACTCCTCTGCCAAATGCGGCGCAAAAGGAGCCAGAAGCACATTGAATTCCTGAAAAATAAATATTTTTAACCCGTCAGTCACTCCGTCGTTACCGATTGAGAGGACCTGGGTATAATCATTCAAAAATTCCATCATCGCTGCAATCGCTGTATTGAATCTGAATTGCTCAAGATCTTCGGTCACTTTTTTTACCAGCTGATTCCACTTCCGGTAAGCCGTGCGATCAGTTTCGTTTAACTCGTCCGGTGCAAAATTCTTTTTTGCTCCGACGGATAATTCCCTACCACTTTCGAAAAGGTCATAAATTTTATTGAGAAACCGGAAGACGCCCGTAATCCCGCGATCACTCCAGTCCCCGCCTTCGTTGTATGGTCCCATGAACATTAGAAACATCCGGAATGTATCGCCTCCGTATCTTGTCACAAACTGATCCGGATTCACGACGTTCCCGCGTGACTTAGACATCTTCGCGCCCTGATTGGTGATTGTTCCCTGATGAACCAGACTCTGGAAGGGTTCATCAAATGTTAACCAACCCGCATCCTTCAGGGCCTTAGTTATAAATCGTGCGTAGAGCAAGTGCATTACTGCATGCTCTGCTCCGCCGACATATTTGTCTACCGGAAGCCACTTTGATGTCAACGCCCTGTCGAATGCAGCCGAGTCGAGATGCGGCGAAAGATAACGAAGGAAATACCACGACGAATCGACAAATGTATCCATGGTATCTACATCGCGTTTTGCGGGTTTTCCGCATTTAGGACATTTTGTATTCACAAATTTTTCGCTTCTCGCCAAAGGGGATTCGCCGCTTGGTCGGAATTCAACACCGTAAGGAAGAAGGACCGGCAAGTCTTTCTCCGGTACTGGAACTTCACCGCACGATTCGCAGTAAGTAATCGGGATCGGCGCTCCCCAGTACCGCTGTCGGGATAACAACCAATCTCGGATCCTGTAATTTATTTTTCTTTTGCCCGTTCCAAGTTTCTGTAATTCATCTGCAATGCCATCCCAAACTCTACCACTTTCCATGCCGCTGAATTTACCGCTGCTTACTCCAATCCCTTCCTGCACAAATGCGGCATCTAACGGTTCGGAAAGCTTACCCTCCACCGGCTGTACCACGACGCGAATCGGAAGTTTATACTTCGTCGCAAATTCAAAGTCACGTTCGTCGTGCGCAGGTACCGCCATCACCACTCCCGTTCCGTAAGTCGAGAGGACATAATCGGCGATCCATATCGGGATCTTCTCCCCATTAATTGGATTAACGGCGAATGCCCCGGTAGGTACTCCCGTTTTCTCCTTTGTCGTGGAAGTCCGCTCTATTTCATTTTCATGTGCGACAAATTCCACATATTCACTGACTTTCGGTTTGAATTCGGTTTTCGTAATCTCTTGGACAAGAGGATGTTCAGGCGCCAGGACGACGTAAGTCGCACCGAAGAGCGTATCCGGACGAGTTGTGAAGACCTTTATAACTAATTGTGAGTCTTCAATCTTGAATTCTATTTCAACCCCTTCGCTTCTCCCTATCCAGTTGCGCTGCATTAACTTCGTTCGTTCAGGCCAATCGATTCGATCTAAACCTTCCAGCAATTTATCGGCATAGGCGGTGATCTTAAAGAACCATTGCGTCATTGCCTTCCTGATGACTGGAGTTCCGCATCTTTCGCAGACTCCTTCGACTACCTGCTCGTTTGCAAGAACAGTCTGATCTTTCGGACACCAATTAACGGGAGCGTTGGTCCGGTAAGCCAATCCCATCTTGTACAATTGCAGGAAAACCCACTGGGTCCATCTGTAATATTCCGGCTTTGAAGTATCGACTTCATACTCGAAGTCATACATGGCTCCCATTGTCTTGAGCTGGTCGCGAATCACAGAAATATTTTTCTGAGTGCTGTCTTGCGGATGCACCCCCGTCTTGATCGCGTAGTTTTCGGCCGGCAGGCCGAAAGCGTCATACCCGATCGGTTCAAAGACATTGAAACCGTTCAATCGTTTGAAACGCGCCCATGTATCTGTGGGCCCAAAATTATACCAATGACCAATATGAAGTTTATCCGCACTCGGATATAGAAACATTACCAGGCAGTATAACTTATTCCCTGCGTTATCCAGGTTAACATGGTTTACTTTTTTCTCTTCCCAAATTTTTTGCCATTTTTTTTCTAAAAGGGTAAAATCGTATTTCATCTTAATTCTGCTATCGCTTTTGTATTATACATGATTTTTCTGAACGGCATATTGCTCTTGAAGCGCATGATTGAACGGATCTCATCCGAACTTTTTCCCTGCGACATTAGTCGAACAGCACAATAGGTGCGCAGAGAGTCTAGCCTAATTTTTTGTTCATTCGCAAAATTTAGATGTCTTTGCATGGCGGCACGCGCACCTCTAAATGAGAGCCTCACATTCAAAGGTTTTCCAGCCCGGACGGTCCCGAACAGCGGCTCTCCTGCCGCAACGATTCCGCGGGAATTTAAATAATAATAAATTGCTGAACACACTGATGCCGGAAGAGATATCAGCTCGAACTTGCCATGATTGCCGCCCGATTTTATCAGAAGTTTGGCCAGTTTTCCATGCTTCTTTAAATCGCCAACATCGGCATTTATCAGCTCCGAAATAGTTGCCCCGCATTCAAACATTGTTGAAATGAACGCAAAGTCTCGCCGCCCCAGGACCGTGGTTCTGTCTATACTTGATATGACGTTTGCAACTTCCGTTAATTTTACTTTTAATATCTTAAATTCCTGAGCAGACCCGTGCACGTTCCATGCGGGATTTTTTTTCAGGACACCAAGCTCAATCAGGAACTCGCAAAACCTCCTGGAGGCTGTCAGGTAAACATTCACAGTATTTCTCGAAAGCTTTCTTCTGTTGAAAAGCCACAGCCGGAATTCACTGAAATCATTTGGTGTAAATTTAAACGCGTTCGATTTTGTGAATGCAAGGAGTTGATCAAGTGCTTTTTTGTAAACGTGTCTTGTCATTTTGCTCGCGTGACGCATGGTGACATCAAATTGCTGAACCAAACTTTGAAGCTCGCTTTGCGGAATCTTGGTGGTCGGGAATTTATCTGCAATCATTTTCAATGAATTTAACCCAAACGTGAGTCTTTTACAATATAAGCGGTTTATGACATGGAGAAGGAAGGATTATGGGTTATCTATCTCAAATAATAAATGAGAAATTATTGAATCAATAGGTCTCCTTAATTATTTTCAATTATATAATCAAAAACCATTTGGAAGAGGAAATGATCGATTTAAGCAATCAAGTAGTGTTGATAACAGGAGGATCCAGAGGAATAGGAGCGGCAACCGCCAGAATATTTGCTAAGGCTGGTGCTGATGTGGCAATCACGTATCGCGGTAACGATTCAAAAGCGAAGGAACAGGTCGACGAAATAAAAAGACTCGGTCGCAAAGCAAAAGCATACAAAGGCGATAACAGCAAAGGTGAAATCGTAAAGAAAATTGTCGAAAGCGTTCTAAATGATTTCGGCAGAATTGATGTACTCGTGAACAATGCGGGAATATGGACGTACGGTGAAATAGACAAGATGGATGAGAAGGTCTGGGATGAGACTATGGACCTGAATTTAAAAGGGACATTCCTCTTTTGTCGTTACGTTGTCCCAATAATGAAGAAACAAGGTGGCGGCAGGATAATAAATATTTCGTCGACCGCCGGCCAGCGAGGAGAAGCTCTGCATTCGCATTATGCTGCAACAAAAGGAGCAATAATTTCTTTGACAAAAAGTTTATCCACAGAACTCGGTCCTTCTAACATCCGTGTGAACAGCGTGGCCCCAGGATGGGTTGACACCGATATGAGCGCAGAAGCTCTAAAAGACAAAAAGTTAAAAGAAGAAATCAGAGTCTCGATTCCTCTTGGCAGGATACCCACTGCTGATGATATTGCAGGCCCCATATTATTTCTCGCCTCCGATCTATCCCGCCATGTGACCGGTGAGATATTGAATGTCAACGGCGGCTCGGTCTTAGCCGGCTAAAGTGAAAGCCGTTAGAATTCACGAACATGGCGGAATAGACAAAGTCATAATTGACGAGATTTCCGTTCCTGGCCCGAAAGCAAACGAAGCGGTCGTTAAGATCAAAGCAACCTCCGTCAATCGCCTTGATATCTGGGTCCGAAAGGGATTTGCCAATTTGAAGCTCCCTCTACCGATGATTTTAGGGTCCGACGGCTCAGGAACGATATCGGAAATTGGAAGTGAAATTACAGATTTGAAAGTGGGCGACCGCGTTCTCATTTCACCGTCATGCTCCTGCGGGAAGTGTGAACAATGCTTGAGCGGGAATGACAATCTCTGTGCAAATTATAAAATCCTTGGCGAACACTGCGACGGAACCGACGCTGAGTTTGTTTCTGTGAAGCGTGAAAATATCTTTAAGATACCGGAACCCGTATCATTTGAAGATGCTGCGGCGTCTTCCCTTGTGTTTATAACTGCTTATCAAATGCTCGTTGATAAAGCGAGGATTCAGCCTTTCGAAGACGTTCTAATTCTCGGAGCCAGCAGCGGAGTTGGAACTGCAGCGATACAAATTGCGAAACTGTTTAACGCCCGCGTTATTGCTGTTGCTGGATGGGATGAAAAGCTCGATAAGGCTCGTTCTTTAGGAGCCGATGAAGTTATTAATTACGAGTCCGAAAATATTTTCCAGGGCGTTCGACGGCTTACCGACAAGCGCGGAGTCGATATTGTTTTCGAGAACACCGGCAAAGTCACGTGGAACGAAAGTCTGCTTTGAACGAAGCGGGGCGGCAGGATTGTAACTTGTGGAGCCACTACCGGTGCGGACGCATTAACGGATCTTCGATATGTTTTCGCGAAGCAATTGTCGATTTATGGAAGCACCATGGCAAGCAAGAGCAGGCTTTTTATGCTGATTAAACTTCTAAGCGAGAAAAAGTTCAAAGCCGTTATCGACAGGGTCATGCACTACACCGAGGTTCGAAAAGCACAAGAGATTATGGAGAATCGTCAACACTTTGGAAAGATCGTTTTAACATTCTAAAATTAACCATGAAAATCAAAATCACAGATTAGAAATAGAAGTTCAGAGATGTCATATTCAGGCGTAATAAGAAAATATCTTGAGCATCTTCCCTTTTTGGAAGACGTTAGTCCGGTAACACTTTTAGAAGGAAACACGCCTTTAATCGAGGCGGATAATCTCCGTAAAGTGATGAGGTCTCCGGCAAAAATTTTTCTGAAATTCGAAGGCGCAAATCCTACAGGTTCATTTAAGGACAGAGGGATGACCGTTGCCATCACAAAGGCGATTCAAGATAAAGCCGAAGCGGTTATTTGCGCATCGACCGGCAACACTTCCGCTTCCGCAGCTGCTTACGCCGCAAAAGCCGGGCTGAAAGCGTTCGTGATTTTGCCCAAAGGAAAAATCGCGATCGGTAAATTGGCTCAGGCTCTCATTTACGGAGCGAAGGTAATTGAAATCGACGGTAACTTTGATGACGCATTAAAAATCGTTCGGGAAATCGGAGAAAAAACGAAAGTTGTTATCGTCAACTCAATTAACCCATTCAGAATAGAGGGACAAAAGACTGCCTCGTTTGAAATTATTGAGACACTGGGAAAAGCTCCAACTCATCATTCGCTTCCCGTCGGCAACGCCGGTAATATTACGGCTTACTGGAAAGGCTACAAAGAGTGGTCGACAAAAAATCATTCCGGCCTGCCGAAGATGCTCGGTTTCCAGGCTGAAGGAGCCGCGCCGATTGTCTATGGAAAAATCGTGGAGCATCCCGAGACGGTGGCTACGGCAATTCGGATCGGAAATCCCGCAAGCTGGAAGCAGGCGGTTCAAGCTCTTGACGAATCAAAAGGTCAAATCAATATCGTGACAGACACAGAGATTTTGTCGGCGCAAAAATTAATCGCGTCCACCGAAGGAATCTTTTGCGAACCCGCGTCGGCTTCTTCGGTTGCCGGGATAAAAAAACTCATCGACAAAAATTATTTCAGCGAGAAAGATGTCGTCGTTTGTACTTTAACAGGCAATGGCTTAAAAGACCCCGACACGGCATCAAGAGACATTTCACCGCCGCTTACCGCGAAACCGAATCTATCGGAAGTGCTTAAATTAATTCAAAGTTGATAATCCCAAATTCATAATTCAGAATATCAATAACATGTTAATCGTTCAAAAATTCGGCGGGACTTCGGTCGGGACCATCGACAGGATCCGCAATGTCGCCAAACGAGTTGCCTCGGCTAAATCGCAGGGACATGATGTCATAGTGATCGTCAGCGCGATGGCAGGCGAAACAAACCGACTAATTGCCCTGGCAAAGTCCGCGGTCCCGGATCCCGACCCCAGAGAGATGGATGTTCTCATTTCTACGGGAGAACAAGTCGCAACCGCCCTCCTTTCGATGACGCTGATCTCAATGGGCTGCAGAGCTCGTTCCCTGCAGAATCATCAGGTAAGGCTTGTGACCGATTCGTTATTCACGAAAGCGCATATAAAACATATCGATGCCCAGAAACTCCGGGACGTTATAAAAGATGGGGAGATAGGAATAGTTGCCGGCTTCCAGGGAATTGACGAGCAGGGTGATATTACGACTCTCGGCCGGGGCGGTTCCGATACAACAGCAGTAGCAATTGCGGCGGCGATGAAACCTCATGTCAAGAATGGACTTGTCTGCGAGATTTATACCGATGTTGACGGAGTATATACTGCTGATCCAAACATCGTTCCCAGCGCAAGAAAGCTTAAACAAATAAGCTTCGAAGAGATGTTCGAGTTATCTAGTTCAGGGGCAAAAGTTCTTCAGACCAGGTCGGTTTTATTCGGTATGAAATTCGATGTTCCTATTCATGTAAGAAGTAGTTTTAATGACAGCGAGGGTACTATGGTTGTAAATGAAACGGAAGGCATGGAGAGTGTTGTCGTCACAGGAATTTCTCACGACAAAGATCAGGCAAAGATAACTGTACTCCACGTGTCGGATACTCCGGGAATCGCTCACAGCATTTTCGCGCCTCTTGCCGCGGCAGAAATCAATGTGGACATGATAATCCAGAGCGCGAGCTCGGAAGGATATACCGACATGAGTTTTACCGTTCCCCGTACTGACTATAAATCGGCGATGGAGATTCTTCAGGATTTGATAAGACAGAAGAAAGCCATTTACGTTGTTGGCGATGACAAGGTTGCTAAAGTATCCGTGGTCGGGGTCGGAATGAGAACCCACTCGGGAGTAGCGGCTACAATGTTCAAAATCATGGCGCTATCCGGTATAAACATTCAGATGATTTCGACGAGTGAAATAAAGGTATCAGTCGTCGTGAACGAAAAAGACATGAAGAAAGCTGTGGAGGTTCTTCATAAAGGATTCGGACTGGAAAATGGATAACAGAATCAAAGTCGCAATATTCGGCGCGTCCGGCTACGCCGGCTATGAGTTGTACAAAATTCTTAAAAAGCACAAGAATGTTGAAATCAAATATTTGACCGCAGAAACTTCCGCAGGAAAGAAGTTGAGCGATTTATTCGCCACGACGGATGAGTCGAGAATTGTCAGAAACGATGAAGTGGACGTTGAGACCCTCGATGCGATTTTCCTTTCGCTCCCGCACGGGGCGGCAAAAAGTGTAGTGGAGAAGATTACCGGTTCGAGCAAGCACACGAAGATAATAGACCTCAGTGCCGACTATCGATTTGATGATGCCGAAGAATATGAAAAATGGTACGGCCTGAAGCATACAAGCCCGGATTTCCTGGACGAATTCGTCTATGGACTTACAGAGATCAACCGGGAGGCGATTTACAAAGCGCAATTTGTGGCAAACCCCGGGTGCTATCCGACGGCGACCATCCTCGGTGTCTATCCGATGCTCAAGACTAAACTCATCGATCTTTCAGAGCCAATTATCATCGATGCAAAATCCGGCGTCACAGGCGCAGGGAGAAAAGCAGAAGTACGTTACCTCTTTGCAGAAGTAAATGAAAATGTCTCTCCGTATAACATTGGCTATGTTCACAGGCACACCGGAGAGATCGAACAGGAGTTAAAGAAGGTTGCAAATGAAGACTTGAAAATTATATTCTCACCTCACCTTGTCCCAATCACGAGGGGAATGTTGAATACAATCTATATCAAGCTGACCGTCGGTATGTCCACGGAAGAATTGACCGAGATCTTTTTAAGATCATATCAGGACGAAGCGTTTGTGAAAGTTCTGACCGATAATTCCATCGCGACTTTCCAGCATACGGTCAACACGAACCTTTGTGTCATCTCAGTTAAGAAAGTTGAAAACTCCCCTTACGCTATTGTTGTTTCTTCCATTGACAATCTCGGCAAAGGGGCGGCGGGACAAGCTGTACAGAATTTTAATGTAATGTTCGGATTAGATGAATCAGAAAGTCTCCTTTGAAAATTGTATTGAAGATCGGCGGAAATGAAATCGACGACCCGGCTTTCCTGGAAAAGGTATCGCTCTTAGCTTCAGGTATTCAAAGAGATCACCATCAGTTAGTCCTGGTACACGGAGGAGGCAAAGAGGTCACTCAACTCTTAACAAAACTCAACATAGAAACAAGATTCGTTAATGGGTTTAGGTTCACCGACGCTAAAAGTCTTGAAGTCATTGAAATGATGCTATCAGGCGCGATCAACAAGAGGCTTGTCAAATCGCTTCAACGGAACGGCGTTAAGGCCATCGGGTTGAGCGGGGTCGACGGAAAAATCCTGACGGCGAAAAGGACCAAACGAGACGGAGAAGACATAGGCCTTGTCGGTGTAGTCGACAAAGTCAACACTTCCCTCCTTGAAATACTCTTTAAAGAACAGGTGGTTGTACTTTCGCCCATTAGCGTTAATGAAGATTCGAGCACGTCGTTGAATGTAAATGCGGATTACGCTGCAGCGGCTGTGGCTTCGTCTCTTAAGTCCGAATTAACTATATTTCTTTCAAATGTCGAAGGAGTTCTAAAGGAAGGAATAGTAATTCCTATATTACGGGAGAAAGACTTCCTGAGCATGAAGAGCTTAAATATTATAGTAGGCGGAATGGTCCCTAAGATTGAGGCCGCATTTCTTGCCTTGAAGGAAGGTACAAAAAGCACATTCATAACCGACTCAGAAGGTGCCTCCCGCTTAGTATCGGGGCATACCGCCGGAACACAGGTGCTCCTTTGAAAAGAATCCATTCGGAGAGAACAGAAATATTTGCTTATCTCTTCCTTCTTGTGTCGGCACTTTGTTACGATACGCTCTTCACAATTCCCCCGATTCTCCTCCACTTCGGGGCAAACGCGCATTTAATTTACAAATTTTTTAAGCCGGTGTGCCATCAAATGGACGCAAGAAGCTTTCATTTGTTTGGGTACAAGCTTGCTGTGTGCTCGAGATGCGCTTCGATTTATTATGGCCTGACAATCGGAATTGCATCGTATCCTCTTTTCAAGTCGTTGAATAACGTCACGATTCCTCGATTGATTTACATCATTATTCCGTTAACGGTTCTTACAGCGGATTTCAGCGTTAATTTTCTCGACATCGCCCAAAATACTTTTGTAACCCGCTCCATAACCGGCGGCCTTCTGGGAATTTCAACGGCATTCTTCTTTGTTCCGGTATGGATTTCGCTTATAAAAGAATTTAAAAATAACCGGAACAATTCCTTTCTTGACGGGAATAATTCGGATGGGAGAAATTCTTTACAAAATGAAAAGTAACTCTGTTTATTTTCGGCCCGCTCTATTTGCGGGGCTTATTTTGTCCATAATAAATTTCGCGCCGGGTTTAAATCTGGTGAACTGCTTTTGTTGCGCCGGGTTGTTATTCGGCGGGGTATTAGCCGTCCTCTTTTTCAAAATGGATCTGCCGCCGGAGCAGTCAATAATGAACATCGATGGTTTCTACCTTGGTCTCTGGACAGGAATCTTTGCCGCCGGATTCGAGACGGTCCTCGACATCACGATCGGACCATTTATCGCCGACGTAAAATTCAGGATGCTGGAAAACCTGATGAAGAAATTCCTTGGCAATGTGCAAATACCGAATGATATCATGGACCAGCTAAGCCAGGCAATTGCCGCCGCGAAGAGACCCGGACTGCTCGATACTCTATTGAGCTTTTTCTTGATTGTAATAATTTATTCTATCTTCACGATCTTCGGCGCACTGATGACGAGCGCATTTATCCAAAAACGCAAAGCCAGACAACAATAAGTATTTCTTTACCGAATCAGCTCTCCGGTTAGTGGCATCGACTCTTCAACGTGCCCCCTAGCTTCACTGAGTTCATAAACGGGAATGCCTGTATTCTGTCTCTTCCGTTGCTTGTGAGGTTTTGTCCCAAGAAGTTTACCTATCAACTCAGCGTCATAAACGCCCCCTTTTCTTAACATCTTCTCGAGGGCCTGTCGCCCATGGAATTGATCGGTGCTTTGCTCTTCCAGATCGAGAAGAATTCTCAGCAAACGGGAGCCGAGCGGAAGGCTCTTACCTCTGCTCTTGTCCGAATATGGCTTGCCAATTCCATCAAAATCTTTTCTCATGAGAAGAAGTATCCTTGCGGCGCCTTCAAATTCGGGAATTTCTCTCAGTAAGTCGGCGGCAAGGAGGTGGTGATTCTGGGCAAGTGGAATTTCTTTGATCGCGCGCAACCCTTCTTTGATGATCCTAAATTTCACGAAAGGAGGAAGCAACGCCAGTCCGAGATTGAACAGCTCGAGCGCACGACTGATGTCGACGCTTTCCTTTTCATCCAGCTCCGGCATCATCCTGAGAACCGCTTCTCCGAGTTTCTTGATCCTGATATTCTGAGCCACAACGTCTTCACCGAGTGTGGCAATTAAATCGGTAAGGAGATTTACCACTCCGCCTTCGGTTCCTTGCAGAATTATCTGCAGATTCTCGTTCTTCAGCTTCAACTCGCTGAGAAGCAAACGCCTCTCCACTGTCTCGTTGTAACGTGCTACCAGCCCGTTAATTAATGGTATAACCTTATCGCAATCCCATGGTTTCGATATATATTGAGTAATTCCCCCTTCGTTAATAGCTCCCTTCACCGCTTCCATATCTGCGTAGCCGGTAACTAAAACCCGTATAGTTTCCGGAGAAGTGTTTAATACTTCACGAAGTACTTCGGTCCCATCCTTGCGGGGCATTCTTTGATCAGAGAGAACGACGGCGAACGGCCCATTTGATCGTAGGAATTCTTCGATCAGCGTGGAATCACTAAGCGTGTAAACGATAATGTCCTCACCGCTCATCAAATATGTGAATGCCGCGCATGATCCTTCTTCATCATCCACATAAAGGACGTTTCTATTCTCCACATATTTTGTCATTGCTCTTCTCCATTTTATAAAACCAATTCGCTCTATGTCTTGGTCAATTCTAACTGTAATATCGGAATTCACCGGTCAATCTATAACTGGAAGAAGGAACGACAACGAGGAGAGAATCGATTTAGTTCGAATGGTCTTCAGGGTTCTAGCTCATACAAATAGATTTGAATGGAGATGATAGAGATAAGCACCTGACATACCCATACTTATTACAACGTTTCACGCGAAAATCTCTTGCTTAATTGAAGTGAAATGTCGTGATCCTCCATCCCAATTACCAACCGCAGATATGAGAATTGTAGTAGTGGGCTACTTTGAATTTATCCAAGGTCTATTTGCGATCTCTGCGCTTTCTCAGCGTTCTCTGCGGTTGAATCTATCCGCAAAGGGCACAAAGGAGGCGCAATGGACACAAAGAAAATATTTACGACCAAAAGAGCCCACTGCTAGGATTGTCACACTTCAAGCTGTTACAACTTGGCTATCCCGACAAAAACTACACCTTCAATTGTTCCAGATGGTGAAGCAGATGTCGCGCGTAATCACCGATGAGGAATTCGAGAGTGTAAGAACGATCCACCCATTGATTGGTCTTACATCTGGGATCAATATTGCCAATAATAATCACAAGTTGTCGGTTGTATTGCGACCACAGTTCGGCAAGATTGCTCCATGTGTTACGGTTATAGTTGCCGGCCTCCACCCACAATTCTTGTTCATAACCCGGGAATCCGGTCAGGTTGCCCTGCTGTAAACGGACGAACCGTTGATGATTATTTGCGGCAGAGTCGATCAAATGTCCGAGAATTTGTTTCCTCGTCCATTTTGTTCCGACAATTGATTGCGAATCCTTCTCCGAAACGTGGGAAAGGCGCGGCTGCCAATCCGTGATTAGTTGTTCTAGTTTGCTTCCGTCCATATGATCTCCAAAAGTCCTTGTTTGTTTTAATAGGTCATTGCTTGCATCTGGCAACTTGGCGTTGTTTGACAGACTTCACCTCATAACGAAGGGAGTGGATTATCAATTCCCTGTTTGGCTCTTCTTCTCCAGACGATCCACATGAGCAGCGCGATGACGAGGAGAAGCGGAATGACCATAAGACTTCCTTCCGGGCCTGTAGCGCCGCCGCTCCAAAGAATGTTGCCTGCGGGTGCACGGAAAAAAGATGTCCGTGCACAACCCTGCCGCTGTCTGCGGTACCCCAGAGATACGATTGCGCCCAATCCCACGAAGTATGAAATCCTATTGCCCACCAGAGATTCTTGAGATACCAGAGACTAATGCAAAAGACCAGTCCAACGAGTGCCGCGGAGAATATACCAACTTGAGATTCTCCTTTATTGCCAAGATGAAGGCTTCCGAACGCCGTGGAAAGGATTATTGCACTCCACCAAAATCCTATGCCGCGAGTTAGTGTCGCCTGCATATATCCTCGCAAGAGATATTCTTCGTACAAGCCAACCACGAGGAAAGCGGCACCCCAACCTAAGGCAAACTTTATTGCCACCCATCCGAAAATTTGTTGGCCATCGAAGGAAAGAAAGCCGCAAAGGATGAGTGCCCCTACTAAAACAGAAAGTGCCGCGACGCCGAAAAGAACTCCGTATAGAAAGTTCACGGACCGCCGCGTTCCTTCTAATCCGTACGAGATGAGAGGTTTGTGCTCGATGAGGGCCATCACTATCGATGCCCCCAGTACGCCAAGAAATCCGACAAGCTCCCCGGCGATAGCCGGAAGGGGGAGCATCGTATCTAGAGGCAAGTTGTTTCTATCGAAAATGTATTTGGTCGGGAAAAACAATGCGGCAGTAAATAATGCCATCAAGAGAACAAAGATCCCGATGCTCCAACCTGCTCGTATGCCCTGCTCACCGACAAAAATGCGGTGCGCTAATGTTGGTGGTTCTTGTTGTACCGGTACATCATCGCTCATAAGAAGTCCTTTCCAATTATAAAGTTTACCAGCCCTTCATTCGCATGACGGCAAGTTCTTCGTTCTGACTGGTCGTTTATTTTAACTAAACTGCACCATTATTTCATCCGGATGAATTCGCCTTGTGGCCTACGCAGGGGTTTTGCTGCGGGGCTCGATCATTTTTAGCTTCGAGATGAACATAGCCTCATCCGCAAGAATGCCTCCAAGCGTCGGAATGATTTCATCGGACGCAACCATGGCTTAGACTTCGTGATGGGGGCTGGAAAAAATTGTCGTTGCTCGGCGTCATGGCAAGCTATTGCTAAGTCACAAAAGGAAAGCGCGGTTTTCCTCATCTCGATTCCATCGCGCCGGATTATTGATAATATATTCGCGGATGCGGTTCAATTCTTTCTCGTTGCGAATAATATGTTCGTAATAATTCCGTTGCCATACAGAAACGACCGGCGAATGTCTGATTTCATTGATCCGTTTTGTTGTGGCAGATTTAAATGAACGGATGATTGTGGGCAGCGTACCACGCGTTGGTTTACCGAATTGTTCACGTTGTCGTACGTTATTATGTAGGGCACGGCATGCCGTGCCCCTACGGAATCGTCACCATTAATTTTCGATTCATTTACGATTATTATTCCGTGCACATGATTCGGCATAATGACAAATTCATCCAATTCAACATGTGGGAAATGACCAGGGATCTCGTGCCAACATTCATCAACGATTCTTCCACACTCACTCAAACTCATCGTCCCATCGACAATCTTTCCAAACATACAATCACGGTTGAATGTATCGATAGTCACAAAATATCCACCAGATTGGGAATAATCGTAGTCTCTCAGCCGGATTGATCGGCGACCTGTCCGCCATGCTTCACCTTTTGGTGGATGATGCTTGTGAGAATCGTAGATCAATATTCGCGTGCGATTATCTCTACTAACACGGTTACATCTCCAAGATCGCTTTCAAGCGTTGGAACGATTTCTTCAGAGGCAAACATGATTTATACTTCCTCAGAGGTGTTAAATGGGCTCGTTGCAACTTTGTACCATGGCAAATTGTCGCTAAAATCAAAGCGGAACTTGAAAGAAGAAAATAACAAACCAAGTCAGGATCACTTGCGAAAATTTCTCAGATAGCTCGCCCTCCATAAAGAATAATTTGTTTGATACAATATTTTGAAAACTTGACTGCCGGAGTTTAAGAGTGATTCCCAACCGTCAATAACTGGCCATTTTACAGAGAGTGAACCAAAATCACACATGGAGTCGCTCTCTAAATAAAGAAGAACATAATTTCTCATGAGTTTAAAGATATTACTCTTACTATATTCCATCGAACGCTGACGCTCAGGGCCATTAGAAACATTTGGAGAACTATATTCGTCAAATCTAAATCGTCCATATTTAGAAAGATCGAGTAACCTCGTCCAGAACTCATCGTTCATAATCCGCAAATACTCCGAATGTATAATTGAGGTTTCAAGATAAAACTCACCTTCATTGATGCCGAATTTGAAATCGCAATTTAGCTTTTCGGAGCGAATGGAAGTATCCAAGCCAAAGGGATATGGCCAGATCGAAGGCTCAGACCAATTGTCTTTGAATTTCCCATTTTGTACAAAAATGTTAATTATCTCTGTCAGCACTGAGTGCATGTTGAGGACAATAGAGTTATACTTGTCGTCGTCATAATCATTATCTTCATAAGTTGCATTTAAGAAATCTTTGAGTGATTCATCCCATCGAGCAAGATTCAATGGGCTTTTCTCATTCCTGCGGTTTACGTCGAAATGTTTTCGCTTATCCTTCGAATCCATCAGTATTCAGGGCCATCAGTGTAACCCCTCGCTTTCCATCTGTCCAAAAGATATAGCTTAGCTTCATCTACTGTTTGAAAAACGAAAGAACTTTTTGAACCATTACAGACATGACAGGCTGCGACAAAATTTGTTGGGGAATTATTTTGTGTCAATGAATATGGAACCATGTGATCCCAATGAATTTTTAGTTTTAAGGCTCTACCTTTACGGTAGACTGTTGAACCAAAACCCCTATCGCAGTAAAAGCATCTATAGTTTTGAAGCTCTAGTTGCTTTCTCCTCTCCTTCTGTGGTATTATTCTCCTTCTTTGTTCTGGAATTGATTCTCTTTTATACCTTTGCGGATCTTCCGCAATATGCGCACCGCAACACGCCAGTTCACCATCTTGGACAAAAGAATAACCGCCACAATTATTACACCAAGCTTTAGGAAGTTTAACATTTCCATATAGCCCAATGTAATCTGTTTTTCTTCCTTTCACAGTAATTCTTAGAATTTTATACTTACCTGAAAAGTATCATTCCCAATATTCCTGTAAATCACTTCGCCTTTTAACAGAAACGCAAGAATAAATATATAATTCAGATTGGACGAAGCTCCAGAAAATAACATCGTTATTAACTCTTGAGGCGGATTTAGAGGCGGTAGCTTAAAGATCGTGGTTTCTTCATAAAAATCTTTTATCTCCTCAAGATTCAACTCCTTAGAGGTGGCTTCAAATTCAACCTTCTTTTTATTCTTCACTAAATCGTGCAGTTCAGTGAGCGATAAATTCTTATATAGTTTTTTCATGACCCACCTTATAATTATACCGATTATTTGACTAAGTTTCTCCTGCAAAAAGGAGAGTCACGGCCTCGTGCTTAGAAGTTCTTATTGATTTTTTTCGCAACCAAACCTTCTGCACGTTTCAACCCTGTTTTCCTAATACGTTCTATACAAAGTGTTATGGCTTAAAGCTTTAAAAGTCAATTTTACTCGTCTCTTTAAAAATACCTCCGCTCTCTCTACTCTGACCAATTCCCACGCCATCCATTTCGCTGAAAATGTAGTTTGTCTCCACCATATATTCAACCTTCGCGAGCAAAGGCTCGTGGAGTCACTCAACCATCAAATCGTCCGGCACTTCGATCTCAAGTCTGAGTAGTGCCGTGCTCATCGTTTTACCCTGCGCATCGTTTCTTAGCGAGACTGTGCCACCGCCGCCCAACGCGTCGTGCAAAAGAAAATTCAGCGCGTGAAGGTTCGGCAGCTCATAACGCTCTACTGAACCCCTGCATATCCCGGCGAAATGCTTTTTTACGACCTCGACCGTAACTTTTTCTTTCAGGATCGGAAAATATTCCGGCTTACGCGCAATCAGGCCGATGTTGGAGGTGTCTCCCTTATCGCCGCTGCGCGCATGGGCGAGCTTTAGTAATTGAACTTTCTTCATGGATGATAAACTCCGCCATTTATGGCGGAGAGTCCAAACCTCTCCGTCAATCCGGCTTTAGCCATGAATCTCGAAACTGTACTTTGCAATGAATCTCTCATATTCCTCAGTGAATGTGGTCTTCCTGTGATGTTCCTCTTGAGATTGGATGTAAGCCCTCACCTTCGGCAGGATTGACTCGCTTACAGAAACAGCGAAGTATTCATCTGCCCATTCGAACTTATTTCTGGTTAGCTTTTCTTTATTTATCCAAAACGAGGACTCGCCTTTTATCAATTGGATGGTCTTTGAAATACTCATATCCGCATTCAATCCGAAAAGGCAATGCAGGTGCTCCGTATATCCATCCAACTCATTGATGTAGATATTTTTTTTCATTGCATTGTCTTTTATGTGTTTAATAACCTGTGGCTTTATGCTGCTTGTGAGGAACGGTTCTCGATTTTTCGTTCCCCAGACTGCGTGTACCATGACTTTCACATAGGGCACCTTTTCCTCCTTTCTTTTCTGGGCTGAAGCCCAATGAGCCTCCAGGTTGTCAGGTCTCTGCGCTAAAGCGCAGAGTTCAGCGTTTCTGAGTCCAGTAGGGGTTAAAGGGGCTCACCCTTCCCTCACTTCCACCTCCGGTTTCACCAGAGATTTCTTTATCAGTGATGGCCAGTATGCTACAACATCCTGTGGCTTCGGGCGGCCACTGCCGAAGCCTGTGACTGTTGGCGGACCCGTTAGCAGAAGCGGGACGAGCTGCCTCCCAAAGGCATCCACAGCCTCGAAGTTTTTACTCCTGACCGCAACTCTCAAGACAACTTCGTTCAATTCCGCCGGCATCGGGCTTAGCGGTCCATGACATGAGTTATATCCAAGGAACTCGGTGTTGAATTCATCGTATTCAAATCCCAGGTCCTTTAACCGCTTCCGCATAATCTTGTCGGCGGCTTTCGCCTTTTCAAGCGCGTCAGGCCAACCGTAAGTCAAAGTCCCGACAGCGTAATAGCCATCGAAGTAAGCCATCGATACTTTGTAGAATTCAGTCGGCGGTTTCCCTCTTACGTCAAACACTTTTACCCTGTCATTTCCTGCCTGTTCCAGTTTTATACTTGTGAAATCGGCAATCACTTCCGGCGTGATATATTCATTCGGATTACCTATTTCGTAAAGCAATTGTTCTTTCACCGTGTCTACGGAAACCAATCCGCCTGTACCATCATGCTTCGTAATGTAAACAGTTCCATCCGGATGCGCCTCCGCTATCGGGAATCCGATATTTGCGAGGTCCGGGACGTTCCGCCAGTCTTTCAAATAATTTCCTCCGGAAGATTGCCCGCCGCATTCGAGGATATGGCCGGCGACAATACCTGCCGCTAATTTATCGTGGTCAGATTCTTTCCAGCCGAACTCGTTGATCATCGGCGCGAGAGTCAGACCGGTGTCCGTCGCCCTGCCGGTTAAAACAATTTGCGCCCCTTCTCTAAGCGCCTGTGCGATCGGAAAAGCACCGAAATAAACATTCGAACTTTGTAAACGATCTCGCACCGTGGTAAGGCTATCCCCGGTCTCCATATTTTTTAAATCGACGCCGGACTTCGACAGCTCATCGATTCGTCCATAAATGTCGTCTCCGTGCACGACGCCGATCCTCAGCCCTTTTATGTTTAGCCTCTTCGCAATTTCAAAGATCGCGTCACGACACGATTGAGGATTAACTCCTCCGCCGTTTGTTATTACCTTGATATTTTTCTGAACGACGATATGAAGAATCTGCTCCATGACAGGGAGGAGATCTTTCGCGTAACCGAGCTTCGGATCACGCGATTTCTGTTTTTGGAGAATCGACATTGTAACTTCGGCGAGATAATCCATGACCAGATAATCAACTGGTCCTTTGCTGACTTGCCAGTAAGGTGCCTGTGGAAGGTCGCCCCAGTAACCCTGTCCTGCGGCGATCCTTATTGAATTTTTCTTTGGAACTTTATCTTCGATGTGCTTCAATTATTTACTCTATTGTCTTGAAACGATCCCAACTAGTATTGAAGTAAACAGGTGGTCACCAAAAGAGTCACTCCCGAACGTTCCTATCGGGAATCCATCTTGGACGTTCTGGCTATACAGCCTTCAATTTCTTGACTGCGCCAGTAATATCATTTGATTTGAATACCGATGTGCCCGCAATCAAAACGGTTGCCCCAGCCTCCACCAGCTTTGAATCATTTTCCGGTCCAACTCCGCCGTCGACCTCTATATAAATTTTCTTTCCCTTCGGTACGAGAGACCTAACTTCAGACAGCCTTCTATATGCGCTCTCAATAAATTTCTGTCCTCCGAAACCGGGATTCACAGACATTATGAGAACTTGATCCACATCGTTGATAATTTCCTTGAGGACATCAGTCGGTGTCGAAGGGTTGATCGCGACGCCCGCTTTTAATCCAAGCTTTTTAATTTTGTTGACGATGTTATTTAAGTGGATGACTGCTTCATAATGTACGATGATATGGTCCGCCCCCGCCTCGGCAAAATCTTCAAGGAAGAAATCGGGATTCTCAATCATCAAATGGACGTCAAGGGGTTTATCGGTAATTCTGTTTACCGTAGAAACTATCAGGGCACCAAAGGTCAGATTCGGGACGAAGTGCCCGTCCATAACATCGATATGGATCCAGTCGGCTCCGCCTTTTTCCGAAAGGAGAATCTGCTCTTCAAGCTTCGTGAAGTCAGCGGCAAGGATCGACGGTGCAACCACAATTGAATTCATGCCCATGAAATTAACCTCGATGTGTTATCAATTGAGCCCGGCCTAAAGTCGAAGGAGCGTTTTGGTTTGATCATAAATCCAATCTCGTTAATCATCGCTGCTCGTTTCAGTTCTCCAAGATCTGGTTCTGGTTGGCAATCGATGATACAAACAAATCGACATGACTCCCTTTCACTGCTAGTTCATTTGCGCGCGGGTATTGTTCAAGCACCGTATTCGGAACTAATTTAGGGCTGGGTTGAAATGTAATCTTGCCGAGGACGAAACCGGAATTTGAAATAATCTTCTGTGCTTCAGACAACGGTTTGCCTACTAAGTCCGGAACGGATATTTCTCCTGCAACCGGAATTCCACTCGAAACAACGATTGAAATCGCTGTCCCCGATATGACAGAAGCGTTAGGCGAAATTGACTGAGACATGACAACATTCTGCGGGAATTCACTCGATGAATCGGAAGTAACGTTTCCCAATCTGAACCCCGCACGCTCGAGCATGAACTGCGCCTCACGCTGTGAATGCCCCTGCAAATCGGGGACGGAAGCTTTTTCCACACCGCCGCTCAACACAAGGTAGACACGCCTTCCGTGCTTGACTAAAACGCCGGCTTCGGGATTCTGCTGAAGTACGGTATTGGGCGCGAGCTTGCTTATTTTCGTTCCCCCAAGCTGAAACTGTAACCCGAGTGTATCGAGGGCGTGTCTCGCTTCCACTTCGTTCATCCCGCTCAAATCCGGCACGGTTACCGTTCCACCGTCATTGACGTACCATGGCATAACGTACCAGTTCATCAGCGAAAAAAACGCAATGAAAGCAGCGAGGACGATATAGAACCTCTTAGCGAGGCCCGACCACAATATACGGGACAAAAATTGAGTGTGACTGCTCATCTCTATGATATGAATCTATCTTTTTCCAAAATGATTTTCAAGCAACCCGGCTCATGAGAGCGCGGTCAACTAGAAAGATGTGGTCACATTGACCCTGTGCAGCGCGCCGATTTTTCCCCAGGAAGAATACGCGTAATCAAATCCGTACCCGAGGAAATTCACTCCGACGCCGAAAGACAACCCTTCAATACCTGAAGTCAATCCGATCTTCATCTGCTCGTGCTCAAGATTGTTGTAACCGATCCGGACGTGAAAATTTTCTGAAAGCAGAAACTCTCCTCCGATAACAAAAGAACGAAGCCTGTCTGAGGCATCCAAGGTCGGATCGCCAAGATGTTGAAATGCAAAATTTAAGATTAGCGGCAGGTGTTCAAGCTGTTTCGATACTCCAATTCTTACATCAAAGGGGAGCGCCTCTCGTATATCCTGATAATTGGTGAGCTGAGTGCCCGCGTTTAAGATTGAAAATCCGATTCCAAAAAGGTCATCGGGAAAGTTGTAATACAAACCTGCGTCGAATGCTGCCGCCGAGGAAGAATATGATGCAATCGAGGAGTAGATCCCTTTCAGGTTAAATCCATAGCTGAAATTTTCCGCTAGATAGTTTGAATAATTCGCCGTCAACACCACATCGCCGGCGCTGAATGTCCCGAACTCATTTCCATTGTCGTCGGTCGTGGTAAATGTTCCGTAGTTTATATAACCTACGCCGACTCCGAAATAACCCTTACCCTGAAGCTGGAAGGTAGAAAAAAGATATCCGGCATTAATATCGAGCACGTGTTTAAGAAAGCCGAAGGTTACGGCGCGATCTTTCGCTCCGACAGATAGGGCGGGATTGTAATAGAACCCCGTCGGATCGTCCGAACGTGTCATCACGGAGCCGGCAAGAGATGCTTCGCGTGCGCTGACATCGAGGTTAAGAAAATCATACGCTGACTGGCCAAATGCTGAACCCGCAGCCAGCATAACCGCTGAGAACCATATCATTTTCATGGTTAAAATGTACCCGCCCCTTTTGTATTTTTCAAGACCATCTGTATTGATTATATTTTGTCAACAATCCATGAAACAGTTTCAACTCGAACAGTCCAAAATAAAAAAGATACTCGTAATTAAGCCAAGAGCTATCGGAGACGTTTTGCTATCCACTCCGGTTCTCCCGAACTTAAGGAGAGAATTTCCGACGGCTCAGATCGATTTCCTGGTTGAAAAATTCGCAGCTCCCGTTTTAGACGGCAATCCTTTTATGGACAACATTATTTCGTTCGACACAAAGTCTCAGACTTCCCTTTCAATAATATTGCAGGTTAGAAAAAGGAGGTACGGTTTAATAATCGACTTGTTCGCGAACCCGCGGACTGCGATAATCACATTTTTCAGCGGCGCGAAGGTAAGGGTCGGCTTCCCTTTCAAGTGGAGAAGATTTGCTTATAATCTCCTAGTCCCATCGAGAGACGGCGAGTTCCATAATGTCGAATTTAATTTAGACGCACTTAGACGAATCGGAATCGCGGTTCAACCTTCGAAACCTTTTTTTTATCTCAACGACGCAGCCGAAGAATTCGGAGATAAATTTCTTGAAGAGCACAGTCTAATTACTGAGAAGTTCATAACGATAAATATCGGCGGTGGTTGGGAGATAAAACGATGGCCGGCGGATAAATTTGCCGAGCTTTGCGAAATGGTTCATGAGAAACTGAATCTCGGCGTGGTTGTGCTCTATGGACCATCCGAGAAGGTGAGTGCGGAGAAGATTGCTTCATCGTCTGGCGCCATCCTCGCTCCGCAAACTTCACTCCACGAAATGGGAACGATAATGAGAAAATCGCTCCTTTTAATTACAAATGACTCAGGCCCGATGCACATTGCCGCAGCGCTGGACGTCCCGACACTCGCAATATTCGGCCCAACGAATCCCCGACTGCAAGGCCCGTATGGAAATCTCTCGGAGGTCGTCAGAAATGAAACGCTGGATTGTTTGGAATGTAACCTGACAAAGTGCCCGATTGGAAATCCATGCATGATAGAGCTTGAAAGCGAAACTGTTTTCGGGAAATTATTGAAGCTGATTTCAGTTATCGAACAAAACAGGAAGATCAAAGGAGTAAAGAAGATCGATGAAAGTATTTGAATTCGAGATACCAGATTGCCAGCGGTTTACAGGTTATAAACCTTGCCTTCCTTATAAAACGTGCTACGAGGAATGTTCACGTCCCGACAGGCCGTTCGGCACAAAGATTCTGATAATTAATCTGGATGCGATGGGCGATGTCTTAATGACGACGGCACAACTCGCGCCGATAAAACGGAAATTTCCAGACAGCTACGTTGCGTGGATTACCCTTAAATCAGCCGCGCCGTTACTTTCTGAAAACCCTTTCATCGATGATGTTTTTGTCTGGGATCCGGAGAGCTGGCTTATACTCGAGCGGATGAAATTCGATCTTATTATGAATGTCGATAAATCCAGAAGGTCTGCCGCTCTGACGATGAAATTGAATGCGAAAGAAAAATTGGGTTTCGGTTTAAATGAGAACGGTCAAATTGTGCCGCTGAACAAGGAAGCAAGCTATAACTACTTATTAGGCATCGACGATTATCTGAAGTTCCGGATTAATCAACGAACCGGCCAGGACATCCTCGCGGAAACATTCCGGCTTCCCTACGAACGGGATGAGTACATCCTGAACTTGACCAACGAAGAGCTGAAACTAACATCATGGTACAGAAGATCTAAAGGCATTAGTGACAATGATCTCGTAATTGGTTTTAACACCGGCTGTTCCAACCTTTACCCTAATAAAAAACTGACAATCGAACAGCACCTGAAGCTAATAGAAATGTTTTCTGAAGATGAAAAGATTAAAATGGTTCTTCTTGGCGGGCGTGAAGATACCAAACGCAATGAACAGATCTATTCCGCTTCCCTGGAACGAAATCCGGATTTGAAAACCCGGCTCTTCAATACCCCGTCGTCGGAGGGTCTTCGCAAAGGAATTATCTATGAGAATGCCGCCGATATTGTCATCACCGGCGACAGTTATGGAATGCACCTGGCGATAGCGTTAAAGAAATATGTTTTGGTCTGGTTCGGAGTAAGCTGCTGGGCTGAAATCGATCTCTATGATCGAGGGATGAAATTAATTCCCGAGGGGCTCTTCTGCTCTCCCTGCTGGAAAAAAGTCTGTCCGTATGATTTGGAATGCAATAAGATGGTCGACCTGGAAAATATCCACTCAATCGCCCTTCAATATGCCGGGCGAATCAGAATGAAAAAGGAACCAGCCGCCGCGGAGAAAACGGCCTAATAGTTCTCGCTATTTTTTTGTAAGGTGTCAGACCTTACCAGTGTCATCACATTTTCAATGTGATAAGTTTGAGGAAACATGTCGACGGGCTGGCAATTAACGGGTACGTATCCTTTCGAGACAATTTCCTTAACATCTCTAGCCTGAGTCGCCGGGTTACAGCTGACATAGATTATCTTCTCAGCCTCGAGCAAATGAATATTGTCAGCTATCTTCGGGTGGAGCCCGCTTCTCGGCGGATCCAGAACAATTACATCGGGTTTGGGAAGATTTCGCTTCGAGAAGTTTTCAAGGATATCTCTTCCCTTGAAAAGTTCGAGCAAATCGGTTTGAATGAATTGGACATTGTTGACCCCATTCAAGCTCGCATTTTCCTTTGCATCCTTAACCGCGGATTCAACTAATTCGAAGCCATAAATTTCTTTCGCGAACTCAGACAAGAACAGGGATATGCTCCCCGTTCCACTATAAAGGTCGAAGATAACGTTTTGCCTATCATTACAATTTGCGGCGACAACATTGTAGAGTTTTTCTGCCTGATGAGTATTTGTTTGGAAAAATGAAAGTGGCGAAATTCTGAATGAGTAATTTCCGATCTTATCGGTAATTGATCCATTTCCGAAATATGTTCTGGACAAGTTCCCGGACGCAATCTGAGCGCGAGTCGAATTGACTATCGAAGCGAAGGTCGAGACAAACGGGAGTTCGTCGTGAAGATTGACGGCAACTTTATCCAGGACGCTGCTTTCTTCTAACACCGTAACGCTCGCCATCAATTCTCCGGTGGCATACGATTTTCTTATTGTCAGGAAGCGAAGGAGTCCGAAATGTTGTTCGGAATCGTAAATGGTCAAGCCGAGATCCCTCTTAAATTTAGAATCCGGAGCAATCACGGTTCGAAACCAATTTATCACGGCGTTTACTCTTTCATCTGCAAGATGACAGTGCTCGATATCTATCGCTTTGTCATATCTTCCGGGAGAGTGAAATCCCAGCGCAACTTTAACCGGATCGTTGTCAAGTATCTTGAAAGGTTTGTCCGAAAAAGTAAGTTCAAGCTTGTTGCGGTATTCATATATTTTGTCTGCTCGGAGCGTTGCGGCAACATCGACTTTCATTCCCCCGATCCTCTCAAATGCGTCGATGACATGCTGCCGCTTAAACCGGATTTGTTCTTCGTAATCGAGATGCTGCCACTTACAGCCGCCGCAAATTCCGAAGTACCTGCATCGCGGCTCGACACGTGATGCCGAAGGCGTTACGATTTCAACAACCTTTGCCTCCGCATAATCTCTTTTGCGCTTGAAGATTTTTGCCTTAACGATATCGCCGGGAACACCGCCCGAAACGAATATCACATAACCATCGACTTTAGCTATGGCTTTCCCTTCGAAGGCTATCGAATCTATTTTCAGCTCGACTGTTTCATCGACGGTTATCATTCAACAATTATTCCCATTATGTCCATCACGTTTGTATCTGTTGGTCCCGTCGTAATCAGTCCGCCATATTTTTCAAAGAATGACGAAGAGTCGTTCTTTGAAATGTATTCCCTGACCTTCTGAATTCCGCCCTTCACATCTTTCAAAACATCTGGAGAGGCATACGCGCCTGCGAATTCACTGTTTCCATCTTTACCGTCCGTTCCAAAGGAAAATATGGTGACCCTACTTAAAGATATATTTTTCAACGTAAGGTCGGCAAGTTTGGATAAAGTTTCGAGAACAAGCTGTTGATTCCTCCCCCCTTTCCCCGCTCCGCCCACTTTTACCGTAGTTTCTCCGCCGAGAAGTACCAATGCCGGGGTCGGCTTGCAGTCAACTTCGATGGACCGGACAATTGAGACGAGAAGTTCAGCCGCACTCTCGGTGTCCAATTCCAAGGAACGCGTCAAGTCAAGCGTATCGAACCCCTCTTCGATGCCGATTTTTCGAGCCGCATTCAAGGACATCTCGTTAGATGCAATTATTTCCACGAAATTATATTCTGGTTTAATTCCCGGAATAGTTTTGCCAATGGATAGTAGAGCCTTCGGAACGGATTGAGGTACCTTATTTATCAAACCGTTCTTTTCAAGAAAATCATACGCATCCATCGGAGTGGCCAAACCCTGGACGGTTGGCCCGCTCGCTATGCTGAGCAAATCATCTCCGACAACATCGGAAATAATCAGAGAAATTTTTTCCGTTTCCTGTGAAAGTGCGGCCAATTTTCCGCCCCCTAGCAATGAGAGGTGACGCCTTATCAAATTTATTTTTCCGATCGGGACTCCGTTGTCGAAAAGGATCTTTAGTGTTTCATTGGCATCGTTTAAACTCACGCCATCGACGGGAAGAAATGCCGCGGCGCTTCCGCCGCCGGAGATCAAGAAAATCAGAAGATCTTTTGCGCTGCACGATGAAACGAAACGCCGAATTTCCTTAGCAGCATCAGTGCTCACCTCGTCGGGAAATGGATGCCCGGTTTTAAAGAATTGAAAATCCTTTACCTCGAAATGTTTTTCGACCGGCGTCGCTATTATTCCCGTAACTCGACCTGCAAGTTTCTTTTCGACTTCATATGCCATTGCTTCGGCGGATTTGCCTATTGCGACACATTTTACTTCTTTGAGTTGGCTAAGATTTATCTCTTTACCGAAAGCCCTGAGTGTATCCCCGTTAAGATTGAACCCCTGTTCAAACAGAACCGACGGCTTTACCGAACAAATACTCCCTTCAACAATCCTTTGCAACAGCCTATTTGTCCGTGTATTTCCTGAGACCGATGATCCTGCATTGTTCATTTTGTCGAGATTTTCAAAAGACCTATTCGACTTGAATAGGCCTGGCATTCCGCCGCCGCATTGTCCGACGTGGAAAAAATGTAAAGAGGGTAGAGCCGGTTATATGTTTTCATGGCGATTGCCAGAAGACTTTTCGAATAAACCGCCGGATCGGATTTTTTCAACTCTTTGCCGAAGATAAGATAATCTATCCCCTTTAATTTGGGATGATCTCGTTTCGGATTAAAACGATCCGCTATCGGCTCGGTACCGTTCCTCAACTCGTAAGCAGAAAACTCGCCACCGATCTTAAACTCCTTGCATGATTCCAAAAAGACGGAAGTGTGAGCTGAAATATTTTCTTCAAAACGCCTGCGACCGTCTTTCTTTTCGTTGTTCACGAAAGCGCCGACCTCCATCCCATTCCTGTCGAGGTACAGGAATAACTCCGAATCCCATTTCCCTTTTCCGAACCGGATCAGGAAGAAATCCTTATAGGGCTTTTTCGCGAACCGCATATCCCTGTTCAGGCGGACAAGCGTTCTGTTGAACTTCGGCTCGGTGTCAAATCCCGGATTGATAAATTTGACGAAGGGTCCGATAGAAGTCACAAACGCGCGGGCCGGATTCATCAAATAAGTTTCGTAATCTTCCCTATGCTTTCGAAACCATGTCACGGAATTGTGTACGTATAAATCGGAGAAGAATTCAAATGTCTCTTTGAAAAATCCACGGAACTCTCCACTATCGCTTTGCGAGATTGTTTGATTCTTGACAGCTGGCTTCTTCTTTCGAACCACCGGTTTCAATTTATTAATTACTTCAACTTATACATCAAATATTCGGAAACCCGCTCGGAAGCAATTCTCTCCTGCTGCATTGAATCTCGGTCGCGGATCGTAACAGTTTGATCCTGCAATGTCTGTGAATCGACAGTTATGCAGAAAGGTGTGCCGGTTTCGTCCTGGCGGCGATATCGACGACCAACTGCTCCACTATCGTCGTAGAAGACGCGCAAGTGAGAACGTAAATCCGTTTCAATTTTGCGGGCAACCTCCGGCATGTTGTCTCGATTGACCAGCGGAAATACGGCGGCTTTAATCGGGGCAAGCTTTGGATGAAGCTTGAGGACCGTTCGCATTTCCATTTTACCTTCAGCTGACGGAGCTTCTTCTTCGCGATAGGAGCCGACAAGAAATGCCATAAAAGACCTGCTTGCTCCTGCAGACGTTTCGATATCAAACGGCGTGTACTTTTCTTTTGTCTCCTCGTCGAAATACTTCATGGATTTGCCCGAAAATTCCTCATGTCGTGTCAAATCGTAATCGGTGCGGTTATGTATTCCCTCTATTTCTCCCCAGCCAAACGGGAAAAGAAATTCTATGTCGTATGCGTCTTTGGCATAGTGTGCCAGTTTATCCTTCGGATGCTGGTGCCATTGAAGCTGCTCTTTCTTCATACCAAGATCGATGTACCACTGCATCCGTTCGGCGCGCCAGTATTCAAACCACTTATCGTCCGTTCCGGGTTTGACGAAGAACTGCATTTCCATCTGTTCGAATTCACGCGTGCGAAAAAGAAAATTTTTCGTGTTGATCTCATTGCGGAATGCTTTTCCTATTTGCGCAATTCCGAAAGGAAGCTTTTGCCGCGAAGCAGTCAGTACATTCTGGAAATTAACGAAGATCCCCTGCGCTGTTTCAGGTCGGAGGTAAACAGCAGAAGAGGAATCTTCGACCGGACCGACGAAGGTTTTGAACATAAGATTAAATTTGCGGGCTTCGGTAAACGTACCCTTGTTGCCGCAATTAGGACATGGTATAACTTTTGTCGCAATCATGAAATCAACATAGTTAGAGAACGTTGTGCGCACCATCTCAACGTCCTGAGTCGCCATAAATTTTTCTGCTGCCTTAAGATTATCAACTTTGAAATCAAAATGCTCCTTTTCGGATTTGAACTTGTATAAATCACCAGCTCTGGATTTATCTAATCTAACCGACTCTTCGATCAGCTTTCTTAGCTCATCGGAAATACCATTATTTATTTTCTCAATAAATTCCGCATAGATCTTTTTTAGGGATTTTTCTGAAAAGGAATCCGCGATAATATCTGTTCTATATCTTGCTTTACATTGTTTGCAATCGACCATCGGATCTGCGAAATTCTCCACATGCCCGGAGGCTTCCCATACCCGGGGATGCATCAGAATGGATGCGTCGATCCCCTCCACATTCTCCCGATAAGTCATGCTTTTCCACCACTGCTGCTTTACGTTGTTCAACATTTCTACGCCAAGAGGGCCGTAATCCCAGCAGCCATTCAGCCCGCCATATATTTCGCTGGACTGGAAAACAAATCCCCTCCTTTTAGCAAGTGATACGATCTTGTCAAGTGTTAATTCATTTTTTGAAGACTGTGCCATTTAAATTCGCTTTTTGATTCAATATATCAAACGAGGCCGAATAATGGAATATGGACATTGGGCTAAATGTCCACTTTCACTCCTTTTCCGTCCTCCAAAAAAACTTTTGCATCCATCTTGACTTTGAAAGGTAAAGTTTAGCATTTTATGTCGCAGTCGGGAAACGGCTTAGAGTTGTAAAAAGGTTAGGGTAATAGTTGCGATTGCGACAATTAAACATGGAAGGCTAAATGGAACCAGAGGAGAAAACGGTAGCTCAAAATAGGCATGCGAGGTTTGAATACCAGATTCTGGAAACTACCGAAGTGGGAATTGTTTTAAAAGGAAGCGAAGTAAAATCTGTAAGGCAAGGAAAAGTCGACCTCAGTGATTGCTTTGCTTCGATTAAGGATGGAGAAATATGGGTTCACAACATGCACGTCGCCGCTTACCAGAACGCGGGCCCATTCAATCATAACCCAAAGAGATCTCGTAAACTCCTTTTGCACAAGAGAGAGATTCGAAAGATTCTCGGTAAAACCAGGGAGAAAGGCCTTTCCCTGGTCCCGATCAGACTCTACTGGAAACACGGATTAGCAAAGATCGAACTTGCAATCGCAAAGGGAAAAAGGACTTTTGACAAGCGCGAGACAATCAAGCAGCGTGACCAGGAGCGAGAGTTGCGGCAACACGATGCTAATGCATGACATTTCAGAAAATTCCCAACCCACAAAAAAACATTCTCAGATAAATCCGACAGGAGAAAAATAGTTAGAGTTGTTTCCATCAGTTAACGAACAACTTGACCAGATCAGGCGCGGTGTTGCGGAGATCGTTCCCGAAGAAGAACTTGCGCAGAAGATCGAGAAGTCGATAAAGGGCAATGTGCCTTTGAATGTAAAGTTGGGATGCGATCCGAGCCGTCCGGATCTTCACCTCGGACATTCAGTCGTACTCCGAAAGCTCAGGCAATTTCAGGACCTGGGACACACCGCAATCTTAATTGTCGGTGATTTTACCGGAATGATAGGCGACCCTTCGGGAAGAAACAAATCAAGACCTTCGATGACTTTACCGGAGACGCGGCAAAATGGAGAGTCATACTTTCAACAAGCCTTGAAGATCCTTTCTGAAAAAAACGTGAAGATTGTCTATAATTCCGAATGGCTTGGGAAGATGAATTTTGAAGAGGTGATCAAGCTTGCCAGTAAATATACAGTTGCAAGAATGCTTGAACGGGACGATTTCGAAAAGCGATACCGAAGCGGAGAGCCGATAAGCGTTCATGAATTCCTCTATCCTCTTGCTCAGGCAATGGATTCCGTCGCAATCAAAGCTGACATCGAACTCGGCGGTACAGACCAGAAGTTCAACTTGCTGGTTGGAAGGGATATTCAGCGTGAATACGGACTTGATCCGCAGGTTATCCTTACAATGCCCCTTTTAGTAGGAACCGACGGAGTTGAGAAAATGTCCAAGTCCCTCGGAAATTATATCGCCATCACAGATACACCCGACGAAATGTACGGAAAGACTCTCTCTATACCGGATACGCTTATCTACAATTATTTCGTTCTCACGACAGATATAGCCGACTCGGAGCTCCGGTCAATCAATAATCAGATTGAGTTGAAATCTATAAACCCACGAGATTTAAAGAGAAGACTCGCAAGAGAGATTGTAAAACTTTACTATAATCAGGACGCTGCAAACCAAGCGGAAGAGAATTTCGATCGTATATTCGTTCGCAGGGAAAGTCCCGAAGAAATTGAAGAACGTGTAATAGGCATCCTGACCCCGCCAGTCACTTCGCAATTACTTGTTGAAGTCGGCGCGGCCGAGTCAAAAAGTGAAGCCCGGCGGCTCGTACTTCAGGGGGGAGTTACTATCGACGGCACCAAGGTTTCGGACCCAAATGCTCCCGTAAGTTTTGATAAGCCATTCATTTTGAAGGTTGGAAAGCGAAAGTTTTATAAGGTCAGGAAATAAACTTGAACTAAGTCAAGAGTATGATAAATTAACCGCTTAATATTGAAAACAGATAACTGATAAAAGGAGATGTCAAATTGTATGTCCCGTCAAAAATTTTCTTCACCAAAGGGGTAGGTCGCCATCGCGACTATCTTCAATCGTTCGAGCTTGCACTTCGTGACGCGAAGATCGAGAAATGCAACTTAGTAACCGTATCAAGTATCTTCCCCGCCGGCTGTAAACGGGTTCCAATCGATGACGGACTGAAACTTCTTCAACCCGGGCAAATAACTTTTTGCGTGCTCGCGAGAAACTCCACAAACGAACCAAACCGGCTTGTGGCAGCCTCAATCGGAGTCGCAACACCTAACGATTCGTCTCAATACGGTTATCTTTCGGAGCATCACCCTTTCGGCGAGACAGATGAAAAAGCAGGCGAATATGCCGAAGATCTTGCCGCAACAATGCTTGCTACCACACTGGGAATCGAATTTGACTCGAATGCGGATTGGGACGAGCGAGAGCAGCAGTATAAGATGAGCGGAAAAATAGTTAAGACATTCAACGTGACTCAATCTGCCGAGGGAGACAGGCGCGGTATATGGACCACCGTGATCGCATCGGGGATACTATTACCTTAGCAAAGAGACCCTCAATAAGCTATTGTTAAGGAGACTCTTACTAGATCGCTTTTCAGTAATTTTCTTCATGTCTTGAATTTCTTGTTCCCGCCAATCCCGGCGGGAACATTTTTTTACCCCCTTCAATTTCACTTTCTGACAACACGCCCAGCAACGCAGATCAATTCCGAAACCTTAATGAGTGCCCGTAGATCGGCAAGCCACAAAAAGAAATTTCTTGGACGAGGATTTCTTTATTTGCTGGCAATGCCTCTTCTCTCCTATATCGGTGTTCGGAAGCAGTGATATTTAATCAGCTATTAACTGGTTGTTGCCGTTAGAACTAATCCTCCATTCCAGTTGTTCAATAAATCGGAAACAATTCTATTATGAGGAGAAAATGAAAAAAGACCACGCTAATCCAATTAATTCAAATCCCAGATTATTTTTTCTCTCGATGCTTGCCGCTCTGATCGGTTTGATTGCCGGCTTTATTTCATTCGCTTTATATAATATGATCGGGCTGTTCACAAACCTGTCGTTCTATCATCGCTTCTCATTTCAATTTGTCAGTCCGCAATACAACAACATCGGAATACTTGTAATCTTAATTCCGGTTATAGGCGGACTTATTGTCGGAGTGATGGCAAAATACGGAACATCTAAAATAAAAGGACACGGAATTCCGGAAGCAATCGAAGCTGTAATGATTAACAAAAGCAAGATTTCAGGAAAAGTGGCGATATTGAAACCTCTCTCCGCCGCGATTGCAATAGGTACTGGCGGACCCTTCGGTGCAGAAGGTCCCATTGTCCAGACGGGCGGTGCAATAGGCTCACTCCTCGGCCAGTTTATTCCGACAACTGCTTCCGAACGAAAGGTCCTTCTTGCTTGCGGTGCAGGTGCGGGAATGGCTGCAACGTTCAGCACGCCAATTGCCGGAGTAATTCTCGCGGTAGAGCTTCTGCTATTTGAATTCAGACCCCGTTCCTTTATTCCTCTCGTCATTTCCACTGCGGTAGCCACCGCGGCAAGATTCCAGCTTCTCGGATCGGGTCCGATGTTTCATGTCGGTTCGCTGAATTTTGACATCACAAGAAATGTAATCTATTTTATTATACTTGGCATTCTTTGCGGAATCGGTGCAATTGTTTTTACAAAAGCTCTTTATTGGACGGAGGACCAGTTTGAGAAATTGACTATTGACCCACTCTGGTGGCCCGCGATCGGAGCTTTTGCCCTTGGTGTCATAGGCTTTTTTATTCCGAGGGTATTTGGTGTCGGCTATGACACCATATCAGATATTTTGAATAATAATCTCGCGATAAACCTCCTCATCCTTCTCTTATTATTTAAATCTATCGCCGTTCTCATCTCATTGGGCTCCGGGACATCCGGAGGACTCCTCGCGCCTATGTTTATGGCAAGTGCCGCGATGGGAGGCGCATTCGCAATCCTGGTAAACCATCTAGTTCCGGGAGCAAACCTTTCACCCGGCGCATTTGCGCTTGTCGCAATGGGCGCAGTCTTCGGTGCTGCTGCACGTTCCACTTTCGCATTTATAGTATTCTCTTTTGAGATAACACGCGACTACGACGCGATCCTACCACTCATGCTCGTCGGAGTCATTGCGTCGGCAATTGCAATATCATTTCTTAAAAATTCAATCATGACTGAAAAACTCGCGCGAAGAGGGGTTCACGTGTTCCAGGAATACGATACCGATATTCTTAAACTTACCCCCGTCCGCGATGTCATGGATAAAAATCCGGCTGTGATATATGCGAATGATAACATCGGGGCCCTGGCTGATAAAGTCGCCGGTAATGACACTGATTTCAATATTCATAAAGCATACCCTGTCCTTAACGAGAAAGACGAGCTTGTCGGGATTGTCACGCAAGGAGATTTGTTGAAAGCAATCGACAGCAACCGTTCCAATGAGAATATCGGTGAAATAGCATCAACTAATTTGGCAGTTACTTATCCTGAAGAGACCGTATTTGACGCTGTCTCGAAAATGCTCAAGAACAACATTGGAAGACTCCCGGTAGTAGAAAGGCAGAACCCTAAAAAGTTAGTCGGATATCTCGGACGAGCGAATGTTCTATCGTCTCGACTTAAACAGTTAGAAGAAGAATCCGTAATCGAGAATGGATTGGGAGCAGCGAGTTGGCGGAATAAAGAAGTCTTGACGTAATTTACGGTCATAAATGTCCCGCATTAAAAGTACATTAAAAACAAAACGAGTCTACGAATCGCCTTCAGACGATGATGGATATCGCATTTACGTTGAGCGATTATGGCCGCGAGGAATCTCAAAGGAAAAAGCTGGAATAGATTTATGGATGAAGGATATTGCTCCTAGTACTGAACTAAGGAAATGGTTCAAGCATGACGCTAAAAAATGGGAAGAGTTCAAAAAGAGGTACTACCTTGAAATCCGGGAGAAGAAAGATATGATTGGCGAGATCGCGACCCGGCTCAATGATGGATCAGTTACTTTACTCTATGCTTCAAGGGAACCCGAGTTTAACGCAGCCAATGCCCTTCTTGCCTACCTCGATAAGATGCTTACTCAAAACTCCACTCCGTGACCGATCACCTGCGGTCTAGGAGTTATCCTTATCGACCGCCTTCAATACAATTCTGAAAACGGATCCCTTTCCGATTTTGCTTTCTTTCAAAAATATCTCACCATCGTGGTAAGACTCCACAATTCTTTTCGCGAGACTCAACCCAAGTCCCCATCCTCTCTTCTTGGTCGAATAACCCGGCCTGAATATATCACGCCTGAATTTCATGTCGATGCCCTTACCCGTGTCGCTAACATCTATTGCGACGAACCCATTTTCTCTTGAAAGATTTATGTTTATTTCGCCATCCTTGTCTTCAATTGCGTCCAAAGAATTTTTTATTAAGTTTTCCAGAACCCATTCAAAAAGTTCGGAGTTAAACTTTGCGTATAAGGCCTTATCACCGGTAAGTCCCAGGGAAACTTTTTTACCCGTTTGAGGAATTCTCTTGCTGAAATATAAAAAGACATTCTCAATCACATCGGCGATGCAAATATTCTTCAATTCCGGCTTCGATCCGATCTTGGAAAACCGCATCGCGACTTTGTTTAACCTCCCTATATCCTGTTCAATATCGGGAATAATTTCCGTTCTGTGCTCCCCGTCTGAATCGCTCTTCATCACTTCGACCCATCCCATAAGGCTCGAAAGTGGGGTGCCTAACTGGTGCGCTGTTTCTCTTGCCATTCCGACCCATATATTGGACTGTTCACTCCGCTTGATATAACTAAACGCTATATAACCCACCAGTATAAAAAGACCTGCGATCATGAATTCAACATACGGTACGAGGCGGAGCTGCACCACCAGGTTCGATTCTCCATAATGGACTTTGCTGAGAACAAATTTTCCGAGTGAGACCTTTATCGGTGAATACTCCGCGTCCATTTTCTTCATGAGATTCACGAGGTAATCCCGCTGCTCTTTCTCTGAAAGCGCAGTATCAAGCGGAATGTTTCTAACATTACGGTCATAAGGTATGAACGGCACATCGCTGCTATCCGTGAGAATCATTGGAAAGTCTATCGAGCTAAGAACATCGTCAAAGATAAAGCTGTAATCCTGAGATGGAGATTGATCGGAAGCTAAATATTGAAGGGATTTGGCATACAAGTGGGCAATCTTCGCTTCGCGTTCTATTAACTGCTTGACTATCGATTGCGTATAAATAAGAGTACCCGCCGCTATCAGAACAGCAATGACAAGCAGCCCGGCTTTTAACGTAATCGAAGAGGGATTCGAAGATCGCATCGATGAAATAATAATTCCATCTTGTTGGAGATTCAAGACAAGGGCTAAATGAATTAATCCTTAAGCTCGAACAGAGGGTATACTTCTCGTCATTTCCTTGATTAGCAGGCGCTCGAATGTTAAATTTGTTGAAATTCGATATATTTAATAAACTGAAATGAACGAATTAACCAATAGAGAGAAGGAAGTCCTTAGAGAAGTTATCCATGACTTCATTCTGACAGCCAATCCGGTAGCTTCTAAATTCATATCGCAAAAGCTGCATGTAAATTTAAGCCCGGCGACAATACGACACGTTATGGCACAGCTCGAGGAGTCCGGCTATTTAGACCACCCGCATACTTCGGCAGGCAGAATCCCGACGGACAAAGGCTACAGAATTTATCTGGACTCGCTAATTTCACTTGATGCACTCGATGAAGAAGATCGCGCGCAAATTTCAACGGGGCTTAACGCACCTTTGGATTCAGGTGAGTTACTCAATGAAGCGTCAAAATTGCTCGGTAAAGTTTCAAAACAATTAAGCCTGGTCTCTGCACCCTACCTCGGGGAAGCCATTCTAAGCAAGATCGAACTCGTTTCTTTAAACACTTCCAAAATTCTGGTCGTAATTTCTCTCGAAACAGGATTAATAAGGACAATCGTTCTGGAAGTCGAGACCGAAGTCAGCGATCAAAGATTGAAAAAGATCAATTCCCTTCTCAACGAACGCCTTGCAGGATTGAAACTGTCGGAAATTCGAGGGACCATTTTGGAAAGAGTCGCCGATTATGCTAACGAAGATGTTATAAGCCGGTTCACGAGTATGAGCGATAAAATCTTTTCATCGAACTCAGATTCCGATAAAGTGCACATAGGAATGCCGCAAGGAATTCTCTCTCATCCCGAATTCGATTTGCCTGAAAACCTAAAAGGAATATTGGAAATTCTCGGAGATGAGAATGTCATACTTCACATACTCGAAAAAAACGATAGAACAGAACCCATCACTGTGAAAGTCGGATCTGAGAATGAGGAAGCAAAGCTGAAAGATTATAGCCTAATAACTGCTCGATATGAGGTCGGCGGGATAAAGGGTACGGTTGGCGTTGTTGGTCCTCGACGAATGCAGTATTCCCGGCTCATCCCCCTCGTCGATTTCGTCGCAAAAGTTATTTCAAACAAATTAAGCTCATAACAATCATGCCACATAAAGATATCAAAGATCACGAAAAGCATCTGGAAGAAAGTGAAAATCAAGAAGGTATGGAAAATATAGAAAATACGGACGGGGAAAATCCGAGTACCATCGCGGCTGAAAAGGAGTTCGAAAGCGATTTGGAAAAACTCCAGAAGCAATTGGGCGAAACCGAAGGGCTCGTTGCTTCTTATAAGGACCAACTCCTTCGTCTTGCCGCAGAATTCGATAACTTCAGAAAAAGAGTCGAGATAGACAAGGCCGACTTTGTGAAATTCTCAAATGAGAGAATGATAAAAGACCTTATCCCGGTGCTCGATGATTTTGAGCGAGCATTAACGGATGGCAAAAAAAATCAAGGGAGTGAATCTTTCGTAAAAGGAGTAGAGCTAATTTACCAGAAGCTTTATAAGCTATTAGAAGAAAAAGGACTCAAACCGATAAACTCTCTGGGAAAAGAGTTTGACGTGACGTACCATGATGTCTTACTACAGGTGCCGCGGCAAGACGTCAAACCGGATATAATCGTGGAAGAAGTAGAACGCGGATATACCCTTCACGGGAAAGTTATCAAGCATGCAAAAGTGATAGTGGCATCGTCCGATCAAGACGGATCAAAACATAGCGAGACTTCGTCGGGACAGGAAAATTAAATCCATGGCTAAGAGAGACTACTACGAAATATTAGGCCTTCAGAGAAATGCATCTGTCGATGATATAAAGAAAACTTATCGCAAACTCGCCATGCAATTCCATCCTGATAGGAATCCAGGAAACAAGGAATCCGAGGAAAAATTTAAGGAAGCAACAGAGGCTTACGAAGTTTTGAGCGACCCGGACAAACGCGCGCGCTATGACAGGTTCGGACATGAAGGCGTCAGGCAAGGGACCGATTTCCATGACTGGACCAATACTAATTCGAACGACATTTTCACCGTCTTTAACGATATATTCGCAGGCGGATTCGGAGGATCAATATTCGACGATTTCTTTGGAGGGGGGACTCGCACTCGGTCCCGAGGTAATTCATATGCCGGCGGAGAACGAGGCAACGACTTAAAAATCTCAGTCAAGCTATCCTTGGAAGAGATCTCAAATGGAGTGGAAAAAAAGATAAAGCTAAAAAGACAGGAAAAATGTCAGACTTGCGGCGGCAGTGGCGCAAAGGGAGGATCGGGAACCACAACATGCCCGACTTGCAGTGGGAGCGGTGAGATTCGCCGTGCCACGCGGACGATGTTTGGACAATTCATCAACGTGACACAGTGTACAAATTGTGGCGGTACGGGTCGGATAATAAAGGACCCCTGCCCGGCTTGCAGCGGAGCGGGCATAGTGAATGGTGACCCAACAATCAAAGTTAAGATTCCAGCCGGAGTCAGCGAGGGAAATTATCTGACGCTCCGCGGAGAAGGAAATGCCGGTAGGCGCGGCGGCCCGAGCGGCGATTTGATCGTAATGATTGAAGAGTCTCAGCACCAACATTTCAAGCGCGATGGAGATGACGTTGTATTCGAACTCGATTTAAGTTTCCCCGAAGCCGCTCTGGGAAGCGAGGTGGAAGTCCCGACGCTGAGTGGACGAGCAAAACTTAAAATCGAACCGGGTGTTCAATCGGGAAAAATTTTGCGTATGAGAGAAAAAGGGCTTCCACATCTTAACGGATATGGCCGCGGAGATCAGCTGGTCAGCATTAACGTATTTACCCCGACTAAGTTGAGCCAAAAAGACAAGGATTTGTTGAAGGAGCTCGGACACTCAACTAATCTAAAGCCGCCATCTCGAAACGGGTCAAGCTAATTATCACCAGTGCCCCGGAACTCAAGTTGAATTTTGATCGCTCATTCTCAATATTGAAATGCGATTATGGAGCGATATAAGGTGCTTTCAAGAATAACAGCAAAAATCCAAACAAAATTGGGCCTTACAAAGAGTGAGGCGGGGGTTATTCTGTTCTTAAGTCTCGGGCTGATTCTCGGTGGAACTGCAAAGATTTTAAAGTTAGATAGGTCAACCGAACACTACAACTTTAGCCAGTCAGACGCATTTTTCGAAGCGGCATCTTCCAAAATAGATTCCATAATTGCTGCAGAGGAAGACACATTGAAGACCGGCAATAAATCACAATCGAAAATAAAACCTTCGGTTAATTTTCCTGTCGATTTGAATAAAGCGACCGTGAACGACCTGATAGCACTTCCCGGTGTCGGAAAAATGACGGCACAAAGAATCGTTGATTACCGGGTGTCGAATACTAAATTCACTTCAATTGAGGAGCTCCGAAAAGTAAAAGGGATTGGACCAAAAAAATTTGAAAAGATAAAACCATTTGTTAAGGTCGAATAAATGAAGGAATACAGAATCGTTCTCGGCATCGAGATCGGCAAAAAAGTTCTTCGTGTCGCCGAAATCGAACATAGAGAAAACGGTTTTTTCCTTTCACGGATCGCGGAGCAACCGCTCACTTCCTTAGAAGTGGAAGACCTGGTTCAAAAGATTTCTTATTTGATTAACGAAGAAGGAATTCTGAGCCGGACTGTTTCAGTGGCAATCGACACTTCTTTCACTCCCAGAGACACACTGGAGGTTGATTCCGACCTGGATAATGCGGAGATAATTGACTTTTTGAAAGCTGAAATAGATCTCCACAATGAGTTTACTGAAGAGCGGTACATGCCCGCTTACCAGATATTTAACACTTCGTCTGATGGACATAAGGAAATTTTTTACGCTGCGATCGAAGGAAAGCTGCTAAATAATCTGAAAGATTCCTGCACACGGTGCGGCCTTGATCTTCAATTCATCGACCTGGATCATTCCTGCACCGAATTATCAATAAACAAACTGCAGCCTCGCTCGAATAACTATATTCTAATTACTGTAAAGGATGACCAGGTTGAAGGAAGTTTCTGTAAGAACGGGAATAGAACCGCCTACAAATATCTGCCATACTCGAACGAACCTTTCTATACGGTAACCAAAATGGCGCAAACTCTCGAGTCGATCGCGAAAGAATATGTCGAAAGGATTTACGTTTCCGGACCGACCGCGGACGAATTCCTTTTAGGCTTGCTTCAAAAAAATGTCGACGAGAGATACGAACTCCTCAATCCGGTGCGTAATCTTATACTTTCCCCGCTTGCATCGATGAACACTAAATTAGACTCGCTCCCACATACCTTTTCATCCGTAATCGGCGCAGCGCTCAAATAAGAAATGCGAATCACCGGTGGAAATCTAAGGAGCAGAAGGCTCCTCACTATCAAATCCGACAAACTGAGACCCGCTACGGACAGACTTCGCGAAAGTATGTTTAATATTCTCGACAACCTCGTTGACTTCAGGGAGTTGACTGCGCTGGATCTATACGCCGGTACCGGAAGCGTCGGGTTTGAAACAATAAGCAGGGGCGCAAACCGAGTGGTTTTCGTCGAAGCAGATCAGAAGATTGCAGGTGTTCTCCGCGAAAACGCAAAGTTATTCGATGTCGAAGACAAATCGGATATTTACATTATGAAGACAGAAAGATATCTTAAAGTTTGTGGAGAGACATTTGATATTGTCTACATAGATCCGCCCTATTCATTTAACAAAACGACTCATGAAATAGTAAATGACATCCTCACCCGGAACATAGTAAACAGGACCGGAATCATCTGCGTCGAACATTCGAAAAATTACTCGCCACCTCCGTCAAATCTCCTTCGTCAAAAATTTTTTGGCTCAACAATTCTATCTTTCATAAAGCCGGAGATAAAATGAAAATTGCCATCTATCCAGGAACGTTTGATCCCGTGACAAATGGGCACGTGGATGTTGCGGCGCGCGCCGCAAGACTCTTCGATAAAGTCATAGTTTGCGTAGCCGTAAATTCGAGCAAGACTCCGATATTCAACGCGCTGGAAAGAGTTCAATTAGTGAAGGAAGCGGTGAAAAGAATAAAGAATATTGAAGTCGAGGAATTCGACGGGCTTCTCGTAGACTATGCGAGGGAAAAAAGGGCTGATGCCATCGTGCGTGGTCTTCGGGCAGTTTCGGATTTCGAATACGAGTTCCAGATGGCTTTGACTAACAGAAAACTTTGCGCCGATATTGACACGATATTTCTCATGCCGGACGAGAAATATACTTACTTGAACAGTTCCATAGTAAGAGAGATTTCGAAGTTGGGTGGAGACGTGAGCGAATTCGTTCCCGCCCATGTTCAAAAAGAACTAATTAAAAAAAATAGAGATGCAAAACATCTGACAAGGAGAAAACAGACTTAATGACATCCATTTCCAAAAAGATAGATCGTATTGAAGAGTCTCAGACAATTGCAATGACTTCCCTCGCAATGAAACTGAAATCCGAGGGAAAGAGCGTAATCAGCTTGAGCGCTGGAGAACCCGACTTCCCAACTCCGGAAAATATTAAGACGGCCGCGATCATCGCAATACAAAATAATCTCACAAAATATACACAGAACGAGGGCACGCCGGAACTTAGAGAAGCGGTAGCCGAAAAATTTCGATCCGAGAACAAGCTCAATGTTACAACTTCGAATATTCTTATTTCAAGCGGAGGAAAACATTCAATCTATAACGCGCTCCAGGCGATATGTGATCCCGGAGATGAAGTAATTATCGTCGCACCATACTGGGTAAGTTTTCCGGAAATGGTAAAATTAGTTGATGGCGTCCCTGTCGTTCTTCGAACCAGAGAGGACCTCGGGTTCACTTTTACCGCAGAAGATATCAAACCACTTTTGACAGCGAAAACGAAAGCGATAATTATAAACTCCCCCTCGAATCCGACAGGAAGTATTATCGACGAGAATACTCAGCGTGGAATTGCAAAACTCGCCATGGAGCATGATTTCTTTGTCATCTCGGATGAGATTTACGAAAAAATTATCTACGATGGAAATAAACATTTCTCTATCGGGTCGATTCCGGAAATTCAAGACCGGGTAATAACAATAAGCGGAGTTTCAAAGGCCTATTCAATGACCGGATGGCGGATAGGATTCATGGCTGCTAATGAGAAAGTCATAAGGAACGCGGCAAAGATTCAAAGTCAAATGACCTCAAATCCTTCATCGATTTCACAGGCTGCCGCACTTGAAGCCATTCGTGGAACACAAACCGAGATTGAAAAGATGCGGCTTTCCTTCCAGAAAAGGCGCGACTTAATGTTTGATAAGTTAAGGAGGATAAAAGACCTTCATACGACAAATCCAGGAGGCGCATTCTATTTTTTCCCGTCCATAAAGAAATTCCTCGGACGAAAACACAACGCTATAACTTTGAGAAACTCTCTAGACGTGGCCCACTTCCTACTGGCGGAAGCACAAGTGGCGCTTGTTCCAGGAAGTGCTTTCGGCTCCGATAACCATATTAGAATTTCATACGCTTATTCTGAGCAAGAATTAATTGAGGCCGCGAGCAGAATTTCTTCGGCACTCGGGAAACTTAAATGATCCATTCCATTATAAAACTCAAACCCAAGGAGGACATTCGTGTTCTCTCCGGTCACCCATGGATTTTCAGCAATGAGATATCTCAAGTCGAGGGAGCCCCTTCCGCAGGAGATGTTGTCGAGGTAAGAAACTCAAAATATTCCCTGATCGGTTTCGGTTTTTACAATCCAAAAACCTTGATCGCAGTCAGAATAATATCCAGGGAGTTCATCCAGCCCGGAAAAGAATTTTTCATAACAAGGATTCAATCGGCGTTATCGCTGCGAGAAAAACTTTTCACTTCCCCGTTTTACAGGCTGGCATACAGCGAAAGCGATTTTCTTCCAGGACTAATCATCGACAGGTTTGACAGCCTATTCAGCATTCAGATATTTTCTGCAGGGATGGAATCCCGGAAAGAATTTATTTACGAAGCTGTTAAGGAATTATTTTCACCCACAGCGATCTACGAAAGGAACGAGAGCCAGACAAGAGAACTCGAGGGTCTCCCTCAAACAAAATCAATGGTTTTTGGCGAAGATCAAACCGTCGATTACGACGAGGGGGAAGTAGTGTTTAGAATAAGTCCCTTCCATGGGCAAAAAACCGGATTTTATTTCGACCAACGACTCAACCGAATTTTCTCTCGACAATTCGCAAAAGGTTCTAAAGTCCTCGACCTCTTCTCAAATGAAGGCGGGTTCGCGCTAGGAATGGGCCGCAGCGGCGCAAGTGAAGTGACGGCTGTTGACTCATCGGAATCCGCAATAAACAATCTTCAGGCAAACTTACAACTTAACAAGCTGGAAAATATAAAGGCTGAAACCGCTGAAGTTCATGAATACTTAAACCGGGCATCGACATCTGGCGAGAAATTTGATGTCGTTATCTGTGACCCGCCAAGTTTTACGAGAAACCGAAAAAGTGTCACTCCTGCAAAGGCCGGTTACAAACAACTCCACAGAAGCATCTTCAACCTGCTAAAACCGGAAGGAATTCTACTCACCGCATCCTGTTCTCATCATATATTCAGAGAAACTTTTGAGGAAATAGTATCTGAGTCAGCTTTGAAATCAGGAAGAACGCTTCAGCTTCTGCATCGAGCCGGCGCCTCTCCCGATCATCCGGTTCTTCCTTCCATGCCGGAAAGTGAATATTTAAAATTTAACGTTTACAGAGTGTTTTGACATTAGCCACCCCGGAGTTTTGTGGAACTATTACGAGAAAATTCGCATTTAATCTATAAGAAAATGGATGCGTCTAATTGTGATATGAAAAGAATATCAATAACGATTACATTAGGTGCGGAGTGAAAAAGATGTTTAAATGGGTTATTGGATTTGTAATTCTTTCAGCGGGGATCACCGTAGCTCAAGAGACAAATACACCTGCAAATCCTGATTCCGAATATGCATTCATGCCGATAAAAGACGTTGCACCCGACACAGTAGAAAAAGCAAACGCGCTTGGCATTGACATAATGCTTGGAAACAACGGATTTGGCATGGGCTTCTTTTACAAACAGGGAATAACAGGCACGCTTTCATGGACTTTTTCGATCAGCGGATCGGAAGCGAAAGCGCCGAATGAAGTCACAACTTACTATTACGACATATACGGGTACCCGCAAAGTATTGTTTTAGGAAAGGTCAACCAGCTATTTGTTTTTCCTGCCATGGTAGGACTTCAATACAGACTTTTCAAAGATGATCTAACCGGATCTTTTAAACCTTATGTTTGCGGAGGGTTGGGCCCCAACGCCGTGTTTGCCGCACCTTATGACCAGCCGTTTGGATGGAGTATTTCACACGGGAGAGGATACTTTGGCGGCGGAGGATACATCGGAGCAGGCGCTTATTTCGGACTCGATCCAGGAAGCCTCCTTGGGATCAGCGCGCGATATTATATTCTCCCGATGTCACATGGGATTGAAAGTCTGCAGGATGAACCGATGGCAAATTTCAATACATTTTTTATAACATTTAACATCGGAACGCAGTATTAAATCTTCGAAAAGAATTTTTTCAGCGCGGCGCCCGTATGAGAACCCTTTGCTTCAGTAATTTCTTCAGGAGTCCCCGCCGCGACGATTTTCCCTCCTCCTTCACCGGCCTCCGGTCCTAAGTCAATAACATAATCGGCACATTTGATAACTTCTAAATTATGTTCTACGACGATTATGCTGTTCCCGTGATTGCGAAGATCAAACAAGACTTCGAGGAGCTTTGCGATCTCTTCAAAATGCAACCCTGTTGTCGGTTCATCGAGGATAAATAGTACCTCGCTTTCCCCGCTTCCCGAAAGATAGCTTGAAATTTTCAGGCGCTGCGCTTCCCCGCCCGATAATGTCGACAGCCTCTGTCCAAGCTTCAGGTAAGTTAATCCGACTCGATCAAGAAGCTGCAACCGTTTGACCACATCCTTATTATCTTTGAAGAATTCTCTTGACTCGGCTACGGTAAGATCGAGAATGTCGGCAATGCTTTTCCCGCGGTACTTTATTTCTAAAGCTTCAGAGCTATATCTTTTTCCTCCGCAAACTTCACACTCTAAAGATACGTCCGCCAAAAATTGCATCTCAATTACTTGCACTCCATCACCGTTGCAAGCCTCGCACCTTCCACCCCAATCGACATTGAAAGAAAAATAACTGGCGGTTAGTCCTCTTTCTTTGGCAAGTGGCGTCCTGGCAAAAAGTTCACGGATTGGATCGAAAGCACCGCTGTAAGTCGCCACGTTAGACCTTGATACTCTTCCCACGGCACTCTGATCGACAAGCTCCACAGACTTTGGAAAATAATCAAAAATAATTTCTTTAGCGTTTGCAGATGGTACTTTCACTTTTTCAAGAGAATTCGGGAAGTGATTTTCCGACATCTGTTCCTTCAATGCATCATGGAGAATATCATAGACAAGAGTGCTTTTTCCTGACCCACTTACGCCCGTTATGCAAACGAATGAATAGAGCGGAATATCAACATCAATATTATCAAGATTGTGAAGTTTGGCTCCTTGAATACGAATAAACTTATCCGAGGGCTTTCTCCTTTTGGGTATAGGAATTTCTTTCTCGCCTCGCAGATATTTTCCTGTTACCGAAGTTTTGGATTTGATGAGCCCGGAATAATTCCCCTCATACATAATTTCACCCCCAAGCACGCCGGAACCGGGTCCAAGATCGATTATATGATCGGCATTCTTCATCATTTCCGCATCGTGTTCGACCACAATCACGGTGTTTTGATAAGACTTGAGGTTTTTCAAAATAGAAACCAGGCGATCCATGTCGTGTGGATGCAATCCGATACTTGGCTCATCGAGAACATAGGTTGTCGCTACAAGAGTAGATGCTAGGCTTGTCGACAAGTTTACCCGTTGTGCTTCACCGCCGGATAACGTTGACGATAGCCGGTCAAGCGTCAAATATCCCAGTCCTATTTCATGCAAGTAGCTGATCCTCTTTCGAATTTCTTCAAGTACCTGAACCGCAATCACCGCATTCTCTCCCTCGAGCCGCACTAAATCAAAAAACCTGTGAGCTCTTTCCACTGTCATCGCAACAATTTCCGGCAGACTCTTTCCGTCAATTTGAATGGCAACCGCCTCAGACCGCAGACGTCCGCCGCTGCATGATGGGCAAATTACATAACCACGGTATTTATCGAGAAAATATCTCACAGAAAAAGATCGCGACTTCTTCTCCAGATGCTTGACGAAACCGTGTAATCCAATAAACTCCTTATCCCCATAAATCAAGAAGTTAAACTCATTCCCCGATAACTCATTAATGGCAACATCCAACCTGATTTTGTTCTTGCTCGCAGCTTTCAAGAGCGATCGGCGATAGATATCAAACGCGGGAGCCGACACAAGACTGATACCACCGCTAAGAATACTCAGGAAGGGATTTGCAACGGCTTTATTCCAATCATAGCCTATGACCGTTCCAAATCCCTGACATTCGGGGCATGCTCCATACGGATTATTAAAAGAGAATAAACGGGGTTCCGGTTCCAGATAAGCTCTTCCACAATTTGAACATTCGAATCTGCTGGAGAAATGGTAATTCTTCTTTTCATCAACATCATAAACATAAATGCTCCCCACGCCATTTAGGAATCCCTGCTCACAAGCTTCGATGATCCTATCGTCGTTATCGCTAGCCACTACCCTATCTGCAAGGACGAGGAAATCACCGACCGGAGCGAACGTCATTTCGTTGACGTCAATTATTTGACTGGGCTTATCCAAATCGGCAAAGCGATAGAATCCACGTCTCTTGAGATCAGGAATTGTTCGCTTATAATCATTACTTTTAAAATTAAAAAGAATATATAATTTCTTATTCTTTAGGTGGTTAGCCACAAAATCAGAAATTAATTGTGGGCTATATCTTATTACGGGGATTTTACAAGTGAGACAAATTATAGTACCTGTTCTGCCATAAAGGAGTCGAAGATAATCGTAAATCTCAGTCATAGTGGCAATGGTAGAGCGCGGGTTCCTGCTTAACCGCCTTTGTTCAATAGCGACAGTAGGAGAAATTCCATGTATGCTGTCCACATCCGGTCTCTCCATCCTTTCTAAAAACTGCCTCACGTAAGCGGATAGGCTCTCGATGTATCTTCTTTGTCCCTCGGCATAAATGGTATCGAATGCCAAACTCGATTTACCACTTCCTGATGGACCGGTAACGACCGTTATTTTTCCTTTTGGGATTCGCACTCTCAAGTTTTTTAGATTATGGGTGCGAACTCCTTCCAAAACGATCTGACCACTCGACAATTGTTCTTTTAATTTTGCCACTCTTTGTACCATGATTTTTCGATTTCATTGGGGATTTCTTCAATTTTCAAATTTAATCCCCTAAACGGCGAATATTACAGTCTTATGAATCGTGAGACTTATTCCAACAATTTAATAAAGCTCGACCAATCTTTCGTGTGAAATTACCATCCAAATAGTTTACAAGACCACGGGCATCCAACTTGAAAGCCAAGCCTCCAAAAATTATATTTTTGAGTGAAATTGAGAATGCCCGTTCTATCATTACGAACAAGGAGCACCGCTGTAGTTGTGCTCATTCTGTTTGCTGCGGGAATACTGGTTACCTACTTTAACTCTGTCTCTGCTCAGAGGATGGAGCTCAGTGACTCCAAAAAAGACGCACAGTTAATGGCAGCAGAATTCAACTTAGCCACAAGTTCATCTTCAGAAGCAGACATTCCGACCCTCGTGACAAACGCAAGATTGGCTTTGAGACTAAACCACGATGCGGATTTTGTTGGATTCTTCAAGGAAGTTGCGCCGGACTCGGTTTCAACGGTTGCACTTGTTGGTAGAGCTTTATCGGACACTGAGATTGTTTTGGTCAGATCCAGATTAAGAAACGGCGTGAAAACTGCCGCAACCTCCTCCCTGATTCTAGGCAACTCACTATACTCATATTCAAAACTTCTTCGGAAGGATGGCAAAATCTGGGGATACTCGCTTATCGAAATATCCCTGGCGCAAATACACCAGGTTGTTCTCCGAAACTGGATAACTGGAGTCGGTATAACATTAGCAATCAGCATCTTCGGTTCAATACTTCTTCTTTTTGCAATACGGATGACCTTTTTACGTCCTTTTGGAGATCTTGCAAACGCCATACAGGGAGCTGCCGCAGGAAACATGGACATACGTTTATCCTTAACCTCCGGGACCGAATTCAGGACTCTCTCTTCAATTTTCAATCAGATGATGACGGAGTTGCAGAAGGCTCATGAGATCATAAGATCGGAAGTCAAACAACGTGAAGATTACAACGTGCGGCTTCAGAATGAGATTTCAATTGCGATAGATGCCTTGCATGAAAAAAGCAACGAAATCATTTCTCTGCGTGAAAGGCTTCGAACATTTGAATCGCAGGCAGCATTGGGAAAAATTGCTTCCAAATTAGCACACGAGCTTGGCAGCCCGTTGAATGCCATATACACTTCCGTTCAATTATTGTTGGAAAATGAACTGCCGCAAGTTGAACGGAAGAAGCTGTCGGTGATCGAGAGGCAAGTCGAAATTATGATAGGAATTATTAATAGTCTGCTGCAAGCACGCAAAATAGCCATGCCTTCAAAGCAGGATGTCGTCCTAAATGATTTAATAGAAGAAACGAAGCTGATTATGGAGCCGCGACTAAAAGGAAAGCCGATCCGTTTAGACAGCAAGATAGAGCACCCTCTCGCCGTGATCAGCGCGGATCACATACAGATACAGCAGGTATTGATAAATCTTCTGAACAACTCCATAGAAGCAACAGAGTCAAGACAGAATCAGGATTCGCCCGGCATGATAGAACTTAGAGTATATGAAGATTTAGATTTTCGAATTTCAGATGCGGGATTCCCCAATATACGTTTTGATGTTTCCGATAATGGAAATGGCGTGGCACCTGAAATTATTCCACAACTTTTCAATGATTTCATCGAGAGCAAAAAGCCTAACGGGAATGGAATCGGTCTGGTTATCTGCAAGGAAATAATAGACAGGCATGGTGGAAAAATATTTTTATCAAGAAATTCAAAAGAAGGTTCAACCTTCTCGGTAATATTACCGGTCACAAAGTCAACAAAAGACTTCGCAATATCAGATCGGACTTAACATGAAAGACAAAATTGCTGTAATTGACGATCACGCCGACTCACTGGAAATTCTCCGGGAGGCACTTTCTCCGGCTTACGAAGTGGAGACATTTTCTGATCCGATCGAAGCTTTAAACAAAATAAAGAGCGGATTTTTTTCAGCGATAGTTACAGATGTTATGATGCCAAAATTGAATGGCGTTGAGCTAATGAAAGATATCATCACGACAATCCCTAACTTGCCTGTAATACTGATCACCGCCTTCGGCACACTTGATGCCGCGGCAAATACCATTAAGTCCGGCGCCTTCGATTATTTAAGCAAGCCGCTCAACCTTAACGAGATAAGGCTTGTAGTATCAAATGCAGTCGCCCACTTCAACATAGCAAAGAAGTCTCCCAAAAATCAGAGCGGCTCTTTGAAAGAAGCTAACATTTCAAATGTCGTCGGCAAAAGCGAGAAAATGCTGCGAGTTTTCAAGTTGATCGGGCGCGCCGCCCCCACCAACTCGAGTATTTTAATTGAAGGAGAAAGTGGAACAGGAAAAGAAGTTGTCGCGCGGTCGGTGCATCTAAATAGTCCACGCGCAGACAAGCCATTTATTCCGATCAGCGTCGCCGCGATTCCTGAACAGCTTCTCGAAGCCGAACTCTTCGGACACGAAAAGGGTGCCTTCACAGGGGCTCTCTTCGCCCGCGACGGATTATTCACAGAGGCCGAAGGTGGTACACTCTTTCTCGATGAGATAGGTGAAATCCCCCTGCAGCTTCAGCCAAAACTCCTCAGGGTATTGCAAGAACATGAGGTCAGAAAAATCGGGAGTACCGTTTCAAAAATCGTCGATGTGCGAATTATCGCCGCTACAAACCGAAACCTTGAGCAGCTCGTCAGGGAAAAACTTTTTCGTGAGGATTTGTTCTACAGGCTCAGCGTAATCAAAATCGATCTTCCGCCACTCAGAGAAAGACAGGAAGATATACCGCTGCTAATCGAATATTTCATCAACAAATTCCGATTACAACATAATAAGAAAATTTCGGGGGCCTCCGATGAATTTTTATCAACTCTGATAAAGTTGGACTGGCCTGGAAACGTGAGGGAGCTTGAAAACTTCATCGACCGCTCGATAGCGCTTGCGACAGGACCTGTTTTATCGCTTTCGGATATCGAGCTCCCAACTCCTGTTCCAAACGATAATTCCTGGATAGACCATCTTCCGCTCAATCTAAGCTTGGATGAGATGGAAACGGAATATGTCAACCGCGTACTAAAATTTTGCGATAATAACTATATAGAGGCTGCAAAGATTCTAAAAGTAAACAAAAGCACGTTATATAGAAAATTTGGAAAACCGCACAAATGAAAAATAGGAAGCTGCAGATCGTTTCATTATTCATTATTTATTTCTCATTCTTCGTTGCTTTACTTCCAGCCAGGGTGAGAATAAGAGCGACTAAATCCCAGGTTATTCTCGAACGTGAAATCAATTACATTTTAAATAGATCGAATACTCCCAGAACAATCAAAGGAATAGAAATATACTCACGAAAAAACAAAAAGGTCCTATTCCAAACAAACTCCGGGCTTCTCCTTAATCCAGCAAGCAACCTAAAAATTGTGACTACATCTTTTGCACTCCAAAACCTCGGAAGCAATTTTAAATTCAAGACAAGATTAATTGCTACTGGCCCCCGTAATGGCAATGCGATTGAGGGAGATTTACTTGTAGCCGCCTGCGGAGATCCCATTATCAGTCATGCCGACCTCGATTCCATCGCCAAAATCGTTTCTCAAAGCGGCATCAGGATATTCGGCGGCAACCTTGTTATCGACGTATCGAGATTTGATTCGCTTGGATGGGGTTCAGGTTGGATGTGGGATGATGAACCGGGGGATTACCAAATGTTCATAACTCCGGCTTGTCTCGACCATAATACCATCACAGTGCAAGTATCTTTAGATTCGATCACTCGTAAGCTTGCAGTAACTACCCAGCCAGCGACTAGTTTTATCCGAGTCGTTTCAACAGCCACCGCCGATACGCTCGACAGTCTTTTCGTGACAAGAGTGATGACAGACGATATGAATACCATTTCGGTGAGTGGCAAATACTCACAAAATCTACGCCCTTCCGAGTACGACTTCTCAGTTAGAAACCCCGCTCAATATTTTGGAACAGTATTCAGAGAAATTCTTGGAACACACGGCATCGATTTCCGGGGTAAAATTCTTATCGAGTCGGAACCTGTAATTCATGAGATTGGTCCGGATGCAGATACGATATTCACATTTGTCGACTCAATGGATACTGTCATCACCTATATCAACAAAGTCTCTGATAATTTAGGAGCGGAGTGTTTATTGCGTGAAGTGCCGAATGAAATTTATGGACAGACAGGGAGCGCCGCCAACGGCATTAAATTGGAGAGGGGATTTCTAAGCCAATGTGGAGTAGATTCCACTGAATACTACATCGTGGACGGTTCCGGATTATCACATTATGACCTGATCACTCCCGACGCAATATTAAAAGTACTAAATTATGATCTAAACCAACCATACGGAAGCCTCTTTATGTATTCCCTTCCGGTTGCGGGAAATGATGGTACGCTAGACAAGAGGATGGATCAGAAATTCATAATTGGAAATGTTTTCGCAAAGACCGGTTCAATCAGCGGAGTAAGCACGCTTTCGGGTTACGTTACACTGCCAAAAGACACTCTTGTCTTCTCGATGATGATGCAAAACTTTATTACCAACAGTGATTCGATTCGCGCATTGCAGGATAGCCTTTGCACAGTTCTGTCTTTGTATAATGACAACTCCTCGACCTTCAAAAAGAACTTGCGGAAATATGACGTAGGGACTTACTGGGCAATAAATCAAAAAAGAATTCACCGTCTGGAAATGTATCGGAATAGAATGAAAGAACGAGACTCGGTCAAACTGCGTAAAAAACCCGCGAACGGGCGTTGAGGTTGTAGCGGCATTTCGTTAAATTATTATTCAGCTTACTTCCTACGCTGGCGTAGCTCAGTTGGTTAGAGCGCCTGACTGTGGATCAGGAGGTCATGGGTTCGAGTCCCATCGCCAGTACAAGACGAGAGGCTGCAGGCTTTTTAAAACCTCCAATAAATTATATCAATCCACCAAAGAGATGCAGCAAAAGATGTCGAGTGGACTATTTTGGTTTAGTTCCATAATAAAGCAAAACATTTCCTGATTTGAATAACTTCGTCTTCAAGAGCCTGAAGTTGAGTCTTTCGTTGATACCCTTCAACAGCGTAACACCAACTCCAAGCACGACTGGATTCACCATTATCCGATATTCGTCAATCACGCTGTGTTGAGCAAGAGTCACCGCCAAATTCGAACTTCCTAATACTGCGATGTCTTCTCCGGACTGTTGTTTCAGCTCTGCAACTTTACCAGCTACATTTTCCTTGATGAGTTGGGTATTATTCCAGTCAGCTTTACCGAGCGTTTTCGAAAAAACAATTTTCGGTAACGAGTTCATTTTGCTTGCTACAACCGGATCGGATTTTATCGCCATCTCTGTCGTCCAGTAACTCGCCATCATTTCGTAGGTGACGCGTCCGAATAACAGTAGATCTGTATGATTCAACTGGTCAATTGCAAACTCCTGAAACTCATCATCGACGTTGTGCCAGTCCAGTTCGTGGTTTGGTCCCTCGAAGTAACCGTCGAGAGTTATGAAGTTGAACAGATATAATTTTCTCATCGCAATCTCCTATATCTTTATCTCTTTCCATTTCCCTTTTTTGAAATAATACCAGGTCACCAAAGCAATTAACGTTTCCGAAACAGGTATAGCGGTTAATGCTCCGACTGATTTCATGTTTAGTCCCTCTGCCAGGAAATAAGCCAGTGGAATTTGAAACAGCCAGAAGCAGACGAAATTGATAATAGTCGGCGTTCTTGTATCACCGGCACCATTCAATGCCTGAGTCATTACCATCGCAATCCCATAAAAAATAAACCCTGACCCGAAAATCTCTAAAGATTGAGCCCCATACTTTATGACAGATTCATCCTGCGTAAAAAAGCGAACGATAGGATTTGAAAAGAAAAGGAACAGCAGCATCACAAGACCCATAAAGACTGTATTGTATTTTGCGATGAGGAAGACACTCTGTTCCGCTCTCTGTAATTGTTTGGCGCCTAGATTCTGACCTACAAGCGTCGCGGCCGCGTTGCTTAATCCCCAAGCGGGAAGAATAAAGAAGATGAAATTGCGCAGTGCGATTTGACAACCGGCCGAGGCTGTCGTTCCGCCCGTCTCAGCCACCAGACGAACTATCAGAATCCAACTGCCGCTCGAAATGATAAACTGGAACGCAGCGGGCCATGAAATATTCAGAATAGATTTGACAATTGTCCTATCAAATCGAAAATAAGACGCATGAACTTTTAGAAGGCCGCTTCCCCTGAATAAATGGTATGATTGAAAGAGTACGCCCGAGCTTCTCCCGATCACCGTTGCCATTGCGGCTCCTTTCAAACCAAAGAAATGGATGAAGATCGGACACAAAACTATATTGACGCCGCTTGCAATCCATAAGCTTCTCATTGCCATTGCGGGATCGCCTGCTCCGCGGAAAATTCCGTTTATTAAAAATAGGAGTATGATCGACAGGCTTCCACCAAACATGATTCGTGTAAATATAGCCCCGTCCCTCACAACATCGGTAGTCGCACCCATGAGTGCTAAAATATCTCCGGCAAACGTCATCCCAACAACACCCAGGATAACTGCCACAAAGAACGCAACGATAAGAGATTGGGCACCTGCGTGTGCGGCGGCTTCATGGTTTTTCTCACCAATCCTGCGCGCAACAATAGCCGTGGCGGCTGAGCTTAAACCAAATGATATGGAATAGACAATGGTAATGACAGACTCTGTTAGACCGACGGTAGCAATCGCATTTCGACCCAACTTGCCAACAAAGAACATATCCACAAGAGCAAAGACGCTTTCTAAACTAAGCTCAAGAATCATGGGTATTGCCAGAAGAACCACCGCTCTTGGAACGCTGCCCTGCGTGTAGTCCTGTTCCTCGCTCTTCAGCGATTGTCTGATTATGGCGAATATCTTTTTGATCAAATTCATAAATACTTAACTGGTTTTAGGCAATAATAAAATGAGTTAAGGGGCGTCTTCACCCTCGGCTGATTTGCTCAGCCTTCTTCTGTCAGGGTTTAGACCTTAAGCGGGGTATGTTAGTTAGATTTCATGTTACTAATTAAGATATGGCATTACAACATGATTTTCAAAATCACTTCCCTTTCGGATAAGTATAGTTGATCATCCACCCGGTTCCATACTTTTCGGTGAACGTCTCGTGCACAAAAGGTTATCCCGATTCGGCGGTATAATTATTACGCAGCATCCACGGATACACCAAGTTTCGCATGGTTCTTCTACTCATGTATGTTTTTTGTAGTGAAGGGCAACGACGCCGTGTGGAAAATTCTCCGAGCCAAGGAAATCGAGCCCGAGCCGGTCCGGCGGTTTCACCCTGTCGAAGAGCCTCGGCCCTTTCCCGGCCAAAACTGGATGCACCACGAAAGAATACTCGTCAATCATCCCGCGGGCCGAGAGCTGGGACGCAATACTCAGACTCCCTACGCTAATGTCTTTTCCAGGCTGCTGCTTCAGCGCGAGCACCTCTTCTGCAACGTCTGCGCGCACGATTCTCGTGTTGTTTCCTTCAACGCGTTTCAATGTCGTGGAGAAGACGACTTTGTCGAGCGCTTCAAACGCCTGGGCGAACGCTTTATCTGCCTCCGACTCCGATGGGTTCTTGGCGATGTCGGGCCAATAAGGGACCATGAGTTGATACGTGGTCCGCCCGAATATGATGAGACTCATGTCGCGAAGGCGCCTGGTGAAGTACCGGAGCACCGCGTCGTCGGGAGCCATGTCCGTGTGGCTGCAATACCCGTCAGCAGTCATATTGATCGCAAAAACAACCTTTCTCATAAAACTCCTTTCATCATGTTAAATAAAAAGTTCAAGAACCGCTTGATCGGATTTCCAGGTACCGAGTCCGGCGGCGGGGCATGACACCCACCTTGAGTAAAAGCTAAGTTCGAGATTGCAAAAGGAACGCAACTATCAACAGCGGCCTCAGCAACATGACCCTGGTCCGTAATTATTCATTTCTGTTTCGGATAAGTGTAGTTGATCATCCATCTTGTTCCGAACTTGTCTGTGAACATTCCAAAGTATGCTCCCCAGAACTCATCCTTTATAGGCTGCTCTATTTTACCACCGGCAGATAGTTTGTCGTACAGCCTTTTGGCTTCTTCCTTGCTGTCTGTCTCTATTGAAATGTTGTAGTTATTTCCAAATGTTAGTTTGTGTCCCATGGATTCGAGCGCATCTGTACCCATAAGAACATTATCCCTGCCGATCGGCAAAGAGACATGCATGATTTTATCTTTTTCGTCCGCGGGTATTCTGTCGGCCCCGGGAGTATCTTTGAATCGCTGGACGGCTGTGAACTCTCCGCCGAAAACCGATTTGTAGAACTTAAACGCTTCCTCGGTATTTCCCGGGAAGTTCAAGTATGGATTGAATGTAGCCATGGTTGCATCCCCTACGATTTATTTTGTCGTCACTGATTGTAAGCCTTCTTTAGAGCTTCTATATCAAATTTCTTCATCTTGAGAAATGCCTCGGTCACCCGTGCAACTTTCTTCTGGTCTTTGTCCTTCTGCATCTCGGCCAGAACAGTCGGCACAATCTGCCATGAGAGACCATACTTGTCCTTGAGCCAGCCGCACTGCTCTGCCTTTGGGTCCGCCGAGAGTTTCCCCCAGTAGTAATCAATTTCCTCCTGGGTATCGCAGGGCACCACAAATGAGATCGACTCGTTGAAGTTGACAAACGGGCCCGCGCTCATGAGCCGAAAATCCTGACCGAGGATCTCAATGGTTACGATTTCAACAGTACCTGATGGAGTATTAGGAAGAACTGTGGTGTCCTTTATTTTCGAGCCTTTAAATACGGACGCGTAGAACTTGGCTGCTTCTCCAGCCTCTTTATCGAACCACAGGAACGTTGTTATCTTTTGTATTGAGCTCATTGATGTATCTCCTCTAATGGTTTTGTTTTCTCAAATAGATTCCATCCGCTCAGTCTCGACCGGGAAGAAAACCATTACTTACTTTCATTCCCGGCCCTTCGTTTCTCGCTTTCGTCCATCATCAAAGTCAAATCCCCGGCCGGTCGAATCTCCCAGCTTCCGCCTCCTTTGCTTAGAGCAAGCGACGGATGTTTAGACATCAACCGGATCGCATGGTTCATATCATCGGCTTTGAGAATCATGATTCCGCCAATCTGCTCCTTGGTTTCGGCAAAGGGGCCATCGGTTACTGAGACTTTTCCATTTTGTATTCTCAGCATTGCGGCATTCTTCCCGGGTTGAAGGGCTTCACCACCAACATAGTGACCGTTCTTTCTTAACTCATCATCGTAGGAAAAGCAGCTATCGACGAAGTGAGCTTGCTCGGTCTCGGTCATCCCCTCAAATACTTTCTCATCCATATATCCAAGGCAAATATATTTCATGTTTTCCTCTCTCTGGTCTCTTAATAGTTATTATGTCATTACATCCTTTGCTTATGCTTCTCAACCGCTTCTTTCACCACGGCACTCAGTCCGACTTCCTGAAATACCGGAGCTTCGGAGATTTCAAAAATCTGTCGCACTTCGATCACTGCGCCGCTGTCGACTTTAACCGCCGGGCAGCGCTTCGCCCATTCGACAGCTTCGTCTTTTGATTTCACATCGATCAGCCAATAGCCGCCGACTACTTCCTTCGCTTCAACAAACGGCCCATCAGTTACAGTCGTTTTGCCGCCTTTGTACGTGACGCGAGCGCCTTTCAACAATGGATGCAGCCCATCGAGCGAGATGAGGACGTCGGCTCTCGCCAATTCCTCGTTGTACTTCTTCATCGCTTCAACGGCCTCTTTGGGGGGAGCAAAATTTGCGTCAGCTTTTTGTTCCGGAGATGCATTCGGCTGGTATTCCGGCGGGATTATAAACATCATGAATCTCATTGTATTATCTCCTTTCGGCAAGCTCAAGGCAAGCCTTTTTATTTTAGAATAATTTGTTCCTTCAATTAATAGTCGAACGACGACTTGCAAAATCGACAAAGGTTCCAGTTTTTCTACTCTTTCAGATTAAGAAAGCTTACGCGGCCATTGTAATAAAATGGCTCGGTTGCGATATTAGTTACATGATATCTAACATCGATTCGATTGGACCAATTCCCAGAGCCTCGCTTGAAGAAATCTGCAGGAAGTACCACATCCAGCATTTGTCGCTTTTTGGATCCATCTTACACGGAGATAGCAAGCCCTCAAGCGATATAGACATTCTTGTTGAATTTGAAAAGGGATTTATACCGGGGTTTGCGTTCGCGGCAATCCAACGCGAATTGTCCCAAATCGTCGGCAGAAAAGTCGATCTTCAAACGCCTCCAAGCCTCAGCCCGTATTTCCGCGATGAAGTCGTCAAAGAGGCACAAACCATATACGATGCCGCAGGGTCGTGACGCCATACGAGTCCGCCACATGCTGGACGCGGCAGCGAAAGCAACCAAGTTTACTCGTGGAAAAACACGGCAAAACTTAGAATCTGATGATGAACTTTCACTTGCATTAGCTCGACTCGTGGAGATCATCGGGGAGGCAGCATCGAAAGTGACAATGGAAACTCAAAGCAAACACCCGGAAATTGAATGGCGTGATATCATTGATACACGGAACCGTTTGATACATGCTTATGAAACTGTCAACATGGATATTCTCTGGCAAATTGTAACGGTCGATATTCAAGCGCTTATACCAAAACTTCAGAGAGTAGTCGAAGGATAGTTTATCAAAAAGGCAGCTCCTTAATTGTTTGTCGGTTCATAGCACATAAATACATTTCCGTTTGCAAAAGCTCGCGACTTTGTTAGCTTCAGTTTAAATCTGTTTTTGACTCCTTCGAACATCGTCCTTCCCTTTCCGAGAACAATGGGAATAACCAGGATCTGGTATTGATCAATCAAACCCGCCTGGGCCAGTTGAGAAATAATCTCGCCGCTTCCCATGATAACCATCCCCTTCCCGGGCTCCTTCTTCATCTTTCGCACTTCCTCGACAAGGTCACCTTTTACCACTCTCGTATTTTCCCACGCGGCCTTCTGCATCTTCCTCGAGAACACGACCTTCGGCATATTGTTCATTCCTTCGGCAACAACCGGATCATTCTGCTTCGCCGTTGGTGTCGGCCAGTGGCTGACCATGAGGTCGTAGGTCTTCCGGCCGAATAGTAGTTCGCCTCCGCCTCTCGCATTGGTCCGGACCCACTCGCTGAACTCCGGATCATTAATTCGATCACTGTGAGCCCAGCTCATATCGCCATTGGCATCCACGAAGTAACCATCCAGCGAGATCATATTGAAAACGGCTAAATTCCGCATTGTTATTTCTCCTTTACAAGTTTCTTCAATTCTCAAAAAGAATTTGGTCAAGATGGCACACAGACATAACAAATTCCAACCGATTTTTATTTCGTTTTATTCATTCTTTATAAATATCTGCGTGCTATTTTTAGTCTGCCCTCTTCAACGAAAAGAACTCACCCACACGGTGCTGGCGCAGGTACAAACCTGCCCAGACCAGGATTCCGAAATATACCGGGAAAAGCAAGTTGCTGAAGAGCGGTGTGCCCGCACGCAAGTTCGCATCGACTGCACCTCCGAGGTACCCTGTGAGCAATACCGCTCCAAGTATTGAAGTCCACGGGATGACGTAAACAACAACACAGGTTAGCAGGATTATCCCGATCACCTGAATCGAGCCGGCACCATATCCAAGGTTGGCGCTTGCCTTTAAGACGTAGAGGTTTTGCATAATCTTGGTTATGCTATCGAAAAGCAAAAATAGGACTACAATGCCGCTGATGATGCGACCTGTCCACACCGCCCCTCGGCCATGCGAACGTTCTGCAACTGAAGTGTATTCTATCGTTGATTCCATTTCCTGTCTCCTTTCTATTTTTATTGTTCACTAAATAGTCGTTCGGGAGGCAGAGAATTCGACATCATACGATCAAATGTTTTAATTATCTCTAATTTTACAATCCGCTGTTCTTACGACCAAAAATGGAGCGCGTCGTTGGGCTGTCGACGCCACGCCGTCTTCTGAGTGAATACGTGTGACAAATGCTTTGTTTATCAGGCGCTTTAGTCCTCAGTCCACATTGTGACTTGACCTCACTTCCCTTCGCTCACCGAGTGTGTTTACAAGTTGCCTTACCGGCCGCACTTCGATGCAGCCGACTTGAGCGGGTGGAATCTTCGATGCGATCTCGATTGCTTCTTTCATGCCGGAGGCTTCGACAAGGTAAAAGCCGACGAGCGCTTCCTTCGTTTCCGCGAAGGGCCCGTCCACGATAGACACATTTCCATTCCGGACCCTTACAGTCTTTGCCGTATTTAACCGCTGAAGCGCCTCCGACGCCACGCATTGTCCGCTTTTCCTGATCGCGGCGTCATACTCCATGCATTCATCGTCGTTCATGGCTGCGATCTTCTGTTCTTCGCCGTAGACAAGACAAATATATTTCATGGTATTGTCCTATTTTGTTTTTGAAATGGCTTAATCTTTCGGTAACAGCTGAGGACTCCACAGTATTTCCCACAAGTGTCCGTCCGGATCTTCGAAATAGCCATGGTAGCCGCCCCAGAATGCCTTCTGTCCGGGTTTGACAATCTTCGCTCCGGCTCGTTTAGCCAACTGTAGCACCGAATCGACTTCTGCAGTATCTTTCACATTGTACCCGATGGAGAATTCGGTGCAAGAAGTTTTCCCGATTGGGACATCCGCATCCCACGCAAGATTCTTTCTCGAATAGACTGCCAGAGTCACTCCATTCTTCAATTCGCCACCTTGCCGTGTTCAAACTCTTTTCCGACAAATCCTTTCGACGGAAAGCCGAGGCCATCATGATAAAATTTATACGCTTTTTCCAAATCGTCGACTCCGAGCGTCAGCACCGCAAATCTTGGTTCCATAACCTTCTCCTCAGTCTCTAGTTAATGATTTGTTATCAAGATGAGATCTACAACACAAGAAAAAGACCACAGGCTCGAGAATCAGGTTAGGTCTAAATTGTCTATACCGGATTAATGAACGTTGATCCATTTACTCTTCAAGTTCACTCAGCCTCTTATTGAGGAACCTTCTCTCAGGTTCCTGCTGCACCAGCGACAGTGCGCGCTCGAAGGATGTCCTGGCATCTCTCGACCTACCCAATCTTCGGCACAACTCTGCGCGCGCCGAGTGCGCAAGGTGGTACTCCGTCAACTCACCGCGTGCCAGGATGGAGTCAATCAGCTCCAATCCCGCCACCGGCCCATCACGCATTGCCACGGCTACGGCGCGATTAAGTTCCACGACCGGCGACGGATTCGCGCTCATCAGCAAATCGTACAGGGCTACAATCTCAGCCCAATCTGTCGTGGTCGAGCCTCTTGATTCGGCATGAACGGCAGAAATCGCAGCCTGCAAAACATAAGGCCCAAATTGTTGGGACGACAATGCACGCTCCACCAATACCACCCCTTCCTTGATCATGCCAAGGTCCCAGAGTGAACGGTCCTGGTCTTCCATTAGAACCAGGTCGCCATCAGAGTTCGTGCGGGCCTTCCGCCTCGACTCGTGAAGGAGCATGAGCGCGAGAAGACCCATGACCTCAGGCTCGGGAAGCAATTCGAGAAGAAGCCGCCCCAACCGGATCGACTCGCCTGACAAATCAGCTCGCGTCAACGAGCCTCCGGAGGATGCTGAGTAGCCTTCGTTGAAAATCAGGTAGATTACCTGAAGAACGGTGTCCAGCCGCTCGGGCAATTCCTCTTTGGACGGTACTTTATATGGGATGTGAGCTTCCCGGATCTTCGCCTTTGCCCGCACAATTCGCTGTGCCAGAGTGGATGGTGTCGTCAGAAAAGGCGCGTGCAATTTCTTCGGTTGTCATGGCACAGACTTCGCGCAACGTCAGGGCCGTCCTCGCTTCCGGAGCTAACGCGGGATGGCAGCATGTGAAAATCAATCTGAGGCGGTCGTCTTCGATCTTGTCGTCGTCAAAGTCCTCTTCGACACCGAGTCTGTCGGCAAGCTGTTCAGCAAGAGGCTCAAATGAAGTCTCAAACTTTGCTCGCCGCCGGATCTGGTCAATCGCTTTGAATCGTCCGGCCGACACAAGCCATGCACGTGGATTTTTAGGAATGCCCTCTGTTTGCCATTGTTCCATTGCGGCGCTGAACGCTTCGTGCATCGCGTCTTCGGCAAGCTCGAAATCACCAAGGAGTCGAATCAGAGTTGAGAGGACCCGCCGCGACTCCGTCCGGTATATGTCGTCTAATATTTTGTGGATTTGATCCGAAGTATTCCGTGCCATGATTAACAAGAAAACAATGAAAGAGCGTCAGTATATTATTAAAACACGCGACGACGGATCTTAGTTCAAAATGCTCCATCTTTGTTTGGGCATCCTTCCGGTATTGCCTGTCCGCAATCCCACATCTCAACAATTTTATCGTCTTTGAATCGGAAGATATGGACAACGGCCATTTCCTGGTCGCCTTGCTTCAGCACAAGGTGGGAGTGAACGGCTACCAAATCTCCATCGGCGATAATATTCACTGGCGTGAATTGTTTATTGGGAAATTGGACATGATTCTCCGCCATTGCCTTCTTCAGAGAGGAGAATCCTGCCGGGAAAAAAGCATTGTGATGTTTTCCATTCATATCGACGTGTTTCTGGTATGCTTCATCGAATTGTCCAGCAATCACGAGCTCCAGAAATTCAACCGCTGCTTGTTTGTGTGTTTGAACGTCTGTGTTTTTCATGATGAATCTCCGTTCCATATGCTCCTTCTGTGAGATTGCCGCCAGGCATAATCAATTGTGGCGACGGCTAATTATAGCGTCAATGCTCCATGGTCCAGGACCGGCGGCGGAGAAATAAAGCCAGATGAAACAATAGACCATGGCGAGTTCACCGCCGCTTATTATCGGCCAAAAACTCCGCGGGAAGTGAACCTGGAAGAAAGCGATGGCCATTTCGCCTGCTAAAATGAATGCGACAGGCCGGGTAAATAAACCGATAAGCATCAGCCCACCGCCGAACGCTTCAAGTATTCCTGCGAGACCTATCTGGGAGAAAAGATGAATGCCATTTCCCATCCCCGCTGGAAAAGCGAATAGCTTCATCGTACCATGAAGCATGAAGGTGAATGCAGTAATAATTCTTAGAAGACTCCGAAGATATGGTTCAAAGAGCCTCCACTTTTTTGCGATGTTTGTCATGATGTATTCCAATTATTTGGTTTTTAACTTTCTCATTTTCATAACGCCATTCCATTGACATTTGTCCCCGAATAATCCTATTTAATCTCTCCCGACGTAAATTTTCAAGGTGATCGGGGCGGTGAGCTTTCCGTCAACATCCGCCGTCCATATTATCTCCTGCCACTCGCGATCGCTGGCTTGCGGCGCAATCAGTCGTATTCGTGCCGGGAAATAATCGTGAGCCGGAACCATGACGGTGGTTTCAGGTAAATAATGGTGAGCGTATTGCGCGGAATTACTGTCCAACGACCAACCCGGCGACAATTTCGTCTGCAGGTTGAAGGTCTCGGCTTTGTCTGTATTGTTACGAAGCAAAAGAGGCACAGAAAAATTCTGACCCGGTCCGACGCCAAGCTCAGGTGCAAGCAGCTGCGGGATGGAATCAAGATCATGGGCAGGATAGAACACTTTGTAGAATGCCCAACCTCCGCCAAGCTCTATTGAGAAATCCGGCAGGTCTTTGGGCGCTTGATATCCACGCACTTTGGAAAACGGAATTGGGCCGATGACAACATTTTCGAGAATATCACCTGTCGTTGAGCCGCCAACTAATGATTTACCAAGGATGAACATCAGCGGTCTTTTATAATACCGCAGATCTCCTGATTCGAGCTCCTTTTCTGTCTGATCATCATACTGTGACTTGTGGAAAGAAATCTCTTCAGCGGCGAGGCGTGCGTAAGAGACATGGCGCGATGGTGAAACCTCCGTCATCGGATACTGCGGACCTTTGCCCTCAACAAAATCAAAGTGAATCGCATCTGTGAAATAATAAAGTTTCTCCGGCTGCCATGCGTGCAAACCTTCCATAAGATTAGAGTACCACAGGTGATCTTCGGGTGCACCGACCTGTTCAGGAAACCATGTCGGGTCTCCGGCGAGATCGAACGCTTCTGTTGCAACGACACCCGCCGCCTGGTGATCCTCATGATTTTCACCGACCACGACATCGGGGAGCATAGTAATGACTACATCAGGCCGTGTTAGCCTCATAAACCGTACCATCTCACCAAGGACATCGCCGTGATTCCATCTTTCCAGCGAGCGCAATACGTCGGGGATATCCTGCCAGGGCGTATCTGGCCCGCGCAGAAACCACACATGAGAAATGCCAATTGAAGCCAAAGCCTGCCGCGCCTCTATCTCGCGAATCTCGGCTAAAGAGCTCGCCTGTTCGTATCCTACAAGGTTTTGTCCTGCATCTCCGCGCGTCATGAATACGACGGCGATTCGCTTATGTTCGTCGAGGGAGGCTTTCACGAGGTAGCCGGCTATTATGGATTCATCGTCAGGGTGTGCCACGACAACCAGAATGTCGGCTTTAAAACGGCCGTCCGGTGGTGGACTTGTGGCCGGTTGTTGTGCCATGATCACTCCGATAGATGGAACTATCAAAATCCAGGAAATGAGAAACAAACTTCGAATTGGTCGGTTCATAGAATCCACCTCCATTACAAATGGTTTCAACTGTGCTTACATAAATTAAAACAAAAAATGGTCCGGGAAAATAACAGTCGGAAGTTCATGCAATATTTTACGGACGATTACCGCGAACGCTTATGCGTGTCCTTCTTACTCGCGACCTACCGGTTGATCTCCACGAGCAATACCCACGCGTCCATGATTGCCAGGACAAACGAAAGAATCATCGCGGGAACTAACCAATAGATGCCGCTGAAACCGTACAGGAGAATCCATAATCCGGATATAACGTATGGCAGGAGGGCGGCCTGGTTGACCACGATAATCCTTCTATAAACGGCGCGGTATTCAGCCTCAGTGTTTTTCCAAATATGTATGTCGAATAGAATGATCGTTACCCAAATAGTTAGTCCAATAAGCAAAACTTCAATCCCGACAAGGTTCTGCGGTTGACCGGGAACCAATAAGAGTGAACAAACGACCAGAACCGCAAGGAGGAGAAGGAGGGCTTCAAAGGCGCGCCCCGGCAAGTTCGGCAGAGAAAGGATCTTCGTCAGATTGATTGATACTCCGACGAAGATTAATCCGGCAAGCGCGGCTGAGGCGCCAACCTCAGCCATTAAAAAATTTTCCCATCCATTCATAAATCCGACTCCTCTTGATTGCGACACGACACGAATCGACTTGATGTCACATAAGGTAACCTATAGGATTCCTTCCACTTACTTCGTGTCTCTATGAACCGTTCCAGGAGCAAAAGCCGGGAGACAAACGGCAATATATTCGGCGCCTCCGCGATTGGGAGTACTATATTGAATCCACTCCCCGCGATGAGCAATAACAGCCTGTCCCGCCGTTACGTCAAAGACTTCCTCTTTGGTTTCGACGTGCAGTACTCCATGCAAGACGACAGTGTACTCGTCGAATTCTGGAGTTTGCCCGGGTTCGACCCACCCTTCGGAGCTGTTCATCCGAGCTATGCTGATTTTTGAGGTTCCGGAGTTGACCTTTCCGACAAATTCTTCAATGAACTTAGGTTTGATTCCTGCCGCTTGAACAATGGCCGGGGACTTTATGAGCGTCGGCATTGATTATCCTTTCTGATTCTTAGGGAATTAATCCTGTAAACAGTCGCTAAACGGATTCTATAACATACATCAATAAGATAATAAACATGAGAAGGTCTGAAAATGTCGCAACATTTTCAATAAGATTTCTCCCTTTCCTTGTTAAGTGCTTCGCCCCTGCCAATCCGTAAAATAGTCCCCCGGCAACTGCTGAAGGCAATATCCAGTTATGGTTTAGCATGGTGACAATCCCCAACAAGCCCATCGAGAGGTTCGCAAATCCCAACTCTTGTACGATGACCAACGGCTCGGTGCTTTTTATTTCGAATATCTGTTCGGCTGTGAACTTTGGATCAAGAGATTGGCGGAGTCCGGCTGAGAACAGTCTGATTCCGACTCCCCAGAAAACGAACCACTTCCCTATGAGAAAAATGGTCCCCACTGAGCTTTTGAAAAAGAACATCTCCGCAAAAATGGAGACTATCGGGAAAACAAACATCAGCAAGACCACTGTAAGGATATACATTTTTCTCCTCGCGATTTTTTCTCAGCTATTTATTATCACGCCGTTTTGGGTTTTAATCTCCTTATGAGAACACCGCCGAAAATGCCCTGAAGAATCGCGCTGAGGTATATCTGAAATTCATCAGTGCCAATGAAGGTACTATGAATATTCGCGGCTAAGACGAGCAAAACCACCAAGATGACGTTCATCCATTTGGATGAGTTGGGTTTGATGGATTGGGCAAAGTAATAGCCAACCGCACCAAATATCAGAATAACAATCAAGTCGATTACCATCTGTATTCCCTTTCATTTTTTAACCGGATAGCATGTTCGAGTTCATCTTGAAGTGGCCGTGCGTCACGCGAATCGAACTCACGCCAAGTTCTTTCTTCATCTTCCCTCTTATGTCCCACGACATTCATTTCTCTGAAAATGTAGTTTGTGGCAACTGTAATTCCAAGCTTTGCCGCTCCCCTGTCCTTAAAGAGGCTTGAGTTTCCGAATTTGCGGCCCGGGAAATAGGGATTACGTAACTAATAGTTTGACACTCCCATGACATCTCCTTAAATTTCAAATGGATGCACATTTCATTTTCACCAAATGAAAGCGAGCAGGGAGGTTATATGGGCACTCTTAAAGGCATTGGGATTCTATTCCTGGTTATTCTTCTCAGCGAGAGCGTGCGGGCACAATCGTCGGCCAGCCTTTCAATGGCTTTCTCTTCCGAGATCTATCAGCTCACAGGGTCTCGGAGAGGAGGGAGTCGCTTCGAGGAATCCGGTTGACGCCATGGAGTACAATCCTGCAAACTTAACGGCTGCGGACGGGATTGATCTGTCATTCTTTAGAAATCCATGGAACATCCTTGATTTCCCCTTCCCGATCAGCTCACTTTGTGCCGCGGCGAAGTTGGGTGATGCCGGCTATGCAGGGTTCGAATACACCGATCAGGATTTTGGAGAGATAACGTTTACGACTCCTGATAATCCGGATGGGCCTAGCCAACAATATCATCTTTACATGCAATCATTTTCAGGAGGTTACGCCCTCCAGTTAAACGACGAACTTGCTGTCGGCGGGGGGATCAGGTATGCCAGAGAACCAGCGTACCCTCGGGCTGCTATTGCTCATTTCCTTTTCAGTGCCGGCGTGGATTACAAGCCGTCGATATTTCTCGGCAGAGTTAATTTAGGCTTCTCCCTTTTAAACTTCGGGACGGCAATCAGTTCAGGAAGCTTTACCGACACGGTGAACGGCCAACCTGTCACATATAATTATACCGCGGAGCCCCCCTCGCAATTGAAATTAGGGATCGAAGGATCGGCGATCAGTAATGATTTCTTTGAAGTCGATTTGATGGCCGGAGCATCGAAACCCATTGCGAGGATGAGCGGAGGTACGAATAATTCTGCCGAGTCTTCGTTTGAAGCTCTGTTCAACGACTGGAGCAGTTTTCCCAATGACGTCACGGGACAACTCGGACTCGGCTACGTCTGGCGTCCGATCTATTTGGGGAAAGGAATCTCATACTTCCAGGAGATGTACGTCGGCTATTTCTCGACCGGTCCAAAGGATTTGTACGAAAGTTTTTACACTCACGGGATTAATGTCGGAATAGAAGCTAACGGTATAAAAGCGACGGTAGGCTATGCCGGGAGGTGGAATAATAATAACGCCGGATCGTACCTAATCTGGGACCTCCCATGGGAAACGTTTCAATTCACATTGAGCGTGGATCCCGACGTGTTAAAAGGGCACAAAGAAGAATTGCACAGTCAGGATTCCCCGAGCGACATAATTATTTCGGGAGGCTATTCATTCGATCTCCCTATCGGGAGGATGAACCGTGAAATTGCATTTTCCGACCCTCAAGACCCATTCACTTTATCGGATTTGTATTCAAACTATTCTGAGTTCTCACTAGAGGGAGATTTATATATAAGCCCTAAAACCGCAATAATATCATCGTTTACCTATTCACGGATAAACAGGTCCATTTCATATCAATACATGAATTACTCGGCCAGCCTCTTCGCAATGCGTATGGAAACATTCTCGTTTGCATCCGGATTCAGGTACCATCCCGTTGAGTCGGTGCAGCCGCTGTTTGTACAGGGAAGCATCGGCATCGACCGTTTCAATCCTTTCGCGAATACTTCACCGGAATATTTCTATCAGACCTTCACCGAGCTTTCGGTCGGGGGAATGTTCCATCTTCCCTCCCCCGGATTGGCTATTGTCCCGACCGTAGGCCTGAGGACTATCTTCATGGATGCATTTGGTCCTTCATATAGATTAGCGGGTTATAATCAAATAGGGATCGGATTAAGGTTTGGATTCGAAATGTAAATCGAGGGAGGAGGAGTTAACGCTTCAACTGGTACGATTTCCTCGGGTGCAATCATGGTTTATCTTCCTTAGCAATAACATCTGGCGTCCCATATTGATGTCCATTCGTTGTGACTATTGATTCAGTAAGGGCGATTCATAAATCGCCCTTACCACGACTCAAATGTGCTTTGTCAACAGATCACCAAACGACTAAGATATGGCTTCACAGCGCAACTGTAACGCCGATGCGGACGCTGCTTAGATAGATATTCCAGCCTTTCAAGTGTTCGATCTGGCTCTCATTTTCCGTTTGCGTGTTCGCAGGAGAGCCGCTGTATGTTGTGGTATAGAGATCAGATGTCGAAATCCATTGGTAAATAGCAGATAATCCAATCTCAGCGCTGATCCCTACACGATCCGCCAACCCACTCCTAATGCCAAGAATTGCAACCGGGCCAACGCCGTTGGTTTTGCTTGAGGACACGAGATTCTCCTGTGACGTTGTTGTGGTACCCTCACTGGTTTCAGAATAGGGAAAACTACCGGTAGACTTGCTCCAAGAGTAAATAAACATCGGACCAGCCCCGCAGTATAGAAAAGTGCTTTTGTATTGAGCCAGCTTCTGGATATACAACGCCGAAAGATTGATCTGATAAGAGTTACCTGTTTCGTCAGGCTGTTCGTTCGTTGTATCCGAACTCGGCGAGGATGATGAGCTTGTGGCAAGAAAATAACTGCTCATGTTTCCTGATTCCGTTGAATGGCTGAAAGATAGATCGGCACCGACTCGAAAAGAGGACGACCCGCTCAAGTTGCCGATGTAGTAGATTCCCCAGCCGCCAAGCGATTGAATCTGAAGCGTCCCGCAAGAGTTCGATGCTGCAGAAGATGAATCAATAGTTTGCGAGAATGCTCTTTGTGAACCAAACGTGACGATGAGCATTGCAAGGATTGCTAGACAAGTTGCTTTCATGGTACTAACCTCCTGTCGGATTTTTGGTTGAAACTAATGTACTAATTTCAGCCGCTTCGGCTGAATAACGGATAACCGCACTATATCAATGTTCCGTTATGCCGAATTCCATTTCTTTAGTCCCATGATGAGTAGTCGGTTGGCGTTTTGCGTTTCCAGTACCCTGACATCCATCTGAACCATATTCACGACCATGAAAGATGTTATGGTGCACCCCGGATAAAGTAGTAGGGGCACGGCATGCCGTGCCCCTACGGAACATTGTTCACCAACGATTATTATTATTCCATGTATATGATTCGGCATGATAACGAATTCATCCAATTCAACCCGTGGGAAATGATCAGGTATCTCGTGCCAACATTCATCAACTACTTTCCCAGATTGATTCAAAATCATCGTCCCATCAACAATCTTTCCGAACATGCAATCATGGTTGAACGTATCGATAGTCACGAAATATCCCCCTTCACTCGAATAATCATACCCCTTCAACCGGATCGAATGGCGGCCTGTCCGCCGTGCTTCATCTTTTGGCGGATGACGTTTGTGAGGATCGTATATCAAGATGGTCTCGGAAAGTCAAGACGTAATTTAAATGAACCGTTTGAGCCTTAGCCACATTTCATCGAGCGTCCCTTTGGGATTCTCACACAGATAGACCTCGGCCCCGTATGCGTAAGGCTGATCGAACGACGCCACAAGTTTGACGCTGCCAAAAAACTGGCTCAGGTAATCTGCGCCGTATCCAACGGCGAGAACCATCCTGCCGGAATAGTTCCGCGTGCCCCAGTACCAGCAGCTGTTCCTCGGGCAGATTGCATCGGGTAAACCGACTCCCGGCCCGAAGTGGTCTATCGCTCCCGCTATTCCGTACCACGAAGCCAGGACAGCACAACTGTCCCGTCTATCCCGGGGCAATGCCCTGTACGCATCCCCCACCGTATTGACCAGCTCTTCCCAACCGAACCTGTACACAAAATTAAGCGGCATAACCTCCCCTTCTCCTTTTTCCATCCTTATCGCGTTCCACACGCCTATAGTTTTCGCGTACACCACAAATTGCTTTACCGGAAGAATCGGAACTGCAAGCGGCATCAGTATCGAACCGGAAACGATCAGGACAGAGACCATGACCCATTTCGGCCACTTCGCCGTGCTAATCTTCGGGAGCCGCTCCACTGCCACCGCGCCGGCAGCGAGTAAGAGGGGGAAAATCGGAAGGACATAATAGAACTTGGAGTTCTGCGTCATATAAATCGAAAGAAAGATGATGGCAGTCCATCCAAGAAATCGGAATTCCTTCGCACGCCCGCCGAAAAGGAGAAAGGCCAGGCCGGAAAGCCAAAGCGGGAGCGTGATTGGATTGAGACCGAGCGCCAATTGAGAAAGGAATGCCAGCGGGGAGAGCGAAAGATTCTTCCCCCCTGTTGCGTTCCGCATGAATTCGAGCGTCGGCCAGTTATTATTCATCTCCCAAAGAATGTGCGGCGCAAATATCAATAGCCCAACGGCACCGCTGACATAAAGCCATGGCGATTTCAGTATCTTCCACTCCCTCGTAATAACAAGAGACACGAGCAAAGAAAAACCCAATACCAGAAATGTGTATTTGTTCAAAAGTCCCACTCCAAGAAGAATACCGAGGCCGATCCATCTCGCTCCGGATGGTGATTGGATCGTACGCAGGAACAGCACAACAAACAGTGAGCATAGCATGATGTCCACCGGATTCATGGAGAAGAAACTGCTCATGGCGGGGAACGCCGGTGCGAAACAAATCGCAATTGCCGCGAGAGACTTCGAGAACTTGCCGCCTCCGAGCATCCCGGCAACTTGGGCGGTAAGGAGAACCGTGACGGCGCCTGCCAATCCCGACATGAGACGAAGGCTGAATATTGTCTCGCCGAAAACATGAATGCTCAAGAAGGTAAGTACTGCCACCAACGGCGGCTGATCCACATATCCCCAGGCAAGATGCTTGCTGCAATCAATGTAATAAAGCTCATCGCCGAAGAACCCGTATCGACCCGCCGTGATAAGAGTAAGTGCGAGAAAGAAAAGTTCCGCAAGAACTGGGACCGTAACCAGCCCGTTAACCACCTCCCGTATTTTTCGCATCTTCAGCCCAGTGGATGACCTTTGCATGGCCTGCCCCGTAAACTTATTCTTTGACGCCTGCGTTGCCTCCTGAACTTTGACAGAGTTCGTTATGCGGGTCATTAACAGTGCATTCGAGCGTCGGTACGATTTCCTCGGGTTCAATCATGGTTTATCCTCCATCACAAGCAATGAATGAACTCGACGCAACTCCGTACCACGACATTTCTTTTCCTAGACCAAAGGCCCAGAGATCCGATTTATCGAAGTATTATATATCATGGTCAATTCTTGCCACTTATTAATACAATCTTCTTCATTTCAAAAGAAGCGTCTTGATGGTTTTTGAGGAACCATTTGCGCTCAAACGCAAAAGATACACGCCACTTGAGAAATTGGAAGCATCCCATCGGTACCGATAATTGCCTTGGATGAACTCTTGATCGAGTAACGTTTCTACCTCTTGCCCGAGTATGTTATACACTTTGAGAGAGACTTTTGAGGATGCGGGAATGGTAAATAAAATATCTGTTGATGTGTTAAATGGATTGGGAAAGTTTTGTTGAAGCGAAAATGATTGAACGCCAGAAGTTGATCCGACTGAATATTCCTTAGTACAGAAAATACCTGAGTCAGTAACTGCGAAGAGTTGGTAAGTAGCGTCAAAAACAAGATCATGGACATTAGAATTTCCTAATCCATATTCGTAAGGCTGCCAATCAATCCCGTCATCTCTACTTCTGTAGATTCCGTTATTGGCAACAGCTGCCAATAAATCACCATTCGGGGCAGCCACGATTTTAGTCACGCGTCCACTCAATCCATGAAGTTGATTCCAGCTTACACCGTTATCAATACTGTAAGCAATCCCCTCTGAAGTTGCAGCAAAAATAGTATCGCTTTTGTAGGCAAAGTCAAAGGCCTGTTCATTCTGGATTGACACGGAACCTACAGAAGTCCACGTCATTCCGTCATTGTCGGTGTAGTAAATCCCAGAAGGCGAAGCCCCCGCAAATATTCTCCCTGTTCTACTTTCCCCAAAACAGAAAATAGAAGCGCCATTGAGGCTACTGTCGGAGTACACCCAGGTCTGCCCATTGTCTTTCGAGACATAGATCCCTTCATAAGTATAGCCGACATACACTGTTCCAATCTTGCTAACATACTGGGAGGAGGGCACCGACCAGTCGCTTGGATGGGTCCAACGTTCTCCTTCATTGTTGTAGATCAAAATGCCGTATGATCCCGCGGCAATTAGATCCGTATTCTTTAGACGATCCACGTCAACAAAATAGACTTCATAATTAAGGGGATTCAAATCATTCCACGTTTCTCCTTTATCTGTTGATTTGTAAAATCCGCCACCCATTGAAGAGGCAAACCCGATGGTATACATCGTTCCTTGCCCGTCGACATAAAGGGATGAGCATTTTCCGAAACCCTGACGTAATTCAATCCACGTTCGTCCGCCATCGTTTGTGCGGTAGGTTCCATAAATGCCATAGCTAATGATCCATACATCGCCTTGTACTATCACTTTTGCAGCGGTTTGCCACTGTGTATTATTCAGAGGGAAAAGGTTTACGGTGTTCGCAGATGCATAAACATATTCCTGAATATAATAATTCGACTCAAAGATGAAGCTTCCATTATCAGTCACGGTGTGCACTGGAAAGTCCCAAAATAAAGGCGAATCCCAGCCAACAAGATAGAGTTGATTAGTTTCGTTAGGCAAGTAATGAAAAGTCAAACTGCCAATTTTGAAGTAAAGACTGCCATGGTGGTCCGAGAATAAATTACGGGTAACGATGTTTGAAATATCACCTCCCCCCGAGTAACCAGCAAAGCCGACCGAAATATTATCAAATGTTCTTCCCCCATCCTTGCTTCTCAATAATTGACCAAATCGCCAACCAACATATATCCACCCTGAATCGTTTACCGCTACGCCGCCTATGGTGTCCGCGCTCCAGATGCTCATCCAACTGAGCCCACCATCAGAACTCTTGAAGACAGTCTTCCCATCAGTATAATAAAGGGACGAGTCAATCAGTGATTCGGAGATATTGGAACCGGCCGTCCCCAAAAGCATCCATGTTTCACCATTATCAATGCTCCGAATTAGCCCTCTCGGTGTGGCACCAAGCAGATCCCCATTAGCTCTTTGCACAAATGAATGAATGCTGTCTGACGAGAAGCCCATTGCCCTATTCCAGACGATTCCGTAATCATCCGAAAAAGCTATTCCGTTTGAAGTAGAAGTGATTAGTCTCCTCGATTTGGTAAAAATCATATCGTATGCATTGATGCGGCCCTGTGGACCTCCAACAAGTTGCCACGTTTGACCTACGCACCGGCCACCAAGAAGAAAAAGAGAGAAAAGTAATGTCCATAACTTCAGCATTTCATACAAAGAAAAGCCATAGACATAAACCTGCGTGGCAATACGCACGAAATGATCCATCATCTTGCCCTCCGCTGATCCTATCCCACGCCATTTCATCTCACCAAAAATCTAATTTGTCTCCACGATATATTCAACCTTTGCGGCTCCACAATTCACCCGTCCCCCGACCATCGGTTACATCCCGATAGCGTACACCGGAGGCTCCCCCCATCGCTCCCGACCATGTCTCTTTTTATATCAATGCCGGCTCCGTGACCCGCCGGCGGACATACTAAATCTCTATTTCCATTTACTTACCGTACGTCAAACGATCACACTTTTACCTGCACATCATCAATGCTGGTACGGCTTCCATTGGACACATCCACGGAGAAATACTCGGCGTTAATGGTTCCTTTGCTTGCGGTCAGCGTAAGAAAGCCATAGCCTTTATATGATTTCACAAACGTCGCATCGCCGACAGTCTGACCGGATGCAGCCGGCACCGCCTGTTCGCCAACTCCTCCTGTACCGGCAACAATAAATGGAATTTGTTTCTCTGTGCCATCAACCGACATTTTACGCGCATACCTCTGATAACTGTGAGCGTGTCCGGATAAAAATAAGTCGGGATAGACTCCCCCCTGCTTGCAGGCGTCGTCGATATCCGAAAGCATCTCCGTGCTGCCGGAGTGCCCACCTTGTGAATACGGAGGATGATGAGTTGCAATAATAAGAGCTTTGCGGGAATTAGATTTACGATTACTACTTATATATTTTAACGTCGAGACCAGCCATTTCTTCTGTGCATTTCCCGGAATTTGTCCCGAGATGAATCCGGGGTTCTCCGCTGAATTGGAATCGAGTCCGATAATGTCAATGAAAGGAGTTTCGAGGAGCCAGTATACACCGGGCTGCGTCATCGTCTCGCGATAAATGCTACCGGCGATCGGCGGCACCTTTGCTGTCGTGGCACAGAAGTTCTGCATGAACGCGCGCAGAGAAACAGGATCCGTCTTCGGAAACACTTCCCCATCATGGTTGCCTGGAATTGCGATAATCTTGCCGGGATAGTGCATGTATGGTTCATAGAACTCGCGTCTGAATGACTGGTCTTTGTCCGGCCCATAAATCACGTCACCCAAATGAAAGAAGAACGCGGGAGACTTTCCCGGATCCTTGATATCATAATCTTTCGACATTGCATCGGAAACCATTTGTTCGGGTGAATCCGGCTGCCGCCCCGTGTCACCGACTGTATGGAAAATGATTCCCCCTGCCTTCTCGATTTCATTGGCTCCGGTTGAGCCGACGATGTCGCTCAGACTCATTCTTCCGTTTCTCCGCGTTGGAGGAACTGGATGAAGTGTCCCTTTGGTATGATCTACGAGCCTCTTCCCGACGCCGGGGACAGCCTTCCTCTCTTCAAGAGGCGTCGTGGTATAAAATGGATGTGCGAACCGGAAAACAGGTTTAGACTTTCGAGTCTTTTGCATAAATACCTCCAGTGTTGTCGTAACGTTTGGATGAAGATCATGATGGCTTCTTGTAAAATGAATAGAAGCCGGCACTTTCTTACAACAACAGTGGCGCGAAAAAAGTGAATGGTTTCGGGTGAGATTGCTATTAAATTTGTGTTAAGATGTTCTCTACCCCTCTCCTTAGCTAAGGAGAGGGGCGCGGCGTGAAAATGTTTTTATTTCATCAACACTAATTTCTTCATCGATACAAATTTCTGTCCGTCATTACCGACCACATTTATTCGGTAGTAATACACTCCACTCGCGAACCTGTCCATGTTCACGACTTCATTGTATCTTCCAGCACCCAATGTTCCGTAAGTCTGCTGAGACACTCTCTGACCGAGGATGTTGTAAACTTCCAGCGTCACTGTCGACGCCTCTTTGAGATCAAATCGTACGGTCGTACTCGGATTGAATGGGTTGGGATAATTCTGGTATAAAGCATAGCTGGTTGGAATTTGTTGACGTTGCGAGACCGAGGTTACTGTCAATGAAGCAGCATTGGAGTAGCCACTTTCTCGAAATGACCCGTCCACGATAGTATAAACGTAATAATACGTTCCTGTTGTGGAAAGCGAGCTGTCAACTAATACAGTGTCCGCCACGATTGCCTTATTAATTCTTTGATAGCTCTTCCCCGAGTTTGAAGAGCGATAGACGTTGTATCCGAGCAAATTAAGAATACTTGCCGGGTTCCATGAAAGTCGCACATTTCGCGTTTGAGTAGATGCGCGTAATTCTCTGGCTGCTGAACCAACCGTATAGACAGCAAGTCGATTGGTCGTATCCCGTGGAGTGCCAAACCCCATCTTATCTTTTCCCCCTTTCACCTCGACAACATAGCTGCCATCACGGAACATCTCGTCAACATTGATAGTTGCTCTGAACCGAGAGCTGTCGATCCAATGGCGATTTTCGTTCACCGGATAAGATGCTCCGGATGAATCTATTAAGTCGATAGTGGGAGTAAATGTTGTATCCATCGCCCTGCTGAAATTTAGTGTAATTGTATCTGGTTGCACGCCGACCGGGCTTGGAGGATTTGCTGTGAGCATATATAGAAATCCCGGACTCGCAGACGACGGGGCTGTAAGAAATGGAGAATATTCAACAAACCCAAAATTCCCATTGTCATTAAAATCGTAGATGCTCTTCTGAATCGCTGCGTCCGAAGTTGTGCCCCACCAATTGTTTTCGGCGTTAATAGCGGAAGATGAACTTGGTTGCTCATCACTCAGAATGTAGTTTACCTTGTTACCAACAAAATTATTGTTCGCAAAAGTTATGGATTGATTCGGATTGTTATGTACGAATATCCCAATCCCTGATGCTGAATCGCTCGAGTTTTCAAAAAACAAGTTGTTGGTCCAGGCATAAGTATACGAACTTGCGTCATTCCCAAAGGGTTCAAACTGGAGGATTGAACATTGGCTTCTCTTGTTACCCTCGATGATGTTATTGGTTATAACATAATTTCCGCCCCACCCCACTGAAAAGGCCCCACCGTTATTCTCAATAATGTCGTTTGCGATCGTCAGATTGTCGCCATAACTGCCAAATCTAATTCCAACGTCACTGTTTGTAGAAATTGTGTCTTTTTCTATGCTGCAACCCGATGCCCATAAAAATATTCCCTGGTAATTGTTTGCAATGTTGCAATTGGAGATCAACCCTTGAGGGCCGGCCTCGCTCAAATAGATACCTATATTGCTGTTTCGTGCAATGGTGCTATTACTTATCGATAGGCTGTCATTTCTGGAATCACCTATCCCGAAGTTGCCATTCCCTGTAACGGTGCAATTTAAAAGCTGGAGCTGTCCCGTGGAATAATTTGTGCTCAGGAATGCCACTCCGGAGCCGGCATTATCATGAATGTTGCAGTTGCGAATGAAAAGAGAGCCGCCATCCATGGCAATCCCGCTCGTACGAGATTCTGAAATGTCAGAGTTGAAAATTGCAAGATTACAGTGGTCTCCTCTTATAGTCGCGATCATGGAAGCAAGGCTGTCACCGCCATACATAGTAGACACATATTCAAGAATGCAGCCGCCGGTGTAATTTCCGTTGCTATCAAAAGTGGCGTCGGTACTTGCGTCCGTAAAAAATATGTCTCCCCAGTCGCCAGGCATGGGTGAAGCTTGATTAGATGTAAATGTAATGATCGAATCCCTTGTCCCTCGCGCGATCAGTGTCCCATTAACCTGTAGGACCTTAGCACTGTCAAACCGCAAAGTAGCACCGGGCTGGATTGTCAAGGTTACGCCATTATTCACTAAGATGTTTCCAGTCACTATATATACTTTGTCTCCCGTCAATACTGTATTAGAAGAAATAAGACCGCTCAGATTGAATTCAGCCTGCAATGGCAATCCGAAAGCAAGTGTGTCCGCAAAGCCGGAGGTGGATGTCACCGCCAACCTAAATGCGACGAGACGGTTGTTCTGGACTATGGAACTCACCGCAAATCTGAACGAGGTTTGATTCGAAGAGGTGTCTCGTGCGCCGATGGTACCATAGCTGGAAATTGCCTGCATCGATTGAACCAACGAATCAGATGTTAGGAGTGCTGCACTGACGTTTGAAACGGACGTGCCTGAATTATAAAGGGTTACAAAAACGCTTGCTGTGTCACCTGCGTGAAGAACGCCGCTGCTGACGCCCACTGCTGTGGTGTGCACTTTTGTTTGTGAAACGGTAAGTAATGGTACAGGAGTATTTGAAATAGCGCGGAATGCATTGAGTCTTCCGACGCCGAGCGATCCAGCATACCCGGGATTAATCAAATCTATGTTCTGTGACGAGTTCAGTATCTGGTTGAAAACTGAAGCCGGAGTAAGCGCTGTATCTTTTGAAAAGATCAGCGCCGCGGTGCCGGACACAAACGATGCAGCCATGGATGTTCCGCTAAGTGATCCATAGGTATTGCCCGGCAAGGTGCTCTCGATATCTTCGGCGGGGGGCGAGATTGAAACCCAGGGGCCGAAGTTTGAATCAGACCATCAGACGTCATTGGAATCCACACCCGCGACACTCAACACATAAGGATATGCGGCGGGATAAAACAAGTCGGAGCGAGAGTCATTTCCGGCTGAAGCCACAAGTAAACTCGTGGGATAAGCATTCAAAAGAGCCGCTTCGAGAAGCGAAGAGGGAAGGTATCCACCAAAACTCATATTTATGATCTTCGCACCGTTTTCAGCTGCGTATGTAATTCCCAATGCGATATCGGAATAAAGTCCTTCCCCGTTCATGTCCAACACTTTCACAGGCATCAATTTGCTATGCCAAGACACTCCGGCTATACCGACTCCATTGTTTGCCACAGCCGAGGCAATGCCGGCAACATGTGTTCCATGCCCCGCGTCGTCACTGGGGTCGTTAGTATTGTTAACAAAATTCCATCCGTGTACATCATCTACGTATCCGTCGTGGTCGTCGTCAATTCCATTTCCCGCGACCTCACCCGCATTGGTCCAAATGTTCTGGGCAAGATCCTCATGTTGTGGATCGATGCCCGTATTGAGCATTCCGATGATGATGTCCGTGTTTCCTGTCTCGAGCGACCATGCGCTGTCGGCTTGAATCTTACGGAGCCCCCACTCGAGCCCCAATAGGGGATCGTTCGGAGTACCACACGCCCGCGCAATGTAGTTTGGTTCTGCAAAAACCACGTTCGGATCCTGCATTAGTTCACTGACAAGGTCAGGCACATCTATTGTCGAAGAGAATTTTAAGCGATAGATGTTCGAGAGGGTCGGGACAGAAATCCTTTTGCCTGATGGGAGCGCCACGGTCTTTCTCAAATTCCCTTCCGTGTGAGAAGGGTAGAGAAGGACGGCCTTTTCCAGCCGCGATGTTGCTTGCAGTTCATCGATGGTTTGAACTCCGCTTTTCATCTTTGGATCGGAAACGGAACGTGAAAAGTCCACCGGTGAAGAAAACTTCACAATGACTTCACCCCGCATATAAGTATCTTTTGACAACTGTTGGGAATTTGCTTGCTGCGATAGAAGCATAAAAATGACCAACCAATACTTCTGTTTCATTTTCGTCCTCTAAAATATTTGAGATTGCTCACAAACACTTTTAAGCTATCTTTTCGTTCAGACAACTTGTTCGGAAAAACGATGCGTCAACCGAACAAAGAGAATTCATTCTTCATTGTCATTCACGCGAGCCTATTCCTGTACCCCCATCTGCAGTTTCTACGGCGTGTTGTCACATCGAAGCTGTCGGTTCTTCACTTCATCGACAATAGCCCTTGTAATGCCGATCTTATTCGCCGTTCTGATTCTCGGCATTTTCGACACGAGCTTGAGTTGAATTACAAAGTATGTTCACGTCGCATCTAAATATTAGTCAAAAAAGAGTGGAAAGCAAGACTTGGCGGCTTGATTAACAAAAACTTAACGCATCATGAACTTGGGATCCTCGCGCAATATGATTGCCTTGTAGGGTGTCAACGAAAGTCCAGACCAATGTAATCGCTCATATTGAAGGATGAACACAAACCTTGCGAAGGTTAGCTTTAAACTTCCGCAAGGCTTCGTATTTCTTACTTCATGAGAACCAGTTTCTTCACTGTCACAAATCTTTGTCCGTCGTTACCGACCACATTGATTCGATAGTGATACACTCCGCTCGCAAACCGGTTCATGCTCACGACTTCGTTGCATCTTCCAGCATCCATCGTTCCATAATTTTGTTGAGACACAAGCTGACACAGAACTTTATAAACTTCCAAAGTCACCCTCGATGCTTCCTTTATTTCAAACCGTTCTTGAATCAACTGATTAAACAGCTTCCCAGAATTGACCCAACTCAAACGGTTTCTGAAGCCCTTTTCCGCATTAGATATGAATTATACGCAATCATCATCACGGTTGCCACGGCACCTATCCCCGCCAGCGTCAGCCATATCCCCGTTGGCTGACCGATTGCGTGAACCGAATCTCCCGACTTAATAAGTATCGAACTCGTAAACATGGTGTACAGCCAGCCTCCGAAAGTTCCTCCGATGAACCACGCAATCGCAATCGGCAGAAAGGCGTACCCTTGAAATAATGCCTCCTGACCTCTCGGTGCATGATCGGCAATATATTCGTAATACCGCGGCGCCTGCGTCATCTCACCGATCGACCATACGACCATGGCTGCAATGATTGTCCATAAGTTCGGATGCACGGCAATCACAAGCCAGCTTAACGAAGCAATGCCAAAGCTTATTACCATCGCATTTATCGGCGGCAGCTTCTTAGTCATTCTGTTCACAATAACCTGCAGAAAAATTATACACCAGGCATCGACCGATTCTATGATTTCAAAAGGGGCATTCTTTGAGACAAAATCAGTCAAATAAAACGGAATGATCACGAATATCTGCCAGAAGATTATCCAGTACAAGGAAAAGATCAGGAGAAAAACCACGAAACGTCCGTTCCGAAGGACGCGCAGCATATCTTTCAGCTTTTCTGAGACCGACGGCTGCTGGATGGCTTGCGCGGCTTCAGGTGCACGATAAAAAACTATAGTCGCGAAAAACATCATGGCACAGGTAATCGCCGAGACCATGTATACCGCCTGGATCCCGATTCTGTCACGCACGAAATATGCGATGACCGGTCCGGTCGCGCCGCCGATGTTCACAAGCGTATAATAAATTGCGTACCCGAGAGATTTCGTCTCCGAATTAGACGAGAGTGCAATCGTCCCAAGCACCGATGGCTTGATGAATGATTCACCAATCGCTGTAAAAATCAAAACAACCACGAGGACCCAGAATAAGGAGAAACTATGCGTCAGGGGTCCGAACATTGGTGATCCTATTGAACCAATGAGAAAATATCCTATTGCCATCACGAAGAAAGCAAACGAAAATGCCTTGCGGAAACCGTATTTGTCTGCGAACGTTCCGGCGAAAATCGGAAGGAGATAAACGAAGCCCCCGAATATAGACGACAGCGTACCGGCATCCACTTCACTGAACTTCAAATAATTTCTAAGGAATATGCTCATGACCGCCGCTTGAGCGTAATAAGCGAGCCGCTCAAATAACTCCAGCGAATTCGCAACCCAAAAGGACCGGTGGAAGCTACCTACAAACTTTTTTACTCTTGACCCATCGCTCATAAGGTCTCCGACACATTAATTGGTTTTAAGGGGATAATCCGAACCGAGATAAGGCTTTAAATAATAGTTTGTCGTCATCGATTTGAATAGCAATATAACGAGGAGATAAGCCAAATACCAAAGCGCAAAAGTGAAAAATGAATTGCGACCATTCGGGAATATTCTGATATGTTAAATGCAATTTTTCCATTGGCCTTTGTGCTTTCATAATGCCTATCAAAAGACGCTGACACTTACTAAATTAGAATATCATGGAAGGAAAATCCTAGAAATGCCTTTTATCCCGTTCCGTTTATTCGGATTGCTATTGATCTTGCTGATGCTCGGTTCACAATTTATAGTATATAGGATTGTTTCTTACTATCTGACGGGGACCGGGGCGAGATCAAAATTAATAGGCCTATATCTCCCGATTATTCTCGGCGTTGTTAATCTTCCGTTACCATTTATATATTTTATGCCCTACATATTCTATCACGGCTTCGCGCGCAGATTCATAATGTGGCCATTTTACGCATACGAGACTTTGAGCGTAGCTATACTCCTTACCGCATTGATAGTTTTTCCGATTAAACTACTTATCAAGTTTCTCCGACGAATAGGAAAAGATAAGATCGGACACTCCATGGATACTTTGGCTTCACAATCCCGAAGATCGTTTATAAAAACCACGACGATGGGACTCGGCGCATTTACTTTTGTCGGATCTCTTCACAGCATATACAGTCGAGAAGAATACCGGATCGAAAATATCAAACTCCCCTCCAGGAATCTCCCTCCTCAACTTGAGGGATTGAGAATCGCGATGATAAGTGACGTTCACGTCGGCATGTACATGCTTGAAGACGATATGCTGAAGTATACCGAAGCAATAAATAATCTCAAGCCGGACATGATTTTTATTCCAGGCGATTTTGTCACATCAAAAACCGAAGAGATATATCCCTTCGTGAAGGCGTTTTCAGGTTTGAAATCGAAATATGGAATATATACCTGTCTTGGCAATCACGACTACTTCGGTGATCCGAACGTTATCACGGAAAAAGTACGCGGCATCGGAATGAAAGTCCTGCGAAACGAAACGGAGGAATTGGAAATCAACGGAGCAAAGCTAATGCTTTCCGGAGTCGATGACGGAAGACATGCTAACTTCGAGAAAGTTTCATACGAGGCTACTTCACTTAACACGACAAGAGTTCTCCTCTGCCACAAGCCTTATTATTTCGATGCGGCAGTTGCCGGGAAATTCGACTTTATGCTAAGTGGACACACCCATGGCGGGCAAATAGTTCTTGTCGATTTCCTGGGAATAAAGCTGACCCCTGCGGCTCTTGCTTCGCAATACATTTCAGGCAAGTACCGCCGCGGTAATTCCCTCCTTTATGTCAGCCGCGGCATAGGGACAGTCGGATTGCCGGTACGCGTGAATTGTCCGCCGGAGATAACCGTCTTCACGCTCACGAATAAATCCTGACGATGCGACTCATCGCGAGGGTCTTTGTTTTCGTCTCGTCCCTATTCATAATTCTCTACGGCATCCTTCCCGGCTTCTTCAGAGTCGAGGGGGATTTTATTGCATTTTATGTTGCGGGAAAAAACTTTTTGCACGGGGTCGACCCGATTCTATTTTATAAATTTCCCGATTTCCAGAAACTCGTCGACATCAGCGGTCTTTCAACGAGAATCTTCACTATCGGGGGATCAACGCCCGCTTCATTTTTGATCGATGCGTTAATCGCAGTCCCGCCTGCCGGATTTTCGCAATTTGTCCTGACTTCGCTCAATCTCGCCGCTCTGGTCCTTCTTGTCCATGTGTCGGCAAGACTTGCTAAGTCCCCGGTCAAAACAGCGTACCTGGTTTTTCTGAGTTCTTCATTTGCACTCGCGACAAATTTTAGTTCGGGTGAGCCGTTCATTATTGTTGCACTATTCTTTGCAGTGGCATTTTTTGCTACTTCGATTAATGCGGAAAGGGCAACCGGAGCGATCCTCGGTTTAGTTTTCCCATTTGAAGTGTTCACGGCAATCCCCGCGCTGCTTTTCCTCCTGGCAAAGAAATGGCGTGTTTTCACTTATTTCCTCCTTATGTCTTTGTTTCTTCTTTTGATCACATATTTTGTAGTTGGCAATTCGGTAATAGGTTATTACTTACAGCATATCTTCCCGTTTTATTTTAATGGAAAAGTTCAAAATCCATTTTCGATCTCGTACCAAACCGGCTGGTCATTTTTTAAGAGAATTTTCTTATTAGACCCGACCCTCAACCCCCATCCGATTCTTGTTTCTAGAAATGCCTACGTGTTAGCGATTTCTCTTTTCAAAGCAATTGTTGTGGTACCTTCGGGATACTTTTTTTACCGCGGGATGGAGAAAAACGACGCGAGAGAATCTTTTATCGCGGCGACCTTCCCAATAATCTTCTTTTCGCCAACGGCGGAAGCATTTCAACTCGTGTTATTAGCCCCCGCAATAATTTGTCTTGGGCAGGCTGCGCTGGAAGAACAACGTCCGACAGTTTCAAGGGTTTTTATAGTACTGTACGCTTTGGCATGTTTACCGATTTATTCGCTCATATCAAGACTTCTAAATATTCAGACGCCATTCTTGCTATATGAAAGATTTTTTCTACTCCTGGCCATCTACTTCTTTTATCTCATTTTCCAGTTGAGGCTCGTACCGAAACATCTGGCAGTGGTTCGGATGAGCGTTACGGCAGCGATTATAGCCGCAGTAACAGTTACCCTTTTTATCGGAGACACGACTCCTGAACCGACGCCCGCATTCCCCGCAGTCCCGGCTCTGAACGGTGAAAAGCTAGCGCAGGCGGCTTTCAGCCCGGCTCTCTATGGAGATAAATTGTCTTTCGTCACTCTCGATTCAAATTCAAGAAATTATACCATTGCCGGTAGCCCTTTATCAATAAACGACTCACCCACGTCCACTGTCCCTGCTGATCAGGACCTTTCTGGCAACTTCTATCATATATCAATTGATGAAGATGGAAAAATCTCTGCAACTGAAACGATTGACAAGGGTGAAAGTGTTGTCAACTTTAGAAACGGGCTTAGCAAAAAGTCATATCGAGGAAAAATAGGTTTGGTAAGCCGGGATGGAAATTTCGGAGCTTTCATAAGAGAAGGGAGATTATTTGTAGTCGATTTACAAAGAAAGGAATTCCCTGTAGTTGACAGCGCCAACGTCCTTCCCTTCATGATAACTCAGTATAGTTTTAACAGTCAGAAAAAATCTCCTTATGACCCTGCAGGAGAAATCGTCCTCATAATAGATTCATTGGACGGAGCAAACTCAATCGGTGTTTATCATTTGTCCGATCACAGTTTGATGACATACCGAACTTTGCTCCATTTGTCACTGGTGTCTGCGGACAACGACATATTCTACATGACATCTGTAGACGGCGATTCCACTATTGTTTGGTCTCAACGGGACAACAGACCGCCTACCAGGATGTTTGAGGTTCACGGAACCATCATCGATATCAGTGTTGTGAACCACGATCTCTACTTCTCTTCAGATTTCCAAAGAGGTCTCGGCAATCCGACGATATACCGATATCCACTTGACGATTAAGAAACCGATCGAGGTTCAAATAAGGTTTTCCTCAAGTTCCCCTCCAATCCTTGATTTTATACGCACCCACAGGTATATTTCTTAATAATGTCAGTGAATAAATCTGTTCCCGAACTCATTGCGGCGGCGGAAATTGCGAGGAAGAATTCAGAGGCTGCGTTTTCACATTTTAAAGTTGGCGCGGCCATCGAGACGGAAGCCGGGAAAGTTTATTCCGGATTTAATATCGAATCGAGCAGCTACGGGCTTTCCATTTGCGCAGAAAGAATCGCAGTCTGGAAGGCAATCACCTCGGGTGAATCAAAATTCAAAAAGATCGCTATCGTATCCGATGCCGTTGACTTCTGTCCACCGTGCGGAGCTTGCCGACAGGTGATGTACGAGCTTGCCGGCGATATTGAAATCTATATGACAAATAAAAAGGGGGAGGTGAAAATGGAAAAACTTTCTTCATTGCTCCCTCTGGCTTTTACGACAAAGACGCTGTTGAATGGAAGAAATTAGTATTCATTACGCGCCGCGCGACACCGGATGGATCGAGGTAATATGCGGCTGCATGTTCAGTGGGAAAACGGAAGAGTTGATCCGGCGGCTGCGACGGGCGGAGATCGCACGGCAAACTGTCGCCATATTCAAGCCGCGAATCGATAAGAGATACAGCGACGATCACATTGTCTCGCATAGTGACGATAGATTAAAGTCCATCGTAGTCGACTCCGCGCTCGAGATACCTTCCCTTTCGAAAGATGCGCACGTCGTCGGAATTGACGAGGGACAATTTTTTAAGATGGATCTCATAGAAGTTTGCGAATCGCTTGCATCAGCCGGGAAAAGGGTTATCGTTGCAGGGCTTGATCAGGACTTCAGAGGAAAACCCTTCGAGCCGATTCCGCAGATTCTTGCCGTTGCCGAGTATATCACGAAAACCCTCGCGATCTGCATGGTGTGCGGGAACCCTGCCGACCGCACGCAGAGAAAGACTCAATCCGGCGAGCGGGTTTTGGTCGGCGCCAAGGACATCTATGAAGCCCGCTGCAGAAAATGTTTTGTACCACCGTCCGATTAACAATTTTAATTTGTGAATTTTAAATTACGAATTAAGCAAGGGCGGGCTTAGCGGCCGTTCTGATCAGAAAATATCTTATACGACAGTCAGGTTAAGATGGACTTTGGCAGGCGCAACCTTTATGGTTGCGCGGATGAATGATGGTGATGAACCTGAATATTCGTAAACGAAAACATCGATTGCCAGGTGAGGCCTATAAAGGGATTTGTGTGGTTTCTTTCACATTGTGCATCAAAAACCGTAAAGAGTTCTTCATAACTGAGGACATTTTTAGATATAATGAGAACCTCCTGTTGACCGAAATGAGAAAATTCCTTGTAGAAGCTGAAGTTTATCTGTTCATGCCGGACCACGCGCATTTTCTCCTCAGAGGCATACTAGAATCTTCAAATGTTTTAAGCGCCGTAAAAGCATACAAGCAGCAATCGGGGTTTTGGTTGCGTCATCATTATCCTGCTGTACATTGGCAGAAAGATTTTTACGACCGCATCGAAAGGAGCGATGAGGATGTAAATAAGCGTATTCGCTATATTCTGAATAACCCGGATAGAAAGGGCTTGGTAGATGATTGGCTCACCTATCCGTTTAAAGGCTCAACAATTCATAGTTTCAAAGAATGGAATTAATAAAAATGGATGAACACGCTAATCGCGATCTTTCTGATTGCAAACAAAACGCAGGCATAAACCCAGCGGCTACGCACTTATTATTTTTCTTTGTAACTGTTATCATTGTCCCATTCTTCTTTTTATCATGCGGAAAAAGCCGACCCGAGGTTCAACCTAACAGCCAGGTCGGACTTGTATTCGACGTTGGCGGACGCGGGGACAAGTCATTCAATGACGCAGCCTATTCAGGCCTGCAGATGGCCAAAGACAGTCTGGGCATTAGCTTTCAGTACATCGAGCCGAGCGGAGGTTCAGACCGCGAATCTGCCCTGCGGCAGCTCGCAAGTCAAAAGAGTATTGGTATTATATTCGGCGTCGGATTCATCTTTACGGATGACATCACAAACGTTGCGAAGGATTTTCCCGATAAGAAGTTTGCCTGCATAGATTATTCTTACGATCCGAACAAACAGCTTCCACCGAATCTGATCGCCATAGAATTCAGAGAGGAAGAAGGCTCCTTTCTTGTAGGTGCGATAGCTGCAATGACCACAAAGACAAATACTATCGGCTTTATCGGTGGAATGGAATCTCCGCTGATCAAAAAGTTTCAAGCTGGCTATCAGGCCGGAGCGAAATACGTCAGCCCTAAAGTAAAAGTGTTAATCGCTTATGCCGGGGTAACGGGAGACGCGTTCAAGAACCCGGCAAAAGGAAAAGAACTTGCGTTAAGCCAGTACTCGCAGGGCGCGGATATAATTTATCATGCCTCAGGAGTAACGGGGCTCGGAGTGTTTGAAGCCGCGCGGGAGATGAAGAAGTATGTAATAGGCGTCGATATGGACCAGTGGAAGGAAGCTCCCGGCTTTGTACTGACCAGCATGGTGAAGAAAGGCAACGCTGCTGTATATGAAATTATCAAAGAATGGAAGGCAAACAAATTTGACGGGGGAAAAGCCCGGGTTTTTGGTCTTGCCGATGACGGTGTTGATTTCGTTTACGATCAGAACAACAAAGCCATGATTCCCAAAAGTGTCTATGATAAAGTCGAAGTTTTGAAGCAGCAAATCATAAGCGGACAAATAAAAGTACCGACGGAATGATAAGTCACGACCCGGAGGTTATAACTCAAAACCACGTGCACAACATCGGTCCTCGAATTAAATCACACCTGATGTTTTGTTTATGATTCTGACTTTTGAATATTTATGAATGCAATAGAACTTCTCAACATCACGAAGCGTTTTGCCCGAACAATTGCCAATGACGACGTGACTTTGAAAATTGCGAAAGGTTCAATTCATGCTCTCGTAGGCGAGAACGGAGCGGGAAAAACGACACTGATGGAGACGTTGTACGGACTTTATCAGCCCGACACCGGCAAGATTCGCATTCATGAAAAAGAAGCAGCGATAAAATCACCCCACGATTCGATAAATCTCGGCATCGGGATGGTACATCAGCACTTCATGCTTATTTCGAAGCTAACCGTCCTTGAAAACATTGTTCTTGGTACGGAGACGACAAAAGGTCTATTTCTTGACTTAAAGAAATCGAGAGCGGAAATCTCCGCGCTGGCGGAAAAGTTTTCATTAAGCGTTCCACTCGATGAGAAGGTTGAAAACATCGGGGTCGGGATTCAACAACGCGTCGAAATACTAAAGGCTATTTACAGGAAAGCGGACATACTGGTTCTCGATGAACCGACGGCAGTTTTAACTCCGCAGGAAACAGCTCAACTCTTCAGAATACTGTCAGAACTAAACCATGAAGGTAAGACCATCGTCCTCATTACGCACAAATTGAACGAGGTAATGACGATAAGCGATCATATCTCAGTGATGCGAAAAGGAAAGATCACCGGCGAACTCGAAACTTCAAAAACGAATCCGCAGGAAATCGCGGAGCTTATGGTCGGCCGCCCGGTATTGCTTCGTGTCGAGAAAACCGAAAGAAAAGCGGCGGCTCCAAAACTTATCATAAGGAATCTAAACTACGTTGACCGGCGCGGCGTGTCAGTATTGAAAGATATATCGCTTGAGGTAGCAGCGGGCGAGATATTCGGAATTGCAGGTGTCGAAGGAAACGGACAATCACAGCTCGTTGAATGCATAACCGGACTCTTGAAACCAACTTCGGGCTCTATCAAGATAGAAGACGCAGAAATAGCCGGCATGAACACGCGGGAGATTTTTTCACGCGGCATTGCACATGTACCCGAAGATAGGATAAAGAGGGGCCTCGTAATTGATTTCTCTATCGAAGAAAATCTAATTCTTGGTATGCACGCTCGATTCGGCCAAAGATTTTTCATGAGGAGAAATGAAATAACGCGAAATGCGGAAGTCCTAATAGAGAAATTTGATATACGGCCTCCCACGCCATCCGCGCAAGTCCGCGGCTTATCGGGAGGCAATCAGCAGAAAGTAATCATGGCGCGCGAACTTTCGAGAGACGCTGAAATAATAATCGCCAGCCAGCCGACACGCGGAGTAGACATCGGAGGCATCGAGTTCATCCACCGCACCCTCGTTTCTGCCCGCGATTCCGGGAAGGCGATCCTGCTCATCTCGGCCGACCTAAACGAGGTCCTGAGCCTGTCCGACCGGGTTGCCGTGATGTACAACGGAAAAATCGTCAAGGTGTTCCCCGACAATAAAGTCGGAGAAGATGAGTTAGGTCTTTACATGACCGGATCGAAAGGAAATGAAAACCAACAAGCATTTTCTTGAACATCCCTTCACCCAGAATTTCCTGACACCGGTTCTTGCGGTCGTTTTGTCATTCGCCGTCGGCGGGATTTTCATCGTTGTGGTCGGTCAAAACCCGATAGAGGTTTATTCAATACTCTTTTCGCAGACGCTCGGAAGCTGGTACGGAATCGGACAGCTTCTTTTCAAATCTACCCCGCTGATTTTTGCGGGGCTTTCGGTCGCAATTTGTTTTCGCGCCGGGTTATTCAACATCGGAGCCGAAGGACAATTGCAGATCGGAGCATTTGCCACGGCACTGGTCGGCATGAAAACCTTCGGCGTTCCATCTTATCTCGAAATTCCCCTATTAATTCTCGCCGGCATGGTTGGAGGGGGGCTTTGGGGATTCATCCCCGGATACCTGAAAGCAAAACTCGGAGCGCATGAAGTGATAAATACCATCATGCTTAACTTCATTGCAGCCGCGCTCATAAGCTATTTTGTTACGAATATTTACAACGTCCCGGCAACAGTTCACACCCTACCAATTTCTCCTGCCGGCACACTTCCCCGCTTTGACAGATATCTTTCCGGCTTCGAAGGCTCGCCGGTGAATTTTTCGATCTTCATCGCGATTATGGCCGCAATTTTTGTATGGTATTATGTCGAGAGAACAAAATCCGGTTACGAATTGCGTGCGGTCGGTTTCAACCCGAAAGCCGCCGAGTATGGCGGGATTAGCGTTTCAAAAAGCATTATTTTGACCATGACAATCGGCGGAGCAATGGCGGGGCTGGTGGGAACAAATTTCGTAATGGGATACAAGTATTACTTCGAAGAAGGCTTCTCAAGCGGAACTGGTTTCATGGGAATTGCAGTTGCCCTTCTCGGGCTCAACAATCCCTTCGGCATTATCCTGGCAGCGCTGCTATTCGGGATGCTGGACTACGGCGGCCTGGTGATAAACACCATGGTACCGAAAGAACTGGTAAGCATACTCCAGGCGATCGTCATAATATTTGTGATATCCTCAAACAAAATATTCAGGAGGATTGTTGTAAACTATCTAAAGAAAAAAAAGCTGAACCTATCCGAGGAATGAATTCTGTAAAATGATTCTCTCGCTCGCTTTTCTCGCTCAGACAATTCGGATTACCGTCCCATATGCGCTTGCATCTTTAGGAGGTGTTTACAGCGAGCGAGGCGGCGTGACGAACATCGCTCTCGAGGGAATCATGCTTGACGGCGCTTTCGGCGCTACGCTCGGGACATATTACACAGGAAATCCTTTGATTGGAGTAATCTGCGGAATCGCGTTTGGCTTACTAACCGCTTTGATACATGCGGTTGTGTCGATAAATATCAAAGCGGACCAGATAATATCCGGCATTGCCATCAACCTTTTCGCAGTGGGAATTACAAAATTTGTTCTCCAGGTATTATTTCACAGTTCAAGTAACTCCGACAGGATAGTCGGGCTCCCTCTCATAAAGTTGCCGTTCATGGAAAGCTCACCGGAGATAGCACGGCTTCTCGGCAACCCGCTTGTACTTCTCACCGTCTTAATTATCGTTGCGAGCCATTTCATTATTTTCAAAACACAGTTCGGCCTCCGACTTCGAGCAGTAGGTGAAAACCCGGAAGCCGCTGATACCGTGGGAATTAGTGTCTCGCTTTATAGGTATTATGGAGTGATGATAAGCGGTGTGCTGGCAGGTCTTGGAGGAGCATGGTTAGCATTCGACCAGCACTCCTTCACCGACGGGATGTCTGCCGGCCGGGGATTTATTGCACTCGCGGCGATGATCGTCGGGAAATGGAACCCGCTCGGTGCGGCGGCGGCATGCCTGTTATTTGGATTCGCAGAAAGTCTCGAGATACAGCTTCAGGGTGCTGGTTTGCCCACACAGTTTATTCAGATGATTCCTTATATCGCGACTATCGTTGTGCTTGCTGGATTCATCGGAAAATCCGTTGCTCCTGCAACGGATGGAATTCCATATGAGAAAGAGAAATAAGATAGAACGAACTAGGCCAGAACGTTCTTTCTTTTAACTTCAAACAAAAAGACGAACTAGAGGAAAGGTCAAGGTTGAAAAAAAGGCTAAAAATCTCTTCCCGGGTTAGGGTTAGGGTATTTCTATGACGCCTCTCCTCCCATTCCACAATTCCGCTGAATTCATTTCCGCAAAATTCGGAAATGTGCAGCATGATATTGCCGTAGTACTTGGCAGCGGCCTCGGAGGATTCACAAAACATCTTTCCAGGAAGAAAATAATAAGAACAAATGAGATCGCCGACTACCCGCGTTCAACCGTCCCCGGACATGTCGGCGAAATTATAAGCGCAAGCATAACAGGCAGAAGAGTCCTCGTTTTCAGCGGACGAGTTCATTTTTACGAGACCGCATCGACTGTCGATTCAGCTGTGACATCAATTGTTTCCCACTTACTCGGAATAAAAAGAATCGTTCTGACGAACGCGGCGGGAATCCTCAATGAAAAATTTGTTCCGGGAGACCTGATGCTGATTAAAGATCAGATCAATCTTACTTTTGAAAACATCCTCATTGATTTGAAAATATCGAATAGAAACTCATATCCCATTTATTGTGATAGTCTTGCGACCGCAGCAATTGAAGCCTCAGAAAAGTGTGGAGTGGATTTGAAACGCGGAATTTATCTCGGGCTTACCGGACCGTCTTATGAGACGCCGGCGGAAGTAAAGTTTTACAGAAGTCTCGGCGGAGACGCTGTCGGAATGTCAACTATTCACGAAGCAGCCTTCGCTCACTCGGTCGGAATGGATGTAATGGGAATTAGCTGCCTCACCAACTACAGTACGGGGATAACCACCGAGAAACTCTCACACGAAAAAGTCACGAAGATCGGTGCGAAGGTAGATGAAAAGTTTTCTCGTCTGTTGACTACATTCGTGAGAATGATTTAGAGACCTTCCTCATTGCCATAGACACCAAGACTCTGACGGAGTTCCCCCCACAGAATTACAATTTTCTATGGAGCCCTCTTGGAATCTTTAGCTCACCCGGCGGGATCATAAAGAAAATAATTAGATCCAGTACTCCGATGATCATGATGGCCAGGCTGAAGTACAATATTACCTCCTTGTTCTGATAGAATTCATACAGTATTGACAGTACGCCGCAAAGAAGAATTAATCCCCAAAACAACCACGTCTGTATTTTCTTAAATCTAATTTGCCGCCCTGACAATTCCTTTCTCCTTATTTATGTGCCAATATTCCGGGCTGTCCTGCAACTTGTCTGGATTGGGCACCATGACATCCAATGACCAGGCTTTTTGGGGTGTCAGGTGCCCGTCATTTGAGCAAGAAGCTTCTCTATTTCACTTCAAATACCTTTGGATCCACTTGAACATTTATTTTCGCCTCTGAAATAACTGCCCCCCATAACTTCTTGCTGTCAATGGTTGCCACCGTCTTGAAATTCGTTTGTATACCACCAATATCATGGTAGTCTGACCAGACCTCTTCCACCACTACATTTTTCCCTTGACCATCTTTGTCGGCATAGGAAATGCCGGATGGAAGATAGGTTGTCGGATTGAGATATAGATGGAACGAGCCTTCCTTGCATGAAAGAAGCAAGTCCAGTGCAATCGAATCGGCAAATGTCTTTTCGCCGACAAACCGGACGGTGAACTCGTCAGCATGTGTAAAGAAGTGGACAGGGTCTCGCATGATCTGAGCATGAACGTCTTTGACCTCCGATTCACTCTCAGAGATCTTGCCCTGGACAGTAATCATCCATGCGCTGTCCCTAACCATTATGTACTTAGCTTCTCCCATCAGCGTCATCATGCTTTGATAAATGCTGTCGGGGTAGACAATTGTAAGCTCACCTAGTATTTGCATCTGTCCAACTTTTGTCTCTCGCGTAACCGTCTGCCTTATCCACAGATTTTTTACCTTTTGAAATGCCTCCAGACCTCCGGAAGCCGCCATGGATTTATTGAACAAGTCTGTCCCTTTCTGCAGCGAATCGGGCACCCCCGGCTTTGCTGATGCTGTGGCGAAGACAAAAGCAAGTGCAATGATTGAAAAAACAATTGCAGACTTCGTGCAATTGAGAGTCTTCATGATTCCTCCTTTTGTTTGGTGAGATTCTCCGTTTCTATTATTGCATCCTTCATTGGAATATTTGAGAACACTATGTGTCCGAATTTTGTATGCCAAAAGAGATCGTTCACAATTATGATCCCATTTCCCACACTTAAATCCAATGCTCCGATAATCGTGGCAGCGGGCCGACTTATTTCTTGTTACTGATCCACAACGTTTTTCATTCATCCATTTAATGCCATATTATATCGTACTGGTTTCCTAATAGGTCATCGTACCAGATATCCATGCCATGGAGCGACGATATGTCTAAAAGAGAATCAGGAGTAATTGCGGAAAAACCCGTGCTCGCCGTTAATCTTTGGCTATTAAAAAATTGATTAGCTCGACTGTCCGTAAGCTGAATCATGACATTGGTCAACATGCTCGCGGGGTTTATTACGGTTCCATCGGGCAATTTATATTCTAAAGTAATAGATGTAAGTTTCCCCGCGCTGTCTGTGTGCAAAGTGGGAGCAATAATGACCAAATCATTTTTTACGTCGATATTCGAATAATCGAGAGTAAATGTCCTGTTGCCGTCGAGCGTTAAGGTATAGGTTCCCATTCGGAACGGCAGGAAAGCCGTTCCCCATGGTGCATCTACCGGCGCTCTGTCCAGCACACCGAACGACGAGATAAAACCTCTGTTGCCGCCACATTGGGGAGCCATCATATATCCCCAGGTTGTAATCATTGGATAAGGATTGCCTGCCGGGCCCGACAAAGAAATATTGCTTGAAAAAGTAAGCGCTGAGCCGCCGTCGATCTCTATTTCATAATTAATATAATAGTGCGCGCTGTCTTCAGGAATCGGCAGCGAATCATTAAATCCCCAGTGTCCGCCATTAACCCCAAATATGTTGAATACAACTAATTGTTTATTTGACAAGACATCCGGAATGCTATCATTATCTGCATCTATGTTCTTGGCGATGGATTCATAATACCCGTCTAAAGCCTTTAGACTGTTTATTTCCGTTTGAGATATAATGATTTCATTTCCCAGCGGATCGTGCGAAGGAATAACACTGTGTCCATCCAACGAAAGGTTTGAAAGGTCAATCTTGGTGTTTTCTCCGTTCGTCAGATCGCCGAGCGGCAGCATATTTAAACCTTCCGAAGAAAGATTTCCGATGTAGTGATTATTGGCATCTAAAAATATCAGCGAGACTCCTGTCCCAATTTGTCCGTTAACTGAAAATGAGTCATCTACTATATTAGTGAGGCTGTAATAATATTTACTGAAGACAATTATTTTCTTTGCGTCAGCAAGGGATAACGATTCTCCCGAATTCATACTTTCGTTTTTAGCTAAACCGACTTTAGGAATATGTCCTTTAATGATAATCCCTCCGTTACTTTGATTAGCCGGATTTACAGGATTGCCATTATTTTTCTTGCAGCCGCCCGCGAAGATTACTGCAAGCCCAATTATTAAAACCGTAAAAATCTTAGTTTTCTTTTTCATATCAATCTTTCTTTTTTTTAAAGCAACGAATGATCATTTGCATTTCAGTCCTCCCCTGTTCCTAGCGTGGCTTATGCCTCGGAATCTTCAGCTCCCTTGGCGAAATCATGAAGAAAATAATTCCATCCAATGCTCCGATGATCGTTACAGCCAAACCGACATACAAAGCTGCATCACTGTTCCGATAGAATCCATACGTCATCGACAATACGCCGCAAAGAAGAACCATTCCCAGAACCACCGACCACATCGGTATTTTCCTGAATCTGATTCGCCGCCCTGACATTTCTTTACTCCTTATTTAAGCAATAGAAGTTTCCTGGTATCATGGTACCCCCCTGCTTCAAGTCTATAGAAATACACTCCGCTTGGAATATTGTTTGCATCAAACCTAACAGAATGGCTGCCCGCGCTTTGGCGTTCGTTGACCAATGTCGCCATTTCCCGTCCAAGTACATCGTAAACCTTCAAAGCCACTACACTGTTTGTTGGTAATTGATAATTGATTGTGGTTGTTGGATTGAACGGGTTTGGGTAATTTTGCTCAAGCGCAAATCGCGCTGGCAGATTTTTGCCTTTGGAACTCCCTACCGATGTAATCATCTCAGACAAAGGCCTTCGCCATACTCCATTGTAATTTCCGGCAAAGAGGTATGGTGAGCTGACAGCAAGAGAAAAGGCATACCCTTCAAAATCACTCAATCCTAAATTGACCTGTGTCCAATTCGTGCCGTTGTCGGTGGAGAGATAGACGCCAACTTCGCCAATTGCGGCAAAAAGATTCGTTCCGCTCACCGCAAGACAAGAAATGGAACCGTTCTTGAGACCTGTTGGAGTCCAAGTTGATCCGTTGTCCGTGGAACGAAAAACACCGCCGGAATCATGTTAATGGCCTCCATCCCAGTAAAAAGGTTCGCCCCGATGACAGCAAAACAAAGAACACCCTTGCTTGTCAAACCGGAGTTGACCGGAGTCCAGCTTGTACCGTTATTGGTTGAAAGAAAGGCGCCGCTGTCACTCCCGGCAAAGAGATTCGTCCCGCCTAATCCATTGGGTTTCACAGCGAGAGAATAAACAATCGAACTCGTTATACCTGAGTTGGCATGAGTCCAGCTTGTTCCGTTGTTCGTAGAAAGATAGACACCGCCATAGGCAGTACCGCCGCCAAAAACGGCAGTCCCGGCAAAGAGGTTCGTGCCGCTGACGGTAAGAGCCTGAACAGAAGGAGCAGGCAATCCAGTATTGACCGCACTCCAGCTTGAACCGTTGTTGGTTGACCGATAGACTCCAAGGGCCGATCCGGCAAAGATGTTCGTTCCACTAATTACAATAGATTTGAAAATATTTAAACTCAGGGTCAGGCCTGAGTCGACTTGTGTCCAACTTGTGCCATTGTCGGTGGAAAGAAAAATCCCGCGGTCATAAGTCCCGGCAAGGATATTTGTTCCACCGGCAGCAAAAGAAACAACATAACTGCTGTCAGCTCCGCTTTGCACCCATTGTGCATGTAACGGATTCGCAGCGGCGAAGACTTGAAATGCTAACAAGAAAAATCGGAAAATGTTTTTCATGTGTGTTCTCCTTTCAAAATCATCTCGACGCGATTGCAACTAACGTCCGCCGGCATAACATGCCCCCGCGAAAGTATGGGGTCTGTCCCTGACTTCATCGGGATTGTGGATTGTATCATGGTCAGCATTTCACTGACCACTCTTTGATCGTTTCATCTTCGCCAGCGATACCACAAAGAAAATAACTCCAACTAACGCGCCGACGATCGTGAGTGCCAGGCCGCTATACAAAGCCGCCTCTCTATTCACATGGTATCCATACGCCACTAACAATATTCCGCAAAGAAGTATTATTCCCTCGACCACCGACCACATTGGTATTTTCTTGAATCTGATTTGCCGCCCGGACATTTCTTTACTCCTTATTTAAGTAATAGAAGTTTCCTGGTATCATGGTACTCCCCTGCTTCGAGCCTGTAGAAATACACTCCGCTCGAAAGCCCCGAAGCGTCGAGAACAATCATGTAATTCCCGGCGGGCTGAACTTCGTTCACAAGCGTTTTCACCTCCCTGCCAACCGGGTCGCAAACCTTCAAGGTGACCAGGCCGTCCTTGGCGAGCTGGTACTTGATAGTCGTCGATGGGTTAGCAGGATTCGGGTAATTCTGATAGAGTGCGCAGTCCTTAGGAACGTCAGCGATAATGCCCGTAAGCGTCAATAAGTCCTTTGTCGTCCCATTTGTCGAGACACTCTGGATTTCATAACTATAATTTCCACCTGGTTTCACTTTCGAATCGGTGAAGCTGTACCTCCTCCCGTTTGCGCTTGTGCCCAACCCCTTTAGTGCGTCATTGCTCAAGTAACTTGCAATGAGACTAAATATCGTTATCCCAGGGGCGAGACGCAGGATTCTAAAACCCGCGTTATTAATCTCGCTGGCGGTTTTCCACAAGAGTGTGATTCCACGTTCATCGGCAACCGCTGATGACGATACAACCCCTGCCGCGAGCGGTATGTCGTTTATGACATAACGCGCAATGGCGAATGCGGTATTGCTCGAACCCGCGGAACTTCCCGCAACGAGTAGTTTGCCGTCGGATTGGAATGCCAGCGAATATGCCTGGTCGTAACTTCCGTTGCCGCCTGTAATGAAATCTGTCGATGAACAGCAAAAAGATCCGTCCGGGCCGAACAGCGCTCCGACAATTGCCACTGACGAAGGGCTTGCAGAGAGCTGGGAGTTGCCCGCGACGACAATCTTGCCGTCGGGAAGAACTCCAACGCGCCAGCCGCAATCATATGGATAAGTGGCACTCGAAATAATTTGCCTGACTGTACCGGCCGTCCCGAACGAATTGTCAAGGGCCCCGGTGGTCGTGTAGCGGGCGATAGCCATTCCCCCGCTTCCGGTGCCAAACGATTTCCCTACGAGGAGTATCTTGCCATCTCCCTGGATTGCCACTCCATATGCCTCATCTCTCGTGCCATCGCCTCCGTCAATGTTGTTTCTTGCTGTACCACCGGAGCCAAAATCGCTGTCCAGACTCCCGTCGCTGTTGTATCGTGCGACCGCGAACGCTCTCAGGTTGGAAGATGTTCCACCATAGGATATTCCCCCGGCCACTATCTTTCCGTCCGACTGAATTGCCACCGAGTTTGCCTCGTCGTCGTAATTCGTTCCCCCTGAGATGAAGTTTCGGACTGTTCCGCTCGAGCCGAATGTCGCATCCAGTGTGCCATCCGGGAGGAAGCGCGTGAGCGCAAACTGATAATAGCCTGACGAATTCTTAGATCTCCCTGCGACTATGATCTTGCCATCCGTTTGCACAGCGACGGAACCCCCGTAACCCGAAAACGCCTTGAGGAATCCGTTGCCGCTGATGCTGTTCCATGCGATCCCGCTCGATCCGAAAGAGTTGTCTTTGTTTCCATTTGAGTTGTACCTGACAAGACAGATGGAGTTCCCATTATAGTCATAGCTGGAGACGACCACGATTTTCCCGTCTGATTGAATCAGGCCGCCAAATGTATGTTCGTCGTAATAGTTACTGGAGATAGAAGTTCTCACCGATCCGATCGACCTGAAAGTGTTGTCTACCGAACCGTCACTATTAAACCGGGCCACTGCACCTGCGTAGCGACCGGAGCTGTAGCTGTCACCGATGACGACAATTTTTCCGTCCGACTGCAGGAGAACTGTATTGCCAACATCGGCGATCCCGCCGCCGCATCCGAGCGAGCTCCGCACCGTACCGGATATTCCGAATGCAGGATCAAGGGCTATTGATTGTCCAAATGAACTTTCTGCAGCAGCGGCAACTAAAATCACCGAAAGAAAAAGTGCCGAGATACTTTTCAAAAATCGATTTTGCATAATACCTCCAGTACAATTTTTAGTCATAGTAACTGAAGTCAAATGCTCCCTAACAGCTGTGAGGGAGCTGCACTCCCGATTGGTAATTACCATCTCACTCCTTGCCCCCTTCGCTTCCTCCATCTCTCTGTACTCTCATCTTCGCCAGCGATACCACAAAGAAAATAATTCCAACCAGCGCGCCGAGGATCGTGAGTGCCAGGCCGCAATACAAAGCCGCCTCGCTATTCAGATGGAATCCATACGCCACTAACAATACTCCGCAAAGAAGTATTATTCCCTCAACCACCGACCAAATCGGTATCTTCTTGAATCTGATTTGTCGCCCTGACATTTCAGTACTCCTTATTTAAGCAAAACAAGTTTCTTAGTATCATGGTACGTTCCTGCGTCAAGTCTGTAGAAATACACTCCGCTTGGAAGATTGTTTGCATCAAACCTCACAGAATGGCTGCCTACGCTTTGGCGTTCGTTGACCAATGTCGCCATTTCCCGTCCAAGTACGTCGTAAACTTTTAAAGCCACTACACTGTTTGTTGGTAATTGATAATTGATTGTGGTTGTTGGGTTGAACGGGTTTGGATAGTTTTGCAGCAATGAAAAATCCTCTGGTATTTCAACCTTATTCCTATTGATCGAAGTGACCACCCTAGAATAAGTGGAAGCATTTGAGAATGAAGTTAGAGTTGGAGCAATAGGCAAACCGGTATACCAATAGCCCTGTATTTGTAAAACTAGAGAATCAGACGACACCTGATAAATCCCGCGCCAACCAATTGAGCCATTTTTGCCGAGGTCAATCCCTCTTGCACCAGATGAGGGGATGGAAAAAGTATAACAGTCGGCCGTATCAGTCGGAATACCAGCGTGCACCGCGACGGTCGAGTCTGAATAGAAGTAGTATCGAATTACTCTGCCCGACGTGGTGTCTGGACCGGAGACCAAGTCCCAAGTACCTATCATCGAACCGGATACTCTCGCGTAGGCGGAAGGAGTAGAGAACGAATTTGGAGTTGAAGCGTCAGGCAAACCGGTATACCAGTAACCCTCTATCTGGAAAATGGAAGAGTCCGATGACACTTGATAAATTCCCCGCCATCCGACTACTCCATTTCTGCCAAGGTCGATTCCCCTGACAGCAAATGGAGGAATCTCAAAAGTGCTAAAGTGGGCAGTGTCTGACGGGATCCCAGCATGCACCACTATCACAGTCGAATCTGCACTGAAGCAGTATCGAAATACACAACCCGTACTGGTGTCTTCAGCGGAGATCATATCCCAGGTTGCTATGAGGGATTGAGAGAAAGCGCAGTCGATAGCCGTTAATAGCAGAACGAGCGAACCGACAATAGAAATCACGGTTTTCATGGAATGTTCTCCTATCGTTATGAGTTTATCTCATCGAAGCAATTGCAACTAATGTCCGCCGGCAAAAGAGCATGCCCCCGCGAAAGTGCGGAGTCTGTCCCTGACTTCATCGGGATTGTGGATTGTATCATGGTCAGCATTTCACTGACCACTCTTTGATCGCTTCATCTTCGCCAGCGATACCACAAAGAAAATAATTCCAACCAGCGCGCCGAGGATCGTGAGTGCCAGGCCGCAATACAAAGCCGCCCCGCTATTCACACGGTATCCATACGCCACTAACAATACGCCGCAAAGAAGTATTATTCCCTCAATCACCGACCAAATCGGTATCTTCTTGAATCTGATTTGCCGCCCTGACATTTCAGTTCTCCTTATTTATGATTCAAAACTTGCAAAGCCCTAAGAGACTCACACTCCCGCACAACCATATGACAAAAAGGTTTACTCCTTCTATGATTTTCCATTGAATCATTTTCCAAAAATCACGTACGAAAGTGCAACTCCCTTAAAGGTTGATATTCTGTTAAGCTATTTTCTACTCGCCAACTTGTCGAAGTTCATTAGGATTAAAGGGCTAACGGCCCAGCCCTCCCAATGGGGCACATACAATTTGCCCGCTTGAAAAGCCTCGAACATCGGAACAAGTTCATCTTTCTTGCTTATCCCAAGCACACCCAAAAGTGAACCGAAGTAGCGAGTCGATTCTGCTCGCGCGAAAATCTCGAATGGCCGTTCCTTATGCACTTTGTAAACCATCGTCTCTGGCCACCACTGGTCGGAACCTCGTTCCGTCAGAGCTTCAATCGAGCTCCTTATGAATAAAACAAAATCAGCTTGCATAAGCTGCTCGAAACCTACTCCTGAACCTACTGAACGTTCTTTAAGAAGGTCTGCGTGTAATGAAAGCCGACGCAGTTTGAGCCTTGCGTTTCTGTGTTCTATAGACTTTAGGTATTGCCTAAATACTACATAATTTTCCATATTATTTTTACCGTAGTCAGGATTGTTTTCAAGGTAGTAGCCATCACCCAGCAGGATGCCAACTGCGTTGAAGGCTTGATGTTTTAAAAGGACAGCGATGCAGTATAGGAATAACTCATGGACAATGAATTTAAAGTTGTCGAAATCCACCTCTCTCCAAGTTTGCACACTTTCGGGTCTGCTGAGATATGGGATGAGTCTTTCGAAGAAGAGATGTAATTGTGTGAGAGTGTCATTTGTGTTACCGTATTGGGCAAGTGCCCCAAATAGTTGAACAACTTCATTTCTATAAGGCAAAAAGAGCCCAATATTCTCAACAATTCTATCGTCGAATCCTGTTTCGGTGCTAATGATTCTAAAATTTTCCAAATTTGTCGTAAAGGTATCAAAGTACTCTCGCAAGGCTCCTATCGCGTAAGGTCGGCTATTCCGTACCGCTTCGATGGCACGAGAGAAACGAGAACCGGTTCCGAGAGAGATGGAGGTTGTCTCTTCCAAGAAGCCTGGTTTAGGACCTAACTCTGGTTTGACATACAAAGGTTTGTCAAAGACCCATCTTAATAATTGCTCAAAATTCTTTCCATATTGTTCATTGTCGCTCAGGTCGATGTATACTCGTGACTTGTAATATGTCGGCACATAAGGCTGCCCCTTCTCATCCTTCTCAGCAATCACTGCGACAAACTTGTTTTGGTCAGCTTTTCTGTAGACTTCAGGCGATATGATTTGGGCCTCCGTGCCAACGCCTCCACTACGCTTATCCGCCTTTTCTGCATATTGCCTGTCGCAAACAAGAACAACTTTCTTGATTTCTGGGTCGGTCACCATTTTTTCCATGAACGCATTTGCGTCATGTCCTTCCTTCAGATCCCATTTGTCCAAGATAACATCAATTGAAGATTCCCGTAACTCTGTTGCAAGCTGTAAGACCCATTGTTCGTGTTCTGGAGAACTCCAACTGTAGGAAACAAAAAGTTTGGGATTTCTAGAGCTCGTCGGGGTTTCAATTAGGCTCATATCGGCTTTCTTGGATTATAGCAAAATAATTTCGTAAAAGGTCGAGCATATTTCTCTTACCTATTACATGCTTTGCAGGCCCAGTTGACGAATGGTGACCTGATCTACCAATCGCCTGTGCCAGGATCGCATTCATTTGAACAAACCTGCGATAAGCGGACCAATTTTCATTGCATAATCAATAAGAGTTGCTGTGGTACACAGTTTGCTGGCAGCATCCCATGCCTTCTCGAGAATTGTTCTGTCAGGTTGGTTTAAAGCTAACTGGTCTTTAATTGTCTCAACATTAACTGACACTTCAAGTTTGGTTGAGTCGTTCAGCTCTGCTGAATCTGCAACAGCTAAGAGTAACCGATTGAGTTCATCGTACAAGGAGCGATAAGTCGAATTTACCACATTCCCATCTCCCAGGACGACGGATGATCCTCCCGTTGCATTTATGTTGATGCCAGGATAGCGCTCCTTGTCAGAGAACTGCGATTTACCTTCCACAAACTCGATTCCTTTCGCAGCGATGCGATATGTAATCTTAGGTTGATCGCGAGTGGTCGATCCTGTGGTAACACGTATCATCATGACTTCTTTGTGAATGTAGCTCAGGTCAACGAGGTAAGTGAGGTGTTCCTTTACCAGCGGAGCTTTATACCCATAAGTTTCCTTTATTTCACTGCAGAGATCCTGCATACCCGGAGCAGCATGGCCCGATTTGTTTTGGTTGTAAAACCATTGAATAAGGTCTCGCCGTCTCTTGTCTGGAGTCATTTGAGTCGGAGCGCTTTTCTTGGAACCCATATTAATCCTCTAAAGTTGGCTACCTCCCTTTCGGTTCGGCGGCATAGCGCATTACTTTTATAAAATCATACATCTAAATGTTTTTCTTTTTAATCATACTCATTCATAAATTACGTTTACAAGACCTTGCGGTCGCCGAAAGTCACAAGAGCTTCAACATATTTTTGGGCGAAATGTCCTTCACAGTTGCGCCTCACGGCTCCCGCAAGTCTCATCTTCCCATCTTCTCAACTTCTCATCTTCTCAGTTCTGCTTTGCACTCTGCAACGGTTCTGGTGCCGGAGGTATCGGCTTTGTCGCCTTCCCTCTACCTTTCTTGATCGGCTTGAACTCTTTAAGTAGTGCTCCCTGAAACTCCCATTATGCGGACTTCCGATGCTTTAACAATTCCTTATTGGCATCTATCGCAGCCGCTGACATTTTTTATATTTATTGACTTAAGTCCACCTGACGTAAACCCGCTCTCCAATAACTCCAACCCAAAAGTATCCGCGACAAAAAAGCGGGATCGGATGCAGCCATCCTTGACAGAATTTATAACCTGTCGGGGTAAAAGCAAATACTTCTTACAAAAATTCTGTTCATTGTGGGTGGAACACCTCAATTACGTGCAGAATCGCATCCTCCGACGACAGAAAACTCTTCAAGGTAAGAGGAGACCCGCGCAAGATTTCTCGACTTCGGCGCTCCCTTCGTTCGAAAAGACAACGTAAAAGATTTATTCACCCCACTGATAACAAAACCGCCCGAAACTTGACTAGCAATTTGAAATTGAGAATTCAACATTTACAATTCTCAATTTCTTAATTACTCCGGCAGGCTATCCCCTGGAAAACCACGACATGGGTATGCGTCATAAACAAGTACATTTGCTTCAATGGCTGGATCACCATCCATTATCTTCTTTGTCTCGTCTATACTAACATTGAAAATCCCGACGCCGGCTAAGTCGCTTCCGCCCGATACCGGACAAACAACAGATAATATTCCGTCGGAACGAAGCGTAAAATTGCGCCGACCATGTTCCCAAATAATCTTATCAGCCCCCGGCTTGTTCCTGTTCGGCCCGGGTTTTAAAATGACGACACAATAGCTCTTCGTCTTCTGAAGCATCTCTCGCATGAAGTCGTCTGTAATCGTTGTCATATGGAAACTCCGTAAAACTATTTCATGTCCGATGTCTGTTTACCATCATAGAACCTGTCGCTGTGCGAAAGCGAGTAAACATAATTCGCGAGGTCCCATCTCTGTTGATCGCTGAGGACTTGCGAATATGAAGGCATCGGGGTACCGTTTATGCCCGTTGTGAATATCAGAAAAATTTTCTCCGGCGTCCTCCCGACTTTAATGTCCCAGGCATCCGTCAGGTTCGTCGGCTGGATGTGATTCCCTTCGTCATCCGTAACTGAGGGGGCAGACGGCCCATTCCCCTCGCCGCCGATCCCGTGACAGCTCCAGCAATGCATATCAAGATAAACCTGCCTGCCCTGCTCAATACTATTGTAAGTGTATGCTACGGGCGCTGTTATCTTTACGGTATCGAGAGGGTATTGAGTTGAATCGCTGAAGAGAGGAGACAATGTCTTCAAATATTCGACAACAGAATACTGATCAGCAATACTCATCTGCGCAAAAGAAGGCATTGCAGTATGATAGATTCCTGAATTAATAATTCTCAAAATGTCATAGTCTGTCGGAAGTTCGCCTGAAGCGGTGCTTCTAAATTTGTAAACGCCTTTATTGAAGTCGCGCGGTTTGGTTGCCAGCGAGACGGAGACCGGTCCATTTCCATCCCCGTTGTCGCCGTGGCACGGTGCACAAGCTTCGTGGTACACTTCACTGCCGCGCTCGGCGCTTATCGTGCCCGAATCATTGTAACTGCTTGAACACGCATAGACTCCGACCGCCAAAAGCACAGCTAAAAAAACGAGACCCGTCTTCGTGTCGATATAGTTCATTTTCATTCCCTCCTCAGAATCCTACCATCGTGCCGATAGTCAATTGTGTGGACTTCACGTCCGTATCTGCCGAAGGTGTCTTGTCGTCAAGAAAGCTTAGCTCAAGATAAGCGCCGACGTTTGCAGCGAAATGATACCGGAAGCCGCCTGTGTACTGATTTTGCTTCTCCGTACTTTCTTTGACGTCAGTGAAATCGTACCTGCCATATATGAAAAACTTTTCCGGAATAATCAGGACATTTAGACCGGCGAACCCTCCGGTCATTGTCTGCTTTGCACTGCTGACATTGTTGTCTAACCCGGACATATATTCAAAGGAAAGATCAAATCGCTTGGTCCAGGGATCATTTATCTCGACAGCTAACCCGGCCCGGCTCAAGCTGTTCATACTACTGTCGGCCAACATCTGCCGTCCCCCGTAGTAGAAAACTCCGAGCCTGAATGGGGCGTTGTCGACATATTCGGTTTGTTCCAACATCAGGAAGGCAGCTTCGCTGTTCTTAAACGTTACGTCTCCCGAAGTCCCGTTACTCAGTGCCGCTTCATAACGAAGTCCGTCGATCAACTGCGGGAAAAACCCATAGACAGATGCAGCCCACTGCGGCTCCGAAAGGAGTAGAGAACCTTGAAGCGGTGACACCGGCTCGTAATCGTAGATTAGATAATCCGCAGACTCAACCAGTGAAGTGTTGTCCGGAAACGTGTTGAAAAGCCTATAGCGACCGAATCTGAAGTTAAGATTACTTTCTCCGTCGGGGCCGAGGAGATTGTTGAACATTATGCTCATTGTCTCAATCGACGGCGAGAACTGTCCCGGCCCTGAGATGCCTATTGGAGCCGCAAGAAAGTAGCTCAAGTGTTTCGCGATGGTGCCTGCGGTGAACAGATCAAGTCCGCTCGGCTCAAATGAGAGTTTGTCGCTTGTCGACTCCGAGTTCCCGACAGTGGTAACTTGATGGGCATAAACAAAGGAGGGATAAAACACAAAAGAAAGCGACAACGGCTCCTGTGACCAGATCGGTTCGGATTCGTCCGTGCCAGGAAGCTGGTAGCCGTTAATCTGAAAACGTCTCCCGAAATCATTCAGGACAGGCGGTGCAGTATGGCATCTGAAACAGCTTACGTGATACTTCCTCGCGAAAAGAGGAATCGCCTCGGACTTATCGGCCAGGATAAAAACAAAAGCGATCACACTTCCTGCAAGGAGCAGTGAACGCACATATACACTCTTCATCTTACCTCCAACTGGTTCGTGCTACATCAACACAATACAAACTCACTGCGGCCGGTGCCGTGGAAAACTAATTTATTTCAGAGCGAAATCGACCGTCGCTGTTTTTCCTGACTCCACGGTAACGTCTTGTGTGTCCTCAACCGGGTTCGAAAATTCCGGCTTTCCAGCTGTGATTTTTGTGTCCCATCCTTCATGCCACATCACAAGTTTGTATTTTCCGGGTGGAACATCGGAAAGGGTATATTTGCCGGAAGCGTCGGTCGCGGTTGCGTATCCGTCTCCAGCCACATAGACATAGCAGTTCATCCACGGATGTACGTCGCACTCCAGCAGATACATCCCGGGCTTCTTCACTTTTTGCGCAACTTTCATTCCCTTCACGGGTTCCGCAATGTTGAACGCAGACGAATGATTATCTGCGAAATAGACGTGAACATTGTGGAACAGCGGGTCGCTGTTCTCGACTGTAAATGCATCGCCATGATCTACGACCAGAACATGAGGTTTATATTCACAACCCTCCTGGTCAATCACATACTTCGAAGCCGACACCTTTTCCTTTTTTCCTTTGACTCCTTCGAGATACACTACGGCATACTGAACGCCGCTGTCCGGTGCGACGACGAGCCTGTCTAAAGACTTATCTCCGCCGCATACATTCTCGTTGTATGTAACTTTGTAAGGACTCATCGCCGGTGGAGTCCCCGAGAATTTGACTGTTCCTGTGATTGTCCCGTTTTGACCGTAAGCCGCCCCGACAGCGAAAAGAAATACCAGTGAGAGAACGTGAGAGAGTTTCATAGATCTTTTCCTTCCGTTTTTATCTCTTAAAGAACCTTCCCTTCTGTGAAAAGGAAGGTGTTGCTACATCTTCTTTTGAGTCGTATCCGCCTTTACAGTTTTCACGGCTTCCGGATGCGACTTCAAATAAACTCCCATGATGTATTCCGCAATTGCTTTCACTTCAGCAGGTCTCAATCCCTGGCTCGGCATTGGCGGATATCCCGGCACAACCTGCCGGGGGTTCATGATAAAATCCTCGAGAGAGTCCATCTTGCCGACAAAGTGCGGCAAGGTCTGGTTGTATGGAGGGCCAACAAGCTTAATATCGAACCTATGGCAGGCACTGCATCTTCCGTTGTAAATATCTTCCCCGCTGATCACGGGCTGTGCCGCATTCGGATTAAGCGAGGCGAGCATCGTCTCATATCGCTGGCCAAGCACCTGGCCCTGGTCACGAGTTGCATAATGGAAAGCAACCTCGTCTTTTGCCGACCAGACGAAGACGAGTACGACGACGCCAATGAAAGCATAGCTTCCCAGGTTCGCTTGAGAATCCCTCAACATGGAATAAAATAACAAGAGAACCAGAAGTGCTATGAACAGTCCAATACACGCCATGGCAAATGTCAGATTTGAAACGCCGGACTGCGGAAGATTTTGTATCTCGAAGAAGATCAATATCGGCTCAAGGGCCACTGCGACAAGACCGACGGGAAGTGTCAGCTTCTTGACAAACAACTTGTATGATTCTTCTGTGGAGATAGCGATTCCCTTCTCCCACTTTAAAAAGAAGAACAAAACCGCGGCGCTTGTAATTACAAGAGCAGTGACGATATAATTAACAAGACTCCAGATCGTTTCGCCCGAGAACAAAACTGTCGCCAATGAAGAATCCGTCCACCGTTCAGGGGTAAACGCCAACCGGATAGCTCCCACAAATATCCACGTTCCGATCCAAAACAGGATTGCGCTTCGACTTCCACCATGAGTATTCGCCGACACAGCCGATTGTTCGTATGACTCGACGTCTTTAACCACATCAGACTCGATTTCGGTTTTCTTTGAAGCGGCAAGATTCTGAAAGGTCGTGAAGATAGAATCGAGATGGAAAGAGCGTTTGTATCCGTAAAGGAAATAGAAACCGACGAAATAAAATATCGCTGAATAGAAAAGATATGACGTGATACCGATGTTCATTCCGTAGAGAAGCTGCGCGTAAATAAGGATTATCGTTACGAGCGGAATTACCGCCATGGCATAGATGATGCCTTTGTTGGGAGCTGCAAGATCCGCAAGGTCCTGAGCAAATCTCGAAAGGTGCTTGTTCCCGTTCTTTCTTGCGCGTTGATTGAATATTGCCGAAAACGTCGATGCTATCAGTGCAGCACTCCCGTAGGTCACGAAGAAAATTGTCACGACCACGAGCAGGTAGCGCAGGAGTGTCAGATGTTCGTTCGATTCAGGTATAACAAGTTTGTCGAGAAAATTCATTTACAACAATCCTACTTTGATCAGACAAAAATTAGATTCAAGAGAAAGAAATTTCCTAACTCCAGAGGACGCGAAGCAGACGCTGACACCGCAAAGAATATTGCGGTGCAATTTCTCCTTTTGCATCCTTTGCGAAATAGTTGTAACCATTTAACCTTTGCGCTCTTAGCGGTTAGATTTCTTCAAAATATCCTCCACGGCAGACTCAATACCCTGTCGATCATAACCACCAGCGTAATTGCGAGCACATATATGTTTATTTTCATAAATGCCGACTTGTTCGTTCGCCTGTCGCCTCCACCCGACACCAGCTTCCGTGTTCCAAACACAAGCCATAAACCTAATACGGCTATTGCGATTTGCGTTGGAAGATTATTGACTACCTCAGCGATGATAAAGAACGCGGATGTGAAGAACATTATCACAATCCATGAATAGGTGAGTATCGAGAGCGTCTTTTCACTGAAGTACATTCGAAGCGTCGGGAAATTTGCACGTTCATAATCCGCGTTGTACATATCCATCAAAAGCCAGAAGTGCGGAATCTGCCAGATAAAAAAGAAAACGGTAATTACCAGGAGTCTCGGATCGAAGACGTACCCTCCTGCCGCAGCCCAGCCGGCCATCACTGGAAAAGAACCCACGAATGATCCTGGCATAACTGCAAAAGGCGTCACTTTCTTCAATGGAGTGTAAATAACATTATAAGAGATAAGGGCCAGCAAAGATAGAATAAGTGCCGTCGCATTTGCTGTCAGGAGAACCAGTGCACTTCCGATCACCGAAAGCCCCACGATAATCGCCATGACTTCCCGCGGCGTCAGAGTCCCTGATGGAAGCGGCCGCTTGCTCGTACGGTGCATCAACGCGTCGGTGTCGCGCTCCTGGTAATGGTTCATCGCAGCCGAACCGCATGAGAGAAGAAATATCCCCAGCAGCGGAAGTATCATGGCCGATGATATTTCATTCGCCGCAAGAACGTAACCGAATATCGCCGACATTCCGACGAAGAAAGTAATCCTGATTTTGATAAGCTCGAGAAAGATGTCCAGCAGATCTGTAAGGCGAGAAATGCTTCTCACTTCCCCGACTTCCACGGACGCGACAAGCCTCTGCAATTTTCTTTGTTCGACGAGATAATCTAATCGCATTTACCTATCCTTTATGGCTTTCCCGTCGACGCTTCTACGGCTTCCTCTTTGGGAATTCCAGTGCCCAGCCATTTGTCGAACTGTTCCTTCGGCAGCACGATCAATCGCGTTTCCATGAGCGCGTGGTTCAAGCCGCAATACTGGCTGCAGGTAATTTCATAAGTCCCGAGGTCATTCGGGTAAAGCATCAAGTACCTGACTCTTCCGGGAATCGCGTCCAGCTTCTCTCTGAATGCGGGGATGTAAAATCCATGAAGCACGTCGACGGATGTCAACAGACATTTGATCGGACGGCCCTGAGGGACAAACAGAGTATCCGATTGTTTTCCGTTGGCATATTGAAAGCTCCAGCTCCACTGTCTCGCGATCACCTTAACCGGCATCGAATCCTTGGGGACAAAACGAGTATCGACGTAGTTCACCCATCCGAGATAAAACATATAGAGGACCAGAATGACAGGCACCACAGTCCAAATTACTTCCAGGGTGACATTCCCGTGTACGCTGACCGCCCGAGGATTACGTTTTTTATGATACTTGTAGACAAACCAGAACATCGCACCGACGACGATGACAAAGAGAATGATATCGGCCCATACGATGAACCTCATTACATCGTCAACTACGCGGGCGTGATCTTGTGCGCCAGGGTACATCTTTAATTCATCTCCTGAAAAATACATCCATGAAGGTAAGCGTGAAAATGACGACGATCGTAAAACCCGCTATACCTAGAAATATTTTAAATATTTTATCTTCAAATTTTATGTGCATGAAAATGTTCACGACCAACGAGGCCTTTGTCACCGCAATCAAAAGAGCAACCACAAGCGTGAAGGCCGCCAGGTCTATTCCTGCGACTACTGCCGTCGTACAGGTTAGCGCGATCAACCCGAGCCATACGAGGATGTACCTTCCGTAGCTTATTGGTTCTTCATGAGACTTTGTCTCTCGATCGTGCGTTTGATGTACTACTTCTGCCATTCAGACCTCAATTGATCAGATAGAAAAGTGGGAACAAGAAAATCCAGATAATATCAACAAGATGCCAATAGAGACCCGCGTTCTCCAGTTTTATGTAATCGTCTTTGGTAATCTTGCCTCTTAAGATGAAGACCAGCATGAAGATCAGGACGATCATCCCGGCGATAACGTGAAGTCCGTGCAAACCCGTCATAGTATAATAAAGGCCGAAGAAAAGGATTTCTCCGTTCGGTTTGTTGAGGAGAATTTGCGATCCCGGATACAAACCTTCCTTTATTTCCAAAGACCACTCAAACAACTTCACTACAAGAAACGCTAACCCGAGAAGTATTGTCGAACTGAGAAAACCTACTGAGAGCCACTTTCTTCCGCGCTGGATGGCCGCAATCGAAAGCACCATCGTCAGGCTGCTCGTCAAAAGCACCATGGTGTTCACGGTACCAAAGAGTGTGTGAGTCTCGAGGCCTGCTCTATGAAAGTCAGCCGTGTTCAGGTAGCGGTATACGGAGTACATCAGAAATAGGCCCGTGAAAAGGAGCAATTCCGTTAAAAGGAAAAGCCACATTCCCATCTTTGCACTCTTCTCGTCGTGATGGTGCTCTGCGTGGCTTGCGGGTTTTTCCGTCGTTCCTGCGATTTCGCTCAATTCGATTCTCCACTTACTTTGTTCATCTCAATCTCACTTTCCAACCATGATCGGCTCTGCGCCGACGGGCTCGGCCTCGGGATGATAGTACGGTTCATGCGTGACGATCGGTATTTCTTCGAAGTTCTCCTGCGGAGGAGGAGAAGGGATCATCCATTCGAGAGTTGTCCCACCCCACGGGTTAGCTCCGCATCTTTCGCCTCTGAATATTCCATGGAGCAGGTTCCACATCATAATTATCAGACCGAGGACAAGGACCCACGATCCCACCATTGAAATGTGCTGCAGTGTTTCGTACTGAGGCAGGTAGGAAAAATATCTTCGGGGCATTCCCTCGTATCCGAGAAGAAGCATCGGGAAGTAAAGCAAGTTGAATCCGACGAACAATATTCCGAGTGCCCAGTTTGCAACCTTCTTGTTGTACATCCTTCCAAACATCTTTGGGAGCCAATAATGGAGCGCGCCGAAGAAAATAAATACGCCGCCGCCGAAAATTATGTAATGGAAGTGCCCGACAACGAAGTATGTGCCTGTCAGGTGAACATCCGTCGCCAGCGAGCCAAGAACTAAACCGGTCAATCCACCGATCGAGAAAAGGATAATGAATGCCATCAAATACAGGAACGGCGGCTGTGGGTCGATTGAGCCTTTATACATTGTCGCCACCCAGTTGAAGACTTTTATGCCGCTCGGGATTGCGACCAAAAATGTCAGCAACGAAAATGCAAATTGCGCCGGCTGCGTTTCACCAGCCACAAACATGTGGTGTCCCCAAACGAGATAACCGATGAAAGCAATCGCAAGGCTCGACATCGCTACCATCTTGTAGCCAAATACGCTTCGGTGTGAAAAGGTTGTGACGATTTCGGACACGACTCCCATCGGCGGCAGAATCATGATGTAAACCGCAGGATGCGAATAGACCCAGAACATATGCTGGTACAGAACAGGATCTCCACCTTTCGAGGGGTCGAAGATTCCGACGCTGAACAGTCTTTCGATGATGATAAGAAGCAGCGTGATCGCGAGTACCGGCGTGGCGATTACCTGAACCCAGGCCGTCGCATACAATGCCCAGATGAACAGCGGCATCTTGAAGAATCCCATACCCGGAGCTCTCATCCGATGAATCGTCGTGATGAAGTTCAGCCCGGTGAGAATCGACGAGAAACCAAGTATGAACACTCCGAAGACCGCCATCGTGACGTCCGTTCCACTGCGAACACTATAAGGAACGTAGAAAGTCCAGCCCGTGTCTGGAAGTCCATTCTGGAAAAGCGAGAGCAAGATCACGATTCCGCCCGTCACATACAGGTACCACGAAAGCAAATTCAATCTCGGGAATGCAACATCCTTCGCTCCTATCTGTATCGGCAGGAAGAAATTCCCCAGCGTCGCAGGGATCCCCGGTATCACGAAAAGAAAAATCATTATCACGCCGTGAAGCGTGAAAAGCGCGTTGTACTCCTGCGCATTGAATATTTTGCCGGCCGGGCCCGGTATGAGCATTTCGAGCCGCATCAGGAATCCGAGAATTACCCCGACAGAAAAGAACGTGAAGATCGAAATCATGTATAGTATTCCGATCCGCTTGTGATCCGTTGAAAGGATCCAGGCGAGAATTCCTTTCCTCTTCCCTGTATTTTCTAAATAACTATGTACCGCTGCGCCATGCGGAGAGATTACTGCATCCGCCATTAACTTAACTCCTTTCGCGAGCCAGATTCTCGTCCCGCGAATCTCTTGCTTCTTTTTGTTGACCTCAGAAAAATCACAAACCCAAGAATGAACACCATGGTGCCTATCCCGACAACCTGCATAATGTTGAAGACTAAATTATGACCTGATGGATCGCGGCTGAAACAGACTGCAATAACCGAGCTGATAATCTGCTCCGGAGTTCCTGCCTTCGCTTCCATGATCGCCATCTTCAGATCGACCGGCGTGAAGGAATCCCCTTTTATATACCTGATTATCTTGCCGTCCTTATCCACTACGATCAAAGCAGTCGGATGGGTGAACTTGAGATATTTGTCTCTCATATAGTGAAAACCCATAGCGTCAGTCAACTTCGAAATGTCCGCTCTATCTCCCGTCAGGAATCTCCAATCGTCAGCCGGAAATGGTCTCCTCAGCAGTCCCCAATACTGCTCTTTTTTCTTCAGAGCAATCGCCGAATTATCTGCCGGGTCAAAGCTTACAGTCGCCACGTTAAAGTCTTTTCCTGGTATCTCGCTTATTTCGTCTAATGTGCCTGTCAGACTCGCAAGAACCGCATCGCAAATGCCGGGGCAAGTGTAATAAGCCATGTCGATGATCAGAGGTTCGCCGTTCGATATCTGACGAAACGTAATATCGTTCCCGTTTTCATCTTTGAATTTCAGATCGAGCGGGATATACTGACCGAGCTTCTCTTCGATGCCAACCTTCACATGACTCGGATTCGTCTCTTCCGCTTTCACACTTTGAATAAGGAACAAAGACACAACCGCTAAGACGCAGAGACACAGAGACCACACCAAGGATAAAAGGACTTTGTGCCTTCGTACCTTTGCGGTAAAATGTTTTTGTTCTGAACTTCCCTGCACGTCTTTAACCATTTTTCCTTGTGATATCCTGCTTCGAAAACAAATCCTTTAGATAATTATACAGCGTCTGCCAATCCTGAGTGCTGAGTTGTGCAACCTTCGGATCGAAACCGTTTTGTACTGCATTCGCTGTTACTACCATAACAAAATCAGATTCGGTTTTGCTCCAGAAATTTGAATTGGCAAGTGTCGTTAATGCTCTTTGCCTGCTGATGACAACATTATTGAAAATTTGACCTCCGTCGTCTGCCGGATGTTCCGAAATATATGAAGAGACCGAAGCGGTTGCCTTTACAACCGGTATCGCCTCTTCCTCAACCTGGCTCATCGCCGCACTGACTGGAATATGCTCAGCCGGAGCCTCAACCTTTTCGAGATGATATGTCTTGTTCATTGCCGCTAATTGTTCCGGTGTATCTTTTGGAAAATCTCCGAACGACGATCTTACATAATCAATGATTGCAAGGCGGTCGCTCGCCGGAAGTGCCGCCGAAAATGAAACCATTGCGCTCCCGGGTATTCCTTCAGCAACGGTCTTGAACATATCTGAAAGCAGCCTGCCATTTTTCCACCCGGTCGCCGAATGGAAATCGCGGGGTTTCGGATTCAATGAAGCCGATGCGGGGCCATCGCCTTTACCGCCCAGACCATGGCACGGCGAGCAATCGACTTTGAATAATTGTTCTCCTTTTTCCAATTGCGCCTTCGTCGGCTGAAGCAACGTCGAGACATCAATCTTAGCACCGGTATTCTCGGGTCCCGGTGGAACATCGCTGATGGGTTTCCAGAAGGTCGAATCAACTGCGAGATCAGGCGTAATCGAGTTCCTGTTCACCATATTTTCTCTATGAATGTAGAGTATCCCGAGCGCCGTGAGCACGCTCAGAAAATAGACAAAGAAGATTGGCGATAACCATGTCTTCTTGACAAATACCGATCCGCCTAATTGCTTTGATGTCTGATCTTTCTCTTCCATAACTCTCTTATTTACTTAGCAGACAGTGCTCTTCGAGTCTTCCTTCTTCATATGTGGAACTCCAAACCACGCTGCAATTTGGGATCACCAATTGGAACCATGTTATTCCCTTTTGCTTTGTAGGCAAAGACCGAAACAAGGATCCCAACCGACAGTACAATGAATGCAATTTCACTCAGAGCGAAAACCGCATGATCCGGGTTATATACCGGCATGACCATCCAGTAAATATCAACCGCATGTGCGGCCAGGAGCCATATCGAGATGAAGACGAGTCTTCGCGGATCCATCTTCGCAGGTTTCGTGATAAGAAGGAAGAAAGGAATCACGAACTGCACCAGGACAAGAATAATAGAAACGACTCCCCAGCTCCCGTGCATCCGCGGAATGTACCATACCGTTTCGTCTCTCAAGTTTCCGTACCATTGCAGCATGAATTGACTGAACCCGATGTAAGCCCAGAAATTCAAAAAAGCAAAGAGGAAAGTCCCGAGGTTGTAATAATGGTCCGGGGTCAGCTTGACCGGGAAGAGGTTTCTTTCATTGAGCTTCACTATCATGAGGGTTGCAAACGCCATCGAGGCGACTGCCGCTCCGGTAAAGAGGTAGACACCGATTATTGTCGAGTACCAATCCGGCGTCAGGCTCATCAACCAATCTATGGAGAAAATTGTGATCGTGATCCCGAAGACTGGTATGAATCCGGCTGAGAGCTTTACGTTCTTAGTAGTCAGTCTTTGGTCGCGGGTGGTGTCCTGCGTTCTTGAATTGCGGGTAATTAAATAATAGAAGAGCCACCACACCAGGAATACCACGATCGTTCGGACAATGAAGAACGGTATGTTTAAGTACGGCGCCTTCACGAGCAAAGTAGGATCGTCCTTGTACAAAGCCCTGTGCGTCCACTCGAAGATCGTGTGCATGTTGAAGAGCAAAGGGATCGCGAGTATGATGAGAAATGGAATTACGCCCGATATGAACTCGAACGGCCTTCTCATCGGCGTGCTCCAAACGGCAGAGCTGACGTATTCTATCCCGACCCAGAAGAGTGCGCCGATCCCGACAGTCGCAACAAACGTCAGAGTCATTACGAGTCCGAACGACGCGTGTTTCGGATTAACCACGAATGAAATTATTGTTAGTAATATCCCGAGGATGAGGAGTGTCCACCCAAACCTTGAATACGATGATGGAATGTTTTTCAACTTTTGATTATCGATTAGTTCTGATGTTTTCATTTTGCGACCGATGCCTCCGCATGTTGAGCGCCGGCGAAATCCCGCCCCGCGGCCAATTCAGATTTTTGGAGAGCACGGATGTACCAAATAATTGCCCACCGCTCATCGCGCGGAATCTGTCGTGCGTAGGAAGGCATCACATTTTGAAATCCGTTCGTGATGACTTCATAATAAAGACCATCGGGAGCGAGCCGCAAACTGTCGGTGTGCAGACTCGGCGGACTTGGGAATTGTCCTTGCAGCCTGCTGTCACCATCGGCAAAGTATCCATGACACGGACTGCAATATGTATTGAAGTCTCTCTCTCCAACCTGCATCACGTGCGGCGTCGGCAGTAAAGGATTCTTCATGTACTTCCCTGCCGAAACCAGATCGTTTGTAAACTCATAAGGCATCTGGTTTCTTGCGACGGTTCCCGCCACGGGAGGCCGCATCGCAAACCCGTCCGGATAAAATTCACTCCGCGACTCGGGCAGAACTTTTTCCTGATTGTTAAGCGAACTCCATGGCCGCATCAGAAGCATTTTGTTTAATCCCCAATAAACCGTTCCCGACGACACGGCGGCAACCACGATGATTGCAATAATAAACTTTGGATCGAGAACCTTTTGCCGAAGACTCAGTTCCTGGACTTCATAGTATGTCGGCTCGACAAATTCGGCGCCAAGGTTCTTCAGAAACGCAGCTGTCTTTTTTTCGTCGAACTTCGGATCCTCAGCTTCGATGCAAATCCCGAATTTGTCATCGGATACTTTTTTCAAAAACTCCGTATCATGAAGCGGATGGCTATTTCTCGGCAAGCCGAGCCATATTGCAAGGAGCGCAATTACGGTCGAGACGGCACCGAACAGGACTCCCATTTCAAACATGAGCGGTACATAAGAAGGCCACGCAAAGAACGGTTTGCCGCCTGTGACAAAAGGATAATCGACGGAATTAGTCCACCACGTAAACGTGACGAGCGAAAGCACCCCGGTCATTCCCAGGATCAATGTGACAACCCCGATCATCGACCGTTTCAGTTTCATCGCACTGTCGAGTCCATGAATCGGGTAAGGGGTGTAAGAATCGAAGTCCTTGTAGCCTTCCTTCGTTGTCGCCTTTGCTGCTGCAAGCGCCTTTTCCGGCGCGTCGAACAGTGCGGTTATTCCGTAAAGCCGTCGTTCACTCATGTTCGACCCCGGTCTTATGAGTTGGATGAGCACTCTCCGTCACGCCTTTCACTTCAGACATGGAAACCACAGGGAGCATTCGCGTGAAGAGAAGCACGAGCGTGAAGAACAGGCCGAAACTGCCGATAAGTATTCCGAAGTCGACCCAGGTAGGGGCGTAGAGATGCCAGGCAGAAGGCGTGAAATCCTTGTAAAGAGACGTGACGATAATTATATATCGTTCGAGCCACATGCCGACATTTATAAGGAGTGAAATCACAAAAAGAACCGGTACAGATCGTCTTATCTTCCTGAACCACAGCAGCTGCGGGACAAACACATTGCAGGTCGTCATTATCCAAAATCCGAGGGCATAATGTCCGGTGGCTCGCTGGATGACAAGGTACCAATCCACCGCATCGCCGCTGTACCAGGCAATGAATGGCTCCAACAGATATGCGTACGCGACCATCATGCTGACCAGCAGGGTCACTTTTGCCATCTTGTCGAGATGGTCCTTTGTGATTATATATTCCAGGTTAAAAACTTTTCGCACAATTATCAGAACAGTCATCACCATTCCGAACCCGGAGAAGATGGCACCGGCGACGAAATATGGCGGGAAGATTGTCGTGTGCCAGCCTGGAAGGATCGAGACTGCGAAGTCGAAGCTGACAATACTGTGGACGGAGAAAACGAGCGGCGTCGCGAGACCGGCCAGTATCACATAGACTTTTTCATAATGCTGCCAGTGCCTATTTGAAAATCGCCAGCCAAGACTGAATATGGAATAGATCGTCTTCTTTATTTTGCTTGTGGTCCTGTCGCGCATCGTGGCAAGATCGGGAATCAGACCGATGTACCAGAACATCAACGAGACCGTAAAATAAGTGGAGACTGCAAACACATCCCACACGAGAGGCGAGTTGAAATTAACCCAGAGTCCGTGCTGGTTTGGAATCGGAATAATGAACAACATATACCATGGTCTGCCAAGATGCAGAACCGGAAAAAGTCCAGCGCACATAACAGCAAATATGGTCATAGCTTCAGCAGTTCGCGCTATCGCGGTTCGCCAGCGCTGGCGGAAGAGGAAAAGTATTGCAGAGATAAGTGTGCCAGCATGTCCGATTCCGATCCAGAACACAAAGTTCGTAATAGCAAACGCCCAGGCCACAGGAATATTGTTTCCCCACATCCCGATTCCATAATAGAATGTGTAGCCGACAGCAATAATTCCAAACGTAAGCATCGCCAGGGTAACCGACAACGCTATGAAATACTTTGTCGACGGGCGATGCTCCATCGGCTTGGCGATATCGTCGTCCAAGTGGGTAAGGCTCGGATTCCCTTCCACGAGCGGAGGAGCTTTAGTATAATCAATCACTTCATCAATAGATCCGGCCGACAATTATTTTCTCCTGTTAAATGTTTCTTAGTTTAGCCAGATAAGTCACGTTCGGCTTCGTATCAAGCTGTTCCAGCGAATAATATCCCAGGGCATGTTCACGCAGCTCCGCCACTTCCGATTTTGGATCGTTCACGTTTCCAAACTCGATTGCGTTAGCCGGGCAAGCTTCCTGGCACGCTGTCACCACACCGCTCCCGGTGAATTGCGTTCCGTTTTGCAATGCCTCCTGCTGACCTTCTACGATTCGCTGGACACAGAACGTGCATTTCTCCATCACGCCTCTTGTCCGAACGGTGACTTCAGGGTTGCTCACCATCGGCGCCGGCTGGAGTTCATAGTAACCGCCTTCGTAACGCTTTCTGAAATTAAAGAAGTTGAACTTGCGGACTTTATAAGGACAGTTGTTGGAGCAATATCTCGTGCCGATGCAGCGGTTGTAAACCATCATGTTGAGTCCGTCGGGACTGTGGGTTGTCGCTGCGACAGGACAAACGTTCTCGCATGGCGCGTCATCGCACTGCTGGCACAACATCGGCTGAAGGCTGACCCTGGGTTCCATGGGTGTGCCCGAATAATACCTGTCGATCCTCAGCCACTGCATCTCACGACCAACGGCAACCTGATCCTTCCCTACGACCGGAATATTGTTCTCCACGTTGCAGGAGATTACACATGCGCTGCAACCTGTGCACTTATTGAGATCGATGGCCATTCCCCACTTGACGCCGTTGTACGCGAAATCCTTGTAGATGGTGGTCGGCTTAGATTCTTCTCTTTCCTTTTGAATGAAGTCCGAGTGCGCTTCATATTCTTCAAGAGTTCCTTCGCGTATGATTCCCCTTGCTACCTGCATTTCCCTTGTCATGGGTTCATTCACGAAGTTGTGTTCGACCGGCGAGACGAGCTCATATTTCCCATCAGACTTTGATACGGTCGCCCCGGAATAAATCCACTCGGTCAATGCCCCCCCTTTGGCAAGAAGGATGTTTGCATTTGTTCCGACTGAGGAACCGACAGTTCCGGCATTAGGTCTGCCATAGCCGAGCTCAATTGCAACGACGCCGTCCGCCATCCCGGGCTGGACGAACACCGGCAGCTTCTGTTTGCTGTTGCCCACAGAGACCTCGATAAGATCGTTGTAGTCAACGTTGAGAGTTTTGGCCGAATCTGGCGAAATCGCCGCGTAATTATCCCAAGTCACTTTCGTCACCGGGTGAGGGAGCTCCTGGAGCCAGCCGTTATTCGCGAATCTTCCATCCCCAAGCACGTAGCTTTCAGACAAGACCACCGAATAGCCGGTCAGGGACGGATTCGGAATGAGCGAAGTAAATGCGTCGACCTTGAATGTCTGATTTACTCCGGCCTTTTCTTCGAACTTAATAACGCCGTCATGCAGCGCGCTGAACCAGAAGGTCTTAAAATCCACCGCCGCCTTCATCGCAGGATATACTTCCTTCTCCCAGCGATTCGTCAAATAGTCATGATACAAAGTTTCATGATAAGCGCTGTCGCTGCCGGCGATCCACGTCAGCAAAACAGCTTCCTTCTGCCTGGACTGGTATAAAGGATAAATTACCGGCTGCTGAAGGCTTAATATACCCGTCCGTGTCTTGAAATCGTTCCATGATTCTAAATCGTGAGTACCGGGAAGCACCCAATTGCTCGCCGCGGATGTCTCGCTCTCAGATTGCGTCAGCGTGACAACAGTTCCGACTTTCTCCAGTGCTGCAGAATATCCATAATCTGCTGGAAGATGGTACACAGGATTCGACTCATAATGAATCACAACGCCGACACTGCCGGAGTTCATTCTGGAGACGAGTCCTTCCCAGTCTTGAGCGGAAGAATAGGAGCGGAGACTCACGCTCGACTGGTCGTTTCTGTAAAGCGAAGTGCTGCCGAGGACTTCATTCAACAGATTCACTGCTATATGGACGGACTCAGGGAGCTTTTCACTCGCGTAAGCTATCGAGGCAGATCGATATTTGAGCATGTAAGAAACCAGGCTCTCAATCGATTTGAGATCAATACTATTCTGCAAAGCGAACTTCTCCAGGGGGTATGCTTGCACCGAGCCGACCACGTTCTTGTCGAGCGCATATTTAGAAATTTGTCGGGCAATCACCAGCTCATTCAGCAGAGACATCACAAATTCATATTGCTGATCAGGCCTGATTATCAGACGGAGATCGGCATTCATTCCCGTGATGGTCATACCTGATTCCGCGACGACAAGCCGGCTGAAATTATCGAGGTGCTTGTTGCTGCGCGTTGATGCGAAGAGTCTCATCTGCTCGATCGTGTTCCCTTCGTTGCCGAGAAAATCCGCTTCAAGTGCCAGGATTAATTTTGCTTTGTCCCATCTTATGAGTGGAAATTGGCCGTCACCATACGATTTCTGCCAGGCGGAATTCCTGTTCGCGTCGGTGAATAACTCATAGGAGTAAATCTTCGCAGTTGGATACTTCGAGATAAAATCATCAAGCACGGTTTTCGTGGTAGGTGAGAGGAGAGTATTCAAAATGACTGCGATCTCTTTCCCACTCGATGCGGCGGCGTTCAGCGCGTTCGTGATCTCGCCGTTCGCAGCAGCCCATGACATATCTGAGAAGCTTCCGCCGTTTCTCTTTTGTGGCTGCCGAATTCTCTCGGGATCATAGAGGTTTAGTATCGATGCCTGGCCTCTTGCACAGATTTTTCCCATGTTCACCGTGTGCTCATCGTTCCCGTTTATCTTTATCGGGCGCCCCTCCCTCGTTTTAACCAATGTACCGCAGGCATGTTTGCAGCCCGTGCAAGTTGAAGCATAGTAGTTGGCTATTCCCGGAATGACACCAATCGGTTCTTTATTGTACGGTATTACGTCGCCTTTGTCTTCATATGTATTACAGCTTGCCGCCGCAAAGGATGCTGATGCCGTTAGTAATGCGAGGAATTTCCTCCGCGATATTTCAGGTAGACTCGACAAACTGAAATCATCCGTCACACCGGCCATAAATTCGTTTGCCTTTGCTTCTGCCGTGGCAGGATCATTGTAAAATTCCTTCAGACTTTTCCAATAGAACTGACCTTTTCCGTCAGCGGAACTTTTGGTTTCCTGCTTTTCCTTTTGAGAATCAGCCATTTATCTTTCTGTTTCTTTTCACTGCGTATTGATTTAATGATATCGAGATTTTCTCGTCGCTCTTTCTCATAATTCGTTTTGCAACCATCTTCTTCATGGGGAGCATGTTCAGCAAAATGCTGGCTACTGTTCCGAGTCCGAGCCAACCAAGGATTTTTCTCCTTGTTAAATCCGACTTCGAATTCAAACCTTGAAGTTTCATCATGTTAGGATTTTTCCATACGTTTTTTCATTGTTCCATCAAGTTATCTGTGACAGGCAACGCAGTAAGTCGGCCCCTGTTTTATATTTGGTATATACGCAAGACGGGCTGGAGCATTCCTGTGACAATCCAGGCATGCGGACATCGTAAACGACGAGACCTGTTTTATCACAGCCATGTCCTGAACGTTACCGTGGCAATCCTGGCATTTGATTCCAGAATTAACATGAAAGCTGTGGCTGAAATAGACATAATCCGGAAGTTTGTGGACTCGCTTCCAGGGAATCGGCTTGTCTTCATCGTAATATTTTGTGAGCTTGATAATTTCCGGTTGGGTCTTTCGAGCAATCGTGTGACAGTTCATGCACGTACTCGCTGGAGGCACAACGGCAAACCTCGACCGGTAGACTCCTATATGGCAATATGCGCAGTCTATTTTCATAGTTCCCGCATGCAGCTTGTGGGAAAAAGCGATCGGCTGCGTCGGTTCATATCCGATGCCTTCTCTGGTCGGCCTTGACACAAAGTATGTAACCGTAATCGAAACAAGCGCGACAAATGCCAATATAGGAACGCGGACCCGCAGCATATATTCCAGAAGGGTACTATTCATTGCAGCTTATTCATTTCCAAAATTCTTGAAATCAGAAATTGACAGATTAATATTTCCGAAAAACGGATTTTGTTTAACGAGGTTAAATTATTGCAAGTTATAGATTGGTACGGAACTTCCAACGATGCTCCACATTGTTGAAAAAAACACTATTAATTACCGAATTATGCTGCAGATGAAGACTCATCCAACCAGCATGGCCGGCTAAATAAAAGAATTAATTTTTATGATTACAGGAGATTGCTTTGATAACTTCGAATTGTACAACTATTGTCCTCTCTAAGAACGTCGGAAAAAAATATAATTTGGATTCATGTTACTTACAATACCAAATTCAAAAAAAAGTTCCTCAAAAACACGCAAACATGGAATTTATTATTGTAGAAACGCGATCACTTGATCCTTTTCCACCCTGTCGCCGGCTTTTACAAGGACATCTAGGACTTCCGAATCCTGCGAAACCCGTATCTCATTTTCCATCTTCATCGCCTCAAGGACCGCCAGGGTTTCACCACGCTTCACATAATCTCCTTTGTTTATGAAGACCTTAACGACAAGCCCGGGCATCGGTGCTTTTATTTCCGCATGATGGTGATGGCTCGATTCTTCAATAATAAGATTCTGCAGAAGCAAATCGCGGTCGGTAATAATCTTGAAGGTCGTTGTTGTGCTATTTGCAAAAAGCGCGACGGCATTATGTTCACTCGAATAAATTATTTCTTTTAGAGCATTACCAACTTCGACGATTAAACGCCCCTCCTCTGCACTCAAAACAGAATACCTGATTTTTTCTCCCTCGAATAAGACATACTCCCCTTCGATTTTGAACTTGACCATCCTGTCACCCACCAGAATTGCAGGCACTAACTTTCAAACCTCCCATCGCGCCATTTTGATTTTCTCGAATAATTTCCCATGCCATTTCCGGATAACCGCGATTCTCTTTTCAATAGATAGGCGGCGAGAACGACTGCCATCTCCAGATTACCTTTTTTGCCATTTTCCATTTCCGTTTTAATGTTATCCAGATTTTTCTCGACAAATTGAGTCGAATATGTTCCCTTTTGAAAATCCTTACTATTTAAAACGAATTTGCAGAATGGGATTGTTGTATTTACGCCCATTATAACATAATCGTCCAACGCTCGCAGCATTTTTCTTATCGCGTCTTCTCTTGAGTTATCCCATACGCTGAGTTTTGCAATCATCGGATCGTAATAAACCGAAAGATCGTTTCCGCTCTCGACCCCGGAATCGACACGCACTCCGTTGCCGGAAGGTTCCAGAATTTTTCTTAGCTTGCCTGTGTCCGGCATGAAATTATTTATAATGTCTTCCGCATATATGCGACATTCAATTGCATGCCCCCGTCGAACAATTTCACTTTGAATAAAACCCAATGGATTTCCTTCAGCAATTTTGATCTGTTCGCGGACAATATCGATTCCAGTTGTTAATTCGGTAATGGGGTGCTCAACTTGCAACCTGGTATTCATTTCCAGGAAATAAAATTCTCCTCTTTCACCGAGTATAAACTCAACTGTTCCGGCATTCGCGTAGCCGCATGCGCGGGCGGCATTTACCGCCGCGTTTCCCATCTCATCGCGAAGTTCCGGCGTAAGCACGGTGGAAGGAGTTTCTTCAACCACCTTTTGATGCCGTCTTTGTATGGAGCATTCACGTTCGAACAAATGAACAACGTTTCCGAAGTTGTCGGCAAGAATCTGGAATTCAATGTGCCGCGGATTCACTATGTATTTTTCAATAAACACGTGATCATCTCCGAAAGAAGATAGAGATTCCGATTGCGCCGCACGGACGGCTGCCTGAAGTTCACCCTCTTCCTTTACGAGGCGCATACCTTTCCCGCCACCTCCTTCTGCGGGTTTTATTAAAATCGCATATCCGATCTTATCCGCAGCTTCCCTCGCTTCATTTAAGTCCCGGATTGGCTCCCGAGTCCCGGGCACGATCGGAACGCCTTGACTGTTGACTAACTTCCTTGCCTCTGTTTTATTACCCATTGATTTGACGGCAACGTGACCCGGACCAATGAAAACTATTCCCGCTTTTTCTACTTCTCGAGCAAACTCCGAATTTTCCGAGAGGAAACCGTAACCAGGATGGATCGCGTCAACCCTTGCTTCCCGCGCGAGTGAAATAATTTTCTCAATGTTCAAATAGGTGTCGCGGGCTTCATTCCCCTTTAAAGGAAATGTTTCATCCGCATAATGCACGAACGGCATCTTCTGGTCAACATCGGAATAAACCGCGACTGAACTTTTCCCCATCTCCCTGATCGTCCGCATGATTCTTAAGGCAATCTCGCCGCGGTTTGCGACCAGGATTTTATCAATTTGCTTTCTCATATTTCAATTTTCAATCTGCCATCTCTCGTTGTCAATTGAAATTATTAGATCCTCGACTAATCCGGCTTCAACTCCACTATCGTAACACCTTGTCCCCCTTCGCCAAGCTCACCGGATCGAGACGAAACTACGAACGGATGGATTTTCAACAATTGTTCGACTGCTCTCTTCAACGAACCCGTTCCCGTACCATGGACTATTTCAACCTGCTTCAAGCCGCCGAGATATGCTTCATCTAAAAACTTCTCGATGGATGTTTGAATTTCATAAGGACGCATCCCGCGAATATCTACTTTAGTCATAACTCCGGCGTGCAGCTCGACGCTCGAAGGACCTTTTCTAATCTTACTCTTGGTTGTTTCCCTAAGTTCGCTTTCGTGAACGCGCATCTTTAAACCGTTCACTTCGACAAGCAGCTCTCCTTTTTCGTTCGACTTTTCGATAATCTCACCGGCGAGAAGCGTCCCTCGTATCAAAACAGGGTCGCCCACTTCAAAATTTCTCTCCTGCTCAGTCCCCCCGGAATCCTGCACCTTTGCGATCTGCTGTTTTATTTCTTCAATCTGGACACGAGATCGTTTTATCGCTTCTTTCCCCGCGTTCGTTTCGCGAATTTCACGAATCATGTTTTCGATCTTCTTATTCAATTCCCCGACAATCTTCTCCGATTCATCGACAGCTTTACTTTTGATTTCCGAAGCTTCTTTCTTCGCTGAATAAATTTTCCTCTCGTACTCTTGCCTCATCGTTTCGGCAAGCTCCTGTTCCTTCTTTATTTCTATTACCCTTTCTCGTAACTCATTTTCCAGTTGCTCGACCTTAAGCAGTAGGTTTTCAAGTTTGTCCCTCCCTTCACCGACATATTTTCTAGCACGCTCGACGATTCTTGGCCCTATTCCGGTTCGTTGCGCAATCTCGAATGCGTAACTGGAACCTGGTCTTCCAAGGACAAGTTTGTAAGTCGGAGTCAGAGTTTTCTGGTCAAATTCCATCGCCGCGTTCATCATGCCGGGTGCATCGCTTGCAAAAACTTTTAGCCCCGAGTTGTGAGTCGTAACAAACGACATCGAGCCTTTGTCACGCAGCTCTTCCAGCATAGCTGACGCAAGCGCGGCTCCTTCTGCCGGCTCAGTCTCTTCACCGAATTCATCGACTAAGACCAGGGATTCCTCGTCCGTATTATTGATTATAGAAACGAAGTGCTTTATGCGCGAAGTGAACGTGCTGAGATCATTTTCGATCGATTGCTCATCACCGATCTCGGTAAAAATATTTTTGTAAATCGGAAGTTCTGTTCCGGGGTCAGCAGTCAATGGAATTGCGGCAAGGTTACATAGAACAAACAACCCGATCATTTTCAAAGTTACCGTCTTCCCCCCCGAGTTCGGTCCGCTGATGACAACAACACGAGCGGCATCGTCCAAAAACATATCGATTGAAGTTACTCTCTCGCGTCCTAACTTTATGACCAGCAGCGGATGACGTGCCTTTGTGAGCCTCGGCACCTTTACCGCACCTATTGCCGGCACGATGGCGGAAAATCGGACTGCGTAGTCAGCTCTTGCCGACAGACTGTCCAAATAAGCGACCAGGTCGACGTCCTGAATTAGTTGCGGAACAACTTCACGAATTTTATCGGTAAGATCACGAAGTATCTTTTCAATTTCTCTCTGTTCCTCAAACTGGAGTGATATGACTTCGTTGTTCAAGTCGACTGCTGCTGACGGCTCGATGAAAACTGTTTGACCCGTCGCACTCGATCCGTGAATCAAGCCGGGAATTTGCTTTTTGAATTCCGCTTTCACGGGCAAAACAAAGCGACCATCACGCTGTGTAAAAATATCGTCCTCTGAATATTCCATTTCAGACAGCGAACGACCTATGGAAATGATTTTCTTCCGGAGATTGCCTCGTGTCCGATTCAGGCTTGTTCTTATTCTATGAAGCTCTTTGCTGGCATCGTCGCGAATGTTTCCGTCTTCGTCGATCGCCTTGTTGATATTGAATTCCAAAATCGTATCAGGGTAAAGACGGAACCCCATCTCGGATATTTCACGCAGCTCGTTTTTTTGCTTCAACAAACTCTTGCGAGTTGACTCGACAATGTGCAATAAAACGGAGATATCACGAAGCTCTTTGCCTTGAAGAAAACTTCCCTCTTTCGCTGCCCGGGCGAGTGACGTGCGCACATCTTTTGCGCCTGATAAATCGGGGAAAATATTTCCAACGGATAGAGAATGAGCTTGATCGACGAGGAGATATTCCTTTTCGAGAGATGTCTTTTCGAAAATTAAAGGGACGTTATCAAAATATCTTTCGCCGAGCTCCGTCTGGCAAAGAGTCTTTAAGTAAGAGATTAGCCGCGGAAATTCTAATTTCTCGGAGGATCGAAGGAGTTCCGCCTGAGGCGCGAAACTTTCGGCGGACACGTCCGGGACACTTTCGACGCCGGAACTATCGCCGTAAAAATCATTTTGCCGGGGAGCGCTCAACGGATCCTTTTGAGAAAAAGTTGTCTATCGATTTTTCCGTCGCTTCGCCTGACACGAATGTGTTATAAACGATTCCCGCAAAATTCTTAACGGGTTTATACATGAAAGATCTCTCGAGAGACTGGCCTGCGGCAGGAATATCGAATATAGAAAGTATGAGGAGAAGGATGCTCAACATCAAAGCCCCTTCCAAAAGGCCGAAGACCGCCCCTCCGAATTTATCCCATATCTGAAGGATTGAAACCGTTTTAAATAATTTTGTCAATAGCGAGGCTATCAGGAGAAGAATCGCAAATAATAGAACAATCCCAATGATGCCGCAAATCATTTCGGAACCACCGACAATCCCCTGTACCCAAAGAGCAATTTTCTTAGAGTATTTTGCGGCAATGATGATTCCTCCTAAAATTGCTACGAGCGACAGAAGCTTACTCACCAATCCTTTTGAGAAACCGTGAACGGTGAAAGCTATAAGCGCGATGATCAAAATAATATCGATACCGCTTATCAACTTAATTTCCCCTTTACGATTTCCTGCACAATTTTCCCGTCAGCTCTTCCACGAAGTTCTTTCATAACTGCTCCCATCAATTTAGCGAAATCGCTCTGAGTTTTTGTCCCTAACTGGGCCGAAAGCTCGTTGACTACTTTCAAAATTTCGTCGTGGCTGAGCTGCTTCGGCAGGTATTCCTGAATAATCTCGAGCTCGGCCCGTTCTTTGTCGGCAAGATCCTTTCTCCCGGCCTTGTCGAATTCTTCAATCGATTCCTTCCGCATTTTGGCGGAGCTCATGAGAACCTGCATCTCGTCTGCAGGGGTCATCCCTTCCGGAGTAATGCGTTTCTCAACTTCCTTCTCAAGTAATTTTGCCTTTATCATTCGCAGGGTGCCGAGTCGAAATGCATCTCGCTTCAGCATAGCCTGTTTGATCTGGGCATCAATAGTTTCTTTTAATGTCATTAAAGTTTTCCTGGAAATTTTATGATCGTTCCGTTGGAAGAGTCGCCGGTTCGGCATAAAAACAAAATGGCATCTACTATCTCTTCAATCTTAACCCATTTATTTACATCTGCCCTGGGCATGGATTTTCTATTATTCTCAGTATCAATCGTCGAGGGCGCGATCGCGTATGTTGAAATCCCGAAACCTTTGTACTCTTCAGCAGCCGCTTTAGTCAAAGCAAGGACAGCCGATTTTGACGCGGTGTAGACCGCATTATGCGCCCCTGTTCCGAATACCTGCATCGAAACGAAGTTTATTATTCTGCCGAAACGCTGCTCCATCATAACCGGAAGCACGGCGGACATTATGTTGAAAGTGGGTATCACGTCAATATTGAACATCTTATTAAGCTCGGCCGCTGAGTGTTCGTGCAGGTTCTTTCCGCCTGTCCACCCTCCCAGGCTATTGACTAGAAAGTCTACTCTACCGAATTTCTTCTTCGTTAAGCCGACCGCGCCTTTAGAGCTGTTGATATCGGAAAGATCGCCCGAAATGGGCAGGAACATATCGGCAAAATCAGAAAATCTTTTTCTCAAATGAGCTAACCGCTTGGAATTTCTATAAACAAACGCAACCTTTACCCCGGATATCAGGAAGGCCTCTGCCACTGAGGTTCCGACTGAACCACCTGTAACCAGGGCCACTTTTCCTTCAGTGCTTTCCATACTGAAAATTTATCCTCGATCCTGCTAAAAAGCAATTTGTTCCGAACAATAAACTTTTACTAAAAGACTAAATAAATTACATTATATCCACGCACAAAGACCAAAAATAACCGCGTGCGAAACTAAACGGCTGTTCACCGATTCGCGTTTAGTAAACCCCGGAAATATGGCAACAACAGATTAGTGGTTTAAAAAAGATTGAGTAGTAAAATGATTTGCATACACAAGGATTACGTTTGGCAAACGCCGGTCGTGCATTCTAAACAAAACGGGGAAACATCCGTTTATGCCGAACAAGATCCCCCCACAAAAATAAGAGAAAGGAGTGCGCATGAAAATCCCTTACGTTTCTTCGTACCTGCTCGTCCTTTCCTTCGTCATCGGAATTGGAACATGTAACTCGATGGCGCAGGAAAAATCCACAAACGTCCCACCGCTTGATGCGGCGAACTTGGATTCTGCGGTCTCTCCGCGACAGAATTTCTACATGTTTGCTAACGGCGGCTGGCTGAAGAATAACCCAATCCCGCCTGAATTCAGTCGCTGGGGAAGCTTTACTGAACTCTATGATCGCAATATAAATATCCTGCGTGATATAGCGGAGAAAGCGTCATCTTCCGGAGACTCGATAAAGGGGAGCGATGACCAACTTGTAGGAGATTTCTTCTACAGCGGTATGGATTCTTCAAATGTTGAATCGCAAGGATTGAAACCATTGGAACCATACTTAAAGAAGATCGACGGCATAAAAGGCATCAAAGGTCTTCAGGATGTTATAGCGCAACTTCAGCAATCCGGTGTAAATGTCTTATTTGATTTCTCTTCACAACAGGACTTTAAGAATAGCGACAAGATGATTGCCACGATCTATCAGTCCGGACTTGGCCTTCCGGACCGTGACTATTACACAAAAACAGACAAACAATCATTGCAGCTATTGCAGGAGTACGACACGCATCTAATAAACATGTTCAAGCTTCTCGGCGACAACGGAAAAAAGGCCACAGAGGAGGCTAAAGTGGTGATGAAGATAGAGCATCAGCTCGCCGAAGCTTCGATGACCCGCGTCGAACAGCGAGACCCGAAAGCGACTTACCACATTACTGCGGTGTCAAATGTAAACTCGATGACGCCACAGTTCTCATGGAATGCTTATCTCAAGTATTTTAATCTCCCTAACTTGAAAACCATGAACGTTGCCCAGCCGAATTTCGTCAAGGAAATCGGGAAGATGTTAAAGCAGGTATCCCTCAAAGATTGGAAGGTTTACCTAAAGTGGCATCTTGTCAATTCTACAGCAGCGTACCTTTCTCAAAAATTCGTCGATGAGCATTTTCGATTTTACGGAACAATCCTTACAGGCGCCAAACAACTCCAACCAAGATGGAAGAGAGTCCTCAACACTGTAGACCGACAGATCGGATTTGCCATGGGTAAGCTTTATATCCGTGACCACTTTTCGCCGGAAGCCAAAGCAAGAGCGGATCAAATGGTTCAAAATCTTGAAGCGGCATTTGCGGAGAGAATCAAGGATCTTGACTGGATGAGTCCGGAAACTAAGAAACAAGCCCTGGACAAACTGAAAGCCATCGTCAATAAGATCGGTTACCCTGAAAAATGGAAAAGCTACGAAGGATTACAGCTTGACCGAGGTCCATACGTCTTGAATGTCATGAGAGCAAACGAATTCAACTTCAATTACGATATCAACAAAATCGGAAAGCCGGTTGACCGAACGGAATGGGGAATGACTCCTCCGACTGTTAACGCTTATTATGATCCTTCAATGAATGAGATTGTGTTCCCTGCCGGAATACTACAGCCGCCTTTCTTCAATCCCATCGCGGATGACGCTGTCAATTACGGCGGGATGGGAGCGGTCATTGGACATGAGATGACACACGGCTTCGATGATCAAGGAAACCAGTTCGACGCAAAAGGAAATTTGAAGAACTGGTGGACGGAATCTGATGCAGTAAACTTTCAAAAGAAAGCAGAAGTTCTTGTAAATCAATTCAGTAGCTACACAGTCCTCGACTCAATCCACGTGAATGGGAAGCTAACCGAGGGAGAGAACATTGCAGATCTTGGAGGAGTCTCAATCGCTTTCCAGGCATTTGAGAACACATTAAAAGACACTCCGCGTCCCGGCATAATTGATGGCTTCACTCCTGAACAACGTTTCTTTCTTGCTTGGGCACAGATGTGGCGGGAGAACGACACTCCACAGGCGTTACGTCAACGGATAATTGTCGATCCTCATTCTCCTAACGAATATCGTTGCAACGGGCCGCTATCCGACTTCCCTCCATTCTACGAGGCTTTTGGGTGCAAACCCGGTGATCAGATGTTTAGAGCCGATAGTATAAGAGCAAAAATCTGGTGAAATAAAAGTACGGCTCACTTAGAAAGTGGGCCGTACTATAACTTTGGATTGGTAAGTTAATTGTCGAATCGACTACCGTTTAAGTCCGAAAAGTTGTCTTTTCTTTCAGCAACGTTCCAACAAGGTTCCACGTCACAGAAATAGATCCTTCAAAATTCTAATTAGCCGGCTTTTCGCAAGCCGTTCCGAACGTAAAGGCGTACGCGGCAAATTCTTTGGATGTTGGTTCTAAAGTTAAATTGTGCCTGTCAAAGTTTTTATTTTTCGTGAGATAATACATCCTTGCTGCGTCAACAGTTATGTAAGTTTTACCTTCCGAATCCGAATGCAAGTCGGTTGACCAATCCTCCTTAGGCACCGGATTCCCATCCTGATAGACATAGACTTTGAAAGACCCCTGATGTTTGTCTTCAGTATCGGCATCAGGCCTGATAACGAGATTCGCATCAGCGGCAACGTAGTTTATTATCAGCTTTCCGTCCCCCTCATCGCCAGCATACCGGACAAACTGCGGTTCGATATCCCACTTTCCAACCAAATAAAATTTGTCTTTATCGATGCTGACAGGCTCCTGATAAGAAACGACTTCGTTATGCGAATATCCTTCTTTATTCCCTATTGAACCTCGCTCATAGCCCAGGTAAGTCTCAGGTGTTGTCCGATAACAGACGGCCCCCGGAACATCTGTAGCTCTTACCGGCTCCATAATGGCAGGCAATTTTAGTTCAGGATTCATTTCTTTCAGGAGTTTCTGAATTACCTCTTCGAAATTGCCGTATTCACCTTCGCCAAAGTGGACGTAACGTAGGGTTCCGTCTTTGTCAAATAAATACTTCGCAGGCCAGTACTGGTTCCCGAACAAGTTCCATATTGTAAAATCATCGTCCATAACGATCGGATAGTCGATCCCTGATTCGCTAATCGCCTTCGCGACATTCTCCCGTTTCTTCGCAAACTCAAACTCCGGCGAATGAACGCCGAGAATTATTAGTCCGTCATTTTTGTACCGGTTGTTCCACTCTTTGAGATACGGTAGAGTTCTTAAACAATTCACACAAGTATAATCCCAGAAATCGACAAGGACCACCTTGCCTTTCAGATTGAGTGTATCGCCTGTATTGAACCAATACTTGGAGTTAATATCCGGCAAAGTTGGCATCTTAATTTGTTTAAATCTCAAATCAGTGAGACTCCCTTGAGGAGAATGAAAGATTTGTTTTTCCGCAGGTTGATTTCTAATAACAAAGCCCCAAACCGCAAAAAGTCCTGCTACCAGCGGGAACCAAAAAACAATTCCAAAACGGGATTTCATTGGATTTCCTTTAAAGAAATCTAACAAGATTCATGATAGATGTTGTTCCCTTAATCAGGTGGTGTGCTCCCTGGAAATTAAAGGAACTAGAATCCAGACACTAATTTAACGAATTCTTTTTGAACATAAGCGCACACGAATGACCTCTCTATCTTGGGATTAAGCATGGTTGAATTTATTAGAGCTATTCACGTTAACATCATTTTTCCAAAAACAAAGCAGTCCTCAATTTTAATCAAGCTTTCTCTTTATACTGTTTGAAAGGAATTAATACTTTGGAAGGCTGAGAAAGAATCATTTTCAGTAAGAACTATTACCCATTCTTTCCACAGAAAGCTTCATGACAATGGAATGATAAAAGGATTAAGGAAGGTACTTTCGGGACTACGTGAAAGTCTTACGGCATCACAAATTCATGTTCGTGAGGGCGGACAGTCAAAACAGGACATGGTGCTTTCCTGACAACTTTATCTGCCGTACTACCGAAGAGTACGTGGTCCATTCCGGTCCTCCCATGCGAAGAGATGACGATGAGATCCGCATTTTCAGACTTCGCAACATCTACAATTTCTATAAAAGGCTTGCCTACTCTGATAACGGAAGTAGCTTTAATATTTCCAGGAATCTCTTTAGCGACAAGTTCATTCAGTTGCTCTTCGCTGTGCTTGCGAATTTCTTCTTCCATTGCTGGAATGCTGACCTGCCCAAAGCTGAAATCCGCGGGATAAACTATCGGTTCGACAACGTGAACAACAATAAGCTCAGAATTAAAGAGGCCGGCAAATGTAATGGCGTATTTCAAAGCATGTAATGAGTAGTCGGAAAAATCCTGAGGAACAAGAATTTTCTTTAGGCTAACGGTTGGCATTGTCAACTCCCCCTTTTTTATTTCGAGTCTTTTCCAACTCAGCATTCAACTTGCCGAGCTGCTCGTTCGTTACACGAAGGCGAGTACCTATGACTTCCCCAAGCTTGAAAAGGATCTTTGTACCCGACTTTGGTGAACGGCTTAAAAGATTGATGAGATCGGGTCTGAAAAACCCGATAATCTTCGACTCGGTCTTTGCAATTGCAGTTGCACTTCGTGTCGATTCATCAAGCAGCGAAAGTTCTCCAAAAAAATCCCCTGATTCAAGAAGCGCTAATCTTTTTTCTCGTCCGGTCTCGTCGCAGAAAATTATTTCCACTTCCCCTTTTTCGATGACATACATCCCAAGTCCCGGATCACCCTGCGTGAAAACACACTCTCTCTCGGCATACTGACGCCGATGCACTATCAAACTAACCTGTCTCAGCTCCCTTCGTGTCAGCTGAGAAAAAATTGGTACCTCTGATAGGAGATCTTCAACATTATCATCTTCTTTTTCACGATTACGGAAAAAATTTTCCCACAGGCTGTTTCTAACTGGCGCTTGTTCGTCCATATCTCACCGAAGATTCCGTTTGTGGAACGATTCTAATCGTAAACAAATGTCAACCAATCGTGCTTGTCTTCTCCACTTCTAACGATTTTGAAGAAGCTATCCTGCATCTCGTGAGTAATTGGGCCCGGTTTGCCGTTCCCTACTTTTATTTTATCAACTGAACGAATCGGAGTCAATTCTGCTGCCGTACCAGTAAAGAATACTTCATCTGCCACATAAAGAAATTCGCGGAGCATGTCTTCCTCCCGAACTTCGATACCGGCTTCTTTTGCAAGCTGAATCACGCTCATCCTCGTAACTCCCGGCAGAATAGCAGAATGCAGCGGGGTTGTATATAATGCACCATTATATGCCGCAAAAATATTTTCACCGCTTCCTTCGCTGACGAACCCGTTCGCATCGAGCGCAATTCCCTCGGTATATCCATTCGCTATTGCTTCAAGTTTTATCAACTGAGAATTCATATAATTCCCGCCGGTCTTCGCCATCGTCGGAAAAGTATCGGGAGCGGGCCGCCGCCAACTGGAAACACAAACATCTATTCCATCCTGTACCGCGCCCGAGCCGAGATATTGTCCCCAATCCCAAACAGCCACAACAGTGTCTATCGGATTGTTCAAAGGGTTTACGCCGACTTCGCCATAGCCGCGGAAAACGACGGGACGTATATAACACGCTTTCATCCTGTTCGCCCTGACTGTATCCATTATGGCTTTTTTGAGCTCCTCCAGAGAATATGGAATCTCCGCGCGATATATTTTTGCCGAGTTTCCGAGCCTCTTCAAATGTTCGTCGAGCCTGAATATCGCCGAGCCTTTAGCGGTATTGTAACAACGAATTCCCTCGAACCAGCTTGATCCGTAATGAACAACATGTGATAAAACATGAACCTTGGCATTGTCCCAATCGATAAGCTTACCGTTCATCCATATCTTTTCAACTTTCTCTACTGCCATATCACCAAACCTCCGATTAGAAATCCTTTCTGTAAATTCTGTAAGTTTTATATTTTTCTGCATTCATCAAATCCGCGCTCCGATTCATCATCAGGTTATCTTCAAGAACCCAGGATGCTTCGCCATCAGGATAACCTAATTTAACCGCCCGCTTTCCCGTTTCATAAAATAATACTGCCGCAATTCCCGTCTGTTGGTAACTGTGAATAACGCCAAGTATCAGGATCCTTATCCAATGAATCTGTTTCTTCTTGGTAAGTAGATGGTAGAGACCGGGCAACAGATGTCCTTTCTTATTGAACTTCAGAGCATAATTAATATCTGGAAGAGAAAGGGCAAAGCCAATGGGTTCTCCTTTGACTTCTGCAAAGATTGCAAGATCCGGCTCAACAATTTGCTTCAGATCCGCAGCAAGGAAGTCGAATTCCTCGTCCGTCATCGGAACGAATCCCCAGTTCTTGCTCCAGGCCTCATTATACACATCCTTAACTTTTTTTATCTCTTCATCGAGCTTTTTCATATTGATGCTTCGAAATGTAACACCTTCCTTGTGAGTGACCATCCTTGCAACACGCTCCAATTTATCGGTGAACACTCGGTCTTTGTTCACATGGAAGGCAAACAGGTCCTTCTCTTTCTTCAAACCGTAACCATTAAACAAATCAAGATAATATCTCGGATTATAAGTCATCAATATCAACGGACTACTGTCGAAGCCATCTACCAATAACCCGATTTCATCGTTAGTCGATGGATTCATTGGTCCGCGCATTGCTGAGTAGCCTTTTTTCTTTATCCAATCCTTGCTTGCATCCAAAAGAGTATTGGCAACGTCTTGGTCATTTATCGATTCGAAAAATCCAAAGAAACCGATTTCCTCTTCCTGGAATTTGTTATGATTGTAATTTATAATTGCGGCGTTTCGTCCGACTATTTCTCCGTTCTTATATGCAAGAAACAACTCTATCTCAGAATGCTTGTAAAAGGGATTCTTCTTTGTATCTAGAAGCTTCTTCCTGTCCATCAAAAGTGGCGGTACCCAATAACGATCTTCTTTATAAATTTTCCACGGCAGTTTTATAAAGTCTATCAACTCTTTTTTTGTGCGAACAGGCTTTATTTCAACTCCACTCATTTTCTTCCCTTTCTGTACTTACTATTGATGGTTTGGATCAAGAATACTTAGCCGATCACTCCAAGTTCTTTTCCGATAACGCCGAAGAGTTCGACAATTCTGTCTAAATGATGAGGCTCGTGAGAGGCCATGTAACTCGTCCTGAGCATCTCATTGCCAGGAGGAACACCCGGCCTGACGAAAGCATTTGCATAGACTCCCGCTTCGAACAGTTTTTTCCAGAAGAGTAAAGTCTTCATTGTGTCACCGATAATTACCGGCACAATCGCAGTTTTGTTTTCATGCACTTTGAATCCAAGTTGCTTCAAGCCTTTTCTGACACGATCGGCATTGTTTAGCAACTTTTCAACCAATGCCGGTTCTTCTTCAAGTATCTTCAAAGCCTCAATCGCTGCAGCGACTGAAGCCGGCGTCGGACTCGCGCTAAATATGAACGCCGCCGAATTATGCTGCAAATAATTTATCACAGATCTATCACCAACCACAAAGCCGCCCAGAGATGCAAATGATTTGGAAAATGTTCCCATTGTAAGATCAACATCGTCATCCAATCCAAAATGACTCGCTGTTCCCCGCCCTCCTTTTCCAATAACACCGACTGAATGTGCATCATCAATCATAATGCGTGCGTTGTATTTTTTTGCGACTTCGACCATCTGGGGTAAATTCAAAATATCTCCAGATGTAGAGAAGACACCATCCGATACGATCAACTTCGGAGCATCCAACGGAATTTTAGAAATTACTGTTTCAAGGTGATCCATGTCGTTGTGTTTATAGCGGACTAATTCCGCATTCTGCCCCTTTGATATGAACGTTCCCATCACGATGCAAGCGTGATTGTCTCTGTCGGAAATAACATAATCGCCGTGCTGAACCAATGTCGAAATTACTCCGAGAGCCGTCTGGAACCCTGTCGAATATGTCATACAAGCTTCTTTGCCCATAAACTTTGCAAGACGTTCCTCGAGCTCGAAATGCAAATCAACCGATCCAGTCAAATATCGCGAGCCTGAGCATCCTGTGCCATATTTTTCAATTGCTTTCTTGGCGGCTTCCTGAACCCTTGGATGGGTGGTCAAACCTAAATAATTATTAGACCCTGCCATGATGACTTTTCTACCATCGATGACAACGACAGGGCCTTCATTCTCCTGAAACGGGTGAAAATAGGGATACAACCCCTGTTTCTTTACTTCGTCTGCTAATGTGTAATCAATACATTTTTGGAAAATATCCAATATAGTTTGCCTCCTTTGAGTGGATGTGGAAATAGGTTCCATTTAAAATTTAATATAAAAAACGGGTCGGAAAAATGCCAACCGGCGCTGACGTTTAAATTTTGATAGCCTCGGTCGATAAAAGAGGTTCTACAACTGAATCCATATCGAAACCGAACAAAAGAAAAGGTACACTCAAAATAAAATATCCGATGTCAAAACGGTCATCGAAGACTGCTTGAATGAATCCTATTTGATAAACTGCCCAAAAAAATGCGATCGTAACAGCACCAAAAATTATTATCCCAGAAAAGACTATTACTTCTTGCAGATTTTCAGACTTAAATCCACAAATTATAGTTGCCACAACAGTTACGAAGATTCCCCATACTGGCAGGTAGGAAAATTGCATTCGGAAGGGACCTTCAGACATAAATGTCGCCGCATTCCAAACAAGAAATGGCAGCAAGGTTAACACAAAGGTGATGACAACGACTGCGGAAAAGATAAGACCATTTTTCAAATCTCTTCTAAATTTGTATATGACGAAGACAGCATAGACCGAACCGACAATTAGCCTTGTCGAAAGAACCAAGCCGAATGTTATTGCCAATCCAATAAACTTAACACCAATGCCTCGTTTCGACAAATAGACGTCTGACATTATGATAACCGCAAGTGCCAATGACATATTGAAGAATAATTCGCTTCTTGTGATAACCTCATAGTAAAACGTCGGGAGCAAGAGAAGAATTAGAAACTGGATCCAAACGATTTGCATATTCTGCCTCCGACTTTTGAGAATCGCAATCCCAAAGAGCAGAATACCAATAACTTCTAAAATGCCAATATTGCCCAGGTAATAAAACGGAATTGAAAAAAAGAAAAGAGCAGGAAAACCAGATGGGTTCATCGGACCTCCGTAAGGAAATTCTCCGCGCAGGAAACGATCTATCCATTCTGAAATCGCCGGAAGACGGGCAACACGGCTATTCTCAGGTAAAATATATATGGTCAGAAATGCAAGAACACTTATAAGAACAAGCAAAGAAATAAAAAGCTTTCTACTGAGAAATTTTACGACCGTGTCATTAGGAGTCAAAAAGTATTTTGCCACCAGGAGGAACCCGATGAAATATAGTACAGCGATAAAGGCAAGCCCATGTCTCCCCGCATACTTCAATATGAAAAGTGCACCTGTCAATGCCAGCATTAAGCTTATAATTGCATTCACATTTAGCGGAAAAAAAGAAATGGCACTTGTTTTACGTGAATCCATGATAGTCATGAAATAATTAGATCAACTCCCGGCATGTTTACCAGAGAAAGACACCATGTGCTTCCGCCCTCAAGACAAATTGCAAGATGACAATCCGTTATCGTATAATAGCAACTTTAGTAACTGCACTTTGGCTGCCATCCGAAGAATACGCGACGACTATGTATATTCCGCTCGGTAGTATATTCCCGTTATCGTCAGTTCCGTTCCAATACGCAATCTTTCCGCCTTGAGCTTGAAAATCACAGACCAATTTTCCCGCTATAGAAAATATTTTGATCTGACTTTCGGCAACAAGTCCAACAATCTCTACTTGCTGTTTGAGAGGGAACTTAACCGGATTAGGAAATATCTTTATTTTCGAGAAGTTTGTCTGAGGTTCCACCACTCCCATTTTTAATTGGGTAATCCCGTAATTTGTAGCAAAGTATACTATTCCATGAACTCTATCACAGGCAACCGAATTAACTTGATTGTCCGGAAGGGGACTATTTGTGATATCATATTCATTGAGAAAACCACCATTGCCATCTTTAGACAATTCATAAACGCCAGTAATTGTCGAGACCCACTTGTCATCTAGAGCATCATAGTCAATGCCAAGAATATCCTGATCCAACATAGAATAGATTGAAAGAATGTCCTGCGGATCGGTAGGATTATAGATCGCATCAAGGCCCGCCGTAGTCCCGATCCAAACTTGATCCTCGTTGTCAACTACAATCGAGTTAATTTGATTGCTAAGCAGACCGTCATCCGTTGTGATGAGAAGGCTGTAATCATCGCTAGTATTGGTCAAAGTTCCATTATCGTTATAATAAAAAACTCCCCAACGATTGCTGCTCTGCGAAGCATCTCCATAAAGATCTCCAGCCCAGACACCACCAAATCCATCAACCGCGATGGGAATGAAACCCGACGGTGGTGAAAAAATATTATTAAACGAATGCCATGACGAATCCTTCGGAGAAAAAACCGCTAATACATTTCCGTTATAGGCGCTCTTGTTAGTCATCCAGATATTACCAGAAGGATCGCAAGCGGCTTCTCCGACTAAAACGGACTTCGATGCGCCGACGTCAAAAACCAGAGATGAATTGGAGCTGTTAAAAATCTTTTTCACGGAGCCATCTTCATTTAATAATGCCATCCCCACACCCCATGATCCTGCAACGATCTGATTACCGCATACTGCGCTGATCTGGAAATAGCTGTCAGTCGGAAGGATTGGATTCTGCTCTTTGCTGAAATTCTGCCAGGCTGTCCCGTCAAATTTCATGAACGCTACTCCAACTTTATTCAAATCAGAATTTGAGCTCGTTGAGCACCAGAGATTTCCTGAATTGTCGACGGACAAATTGCTGATTATATTCGTCCCCGGGCCGGGAGGTAAAATTGTCTGAACAGAAGATCCGATAGCGAGTAATCCGCGGGAAGTCCCAGCTATAATTAAAGTATCCGAGTATGAAGCAATACTATTCAACGGAGTTCCACCGGTATAAATTGGGCTTATGGAATTATCCTGATTCAATTTGAACAAGCCACTTAGAGAATTTACTAATAATGAATTACCTTGATGGACAAATGCCAGGACGTTCATCGCAGCGGACCCGGGGAGAAGCTGAAACGTTGTTCCATCTGTCGAGTAAAAGATCCCTTGCGCCGTCCCCGCAATGAGAGCGCCATTAAAAACCACAAGCGCATTTACACCGGTAGAAAATCCTAAGGTATCCGATACCTGCCATAAATCAGGAGCTGAAAGATTCACCCCAGAACGAGAAGCAAAAGACAATCCAAACTGACTCGCTACAAAGATGTTCCCATTGAAAATGGCAACGGAATTCGCTTGCACAGTTGATTGATTTGGAACGAAATGAAGATAGTTGTCGAGGACTACAAAGGACTGCTCCGAGACCAGGACCACTCCGAATGGAGTACAGGCAAACAAAGTATCCCCCACGAGAACCAGATTCGTAACCTGCTTGGCTAAAGCCGCCGACTTTTCGATATCCTTTTGTGATCTGAACCTCGCCCCCGAACCATCAAGCTCATCAATAGTTCCATCGTTCTCACCGACCAGGATGTTTCCGGAATCGGAAATGATCGATGTCGTTTGAATGTTAGATAGACCTTCCGTAGTGGTGAACTCGTTAAATGTGTGACCCCTCGGGGAGTATGAAAATACCCCTCCGGAAGTCGCAGCCCACAAATTTCCACCTGTAACGGTGAGCGAATTTACGTTGTACATACAAGAAAAATTCTTCCACTTCGGAGTTTGTGCGAATGTTTGCACTCCTATCATGGAAGCCATGATGATAACCGACAATTTTCTAATCATAAACCAGGCTAAGATTGTTTGAACAAATTTACCATTTCAATAGCAGATATTGCAGCATCGTATCCTTTGTTGCCTGATTTCCCTCCCGCACGGTCGACGGCTTGTTCAACCGTGTCTGTTGTTAATACTCCATAAATTATCGGAACGGAAGAATCAACTGAAAGTCTCCCGATCCCTTTTGCTGATTCACCCGCGACATAATCAAAATGCGGAGTCTCTCCGCGAATTACTGCTCCAAGACAAATAACCGCGTCATGTTTTTTTCGCTCAACAATTTTTTTCGTTACCGCCGGAATCTCGAAAGCCCCAGGGCAGCGGTAAACATCAACATTTCCGTCCGAAACCCCATGACGAATCAGACCGTCAATCGCCCCTGATAGCAATCGCTCCGTAACAAAGCCATTAAACCGACTGACCACAATTGCGATTTTTATTTCGTTGCCGTTTAATTTTCCTTCATGAATAACCACTAAATTCTCTTTCATTTCAGAAGCCTCCTGCCTAATTTCCTTTCCATTGAGTCAAGCCATTCTTCCTCTACAGAATATTTTCCCAGGTTAGCATCATCGTTTTTCAGGCCGCCGTGGAAATCACTTCCGCCACACTTCAGAAATTTATTGCTGTCCACAAATTTAGTAATCGATTCCCTTTCATCATCTGAATGTGATGGATGAACTACTTCAACGCCGTCGAGTCCAAACTTCTGAAGCTGTCGCATAATATCTTCATTCACATAATGCGAAGGATGAGCGATAAAACTCAAGCCACCTGCTTGCTCAACCATTTTTATTGCCTCTTCGGGTGGGAATGGATAATTTGCCTCGTATGCTGGCCTCCCAATCCCTAAATACTTATTAAAAACCTCGTCATAAGTTTCTGCGTATCCTTCCTCGACCATTGTATTGGCAATGTGCGGCCGGCCGATAGAATCTTCTGCCCCCGATCTTTCAAGGACAGACTCAAGTTTTAGAGGGATCTTGATTCTATTAAGCTTGGCAATTATCCGTCTTGCGCGATTAACCCTGGCGTTTCGCAGGTCCTCAAGTCGCGCCGTAAAAAATTTGTTCGTATAATCGAAAAAAAAGCCCAAGAAATGAAGTTGATAACGTCTATAGCTTGACGTAATCTCAATCCCTGGAATGAACTCAATGCCGATCTCTTTAGAACAATTTTCAGCCTCACTTAACCCTGACACAGAATCATGGTCCGTTATACTAATTGTCCTGACCCCTGATGCCTTCGCTTTTTCGAGAAGTTCATGTGGAGTCAATGCTCCATCAGAATGCAAGGTATGGGTATGGAGATCTATTACTCCGGAACTGTTTGTCTTTGATTCCACTTTTTGAATTAACTGAACTTCTGCCGAAAGCCTTCATAGTCAAGGATGATTATCGAGTTCCCATTAACATTGATAAGCTTCAACTTTTCCATTTTACTAAATGTTCGAGAAACTGTTTCTCTGGTTGTACCTGCCATATTTGCTATTTCCTGTTGAACTGGCAAATTATCGACTTCGACTTTTCCCTGTTTGATCCTGCCCCTCTCATCAGCAAACCGAAGAAGGACATAGCCGACCCGATGATACGCATCCTTCAACGAAAGACTTTTAATCAGTGCATCAGCTCTTCTCAGGCGCTGGGTAAGATGTTTCAAGAGGGAAATTGCAATGCTGGGATACTCGTGCAGCAGGGCAAGAAAATCTTTGCGATGGATCATAAAAAGTTCAGCACGATCCAATGCTACGACACTAGCAGAACGCGTCTCACCATCAAGGAGTGCCATCTCGCCGAATATGTCGCTTGCACCAAGGATACTAAGAATAACCTCACGCCCATCCTCACCGATGCGAACGACTTTGACTTCACCGTCAACAATAACGAACAACGCAGATCCCGATTCCTCTTCCATCAAAATGACTTCGCCCTTCTTATAATCCTTCTTAACACCACAGGCGCTGATCTTGGCGAAATCCCGTTCCTCAAGCTCTTCAAATATTGGAGCATTCTTCAGAAACTCCATTGCCTCTTTCATGGCGGTGCTCCCTGTCTAGTTATTAAATAAATTGCCATTCACTCCTTGAAAATATAGACCCACCTTAAAAGAAAATCAACGCCAAGAAAGCTAAGTGAAGAGCGAGGTAAAAAAGAACTAAATCTTTATTCAAACCGTTTTATATTTCAGAATAAGAATCTCGCAAAAAGACAAATATGAGAAGAATTTACCTGGATTACGCCGCAACCACCCCAACCGATAAACGAGTTGTCGACGCAATGACGCCGTATTTTACGGAAATATATGGAAATGCGTCGAGCATCCACGGCTATGGAAGGGAGGCAAAAGCCGCCCTTGAAGACAATCGGACGAAATTGGCGAACCTTACCGGTGCACGAGATTCAGAATTTTTCTTCACAAGCGGTGGCACCGAATCAGATAACTCGGCATTATTCGGCATCGCATCGAAATTTTCATCGTCAACGAAGAAACATCTGATCATCTCCTCAATTGAGCATCATGCCGTCTTTCATGCGGCTGAGTCACTGCGGAAAAATGGCTTTGACGTCACCCTCCTCCCGGTAGATTCAAAAGGTCTTGTCTCACCCGATGATCTGAAGCAAGTCATCACGAACGAAACATTTTTAATAAGCATAATCCATGCGAATAATGAAATCGGAACGATCCAAAATCTCCCGGAGTTAGTAAAAGCTGCTCACGACAAAGGAATTCTAATTCACACGGATGCAGTTCAATCATTCTGCAAGACAAAATTCGACGTGAAAGATTCCGGCGTCGATCTTGTCTCTTTCGCAGCTCACAAGATTTACGGACCAAAAGGAATTGGCGCTCTGTATATAAAAAGAGGGATCGATTTCCAACCAATATTATACGGCGGTTCACAGGAAAGAAACCGCCGGCCTGGCACAGAAAGCATTCCGCTCGTAGCTGGATTTACAAAAGCAGCAGAGCTATGCGCCGAGGAATTCGAATCGGAGAGAATTCGACTTTTGAAACTTAATGGGCTTTTGAGGACTCAAATATCAACCAATGTTTCGGGTGCTCTGTTTAATTCTTCCGAAGAGAACTCGGTACCGAATATCCTAAGTGTTTCGATCGACAGCAACCAAGTCGAAATCGACGGTGAAGCTCTAATAATAAATATGGACCTTGAAGGAATTGCAGTAACAAGTGGATCGGCTTGCAGCTCCGGAAGCTTACAGCCTTCTCATGTCATAAAAGCGCTTGGCAGAGACGATAGAACTACAATGGCAACTGTCAGATTTTCCTTCGGCAGGTTCACGACAGAAGAAGATTTAACTATTGCCGCGGACAAATTCTCGAAGATTGTGACCCGAATTGGCAAGAGAAAACAAGTTGTCCTGAGCTGAACTAAAGAAGCAGCACTTAATTAATCCGAGAGTCACGCAACCCGTTTCATCATAGCGACAAAGAATCCATCCATTTGACTTATATGTGGATAAATTGAAAGGAAGCCGTCCTCAATTAAGTTGGAAAATTTCGGTTCATTAAGAAGTTGAGACACATCGACAATTTGAAAACCCGGGTTCATGTCGACAAATGACCTGACGACCGATTGATTCTCTTCCTCGAAAATACTGCAAGTGACATAAAAGAGTAACCCTCCGACTTTGACAAGCCGCGAATAATGTTTCAACAATCTCTTTTGGTAATTGGAGTGCTGTTCCACCAAAGACTTCGTCAGTTTGAATTTCTTGTCAGGATTACGCCGAATCGTACCGCTTCCGCTGCAGGGGGCATCAACTACCACTTTGTCGGCAGCATTCAGAAATTCTTCAATGCCTTCAAATTTTTCATCCGCAATAAATCTCGATGAAACGTTTGAGTAACCACTCCTGGATATTCTTGTTCGTAAGTTATCAAGCCGTTCTTTATTTATGTCGAAGGCGTAAATTTTAGATAACCCTCCAGACAGCGCAGCCAACTCAAGGCTTTTCCCCCCTCCTCCTGCACAAGCATCGACCATGATTTCATCTTTGTGCGGATCGACAATCAATCCAACCAATTGGCTCGCCTCCTCTTGAATCTCTATCATGCCGTTTTTATAGAGTTCATTATTATTCAGGTTAATGCGCTTCGGCAAATAGATCCCAAGTGGAGAAAAGCTTGTTGGTGAAACAGCGACACCCCCTTTTTTAAATAGATCCATTACATCATCGCGGGAAATTTTCGACGTATCAACTCGAACACAAACATGGGCTTCATGGTTGAGCGCTTTCATTATCGGAAGGCACTCCTCCTTCACACTCGAAGCCAGGAGATCGCGGAAAAAATCCGGGAACGAGTTTAAAATAAATTCGTTGTTGACACTTTTGAGTTCTCTCAATTTTTGTGTTGAACTAGCCGATAATTTCTCAACATCAATCAGGTTACCTGACATCTTATATGATTCTAAGAGCTGAGAATAATTGGTCCGGATTTCATCGGGCACCAGATCGGCAATCAATATCTCATGAAGCAAAAAATAATTTAACGCCTTCGAGTCTGATGCGGACTCTTCATCCATCTTTCTAAGAAGTATAAAGTTCCGGATGATACCATACACCCTGTCGGTTATCCATCGCCTATCATGCGACCCTAAATATTTCCTCTGTTTATAAAAATCAGAGATGATCCTATCCGCCGGCAAATCTGCTTTTACGATTTTATCGACAAGTTCGACCGCGTGGCCGGCAAGGGACGACGTGTTCATTTCCCGAGGATCTGCTTATGTCTATGAATAAGGTAACCGTAGCGAAGTCCACGATCGGTGGTCAAGAATTCTGTCGCATTCGTATACTCAAGAATCTTCAGAAGAATCAACGCTCCGGCAACGAGAACATCTCCCCTGCCTTCTGCGGCTTTTGTAAGGTTTAGTATTTCGCTGACCGGTTTGGTCTTAATTTCATCAAAAACTTCACGCAACTTTCTTGCAGTCATTAGATAGTTCGTAACTGCCGATATTTGAAATTCATATTTCTTCTGAGCGATCAAAGCGAGAGTGGTTGCAGTTCCGGCAACACCAAAAATGACCGTAGGATTTATTTTCTCAAATGGGAATTGGCTCAATCTCGAAGCGATAAATTCAGCAGCATCGATTAACTCGAGAGGCGTCGGCGGACTATGACGAAAAAATTTTTCCGTGACTCTGACGGCCCCGATGTTGATGCTTTCGGCTTGAACCGGCTTAGTTCCAGTCCCGTAACTTAATTCAGTGCTTCCGCCACCTATGTCGATGACAAGTGTAGGTTGGTTCGGGTCGGGTGCTCCGCTCAGTGCGCCCACGAATCCGATATTCGCTTCGAGTTCACCGCTGATCACTTCAACATCAATTTGAAGATCGCTCTTCACTCTCTCGATAAAATCATCCCTGTTGATTGCATCTCTAACGGCGCTCGTGGCTGAAGTTATGATCTTATCAACGTTGCGGCCATTCGCTATCTCTTTATAATTTGTTAAAACCCGCACCGCTCGTTCAATTGAATCGGGATCGAGCCTTTTCGTGGTGGAGACATTTTTGCCGATTCTCGGAACCTCATAGAAATCTTCGGTAGGTGTAATCTTAAGCGAGTTATCTATTTCCCCGACCAACATCAGAATCGTATTTGTTCCGATGTCTATTGAAGCATACTTCATTTCCTAAACACTAAAGCCGACCATTCCGCTTCGTGGACGGCTTCAACAGATTGAAATCCCTTTTCCGAGTATGACTTGATTATATCTTCCTCATCGAGTGTTAGTACGCCTGTAAGCAGCACAATTCCACCTTTTCCGCATCGGCCATGTATCTCATCCCTGAGATAAAGAAGCGTATTCCGATTTAGATTCGCGACCACTATATCGAATTCTGAATTAGGAACCGAAGTCAGATCTCCTTTTATGAGTTCAATTTTGTCCCCAACGCCGTTCTTATTGATGTTTTCCCGGGAATTATCGATTGACCAATCGTCGTTGTCGATTGCCACACAGCTCTTCGCTCCCAGCTTGACCGCGGCGATTGCGAGAACTCCGGTCCCTGTTCCGATGTCCAGAATTTTCTCGCCACCTTTAATAAATTTCTCCAACAACCGGATCATCATCCTCGTAGTTTCATGATGTCCTGTGCCAAACGACATCTTTGGGTCGATCTCAATTACAATTTTTGCATCGCCCTCGTAATCTTTCCAACTTGGCTTTATCGCAACATTTTTCGTCACTTCAACAGGCACTACAGTTTCTTCCCATTGTCTGTTCCAATCCTGATTGCGGACCTCAAAAACTTCAACGGTAAAATTTTTTATCCTTGCCTGCTTCTTAAGGTTATTAAGAAATTCTTTTACATCTGTACGAAATGAGGGATTCCATTTGCGATCTGCAAAATAGCACGAAAGTTCATTGGATTCTTCCACGAATCCTTCGGCGCCGACATCGCTGAGGAAACCGACGATCAAATCGTTTACCGGCTGATCAGTAGTGACTTTCAATTGAAGATATTTGTCTGTCATGAGTATTAGATAGGAATTTTTCTGTATAAAACATGGATAAGAACCTTGCCGACTGCGGCTAAGCTTTCTCCGCTGCATTTATCCGGCGTGTCCTCCAAAGTGTGCCAGTACCTGTTTGTCTGATCCGGATAAGCAAAATCAATTATATCTATGGTTTTTATCCCAATATCGTCGAGCGATAAATGGTCATCGGAAATCGGATCACCAATCCGATCCACAAACGGCGAGGCTCCTAACTCAGCCGCCGTATTCCAAACTAGATTAACAATATCCGGAGCATATTGAACGGAGTTATATTCCTTCGGAAGAGAAAGTTCTTTGTCACCAACCATGTCTAGATTAATTGAAAAAATCGGATAATAAGACTGGGGCTTCGTCGCCGCCCAATATTTCGATCCGAGAAAATAATAATCGAGGTTGCCTTCCCTGCCATAATCCTCCCCATCCCAGAGTATAAGATCAACACCCTCCGGAGGAGGATCCTGTTTGAAGCAGCGTGCCATCTCAAGCAAAACAGCAACTCCACTCGCGCCGTCATTTGCACCGAGGATCGGTTTATCCCTCGGACCGTTCGGTTCCTGATCATTCCGCGGTCTCGTATCCCAATGTGCAGAGATAAGAACGCGGGTCTTCGACCTCAAATTGAAACTTGCTATTACATTCGTCAGGTGAAGAACTGTTCCATCATAACCAGGAACAGTGAAGCTCTGAAGCCCCACTGAATCAGCATAGAGACCGAATTGTTGTTGCAAGTATGCAAGGCAATTCTCATGTCCGATGCTGTTGGGGTTCCTCGGACCAAAATCGCATTGCTTTACCAAAAAAGAGAAGGCGGAGTTGCCGTCAAACTGCGGTATTGGCACGGATGGGATCTGGGGAGTTTGTCGTGTATCCTGAGATTGCGCCTGATGACCTTTTTGAGAACACGAAGACGCAATGAGCATCACGGTCACAAGAAATAAGATTCGTTTCATATAGAAGTTTAAAGGAAATAAGGGGAAAATACAAAGTAATTCGGAACCTTATACCGTAATCGCCGCAGACGCAGCGAATACTTCAGCCGCCCCGTTTTCTTTTAAAATTTTTGCACATTCTCTAATAGTTGAACCTGTCGTTATCACATCGTCTATTAAAAGGATATTTTTTCCTTTAATTAAATTTTCCGATTGTTTCTTCATCGAGAATGCGCCCGCGATATTTTTCTTCCTTCCCTCCGCATCGAACAAGGTCTGGGTTTGAGTCTGCCTTGTTCTTTCCAGAATTTTGAATTCACTTCGTATATCCAATTCCTGACTGATTCTTTTTGCAATTAATTCACTCTGGTTGTAACCCCGCTCGCGTTTTCGTGCTGGATGCAAAGGGACGGGAACGAGCATGTCGCTTACCGAAAGTTTCTCGTCGTTCACGATCTTCTTTGCGACGAAGATACCGAGTCGGTCGGCGATACGTACTGCCCCGGCATATTTCAGAAGATGGATAGCGACCCTGACTCGCGGATCCTGTTCGAAAAGGAATACCGAATCCAATTTGTCGATTGATTTATCGGCTAAAAATTTTGCTTCAATGGCCTGTATAATACTTTCAGTCGGCGCAACGCGCTCAAACCCATTCCAGCAGTTTGGACAAATGTAAAATTCACCGGGGGCAAGATTTCTCCAGCAAGTTGAACAAAGCGAAGGGTAGACAAAACTTGCAAATGCTTCAGCGATCCTCCCCAGTCTGTGAACGGGTCTCACTTCTTATCCGAGAGTCTGTGAATCTCGTCCCGCAGTTCCGCGGCTTTTTCAAAATCCAGCTCTTTTGCCGATTTATACATCTCTTTCGTGAGCCGGTCTATTAGATCTACCTTTTGCTGTTCGGAGAGGTATTTCTCCGGCTTTTCACCGACAGACGCTTGTTGGAGTTTTCTGATTTTCTCTTCACTGTCGGCGCGAACATCTGCAATGGCCGTCGAAGCCCGAATCTCGTCGTCAGTCTTGAAGATAGATTTCGGTGTGATGTCGTGCTCCACATTATAATCCGTTTGAATCTTCCTGCGGCGATCGGTCTCGTCCATCATTTTTTTCATACTTCGGGTAACCGTGTCAGCATACAGAATCACTATGCTGCCGATATTTCTCGCCGCTCTGCCAGCGGTTTGGATGAGCGATTTCTCAGAACGCAGGAACCCTTCCTTATCGGCATCCAATATCGCGACAAGAGATACCTCCGGCAGGTCGAGTCCTTCACGAAGAAGATTCACTCCGACAAGGACGTCGAATTCACCGAGCCGGAGGTCGCGCAGGATCGAAACCCGCTCAAGCGAATCAATGTCAGAATGAATATACTTTACCCTGACATTCAAATTCCTGAGATATTCCGTCAGATCCTCCGCCATTCTTTTTGTCAGCGTCGTAACCAGAGTGCGCTCTTTGACACTAACGCGTTCTCGAATCTCATGAATCAAATCGTCCATCTGATTCTTTACAGGCCTCACTTCAACTAACGGATCAACAATACCGGTCGGCCTGATAACCTGCTCCACTATTACTCCCACACTCTTTTCAAGTTCATATTCACTCGGTGTGGCGCTTACGAAGACGACCTGGTTCACCATCGATTCGAACTCTTCAAATTTCAGCGGCCGGTTGTCCAACGCCGACGGAAGGCGAAACCCATACTCTACCAGCGTCATCTTTCGTGAGCGGTCTCCATGATACATAGCCCGAAGCTGTGGAAGGGTCTGGTGAGATTCATCTATAAACATTAAAAAGTCATCCGGGAAATAATCGAGCAGGACAAAAGGGCGCTGGCCCGGCTTTCTTCCGGTTATATGACGCGAATAATTTTCAATCCCGTTGCAATAGCCGACCTCTCTCATCATTTCGATGTCAAATCTCGTCCGCTGTTCTATTCTTTGGGCCTCGAGATATTTCCCCAATGCGCGAAGCTCGGTTAACCTATCGACCAATTCATTCTCTATTCGAATTATAGCCGATTCAAGTTTCTCGTCGGTCGTCACGAAATGCCTCGCGGGATAAATGAACATTTCATCCATCTCGACAACCGGAACGCCTGTCAACGGATCAAAAGTCTTAACCGACTCAATCTCATCGCCGAAAAACTCAACGCGCACCGCTTCTTCAATCTCATAAGCAGGAAATATTTCAAGGACATCTCCCCGGACTCGAAAATTCCCGCGGAGAAACTCGACATCGTTTCTCGCATAGAGACTCTTTATCAGCATTTCCTGAAGATGCCGACGTCCCATTTTCTCTCCTTTGCGCAACACAACAACTTCATGCCGATAATCCTCCGGCGAACCAATACCGTAAATGCACGAAACAGATGCAACAACTATGACGTCATCGCGGCCGCTGAGCAAGGAGCTAGTCGCGCGAAGCCTCAGACGGTCTATTTCATCATTGATCGAAGAGTCCTTTTCGATGTAAGTGTCCGTTTGAGGAATGTACGCTTCCGGCTGATAGTAATCGTAATAAGAGATGAAGAACTCGACAACATTATCAGGAAATAATTGCTTGAACTCGCCATATAATTGCGCGGCAAGAGTTTTATTATGAGAGATGATCAAGGTCGGCTTGTTGATATTTTGGATGATCTGTGCCATGGTATATGTCTTGCCACTGCCCGTCACTCCAAGTAAAGTCTGAAATTTCGTTTTGTTCCTGACGCCTTCGGTCAATTCATCGATCGCTACCGGTTGATCGCCCGAAGGTTTATATTCAGAAACCAGGTGGAACTTACTCTTCATCTTACCGGTGTCTGTCATTTGCCCGTCAAAATGGATTTCATCACATACCCGGCAACCTGAGGATTTTCCTTAAATCTTCTTATCGAATATGCGTACCAATGCTTGCCGAAGGGAACGTAGACTCTTAATCTGTGCCCATCGGCAACTATTTTATCCCTTAGATCGGACCGAACGCCGAGAAGCATTTGGAATTCATATTTACCGGGCTCAGGAGATAATTTGTTGATTAACCCGTAAGCCGCGTCGATGAGGTTGTCATCGTGAGTGGCAATTGCAACCCGGCATTTTCCATCGATCAACAAGTTCAATAACCGTACAAAATTTTTCCTTATCTCATCTTTTCCTTTGAATGCAATCGATTCAGGCTCGATATAAATTCCTTTGACAAGCCTGACGCTCGCATTCATCTCGATCAACCGTTTGACATCATCTTCGCTGCGCCGCATGTAAGCCTGGATGACAACACCCGTATTTTCGTAGCCTTCTTCTCGAAGTCTCCGGTACATCTTCAGCGTCGCGTCGGTCGTCGCAGAATCTTCCATATCGATCCTAACAAAATTCTCGTACTTCTTCGCGAGATATATTACTTCTCGTACGTTGTCAAAACAGAAGTCCTGATCGATATTCAAGCCGAACTGAGTCAACTTTATTGACAGATTTGCATCGAGATGATTTTGCCTCATCATCTCAATGACTTCCTTTGCGGCTCTTTTAGATTCAATCGCCTCGTCTTTCGTATTAACATTTTCACCGAGGACATCAATGGTCGCCGACATTCCCTTAGAATTGATCTCACGAACTGAACGTTCCGCATCGTCGATATTCTCCCCCGCGATATAACGCATCGCGAATCGCTTCACAAATCCTTTTGGGAAAATTTGAAGCGTGGACACGATAACTTCATTCAACGGATTCATTAGGTATAATTCTCCAGTCACAATTGTGTTGTGCTTTTTCTCCCGGCAAATCCTGATTCAATGGAGTGCCAGAACTTTATGTCTTCTTCACCGAGTTTGTAACAAAGGTAAACTTCTTCCCCGTTTTCTCTTTTGTGCGGAAAATCTATTAACCCTTCACCGAGACTTTTTATTAAGATACTTTTCGACGCAAAACGGTTCGCTATTATAACAAGCTCTTCAAGTTCCGGCGGATATTGTTTCGTGCCGTTCGGTCCTGAGCCGCCGAAATATTCATGCCTGGATACATCATATTGTTTTGAGTCGAGAATTTTTTTCAGTGTTGCAAGGCGAGTCAATTCGGGAAGCATCTCTTTCAGTAGTGAACGTGCTTCTTCTAGCGTAAAGTATCGTGTATTGATCGACATCTGGATAATTTACCAGTGGGGCGCTGGAGAATCAAACCAATGGCAAATCCAAAATAAAAAGAAAAACTCAAAACGTATGCGTTCAGGTCCGATCAGACCGGAGTACCCCATACTATTTGATCCCTGAAATTCTCCTTCCGATTCCTCTTTATCGGTGTCAGGTGAAAATGAGACCGCACTCCCACGTTGTTGCGTTTGAGGTAAACGCAAGAGTGAGAGTGCGATCTTCTCTTGGCTGCAAATTCTAGTATGAGCCTAATTGAGTCACTGCGCCGTTTCCCGTGGCTTTCAATTCACCGGAGTAAATGCTATCTCCATCCTTATCAACCATTTCGTACTTAACAACTCCGCCGGGAATATTTGCTGCTCTCCACATCCTTAAAGTCATATTCCCTCCTACAGCGAATTCAAGTTGATCGCACGTGAATGTTCCCGCTGGAACTGTAACACTCAATCCTTTCTTCACAACCGAACCTTCAATTGATTCCGGTGTCAATTGCATGGGCGCCGTGTACCAGCCCTCAGTTACCGGAACCTCTTTGGGTTTATCATTCCCAAATTTTTGTCTCATCCGCCTGATAGACTGGTGTTTCTCCGAAAACATTACTTCCATCATTATCGAATCTTTATTGGAGATATAAGTCATTCCCCACCACTCTTTGCCATCCGGCATCGTAGTAAGGAAAGATTTTCTAGTTTCGAAGGGTTTTCCACTCTTGCCAGCTATGGTCCAATCAGTGTATTGGCCCGGCTGGTAAGGGTTTAATTCCATGCTGTAGCCGTAAGCGCTGAACATATACTGGAATAAGATCGGATAAAGGCGAGAAGCCATCATGGCAAGCCCGCTGTTGTCCTCGCCCGATGGGGCGTTAGTTTCACCCGTATTGGTCGTTTGGGCTGGAGGCATGTAGTTCGCGGTCAGTGTTTTTCCGCCGTCCGACGGCATTGATATGTTGTACGATGAGATCTCCCTATCCTGGTAAACAACAGAGATGTAATAAGGGCCCATATCTGAAAAGTGCAGTGTTGCAACTCCCGTCGTATCGATCGTAACAGTTTCCCCGCAGCTGCAATGTACCACTGCGCCGACAAGGGCAACATTACCCGGCCCGCGCACTTCTACTTTCATCGAAAATAGATGGAGACCCATCGTGTTAAAACCGAAGCAGCCACCGCAGCCGGCGGTGGTAACTGCAAGGAATGCCACGATAATAAATGGCTGAAAATACCTCAAACGCTTCATAAGATTTCCCTCCTGTTGTTTTGTTAAATTAGCACTCAAATCGAACACAACTCAATTCTTAATGTAACAAACCACTGTGTGATATGGAAATTCACTGAGGTGTCAGGAAATAATCACCTTCCTGAATTCCCCTTCGGAAACAACCGTAAAACGATCAATCCTCATCAGGCCTCGACAGAAATTCAAATTGAACAACGTCATTATTTCATACGGCAGCGGGATTCCATTACAAACGATTTTATTCTTTGCGACGCTGAAAGAACCTTACAATGGAATCTTCAACACTGCCGATGAAATAATGACGATAAATTACACTCAACCTTAATCTCGGACATCCACTACTCAACTCTTCTCCTCTTCCAATTGAAAAGATTGAAATAAAAAGTAAATACCACAACTGCACAAATGTATAGTTTTTTGCCCCGAACCTCATGAAAATGTCTTAGATAAGTTTGTTTTTAAAAGTTTTCGCAACAAGTTCAGCACGGGATCTCACATGCAATTTCTCATATATGTTATGGAGATGAAATCTCACAGTATGAACGCTGATGAATAATTTATCCGCTATTGATTTATACGAGTGACCATCAATCAGACACTGCAGAACCTCCAATTCCCGTTGAGATAACGGTGCGGCTAGTCTACCGTCGTCGCTGCCCCGGAAATACCCTAATACTTTTCTAGCGACCTCCGGCGACATCGGTGCGCCTCCCCTGTGAGCTTCCTTGATTGATTCTAAGAGTTTGTCGGATGACGTGTTCTTCAATATGTAACCGACCGCACCATTCCGAATCGACTGGAAAACTTTTTCGTCGTCGCTATAAACAGTAACCATTAAAATCTCGACGCCTGGATAAGACTCTTTTATGCTCTGCACGCATTCGATCCCAGATTTACCCGGCAGTCCGATATCCATTAAAATAACATCGGGAGGATTGTCTTCAATTCCTGCCATAACCTCGGCGCAGTGCCCATAGGCTCCTTCACATATAAAACCTTCGGAATGATTTAGCATCCAACATAACCCCGTTCGGATCTCTTCGTCGTCCTCGACGATCGCAACGCGGATTATATCATCTTCATTCGGTTCTGAATTCACTACGACTATTTTCCCGATCTTTCTATTTTTCTTTTCTTTCAAAGTAAATCCTAAGTCTTATCTTATGAAATCACAACTGAACAAATGTACAGTTAAATAGAAATTGGTATCCGGACATCTATAGTTGTTCCTTTTCCGAGTGAAGAAGACAACTTAAAAGTCCCTCCCTGCTTCTTAGACCGGTTTTGCATGCTCAGCAGACCATGACCAGATAGAGAATGATCAACTGAAAAACCTATCCCATCATCAGATATTCTCAGTTCCACTTCCTTCTTGATTATTCTCATTTCAACTCTAACGGACTTACTCTGTGAATGCTTTACGGCATTATTTAAACCTTCTTTAGTGATGAGCAATAGTGTCCGTAGAATTCTTGGATCCAAGTGCATTGTTTGGAGTTTGTCATCGACTTCGAATGCAAGAGAAACTCCTTTCCCGTCGCACATCTCCTGTGCGAAAGATCTAATCCTAGTAAGAAGTTCAGTCGCAGAGATATTCTTCGGATCGATCGACCAGACAACGTCACCCATGGAATCGACGAGTTCACGTGCGTTTTCACTAATTCTATAAATCAGATGTCCGGCCGAAAAATTTTCCGAGTTTTCGGGGACAGTTTCTCTCTCGGCTCCGACAACTTCCTGCGACGCCGTCTGACGGAGGGCGACATCTGCAAGGATTGCTATTCTCGTGAGTCCTGAACCAATGTCATCATGAAGATCAGTTGCAATTGCCGACCGCACTCTCTCAATCTCAATAAGACGCCTCACCTTGATCCTAATAGCCAAATAAACCAGCGAGATAAGGACGATCCCGGCAGTCGCGATAAACCACCATTCCATCCAATATGGTGAGACAATTACAAAAGGCATCTCCGCAGTGCTTTCGAGTCCGCTTGAATTTATAGCCTTCACTTCAAAGGAATATTTTCCCGGCCTGAGCAAAGCGTAAGTGACCGGTAGCCGTTGAAAAGAAGAATGCCAATTTTTATCGACTCCTACAAGTCTATATTGGTACTTCAACTCCTTCCCTTCCTTCAAGCTGATTCCCGTAAAATTTATTGTCATTGTATTTTCGTAATAAGGTAGGTCGTGTAAAGAGTCAACTTTTGTTTCTACACCGTTCACCGTTAAACCCGCTATGAAAATATGAGGCGCGACGGCCTGTCCCGAAACTTCGCTGAGGTCCGAGACAAGGACATTGCCAATGCCGCAGACCCAAAGGAGATTTGATGAGGAGACTCCGCATGAATAAACAGGAGCTTTCTCACCGTATGATTGCCATAATAGTTCGGATGTTCCTGACTCCTTGAGCTGCTGCAGGCCTAATTGAGTAGCCAGGAAAGATCCTCTTCCTTTATCATAACTCATTGCCCAGATAGCATCGGTGGCTAATCCATCTTTCACTGAAATAATTTTAAAAACACTTTCGTGAATTATCGCGATACCCCCGTAACGCGTTCCAATCCAAAGGCCGCCCGAACTGTCTTCAATGATCGACCTTATTGAATTATCGGGGAGTCCATCTTCCGTAGTGTAAAGCTTGATTACAGGAACCCCGGCGGAATTGTAGGTCAACTTTGCAAGGCCGCCGATATATCCACCGAACCACAAATTTCCTGTTCCGTCTTCAAAAATCGCTCTTATGGAATTATCAGGGAGACCATCGCTCGAACTATATATTTTGAAATCCTTTCGTGAAACAAGTCCCTTGTTGAACCCGATGTGTGTATTAAATTCCAAAACTCCGATATCAGTATAGCTACACCATGCTCGACCTTCCCTGTCGATGATAAAGCAAAGTAATGTGCTCTTAGGTAAAATTCTTTTTAGAGAAAATGATCCCAGAAATCTTAGGGAGAAGGACGAATTGGCTTTTTCATCAATGTGGAAACATCGTATTACTCCAGCTGGGGATGCAATCCAAACTTTTTTTCCGTCTGTTATCTGTATGGATGCAGGTACTGAAGAAATCCCCATTGATCTAAACAGGTGCAGACTATTTTTTATAACGCCGGGCTCACTAAACCAAATTTCAAGAAGACCTTTTTCCTCGAGTATCCAGATATGCCCTCTTCTATCTGAGGCGGCTTGTGAATTATTTATCGCAATCGTCGGATAGTCAACCGGAACAGTAAACGTATTTAACCCGAAAAGCTTGGAAAGCCCGCTCACTCTGCTTCCGAACCATATGTCCCCCTCAGCGTCGACAAGGCCAGCAAGAATTTCATTTCCTTGAAGTCCGTTTGCAGTTGTGATGTGAATGAGCTGTCCGGATGAGGCTTTTTCCTTATTAAACCTATACACGCCTTGAAGTGTCCCAACCCATAAGTTTCCAATCCGGTCATCAATAAGAAACGTCATTCCTTTGCCGAAAGGACCGTGTACAAATTTCCTATCGGCGAAATCCACAAGATCTCCATTGTGGAACGAGACCCACAGATGATTTTCGGAATCGAAACCAAACCCGCTTAAGTTATGCAACCTCCGGTCAAAAACATGAGTCACTCCGTTTCCCAATTCATAGCTCACCAGGTATCCCGAATGATCGACAAAAATCAGGCTGTCGCCCTTACATTTGATTAGGCCGAACGAGCCTCTCTGATAATCCTTTGACAAGGGGGAGACCAGACCGTCTTCTATTTTATAAATACCATCGTCCGTGGAACAGTAGACTGTACCATCTTTATCCTGAGCAAGGGAATTAACTCTATTAGACCAGTTACTGGTACCCATTCTATATTTTGTCATAGAGGGCATCGAACATCGGGTCACTCCAGCGTCATTAGTTCCTACCCACATGACACCTTTTGTTTTGAGATCCTCTTCGATGCAGTTGACAGAATTGGAAGCGAGCCCGTCGGCTACCGTTAAGTTCCTAAATGATAAGCCGTCATAAATGGTCAAGCCATCCGTCGTGCCTATCCACAAGTAACCGTTAGAATCCTGACACAACGCCGTTATGGCATTGGAGAGTAAACCCTCATGGACCGTATAATATTTGAAGTCCGCCGTTTGGGCTTTTCCGGAAGAGGCACTTATAAACAGATAAGCAATCCAGATAAGGATGAAAACAATGTAACGGATATTTACTTTGAAATTGACATTAGAGGCCGGGAGCCTTACCATTGTGATATTATTCCTGCTTCTCTTCTCTCAGGAAAATACCACCTTAAGTTATCAAGTTCAAAATCGAAAAGAGGAAGTCGATCACAGCATAGAAAAGAAAACAGAAGAATCTATTTGTAACTCCCTATCAGTTCATTCCAGCCAAGACAATATATTGTATCCTCCCGACGACGGAGAATAAGGAGGAGACGTTAATGTGTGAGACAAACGACCATCAAATGAATAATACTTAGTAAATCCACTGGCCCCACCGACGAGGCCAACAGGCCCTCTAACGTTTTGAGCCAGAGCGCCGAAAATATTCAGTTTCCCCATCGAAGTACCGTTTCCGTAGTTTTGGGCAAATATCTTTCCTTGTCGAGCAAACAGAGCTCCGCTTATGTTTGTCACACTGGATGAGTTCAAGCCGCCCGTTTTAACCTCGATACTATTGTCAGCGGTAAGCCCCAACAAATCTGTTGTATTGCTCGAATATGTCGTGTTCCCTTCCACGATGATATTTCCATTATTATGGTTTCCATTTGCACCATAACAATCATAATTTCCACTACCGCTGTTATAAAAAGCGCTTGAACTAACGCGGGCTGGATCGCCTCCCGACGTATTAGCTTGCTGAGCAACAAATGTTACCTTTCCGTCCATTACACCGGAAATGTGAATATCTCCATTTTGGACTATTACAACACTCCCTAATCCCTGCCCGCCAGCATTGCCAAACGCAGTAATTGATACGGTGGAGTCTCCAGACGCTGGAACTCTCCCCCCTGCGATGGCAGTAACCGTGGTCCCGCTAACCGACGACAATTGGGTATGAAATCCAACTTTTGTAGGGTCGGTGCTGCTGAATGTGAAATAGACGTCATAGGCGTAACCCGCATGAGTGTCGGAATTGCTGAACTTTGTTGTCTGAGGTATTGTATTGTAGGAAAGAAGACTACTCGGCATTTTGATTATGTCCCCGTTTTCGTAGCTGACGCAAAGCAACTTGTCTCCATACGAATCAGGTAATTGAGTTGGAGTTACGACTTTTCCACTTCCATTCCAATATGCCTTTAGCCCTGTACCGGTACTAACACTCCCGTTAAACTGCGGATGACCATCAATGCACAGCTGTGTATTAGTATGATAAGCTCCGTTCAATGTATCACCAGATTGCCAATACACCCCGTTGTCATCCCCCGTAAAGAAAGCATACTGACAAAACCTTGTCGGCTTCAGGAGTATTTGGACTGTGTCTATGAGTGAATCGGGGGCACCGCCTTCATAGGCCAAACTACTTTGGTAGGCTCCGCGGGCCGTTGCGAGAATACAGCTATCTCCATCAACAAGCACGTTTTGGGACCACAACGAATAATCCGCACCAGGTCCAAAATGTCTCGTCTGGAATTTAAGGTGTCCCATTGCTGATGCATCGCCTTGGATCCAAAAAATAGTGTCAGCTAGAATATATGCCGCACTGAGTGCCAATTCGTGGGCGGCTGTTGTCTCATCATAACTCCAGAGATTTTCCACCGCACGATTACTCGTCCTGTTCCAGTATTGACCTGCAATCCCAAATATGAAACTGAAGCCAATTATGACCATTAAAGATGCCCTTCCAACCATCGTCCACCTCCTAAAAATTCAATTTAATATTTCGCGAAACTAACCTGGTCTGGCGCCAGTAAGAAAAATTTTGGTAATACGCAGTGTCATACGCGGCTGTCGGTTCCACCCTTAGAGTTAGCTGCACAAGCGCGGGATAGTCAGCGCCACCTGAAACGTACGTGGCTATGGTATCATTCATCCAACCAATAAACATCATGCTAAACTGCGTTATTCCCATATTTGCGGAGTCGGTAGGTGTCTCATCAACCCTTCGACATAACATTCTTATTCGGGGATTCGGGCCTTTCACATAATCCCCGATCCACCATCTTACGGTATCCAGTGTACCATCATTGCCAATATCTCCCGTAAATGCTATGCTGTCAGAACGTCCATATAAGATATATTTCGTCTTGTCGGTTACAAGCAGTGGGTTCTTGCAATATCCAATCCTTCTAAAATCTGATTCTATATTCTCAACCACCGAAGTCATATTTTGTTGGACCGTTAAATTCTCCTGTGACTGAAAAGTGTTTGCAGTAGCATTGTCGTTCATCTGTAGCGCAGTCAGAAGAAGCAACCCTCCAATTATCAAGGAACCTAATATATCGATTAATACTGTAGAACCCATAATTCCACCTTATCTGAAGAACCAATAAGTATCAAATGAATACATTGATACTACCGAGTTGATCGAATCCGCCACATTCCAGACTTTCACATCCAATCTTTTTATCCAGGTTGGACTAGTGGTGTTGACACTGAGAGTACCAAAATTAACATACTGAACTTGAGTCCACCTCTTGTACCACCCTGTACCTAATTGCATACTGTCAAGCCGGTACCCTTTACCTCCATGGGCAGCGTCATTGCCATTGTAATCGTCAAAATCTTTTAAAGAGTCCCCGTAATTCGCTTGTCCAAGGCTTGAAGGGGGGGTAAGTTCGGTAGTGGAGCTGTCAAGTTTAGATGGAGTAACGGTTGATGAATCGAACGGAAGATTGTCAGCTTCCTCAATTGTGGAGGCACAGAGGGAAACCGATTCGAGGCCAAAATTAGTCTCTAACAAAAGTTGGGTGCTTTTGCCAATTCCAACGTTTGTATTGACGATAATGGTACCCAGGAGAACAATTGCAGCTATCGTTATCAGCATTTGTCCTGTTCCCATCTTTTCTCCTTTTAAATTACCGGCCGTGGCGCGACACTACTGTCCGCACTAAGCGCACAAAATCCGCCGTTTATATATTATACTAACATAAATTGAACGCTGTCCGAAATGGCTTTCTTTAATAACGCCGACTCGCCACTTGACCTCTTCAAAATTCTCGACTCGCTTCCAACTTCTAGCACCCAACAAATTGAAAAATTTGTCAAATCGTAAATACCTAATCTTGCGAAAATATATCCACTTCGTCAGATGAATGCAAGCTTTTGCACTCACCAAAAGCCCACCATGTGATCTAAGTCTCTATAAACAAAACTCAATGCATAACTATCCAATACCGTACCAAACCAGGTAAACCAAGCCCATCCAGATGGCATATCCATAATGCATTGCAGACAAATCACTTACACGCCAATCACATCGAACCATTAGCTGAATGGCTTGAGTAATACTTGTAATTCTTACTTGCTGGTGGAGAAAATTACCTATTGACGTTACAAAATGTACCATAGCCCTTTGACCATATTCCCCACCGAAGGCAGATCTCGTGACACTTGCAACACAGAAAAGATGATAGAAATGGATAGAGACTTTGAATTAAGTCATCAGACCTTTTCATGACAATAGCAATAATTAATCGCGGCCGCCTTTTTCACTCTTTTTCTTCTTTTCCAATTCTGAGAGTAACTCTGGATATAGTTTTGCCGCACAGTCCGGACAAATACCATGAGAAAATTGCGCGTCAGAGTGGCTTTGTATATACTTCTCTAAATTCTCCCAATATCCCCTATCATCGCGTATCTTTTTGCAGTTGGAACAAATCGGAATAAGCCCACCCATGGTCTTGATATTGGCCAAGGCTTCCCGAATCCGAGCATTAAGCTCTTTTTCCCTTTCCAATAATTGCCAAACCCGCAAGCGATAAATGCCGAACACAATTCCGCCCGCGACAACAAACATGAGAACGAAAAACCAATACGTTTCAAAGAAATGAGGTTTGAGTTCAAAGCGAAAGCTAGCTCCAGTTTCGTTCCACACCCCGTCGTTGTTGCAGGCAATTACTTGAAAATGATAATCGCCCGGCGGAAGGTTTGTATAATAAGCTTCCCGTCGTGTACCGGCATTGACCCATCCATGATCATAACCGTCTAACTTGTATTTGAACCGTACTCTTTCCGGTACGAGGAAACTCAATGCCGTATAATGGAATTCCAGATTCTTTGTACCGGGAGGAAGACTAACAAACTGGTTTGATGGTACAACCTTTCCATCCATAATAACTTGCCCTATTATCACCGGCGGCTGAAGCGTGTTCTGCTCAAATACTTTTGGATCGATCTCGACGGCACCTTTAGTCGTCGCGAACCATAGATTTCCGTCATGCGTCTTAAATCCGGCCGGCTGCCATTCACCGAAACATTCATCCGTCTTCATCCCGTCTGCAGTTGAATATACTCTTGAATGTATGACATTCGTCTTGCCTTCGGCATAATCATTAAGCTCCTGCTTTCTAACATTGCCAATTCCTCCCGCGCTACTCAACCAAAGCCCTCCATAGTTGTCACCGAGAACACAAAAAATCTCGTCGGCGAACAGCCCGTTCTTGATATTAAAGGGAGTAAACTTGCCGTCCTTGTAGCGGGTAAGTCCGCCTTGCGCAGAGCTAATCCACAGACTTCCTTCATGGTCATCATAAAAAGAGGTGGTCCAGTCGCCAGCTAACCCGTCTGCCGTCGTGAAGCTGGTTACTTTTCCATTTTGAATCTTCGCCAACGAATCCGCCCCTCCAATCCACAACACACTGTCGGATTGCAGATAAAAACAAACAATATATTTTTCAGGTGAATGATATTGCTGCCCGTTTGCCGATAGGTAAGGCATCACTCGACCGTTGATGAACCTGAACATGTCTGTATGATCTGCGTAGATTATGAGACTCTTATTATCTTCTGTAATTGCTGAGATCCATTTTGACGGCAAACCGGACCCGGCGTCGTATCGTTTGACCTTACCGTTTTTAATATTGAATAGCGATCCGTTCTGGCCAATCCACAGGCTTCCATCGCGTGCGGCAAAAGCTGGCCCCACAGGAATATTAAATGTATCAATCTTGCCACCCTTCATTCGTGTTACACTTCCGCCATAGTCGCTGAGAAAGTACAGGCTTCTATCGGATGTTTCCACAATGCTTGAGATATGGTTATTGGCAAGGCCATCGGAAGTTGAATATACAGTGATGCCGACATCCTTAAACTGATTTAGTCCGTCCGCCGTGGAAACCCAAAGGCTTCCTTCACGATCTTCCATGAACGACAAAACATTATTGTCGGTTAAACCATCTGATACAGTATAGGCCATCCATCTATTTCCATACAACCGGTCGATCCCCCCTCGTGTCCCGACCCAGATGTTATCATCATGGTCCCCGAATATCACGTTGACGTGATAATTTGACAAGCCGTTGCTAGTGTTATAAATAGTTATTTTGCCATGAGACCATTTTGCCAATCCGTTAAAAGTTCCGATCCAGACGTTTGACTGTCGATCTGTGTAGATGTCCGTCACGAGATTATTAGGCAACCCATCAGCAGTGGTAATGGTTTGCTGTTGGTTTAATCGTACACCGTCAAATATTTTAATACCTTCGTAAGTGCCTACCCAAATTCTACCCGATGAATCTTCGTCGATCGCTCTGCTATAAATCGGATCGACTAAGACCAGCGCCGGCTTTCCCGGATCGAACACAAAGAGCCCCATGCCTGCGCTTATTAAAAGACGCCCGGTGTGCGTCACGAAAAAGTCATAAACTTGCGTGTTATAAAACCCTTCTTTTAAACCATAAGGGCATATCTTCCCGTCTTTGAGGCAACGCAAGCCTTTGTATTCAGTTCCGATCCACAAACTGCCATCCTTTGTTTCACACAACGCAGATATCGCTTCATGGAGTCGTGGATTTTCCGGGTCTGTGCTAACCTCTTCAAAAGTCACTCCGTCAAAACGGAACAACCCTGATGACGTGCCGAGCCAAATGTATCCATCGCGACTCTGCAAAACAGCATTGACGCCATTTGCCGGCAAACCGTTCTCTCGGATCCAGATACTATGTCCATATTGGGAAATGGTCTTTTGCGGATTAAGTGCAAGGACAGACGACACACCAACAAACGAAAACGATATTGTCAATCCCAACGACCAAATATATTTCTTAGCGAAGCTCACGATTCGGATCCTAAATTAAAAGTACTTCCACCGCCAATAAACATATCGGAAGATTTCCAAAAAACTTTAGTTATTCTGCGGGCAGAAAGCTCAAGCCGCTATTTTTGATAAACCATTTTTGTCGTTTCGGAAAAATTTCCAGCTTGCATTCGGCATATGTATACTCCACTTGCCAAACCGGTTGCGTTCCATTGTAACCTATGTTCACCAGCGGGGACTTCTCCTTCAACGATAGTCTCAACCGAACTGCCGGTAACATCAAAAACTTTTAGAGTGACAAATTCTTTTCTCGGCAAATAGAAAACGATCATCGTGGAAGGATTGAACGGATTAGGATAATTTGCGCACAGTTTGAAATCAGAAGGTTGCTTCACTTCGGGATTTGGACGAACTGATGTAATTAGATTTGCTCCATCACCGATGACTTGAATCTCACTGAGTTGATTGGTGCCGACACCCTTTGTGTGAAGAAGATCGAGATAGTTGTCACATGATGTAACAGTCACGGAGCCATCCGTCAGCGACAAAGGCAGTGGAAGGGTCTTTGCTTCGCAATCGAGTCCCATCAAATGAGCGCCAATGCTGTCGGTAGCCACCGGATCCAATCCCGCTAACAGAACATGGCTTTCATACGGAGCAAAAGTCGAGAGCCAATTTCCTTCGCCACCTTTTGCGTTCTTTATCGCATCCACAATAGCAAGATGAACGGGGCGGGCCGCATTAAGGTCACAAATTGACTCTGGCAGATAGTTGCCTTCTGTCCCGGTACTTGACGCATGGTGAAGCATATCTCTTCGAGAAGTATTGCTCGGCAGCGTATATTGCGATTTGGGAACCGCACCAACCTGATTCTTGAGAGAGCAAGTAAGTCCTGCCGCGGAATGTTGTTTTAACTTAGGAATCGAAACGTAAACGTCGACATCTTTCAATATTTGGTTCATGGTCATGGAGGGGAAATGAAACGGGTTGGTTCCAGTCGATATGTTTGCAAAACTTGAGTATGGTGCTGGATTGTTTAAATCAACCACCTTGCAGCCCAAAGCTGTTTGAACGGCTGTATAACCGAATTTGTCATTCGACCCGAACGGCGCTGTCGATCCTGCATTCTGCCAAGTCATATCCCAAAAAGAATCTACGATGTAAAGATCGCCTGGATTTACACCACAACCGAGTATGAATTCCCCCACTGCTCGAATAACAGCAGGATGAGTCCACAAAATTTCGGTGATAGGCACACCGGCAACATTTCCATTTTTATCGGCATTACCGGAACCGCCGGTCAAATTTATTTTTATCGCAACCTTTTTACCTGCGCTGAATAAATCGGAGACATCTCCGAGCTGTTCAAAAAGGTACTGCACTTTCTGCTTAACACCGCCGTTCGGATCATCATAGACATAACTATCGGCAGGAATATTAGAAGTTAAAGCCGTATTGGTAATCGCAACTCTTGCCAAATAAGAAGACGTACGTTTATGATTGTAAGCAAAAACTCCGGACGGTTTCAAATATGGGACGACGAGTAAACCGGCCGCCGCAGTGCCGAGTGTCTTCAAGAACTTTCGCCTTGAAGAATCCGCCTCTGGAATATTGTCAGTTGCTTTATCTTTCATACAGCCTCCCGATCATCATTGCTTTTAGTTATTTCGTTAAAAAATTTTGAGTCTTTTCTCTAATTAGACTCATTAACAAACAGCACCTTTGCATAAACTTACTTAACTTATCGACAGCATTCTATCCATTCATTAATAATTTTCCAAACTACCGGACACCCAGTTGCGTTGCTTCCTTTCCTCAAGTTTGTTTGATTGACGATCGCTTCTTAATTCTTTCATGAAATCTCCCTCCATTCCGCATAAATCACGTCGTAAATTGAAAAAACTCCACCGTGTGTGTATATTGAATTAGAAAACAGATGTGATGAATTAACAAAATAGAATGAGTCTCTCTCCCCAGTTTATTAGAAATTTCTGCATTATCGCTCACATAGATCATGGTAAATCCACTCTTGCTGATCGGCTCCTTGAAACAACAGGAACTATTACTCAACGCGAAATGATGGATCAAATCCTTGATGATATGCCTCTCGAACGGGAGCGTGGAATCACCATAAAGAGTCACGCCATCCAGATGAAGTACAAGGCAGTGGACGGGAATTCTTACACGCTAAACCTGATCGATACACCCGGACATGTCGATTTTTCGTACGAAGTCTCGCGTTCCCTCGCTGCATGCGAAGGAGCAATCCTCGTGGTTGATGCATCTCAGGGAGTAGAAGCCCAAACAATAAGCAATGTCTATATGGCTATAGATGCTGGACTTGAGATCGTTCCGGTCATAAACAAGATCGACCTTCCGAGTGCGATGGTTGAGGATGTAAAACACCAACTTGTCGACCTGATCGGTTGTAAACAGGAAGAGATTCTACTCGCAAGTGCGAAGGCGAAGTTAGGAATTGAAGGTGTTCTTGAGGCTGTGGTTAAGAGAGTTCCCCCGCCGGCGGGTAATTCCGATTCGTCGTTACGTGCTTTGATCTTCGATGCAAAATACGATTCGTACCGGGGAGTGGTAACGTATATTAGAATTGTCGATGGGACACTCCGCACCAACAGCAAAGTTTTATTCCACAAAACCGGAAAAGTATTTCTTGCCGAAGAGGTCGGAGTTCTTGGAATGGATCGTCTTCCATCGACCGAGCTTGAAGCCGGAAATGTCGGATATCTTATCGCCGGAGTAAAAGAGCTAACCGAGACTCGGGTCGGAGATACCGTGACGGACGCGGAGAACCCTTCGACCGAACCTCTTCCCGGCTACCGTGAAGTAAAGTCAATGGTATTCAGCGGTTTATATCCCGCACAAAGCGAACACTTTGAAGAACTGAGAGATGCGCTTGCAAAGTTCAAGCTTAACGATGCTGCTTTGATCTACGAGCCTGAAACCTCCACGGCGTTGGGATTTGGATTCAGGTGCGGTTTCCTCGGATTGCTTCACATGGAAATTGTCCAGGAAAGACTTGAACGGGAATTCAACCAGACAATTATCACGACCGTTCCGAACGTAGAGTACAAAATTGTGAAGGTATCCGGTGAAATAATCCTCGTTGACAATCCGGCAAACATGCCTCCCCCTTCGGAAATCGACCATATCGAGGAGCCTTATGTAACCGCACAGATCATTTGTCCGTCTGAATATATCGGTAACGTCATGAAACTTTGCATGGATAGGCGAGGAGTTTACAAAAACACAACATATATCGACCCAAAACGTGCCGACATAAAATTCGAGCTTCCCCTGGCAGAAATTGTTTTTGATTTTTTTGATAAGCTGAAATCTCTTACTCGCGGTTATGCGTCTTTCGATTACGAATATCTCGATAACCGTGAATCAGCGCTCGTGAAACTCGACATACTCTTGAACGGTGATGTCGTCGACGCGCTTTCATCTGTTGTACATCGAGAAAAGGCGTACGACTGGGGAAGAAGACTCAGCTCACGGCTCCGTAAACTGATCCCAAAACAACTTTTTGAAGTTATTATCCAGGCGGCAATAGGAAGCAAGATAATTGCTCGTGAGAGCATCTCCCCCATAAGAAAGAATGTTCTGGCGAAATGTTATGGAGGTGATATCTCCAGGAAAAGGAAACTCCTTGAAAAACAAAAAGAAGGCAAGAAGCGTATGAAACAGATTGGGAGGGTCGAAGTCCCGCAGGAAGCGTTCCTTGCCGTGCTATCTTTAAACGATGAAGAGTGAGAAAAAATTGGATCAAAAAACAGCACCAACAAAACCGACAAAACCTCAGAAGAAGAAACTTAAAGACTCAATCGAAGGATTGATCTTTGCTATTATTGCGGCTTTACTCCTGAAAACATTTGTCGTCGAAGCATACAGAATTCCCACCGGCTCGATGGAGAACACCCTTCTTGTCGGCGATTTTCTTCTTGTTAACAAATTCATCTACGGCTCGAAGAGCCCCCAGTACATCCCCTTTACGGATACATCGATTCCCTATTTCCAACTCCCTCCACTTAGATATCCGCACCGCGGCGATGTCGTTGTTTTTGATTGGCCCGGTGATCGCGATCAGATAAAACCCGCTGACCCTGTAAACTACATTAAGAGGTGCATTGGGCTTCCGGGCGACACTATCCAGGTTATAGATCGGGTTGTATATGTGAATGGAAATGTTGTTCCTTATCCCGCAGGGGTGAAGTTCGAATCCTACTCGACGTTGCCCAAAGGTTATCCTAATCCGCAAATCTTTCCGGAGGGATCTGATTTCAACGAAGATTTTTACGGTCCTATCGTTGTTCCTAAAAGGGGTGACGTTATTCACTTAAGCGCAAAGAATTTTTTGAAGTGGCATATCTTCATTGAACGCGAAGGGCACTCTTGCGATCTGAGAAGCTCGACGGTTTTCCTTGATGACAAACCTGTAACCGATTACACAGTGAAACGAAATTATTTTTTTATGATGGGAGACAATCGTGAAAATAGCCTCGACAGCAGGTTCTGGGGGTTTGTCCCGTTCCAGAACATCGTTGGAGAAGCTATGATAGTATACTGGTCATGGAATCCCGATATTCCGATCTTCGATATTTTCGCAAAATTAGGAAGTGTCAAATTCGGCAGAGTCGGGATGCTTATAAAGTAATAAACCGACTGGAGACCTAATGAAAAGTAAATATGAAAATGGATCGCAAGACAATAAAACTCAGCTAAATATCACCAGCTACCTTTCTCCTATAATCATCGCGCTGCTGCTGGTTACTTTCGTAGTTCAGGGTTACGGGGTTCAATCAGGTTCAATGGAAAACACAATAATGACCGGCGATCTTCTTTTTGCGAACAAATTCATTTACGGGGCAAAATCCCCTCGGTATCTCCCGTTCACAGATATCCGGATTCCTTTTTTTCAATTGCCTGCATTCACTCATCCGAAAACTGGAGACATCGTAGTGTTTGACTGGCCGGGAAATAGAGATCAGGTAAAACCCGATGACCAGGAGAACTATGTTAAGCGCTGCATTGGCACACCGGGAGATACAGTTCAAGTTATTGATCGCGTTCTCTACGTGAATCACGTTATGGTTCCATTTCCGCCTAACACTAAATTCGAATCCACAATCGTGTATCCTAAAGGTTATCCCGATCCCGGAATTTTCCCAAAGGGATCCAATTTCAATCAGGACTATTACGGGCCGATAGTAGTTCCGAAGAAAGACGATGTTGTGAGGCTCGATGAAACAGATTTCGCGAAGTGGCAGACATTTATTGAACGCGAAGGGCATACTTGCGAACTCGTCGGCTCATCTGTTCTAGTCGACGGAAAACCCGTGACAAATTATTCTGTCGAGCATAATTATTATTTCATGATGGGAGACAACAGGGAAAACAGCCTGGACAGCAGGTTCTGGGGATTCGTTCCGGACCAGAGAATTATCGGGAAAGCTATGATAGTCTATTGGTCATGGGATCCCAACACACCGATATACGACTTACCGAAAAAAATTGCATCCATAGCATGGAACCGAATCGGGATTCTGGCAAAATAGGGATATACATACATATCCCCTTTTGCGAGAAGAAATGTTTCTACTGCGATTTCTATTCGATAGAAAATCATTCTCAGCAAAATGAGTTCATCGGTTCTCTTATTAAAGAAATAGAATTATTTTCCAGAAACCATCCCCTGCGTTACGAAGCAGAGACTATCTTTTTTGGCGGGGGCACTCCTTCCCTTCTTTCACCGACCGAAATTGATTTGATCCTCGATGAACTTCGCAGGCATTTCGATTTTTCTCCAAAAATGGAATTTACAGTAGAGTGCAATCCCGGTACTGTCAATCGAGAATCACTGTCGGGTTACAGACAACTTGGAGTTAACCGCCTGAGTTTTGGTGTGCAATCATTTTTCGATGACGAGCTGACGTTTCTTTCGCGGATCCACGATTCACGACAAGCTGCTGAGGCTCTAACACTTGCTCGCGAAAGCGGATTCAAAAACATAAATCTCGATCTGATGTACGGGCTTCCAGGACAGACCAAAGACAGAGTTCTCGCTAACCTCAAGAGAGCAATCGAATTAAATCCAAGCCATATTTCGTCTTACAATCTGATTGTCGAACCGGGCACGCCGCTTTTCTCCGCAGTCTCTTCAGGATCGTTAAAACCGCTCCACGAATCGATAGAAGCAGAGATGTATGAGCTCACGATGGCATTTTTGAACGATAACGGTTATGAGCATTATGAAATTTCAAACTACTCTCGCCCTGGTTTTGAATGCCGGCACAACCTAAGGTACTGGAACTGTGAGGAGTATATAAGTTTTGGTCCAAGCGCACATTCATATTTAAGCAACTTGAGATGGTGGAATGTTTCAAGCTTGAGCAAGTATATCGCAGAGCTTTCGGCCGATCGACTTCCTGTTTCAGCGAAAGAGGAGTTGACAAAGACTCAACTTATCGATGAATTTGTAATGCTTCAACTGCGGCAGGGTAAAATCGATCAAAGAGGCTCTGAGCAATAAATTCGGGATAAATTTGAATCCCGATTTCATTTTTGATTTAATGAAGAGCGGTTATGCGAATATGTCCGGGAGTAAGATTCTATTGACTAATAAAGGATTCACCGTATGTGACGAGATTGCAGAACAATTACTCGCCACGGAATATTCATAACACCTTGTAGATATTTAGAATCTTGACAAAGTAGACCAAGCATAGACGACATTATCGCAACGTCCATGAACTAATCCAATTCTCCCTTCTGAATTATCACTTGAGTTTGTCTGCCCGTACATATCCTGCCTTTAGAATTGGAGGCGACTAATTCGCAAACTAGTTTTCGTTCATCAATCTCAATAAGCGTTGCCGTAATTTCAACTCTGTCCCCCATCTTGGTCGGTGCAATATGCTTGATATTTATTTCAAAACCCACAGCTTCTTCCCCGTCGCCGAGATAGGGCTCTATCAATTTCCTTGCAGCGAGTTCGGCATAGTAAACGAGATAAAACGTTGAAAGGACGTCATGGATCTTCTTTCCCTCGAATGCGGCGGCCATATCTTTACGAACTTCAAACCCGACTACTGATTTCGCTCCCGGCTTCAATCCTTTTTTCACGACTTCCCTATCTCATCCCTTTCTTTGAGGAAGAAATCTTTTATCTTGGAAAAGTCGTCAATAAGCTTCGTCATATTTTCAAAAGCTTCCGTTGTCGGTTCGAGAAACTGTTTTCTAAATCGCTCCCTATCCCTTCTTTCAAGGTTATCCGAAGCTTGTTCGAGCAATTCAGCAAATCTCTTGAGAGCGTTTTGAATTTCAATCCCCACTTTTTCTTTAGCAGAATCGTTTGAGATTCCTGATGCGAACAGCCGCGCCAATCTGTTATAACTCTTAGCCTCGAATGAAATCTTCTCGAAGACCTGACTTCCGGGGTTAATCTCAAGAACATCGTATAATAACTCTACCCACTCCCCGAATTTCAACTTCTCCCCAACTGAATCTGAGACCTTCGCCACAAATTCATGTCCGTTTGTTTTTGATCTCAACTTGATAGAACCATGCTGATCTTCATCAGGAATTGTAAAGACAATCCACGGCTCTTTTAATGTCCACCGTGTTTCAATATTAGCGGACTATTCAGTCCGCGCACAATTTTATAATCTGTTTGGCAACAACAGAGGAGGCGCCGATATTCTTGTCCACAAATTCTCTTGCGATTTTTCCTGCACCTTTCCTTATACTCTCATTCTTCACCATCTTGAGCATCATTTTATAGGCGCTCTCTGAATCTTTTACGAAGAAAAGACTCCGTTCTGCATAAGCTGCATAGCCTCATCGGATCTTTCGATGCGCGGCCCGGTAATTATCGGCATTCCATAAACCGCAGGCTCAAGAACGCTGTGAACACCTGCTCCAAAACCACCGCCGACATATGCAATATCGCCAAAGACATAAAGCTGGGTTAGGATGCCGACGCGATCGACTATCAGGATCGGTGTACCATCATTTTGTGTTTCCACAATCTCCGACATTACTTTAGCAGTGGCAAATTGAGACTTAAGCTTACCCACTTCATCGGTCGTTGGCTCATGCGGGACTATTAATACTGACAATGAAGGAATGCTCTTTGCAAGTTTGTTAATCGCATCTCCCAGAACTTCCATATCCTGGCGCCAGGTACTTCCAAGAATCATCACAACTCGATTAGATTTATCGATCTTGAACGGAATTTTTTGAGCAACATTATTAGAGGTACTCCGGCTGTAAACACGATCAAATCTCGTATCGCCCGCGACTGTGGTTATCCCTGCTCCAAGGAAGAAATCAAACATCTTCTTGTTCTCGGAATTTGTCGTAAGCACTAAGTCAGCTAGTTTATAGAGCTGTCTATAAAAATCTTTTAGGAACTTCGCTCGTTGAAAAAGCTTTATCGAAAATGTCGCGTCCGCCACCACGACTTTCGCCCCCCATTCCTTCGCTGCAAGCAGATGATTCAACCACAAATCATATCTCATTACAACAACGACACGGGGCTTGACAAGTTTTATAAATCGTTCGGCATTTTTCCGGCTATCTAATGGAATGTAAGTGATAACGTCGGCATTCGGATAGTTCAACGAGTGTTCATATCCTGACGGGGAAAAAAACGATACTACGATCTTATATCCGGATTGCCTGAGAATTTCAATAATGGGTTTCGCTTGCTCGAATTCCCCGAGCGAAGATGCGTGGAACCAAACCCTTACTCCTTCAGTAATTCCCGCTAAATTTTTTTCCAAATCGGCAAAGAGGTTTTTTCGGCCGTTGTAACCACGGCGTGCCTTTGAATTAAAGAAAGATCCGATGAAGAAAAATAAGTGCATAATGGGGATGAACAACAGCGAATACGACAACCTGACTTTGCTTGAGACGTATTTTACTTTTTGCTTAGCCACAACTCAGGGTCCTGTTTGTCCTTATCCAACCACACTTCAAAATGTAAAACTGAACCGGTGAGTGACTCTCCCACTGTTCCGACCGCTTCACCGGCTTTGACTTTATCGCCTTCCTTAACAAAAATATCAGCAAGATGGGAATAAACCGTCCGCAACCCATTATAGTTATCAATAATAATAAGATTCCCGTATGATGGGAGCCAAAAAAGTCTCGAGACTTCCCCGTCAGCTACGCTCTTTACCGGCGCATTCTCGGGAACAGAAATATCAATACCATAATTTAGTGTAATTGTTTTCAAAATGGGATTCTCATGTTCTCCGTATTTCGCTACAACCTTTCCAGTTGTCACTGGCCAGGGCAATCGACCCTTGATATCGGAGTTACCATTTGCAATCGCTGTCGGTAAAGTTTCCGTAGGACTTGGTACTTTCGCCTTTTGCGCCTGTCTGGCTGCTTCTTGTTTTTTTCTTTCGGCCTCTTCCGCAATCAAGTTTTGAATTAATTTCTCAAGTTCAGCTGCTGCAACCTGAGACCTTTTCAATTGTTCCGCATAAACTTCTTTATTCTTCCGGAGCTTGGTTATCAAATCTTTTTGCTGTCCGATTCTCGATGATAATTTATTTTCTTCGGAATTCTTTTGAGTAAGAAAGTTCTGTTGTCGTTGCAACTCCAGTCCAAGCTGTTCCTTCAATCCTGAAAGCCTATCTCGCTCTGTAGAGATAGAAGTCATGTCGGCTTTTGTCTGGTCTGAGAATCGCCGGAGATATTCATAACGAATTAACATTTCGTTCACAGAAGAAGCTGTAAGAATAAGCTCTAAATCGTGCATCCTTCCCCGTTCATAAAAACTTCTGGCAAAGCTCGCGTATTCATTAGTGAGATCGGAAAGTTTAAGACCTGCGGTTTTAATTTGGTTTTCTATGTTCACAACATTTCGTGAATTGTCCGCGATCTGATCCGAGATCCTCTTTATAGTTTGGTGCGTTTGGAGATTTTGCTTTTCCAATTTATCCAGGTTCTCGAGGGATGTGGATTCTTTTTGTGTGCTTTCCTCAATTCTCTTCTGATAAAGCTTTATGTTTCCTTGAAGCTGCTGAAGCTCTTGCTTCTTTGTATTAAGTTTTGGTTTCTCTTGACCATATGACACTGCGGACGTAAGGACACATAAAGTAAAAATGAGAACCGGGTTAATTAAGAAAGATTTCTTTTGCATCTGCAGGAATGGTAATTTGAACTTCATCTTTTTCGTTTAAGGCAATGTCCTGATAAACTAATTTTGCCGAGACGTTGTTCTTCAAATCTTCAAAGAAGACGGTCTTTGGAAAGTAAATGTTATCCACACTCGTAAAGTCAGAATAGGTAATCCTTACTATCGTTCCTCCGCCGACAATTCTCTCATAACTTATAGTTCGCATATATTCTTCATCTACGGTAAATTTTTCGACTGTATCTTCGTTTGAATAGATAAAATTTACATTTCCACCGTCGACCCGTGATGAGGCCCGCGAACTGTCCAAATGCGTAAGCGGAACCATAAGGCCAAGCAGTAGGTCCGATACCGATGCCCCATCTGCCGCTACAATGAGAAAATGTCTTAGATTAGCTTCTGTGGGTTTTCCAACAAAAACTTCATTGTTCAAGCTGTTGTAAATCAGAAGAGTGTCCGAACTTAATTTTGCCTGCGCCACCTTGATTCCAAAAGGTCCATAAAGGCGGATACTTGTAGTTGAAGGTTTTCGAACTGAGATGTCGAATCGGGCACTATAATCGCCCTGGGGCGTTTCGAAATCTCCGTATCCACTCGAAGAGAACATTTTGAACGACTGCGATTGATCGTCAATGCTGTGGGCAACGTCTTGAGCTGTAACATTGGTCATAGTTACATAATGCATCGTGGCACACCCCGCCATTATGAAAACTGCCAGAAGGCCCCCGAACCGGATCAAGATTTTGCCTTTGCTATTTTCTCTTTAAGTTCTATGCTCGCGGGATTATGGCCAAGTGCCTTTTCCCAATACTCAACCGCTTTCTTTGTATTGTTCATTTTGGCATATATGTCGCCAAGGTGTTCCTCCAAGGTTGCAGGCGAACCGTCGGCAGGTTGATTCCTTACTGAAAGAGCCTCCTTGACATAGGATTCCGCGTTTTCATAATCACCGAGTTTAAAATAGACCCAGCCGATAGTGTCAAGGTATGCGCTGTTCTTTGGATCAAGCTGGACGGCAAGCTGTGCCATCTTCAAAGCCTTCTGAAGATCGAGTCCTCTCTCGGACAAGCTATAAGCATAGTTGTTCAGAATAAGCGAATTCTTTCCATCAACTTTGAGTGCGGTTTCATATATACGATAAGCATCATCATATCTATTCAATGCTTCATAAACAAGTGCGAGAGTGCTTAGTGCATCCATATCAGTCGGCTTTAGCGAAACCGCCTTCTCCAACGGCTTAACCGCATCTGAGTTGTCCCCTGATCGATTCAAGGCAAGACCATAAAACAAATTCAATCTGAAATCCTCGGGAAAAATACTTACGGCATGTGACATTAACTTCGCCATCTTATCAAAATCATTTTTTTGATAATACAAAACCGCCATCGCTTGCCAGGAATTCTGGTTGGTGGAGTCAATTGATATAGATTTATTCAAATAAATCTCTGCCAGTGAATCCTTGTCCTTATATGAAGCGCCCAATCCCGCGACTAAATAAGACCGCGCGTCATTGGGATATAATGCGATAAGTTTCTTGAATATCTGTTCCGCAAATGGTATCACAGCAGAATCACGCTGCATTTCATTGAGATAAAATTGGGCAATTGCAAATTTTGCATCAGCCCTGCTGGAATCGGAAGTAAAAATGGCATCGAGCAGACTATCGGCCTTACCAAAATCCTTCATCCTCAGATAAACGGTGGCGATGCGAGCTTTCAAGTCGAAATCTCCGATGTGAGAACGCATTAAATCCTGAAGGATATCGAGAGCTTCCTTGTTCTTGTCCGTCTGAATATAGAGTTCTGAGAGTGACTCCTTGATAGCTTCATTGGACGGATCGACCTTCAGCATTTCTTTAAGGACATCGATTGATTTGTCATACTTGTTCATAGAGTTATATATTTGCACAAGCTGCATCATCGTCGGAATATCCGGTCCGTTCAGTTTCAGCGCTTTTTCGTAAAGTTCGGCTGCCTTTTCAGGGTTGCTTCGTTGGTTTAACTGTGCCAGGACGATCAAATCTTCCGCTTGCGTACTGTCGATTGATATGATCTTCGAATATTCAGTCTTGGCGCTGTCGACATTATATTCGGACAAAAATGCTTGTGCAAGCGTCCTTCGATAATTTATATCTCGCGAAGCAAGTGAGATCGCTTCATGAGCCTGCTCAATTGCCATGTCTGACTTCCCGAGCCTGATGTAATCCTGGGCCATCGCGTCGAGTATTGCCGCATCTTTATAATAACGAAGCGCATCTTGGTAGTCGAGTATTGCCTGTGCGAATTCGCCCTGAACATCATCTAAATTTCCATCTACGAAGTGCTCCATCGCCATACGATAATTCTGATCGGTGGCGATCAAGTCAGGTTTAGGAGCCTCGGTTTCCGTAGGCTTCGCAGATTGATTTATGCCCGCACACCCAGATAAAGCAATTAAGCCACTAACCAATATGAGTGCAACGTGACGCAATGGTTCTCCTCTTTTATACAAATTTACCTTTGAACACTATCTCAAACAATATAAACGAGAAAACCTAAAACCCGAGTTCCAAATAAAATCAGAAATAAACCGCCCCGGATTTTGATTTTGTCGGTAGAATTTTTACTTATGGTTTTGAGTCTGTTACCGTTGAGTGTTGAAATTACCTAGACCGTGTTTGCTTAAAGAGCGTCGACGATCCTCAACCGATTAACTGCGCGAGCGAGTGCAGCACGGGCCCTTTCAATATTTGTCCCGGCTTCCTTTTTCTTTAGTCTTTCTTCGGCGCGTGCTCTTGCTGCCTTTGCCCGTTCGACGTCAATTTCGTCCTTCCGTTCGGCAGTGTCCGCCAAAAACGTCACGTTGTTATTGCTGACTTCGACAAAGCCGCCGCTTGTGGAATAAACAATTTCATCACCCTTTGGGTCACGCAGTTTAACCTCGCCTACCGAAATCGTCGTAAGCAGCGGCGCGTGATCATGAAGGATCTGAAATCCACCCGCCGTGCCGGGAGCAGAAAATGACTCAACCGATCCTGAAAAGGCGCTCCTTTGTGGTGTTACAATCTCAAGCTTAAAGTATTTTTCCTGAATGTCTTCCTTTAATTCCGCCATCACGCTGCCTGGAGTTTCTTCGCCTGTTCCTCTGCTTCGTCAATCGTCCCGACCATATTGAACGCACTTTCAGGCCACTCATCACACTTGCCGCTAATGATCTCCTTGAATCCGGCAATCGTGTCGTTCAACTTTACATACCTCCCCGGCCTGCCGGTAAAAGCTTCACCAACGGCAAACGGCTGCGACAAAAATTGTTGAATCTTTCTCGCTCTCGCGACGGTAAGTTTATCCGTGTCAGATAACTCATCTATTCCAAGAATGTTTATAATATCCTGTAAATCTTTGTAAGTTTGAAGAATCTCTTTTACTTTTTTGGAGACGGAATAATGGTCATCTCCAATAACCAGAGGATCAAGAATCCTCGAGGTTGAATCAAGCGGATCAACCGCAGGATAAAGCCCGAGCGCGGCTATATCTCGGTTCAAAACGGTCGTAGCATCGAGATGACTGAATGTGGTTGCAGGCGCCGGATCGGTTAAATCGTCCGCGGGAACATAAATAGCTTGCACAGAAGTTATAGATCCTCGCTTTGTAGAAGTGATTCGTTCCTGTAGCGCGCCCATCTCGGTCGCCAGAGTCGGTTGATAGCCGACGGCTGAAGGCATACGTCCTAATAGCGCTGATACCTCCGACCCAGCCTGAGTAAACCTAAAAATATTATCAATAAAAAGAAGGACATCCTTCCCTTCGGAATCGCGGAAGTATTCCGCCAAAGTTACGGCAGTTAATCCGACACGCTGACGTGCCCCGGGAGGTTCATTCATTTGACCGAATACAAGTGCAGTTTTGGCGAGAACGCCCGACTCTTTCATCTCAAGCCAGAGATCGTTTCCTTCGCGCGTTCTTTCACCGACTCCGCCGAAAACGGAATATCCCCCATGCTGCGTCGCTATGTTATGAATTAGTTCCTGAATTATTACTGTTTTCCCAACGCCTGCTCCACCAAACAGTCCCGTCTTTCCACCGCGCGAGTACGGCTCAAGCAAATCGATAACCTTAATTCCGGTTTCGAACATTTCTTTTTGAGTGTTCAAATCTTCAAACCTCGGAGCCGGTCTGTGGATCGGATATTCCTCTTTCGTTTCGAGCGGACCTTGCCCATCTATCGGCTTGCCGATAACGTTTATCATTCTGCCAAGAACATTTGGTCCGACCGGGATCTTTATCGGGCCTCCGGTATCGATCACCTTCATTCCACGGACTAATCCGTCGGTGGAATCCATCGCCACTGCGCGAACTGTATCTTCGCCGAGATGCTGCTCGACTTCCGCTACAAGAATGTCATCCTGACCATCAATATTTCTTCTGGGAATATTTAAAGCGCTGAAAATCTTCGGGAGATTACCGTTTTCAAATTCGATATCAATCACCGGCCCAATTATCTGTACGATTTTTCCTTCGTTCATAGTCCTATTCTTTTTTGTCCGTTAATATAGAATTCGACATCGTTTTTTTCAATTGCACAAACGTATTAATTGCAAATTTTCATTATTCGAGTGAAAATCTTTTCATCCGGTTTTAATTGCCGCTTCATCCATGCAATGCGATATTACTCACAGAAAATAAAGGAGAAAAGTTATGGCTGAAGTAATCAAAAGAAAACTTGCATTTGGAATAGGAGCGCTGGGTATAATAGGAATCGTTTTTGCATTAACGATGGGCTTATCGTTTGGAAAGTTTAGTAGTTCCGACAAAGACGTAAGGCTGGGCTTGCCTAATCCGCCGATTTCGCAAGTTCCTGCCGCGGCTGAGGAATTGAGCAATGCTTTCGTTTCTGTTTCAAATGCGGTAACGCCTGCAGTGGTTCAAATCCAGGTGACTGCCACGCCAAAAGCGGTGAACGTTCCAAATAATCAGAATCAATCGAACGACATGTTCAAATTTTTCTTTGGACCGGACTTCCCTTTTCATAATTTCAATATGCCGAACCCGAAACCCTCCCCCGAACATTCCCTTGGATCCGGGATCATCGTGAGTCCTGATGGTTATATCATTACGAATAATCACGTTGTCGAAGAAGCAGATCATGACGGAATCAAAGTCACACTTTTAGACAAGAGAACATTTGATGCCAAGCTCATTGGCCGGGATCCGACTACCGACGTAGCCGTTATAAAGATTAATGGCAACAACCTCCCTAGTGTTTCTCTTGGAAATTCCGATAGCGTACACGTTGGTGAATGGGTGGTAGCAATTGGAAATCCAATGGGTCTGGATTATACGGTCACGCAAGGAATCATAAGCGCGCTCGGACGAAACATAAATATTATCAGAAATCAATACGGCATAGAAGATTTCATACAAACCGATGCCGTTATCAACCCCGGAAACAGCGGCGGTCCGCTTGTAGATCTTAGAGGACAGGTTGTTGGACTCAATACCGCCATCGCAACAAACACCGGTACATATGAAGGATACGGCTTTGCTGTACCGATCAATATTGCCGAAAACGTCGCTAAGGATCTAATAGATCACGGCAAGGTTATCCGGCCTTACATCGGGGTACAGATTCAAGATGTTGATCAAACGATGTCAAAAGCTCTTGGGATGAAAGAGGCCGAAGGAGTACTTGTTCAATCTGTTGAATCTAATTCACCGGCAGAAAATGCGGATATTAAGTCTGGTGACGTTATTCTAAAATTTGAAGGACAAAAAATTGAACGCGCAAACCAACTCCAGGCCTTGGTTGCTTCACAACACCCAAGCGACAAAGTGGATGTCGAAATTCTGCGCGATGGCAAGACGGAAGACAAGACGGTTACTTTGAAAGAACGAACCAATGAGGAACTTGCTTATAATGAACCCTCAACGTCAACAACTCTGCAATCCCTCGGTCTATCCGTGCAGGATGCAGATAAGGCGACACTGGATAAATTCAATGCTAAACATGGCGTCATCGTCTCCAATGTTGCTTCAGGTAGCGAAGCAGAGCAACGCGGATTGCAACAGGGAGATTTGATTACAAGCGTTGATAACAAGCCGATAGAGTCTACGAATGACCTCGAAAAGTCAGTGAACGCGCACAAACCCGGCGATGCACTCCTTTTCCGCGTGACTACTTCAAGCAAGGTTAATGCTTATTTAGCTCTTGAAATTCCGCAGAAATAAGGTCCACATCACTCCCCGTAAAAGCGCCCCGTGTTTACGGGGCGCTTCTTTTGGAAAATATCAAATTTTCTAATAGACCGGCAGTCTACTTTTTTTCTGTTTGCCCGGCGGAAGTTGACGCTTTATTAAAGTCTGCACAAATCCGTCTCAAATAATCAAAAGCATACAATCCTGTATTGTGGCCATCACCCCAGGTTAGCGCAATTGCGTAATTGCCAACAACATCCGCTGACTTGAGATTATATTTCCCTGGTGTAAGGATTTGGAGAGGAGAAGGTTTGTATTCACGCCACAGAACCGATTCCCCCGCACATGAAGCACATGGACATCTATTCCTCATGTACTGCATTGACAATGTGAATTCCTTTTCGTCATCCCACTTAATAAGCACATCTTCTTCGTTAAGCTTCTTAAATATTACCGGGTGCAATATTTCTCCTTCGAGATCTCACGGGTTTAGGTACCCGTGAGATCCGACTATTCTCATTTCAATTTTTGTTTTGAAGAGCCTCTAACTCGGCGAGAACCTCTTTGGCATGTCCATTGGGATCCACTTTCGGGTAAATCTTTACAATTTTTCCTTGCGGATCAATTATAAACGTAACCCGGTTTGCCATTCCCCAGGTCGAGTTCAGGACACCATACTCCTTCACTGCTACCTTACCTGTATCAGCGAGTAACAGGAAATTAAGTCCATACTTTTTTATGAAGTCTTGATGCGAGACCACGTCTTGCACACTTACGCCGATAACCTTAGTGCCAGTTTTTGTTATGGCCGAAATGTCATCCCTGAAACTGCAGGCTTCCGTGGTACATCCTTGAGTTTCATCCTTTGGATAAAAATAAAGGACCACATACTGACCCTTAAAGTCGCTAAGCTTGTGCATTTCCCCATCATTTCCCATTAAAGAAAAACCAGGGGCTACATCTCCTTCTTTGAGATTGTTTTTCGCACTGACACAAGAAACAACCCCAAGGAAAAGTATTACCAGGGTCGCCATGAATTTACTTCTCATTTTTTCCTCCTTATCTATATAAAAACAGATGACAGACCTTTTGATTCAGGTCAAATCCACAAAAGTCGTCACCATTGAAATCAAAATCAGCTTTACTTTCGTGTCCGAGCCAATTCCAGTCTTCAACAACTTTCGCTCTTTCACCTGGAAGAAGCTCATTAAATTCATTAACACAATTAGAGAACTCCGGGTGCCCATCATATTTGTCCGGGTTCACGATGCCAAACACTCTTCGAGTCGTTTTAATAACATCGATGATTTCAGACGAAATGCCGCCTTCTTTTATGTACACATCCCCATTATTCAAATTTAACGAATGGGTTTTAATGAAATTTCCTTCGTCGAAAACCTCTAACGTCGCGGTTGGGGCAATCCGTGAAACCTTGAGCAAGAAGTCTAGGACAAGGAACGCATCAAATTCATTATCTGCAACTCTCGTGAAACCGCTCCCTATCATGCCGTCTTCATATCCACCGCGCTTAACTATAATCAGACCTTTTGATTCGAGCCTTGTTACAATCTCTTCTTCGGAGAACCCGCTTATTTCCAGTTTAGAAAATTCTTCACGGATTTTTCCAGGCGCTGCCACGGCCAATTCATAATTTGGAAAAATTACAAACCGCTTGAAATTGAGTTTGCCGCCGGTCCAGAAAAATTCCAGGTTGTACCAGTTTTGTAAAGACTGGACTTGTTCCCATTCCTCACCGGAGATAAAATTCTTACCGTCGTCTGCTACTCGATAGAATATTTTTCTTGCCATATTACCTTTTGAAAAGACTTTCAACATACTTGGCGATCATGTCAATCTCGACATTTACAAGATCTCCTACGCGCAGGGACTTGAAAGTCGTATTGTCGAATGTGTGAGGGATTATCGCCACTTTAAACGAGTCTCTCAACTTCTCCGCTACGGTCAGGCTAACACCGTTGACGGACACACTTCCAACCGGAATAATATATTTCATGAAGGTACGGGAAATTCTGAAGCTGTATATTCTGCTCAACGGAAGTTTTTCTATCGACATCACTTTCCCGGTCGCGTCAACGTGTCCTTGAACGAGATGACCACCAAGCCGGTCGTTCAGACGCACCGCTCTTTCAAGATTCACAAGACTCCCCGCTTTAAGATTTCCTATCATAGTTTTCTTTACCGTTTCTTCTACTGCTTCAACACCGACTTGATATTTATTCCTTTCAACAATTGTCAAACAAACTCCGTTCACTGCGAGGCTGTCACCTATCTTTAGATCGCCGAGTACTTCTTTACATTCGACAAATATCTTCCTTGCGCCGTTTCCGGAACCTTTAACCTGTTTAACAACGCCGACCTCTTCAATAATTCCCGTGAACATTCGATTCTTTCGTTTGTGTGAAAAATCGGTTAACAGAATCTGCCCAATATCGGATTAACCTATCAAAAATATGAGGTAATATACTGTTCCTCACCTACCTGCGATATCTCGACTTCTTTCATAACTAAAGCTTTCGATAATTCTTTCAATTCGATTCCATCGGCAAAACTCAGACCGTCACCAAGGATCTTTGGTGCGACGAAAAGATGCATTTTGTCGGCAAGTTTCGATTCGATGAGTTGAGAGAAGACGGAACCACCGCCTTCCACAAGAACCGAAGCAATATTCAACGATGCAATTTTTTTCAGGACATCCTTCAATTCTATCATTCCTTTAGCGTTGCCCTTCATAGGAAATAATTCGACGCCTCGTCCTCTTAGAGTTTTCATTTTACTTTTCCGCTTCGAGTTCTTTTCTATTCGCTGCGAATGGAACAGAATCGTCCTTCCCGCGGCGAACGCTTTAGAATCAACAGGTGAAGATAAATTCCCATCGAGAACAATTTTTATCGGTGACCTTCCATTTAAGAAACGAACCGTCAATTCCGGATCGTCATTTTTTATTGTCCCTGCCCCTACAAACACCGCATCATATTCTGCCCGAAGCTCATGTACCTTTCGCAGCGATTCCTTCGATGTGATGTATTTCGATTTCCCATTCTTAAGAGCAATCCTTCCGTCCAGGGACTGTGCAATCTTAAGCGTGACAAACGGAAGCTTTTTGGTGATAAACTTAACGAACGCCTCATTCAACTTAAGCGCCTGATCCGCCGCAAGTCCAACCTCAACTTCAATTCCTGCATCCCTCAATTTTTTTATGCCGGTTCCGTTCACTCTCTGGTTTGGATCCAACATCGCCACGTAAACCTTCCTGATTCGTTTCTCAATAAGTAAATCGGTACAGGGTGGAGTCTTCCCATAAAAACTGCACGGTTCAAGATTCACATAAAGATCAGCTCCCGCAACATCCTCACTAGCAGAACGAATTGCATTCACTTCGGCATGAGCTTCACCAAATTTCGCGTGGTATCCTTCACCGATAATAGTATTATTTTTTACAACTACACATCCGACCATCGGATTTGGACTGACATTTCCTCTTCCATTCCTTGCGATTCGAATGCAACGCAGCATCAGGTCTTCATTGGTAAACATTTTATTTCGAGATCAAAGTTATTTTCTGTCCGATTTTCGCTTTCAGGATTTTCGACGCACTGCCTGAATTAACGGCAATTTCAATCAATCCATTGCTCCCTTTGAGACAAACTGGAGCCTTTGTTTTTGCTTCAGAGTATGTTTTGACAAACCTGGTTATCACTTTCGAACCAACTTTGAGACTTGAACGTCCGGTGAGGAGTGAATCGTCCCAAAGAAAACTAGTGTACACATTTCCGAACCTATCGTAATAGACCACTTCTCCGTCGTTTCTGCCGTTTATTGGCATCGAATAGAAAGGCCTAACCCTTTGATAATTAAACCGTTTACCGAGTTCACTCAATCTCACACCCCGTGATAAATGTACGGCAACGGGTGCAAATATGTCACGCCCCTGGAATGTTGAGCTGAAATTTGAAAGAAAATATTTTCTGTTTGTTACCTCATATAATTCGGTCTCACTGGCTTCGGCTACTACATAATCGAGGAGGCCATTATCAGGAGCGAGGAAAATTTGATTATCGATCCTTCCGCAAATTATCTTACGCAGGGTTCCAACGCCAGGATCAACGACGCTTACAAAGATGGAATCTTCAGGGAAGAATTTTCTGGATGCCCATAAAACAAAAGATGCCTGTTTGATATTCTGAGGCTCGATTTCATGGGAGAGGTCTATAACCTTTAGAAGAGGATTTATCCCTGCGATTACGCCTTTCATAACCCCGACAAAATAATCTTTTGTCCCAAAATCTGTCAAGAGGACAACGAGAGACATTAAACTTTCACAGCGTTTTCCCGTTTAGCCGAAGCATATGACGCATCGACGACTTTCATAACCTGGCACATCTGGTTTATTGTCGGAACGTCCGATTTCACGCCTGTCAAGTACCTTATAAAATTGGTAAGCTCTGCTTCATAACTTTTTTTGAAAACATTTTCAAATTTTGAATTCTGCACCGGCGTCAAGCTGACAAGTTCATCTTTCACCCTGTGATGAAGAACCAGCGGACTAAGCGTTGCGGTGCCGTTAGTTCCATATACTTCGAGGTGAAACAATTCGTCAGGCTGCTGAAGTCCCCAACTCGCATCAAGACGTATCATAGCACCTTCTTTTGTCCGGATCGTAACGAGGGCGGTATCCTCGACCTTTCCGTTAAAGAAAGAGTTTCGCCTTGCTCCCGACTTGGATCTCTGACTGAAGAAAGCCGAATTTATCGCGCTTATCTTAGGGAAATTCAAAAGCCACAGCGAAAGATCAATAAGCACAATTCCGAGGTCAAGCATGACTCCGCGCCTTATTTGCGACCTCGTATCGATATGCATCTTCGTGCTGGGTTCGCGTTTGTGCCAGGCAGCGTTTATATAAAACACATCACCGAGCTGTTTGTCGCTCACGTAACTCTTAAGCATCATAAAATCCGTGCGGAACCTGTTGTTCATAGCCGCTAGGACAATTCTTCCCTTCTCATCGGCAGCTTTTGCGAGAGTTTCACATTGACTAAAATTTACTGTCGGCGGTTTTTCGATAAAAACATTTTTGCCCGCATTGATTGCGTTCAACGCAATCTCGAAATGGCTGTCAGTAGAGGTACAAATATCCACGGCATCTATTTCCGGATCTTTCAGCAAATCGTCTGCGCTAGGATAAAGTTTAGGAATAGAATGCTGACGTCCGAGTGTCTGAAGCCTTTGCTGGTCCATTTCGGACAACGCGGTGACTTTCACCCCGCTCATTTTCTTGAGAAGCGGAAGGTGAATTACCTGCGCAATTGCCCCTCCGCCAATAACCCCCAGTCTTATTTCCTGCATGAATTATTTCCCAACCATAAATGATTTTTTTGCCCCTAGAACCTTAATAAAGTCCCTTACCTTATTTGCAATCCCTTCGGGATGCAATCCAACAAGTTCATACAACTGTTGAGGTGTTCCATGCTCCACAAAGACATCAGGTAACCCAAGATTAAGAACCCGTCGCGGTTTTCCAATTTCTTGTAAAGACTCCAGAATTGCGCTTCCGAATCCACCCTTTAGCGTGTTATCCTCGACGGTTACGATATGATCAAAGTGTTCAGCGACTTCATTCACAAGCTCCGTGTCAACTGGTTTTACAAAACGCATATTGATAACTTCAACACTCAATCCTTCACTTGCAAGAATCTCAGCAGCCTTAATCGAATGCTGCACCATGATGCCCACGGCCAGGATAGCAACATCGTTGCCTCTACAGAGAATTTCTCCTTTACCTATCTGGAGCTCTTCCATTTCTTTTTTCGGCAAAACTGCGGCGTTCCCTCGCGGATAACGAATCGCAATCGGTCCATCCTTATAATTCACCGCTGTCAATAACATATCCCGTAATTCATTCTCGTCCTTCGGGGCCATGACAACCATTCCCGGTACGAGTCGCAAATAAGTTAAGTCGAAGGCTCCATGATGTGTCGGACCGTCGGATCCTACGAGGCCGCCCCGGTCAAGAACAAAAACAACGTGCAAATGCTGAAGAGCGACATCGTGAATAATCTGGTCGAAAGCACGTTGAAGAAAAGTTGAGTAGATTGCTGCAACTGGTATGTAACCCTCGGTAGCCATGCCCGCACAAAAGGTCACCGCATGCTGCTCTGCAATGCCGACATCAAAAAACCTGTCAGGCAGCTCCCTTTGTAAAATATTCAGACCAGTCCCATCCGGCATTGCTGCGGTCACACCGACAACCTTCTTATTTTTTTTTGCTACTTCGACGAGAGCCTCGCCAAATACTTTTGTTAGTGCCGGTGGCCCGTCCTTTTTAAACTGTGTCCCGGTAACCTTGTCAAACGTGACGACCGCGTGCAGCTTCTGCCGATCTTCTTCAGCAGGCAGGTATCCTTTCCCTTTTTCCGACGTAACATGCACAAGAAGCGGGCCATTAAGATCCTTGACTTCACGAAAAGTTTTTACGAGTTGAGTAACATTATGGCCGTTGAAAGGGCCGAAATACCTAAACCCTAGAGCCTCAAACAGCATTCCCGGAGTGACTACTGCTTTCATCCCGGTTTCAAGTCTGCCTGCTACCTTCCTTATTCTGTCGCCGACTGAATCCAACTTGCCCGTCATTTCCCAGACGTTGTTCTTAAATTTATTATAAGTTCCAGTAGCAGCAATGCTGCTAAAGTAATTAGATATCGCCCAGACATTTGGAGCAATCGACATCCGGTTGTCATTCAGCACAACAACAAGATTTTTTTTCAGCAATCCGGTATTGTTCATTGCCTCGTAAGCCATACCTCCGGTCATCGCACCATCTCCGATGACTGCAATGACTTTGAACTTTTCATTTTTGAAATCCCGGGCGGTAGCTATTCCGAGTGCTGCAGAGATCGACGTACTGGCATGGCCCGCACCGAAAACATCATACGGGCTTTCGGAACGTTTCAAAAATCCACTGATGCCGTGATACTGCCTTATTGTCTGAAAATTGTCTCTTCTCCCCGTAATAATTTTATGAATGTACCCCTGGTGACCCACATCCCAGATGAGTTTATCGTAAGGCGTATCGAATACATAATGCAACGCCAGCGTCAGTTCCACCGAACCGAGACTTGAACCGAGATGTCCGCCGATTTTTGATACGATGTCAATCAAAAATTCCCGGATTTCTTGTGAAAGCAGCTTTAGCTCGTTCACATTGAGTTTACGGATATCCGCCGGTGAATTTATTGAATAGAGATATTTATACTCCATTTGCTCTCCATTTATATATCGATGTCCTCTTCTTCAAGGACACCGCTCGAATCTTTTTGAATTTTCTTCAGTTTCAATTTAGCCTCATTCAATTGCGTCATGCAAGACTTTCCCAACGCCATCCCTTCTTCATATAATTTTATCGATTCTTCGAGCGATGATTTCCCTTCTTCCAAAATCTCTACGATCTTCTCCAGCCTCTTCTGGGCCTCTTCGAATGTAAGCTTCGTTTCTGTTTTGTTGCTCTTACCCATGTTTACCAATTATTTGTGAATCAAGAATTCCATCATGTAAATGTATTTTTGCGGTTTCTCCGATATCAATCTTCTTCGCTGAACCGATGTATCCCCGAGGGCTTTCAACAAGAGCATAACCACGCTTCATCACTCCATGAGGACTCAATGCGGTCAGATGAGAAGTCATCGATGAAAGTTTTTCCGACTTTGCTTCAAAATAATATTGTACCTGTGTCTGAATTCGTCGGGTCAGGTCATCCACATACTGCGATTTTTGATCAACGAGGGAAACAGGCTGACGCAAAGCGTAATGATGCCTCATCTTATCTAGTCTCAACGAAAGCTCGTTGACCAGCTGTTCCATTTGCATCGTCATTGCATGAGCGAAAGTTTGAATGGTCGCAAGTATGTCAAGTTTATCAGGCACAACGAGTTCAGCTGCAGCACTTGGCGTAGCCGCCCGAATATCCGCGACAAAATCGGCAATTGTAAAATCAACTTGATGACCGACCGCACTGATGATCGGTATTCTGCTGTCATAAATGGCGCGTGCTACGATCTCCTCGTTAAAAGCCCACAGATCCTCCAAGCTTCCGCCGCCCCTTCCAATAATCATAACATCAATGTCGGACAATTTATTGAAATCTCGTATAGCCTGTGCAATTTCTTCGGCCGCGCCATCTCCCTGAACCTTGACCGGGTAAATAACAAGTTCAACTGCGGGAAATCGTCTGTTTATGATGCTGATGATGTCACGAACGGCGGCTCCTTCGAGTGAAGTTACCGCCCCGATTCTCTTCGGAAATTCAGGAAGCGGTTTCTTATGTTCTTCACTAAAAAGTCCTTCGTTCCCCAATTTCTCCTTCAATTGTTCAAATGCAAGCTGGAGAGCTCCCTGGCCCGCAGGCAAAAGACTTACCGCATATAACTGAAAATCTCCGCGCGGTTCATAAATGGAAATCTTTCCCTTTACGAGAATCTTCATCCCATCACTAACTTCAAACCTAACGCGCGCCGCATCGGAACGCCACATGACGACTCGCACCTGAGCAGCTTCATCCTTTAATGTAAAGTATAGATGTCCCGACGGAGAATGTCTTTTGAAATTTGAAACCTCCCCTTCAACGACTACAGTTGAAAAGTTTTCCTCAAGGACCTCTTTCACAAGTCTATTGAGATCTTTTACCTTCAGAACACGCTGGTCGGTATCTTGCGGGCGATCAAACAGATTCGGATTTTCTCCTTGCTCTACAGGAGCTATGCCACTCTGATGAACTGACAATTTATGCAATCTCATAAAAAAATAGTACAAAACCGAATTGTTTAAGGAAGAAAGAATCGGGAATTTTCGACCTTAAGAAAGTAATATATCCTCCTCTACTTTTGAGAATTATAAACATTCCGCACATTAAGTAAAAGGCATTGTGGAGAACGGACACTTTCAACACAAATTGAAAATAAATGAGAGCAAAAGCTATATTGTTCCAGATGTATCATAAATTCGGAAGAATAATAGTATCACGAACTGACCATATCGGTGATGTTGTCCTTTCCTTACCGGTTTTCGCATCTTTAAAAAGATGTTTCCCGGAGAGTAAAACCTTTGCGTTGGTCAGTAATTACACATCGGATATAGCCCTCTCTTCTCCTTACGTTGACGATATCATTATCTACAACCCCGCTGAATCCATACTGACAAATTACAAGAAATTGAAGAAAAGTAATGCCGATGCAATAGTTATTCTCTTTCCAAGATTTAAAATCGCAGCTGCAAGTTTCCTCGCTGGGATTCCAATACGAGTCGGCTCGGCGTATCGCTGGTATTCATTTCTATTCAATAAGAAGGTTCGCGAACATAGAAAAAATTCCATAAAGAACGAGGCGGAATATAATCTGACACTTATTGAAATGTTGGGATGTAAAGAGAAAACTTTAGACGTAACTCTAAACATAAACGAAACCGCGCTAAATGGAGTTAATGGTTTTCTTAATCAGACTTGCATGTCTAAATTCATCGTGGTGCATCCAGGGAGTGGAGGGTCTGCATTCGAATGGGGAACAGATAATTTTCGAGAAGTTGTCAAAATCATGACCCAGACATTTGGCTTAAACGTCGTAGTAACAGGATCGGCAACGGAATATTCGGTTTGTAGACAAATATCAGAAGGTATAGGAAACGCAGTAAATGCTGCTGATCGATTCTCAGTCCTCGAATTTATAGCTCTCTTATCCAAAGCTGACTTATTTATTTCAAATTCGACCGGGCCATTGCATATTGCGGCTGCTGTCGGCACTCCTGTAATTGGGATCTATCCTAGCAAAAAACCGATGACTCCAGTAAGGTGGGCGCCAATTAGTGACAGGAAGATAATCTTGACGCCCAAAAATGATTCCGATGATTTATCTCTAATTTCAGTTACAGATGTAATTGAATCTTTCCGCAAACTTATAACGACAAAAACAGCATGAAATTGTTTTCATCGATATTTTTCATAAACATTACATTGGTTGTATTCTATTTATCACTTTTTGGCCAGCGTCACCAGGAAGTTCCCTCTGGAATCGAAACGTCAAATGGTGGCGCTCCCCGGCACTTTGATAGCCTTATCACAACAGATTCCTCAGTAAAATTTGATGCCGACACTTTGCGAAGTCTTAATAATACAGCATTTTCAGTCGGTGAGAAACTCGATTACGACATCAGCTATGGAATTATCGTGGCTGGAAGTGCAACTATCTCTGTACCCTCTTTTGAATCCTATAACGATCGGAAATGTTATAAGGTTGAATTCACAATGCACTCTGCGAAATTCTTTGACCTTTTCTTTAAAGTTAGAGATTACTACTCGTCTCTAATAGATGTAACCGGACTTTTTCCCTGGAAATTCGAGCAACACATTAGAGAAGGGGGTTACAAAAAGGATTTTGAAGCATGGTTCGACCAGCAAAATCATACGGCTAAAACAAGTGAAGGAGGACCGTACGTTATCCAGGCATATACACAGGATGCTGTAAGTACTTTTTTTTATGCCAGAACTCTTAATTACGATACAATGCAGGTCGGCCAAAACGTCCACTTCAATAATTTTTATGAAAATAAAGTTTATCCTCTTGATGTAAAATATTTGGGCGAACAGGACGTAGAGACGAAAGCTGGAAAATTTCACTGTCAAATGATTGAGCCCATTATATTGAAAGGTGGGTTATTCAGGAACACCGGAAAGATTGTCGTATGGATAACCGATGATTCACTAAAAATACCGGTGAAGGTGCAAACTCAAGTTACGATCGGCTCAGTTGTTGCTGAACTTGTGGGTTACAGCGGCTTGGCTGGACCAGTGACCGCGAAGTATTAGGACAGAACTTGTTTGAACAGCCGATGCCCCAGCCTACAACCGACCGCGGCGTAAAATACAAACCGGTTGCCTTCGCTTTGATTTCCCTTCTTGTGATTTTTTTCCTTTACCAAATCGTCGGTGGCGGAATCACGGTCTATCTTTTTGGAAATGCCCCCCCTGACAAGGAAACTTTCCCGTTCCGGCTTGTCATGATGTTCGCCGAAATTTTACTTATCCTGGTCCCTACATTTTTTCTTACAAAACTCCAAACCGCGAATTGGAAATCGTTCCTACGTCTTAACAAAGCTGACTGGTATTATATTGGGCTTGCTATCGTAGGAGTAATAGCACTGCAGCAACTTTTAGAAATCTATCTTTACCTGCAGGATTTGATTCCTTTTCCGCACCAGATAAAACAGGTAATCGATCAGCTTCAGAGGGCAGTTGAACAGACATACGCTTTGTTGATAACTGCTCATTCCCCGCTTGAATTTCTATTTGTGGTCCTCGTGGTTGCCGTCACACCGGCAATTTGTGAGGAGGCGCTCTTCCGCGGATTGGTGCAGTCAAATTTCGAACTGCCGATGTCAAAAAGGAAGGCGATAATTTGGACCGGTGTAATTTTCAGCGCCTATCACCTCGATCCATTTACTTTCGTCGCGTTATGCGCTCTTGGGATATATTTGAGCTACCTCGTTTCAGTAAGTGGAAGTATTATAGTTCCGATGACTGCACACTTCATAAATAATTTCGTTTCTACACTAATTTTATATAAATTTGGTAAGGAGAGCATCGTAGCGCCACAGGACCAAAACCTTGGAGTGGGCTACATTATCGTGTCGTCGATCATTCTTTTTCTAATTTTTGTGGCAACGATTAAATTAACATTGAATTACAACAGATCTCGAACTTCGTTCCGTGAAATGGAATCCGTCGGTTCAGGTCAGGAGGCAAAAGTGATCTGTCCAAATTGTGGATCTGCCTTTACCGGTAATTTATCACATTGCCCGCAATGCGGAAAGGCGGTGACATGAAATCAATAGAGCAATGCGCCAACTGCGGGGCCGACCTAGACACGCAAATATTTTTGTACTGCCGGAACTGTGGAGCATTAAATAACAAAAGATCATCCGAAGAAGGGATAGTGTGTGACACACACATAGAAAATCGTGCTCTGGGTTTCTGCGTTGTTTGTGGTCGCGCAGTCTGCGAAGAGTGCGCTGAAAATGCAGGCACCAGGTTTCTTTGTGATGACCCCGAACACCGCGAATATTTAGAAAAATGGAAGGTGCTGCACACGTTTGACTTCGAATATGAAGCGGCGATGCTGTATGCTAATCTTGAACAACAAGGCATAGAGACACAAGTCTTTTCGAAAGTGAATCCAGATTCGACACAGGTAATGGTACGCCCAAACCTGGTCGAGGTACTGGTTGATTCACAAAAGTATGATATTGCAATGGATGTCCTGAAATCACTAGGCCTTTTGGATGAAAATGAGGGGGATGAAGAATAATGTCAAATCTTGCTATTCGTATCCTTGTAGCCGTAATCGCCATTCCGCTAATTGTTGCTGCTTCCTATTTCGGGGGCACATATTTCTTTGCGTTTACTACGGCGTTGATTATTATCTCTACAAATGAATTTTATTTCCTGGCAAGGAAAAAAAATCTTGCCCCAGCGGCAACGTTGGGAATATTATCCACCGGAGTGCTGAACGCAATTGCATACTCATTCGGAATAAATGCTGCTATAGATTCGATGATCCTGATTATTACTCTTGTTTTACTTTTTGAGTTGTCAAAGAAGAGAACCGAAGGAGTGAACGGGACATTCGGAAACATAGGAAGTACACTGACGGGAATAGTATATATCGGACTGTTTGGATCAATTCTTACAATAATCAGACAACGATATGGACTAGAGAATATTTTCCCCGACGAAAAAGACTCCGGACTCTTTTTGATCACAGTATTTGCAATCATTTGGATCTGCGATTCGGCGGCCTACTTCGTCGGAAAGTTTGCGGGAAAACACAAGATGAGCAGATTTGTAAGCCTGAACAAAACGTGGGAAGGAGCGGCGGCGGGTTTTGTTTTCGCTTTAGCAACCGCGATGGCGGCAAAATATTTTGTATTACGTAACCTCGATATAAGGCCCGCTCTTGGAACTGGTGTTATAATTGGCACCCTCGGTCAGGCCGGGGACTTTGTAGAATCCATGTTCAAGCGCGACGCCGGCGCAAAAGACTCTTCGGAGATGATTCCAGGACATGGCGGAGTTCTCGACAGATTTGACAGCTTACTGTTCTCTGCACCATTCATCTATCTTTTGTTGAAATATATTCACTAAAAGAGTTTAATCTTTTGGATGTTTGTAGCTTCTACAGGTTCAAGCTGCTACATCGTGGTCGCCGGATCGACGTCGGAAAAGAAAGCAACCGATCTTCCATAATTCCGTTTCAAATCTATATCTATTTCGTCAAGCACATTCTTTAATCTCTCACCGGATTTATCAAGTTGTTTACTCATCTTTATAACAATCTGGAACCTGAACTTACCCAGGAGCCTTCCTATTACTGCGGGGGCGGGGCCAAGAACTGCTATTACAGGAAGACCTCCTTTGATTTTCCTTACAGCTTTTTCGGCGGCATCACCGGTTTTTCGCAAATCTTTCCCCTGGAATTCAAGTACCACCATTCTTGAGAAAGGGGGATAATTTAGCTGGCGACGAATCTCAATTTCTTTCTTATAGAAGCCCAAATAGTCATGGGATGCAACGAATGATAAAACATCATCCTCATTGTTCGAGACTTGAACGATTACTTCCCCTTCCTTCTCTCGTCGGCCTGCTCTTCCTGCGACTTGGGTAAGAAGCTGGAAAGTCTTTTCGGTCGATCTAAAATCGGGCATGAGCATCGTGGCATCGGCAGATACAACGCCTACGAGAGTTACGCGAGGAAAATCGAGCCCTTTCGCAACCAATTGCGTACCGACCAGTATGTCCGCATCACCATTGCCAAAGTCAGAAAGAATCCTGTCATGAGCCCCACGCGATGAAGTTGTATCCAAATCCATCCGTAATATTTTTGCTTCAGGAAAAAGGGCGCTTATTTCTTCTTCTACTTTTTGAGTACCAGTACCGCCATAGTTTAGCTTCTCGCTTCCACACTTAGCGCATCTTTCTGGCGGCTCTTTGACAAAGCCACAATAGTGACATCTCAAATGCTTCTTTTTCTTATGGAAAGTGAGCGCGACATCACAATTCGGACACATCTCCGTGGTACCGCAATCATCGCATTGGAGGTAAGTGGAAAACCCTCGGCGATTTCTCAGGATAATAATCCCTTCTCTTTTGGAAAGTCTCTCATCGATCTTCAATTTAAACTCATCACAGAAACTGCCGAAGACTAATTTTTCTTTTCTCTTCTTCCTCATATCAATAATTTCAATCCGTGGCATTTTAGCATTATCAATTCTGTCGGGAAGACTCAACAATTTATATTTCCCGGTCGAGGAATTATAATACGATTCCACTGAAGGAGTCGCGCTCCCGAGAAGGGTTACAGCTTTGCTTATGGAACAGCGCATCACGGCAACATCGCGGGCATTGTAACGTGGCGATGTGTCAGTTTGTTTGTAACTCGAATCATGTTCTTCATCTACAACAATCAATCCGAGATTCTTCACCGGGGCAAACACAGCACTACGGGCACCTATTACAACTTTCGCTTCTCCCCTTTCAATTCGTCGCCAGGAATCATATCGCTCCCCCAAAGACATACGGCTATGCATCACAGCTATTATTTCACCGAAGCGCCTCTCAAATCTATCCACGATTTGCGGCGTCAGAGAAATTTCGGGAACCAGAACAATCGCGCCTTTTCCCTGATTCAAGGCCAGGTCTATTGATTCAATATAGACTTGTGTTTTTCCACTACCGGTTACCCCGTGGAGCAAGAATGTCGCGTAGCTATTTGTGCAAAGCATCCTGCTAATTTCGTCCACAACGTTCTTTTGTTGTAACGTCAATTCGAATTTGGTATCCGCTTCATGATAATTAAATTCAGGCTTTCTGTAGCTTTCTTTGCTGTAAAGCTCGATAATTCCTTTCTCACTTAAAGCAAGAAGGGAATTCATGCTCCCTTTAGATTGAGCGAGAAGCTGAACAACGCTTACCCCGCCTTCCGAAGTCTTTATCAATTGAGTCAGTTTAAGCAGAATCTCTGATTGCTTGGTGGCACGTTTATCAAGCTCGTTCAGTACTTCTGATAATTTTTCAGGCGCTTTGAATTCTTCTTTGAACTGGACATAACTTTCATACTTGATAGAAACTCGGGGATCAGAGATCCTTTCATTGACCTCAACTAATCCTTCCGCTTGCATCTTATTTAGATGATATCTTAATCCGTCAGACCCGACTTTCTTTCCGAGCTGCTTTACCGTCAATTCCTTTTGTTGACCGAGTGCATGAGTAATTTCCCTGCGAGTTTCGTTTTTTTCCTCAGTATTCTCTTTCAAAAGCCGTACTACTTGTGTGCTTTCGATTGACGTTCCGGTAGGGGTGGCTGCCTTTAAAGCTTCTCCCCACGAACTTAAATAATAATCGGAAATCCACCGGGTTAGACTTAATACTTCATCCGAAAACATTTGTTCTTTATCAATGACATCCCGTATGAATTTTATGTCTGCAAGCGTTGATTGTCTGGAAAGACCAACGACTACTCCGGTGATAAATCTTTTCCTAAATGGAGCAATTACTCTCCCCCCAATAATCACCGAGTCGGTAAGTCCATCAGGTATTTCATAGGTAAATTGCCTATGGACCGGAACAGGAAACGCAACATCGCAGTATCTCTTCGTCACTCCCGGTTCAACTCCGCATTAAGCCTTTGCATTACCTCGCTGAGTGGGATATTGTTTGACACCGAAATTCTTTTGCACTCCTCGAACTCAGCGTAAACCCTTTTTTTGGCGTTGAAGTTACTCTCTTTAACCTTCACTTCCCCAAAACTGGTTTTAACAATCTTTGATTCTCTATGAATTTTCATCCTTCTTATGTTCTGAATTCGAATGCCGAGCGTGGTCGTCTGTGAGAAAATCTCCGCAGAAATTTTATCCAGCAATGATTCCGACATCAGAACTGATAGCATGAATCCCGGTCTTCCCTTTTTCATTATCACCTGTGTGACAAATGCATCGGTGGCACCTAAAGTTAAGACTCGTTCGATCACAAACGGAATTACCTGTGGATTAATGTCATCCATATTGGTTTCAACCAGGACATTATGATCCTCCTCAAGCTCGGATTTCAATTCACCAATTACGATCCTCAGTAAATTAGGCAGCCGACCCAAATCCTTCGTGCCTGCCCCGTAACCTATCTTCTCAATTTCAATCGGTTTGTCTTTCAGAACTCCTTTCGAGAGTGCTGACACAATCGCCGCACCGGTTGGTGTGGTTAATTCATAAGGTACATCATTAAAGACGACCGGGTAGTCTTTGAGTATCTCAATTGCGGCGGGGGCCGGGACCGGCAAAACGCCGTGCTGCGCTTCGATGTAGCCGCCGGATCCGAGTCGAATTGGAGAAGTAAAAACCGACTCGACCCTGCACTCTTCAAGACAAATTGCCGAACCTACAATATCAACTATTGAATCGACTGCACCGACTTCATGAAAATGAATTTTGTCGATAGTCGTGTCATGAATTTTCGCCTCGGCTTCGGCAAGTTTTAAGAAAATGCTCAGTGATTTCGACTTTACAAAATCTGAGAGATGCGAATTTTCAATAAGATATTTTATTTCGAGGTAGCTTCTCCCATGGTCATGCTGTTTGTGAGGTTTGTCGGGCTCGTGTGGTTGCTTATGAATATCCGGACCTAGGTCATTGACTTTTTCAACTTCGCCCGATACAACAACGTCAACTTTTGCAGCTGTGATTCCGCTCCTAACGACTTTCTCCACACGCAGATCCACTTTTCCCAGTTTCAGTTCCGCAAGTTTGTTCATCAATTGCTTTACATCTACGCCTGCAGAGACAAAAGCCCCCAAAACCATATCACCTGCTATCCCTGCAAAAGTATCGAAATATGCTATTTTCATCCTCTCTCCTTTTATAAGAAGGCACACGAAATAAAAGTAATGAATTGAAAAGAAAAAACAGAGGGAAAAAGTCAGATGTGAAGGATGATTACGCGTCTTCGCATCGCTCGGTCTTTATGCTTATTTCTCAATACTCATCCTTACCCGGTCTCGCCATCAGATCCCGAACAGCTTTTTGCGGGTCTTTTCCTTTAAAGAGAACATGGTAGACCTGTTCCATGATAGGCATTTCGACGTCGAATTTTTCCGCGAGTTGATTAGCCGCTTTCGCCGTTGGAACACCCTCGGCAACCATCTTTATCTCATCCAACACTTCATCTAACTTTCTGCCGGCAGCGACTTGCTCGCCGACAAATCGGTTTCTACTGTACCGGCTCATGCACGTAACGATCAAATCGCCCATTCCCGCAAGTCCTGAGAATGTCTTGTGATGGGCACCAAGTGTTTCTCCTAATCTCGTAATCTCAACCATACCGCGAGTCATCAACGCAGCTTTCGTATTGTCGCCGTATCCCGCTCCATCGCTCATGCCTGCCGCCAATGCAATAACGTTTTTCAGTGCTCCGCAAAGTTCAACACCTTTTACGTCTCGATTTAAATAGACTCTGAAATACGCATTCATAAAAAGGGCCTGGACTTGTTCCGCACTTTTCCTGTGGTGGGAAGCCGCAACAATAGCCGTGGGCATCCTGCGGCTCACTTCCTCCGCATGGCTGGGCCCTGAAAGGACTGCGTAATTCTCCATCGGGCACTTTTCCAAGGTGGATTGAACAACTTCCGACATCGTGCAGAAAGTGGAGGCTTCGATTCCCTTTGCCGTGTTTATGAAAAGCTTTTTCCGAAAATCAATTCCGGAGATATTTTCGAGCTGCTGACGCAGAAACTGTGAGGGAATAGATGCGACCACCACATCGGCTCCGGCTGCAGCCGATTCTATGTCGGAAGTTATTTCTATTTCTTTGGGAATTGAAACGCCGTGAAGGTACGTTTTGTTTTCTCTCGCCGACGAAAGCTCTTCGGCATAGTCATTCTTGTACGCCCAAAGAGTAACAGGTAATCCGTTGTCATGAAGGAGAATTGACAGCGCCGTTCCCCAGCCACCGGCGCCAAGAACAGTAACTTTCATTTACCGGAGTTTGTTGGAGATCCCGCTTGTGGGAAATGAGCCTTAGTTTTATGAAAGAATCGGAGTTTCTCTAGTCGATGCTCCTGTCCATGCAGAAGGCGATCTATATTTGCCCGATGGTTGTAAATCAGAAAACCTGAAATGGCTATGCTGAAGAAAATCATGGAGTGGTAATATCTGGTGGCAACATCGAAAACATTTGCTCTGACAAACATAGCCAGAGGAAAGGCGATTGCCGCGCTGACCGAGCCTAGCGAAACATACCTTGAACTTGCAACGACTATTGCAAAGACTCCTGCAGCAATTGCAACTTCAATTGGAGCAATACCGACAAGCATACCGGTTGCAGTTGCAATTCCTTTTCCCCCTTTAAATCCGGCAAAAACCGTCCATGTGTGTCCAAGAATTGCGCTAATCCCTGCAATTATTTGTACAACCGTAAAATCTGAAAAGGGAGTTCCGTTGTCAAGAGGAAAATGCCCGTAGAATAATCGAGACAGGATAACCGCTGCAAGAAAACCTTTCATCATATCAATTATGATTACAAACACTCCCGGTCCCCATCCTAACACACGGATAACATTCGTTCCGCCGGCATTGCCGCTTCCAAACTTGCGAATGTCAATCCCTTTCAGGATTCTGGTAACAATGATACTCGTCGGGACCGAGCCGACCAGATAACTTATAAGCACCACTATGATAAGTGAAACCATCAGTTCTCCTTTAACCTATAAAATTAATTCTATGGAGCCTGAGATGCAATGCAGGAAAGATAAAATGAGCGGTCAGGACAGCCATTTGATACATTTCAAAGACGTGATTTTCAACAGCAAAGTGTCAATTCAACGCCAGCTTCACCGCGTCTAATTTCCTCCCGTCACTTTTGATTATTTGAAACTCAAGGCCGTTAATGTTTATCCTTTCCCCTTGCAATGGGATTCTTCCAGCCCGCGAGACAATCATACCGGAAATAGTCGTGAAGTCACCTCGAGGCAATCTTATGTTAAGCATTCTTTCCAACTCGGATACGGCAGTACTTCCTTGTAGTAAAAATTGTTTGCCGCTTACCTGCTGCATGTTTTCTTCAGTACTCCATATAGCAACCTCGCCTAAAAATATCTCCATAATATCGGAAGATGTGACCAAACCCGCAGTTCCACCGAACTCGTCAATGACAATTGCAGAATAAACTCTCTCGGCTCTGAATTCCTCGAGAACATCAAGCAACGAGATGCTCTCCGGAACGAAAAGGACATCACTGACTATTTGGTCTATTGCATCAACTTCCTTGAATATATCTTTCGCATGAACAATCCCGACAACATTATCTATTGATGAATCATAGATTATGATCTTTGTTTTCCCGGTTTTCTCGAATACGCCACGAAGCTTATCAATTCCAGTATGGATATCTACACCCACAAGTTGCGTTCTCGGTACGAGAAAATTCCTTATCGGTACAGTCGAATTAACAAGCAACCTTCTGATAATATCCGACTCTATTTTATCGAGATATCCGCTTGCGACTGTATCTCCGAGAAAACGATAAACGTCGCGCTTCTGGAAAACCGGAGCTTTTTCAGGTGAACGAAATACAACCCGAACTATAAACTTTGAAAACGTTGCAGTGAACCTTACAAGCGGTTTTGCGATGAAGTAAAATGACCGAACAAAAGGGAGCATGAGGTGGGCAACCCCTTCAGGGCTTTCGAGCGCCAAACTTTTCGGGACCAGCTCCCCAAAGAGAAACCCTACCAGGGTCGTTAAAGGAAGTATTATCGAAACTCCGATTCCCAATCCTTCGTGAAAATAAATTTCAGAAACGGATGAGAAAGTGGTTATCGCTAATGAGCTTGCAACAACTACAGTAGCGAAGAAAAGTTCATTGTTCTTAAGAAAAAAGAATATCGAATTTGTTTCAAACTTCGATCCCCCATTAATAGTTAGTGCAATTTTATCAGCGGCAACAAATGAAGTCTCAGCTGCGGAGAAAATCGCAACTAACACTAATGAGACAACAAGTAGAATTATTTGTACCATTAAAGGGTAACGCTTAGTTTGAGTTTATGATTATGAAGCCGACTCAGTGCAACGAAACCTGAAGGAGACTAAAGTACATGCCGGTTTTTTTTGTCCTGGATTTTCTTCACAACCACTATTCCAATCAAAACGATTAATGCAGCCGACAAATCTATTAAAAAGTCCTTCAGTTCTTCCGTACGTCCCGGCACAAAAGACTGGTGGTATTCGTCGCTTGCGCCATATAATCCTACTATGACAAACGCAGTTAGCAGGCTGAAAGTGCTTTTGAAGTTTCCAAATCGATGATGGCTCAGGGCCCTATAGCAAAGATAATAGAGCGTCCCATATAACATTGTATGGGCTATTGGATGCGCAAAAGGAAAGCTTATTTTCTCAAGAGTCGAACCGGGGATCGACGACAATGTAAATATTAAGGCCATCCATACTAAAGCAGGCAAATAGAATGATACAAAGTCAGGATATCTTTTCAAATTCGGTAATTTCTCCGTTTTGTATTTTCTTAAATGCAGCCGGTAGACTCTCAATGACATCAGTCGCCATGAGGGAATACATTCCTTTCGATTCAAGAGCTATATCGCCCGCGACGCTGTGAAGATAGACCCCCGCAATGGCTGCATCTACGGTGCTTAATTTCTGTCCAAGCAAGGCAGCAATGATTCCCGTCAGGACATCTCCCATTCCGGCAGTAGCCATCCCGGGGTTACCGTGGACATTGACAAATACTTTTCCATCTTTGGAGGCAATCACCGTCGGTGAACCTTTTAAAACGAGAGTCACTTGATTCTCTCTTGCGTATCGGCGTGCTACTTCAATTCTATTCTTAGCTATTTCTTCGATAGAGATCCTGCTAATTCGACTGAACTCACCATGATGAGGTGTCATTACTATTTCCGCATGCGTATCCAGTAGTATTTCAGGCTGATCGGCAATTACATTTAATGCATCTGCGTCAATGACCGTCTTGCCTGCGTGGCCTCGAAGCAGTTTTGCGAGGAGCTGCAAAGTTTCCTGGTTCTTCGAGATTCCGGGGCCGACGACAACCACATCAGCCCAATCAAGATTTTTCTGAATCTGCAAAAGAACGGCAAGTGAAAGACTCCCGTCTCTGGTTTGAGGAAGAGGAAGCGTCATCACTTCAGTCAACTTCGTCTCAAAAATTGGGTTTAGCTCCGATGGTATTCCGAGTAAAACAGAACCGGCGCCGGCACGCATCGCGGCCTGGCCGACCATTACCCCGGCACCTGTCATGCCTACGGAACCAACGAGACCGAATATCTTACCGACCGCGTGTTTATAAGTTTCTGCCTTCCGCTTGGGAAGAACACTCCTGACATCGCTGCAGTTAGTTATAAAAGTCTCATTTTTACCAAGCGCAGTAAGGTCAGACGGCATACCGATATTAACGACGAAAACTTTGCCTGAATTTTCTTTTCCGTCGTTCATAATTAGTCCGCGTTTGGTATACGCCATGGTTGCAGTTGCCGCTGCCTTCGGAGCGACCGTATAAACTGCGCCATTATTGGAATTTATCCCGCTTGGAATATCAACCGCGAGAACCCTGACGCTAGAATTGTTTATTAACTCAATTGCTTTTAGGGCCGCGTCTTTAGGTTCACCGGAAATCCCGGTACCAAGTATAGCATCGACCACGAGATCGAATTCGCCTAAAAAGATTTGACTGTTTTCGAATTCGTGAATCTCTACCTTGGCTCGATCGCTCGGCAATTGCCTGAGCTTGTCCAAGAATATTCTGCCATCGCCAATTATCTCGTCGGATGTCCCAATCAGGTAAACCTTTACATTTGCTCCCAACTGAGCAAGATACAATGAAGCGGCAAGTCCGTCACCGCCGTTATTGCCCTTCCCACAAAAGACCGCGATTCTTTTCCCCTGCAGCTCCCCGAGCAGCCTGGCTGCTACTTTAGATATTCCAAGCCCTGCTTTGTCCATGAGTGACTCGCCGCTGGTCTTTTTACTTTCAATCGCTTCGCGGTCGCACTCTTTCATTTCTTCCGCAGTTAATAACTGTTCCATTTTATGCTCCCTCGCAAGATAAAAATGCCGCCTCTTGCATGAGGCGACTACAAAAATTATTCGTGAACAATGTTAAAAAAGTTTCTCAGTTATCGAGACGATATAAGCGGGCGCTAGCCCGAGCCCGATAACCGCTACCGCTGAGATAATAATAGCTGTCGCCGCTATCTTCGACACCGTGGTCCTGGGGCTCTCTTCGGATGAATCCTTGAAATACATATTAACTACTACACCGACATAAAAATACACGGAAACCACACTAGCCAAAACTCCCACGACGGCCAGCCAGGTCATATCTCCCGTCACCGCCGAGGCAAACAAGTAATACTTTCCGAAGAACCCTGCAAAAGGAGGAAGACCTGCGAGGGAGAACATGAAAAGAGCCATCAAGGCCGCAATCAAAGGATGCCGACCGGAAAGTCCCTCGTAATCAGAGATTAGTAGATATTTCCCCTCCTTGTTCTCAAGAATCGAGACAACCCCGAAAGCTCCGATCTGCATGAATGTATAAGCAAGCATATAATAGAGAACTCCGGTTCTTCCGAGCGTATTAGCCGACGCAATTCCGACAAGGGCGTAACCCGCATGTGCTATGCTTGAGTAAGCCAACATGCGTTTAATATTTTGTTGAACGAGGGCTGTAATGTTTCCTAAGACCATTGTGAACGCGGCAAGATAAGCGATCACCAATCGAAGCTCCCACGATGGATGAACGGAATAGCCGAACACCAGGACGAGTGCAGAAAAAGCGGCTGCCTTGCTGCCGGTCGACATGAAACCGGAAACAGTAGTCGGCGATCCCTCATAGACATCGGGAACCCACATATGAAAGGGTACCGCGGAAATCTTGAAACTCAAACCGATGAGGATCAACGCGGCACCGATCCAAAGGATCGGATCATTTTGGATAGACGAGAACTTGTCCAAGATTGTCGCAAGATTCGTTGTCCCGCTCGACCCGTAAACAAGTGATATCCCATAGAGAAAAAAGCCCGTCGCGAACGCACCGAGCAGGAAATACTTCAGAGAAGCCTCATTGGATTTCGCGTCACTTCTTACATATCCCGCCAGTACGTAAAGGCTGATCGACATCAACTCAAGACCAATAAACAGGACCATCAGGTCTCGCGCACTTGCCATAAGCATCATTCCAATTGTCGCAAATATTAGGAGCGTATAATATTCGCCGAAGTGTGCGCCTTCGCGTTCGAGATATGATTTGGAAAGAAGGACAGTCAAGGCAGCACTGAACACGAAAACAATTTCGAAAAACGCAGGGAATTTCCCGGTAAATACCATGCCATTGAATGCCGTCCCTGAAGCAAAATATGTATTCACAGTCAAAAGACCAGCTATTGTCAAACCGACGAGGCTTACCCAATAGACTATATTCGCTGATTTTCTGAAAGACGCATCAACAATTAACAGCAATAAGGAAAAGATGCTTAGAAAAATTATCGGGCTGACAGAAATTATATCTGTATAATTAAAAGGAGTCATTAAAAAGTTTTCAATTTAAATTTCATCATTGCGACGCGAACGCACCAACTTTTACTTTCGTTAGAGTATCGACTAAAGCCCTTACTGCCGGCTCGCTTTTAGATAGAAATGTATTCGGATAAACTCCAATCCAAACGATAAAAATTACGATTACTGCAAGGATTGCAATTTCATGGAGATGCAGATCCGTCATTTTCTCGTTTTCAGGTTTGTCAACCGTTCCAAAAAACACACGCTGGTACATCCACAATAAATAAACAGCCGCGAGTATTACTCCGCTTGTCGCCACTATTGCGTAGGCGCTGCTTCCTAAAAACTCGCTTTTAAACGACCCAACTAAAATCAGAAACTCGCCCACGAAGCCGTTAAGTCCCGGCAATCCAACCGACCCTAGCATCGCGATCATAAAAAAGGTAGATAGAATCGGGACAACTCTTGCAATTCCCCCGAAGTCGCTTATCAGCCTCGTATGTCTTTTGTCGTATAGCATGCCCACCAAAAGGAACAACATGCCGGTTGTAAGCCCGTGATTGACCATCTGAATCACAGAACCCTGGATAGATTCAACAGTGATTGCAAAAATCCCCAGGACGACGAATCCGAGATGTGCGACAGAAGAGTACGCGACTAACTTCTTCATGTCTTTCTGTACCATGGAAACGAGTGCGCCGTAAATAATTCCTACGATCGCAAGTATTGCCAACAACGGAAGGAACTTAAACGCCGCTTGCGGAAAGAGCGGCAAAGAAAACCTGAGAAGGCCGTAGGTTCCCATCTTCAATAATACACCGGCAAGGAGAACGCTTCCTGCCATCGGCGCCTCCGTATGCGCATCCGGAAGCCAGGTGTGAAATGGGAAAATCGGGACTTTGATAGCAAAGCTCAGAGTAAAAGCAAGGAACATCCAAACCTGTATCGCAATCGGAATCGTCGGGCCAATCTGATAAAGAGTAACGAGATTTGTAGTAAACCTCCCGCCTGGGAGCGTTCCTGCAAAGTATCCCAGCCAGATGATAGCAACAAGCATCAGGAGACTTCCGAACATAGTATAAATAAAAAACTTTACTGCCGCGTAAACTCTTCTTTCATGTCCCCAAATTCCAATGATGAAATACATCGGGATGAGCATTGCTTCCCAGAAAATATAGAACAGGAACAGGTCTAGCGATGAAAAGACACCCAACATACCGACTTCCAAAAGAAGGACAAAAAAATTGAACGCTTTGATTTTCTTGGTTATTGAATTCCACGACGCAATCAATGCTATCAACGTCAGAAATGTCGTGAGGACTATGAGCAGAAGAGAAATCCCGTCAATGCCAAGATGGTACGACGCATCCAGACTATATATCCATGGTACATATTCTACGAATTGGAACCCTGACTTAGTGACATCAAAGTTGATATACAGGAACACAGAAAGCGCAAACGTCACCGCCGCAAAAAGTATCGACATTATCTTGACAAAATTGTTGCCACGGATCAAAAGGAGTATTAAGGCTCCGATTAAGGGTGTAAAAATTATGTAAGTCAACAAGCTATTGGTCATTCTTAATCAGTTTCCGGTTGCGAACCATGAATTAATGGGCATAAATCAGGAATCCAATAATCAGGACTATTCCTATTACAAAGGCAAGCGCGTAGTTTTGAACAAATCCCGTCTGAATCCTCCTTAGTATTCTCCCGAAGAATCTGACTGTCTTTCCAGTTCCATTGACAGTCCCGTCGATGACGATCTCGTCCAGTCCGCGCCTCAAATATCTATCGCTTACAAAAACGAACGGCTTAACTACTATTGCCCGATAGATCTCATCGATATAATATTTATTTACTAAAATATCATAGAAGTCTCCGACACTCTTTCGGAGTTTTGACGAAAGCTCGGGCGTCTTTTTATAAGCAGCATAGGCAAGATAAATTCCTCCTACGCATAGAAGGACAGAAACAATCATAAGGATGTATTCAGTCGATGGTTCAATAAAAAATATCGAAGACATTTTAGCCTGAGCATTCTCAAACACCGGGTCCAGGAATTTGTCGAACCACTCGCCGCCGCCAAGAGATAACGGCCATCCGATCCAGCCCCCGATTACCGAAAGTATTCCCAGCACCCAAAGCGGAATCAGCATTGTCGCCGGTGCATCGTGGACGTGCAGATGGTGGACATCGAATCTCGGTTTCCCTTCAAACGTCATTATAAATAAGCGGAAGATGTAAAACGCCGTGAGGAACGCCGTAATAGCGCCTATCGTCCAAAGAATTGGCGAGCTGACAAACGCGTGAGAAAGAATCTCATCTTTGCTGAAAAAGCCGGCGAGAGGAGGAATGCCGGATATTGCGAGACTCGCTAGGAGAAATGTCTTATATGTCCCCGGCATAAAAGTCTTCAGGCCTCCCATGTTCCGCAAATCCTGGTCGTCGTGGAGTGCATGGATAATGGCGCCTGCTCCGAGGAACAGCAGTGCCTTGAAAAACGCGTGTGTCATGAGATGGAACACTCCGGCGCCGAATGCGCCGACTCCCATCGCCAGGAACATGTAACCAAGCTGACTGATTGTAGAATATGCCAAAACTTTCTTTATATCATTTTGCACAAGTCCCATGCTTGCCGCATACATCGCCGTTGCAGCCCCGACTATCGCCACGATCAACATCGCCGTGGGCGCGAGCGCGTAAAGAACCGCACTCCGGGCAATCATGTAAACGCCGGCGGTGACCATTGTAGCCGCATGTATCAATGCGGAGACCGGAGTCGGACCCGCCATAGCGTCCGGGAGCCAAATGTATAACGGAATCTGCGCACTCTTCCCTGTCGCGCCGATAAAAAACAAAATGGCGATCCACGTAACTGTCACATCCCCGGTGGTGAACCGGGAGGCGGCGCCTCCGAAAACAGTGCTGTAATTGAACGACCCGAAGTTTGCAAAAATTAGAAACATGCCGATGAGGAATGCAAAATCGCCGATTCGATTTACAACAAACGCCTTCATTCCCGCGTCACCGGTCCATGTGATGCCGACACCTTCGAACTTTCTGTCATACCAGAATCCGATCAATAGATATGAACAGAGCCCCACCCCTTCCCAGCCGAGAAACATCAAGAGGTAATTGTCCGCCAGAATCAGATTCAGCATCGCGAAGACAAAAAGGTTCATGTAGGTAAAGAACCTGAAGAAGCTCCGATCCCCGTGCATGTATCCAATCGAATAAATATGGATGAAGAAACTGACACCAGTGACGATCAGGAGCATTACTATTGAAAGCTGGTCTACCAGATATGAGACCCCTACCGTCAGACCCCCAGCGGAAATCCAATTGTATATATCATACACATGACTTCGCTGATCGGCGGGCTGTCCGAGCATGTTTACAAAAATAAAAATGGCAGAAAGAAACGAAAGCCCTATTGTTGTGCTTCCGATAATCCCGACAACTCTTTCACCCAATTTTCTTTGTATGAGATTGCCGAATAATCCGTTAACCAATACGCCGGCAATGGGAAATACTACGACGCAGACGATTATATTTTGCACGAATTACCCTCAAGGAGCATGTTCAGTTCTTCTACCATTTCAGAACATTCACTTCGTCTATGTTCACGGTCAGCCTATTTCGGAAGAGCGCAATAATAATTGCGAGACCGACCGCTGATTCTGCCGCTGCAACCGCAATTGCAAAGAATACGAGTATCTGTCCGGCGGGATCACCTGAATAAGCCGAAAAAGCGATCAAAGATAGATTTACAGAATTAAGCATCAACTCGATCGACATAAAAATCACAATAGCATTTCGAAGAGTGAGAACTCCCACTACTCCGATTGTGAAGAGTATTGCACTTAGGCCGATGTAAAAGCTCAATGGTATCATATATTCTTATTACTCAAACTTTTTCTTCGCCAACATGATTGCGCCGACAATGGCGGCAAGCAATAAAATTGAAGTCATCTCAAAAGGAAAAAGGTAACTGCTGAACAGCACTTTGCCGATTGATTCGACGGTTCCCATCGATTCTGCTTTGGGAGACAATCCAGACGCAGAAGAAAAATTCATCACGAAGTAAAGAATCTCTATCAACATCGCGATTCCTAAAAGAGCGGCAACGGACTTTCCCGAAGTCATTTTCCATTTTACAAGTTTGTCCTCTCCGAGATTGAGGAGCATGATCACAAACAGGAATAGAACCATGATGGCCCCCGCGTAAACGGTAATTTGGATGATTGCGATGAACTGCGCTCTCAGGAAGAGATAAAGGACAGCAATGATAAAGAAATTAAAAACCAGATAAAGAGCACTTGTCACAGGATTTCGGCGGGTTATCATCAAGATGGCGGAAACGATAGCGGCCACTGCAAGTACTAGAAATAGAATTAACTCAAGATTCAACCGTTTACCTCAGATGTATTTTCAGAACAAAAAAATATAGGATAGACGGAGAAAATATTCAACGGCGAAAGGAGAACAAAAAAATTGAAATACACGGCGAAAAAGATGAGCATCCGCTTGATTTTTCGCGTGGTCAATCTTAGTTTCAACTGTAAGATTTACTTAAATAATTCAAAAAAGGAGGATGTATGAAGAGAATAGTTCTTTTGGTTGCTGGCACTTTGGTAGTTTTATTCGGGCAAACATTTGCTCAGATGACAAAACCCAGCTTCGGCCCTGAACTGGCAAAGCTATCGTTTCTGGTCGGCCATTTCAGCACCCAGTCCAAGATGACGATGGGAGACAACTCTGCCAACGGCACCGGCATGATGAAAGCTCACTGGGGATTGGATTCAATGTTCGTGTTGTTCTCTACAGAAGAGCAGAACCCGGCCATGGGAACATACAAAGGTTTCGGGGTTTTAGGATACGATTCACAGAATAATCAATACGTACTTTCAATGTACAACAACTTCGCGGATCGCCCTGAATATAAAGGGACTTTTGTCGGTGATACCCTCGTGATGAGTTCAAAAATCGAAAGCCCGCAGGGACCGTTTGACCAGCAAATCAAATGGTATAAAGACGGCAGCAGCGTGAAGCTTCTTGTCTTAAATGATTTCGGACAGGGATATGCGGTAATGCTTGAGCAAACGGCCACAGCTTCTGTCGACAGCACCAAGTAATACAAAGCCAGCTAATTATTTTGGTCCCCCCTGGATAATTCTCGATCAAGGAGGGACATTTTTTTTATAATAGGTAAAGGAAGTATCCGACATCTTTTACAAGAACTTCAATCGTTACCTCTGTCAGGCCAAGCTGTCATTTCAAGACCAAAAGTCTCTTTGCCGCGACATAACTGCCGGCCTTCAGTCTGTAGAAATAAACTCCGCTCGGTAAATTGGAAGCGTCCAACTTCGCGTTATAGTACCCTGCGTTTTGTCTCTCATTTACCAGAGTTGCGACCTCCCTGCCAAGAATATCGAAAACTTTCAAAATGACGAAGCTGTTTTCAGGCAGCTGATAGTTTATTACTGTTGTCGGATTGAAAGGATTCGGAAAGTTCTGAGAAAGCGCAAAGTCTTTGGGAATTCCGGCAGACCCATAAACGCCATCAAGTTCATTGCCCGTCGCGTAGACTTCAATGGTTGAGTAATCACTTGCTCCGGCAGTATCTGCGGCACTCACATGCCAATAGTAAATGGTGTTAGCCGTAAGTGGATTGAATATTTTTGCGGTTGTATCTACCAATGCCGTGTCGAAGACAACGTTTGCGTCGATGAAGCCGCCCGTTGAATCGAGCGTGTTGAAGGAGGCAACTTGCAGCCGATATGTTACCGCGTTGATTGAAGAGTTCCACATGAATCTCGTTTTCCTGGGCACACAAGTCGTTCCCACCGGCGACGCAAGTACCGGTACTGGAGGAGGCGACATACCGCTATTCGTCGTATGTACGATGACACCGCCGTTACCGACTGCCCAACCTTCTGAACTATTAATGAAGTAGATGTCTTCAAATGTCGTTCCCGGAGGTACCTTCACAGCCTGGCTTGTCCAGGCATCGCCACGGTCGGTTGATTTAAGAATAGTGCTGTTAGGTCCACCGGCAGCGTATGCCACAGAATCTCCCTGAAGAAAAAGTTTGAAGAAAATCGAACCGGGAGTGGATTGTACTACATTCCAATTTTTCCCGCCATCGGTCGATTTCATTATTAGTCCGTTGTCTCCAACGCAGAGTCCGACTTGCGAGTCGAAAAACATGATATCATTTAATCCGGAATAGGTCTGACTCGAATCCCTGTTCCATGAAAGACCCCCGTTCATTGTCGAAAGGATCAAGCCTGAATCGCCGACAGCCCAACCAAGGCTTTCGTTTAAGAAAAAGATGCGCACCAATCGTCCCGAAAATCCGATATACTGTGGATACCATTGCCCGCTTCCCTCGCTTGACTCTTCAATGGCGGAAAGACCGGTATAGCTTCGACCGCCTGCTAACCAACAAATGATCTGATTATTAGACACCAAGCCGAAGACCCCGTAGTAGTCCGCCATGTACGTTGAATTATCTGTGTTCCATTGCCAGGATTGGCCGCCATCTGTCGTTGACAGTATTGCGTTGTAATCGCCGACAATCCATCCGTTAAGGCTATCAATGAAGAATACTTTGTTGAGGTTTGAACCTGTCGGGCTTGCCAGCTGGTTCCATGAAGCGCCGCCATCGGTGGTTCCAAGAAAGGTTCCGTTTTGTCCAACAATCCAGCCGACCTTTGGAGATATAAATCGAACACCAAAAAGGCCTGATGTTACATTAGATTTTTGCACCGTCCATTGCGCGGAGACAAATGGACCCCAGCAAAGAAGGAGCGCGAAAAGAATTACAATCTTTTTCATATATCTCCTTTTATTTTATTTACTCGTGTACCTGAAAAAGGAGTTTCAGTTAACGCCCGCAGCATTAACCCTTCCCTGCACGACCGCTATAATATACAATTCGAAAATAGAAAATACATGAACGTCATTGTTGCCGTTGTTAGTTGCAGTTATCCGTCTCACTTAAGTACCATTAGCTTTTTCGTCTCCGTGAACGAGCCAGCTTGCAGGCGATAGAAGTAAACTCCACTTGGTAAAACCGTCGCGTTAAATCTCACGGAATAGCTGCCTGTGCCTTGGCGTTCATTGACCAACGTTTTGACTTCCCTTCCGAGCAGATCAAAGACTTTCAGAACCACCAAGCAACTTGCGGACACGCTATAGTTGATCGTGGTTGATGGGTTGAAAGGATTGGGGTAGTTCTGGGTTAGATACGCCTCGCTCGGCACAGCTGGATGCCGCGATGGATTGATCCTCATCACGCCGCCGTTGGAGGTTTGTAGTATTGTACCGAAGTTCCCAACCACCCAACCCGTACTTGTATCTTCAAAAGCGACACCAGAAAAGTCGATTGAAGTTACGCTCAGTTCATTTGTCCAATTTTTGCCGCCGTTTGTAGTGTGAAGAATGGTACCTTTCCACCCCACGGTCCAGCCGACATCCGCCGTAACAAATGACACTGCGCAAAGTGGAGTATTTGTACCGCTCTGCTGGGCAGCCCAAGTCTCGCCGCCGTCACTCGTTTTTAGGATCGCCCCGTCGTCGCCCACCACATACCCAACGTTATTATTTGCATAGCAGATAGCGGATAACTTCCCCGGCGCGCCACTGGAAATCATTGTCCAACTTGCTCCGCCATTTGAGGTTGAAACGATCTGCCCACTGTCTCCGATCGCCGTTGCATTTTCGCGATCGGTCATCCATACTCCCGTCAAGTTCATTATCCCGGGAATCGTCTGGCTCGCCCAACTAATCCCGCCGTCCGTCGTACGGAGAATCGTGCCTAACTCACCCACCGCAATTCCTGTCTTCCCATCCCTGAAATGGATACCCCTCAGGCCCCATTGCTCCTCGATCGGTTGTTGCTGTGACCAGTGGTCGCCGCCATCCGTGGTGCGTAGGATCGTACTGAAGTCGCCCGCTATCCACCCACTATCTTCATTCACGAACGATACGCCGCCCAAATTATAGGAAGTACCGCTGACCTGGCTAACCCAGTTTCGGCCATGGCTTGTGGTGTGAAGAATAGTTCCGCTCCACCCGACTGCCCAACCCGCGTCGGCCGAAACAAATGACACTGCACAAAGGGGAGTAATTTCGCCGCTCAGCTGGGCATTCCACGTGATACCCCCATCAGTGGTGTGGAGGATCTCGCCTCCCCCACCTATTACCCATCCCACTTCGCTGTCAACGAACGTAACGCTCGAGAAATATGGTAGCGGGACAGGCGATTGATTGGTCCATGTTGTACCGCCGTCGGTTGTTTTAAAGATCGTCCCGGCATTCCCTCCGCCCACTGCCCAGCCTTTACTGGAACCGACGAAGAAGACCGAATAGAGTTCTTCAGCGGCGCCGGTTGGCTTATTCACCCAACTGTTTCCCCCGTCCGTTGTGCGGAGGACGACTGATCCATAGTCGTCAAGTTTGCTCGTCTTAGGATACCCTCCCACAACCGTCCAGGCCGAGCGATCTGTAACTGAAAGCCCATAAAGTGAAATGGTTGTACCGCAAGGCAGACTAATCCAATCCACGCCTCCATCTGTCGTCAAAAGAATCGTCCCCACGTCACCGACCGCAACTCCGGTGTCGGCAGAAATGAATCGGACACTTTTGAGGCCGTAATTAGTCCCACTCAGTTGATCAGCCCACTCTTTGCCACCATTGGAAGTGTGCAGAATAGTACCGTTCCACCCAACCGCCCAACCCGAGTTGTCGTCAACAAAGTATACGCTGCTGAGAATGCTAGTACTTCCGCTTGACTGCTTTGACCACGTTGTCCCACCATCGGTTGTGTGAAGAATAGTTCCATTCGTCCCTACGGCCCAGCCTGCCCTCCCGTTAGTAAAATCGATACAGAGGAGACTTTCAGTTGTCCCGCTAAATTGGCAAGCCCAATTTGTCCCTCCGTCAGTGGTCTCTATGATTGTACCATATGAACCGACAGCCCATCCATTATAGCGGTCTATAAAGATTATGTTGGAAAGATCATTTGCTTGCGGCAATGGATTCTGCCATGACCAACCCGATTGACCCAAAGCAGAATTCTGATGCGACAGTATTCCAGCCAGCAAACATATTTGAAAACAAAAAGATTTCCTCACAACATCTCCTTTCTTACTAGCACGGGCAGTTGCAACTAACGTTTGCGGCAATCACGTTCGTGCCGCGCTCCTCGTGGCCTATTACGTGCGCGGCATGAAGCGAGATCGATGATATAAAATAATCGAGCGTCGTGATTGCCGCTGTTAGGCGAAGCTCGCGGTTTCCCGTTTCGTTTAAAAGATTCGCATATCCGAAATGAGAATTTTGTATCCTGAAGTAGATTCTGTGCTTTGATCGAACGTAATTTATGCCCATCCATTGCTTCCTTGCAATGTGTACGAAGATCGTGTCTCCTCTCGCACTATCTTTCGGCACGATTGCGGAAATTGCGTAAGTGCCTGGTGGTAAGTGGAATTCCTTGGATGCCGCCCAGCCTGCAGTATTTGTCATCAGTGAGTCAATTGAAAAGAGATAAGCGCCGTTCAACATTATTACGACTGAATCGCGATTGACAAATCCTTCTTGGAAATCGATTTTCACCTGGTCAATGACGGTCTCGGAGCCCGAAAGGAAGGCCCGGTTACACGCCAACTGCAGCAATGAAATCAAGAGAACCGAAATAACTCTCATATCATTTCCCGCGAGTTTCGCCTAACGTCCGCCAGAAAGAAGTCGCGCCGCGCATCCATGTTATTCCCATGAGCGCGGCGTGAAGCGAACTCGATATTATATCTCATGATGAGCGTCTTTTTTCTCGCTGTTAGGCGTTCGTTGTTTGCGCATTGCGTTCAAGGAAATAAATTTGATCGGCAACTTCTTCAAATCGCTTCCATGGATTGGAGAAGAGCGTCACTTTCTTGTATCTCTCATCGAGACAGTTGATAAAGTAACCGTCCTCATTCCAAACTATGGTTATGTAATTAGACCATTTCAGTAATGTCGTCCTGTCCTCGAACTTGAAGTATTGAAGGCTTTCGGCATCAAGCGACCAACGCAACTTCCGTTGTAGCTCCATAAGAACCTCATGCTTTTCAGGTAAGGATTTCTTGCTTGCTACAAAGATGAATCGTGTATCTCGGAAGATTGTGTAGATATTATAAGTGGCCAATCCCCAAAGCAGAGCAACAACAAGAACACTTCCAGGATTATGTAATTTGTCTAGGCCATCATGGAATCCAAAATAAATTGGCAATCCAAAACCAAATGCGGGATAGAACCAGAGCTGAAGATAGGCGGCTATAGACAATGGCACCTTCTTCCTTCTCATGGCACTTCTATATAAATCAAGATTCATAGATTGCATAAAGAATCCTCACTAGCGCAAACAATGTCGCTTAACGTCCACCAGAAAGAAGTCGCGCCGCGCATCCACGTTATTCTCATGAGCGCGGCGTGAAGCGAACTCGATATTATATACCATGATAAGCATCTTCTTTCTGGCTGTTAGCCGAAGTTGGCATACTTTTATTTATGAACACCATGAGTACCAATTAAACTTCATTAGAAGTTGTCTGCTCGGACGATATTCCGGAGGGACGACGCCAGATATACAAATACCAATAAACAGGGATGGTAAGTATGTTCCCAAAGAAAACTAAAATCGCCCACAATCCTTTTCTGCGGACCCTCCGATTCAGAAAGACATTAATCAGATATCCAATCACGAGGACCAGTGCCACAATTTCAAGAGCAAAAAGACTCTCATAAAATCGGTGTTGGTACTCTTCGCCTCCCACCTCGAGCATTGCGGTGTAGTCGCGATCGAAAAGCATCCTGCCTATCATGTAGATGTAATATAGCAAGGGGAAGGTGGAAAGCAGGCCAAGACCTAACTTCAGTAATCGCTTCATTGATACTCCATTTTAGATTGTCATGTCTATGTAGTAAATACAGTCGCAAAGAAACATCCTGCCAATTTCGGCTAACGTCCCGCCGGACAAAGTCGTGGCACGCTCCTTCTTTATATAATGTGCGTGCCATGAAGCGAGAACGAATTATAAAAATGACGAGCGTCGTGACGCGGCGTGTTATGCGCAGTCGCGTCGCGTCTATGAGTATCCACTTAGCGGGACCATCGCAAGCCACTTTCGCTTGAACCTCCTTTAGATCAGTAGAATTAACAAACCTAACACAATGAAAATTATCCCACCGAACAGCATTCTGACTTTTTGCTCTTCGCTACTCAACTGGTATTTCGACATCGGCCGTCCTTTCATTACAAGGAACTGGCACAGCGCAGTGTACGCGCCGAGCGCGATGATGAACATCGAAACACGCCTGGTTTCCGTTGGGACGCCAAACCAAATCAAGATCGCAGCATAGCCGGCCAACGTCATCAGCTCAAGGAAAACGTCGTATGTTTTTCGATTTCTCAGCATGATGATAGCCTACGAGAGACCCGAGTCCTAAGCTGGGCGATGCGATTGTGGGAGCCCACATTAATATTGCCGGCAAAGGCTCTGGGGTTAACAATCACTATGGCAGTCCAAATTGTACTGATTCAATCGTCCTCCAGGAAATCCAGTGAGCTTTGGCGCACTTTGACGCGCGACGCCATGACGCATAACGTCTTGCGGGACAAAGTCGTGGCGCGCCCCTTCTTGATATAATTTGCGCGCCATGAAGCGAGTACCAATTATAGAAATGACGAGCGTCTTCTTCCGGCTTGTTAGTTGCAGTTGCCCGTCTCATTTGAGTACCGTTAGTTTCTTTGTTTCCGCAAATGTACCAGCCAGCAAGCGATAGAAATAAACTCCGCTTGGTAAATTGCCGGCGTTGAACGCGACTCCATGGTTACCTGCAGTCTGGCGTTCACTGACCAAGGTCGCAACCTCTCTTCCGAGGATATCGAAGACCTTCAAAACCACCATGACGTTGCTTGGCAAACGATAATTGATTTTGGTAGAAGGATTAAAAGGATTCGGATAATTTTGTGAAAGCAAGAAATCATTCGGAATAGCAGCCACCCTCTCATTGATAGAGGTTATCATCTCTGAAAGAGGTCGTCGCCAAACACCAACACCACCTGTGCCAGCGAACAGGTATTTGTCCTTAACGACAATTGTAAACAGACCATAAGATTCATCTTTTAGTCCGGAGCTAACATCGACCCATTTATGCCCAGCGTCGGTCGAAACCGAAACACCATCAGCGCCTCCTGCGAATATGTCAGAGCCAAATAGCGCAAAGCTATTAACGTACGAATAAGTGGATGAATCCGGCAGCTCCCAAATCATGCCATTATCTGTCGTGACGTAGATGGTGTACCACATTCCAGCAAATAGAGTTGCGCCACCAATTGCTAGTGCCCTTGGACTGCAGGAGATGCCAGAATCGATTGCCGTCCAACTCATGCCCTTGTCAGTTGACATAAAAATGCCACCTTCATCAAGTGCGAATCCCCGGATGCTATCAGTCCCTGCAATAATGTACGCGCCACAATCAACTAGAGCAACAACTTGAGAAACATCATAAAACGTAGACTTTGATTTGGGGAACGGGGAACATCCAATCCAAGTTGCGCCGTTATTACTCGAACGGAAAACGCCGGTTTCCGTTCCGGCAAATAAATCTGTATCATTGACAGCAAGAGCGCGTACATCCAAATTTGTCAGGCCGTAGTTTACTTCCTCCCAACTCGTACCGTTATTGGTCGAACGGAAAACGCCATTTCGCCAAGTTCCGGCAAAGATACTAGCTCCTTTGACCGCAAACGTTTGGACATACACGTACGGGATGCTTGGCAGCCCGGAATCAGCGGTACTCCAATTTGCACCGTCGTTGGTTGAAAGAAAAATATGGCCATAAACGCCGTCATCGGTACCAGCAAACAGATCCGCACCAGTAGCCACCAAGGCGGTCACTTCTGAATACATCAAGGTGGAATTCACAGGTGTGCCATTAGCCTGGACCCATTGGCCGAATAATGACGTTGATCTCACTAACAATAGGAATATGACTAAGATAAATGGTCGAATATAATTCATCAGCGTTTCCTCTCGGTGAATCTTCACGGGCAATTGTAACTAACGTATTGCGCAAAAAAGTTCGTCCCGCTTGCCGCTATAAATATTGCTTGGCATCCACGATGTGGCAAAGCGGGATGAAGCGAACACGACATATGCTTAATGATGAACATCTTTTTTGCGCGTGTTAGGCGCAGTTGTTTCCCCGCAATCAAATGATGAAGGTGGATTATTCGTTGTGCGGTTGCCAAGTGTCCCAACCATTTATTTGTTTTGTAGCACCAACGGCTACCTTAGCCTCATAGGGGCTCATCTGGTCTAGTGGCTCATCTAACTCTTGAACGGCATAGCTAGGTTTAGAGTAGTATGGGCATTGTAAGTGTCGCCCAGATGCGACTTCTAGAACCACTAAAAAATACTTACGCAACATTGTCCCGTAAACATTCTGAGCGTTGACATTCACGTACACAAGAAAAAGATTTCCTTTTCGCTCTATGACCTTTTCATTGTAGAAGGTTGCTGTGGAAGGCGCAAGTAGTTTTTCCTTGACCAGATCATCTGCAAACACAATTGCACCAGAGTCGTTGTTCATCGTACAGGATCCAACGAACGAGTCAATTGCACAAAGTAGCAGAAACCAGGGTAGGACTCTCATAGAATTACCTCTTCACTTGAGATTAATGAAGTTCCTCCAAATTATTGTCCGAAAGGAAGTAAAATTTTACCTCTCTTAGGAGTGTTCGATGCTTGTTAAGCCAACGCTGCGATAACTCCTTGTCTTTTCCGAAGACCAAAAACTTGTGAGTTGAGTTCACTTTTTCTAATAGCCAAACGTACTCCGCGATGGCACTCCATTTGGCAGCTGGCACAGCGTTGTTAGACAAATATTTGGCGTCTCCGACATAACTATTGTCTTGGGAAACTAAGTCAAACTCCTTCTCAAACTCGTCTGTCAATCTGACCTGTCGTTTTTCAAGGCTTATGTGCCAGTAATCGCTCAAATAGCTGCGAGCGTATTCCTCAAAATCTGCTGCTTCTCGAACATGGTTCATGATTGCCGTCCTCATTAGAAAAAACAATTGCGCCTAACGGATGCCATCATCACGCAGTCTCGTTTGGTATCTTGCATCAACAATTTAAATCTCTTCCTGCTATGTTACCGAACGAGATTGAGCGAATTCCATATATACAATAATGAGCGCCGTGATGATGGCTGTTATGTGGCGTGGTCGAGTAGAACTCCTCTAAGCTCTCAAGTACTTCTGTTATCATCTACATCTCCACTTCTTTTAACTACCTTGCCTTTCTCTACTTCCTTCATGGATTTACTTCAACTCCATTTTATAATGTACAAGCATGAAGAGCGAGCCATCCGCCGATGGCGGATGCATCAAAAAAATGAAACTTTTTGCACCTTCCTCTCGTACTGAACAAAGTGTCTTTATATGTGAGTGACTTCAACTTCTCTTCTTCCTTTCAAGTCTCTTCTATCACCTTAATTCTTGCTTTCCCTTTATCTTCCTCTTTCCTGTCACTCACCTATCTTACACTTTGTTCAGTTTATGCAGTAGTGTGTCAATTTCCTTTTTTGATGTCTCCTCGCTCGGCATTTTTGCCTCGCAAAAATGTCGTCCTTGTATCCTTATCTGATCCCCTACCTCGACCATGACATATAACTACTCCAAATACGCATTGCGTCTTTCCACACATACTTGGTATGATATACGCATTGCGGTTATTTCCATTTTACCTGACATCCTTCCTCTAAATCTAACCACCATCATGAGAACTATCAAACTAGCACAAGCTGCGGCTCGTCCCTATTTGCCTGCAATCGACTAACGATACACCATGCAATTTTGTTATCGGCATGGAAACGGGCCGCAACGCCTTATCTTCCCAACTTCTCTATTTCATCGGCGGCTTTGTCTGGTCCGGTGCCGGCGGCGGCGGATTCTTTTTCCCGCCGTGTCCGTCGGATATTGACTCGAACTCGGCCAATATAGATGGCTGTCCCGCGAAAATAGCCTTCGTGCTCTTCTGAATTTTATGAATTGTCTTCTCAAGGTTCTTCAGCGAAGCATTGCGGTCCTCCGTCGCCGCGTTCTGAACCTTCTGTATATGGGTGTTCTAGCACGAACGCTCCCTTTTTCTTTATGTAAGAAAACATGAAACGACCATGGTATTGTCAAGAAACAAATTGCGGAGACGATAAAAGGTTCTTACCTGGGACTATCTGCGAATTTAGGACATGACTCAACAGAAAACTCAAAAGAACAAAGGTCCTACTTCTTCACATATTTCCAGTTTCTTATCTTCCCTTCCGCCATCCATTCGATCGCAGTCTCAAGCCGCTTCTCCCGGGTTTCTTCAGTCTTCGCCTCGACAACCCACTCGCCATATTCTCTCTTGTGCGATGGACTGAAACTTTCATACGTAGCCAGTGCCTTCTTATTCTTCTTTAGAGCGTCCATGAAATATGGTGGTGCAGTCAGTTCCATCTTCTCTTTCCCCTTCCTGACGGCGGGTGCTTTCACCCCTTCCTCGTTGAGCTTCATGGCGTTCTTGATATATCCTGTCAGCGCCTTCTCTGACGGCATATCGGAAACTTTCGTTATCCTTCCGAAGCTTCCCATCCCCTCTTCTTCACCTTCTAAATATTTCTCCCCAAAGATCAGCTTTCCTTTCCAGAATCCGAGGGAGCAATGCTCCTTGAATGCCGCCATGTTGCACAACATTCCGTTGTACACAAAGAACGGCATCCCCCATTTCACAGCCTCTTCAACTTCAGGACAGGCCGAATGAACAATCTTCCTGATATGGTTCAATATGGGTCTGGCAAAATCGGCAGACTTTCCGATGTACGCATCGACCGCGGGATTCTTCTTCGCCATTTCTAACCTCGCTCATTGGATTTCATAAACCGAATTTAATAAACATATGGACTACTTACCATCTTAGATACTTGACCATTTTGAAATCAGGAATAAGCAGTTAATTAGGTAATGCCTCATTTTGACTATCGGCCATGTTGTTTCACGCAAAGGACGCAAAGTAACCGCGAAGCACGCAAAGTAGAAACAATATTTCTTTGCGATCTCTTCAATTATTCCTTTGCGAACTCTGCGAGAAATCCAAATTGAGTCGCTACCTCTATTCTCCGTGTCTCAGTGTCTTTGTCTTTAAGTTTCTAACCCGGTTTCTTCAACTTGCAACTTTGTCTCATCAAAGATAATTTCGAATAAGAATTGAATAACAATGGCTGAAATAATTCCGAGTCACGAGGAGGATTAAATGGATTTAGGACTAAACGGCAAAGTAGCGATCGTCGCGGCATCGACGAAGGGCCTGGGAAAAGCAACGGCAATGTCTCTTGCCTCCGAAGGCGCAAAAGTCGTCATCAACGGAAGGCACAAGCAGAACATCCATGATGCCGCGGATGAAATCAAAAACAAAACAGGTCAATTGCCGCTGGCGATCCAGGGAGATCTGACCCAGTCTGACGACATCGACCGACTTTTTGAAGAGGTGATCAAGAATTTCGGCACCGTTCACATTTTGATTTCAAACGCCGGCGGCCCGCCGGCAGGCGGGTTTAACGATTTCAACGATGAGCAATGGTTGAAAGCGGTGGATCTAAGTCTCATGAGCGCGGTCAGGCTGATACGCAAGGCTTCACCGATCATGCAAAAGCAAAAATGGGGACGGATAGTGAACATCTCGTCAGTAACGGTTAAACAGCCTGCCGATAATCTGCTTCTTTCAAATTCGATACGCGCTGCAGTCATCGGCTTGACTAAAACAATTTCCCGTGACCTTTCGCGGGACAATGTTTTAATTAATAACATCGCGCCTTACTATGTCGCGACCAAACGAATCGATTACCTGATGGAGGAAACTGCCGCCAGGAAAGGGATCACAAAAGAAGAAGCTCTTCAAAACATTGTCAAAGAAATTCCGATGGGAAGGCTCGGCACTCCTGAGGAGTTCGGTAACTTTGTGACTTTCCTATGCTCGGAGAAAAATAGCTACGTTACCGGAGCGACGATTCAATTTGACGGCGGCGCCTACAGGGGAACATTTTAAATGAAAAACGAATAGAACGAAATAGAAAATTAAAAGCCAATAAATCATTGCCCCCAACTCAAAGTCAGTATCCTTCTTGACTTTTCACTATTCGTTCTTCACCTTTAACTTATCAGTACCCTATTTTTCCATCCGGCTGCGAACCCGTTTGCTGGTTCGGCGATGTATGGACATCGCATACCGGCGGAAGATATTTCGCGTTAAAAATCTCAGTCACCTTTTCGGGACAAAACTCGGTAGCGAGCTTCCCGGTCTGCGCGCAGATGGTCGCTGTCACAACGCCTTCGGGCTGTACGAACGAGGAAATCGGAAGTCCGATGTCTTTATCGTCGTAAGTGTCTCTCATGAACATTCCCCAGATTGGTGCGGCTGCTCTTCCGCCCTGTCCGTCCCAATCCGTGAAGTGGACTCTGTCGTCATCGAAGCCGACCCAAATGCCCGCCACCAGTTGAGGAGTATATCCGACATACCATGCATCTCCGAAATCCTGCGTGGTGCCGGTCTTCCCTGCCGCGTCTAAATAAAAATAATTCCTTACCCTGGCGCCCGTTCCTCCCTGGGTGACCACTCCCCGGAGCATGTCGGTCATAAGATAAGCAGTTTGTTTGCTCAGGACTTCGGTGGATTGCGTATGATCTTCTTCAATTACATTCCCGTTCTTATCCTCTATTCGGAGTATTGCGATCGGCTTCGTCAATATTCCCTCGTCTGCGAAAACGCCGTAAGCTGAAGTAAGCTGGATCGGGATGACAACCGACGTACCCATCGCAATTGATTCAAAAGGCGCAAGGTAAGTCGTGATTCCCATTCGATGAGCATAATCGACGACCTGTTTTACTGGAGCAATTTCCTGTATTGCTCTTACTGCCACCACATTCACTGAATATTTTATAGCGTCACGGAGAGTCATCTCGCCGCCGAATTCCCCATCCGCATTCCTCGGTGTCCATCTTGTCCCGTCCGCCATGACGATTGTTACCGGCTGGTTGAGAAGCTTGTAAGATGGCGCGTATCCGTTATCGATGGCCACGGTGTAAACGAACGGTTTAAAAGCAGATCCAGGCTGTCTTTCTATTTGTGTCACATGATTAAGCCCGTAACGGAATTGTTTATAATTCGACCCGCCAACCAATGCTTTGATGTATCCCGTTTTAGGATCGATACAAACAAACCCTACTTGAATCATCTGCTCCACTTTCTTTACCGAGTCAATGAAAGATTGGCTTGAATGGAGCTGATCATAAACCTGTTTTCGTTCGCCATCAGTCGTTGCGTCACGGTAGTTTGGATTATCCTTTATTGCCTTGTCAACAGCACTCCATAACGTTGCCTGATTAGTATTCCAATCCCACCTTGAATCGAAAAGTTTCTGATAATCAGCAACATGCTGATCTACCGCGGAATCCGCGTATTCCTGCATCCGGGAATCGAGAGTGGTATATACCGTCAAGCCATCGCGGTAAATATCAAATCCGTATTTCTCCGCTTTCTTTTCAAGATCCTGCCTTATCATCTCGACAAAATGCGGTGCCAATCCGGTCGACGGCCCGTGATATTTAATATCTATTGGAACTACCTTCGCCGCCTCATAATCGGTTTGGGATATTTTATTGTCATCATAAAGATTCTTGAGTACTACGTTCCTTACTATCAGCGCACGCGCCGGGTGATCGAGAGGATCATATCTTCCAGGCGATCTCAATAGTCCGACCAACATTGCAGCCTGCGGGAGAGTGAGATCCGAAGAAGACTCGTCGAAGTAAAGCTGCGCCGCAGACTCGATGCCGTATGCGCCTCTTCCGAAGTAAACGTCGTTGAGGTACATCGCGAGAATTTCCTGTTTTGTATAAGTGCGTTCGATCTGAACTGCAGTTATTGCTTCACGAAGCTTTCTCGTTAATGTGGTTTCCTGATTCAAATAAAGATTTCTTGCCAGTTGCTGCGTAATAGTGCTCGCCCCCTCTTTCGCCCGCAGATGAATAATATCGATTAGCAGCGCACTCATTATCCTGATTGGATCAATTCCCCAGTGTGAATAAAACTTTTTGTCCTCCGTTGAAATCAAGGCGTCGGCGACATAATGAGGAAGTTGGCTAACGTCTGCCACGGCGCGGTTCTTCATGAAAAATTGATCAAGAATCTGTCCATCGGCAGAAAGGACGCGCGTCGCTAATTCCGGCTTCGGGTTTTCCAATTCCTCGAGTGAAGGGAGTCCCGAAACGATATAGATGACATAAACGACGCACAGGAGGATAATTGCCGCGATTACACCTAATCTAAATGTCCGCTTATCTTTCGAAAGAAATTTTCCTTTTCTTCTTTTACTTTTCCTGTATTCAGGATCGTTGAAATAACGCTCCATCTCTTCCTTGGAATAACGCCACTTCATGCTTCTATTTCCCAGTTCATTAATTTCATACTACCTCCGTCAAAAACTCCGTAGGTAAAATTCTTCAACCAATCTCCGAGATTAATATAAACACCTTTTCCGAATTGCTCGCATTTCGGTACGTGGTTATGTCCCATAACAACGAAATCGTATCCTTCACTTATTTTCTTCTCGGCAAATAACATCATGTCGTCCGTCTCGCCGAAATCTTTGCTTGAAGTATATTCCCTGCTCTTTTTTGAGAAAACTTTCGCAAGGTAAAAGCCAACATCCGGATGGATCAATCGGATTAGTGTCCTTACGAATCTTTTTCTCAAAAATCTCTTGAGCATCCTGTATCCCGAGTCATTTCGCGCCAGACCGTCACCGTGTATTATCAAAAACTTCTTCCCGTTTATTTCTTCGGAGAATCCATCCTGGTAAACCTTCAGACCGATCGCATTGGAGAAAAATTCTCCTTGAAAAAAATCGTGATTTCCCGCGACATAATCCACAGTAATCCCGTTTTCGACCATTTCTTTTAGTTTAGCGTAAAGCCAAAAATAGTTTTTCGGCACGACGTATTTATACTCATACCAGAAATCAAATAAGTCCCCCACAATTGTAAGCCTGCTCCCGTCTCCGACTACCGTGTCCAGAAACTTCAATATTTCTTTTTTCCTCTTCGCTTCAAAATCAGAGGAAAGAGTCGGAGCGCCAAGATGTATGTCGGAAATGAAATAGACCGGCTTCAATTATTTCAGGACTTTCACAGTTACGGAAACAGTATCCTTTCCCATGCGACACCAGCCGTCTTTTTCTGAACAGTAGGTGTAACCGACAATGAAACTCATTTTATGCGGGCCAACGCTAACTCCCGTAATAGTGCATTCAACTTCAACCGGCTTAGCTGAGTTTAAATACTCTCCGGACTTCGATAACTCTTTGACGTTTACTGTCTCCGACCCGCTAAGTGGCTTTACCGAAATCGGCGGCTGTGCATTTAAATGGATACCACTCGACGGCTTCATATTTATAAAAATTGAAAACGGTTTGCCGTTCTCCACTTCGATCGGCGGTTTCTTTAATTCGACAACAACATATTTCTGTGACTCAGGTGCTATACTCATCGTCATTAGTATCAACAAAGTTAATCTGGAAAACATTCTTTAAGTTTCCTCCTTTCGGCTTCGCCACTCGACTTTAACCTGGTTGAGCAATATAAGCCCGCCGATAAAAAATATCAGCACTGATAAAACGGCGATTCGCTGGCTCCCGGTGAAGCTTGAGATTGCGCCGAAAGTTAAAGGCCCCATGATGGCTGAAGCGTTGCCGGCAATTCCGTCATAAAACCCGAAAAACTCCGCTGCATGTTCCGCCGGAGTTAAGAATGCCATGAGGCTTCTGCTCGAAGACTGCGACGAACCGATCGCCATGCCGGCAAATAATCCGACGATGTAAAATTGCCCTTTTGTCTGGATAAAGAATGCGGAAAGCACCACCGCGATCCAGATAACGAGCGTGATTGTAATGCTTCGTTTCGGCCCCCAGTGGTCCGTCAATATTCCAAACAGGACAGAGCCTAATATTGCAGTTGATTGTGCCACGATGAAAAATATTATCACTTCGACAGGAGTAAAACCAAGCGTGCCGCGTGCGTAAAGCGCGGAGAAAAAAATAACCGTATTCACTCCATCTATATACAAGAAGAAGGCAAGCAGAAATCTGGAAAGTGCTTTGTATTTTCCGAGCCGTTTGAAAGTCCTGAAAGCCCGGCGGAACCCTAAACGAAAATACGGAAGTTTGCGGTGATAGATTCCTGTGTGATCGCGTAGTCTAAGGAATGCGGGAATTGCGAAAACAGAAAAGAAGCCCGCCGCGATGAGGAAACTCTCTCGAAAACTTTGAAGATTGGACGAATCAAATCCTCCCTTGATGAACGGGAACGCAATTGCCAATATCGACAGCGCACCAAGATAACCCATCCCAAACCCATATCCTGAAACACGGCCGTAAACATATTTCGGGGCAATCTCCGGCAGGAAGGCATCGTAGAAAGTGTAGCCTCCTTGAAATCCTACATTCGCCGCGATAAATACCAGCATTCCGGGAAGTATCATTCCTCTCTGTATCCAGTACAGGGATGCCGTGCCAAAGATGCAAAGCATCGAAAACGCCATGAGAAATCTCTTCCTCTTGTGAGAATAGTCGCTTGCCGCGCCCAAAACCGGTGAAATTACGGCAGCGATAATCATCGATATGCTGTCGGCGAGCCCCCAATAAAAATCTCCCCTGAATGTACCGGCGGAAACGATCTCTCGAAAATACAATGCATAACCGACAGTCTTTATCATTACTGAAAAGGAAGTGCGTGCATAATCGAAAAGTGTCCACGAAAAAATTGTAAGACGAGAGTAGCGCTCTTCGTTCATGTTTTCTTTTTAGTGGAAGTATTGATTAAACCCCTGCCGCTCTTCTTTACTTTCCCTTCGCTCGTCAACTGTTTCAACGAAGCATCAAGAATTCCGTTAACAAATTTCGGACTCTCTTCGGTGCTGTATCTCTTTGCCAATTCGATAACTTCATTCATCGTCACCTTTGTCGGGATTTCCTGCGAATAGAGAATTTCCGCGATTCCCATTCTCAGCAAACTCCGGTCAACGGGGTTGACACGTGAAATATCCCAGTGGTCGAGATGCCCTTGCAGTATCACGTCCAAATCCTTCAGATTCTCAAGAGTATCCCTGAAAAGTTTCTTTGCAAATTCAAGAGCAGTTTGATCCTCAATGTCCTTCAAAATATCCGCGCTTAAGAATTCCGGGGATGTACCGGAGATTTCATAAGCATAAAGCGTCTGAAGCACGCGTTCGCGAGCAAGCCTTCGCTGGGAAGTCATGATCCGAAACTTAAAGTCGATGAAAACATCATTCTAATTTCCTTTATGCGCCGAAGAGCAAGAATACCTGTATCGCCGCCGATTCTCGAAGGCGAGAATAAATTTCATTTGAAAGAAACATCCTGTAGCCACTCGCAATTCCGAAAACTCCGGCGCCCTCCCACCGGCACATCAAAAGAGCCCGTGGCAAATGCCAGTCATCGGTAACAACCACAATATTCTTCATGCCGAGAGAATCGATGAGGACTCTTTTGATATATTCCGCTTGTTCACATGTGCAAAAAGTATTGTGTTCGGCGATTATGACTGAGTCCGGGATGCCTCTCTCCTTAAGATACCAGGCTTGGACCTCGGATTCTATAGTATCAAACCTTTTAGTCCCGCCGGTAACGACAATTTTCTTTGTTTGCCGGGCGTTAAAAAGATTTATTGCCGCCTCCAGTCTGCCCCGAAGTATCGGACTCGGTTTGTGTTTCCCCCACACCGATGCGCCGAGTACAACTGCTGCGTCGCTGTTAAGACCTGACTGGAACGTTTCGCCATTTGAATATGTGTAGACGAACCCCGCCAGCGTGAAAATGCCCACAACAAAAATAATTCCCAGAAGAATTTTCCCGACTCGTGGATCCTTTGAGAATGCGATAACAATGGAACCTGAAAACTGAATCATCAACGCCCCATAGGCCAAGACTGACGGTTCTTCTGCGGACTCGCCGACTGGAGGAAGATAAAACGAGCAAAAAGCAAGGACTCCCGCCGTGATGAAAAAGACCAAGACCTGAAAGCGGGAAATTTTCCTTTGAGATATAAATTCGGTGAGAAAAACTATTACAATAACTATCACAAGAAGGGGAATATTCTGTTGACTGGTAATGCCATTTTTCAGGTTTTCTACAGCCGCTCTACCTGCTGATATCTTCAACGCCGCAGCGGCATCCATCAAAACAGCAATGTGCAAAAGAACTTTAGATTTCAAATGTCAACAAAATTATTATTGGTCTTAAACTAACGCCACCAAATTTAAGATATCCGAGTGGAAATTAAAAGAGCCGGTAAAATATTATCAATAACCTCGTCCTCTCATCCTTTGCTGCATTATCATCCTGATTCGCTCACGGATTTCTCGATCAAATTTTTGTTCGAAAACTATGTACTCAGCCACTTCGGTGGTGGAAAGTATCCCGTTCAACGACTGCATGAATTTTGCGTGCTCTTCTGCAAGACGCGTATCAAGATTTAGAATTTGTTGGATCTGTTTTCTTAGGTTGGCATCCTCGGAATTTTTCTTCAATAAAGAATCAAGACCACGTACCGCTTGCCTGCGTCCAGCAGTAATATTCCTAAGTTGCAAGTTATAGTCGTTATAAAGCGGGAAAAACTTCTCGGCTTTATCCGTAGGAAGATCCATGTCTTTGGTCATTTGCCAGATTTTTATCTGCTCAAGCTGTTTTCCCACATCTCTATCCATCGGAGGCGCCTCCGGCGGAGGACTCATCTCCTGTCCAAGGACAAAAGAAACCGGGAATAAGAGAAAAGAAGCCAGGATTAAAATTTTCTTCATGATATCCTCTTAGTTAGGAGAAACATTCCCTGTATAATCAAAATCGTCCAATAACCTGGACGAGTCTGCGACCGAAGTCCACATTGATTTGACAACTGCTAACTGCAGCGAATCGTCAACGCTGCCCATTTCATAGGTTTCACTGATCGGTTGAGCGGCGTAATTCACATAGTTAACATTCAAGTTGGAGAGATCGACAACCTGCTCTGCAGGAAGTAACGATGCCAGAGTAGTGATGCTCGTCGGCTGTTGGTCCGGCTTGAGCGTGTACTCATAAACGCCGACTCCAATCGCCAGCAAAATCGCAACAAGTCCTCCTGCATAGGCAGGCACTTTCCATCCTGCCCGGCGTGGTTCGGAGATCTTCTCCATGACAGATGCTTTCAACTCCTGCCAGAACCCATCCGGATATTCTTCAATTTCAATTCCACCCAGCAACGAGATGGCTCTTTCCATCTCCGCAAGCTCGGCCTTGCATTCCGAACATAGCTCAAGATGATTTTCAATACTCTTACCAAGATTCGGTTCGACTTTGCCGAGAACATAATCCGGAAGATTCACAACTACATCATCGCATTTCATTTTTTAAAAAATCTCCAATCTTCTTCATCGCATGGAAATGATTTGCTTTCAGCGCACCCAGGGACCTGTGCATTACCTGAGATATCTCTTCATACGAAAGTTCTTCATAAAACCTCAAGATGAAAACCTGGCGCTGCTGCATTGGTAATGCCGCAACAGCCCTTGAAACAAGTTTCTTCAGCTCATCCTGATCCGCCTCACGTTGAGGCTCATTACCACCCGTCAACATATTTGATATCACTTCATCTATTCTAACAACAGCCCTTACTTTCTTTTTTCTCAAGTAGCTGATCGAGACATTCGTCGCAATTCTATATATATACGTATAAAGGTTGGCGTCACCGCGGAACTTTCTGAGAGAGTCGTGCAGTTTGATGAAGACCTCTTGAGTTGCATCGGCAGATTCATCGTCATCATTGAGCATTCTCTTAACTACGAAGAAAACTTTTTTTTCGTAGCGATTTACAATTTCTGCAAAAGCTCTATCGTTCCCCGACTTTACTTGTTCGACAAGGTCCATATCGCTCGGGCTTTGCATCCAAAGAACTCTAATCGACCAGTTTTCTAAAGATTCTGGAAATCGAGTGGACAGAAGCATTGAAATAACAACCGCCGAAATGTTCAGGAAGTAAGTAGTTTTTCATGCTTTAGCTTTTGTCCGATATTGAGACGTTAAAAAACCAAGCTTGGTTTAAGCCAAGATATTCAGCCTCGAGCTGATTCCTCTTCGGATGAGATAATAACGACTGCTGCTACATAATCTCCGGAATGCGACAGCGACAGAAATATCTTCTTCATTCCGAAATTCCTAAGTGCAAGTCCACTCAAGCGAAGAAGCGGTCTTCCGCTTGCCTCATTCATCACCTCGACTTCCTGCCATGAGAAGTCGGTATTCCACCCTGTACCCGTCGCTTTGCTAAAAGCCTCTTTGGCGGCAAATCTCGCCGCGTAATGCTGGAATGGGTTAGGTTTATTCGAACAATATTTAATTTCATCAGGTGTAAAAATTCTTTCAGTAAAAAGGGAACTGTAGTCCTCGATACTCACTTTGATCCTGCTGACCTCGATAATATCTATCCCCACTCCTTCAACCACCGGAGTTCTCTTTCTTGATTATTCCGATCAGCTCCTGGATGTCGTTCGCTTCATAATCGCCGCCCGATATCACCGTATTGAAAGTGTCCCCGTACCTGGCGAAGACAGTTTTCATCCCGACTTTTTTTGCACCAATGATGTCGCGCTCAGCCCAGTCTCCAACCATAAGAGCTTCGCCGGGCTTGATCCCCAGTTTTTCAAGCGCGAGCGTGAATGGCGCCGGATGAGGCTTACGTTCGTTTGTGTCTTCGAATGTTACCACTACATCGAAAATATGATGCATGTTGAGATAAGTCAGGCGCAGCCATGCTTCTTTTGATGGCGCATCCGATATGACTGCCAGCTTCATTCCCATCTTCAGCAATTCGTTAAGCGTGATGAAGACATGCGGATAAGGAACAAGCGCGGCTTCGCGTGCACGCCTGTATGCGACAACTCCCGCCGATAAAATTTTATGGTCCACTTTGTCAAAGATGTCCGATAGGAGAGAGTCGAAAACGTACTGGAACTCTATTCCCTTTTCTTTGTAGATCGCATCGATTCGTCTCTTGACTTCGTCATACGAAAGTTCAAGTCCCGCGTCTATCATCGCTCTGATTGCCGCATCTATAGCCTCGCCTTTCATCTTCATGAAGTCGACGAGCGTATTGTCAAGGTCGAAAATTACGGCTTTAATCATTTCAGTATTTCCGAAAGGGCAAACACAGCGGTGAAATATGAAAACTTTCCAAAACCGGTTACGGTTCCTTTACAGACTTCTGAGATCGCACTTTTCCTGCGAAATTCTTCTCGAGCAAAAACCTGTGAGAGATGGACCTCGACAACCGGCTTCTTGATCGATGCGATCGCATCTCTCAGCGCAATGCTGTAATGGGACAACGCTCCCGCGTTAAGCACGACGCCGTCGAAGCCATCCTTATCAACCGATTGGATTTTGTCGATCAACTCCCCTTCACCGTTTGTCTGAAAAAATTCAAAACCAACATCCGGAAATCTTCCCTTAATTTCGGAATTAATTGTAGCGAGTGTATCGGTTCCGTAAATCTGCGGTTCCCGCAATCCTGTCAAATTTAAATTCGGACCGTTAGCTACCAGTAGTCTCATTTCGGGCCTCCATCTGTTCTTCTATGAATTCACGTACTGCCGGTTTAAGAAAGAGATTTTCGATTCCGACCTCAGATAAGCTCCTTGCTAAAGAGATGGCACGATGCTTCGGATCAAATTTCTTATTGATGACGATTAATTTCTCCTCCTTAAGGATGCAGTAACCGCCGCTAAAATCTCCTTTTTCATATATGACTTTCAGCCCTAACTGTGATGCAGCTTCTTCAAGTTCAGCGATTAAGGCTTCAATTTTCAGCTTGGGCATCGTCTAAATTCTTTTCTGTTTTATTAGTTTTAATCGGGCGAAAAACCAGCACGCCGATCGCGCTGTAATACGAGAGGATAGCAATCACCGAAAGTCCGCCAAGTCCACTCACCCTCTCAACAAACAGCTTGCGCATTTCATCTCTTAATGGACCCGGATCTGCGCCAAGAAAAAGCTGCAATTGGAAATCCACGTAAGATAAAAAGAATCGCAGATCAAGATACGAAGTATAGAATTCGATTGGAATAAACATTGCAAAAAGAATAATTGCCATAAAGGCGTTTGGGTGGTTCTTCATTCGAAGTTTAGATTTGGTCAAAAATGTAAGAAATCCGATCAAAGCTAGAGCGTAACCAAAAACGATTAAAAGCGAGGTTCTGGCGAGTAGATTATAAATTTCTTTTTCGGCGTCAAACGGAATATCCTGCCTGAACTTCAGCGTTCCAATTTCCACGAGGTCATTTCCAATTATTCCTCGCGCCGCTGAGCCTCCGAGATAAAATACGCCTCCCACGATCACGATGAAGAGAGCAATCCTTGCGCCCGGTTTCAACTGTCCGCGGCCTAAAATATCCGTTGCCGAAACGCCCGGCTTTTCGTCAAGCAATTCCATAATGCAGCCTACAATTCTTCCGGAGTCTCGATAAATTCCGCTTTACATCTAGCGGTCAAAAGTTTTCGTTCATACGCCAAATCTAAAAACAATTGAATTGCCTCTTTCCCTTTCTTGCCGTAATCAAGTGTCCAATCGTTCACATACATTCCAACAAATTTGTCGGCCAGGTTTGTATTCATACCACGCGCGAAGCCCAATGCGTACTTCAATCCTACATCACGGTGATCGAGTGAATAGGCAATGCTTTTCTTTAAATAATAAGAGATCTTTGCCTTCACTTTCGGAGTTAAATCGCGGCGGATGACATTTCCCCCAAGCGGGAGCGGCAAATTGAATTTTCCCTTAAACCAGGCACCGAGGTCAACTATGTTGTAAAGCCCCGCGCTACTGTAAGTAAGTTGGCCTTCGTGTATGATTAATCCGGCATCAAAATCACCGGATAATACTTTGTCGATAATCTGATCAAACGGCACAACCTCATATTCGAAGGTCCCAGCGAAAATGCTCAAAGCGAGAAATGCGGAAGTACGCTTTCCCGGAATCGCTATCTTAAGATTGTTTATGTCTTCGACCTTATGTGGCTTCGTGCTCACGAGTACCGGGCCATAACCGTCTCCCATACTCGCACCGCTGCTGAGCATCTGGTATTTGTCGGCTATATAAGGATAAGCATGAATAGACACTGCGCTTACTTCGTATTCTCCAACCATTGCCTTCTGATTGAGCGTCTCAATGTCACTAAGGATATTTTCAAATTCGATTCCCTCCGTATCAAACTTCTTGTTCGCAAGTGCATAAAACATAAATGCGTCATCCGAATCCGGGCTATGTGCTACTCTAATCTTCAACCTTTTTCCCTTTCTTATCCAACAAAATATTTGCCGATGGGCACAACTCATTCACTACACAAACTTCACATCTGGGAATCCTTGCAACACAAACTTTTCTGCCGTGAGACATCAGCAGATGACAAAGGATTGTCCAATTCTTTGACGGAAACAATTCCATCAAATCAAACTCTATCTTTGTAGGATCATTTTCCCCGGTAAAACCGAGTCTCCGGGAAAGCCTTCTAACATGAGTATCAACAGCAATTCCAGGAATTCCGAAAGCGTTCCCGAGAACGACATTCGCAGTCTTTCGGCCAACACCATCGAGCGAAAGGAGTTGTTCCATCGTACGCGGAACTTCCCCGCCAAACTTTTCGACAATTGATTTGCTGCAGTTTATAACAGATTTTGCTTTTTGATGGAAAAATCCGGTTGACCTTATTTCTTTTTCTATATCGCTCTTGTCAGCCTCCGCCAGACTTTTCGGTGAAGGATATTTTCTGAAAAGTCCGGGTGTAACCATGTTCACCCTCGCATCGGTACATTGTGCCGATAATATCGTTGCAATCAAAAGCTCAAACGGTGTTTTAAATTCCAGTGCGGACTTTGCTATTGGATATTCATTTATTAAGGATACGAATACCTTTTGCGCTCGTGTTTTTCCCTCAATATTTCCGAATTGTGACTTTGGTTTTGCCGGAACTCGTTTCCGCTTCGATAGTTTTAGTTTCAAGACATGCAAATTTAGCTAAATGCCGTGGAATAGAAAAGCCCGCCGAAAACAACCATTAAAAAACCTTGTCGAGGTTTCTTTTTACACCTGACAAGGTTTTCATCTGAACTAAAGAAAATTGCTTCTCAGTTTGCAGTTGCGATGTTCGGATCAGCTACCGCACCCATGAATATGATCGTATTATCGTGGTTCTCTTTGATTACAAAAAGAAATGGCCTATTGACAATGAAATCTATTGGACTTGGGATTGGGGGATCTTCAACAAGTAATGCTCTTATCGTTACTACCGTCACCGCAGCTGCTTCGGTCCCCTTTTCATTTACATCGATGTAAGTCTTGTGTAAAACGTCCGAAATGACCAACGGTATATCTCTGTTGATCCTTGTGAAATCCGCGCCGGGTCCAAAGGCAATGCCCATTCCCAAATTCGTTAAGATAGGAATCAGATGCGTGCTGTATTGTATTTTGAATTTCGGCAGACTCACCTGAACGTCATGAGTCGATAAGCCGATTATGATTTTATTAATCTCGTTCCGATCTAACCCCGCCTCGGCCGCTGCAAACGAGGAATTATAAGCCGGCAACAAAACCAACATGCTGTAATCTCCGTCGCCATAAGGAAGTTCGACTGCTTGAAAGTTGTTATCATAATAATACTTCAGCGTATCATGGACCATCATCGTCTGAACGTCCTCGGAAGTGCCATTCATGAGGTAAAATGGTTTTGGTTTTGTGTCCGTAGAATCGAAAGTGTATTTCCAGGTACCATTAAAGTAGAGCGCGTTAATCAAATACATAACGACCTTTGGATCGATTGGAGGAGAAATTACTAAAGGAATCTTCCCATTGGTTTTGTCGCTAACCCACGAATTGATTATGTCCGCCGCATTGGAGGCGTTAAAATCAAGAGGTTTAACTTCCGAATTGAAATAGACTGAGTCAACATTAAAAAAAGTGTCGATTACCTGAAAAGTATTCCTGTACCAGATCGAATTAGCGATATTAAACTGAACATTCGGATCAAGACCGTTGAACATTGTTATTAAACTTTGATATGATTGATTGATCTCGTTGTTGGTCATACCATCGAGCCCAAGCGTCTTTTGCATATCTGTATATGTTTGCCCCCCGGCACCGTTCAAAGTCATCGCCAGTGCCATGGACACACTGAGAGGTGAGATGAAAAAGTTCTTCCCCTGTTCCTGAACAGCAACCTGAGAGAAGAGATTCGGTGCAAATTGATTACTGCCAGTCTCGACCATCCTGACCGAAGGGTTGGGCGTCGGTACAACGTTGTGAATGCTTGGTGCGGTCACACGATTACATCCGAAATTCAACATGATGCTCACGACTGCTATGCCGACCACGTAAACCTTTAGATTGCGCTTCATATACTCCCCCTTTTTGAAGTTCTACAATCTTATTACTTCCGACTATCTAAGGACTATCGATTACAGCTAAAAATTAACGGGATAAAAAACGCAATGCAAGTCAACAACAAACTGTTATTCAGCCACATGGCTTAAAGATTCATTATTAAGCGGTTCGTATTTCATCTTTTCAGGTTTATATCGAGGATCCGGCAAAAGGAGCCGCTCGATAACCTCCCCAGCAATAATGTGTCTCTCAATTATTTCGACGATGTCTTCCTTCTTAACATGGCAGTACCACACCCCTTCAGGATAAATCACGACGTTAGGTCCATATTCGCAAACATCCAGACATCCGGCCTTATTTGCCCTGACTTTCGTTTTAAGTCCGCGCTCGTGCAACTCTTTCTTAAACAGGTCACGAATATCCTCGCTCCCTTTTTGTGCACAAGATCCCTTCGGATCTTCTTCATTTCTCCTATTCGTGCAAATAAAAATATGTCGTATGTATCTCATAAAACCGTTGAAAATTTTAAATGTTAGATTTTAAATTATTAATTGAGAATTAAGAATTCATAATTTAGAATTTCTTTTACCAGTATCCTGTTGTTATGCTTACGTCTCCATAAACCTTCGCTCTGCAAGCAACCCTCTCATTTTTCTCGTAGCTTCCGGACTTCATGAGTTTCATTTCACATTCACCCGGCAATGAAAGGTTTTCCATCCCTTCGACTATCTCAACTTTGCACCACCCGCATACGCAGTCTCCGCGACAGGAACTTCCTATCGGAATACCGTTCACCCTTGCGGCTTTAAAAAGAGTCTCTCCGGTTTTTAATTCGATTACTTTATTGAGTGGAACAAAATTAACCTTTGGCATTCTTCAGAAATTTTTTAACCTGGTCGACATCCATCGTGTTCAAAAGATCTTCCTTTGTCAGCCAGCCTTTTCTGGCAATATAGACTCCATAAAGAAAGTCAGCTAATCCATCCTTCGAGTGAGCATCGGGATTTATAGAGAACTTCACACCTGCTTCTTTGGCCTTCTTAATGTTACGCCAATCAATATCGAGGCGATGAGGGTTTGCATTAATTTCTATCACTTTCTTATTTCGCACCGCAGTCCTGATTATCTCATCAATATCAACTTCGTAGCCGCTTCTTCCGAGAAGCAGCCTCCCTGTCATATGGCCAAGAAAAGTCAAATACGGGTTCTTCAGGGCGTTCACCAATCTTTTCGTCGCTTCGTCTTTCTTCATGTTAAGCTTGCTGTGAACCGAGCCGACCGAGAAATCCAGTTTCTTCAAGACACTGTCGCTGTAATCTAATTTGCCATCAGACAGTATGTCAACTTCGCTTCCTTTGAATATAAAAAAGTCTTTGCTCTCAGAATTTAATTTGTCGATAGCGTCCGACTGTTCCTTTAGTCTTTTCTCGTCCAATCCGTTTGCGTAGACGGCAACCTTGCTGTGATCGCTTAGCCCGAAATACTTCAGTCCAAGTTTTTGCGCGGCTTTAACCATGTCTTCAAGTGAGTCCGCACCGTCGCTCCAGTTGGTGTGAACATGGAACAGCCCGATGATGTCCTCGGGTTTAACGAGTTCCGGGATTTCACCCTTCGAAGCGGCTTTGACCGATTGGTCTCCTTCTCTAAGTTCAGGTGGGATGAATTGAATTCCGAGCTCGCTAAAAATATCTTCCTCAGATTCAAATGTTAACTTTTCCTTCCCCTTCTTCAACTCAAGAGACGATAACGTGTAGCCGCGAGAAGAAGCATATTCTTTGAGGCTTTGGTAGAACTCTTTGCTCCCCGTTGAATGTAGAATGGCAAAAGGATTCTCCGCCTTGTTTGCGATGATAAACTCAACCTGGACCCCATTCTTCCAGACCACCGAGACAAGATCATTTTGTACATCCTTGACTTCCTTGACCCCTTTGAGTTTCTGCAGAGAAATAAAAAGTTTATCTCGCTCGCCCGATTTGAATTTTATAACACAGTCGAGGTCCCGGATGATTTCCCTTCTTCGCCTGTAGCTCCCAGTGAATCCATATTTTTCTACTCCGGTCAATTTCTCAAGCGCGACAGATATCTCCGTTGCTGTCTCGTGGATAACATTCAAGAGGTGGAACTCGCTGTTAGCTTTAAGGTTGTGAATTTCAGCAAGAATTTTATCCTGCGTTTTCTTGCCGAAACCTTTCAAGGCAACCAGCCTGTTTTCGTGGCAGGCATATTCAAGTTCGGAGAGCGATTTCAGGTCAAGCTGTTCATAGAGAGCACGAACTTTACTCGGTCCGAGTCCTTGAACTCCGAATAACTCTGTTAGTCCCGGAGGAAAAGAACTCCGGAGCTCTTCGAGATAGGAAATCTTGCCGGTCTCTACAAATTCAGTCAATTTTTTTGACAGGGTTTCGCCTATACCGGAAATTTTCTTGGCATCGCCTTTTTGGATCATCCCGACTACATCGGAAGTCGTTTGAGTAATTGCACGCGCCGCCCTGGAGTAAGCGACAGCTTTAAACTTATCTTCGCCCTTTAATTCGAGGAGTAGGGATATTTCCTCCAGTGCATGAATTATTTCTTTCTTATCCATTAAAGAAGTTAGCTTGATGTGCCCTAATACGCAATCGGATCGATGAGTAAAAAATGCGATAGACGGACAAACTACTTTAACAATTCAATAATCTTGTTACGAGACATCGAACCCCTGATCAAACGAATTTGCGAACGCGGAACTTTCAGAAAGTCGCTCAAAGAGATGAGAACCGCCTCATTTGCTTTTCCTTCAAGCGGTTTTACCCGAACGAATATTTCGAAACTATCCGAACCTTTTTGAACAACTTCGTTTCGTTTAGACGACGGGTGAACTTTAACTTTTAGATACATTCGTTACCCTATTTTTCGGGGTGGTGGGATTCGAACCCACGACCTTGGCGCCGAAGGCGCCACGCTCTAACCGCCTCGACTCCGAAGCGATTCCAAATCTTATCGATACTGTCTCTTCGGAATTATTTTCAGCCGACGATTCTCAAGATTCTCTTCTGAAAACTTACGCCTTACACATCAGATGTCGGGGTGGTGGGATTCGAACCCACGACCTCTTGGTCCCGAACCAAGCGCTCTAACCGGGCTGAGCCACACCCCGTTAACAACATAATATAACCGATAGCTCCATTTATGAAAAGATCTTTCCGAAACATTTTATGTGCGCTCGCCACCACGAAGCGAACCTGACTTGCAATTTATTCCAACCCGAGTTAACTATTCTCCGGTGGAACGAGACAACAACATTTCCCGTTAAAGAATTAAACGATCTGACTCACTTAAGCGTAAACAACCGAGCATGAAGTTTTCCCTTCTCTTCTTAATTATGCCGATAATCGTGTCGACTACTCCCAATGCACGAGCACAAGAAATCCAGAATTATACTTTCAGCGGGTTAATCAAGAACTCGGAGACAGGTGAAGTACTTATTGGGGCGACGGTCATTGTCAAAGATCTTAAATCAGTAGGGGCATCCTCCAACGCCTACGGATTTTATTCCGTCACGGTTCCGGGAGGAATTTATACTATCTACGTCCAATACCTGGGATTCAAAATAAAGATCGATACTATCAATCTGACCCATGACCGGACAATAAACTTTGATCTCACACCTCAACCGATTACCGAAGGCGAAGTAGTTGTTTCAGGAGAGCATCACAATGCCAATGTTACATCCACTGATGTAAGCTCTAATAATCTTCAAGTCCAGCAGGTGAAATCCATCCCGGTAATCCTTGGAGAACAGGATATACTGAAGACTATACAATTCCTTCCGGGGATCGAAGCTGCCGGCGAAGGAAGCACCGCTTTCTATGCTCGCGGGGGCAGTGCGGATCAGAACCTGATCGTACTTGATGAGGCTCCTGTTTATAATCCATCCCACCTTCTCGGGTTCTTATCAGTTTTTAACTCCGACGCGATAAAAGATGTCACTGTAGTAACCGGAGGTATCCCAGCTGAATATGGCGGAAGGCTATCTTCGGTGGTTGATATCCGGACGGATGACGGCAACGATAAAAACTTCGGAGCGACAGGCGGAATCGGACTTCTCGATTCACGACTCACCGTGGATGGCCCGATAGTAAAAGATCAGGGTTCCTTTATTATCTCAGGCCGACGTACTTACGCAGATCTTTTCCTCAGACTTTCAAGGGACACGACGGTAAATCGTGTTCGATTATACTTTTACGATTTGAACGCAAAGGTAAATTATAATTTCGGAGATAAAGATCGCCTGTTTGTATCGGGATATTTCGGAAGAGACAATTTCGATTACCCCAATATTTTCGGATTCAATTGGGGAAACTCAACCGCCACTTTAAGGTGGAATCATATCTTTGGTGATAAATGTTTTTCAAATACATCCCTGATCTACAGCGACTATGAATATACGAACGACGTCGGAGCAGGTACGAGCCAGTTTGAAATAACCTCCGGGATCCAGGACATGAATTTCAAAACCGATTTCCAATACTTCATGAACTCCGATAACACCATTGATTTCGGCATTAATTCCATCTATCATACTTTTCTTCCAGGCTCCATCACCTCCGGATCAACGAGTTTCGTCAATAACCTATCGGTAAACCGCAAATATGCTCTTGAAAATGCCGCCTACATATCACACCAGACGAGCATCCTTTCCGACTTGAATGTCGATTACGGATTACGCATATCGTCATTTACCCTTCTTGGACCCGGGACAATTTTCACATACGATAATCTTGGAGATGTTCTGGACACCGCCAGTTATGGTTCCGGCAAATTCATAAAGACATACGTGAGTCTTGAACCGCGCGTTGCAGCTACTTTCATCTTGGATCAGGAAAATTCGATCAAGTCGTCCTACAACAGAACTGTTCAATATCTGCATCTTCTTTCAAATTCAACATCGACAAATCCGAGCGACTTATGGATCCCAAGTTCGAACAACGTCCCACCACAATACGCAGATCAGGTTGACATCGGATATTTCAGGAACTTCAACAATAACGAATACGAATCCTCGCTTGTGTTTTACTACAAAGAAATGAGGAACCTGATAGATTACAGAAATGGCGCGGATTTACAGCTTAATCCGACTATTGAATCTCTCCTCCTGTACGGAACGGGATGGAGCTATGGCGCAGAATTGATGGTGAAGAAAAGAGTTGGCCCAATCGCAGGATGGCTTTCTTACACGTTAGCACGAACGGAGGAACAGTTCGCGCAGATAAACAACGGGAATCCATTCCCTGCCACACAGGACAGGACTCATGATTTTTCTATTGTAGTCACTTATGATTACAACGACACATGGACGTTCGGAGCCACATGGGTTTATTACACCGGCAATGCCGTGACGTTTCCGAGTGGAAACTACATGATCGACGGACGGCTCGTTCCATATTATACATCAAAGAATGCATACAGGATGCCAGCTTATAATCGCCTCGATCTGTCCGCAACATGGACAATTAACAAACACTCAAACTTGAACTTCTCATTATATAATGCTTACAATCGGCAAAATGCCTACTCCATCAATTTCGAGCGGAACCCCGACAATCCAAATCAGACACAGGCTGTACAAACGACAATATTTCCGATTATGCCGTCTGTAACTTATAATTTTAATTTTTAGGATGCGGAACAATATCATGACTTCCCAAAGAAGACAGTTACAGAATCGCAGGATTTTATTTTTCCTGTTGCTCGCCTCCGGATTCTCGCTCCTAATTTTTGGCATCTCTTCCTGCCAAAAAGTCATCTCCGTCGATCTTAACCAATCAAATCCCAATATAGTGATTGAGGGACTCGTGAACGACCAGGGAGGGACGGACTCCGTTGTCATAAATATGACCGGCGACTATTTCACGCCATCTTTGTATTTCCAACCGATAACCGATGCGACTGTCGTAATCTCTGATAACGCTGGAAACAGCGATACATTAAGAGAAGCGATTGGCGGGACCTATTACTCTTCAAGCCCAACGGGCGTTCCAGGAAGGACATATTCCCTAAAGGTCATAGCAAATGGAAAGGAATACGACGCCGTTTCCTCGATGCCACAAAAAGTTGACATAGATTCTTTTTACGTCCAGTCCGCGATCAGCCTGTTCGGCGAATCCGGTTATGATTTCTATATCACCTTCAAGGATCCTCCACAGCCAGGTAATTATTATCGCATCGTACCACATGTGAATTCCATTCCGTCAGATTCAATAAGCGGCGGCCGCGGAGGAACTATCATCGTTGACGATGAGCTGACCAATGGTAACGAAATCACAGTCCAGTTTGGAATCAGGTCAAATCAAAATAATAAGATCGGCCCAGGCGACACAGTGAAGGTTGACCTTCTTTCGATAGACAAAGCGACTTATGACTATTATTACACTCTTCGAAATATCATCGCTGCGGATCAGAGTCCAACATCTTTATCACCGGCAAATCCAAATACCAACCTGACCAATGGTTCCCTTGGATACTTTTCAGCCTATGCGATGGATTCCAGGACAATAATTATTAAGTAATTTTCTCTTTACCGGCGCTGCCGGAGAAAATACGTTACAGCCACTAATCTTCTTTGATTATTCACCCCACCTTACCTAAATTCACGACAGTTGTGCCCTGAACGAATTGCTGATTTCACTCGATATTCATTAAATATGTTCTTTGAGTAACGGCTGAAGAACTTGACGGTGGCAACAATCAGAATTTAATTTCAGAAGAGCAGCCATGTTACTTTCGCCTTCGGTGCGGATCATTCCAACAACTTGAGGAGTATGATTATGAGTTCTCAAATTCTCCCGATGACACTCGGTGATATTTTTGAAAGGACTTTCACTCTGATCGGAAAAACCTTCGTCCGCAACCTCATCGTTGCGGCAATTTTTCTTGTAATTCCTGTAGTCCTCATGACGATTGCAGCGGATAATCTTTATTCCTCAATTGCCGATATTAATATCCATTTGAACGGATTGCCTGAGCAAACCGGTTTCAATGTTATACTCCCTTATCTGGGCCAGGTCGGTCTATTCGTGGTTTCCGCATTCATGATTACTCTCGGCGTGCTCCTCGCGGAGATTACAATCAGTTATATTGTCGGCAAGGAATTAATGGGTGAGCCGGTTAGTCTCAGTGAAGCCGTTCAAGAAACCTTCTATATGAAATGGCTTTATGGAATCGGCCAGGGGCTGATCAAGTATTTTGCTATCATCGGTGGAATCGTCATCCTGGTCATATTTGGCGCAGTTCTTTATTCCATGATCGGATCAGGATTTATTATAGGATTACTTGTCCTCCTCTTTGTGGTCGTCGGTATTCCTGCAATATTCTTTTTAGTCCTCAGATGGTATTTTTCATTGACGGCAGTTGCCATCGAGGATCTGGGGCCTATCGATGCGCTTCGGCAAAGCTGGTCACTCGTCGAGGGATATTGGTGGAGAACATGCGGTATCCTTATTCTGTTTTCGATTCTTTCACAGTTTGTAATTTCAATTATTTCTATCCCGATACAATTCGGAACGATGTTTAATTTTTATAAGGAATTTTTCACGGCTCTAGGCAGAAGCGGTGGCAATATTGATCCTCAGACACTCCACCAGACTCTGAAAACAATGGGACCGGGAATTGGAATAGGCACCGGTATCAGCTCACTATTCTCACTCCTCATTACGCCGGTGTTCACGGTAGTCATGTACTTCGATCTCCGGGCCCGGAAGAATGATCTTCCCGGTATGGAAGCGCCGCAGCCGCAACCGGATGCTCAAAACCTACCACCTGAAATCATCCAATAAGGAAGACTAGTGACAGAAAATATATCGGACTCAATTCCCCAGCCGTCAATCGAGAGGTATGATGGATCATGGGAACGATCAAACAGGAGCCTCACGACAGCTGCAATCCTCGGTTTAATCATCGTCGGTACAATTTATTTCTACGGGCTGAACGTAATGGCAGGGGTAGCGGTCTTCATAAAAGCGACGGGGATCCATGACGTCGGGGGGTCATTCATAAAAAGGATGACGACCAACATAATGGCGACTAAAAATCCCATCCGCTATTCCGTGATGATATCCGAGTTCGTTTTCATGCTCGTCCCGACAATCTGGATAATCAAGCGGTGGCATACAAAAAAAGCTATGACATATATTCGGTTCAAGCGCGCGCCGATTGCCGAAATACTTCTCGCTGTAATAACCACCATTCTCTTCATCCCGGTCAGCAGTTTCATCGGCGAATTCTTTATGAAGCAATTGAATTTTCCCGATTTCCTGGAACAGATCAACGAACAGATTTTTACATCTTACACAACGACGGAATTATTTTGGCTGGTTATCGTAGTGTGTATTACGCCCGCAATATGCGAAGAGACTCTCTTCCGCGGATATTTCCAGCGGACACTGGAGCGAACTCTCGGGATAAGAAGCGTCTTCATTGCGGGAATAATATTCGGGCTTTATCACATGGAGCCGATCAACCTAATTTCCCTTTCACTCCTCGGGATGCTCATCGGGTTCTTTTTTTACAGGAGCAAAAGCATTATACCCGGAATGGCAGCGCATTTCACGAACAACCTCGTCGCAATCCTTTCGCTTTATAAAACGGCGAACGGGCATCCTGTCGTAGCGTTCCTCTCCAATTTGACTTCCTTCTTCGGATTTCTTGCGGCAATATTACTTTCAGGAATTTTTGTGATGGTGTACCGAAGAGCAACCGAAAAGAATTTTGTGGATCAACACGCCCCGATTGAGACAACAGGCCGACTTACGTAAGATTGCTTAACAGGGAAAACACATCAGATCCATCGACCGCGAAAATCTTCATATTGAACCAACAATAGACGCCTTCTTACGGCAGCGAGCTGTTGAACTTCTTCCTCCGGTTGCGAATGTAGTCAACAAAAATATATTCGCCGAGCTTGGTGAGTGAAGAATAATATGCACGGCCTTTGTTTGCCTGGGTAAGTTCCTCGACGAAGTTGATCAAGTAAGGATCTTTGGCGACCATGAAGGTGCTTATGACTATCCTTTCCCTCCGGCATGCAACTGCCTCGTCGAGAGTCTTGTTAACAATCTTCGGATCGAGTCCGAACGAATTACGGTAGAGGCGACCCGTCTCTTCAAATATCGCCGACGGCTTCCCATCCGTTACCAGAAAAATTTGCTTGTTGACATTTCCCTTCCTTCGCAGGATACTCCTTGCGAGTCGAAGAGCGGCACGCGTGTTCGTGTGGTATGGCCCCACCGTCACGAACGGCAGCTCGGCAAGAGTTATTTCCTTCGCATCATCGCCGAAGGCAACAATATTCAGATGGTCCTTCGGAAATTTCGTCCGTATTAATTGGGAGAGAGCAAGCGACACTTGCTTCGCCGGAGTTATTCTGTCTTCGCCGTATAGAATCATGGAATGGCTTATGTCGATCAGGACCACAGTGGCACAACTCGTCATATGCTCGGTCTCATAGACCTCGATGTCGTCTTCCTCTAACCGGAAATTATCTATGGTGTCATGCTTCAGGACGTTTGTAAGAGTCGAAGTCAAATCTATGTTCGTAGGCTGGTCCCCAAAACTATATTTTTTTGTTTCGCTCAATCGATCGACACCCTGTCCTGTATGCGGAGATTCGTGCGATCCTTCCGGGCTTTTCTTAAGATTCGAAAATACTTCACGAAGGGCATCCTCCCGAATACGCTGAACTCCTTTGGCAGTCAGGATCACGACATCCTTGGCATCTTCTATATAACCGAGTTCCTTCAACTTGTTGATGAAATCCTCGAGAGTCATATCCTCATCAAACAATTCGTATTCCTCCCCCAGCTGCCGCATCCAATCCAATGCTTCTTCTGTGTCGCCGCTGGTTTGCAGCATGATATAACTGAACATTGAGATCATATCCTGCAATCGCTGCTCATCCGTCGCAGAGTCTTCAGTCCACTTCGAATACCGGAACTTCATCTCTCACCTCGTAAATGACATTTTAACTCGTATAACCTTTCCCTATCAATCATTTCTCCGCAAACATCATCTGAACGAACGGGTTCTCCGTTCTTTCCCTTTTCAGCGTGCTATCCGTACCGTGCCCTGGAAATATCCGGGTTTCTTCCGGATAAGAAAACATTTTATTGGAAATGCTCTTCGTTATTTCCTCGTAAGAACCTGACGGCAAATCAGTCCTGCCAATCGAACCGGCGAATAACGTATCACCGGTAAACATAACACCGTCAACTTCGTTATAAAGAGAAATCGATCCTGCCGAATGGCCGGGAGTTTGAACAACGGTTAGAACACAGTTCCCGAATGTTAACGCCATCGACTCTTCCAACGGGATATCGATCTCCACAGCCTCAACCGGCATCGGCGGAGGTATTGAAAGCCCGTTCGGATCACGCATCATCCACCCATCTGAGGCGTGCGCACAAACTCTAGCACTGGTCAGAGCTTTCAGCTTTCTCATTTCGCCGATATGATCCCAGTGTCCGTGGGTCGCGATAACAAATTTTATTTTTAAATTAAGCTCCTTATTCCTCTTATAAATTTTATCGGAAGACCATAATGGGACGTCAATCACCACCGCTTCGAGAGAATCCGGATCATAAACCAGATACCCAATTGTCCAGATAGGACCGTCCTCAAATTTCTCGATAACTCCGGATGATCCGTCCATTAACCTCCTAGATTGAAAACCAGAAGTCAATTTTAGTCCTCCTCATACCTTTCCTTCGGCGGAAAAATGCTCCCGACCAAATCTTTGTATGAGATGACGTTTTGTGTGTCATCTTTTGCTATCCGGGAAAATTGATGCAAACCGTCGAGTACAAACTCCATCGAAGTGGCAAGCTCGTATTTTCTTGATTCATCAATCTTCATGTGTTTCTTTGCAACTTCTTTGAGATTCGGCACTTTACTCAGCTGTGAATAATAATCGTCGAACGACATGTCATCGGCAACTTCCACTTTATTGCCGGACTCGAACCAGTTGATGATGGTAGTATATTCATCTTCTTTAGCGTACGCAGAAACTTCGGCTTGCCTGCCGGTCTTCTTCGACTCCTCACTCTGGCTGACACGGACTTTCTTTTGCAACGGATCCGGGAAATACTTCTTGAAAGCTTCTCTAACCGCTTTGCCGATTAGCGCTCTGCTGACTTTCACCGAGCCTTCCTGCTCTCCCTCAAAAACCAATTCCAATTTACCGGTCATCCCCGGGAGAACCTGCTGCAGATCACAAATTCGGGGAACAATTACTTTTTCCTTATTGATTATCGCACGTTGTTCGGCGCTGCTGACAAGATTTTCCATCACGGAGATTGTCATCCTGACACTGACTCCGCTCTTCTGATCGACAAACTCGCTTCCACGAGCCTTGAATGAAATATCTTCAATTATTTCTTTCAGATAATAAGGCATCACGACTTCTCTTCCGCTGTCGCGCGTAAGCCACGCTTCCTGCTCCGTTATCTTCATGGCTTCTTCAATGCTTTGCGGATAGTGAGTGAGAATTTGTGAATCGATCCTGTCCTTCAAAGGGGTAATGATGTTGCCGCGGTTCGTGTAGTCTTCCGGATTTGCGGTGAAGACCATCAGCACGTCCAACGGAATCCTGACATTGAAGCCCCGGATCTGAATGTCTTTTTCCTCCATTATGTTGAAGAGACCCACTTGAATTCTCGGCTGGAGATCGGGAAGTTCATTTATAGTGAATATCCCCCGGTTGGTTCGCGGAATAATTCCGAAATGTATCGCGCCTTCATGTGAGTAATGGAGTTTTTGAACCGCAGCTTTTATGGGGTCGATGTCTCCTATAAGGTCTGCAATGGTCACATCAGGCGTTGCAAGCTTCTCTCCATATCTATGTTCGGGAGTAAGCCATTCGATTTCGACTTCGTCGCCATGTTCTTTCACCAGGTCGACGCAATGTTTACAGACCGGCTGGAAAGGATTATCGTTTATTTCACATCCTTTTATCATCGGGACATTTTCGTCAAGAAGGCAAATTAAACTGCGCGCAATCCTCGTCTTTGCCTGTCCGCGCAGCCCGAGAAGGATAAGATCATGTTTCGCAAGAAGCGCGTTGATGATAGCCGGCACAACGGTTTTTTCGTAGCCGATAATTCCCGGGAAAAGTGTTTCGGCCTTCCCTAATTTTGACATCAGGTTTTTCCTGATCTCTTCTTTCACCGAAAGGACCTTGTACCCGGATCTCTTGAGTTCCTCTATGGTATGCGGCAATGCCTTCATAATCTCCCTCTCATCTCTATTGAGAATTTATTTTTGTCTCGCTCAAGATGCAAACCAATAATTCTGCATGTAATATTTGAAACTACTTCAGCTAATTCCTAACTTTTAACAATGTCAACTTCCAAAAAACTCGTGGTAAGATTAAGCTCTGCCGGCGATATCATTCTTACTTCACCTCTCGTGAAGCTGATAAAAGAAAAAGAGCCTGAATCCGAAATTCATTTCGTGGCAAAGTCAAATTATTCTGATCTCATTCGATATAATCCTAACATCAGTGCAGTCCATTTAGTTCAGGAACATGTAGACTTCGAAGAGCTCAAAACACTTAAGCGAAAATTGCTCGCTGAAAACTTTGATGCCACGTTAGATCTGCAAAATAATTTCCGAAGTATATATTTGCGAAGGGGAACATCGAGTCAAATCGGAGTAATAAATAAAGAAATATTCAAGCGGGCTGCACTCGTAAAGATGAAGTTCAACTTTTACTCCGGTATCCGATCCGTCGCTCTGAAATATGCCCAAGTTTACGATAAAACATTAACGGAAGTTCCAAAACCTGAGATTTTTTATCCCTCAAACATACGCAATAAGATCGACGAAATTTGGAAGAGCACAAGCGTAGAAGGAAGGAACTCAGTTTTCCTCTGCCCCGGATCCAGACACTTTACAAAAAGATGGCCTGTCGAAAACTGGCTGGAACTTGCAAGAATAATTTCCGGGCAAAACCAAGTTGTTCTGATCGGCGGTAATGAAGACGCAGGCATATGCAACATTATTGCAAAAATCGGCGGGATAAATAATCTCTGCGGAAAGCTGACGATGCTTGAAAGCACAGCGATGCTCTCTCACGCTGACCTGGTAGTCACGAACGATTCGTTCCTGATGCATGCAGCGAATGCACTTGGGAAAAAAATTATCGCCATCTTCGGATCGACTGTGAAGGAATTCGGTTTTTTCCCGTACGGAGTTGACAACAAAATATTGGAAGTAAGCGGCCTTAGTTGCCGGCCTTGCTCACATATCGGGGGAGAATCATGTCCGAAGAAACACTTCCGCTGCATGTTGGGAACAACACCGGAAACGGTTTATGAAGCCGCGTTAACCCTCTTGACATGATAAGTCAAAGGCTGGCACGTAAAATCCACAGCAAGATACTATTCTCGCTTGCCCCCTGACTTAATATTTGAAGTTAAGTCAGCCCTACCCCTGCGAGCATCTTCAATGCCTGCAGATATTTCTCGCTGGTTCCTCGAATAATTTCCTCCGGAAGATTCGGGGCAGGCGGTTTCTTATTCCAATTGATCGAGAGCAAGTAGTCGCGAACGAACTGTTTGTCGAAGCTTGGTTGGGACTTCCCCACCTGGTAGGCCGCCTTATCCCAAAATCTCGATGAGTCCGGGGTCAGTAACTCGTCTATCAAAATGAGTTCTCCATTTTCGTCCACGCCGAATTCCATCTTGGTGTCCGCAATTATAATTCCTTTGCTTTCCGCGTAAGCTGCAGCAGCCTTATAAACTTGAATCGAATAATCACGTGCTTTCTCCGCAAGTTCCTTCCCGACTATGTTCACTGCTTTGTCATAACTTATATTCTCGTCGTGAACTCCAATCTCTGCCTTTGTTGAAGGAGTGAAAATCGGCTCGGGAAGTTTTTCCGATTCATGCATATCCAAAGGCAAAAGGATGCCGCAGATGGATTTGGTGCGCTGGTAGTCGATCCACCCTGATCCGCTGATGTATCCGCGGACAATACACTCGATCGGAAGCGGTTTGGTTTTCTTCACAATCATGCTCCGCCCGGCGAGTTCCTCGGAATATTTCCGGCATTCTTCCGGATAAGTTTTTACATCCGTTGAGACTACATGATCCTTGACAATCTTCTTGCTGAACTCGAACCAAAATTTTGAGATCTGATTCAGTACTTTCCCTTTGAAAGGGATACCGTTCGGCAATATAACATCGAATGCGCTAATCCTGTCTGTAGAAACGAAGAGCAATGCGTTTGGAAGTTCGTAGACGTCTCGCACTTTCCCACGGCGGAAAAGTTTAAGACTCGAGTAAGCTGTGAATTGAACTACCTTTTCCATTTTTACCTCGACTTTAAAATTGAGTTGTTACAGAATGATATAAAAACAAAACAGGCTCAAGGTATAACTCTCAAATAGAATTTAGATAATTCATATCAATTTTCCGATTCGGTAGTGTTATGCAAATCTCATATCAGTGCAGGGACCTTTTTCGGAATACGTTCATCTGATATCTAATCTTCATTGTATTTAATCAAAGAGAAAACATCTCTTTCAGGTATTGCTTTCCTGCCATTTAATGGAGTCAACTCGATCAAGAAACATATTCCCTCAACTTTTCCCTGGAGCTTATCGATGAGTTTACATGCCGCAGCGACAGTCCCTCCGGTAGCGAGCAGATCGTCATGCACAAGGACTTTTTCCCCGGGTCGAATCGCATCTTTGTGTATCTCCATCGAGTCTTTGCCGTATTCAAGCTGGTATTCCTGGCTGATAACTTCGGCGGGAAGCTTCCCCGGCTTCCGTATCGGCACAAATCCGGCTCCCAACTTGTAAGCAAGCACGCTTCCGAAAATGAAACCTCTCGATTCTACAGAGACAACTTTATCGATATGCAGGTTTTTATAATGCTGATAAAATTTTTCGATTACGTAATCGAATGCTTCATGGTCTTTGAGTAGAGTTGTAATATCCCGGAACATAATTCCTTTTTTGGGAAAATCCGGAATGGTTCTGATTTTGCTTTCGATATTCACTATTCCCACTCCAAATGTTTTTTGTTTAAAAATGCGTCTATGCCTTTTTTGAAATCATCGGTGGAACGAGCTTTTGCGTTCATCATCGCACCGTATTTCAGCGCGTCTGCCAGCGTCAGGTCTTTTACTTGTGACAATATTTCTTTTGTGAGCTCAACTGCTTTCTTACTTGTATTAGCGGAGAACTCGTTCAGAAAATTTTCCGTGTAGGCCTCAATCTCTTTGTCGTCGATTATTTCCGAGATTAATCCGATTCTGAGCGCCTCGTTCGAGTCAATTATTTTTCCGGTCAACACCAATCTTCTCACATTAGGTTCTGTCATTTTTCTTAATGCCATCTTCATGACGACAGCGGGCACAAATCCGACTTTAACTTCTGTGAATCCAAATTTGGCCTTCTCCGACGCAAATATTATATCGCAAGAAAGTACAAGGCCGAAGGCTCCTGCCAGCGCAGGACCTCTTACAACTGCACAAACGAGTTTCTTGCTCACGTAAACCGACAAAAAAAGATTTTTCATGGCCATGGAATCTTCAAGATTTTCCGAGGAAGAGCTCTTCGAAAGTTTTAAGAGATAATCCAGATCAGCCCCCGATGAAAACGAGGGTCCCCTTCCACTAAATACGATTGCCCTAACATTCTCATTGGAATCCGCTTCCGTAAAATGGTCTGTCAATTCTTCCAGCGCAAAATTGTCGATTGCGTTTCGTTTTTCCGGCCGGTTCAAAGTCAGGTATGCGATCTTACCCCTTATGGAAAAATCTACTCTCTTGCCCATGCGTCACTCCTTTTCAGAAATGCGATAATTTTCTATTTAAACGTCTCAGAGTAAAACGTAACCGTTCCCCAAAATATGGTCATTCGCCCAAAAACTAACAACACTCCGTCGCACAAACAATAATTGATTTTCATATCCCGGAAAGATAATTTTAGAGAGATCGTTATGAATCCTCGGATTATTTTTCCCATGTCGCATTGATGTAACTAATAATTTTTTTAACGGACCTCTTTATTTAGGAACAATGAATTTGCGAATTCTTGTAGTTGAAGACGAAAAAAAAGTCGCCTCGTTCATAAAAAAGGGTTTAGAGGAACAATCGTACGCAGTGGACGTGGTTTACGACGGCAAACAAGGTGAGGATCTGGCATCTCAAAATGAATACGACCTGATCATTCTCGACGTCTTGCTGCCCAAGCAGGACGGAGTTGTGACGTGCCAGAAGATTCGTCTCAAAAAAATAGATTCTCCCATCCTGATGTTGACAGCAATTGGAGACACTGAAGCGAAAGTTCGCGGGCTTGACTCGGGCGCTGACGATTATATGACGAAGCCGTTTCACTTCGAGGAACTCCTTGCAAGAGTTCGGGCTCTTTTGCGGAGAAAAAGTCAGGACAAATCGGCAGTTCTCCAGATTGGGAGCTTGGTTCTCGATCCTGTTTCTCGAAAAGTCGAGCGGGAAGGGATGCAGATCAGGTTGACTTCAAGAGAATTTGGTCTTCTCGAATATTTTATGCGTAATAAAGGAAAGACACTTTCGCGGACCCACATCGCACAACACGTCTGGAATGTAAGTTTCGATATGGAATCAAACGTGATCGATGTCTATATCAAACTGCTTCGCCAGAAAATTGACAGGGATTTCAAAAAACAGCTCATACATACTATCGTGGGCGTCGGATATGTCCTTAAGGATGAAGATGAGGTCGATTAGATCAAAAATAATTTTCCTCTTCGTAATTATTTTCGGGATAACGCTCTCCGTTTTCGTTGGTGGGATGTATTTAGTTTATGCGCGGCAAAGCGCTCAGAATTTCGACCTTAACTTGAGTAATGATGCGCTTGAAGTCGTCGGTCTGATAAAAGGAGACGAGATCCTGGAACAGGAAATCATTTCCGGACTTCTCCAGCGCCCTCTGATCATTCCATCTGGCACGAACAAATACATTCAAGTCCTATCCTTCAGTGGAAATATCATAATAAAATCTGCCGACCTGAAAGACTTGATCTTGCCTGTCGGGCGAGACGTTCTCGGACTCGCGCTCAGCCAGCATCAAGTTTTTGAAACACTCGACAATTCGATCTCAAAACGCCTGATTCCGGTTGGAAAATTACGAATGGTCACTTACCCCGTATTCGACAACGGCATCCCGAGGTATCTTGTGCAAGTTGCTTCGAATACTGCCCCGCTCGACGAATCGTTGTTCCAGCTTCGACTATTGCTTTTCATTTCGGTGCCGCTCACAATATTATTGGCTGCTCTTGGCGGTTTTTACGTAGCAAAGAAGGCATTTGACCCGATTGATAGAATAATACGAACCGCCCAATCAATTTCCGCGGAGCACCTGGACAAACGGCTCGAAATAGGAAAAGTAGACGACGAGATCTCTCGCTTATCCGGCACCCTAAATGAGATGTTTGACAGAATCGAGGAAGCATTCAAACTTCAAAGGCAATTTACAGCAGATGCATCTCACGAATTAAAAACCCCGCTCACAATTTTGCTCGGCGAAATAGAAGTGGCCTTGAAGAACCCGAGGACATCAAAAGATTACCAGAATATTTTGAAAAGTGCGATCGAGGAAATCCGAAGGATTACGAATATAGTGGATGATCTCCTAACAATCGCCCGCCTCGAAAGCGGACAGCTTCCGCTTCAAAAGCGTCCCGTGCGGGTCGACGAGCTCCTGCTTGATGCAATTTCCAGGGTGTCCGGTTACGCCGCTCAACATGGTGTCAGCGTAAATTATGAAGTACAAAACATTTCCGCGCACGAAAGCGAAGAGGTTTTTGTGCAGGGCGACAGGGACAAATTGATCAGCGTATTTATTAACTTGCTTGATAATGCAATTAAATATTCGAACCCGGACAGCACAATAAGGGTTGTTCAGAGAATTGAGGATAAATTTGCACGGCTTGAAATTATCGATAGAGGGATAGGAATTTCTCCGGCCGACCTTCCTCACGTCTTTGACAGGTTCTATCGCGCCGACAAATCCAGATCGACGAACGGTGCCCGGCGCGGATCGGGTTTAGGACTCCCAATTTCAAGGTTTCTCGTTCAAGCACATGATGGTACAATCAGCATCGAGAGCCAAGAACAAGAAGGGACAACAGTGACAGTTAGATTGCCGGTCCTGCATACAGACCAATTGACTGAGTCGCAGCGGGTAGATTCGCTTACATAAGATCTAATCCACTAAAGATCTTTCATTAAAATGAAAGCGGCTCGCCGCTTTCTCAAAACGATTAATCTGAAGGCCCCCCGTTCAAACTTCCATTATTTCTTTTTCTTTGATGTTCAAGATGTCATCAAGATGTTTAATATATCTGTCCGTAAGTTTCTGAACCTCCGCCTCGCCCCGTTTGCGTTCATCCTCTGAAACGTGCTCGTCCTTTTCAGCTTTTTTAAGATGTTCATTGGAATCCCGGCGGATATTTCTTATCGAGACGCGCCCATCCTCGACAAATTTCTTTGCGACCTTTACAAGTTCTCTTCGCCGCTCTTCAGTCAGTGCCGGCACAGCAAGTCTGATTACTGTACCATCACTGGAAGGAGTTAACCCGATATTCGCAGCGAGTATTGCCTTCTCTATTTCCCCGATGACAGACTTGTCCCACGGTTGAACTGTAATAAGATGGGGATCCGGAGTACTCACCGTGCCCACCTGTGCGATCGGCAGTTTCTGACCATAATAGTCTATCCGGACATCATCTAATAACGCAACGGTGGCCTTCCCTGACCGTAGCTTCGTTAATTCTTGCCTTGTAAATTCAACGCCTTTCTTCATTTTGTCTTCTGTTTCGTGGATTATTTTTTCCAGCATGGAATCCTCCAAATTATTGAATGATCCTTTAGAACTGACGTACGGTCGACCCAATTGCTTCGCCTGTTACGACCTTCTTAAGGTTTCCCGCAGTCGTCATATTAAATATCACGATCGGCAGTTTATTCTCCCTGCAAAGAGTGATTGCTGTCAGGTCCATGACCTTCAAGTCTTTCTTCAGCACATCCATATAAGAGATTTCCTGGATCTTGACCGCCTCAGGATTTTTTTCCGGATCGGAATCATAAATTCCGTCCACGCGCGTTCCCTTGATAATAACATCTGCCCTGATCTCGACGGCCCGCAAAGCAGCGGCGGTGTCGGTAGTGAAATATGGATTCCCTGTTCCCGCTCCAAAAATTACGACCCTTCCTTTTTCAAGATGGCGAATAGCCCTGCGTCTGATGAACGGTTCGGCGATCTGCTCCATGGTAATCGAGCTCATCAGCCTGGTGTATATTCCTTTTTTCTCCAGGACATTCTGTAGAGCAAGCGAGTTGATCACTGTAGCAAGCATACCCATCTGGTCACCTACAACCTTGTCGACTCCGTCTGCCGCCGCCGCAATTCCTCTATAGATGTTCCCGCCACCGATGACAATACCGACCTCGACACCAAGGGAGCGTACCGAAGCAACTTCACTCGAAAATTTATTTAGAACATCCGGGTCAATTCCATAACCCTTCCCCCCCATAAGAGACTCCCCGCTTATCTTCAAAAGAATTCGCTTAAATTTGAGTTCCACTCTTGCTCCTCATTAATCAGTATGATATTACAATTATAAAAAAAGTCCGTCCATGAATCAAAGGACGGACTTTTGAAGTAGATTTCTCAACCCCTTTGATACATCGGGATTGGATTTAGACCTTCACTTTGTCCCATCGACTCCAAGCTCGAATCTCTGAAATCTTCTAACAGAAACATTCTCGCCGGTTTTCGCCGTCATATCCATGATAAGGTCCTTAATCATGCGTTGAGGATCCTTGATAAATGCCTGCTCAAGCAGAACAACTTCCTGAAAATACTTTTCCAGCCTCCCCTCGGCAATCTTTTCTATAACCTGATCGGGTTTTCCTTCGCCTTTTGCTTCTTCGAGGTAAATGGTTTTTTCTTTTTCCACGATGTCTGCGGAGAGTTCTTCCCTAGAAATTACAAGCGGATTCATCGCGGTAATTTGCATGGCGATATCGCGAGCGAGCAGCTTGAACTCATCGGTCCGGGCAACAAAATCTGTTTCGCAATTTATCTCGACCATCGCACCGATTCTCCCGCCGGCATGGATATAAGACTCGACGACACCCTGTTTTGCCTCTCGTCCCGCTCGTTTTTCAGCGACCTGCGCCCCATGGGCGCGAAGTATCTTCTTTGCTTGTTCGATATCTCCATTTGCTTCTTGTAAAGCTTTCTTGCATTCCATCATCCCCGCACCGGTAACTTCGCGGAGTGATTTAACCATTTCGACAGATATTCCCATTTTTAATTTCCACTCTCTTCTTTTTTAGAGGCATTAGCAGACTTTGCAGATTGTTCCATCATAGCCTCCACTTTCAATTCGTTTGCGCGCTGACTCCCTTCGATGTAAGCATCGGTCAGCGATTTTATGATTACCTCGATTGCTGTAACCGCATCATCGTTCGAAGGAATTACATACGTGACCGGATCAGGATCGCAATTTGTATCGACCATAGCAAATATCGGGATTCCAAGCCTCGATGCTTCCGCAATTGCTATATGCTCCTTCTTTATATCGACAACAAAAACCGCCCCGGGAAGCTTGTTCATGTCGCGAACACCGGATAGAATCTTTTCTAATTTGTCTTTCTCTCTCTTAAGACGAAGCCCTTCCTTCTTGGTCAGGCTCTCGACGGTATTATCAGTCTCCATCTTTTCGATGTGCTGGAGCCTGCGCACACTCTTTCGTATGGTGCTGAAATTTGTCAACATCCCGCCCAGCCAGCGTTCGGTAGCATAATGAACGCCGGCACGTTCTGCCTGCTGGCGAATTATATCACGTGCTTGTTTTTTTGTTCCTACGTAGAGAATCTTTTTTCCCTCAGCGGCAAGATTAGACAAGGCCTCGCAAGCTTCATCAAGAAGTTGTTGAGTCTGCCGTAAATCTATAATGTGGATGCCGTTGCGTTCCATGAAGATGTAAGGTTTCATTTTGGGATCCCAACGGCGAGTCAGGTGACCGAAATGAGCTCCTGACGAAAGAAGTGCTTCTAAAGTTACTCTTGGCATAAATGTTCCTTTGGTTTTTCTTCTACTTCCCTCATCTTCACGCAGAATCCCGATTTGAATCTATCGCCTCGTGACACCGCTGCGTAAATTCCTGTTAAAAAGGTCTGTACAGGAAGTCCGTCCATGAATCTTGGACGGACTCAGGAAGTATGATTATTTGTTCAGTTAATTAACGTTTTGTCCACTGGAAGCGTTTGCGCGCTTTCTTGCGGCCATACTTTTTTCGTTCGACCATTCTTGGATCGCGAGTCAGCACACCTGCAGCACGCAACCGCGGCCGCATCTCTTCACCCTCTTTGATCAGCGCTCTCGCAATCGCAAGCTTCAAGGCACCGGCTTGTCCGCTTAACCCGCCACCGATAACAATTGCGTGAACATCGTATTTGCCCTGGGCCTCCGTTGCCTCGAAAGGTCTGAAGAGCTCATTCTGAACCGACACAACAGGAAAATATTCGAAATGAGGTTGTTCGTTTACGAAAATCTTTCCTGTCCCTAGAATAAGTCTTGCTCTAGCAGTTGAAGTTTTTCTTCTACCAACTGCGAATTGCATATTTTGAATGGAAGCCATTAAAACTCCTGGTTATATTTCAATTGCAGTCGGCTTTTGAGCCTTGTGAGGATGATCTGAACCGGCATACACTTTCAATTTTGTGAACAACCGCGACCCTAAACTGTTCTTCGGAAGCATCCCTTTGACCGCGTGTTCGATAACGGTCTCCGGCTGCCTTCCAAGAAGCTCCTTGTATTTCACGTATGTTGCGCCGCCGGGGTAACCGGTGTAATGAAAGTAGACTTTCGTCTCAGACTTCTTCCCGGTCACTTTAATCTTTTCTGCATTAATGACGACAACAAAGCTACCGGTGTCGCTGTGTGGGGTAAACTTTGCGTTGTTCTTACCTCTAAGAAGAACAGCAACTTTGGTCGCTAGTCTTCCAAGGGTCTTTCCCTCCGCATCTACGACGAACCATTTCCGGTCTGTTTCTTCAGTAGTGAAACTCTTAGTAGAATAATCAGATGACGACAATTCTTTCTCCAATTTTGCTTGGTAATATAGCTATTTCATTCAAATCAGTCAAGGTGGGGTCAAGATATACATGCAACTCATAAACAGCCTTCCTCAGCAGGCCTTTTAAAAGGACCACAGGGTGACTCCCATAAATTTTCTTTGTTTCTTGAATGAGATTTTAGTCATAAATTTATTTATAAGAGAGGATAATTCATGGGAAAATGGACATGGCGTGGCAGAACACTGAGCGGTAAAAATTTACCCTCTCATACTGAAGCCGCTCACATTCCGGGTGGGGGAATTGTTCGCGAGTTGGTATTCGGTGCTAACGATGGGCTCGTCGCTGCATTTGCGGTTGCTTCCGGTGTCAATGGCGCAGGCATAAGAAGTAATGTAATTCTCATCGCAGGACTCGCCGAATTAATCGGCGGAACGATTTCGATGGCGCTGGGAGCATACCTCTCTACAAAATCTCAGATCGAATACTATCGCGGCGAGATGAACCGTGAAGCTTTCGAGGTCGATAACTTTCCCGAAGTGGAGCGACAGGAGATCAGAGAGATCTACCAATCAAAAGGTTTCAGTGGGGAAATACTTGAAAAAATAATCTCGCATATAACTTCCGACAGGAAACGCTGGGTGGATATCATGATGAACGAAGAACTCGGACTTTCGCTCGACGCGGGGATTTCTCCTCTGAAGTCAGGAATTGCGACAGGTGGAGCATATGCTTTCGGCGCGCTAATGCCGGTGATTCCCTACGCTTTCCTGGCGCCCGCTTCCGGTTTAACAGCGAGCGCAATAATTACTCTCTGCGTTTTGTTTGGAGTGGGAGCGGCTAAAACAGTTGTCACCGGAAAGAACCCGCTGCGAAGCGGACTCGAAAGTATGTCCATCGGTAGTTTGGCTGCCGCCGCAACTTTCCTGGCAGGCAGAATATTCGCGGGCTAAGCTTTCTTTCTTCTTATGTAATAAACGAAACTCCACTTATGATTGCCGGGAAATTTCTTCAAGAGAAAAGAAAAAAACCTATTCACTGCTATACGGCCGAGACTCGATATCAGTCTCATGTTGGTCATGTAAGGCCCATCCACTTCAACTTTTTTTCGATCAACGTAGTTTAAGATCTCATCATACGTGTGATGAATCCACTCAGAATCTGCCGACGTCTTGCCGGACAAATCGCTCCTTCCAACAAGTATCATCACACCGCCATCTTTGAGATAATCCACCAAAGATGAAATATATGATTGAAGCGCTTGTATGTCGCGTGTATTAGTCAGGCTGCAACCGAACATCAATAACGCATCAAACGAAATATGTTTGAAAGGCATCGCTGATGCATCGCCGATAATGAGCGAAAGAGACGGATATCTTGAACGCCCTTTTAATATTCCAACGCGACTAATGTCTATCCCTGTAGCATTGAAACCAATGTTATGAAGATGTTCAGTATAGAAAGCAGTCCCACAACCTACGTCTAGAATGTCGCCGCCACGCGCGACACGACCCTTCCTTAGAAGCACCTTCAGGAATCGGCGTGTGGTTCTCTCATCATAATATGGAAATTCATTATTCTCATAGAAGCCGTCATAATAATCCTTAGCCAATTTTTTTGATTCCGGATTTGAGGCTGAATTTTTGTCGCCAAATTTGTAAATGATCTCGTTCCGATTCATTTCTCTAAGAGGCAAACAGACGGATTCTAGGTTCCGAAAATCCGATCACCAGCGTCCCCGAGTCCGGGCAAGATATATCCGTTCTTATTCAATTCCCTGTCAAGAACCGCAGCATAGATTTTCACTTCGGGGTGCTTTTCTTCAAGAAGCCGCACGCCTTCTGGCGCGGCAACGATACAGTTCAACCTGATATTTTTAGCTTCCCGAGATTTTAAATAATTTATTGCAGCCGAAGCGCTCCCGCCGGTTGCAAGCATCGGGTCGATCAGAATCACGACGCTCTTTGATAAATTTGGGGGAAATTTTGCATAGTAATCTACCGGTTTCAAGGTGGTTTCGTCGCGATATAAGCCAATGTGCCCGACTTTCGCATTCGGAATAAAACTCAGGTACGCTTCCAACATTCCAAGACCTGCACGAAGGACAGGAACCAAAATGACCTCATCTGATATTTTATAACCGTCTGTCTTCTCCAATGGAGTATCGATAGGAGCTGCATTCAACCTCAGGTCCTTTGTCACTTCATATACCATCAGCGATGCGAGCCTTCTCAAGACAATTCTGAAATCTTCGCTCGTTGTAGATTTATCCCGTAAAATGCTTATATCCCGCTTTATAAGGGGATGTTCGATCACTTCAAGATTTTTCATGTGTTCAGGAAATTTATTAATGGTTTAATGAACGAGTGACTTCGTTGTCCGCAGACGAGAAGTTTACACACTGATTGCTTCCAGTTACGATTCATCCAAGACTATCGCCGAGCTGCTTGATAGATTCGAAAGACAAATCCGGCACTATCCCGAAATGCTCGCTGTAGGAATCATTATGCTTGCCGGTTTTTACCAATATCCCTATAAGTCCAGCATCCATCGCGCCCTTTATATCGGTTTCAATATCGTCTCCGATCATTGCAAATTCTGCTGAGAGCCATCTCTCCCCTGTTTCAACCCTGATGTCGTGAACCGCCAGATTAAAGAATTGTCGCGAAGGTTTGCCGATTATTCTTGCCTGTTTACCCGAAGAGTACTCGAGAGCGGCCACAAAGGATCCTGCATCGATCTGCAATCCATCAGCGTCTCTGAAAAATCTATTTTTCTGCAATGCGATTAATTCCGAGCCCCCCATGACAAGTTTGAAGACCTTGTTCATAATATCATAACTCATCGCTCGACCTATATCTCCAAGCACGACGTAATCCGGGTTCTTATCAGAAATCTCAATCCCTTTAAACTCCTCTACAAGATCATCTGCCACTACCAAGTAACATTTTACACCGCCAAATGTACTGAGCAGCTCTGCCGTGGCGGACGCCGCGGTAAAAACCTCTTTCTCGGCAACCTCAATATTTAACCTATGTAACTTTTCCGCTATCCGTTTTCTCGATAAGACTGTTGAATTCGAGACGATCCTGAAACTTCGATTCTGCACACGCAGTTTGTTTATAAATTCACTCGCCCCTTGAAGCACTGAATCTCCAACATACAGAGTTCCGTCTAAATCGATCAGCCACCCTTTGACGTTCTCAAGCGTATTCAATTTGTTTCCTATTTAAATATAAATTCAAAGCGACAAGCCTAACGTTTTCGCCTAAGGAACACCAAACGTTGTTTGTAATTTAAGAAAAAAACCTGAGCCTTTCCATCTTTACACCACCCTGTGCTTATCGGAAAGGTTTTTCAGACTTTTACCATGAAGTCTGGGACTGACCATACAACTCAAGTTTTCCGTTTACATGCATGGAACTATCTTGAATGCCATTTGGACCCATCATTGGCTCATGACAAAAATAACAGTTCTGAGAGGCGGATCCTTGATAAAATGCGCTTTGGTGAATCGTCGTCTGTGGTGGTACACCATGGCATGATCCGCAAGAATCCTGGTTGAATCCCACACTTGTCCATGTCGGGGTGAAGTTATTCCCGTTTTTGAAATTGCCGTGGCAATAGGTATTAGAACATTGCATGGTTTGGGAATTAAAGACCGGAGACGGAATCACCGTTGCCATCGAGTTATCATAATAGCGCGAGCCCGGCACATTAGTTTGTGTTAAAGCTACTTCTGAAAATGAAACGGAAGCTACACTCCCGCCGGGTGTAACCCGGGCCCAGCGGCCTGAGGTACGACATGGCAAGAGGAACATGCAACACCTGACAGAGAACTACTTCCCACGAGATGACTTTGATGCGCTCCCACACCCGGGTTTGTTGTAAGTGAACCTCCCGATAAATCTTTCGGCGGTGCCGGGTTAGCCGAATTGCCATGACATGTATTACACGATAGCGTACCGTCACTTCCTTGATGACAAGTATAACATGAAATTTGCGTGGTACCTCCTTTAAGATCGCTGCCATGGCACGCAGTACATGTTGTCATATCATAATTATGGGCCTTAATATATGTTCCATGAAAATCCCCGGAACTCGGTGTCGTCCAACCCTCGGGATGAATTACAGACTGAGACTGCACCGGCGTCAGAACATTATTTTGCAATTTGCTGCAGGAACTGAAGATCAGCCCCAAAACAAGGACTATAATTAATTCAGAATATTTTCTCAATTTCAACCTCCCGGATTGCTGCCATGACAATAACCACAAAATCCGATTCCCGGCTTTCCACCCGGATGAGCGTTTGGATCGGTGTGACAAGTGTAACAAACCGCTCCCGCATCGGTATGCCAGTTCCCTTCAACATCATGCATGAAGAACGCCGCGTGAGTCTTGGGGTCGTTGCCTCTTATGCCATCGGGATCTGTGTGACACGTTATGCAAGTCGGGTCGGCTCCTTGAGCATCGTGACAGCTTGCACAGCTTTCTATATCCTTACGGGCATATTGTGCGTGTCTTCCGCCGCCGCTGCCCACGCCAAAAGTTATGAAGTCTCCGCCGTCATGCCAGATCGGTTTGATTCGCGGCCCGTTCGCGTCTGAATTATGACATTGAACGCAGAAAGTACGCTCGTCATGACAGGTGTAACAATTGCTTTCTCTTCCCTTTGCATCAATGGAATGAGTGAATCGGTAATTGTCCGGGTGAACCTTCTGCACAGTAAGTTTATCATGCGTAGTCAAAGGAGAAAGTGAAGGAGTCGAAGGAATATAGATTTGTCCGGGTGTGAGGTCCTTCGCCATGTTGGACGCGTCATGGCACTCCTGACAGGTTGTTGGACTATGGCAGGATTTACAATCATTCTGTGGTCCCGTCATATTTACGAAATTTTTATGCTGACTTATGAAGTCTACCTGGCGGTGAGAATCGGGTTTTAATTTCGTCAGGTCTTTATGGCAAGACTCGCAGGCTCCCGGCGCTGCTTTCACAGTATAATCGATCTTCTCGGCCTTGACATTTGTTTCTGTAAGCCCGTGGCATGTTGTGCAAAGTTCCATCGCAGGAAGCGCTTTGGGATCTTGTTCGGAATACTCGACCTTGTCCAAGCCCTGGTGACACGTTTCGCACTTCAGTTTCAAATCGCCGGCGTGATGCTGGTGTGAGAAGAAGACCTGACTATCAGTCTCAATGAGATCCTGGTACGTTGTACTATCGGACGAAGTATGACAGAACTCGCACTTAGTTGAAGACTGGTCATGACACGTATAGCAGGTTTCCATTGTTGGAAGGAGGCGATCCGTCTCTTTCGTACTCGTAAGGACTGCCGTATGACAATCTGAACAAGCTACGCCAACGTCGTTGATATGTTTAGAATGAGAGAACTTGATGAGTTTTGAATTTGTAACTTTCGGTGCGTCTTTCACAGCAAAAATATTGGATACCGACAAAAACGCCGCGGCAAGTATAATTCCTAATATTGTAATTTTTTTCATCTCGCCTCCATCACTCCGCACTCAGATTACTAAAGAAATAATAGTTGACTTGCAGATATCCGCGAAAATCGTTCTTGTAAATGGGATCCTGATAATATTGGCATTGTAAAGTAATGGATAAAAGATTTAACGGGCGGTACGTTACACCAAGTGAACCATCATACAAGCGGCTGGTAGGCAATGAATCTGCCTGCAGTATCTTGTAGCCGGTCAAAGCTCCTGATGCAATCAGCATAACCTTCCGGTCCATTAAAGGATACATAAATTGGGCGTTCACCCCGTTCAGGTTCCCCGCGAAACCCTCATTGTGTGAGAAGTTCAAGGTGAATAAATAAATATTTGTGCCAATTGTAAATTGAGTCGAGTTATCTCCGGCATAAAAAATTTTATTGAAAGAACCGAATGCGTTGAAATCCTTTGTGAATAGATAGTTTAGACCGAAGTCGTATTCATCTGTTCCGCTGTGATCGAAGACTGAAAATATCGAGTTAAATGGGAGCCTTGAATCTCGATGGAAATAGCCGACATCAGCCGACAATGGAGTTATTGGTGAGTACCGGAACGAAACCTCTGTCCGGTTCCATTCGTCAAAATTCAAATCGTAGTCTAACCGTAGATATCCCGAAACATTTTGAGTGTAATAAGAGACATCCCCGGAAACGAATTGGCTTGCCACCGATGAAGGGTCGATGAGTACCTGCCGCACGTCGCTCGGTGCATCAATGCTGTCTCTCCTCAGAGCATAGTAGCTCTCCGGCTTAAAAGTCTTATCGACATACGCGCCACCTACCCGGAAGTTCTCCAACGGTGAATAGTCTGCTTGAACTCCATAAACCATGTTATCCTTCAAATCGGAATTAACCTTGAATGTTTCATCCTCAGGCGGGAGAGCACCGCCGAACGCAACTAGAGAGACTTTGTTGTCTAACAATTTTGTGTCGGCACTCAAACCATCAAACGAAGAAATACCCACTCGCTGAAATACAGGCTGCCTGCCGAATTTCAAATTAACATCTCCGCCAATGTTGCGGGCCTCGAGATATAAGTTTCCGGCCCGGAGCACAGGATCATTCGGCCGAGTGGTTATAAAATCGTTCGTTGCGAGGAGGTACGTATGCAACTGGTAGTTGCCGGTGCCAAAATTTAATTGCATTGCCTCAAAACCAACCAGGTTCATTTTAGCCGCATTAGTGGTATCATATTGCTGGTAGGAATAAAACGTGGTAACGAACCTTCCGCTGACGGACTGAGCAAACGATTCTCCAACAAAGAGAATCGTTGCAAGAATGCCGAGGAAGACGGGCTGAAAGCCGACAAAGCAATTAAGGTATCCAGGTTTCAAATCAGAATCGCTCCTTAAAATGCTATAGTCATCAGCCAGCCTTGATCGAGATCGGGCGCGTCTTGGCAGACAATCCACACTCATAATTTTACGCCAACGGCACAATAGCCCATGGTTCAGTTGCATACCTTTCACAATCCACCTTCCTTTATGGAAACGTTGATATGGAAGAAGTTCTATTTACTGTTTTGGAACCGGATGAGCTATCTGGGCCCACATTTTCTTAAAGTCAAACGATTTGAAGGTCGGGCTTTTCTTATTGTGGCATGTCTCACAAAGTTTTTCCGCACTCCCGTCATCGGTAGAAAGAGCGGCTAATCCCGCAGCAAGCGCTTTCTGATGATCTTTCATAGTTGACATTGTCTTATAATCATTCCCTGCACCATGGCACGATTCACACTGCACTCCATCTTCTTTGCTGAATTTCGGACCGAGCAATGAAGCTTCCGCGCCGTATGCGGTTTGGTGGCACTCCAAACATTGCGGTGTGTCGGCTGCTTTTCCTTTCACTCCATGGTCGGCAGCAATTTTGTCGGCGTCAGCGGTTTCAAGCACTTTCATTGCCTGCGAATGTTTGCTCGCCTGCCATTTTTGGAATTGCTGACCGCTCTTGTCAGTCTTATGGCACATACCGCAAACTTGCGCACCGACATATTGATGTTTGTTGTCAGCTGCTGTCGAGCTTATTGCCGTAAAAACGATTACTAATAACGTCAGTAATACTGCCTTCATCTAATTAACTCCCTTTCCACTTGGTACGTTTTGCACTTTTAGTTACGGTACTAATTTAATTTATAATTACACTCTATATAATTCTACCTACGCGCGACCCGGCGCATGAATCGCAGACAGTTCGAGTCAACATTTTCTCAAGCTCTGCCTTCCCGATAAACTTAAAGCATCGTTCACAAAATCCATAATTCTCATTTCGTAGTCTGCCCAAAGCAAGTTCAAGCTCCTTGAACTCTGTCTCAAGTTTTCGCGCAACTTCGCACCGGTACTCCGGTTCACTTTCACATCTTTTATACTCAAGGTCGCATACGCTGCAGATATATTTCTCTCCACTCTCAAGGTCGACCAGTTCGTCGGGACGCATGTACATCATTTGCAGCACCACGCTGATCCTTCTTCTTATCAAGGTCTCGAAGTGATCCTGCAGCCTCGCGCTGATCTTACCGCTCAGAGTTGCCGTCTTCTGTCGGTTTGATCTCATTCCCGTTTTCGACGACGATTTCATTTGACTTCTCTTCTTTTTCTTTCAGCCGTTCCAATTCCAGCGGGTGCTCGTCCGACATTTCCTCTTCGGTAATTGTACCGAACAACCAGGAAAGGTTCATCGGATACACGTCGGGATTGAAAATAACAAAATAAAGATGCCAAACAACAATAGCCAGTGAAGCTAATATCGCTTCATAGTAATGGATTAATGTTGCAGCATCAAGACCGAGTTTTGTGAATAATCCAAGCGAGAAATTATCGAACCAAAGGAGCAAACCGGTAACGACCATAACAATCGTCCCCCAGATCAATGCCCAATATTCCGCCTTCTCGATGTAACTAAATCTATCGAACTTTGGCCCTTCATTCTGCAGCCCGAAATAGTATTTTAAAATGTCTTTTACATCACGTGCATCTTTGAGTTTGGGAAACATATCCCGGATAAATTCCTTCCCTCGTTTGGTAAGAAACACGTAACAGAGATGCGTTACTGCAGTCGCTATCAGAAGGATCGCACTGAATCGATGGACGAGGCTCCTCAGTTCAAATACCTTTTCTCCGCCTCCTCCGATTTCTCGAATCGCTTTCACCCACCACGAGTCGGGAAACTTGAGCATGAAGCCGGTAAGTACCAGGAGGGTAAAACTGATAAGCAAGCCCCAATGCTGGACCATTTCCCATTTTGTCATTCTTATATAAAGTTTTCCGCCTATGTGGAAATGTTCAATCGATGGATTCCTCCGACGTTTCAGCTTGCGTTTTGCTTTTTTAATGAAGTCAAAAACATTGTGAAGAGTCATCAGCCCAATGACGCTCGCGATCATTACTACGTATATCTGGGAAATCCAGTAAAGGAGCGGATCATTTTTTGAGGCAGGTAAAACATGGACCGAAGCCGATGCAAACTGCGCATCTGCACCAGGGTGACATTTTCCGCATGTCTTTGCGAGGTTAGCTTTGTTAATTGGAGAAAGAGGGTCGGACGAGGGTCTTATCTCGTGTGCACCATGACAGCTCGCGCAATTGGCAACTGTCGTCAGCCCACCGCGTGTGGCAAGACCATGATAGCTGTCTAAATAACTCCCTACCGATTGCGAAGGAAGTCCATATCTCTCGGTAAGTTTGACTGAAGCGTGACAGTTGGAACAAACCTGAGCGACGTTGCCGTCGGAAACCGACGAAGACGGATTACTCGATGCGAGAATTTGATGATCTCCATGGCAGTCTGTGCACACTGGAGCGTCTTTGTTTCCTTCCGCAAGAGCAGTGCCGTGAATTCCCGCTGAATATTTCCCTGCGACATTTTCATGACATCCGCTTTTGCCGCAAGTACCTGGAATATTATTTCTGAAAATTTTCGCTCGCGGATCTCCGGCGGGGAGCATATCATGCGCGCCGTGACAATCGCTGCATGTTGCGGCCTTCAAATTTCCTCTCGAGAGCGCGACAAGGTGAACGCTTTGCTTTATGCTTTCGAGAAATTCCGGAGACACGCCTGTCAGCTTTAATACTTCCTTATTATCAAGATGACAACTGAGGCATATCTTAGGTTCGTTCGCCCGACTTACGGGAGAATTCGGGTCACTGATCGAGTTTATGCTGTGCTCATTGTGACAATCGGTGCAAACCGGTGCTACGCTAAGTCCGCTCTTGAAAGCTTTGCCATGAGATGAATTCAAATAATGCTCTTCGACTTCGGCGTGACATCTTCCGCATGTTGCAACAACGTTTGCTCGATTTACGGGTGACGTCGTATCACTTGCCGGTTTTATAGTGTGTGAGCCGTGGCAATCGATGCAGGTTGCGCCCTTTCCACTTTTCCTCGCCGACTCTTCGTGTATGCTGTGATCGTATGACTGCACAAGAGTGGTCAGCGATTCGCCGCTTGTCGAAAGTATTCCGTTAAAAAGAGTTTTATCGGTGTGACATTTAAAGCAGGCATTCTGCGAAATGACCTCTTTGGAAACTTGAGTGCCATGTGCGGCGTGGCAACTGACACATGTAAGAATGCCTTTTGAGAATGGCTTTCCGTGGATTCCGGCATTGATCGCCGTAATGGCATCCTTGTGGCATCGACCACAAAGGGTATCGGCATTAATCCCTCGATCAAGCCTGGCGACTTTTACTTCGTGAGCTTTATCATGGCACGATTCGCAGCCGGTTCCCTTTTTATCGAACTCGGCTTTTGAGTGTACCGAGGTAAGAAAAATCTTTTCCTCTTTATGACAAGAGAGACACTTTTGGTCGGGTATAATCTTATCTGCGGGTTGAATGTCGTGTGTGCCATGACATTCAAAGCATTGCAGAGAAGAATGTGCCAGGTCTCCGGAATGCGGGCCGGTTTTCGCTAACGAAACATCGTGACAACTGCTGCAATCGACCGGAGTTATGTCTTTTTTATGCGGAGTGTTATTAGGGTCAAATCCGGCATGACAGTCGACGCAAGACGCATCCCCGTGGACCGATGATTTAAAATTTTTTTCATTGACGTAAAGGCTTATGGTTTTCCCGTTCTTTTCCATCGTTAAGCTGGAATCAGAATGGCAGGTCAGGCAATCGTCATTGGATTGTGCAAATGTTGGCTGGGCTCCTGCAACCATTATGGCAAAAAGCAATGACGGAAGCAGGTATCTCATCTTGTTGTATCGCTTTTTTCGAGCAACGTAGTTTGACACGATGGACAGAGTCTTGCCGTCAAATTTGTCTCGAGTATATCAACTGGAATGCTGTGCCTGCAAATAACACACTGCCCAAATACTCCTTTTTCGATTCGCCGCAACGCAAAAATAAGTTCATTAAGTTCGGGAGAATCAAATTGGGAAGCCACCGAAATAGCTTCGTGTTTATCGGCAGGTGCCGCAACATTGTAACGAGACGAAAGCAACTCATTGATTTTTCCAACAACGAGCTGATTAAATTTCAAAAGATCTTCTGAGTCCATTCGCTTGGGTTATAGTAAATGACCTGTGCCAACTTTGTTAATTATGAGACATAAAAGGATCGAAAATTAAGCAATATTAAGTCCATCTTAGCTTTCAAACTTTTTATCAAGATTCAACATGATTTTCCGGCACAACTTAGCAAACTTTCTTCGCTCTTAAAAGGAGACTGCTGCCAGAGACTTTGAAGATTTTCCCTGGCAGCAGCAGGAGGAGGAAAAAATACAATAATTCTAAAAAAAACTTTTGGGCCGCCGAAATATGGCAGTGCCTTCCCCTGAGCGAGTAGCATTTAAATAAATCAGCAGCCCAAAACTCGCTTGCGTATGTCGTACTTCTGCAAACTTTATTGTGAACATTATAAACTCACAGTTCCAAACAACACGAAAATGGATTCCATGCTCAATCGACCGCCTCGACCCGGTTGGACCTTGTCAAGGCACTTTTTATAGTCTCGCTAAGCTGTCTCAGATTAAGAGGGCGTTGCGATAACACAATTGCATTGTTATCGGTGTCCGAGTAATCCTCATCACAGGCCTGAACGACGAGAAACTTTTTCGATTTCAAACTCTTTGAAAACCTTACAGAGCGGTCGGAAGGTCTTGTCGGCGCTTGAATAACCAATGCAAAGTCATCTTCGTCACTAATTTCATGCAGGACCCGCTTGACCTCATATCCTTCCTTGGTGAGAAACTTTTCAAGGATATCAAACATCGCCTGCTCGTCGGTGACAATTCCTAAAGTATATTTTTTTTCAACCGTTCTCATTTCCACCTTTTAACTTCAACCTACATGCCACACCGAATAAAGCGGAAAACACTTCAAATCCCCCTTTTTCGATGGGAAAATGGTTTAAGAGAAAGAGATTCTTTAGCACTTGCGTAATTATTCCTTCTATTCAAGTGGAATAATTACGCAGAAAAGGCTTTGAGCTTAGCAGGGAAAGAAAATCTCGTTTTGCCGAATCATTGAAACTTAGCGCCAAGTTTGCAAACTTGTGCATAAGAATAGAGTAAAAGAAATGTTTAGTACACTTAGAGCAAAAGTCGCGGCGGGATTCACTGTCCTGGTGATCATAAATATCATCGTCAGCGGGTGGTCAATTTATAATTTCCATGAACTGACATCCGCGGTAACCACGATGATCAGGCAGAACTATCAGAATGTTATCGCGGCACAGAGTATGATCGAAGGGCTTGAAAGAGACAACAGCGACCAATTACTGATGCTGAGCGGATACAGCGATGCCGGATACATACAATTCCAAGACAACCAAAAGAATTTCTTTGCCGCATTCCAGCAAGCGGTCAACTCAAACGGCTCTCAGCGGGGAGCGGAAATTTTAGGGAGGATCAATACACTATATTCAAAATACTCGAATGATACCGACACGCTAAAAGATATCATCCTGCTGAGAGGCCACCGCGATGCTCAGGACTATCATTATAATAACATCCTTCCCCTTTTCGACAAGATAAAACTTGAGTGTCTTCAGCTTTTGGACATGAATAACAGCGCGATGGTACAGACGGACACGGAAGCGAACGATATTGCGAATCAAGCAACGCTTGCCGTCCTTGGTGCCGCCCTGCTGGCAATAGTCTTAAGCATAATAGCAAGCTGGCAGTTTTCACAGTACATAATCCAGCCCGCGGAAAAACTGACCGACACCGTCAGAAAAGATAGGGCGCGGCTTTCTTGATGTTAGAGCCGATACAAACTCGCATGACGAGATAGGCGAGCTCAGCCGAGAGTTTAACAAAATGGCCGAGCGTCTTCAAAAATATGAGGAGATCAACATTGAGAAACTCATCTCGGAAAAGAAAAAATCCGAGGCTATAGCCGGGACAATATCAGACCCGATAATACTCGTTGACCAGGATGGAAGACTCGTGCTGATGAATAAGTTAGCTGAAGAACTGTTCTTCCTTGTCGAGGATGACGTGGTCGGAAAGAAATTCCCGGAGGTGGTCAATAATCCGGAGCTGACGAAGTACATGAGCCGCGCTCTTCGCGGAGAAAATCTAAACGATATTCCTCCGTACTTCGAGCTCAAATTTGAAGGCGAGGACAGGTATTTCAGGATAAAACTGAATCCTTCAAAGACCAGTTCAGGAAAAATTGCCGGAGCCGTCCTGATCCTGCAAGATGTCACCCAATTCAAAGAACTGGATAAAATGAAATCGGAATTCATGGCGAGAGTTTCCCACGAATTTCGAACTCCGCTTACTTCGATTAATATGACGCTCGATATTTTAAAAGATGAACACATCGGTCACGTCAACAAAAAGCAGCGCGAGCTGCTCATGGCCGGGAAACAGGATGCGGAGCGGCTGACCAAGCTGGTGCGTGAATTGCTCGAGCTATCTCGAATAGAATCGGGTAAGATCCAGTTGAAGGAAGACCGGATTGAAACAAAGGCCTTGATTGAGTTTTCTGTCCACCCGGTTCTGCTTCAGTTTAACGACAAGAACGTTAGACTCATTATAAATGTTGATAGCGCAATTCCCGAATTCCTGGCCGATTACCAGCAACTCTCGTGGGTAGTTTCTAATCTCGTGACAAACGCCTTGAGGTTCACCGATACCGGGGGCACAGTGACTGTGGACGCTGCAATGAACGGAGAGAATCTTCTTGTTGCCGTGCGCGATACCGGCTGCGGCATTGAAAAGGATGAGCTTGATAAAATATTCGACAAGTTTGTACAGTTACAGGATTCTTCCAACCCTTCGCCGGGCTCGGTCGGGCTAGGATTATCTATTGCGAAAGAGATCGTTGAATTATATGGGGGAAAAATTTGGGCAGAGAGCCAGATAGGTACCGGGACTGTCTTTACTTTTTCAATCCCGATTGGAAAACGAACCGCGGGTGAAAGAAAGATTTCTGCATGAAAGCAAACGTGTTGCTCGTTGACGACGAGCCAAATATCCTGAGAACCATGAAGATCTGCCTCGAATCGATCGGACTCGAAGTCACGGCATTGTCGAGATCGGACGAAGCCTTGAAGGTTGCAAATCAAAAAGAGTTCGACATCGCCTTCCTCGATTTGAAGATGTACCCTCTCGATGGGCTTCAACTCCTGGCGGAATTGAAAAAAATCTTTCCCGACTTGATTGTCGTGATTGTTACCGCGCATGGTTCGGTCGACACCGCAGTCCAGGCAATAAAACAAGGAGCTTACGATTACCTTCAGAAACCTTTCGATTTCCAGGAGCTTCAGCATTTCGCCCAGAAGGTTTACGAAAATTTCAATCTTCAACGGCAACTGAAGGATCTTCAGAAACAATTATATATCTACAAAGCGGCTGAGGACATAATCACGATAAACCCTCAGATGCTTTCCCTTCTTAATCTCGCGCGAGAAGTCGCCGACACGAACATCAGCATACTGATCGAAGGCGAAAGCGGCACGGGCAAAGAATTGATGGCAAGATTTATCCACAACGCAAGCACAAGAAAAGACGCGCCATTCATCACCGTCAATTGCGCCGCTCTATCGGAGAGCCTTCTCGAGAGCGAGTTATTCGGCCATGTGAAAGGTTCTTTCACCGGTGCGGTAAAAGACCGCCAGGGAAGGTTCGAGATGGCAGATGGTGGTACGGTCTTCCTTGATGAAATCACTGAAATACCGACGACGACGCAGGCAAAGCTTCTGCGCTTTCTTCAAAGCCGTGAATTTGAGAGGGTCGGCGATTCGCAGACCATGAAAGTGGATGTGCGGTTCATCGCCGCGACAAACCGTGAGCTCAAAGAGGCATTAACATCCAATCGGTTTCGAGACGATCTCTATTACAGGATTAATGGTGTTACGATAAAGCTTCCTTCTTTGCGTGACCGCCACGATGATATTCCTATCCTCATAAAACACTTTATTGAAAAATTCGGCAAAGACAAACCGCCTGAAGTCAGTCCCGAGACATTCGAATTGCTCACAGAATATCAGTGGCCCGGAAACATCCGGCAACTTGAAAATGTAATTGAGCGAGCTGTACTCCTTGCACACGGCAGGAAGATAGAGGCCTATCACTTGCCGGACGAAATACAAAGCAAAGAAAGTAAACGTCTCGTTTCTCTCGAGGAAATGGAGAAAGATTACATAACGAGAGTTGTACATGAAACAGCCTCAGTTGAAGAAGCATCAAAAGTCCTGGGCATTGATCCCGCGACTCTCTGGAGGAAGAGAAAGAAGTACGGCCTTTAACGGATAAATGAAAGCAAAGCAACCATGAAAAAATTTTTACTCCTTCTCATCTTTTTTCTACTCCCGGCATACGCCCGCTCACAAAGTGTTAATTTCACAATAGTCGCAAGCGATACCCCAACGCCGATCAGCCCGTACATCTATGGAACGAATCAATTATTGGTCGGCGGCGAGAATTGGACGGCGATGCGAATAGGCGGAAACCGGCTCACCGGTTATAACTGGGAGAACAACGCGTCAAACGCCGGCAGCGACTACCTTCAAGAAAGCGACGATTATCTTACATCCATCTTCGGCATTCCATCGGACAGCGAAAACATTCCCGCGATCACAACCGAGGCGTTCTACAACCAGGCACACCAATTCGCCGCCTATCCCCTGGTCACTCTCCAGATGGCGGGCTTCGTCGCAAAGGACAAGAATGGAGTTGTCGATTCGACACAGGTCGCTCCTTCCCCGCGATGGGCCTACGTGAAGTTTCAGAAGGAGAGCCCGCTATCGCTTCAACCCGACACGAGCGACGACACGGTCTTCATGGACGAGTATGTAAACTTCCTGGTACACAAGTATGGAACGGCAAGCTCAGGGACCGGTGCTCGCGGCTATGAATTGGACAACGAACCGGACCTCTGGAATTCAACACACCCCAGACTTCATCCTTTACAGCCTACCTGTCAGGAAATCATTCAAAAGTCGATTGCGCTATCGACCTCCGTCAAAAACATCGACTCATCCGCGGAAGTATTCGGCCCGGTCTCATACGGGTTCAATGGCTACTACAGTTTTCAGGGCGCTCCCGATTGGAATGCGGTTAGCTCTGGAAAAGGCTACTCGTGGTTCCTCGATTATTACCTGGACCAGATGAACAAAGCCAGCACATCGGCAGGCAAACGGCTTCTGGATGTCCTCGATCTTCACTGGTACCCCGAAGCAGAAGGGAGTGACGGCAACAGGATTATAAACTCCAACGCCACAACTACTGCAGACAACGCCGCACGGGTTCAGGCTCCGCGAACTTTATGGGATTCAAAATACAAAGAGAATAGCTGGATCGAGCAATCTTTTTCATCTTATCTACCGCTCATCCCAAAGGTGATACAGTCAATCAACAATTATTATCCCGGAACAAAATTAGCGTTCACTGAATTTACATACGGCGGCGAGGGCGACATTTCCGGCGCGCTGGCAATTGACGACGTCCTCGGGATATTTGCAAAGTATGGAGTCTATCTTGGAACATTCTGGGAGCTGGATCCCACATCTCCTTTCGCGTCGGCGGCGTACAAGATGTACAGGAATTACGACGGCAATAATTCCGCGTTCGGCGACGAGTACGTTCCATCGCAGACCAGCGACAGCGTCAACTGTTCAATCTATGGATCGCTTCAGCAGGATAAAAACGAGATCCATATTATCGTCATCAACAAGAGCGCGGCAACAAGCGTGACAGGAAACTTTTCCATTTTATCCCACAAACAAATTTTGAGCGGGAGAGTCTGGGAGCTCAACCGATACAGTTCACAGATAAACGAACTCGACAGCGTGACCAATATTTCCAATAATTCGTTTTCGTACCCGCTTGAGGCAGAGTCCATCTGTCACATAGTTTTACAGACGTCTGCTCTGGATAACGTCGTTGAAAGACAAAATTCTCCGAACAAATTTGAATTGGCGGCGTACCCCAATCCTTTCAACCCAACCTGCCGCATCGAATACAACGTCCCCGGAAGTTCAGTATCGAAGCTGGAGATTTATTCCGTGACCGGGACTCTGATAAAGACTTTCGACCGGCTTTCTCATTCGGGTTCGATAACATGGGACGGCACAAATGGGAATAACCGGAAAGTTGCTTCGGGCGTGTACTTCGCGGTACTAAGAAACGCGGAGCATATGTTCGGAAGCGAGAAGCTGCTACTGCTGAAGTAGATCGCAAAGCATCTTCTAAAAAATTTGACGCTGGACCTTGATCAAATCGATACGGCAATACGACTCCATCCGAAGGATGACAAGCTCGCGCCGAAAGCGCCAACACCGGCGAAGTAAGTGACTCACTCCCGTGAAGGAGCATCACGGGACAGGCCGCCCTCTCTTACTAAGGGAGAGCGGCAATAGTTGAGCTAACCTTGTAAAGGTTTATAATAGCAAGAGGATGGGGGCCGCTGGCCTGCCGTGAGGGATGGCGGGAACGAGAAAAGAAAGGAATTGAAACGTGCATTTGCAGATCTAACGTCTGCGGGGACGAAGCAACCCCGCCCCACGAGCATGGTATAAAATGAGAGCGGGGTGGGCGGAATCTATGTTCTAAATATAATCTTGCAACCAACTCCTCCTAACTTATAATTTTCTTAAAATCTTCATCCTCCCAGAGATTCTTAAAATCCTCGTCTTTTTTCGAAAGTTCCTTATATTTATTATCTAAATTAATCACTTTTGATAAATTCTCGAGTGTGTTTTTTTTATCACCTTGCATAGAATACACGCAGGCTTTATTAAACAATCCACCCGCATAGTCGGGCTTTATCTCAATCGCCCTATTAATGGCTTTCAATGCTTCTTCGTATTGACCAAGTTTACCAAGAGAAATACCTTTATTGTTCCACGCTTCGGCAAGGTCTGGCTTTAGCTCAATTGCTCTCTCATAAGATTTCACCGCTTCAGCTTGACGCTTGAGATTGTAGAGGGTGACACCTTTATTACTCCACGTCTCAGCGGCGTCCGGTTTTATTTCAATTGCTCTATCATAAGATTTCAGGGCTTCATCGAGGCGTCCAAGACTATCGAGAGAAACGCCTCTGTTAAGCCACGCTTCAGCATAATCTGGCTTTAGGTCAATTGCTTTTTCAAAAGCGCTTAGTGCTTCGCCATCACGATCAAGCTTCCCAAGCAAAATACCTTTATTGTTCCACGCTTCGGCAAAGTCTGGCTTTAGCTCAATTGCTTTTTCAAAAGCCTTCAACGCTAAATCATATTGTCCTTTGTAATAAAGATCAGTACCTCGACCATAATAGTCCACCGGCGTTAGTTGAATTCCAAATGTTTCCAGAAAACTAATTTTTTCTCCATATTCATCCAGTTTTGCTCTAATCTCCTCAGAAACCACCGCCGATCCTGAAGGAATTGAAATCTTGCCAACTGTTCCCCTCATGACTTCGATCTCTTTCATGTCCTTCTTCAATTTGTCAACAATCGGTCTTGCTTCTTCCGCTGCTTTTTTTGCTTCATCCGCAGCCTCTCTAGCCTTGTTAGCGTCATCGGCCGCTTGTTTCCGGATTCTTTTCCACCGCCGGTACTCAAAAAAGCCCAATGCGATCGCTATCATAAAGACTATTGTAATTAATGCCACCAACACTCCCATTAGGGTTGCAACCACGTTAAGAATACCTATGGATTTGTCAATTCCATCTTGAGTTTTCTGCAAGGTATCTTCTCTCGTTTCGTTAGTTTTCGCAGGAGGAGAGTTTTGAGAAATAGTTATTTTGCCCCTTTGCTGGAGTGTATTGTTTTTTTCTTGAGCTTCGCCGGAACAAGCAACTACAGTTGCAAAGACCACAAAGGCTAAAGATATTTTTGTCAAGTGTTTTACTCCTTCGATCATAAAATTATTACCGCAACCAAGTTTGATAATCTAAAAGTGGATATGATATACTTTGTGACCATGTAACCTGCTGATGTCCTTAGTCGCTCACTCCGTTTGATTAACGCGATGCCGCTTCGCGGCATTTTCTTCTTTAATGCAAAGCACAGTTAAAATTATGATTAGCGGAGGAGAAATAAAAATTGTTTTGCCTGCGCCGGAAGAAGTTATGAGGGTGAGACAGTGGCAGGCTAATAAGCGGAGCTGCGGTCAAGATTTCTCCGCGTAAACCATCCGCTCCACCGGCGTCGATTTGAGTTCTCGTCCGGAGGGTTTGAGATATTCATCTGCCAGCTCGTCATATCCCCTATCCTCGATTACCTTCCAGCCATACCTCTTTAGAAATTCGGGCAACACCTCCGGTTCCATTGCATAGTGCCATACATTGCCCAAAACAAATCTTTTATATCCGCTTTCCCAATTGTACATGGAACGGCCATCCAGAAAATCCTTACAGACGTAAGTGAAAGCGAGACGGCTTCCCATCGCGGCGTTGGATAGGAAATCGAAGACTTTTTCCATACCATGGTCCGTAAGATACTGAGTTACAGCTTCCATAATGAAGAAAGTTCGCTTGTCCGTGGAATAACCTCGCGACCTGAGTGCCGTGGCAATGTCTTCATGGTCGAAATCAACCGGTAAGAATCTGACATTGGATGGGATCTCACCGAGTATCTTCAGAAGACGAGTTTCCTTGGCTTTGATATTTTGCGGCTGATCTATCTCCCAGATGGGAATTCCCGACAGGGATGGTAGACGAAAATTTCTGGTGTCGAAACCCGCACCAAGGTTCACGACCTCGTCAAAATCCTTACATGAGTCTGTAATCTTCTCGTCAATATATCGTTTCCTGCACAGGAGTCCGCCCCAAATGCCCGGCTCACTTTTCTCACTAAGACTTATAATACAGTTTCTCATCCAACGCGGCTTCATGAGAGGGACAAGAACCCTGACGGAGGCGGGTAACATCCGGTAAGCCAGATTATCGTCGATGACTCGTTGTTCCTTCGGGTAATACTGTTCGATCGCGATAAGTGCTATCGGTCCGATTGCTGTTTTCGCCGCAGCGTTTGCCATCAATTCCTCTTCAATGTCTACCTGGCACGCCGCCAATGACGCCTAAGTACTTCTTCCCTGCCACAACCTGCGGCGCCAATGGCATTATATTATTTATTTACTAGTTACAAAGAGCGGTTAAAATTATGATTAGCGGAGGAGAAATAAAAATCAAATTCCTTCTTGATTTAATGCGCGCGCCATGAAGTCGAAGATCCGCCGTGGCGGACGATTTCCTTTTGAGCCTGTCCCGACACGCCCAAGTCGGGAAGCGTCTTTGCCCGGCATGTTAGGCGATGCGCAGACCGATGAGGAACTTTATGACCAGAAAGTTTCATCTCACTTAGCCTTTCCCCCATGTTTATCATGGAGCGGGTTGGTGGTGATAAAAAGCTTAGTTCCCAGGTCGGTTCGCGATGCCTTGTATGCGTATGCAATGTGAAGAGTGTTAAACAGGATGCGTCGGTCATTTACAAAAGACACGCCAAGCAATATGTCGCTTGGATCACGGCCCGCTTCCCAAATGTTTCCTTCCACGCGACCTGAACCAAGACTCCTAAATTCATTCCCAAAGACCCCGAAAGGAGCATTGAAGAAAAACTTCAGAATCCTTTGTGGATGCTCAGATCGTATATCACCACGGCGCATCCGGGAAACGGCAAAGGAAGTATCATATATCGGATTGCCCTTGAAGCGTACCTGCAAGTGAAGAGTGTCGGCTCGTTGACGGTCTACGAACCAATGCCACACCACGTCGTTAGGGGTTGACAGTCGAGATTGAGCCATTAATTGAACGTTCAAGGCTGTCAATACCAGTCCAACAACAACCAATATTAGAGTCTTCATATCATGCTATTCAGCAATCTTCGGATTAGCGAGTGACGACCCGAAGCTTCGAGGCGGAAAGAACCCTCACGGTCTGCATCTCGCCTTCGTGGTATTTAGTCAGTGGGCAGACAGAAAAATTACCGAATACATATCTGTCAAAGTGGACAAGCTTAGCAAGAGTGTCAGGCATTTCGGGAACCTCATAGTCACTTTGCTTGATGCCAAGCATATGCTTCGTTCCGACAATCCAAATGCGGTAGCTGGGAGTGCCGTTACCTACCTGCAGCCTGCCATGAAACGTGAAGCACGTATCGTACTTGGTCTGGCAGACGGCCTGCGTAGGATGTATTCCAAGGCTAAAAAGCGTCGTCAATATGAAGAACGATAAATAGACAAGTCTGCGCAATCGGGTCCCCTTTGTCTGATGATAATGATGTTGCGAACCAATGACGTATAACCACTTGAATTACGACATATGTCGTTGTTCTGTCCTTTAACGCAAAGCGCCTTTAAAATTATGATTAGCGGAGGAGAAATAAAAATCGAGTTCCTTCTTGATTTAATGCGCGCGGCGTGGAGCGAGCCATAATAGCTTGTCCAGACATGTTCTTGGTCGGGAAGCATCTTTGTCCGGCTTGTTAGTGGCAGTTGCCCGCTACATCATTTGAGCAACAAAAGTTTCTTGGTGTCATGGTACGTTCCTGCTTCGAGTCTGTAGAAATACACTCCGCTCGGCAAGTTTCTTGCTTCAAATGTAACAGAATAGTTCCCTGCATTCTGTCGTTCGCTAACTAATGTCCTCACCTCCCTTCCAAGTACATCGTAAACCTTCAATGTCACCACACTGTTCGTTGTTAACTGATAACCGATTACCGTTGACGGATTGAAGGGATTGGGGTAATTCTGCAGCAAACCGAAAGCACCCGGGAGAACTCCGTCTGGCTTCACAACAGCCGTAATCTTGGTCCCATATTCGACACCGTTTATCTTGGCATAAACCAAATTACATGCTCCCCACTGGCGCAATTCAATCACGTTGTAGTAGTCGTAAAACAGCCCGAGGCCCTTTGCCAAGTCGTAAAATTCATAAAAATCGAGATAAGATGGATTGCTTACTGCCCTGATTTTTGTTGGCATACCAAATATGGTGTCGTTCACTATGGAATCACATATCCATGTCCTTGGTTCCCCGAAATAAGTAATGAAGCCTCCCCATGAGGTTTGAAAAATATCTCCAGGTTGGGCAAATAACCTGTCCATCATATATTCATATGTTTTCGAATTGATGTTATAGCCTGCATACAAGTAGACACTACCGTCAGAAGAATCAATTCTCTCAAAGTTGTCGGAGCTGTCGAGGCTATGACCATCCTCGTCGTACATTGTCTTTTTATGAATGATTTTGTATTCAAGACCGTTTGCTAAAATAGTATCCCCCAAAATCTCTATAGAGAATATTGTGGAGTCGTATGTTTGCTCAGCATACATGTCTATCCACCAGGATGTGTATTCCCAGTAGTCTCCATTCTGCAAAGGGTAAAATTGTAGGAACCCGTTCAGCGAATCTGCCTGTGCTAAGGCAACTGAAGGCAGGATCAATGCCAAAAGTATGATGATCCTTTTCATAACCTTTCTCCTATAATCCCTCGCCCAGGGAAATTGCAACTAACCACTTGAATTACGACATATGTCGTTGTTCTGTCCTTTAACGCAAAGCGCCTTTAAAGTTATGATTGGCAGAGAAGAAATAAAAATCGAGTTTCTCCCTTCCTTTCTTGATTTAATGCGCGCGCCATGAAGTCGAAGATCCGCTCTGTCGGACGATTTCCTTTTGAGCCTGTCCCGACCTAACTTGCACTTGTTTTTTTGCCGGCTCATAGTAAAGAGCTACTGCACCACAGCCAAATGTTTTTGTTTTTAAGAGTTTAAGATTAACTCTGTCGGTTATGTTTTTAAATAACGGTAAGCCGCTTCCTGAAACAACTGGGTGAACGCAAAGCTGGTATTCATCAATTAAGCCAAGCCGCGTTAAGGCTACTATCAAACCCGGGCTGCCAACCAAAATGTTTTTACCCGCTTGTTGTTTAAGTTCCAAAATTTCTTCTTTAATCACTTCCTTTTTCAATTTTGAATTTTTCCAGTCAACCTTTTTCAGAGTGCGGGAATAAACAATCTTTGAAATATTGTCGATTAATACCGCGAACTCATTCTCTTGTTTGACATCGGTAGGATTTTTGACGATGGATGGCCAATAACTTTCCATCAGTTGATAGGTTATCCTTCCGTACAGAAGGGTGTCCGCGTTACGCAATAGCTCATTAAAATGTTGATGTAATTCTGCATCCGCGATCATTGCCGTGTGGTCGCAAAACCCATCAAGTGTCATATTGATTGCTGCAATTAGTTTTCTCATGTTTTCCTCTTAATTGTAATTATTTTTTCTGTTCGTTTCTTGCAGAAAGTTTTAAGTTAACACTCCTGCCAAGCATGACGCATAACTAATGCAAAAAAGAAGTAAGCATTTTGTGCTTTCTAACCGACAGGACCGCGGCGGCTAAGTGCCACAGACCTGCGGTCCGTTGCGCGGGCGCATCTGCTGATCATATCATTCTCAGCGCACTGCCGACAAAATCGTCGACGGCTGGTTCCGTCGGCTTGTTCCAATTCGACTGACTTATCGTTCTTCAGTTAAGTCGTGGTCGAATTGAGAATCCTGCTGCTCTTTAGCGGGGAGCGACCGGTTAGACCGCGGTCGCGGCCGTGACAAACGAGCCTGTTCACTGACCTTGAGGCGGCTGCCATAGCTCCACCTTGTTTCCCTCCGGATCAATGACCCAGGCAAACTTCCCGTACTCGGAGTCGTCAATCTTCTCGAGCACATTGCAGCCTTCTTCCTTCAAGACCTTGACCAAGGCGTGTAGGTCATCCACCCGGTAGTTGACCATGAAGGGTGCAGAGCTCGGAGCAAAGTGATTACTTTCTTGCGGATCGATGAGTCAGGCAGTTGTGCTTGCAACCGGCTTCCCATCGGCGTTGGTCCAATCGAAGGAAGCTCCGCCCCAGGCCTGGACATCGATTCCCAGGTGCCGCTTGTACCAGGCCTGCAGTGATGGAGCGTCTTTGGCCTTGAAGAAGATGCCGCCGATACCAGTGACTCGTTTCATTTAACCTCCTTTGTGTGGTGATGGTGAGAGTAATGTTTCGCCTGCGGCCTAACTATTGTTTAACGGAGCGGAGCGTGCAGCCGCTGTTGTACGAAGTTGCGATGCGTGAAAGTATTATCATTTCAGTAATTCATCCATGGCAGGCCTTAAGCTCCAATAGTACCTGTCGTAACTGCTCCAGCCCGCTCGTAGTATGAAGACCATTTATTTTTTAGAATTATTGGGGAAATTTACACCGGGCCAAAGAAACATTCATCCGAAATTATTTTTCCGCCTTTAAATTTAAAAAGTTCGGTGTTTCGGAATAATCTGCCGTCTGTTGTCCAGCCATTATAGGTTACATAAGCATCATTGCCACCAATGACAATCTCTTCCAGATCAAACTTTTTGGTGTTTTCGGAATTTGGCCAGCACCGTTCCTTATAGATCTTTAAATTAATATGATCATCGCCAGCGGGGCTGGAGAAAGTAAACCCGTCAGCGAGAATCGGCGCGATTAAGCTCCAATCCTTTTTCTCATAAGCAGCATAATAATCTTTAATCATACTTCGCTCAGATGAATCTTTGCCTGAGTTTGTGCAGTGGCAGTTAAACAAGGCCAAACCAATCGCCAAAAAGAATGTAGCTCCGTTTTTTTTGAAAATATTTTTCATGCCGTTTTCCTTTTAATTGGTTTTAAAAACCTGATCGTGGTTTATTTACTATCACAATTAGTTTAAGTTTAAAATTTGGTTTAAGGTCCCTCAATGAGGTGTGTACAGGTGGGGTTCGGCCTCCATCATCCTGATGATACAATTATTCTTTTTCATTTTATTTCTTCTTAAGATCCAATAGTACCTGTCGTAACTTTTCCAGCTCGCTTGTAATTGGCTATAATAACTCCGCTTGGTGTAGCTAAACTTTCTATTAACGTGAATGCTGCTGGAATCGTGCCATTGTCTAACAACTTTTTTCCTTTACCAAGAGTCAACGGGTGGATTTGGAGCCAGAGTTCGTCTATTAAATCATTCTTTAGCAGCAGCTGAATGAGCTTACTACTCCCCCAGACTTTAATATCAGAACCTTCTGAATTTTTGAGCTTTTTGATATCTGCCAGGCTTTTGAGGAAAACCGAGTTTTTCCATTCTGACTTTTTCTTGGTTTTGGACACGACGTATTTTGTGACATCATTGATGCCCGGCCAATTGTCTGCATGTTCAGGCCAGTAGGAGACAAAGATCTCAAATGTTTTTCTGCCCAAAAGAAGGTCCGCAGGTTTCATCTGTTTTTCCATGACCCTGCCAAGAACTTCGTCAGAATAAGGCGCAGTCCAACCGCCGTATCTGAAACCTCCCGATGTATCTTCCTTAGGCCCACCAGGGGCTTGCATTACTCCATCCAACGTAATCATTGAAATAACGACTATTTTTCTCATAGTATTTCTCTCCTTATATCATAATTGTTTTGTGATAATTGCTTACACCAAATAGTCGTTTAATGAAACGCAGAATCGACAACGCAAGCACAGGAAATTCGATTGAATTAATGGCGCACAACGCGATGACGCATAACTACTTGAATTACGACATATCTCGTTGTTCTGTCCTTTACTGCAAAGCCTAAATTATGATTAGCGGGGGAGAAATAAAAACTGTGTCGCTGTATTTGCGTCCTCTGCTCGCTGAGGAGGCCTATAGTGACTTGATCGCGTGCGTCGACACGAAGCGAACTCCATGTACCTCTAACGACTGGCGTCCTTCCCCTGCATGTTGTCGGGACCGACAGTGATACCTTCAGCAGGTATCAAATCACAAAAGTAAAAACGGTTATCCCGCAAGACGATCTCTCCGAATGTTAGTGCTATCTTTTCTCGAAATATCGGTCCATCATATACAAAGGAATGAAATTCTCCGTTTTCACCACATGGATCAACGCTGGAAGGAAGATCAACCAGGAATTGCTTGTCATAGAGCCTGCCGACAAATGTTTTATCAAGGACTTTTGAGTCAATGCAGGAAATAACTGCTTTGAATCCCAGATCTATGAATGCACCTGCAAGTTCCGTGGTATCTCTTTTCCATATAGGGAAGATTCCCTTCATTCCTGTTTTTGACAGGTTTTCTTCTCTATACTTTCTCAAGTCTTCCAGAAAAATGTCCCCAAAGGCAACCGACGAAACACCTCTACCTTTATATTCCATCAGTCGCGCTTTCATTTTTGCCTCGTACTCATCGTTGGTCGCATTCTTCGTGATGTAGATCTTTTCAAGAGGAAGGCCTAAAGACGCCGCCTGTTGCTCAAGAAGAGCCCGTCGAACGCCGTGCATGCTGATTCTATCGTAGTCCTCTGTTACTGTTGTCAGCAAAGCCGATATTTCATTGCTGCTGTTCTTCTGTATTTCATAAAGAGACATAGCACTATCTTTGCCGCCGCTCCATGAAAGAATTATTTTCTCATTCATTAGTATATCCATAAATTCTCAGAGTTTTGAAGCTCCCAAATTTAACTACTGTAAAAACGTATTTCGTTGTTCCGCCGCCTGCAGCATGTTATACGCCATAACTTGTACCACTAAAGGCGCCATGTCTTTTATTCCTTTCCCACAACACAATTACAGCCTACTGAAGCTCTCACTGCAGATTCCAGTAAATCACATAACGCTGTTTATCAATCTGATAGAAAGGAATCAATGTAATTTCTTTCGCTGCTGCGCCGACGGTTTTAAATGCCAATGGCATTCCATCTACCGGAGTCAGCCAATCATTTATCCTTCGGCCTTTAACGTTTAGCGTGGTAATAATATCAGAAGGAACAGGAACGTCTTTGTAGTCGAGCTGGTTATCGGCGAAGGGGTCGGGAGCTTGCATTCCTTCAGTTCCCATGTCTCCGACAAGTACCATCGGGCCGTAAAGAACAGCAGCCATATTTGGATTATCATTTGTCGCTATCAGGTGTAAGGACATTGGATAGGTGATATCAATTTTATCGCCCGCTTTCCAATTCCTGTTCAACACAATATAGCTCCCCGGTTTTTGACTAACGTTTACATTTTCGCCATTGATTGTAACGACAGCGCCCGACGTTGCCCATGATGGATAACGAATGTATAAAGGCATTCCACCATCTTTTATTTCCTCTATCGTAAGATGTGTGGTTGCCTCTTCAGGATATTTCGTTTGCTGAATCAACTTAACTCCCTTTTCTTTCCATGTTAACTCCGATGGAATGAAAAGATTCACATAAATGCCGCTGTCATTGTGGTAGTAAATACCTTCGCCATACTTGGCGTGGTTTTCAAACCCGGTGCCAACACAACACCAGAAAGAATTGTCTTTATCGCAGTACGTTTTAAATGTGCCCGAAGTATAAGATATAAAGTAAGTTACCATTCCGGTTTCTTTCTCTTGTGAAGCTAAGATATGGTTGTATAAAGCCCGCTCGTAATAATCAGCGTACTTAACGTCAGCCGTCCACGTAAATAGGTGCCGGGTAAGCTTTAGCATGTTGTAGGTATTGCATGATTCGGTAGTTGCCCGAGATATATGTTTTGATATCTGATCCGGTTCAAAGAAGAACTCGTTGTCACTGTTCCCGCCGGTTACATAGGTATGATGATCTACCACAGTCTGCCAGAAAAAATCGGCAATAGTTTTTTCTTTCTCGTCACCTGTCAGTTCATAGCCTCTTGCTTCTCCAATGATTTTAGGAATTTGCGTGTTGGCGTGAAACCCGGCTAATTTATCCTCCTTTTGAGCTAACGGGTCTAATATCTTATGATCATAAAAGAATTCCGCCAGTTTCTTATCGTGCACATTTCCTGTAATTCCATACAGGTTGTATGCCGCTTCAATCATGCCGCCAAATTCCGTCCTGTGCATAACAGCCAATTGTTCGAGTGATAGGTGTTCGAGTTTGTGATACGCCCAGTCGCTCATCTTAACGACGACGTCCAAAGCCTGCTTATTGCCGGCATACTGGTACATATCGATCAGTCCCGCCATTATTTTATGCAGCGTGTACCATGGCGCCCATACAGGCTTGCCCTCAATCGCACGATTAACCAAATTCTGTGGAAACGCGCTGAGATACCCGCCCTGATTTAACACCTGCTGAATCTCTGCTAACGCGCTAACCAGGGAATCTCCTTTACTTTTATACGCGGTGTCACCCGTTGAAGCATACATAAGGGCTAAAGCTGAAAGAACGTGTCCCGTAGTGTGACCTCTTAGCTCAACATCTAACCCTTCCCAGCCTCCGAGCGGCTTTGCATTCGTCGGTAAACCTGCGTTAACTCTCCAGCTGTGCAGCAAGCGGTTATTGTCGATACTCAACAACCATTTACCGTCTAGTTCCATATTATCTTTGAAACGGCTATCAAGCAGTTTTACATCCTTTAAGTCAAAGCTATACGCTTTTGCATTTATCTGAGGCTTTATCGTTTGATCTGATGAGAATTGACCGACATATTGAGAAAAAGTAACGGCAGAATTAAGAGTGGAGAGAATTAATATCAGGAAGCCATTTCTTAGAATACTTCTCATCTTCTTTCTCCTCTTCTTTAAGTCATTTTCGAATCTAATATTATACACCGCAACATAAGGCGCCAGGATCGATGACGTTCAGCTGCTTCTTCACTGCAAAGCTTAAATTATGATTAGCGAAGGAGAAATAAAAATTGTTTTGCCCGACCACGCCGCAGACAAATTATGAAGCGAAGTGCAGATGAAATATTCGTAAAAATGTATCTGCATTCCCGCCTTTTGTATAAACTATTGCCGGCTTTTCTGGGTTAACTTATAGCGCAAGTTTTAATTTATTTTTACCATGAACCTAACGATGAAGAGGATAAACAATGCAAAAGCGTAAATTGGGAAAAAGCAATCTGGAAGTTTCGGCCCTTGGGCTCGGATGTATGGGAATGAGCTTTGCCTACGGTCCGCCCGCGGACAAGAAGGAAATGATCTCACTGATTCGGTCGGCCGTCGAACGCGGTGTCACATTCTTCGACACCGCTGAAGCGTACGGCCCGTTCACAAACGAAGAACTCGTGGGCGAAGCACTTGCTCCCTTCCGCGGTCAAGTAGTGATAGCCACCAAATTCGGTTTCAAATACGATTCCAGTGGCAAGCAGACGGGCCAGGATAGTCGGCCAGAGCACGTCAAGGAAGTTGCCGAAGCCTCGCTGAAGCGACTCAAAGTCGATTCGATTGATCTGTTCTATCAACATCGCGTCGATACGAGTGTGCCAATCGAAGATGTTGCCGGAACAGTAAAGGAGCTGATTCAGGAAGGCAAGGTGAAACACTTCGGCCTTTCTGAAGCTGGAGTTAAAACAATCCGTCGCGCTCATGCCGTTCAGCCCGTCACGGCACTGCAGAGCGAATATTCGTTGTGGTGGAGACGACCTGAAGAGGAAGTACTGCCAACGCTCGAAGAACTCGGCATCGGGTTCGTTCCATTCAGCCCTCTAGGTAAAGGATTCCTTACAGGAAAGATCAACGAGAACACAACTTTTGACAAAACCGATTTCCGCAATATCGTACCACGCTTTACGTCGGAGAATCGAAAAGCGAATCAGGCTTTGGTCGATCTAATTACCGCGATCGGAAAACGAAACAAGGCAACACCCGCACAGATCGCGCTCGCCTGGCTTCTCGCTCAGAAGCCGTGGATAGTCCCAATCCCGGGAACCACGAAACTTAACCGCCTTGAAGAAAACATCGGAGCAGCTGCATTTGAACTTACCTCCGACGATCTCCATGAGATTGAGGAGGTGGCATCACAGATCATGGTGCAAGGGGCTAGGTATCCCGAAGAGCTAGAGAAAAGAACGGGACTCTGACCAAATCATGGGACAATATTTCACCACAGAGGGACAGAGTAGAAAAACTAATGTCTCGTGTCTCAGTGTCTCTGTGTTTTGATTCATAATGAACGAAAGGTATCTATAATATGAAAGCAACTATAATGTATGGCGCCGGCGATGTCCGCATTGAGAACGTCCCGGACGCCCGCTTAATTGAACCGACCGACGCGCTGGTCTCCACCACTCGTGCCTGTGTCTGCGGCAGCGATCTTTGGCCGTACAAGAAGATGGAGCGCAGCGAGACGGGACGACGCATGGGACATGAGTTAATCGGTATCGTCGAGGCTGTAGGTTCCGACGTCCACAAAGTCAAGCCCGGCCAACTTGTCGTTGCTCCATTCGCGTTTTCCGACGGCACATGCGTCTTCTGCCGCGAAGGGCTTCAAACATCATGCATCCATGGAGGGTTCTTCGGCATGGAAGAAGTCGGCGGAGCACAGGCCGAAGCGGTGCGCGTCCCCTGGGCAGACGGTACACTCGTCGTGTTACCGGTTGGCAAAGACGATGCACTGATGCCTTCGCTTCTCACACTCTCCGACGTGATGGGAACCGGCCATCATGCAGCAGTCAGTGCCAAAGTCGGTCCCGGCAAGAGCGTGGCTGTCGTGGGCGACGGCGCTGTCGGTCTCTGTGGTATGATCGCTGCCCGACGGCTCGGAGCGGAACAAATTATCCTCTTGGGACGTCATCCCGACCGTATTGCTCTGGCGAAGAAGTTTGGTGCGACGGACATCGTGAGCGAGCGAGGTGAAAATGCAGTCGCACGCGTGCGCGAACTTACCCATGGCCTCGGCGTTCAGTCGGTTCTCGAATGCGTCGGCCTCGAACAATCGACTCTGACGGCACTCAGTATTGCCCGCCCCGGAGGCACAGTAGGCCGTGTCGGCGTTCCGCAGGAAACAACAATTCCATCGGCTCAACCGACGTTCTACAACAACGTAACCATCGGCGGCGGCCCGGCACCGGTGCGCGCCTACATCGAGGAGTTGCTGCCGGACATTCTCGAAGGAAAGATCAACCCAGGTCTTGTGTTCGATCAGGTGACGAACATCGACGGTGTTCCCGATGGTTACCGTGCAATGGACGAGCGCAAAGCTATCAAGGTCATGATCGAATTTTGAGGAGAGGAACATGAGAATTGGAATCTTGGGTTCGGGACTGATGGGCGGTAAACTCGGAACGATCCTTGCACGATCAGGACATGACGTAGTATTCAGCTATTCACATAACAGGGAGAAACTGGACAGACTCGCGAGAGAAGCTCATGGCAGCGCACGTGCAGGTACACCCGGTGAGGCGGTGCGAAATGCCGATGCCCTGCTGCTCGCGGTACACTGGTCGCGAATAGACGATGTCCTGACTCAGACGGGAGATCTATCCGGGAAAACGATCATAACTTGCTCGCTTCCAATGGATCCTGACAACACGAAATTTGTAGTTGCCAATACTTCGTCTGGGGCGGAAGAACTTCAAAAAAAAATCCCCGAGGCTCGGGTCGTCTGCGCATTCAACAACATACCGAGCGAAGTTCTCTTTGATGTCTTTGAAACGAAGCGCAAAGGCAACAGACCCAGCCTCACATATTGCGGCGATGATTCACGCAGCAAAGAGATCGCCGCCGGCTTAATCCGTGAAATTGGTTTCGAGCCGACCGACATGGGACCTTTACGGATGGCTCGCTTCACTGAACCTCTCGCGATGATTATCGCAGAGCTTGCCTACAATGGAAGTAAAGGTCCAAGGATGGCATATCGGTTCGAATGGTTTGGGAATTAAAATGACCAGGCAGAAACAATAGAAGAATGAAAGGAATAAAGATGGAAATAAAGATAAATGGTTCACAGCCTTCCGGCAAAGGATAGGAAGAATATTTCACGGGCACCGTGCGTGTTGATCCACTGTTTGAGGCGCCCGCCCCGGCACGCGTCCGCGGAGCAAGTGTAACCTTCGAGCCTAGCGCGCACACAGCATGGCACACCCATCCCCTCGGACAGACTTTGATCGTTACTTCGGGGTGTGGGTGGATACAGAGCGAAGGCGGTCCGAAACAGGAAATTCGACCCGGCGATGTAGTATGGTGTCCACCTAACGAGCGTCATTGGCACGGCGCCACGCCGACCACCGCCATGACACACATCGCGATTCAGGAGGCGCTCAACGGAAATGTCGTTACCTGGATGGAGAAGGTGAGTGACGAACAATATCTTGAAAAAATAGGATGAATATATGACAACTCTCAATGGATGGGAAAACTTCTACATAATCGTCGGATCATCTGCAGGTGCCCTGATAGGACTACAGTTCGTTGTTATTACCCTCATTGACAGGGCGTCCCAGACCGTTGCGGAGGCCGGCGCGGCATTCGCAACACCGAGCGTCGTCCATTTCGGAGCAGTCCTATTGCTTTCGGCAATTGTCAATGTTCCATGGGAAGCGATCACCGCCCCTGCAGTTCTTTGGGGTCTCGTCGGCATCATTGGGTTTGTGTACGCGTCGATCGTGGCTCGAAGGATGCGAACACAGACTGCATACAGACCAGTTTTCGAGGACTGGCTGTTTCATGCTCTTCTTCCGCTCGCGGCGTATGCGACGCTCGCGCTGTCGGCATTGTTCGCCGGTTCCAACCCTGCCGGGGCGCTGCTCGGCGTCGGGGCCTCGTCGTTATTGCTTCTCTTCATCGGCATTCACAACGCATGGGACTCTGCGACTTACAACATTTTTGCCAGGAAAAGAGAATAGCATGAATCTGAACGGAACCTCAGAAGAGTTCTGGAGATCAAGAAAGGCCCCGTCTTCCAACTCCAGTCGAAACGACCATGAATTCCATGTGTGCGGACTTTGCTCTCTTCAACCATTTATTTTTTCATCACGCAGGACTAACTTTCTATGGATTAATTTATGATGCATTTCAAGACAATAGGTGAGCTAGATCAGGCAGAAGGTTTTCCGCCACCGGAGAATCCATTGTTTAGTCTGAACCCTCTAACTAACTCAAATCATCTCAAGAGGAACCTGGAGTTCACGTGCGATTGCTATATTATTTGCTTCAAAAAAGTCGAAGCAAGTGAGCTATGGTATAGAAAGACGAAATATGACCATGACACGGGCCTGATGTTTTTTACGAAGCCGAACCAGATACTTAGTGCGCTTGGACTTCAACTGAAAGAGAAGGGATTTGCCATTCACCTTCATGAAGATTTTCTGATGGGACATCCACTCTTCAACGAAGTTAAGAGATACAACTTCTTCGATTACGAAATTCATGAGGCGCTTCACCTTTCTCCCAGGGAAAAGAAGATTATGTGGTCGTTGTACCACAAAATGGAAACCGAGTACCACAACAATCCGGATGAGTTCAGCAAGTCAATCATTCTTTCACACGTCGATTCCATGTTGAAGTATGCCCAGCGGTTTTATAAAAGACAGTTCATCGACAGAAAGCAGTTGTCGGGCGTGACGGTTACAAGATTCAATGAGCGCTTGAATGCATATTTTGAAGAAGGAGAAGCAGGAGAGAAGGGACTCCCTACCGTGAACCATATGGCTTCCCAACTCCATCTGTCGCCAAAATATTTGACTGATCTATTGAAGCAGGAAACAGGTAAGACCGCTTTGGAGTTAATTCATCTCTATGTGATTTCCGAAGCTAAGAATATGCTCGTTGCCGGCGAGAAAAGCATTTCTGAAATTGCGTATCAGCTTGGGTTCGAAAACCCGCCTTACTTCTCACGCCTGTTCAGAAAAGAGGTTGGCGTGAGTCCGAAGGATTACAAAACCCAGCTTCTGAACTAAACGACCCCCCTCCGCCCGTGGTGTCTGAAAGACAGTTGCGGCATTTGTATTCGCCGGCTGCAGGCCGACCTGAAAACTATTTCTCCGGCTTTAGTACCTATCCAATTTGAAGTTCTCTCCGAGGTATAGCTTCCTTGTCTCAGGATCATTGGCGAGAAATTCCGAAGTCCCTTCCTTCAGAATCTTCCCTTCGAAGAGCAGATAAGCCCGGTCAACAATAGATAGAGTCTCGTGAACATTATGGTCGGTAATCAGCACGCCGATCCCCCGCTTCTTCAAGTTCACAACGATCTTCATTATATCCTCAACTGCAAGAGGGTCTATTCCCGCGAATGGCTCGTCAAGAAGCATGAACTTCGGATCCGACGCAAGCGCACGCGCAATCTCAGTTCTTCTCCGCTCACCGCCGCTCAACGCATAACCGAGAGTCTTCCGGATGTGAGAAAGGCCAAGTTCTTCAATAAGATGGTCCGCCCTGTCCTTTCTTTCGGTCCGATTCAATTTTCTATATTCGAGGATTGCCATGATATTGTCTTCAACCGTCATCTTCCGGAAAATGGAAGCTTCTTGCGGCAAGTATCCGATTCCGAGCCTCGATCGTTTGTACATCGGCAGATCGGTAATCTGAGTCTTATCGATGAAGACACTTCCGGAATTAGGCTTGACCATTCCAACCACCATATAAAAAGTCGTTGTCTTCCCGGCGCCATTTGGCCCAAGGAGACCGACAACCTCTCCTTGCCGCACTTCGACGGAAACTTCATTAACAACGTATCTCTTCTTGTATCTTTTCTGAAGATTACGTGAATACAATACGCTGTTTTCCGTGACCATTTCTTTTATGTGTTCAGACGCTATATCGTTCATTTATTGTTCTGCCCGGCCCCTCTTATCCATTCCTTCGGAAACTCCGTTTCCTCGGGCAGGTTTTTATAGTAAACAAATCCGGGAAGATTGTAAAAATCCACTTTGTTCCTGACGAGTTTTTCCGGGTAATAGTTGCCCTCGACTCCGCTTACTACGGCTATCCTCTCGACCTTTCCATCGTTAAAATACATGACAACCCGGTCGCCGCTGACTCTATTAACTCCGTTGGGTTTATTTTTATCGTAAAGATAATACGAACTGGTCGCGTTATTTTCAACGATGATGTGGTCAACCTTCCTGTCCAAAAGATACATCGTAAGTTTTTTTCCCTTGAGCTGGTTATACCTGTCTGTATAAACCGAATCGCTTTGTGAAACCGCGAATGCCGCGCCGTTCACATCGACGCGGTGAACTTTTTTATCGCGAATGAAAACCGTGATGCTGTCGCCGGTAAGCTGGTTGTCTTCGTACCAGACGATCGGCTGCTTCTGTAAGACAACCATACTGTCCTTTGAAAAATAAATCCCGTAACCGCAATGCGCAGAAAGCGAACCGCGAACAACCTGCACGCTGTCTATTGATATGAACCGCTCGTTCGCGCTGTCGCGGTACGCTTCCATCGTCAATGATGTAATCATCAGCGTATCAATCTTCCCGTCGGAGCTCGTGTCTATCTGGACGAGAAGAGGATTCCCTGTTATTATGCTGTAATGCTTCTTGCTATAGTCCTCGAAGTGATAACCCCGTACCGTGACATTGTTGTCGAGGCTTTTTATTTTTACGTTTACGTCGGCAAAAGATTTTTCTTCATTCCGGTAATAAATAAGCTGTTCGGATGTCAATTGGGAAGTCGAATCCCTTACGAAAACATCGCCGAAAAACTGGGCAACTTTAGTGTCCGTATTATAAGTTCCTCTGTCGGCGGTCAACGTGCGGCGCCGATCATTTAAATAGACTGCGCTGTCGCTTGAAACCGAATTTGTTTTCCCGTAGAACTTCGCCTTGCTTGTACGGAGCGTCAGCGTGTCATCTTCTACCCGAACATTACCGTAGAGATCCACGATATCCTGAGTCGTATTCTGGACCGCCCGGTCACAATTTAAAATCGTATTTCCTTGCCGCATTACTACGTGACCGATAAGATCCCGGTAACTGTCTCCGCCCAGGTTATATCCAACCAGGCTATCGGCATGTATAAGGTGCACAGGTTGGTCCTGGGCTTTGGCGACCGTTGGTAGTAAATTCACAACAGCAGACAGCAGGAAGCAAATAGTAAGTACCAAAAAGGAGGAACAATTGGACGAGAAACAAAACGATTTGAAACTGATCACGTACTTCCTGCCGATTACTTCCCGCATCATGTTTCTTACGTTTGGCTTTTCAGATCGTCCACGCCAGGGCACGGAGAAACTCATTTGGAGGCCTTTGCTTCGCCGCTGACATTGAATATCGTGTAATTTCTTAGATCGCGATCAGACTGGAATCCGACGCCTTCGATCGTCTCCTTCGGCGAAACAATTCTCACAAAAACACTTGACGTGACTTTCTGTGTCCTGTCGTTCCAATAAAGCTGCTGGGTCCACAAAGAAGTTCCGCTGTCGCTATGAGCGAAAACATTTCCGATTGCTTCGAGGTCATTCGTTTGATCATTCACAATGCCGCTGTCAGAGGTAAGGTAACTTGTATGCAACCCGCGATCGTCGAAGAAATCCACCCGCACGCTGTCGCCAAGATATGTTTTGTTTTGATTATTGAATACAACCGCGTGTCCGGCTTTCAGAATCCCTTTGGTTATTCCGCTGTCACTGAATTGGATCGTGGAATTCCAGCTTTCCTGATCGGGGAGACTTCCGGAAACCGGCACAACCGTCGGCTTAAGTTTTTCTTCACATCCGAATAATATCACCAGGATGGAAAGAAAATATAGTTTCCTCATGATTCGGATTTCGGAGAAAGCCCGGCTTTCACAAGATCGTGAAGATGGACCATTCCTACCGGTTTACGAGAATCATCCACAATGATGAGTTGGGAGATATTAAAGTTTTCCATCACTTCAAGAGCGGCAACGGCGAGCGTATTTTGTTTAACGACTTTCGGATTTCTTGTCATTACATCATTGGCTACCAGATTTGAAAATTCAATATCTTTCTGAAGAAGCCTGCGCAGGTCACCGTCTGTAATGATCCCTGCAAGTTCCCCGCTCGAATTAACCACACAGGCAGCTCCCAATCTTCCCGACGTCATAACTAAAATGGTTTCTCGAAGTGAAGCCGACTCAGAGACTCTTGGGATATCTTTGTCTTTGACCATCAATTCCTCAATCTGGAGGAAAAGCCTCTTCCCGATATTTCCCCCCGGGTGAAACATGGCGAATTCTTCTTCGGTAAAGTTCTTTCGATCAAGAAGGGCAATGGCAAGCGCATCTCCGATGACAAGAGCTGCCGTCGTCGAAGCAGTCGGAGCCAAATCGTACGGACATGCCTCTTGTTCTACCGTAGCATCGAGGACAAATTCGCTTTCTCTCCCCAACTTCGAGACTTTGTTTCCTATGATAGAAATAATCGGTAGTCCAATTCTTTTAAACATCGGAACTAACTGAAGAATTTCCTCGGTATCTCCGCTTTTCGAAATGCAAATGACGACGTCTTCGGGTCTGACCATTCCCAAATCGCCATGGACCGCATCACTGGGGTGCATGAAGATTGCGGGAGTTCCCGTCGAATTCATCGTTGCAACGATTTTGCGTGCTATGAGGCCCGATTTCCCCATACCCGTTATTACCACACGGCCGTTTATTTTTGCAATCAGATCAACCGCGCCCGCAAACGCTCCGTTAATTTTCTTTTCCAGCCCACGGATCGCTTCGGCTTCTATCCTGACTACTTCTTTTCCCTTTTCGATAGCGTCCATAATATTAAATCTTCATTCTTAAATTTTTAGTTTTCAACGACCGGACTCAGGTCTTTTCCGCGCTTTCAAAATGAGGTCAATTATCTCACGAACCGCGCCTTGACCACCGCGTGCCTTACTGACATAATCGACTCTCGTTCTCACTTCCCTAATGGCATTTGCCGGGGCGGCACTAAAGCCAACTTTTTGAAGGAGAGGAAGATCGAGAATATCGTCACCGACATAAGCAATTTCTGACGGGTCGAGGGAATAAACTTTTTTAATCTCTTCGAACGGAGTAACCTTATCTATCGAACCCTGGTACAGATCCACAATGCCGAGCTCAGCAGCCCGTCGCTTCACGAGGTCCGATTTACGGCCGGTAATTATTCCGACCCGCAGCCCATCCTTTATGGCGCTTGTAATTCCAAAACCATCCTGTGAATCAAATATTTTCATCTCCATTCCATCTGACCCGTAGATTATTGTTCCATCGGTGAGAACGCCATCGACGTCCAGAAAAAGCGCTTTGATCTTTTTTAGTTTCGGAAGAAGTGCTTGGAATTTCGGCATTTGTTTTCAATCAATCGGGGTTTGTCAAAGCTCTCGTCTCAACAGATCAATTCTCTTCACCTGTACAAGAAGCGGCTCAAATAAATTAAACGGTAGTTGCGTCGACGCGTCGCTCAACGCCTTGCTTGGGTCGGGGTGCGTTTCAAGAAATAGCCCGTCAATCCCAACCGCAACACCCGCGCGGGCGATCGGGAAAATGTATTCGGGTTGTCCTCCGGTCCTGTCCTTTTCACCGCCCGGCAACTGCAAAGAATGAGTCGTGTCGAGAATAACGGGAAAACCACTCCGCTGCATTATAACCAGCGACCTCATATCGACGACAAGGTTATGATAACCGAAGCTCGTCCCACGTTCGGTCAGCATCACTTTTAAATTTCCAACCGCCGAGACTTTCTCCGCCTGTTGGCTCATATCCTCCGGCGCAAGGAACTGACCTTTCTTGATGTTGACGGCTTTTCCGGTTCTTCCCGCCGCTTGCAGAAGTTCAGTTTGTCTGCAAAGGAAAGCCGGTATCTGAAGAACGTCCGCAACCTCAGCTGCTTTCTTCACCTCCGACTCAGAATGAACATCCGTCAAAATCGGGAGACCAAACTCTCTTTTCACTTCCTCGAGAATCTTCAGCGCTTCGTCTTCTCCAATTCCCACAAAAGATTTACCACTTGTGCGATTTGCTTTCTTATAACTCGATTTGTAAATGTAAGGCAAACCAAGTTTTTCAGTAATCTTTTGGGCGTCCCGCGCGACTTTTAATGCAAGCTCCCTGCTCTCGACAACACAAGGGCCGGCAATAATAACGAGCGGGTTTCCGTCACCGATTCGAATGTTCCCAACGGAGATTTCTTTGGTCATTTATTCAAATCTCGAAATTGAGTTTGATTCATTTGAATGAGAAATTAACACTCCCGCGGGGAGAAAAAAAACGTAGACCCGCCAACTTCGAAATAGCTGTTCCACGTAACCTTTTTATAATCCCATGACACAATTGACCGCGACGACGTCGACAATATCCTGGATACTGCACCCGCGCGAAAGATCAAATGCCGGTTTCTTCAATCCCTGCACAAGCGGCCCCAGAGCATCCGCACCTCCCATGCGCTGTGCCATCTTGTAGCCGATGTTGCCCGCATCAAGATCAGGGAAGATCAGGACGTTCGCTTCGCCTGCCACAGGACTTGCCGGTGCCTTTCGCTTCGCAACATCAGGAACAATGGCGGCGTCCAACTGAAGCTCGCCGTCGATCTTTAAATTCGGCGCTTTCTTCCGGACAATCTCTGTCGCCTGCACGACTTTATCGATCATCTCATGCTTGGCACTTCCCTTCGTGGAGAAAGAAAGCATCGCGACTTTTGGTTCTTCACCGACGAGCTTTCGATGATTCCCCGCGGTTGTAATTGCTATGTCCGCGAGCTGCTCCGCGTTAGGGTTCGGGACGACGCCGCAATCCGCAAAGGTATAAACTTTCTCCGGAAAAATAATTAGAAAGAAGCTCGACACTATCGAAATTCCTTCCTGCATTCCGATTACTTGAATTCCTGCACGAAGTACATCGCCGGTTGTCGAGAGAGAACCCGCGACACTACCGTCGGCGAGTCCATTTCTTAGCATCATCGCTCCAAAGAAAAGAGGATGTTTCATGGTCTCGACTGCCTGTTCGTAAGTAATCCCTTTTGATTTCCTCATTTCATAGAAAGTTTTCGCATATCTTTCCGCGTTCTCATTACTTTCAGGATCGACGACGGAGATCCCGCTCAGATCGGTATTAGAACCTTCAGCCTTTTTGCGAACTTCCTTCTCTTTCCCGATCAGAGAAATCTTTGCGATCGATTGATCCGTGATTTTACGCGCCGCTAATATTGCACGTTCATCCAATGCATCCGGTAGCACAATGTGACGTTTTAGAGATTTTGCTTTTGACTTAATTGATTCGATTATTTTCGTTTCCATAATTTTATTTTTCTTGTGATTAATTGGTAATAATCTAACCTTTCAACTCTGAAAGGGCAATGCAAAGTTCTATGATGAAATTTGATCGACAATAAATCTTGACTATATCCCCGGTATCAATTATGATTTGCAAGAATGAACGAAAGCCAATTTAAATTTAGCGTCTTGGTCCCCATACGGTTCTCCGACATGGATGCACTGGGTCACGTCAACAACGCAGCCTATTTCAGTTATTTTGAGGAAGCGCGCGTCGATTATTTCCGACAGTTATTCGGCCTGCCGAAAGAGGATCCTACTAAGCTTGGCTTTATCGTTCTTGAAATTCGATGCACATATAGGACTCCCTCTTATTCCGGAGAGACTCTGAAGGTTTACTCAAAAATAAGCTGGATGAAGAACAAAAGTATGGAGATGCAATATCTTGCAATTGGAATGGGAGACAGCAGGGTTGTAGCGGAGGGCTCAAGCATCCTCGTAGCCTACGATTATTTGAACAAGCAGACTATCGAAATACCCGGGAAGGTACGCCTAAAGATCTCTGAGTATGAGAAGATTCCACCGACTGTGGGATAATCCTCTAATCCGATTAAAGAACGGCTTTAGCCACTTGATTATCCCGGCAATATTCTACGCAATACAATTTTATTGAGCCTGAGGCAATTTGCAGGCTGATAAGCAGATCCGTGTCGCCGGAGTCGGAGAGTATTTCATAAGGGCGAAACTCATTCACTGTCATTTCAAGAACTGTGTCACTCTTTGTTACATCCTTGCCGAGTACCAAATGACGTGCTGATTCTATCGAGGTATGAACTCGAATAGTTGCGCCTTCTTCCGAACCCAAAAAAACATGGACAGATTCGTCTTTGAGGCAACTGATATAAACTGTGCTTCCCGATTTGCCTTCGATAAAATCCCGACTGACAAACCAGGACCCGCTTGGGTAAATGATATTAGGAAGACAAAAATCCGGAAGCGAGAACTGTTGATCCGTTTCAGGGATTACCAGGCTGCTGAACAAATAGTCTCCTGTAACATAACCCATTTGTTTCAACACATAACTGCCTGAACGGTGGAAATCAAGATCCATCTCTCCAATTGCAGGTAACTGGTCCCTGTATCCTGACAATGCAAGACGGGATTGAATTGCCCGCTCAACTTCTCTGAAACTAATTTCGCCTTCATACTGCGATCTTACGAACGAGTTTGAATCGACGACTAAGAGTGCCGGGAATACCTTAAGCCGAGCCTGAAGTTCGACCATATTATTTCCGTCAAAGATTGCATTCTTCAGAAGATTGAACTTTTGTAAAGTCAATTGAGCCGCGTTCCCGCGATACATGCAAGACAATCTCGGTTCCATGACATACCAGAATCCTACCGCAAGTTTCTCATATCGCCCAGCCAATTTTCGGACCAATTCTACGGCTTCAGCTGAGTTCTTAGAAACGGGATCGAAGAACAAAACAACATTCATGAGGTTTGCCGAATAGTCTACATCTATCCATTCGCCGGCGACATTTGTTCCGCTTATCCTTGGAGCTCGCGTTTGTTCTCTTGTATCCATACCTTTACTTAACTAAAACCAATTCAAAATTCAACAGCGTTTAACTTATGAAAGACCTGGTTTTTGTCTAAAGAGACAGCGGTCGTCAAACACTTTCAAGAAGCATAAATTCCACGTCTTTTTTCGTATTTCTATTTTTCATTTCTTGAGGCTCAAGTATTTTCTCCTTCCAATCGCAAATATCGAAAAGTTCGCAATCATAGCACCGGGGCCTCTGAGCGGTGCAGGTTTTCCTGCCGAATTTTATGAGGTTGATGTGAAGTTCATATCCACGACCCTGGGGGATATGGTTTCTAACTGCAAGAAAAGTTTTGTCGGGCGTTTTCTCACTGACCGCCCCCAACCTGTTCAGGACGCGATGAACATGAGTATCAACCGGGAATGCATCATTATCACCGAGTGAAAACAAAAGGACACAAGAAGCTGTTTTGTAACCGACTCCATTCAGGCTTCGAAGTTTTTCAATTAGATCCTCACTCCGGACCTTTCTCAAACTCTTCCGATCGAACTCGTTAAATATTTTCCTAATTTCTTTTATAACTTTAATAATAATCTTACTCTTCTTGTTTGCTATCCCGCCAACTTTAATCAACGATTCAACTTTGCGTGATTGGACATTTACAAGTTCCCACAAATCGGGATAAGCATTTTTCAAATTGGTGAAAGCTCTGTGACTGTTTACATCATTTGTGTTTTGTGAAAGAATGGTTGCAACGAGGAGATCGAGGGGGTTTGGCAGTTTGGATTTGCGATTTGGAATTCCGAATGAATCTCTCAACCTGGAAGCGATAAGATACAATCTCGCTTGAACGCCGGGATATCTTTTATCGGAATCTAATCGGGTCAACAGAGAAAAATTCTTATTCGACCTTGAAAACAAAAGTAGCTGTAGCCTGTTGGTCGACCTGGGAATAATTTTTGGCGAGTTTACTGAACCTCCATGTCCTTATGGCAGACATCGCAGCTTCCTCCAAGCGGGGGTCCGCTTTTTCGACCGGGACCATCGCCGCCACATTGCCAGTTGGATCGACCGTGATTCTTATCTTCACCGTTCCACCCTGCTGAACGCCGCCGGGAAAAATGGGTCTGTCGCCCGAAAGGAGCGCTCTCGCAATTCCACTCCATGAAATCTGAAATGGCGATCCGGTTGCGGAGTTGTTCGCGGGATTTCCCGGTACAAATTTATTACCGAAGCCGCCACCAAATCCCGGCTTGTCGGTGAAGCCTGCGCCTTCGCCGCTTTTGTTTCCGATCCCCTTGCCATTTCCTCCGCCGGATCCTTCACCGTTTTGCGACGCGCCATTATACCCCTTAACCGTATCGAAATAAACAGGCTTATGATTAATGCCTGCTACATCGTTCATGCCCGGGCCTTGAAGCGACCGGGGAACGACTGAAGACTGCGGGTCAATCGTATTTTTTGTATATGATGGTACAGGTTTACCGAATGCCGCGCCGGCGTTTTCCCTGATTGTCCCTTCGCCTCCACCGGATCCGCGGACATCCATTCCCGAAGCCTGGGCTCCAAGAATCTTAACTTCGATAACCCGATAATCCGTGGTCACCGGCGGAAGAAGTTTCTCCACATCGGGCGGCTTCTCGTAGATTGGCTCACCCAGGAAGAGGAGAAAAACAAATACGGCATGGATTGCGAGCGCAATTGCCATGCCGCGGTAAAAATTTTTTGAATAGATCCGCTTCAGTTCGTATTGACGAAAATAGTATGAACCGGCGACGCTTCCATGCTTCTGAGCCGAAACCTTATTCGGCACATTGGCACGGTCTTCATTGAGCGGGTACAACCCAGACATCTGTTCCAACTTTCTTCTTCATATCTTCGGTCTCTGCGATTGCTCGAAGCTTCGTGTCGAATGTGCCAACACAAACCTTGAACCAGGTACCTCCACTCGGCTCCTCGCTGGCAAACACATAGGCGTCTAGTCCCTTCTGCTTCAGTTTTGTCGCATACTGATCCGCCATCGGTTTCGTTTTGAATGCGGAAACCTGTATGGCAAATCTATCCGTTGTTTTCTGAACGGCCGCGGGCGGCGGTGTCGTATTGCTTGCTGTGATCGGAGGTGCAGACTGTGTGATCACAGTAACCATAGGTTTCCGATGCATGAATTTCAGAAAGCCATGCTTATTCATTAGATATAGCCCACCGGCAACGCCTGCAAGGACGACAACAACGAGCGCAACCCAAAGAAATTTCGTTCCGCTTCCCGGCGAATCAACAAATATATCATCCACCTTCGGATCATCGAAATTTTGGGCGGGCTGCTGCGGTTTTTGTTGCGGCTTCTCTCCCGGCTGATCCTGAAAGTTCATATTTCCCATTATTTGTTCCTCCTCAATTGGTTGGACATTTAATTGTTTAAAGTGCTAAATATTTTCTTTTGATTCAACCATATTTTTAAAGTTTAGGATATATATCACATCCATGGCTCATCTATCCAGCATGCTTTATAAAATTTTACTGCTAATCCCAATAAAAAGACCCAATGGGAACTCCTGATAACCTTGCCAGATATAATATTTCTGGTCCAAGACGTTTTTCCCGTCGGCAAAGATTTCAACAGGAAATTGACCGACATTCAAATCATAAGTAAGATGGAAATTGAGAAGCCACGCCGAGCCGAGTCTATTTTTCAGAGCAAGATCAGAATAACGATCCGATAGCATAAAAATGGAAGCCCTAAAATTGAACTGAGGATTAATCCGGTAATCAGCCCCGATTGCTAAATCGAATGGGGCAAGATTTGGTATCGAACCAAGAGTGTCTGCCGTACCACTTCGCGAGTTTAAAGTTATGTCCGCGCCGAACCGATCCTTCTTATATTTTGCCGATATTGAGACCGTGTAGATAGTGGCTTTGCTTGCGTACATGAGTTGGTCGCCGGCTCGAATAGTATCTGCTCCAATACTTGTTGCCGGGAAAGAGGCAAAGATTGGATAAACCCTCGAAGCGTCTATATTGAATTGTGGTTCAACCGAGAACTCGCTGGTCACTATCCAGTTAGCGCCTGCTGTAAAGTTTGCATAATTCTGAGTATTCCTCAACGGAAAACCTGCATTCACATACCTGTCTTTGGCGAACAGAGTTGAAAGAGTCGAATTAGCTATGTCTCCAAAATATCTCGCAAAAAGTGAGACCTCATCACTCACTCTAAATGTGCCGCGCAAATCCGGATACAATTTTGCAACTCCGCTGACCGAATCGTCAGAATATTGAAAATAATTCAGACCTATTGAATAGGAAAAATCTCCGGCATGGTTCGAGTATCCGGTTCCAAAAGTCAAGTCGTAAAATGATCGATCTATCGGAGACATAAGAGTTGACAAATAAGAAGGGACCGATGTACTGTGATTTCCAAAGTGCAACAAGCCTTCAAGGTTAATGCTCCCCGATGGCAATTGAAATATAGTATTGAGGTTAAAGCCGACGGACGATTGAGTATCTTTCCAATCATCCCGGAGAGAAAAACTGTTGAAACTTAATCCGGCCGTCAGTGGAAAATTTCCGAAGTTCAAATCTGACCGCACTCCAAGATTAATCTGATTCATTGTTCTAAGCAAATCAGGAATTCCAGTGCCATAAAGAAAATAGCTTCCTCTTGAATAGCCAACTTCCGCGGAATTATTTGCACTAACATTCTCGTCAAATTCCATCGGCTTGCCGATCCCGGCTTGAATTGAAATATCACGCTGGATCGTTTGATCCGTAAACCCGGATGTGTAATTGCCGCTCAGGCTTCCGTTCAGACGAGCGTTTCCGATCGTTCCACTGCCGGACAATAAATAAGAATCCGTAGAATAGCTGCCGGTAGATAAACGGACAAAAAGATCTGCCGGCTGAAGTTCCGAACTTTGTATACTGAGCGACTGATTTATTGGTATGTCCAAATCTAAACCCGCGAGTGCCTTACCTTGAAAGTAAGATGAGTCAATGTCCGTCGACTGCTTGTTGTGTCTTGCCGCATCGATCTGACTTTTCCCTGTAATTACAAATTCCGGCACATTCACCTTCGGGAGCAATGTATCAGGTTTAAAACTCGTCACCGGCGGAGACTCTACGCCCTGTGCCCGAACAATTTCAGAGATAACAAGAAGCACAAACAATATTCCGGCGGTCTTAATCATCACCTCTCGGCAACCAATTTAGGAACGCTCGATCCACGATGGCAGGTAAAGCAAGTCACCTTTTCCATCTGGGGACCCATTATGTAGTTATTATCAATATTCGAAACCATTTTCACCATTAGACGCGCGGTCCTCTTCTGAATTTTCTCATCGCTTGCAAAGTTGTCCGTGTTATGACAGAACTCGCATTTGACTCCGAGCGCTTCCGTGAATCCTTTCATTACATTCATCAGTTGATCGCGTGAATGTATTCCCTGGAGGACTTTCAGATTATCGCCGAATGTATTTCCGGTGTCCGGCGACAATATCTGGTCAGTAACAAAGTCGGCAAATTTCGGTTTCATGTCGGGAGTCTTGTTCAAGTCTGACGAAACGATCAATGCCAAAATTATTATTGTAATAAGGATTCCATAAAAGACAGCGGTTTTATTCACTTTGCATCCTCTCTTAGTTCGATTTGATCTCTTTGAGTTTTTCTCTTGCCAATTTCGTGTATGAATCCTCCGTCCTACCTCTGACGAATTCCTGCAATAAAGTTTTTGCCTCTCTCTTATTCCCGAATTTTACCAGACAATCCGCATATTCAAGCTGAGATTTCGCCACAATGTCCGTGAAGCTGGGAAAGACATATTTTACCCTAAGAAAAGAAATGACCGCATTTGCGCTGTCGTTATCATTACAATAGTATTCGGCGACTTTCAGTTGTGCTTGAGCCCCGATCAAATCGTCGCGGGTTTTGGCAACCGAACTTGCAAGTGAAATCGCATCTGCGGTTCTTCCCCTGCTGAAATATATTTCACTTAACATTACTTTCGCGTCTGATTCTGCATCGTCATTGGCAGTATCTGCGGTCGAAACCTTTGAAAGAACGGATTCTGCATCTAAAGTATCTCCCCTCTCGAGATAGAACTTACCTAACTCAACTCTCGCGGTGATTCCATAAATATCCTCCGCATTAGAAGCCTCTCTAAAAAGACGTTCAGCTTCTGAATAACCTTTACTTGACTTATAAAGTTCGGCGAGTTTTATCTTACCGGCAGTTGTGTACTCATCTCCCGGGGTCTTGGCAATTAAATCAGATAAGATTCCCGTGGCAGTTTTTACTTTTCCCAGGTCAATTTCAACAAGGGCAAGATTGTAAAGCGCAGCTCCGGACATTGAACTTCTCGGAAATTTTACGATAAACTCTTTCAAATCGCGCTCAGCCTCGGGATATTGTTTTTGGTTCAGAGCATATTCAATTTTTTTATAATAAACTTTGTCGACATTAGGGAGCTGCGGATGGTCCCGGACAAAATTGTCTATTACTGTTTCTGCTTCTTTGGATCTGCCCAAAACGGTTAAACAGTATTGCATTCCCACAATTGCATTATCAACAAACTCGCTCCCCGGATATTTTGACAGCACTTCGCTGTAACAAATTAATGCCTGCTGATACTGAGCCGAATTATAATATGAATCTCCCTTGCTGTAAAGAGCCCTGATGGCCGTCGGACTATTAGGATAATTTGTAGTAACCTTGTCGAATTCGCCGATCGCCTGCGAATAGAGCTTCTGCGAAAAATATACCCAGCCAACAGCATACTGCGCGTCGGGTGCCAGGGCAGAATTCGGGTATTTTTCCAGAAGAGAATGGAACATCTCTATGGCGGCTTCAAATCTTCCGAGCCAATAGTCGGACTCCCCGCTTTGATAAATTGCATAAGCTACGGTAGTATCCTCTCTTCCTCCGGACACTGCCGAATATCTCAACGCAGCATTCTTATAGACCTCAAGAGCCTTTTCATAGTCTTTGTTATAGTAATAACAGTCGCCCAGCCTGAGGAAGGCGTCGGCGGACAAGGATGAGCCTGGATAAGTGTCGATAAATTTCTGAAAAGATCCGGCAGCGGAGATGAATTTCCCCAGAAAATATTCCGAGTACCCCATCCCAAGGAGTGCATTAGCTTCATGATCCCCGTTAGGAAAAGACTGGAAGTAACTCTGATAATATGATGAGGACGATTTGTATTCGCCAGACCTATAAGAAGATTCGGCTGCCATGTAAAGAGCTTCAGACTTGTCGGTATCGGACGCAGCAAGATTTTGCGCTGCAAGATAAATTTGTGCGGCACCTTTGTAATCTCCACTTGCGTAAAGCGCCGCCGCATAATCGAAATGGGCATCGAGTAGATCCCTGCCCTGCAGCTTTAGAATCGAATTAAGAAAATAATTTTTGGCATTAAGATAATCCCCCGCTGCCGCGGAGGAAATTGCCGCATTCTTCATCCCTTCCGCGTAAAGCGAAGTGTCTTTTGCGGCCAGCAAGAATGACGCGACACTCTTCGAGTACATTTTTTCCTGAAAATATATTTTTCCTAATTCGTACCGGGCTTCCGCAATTTCAGCCACGGAATTTTGAGGTCTGGTCAGCCCGAGTAAAATGGTTTCAGCCGTATCGGGAGCTCCCGATTTCCCGTATGCCCGTGCTAATTCCAACCTCGACTCAAAGTAAAGAGAATCACCCTCTGGCATTCCTTTGAGAACAGCCAACGCCTCGCGGGCTCGCCCCGGAATAACAATGAAGAGTTTGGAAAGGAGTATCCTTACTTCTGAAGAATGACTGCCTGACGAAAATTCATCCAAATAATTCGAATAATCGGATATCGCGCTATCGCTTTTTCCAATATTTTCATAAGCCCTTCCCTTATAGTATAGAGCGGGTTCCGTCACCTGGCTTTCCGAGGAAAGTGAAACTGCTTTTGAAAAATCCGAAATTGCAGATCCATAATCATTCAGAAAGAAATCACATTCTCCCATTTTTTCGGTTGCGTCTGCTTTCAGTTTAGAATCGGGATAAGTCGTCAGCATCTCAGAAAACCTGGTTTTACTCTTCTCGAAGTCACCGAGTTTACCGTATGACCATGCAGAACCGTACATTGCGTAATCTGCGAAACCGGATTCCTTATAACCCTCATATGAAAGTTGAAAATATTTTACCGCGTTATTGTAATCCCCTTCATCGGTAAAAAGTTGACCAAGTTTGTACGCGGCTTCACCATTCAAATCCTGCCCGTTCTCCTTTGCAAGAATACCTTTAAGAATTTTCTCCGCAAGATCAAGCTTGTTAAGCTGCAACCAAACTTCGCCTGTTCTCAGCTCCGATCGAATAAAATAAATTGAATTAGGATAATCATCGAGAATCATTCGATACTCACTAAGCGCACTATCATACATTCTTTTCTGAAGAAGGCACTCCCCCGATAGAAAAGTTATCTCATCGACGTGCTGGGTGTTCGGATAGTTTGTGAGAAAACTCTTGAACTGCTTCAATGCGAGATCATATTGGCCATCACGATAAAGCCCCATTGCGAAGGAGTAATCCTGCTGCTCCGTGACTCCTGCCGTTTGAGAAAAAGAGACGGAAGGGAGCATGCAAAATAGAGTCAAAAAAGCGATTTCCTTTATACTTTTCATTTTCTGGAATTTATAGGCTAACAACGAGTTAATCAAGCTCACTTCTTATTTTACTTGAAGGGCGAAACAGATTTCGTCCAAAACGGCATCATTTCTTCAAAAAGGCCATCGCTGATTAGTGAGAAGGAAAAGTTTTTGTATATTATCAACAGTGATTGCGTACAACCAAAAACAACTTCGAGATCTCACGTTCTCGTCATCAAGAGAATGGTTATTGACGGACGGTGAAGGAGGCTTTTCGAGCAGCACAGTCTCATTTATGAACACGAGGCGGCAGCATTCCCTTCTTACCCTGTCTTTGAATCCGCCGCTCAAACGACTGACCATTCTCAACAAAGTTGATGAAGAGGTTATCATTGATGGTAAGTCATACTTCCTTGGATCAAACCATTATCCAGACGCAGTTTTTCCCGAAGGATATAAACTGTTAAGCAAATTTACTTTCGATTATTTTCCGCAAGTCAGTTATGACTTATCAGGTTGCCACGTATCGAAGAGCATTTTGATGCCGAAAAGATCAAGCTCGATCTTCATTCATTATGAAAATCAATCCAAGAAAGCATTGACGCTCCGCCTTCTCCCTCTGGTCAGCTTCCGCTTTAAAGATTCCATAAGGAAATCCGATGAAAGTTTTCTGGTCGATGAATTGCCGGATGGAATCCGTATCATTGCAGATGTGAATCTTCCCCGGCTTTACCTGAAGCTCTCTCAGATGTATAATACGAGCCCGGAATCGCGATGGTATTATGATTTCATCTATCCTCACGATTCCAATTTATACAAAGACGAGCGGGAAGACCTATTCAACATGGGTTACTGGGAAACTGAATTAGAGCCTGAAAAGAGCGTAACTCTTGCCGCATCGATCCGCGATCTAGGAGAATTCGATTATACGGAAATTAAGTCGCGCTACATCGAAGCCGCTGATAAAATCAGAACCATAACAGACCTTCCGAAGAAATATTCCAATCTGGCAAACTCTGCTTCAAACCATCTTGTCCGAAACAGCGTATTGAGAACTCCGACCGTTATAGGAGGCTATCCCTATGGAGGCGTGAACATTACAGAAACTCTTATGACTTTAGATGGTATTTCTTATACGACAGAGTCACAGAATTTCGATCAGGAGTTTTTGCACGAATTAGCTTCCAATGAAATGAACGGTTCATTTCCATCCTCCGCTGACGAGGAGACTTTGCAAATCGGTTACAACAATCCCAGAATCCCTCTGTACTTTGCATTTGCGCTTGCTCGCCATGCGAAAAAAAAGGAAAGCCTGGAAAATGTGCGTCATTATCTCCCGTTACTTGAAGGAGCAATAGAAATAATCATGACGGACCATTTAGGTGGATCCACGTTGAAGGATTCGGGGCTTCTGGACCTCGGCAACGACGACCCTGCCAGCGTATCCTGGTCTGTGAACAACGCGTTCGTAAATGCAATTTGGTACAATCTACTGAAATTGGTCAACGACATTAAATCGGCCACTGAATCTTTCAGCGTTTATTCCGAAACCACTTCCAGAATTGCCGGCACATATTACGATTTCTTTTTTGAGACTGATGGAAATTATAAGAATGCCGGAGAGAGGAACGAGATGAACTTCGAGATGGCAATCCCGCTTATCGCGCCCCATTCGCCCCTAAATGAAGAACAAAAAGCAAAAATATGCCGTATGTTGGTGACCAAATTTCTCGATTCGTACGCGAATAAGGGTACACATGTTTCGCCGCACCACTCCTGTAACCTTGCCGCTATGTACCTTTTGGAAGCAAGCAGTCAGTTAAATGGCTGTGAAAAAGAGTTCGGAAGCATGAAATGGTACATCGAAAAGTTATTTACTTTGCAGGAATTTACAATTTGTGTGGATGGCTTGCCGAAATGCGGAAATAGCGCATTCGAATACCCTCAAAACATTTCGTCATCCATGGTCACTGCCGAAGCAATACGGCTGATCAAGAAATTAAAACTCAGATAGAAAACCGATCCCCGGTTTTTCTTTATCATGTTGCCTTAGTGTTTAGAAAATCATCCGGCGCTAAAATCTTATATGAATTTGTGATCTCCACAGAATTTTTCAACATGGCGGTTACCGGACAATACTTGTTTTGGGACAAATCGATCGCGCGTTCAAGATCCGGCTTCGATAGGTTCTCCCCATAAAAAAAATATTCTATATGAATTTTCGTGTATACCTGCGGATGTTCTTCGGCGACTTGCGCTTTTAGTTTCACCTCAAATCCTGCAAGCTTTATCCGTTTCTTCTGAAGGATTGAGACGACATCACTCCCTGTGCACGCGCCGAGTGAAATCAATATGAGTTCCTTCGGCCGGATAGCCGCGCTGCTGCCGCCAAATTCAGGAGGGCCGTCGACGTTTACCCAGTGACCGGACTCGGTGAGCCCGATAAATGTCAGTCCTTTTACCTGTCTTACTACTGCCGATTTTTCTCCCATGACAACTCCATTTCATTTTATGTTGAAAACAATCAACCAGTCTCAAAATTTCTCATTCGAAACAATCCCGATTTGGCCAGAAGCCTACGCTTTGAAAATCGTGTTCCAAATGCTAATTTAATCAAGATGCGCCTGTAGCTCAATTGGATAGAGCATCAGCCTACGAAGCTGAGGGTTCCGAGTTCGACTCTCGGCGGGCGCACTGATTTCCGGCTTTTGGGGAGCGTCTCTTCATTTCGTCATAGCATCAGGCAAGAAAAATATATCCGTTGTCTCACAGCCGGATTCGAAGGAAGAAATTATACGTGATGGATTTTTCTAGAGTAAGACTGTCCTTCTGAGCTGACCTGAGTCTGCCTAAAAAGGATTGAAGATCAAAAATTACAATTTAGACTCGAGATCATTGTCTGCTGGTTCCGAATCGACTTCATCTTTTGACTCTTTTTCAGCAAGCAGCGGACGCTTCGTAGTAAGTGACAAAACGGCAACTATCAATACTGCCAGGTCTCCCACGAAAATAACGGACTGCATTTTATAAAACTCATTTGGTATGAGGGCATGTGCTCTCACTATCATTAGAATCCATACCACCAAAAGTAGAACGGCAAACAACCTTTCAATTGTTTTAGGTTTCATAAAGCTCCCTTCCTCGACAAAATATAATCGGAGTATTTCACAGAAACAACACTTGGGTGATTGCTCACTTTGGCAATGGCATAACCTAAGATCAGTGATAACATCGCGAGTATTCCCTCCAAGGAGTTATGTTGTTTGATTCCGTCTGAAACAAAAAGACTTATTATTTTTTACAACTCTCCATTAAATTGTTCAAATGAAGGAAGATGTCATGCAAGATTTAACCAATAAGGTTGTCTTAATTAGCGGTTCGACGGATGGATTAGGAAAGCTTACTGCACAACATCTTGCGGCTCGCGGCGCAACAATTCTGCTCCATGGCAGGGATCAAAGGAAAGGTGAAGAACTTTTATCAGCGATTAAGAAAACGACAAATAACGAGAAGAACAGATATTACAACGCCGATCTGTCTTCTCTTTCTGAGGTGAATGCTACGGTTCAAAAAATCCTGATGGAGCAAAGACACCTGCATCTCCTCATCGACAATGCGGGCCTCGGCGGCGGACCACGTGGGAATAAGAAAAGAGAGTTGAGCCGAGATGGATATGAACTACGATTTGCGGTGAACTACCTTTCCCATTTTCTTCTGACTTACCTGCTTCTTCCGATCATTAAGGCAAGTGCTCCTTCGAGAATTATCAACGTGTCTTCCATCGGACAGCACCCGATAGATTTCAAGGATGTCATGCTTGAAAGGAATTATGACAGCTTTCGTGCTTACAGGCAGAGCAAGCTCGCTCAAATCATGTTCACAATCGACCTCGCAAAGGATTTAAAGGACTCCGGAGTCATTGTGAACTGTTTGCACCCGGCGACCTTGATGAATACAAACATGGTACATGAGTTTTTTGGAAGCACGATGAGCACTGTTGATGAGGGTGCGGAAGCACTCGAATTTGTCGCTCTATCTGATGAAACGGCAAAGTTGACCGGCGCATACTTTGACGGGAAGCGGCCGTCTAAAGCAAACGAGCAGGCGTACGATATCAACGCCCGGCGGCAACTAAAAGACTTGAGCGCGAAGCTCGCCGGAATTTCGGATATGATTCAATCATGAATAGTATGAGGACTGAAGCGCAGAGAAAAAAAACTGATGGTGACCGGTTCAAGCAGGCCAGGCAAATTGAAATCCTCTCGCTCGTTGGGAAGAGCCCCAATTGTTATTCGGTTGCGGATCTGTGCCAGATGTACGACGTTGAAGTTGCGACTATCCACCGTGATCTGCGCGACCTGCGTGAAATGGGATTGGACATCCACAGCTCCAAGAACAAGCTTATCCTCCTGAAGAACCTTACGGAGAAGGATAATCGTGTGCTTCTTTCAAGTTACCTTACTTCCGTTAGTGGCATAATAAGTTTTCCAAAAAATATTTCTCTGACAGTCAAGCAACTCAAGGGAAAGACTCTCGAAATATTTACTTCGCTTGTCGGCGCGATCGGGTTAAGAGAAAAGATTGAGATCAGTTACCTGAGACATCAGGACTCCCGCCTGTCCAAATACATCCTGGAGCCATACGATATTGTTCCAGGTAACCGTGACTGGCGGCTCATAGCAGTTTCAGATGGAATTTTTAAACAGTTCATCATCGGCGGCATAAAAGAAATCAAACGGACCGGGGACAATTTCAAACGTGCAAGCGAATACTCGGCCGACGACTACTACGCGGGAAGCTTTGGTTTCTTCAGCGGTAAGAATGTGTTCGACGTCGTGCTTGAGTTTGGGAAAAAGGTTGCCGGCGTCGTAAGCAATAGAACGTGGAGCGAAGATCAGGAAATCATAAATAATGGTGATGGAAGTGTAGTCCTGAAAATGAAAGTCAATTCAATTGAAGAAGTCGGAAGCTGGGTGTTATCATGGGGCAACGAAGTAAAGATTATCAAACCTGCAGAGCTGAAGAAATATGTGATTGAAAAGGCCGAAGGAATTCTCAGGAACAACCACCGCTAGGCATTCCAGAACGTAACATAAATTGTAAGGATCAACCGCAAGGCTCCAGGGCTAACCCCATTTATTCCCTTCCCTCTCCTCAACGCTCTCCATTAATATTATCATCCGATGATACGATTTCTCTTGCACGAAGGGGTATATATCATGTGCAAAAAGGAGAATACCCAGATGACAGGATATAGCGGAATTGTTAAAAGCGTTGTAAAACTCGGCTATGATGCCCTACAAGTAACTTTCAGTGTCCATGAAATTGGCGACAGTGAGAAGACCGTTAGGACAGATGAAAATGGTATCGAGGACCTCGTTTACCGTGTGGACATCGCCATGGAGGATGAGCGGTCTATCCTATTCCCAGACAGAGAGTTAAGCGAATGCCTAAAGTTGTACAACAATTCTTCCGAAGAAAGGGTGTTGGATACCGATTGGAAAAAACAGTGGATGATAGGCCGGATCGCCGATCGGATTTGTCGGCAGATGAGTGAACTTTTCTTTGACAAGACAGCAGAATTGGCGTAAACCTGAATGCTTAGTGGAACATTTTAGTCAAGAACAGTAGAAAGGATGATAAAATGGAAAGCTATAAAGGAGTTGTTCAGAACATTGTTATGATCGGGGACGGTGAATACCGGGTGACTTTCCGTGCATATAATGAACGAGACGTGGAAGCCCGTCTTTGGGAAAACGAAGATGTACCCTTCACACTTTATTCAATGATTGCCAGGCAAAAAGAAAATGAATACGATCTCATCGCAGAAGGTCTTCTGACAGATTGCATCAATATCCTCCGTGAGAATGAGTCAGCCGAGACAGTCCAGAGGGATGAGTTGGACAAGTGGAAAATCGGAGTCCTCGCCAACGACATAGCTTCGTCGCTCGCAGACGGCGGGATGTTCACACCATGGAGTGAGGGAGAAGAAAGTTAAGCGTATTTCCTAAAAGTCTGATCCATTCCAACACTTAAACACCCCTCTTCCCACTTGAACCGCCATGTATTCGGGGCTCTTGACTGAGGGGAGTTACTAACCGACGTAACGAGTGTCTTTCCATCCTCAATCATTCATTTCCAAAGTCAACCCAAATCGCGGCAACAATGAAGGCGTCATGAATGTTGTGATGTCTGAAATCAATTCGTCATCAAACGTCAACACCTGAATTGCAAAACCGTGGAATATGCCGCTCGATTCCCCGCGTTGATACCATCCAAATGCCGGCTGGCCGTTTGCTCTCGTAGGCACAAAACGATATCGTCCCTGCCCTTCTCCGGCAAGAACCGTGTTCGCAATGAATGTTCGGATCGCTTCTTTGCCCTTGTACCATGATGGCGACGGCGGCATCGGAAAGGTAGCATCCTCTTTGAGCAATGCAACAAGGCCGTCAAGATCCGCATTTTCCCATGCCTTCACATATCGATCGAGAAGATTTTGCATCGCTTCGTCCGAAGGCGCCTTTCGCACCGGGCGCAAATTTCGCGCATGATAATTTTTGGCAAGAGTTTCGCGGGCGCGATGCAAGGCGCTGTTCACCGCCGATTCCGTCATCTCAAGCAGCCCGGCAACCTGCGATGCCTCCCAATCGAGCACATCCCGGAGTATCAATATCGCGCGCTGGCGCGGAGGTAGAACCTGAAGAGCGGCAAGAAATGCGAGCGCGATGCTTTCGCGTAAAGTATAACGAGCTTCGGGGCCCGCATCAATTTCTCCCAGTGCCTCATCGGAAATCGGTTCAAGCCAGATCGATTCCGTAACCGGCGACTCTGGAGGATCGTTCGGATCGGATGGTCCCTTATGCAATATCGGCAGCGTCCGCTTCGGTCGGCGCTCAAGTACATCAAGGCAGGCGTTCGTTGCAATCTTGTAGAGCCACGCCCTTCATATAGATTCAGTTTTTGCCAGGCCCGTAAGAATGTATCCTGTACCAAATCCTCGGCCTCCTGAAATGAGCCAAGCATTCGGTAACAATGCACCCGCAGTTCATGACGGTGCTTCTCTGCCAACTTACCAAATTCGGTCTGATTCGTCAGACGAACGGTATCGAGCAAAATATCCTGTGATGGTTTCATTCAATCCTGCCTAAATATATTAAGACGGAATTTCAGGTCAAAACTGTTCGCACAATCGGAATGTTTCACGTCTTTATTTCGTAATCCCATCAGTTCTTCACCGAACAGTTTTGGCAACTTAACCCGTCATAATATTAAAATCTAATCATTGTCCAATTTATCCTAACCACAAAAGGAGGATCAAATGTCTTACATAGTAACGGTACACGGGATGCTGAAAGGCAAAAATGAAAAAGCATCCAAGGAACTGCATGATGCGACCGCGGCACAAGCGAAAATCTTAGGCAAGTCTTTAGGAAATGTTTCCCATCATGCGTATCTGAATCCCGAAAATCCGAAAGAATTCTTCGACGTCGACCAATGGGATGATAATCTGGAGGGATTGAAAAAGTTCAGTGATCCCGGGATGGCAAAGGTGATGGGAGAATTATTCGAAGCACCCCCTGAGATTCATATCTATGCCGACAAAGATTGGCTCCATTGGTAAAAAGGGACCAGTAAGGTTTCGCCTTTGATCCAATCTCTATGTAAAGTGCCGAAAACATAGCGGACTTGTGGTAACAGAGGTTGCCACAGGTCTGCATTAAAATCATCGAGCGATTTCCCCTTCTTTACGACGAAGAGTGTCCCTCTGGTAAAGGTCGCCAATATCCTATTTCTGTTTTTCTCCGACTTTCATTTCCAGACTTTGTGTCAAACAGCTTATTCCCGAAACCTCAAAATGAATCCGTTGAGGAAATCTCGCGCGATTCCTACTCTCTATTTCAATATTAACGACCTTGGCCTCACCGGGAAGGAGAGAAATATAGTTATCACTATAAGTGGTCCTCAGCGTATCGGATTCTTCAAGCATTCTGGCGCGGATAAAGAATACCACCTGTCCTGAAGTGTTTGATATCCGCACTTTGCCGCTTGCGATACCATCTTCCCCTATTACTAATCCCGAATCCACAGGCTCAATCTTAAGTGAAACCTTTGGGGTATTATTTATTTCTGAAAAGATATTCCAATAATCTTCAAGGTTTCCGGTCTCGCTAACCGCAATCGGATACAGAGCATCGGATATCTTTTCTCCCGTTTTATCCTTCAGATCCACCGAAACAAAGAATGTTCTTCCTTTCAGAGAATCCGGAATTTTAAATTCGATCCCGCCAATCTTCGCTGAGCTGTCAGCACCTGTTTCAGCTGAGCCAGATTTTTCAACAAATACTTCACCTTCGCAACCTATCAGTTTTGCAGTATAGGCGAGCCCCTTCAGTGGATTTTGCGTATCGTTCAGCAAATGTATATCGGTTTTGAAAGTCTCACCTGTATTCCACAAGTATCTTTCGTAATCTGCGGAAATATGGACCGGGCGCGAAGCGCGTTTTAGAAAGTAATAAGAAGGCTTCGGCATACCATACCAATCTACAATGGACCAGGAAAGACATGGCCAAATGTCATCGTACTGCCAAACGAGAAAACCACTGTTCCGGAATTTGTTCGACCGGCAGAACTCCATATCGAACTCGTTGCCTATTGCCTGGTACAATTGGCCTCTTGTTATGAAGTCATCGATATTCGACGACTCACCGAACTCATCTGCGTAGCGCATCAACTTCCCAAGATGCGCAAAGCGAGGATTAGACTCACCATGGTATTCTATATAAGTTGTGTCCGGCGGCCATAACAAATCCTTCGGCGTAAATTTGAGATAGTCTTCCAATACCGGAGGCGCATTTAAGCCTGCTTCACTGCGGAACGGACGAACAACCCGGTATTTTGTGTAAGGCTCTTTTCCGTGCCAGACACCCCAATAATGATCGTCGCCCATGTAGGGAGAAGCCCGGTGGAACTCACGCTGCGGGTCCAGTTTCTTTAACAGGTCTGCTAGGGAATCGATTACCTCCCTACTCCCGATATCGTCCGGATCGAATTCATTTCCGCCGCACCAGAATGTAAGGCTCGGGTGATTTCTCAAACGGAGCACCGCTGATTTGGCGCCATCCAGGAAACTCTCACGATCAATTTTTGAGAAATTCTGATTGCTCAGGAATTCCTGCCATGCAAGAATACCGTACTCGTCGCACAGCTCGTAGAAATCATTTGTCTCGTATAACCCACCGCCCCAAACCCGGAGCAAATTAAAATGTGCATCTTTGAAAAGCTTCAACAGCCAGTCATACCTATCGTGACCAAGCCTCAGAAGTTGATCATCAGGAATCCAGTTCCCTCCTTTTGCAAACATCTTCTTACCGTTTATCTCAAATGTCCATGGATAACTTCCTACGATGTTTCCCAGATGATGGGCATCTCCAACGTCCTGTCCCATTGTCTTAAGAAACTCTCCGATATTCTCATTCTCAACCAGCTTGAGTTCACGAATACCAAACTGGGTCGATATATAATCAGACTTTGTATTGTTTTGCGATATTGTCGCATCCAGAACATAAAGGTTTTGTTCGCCCATGCCATTAGGCCACCAGAGTTTTGGATCTTTGATATTTACTTCGAATGTCAAAGTCCTGATTTCACCCGGACTGAGCTTAACCGATCCTTCGAATTCTCCAGCTTTCCAATTCGAGTTCTTCTCCGTTATGATTCCGGTGACTTGAGCATCGGTCGGCTTCTCCGCAAGGTTCTGAACATCGATCTGAATATTACAAATTGCCCGGTCGGCGGATGGAATCTTCGAGCGAATGTAAGGATTGTTGATTCTTAGCAGCCCTGAAATTCTAAGTTTGACAGGCTGCCACAACCCGATGGCTATTCCGTGAGGACCCCAGTCCCAACCATACATGCATTGAGCGATAGAATAAAGTTGATCGCGTGGAGCACGCCAGGTAAGTCCGTCTTCCATTGTTTTTGACCAAGCATCCGGTGTAGCTTCCAGTCGAACGGCGATTTCGTTATCCTGTCCATAATTCAGCAAGCCGGAAACATCGAACTCACGCGGATTCAACATCCCCTTGAGTCCTCCGACCCGTTTCCCGTTAAGCCAGCATTCACCCTGGAATGAAGTACCCTCGAATACCAGGTCTACAAATTTACCTTTGAGATCTTCAGGCACGGAAAATTTTTTGAAGAACCACCATTCCTTCTGCTCAACCCAGAGAGATTTTTCGTTGTCGTAACCGAAGTACGGATCCGGAATCTCGCCAGCATCGAGCAATGCAGTCCTTACGGTACCTGGAACCTTACACTGCAAACAATCCTTCGGCTCATTGCCGGGAAGATAAACTTCCTTCTGAGACCCAATGCCTTTCGTAAAGTCCTTCATCATCCAGGTTCCACTTAAGTCGATTGTTCGTTCCGTATTTAGTGTCTGGTTTGTCATAAGCTGAATATTTGTTTGACATAATATGCTTTGTACATTGACAAAAAAAAGAAATAAATAAACAATTGGCGCGTGGTGAAAAAGACGCCGAATCAATTTTGATATCATGATGTTCTCGCATTTCTATATTTCTTGCAATGAAGAACCTTCTTCGGATGCTTTTAACGACAGTTCGAGTTGAATCTCCCTACTCAGGTACCCAGAATGGTTCCCTGGTAGGAACAAACTCGATAGGAACTTCATTAATAAATGTCTTGAGCCACCGGGCGCATTCTTCCATTCCTGCCTGCTCGGATGGAATGTGGCCAAGGACAATGAGGCCCTGTTTGTTAGTCTCGGTGACTGCGTCGGCCGCATATTCAATTGTCTCCCATTCATGCGCTTCGCCGATGATCAACACCTCCACTCCTTTAATCTGGAAAACGTGACGGTTCACATCGAATCCGGGAAATCCCTCGCAGAGGCCAACCGTCGAAAAGGCCGCGTCGGAGTCTCCGACAATTCGAAGAGCATGAATTCCAAGCTGGTGCTTCAATGATAGCGCCAACTCTTTAAGCGTCGTGCGTGGAAGGTGAAAGACATTTCCGTTCTCCTTGTCCTGAAATTTTTCCCAGCCAAGAGCATGGATCATCCCAGTCCTAATCCCGTCCGGCTTCCGTGCATGCCAGTGGTCATGAAAGCGCCAGATTACAAGATGATGCTCTTTAATGAAAGCCTGCTTTGCCTCGTAAACCGGATCATGAGAATCTTCCAAGGAAGCTGTCAAGTCCTGGTGATTGAAAAAGGTCGGTTCATGAGTAATAATAAGGTTGTTTCCATTTGCGGCGGCGCGTTGCAGAACATCGAGTGTAGCCATCATCGTCACTGCAATTCCTTTGACGGTCGTACTTGAATCGCCGGCTTTAAATGTATCCACCGTTGGTTCAAACCACGGTACACCGACATTCCGCTTGATCCGCTCAATTACCTGAGAGGCTGTCGGCCGGTTCTCCTGCGCCAAAACCGCGCATGAAATCACGGCAATAAGAAAACCAACACGAATCATCATATATCCTCCTAAATAATACAACCGCAATTTGTAACCGGCAGGGACCACAAATTTAACTGGCGGAATTTTGCGTTCTCTTCAACCTTCACTGCCTGCAAGGTGGTCCTCATACTTTTAGAGTGAATATCGAGGTACGATAGTACTTTATTCCATCCGCCGTAGGTTGTTACGCCTCCCTTTCCATCGTCGGTTATGAACACTTCGCGGGTTTTCCCCTCTTCCTTCATGGGAAGCGAAACTTCCGAAATGCAATACTGAAGTGCATTTGAAAAAATAAAGCAAGTACCCGACAGCCTTCTCCTTCACCGACTAAATTAAAACAATGTATCCTTAATTAACAACCACAAGACATCCCGAACTAAACAGGGCTATAAGTTGATGAAGCATAACATCCCTTTGTCATTGAATCCGAAGTTGACTTCAATGCCTTCCTTTTTCACTGTCGAGACTGCTCATCTGTTGCGGTGCGTAACGTCCACCTGCTACAGCGTCCGCCGGCACAGTTTGCTCGATTCGTGCAATGTCCTCAGGCGTAAGTGCAATACCAATTGAGCCGAGCGCTTCCTTCAATTGTTCGCGGGTACGAGAGCCGATCACCGGCACAATGTCGGATCCGCGAGAAAGCGCCCAAGCTATGGCAAGCTGTGCCACAGTACAACCGCACGCATTTGCAATGCTGCGAAGTGATTCGACAAGGATAAGGTTACGGTCCACGTTTTCACCGCTGAACCGCGGCATGTGGCTCCGCATATCTCTCACTCCAGTAGATCGTTCCTTTGACCAGTGGCCACTCAGCAGCCCGCGCGAAAGAACGCCGTAAGCGGTTATGCCGATGCCGAGTTCACGACAGGTCGGAATTATTTGTGATTCGATTCCACGCGAGAAGAGTGAATATTCGATCTGAAGATCGACGATCGGGTGAACGGTATTCGCGCGTCTTATCGTGTCCGCTCCAACCTCAGAAAGACCAACATAGCGCACATAGCCTTCCTTCACCATATCCGCAATCGCTCCGACTGTGTCCTCGACCAGAACGGCAGCATCGAGACGCGAAGGACGATAAATATCGATATAGTCCGTTCCAAGCCTCTTGAGAGAATAGCTAAGAAAATTTTTCACCGAACTGGGTCGTCCGTCAAAACCGATGAACGCGTTTGATGGATCACGCATCGCACCGAACTTCACACTTAGTATTATCTCGCTTCGGGATCTTTCCCGTAAGGCTTTTTGAAGGAGTAGCTCGTTACTCCCCATTCCGTAGAAGTCGCCGGTATCGAGGATTGTTACGCCCACATCAAGCGCGGAATGGATCGTTGCGATACTTTCCAATTCGTTGGCGAGCCCATACACCTCGGACATTCCCATACACCCGAGTCCAATTGGATGGACACTCGGCCCGTTCTTTCCAAGTTGTCGTGTTTGCATCTCTTACATTCTCCTATAAGTGTCGCCATCTGCTAACCCCCTTAACAGATCATAATCAAAATATCAGACACGAAGTCCTTCATATGAAATTATATACTTTCCACAAGCCATGCAACGGAGTCTTCTAGCTTCCTCGTTTATTAATTCTAAGATTTGAGAATAAGATGAAAAAAATATCCCGCTTTCTGCTAACTTTAGACTTCAATCTGCGTATGATATAAAAGAAAATGACAAAGGCTTCGCAATGCTCACGATAGAATCCGTTTCAAAAAGATATCGCTCAGGAACCGTGGCGATCGACAATGTTTCTCTTGATTGCAGCGCTGGAGTAGTGGGACTCCTTGGACCAAATGGAGCCGGAAAAACCACGCTGATGCAAATGATCGTGACGCTCACGCGTCCGACCTCCGGGAAAATACTCTTCCGCGGACGGGATATTCGTCGCGATCCGAACTTTGTCCGATCGCGGCTCGGGTTCTTGCCGCAGGATTTCGGCGTCTATGAAAGTGCAACTGCATTCGAGTTTGTTTCTTACATCGGCGGTTTAAAGGGTATCCGCTCCCGCGGCAAAGTGATGGAGGTGTTGGAATCAGTGAACCTCCATGGAATGGCACATACACCTGTCAGGAATTTCTCAGGAGGGATGAAACAAAGGTTGGGCATCGCTCAGGCACTTGTGAACGACCCGGAACTCCTGATCGTCGATGAGCCGACGTCAGGACTCGACCCGGAAGAGCGGATGAGATTTCGAGCGCTCCTGACAACTCTCGGTCAGAACTCGCTTGTAATCCTTTCGACACACATCGTCTCCGATCTTACCGCCGTCGCGGGAAGAATCGCCATCTTACAAAAAGGGAGACTCCGGAAAATAGGCACTCCGGAAGAAATTCTCTCCTCGGCATCGGGGCACGTTTGGGAGACCGTGATTAGTTCTTCTGAGTTTGAACGCCAGAGGTCAAGACTTCGCATATCATCCGCTGTTCAGAAACCCGACGGCGTCCAAGTCCGCTTCGTCGGACCTGACGGGACATCTCTCGGGGGAATCGTTGTGGAACCCGAACTTGAAGATGCATATCTCCTTCTCACGAGTGGAGACCAAGGCTCATGAAGAACCGACTCGATCAAATCCGTTCGGTCCTCTTTATGGAATGTATTCTTCGATTCCGGCGGTCTGCCACGCTGGTTCTCTTCCTGATCTTATGCGGTGCCGCTTTCATGCTGATGCCTGAGACGGGGGCAGGCGGAACCACGTTCCGGATCGGACAACAACGCGTACTCTTGAACTCTGCCGCAACTGCGCTTACGTCGGCTCTATTGGGGGGAATGATATTCAGCCTCGTGGGATTCTATCTCATCAGCAATTCGGTGACACGAGATCTCCGTAACGGAGTAGGCCGGCTGATAGCCACCACGCCCCTGTCATCGGCAAGGTACCTCGCGGGAAAACTAGCTGGAAATATGCTGTACCTGACTATCATGGCCATTGTCTTTATGATCGCATGCATGGGAATGCACCTGTTGCGCGGGGAGATGCCGCTGGAACCGCTGGTTTTTATTTACACCTTCGGGATCATGTTTTTGCCGTTGATAGCATCCGTCGCGTCGATCGCGCTCATGTTCGAATGCGTCCCTTTTCTTTCCGGCCGCCTTGGAGACGTCTTTTACTTTTTCTTTTGGGTTACATCACTTGCACTAACCGCTGCCTTTGTTTCCGAATCACAAGAGCATTCATGGATTCTCGCCGCCGATATCTCAGGAATTGGATTTTTCATCAAAGAGGTCACAACGATTGTCGGCGCGAAAGATTTCAGCATCGGCTATGCTCCGTTCGACAAAGCTCTGTCACCTCTCTTTTTTTCGGGACTGAAGTGGATCCCGGATATAGTCATTCCACGACTCGCTTCCGCTCTCGCGGCACTCCCAATGTTCGGCATCGCCTGGGCCGCGTTCCGACGTTTCGACCCGGGTAGAAAGGACTCAAGCAAAAAAGCGGGCGGCGGTAGATTCTCCAATCTACAGCAGATCCTCTTCCCATCCTGGCTCAGCAAGCCCCGCCGCGGATGGCTTGTCGGTTCCGCATCTTTTACCAAGGGAACTTTACTCGATGTCCGCCTGACCCTGGCTTTATCTCCTGTTCTCTTCATCGTTGTTGCCGCATCGATCGTGTTCAACCTTTTCGCACCGATGCAAACCATTCGTTCGACATCGCTGCCGATCATGTTTTTCATTCTCGTCCCCGCGCTTGCCTCCATTTCCACAAGAGATCGGGCCGGGAATACCACGCGATTGATATTTAGCGCTCCTCTCGTAAAGGGGGACTTTGTATTAACGAAATTCTGCTCCGCACTTCTATTGACCGCGTTAATCGGATTTATTCCTTTGGTCCGCATTGCTCTCGAAAATCCATTCAGTGGGGTAGCGTTGTTTAATGGAATGGTTTTCATGGCAGCGGCCGCAACAATGCTCGGTTTACTATCGGGTACCCCGAAGACATTCACCGCCATTTTCCTCCTCTATCTTTATATTGTCATCAGCTCAAAGAACACTCCTCTGTTGGATTTCGCCGGCTATCAGATGATTGTGACTTCATCAATTCTTTCCGCCTATGCGTTCGCTTCATTACTTATGATAGCCTTGTCCTGGCGAGTAGAGCGATGGAAAATAAAGCGAGAAGAAAGTTAACACTTTACACTTCTCACAGTTCTTCCTCATTTTGCAAGATAGGAAGTTTAGATTGCGCCGTAAAATCATTCCTCAACTTCCTCTCTGCTTATGCATTTTACCCTCTCGAATACTATCTTAACCTCGTTCCGGTTCAAACATCTCAGGTCTTATTGGAGGTTAATTCGATGCTCAAGAAGATACGGTCTTTATTTCTGTTGGCAATTTCCATATCGGAAATTCAGGGCTGCGCACCTACTAATGTCACGACACAGCAACTTGCGCTTGACAATGGTCAACGTGAATACCAATTGGATTCCGGTTGGGTTTGTAAAAATATCAGCAATGTGAAATCTTCCGGAGAAGAATTGTCTGTTCCGTCTTCGCTGTTATCTGGATGGCTCCCCGCAACGGTGCCGGGGACAGTTTTAACCACGCTATTAAACGACAGCCTGGTTCCCGATCCATTCTACGGCATGAATGACAAAAAGATTCCTGACATCTACGAAACCGGGCGTGACTATTATACTTACTGGTTCGTGAAAACTTTTCGGGAGAATTTTCCAGCCGGCGATGAACGGGTCTGGCTGAATTTCCGCGGCGTGAATTACGGCTACGATGTCTACTTAGACGGTCATAAACTAAACAAGGTGACCCACTACGGCATGTTCCTCCGTCAGACTTATGATATCACCCCTTTTATTTCTCAGGACGGAAATAATCGTCTGGCTGTGCTCGTTTATCCTCCCGATCCTGCCGGTAATCCTAACGGCGGACAAGGAGGCGATGGTACAATTGCACGCAATGTGGCAACACAATACGTTGCCGGCTGGGATTGGATCCAGCCCATGCGAGATCGGAATACAGGCATCTGGGACAAGGTGACAATCCAAAAGACATTTTCAGTTCGCCTCCAGAATCCCCACATTGTCACGATCGTCCCCGGGAAAAGATATCCTTATGAACAGCAGGCTCCAGCCATCATAAAGGCAAGCGCCGAAATCTACAACCCGGCAGACAAGGTGATTCATGGAACACTTCAGTACATCCTGTCGGGTATTGCAGTAAGAAAGGATGTTGTCCTACCACCTGACACCACGACGGAAATACAGTTGCCCGATTACACGATGAAGAATCCGAAACTGTGGTGGCCGAACGGCTATGGCGGGCAGGCGCTTTATAAATTTGATTTTCAATTCTTAAACGGCGATGACGAAATATTAGCTGACAAAGTCGTTACGACCGGCATCCGTGAAATTCAGGCGATCTGGAACGACCATACTCGAAGTCGCGAGCTCCTTGTGAACGGAGAAAAAATATTCATTAAAGGCGGTGACTGGATCGCGTCGGATGCTATGTTCCGGTTCTCACCCGAACGGTACGACGCGGAGATACGTTTTCACCGCGACATGAACCTTAACCTGATACGCGTCTGGGGCGGAGGGATTACCGAGAGACCTGAATTCTACGCCGCGTGCGACAAATACGGAATACTGGTGTTCCAGGATTTCTGGATGTCTGGGGATTGCAACGGCAAATGGATGGACCGGACAAAGAAAGACGACCAGTGGGCAAGGCGGAAATATCCGGACGACCACACTCTGTTTCTCGCATCAGTTGCAGACCAGGTAAAGATGCTCCGCAACCATCCGTCACTCGCCTTCTATTGCGGCGGAAACGAGATAACTCCACTTGAAGATATACTGACGGCAATGCAGGACTCGCTCCTCCCTATTCTCGACAGCACCCGCTACTTTTTCTCTTACTCCAACGTAGACAGCATGTCGTTCAACTCTATCGGGAGAACCGGGGACGGCCCGTATTGGCTCGAGCCCATCGAGTTCTTCTGGCAAAACCGTTTCTTCCCTTTCAATTCCGAGATCGGGTCGGTCGGCATGGGAGATTACGAATCTCTCCAACGGTTCATACCGCCGCAGGACCTGGTAATGCCGGATTCAAATTACGCCGACATGGATTCCGTCTGGCGATATCACAAACCGGGCTGGTATGGGAAGTTCATTGATGCGTATGGCAAACCCACAGGATTGAGAGATTATGCCGACAAGGCGCAGCTTGTCAACTTCGACGAGTACCGCGGTCTGATCGAAGGTCATCTGGATCATATGTGGGACTGGTACACCGGCCTCATCATCTGGAAGACACAGAACCCCTGGACAGCGATGCGCGGACAGATGTACGATTATTATCTCGACCCGAACGCGGGACTGTACGGCCTGCACCATGCAGGCGAACCGCTACACATCATGTTCAACCCGACGGATGGAATGACGACAGTAGTGAACCAGACTTTTCACCATTACCATGATATCATGTTACAGGCAAGAACTTTCGATATGGCAGGAAAAGATTCACTTGTGCTGCAGTTGTTCATCGAGATAAGCCCAACTTCCGTACAGAGAATTGAGCCAGTGAAAAGATTCCTGGACACACTTTTCGCGGCCCATGGAGGTTTCCTATCCTTACGCCTGCTAAATACTTCCCGCAAAATCCTCAGTGACAATCTTTACTGGCTCCCGGATTCGACAGGCAACTACAGTGGACTGCAACAGATGCCAAAGTCAACGATAACGGCGGAAGCAAAGCGAGTAACCCCGGGCGAGATCGCCGTCACGATAACAAACCCGCCAGGCGGTGCGGTAGCTTTCTTTAACCGCCTATCGTTGGTCGATTCGTTGACAGAGAAAAGAATCCTCCCTGTCTTCTACTCTGATAATTATGTCTCGGTACTCCCTGGCGAAGAGAAGACTGTCTTAATCGATTATACTCCCGGTGTGGATATTTCCAAAGTAATGATCTCAATCAGTGGTTGGAACCTGAATGAAAGATACCTGGAAATAAAATGACTGCGGTTCAATCGGACTACATTTAAAAAGGACGACGATTCCGATTATTGTCGTTGGAAAAACTCTCCAGAGAAATGGAAGGCCCCGGCTTTGCACGCTATAGGAATCCACGCGTCATTGCAAGTGACATCTTAGTTTCACTCGTTGACAGGCCTTTTAGGGTAATTATTTTACTCTTTCTATTCTTGCTACCCAGCCGCCTCCCGGCGCAAGATGAATTTTCAGCTTCTCACCCGAGGAGATATTCATAGCCACCTTCTTATAATCGGCGGCATCGCGGTCGGCATTTATGCCGTCTTCGAAAACAGTCGTGCTATAATTACCTTTTGGCAAAAACGAGAAATCAATCGTAAGATCTCTCGGAGTCCAGTTGGTCATTGCGCCAACATACCATGTATTCCCTTTCCTTCGCGCGAGTGCAGAGTATTCCCCGACCTGCCCGTCTAGCGGCACCGTCTCGTCGAAAGTCGTGGGAACTTTGGTGATGAAATCCGTGCACTCTTTCTCCCTCATGTAAACCGTCGGGTTATCCGAAAGCATTTGGAGCGGAACAAAATAGATCACGTACATAGCGAGCTGCTGGCAGCGCGTGCCCTGGCTCATCGGCATTGAGTTTACCGGCCTGAAGTTTTCCTTTGTGGCATTCCTCATCGCGCCGGGGGTATAGTCCATCGGACCGGCGAGCATACGTATGTAAGGAAGACTTACCAGCTCACGTGAGGCGTCATCGGGAGACCATTTGAAGTACTCCATTCCTCTGACGCCTTCGTTGCCGACGACATTGGGATAAGTCCTCTGCAAACCGGTAGGCTCGTACACTCCATGGTAATCGACGAGCAGATGATAACCGGCGGCTTTCCTGGCGATTTCGTAAAGCGAGGCAACCGCCACCTGGTCATCACGGTCGACAAAATCGATCTTGAAACCTTTCACTCCCATTTTGGAATACATCGGAAACACTGTATCGATTTGCACAGTCATCGTGTGCCATGAAGCCCAGAGAATCACACCCACCCCTTTCTTCTTCCCGTAATCGATGACTTCTTTAAGATTAAGCGCGGGGACCACTTTTGTTAAGTCCTTCAATGGCGACCAGCCCCCGTCGATGATGATATATCGTATCTTGTTTGCGGCTGCGAAGTCGATGTAATACTTATAAGTCTGCGTGTTGATTCCCGATTTGAAATTCACATGCGATATATTCCAGTCGTTCCACCAATCCCAGGCGACCTGGCCCGGCTTGATCCATGAAACGTCTGCAATCCTTGGCGGCGAAGCAAGCTTCTGAACGATGTCGTTGTTCAACAAATCTTTGTCGTGATTGCCGATGGCGACAACACGCCAGGGGAAGCTGCGCGTGCCATTCGTCTTCGCGATGTAGTCGGCTCTCTTTGTCGGGATATAATTTATGCCTCCCCAACCGCCCGTGTCCGCTTCCAACGGGTATGGCGCATAGACTCCCATGAAACCTTTGCCGGTCCGGTTGATATTCAGGTACATTCCCGGATAATCTTCAAGATCAGCCTCGGTGATCACGACCTTCCTGCCGTTACCCACATCGACCAACAGGGGAAGAAACGCCAATGAATCCTTCGCGAACTGTGAAATATTTATTTCCCTGTACAGCGCTTCAAAAGATGAATTGAAAATCTTGCCGCCCCTGTAATCGTTCATGTATGGGACGAATGATTTATAGTCATCGGTGAAGTTGAAGTCGGCTTCTTCATCCTTCACAATAATGTCACCGTCTCTCTTCGTGAAGAAGCGATAAGCCACGGCGTCATCATAAACCCTGAAGGTTACACCGAAGTCTCCATCACAACTTATCGTAAGCTGGTTGTACCTGTCGCGAATCGTCGCCTTAAAATAATCTATCGCCGCAAATGAGCTGTCTTTTTCCTCTGTACTTGACGAAATTATCTTTGCGCTGTCACCGAGCACCTCGCCGCTCTTGAGGCTCAAGGCAATTGCCGAAGACGCAATTATCTGCTGCCCGCTGTCCTTGACAGACCACCGGAGCTTGGCGCCCGACTCGACGCTCAAGTCGATGGTGCCGTTCGGTGATTTTACGTCAAAGGTTTTTTGCGCGAGAAGTATTGGGGGAGTTATCAAGAGAAGGATTAATAAACCTTCCAGTCTTCTCTTAACTCCGTTAGAAATTCTTTTTGTGTGCAGAATGTCCGTGGAATTTGTCATGTCTCCCTCATGTTTAGATTTAACAATGCAATAGAAAAGATAGCACACAGAGGCCACAGATTCCTCCTTGCCAGGCTCGTGATCGAGAAGGTGCATCTGAAGGTCCGTTTCTGTTATGCGGCTCGATGCAATCGAAAAATACAGAGCATCATACCGAAGCAGCGCTTCCCAACAATATCCTTGCAAAGCGGGAGCTTCGCAAGGAGACAATGGACATTTCTTTAATTTATTTTATTCGCTTCAAACGCCTTATTCCCGTTATAGTACAGTACCAGTTTGGTGACATTGCCGATATCGTCCTTGACAAATTCTACCTGAATATCATACTCTCTCATGAAGAATTTGGTCTCCGACTCCGGGTACAAATCGGATTTCGGCAAGCCTCCTACGATCAGAGTGATTTCGTTCGACCTCTTCGAGAGTATTTCAGCGTCGGGGTCCCGGTAGTGCCCCGTGTACTCTTTTATTATTTCATCGGGCACATGTACCATCGCGGGCATATTAGGCCTGTCGTACATGTATTCGTAAATACTATCGCCGATATCGAACGCTTCCTTTATTACCTCATTATACACACGCGTTCCATTTTCTCCGTTGGTGAAGATAACCACTCCCCGTTTTGATTTTGGTAACAAAACAGTTAGTGTCTTGACACCCGGATTCCCTCCCATATGATAGACGGCATATTCTCCATTCGGCAAGCCGTTTATGATAAACCATCCCAATCCGATTGCGCTGTGTTTCTGAATATCAGAATGCGGGGTTACCATATCGTTGAACAGCGCCGGCGACAGACCTCCGCCATTCATCACGAATATGCCGAACTTGCAATAATCTTTCACCGTAGTAAGCAAATCCGTAGCGGCATTTACGCCTGTCTTATAGGGCATATCATACTTGTTCCCATCGTGGTCGTGCCACATCGCAAATCTCGATTCGTCCATTGTGCTGTCCCATGATTGATGTGTGTCCTTCATGCCCAGCGGTTTAAATATCAACGAGTCCGTCAATTTGTCCAGAGGCTTCCCGAATTTGTGCTCCAATGCATGCCGCAGGTACTCAAATCCTTCGCCCGAATATTGATATTTCGTACCTGGCATGAATTCAAACGCAAGTTTATGATCGGGACGGTCGCTGCGCCAATTGGGAAATCCCGTCGTGTGAGTCAGCACATGACGTGTCGTCAACTTTGTGAGCAATGAGTCGTTGGCGATGTCAGGATCGACCCAATAATCGGAAAGAGGTTCGTCCAATTTCCATTGTCCCTCGTCCACCAGCTTTAGAGTCAGCATGATCACAACAGTTTTGGTGACGGAAGCCACATTAAAGATAGCATTATCCGGCGCCGGCACTCCTTTCTGAAGCTCGCCGAACACTTTTACGTACTTGATTTCGCCATTTTCAATCAGACCGATTCCGGCTGCAGGGACGTTATTCTCGGCTAACCAGGTGTTCACACTATCCGCAAAGCTGAGGTTCACTTTGCAATTAGTCTTTGTCTGGAGTTGATTCCTTTGGATAATAGTTTGAGAGTTACCAAACCTGATGCAAAACCCCAGAACGATTAAAAAGACTAGGCATACCTGCCGCATTTAGGCCGTCCGTTTCTTGTGGATATTTATTCTTACGTCAAACTACCGACGGAGTTAACTTTACCACGCAGGAGCGTGGTAAGAAATGGAACTGTTAGCCCTATCATGCTTTGATGCACTTATCGCGTTCATAATGTCATGATCCTGAGACGGGGAAGCCACGATAGACTTGCTGACGGTATCCTGCAGAGAAGTTTTGCCTTGCTCCCCCATCTCCCTGGCAGCCGCTTCAGCCATTTGCATTGTAGTGGAGTCGAGTTGAGAGGTCTTCGATTCATTCAACTCCGGATCTACCGCGTCCCATGCCGTTTCAGGACTAACCCTGGCTTTCCAGGCATCCAAAGCAAGACATCCCGGTTCGTAAGCTTTAACCATCCCTGAGCTAAACTTGTTTGAACTCCCTCCTAATTTGCCATCACCCGAGGAAACAATCTGACCGTTTCCATACTGCACGAAGAAACCCATAACAATCAAAAAGACTGAATTGATCTTTTTCATAAACACATCCCTTTCTGTATATGTCTATTCATACGGCAAAGAAGGAATGGAGTTACAAAAGAAAAATACCTCTGAACTTATCGCACATTTTACGAATGCCTTCGTTCAGGATTTCGGCCGGATATTCTTATCCTCCGACAGGCATCATCGGATGAACTTCGATCTTCGTCGGGATGTCTTTGAATATGGGATTGGCTTTGGCGATATCGACCGCTTCGTTGATATCCTTCGCGGTGATATGGAAATAGCCGGCCACCACTTCCTTGGTTTCGTTGAACGGTCCGTCTTTAAGAACTCCCTTGGTCTCAGTTACGATGCGGCTCCCTTTGTCGATAGGATTTGCCCCCTTCAGCTTCCCTTCTTTCATAAGGTTTCCGATATAAGCGGTCCCGTGCTCGAGATGTTTTTGAAGTTTTTCCTTGGGAAGGTCGGTCCAGACGCTTCCTTCAGTCTTTATGATCAACAAGTAATCTTTCATCTCATCACTCCTTTTATTTTGGTTTTAGATATCTAATCATAAACGCGTCCGGCAAAAAGGAATCTGCTTGTAACGATTCCTCATCGGGCGTTCGGTTTGCCGTTGAGAATTAGAAAAACAACGAGCCAATGCTCAACGCAAGTGACCGGTATATTACCGCTAACAACAAGCACCTTCCAAGAAATCCCTGTACCGCGTAGAGAAATCCTACAATAGCTTCTCTCTCGGTTATCTTTCGGTTATCTTGCGGTTGTCTTTCGGTTGAGCCTGCATGTGGGAATATCTCGTTCTCCAGGCAAAAATGAGTGTGGAAGGGGTTGCCATGTTGAATTCTTCAACAGCATGGCGAACCGAATAAGATATGACCCCAACCTGATGGGACTTGAAGCGGAAGACGAGCGGATCTCTAAAATTTACGCCTACAGAACTCCAGAGAAGATCAATCACACACTTTCCATCCAAAATCCTCCGAGGTCCACAAGCTTCTTCCTTACCTCGCGAACTCATGAATGGGGGTTGCTCGGCTCCAAAATGCTTCCGAGCGATCTTGGATTTACATGCGGACTGACATTTGGGATTTAAGCGGGGAGAATGAGTTAGACCCGTAACCCTGGCAGGATTTCACTATTATGGAATAACCACGAGCCTTCGGCCATTGAGGTCCTGTCGCTGCCATGCATTCTCTATGTCGGAGAGCGGAACCGTCTCGATATCGATTTTGAGTTTGCCGGCAATAGCTAACTCCCACACCTTTGGGAGGGTTTCGAAAATTGTTGCTGGCGGAATGATGCCGCCGCCGCTCCCGTAAATTTCAACACCCGAACTTCGCAGCGCTTCCGCACGCAATGTGATGGTCGGCCCGGCCATCTCGCCGATCTCGACAAGTCGGTTTCGCAAGGAGACGCGTTGGAAGTCGTGCCCGGTTAATACATTTAAGAGGACTTCCGTTGGGTGTCCCCACACGAAATCGAGAATGACATCGAGGTTTCCCTTTTGTGCTTCGCGGGCAAATGCCGCCGTCAGTTCCTCGTCGGGCAGGCTGAGAGAGATGGTCGCATCCGCGCCAAGATCAGGCAACGATTTTAGCACTCGCTCGTTTCGGCCAGCAGCTACGACACGATTTGCACCCAATATCTTCGCGATCTGGATGGCGAGCTTCCCTGCAACTCCAGTTGCACCAAGGATGAGTACCGTCTCGCCGGGTTTAAGCTGCGCGCGCCAGACAAGCGGTAGCCATGAAGAGAGCGCCGGATTAGGAAGTGCGGCTGCAATGGCGTCGCCAACACCGTCGGGAATCGGCATACATCTCTGGCGGGAGACGACTGCTTGTTCCGCCATCATTCCGTATGGCCGTCTTGAGCCGCCGCAAAATACGCGCGATCCATCTTCGAGGAGGCCGACTCCATCGGTGCCGACTATCGCGGGGAATTGAGAAAGGCTATCGTAGTGCGTGCCGCGCGCCGTCATCTTGTCGAGGTTTTTTATCGATGCGGCTTTGACGTGGACGATCACTTCGCCGGGGTTCGGTGTCGGATTCGGAAACTCCTCAAACCGAGGAGGCTGTCCGAGTGCATGTAATACGGCGGCTTTCATGTTAAACTCCTCCCTTTCATACTAAGAAGATAATAAAAGCGCAGTTAGCTTTCGAAGGAAGCGAAGCAACCTTGCGAAAGTAATTTTGCCAGGGGAATCCCTCGGGTCATTTTCGCAATGGACTTTCAAATATACTATTGAGTTACCGTGCCTCCCCCAATCTCAGCGTCGTGGTTTGTTAAATGGACAGAGCCTCTACCGCTTCACCGACGGAATAATATATTTTGGAATAAGATCATCTCCCCACTTCCACCATACGGGTCCCTGATTGTAATTCCCACCCGTGAAGAGTACGATCAGGTCTAAATCGGGAATTACTGTCAGAGTTTGACCGCCATTTCCCGCCGCCTGGTACGCGCTATAGGACTTGCCGTCGACTTCATAGCATCTTACCCACCAGGCGTAACCATAATCATCCTTGGCATAGACACTCGAGTGAGCCCGTGTCGCGGCGGCTATCCAGCGCTCGCTGAGAATCTGCCGCCCATTCCACTTCCCTCCATTTAGAAAGAGCTGACCGAGCTTCAGAAAATCGCGGGGCCTCATCTGTATGCCTCCCCCCATGTACGCATTGCCAAGATCATCCAGGTTAATGTGGTAATAGCGAATCCCCAACGGTTCCGCAAATTTCCGAAAGAAGAAATCGGGGAGCCAGGTTCGGGTCACCGTCTGGATTATATCTCCCAGAAGGTTGATCCCCGCGCTGAAATAGACACCATGTTCACCCGGGGCTTCGGTCATCGGAAGATGGAGCGTGTACTCATACACATTTCGTTGAGACAATACGTTATCTTCGTTACCCGATGAAGAGCTGCTGTCGTCATTTCCATCGAAACCGGATGTCATCGTGAAAAGGTTCTCGACGGTTACTTTCCGTTTTCGCTCATCTCCGGAAAATGCATTGGTATCTCCCGGGAGTAGAGAGTAAATGGGAGTGCCGACCTTGAAGGTTTCATGGCTTTCCAGCGCGATGCCGACAAGCGTAGACGTCAGAGTCTTCCCTGCCGACCGCAAATCGTGAGGACGCTCCTGATAGAAGCCCGAGAAATACTCTTCAAGCACGAGCTTGCCGTGGCGGGCAATGAGGAATGAATGCATGTACGGAGCATTCACATCATTGATCTCTGTATCTATGACACTTTGAACGACTTCACCGACAAGGTTCGTATCCATTCCTACTTCTCCCAGGCTGGCAACTTCCCAACCATCATCGCTCAAATCGGGAGGGCGGTATACATATTTCTTCCCTCCCCATACTCGTTCGTAGAAACCCGTTGCTTCATCCCGAGTGCTTCGGGTAAAATCGAAGGTTCCGCTTTCAGTCGGGAAAAAGATGGATAAGGTACTGTCGTCATAGTCATACCTGCCGAACAAAGTGTCGCTGCCGCTTGCATTGATCAAGTAAACATCCTTCCCGTGACACACCACTCGTCTATGACCGATGTACCGCCCAAGGTTTCGTTCGGGATTTCGAAAAAAACCTCCGATCGAGTCAGGTCCTTCGCGGCGGATGAGGAGATACATCCCTTCACCGTCATCAAGAGGACTTACTTGTCCCTTCCATACGTTTTTATGGAGCGAGCGAAATTCCACCGGGGTTGCATAAGCGGATCCCCACACGTGAGAAGTGAACGGCTGAATCCAATATCCGATCATCCTTGAGCGGTGCTGCAGCAGGTAACCACGGAATCTTCCCCTGTTTCCCTGAAGCGAAAAAGTCAGGGTGTCATTATGAATATCCACGGGCGTCTCAAGCCCAGCAATCGACGCGCGCCAATTACCCCGGTCGTTCGTAATGGTAAGTACTCCCCGCACTTCCGGTCCGAATACCACCTCACTTTTCCAGAGACCGATCAGGCTTGATTCAAGCCCGCCGGCAGCCTGAGCAGGGCCCCGCAGATTCGTGAACACTACGAGAGCCAAAGCGCTTAGAACCAACCCTCTCACCTTACTCCTCCTTTGATGCATTTCTCATTTTAGACTCACGATGAGTTCAAAAAGTTGGGGATAAAGGCGGCGATGCAAGAGAAAAAACAAACAGCTTCCTGTCTTGAAACCCGCCGTAGGCGGAGAAGCCATCCGTTAGTAAGTTAAATTAGCAACGAGACTCCTTCGTCGTTGCACTCCTCGCACTGACAAGTTATTAATGGTCGGAAGGTTTCCATGGTCGACTGAGGAACTCAACGAAACGTCATGGATGTTAAGATAACGTCATGAGGACAGTCAGGAAATAATGCCATGAAACTTCGTTTAGGACATCATATCTTCGGTCTCGCTGCAATAGCATTCAGCGTTATAACTTTAAGCTGGCATCAAATTGATCAGCTCGGGAATATTTCACATCCCGAATTTCTGGTTTACATCGCCGGCATCATTGAACTTATCGGGGGCTTGGCGATACAATGGCACAGAACTGTGAGGCTCGGAGCCATAATGCTCACGGCAGTCTTTTCAATATTTTCACTTTACTGGATACCGCAGATCATTAAGACGCCTCTGTCCTTCGATAACTACGGGAACTTCTTTGAGCAATTCTCCATTCTCGTAGGCGGCGTTTTTGTTTTCGCATCCGTTATTCCGGGTCATCCGGAAAAGACGGCAAAGATGGAGCGAGCCGCGTACATAAGCTACGGGATATGTGTTATTACATATTCGCTATATCAGCTCTTTTATCTTAGCTATACCGCAAGCTTAGTTCCGAAATGGATTCCTCCCGGTCAGATGTTCTGGACGGTAGCTACCACAGTAGCATTTGCTCTTGCAGCCATTGCTATACTTACCGGGCGCTCAGCTCTATTGGCGACCAGGCTGCTTACAAGAATGCTCATCGCATTCGGTGTGCTGATATGGGTGCCGGCATGCGTTATCCATCCACATGAAATGAGTAACTGGGTCGAGAACTCCTCAAACTTTGCAATGACCGGGTCGGCGTGGATCGTGGTCGACTATCTCAGCAAGAAGCGTGACCACCTTGCGAAGGTATCCCGGCTATAGCTCTGAAACCTTCGCAAGGTTACCCGTCCGTTTCCCGACCTGCCGCCGCCTCGTGCGCAACCCGCTTTACTGTGATCTCCACAACGAGGTAGTCCATCACGTGTTTGACAACCAGCCCCACGAAGATAGACCACGAGTACGTTACGGCCCAAGGTGTCTCGATGACAAAAGTAAAAACGGCAAAGGTAATTACGATCGCAAACGTGATGATGCGGACCTGATAAACCGGCGGTCTCGCGTCGGAGATGTCTGACTCGTTAATTGTCCCCCGTCCCCATTGGAACATCAAGCCGAGTGAGTAGAGGACATTAATCAGTATTGGAACCTGGAACAGACCGATCTCATGTGTCTCCGGATCTGCAGAAACCGCCAATGCGTACAGTCCGATAAATATGTTAGAAAGGATAATGAATCCGAGAGTGGCCGCTTTTTCCCACTTTGCTCTTTTCTTCTTCGAGAAGGGGCTTACAATTGAGAAATAGACTCCAACTATGGTGATTACCACCGCCGCAATCATCTTTCCGGAAAGGACTGACAGTGCAAACGACATTTTCCAGAAATCGGGGCTCATGATCGCGAGCATTAGGAATGATATGCCGTGCATGTAAACGGTCAGCTCATCATATTTGGGTTTGATGTGTTTTTTATATTTGGTCATTATACCACCAATCAAAATGCCTAATGTTTTACTTCTTGCTCCATAGGGACGCAGTCAAAAGCCTCGGCCGCAAACAAGATCGTGGTCGACTATCTCGGCAAGAAGCGAACTGGCAAAGCGAGCGATTGAGCGGTCGTGCTCGGGAACTCCTTCGGAGCTATGCATTTAGTTTTCTGGCTTCAGCGTCCCAGTTTCACAACCGAAATCGCCGGCACCTTGAATAACAAGCGTGTGTCCGCCCTTCCATGACATGGGCGAGCGATATAAGACTTGCACATGTATGGTGAGGGGTACTTTACTTAATCCATTGCCGGAGGAATCGACAACCCAAATGCCCCCTGAATATTTTCCCGGGGTACCTCTCGTGGCTCCCGCGAAGGCGATCCAGCTGCCGTCGGGAGACCATGATGGGTTGCTGATATTTATATACTCGGTGTCCTCTCCTGCCAGGCATGTTGCGTTATTAGTCACGAGATCAATCGTCCATAGCGTGTATCGAAAATCGTAAGATGCCGGGGTCATACTGGCTGCCGGGTTTACGGTCCAGTCAAGTCGTGCGAGAGCAATCTTGTCTTTCTTCGGAGAAAATCCGACATCCGCCATCATGCGGGCACTCTCGTCTTCCGCGGGACTATGCCCGTAGCGATCGAAGCTGATTGAATTGATTTTGCTTTTCTCGATAACCTCCATCTTCCCTTCGCCCTTCTTCAAAAGGATCCTGAAATCGAATGAGAGTGAAGCTCCCGGAGGTACGGCAAAGTTCTTGATGAGATAACTTCGATATCCTTTCGATGCGACGAGCACCGAATACATCGGCCCCTCTTCAGAAGTCGGAACGGAGTTGATGAGGAATCGCCCATTCTCGTCTGAGATTCCCTTGGGCTTAAAGTTCTCGCTGGATGAAACAAGCTCTTTGTCGATTGACCTGGCGCTATCTTCAGGGTCATCGCCGGAGGTGAGAACATATACATAGGCCCCTTTGATCGGCGCAGCAGTTTCCTGATCTTTCACCCACCCGCTGACGTTGCCGAACATATTCATGGGATGAGATTGCTGGGCTTTCGAAGTACTCGCTGCGAGTAAGAAAGCCACAGCAGAAAGAGCGAGCCATGATAAAAATTCTCTTTTCATCTGAAGATTTCCTTTCTTGACTAACATTTCACCACCTTGATTAACCCGGACAAGCTGCCCTCGTTTCGACGCCTTCCTTTCATCGACGAAAGATAATAGAAGCGCAGTTATCTTCGCAAGGTGACCAGCGTTCCAGATGTGCCCGGGTCGGCGTGGATCGTGGTCGACTACCTAAGCAAGAATCACTCCCCTAAAATAACGGCATGAAACCACGCGCTCAGTATTACTCCTTCGCAACTGTAGAAAATCAAAGCAGATCCCGCGAATCGTTGTCGCATATCCTTCAGAAAAAATATACTACGTTTTTTTGCATAAGGGACGCAGAAACTCTAAGGAGAAAGCACCTGACAAAGAAAGCAAAGTTCAATCAGGAAATAAGATTATCAGCAATTTCTATGGCGTTTATTATTGTTTCCAATATGTACATGTTATGGTTGTTCAACAAATCGCAAGCCACTTTATGTTTCGCGGCGAGAAGTTCCCTTCCTTCTACTGGAGATTTCGCGTCTTGAATCTGAATTGCAAGCTTGTTGCGCAACTCATTTAGTTCCTTGCCTCGGTTTCGTGCCACTAAAAGTATCGCCTCTACCTTGATGCCTTTGCCTGTGGTCATAAATTCAGCGCCTCCCGGTAATTCCGTTAAGAATTTTATTACCTCAGAGCCTTCTATGGCGTCACTAATATATCCCTGATATAAGTCAGAGTTGCGGGTGCGCAGAAGAATCAGTACGGCCAACAGGATCAATTCATCGCCGTGAACTCCCACTCTTCTTAGGACAAAATTGGCAGGTTTCATTCTCGTTATACATTGTTCAGTATCCCTTAAGCTACAACCGAAAAGCCGTAGGAGTTCATTCATAAACTCCCTCAATGAAACGACATCTCCGCCTCGATTCGAAAGTTCTTCGTTAAGCCCACATCTTTTCAAAAGTGAGAGAACAAATTCTTTTTGAGCAACCACTGGCAACTTGTAATCAATGTCAATGAATTTTCTCAGATAACCTTCGATATCCATACCCTCCCCGTACACGGCACGTATGGCATGAGATAGCTGGCTCTTATCCAAGGAGAGGATAAAAACCACATTATCCAAGTCGAAAACATGCTTCATCCTTTCGAGTAGTTTTACGGCGTACGTTGGCTTACAGCGATCAAGCTCATCAACTACAAACAAAAACGGCCGGTTTTCAGCCTGCCCCTTGGAGACGTTCAGACTACCCACCAATCCTTGAAGATTCTTCTTAAACTTTTCTAGGTCTGACTTATCTCTTTTGTGAGCTTCAATCTCTGCACTGACAATTTTTTCACTCAGATCAGCTATTGTTTCATCGACTACCTTGTTTACGTCAATCACCCCAGAAGTCAACACCTTAATCGCTGCTGGTACGAGCATTCTCGCCAACCTCGCACCGATAGTCTTCGCGTTAGTCAAATAATCAGTAGCCCTTTTGAATAGTTCTTCATTCAGATTTTGCTCAGAAACATAAGCGTCGAATTGGACCATGATCGGAACTAGTGGATCATCCGAAAAGTCGTTCTCCCAAGCGTTGAAGTAAATGCTACTATAAAACTTGTTGTTGAGTGCTTGAAGCCACATTCTTAAAAAAGTAGTCTTACCAGTTCCCCATGGGGAGTCCAGTGCTAATACATATGGTGGTTGTGCCAGTTCGATGAATTGGGTCAGTTTTTCCGCACTTGCCTTTCTGCCAAGCAGGTCATTTTTAAAAGGGTCGTCTGAGGGGACAGCAAATTGTTCAGCCCGAACTTGAATCATTGCCCCACCTCTTGTTGGTCATCTTCGTCGTGTTCCTGGCTTTTTTTATAATCTTCCAACGCATCGACTATTCGAGGATTAAGTTTCTGAATATTGCCGGCGGCTTTTTGAACTTCGTATGCCTCCATGACAATATCGACACTTATAAATTTAGCCAATTCATTAACTGCAAGGCGCGCGCGCGCTGTTGGCAATCCAAAATCAAAAAAATTGGGTATGAGTTTATTAAAAGCGTTGACATCGTTTCGAAGAATTTCTTTCAGGTAATCTGCTAACTTGATTGGGAACTGCTCCTCTACCTTCAATCGTTCCGCGGCGTGCTCCACTTGATCCCATCTCCAAATGATATCTTCAGGGTAATCCGAAAGCTTAGGATCAGAGAATATCGAAGTTCTGGGCAAAATCTTTTTTTGAAGACGACGATAAAAAGAAGAGATTACTCCTTTCTGTAAATCTAGCGGTATTTTTAGACCGAAAGGAACCTGCTCATCGTCGAGTGAATACAAAACCACGGTGCCAGCAAAAGCGTCTGAATTATCAATCTCAATTAGTTCCTGAAGGATTTTGGTGTCATCACGGTTCCTCGAGAGATATCGCCAAGCTGACATGGATGCCCTCTTCTTCTCACTGAAACCGAAATAATCAGGCTCCCCTGAAAGTTGCTTTGCGGCAATTGAGATTGCCACCAGTAAATTCCGCGACAACCTTTTCTCGGAAGTTTCAATTGCTCCCATTACCCAATCAAGTGCCAATTGACGAAGATTGAAGTCCCTTTGATCCTTTGGCAACAGACCGACGATCAAGTTGGCAACGTCTCCATAGTCAGGTTTCTCCTCGGAGGCAGCATCTAATATCTTGCTTCTATACTCTTGGCTCATAACCTGAATGACAGCACTCTCAGGGGAGATTTCCTGAAAGAATCTTTGAATAAAGAACGGATGCCAAAAACGTTGCTTTTGCCAAGCATCAAAGATCGCCTGCCGTAGATTCTTTTTGGTTGCTTCTAAATTAGCCCACTCCAATTGGACATCCAGAAGGATAGGAATTGCAGGAAACAAAAAATAGAAAATTTCTTTTAAGACCGGATCTTCTGTTTTTCCTTTAACCACCTGACGAATAGCTTCTTGCTGCGTCTTCATGAACTCAAGATCGAACGCCCACAATCTCATCTCATCGACAAGAAATGGAAGTGAAAGGGTATCTCTGTTAGACCTTATCAAATCGTAGCTTATTGAATCTCCGCTCTGCAGCAATGACAGGGTTATAACATCAGGGAAAAATATATCACTCCTTGTTAACTTGATTTTTGATTCGAAATTTTTTTCGAACTTCTTCAATTCTCTAATTGTCCTAAGGAATTGCAGGGATTTACTACGGATAAAATCTCTATTCTCGGTTATTTCAACTGTAATTCTATGTGTGTTTCTATCATCCAATTCAATTTTGCCGACACCTTGCGTTATGATTTCAGATACATAATTCCATAATCTATCCCTGCCGAGTTGAGGCAAGTAAAAAGTGCGATCAAAGTACTTACCTAGAAAATTGTCAAACTTGTCATTCATTCTCGACTCCCACAAATTTATCAAAATATCTCCCGAGTGCCTGTGTATCAGAAGAAAATACTATGATTATATTGTGCAGGCCTCTCGTAATCCGAAGAAGTGTAAAGACTCTTTCCATATCTTCAGGTTTTAACCTGTCCGTATCGTCGAGCATAAGGATCACTCTGATATTCAACCTCTCAAGGTACCTTGAAAGCCCTAAGTGATACTTATCCAAATCCGGCAATGCATTCAACAGAGCAAAGAGTAAACTTAACTTGCTGTCATCTCCAACGACATCGTCGATTGCACGAATTAAGTTAAACTTAAGAAGAAATGGGACCAGATATTCATCTTCAATTGTGGCGATAATTCTTTCATAAAATTTCTCATAAAGGGATTGGACTTCCTGGAAATCTGCAACGCTCAGATATACAAACCTGAATCGGGATGCCTGTTCTAATCTCAGGTTTCCGAGTTCCCTGAGCCATTCATTTCGCAGGACTCTCATCATGGAGGTTTTTCCACCTCCCCAATCTCCGAGCAACGCCAACGTACATATTGGCATACCATTCTCTCTAGAAAGAATGAATTCCGCCATATCAATAAAAAGAGACCTAAAGCCAATTCTATCTTCGCCTAAACTTTCAATTGGTGCTTCTTCATCTTGTGCTCTTCGGAGATTTTCATTTAAGGCAGCGTGGCGAGGGATCGACGTCAGAACAGCAGCGAGAAGAAAAAATACTGCCATATGGTCTCCTGGAACCCAAACCATCGTCTGGAAGTATTCTGGTTTAAACAGTAAGCAAGCGATAGGCGATGTTATCAAAAATGCCACAATAAAATGCTCTGGAAGACACCCCACGATGAATAACGTTCTACAAAATCTCCTAAAATATTCTCTCAGATTTTGTCTCAGAATCCAAACTGCCACTCCAAACCCTAAAAACAAGATCAAATCAAAAACGGCTTGAAACGTGCCATGGAGAAATGAAAAAATCGGAAACAATAATGGAGAAAAATATTTCCATCCTATTAGTCTTGGGAACACCCCATTGGCAAACAGAATCAAAGAGACCGCGAGTAGACTGGAGTAGAATACATATCCTACCGCCTTCCTTAAACGAAGCATATTGACCAAATCAGTACTCCTTCACTTCCATTCATGTTACAGGTCAACTCCTCAGATAGCAGCCTTATTCTTTCACAATGCTGCATCAATATCCAGCACCGAAAGCTCGCGATCACCATTGAGGTCGGAGGCGTCGAGCGTGCTGGCGCATTCATGGCATTTCATAATCGTCTTGAATTCTCTCCCAATGGAACGGTCAACGGGCGATCTCGACTTAGCCCTTGCCAACCGTCAACCCTCTCATCGAAGTCCCTGCAATCACCAGTCCATCCTCAAGGATCTGCTTGACCGGTGGAAGGCCGCGCTTTGCTCTTGCCGCGAACTCGCGCCGGCTAAGCATCAACGGGGAGAGTCTTGCACCAAATTGCTCCAACACCGATGCCGCAATTTCATGCGCAGCGTCCCGCGCCGGCGATTTCAGGGAGTCCTTCTTAACGACCATACAGAGATCGAGGTCGCTCTCTGCCGTCTCCTCCCTTCTCGCTACGCTCCCGAAAACGATCAGGCTATCGACATGCTTCCCAAGATGCTTTTTAAGAAAGACAAAGAGAGTCTTAGGAAATTCCCTCTCCAATCCGAGAATAGGCAGAACTCCGCGTTCGACAAGGACATGTTTACGGTTCAACGAAAAGAGATGATCCCTTCCGCCCCGTTGACGGCGAACTATAGCGAGGTTCTCTAATTCTGTCAACGCCTTCAGACATGCCCTGTGATTCATTCCGGAGATTCTCGCGGTCTCACGACCTGTCACTCCCTGTCGCGAGTCATAGAGCGCCCGCATTACGGCAACATGGGACCAGGTTGAGAACACATCATCCAATACGCGATTAAATTTCAATTCTACACCATTTTTGAGTGGATACTTATCTCTCCATTTGGATACTTTGGTATCCAATCTAATTCTCGACGATTGAAAAAACAAACCGCGTTATCTAATGATAGTGCGGTTCAGATTAATCATGTATTTCACGGGGTAAATCAATATCCAGCACCGAAAACACGCCGTCGCCGTTGAGATCGGAGGCGTCCAGTGTGCCGGCGCATTCGTGGCATTTCATGATCGTCTTGAGATACTTCTTCTCCACAAGCTCGGGAATGAAATCGAAATACTTTGGCTCTTCGGGGTGCATCTTGTGGAAGAACTCGTAAAGTCCAAGCGTCCCTTTGGCTGAGTTGCAGGAGGAGCACGCCCACACCTGGTTGTGGATCGACTGGATGCCGTCACATGTCGGGCAGCCGGGTTTAATATGAAGCGACTTCGGTACGATATGTTCGCGGGTCAGGTTCTCAGTCGAGCCGCAATAGACGCATTTCTTTTCGGCTTCAACCAACTGCCAATCCTCGCGCTCGATGTGCGACCACGACTTCCCGCCGGATTTCAGGTCGCGGAAAGTGGTTTTAATGAAGCCGTAGTGGAGCTTCTTTGCTTCCGTTCCGTTGGCGACTTTAAATGCGCTGCAGGCAATGATCTTTGCGTACTGGAAATAGATTAAATCGCGAATTGTGTGAACATCCCGGTCCGGCATATCTTTTTAACTCCCTGGCTAGTGAACCATCAAGCATTTTCTTCCACTCAATTGTACACAGTCCAAATAAAATACCGCCCCCCGATCTTTTCTTGGACGCAAATTCAATTTGATAAGAAAGGGAGATTAATGCAAACAGCCGGTTTCCCCTCCGGAATGTCGTTCCGACCGAATGAGTCAGGACAAGGTCCCGGCGCCATTTTTTCTCAGACCATTCTTCTTTTATAAGGACTTATTTACGTCGTGAATTGTCTTTGCTTCCCTTTCAGGCATACAAACAACCATCATTCGATCTTAATGGTATTAGAATCCCTTTCGAAAATGGAGTCACGTCTCCTTCCACAAAAACTCTCACGGTGTCCTCAAAGGCGATTTTCGGAGTACCGGCTGTTTTCGGGACGACTTTGAAAATCGCCTCCCTCTTCAGGAGACGGGACGTTTCCGATCCGCCTTCGGCGGGTCGGAACCATTTTCGGAGGGTGCCCTTTTTCCCGCTCCGACATAAACGTTTTGTTAATGAAGCGGGATGGCGCAAGGCGCTCACTTTCGGTTCGGTTAATTGTTTTCGCGCAGAAAAAGATTGGAGTTTCCTCATCTTCATACCTGTATTTTTAGGATTCCTTATCTTTTGGGCGAGCAAAAGAAAATGAACGGTGTCCATAAAATGCCAATTCCTCAATGATCGCTTGCCCAAAGCGTTCTTTCCTTTGTCTTGACACAAAGTAAAGAACCAAAGTGAGCGCCAAAGGCGCCATCCCGCATTCTCGTATACAATAATTGAGCGGGACAAAAGTCAAGGCTGGAGAAAAAATGGCTGGAAATTTCTCCGCTTCACTAAAACAAATAATATGCGGATTACCTCCTCCTGGCGCTGTATATCCACATTTGTTTTTTAACGTTGCGCTCCGAAATCTCTGCCGCTCAATCATTATAGCCTCTAATATGATGCGGCATCCCGCAAGGCGGTGACTTGACGCCATTTTTTCTCAGGCCATTCTTCTCTTACATGGCCTAATTTACATTGCGAATCGTCTCTACTTCTCTATCCGGCATACAAACAGCCCATCTCCTTTTTGTAAACCAATTTGTCTTTAAACGCCCACCTCAAACAACTGATCGCTGGCCTAGTTTGATGAGAAAAAGATATTAATGCAACCTCGCCTCACAATATTTTCCGGCAGATTTGTTAACTTGAAACAACCACACAGAACAAAAGGCTGCGAATGAAAATCTTTGACGCGAAAGAGAAGGAACAAATGCGAGAACCTTTTTGAACGATTTATCCTCAAAAGACAAAAGCAAATTCTCGATACGCCAATTAGCAAGCATCCTCCTGAAGGTTCTCGCGGCTTCGCTAATAGCGTTCATCCTCTGGCGCGAGTTCACGGGCGCAAAGATCGGCACAGTGCTTACGCTTCTTGACAGGGTCGGATTGGCGATGATATTTGTGCTCATACCGCCCCTCCTTGAGACACTTGCCGAAACTCTCGGGCTGACTCTTTGCGTTCCGGGCACGCTTTCTCTTAAACGCACGATAAAAGTTGTCCCCGTGCGGGTCGGGTGCGATGCGCTTCTCAATTCCATACCCGCAGGGGTCGTCGCCGCAGAAACACTCCGCCCAATCTGGCTGCGCCGTGCCTGCGGTATATCGATTGAAGAAAGTGTTGCCGCTTGCCTGATGGGAAAGATCAACATGGCCGCAGGACAGGGATTGTTTCTGACAGTCATCATGGTACTGGTTACCTTTGCCGGATCAGGACAAGGATTTGCCCTTTCTGTAAACACATTAATTCCGGCGATCGTTGTTTTTACGCTGGTCTTCGGTACAGTGGGCTACGTTTACAGCGGGCCGCGTGTCACCCAGCTTATGTCGTTATCGAAGCGAATTGCGTGGAGCCGCTGGAAGACTTTTATTTCCCGACATGAGTCGAGCGCTTTCCGGATCGACGCTACGATCCTTCGTTTTTCGAGTCATGGCCGGCGAGTAGTCTTCGGTTCACTGGCTGCATTTGTCGCCGGATGGATCCTGCTGGGATTCGAGTCGTACGTGATCTTGAGGATCCTCGGACAAGACGTTTCTGTGGGGCAGGGATTTCTCATGGAGGGAACCGCTTCCCTTCTTCGAATCGCGTTCTTCTTCATCCCGTCGGCGTTCGGCGCCGTGGAAGCCGCGTATGTTTCGCTGATCGCCAGCTTTGGAGTCTCTGACCCGGCATCGATCGCGCTGGCATTCATTGCCATCAAGCGGTCACAAGAGGTCATCTGGATGGCATGGGGGTACATTGCGTTACTGATCTCAAAGAGGTGGAAAAGTGCAGGCACTCCAGTAACGGTAGCGGATCAAGCTCGTTGACACTCCGAGTCAATCACCATTCAGTGTAACCGGGAAATATTATTTCTCTTTCGCAAAAAGATACCTGAAGCCTCCCTGTTTCAGTGTGAGCTCGCTTTTGGCTGGATCAAACTCTATTACAATTCCTGCCGGAGTATATTCAAACTTGTCTTTATCCGTCGCTTCGAGTCTAAAAGAGGATTGTCCCGTTGCCTGTGCAATTAAAGTGGAGTCAATCCTGGTAATAGTAATTTTCAATTCAATTTGCGCGCTTGCATAGACGCCCAGATATTTGTCAAGGTCCTCCGATTTCAAAGATATCGTATGGAAAGCCGGTATAGAATATGGCAATCCAAAATAAATGCTTAACACACCTACAACAATATCGTTGGGAGAATAAACTGCCCCGTTGGTACAATATGCGACGGCCATGCTATCTTCGGGGAAATATCCCAGAGTAGAACCAAAGCCGTCGATGGCACCGGTATGTCCGTAAGATCGTTTTGCATAGAACGACATTTGAAACATTCCCATCCCGTATCCATCCGTCGCGGTTTTCATCAGGTTTAAACTATTTCGTGAAACGAGCTTCAACGAGAACAATGCTTCGACAAATTTTGTCAGGTCCGTCGTTGTGGAAACAATACAGCCGGCTCCCCCCGGAATACTCATATCTGTTTCGGGTTGCTGCTTCCAGTTTCCTGCAAACTGGTACGAGAAGCTTTCACCATTGGCTATGTCGGTTTTGCCACCGGCGTACGTGTTTGAGAGACCGATCCTGGAAGTGATTCGTTCTTTCAAATTATCCGCATAGGACTTGCCGGTGACCTTTTCAACGATATATCCCAGGATAAGGAAGTTCGTGTTGCTGTAGGATGCTTTTTCATTCGGCCGGAAATCCGGTTTCTCATTAGAAATGATTGTCAACATTTCATCTTCCGTTTTCGGCCGCGTCATCCAGGTCGTGTAGTCCGAATCCGACGTAAAATTATGCAATCCGCTCCTGTGGTTAAGTAAGTTGCCGATCGTTATTTGGTTTGCGTTCGGAAGTGAAGGAAAGAAATTATTTAATGTCGTGTCGAGCGAGAGTTTCCCTTCCTCTATAAGCTGGAAGATCATTACTGCCGTGAACATTTTGGTTATCGAACCGATCCTGTACTTCGTACTCTCGTTAGCCGGTTTCTTATCTTTCTCCGAAATCAGGCTGTAACCGATTGCCCTGCTGTAAAGCACATTCCCATTTTTTGAAATGGTCAGGCTCCCCATAGCCTTGTTGTTCTTAGCCAGCACGTCGAATAGGCTGTCGAGCTTCGGTTTATTGAAGCTTTGAGAATAAGCGGTCCCGAAGGAAAGTACTGTCAGCAGGATTATTGTAATGACTTTATTTTTCATCTCTGTCCTATTCGTCGAATGTTAGATTTTAAAAGCCTCATTTAAGTATCGCCGGGTAAAACATTCTTTTTACAGGTTTAACCTGGCGACGGCTTTCTGCACAATTTCGAGATCGCTTGTGCCACGAAACCCGCTGAAGCCGATGGAGAGAATTGTCCCGTCTTTCAACTTGATTGGCTGTCCGCCGATCCATCCGATGAAATCCGGCCTCTGAATTCCGTATTGGTACTCATTGACTTCGTTGTTGAACACTTTCTTCTCATACTCGCCGGTCTTCATCCCGGTAATCCACACCTGGCTTGCCTTCGTCCAGGCAACTTTATATGATTGTCTCGTCCTGTTCTTGTCGGTTCCGAACAGTTTTCCGTAGAGATTTCCCTCTTTATCAATAATGCATACGGCAACATTTCCGTTGGAAATAGATTTGTCTTCCGGATTGTTCATATACTCCGGAATGAGCTCGGTTAGCTCATCTACGATTTTACCGATGACAACCGGCAAATCTGTGTGCGACATAGATTCCTCCTGACTTCTTATTAATTGTGATTAATTACGTTTTTATTTAGCAAGGTAAGTTAATTCCGGTTCCCATTTCAATGACTTCGGATAGTTACCTCCTTGGCATTGCTCCTCTCCACTTCGTCGGGGCACAATAACCGATAAGCGAGAAACGATTCTTCTCAGTTATTCTTTTTCTTATCAAGCTCTGCCGCTTCTGAGCCACGACGTTCCAAAGCTTTGCCTGTGAGACGAAACACCCTCCAGTCATCGAGACACACGGCGCCCATTTTTTCATAAAACCCTATTGCCGGCTTGTTCCACTCGAGCACTGCCCATTCCAACCTGCCGCACTTACGTTCGACGGCGAGTCGGGCGAGATATGCGAATAGCATCCTGCCGATTCCCTTCTTGCGAAATTTCGGAAGCACAAAAAGGTCTTCGAGATAAATTCCGGGCCTCCCGAGAAAAGTAGAGAAATTGTGGAAGAAAATTGCGAAACCCGCGGGCTCATTGCCGTACCTTGCAATGATGACTTCGGCATATCGTTTCGAACCGAACAGATTCTCGCGAAGGATCTCTTCAGTTGCGACAACTTCATTCAGCAAGCGCTCGTATTCCGCAAGCCCCTTTATGAAAGAGAGAATAAGCGAAATGTCGGCTTCCGTCGCAGGGGCGATGTGTATGTTTGTATCGGCTGTATCCATTTTCATGAACCTGTATTTTATAGATGTAAACAGTTATGTCTGGCGGATAATAAGATTTAATGTTTAAAATATAAGAGCTGGCGTTGACACATAAACGATGAAAAGACTTATTGTTTGGTGTCGATTGTTTCGCGGATGGTCTGCATGATTTCCGCCAGTAAGTAGGGCTTCTGGATAAAATGCATCACTCCTATATCGAGAAGTTTAGATTTGACCTCCGGTTCGATGAACCCGCTTGCTGCGATCAATTTTACCAGGGGGGAAATCGACCGGATTCTTCGCAGCACTTCGTCGCCGGGAATTTTCGGAAGGCCTAAGTCGGAGATGACTACTGCGATCTCACTCCGGCGGCGCGTGAAAAGCTCGATGCCTTCTTCTCCGTCATCCGCGGTGAAAACATTGTACCCTTTGGATTCAATGACAGCTTTCACCAGATCTCTCAGCATCTCTTCGTCTTCGATCAATAAGATAGTCTCGGCTCCACCCGGAGCATCCTGTAAAGTTATTGCAGTAGTCTCATCCTTGAAGGTTTTCCGGTTATGTATGGGGAGGTAGATGCTGAATGTCGTGCCGTCGCCCGGATTTGTTTCCACCTCAATAAATCCGTTATGGCTCGAGACAATGCTGTGGACGAGCGCAAGGCCTAGTCCTGTCCCTTTGCCGACATCTTTCGTTGTGAAGAACGGGTCAAAAATTCTTCGCTTTGTTTCTTCGTCCATTCCGTGACCCGTATCCTTAACCTCGAGCAGGATATGCTTTATCGGCAATGCGTTAGGAAACCTCGAACCGACCTGTTCACTTTCCGAAGTTGCTGTCGATATTTTAATGGTCCCGCCATTTGGCATTGCATCCCTTGCGTTGAGACATAGATTCAAGAGAACCTGGTGGATTTGTGTCGCGTCGGCATCGATAGGCGGAAGGTCGGGCTTGATGTCCTCGGTGACAACGATCGTCTTGGGGAGAGTTTCCCTGAGGAGTTTTGACACTTCGTTGACAATATCATTGATTCGCACGGACTCATACTCTGATTCAGCTTTTCGTGCGAATGTAAGAAGTTGTTTTACCAGAGCAGCCCCTCGCGATGTTGCTTTCAGGATCGCGTCTGTGCCTCGAGCCGTCTTCTCCGGATCGAGCTCTTTCCTTCCAATGAGTCCCGAGTACCCCATAATGATACCGAGAATATTATTGAAATCGTGGGCAATCCCTGCGGCAAGAGTCCCGACACTTTCCATCTTTTGCGCCTGCATCAGCTGGTCTTGCAGGGATTTTTGCTTCGTTATGTCACGGATAATGCCGAGGTACGAATATGCTTGATTCGACTCATCAAGAACGACCGTGATTGTAGAACTAACAACTATTCTCCCCCCATTTTTCTTTTTGAACGTGAACTCCTGGTCCTTTGCAAATCTATCACGCTTGAGAATACTAAGAAGAAGTTCTCCCTCTTCAGGATTGACAAAGAAATCGATCATGTTGATTTTAAGGAGGTCATCTTTCGACCCGAAGCCGAGCAGCTCGACACCTGCCGGGTTGACGTCCATCAAAGAGCCATCCGGCTTCGAAATAAAAATTGCGTCCTCCGATTGTTCGAAAAGCGAACGGTATTTTTCTTCAGAACTCTTCAACTCCTCGTAGGTCGACTTGAGCCTTTCTTCCGCCGTCTTTCTTTCGGTAATATCTATGAAAGAAGCCATTATGCAGATCGGTTCGCCATGTTCCGACTTGACAAAATTAGCGGATATCTGGAAATCGAATGTTGTTCCGTCTTTTCTATTTCCTTTGTCCTCCCCACTATAACCATTTCCGGACTGCATCAATGTAACGGCATGCTGGACCTTCTCTAATGAGTCGGAAAACTCCGTGATGCTTTTCCCCAGCACTTGACCCGTGTTATCATATCCCCAAAGTTTTACGAATGCTCCATTAACGTAAAATATCCTTCCGGTCAAGTCGGCAAGGCCGATCGCACTTATCGATGTCTCTATCGCGGAGTTTTTTATCAAGAGCTGCTCTTCAGCACGTTTGCGCTCCGTAATCACTTCGGAGAACAGGATTAGTCCGCCGACGTGTCCAGCTTCTTCATACCAGGGACGCAGTTCCCACTTTACCCAGTCCATAGTACCGTCGCCTCGTGGAAATGAATCTTCGTCACATCTCTCAGTTTTACCCTCCAAACATCGCCGGTGGATCTCTTTCCAGCGCTCCGTTATTTCAGGAAAAACTTCGTAATGGGACCGACCAACGAGGTCCTGTTCACTCAATCGATAATCGATAAGATACCGGCGACTCGCGACAATGTATTTCATGTCACGGTCAAACATGGCGATTGCTGCGGGGCTATTTTCTATCAGCAATCGCAAGACCTGTTCGTCTCTTTTGAGCTTGAGCTCCGCGTCCCTTCGCTGCGTAATGTCACGTATCACGCTGACCAATATCCTCGTCCCATCGATATTGATTCCTTGCGAATTTACTTCCACCGGAAATGTGCTGCCATCTTTACGCATATGAATAGTCTCGAACAGAATACCTCCCCGATCTGCCTCGGCCATCTGTGCCACTGCCTGCTCCCTTTGACCGGGAGCACGCACATCTGTGATTGATAGGGCTAGCAATTCATTCCGGGTGTACCCGTATGCCGCTATAGAGGCTGCGTTGGCTTCGATGATGCGTCCATCATCTTTCCTTACAAATAGAATAAGATCACGGGTATGATTTGCCAGCAGCTCATAACGGCTCAAGGCCTTCTCGACTTCCCTCCGCTTTTCCGTCTCTGCTTGCCAGCGGCTAAGCTGGTTACGCAATAAAATATACAGCAGGATTGCCGTTACAGTAACAAATCCCCATCCTTTATAGATCGATAATTTGGAGATAACAGCAGGCGAAGACGATATGCTTATCATGGCACGATCGGAGAACAAAATCCAAACAACGGAGACAAGCCAGTAGATCAGGCTCGTACGAACCGCTACCCGCAATAGCTTGTTCTTCATGCACGACTCCTTTTAATTGAACCGGCCCGTAAGTCAGCAACAACTTTAGAAAATACGACCGGCGTGCTACTTCCCGCTTCCAGCAAAGCCATCAACCTGATAATCTACTCACTTTGGTTCTTAAGGCGTTTCAATTTAAGAAAACTATACCGTCATTATGATTCCGCGATGGCGATCGTCTTCCCATCACTCACCGCCCAAAACGCCGGTAGCCCACAAAAAAGCTATTCGAAGCTTCTCCTAATTTCATAAGAAAGCCGGATTAATACAATCTGTAATGCAATAAATCACATTTAGACCGGGTACCCTGATTTACTGTTTGTTGAATTTTGAACTTTCTTTAGATATTATTTTAAAATCACTACAGGAAAACACTATGGGAAAAACGAGAGTCGACTGGTTTGAATATTTCATGTCAATAGCAGAACAAGTTTCCACGCGAAGCACGTGCGATCGCAAACATGTTGGGGCAGTCATTGTGCGCGACAAAGTCATCCTTTCCACTGGATATAACGGAAGTCTTCGCGGCGCACCGCACTGTGACGATGTAGGACACGATATGGAAAACGGGCACTGCGTCCGCACTATGCATGCCGAGGCCAATGCCGTTGCGCAGGCGGCAAAGAACGGCGTGAACATCAACAACACGGAAATCTACGTCACCGCAAGCCCGTGCCTGAACTGTTTCAAGCTGATAGCGAATTGCGGCATCAACACGATCTATTATAAGGAGTTCTACCGTGACGAACGGATTAACAAGTATGCGCAGGAAGCGAGCGTGAAATTGGTCTATATGGGAAGCGACAAGGAGGAATCGAGATAAAGAGTTCTCGACTTAATTAGTCCCGCTTAATATTTCAATGTAACAACATCCATCCGACATGGCACCGTGGCGGCTTACATCATCCTCTTACAACAGACCGTGCACTATCATCATGATTGTTTACATTGTCCACGGCTCGGCATGAACGTCCACTTCATCAGACCATCTGTATTGAAGTCGGACAATTTCGTTTGTGATATCTTCCGGCAGCGGATGGATGGCTTTAACCGATGAAAGAAATTCTTCGAGATTATCCCGACGACTCGTTGAACCGACGGTTGCACGGACAGCGGGAAAGCTGTAAGCGAAACGCACGCAAAATTCCGTCCAGCTCTTGATGCCCGAGCGCTCAAATATCAGTGCGACTTCGACCGCCCTCTTTTGGAGATAATCCTTCCACGCAGCGCCAGGTACGTCACGTAGACGATGGACCGGCGCGCCACATACCGTTCGCAAAGCGATGAATGGTTCATTCCTGTCCACAACCAAGTCCCACAATTCGTTGGAAGCGAACCGTTGGAGCGGATTGAAATAGAAGATAAAGCCGTCCACAATACCTTTCGGATAGCCGCCTAACATTGCTTTCAGTGCCACATCGGAAGTCCACGGAAACACTTCAAGGACGAAACGCCGCACTAAACCTTCTTCTTTCAAAAGCGAGAACGCGCGATAGCAGTCACCTCCGGAAGCAAATTCCTCAGCAAGCTTGCCGCCAAGGCAGAGTTGCCCGACTTCCATGGATTCCAGACCGAGAGGCTCAAGGTTTTGGCGAACGACATCCCTGACCTCTTCGACACTGTTCCAGCCAATCTTGACGATCAGCTTTGGGACTTTCGTGCGGTCCTGATCGAATGCCTTACGAAGAACTTCGAGTGCGTTTCCGTATGTGTGACTGGTATGGAACCAGACCCCGGCATCCATGGCGGCACGAGCAATCTTCACACGGTCATCGAACGGAATATTTTGATCGCCTAAACGTGTCGTACCGTAAACGTACGGAGAAATATCGGAAAGAAGAGATGAATCGGAAGATGTCTTGAGCATTTTAGCCCTTGTGAAATTATTTATTGATATCAGTCTATTGAATTGAGCAAAAAAAGATAACCGCCTCGTGAGCAATTGTCAAGTTTGGGAACAGTCAGACGCTGCCGCTTCGCTTTTTCTCTTGACAAGTAACCATTCGGTTACGTATATTCAGTAACCAGTTGGTTACCATTTATTGTCACAACAGGAAAAATCAAAAATTGGCTTACAAAATTGACAGCGTGTTCGCGGCACTTGCCGACCCGAACCGCAGAGAAATACTTACGATGCTAACGGCAAACCGGATGACGGTCAATTCAATCGCCCAAAATTTTTCAATCAGCCGGCCCGCTATTTCCAAACATTTAAGGATATTGCAGAAGATCAATCTCGTCGTCCCCGTGAAAGATGGAAGATCAAGATACTACAGTTTGAACGTCGAACCGCTCAACGAAGTTAAGAGATGGTTGATGTTCTACGACAAATTCTGGGATAAAAAGTTGAACCAATTAAAAAACTACCTGGAGGAGAAAGATGGAGGACATACGGAAAAAGGTAATCATAAACGCTCCCGTCGATAGAGTTTGGAAGGCTCTCACAAACCCGAAGGAGCTTGCCACGTGGATGCTCGTGCCCACCAGTTTTGAACCGGAGGTTGGCAGGGATTTTACGTTCACGGGAATGGTAGAGGAAAACTGGGATGGGATAATCAGGTGCAAAGTAAAGGAAATGGTAAAGAATAAGCGACTTTCTTTTACATGGAACTCGGCCTTGATCGGAACCGACACAGTCGTCACGATCGAACTTGCCTCAAGAGGCAAACAGACTGAACTGACTCTCGTTCATTCCGGCTGGGATAAAGTGCTTGCCAATGCTGAGATGATAAGAGGTCATCACGATGAAGGTTGGGAATTACGTCTCAATCAAGAGATCAAGAAGTTGGTCGAGGTGTAACAATGAAAAACAGAATCACGTGGGCGCCTTGTGCAATCCTGCATCAAGAAATGGCACGAATAGGAGGTGAGAAATCATAAACTTTACTAAAGGATCCTATTCAAAGAATTTGCACCGAGAGACAGAAATTTACTTGTATGATTCGTGATTAAACGTTTTTATTATGGTCGATCCATCAAGTATGTAATCACTGAAGTAACAAGTGCCAATCCGGTTTGTTCCGGATAGCGGTTTACAAATAAATTAATAGAGGAGGAAGATATATGTCGGAATCGATAAAAATATCCACCACCGTACCCGCGCCGCCGAAGAAGGTTTACGAGGCGTGGCTTGATAGCAAAGAGCACTCCGCGTTCACGGGCGAGAAAGCCACGGGGAGCTCAAAAGAAGGAGGCAAGTTCACCGCTTTCAGTGGCTACATAGAAGGAAAGAACCTCGAACTCAAGCCTCACAAACTGATCGTTCAAGCATGGCGTACCACAGAGTTCCCCGCCGAAAGCGAAGACTCAAAGTTGGAATTAACCCTGGAGAAGGTTGACAGCGGGACAAGACTGACACTTGCCCAATCGAATATACCTAAAGGACAGGGCGACCGGTATAAGGACGGATGGAAGGAATTCTACTTTGAGCCGCTGAAGAAATATTTCTCGGAGCAAAAGAAGAAATAGTTTGCTTTCAGGATTCTCGTTGATTATTGTTCTTTGATCGTTTTTGAATCGACAAGGCTGATAAATAGCGGAGAAAATAATGGATGAGAAGACCTTGAAGGATCTCGGGCCGTTAGCCTATTTGGCGGGCACCTGGGAAGGAGTAACCGGAGATGACACAGCGCCCTCGGACGATCGCGGGACAGAACTAAACAAATACCGGGAACGCATGGTTATGGAAGCAACGGGCTTGACCCAAAACCATGAACAAAATCTTAATGGCTTGAGGTACCATACTCAAGCCTGGCGGATTGGTGAGTCCGACCCTTTTCACGATGAGATAGGATATTGGCTTTGGGACGTGAAAGCACATGAGGTAATGAAGTTAGTCATGATTCCGAGAGGCGTATCACTAATCGCCGGCGGAAAGGCGGACCACGACGCGAAGCGTTTCAAATTAGCGGCAGAGTTGGGCTCATCCTGCTTCGGGATTTGTTCCAATCCGTTTCTCGATGAGGAATTCAAAACGGTCGGATTCGAACTTGAGATGATTCTGCATGACCATGACAGTTTCAGCTACGACCAGGTGACCAAGATTCAGATCAAGGGCCAAAAAGCACTGTTCGAGCATAGGGATAAAAACAAACTGAAGCGGGTCAAATGATAATCGACGTGGGAGCCAATCATTTCTGCAAGTACGGATGGCAAACAAGCAAGAAAGGCCCGAGTTACCCAGTGGCCTGACTATTGGTATCGCCGGGAATCCATTATCCCATTAATACCATATGGACCTTTTCCAAAAGATCGCTGTCTGAGAATGGCTTGGAGAGAAATTCTTTTATGCCGGCCTTAAATATTGAGGCTTTAATGTCTGGTTCGATATAACCGCTTGTAAAAATCACTTTCACATCGTGTTTAATCATGTTGAGTTCGGGTAGAACCTGTGCTCCGTTCATTTTAGGCAACCCCATGTCCATGATTACCAGGCTGATTTCGTTATGACGCTCCTTAAAAATATTCACTGCCCCAACTCCGTCTCCTGCAAGGAGTACACTGTAGCCATTTCCTTCGAGCGTCGCTTTCATGAAGTCCTGAACTCCCTCTTCGTCTTCCACCACTAATATCGTCTCTCCATTAGCGCGTTCAAATTTCTTCTTTGGTTCCGAAGGAACCGCTTCGATTATCTGAACCGGTATGGGAAGGTAAAGTAAAAACTTTGTTCCATGACCAACCTCGCTCTGGACATCTATAAAGCCGTGGTGAGACTGCATGATCCCGTAAACCACCGATAGACCAAGTCCTGTGCCATGATCGCTTCCCTTTGTCGTGTAGAACGGTTCGAAAATTCTGCCCATAATCTCCTTATCGATACCGACGCCGGTATCGGAAACCGCAATCATAAGATATTCTGCTGACTCTAATTCTTGAAAACGACTCTCAATGGACTTACGCCCGATCCTGGCAGTGGATATTTTGAGTGTCCCTCCGGACGACATCGCATCTCTTGCGTTCACACAGAGGTTAATGAGAACTTGCTGGAGCTGGTTGGGATCCGCTTGTATCGAAGGGAGCTTAGGCTCAAGCTCCACCGAGAAATCGATCTTCTCGGGCAAAGTTTCTTTGAGGAAATCGACTAGCTCTTCAATCACGTCATTGACTTTTACAGATTCCCTGATGATTTCAACCTTGTGGGCAAAAGTAAGGAGCTGTTTAATCGTCTGCGCGCCGCGCTTAGCCGCTTTCGAAATTGCCTCTTTGCTTTTCCACATCCTTTCGGGAGTTGCCCTTTCAGGAACCATGAGAGAAGCCTGTCCGAGGACAATCGAGAGAACATTATTCAGATCATGGGCTATCCCTGATACGAGCGTTCCTATGCCCTCAAGTTTCTGAGCTTCGAAAAGCTGCGCTTCAAGCTGCCTCTTGTTTGTCTCGTCTATCAGGTACCCATAAATGCTCTTCAGATTGCCGGAGGAGTCGAATTCCCCGACTGCTTTCTCAAGTACGTAAACTTTTTTTCCGTCTTTCCTAACATATTCGACCTCACGCCGCTCCAACCGCTTCCGTTCCTTTATGAGTCGGACAAACCTATCGCGTTCCCGCGGCTCTAGAAAAATCGAGACGACATTGCTTTTCAATGCTTCTTCGTGCGAAGAGAAGCCGAATAGATACGCAAACGTGTCGTTACAATCCAGCACTGCTCCCTCTGGCGTCGTGACATAATGGGCTACGATATCTTCGTTGAAGAATCGTCGGTATTTCTCATTGGCTTCCCGCGAGGACTCTTCAGCCTTAACACGATCTGTATTGTCGATTATCGTACCGATGATAGCCGGATGTTTCTTATACTTCACCGAAGAGCCGTAAACCTCGACAAATATTCTTCTCCCGTCTTTTTTCAACCCGTGAAACGAGTATCTCAATTCGGAAACGGTCCCTTCGATCCTATTCTGAATGTTATGGGTAACGAACTCTCGGTCCTCCGGCGCGGTCAACTCCATAGGACCAAGTTTGTCCACGACTTCTTCGGCATCGTATCCGAAGATCGCGCAAAAAGTTGGATTGACATATCTGAATATGCCGTCCTGGATTAGGTAGGCGCCTGTCAGGGAATATTCCACTAAGAGCCTGAAATGATCATCGGGCGGTATTCCCTTTAGACTCTTCTTAGACGAGTTATTCATTTTAAGTGACACACTATTTGCAACCGAAAGTATTTTTCTATCACAGTCTTAAAACAGAATTAATAGAAGACTTTAAATAAGGAGTCGATGATTCACACATCGCCACTCCCGATATTTATATCGGCATTATTTATAGAAATATAAAATATTTTCCCGGGTGGTGTTAGCCTCTGGTTCATGCACCAACGCCAACATTTAAAAATACAACACGGGGTCGGTTACGATATGTTCCTGCACAAACTCCGGCCTTTGAGAGTGGAATTATTCCGTATAGTGAAATGAATAAAAGTAAAAGGGTTGAATAGACTATTGGTGGGGATAAAAAAAAGGAACCGCAAGACAAAGGCGGTCCCTCATTCTATTCGAGAATATGGCAATTAAGGCATCTAATCAATTGATAGTAAATAAAATCAATGAGGAATAACGTGATCAAAAACACAACGTTTTGAAGCCTAAACTCCTAACGCGGAAACGAAAGACTGAAAAGCACTTCGGCTTGAATTGCGGTGAGGAGAATTCCTAGAAGTGTCCCGGCAGTTACCTGAGCTTTCGTGTGCGCTTTTAGTTCAACTCTTGCCCATGAAATAATGATGACCAACAGGAACGCGGGCAATACTTTCCACCCGAATACAATAACCAGAAGGGTCAACGGGCCTGACGCTCCCATCGCATGAGCACTTATTTTCGAGCGGGTATTTATTATGGCGACCACGAGAGTGTTCGTGGCATAACAAAACATCAGCGCACAGACAGGAACCGCAGCTTTCATAAAATAGAGAACTAGAAATCCGACAGCGTAAATCAAAACAGAAACCACATAAGGGCCAGTTCTTTGCTCGCGGATCGGAACATCGAGATGAGTTACGGATTCCCTGCGTAGCAGGAATAGGATATAGCCGAATGGAAGAATAGCACCGAACAGGACTGAGACTGCCGCGACGGTATGCTTATTCGATGGCTGCTCCACAAAATAGGAGAGCACCAGAAAAGCAATAAGTGCAAAAGTTGTTGGCGTAAAGATATAGGAAATAAGTTTGGCAGTCTTTTTCATAAAATAAAAATCTTGTCTTTTTGTTGGTTTTCACAAAACATCGCGGCTGCTTCCTTTTTCCTGTAGTGCATACTCGACAATTATCGCCCGGCGTTTATTTCCGTTCAGGTATGAATCGTCTATTCGGTCTGGTTGAGCTGCAGTGTATCCTGAATCGGGACATTATTGAATTTGCCGGCGGTAATGTGGACGCTGCGGGTCCCAAACTTGTGTTGGTACGGGAACATCTGGATGACATCAAATTCAAAAGTACCGGATACCCGCCTGCCGACAGAGTCGAAATCGGTTATCTCCATCGTACCGGTATATTGACTGTTAGACACGAAGAGGGTCTCATTTCTTTTGTCGCTCAACGAATATCCGGCATAGTTACCGACGCCGTACTCTTCAGAATTAAGAGGATAAACACCTGAACTTGAGGCATTAACATATATATTTATTATGGTTGACATGGTAGGACCAAAACCCCCGAGAATGTGCAGCCGTCCTTTATGGTACTCCGCTCCTGCACCGGATGCTTCGAGTTGGGTACCATCTACCTTAGCGGATAAACTTGGACGTACTCCGCAACTGCAGATGACAAGAGCCAAGAAAGCAATGACCATCGATTGGCAGATCGGACGAGTTCCGATTTGACATTTGATATATCGCATGGAACAACCTGATGATTGAATTGAAACCCCTCGATGACGGTTCACGGTCAATACAAAGCCCACGATTCATTCATATCGTTTCCTGATGCAATCCCTCCGAGTCTCATTTCAATAAAAAATACAATTCAAAATATTGTGTAGCAAGCGGATCATCGATAGCGTCTGAATATAGAGAAACATAACCATCTCGCTGGAATATAACCGCTCTTAATTATAATTTCAATAAAATTGGAATGACTTCCACCCCAATGAAAAAATCTTTCATAATGGTTACTTCCTATTCTCCTGAACGTCTATAAACAAAAAAGGAGTAGCAAGATTATGGATAATACGTCCGCGGGATCTTTCACACATGAAATCATCGATATACTCAGTCCTAAGAAAACTGTCCTGGTAATCTGGGATGTACAGAAGATGCTTGTAAACAACATTTTCAACAAAGATGAATTTATTTCCAATACAAACTCTCTCATCGAATCCGCAAGGAAAAAGAGCATCCCGATATTTTTCACCCAGATCACGCAACTCCCTGACCAGTTCCAGTCACCTGTAAGAAAATTTTTCATGAGCCGCCGCCGTCAGCAGCTCAGCTTCACACCGGACGGGTTAGATCTCTCAATTCGACCCGAACCTAACGATACCGTACTTTATAAAAATACCGCCGACATATTTATCGGTACCAACTTCGAGCTCATGATAAGGAATGCGGGTATTTCCACGATTGTTTTCTCGGGAATAGCTACCGAAATGGGAGTTGAGTCGAGCGCGAGAGCCGCGTCCAACAGAGGATTTTACCCGGTGATCATCACTGATGCTGTGTCGTCGTTCGATCGGGAAGCCCACAGTCGTTCTCTTGAAAATCTAAAGAATATGATGATTCTCTTTACAGCGAAAGAGTTGGACACTATCTGGAATAAAGAATAGCCGGCTTTCTACAAGATCTCAAATGGAACTGGCTGTCCTGAAAGAAGAACAACCTTGCAATGAAATAAACCGAAGAAAAGCAAACCAAATCTTTTCTGAAACAAGAGGGAGTTCATTTAGTGTCCCCCCTCGGCAGTCCAGCCATTCCTTTCCAATTCTCTTCCTTTCCACATGTAATAAATGACCGGATAAACGGTAAGTTCCAGCAGCACGCTCGTCACAACTCCGCCGACCATTGGAGCGGCTATTCTTTTCATTACGTCCGAGCCAGCCCCCGTCGCCCACATGATCGGCAACAGTCCGGCAAGGATTGCGGACGCCGTCATCATCTTGGGACGCACCCTGCGCACGGCACCTTCATGAATTGCTTCCTTCAGATGTTCGAAGGTAAGCATATGTCCGGCTCCTTTCATTTTGTCATAGGCGATATCGAGGTAGAGGAGCATGACGACTCCCGTTTCTGCATCGAGCCCCGCGAGCGCGATCATTCCTACCGCGACTGCCACGCTGATGTTGTAGCCGAGAATGTAGAGAAACCATACCGCGCCGACCAGCGAGAAAGGGACGGCCAACATCACAATGAGAGTCTTAGTGATCGATTTCGTGTTCAGATAGATAATCAATAGAACAAGAAGAAGTGTCGCAGGTATGATCAGTGCCAGTTTATTCGCCGCTTCCTGCATGAATTCGAACTGCCCGCTCCATGTTATGAAGTAACCGGTTGGAACCTTGAGGTGTTCGGCCAAATATTGCTTCGCATTGTTCACGTACCCGCCGATGTCTGACGTATTTGCATCGACGAACATGTATATCGTTGGCACCGCGCCTTCCGTTCTGATAAACATCGGACCGTGGTGAATTACCATCTGCGCAACATCGCCGATCGGGATTTGAGCTCCTGTTGTAGTCGGTATAAGAACGCGCTTCAGCTCTTCGGGATTATCTCTTTGTTCGAGTGCGTAGCGGACAGTTATCGGATATCTTTCGATTCCCGAAACAATTTGCCCAACAGGCATACCGCCCATGGCGCTCTTTATGACATTTTCTATGTCCTCGACTGCAAGTCCGTATCTTGCAGCTTCTGTTCTATCGATAACGAAGTCGATATAGTTGCCGTATTCGACACGCTCGGCAAACGCGCTTGATGTTTCAGGAAGCTGCTTAAGGAGCGCCTCAATATTTTCTCCAATAGCCTGAAGCGAATCCAAATCCGGTCCCATGACCTTGATTCCGATTTGGCTCTTGATTCCGGTACTCGTCATGTCAACACGATTTTTTATAGGCATCGTCCAGACATTTGAAATTCCCGGCACTTGAAGAGCATCATTCAAGGCTGACTTCAGTTTATCGGGCGTCATCCCCTTTGGCCATTCAGACTCAGGCTTGAGATTTATCGTTGTCTCAAACATATCCAATCCCGCGGGATCGAGTGCGGTATTTGCTCTTCCGGCCTTACCGAACACACTTGTTACTTCAGGGAATTGTTTGATAATTTTGTCGGTCATCTCAAGGGTCTGTCGAGCTTGAGTGATTGAAATTCCGGGAAAAGTCGATGGCATATAAAGAAGAGTGCCCTCCCAGAGAGGCGGCATGAACTCAGAACCTAATCTCATATAGGGATAAATCGTAACTCCGAGTACGACGATTACGGCAGTCAAAACGTACCATCTGAACTTCAACACGAAGTCGAGGACGGGAGAATATAGCTTGATGAGAATTCTATTTATCGGATTTTTTTCTTCAGGCGGAATCTTGCCGCGAATAAAGTACCCCATCAGGATTGGAACGACGGTAATTCCAAGAAGGGCGGCCGCTGCCATCGAATATGTCTTGGTGAATGCGAGCGGCTTAAAGAGTTTTCCCGACTGGTCGGTCAGCGCAAAGACAGGAATAAATGAAACCGTGATCACGAGGAGCGAATAGAACAACGACGGTCCTACCTCCTTTGAAGACTCGGTGATTAGTTTCCACCTGTCTGTTCGACCGCCATCGGCTTCTATGTGTTTGTGAGCATTTTCTATCATGATGATTGCCGAATCGACCATGGCGCCGATCGCAACCGCGATGCCTCCCAGCGACATGATGTTCGCATTGAGACCTTGCCACCTCATAACAATGAACGCCATCAGGATTGCAGTCGGGAGAGTCAGGATTGCGACAAACCCGCTCCTAAAGTGAAACAGGAACAGGAGGCAAACTAGTGCCACGATTATGGACTCTTCTATGAGCTTGTCCTGCAAATTGTTAATCGCCCGAGTAATCAACTCTGAGCGGTCGTAAACCGGAACTATCTGTACATCGGGGGGTAACCCTTGTTTAAGCTCCTTGAGTTTTTCCTTAACACCGTTTATTACCTGCAACGCATTTTGTCCGTAGCGCATCTCAACGATGCCGCCGACAACGTCGCCTTCACCGTTCAAATCAGCTACTCCGCGACGGGCTGCGGCAACTATCTGGACATCAGCGACGTCCCCAAGAAGTATCGGCGTGCCGCTTGAAAAGTCACTGTTTGAGAATGGAGCAAGATTGGATTGCCCGCTTAATTCCGTTGACATATTTGATTGCGATGATTCTGCTCCACCCGACATTCCCGAATTGCCTGCACCTTCTTCGGTTCCCCCTTGCTTGACGTTCTTGGAATCAAGTGGGAAGAAATTTCCTCCACCGGAGACTCCAAGAGGAATGTTCTTCATGTCGTCGATTGTCTTGATATATCCGATACCTCTTATCATCAATTCATACCCGGCGTGGTCTATTATTTCACCGCCAACATCGTTGTTGCTCTTCTTTATCGCCTCCATTACCTGCATCGGTGAAATGTGGTATGCCTGCAGTTTTCTCGGATCGAGCGTTGCCCTCCACTCTTTCACATAACCTCCCACGCTGGCAACCTCCGAGACCCCCGGGACAGTTGACAAATTGTATTTCAAATAAAAATCTTGTATTGAACGCAAGTCGCCAAGGCTTCTCTTGCCGGACCTAATCGCGTACTGGTAAACCCAGCCAACCGGCGTCGCGTCGGGGCCAAGCGTCGGTGTGACGCCTTGAGGCAGACGGTTCGCAGCATAGTTCAAATATTCGAGGACGCGGCTTCTCGCCCAATAGAGATCCGTGCCGTCATTGAAGATGATATACACAAGCGAGAACCCAAAGTATGAATACCCGCGAACGACTTTCGCATTAGGAAGCGAGATCAGCGAAGAAGTAAGCGGATATGTGACCTGATCCTGCACAACAGTCGGCGACTGGCCGGGATATTCTGTATAGACTATCACCTGTATATCGCTGAGATCTGGTATGGCATCGACAGGGCTTGTCGTCAGTGAATAAACTCCAGCCGCGATTACAAATGCCAGCAGGACAAGTACTATGAAACGATTCTTTATCGACCACTCAATTATTCTCGCGAGCATCTCAGTTCTCCCTACTGGAATCTTTGGCCATCGTCATCCCCGGCATATCCATGCCATCCATGCTCATCATGCCTTTTTTCATTTCCGGTTTCTTACTTCTTGCTTCCCGTTTTTTTGTGCCCTCATTACCCATCGTCACGTTTTTTGTTTCCGGGATTCCGGCCGTCAGCGAAGCACCAGCAGATTTGAGATTTGCGTCAGAATCGATCAGGAATTGCCCTGAGGTTACGATGGTGTCGCCCTCGTTTAGTCCCTCGGTAACCTCATAGTATCCGTCGGCATAAGGACCTAACTTCACATCTCGGATCTCGAATCGCCCTCCGCCGAGTGCAACCGCGACCACCTGTCTGAGTCCGGTGTTGATGACTGCCTGTGATGGTACAGCAAGGGCATTATAGCTGATCGGAGAATGGATCGCCGCATTTACATACTGTCCTATTTTCATTATCAATGATGGATTGTTTAGTGGGATTCTCACTTTTACAGTTCGGGCTGTCCCATCGACTTCCGGATAGACGAAATCAACTCTTCCCTCGTAATCCTGGTTATCGCTATATGTAACGGTTACCGAAGATCGTAATTTCATAAAGGGCATATCGACCTTGAATACATCCGCCAATATCCAGATTTTGCTCAGGTCCACGACCTTGAATAGTGTCTGTCCGGGGGAAATCCTCTGTCCTCGAAATACATCTTTCTCCATGATGACTCCGTCGGCTGGTGAATGAATCACCACACGGTCAACCACTTTGCCGCTTTGCTTGAGGTCATCAATCTCGCTCTGGCTCAATCCAAAAAATGCAAGTCGTTCACTGGCGCTTTTCATGATATTTTCCGGTTGGGATGAGGACCCGGCTCCTGCAAACTTGATTGACTGAAGGAACTCTTGTTCTGCGGCGATCAGATCGGGGCTATAGATAACCGCCATGGGTTGGCCTTTCTTTACATCCATTCCGGTGTAGTCGAAGTAAAGCTCGTCTATCCACCCGCCGACACGAGTGTTTATATCCCTGATACTCTTCTCATTCGGCATTACCACCCCATAAGTATGGATAGTCCGCGTAAGTCTCCTTCGTTCGACCACCGCGGTAACGACGCCGATATTCTGTACCATGGCAGGGTCTATTCTTATTGCATTCGGGTTACCATCGATCTGATCCGCATACATCGGTACAAAGTCCATGTCCATCGTTGGAGATTTTCCGGGATGGTCGAAATGGATCGTTGGGCTCATAGGGTCGTACCAGTATAGAACCTTTCGTTCACCCTTGCTGGACGCTACTGCTGTTGAATCGCCTTTTGCAGCACTGTTGTTTCCTGATTTGCCGCAGCCAGCGAGGATCAATCCCGCCAGCAAAACGGGGACTAAAACAAAAATTGTCTTTTTCATTCTCTTCTCTCTGATTTTCAAACTTTCTTTTTCTCTGTTCTTGTTTTCTACAAACAATTCGTCCCCATGGGACTCGGTAATTTCATTATTCCTGCCCTCCTTATTGTCACTGACCTCTCGCATCTTGCGTCTATCTTCTCGCTTCTGACTTCTCTTCATTTCACACCTCTATAATTTTCAACGCCTTCCCCGATGAGCTCCGATATCTCAGCCGAATCAGAGAAGTAAGCTGACTCTATTTTCACCAGCTCAATTTTTGTATCGATGAGGGTTGTAAGGTTATCAATCACCATTGCAAACGTCGTCTTCCCAACCGAATACGAAGAGAGCGAAGAATTATATGCTGCCTCATATTGTGGAATCAACTCTTTGCTGTAAAGCGGTATCAGTTGTTCCTGCGCTCGGGCATCTGCATAAACGGAACTAAGATCGCTCAACAATTCCACTTCGACAAAATCGTATTGTGATTCCGCCGCTTGACTCATGAAGTCTGCTTCATCAATCATCTTCTCCTGCCTTGCACCGTAGAAAAGCGGGATGCTCATTCCGATCTCGAAGTTCATCATGTTGAGCGCCTTCGTCCCGTCCGGCATCAACGCACCACGATAGCCGTAAGAGAAGTCGACATTGAGGTCGGGGACTGCGTCCTTTCTTGCCAACACAGTACTCGCCTTTGCCGCCGATGTCACGTTACGGATCTGGTTAAGGTTTGGGTTCTTCGCTTCAAGCTGTGATCCAAGCGAATCAAGCGACGAGAAAGATGGGAGCACGAGAGAATCCGCCCGAAATTCATACGAATCGTCCCTGCCGAGGAGTGCACCAAGTTGAGCATATGAACTTCTCAGCATCGAGTTCATGCTGATAATGTCCGAGCGGACCATTGTCAACTCCGCCGTCGCACGAAAAACATCCTGCTGTGGAACTTGCCCGACTGCAAAAAGCTGTTCCGCAACTTTGACCACGCCTTCCAGGAGAGTCCGCTTATACTCTAAATAGTGAATTGACGTTTGAAGGCGATAAATATCGCCGTAAATCTTTTTGAGATTTGATATGACTTTGAGAGTCGTATTCAACTGATTGTCCGACGAAGCCTCGTATGCGTAAATTTGGGTTTTCCCGGCGGCGTTCAGTTTACCGAACCACGGAAACATCTGCATGATTTTGAATTGCGGAAACATCGTCATCTCGTCGGAGGTGAGACTGAAATTTGACGGGACGTTCCCGGCCATTATGGATAGTTGTGGATCAGGCAGAGTGTTGGCCGGGCTTATCCTAGATTGAGCCGCGCTTGATTCGCAGCGAGCCATCCTGATTTCCGGATTGTTCCGAACGGCGAGTGAAATCAGACTGTCCAATTGTGTTTGCGCAGATGCCGACGCGGCAATTAGAAGAACGAGGACTGTAATAAATCGATAATTGATTTTTGAAAATTGATATTTGAAAACAGACATACGTCACCTTTTAGGTTAGAGTTAATGAACTACTAAAGGTGAGAGGTATTAAATCCGTAGATTGCTACTTAAGGTGAGGATATCTAAAGGTGGTGAATCGGTTTGATTAAACACATGAGATACAAAAGCCGACGGTTCATTGTTGATTTCTAACATTTGATCGCCAAAGGGGCTTATCCCGATAAAATGTGCGACAAATTTCTGTGAAGCGGTAAAATTATCAACGACCAACTTCTGCTCAATGCGGACTTGCATACAATTTGACTTAATCGTTTGTTCTCCGGGGATGGGCTGAACAGTTCCGGGACATTCATTAAAAGAGCCGTCGTTTAAATTGTCCGTAGTTGCTTCAGTACAGCAGGAACTGACCGGTGAACTTTTCATGGTGCAAAAAGATGAAGAGTAGACATACTGAACCTGGCCGGCGAGGAACGCCAGCAGAACAAACATATTCAGGTATTTTACTCTTTCTAACATTTATTGTCCTCTTCGATAACGAAAGTTACCCCAGTAAGTTCCGCAAATGTGATGCCGAATGATTAAATAAGATTCAAGCATAATTTTGCACAAATAGAACATTTCATTAGACCATTGGAGTATCTTCTGCAAGAAATCTTGTTGATAAGTGTGGCAAACTGACGCACTTAATTGCTTGCACCCCATAGGAATTTGATGGAACAACTATTGTCACAATATCGTTTATAAATTGAATTACAGTATGATAGGTAAAACACGATGGACAGTATTCGCTTTCCTCTTATTCCTGACACGGACAGCTCTCGCTGGCCCTCCCTTTCGCACAGACGATCCAATTCCAGTCCCGTACTTGCATGGCGAGTTCTACCTTTTTTCAACCGGGACTCTCGACGCGACAGGCACATCGGGAATCGGGCCTGCAGTCGAATTCAACTACGGAGTTTTTCCCAACACGCAATTTCATATGGTGCTCCCCATCGCGTTTGACGCTCCGAAGGGAACACCATCACAATTCGGATATGGAGATACAGAGCTTGGGGTGAAGTTTAGATTTATCGACCAGGGTGAAATCGTCCCGGATGTTGCAACCTTTCCAATAATTGAAGTACCTACCGGCAGTGCGTCGAGAAACCTTGGCAATGGAAAAGCCCAGATCTATCTTCCGATCTGGATTCAAAAGGACATCGGCAACTGGACGATTTACGGCGGTGGCGGATATTGGATTAATCCGGGAACGGGAAACAAAAACTGGGATTTCTCGGGCATTCTTGTTCAATACAATTTCTCCGATGATTTTTTTCTAGGGGCAGAATTGTTTCATCAAACACCGTCATCGACCGATGCACCAGACAATACCGGACTGCACATCGGAGGAGGAATCCCCGTTTTGAAAGACACCCAAATACTTTGGTCCTGTGATGCGGGCAATGGCATTACCGCTTATAAACATTTCTCTTACTACGTCGGCCTGTACCGTACATTTTGAGATGCAGGATCGCAACGGTTCAGAACCATAGCAAGAGCGTTCCCCTTCTGTAGAACGTCATGATCTTCTAAAGGGGTTGTTTCCAAGATTTAATACGCCTAATTTTTCTTAAGGAGAAAATTTCGTGAAGATAGGAATTACTTGTTACCCGACTTACGGCGGAAGCGGAGTAGTGGCAACTGAACTCGGGAAAGCACTCGCCACAAGAGGACATCAAATTCATTTTATCAGCTATTCTCTCCCGGCGCGCTTAGACAATATGCCGGGCGATATATTTTACCATGAAGTTGAAATGTCGCAATACCCCCTATTTGACTTCCCTCTTTATACCGACGCTCTCGCAAGCAAAATGATCGATGTCGCAAGATACCACGACCTCGACATCCTCCACGTCCATTACGCGATACCGCATGCGACGAGTGCTTTTCTCGCAAAGCAGATTCTCGCTCCCACGAAAGAGATCAAAGTCGTCACGACGCTTCATGGTACGGATGTAACTCTTGTCGGGTTAGAGCCGAGCTTTTCTCCGCTCGTTAAGTTTTCAATTGAACAAAGTGATTCCGTGACATCGGTTTCACGGTTTCTTCAAATGAAAACGTACACGATGTATAACGTTGAAAAGGAAATCACTGTTATACCGAACTTCGTCGACACAGATAAATTTATCCGTCAAGAAGATTGTCAGTTCAGAAAACGCATTGCTCCCGCCGGGGAGAAAACACTTGTTCATGTTTCCAACTTCAGGCCTGTCAAGCGAGTACCGGACGTAATTCGCATCTTCGACATTGTAAGAAAAGTCATCCCGAGTAAGCTTGTCATCGTTGGTGATGGACCCGATAGGTCTGAATCCGAGCGTCTCGCTCGTGAACTCGGCATTTTCGAAGACATAAAGTTTCTTGGCAAGCAGACCCTTCTTCCCGAAATATTGTCCGCGTCGGACTTGATGCTCATGCCGAGCCAATCGGAGAGCTTCGGCCTATCCGCTCTGGAGGCAATGTCATGCAATGTGCCCGTCGTAGCATCAAGTGCCGGAGGTTTGCCTGAATTAGTAGTGCATGGCGAAACCGGTTTTATAGCAGAGCTTGGCGATGTCCAGCGAATGGCAAAATATGCGATCGATCTCCTGAGCGATCAGCGCAAATGGGATTTGTTCAGCCAGAATTCACGTAGGCGGGCAGTGGAAAAATTCAACGTGAATTCAATCGTCCCTTTGTATGAAAAAGTGTACGAGGAATCTCTCAACGAAATAAAAACCACTGCAGGCGTTAAGTAACTCGCTGCCCGGTGTCAACGATTGCGAAATAGTGGGCAAACCAATCCGTAGGTTCTAGAAACTTATCTGGTAAAAAAGCCGCAGCATATCCGTCGTCTCACGCTGACCGAGAATACGATTGTTAACTGCAACACTTCTTGATGCCTCAAGGTATATCATATTGCTGAATAGTAAGGCAAGTGGGTAATTAAAACTAAAGCCGGTGCTGGCAATATCAGTAGTGATTACCGGCGTTTGAACTTTGATCGTGCCTGGGCCTATTCTGGATGTAACCTGTACACTTGGATCTGTAAAACTAGAGTTAGGGTCATACTGTAACCCGACACTCTGGATGAAATCAAATTGGTTCCCCAGTAAAGTCGTCAAATAACCTGATAGAACAGACGACCCAACGCTTCCTATCACTCCAGCTCCCGTTTGAGACCACAAATTGTTGGCAACATTCTGTTTCTGCGCGTTGGATAATTCATCTTCAAACTGGCCGGTCAAAATAAAAGAGACTGCGTTTGTTTGCTGATCATGGGGGTACGGGATGTTATCGACGGTTAACGTGATGTCAACGCTCGGTAGGTTGAAAGTTCCGGTAATTCTAAGTTGCACGACCACGTTTTGTGGCTTCCCTGTGGCTGATGTGTCAGCATGCTGTCCCTGATATATTCCTGTAATATCAAGGACCGGATTTAAAGGATCCCCCGTGAATCTAAGCTTGCCAGTCGCAGCAAATTGTTTATTGTAAAAGTCATACGTGGAACCGGTCAGGATGTTAACATCACCGGTCAGTTCCATCGTTCCGGAAAGGTTTGATAGATGCAACTTGCCGCCCAATATTGCATCCAATTCTTCGTTTGTGGTAGGATCAAAAATCATTCTAAGGTTTACGTTATCTCTCGTTTCCACATCAAGATCATACCTCAGACTATCAATAAAACTTCCGGACGTGATCTCCTTTTCTTCGGCTGCACCAGGTTGAGGCGCCTTCACAGCATTATCTGAAACAGTATCCGTGGGGAATCTGTAGATAACGTCCTGCACCTGAGTAGAACCTTTACTCTGCAGCGGCATCAAAGTCAACGTTGTGCTCCTGATGCTCCCCGAACCGTCGAGAAAAGGCCTGGACAAACTTCCCTTTAACTTAAGACCTGAAGAGCCCGAGCCGGCAATTGCAGTTCCGTATATTTCTTGATTACTCTTCCTAGATGTTGAGTTCAGTACCAATAACGACCCGTCAAGGTCAATATCAAAGGACGCTATCGTATTGTTTTGAATTTCAAGTGACCCCTTGGCAATCATCGCCGTGCTAAGCTGTCCTGTTGTATTTTTTAATGTAACCGGATTGAGAACGAGTTTGTCTCCTTCCCCTGCAATTGTTCCTTCAAATGGATAAGTAATCTGGTTAGCAGCAAGTTTGAGCTTCCCGCCAGCTACTTGAAGGTCCCCATTAAATTCCGGCAGTGAGTACCTCCCCGTGACAGTCATATTACCCGTAACCACGCCTTCCAAATTATCGACTCCCGACAAAAACGGTGCGAGGAACGAAATATTTAAAGAGTCTGTAGTAATTTTAAGCTGCATTCTTCTTGACGAGCTATCGGAAAACGGGATCGTTCCATCAATACGTAAAGCGTACCATGATGAGTCGCTTGGCTTAGATAATTGAGCAGATAGCTCAAGGTAATTGCCATATATTTTAACGTCTCCGTCTACAAGTTTCGACTTTGATCCGTTGTAATCGATATTCGTGCCGTTGAAATTTACCAGGACTGTAACTCCTGATGGAGATTCGGCGAGTGCGGCATCGCCGTTCACCTCGCCGTTGAGTTTCATCGAGCTTGAATCTATGTGCCCGATTTTTTGCAGCGATGCAAGCGCAATGTTGTTGAACTTAAACAGAAGGTTAGCACCATTTTCGAGCGAATATTGTCCTCCGACCGTCACCCTCGAACCCGTTGTTGACGGACTTCCGTCCAACCCGGCCGAAAAGATCGAGGGAGAAATCGAAAACATTTCCGGCGAATAGACAATGTGAACCGGCTCATTGCTGGTAAGCGAGACTCCGAAAAACTTGCCCAGAAGTGTATTGGAAGTGAGACCGATAGAATCATTGTCAATGCTCCCTGACGCATCAATATAGAAATCCGCAATTGAGTCCACCTGGCCCATTGCTGTAATCGAGATGGAATCATTTCCCGAGTAGCTGGTTGAAGCGTAATCGATTCTTAAAATCTTTGAAGCTAAATACGTCTGATTGATATTCAATGCGCAGAAGTCCGTATTCACAGACCACTTTCCAAAATTCCATACCGATAACCTGTTGTCCGTATTTAAATTAAACCGGGTATTCAACTTGGATGCTTCAATCTGTAAGGAATCTTTTACATAACAAATTGTATCGGCATCAATCGATCCATCAAGGGAAATTCCCCATTTGCCGGAGGAAATATTCAATTGGCCCTCCGGGTCACCGTAGAGTTCAGATACCCCTAACAGCCTTCCTATAAACCGCGCGTCTTTAACATTAACGTTGATCAGTGCGTTGAGGTCCGATATATCGGTCGAATCTTTCCGCAACGTACTGTGCTTCCCTGTCACCTTATTACTGAAACTATCTGCCAATACAGAAAAGAGAGTTGATAATTGAGAAGGCAACTTGTCCGGCACAAAATTTCCCGTAATACTTGCATCCACGAATGGAGAATTCAAGCGTAAGTTTTTATCCGCGTCTTTTGTATCGGCATTAAAAGTAAAAGCGGAGTTATTAATCGGGACATCGCCAAGAGTCGAGTGGTCCAGGATGACCAGGAGCTTGCTGTCCAAAGAATCTATATCCAATCCTTTTCCGGATAAAGTAAGTCTTCCCGTTGATGCTCCATTTAAAGAAGGGATATGGAAGAATGACGATATATCGAATTCACTGAACGATAGGTCTGACTCGTAAGCCTTAGAAGGCACATCAAGAGATGCTGTTCCGCTGATATTACCCTTCGATGTCAAAAAATTCAGGACGACATTGAGACTGTCGGATTCAGATATCAAATTTATTGTACCGCCCTGGATTAATGCCTGTTCAACTGACGATGAATCGATGTGAAGCATGATCTTGCCTTCGGGCAATGACGCACTTGAATTTCTAAGTGCGAACTCAACTCCCCCCTTGAGAATTGTGTTTAAACTATTGGTCTTTAATAATTCGCCGAGATTAAGATCATGAAATTTTAATGTCCCGTTGTATAACCCCCCGTGAGAATTCGCATCACCGCTTATTTCCGTTCGACCAGTTCTCAATGCCATATTAATTTTTAATTCGCTCGGATGTCCCTCAGCGACCGCAGAAATAAAGATCGTTTTGAGATTACTGACGTCGGGCATTCCAACATTATACAACATCGCCGACAGCTCCGAAGAGTTAACCATCGCGCCCCGGGTCTCAACCCGCATTGACATCGAAGAATCAATCGCATTATAAAACGCAGCAGAGAGAGGAACAAAGGAGCTGTCCGTCCTGAGGGAGAATTGTTTTACAAACAGGGTATCCAAATCCCCACTCGCATAGCAATTCAGTTCCACCTTTGAAACAGGATTGATTGGAAGTTTGACAAATTTTTCAAGTTGTCTCAGGTCGATGTCTTTAGCTTCTAAATTTGTAGTGATGTGCTTCTGACGAAAGTGTGTAATATCTATCGAGTCAAGTACGTTTTGACCTGTCAGAGTAAAATCGCCTTCAAGTTTTGCCAAATCGGATTTAATTTCCAGGCCGGATATCTCAGTCCCCGCATCGGAGGCGAAAAAATCAAACTTCATGGAATTGATTTTTAAATCCACCGGATCCAGACCAAAAGAGATATTCTTAATGCTTGCCGACAGATTATCATCCGATATATTTGCCGAAGCTAGAATTCCGATATCCCCCAACTTAAAATTGTACGGATCAAAACTACGAATCGTATCCGTTGAGTTAACGGAGGATTCCTTTGTGGAATCGTAAAACGTGAACTCGCCGCCATCGATCTTTAAATTTTTCAAAATGACAAACCAATCAAACTTACCGCCCGGCTTGGCGGGCCCCTTCCCAATATGGTCGACATTAAAAGTCCCATCTTTGGAACGGAGAAGATAAAACTTTGGATTCACAAGTTCGGTCTGAAGAACCTTGACCGTCTTTGTAATAATTGAAAGCGGAAGGTGTGAAATCTTTATCGTGTCGACTAACGCAATGGGCCTGTCACGATACATCAATGCAGCGCCATCTATCCGAAACGAGCCGAGTATACTCCCATGGATTTTTCCCATATACAAACGTGCATTAGTTTGTTCATCCACAATCTTAGTAAGGAGGCTCGCGACCTCATCATTAAATAAACGAGTGTATGAGATAACATAGACCAGGAACGGGAAGAAAATTAACAGAGTAAAAATGGGGAGAAAAACTCTTTTGCGCATGGCTCTCGCCACTATTACATCACTTTAAGAATTTTGTTTATAATATTGGTCGTCGAATTTCCTTCCAAATATTCAATCGTAACGACCTTGCCGCCGCGTCCTTCGACGATGTCTCGGCCAATTACATTTTCTATTTTCCAGTCGGCGCCTTTCACAAGAAAATCAGGCTGAAGCAGTTTTATAGTTTCATAAGGATTATCTTCATCGAAAATGCAAACATAGTCGACGCTTTTAAGGTTTGAAACTACAAAAGCTCTGTCTGATTGGGGTACGATGGGCCTTTCATTACCTTTAATTCTCTTGACGCTGGCGTCCGAGTTAATCCCGACTATCAAGATGTCGCCTAACCCTTTCGCTTGATTAAGATAATCGACATGTCCTTTATGAAATATATCAAAAACGCCGTTGGTAAAAACAATTTTCTTTCCCGCGTTTTGCAGCTTCCTGATTATATCCGAAAGTTCCTCACGTGAGAAAACGTCTGTCATCGAAATTCTCCCAACGGAACTCTTTCGGAGATAGAATTTGAATCGTTTGCAACTTCGGTGAACAATTTTTCTTTTTCTACCGGAGCTATCCCGACTTCGCCGCAGACAATTCCACCCGCATGATTCGCTATTGCAGCAGCCTCAGTGATAGTTGCACCTGAAATTAGCGCCAGGGTAAACGTGGAAATCACAGTGTCCCCCGCTCCTGATACATCGGCCACCTTTCTTGCTTTTGTCGGAAAATGTGCATAGCTCTCATCCTTTGCAAAAAGAGTCATCCCTTTTTCACCTCGAGTCAGGAGAATGTTTTCGCACTCGAGACGTTTTAATAACTCTCTGGCCGCTTCAACCGCCTGCTCGTCTGATCCGATGGGCATCTGGAGTGCGTTTTCCGCTTCTTTTCTGTTAGGCTTGAAAACCGTGACGTGCTTAAATTCAAAAAAGTTATTTTGTTTTGGATCAACACCCACTACTTTATCATTCTTCCGTGCAAACTTTACCACTTCCGACAATAATTTCTTAGTAAGCATTCCCTTGTTATAATCTTCAAGAATGAGCCCATCGATCTCGCTTCTCATGGACTCCAGAATACTCATGACATGAGAAACACTTTTCTCATCTATGTCTTTTTTTACTTCTTGATCCATTCTTACTACATGCTGACCATGAGCAATGACGCGTGTTTTCACCGTCGTCGGTCTGTCGGGAATCTTAATGATCCCTTCCTTTGTTAAGGACATCTCATCAAGAATATTGGAAATTTTTTCTCCCGCCCCGTCATCTCCGACGATTCCAAACAGTATCGGTTCTGCGCCCAAAGACTTAATGTTGTTAGCCACATTTGCAGCACCGCCGAGACGCGCAGACTCATTTTCTACCTCTAATACCGGGACCGGAGCTTCTGGCGATATTCTTGAGACACTTCCCCAAATGTACCTATCCAACATCAGATCGCCGAGCACGACAATTCGTTTACCCTCGAAATTGGCAAAAAGGGTCTTCAATCTTTTAATTTCAAAACTTCTCAATCGAAATCTCCACTTTACAACAAGTTACACCCCGTTGACCTGAAGAGCAATTTACACACTCCTACCTCTCCTCCTCAGAATCCCACACACCAGAATTCCCTGGAATAAATCAATGACCGAAACGAACTCCGATAGCTTTCAATCAGTCTCGTTTAAAACTTCAAAAACAGTCTTTAGAAGTTTTTCCCCTGTGAAAGGCTTACTGATGAAGGCATCAATCTGCTCGGCAAAGGTCCCAGTAACTTCATCTTGTAAACCACTAGTCGCTATTATCTTGACCTCGGTTTCCATTCGTTTAAGCGCCAAAATTGTGGATTTGCCATCCAGAACGGGCATCATGTTATCAATCAAGATAACTCGAACGTCATCCATGTTCTTAACGAATACCGCTATCGCCTCCGCTCCGTCGCCAGCCATAACAACCTGATAACGATAAGCCTCAAGTGTAGCTCTTGCAATTTCTCTTATAGAAGATTCATCGTCAACAACAAGTATCAATTCGCCATGTCCGACAAACTGATCAAGATCAGCTTCACCGGCAGCAACAACTTCCTCCAATTCAGTTGCAGGCAAATAGATTTTGAACGAAGTCCCTTTATTGACTTCGCTATAAACATTCATAAATCCACCATGGGCTTTCACAAGAGCGAGAGCCGTCGATAGACCGAGCCCCGTTCCTTTACCGATATCTTTCGTGGTGAAGAAAGGCTCGAAAACTTTATCCATCAAGCCGGGCGGTATCCCGCTCCCTGTATCGGTGACCGAAATGGAAACATATTTTCCCGGTCTCGCATCGATATTCAATTTCGCGGACCCTTCATCAAACACCATGTTCTCTGCATTTATTGTCAGCACTCCGCCTTCAACCATGGCGTCACGCGCATTTACACATAAATTGAGCAACACCTGGTGAAGTTGGGTCGCATCCCCCAAAATCGTCCACAAATCCTTCGGCATATAGTGGTCGACACGAATAGACTTCGGAAAAGTCTCATTAGCAATGCTCAGTATTTCTCTTATGACATGTCTGGGTTGGAGCACGACTCGTTCACCCTTCGCGCCTCTTCCGAACATTAGGACTTGACGCACCATATCCGCGCCCCGTTTTGCACTCGACTCAATCGCTTGTAAAATCTTCTCGCTTTGTTCGTCACTTAAGCGGCGTTTCAAAGCTCTTACAGACATCATGATTGGTGACAGAACATTGTTTAAGTCGTGCGCGATACCCCCGGCAAGTGTTCCAATACTCTCTAACCGCTGGGCACGCATAAATTGTAATTCAAGTTTCTTTCTCTCAGTTACATCGGTACACACTCTCATTATCGTCCTGGGATTGCCTTCGATATCTGCCAACAACTTCCACCTGCAATCGAGAATTAATTCAAACCCTTCGCGGTTTGAGGATGTAATTTCTCCGGCCCACTCTCCTTCTTTCAACGTCTGGGTTCGCGCTCCTATTTCACCTTCTGAAGGAGCTTCTTTCGTAATCGATTCCAATTTTTTCCCGACGACTTCGTCACTTTTCCATCCATATATCTTTGTCGCACCCTCGTTCCAGTATGTTATATAACCATCGATGGTCTCCAGCGAAATGGCATCCTGCGATTTATCCAGGAGCGTTGCCTGTTCTCGAATTTTTTCATCGGATTGTTTTCGCTCGATGGCCGTCGCGATCTGGCCGGATAGAAGAGACAATAAATTTTTCTCCGAATCGCCGAATCTTGATGTGGTCGAAAAATTTTGAATCCCTAATACCCCGATCGTACCGGACGCGGTTTTCAGCGGAACGCCAAGCCAATCGACAGGCATTTTACGGTTTGAGTTTCCGATATCTTTTGCATCTACCAGGCTGCTTTCGTTCACCGTAAGGATGGAGGGACTCCCGCTCAGAGTAACTTGTTCGTTAAACGCATCGAGTCCGGGTTGCTTCGCCGGCCCCTCAAAAACTTCGTTCACGTAATAAGGATAGAACAAATTATTATTCATCGTATCACGCAAAGCAATATAAAAATTTTGAGTCGAGATGAGATCTCCGATTACTTCATGAATAGCCTTACAGAATTCATTCAGGTTTTCGGTCACACGCGTAATTTCCGCAAGTCTATACAAAGCCGCCTGAAGTTTCTCCGAACGGCGCCTCTCTGTAATATCCCTACCGACTCCAACAAAGCCAACAATCTGTCCCGTCTCGACCACGACGGTCAGCGATAGGTTCACCGGGATCAATTTGCCATTCTTGGAAAGGAAGTCAACATCAACTTCAACGTCATCCTCCTTTCCACGCAAAGCTTTTTCCCGGTATGACCGGATAATATCTCCCTGCTGTGTAAGATCAAGAAGATTTTTTCCAACAAGCTCGGTTTCCTGATAATCCAGAACGGCAACCGAGCCGCCGCGTACAAGCTGGATATTGAAATCGTCGTCAGTCCGGAAAAGGACATCACTCATGAACGTGAGCGCAGATTTCATTGCATCATATAACGTATTGACAATTATTTTATGTCTAAATACAAAATAGAGGGCTATGACTAATGAGAGCAAAGATGTGAAGATATAGAGTTCCATATTCTTCGGGAAGAAAGCGTTGAAGATCGACTCGGTGAATGGTCCGGGGAGGAAAAGCAACAAGAAAGCAAATCCGGCAACAATGAGATTCGACTTCATGCCTTTATCGCTAAACCCTTTAAGAAAGGTAAACAATATAGCTATACCTATACTGAATGCAACCGACATCCATGTTACTAAAAAAACGTAGCCAATCGGCGAGAGGCCTGTACCTACAACTATTGGCTTGGGAATGAGCCCTAACAACTCGAATGTGTAACTGAAAAGTCCCGCAAAATAAACCGAAGCTACCGTTAGCGGAGACTGCAGAAGTTCTTCACGACGTACCATGATTATCATGAAGTGGAGGAAGAAAAACGGAAATAATGCAAAAAGAAAAGAGCCCAACGCGGTTACTATAGCGTTGGCAGGGTTAGTAACAATATAAGTCGAAAAATACCCGCACGCCCCGAAAGCGATCAAACATGCCACGAGGAAAAGGTAAAATTTCACAAGTACACTTCTGGTAGCACGAATGTAGATGATAATTGCCAGAACCAAATTGGTAGCGGCATACCCAATAGAAACATACTTATACAACATCTTCAGACCTCCACAAATTAAAATTCGTATCTGTCATACTATCCATGATAATTAGCCGCGTCAATAATTCTATATCTGAAAGTCAAGCTCACTGCCTCCTCTATCGTATTCATAGCCGCTCGCACTTCGAAGATTCCAAAGAATTCCATCAAGTCTTATAGATGGAAATATAAAGGTTAAAGATTCACGGTTCAATGAAAAATCAGCCATAAATTATAATTCGAGGTTTTTGATTCATAACAGTCGATTGCCACTTTAGGCGATGAATATTGAAAAAGAACACTACCCGGAATTTGTATTGTGAAAGTCTGGAATTTATCTTATCAAATATGGATAATTTTACTTCGTTGGTACTTAAAGGCCGAAGAGTTGTCCTTAGTTCGGTACAATTGGAAAACGCGAATGAACTTTTCGGGATCATTACAGAATCGCGTGAACACCTGGAAAAATGGCTCCCCTGGGTTGATTACGTCCGGTCGATTGATGACGAAAGGCACATCGTAGAACAATGGCTTTATGACATGCAAATGAGAGCCGCAATACACTTTTGTATAAGTATCGAAAACGAAATCGTCGGGTTAATCAGTACCCATCAAATCGATTGGATGAACCAGCGTACAAGCATCGGATATTGGGTCAAGAGCAATGTGGTGAAACAAAATATTACAACTGAATCAACCGCGGTACTCATGGAATATATATTTGAAAAGCTGAGGCTTCACAGAGTTTATATTCAAGCCGCGACTTCGAATAAAGCAAGCAACCGCGTAATCCAAAAATTGGGTTTCAAGCTTGAAGGAGTTCTCATAGAAAACGAGCGGGTAAGAGATCACTATCTCGACCATAATATTTATGGAATGACTGCTGACGATTTCATGAAGATAAAACAAGATCTATCATCTTATTATCGGAGATAGTGTTAAATCGCACTAGCTCATAACCTCTTCTCCACGCATTCCTCCCAACATTCTTTACCAAACCGTACTCACGAGTTCCGAATACTCAACAGTTATGACGTATCCATGGATACTGAATTTATCTTCAGGTATTCAAACAGGTTATCTCGCTAAATGGCTCTCAACAAAATGATGAAGAGATATGAACAATGGATTTTACTTAACCCAGTGCTTTCATGGAACGAGGAATTATCGATATGAAAACTTATCGAAATATCATCTGGTTAATTTCCTCCGATCCAACTAACTTCAATTAGTTTTTATGACTGAAATACTTATTAATCACGTTGTAAATTGGATCGGAATTTCCGGTTACGCGGGACTTGTAGTTCTCATGGCATTAGAAAGCATGGTGGCCCCTTTGCCTAGCGAAGCCGTAATGCCTTTCGCAGGATTTCTTATATTTGAAGGAAGATTTTCCTTTCATGAAGTCATCCTCTTCAGCACAATCGGGAGCATCATCGGTTCGGTTATCTCATATTATGCCGGGCTGTATGGAGGAAGGCCATTTGTTTCCCGGTTCGGCAGGTATTTGCTTTTGGACTTACACGATCTGGAACTGACGGAAAGTTTCTTTAACAAGTATGGCGACAAGACAATTTTCTTCAGCCGGTTTATTCCGGTTGTCCGGCATCTCATTTCTATCCCGGCCGGTGCTGGTGAAATGAAACTTGGGAAATTTGCTCTTTACACCGCCATCGGTGCCGGGCTTTGGAATTCCTTTCTGGCTTATACCGGCTTTCGTTTGAAGAGCCATTGGGAGACAATCCGTCATTACAGCCAGATTGTGGATATAGTGGTTCTTATCGTATTGCTTATCGGAATATCATATTTTGTTTATCGTCACATCAAACGGTTGAATCGAAAAAAATAGTCTTATGCCCGATGAACTAATTTCTTTAGCAAGAGCGCTGTCGAAGTTGGGCCATTGCTCAAGATCACGGGCTGCTCTCTACGTCAAAAACGGAAGCGTTTCTGTGAATGGGAAGGTAATTAAGCTTCCTTCATCCCGTATAGACTTAAATAAGGATGTCATTGAAATTGACAAGAAGCGCCTCTCCAAGCCGACAACTCTTGTAATCATGCTTAACAAACCGCGAGGATTTGTTACGACTTCGAACGATGAGTTATCCCGGAAAACAGTTTACGACTTAGTGCCGAATGACCAGCATCTTTTTGCGGTCGGGAGACTCGATTTAGATTCCTCGGGACTTCTTCTCTTCACAAACAACGGTGTACTTCAAGAGAGAATAACTTCCCCTGAGAACGATATCGTCAAGACTTACCTTGTCACAGTCAACGGAAAAGTTAACGCAGATCAAGTGAACAAGCTCTTGAGAGGAGTGGAGATTAAAGCGGAAGTAATTGCAAAGGCCGATGATTGTAAGATAGTCGCAGCGGAGTTATCTAAAACCCAATTGAAGATAACGATCCACGAGGGGAAAAACAGAGAGATCAGGCGAATGTTCGAGGCAATCGGGAAGAAGGTCATAAGCTTACGCAGAATATCAATCGGTAAGTTAGAGTTGGACCTACCCGAGGGCGCCTGGAGGAAAATATCCGACGACGAACTAAAACTAATATTCGATTGATGTCAAAGATAAATTTTAGAATCGTCGAAGCGGTCATATTTAGAATAAAGAAATTTCCGGAATTCCTCGTCCTTAAAAGGTCTGACGACGATAAGATTTATCCCGGATTATGGCAGATTGTGAGCGGTGGAATAGAACGAGGGGAGAAGGCGTATGAGGCTGCGGCGCGTGAGACCTACGAAGAAACCGGAATGGTCCCGAAAAAGCTATACAATACTCCGCTGACCAACACTTTTTATTTTTTCTCGGACGATTCGGTCAATGTAAGCCCCGTCTTCGCTGTCGAAGTAGATCCTGGAATTGCAGTGAAACTCTCTGTAGAGCATAAAGAATTTAGATGGTTAGAGAAAGAGGATGCAATTTCGCTTCTTGTCTGGCCCGGACAGAAAGAAGCTGTCAGGAGTGTTTATGAGTATGTAATTCTAGAGAACCCATCTCGCCGGTTTATGGAAATACATTTGAAAGGCAAAGACGCAAAACCCGGACCAAATAAAAAGTAAATCCAAGATTATTCCAGTACCCTGTCACTCAGTCTCTTTACTTCTCTCCCAAAGTTCATTCATCTCATCAAGACTTGCTTCATGCAGGGAAATATTTTTCCTGGCCAGGTTCTCTTCGACATAGAGAAATCTCCTTTGAAATTTCTCGGTGGCCTCCCGCAGCGCGCTCTCGGGATGAATCCCGATATGCCTCGCGTAATTCACGAGGGAAAAAAGCAAATCTCCAAACTCTTCTTCGATTTGATCATTGTTCCCCTTTTTTACAGCCTGTCGAAGCTCTTCCGCTTCTTCTTCAACTTTCGGCAAAACTTCGTCCGAACTTTTCCAGTCAAACCCTACCTTCGCTGCTCTATCCTGAATCTTGAAGGCACGCGCAAGGGCCGGAAAAGCGGTGGGAATCCCGTTAAAGATCGATTCCCTGCCGGCCTCCGTTTTTATTCTCTCCCAATTTATTTTCACCTGTTCCGGAGTGTCGGCTTCTACGTTTCCAAAGACATGCGGGTGACGACTGATCATCTTCTTTGTTTCATCCCTGACAATATCCGCAAGCGTGAATTTTCCCTCATCTTCTGCGATCTGAGCGTGAAGTAATACATTCAATAAAATATCTCCGAGTTCACCCTTGACCTCCGTCCAGTTCTCCCGATCTATCGCCTCTACGAGTTCATAAACTTCTTCAATAGTATAATGTCTTATCGATCTATTAGTTTGGATTTTATCCCATGGACATTCCTTCCGAAGTCTCCTTACAACGTCTATGAATTCACCGAGTGCATCTTCTTCTATTTTCGTCATCACGCTTCTCTTTTTTCATTTATTAAAATATTCTTAACCGATTCGAACACCTCTGCCGGCTCAATTCTCTTCATGCATCGCATATAGTCTTCGCCTTTCAATTCACAAAAATCACAATGGCAGCATTGAACATCTTTATGGACGGAGACATGGCCGAGATCCTTACGGTAAGGGAACCAAATATCGGGCTCCCCCGGTCCGAAGATTCCAATCACCGGTGTTCCGACGGCCGCCGAAATATGCATAGGCGATGCATCGTTTGAAACATAAGCATTACACAGACTAATCACGGCAGAAAGCTGCCTTAATCCCTCGGGCTTGACCTCAATAAATTTTACTCGAACTGCTGAGGAAAATTTGTTAAAATACGAGATATCTTTCGGTCCGTATGTCACTATGACTTGAGCATCTAATTTATCTACCACCAACTCCGCGAGCCGGGCAAAACATTCAGCCAGCCAAACCTTCGCGGGCCAGGTCGCACCGAGATGCAAACCGACCAACGGCTTTGACCGGTCAACGCCTAGTGATGCAAGCGATTTTTCGGCGTCGTGAATTTCATCACTCTTTAGAAAAATTCTCGGCTGCCGATAATCTTCTTTTATGCCAAGCGGGGCGAGATATCTCAGGTGAAATGCAACGGCATTAATTCGTTCTTTGATGGTTATGGGGTCAGTGAACAATCTTCTGCGCCAACCAAAGTTACCGCCGACCCTCATTTTAGCGCCGGAGAGAAAAATTGCTATCGCACTTCTCGGGTTACCGAAGAGATCGAATGCAATATCAAATCTTTTTTTCCGCAAGACAGATACGACCCGGAGCTGCTCACTCACTTCCGGCGCTGTAAAATCATACGGGATTATCTCATCAAGATTAGGATTGTTTTCCAGGAGAGTTACACCATCCCGGTCACCTAAGTATGTTATGGAAGAATCAGGGAATTTCTCCCGTAGAACTTCCAGTACCGGCGTGGTTAAAACAATGTCACCGATGAACCTCAGGCGGCTCACAAGAATCTTCAATAGGGGACTCGCCATTGATTCACATAATAACCCCAAAGGTCAGCATTTGAATAAACCTGTTCGATCCCGTAAAATCTGTCATCAATGTTTATCGTCTCCTGCGCCAGCCTAAAAATAACCGTCATCGATGTTTGGGTGGAAGACTGGTAGTAATTCCATCGTTCATCCCAAACCCCTTCGCATTCAACATCATCCGGAGCACCACAAACTATATAATACATCCCCATCGGCGTACGCCATCCTTCGACGCAGCTCGTGAAAAGTTGGTTTGCCTCACTAACTCTTTGATAATATTTGGCCATTTTTGCAAGCCCGCCATGGGCTTTCCAAAAATCTATCAGATTGGACTTTATCGATGAGTCTGTTTTAACGGCAACTATCTTCTCGATCTCGCTTGTAGCTGCAATATAATTCATAGAATTAACCATTGCGACAAGATTATCGGACACCTGAGGAAAATTCTTATCATGAACCTGGAAATTCAAAGTCGTAATAGCGGAATCACCGGATGGATTCTTCACAACGACTCTGAGTAGGAAATTTCCCTGAGGAGGTTTCGGCAAACTACCAAAGACGAAGGAAAATCCTCTTTTTAAAAATGAAGACTCCGCATTTCGGTAAACCAAATTGCTATCGCTATAGCTTCCGCAGGGATTGCCTGGCATCGGCTGGTAAGCGGACATCTGCACATTGAAAGTCGGCACGTTGAATCCCTTGTTGCGAAGTCGATAAACATAGAAGAAAAGGGAATCGTCCGAATCATCTTTCGATGATAAGACCGTGAAGAATTTCAACGTATCAGAGAGAAGACCGACATTCGATAGTATGAACGGCGTTATCTTTTTACCTTGACCGACACTGTCGTATCTCGCCAAAAGCAAAATATCGCTGAGAACGAGAGGTTTGTCGTCTAATTCGGGAACAGTGATCGAATAATTCTTCAATGACCTTGCCTTACTCTCGTTGTCCGTGACACTGATTTCGACATTGCGCTCTCCGCTGCCAACCGGAAATGAAACGAGGAAAGCGTCGTAAGAATTTTGCCCGGATTTAGGATAGGAGTCTAACACTATTTTACGATCCACCTCTTTTGAAAGTGGTAAACCGTCTTTTCCCGAAAGCCTAATGGTACACGAGTACGAGCCGACAAACGAATTACTGTCCCTGTTATATTTCAGCCGAGATTCTTTTACACTTACATATACATCAAGGCGCTGCCCTGAGGAATCTGGCGACCAAAATAACTTATCTTCAAATTCCGGCAATGCTCCTTTCGCGTTAACATAATCGTAGTAGCACTGATAAGGCGTCGTCTCTGTCTGACTGCTCGAACTGCATCCCGACAAATTGAATGCGGTCATAACAAGAGCTGCAACGACGTAATATCCTGTGCCTCTAAAACTCTTCGCTGTCGACGCGTTCAATGTCCGCACCAAGTCCTCTCAATTTTTCTTCGATACGTTCATATCCCCTGTCCATATGATAGACACGAAGTACTTCAGTGACCCCTTCGGCTACCAAACCTGCGAGGAGCAACGAGGCGCTTGCCCGCAGATCGGTCGACATCACCTTCGCTCCTTTTAAGGACCTCACTCCTTTCACAATTGCGATGTTATCTTTTACTTCTATTTCCGCTCCGAGTCTTACAAGTTCCGGCACATGCTTAAAGCGATCGGAGTAGATCGTTTCAGTAATGACAGAGGAACCCGTGGCGCGAGTCATCAAAGCTATCCATTGAGCTTGCAGATCGGTCGGGAATCCCGGGTATGGTGCGGTAGAAATATCAACCGGATTGATTCTACCCTGACTTTCAATGACTATCGAGTTATCGTTCGCTTTCACTATCATGCCGGCCTCTTCGAGCTTGGACAGAATCGAGGAAGTATGATCGGGACGGCAATTTGTTACTGTCACTTTTCCTCCGGCAATTGCACCGGCAATTAGAAATGTTCCGGCCTCGATCCGATCGGGGATATTCGAGAAATCGGTTGGATGCAAATCGTCGACGCCTTCAATCGTAATTGTGGATGATCCCAAGCCGTCGATATGTGCACCCATTTTTTTCAGAAACTCACCGAGTGCTACCACCTCGGGTTCAAGAGCAGCATTCCCGATCACTGTAGTTCCTTTAGCCAATGAAGCCGCCATCATCACATTCACGGTAGCGCCAACACTTGATATATCGAAATTTATCCTGGCTCCGATTAATCTTTTGGCTTTTGCAATCACATAACCTGAATCGAGTTTTATTTCCGCGCCAAGTTTTTCCATTCCTTCAATGTGCAAATTCACCGGACGCGGCCCCCATGCGCATCCTCCGGGCAAGGAAACTTTCGCGTAACCGTATCTGCTCAAGAGCGGACCCAGCACATAGAATGATGCTCGCATCTTTTTCACCAACTCATACGGTGCTTCAAACGTATCGACGCCGGTGGTATCCAGCGTTTGTAGTTTACCGTTTAATACTGCGTTCGCTCCGAGCTCTCCCATAAGTTGAGACATAGTCACAACGTCCTTAAGGTCGGGCGTGTTGTCAATTTTAAAGACACCTTTCACAAGGAGGGCCGCCGGCATTAACGCTAATGAAGCATTTTTTGCCCCGCTGATCTCGACATTCCCGGAAAGTTTCCTGCCACCCCTGATTAAAAACTTAAACATGACAAACCATATAGTTAATAATAAACCGTCTGACAACTAATCTGATGTAAACAGACAAACAATTTACGTCAATCCTTCCTTGATATAACGGCTCGTAGCGATCATCGTCGATAACAACCCGAGAAGAGAAGCAACTCCAACAATCGCGCTGTAAAATTCCGGCGGGGGCAATACAGCAATCATTATATTTTCTTGAATTAAAAAAACTAATGCTTTTATCAAGCCGTAAATAATTCCGGCCGCCAATAGTCCGCCAGTAAATCCCTGAATTATTCCGCCAAGAAGGAACGGCATCCTGACAAATCCCCGTGAAGCGCCGACTAATTTCATCGCTTCAATGATTCGTTTCTTATGAGAGATTGCAAGCCTCATAGAATTATAAACAAGAAAGATCGACAGCAAAACGAGCGCCCCTCCGAAGCCGCTTACTATTTCGTAAAAGAGCTTTATCCTTTTGTCTATCAGTGTCAACAAAATCTTCCTGTAAGTCACCGATTCTACACCGGACATTTTTTCTATTTTTGCAGATATGGCTGCCACGTCACGAGAATTCTTATTCTCATCTTTTATGTTAACTCTGAACGAGGCCGGCAATGGATTAAACTCTAAAACAGATTTGATGTCCTGTCCAAAATCCTTCTTGAAATTTTCTGCCGCCTCATCCTTGCTGACAAACTGAACGCTCCTCACTCCTTTTGTCGTCAACAATTGGCTTTTCAATTGCTGGAGATCATCCGCGGAGAGTGAATCGGACAGGAACACTTCGATTTCAACTTTTCCCCTGACATAATCCAGAAATTTTTCGGCCTGTTTCGAAGTCAGGTAGAAACTCCCGAGAAGTGTAAATGCCAGGGCCACCATCAAAATCGAGAAGAAGGCACTAAGCTTAGCGCGCCCCAGACCGCTGAATGCTTCTTTCAGGAGAAACCAAAACCGGCTCAAAGAATCGTCCTCCCCGATTTAAAGCTTCCGACTACTTTTACGTGAGGGCAGATCTCACGAAGATGATTGATTGCATTGATTTGTTTTTCCCCGGAAATACTTCCCCGGAAGTCCACAAAGAATTCATAATCCCATGGTTTACGGACGATGGGTATCGAATCAATGGACAAAAGATCGATGTCTCGAATTGCAAATACGCTCAGCGCTTTGTGCAGTTCACCGGGATGGTTCCTGAGTCCGAACACGACCGAAGTCTTGTCTGCGTCCGGAGCAACAAAATATTTTTTCGAAATTGCCATGAATCTCGTAAAGTTGTGACCATCGCTCTCGAGATGTCTCTTCAGTACGACGAGTCCGTAGTCTTCCGCAGCTGCTTCGCTTGCTATCGCTGCTATAGTCCTGTCTGCACTCTCGGATATGAACTTTGCCGCTCCCGCGGTGTCATAATACTCGACACGTGTCAATTTCATCTCTCGAATAAATTTTCTGCATTGAAGCAGAGCCTGGGGATGAGAATAAACTTTTTTGATGGCAGATAAATTTGCTCCGTGGACCGCGAGAAGCGAATGAGAAATTTTTAGCCTAATCTCTCCGATACCATATACCGGCTCTTCATCAAGCAAATTGAAGACCTCTCTAATCCCGCCGCCAAGAGTATTCTCGACAGGAACAATTCCGGCATCTACTTTTCCTTTTGCGACGGCGTGGATAGCATCCCCGAAAGTATTAAATGGCACCAGCTCAAGGTTCCGACGATTAAAGAAGTGCTTTGCGGCAATTTCGCTGTACGCGCCTTTTTCTCCTTGAAAAGCAACTCTATATTTTTTCATTCGTCCCGAATTTTTTCGTTAATGAGAAATGTCGGCTAATATTCAAATTAGTTTTTTCTAGAAATTCGATTCATCGCGCCACATAGTAATCTTCCATGGATCTGACGAAGAAGCTCTATCTAACACAAAATATGCTTTGCCCGCCACGTCTTCAATATCAGCGGGATTGAAGGCAACGGTCAAACTGAACCCCCTTGTTACGACCGCGTGTATATCTGTAGAATCCACAGGATAGGTATTGTCCCAGGTCAAAACGAGCCGATTCACTAATTGGAACATCATACTCGTGGATCTCATCTCGTCGTCTCTTCCCCACGCGACGCTCTGAGAATTATCGTAATCGGTGTAAACAAATGTAAAATTGGGCGCAATGAGCTGTGAATAAACACTAGTGTCCATGAAAGTATAAGCATAAATAAAATTCTGAAATACGCCGTCAATTGTTTTCTGATCAGCTAGAAATCCGGTCGGCGCAATTTGTTCAGTTGCTAACTTGGGGGCAAACGGGTTTATACAACTCAAAGACGAAAAAGTCAGTAAAATTACCGTCCATTTCATTGGCTGAACCTGGCTTTCATATCGCTCCATGTTAAGCTATCTCCGACACGTGAATCAATCCATCTGTAGATCGCCCAATTTTGACTGTTATCGACCCCAAGAAAAAACTGCAAATTACCCTGAACGCTTTGCGGATCTCCCGGAACTTTATTTGGCCAAAGGAGAGTGTAGTTCGCACTGTAAATTGCCGAATCACCATAAGGACCCGTAAGACTTTCCGAAGAAAGTGTCAGAGCAGGACTTGAAGTGGCGGAAGATTCGACGATGAGGTTGTTAAAATACGCGCTCTCAGAATTCTTGTCCCAATTGACAAAAATTGATTGGTACTGTCGATAAACATCCGAAGGTGGAACATAGGAGAATGTTCTCCCGCCAAAGGTTGGGTCTGAAAGACACGACAGATAGTTTTCTACGCTCTTTTCGGAAATTGCATTTTTCAAATTTTGGACCACAATATCGGGCGACGTTGGAGGGATAAAATTCGATTGCCCCTGCTGCGGAGGCTGCGGCTGCCTCGTCTCAAAAATACCACACCCGAAAAACAGGACAACCATTATGGACAACACCACTAGTGATGCCGCTGAGAAAAAATCAATTCCTCTTGCTGGGCTTTCTTCCCTTGCCAGTGATACCGTTAACGGTTCCGCGATAGATGAATCACCTCTCATGACTGTTCAATTGAATGCACATTGGATTTTCAGGAGTATTTCTGAAGCCCTTTTCACCCGACAAGGATCCGCCCCTCCAGTGCTCTAACGAGAGTAGCTTCATCGGCAAACTCAAGATCCCCGCCGACTGGAACTCCCCTTGCAATACGTGTCACCCTTACGCCAAGCGACTTCAATAAATTGGCCAGGTAAATTGTCGTGGCTTCCCCCTCCACGTCAGGGTTCATCGCGAGGATGATCTCGGTTATTCCATCATTGAACCTGATTAAAAGTTCTTTAGTCTTCAGTTGGTCAGGCCCGATTCCCTCAAGCGGGCTCAACGCACCGCCAAGCACGTGGTAAACTCCGCGAAATTCGTTCGTCTTCTCGATAGCGAGAACATCGGTCGGATCTTCAACAACACAGATAGAAGTGCGATCCCGATTACTATCGGAGCAGATCGAACATGGATCTTTCTCAGTAATGTTCCAGCATATTGAGCAATACCGAATCTTGCGTTTCACCTCGACAATAGCATTAGCAAGACGATTCGCATCATCATTACCGGTTTTCAATAAGTGGAGCGCGAGCCGTTGAGCCGTTTTCCGGCCGATTCCCGGCAGCTTGCTCAACTCCCCGATCAGAACCTCCAGGGCTTGTGAAGTGTAAATCATTTAAGAGATTCCGCCAAACTTAAAACCCGGAAGCATCGTGAGGAGTCCTCCGGCACTCGCACCGAGATGTTCAGTGGCCATCTTTTCCGCCTTCTGCAAAGCATTGTTGATCGCCGCGGAGATAAGATCCTCGGCCATTTCTTTGTCTTGAGATTTAAAAAGCTCCGGCTCGATCTCTACCTTGAGAATTTCCCTCTTTCCATTCGCCGTGACTTTCACCATTCCACCGCCGGCCTCTCCGGTCACACTCATATTTTCAAGCTCGCTCATAGCTTTTTCCAAATTCTTCTGCAGCTCAGAAATCATTTTTTGCATATTTCCAAAATCATTCATCTATTAAAACTCCTTGGTAAAATATACTTTTCAGAATTCTTTGTTCAAATAACACAACAGAACAGAACGTGCTGACGGTCAAAAAACCGGGTTTGCTGCCAGACTTTTTGTTTTCGACATTCTCAGATCACAACGAAATCAATTTCATGGCGCTCCATGTTGACCCTTAAAACTTTTACCTGCACGCTGTCGCCAAGCTGGTAAACTTTACCGCTCCGTCTCCCTTTCAACTGGAACTCTCCTTGAACAAAGGTATAATAATCATCCATCTCCCTAACATGAACAAGACCTTCGACCAATAAGTTGTCAAGTTGGACAAACATCCCAAAGCTTGTAACTCCGGAAACCGTTCCTTCAAATTCATCTCCTACATGGTCAGACATGTATTGAACCTGCTTTATCTTGATTGATTCGCGCTCGGCTTCCACCGCACGTCTCTCAGCCTCGCTGGAAGACTTACTGACTTCCACAACCATCTTTTTAATTTTTTGCAAATCGAATGACACATTCGGGTCTTCATAGTCGTGCAATAACCTATGCACTACCAGATCAGGATACCTCCTGATGGGCGAAGTAAAATGTGTGTAGTATTTAAACGCGAGCCCGAAATGCCCGAGATTTTTTTCCGAATAGATCGCTTTCGCCATCGAACGTAACATTATGTCGTTAATGAGATACTCTTCCGGTTTTCCTTCAACCGACTGAAGAAGCTTTTGCAATTGCTTCTGGCTAACCGTGCCATCATAATTTAAGTTGTAGCCGAAATGAGAAACAAATACCGCAAGCTCCCGGATCCTGTCCGGGTCAGGCAGATCATGAACCCTGTATAAGAACGGTTTTGCTTTCACTCCGTTGCGCCCGATATGCGTTGCTACTGTCTTGTTCGCGAGGAGCATAAATTCTTCAACAAGCCGGTGACTGTCCAGTCGAGATTTCTTGATGATTTCCACCGGCCTTCCGAGCTCGTCGAATACAAACTTCGCTTCCGGCAAATCAAAGTCAATGCTCCCTGCGCGATTTCGAAGTTTGGTAAGAGTATGCGCGAGTGTATTCATATCACCAATAATCTCCGAAAAATCCCCCTTACCGGTTTCGATTATTTTCTGGACTTCCTCATAAGTGAATCTCCGTTTGCTCCGAATTATGGATTTAGCAAATTTATAATCGATGACCTTGCCGGTTGCCTTGATGTTCATTACGACGGAGTACGTCAACCTGTCCACTCCCGGATTCAAGCTGCAAATTTCATTCGAGAGCTTGTGAGGAAGCATCGGAATTACTCCGTTTGTCAAATAAACACTCGTTCCTCTTCTATATGCTTCAACATCAAGAGGGTTTCCGGGGCGGACATAGTGGCTGACATCCGCGATGTGAACGCCTAACTCGAAGGTGTCCTCGGAAATTTTCTTTAAGGAAACCGCATCATCAAAATCCCGAGCGTCCTCGGGATCAATCGTGATTATATCGTCATCCCTCAGATCAAGTCGAGATGCAATCTCCTCAGCCGGGATTTCCTCACGGATTAAATCTGTTTCTTTCAACACGTCAGGTGGAAAATCCTTCCGTAAGTCAAACTGCGCGGCAATGCTCGCTAGTTCGACCGAAGGATCCCCCGCATTTCCAAAAATAGAAATCACTTCAGCGGAAAAACCGGTATGTCTATCCACTGTCAATTTTGCTAAGACTTTATCACCTTCATTTGCACCATTCAGCTTCTGACGAGGTAAATCAATTGAGGACGGAAGGTTTTTATCGCGCAACAGAATTTTATAATATCCGCCGACCCGTTCGATTGTCCCTACGATGTTTTTCTCTTCGTGCCCGATTATTTCCGTCACTTTTACCGCAACAACTTTTCCGTGCCCTCCGATTATTTTTGCGCTGACCCTATCCCCGGGGCTTGCGCCATTCAACCCGCTCGGTGGAACCACGAAACGCACCTTCACATCTTCATTGATTCCAGGCTGATCAGGTGAAAATACAATATTTCCATCCCGATCAATATTTATAAATCCCGTAGTTACTTCGATAGCTTGACCGGAACCGAATTTCCTGCGCCCGCTCTGTCGGACATCCCCCTTCTGTTCAAGTTCCCTCAGTGCCTGTTTGAATCTTGAATATTCGTGCTCGGACGTATATCCCAGCACTTTCGCCAGCTGACGTTTCTTAAAATTTGATAATGGATTTCGTTTCAGGAAATTCTCAATTTCCTTTGTAATATCCTGAACTTTGTTAGATTTAGTTTTGTGTGAAGTTCTTTTCATATTCTGCCTTAAATTTTACAACGGCGTTTGCAATTCCCCGCGCTATCGCATTCTGACCGGATTTGCTCTTCAAATATTTTGCATCTTTCCTGTTGGAAATATATCCCGTCTCAACGAGAACTGCCGGCATAGACGCGCCGACCAGGACATAGAAGCCCGCCTGGCTGACTCCGTTATCGGAAACAGAAGCTATTGATGAGACGTTGTCTTCGATCAATTGCGCGAGCTGCTCGGAATATTTCACATAGGCCCCGTGTGCCATGGTAGTTAAAATAATATTGTCCTCGTCAAAAGATTCGTATTTCTTCTCATAATCATTTTCATACTTTACAGCGGCGTTTTCCTGCGCGGCTATTCTGATCGCCTCATCCGTTCGTCCGGGCCGGAGAAAATAAGTTTCAAGCCCATTCGCTGAATTCGGCTTATGGGGCATTGAGTTACAATGGATACTGATGAACAGTTTTCCCCCCGCATCATCAGCGATTTCGCCTCTCTTATCGAGTTCAACAAACTCATCATCGCTCCGTGTCATAACAACTTTTATCTTGGGCAGTTTCTCATTTAAAGCTTTCTTTAGAGCTTTCCCGATTGCAAGTGTCACATTTTTCTCCTCGATTCCATTCAACCCGATCGCGCCCGGATCCTTTCCGCCGTGACCCGGATCAATCACAATGACATCCAGTTTCCAATTCTTTTTCTCATCCTCCAGCTGCTTCTTTACCTCATCAGCAACAATCTTCTTAGTGTCCCCCCGCGAATAAAGAGCGACCACAACAGAGTTTGAGGTGCTATCAACGAAGAGCTGGTCGGACTGATAATTACCTTTCAGCTTGAAAACCAGCTGTACGGAGTTTGGGTTTTGAATTGCCAGAACATCCGAGTAGATCTCCGAAGGCGGGAGTGAATCCAGCTTTACAGTATCGGCAACAGCAGGGAGAAGTGTAACATAAAGCGAATTATCGTGGCCTATAGCCGCTTCATAGTCTTGCGGTAGCTTCGACATCGCGATCTGGATTATTGCGCCGTTCGCCTTCTCCTGACAGCTTACAAGCGTTATCGCGGGGGAAAGCGTGTCCCTGATCGCTAAAGTTGAAAAATCAAGTTCTGATTTGCCTTCATCGTAATAAAACGTACCCCGAAGAATCCTGGAGAAATAATCGTCAACATATTTCGCAGGAATGTACAGCTTACCATTCGCCGATAGAACCGGCAGCGGCATTTGATAAAGACGCGGCTCTGTTCCGGTTGTTGAGACAACGACAAAATTATTATCCGGTGTGAAGAGAAGGCTGCCATATTCCGTGTAAGCATTTAACTTCCCGGTTGATTGAAGGAAAGTATTGTTGATTCCAAGTCCTTTAGATAACTCTTCAACCGAGATATAAACATGACTGAGCTCTACGAAACCTCCGATGTATGTGCTGTCGACGCCGGACCTCAGCAAGGTCACCTTTGGCTGGGCATGCAACGAGGAAATCGTCAGAAACACGAACGCGATTGCCAGTTTAATCCGCATAGCGTTTCTTCCTGAGTTCAATTCCGTATAGGAACAACGGCACATCATACTTTATCGGGTCAAGCGGATCGAGCGATTTAAGCCGACCTGTAATATCTATGGCGGTCTTCCAGTTATCTGTTTTTCGTTTCGTCAATTTTAATTTCCTCGCAGCCCTTGAAACATTAACGTCCAAAGGAATGACAAGGTTCTCTTTGCCGAGCCAATTGTAATATCCGAAATCAATATCGTCATCCCTCGTCATCCAACGCAGGAACATATTCATTCTTTTGCAGGCGCTCCCCTCTTGAGGGCTCGCGAGCAGTGATTTCGCCCGCGGTGTCAATTCAAATCCAAGAGCCCGATTTATCTTGACTGATTTCATCTCCTCAAGCAACCCGATAAGCACCTGAGAAACCAAAGCTCCATTTCCGTCCCGCTTACTCTTCAAAGCGCTTTCAATCGTGCCATGATTATTAAGAATAGATTTCATTGCAAAAAGTATTTGAGCAAAATCGATCCCGATTATATTCTTATAAGCAAACTGGACGTGTCCGTTCATTACTTTCAAGAATTTCGTTTCGTCAAGATTCTTGACCGCATCGCATGGAGAATCCCCGAGGGCAGAAAAGATTTTCTCAAGCGACCGGATAATCGCATAACGCGGGCCGATGGCAAACATCGCGGAAATGAAAGCCGCAGTTTCTATATCGTTCTTCTTTTTAAACCTCTTGGAAAAACAAACCGGATCGGAAAGATAAAAATCCTTCAAAGAGTTTTTTTCTAGGTGGGATTCAAAAATCTTCTGAAGATACTCCAGACCTTGCATTATATTCTTCTGGGCTTGCAGAAAAAGTCGGCATTTAATAAACTCCGGTACCTCCGATGGATCCTTTCACAGCTAAATTGCTGAGAGTAATTTACTTTCTGCAAGCCTCTCAAGTTTTCAATTCGTTATTGTCGGAACGGCGGGATTCGAACCCGCGACCCCTTGCACCCCAAGCAAGTGCGCTACCGGGCTGCGCCACGTTCCGTTGGTTATAAAATAATTCTCTTGATTGAGTTAAACAATGTAAGTCGTTCGAAGAAGAGCAAATAAAAATCTAAGTTTCAGTCCTTGTCGGAAAGCCTTTGAACAAGGTCATCCAGGAAAGCACGCGCTTCAAGCAAGGTCTGTTTCAAATCCTCTGATGATTCTTTTCCATCTGTCGCATCAACAATTTGACCCGAACTTCCGTTTGATTTAGAAATCAGGACTTTCTTTGCACCTTCAATTGTAAAACCCTCTTCCCTGACAAGTCGTTTGATTTCAAAGATAAGACTGATGTCCTTATTCGTATAAATCCTATTGCCAGCTCTGTTTTTTGCAGGATTCAATTCCGGGAATTGAGATTCCCAATAGCGCAAGACGTGTTGTTCCAGCCCCGTAATGCGGCTTACTTCAGAGATGGAGTAGTAAAGTTTCTTGAACTCAAAGTCCTTCATCTGGCGAAAGTATAATACATTACATTGATAATTGCAAATTCATATTAAGTGATCCTCGTAACCTTTCAGTTCAAATTGGCTATACCGTTCGGACAAATCTTTTACTCAAAAACCATTTTATCGACGGGTCAAACACAAGATTTGGAAATCGATAGAGTCATTGATAAATTGCTTTGAATTCTGCACGAAATTCTTTGAAAAATACCCGCACTAAACCCGGTTATGTGAGACTATTAAAGCGCCTGTAGCTCAATTGGATAGAGCAATAGACTTCGGATCTATTGGTTGGGGGTTCGAGTCCCTCCAGGCGCACAAGATAAGCATCTTTCAACTAAGCATTTCACTTGCTCTCCAAGCCGGGGAAATTTAACACTCAATTTCCAGCATAATCATAACCTATAGAATTCGAGTTCTATTTTTCCTGCGCGGTAAATTCTACCCAAGGTTCGGATGGACGATCTTTGATCATTCCCGTCATCCAATCGTATTGCGGGTGTTCGGTTAGGAATCTCTCCGCACTGAACGCGGTACCACATGCCGCACCCCACCTTGCATAGAAAGACATCTCCTTGGCCATTTTCGCGTCGACGACTTTGCCATCGAGAGTACCCCATGGAGAAAACGGATCATCGGTTGCAGGATTTGGTTCAAGATCGCAATGTCCACAAAGTGTACGCCCATCAGGATTTTCTTTATTCAAATAGGTGTCGTAATGGTCAGCTTCAAATTTCTTTCCCAGATCAATATCTATTTTCCCGGCATATTCTTTCATCAACTGTTTCCACCTCACCCGCCGGGCAACCGACGAGTGCATAATGTCTGTTTCGTCTTCCTTAGTTTCAAATCTCAGGACCTTCATATTTTCAGCAACATTCGACCCTATAAAATATCCATCTCTCTTTTTCTCATATCCAACATATTTTAACCCGAGCTCTAATCTTGCAATCTCGTTCGTTTTGATATCCCCGAGCAGCCAAGCGTTTGCATACCCTCCGTTGTTGCCTTCCTTCATCATGGAACACCATTGGTCTATATTATCGGCATATTGCGTCGCATGTCTCATACGGGAGAATTCCGGCGTGGCGTTCGGATCAAATCCGAAGAATGAACCTATTGTGGTTTCAGAGCCGACTAGTCCCGCATCTGTAACAAAGAAATCTGTTCCGCTGTGGATGAAACCCGGAAACGACTGCATGAAGATATGATGACCTTTGTCCGGTGCTATATCGATTATGATGTTACAAAGCGGCTCTTCATAACCGCCCATTGTGTTATGGCCCAGCACGATCTTCCCGTCCGCCGTCATGCTACCAGTAGCAATAAAGGAGCTGCACGATTCTCTTTCCGGAGTCGGTGAGTTCACTTTCATTGAATCCTTCACCTGCGGCCACCAATAATCCATCATCTCCATATAACCATTCAATGCGACTATTTCATCTGTTGTCGTCTGCACTCCCGCTGCTTTCGCGCCGTCTACGATACCCTTAATCTCCGCCAGATCCTCCGAATCGACTTTGGGCGTCAGGATATCACGGACTTTCCTAACGTACCATGACCACGACATCGCGCTTTGATATTCCCACTTCCTCTTCAGAATATCCAGCGACTCTTTAATTTCTTTTGCCAGCAAATAACCGTGTTGGAATCCTCGTTCTTCCGGAAAGCCTTCTATGTGAAGATAAATCCATCCCGCTTTTTGGTGCATGTCCGCCTTCGCGAGCCAGGACTGCTGCTCCTGGGTAAGTGAGCTTGCGGCATATTTTACCGGGTTCGTTTCGATCTGAGCCGACAGCGGAAGAGGCAATAGGAAGGCAACCAGCATCAGAAGCATAAATCTATTTCTCATCTTAATCTCCTATTATCTTTAATGGTCTAAGTATTTCAGAACCGTAATTCCTTTAATAAAAGGAAAAATTCACTCATCAGCAAGCAATTTGGACCAACGAGAAGAGGACAAAATCGCTTTTACAGCCGTGCCATTTCAAAAGTTATAACGATTTAATTCTTCACCTTCCGATGATTCATTCCCTGCTATCTTCCAGGCTTTACTTTCTTATTCGTCGACCATGCAAAATATAAAATCACCCCGATTATCATCCAGCCGATTCCAACTCCAACCGCTTCAAATCCTGAGCTCACAAAAATGAACGAAAAGCCCAGAAACGCAATCACTGACGGAACCGGATAGAGCCACATCTTAAACGGTCTCTTGATTGAAGGCTGGTCTTTTCTCAAAAGAGTCAGTCCGACAATTTGGCCCAGGAATTGGATCAGGATTCTGCTTGACAATGAAGCGGCAATTATGAAATCCAGGTTGAATAAACTCGCGACGGATGTCATGAGTCCGATGGTCAGGAGGGAAAAATGTGGAAAGTGTTTCCTGGGGTGAACCTCTCCAAGCCACTTGAAGAAAAATCCGTCACGGGCCGCAGCAAACGGGAGGCGCGAATAGCTCATCATCAAAGAATACGTCGAACCATAAGCCGTGATGATGACCAAAATTGTCAGTATGATTGCTGAATTCCTGCCAAGAATTTTATTGAACATATCCGATGCAACATGGGGCGAACTGGCAATTACCTGCCACGGCATTGCCCCAAGAATTGAGATGTTCATAACGGCGTAAATAAGAGTCACAGCAATGACCGAAAAGATTATAGCCCGCGGAAATACATATTCCGGACGCTTGACCTCTTCTTCTAAATAACAGATGTTGTAGTATCCCATCAAGTCATACATCGCAATGAGGGTTGCGGACCCCAGTCCGGAGACAAATCCGAACGAGAAACTGAACCAGCCTCGCGGGAAAACGAAGGCGTATTGAACATGAAAGTGAGTCAGTCCAACGACGATCGTGGCACAGACGGTAACGAGCATAACAACCCAGAGGAAAATGGTAACCGCCCCGACAAACTTTACGCGATTATAATGAAGAATAATTGTAAGGATGCCGACTGTGAAGGCAAGTACCCGAATATTCGTCTCACTAAGAAGCGGCCAGATGAACGAAGCATACTGGAGCATCCCGACAAATCCCGATGCGATCTCAAGAGGACCGCTTAGAAGAAATGTCCAGATGAAAAGGAATGCTACAAGCTCGCCGAAATATTTTTTGTATGCCTCTCGAAGGTAAACATATGATCCTCCCTCTCCGGGAATTGAGGTACTGAGCTCTGCCCACACCTGACCATCGGAAATAGCGATGATTGCCCCAACTAACCAGCCCAACATTGCCTGAGGTCCACCCATCGCGCTAATGATAAGAGGGATCGTAATAAAAGGACCGATGCCAACCATCGTGGCCATATTACTGGCGGTGGCATGAAGTAAACCGAGGCTTCTGTCTAACCCGGTTTTATTTTCCATTCGATCGTCCCGGGACGGATTGGAACATACTCAAAAAACTAAAAGGCTATTCTTCAATGTTCCATCCTGAAACTTCAAGTCGCGGCGTTTTGCCTTCAAGGTCCGCGGCTTGAAAATGCCCTTTGATCGTTCTAGTTTCTCCCGGTAGAAGAGTTATGTAATTTTCATCCCAAAATACCGGCAGCACCGTTTCATTTGTGCTCCCTTTCTTCACAGAGAGATATGCCATAAAAGCAAGTTTGTTCGTGGGGTTACTTATAACTGCAGTTACGGAATAATCACCTCCGCGCCGGACAAACCGTTCATTAGTTTCTAATTTTATTTCCGGAAGTTCATTGAGTTCGGTAAGATCGGCATAAGAGCTCTCGGTTACATACCAGGTCGACTTTTTCCAATGCAGCGAGTCTTGCCGCGTGGAAAGCGCGTAGAAGTTTGAGCTGATAGGCTTATTGTTTTCATAGTCGTACAGCTTCAAGTCAAGGAAGTAAGTTCGTGAGAGGGAATCGATCTTCGGAATTTTCGCGATCTCGTCTGAAGTGTTAGCAAAAATGTTTATTGTATCATCGAAACTCAAGCTGTTTTTCAAGTTGAAGTCTAGCACAGTCGCTTTTAACCTCAGGGCATTGCTTGCCTCGAGAGTTGAATTTACAACGACGATTCCGTTGTCTGCAGGATTATATTCAACATGGATAGGTTCACAGGCTTTTTGGGCTCCGTAAAAAGCCCCGGTCGGATTCAGGTAATAATCATAAAATTGCCACCACATTTTTGGCCATGCGGCATTGTACATCCATTGTATAACACCTGTAGCTTTGAATTTGTTTGCTCCAAATGCTTCAAACATGGAACGCATCGCCTCGTAATTTGTGAACTGCGCCTTCCTTTCGTAATCATTCAAACTCAATGGCTTACCAAGTCTTGCGTCAATAGCGCTGTCATATATCGCTAAATTATGGAATCCTCCTTTTGCGCAATGATAGTACCATTCGCCGTTGATAGGCCATAAGGAATCCGGCGAAAGCATTTTCTCGAGTGAACCAACTCTGGGGATTTGTGGTCCCGGCCCGGTCTCCGTGTTGAAACCGAACGCTCCTCCATTTGAAGTGTCCGCGAACCAATAAATTGGCGGCACGTAGTCGTAAGGTCCGCGCATCTTGACCGCCGACGGGCCAGTCAACGAACTCGTGTGCTCCGCGGCAGAAGATAGAAATGGTCGTGTGCTGTCGTATGCACCCAGGATTCCCAGATATTTTTTCTCAAGTTCAGGCCGCGGAAATTTGTCACTTCCATAGAGCCACAAGAAAATACTCGGATGATTTCGAAGCCATTTTACCTGGTCCCTGAATGATTTCGCCGCAGTTGCAATATCTTCCGGCGAAATGATGCAGCCGTACTGATCTTCCGCGTCTCCTCCGAAAATATTCTTCCACTCCCACTGGCAGCTAATCCCCACCATGATTAGAATCCCTTTCTCATCGCAAAGCCTGTAAATGTCGCTGCTTTCTCCCCAGAAGCCTTCCATCCTAATCGCGTTCAGATTCATGTTCACAGCATAGTCGATCTGATCTTCGAGATTCTGCTCGTTTTGGTCCAGGAAGATGTGGTCAACCCATCCTCCACCCCGTATCAGAATGTTCTTCCCGTTCAATTTATAGCCACGGAAACCCTCTGAGTTTATGTAGTCGTTGACCTGACGAATACCAAAAGTAATATTATTTGAATCTGTGATAAGATCGTTGGACCTGAATTCAAGACGTAGAGAATAAAGTTCCGGCTTTCCGAAGTCATGCGTCCACCAGAGACGAGGGTTCTTTATGACAAGTTGGTGAAAGTCTGCCGGGGAAAAGGTTATCACCTTTTTTTCATAGGACGACATGGAAACTTCTTGTGAAAATGAGATAGACCCGATCTTCCCTTCCAACACACCGGTTACATCATGGTCCGATCTGTTTTTCAGTTCAGCTGAGACCGTAAGCTCGGCTTCCTTTAGAGTGGCGGTATCGACCTTCGACGCGACAAACGGATAGCCAATGGAGACATCGCCGCTCAAGTGAACTTCGACGGGCCTCCAGAGCCCCATGTCATGGTCGGGCGGCTCGGGGCTCCAATCAACAAACCCGATCGTGAGCGAGCCGGGTTCTGGTTTAGATATCTCCACCGCTAACACATTCGCGCTTCCAAACCGTGCGGCCTTCGTCACGTCGAATTCAAACTGTCTGAATCCCCCAAATACAGAGTCACCGGTTGCAATTAATTTCCCGTTGAGCCAGATATCTGCCTTATAATTGACACCAAAGAATTTTAGAGTGACATGGTTGACATTTCTTGCTTCGTTCGGAAGAGAGAAAGTAGTTCTATACCACCATGGCTTATCAAAAAGCGACTGAGAAATTTTGCTTAGGTTTCTCCCTTGAAATGGATTCTTAAAGACCCCGTCGGCTACCAAATTCCCAAGGACAGTCGATGGCACGGTAGCCTTATACCAGCTTATGGGAACATAAGAGGCAGTTGAAACTTTCGCTCCGGATACGGTAACTCTTTCAGAAGATTGAATGAGCCACCCCCCCTTTAAAGTTAATGTCCTATCGGAAGGATTTGCAGAGGCAATTGCAGCCACGGCAAATGTTATGATAATGTAAATAGTAAAAAAGCAGTTCTTCATTTCTCACCTATTTATTGAAGCCGCAGGCCGGGGTTCTTCCATCTGAGCCGGGCAAACTCCGGATGGGCTGATAAAGCTCAGATGTACCTATTACAGTGTGGGAATTTAAATGCGGCCCTCATGAAAAACAAACCGGAACCCCTGGAGAAAACGTTATTTTTCGTGAATGACCGATTGTATCTTTAAAAATTTTTGTGATTATATTTATTCTGAGTTTTTAAGTTGAGCATTACATCAATTCAACCGAGATCGACCGATGTTTAAAGATCACCCAAAGGGATTGTACGTACTATTCTTTACCGAAATGTGGGAGCGGTTCGGTTTCTACACCGTGCTTGCGATTTTCGTTCTCTATTTGCGAGAGAACTTTCATTGGGACACGGTGACAATCGGTAACATTTACGGCCTGTTTATCGCGGCAACTTTCTTCCTCCCGCTTTTCGGCGGCATCGTCAGCGATAGGTTGCTGGGATACGGCAAGACAATATTGATAGGAGCTTCTACTTCAGGCATCGGTTACGCACTTCTGGCCGTGCCCACGAAAGAACCAGCGCTTCTATTTACTGCTTTGTGTATCATCGCGATCGGGAACGGACTATTCAAACCCAACACCTATGTCATCGTCGGTAACCTTTATTCTTCCCGCAGCGGCGCATCCGGGCGCACGGAAGATTCGCTAAAAGATGGAGCGTTCAATATTTTTTATATGGGAATTAATCTGGGTGCGTTCCTCGGACCAATTGCAGCAGTATCAACAAAAACTTTTATGCTGGAACATTTTCATACCTCACTCGCTCATGCCTACAACGCCGCATTTGGGGTCTGCGCATTAGGAATTCTCATAAGCATTACGATCTTCTTATCATTCCGGAAATATTACAAAGAAGCAGACTATAGAACAAAAGATGTAAATGCACCAAAGGCAGAAGTCCTGCTGACAAATTCGCAAGAGAGGGAACGGATTATCGCTCTGCTGATTATCTTCGCAATAATCATTTTCTTCTGGATGGCATACTACCAGAACGGATTTACACTGACGTTATTCGCCAGGAACTACACCGCGAGTTCGGTTGACAGGTTAACGTTCCTTCTCTTTGATCCGGTTTCGCTTCTATCTATCATGGCGCTAGTTCTTTGTTTACCGACTGCGGTTAGAAAAACATTCCCGGGGAAAATCAGGCTAATTTGCGGAGCAGTTGTCATCGTCGCTCTTGCAGTCATCCTGGTCAAGAGCCTGACCTTTTCTGTTCTCAATCCCATTTCGCCGGAAAGTTTCCAGTCATTTAATCCTTTATTCATATTATTTCTAACGCCCGTAATTATCGGAACGTTCGCATGGCTCAACAAAAAGAAGAAGGAACCGTCGTCTCCCGCCAAGATCGGACTCGGAATGATCGTTACAGCTCTTGCGTTCATCATCATGATTTTCGCTTCTCTTGGACTCCCTGCTCCCGGTAACGCGGCATCATTTGTCAGAGTCAGTCCTTACTGGCTGATCTCATCTTATTTTGTGATAACCCTTGCTGAATTATTTTTGAGTCCTATGGGAATTTCATTCGTTTCAAAAGTTGCGCCTCCCCGGATGAAAGGAATGATGATGGGAGGATGGTTCGCGGGACAGGCAGTCGGCAGCTATCTCGCAGGTTTCGTCGGACGATTCTACGCTGAATTGCAGTTGTGGCAGTTTTTTTTAATCCTGGTCTTCGCGGCAATTATTTCTTCGGTTCTTGTGTTGGTTTTCCTCAAGAAACTGAAACACGCTGCTGAGACATAATTTTACGGAAAATCCAAAAGCATTGTTATTTTACGACTGACAATTTCCTTACTGATGAGAATGATCCGGCAATGATGCGGTAAAAATAAATTCCACTCGGCAAATTACCAGCATCGAAGCTTACAGCATAATTTCCCGCATTTTGCCTTCCGTCCACCAACGTCGCCACCTCTCTCCCAAGCACATCATAGATTTTCAACGTAACGTTGCCAGCTATTGGTATTTGATAATCGATCACTGTTTTCGGATTGAATGGATTTGGATAATTTTGAAAAAGACCAAATGAGGCAGGGTGCATCATGGTATCATGGTGAAGTCCGGTGACATTTCCATTTACCTGTATGTCATCCACATAAATACCGCCGCTGTCAAAGAGAGACGTTTGTAAGTGCCTTATCGCGAAACCTTTGAAAACGTCCGTCGATGCATCTGAATTGTCGCGCCACATGCCAATATACTTGTATCCATACCAATCAATCGTGTCGATCGGAACAAGCTTTTCCGGCGACGAGCCGAAAACGAAGTCAAGCTCATTTCGGCTGTTATCTCCAAAAATCCACATCCCGACCGAAGAAGCTCCGAAGATATCATAGCCTTGACGGTTCTCCACAGCACAAACACCTTTGGACGAATCAAATTCATACTTCAAGATTCCAGCGTAATTACCATCGTAAGACTTGACGGCTATTCCGAAATTTGACAAAGAGGTATCTGTCCCTTCTGTCTCCAGACTTTCGGAGGGCTGCAGCCACTGTTCGATCGAAGACTCGAAGCCTTCGATAATTGAACCGACGGAAGGGGTCGAATCGACAGTAAAAGTTGTTGAGTAAGTCAGCTTGCTAGGATTTCCATAATAGTCAGTGAGCCCCGGCGATATAGCCGCAGTGTATCTCATTCCGGGAGTCAAGCTGATCGTCGACCGCACCGCGATAAATGTAAGATTGCCGGAAGTTATTTGAAACTGATCTTTTAACAGAGAAATTTTATTCCCCGTCGAATCGATGAGCGAGATCCGACTTGGGAATGAACTATACTCGACAGGTTCATTCATAACAAATTCGATATAGGCTCTCGGAATAGAAACGCCATTATTTTGCGGCGAGACGGCAAGGAGCGAAGGCCCCGACGTGTCTATTGGAACCGTTGTGAACTGGTATGAACAAGGCATTGAAAGCGGTCGCAGGTTAGAACCTTTTGCCGATGTCTTTACACTAACCGTGAAAGGAGTGGACCATGGCAGGCGGCTATCGGGATGAAATGTTAATTGCGTTTGGTTGGGATTGAAAGATAAATGGCCCGGCACATCCGGCGAGATGCTGAATGCCGAGTCGGTGGATACCGTATCCATCGGTATACTAAACGTGATTGTTAAGTCCGAATAGGTTGGCACACTTGCATCCCCAGTTGTCGGCGACGAATTGACCACATACGCTTTTGTGGTATCATAAGAGTGAATCAGGTCGAAATAATGACGCCAGTTCCAATACTGACCGGGGTCCGTATGGTTATTGCACGTCGCGTATCCGGTCCCGACATATTGAGTGTACATTGAAAAAGGGATGAGGCTAAACCATGGATACGTCCATGCATCGTGACCAAAAATGTGGACCGAATCTTCAGGAATGTTATATCTTTCGCACATGGACGCAGTCAGTCGTGCTGATGAATTATATTCAGCCTCCGTATAAAATGAAGGGTCAGATACAAACCCTTCATGTTCAATGTTCAGCGTTATCGAGTTCCAACATACCACTGCCCAGGCTCTGTCACTGTTGTTAACAAATTGATCAATGTAACCGTCCTGACTCCTCACAAGATAATGAGCGCTCGCCTGGTCGCTTACGTTTTCAAATAATGAGACCGCGTAGTCGAACTGTTCTTCGGTATCATGGATGATTACGAAAACTATCGGCGCCCCATCACGGGAATCGTAATTTGGACTACCAACCCATACCGGGTCGGGAACCGGATCCCCCGGCTTTATAAAACCAGTCGCCCTTACAGAATCGGAGAAATTGCTAAAGTCAACAGGCTGCGATGGGATAACAATTCCGTTTGTATCGACTCCAGATTGTACATATTGGAGAGTATGATAAGCAAAGTCGAGGGCTATTTCATGTTGAGGAATCCCGCTGTACCGCGCGATTAAGGTTGACCATGTTGAGAGGCTGTCGGTGACAACCATAGAATCCATATTTGCCTGGTTTCTGTATTCCGAGAGAAGGGCCGCCCCTCCCCTGATGTTCTGATAAGGACTATTCAGTAATGAATCAACGGGTTTCCCAATTAGCTTTGCTGCACTGTCAAGAGAGTAAGAAAAACGGCTGTCGTTGCGGAGACCCATAACTCCGCGCCCTGAAATTTGCGTCCAGTGTGTCTCGATGTAACCTAGCGCTTCAAGGATCGGAGCCGGGACGTTGAACTCGGACGAAGCAGAGACAAAGTATTGCTGACATTCGGAGGGAGTTTGAGCAAAAGTTTTAACGGCAAACAGGATAGCTAAAAAGAAAAGAAGTGTTTTCATTCGTCACCAATATTAGTAAACAGTTTGGAGGAGGTATTAAGAAACTGTTTACGGCTTGCCATTTTCCGACTCCTGTTCCCGGACATCAAGGTTGTAGCCGGATTTATTGAAATAGATATTATCCTCATCTGTTTCGAGTTCACCTCTTTGAAAGTCTACATTATCCGACCGGAAATATCTTTTTGATGGAGTTAGTTGTTGATTGTTGTCTGAATTAGCGGACATGCGATATTGATCAAGTCCGCCGAAATAAAAGTCGCGTAATTCCTTCCGTTCAAAGTCCGTCAAGCCAGTCGTGTACCTCATCGCGAGGATTCCCATGTATGGATCGACAGGGACCCAGCCGTAAGGAAGAACATAAATCTCCGTCCAATCGTGAATGTCTTTCGCATTCGGAAACGTGAACCAGCCGGATTGCCATCGCGCCGGAATGCCGTTGTAACGGCAGAGCGTTATGAACAGCATGGCCTCCTCGCCGCAGTCGCCATATTCTTTCGTCAAGCAATAATCGCTCAGGTTGTTTATCGTCGAATATTCTCTGGCAAAGCTGTACCTTATGTCCCGCGAAACCCAATTGAAAATCATCTTTGCCTTGATAAGGGGGTTCTTTTCTTCACCTACTATTAATCTTGATAACTTCTTGATTTTATCCGTAAAAATTATGTTTGGACCTTCTCTTGTATAATCTATATAAACACTATCGCTTTCGTGGTACGGTCGGATTTTGTTTGTATCAAGATCAAAATGCACTCCGAAAGTTCTATATGTGTATGTAATTGAAAATTTCGCACCCCCGTTCGAGTCTGCAGGTTCCTCCATATAAGCCGACCGTATCGAACTTCGCGGCGATGAAATATTGACCGGCTTACTCGATGCTGAAACTAACTCGAAGTTTGTTTGGAACGGAAAGATCCTCGGTATCGGCAGCCACGCTTTAATGACCTCGCCGGGTCTTGCAACACCGGAATCAACCGTTACCGTCATATCCATTCTAAAATCCTTCGGCAGTACATACGGCGCGCCTGAACTATCCGCGGCTCTCTCAATTGAAAGGCAATCCTGAAGCAGAGCTTCATGAAAACCGTGAAGATCCTGGATTGGAATTCTCCGCGCCGCAATATCCACATTTCGGAAAAACAAATTGCTCCTGCTCGTGCTGACAAATCGAAGCGTATCGTCAATCACCCTTGCGTCAAACTTTCCCTCCTTGATCCACCGGCTAAACTCTCCTTTTGAGACATTCTTAACGCTTTGCTCAAGCTGTGCGTATAACTCTGCCGCGGTCAGCGAGTAATCGATTCGAATGCGCCTCATCCTTTCTATCTGGAAACGAATCGCTTCCTTTTCTCCAGGAGAAAGCGAGCTTGAATCTTCTGCGAGAGTCTTTTCAAGTATTGAACTTGCCTCCTTGAACTTTCCCTGCTCTTCCATTTGCATCGCGGCCTCGTACCGCTTGCCCCGTGCCATGACGCTGTCGGCAGAACAGATTAGTAGTAGGGTAAAGCATATAACGATTGAGATATTTGGTACACGCTTAGATTTCATGGTTCGCCTTCAAAAATGATGAGATGTTGCTTCTTCGATGTGGTATTGCACATAAAATGAACTCGTGAGGAAATCTCCATTCTCATTTCAATAGAAGAAGTTTTAAGTAGCGCGTGTTTTGGCCGCTGACCAGCCTGCAGAAGTAGACTCCACTTGGCAGAAGACTCCCATCAAAGATTGTCTTGTAAGATCCCGGCAAGAGCCGCCTATCAACCAGGTTCCCGACGACTCTTCCGAGTACATCGTAAACCATCAGCGACACATGATCCGTTTTAGCAATTGTAAACGAGACCGTGGTTGACGGATTAAACGGATTTGGATAATTCTGTTCCAAGCTCATTTGTGTTGGAATGTTCTTCACGTTTTGGACAAGGAGCGGTGATCGGTAGCTCCATGCCATGGCATCGAATTCGAGGACCTGTCCAGCGGTGCCACTGCCCTCACCTAGCTTTACGTAACCACTGTCCCTCCCTACAAATGGGTAGGTCCCTAACGACGCCCACGAATTTTTGTAGAGATTTTGATCCAGGACTACAGTAGCCGAATCGCCACGATAAAATATTCGATATCGAGCCGCGCTCGCTGTACCTGATGGAACATATGCGAACACTTCGTAATTGCCATCTTGCAACGAGGTCGGCTCCCTCCACTCTGCAGTGCATGTGTCGGCACGGCGGGTGTACGTGTACCAGAAATGATTGTTATACCCCTGATTTCTATCAAGCCATAACGACATCGAAGCCGGTGACGCATTATTGAGGGTGAACCCATCATTAAACTGAAGGTCGTCAACGATTGAATCAGATACCGATGGAGAAGAAGTATCGCGCACCGATACGCCCCATGCGATCCCGTTCAAGTTTTGGTACCCGTTGTTGTATCCGGGCCAATCGTACTGAACATCCCTCCCATTATCGTTTGGCCATGGAGTCGAGTTCGCATTGCCATAGGGATCGTTTGCAATAACGGTTCCTTCTTTATCACCGACACCATTTAGCACAATAATGTGCCCGGCGGTCGTCAATAAGTTGCACAGGGTGTAGGGATGTCCCGCAGTTACCTCGCTAATGACACTATCAAGCGAAGGCGCATCCTGCTCAACCGCTTCGAGTCCATGGTAATTGTAATAACTGGCCATCATATGATACGGATCGCTGGTATTCCACATGTAGCCGTAGCCGCCTCCTGCTCCGGAATTTCCAATTTGGAAATACACTCCGTGAAAATGGTACGGCTCCAGGACGTAATTTCCCCAGGAAGTCACATGCCGTTTCGGAACTTCAAGTTGATTGTTCCAGGGCGGAAGTAAGTTATAATACGCGATCACCATGATTGCTGAAGTTGGTCCGCACGCGCTTTCCCCGATGTTCCCGAACCCTTCGGGAGTATCAAAGACTTGATTCACGTATGGGACTTCGAAATATGGCGCTGCATTAACGTCGGTTCTTGGAGAAGCAAGTGGAGAATTTTGTGATGACTCTATCGCGGTTTCATTTGGAATAGGATTCTCCAATTTAATTTCAGAAAGGTAGTCGAGCCTTGTCGATGTCTTGTTAAGCTCCGCACTATAGAGTGTATTGTCGTTATACGCGGTAAAGAGAACAGTATTACCTGGTCCCAGGCTTGGAGCGGATTCATTTATATTCTTCGTTGCCGTTAAAAGGGTAATTTTCCTTCCGTCATATGACAGCTGATAGAGATCGGAATTGGTAAGAGTATCGTCTTTGGTTTCTTTTCTGACAGCGATAAGCGCGCTCCCGTCATTAGTCCAGGCAGGATCTGCGCCGGGGCCAAGAGTATAAGTTTTCATGTTATGCGAATCGAACACAAAGAGGTTCCCGTTCAAACTTGAATAGCATAGCTGCTCACTCACTGGAGACCAAATCGGCAGCATGCAGCCGCTTCCGGAAATTTCTTGAGTCTCCCGGGTCAGAACATTCATGACGACAACATGCCCGCTTTCATCAGTGTAGGCAATTTTGATTGCATCCGATGACAATGCGACAATGTTAGAGTAAGACCCGATCGGGATTTGATCCACCGTACTCCCGCTCCTAATAAATACGTCTTTACCAATCGAGTACGCGATTGCGCCGGCGCGTGAGAAGCTGACCTGCCCCGATTGGGGAACCGGCGGATGAAGAAGCGATACTCTCCCTGTTGAAATATCAAGCAACGCCGGCGCCTGCATTCCATTATTAAAAATGTCTTTAAAGCCAATGGTCGACCTATCCAGAGAAAGCGTAAAATAAACACCGCAGCCCGGATCAGAAAAGAGTTCTTTTATTGTACCATTATGGGTTAGATATAGGGTTGTTCCTCTTTCGTTGGTAAAAATGATACCGTACGGAGTGTTCATCGGATGGGAGATGTGCCATGAAGTACCGGCATTGCCTGCAGTCAAAACGGCGTTACCGCTTTTTATCATAAGCAACACGAAGCAATTAGCCAACAATAGCCAGATAAATTTATTCACGATAGAGACCTTAACTGAAAAATCTTTTTCACTTCACAACAATCATTTTCTTAACCCCTGAGTTCCCTCCGGCTATAATCCTGTAGAAATACACTCCGCTCGGAAGACTACCCGCATAGAAAGTAACATGGTGATCACCTGCACCTTGCTGCTCATCAACTAAATCCCGCACTTCTCGACCAAGCACATCGTATACCTTCAACGAGACATGACCTCCCATAGGCAATCGATACTCAATTGTCGAAGCGGGATTAAAGGGATTGGGATAGTTCTGAAATAGCTCAAAAGACAATGGCTGTGTCACGTCGTTTCGTATCCCGGTAATTTTGCCATCGATTTGCATATCGTCGACATACAACGACCCACCGTTAAGCAATGCCGTTTGCAGAGACCTGACTGAGAAGCCTTTGAAGATATCGGTGGTGATGTCCGATTTATCGCGCCACATACTAATAAACTTCCATCCGTACCAGTTTATCGTATCAATGGGAACAACGTTCCCTGATGAGGGTCCGAAGATGAAATCAAGCTCGTTCCCACTATTGTCTCCGAATATCCACATTCCAAATGATGATGCGGCACTTATGTCGAATCCCATTGTATTCTCCACCGCACAGATTCCATTTGTAGAGTCAAACGAGTATTGCAAACCGAGTGCGTAGTTTCCATCATATGTTTTGTTGGATTGGATTGAAACGCGCGTTAATGCCGTATCAACTCCAACTGTGCCATTGCCAATCTGAGCGAGAACCCAGGATGATGAAGAAGACTCGAAATTTTCTATAACAGAGCCACCGGTATTTTCCGCCGTGTCAATTGTAAATGCAATCGAGTAAGAAACCTTGCTTGAATTTCCATAATAGTCAACTACCCCCGGTGCGACGGATGCGGTATATTTCATCCCGGGTGTGAGAGCTGTCGTGGGACGAAAAGATGCCAGCGTCAAATTGTTCGGAGTTATCTGAAACAGATCTTTTGCCAGTGAAATCTTCTTGCCGGTCGGATCGACAAATGAGACACGAGATGCAAACGAGTTATACGTTACCGGTTTATTCATTATAAATTCAAAATAGGCATGCAAGGAAGATGTACCACCATTCTGCGGGGAAACCGCAAGCGGAACCGGCGGAGTTCTGTCCAACGGAACTGTCGTAAACCGGAATAGGTACGGGGACACGATATGGACTCCGAGGAGTGAAGCGGCCGTCGTGTCCAATGTAACAGTGTATGTCGTCGACCAGCCAAGGAGCGTATCAGGTACGAACGTCCATTGAGTGAAATCAGGTGTCATGCCAAGTGTCCCCTTCACCGTGGGATTTATGCTGAACGCCGCATAGACGCTTGGCGCATCCATGGGTGAGTTGAAATTTATTTTAATGCTGTCATAAGTTGGTACATTGGACGTGATTGATGGTGAGAAACTCGTAATTTGTGGATCCACTGGTGGGAGGTTTTCCCAAGCCGCTGCGTAGTCCCGCCAATTCATAGTATCCATTCCTGCGTATTCCCAGAGGCTCATCCCCGCATAACCCGCGCTTTGCGATAAACCGGCAAATTGCTGGATGTCACCATAATGCATTTGGTAACTTGTCTCACCTTCGCTGTTTTCACAGCCAATAGGGACTATGGGCTTGATTGCCGCTGTGTACCCCTCGTTGATCCATGTCTGCTCCCATGATTCGAAGTCGTTCCGCATCGCACTGAATTCCGTAACCGGATCGGTCGGCCTTAGAGCCCAATATGCCTGGGGCATATTGGCATCGCAGCTTTGCAAAAATGTAGTCCAGGGCATCGGCTGACCGGTTACTCTTGCAAAAGAGGTGAGTGCCACAAAGCTATTCGGGTGTGCTGCTCTGATGCTATCGACATACTGTGCGGCAACTGAAGTCATGCCGGACGCTTCGAACTCCACCTCCGCGTCGATAATAAAACCATCGACGCCCGGGATATCGAGTATCTCATTTGTAACGCCTGCCTCAGTTGGTGTTGTACCACTACCGCTATATTGACTGGCGCCATACACATACTGCCAGCCGAAAAATTTTATACCGGCATTATGGAACCGGATGATTATGCTGCCGATCCCTCCGTGTGCCACAGACCAGGTATAAAAATCATGACCCGGGCTGTTCCATGGACTATTGCTGTCGCCTAATTTCACTGCCACCCACGTAACACCGGAAGTCTTCAGTTTTGAGATAATGGAATCCAGGTTCCCGCTTTCGTCGGTCCAGATTTGCCATATCCACATTCCCTTAGCGGTGGTCGGTAAAGCAGCGTAGGAATTGGAACCAATTGCAGCCAAAAACAATACGAATAAAGAAAAGGCTTTTACGGATTTCATTTTAAATCTGTCTGCACACTTTGGAAAACTTATCTGGTTATCGAAAAAGACGCGAGTATTTTATTAAAGCCGTCGACGTAACTATTTGCAGTATCGCGCATAGCTTCTGTAAGCTTGCTCTGCATCTGTTGCTTTGTGGTTCTGCTGCCATTTACTAACTCCCCGGGAAGGTTCGTCAGGAAGTTATGCACCATTGATATCGTGTAATATTGTCCGTCGTGAAATGTGTAACAGTTAATCACTCCTTCCCAATGCCCCTCTCCGCCATATACTGCCCAGTAATCCCGGACAAACTTCAGCCCATTAATATCCATCGAATCCGAGATGACACGACTTGAAAATGCTTTGCTCCGTAAATCATCATCAAAATAATATCGACCGCCGTAAGTGCCCGGTAAATAGACGAATGGGCGTTGACTAACAAATACGTGCACTTCACTACTCATTGCTGTTTGGCTTCCCGCATCAAAAGATTTTATCACATACTCGTCCTTGCTTTCGTGAACCAACGTGCCCTCATACTGGATTTTGAATCCATAAGTGGTACTTACAAAGGACTGTTTACTGCCATCCTGCTTTTCCTTTGCGGCAATAGCTCCTGCAGAGAGCAAAAATATTACGCTAAAGCTCACGCTGAGCATTACGATCTTTTGCATCGTTGCCATCTTATTATTTAAACTCCCTCTTATAAAACTTCGCCCATGCCGTCAGAGAAAACTTTACCCCGATTTGCTCTCTTGCTACAGACAGATCATCCCTCTAATTCCCCTCTCCATAATTTCAGAGAGGGGAATAAAGGGAGCAAATAAGTATTTGAGATTCTTACTTTAACAGAACCATCTTCTTGGTCATCCTAAAACCATCCGATGTGGTAAGCGAATAGATGTAAACGCCGGATGACAATTTGCTGGCATCAAAGGTCACGAAATGAGTTCCAGCAGCCTGTTTACCGTCAACCATCGTTGCCACTTCTCTTCCAAGTATATCGTATAATTTGAGAGTGACTTTAACATTATTCATTAATGTGTATTCAATCTTTGTCGATGGGTTGAAAGGATTCGGATAATTCTGCGACAGTGAATAGGTCGAAGGGAGATGCGGCGGCTCCTGAACCGCGGTTGCTGTCCCGGTGAACATCTGAACGCAATTTGCATTGGAATTGAAAACACCAACGTAAACAGTATCGCCGGTTGGGCTGAATGCAATGCCTCTGTCATCGATAATAGTTGTCTTTGCAGAGTCTCCAGTAATCCCTACTGCAGCAAGATTCCACTTCACACTGTCTTTAAGGACGGGCTTGGAAGGGTTCGTCATGTCGAATGCATACCAGGTGAGCGGGCTCAAAAGCGTGTCTGTATCTTTGTCAGTTACAGGGCCACCCGAACCGCACCACAGATATCCGGATCCTGGCTGCCATGCCATAGACTCAACTGACATCCCTTTGAATAGTGTATCTACCAGGGTGTAAGGAGTAAGAGTTCCGCTTGAGCTGTGATAATGTAGAACCACGGGGGTTATTACTGTATCGGTTCCACTAATAATTTGAAAGTTAGTAAAATAAGGCACGTACACATCATTTCCATCGGCTGACACTGCTATTGACCTTACGACACCATTATACTCAGAAGTGTCTACGGATTCCGCAACGCTGCTGAAATCCGACGTAAGTGCTACCGGACCGGTTGGCGCGCCAATAACGCCAACAGTGAAAGCTTCCCCTGCAGCATCAACTGCAACGCTGGCAAGGGAGCTCGCATAACCCGGGATCGGATTTTCTATTTTTTGCAATTCTGATCCATCAGTGTAATCCAGCTTAATGATGTAAGCGCTCGGAAGTGCCATATATATGTCGCCGTCACCCGGGCCTGTCGTCATTCCATAAGAATAAGAAAAGCCCATGATACCACCGTTAAGAGTATCCTTTATGGATCCATTCTTACTCTTTAGAACATGCAAGGGTGAAAATGAAGCCTGAGAACCGTCAGGATTAAAGACATATATGCTCTTCACAGGTATTTTGGTGGTATCACTGTTGGCAAGACTGTCATCATACCTATATGATGCCATCCAGACTCTTCCCATCGGGTCCACCGTCAGGGCGTTGTTTATACCGCCACCGCTTATGACCCCGGGGTTGAAACCGGAATCAGGGAATACCTTTACGAACTTCCAGCCCTGTGCGTTCGCTGAACAAACGAACATAGCCATCAGCACAGCAACTGGAATAAAAAGTTTTTTCAACATTGTAACTTCCTCCTTAAGTAGTTTGATTAAAAGTTTTTTTGATGTACAGGTCAAACGTACATCAGAAAATGAGACCAAAATCCTTCCGATATCACCTCCTCTTTAAACGCGTATGGATACCTCCATTCAAACCTTTATTAACAAGAAAACGATCAGCAAGGTTCGTCATTTTATTGAAGCCCATAATATGGAGCACTTTGCTTTCTCGCCGCAATTTTCAAGAGTCCATACGCGGCGGTGCTTCCAAATAAATTCGTCCCGACCCACGCGAAAGATCTAAAGGTGGAGCCAAGAACTTTACTTGTCACATATAGTGAATACGGTCTTTCAACAACTCCCCCCGGGGTAACAACGATCAAATAATCCGGTCCGTCCGTCGCCGCATACATGTCACCGTCCGCGGAGAATGTTATTGCATAGATGTTGCTCCCGCCCGTTGGGTCGTTTGCAAGATCGAAATAAACCTCCGGAGTCCCGAGTGAATCATTTACAACTTGCGCCCTGTAAACTTTTGTGGGCCCACTCGCTGCGTTGGCCGCAAAATATAAATACCCGTTGTAATACCGTACAGAACGAACATTGGCGGTAATAGAAAAGAGTTTCGTGCTTGCATCTGTTTTTATTCTGTATATTCCATAAGTAGTCACGCTATTGCTTGTTCCACTCCATCCCACCCATAAATCTTGATCCTGGTCGAAATCGAAATCGGAGAAGGCCCCTGAAGAAACCGAAGCCCAGACAACCGACGATTTACCACTTTGCAGCCGATAGATAGCTCTTCCGCTTTTTGTGGCATAGATATAGCCTGCAGGACCGAACTTGATGACAGGCCAGTCCACGTTGCCCGTTGTCGGCAACGCAAACGGCGAAGCAGCCACAGTGCCGTCAGAGGTAATCTCAAATATTCCTCTGTCCTGAGTGCTCACGGTAGCATTGGACAGCGATACATAAATATTAGAATCCGCTCCCGTGCAGATGCCGTAAGCATCGTCACCAGTTGCGGTCGGAAGATCACTGAACGGAGCTATTGCTGCTATCAATTTGTAATTGAAAACCGGGCTGAAATTTACTGCACCGGTTACCGACACTCTGACCTGTATCGTATCGCCGGATATTGCAGGAGCTTTGACTTCTATTCTTGTCGGGCTCGCGCTTAAAATGGGATTATAACCGTAGCCATAATACGCGAACGCTTTCGTCGAGTAATTCAGAAATGAGACCTGATCACTGTCAATGTTGGCCACAAAATTCTTCCCATAAATCACTAACGTATCTATTCCCGCAAGCGCTCCTCCACCGGGAGACAAACTATCAACCACTGGCTGCGGACCAGTTCCAAGGCTCGGGTTATACAAACTCGGTGATTCCACCTTCGTACAGCCGCTAAGGTCAAGCGCTGTCACAAGAAGAGCGGCAAACCCGGCTGATTCTAATAAAATTTTAAGAACTTTATTCATTATTCTTCACCTCAATACGCAACATCGAATGAAAATCTTTGTACGTCCGCAAACCCACCAGTGAAAGGAGTCCATGAATAATCTATCCCAAGGTTTACGCCACCAATGTTCTCATGTATCCCGACTCCAGCGGTAACTCCGTAGACGTCATTGTTGAACATATAGCCACCGCGCAACGACACAATCTGCATGAAGGTATATTCCGCCCCCACATTTATTTGTTCAGGGTAGTCTCTTGGATGAGAAGCACCGGCGGTAATTATCAGCGCCTGCGATTTCGTGTCTATGTTCCACAAATCAAGCAGGTCCATCGAAATCCCGAGATTAAAGATCAGCGGCAGGTCGAAGCTTTCTTGCACATATTTGAGTTCACGTGAAAAATTTCGCACGTCCATTCCGAAAGCCAGACTTTTGTATCCGGTTCTATATATCATGCCGAAATCGAAAGCGACAACACTCGTCTTCGATTCTGCTGTCGCGTACGAGCCATCGCTGTTAATGTTCGTTATACTCTGTCCAAGATCCTGGTCCACATAGTTTATGTCTCCCCCCACAGAGAACTTGTCGTTCAGCGCTTTTGCATATCCAATCCCGGCTGAATAGGCAGTCGGTGAAAAAGTACCCAGATCCTGAAATCCGTCAACATTGTTGGCGAGGATGGTTTCATCCATGGCGCCGTAATTGACAGATCGGAAATTGAAACCGATAACCCCGTATTGACCGTGAGCCAGACTAAACGCAGCACTTGCATAGAAATGTTTGATGTCCGCAATCCAATCCACCTGCCCGACAGAAATGGTTGCCACATTTGTAATCCTTGCCATACCGGCAGCATTAAAAAACATGGAGGTGGAATTCCCGTCCAAAGAGGTTACGGATTCTCCCATAGCTTCTGCTCGAGGATCAGTCGAGACATTCAAGAAGTCGAACCCTGATTGAGCTAATTTCTGCTGAGCGAATGCCATATTCGCCAAAGATAGAATAGTTATCAAAAAGGTAATTGCCAATCCTGAACGAAGGGCAATCGGTCTTTTATCTATCAGCTTAGTTTCTGTTTTCATACACATCACCTAATGACTACAAATTTCTTTATTGCCGTCTGTCCCTTCGGGGTTTGGAAAACCACGATATAAACACCGCTGACCACTATCTGGTTATAAGTAGTCGTGAGGTTCCAGTATTCATCCCCGCTTCCATTGGTATGCTGAATCGTCTTGATCAACTGTCCCAGTTCGGTGTATATCTTTATCGTGCAGGTTGGAGGTATGTTCAAGAACCCTATTTGATTCGGCTCTCCCACATAACGGAGAGTATTTGGATTAGAGGCAATGTTGTATGGATTTGGGACTACTCTGATAACATCGCCCAGGCTCGCACTATTTTTCTGTGACGCCGAAAAGGTGATCAAACTGTCGCCGACCCCGCTGCCTCTAACAAGGGTTCCTGTGCTTGAAGGGTCGCCCGTGCCGTAACAAACAATACTTCCGGAGATACTCGGCGAGGAGCCGGCAAGATTTAGCGACTGGACTGTGAATATCGCGCCGTTGTTTGTATAAATGTCATGTATCTGAGGGCGCGCCGTTATCCCATTTACCGTGAAGACCCCTTTCACCGGCGCCGAAACTCCGGGGCGGAGCAATTGTGCCGGGTCATAAGTCTGCGTGTAATATCTGCTGCTCTCCAATGGTACGTCTGCCGGTGTTCCGGCCCCCCCGGTATTGTCGGAGGGGGCTCCTACGGAGGTGATGTAGTAGTAATAGTCGATGCCACGGACAGCAGTTGTGTCGTCATAACTTGTCACGCTCGGGCTGCACTGATAGATTACCGTGTATGCGCTGTCTACAAGCCCCTCGGCTCTGTAAATGTTAAATCCCTTAACCTTCGGATCATTCGGTGGAGACCATGATAGGGAGATCTTGTCGCCTCCGGATGTAACGTTGAAAATCGACGGAGGCTGCGGGGGCTGCGGAATATCATATCCGGATTCATAGTTTGCAATTGCGCGTCTGAACGTTTGGAACAAAGAATCCCTGCCGGTATATACCGAATCGTCCTTTTGAGCCGCCGTAATTTGTCCCAACTTGAATTCCCGTCCAATCCTTATACAGGCTGCGCGGCTCAGCCCCGCCGCCGCTTCAGCCATGACGACGTGGAAACTCTGGCCCGGGGCAAGATTGTATGGACCGTAACCGTTTGCAACAGCCATTCCACCGCTCGTCCCAAAAGATGGATCACCACTTAAGCCAACCTTATCTGCCTCACGCTGACCTGACCAGCTAACTGCAGTGTTGATCCAACCGACGCCATGTCCGGCGGACATCAACGAATATTCCTTTTGCATCATGGGACCATTAAACTGACTGTTGTTGGATTCCAAACCATCATCTGATGAGATATAGGCCGTGGTGGTCGGTTCGTTTGGGTCGTCTGTGGTATCGGTTGCTGATTTATCGGCGTGCACAGTCGCCACACCGATGAACTGAGTGGCGCCAAGTCTTCCCAGCGTGTCTGATGTTGGAGGACCGGGCTGCGCGGAAGAATTTACCCAAATAGGACCTCCTATGTCATCGCTCGGTGGAGCTCCGGAAGCACTAAGACCCGGCATACCGGGAAGCGAAAAACTTCCGTACGATGGATTGTTAAAGTTTCCCAACCAGGTGTATTGTGCCCTGATATCGTCATCTTTGTCCGGAGGTTCGGAAGTAAGCACAGTCGATCCAAAGAAAGTGGAAGCCGGCTTCAACCCGTCGCCTCGCGTGTCGCTGTCCGCTCCTATTCCCCAACCGGCAGAGTTCGCCCCGATCACGTAACGGGTCTCCGCGCAAACAGCGTATCTGTATTGCCAGAAGACGCGAATGCTGTCAAGGGACTGGCTGGGGAGTGTACCATAACCCGTTTTTCCGGTATTTGTAAATGTATAATCATAAATTATATAGTTATCGTTGTATTGCTGACTGAACCCTATGATTTTCCTGACCACAGTCAGACCGATAGACGTGGTTATGCTATCATTAATCAACCTGTCTTCTTTTAAACCTGGAATCGTATTGTCGACATCCGGCGGGTTATTATATGTTGGACTTCCGTCGACGACAACCTGAGGTAGAGAGAATTTGTCCGTTGTCGTAAACGATTGCGGAACAAACTCTGAGGCATCTCCATCATACCTCGGTCCAAAGTGAACGACTTTAACCGGCCATACGGTGCCTGATGCATCTTTGAAGTTTTGTACTCCAATCCATAATCCCTTGGCAGCTTCCATGTCCTCGTAAGGATAAATTGCTGGCCAGCGATCGCCGTCCTGCTGGACTAAAACTCTTCCCTCTTCATACTCGCACCCTCCGTTCGAATACCAACTTTGAAATGACCCGACATCCATCCACTTAGTCGCAAATTGGGCAAATCCACAATTGTTCAAGAACAGGATTATAAAAAGTGCGGTGCCCGAAAAGTGCGCGAGATTTTTCCATAACCGTCTCTCGCTTCGAAAGGAAATCGCGGATGAAGAAATTGGAGTGCAGAGGTCACCATCTTGAAGCGAAGCGTTACACGTGAGGTGACTCTTAATATCCACAGGCGCATGGGTCTTGCGAGAATCCAGCAGTAGAAACTTTCGAGCATTAAATTTCATTTCTTTTCACCTTTCACGGTATGTCGTAAGTGAATCTAATTCCGTAGTAAACCGTCCTTGGATTGAGCATGGACAATTGCCAGAGGTCCGGCATTTTGATATATGGTTTGCTCGCAGTTTGATAATCTCCGGGCCGGTCGTTTCCCGGCGTATTTACGTAGCCTAATTTAGCGTTCGTTGAATTCCCGGCGATGGAAGCCGGCAGGTGGAGTGACATCATGTATGCATTGAAGTCAAGCCCGTTATAAAACCCATAGTATGGCGACATGTATTTATAATCGAAGAGGTTATAAATGTCCGCGAACAAATCCATATCGATTCCATAGATATGAAAGCTTCGACTAACTCTCAGGTCGAAATCCAAATAGTCCGTCCACTCGACGTTGTCCTGGACACCCGATATTGTTCCGCCACCAGCCCACGTGAACCATGGTCCCGCCTGCCAGTTCCCGAGGACATTTAAGTGCCAATCGGCAAGCGGTTTTATACCTGACCAGTCCGGACCGATCCGGTTCGGCGTGAAAAAATCGAGATTCAACCTCGCGTACGGCTGCGGAAGGGGTTTTGTTTGATAAAGATCTGTATAATTTGACAGATCATACTGACGCTGGTCTGATTGGCTTTGGTACTGGACGGAATATCCAAATTGACCGTAGCTCGAAACCATGTAAGTATAATTTATAAATCCTTGAAACCAGTCTCCCCTATCTTTTGAAAGTGTTATTTCGAAACCCCTGATATCTTCGTAAAGATTGGGCGTATAGAGATAATAATTTTCTTTGCTGTCGGCACTTACATATTGAGTTGTTGTTCTTTCATCCGAGACATCTTTATAATAACCTGCTATGTGAATCAGATATTGATCAAACATACTCTGCTCGAATCCTAACTCGTACGCAATCGTTCTCGGCAAAGGTGCATTTGGATCTGCCACGTAGTTTACATTGTTAGTCCCCGTTAACCTTCGTATAAGAAACAAGTCATCCGGAGTAGGCATCGAATAAAAATGGCCGTAGTTAAAATACAATTTCGAATCGTCGGTTACCGGGAACGAGATCCCCAACCGCGGTTCAACTTCCACAATATTCTTTGTCGGCGCTTTAGAAACCGTGTCAAGTCCGATTAAGTCTGATCCGGAAAAAATAAGCGAATACGGATTATCAACGTTGTACCATTGCCCTCCAGCATGAGAATCATCAAGTCTAACTCCTAAGTTTGCTATCATGCCTTCGAACTCTATTTTGTCCTGAACATAAATAGAAGCGCGGATAGGAAATGTGTGCCAATGCGACCATGAAGTTCCGGTCGGGAGATATGAATCGAAGGTAGCATAGTTGACATTGTTATCCGTGTAGTTGAATTCCAAACCGGTTTTAATCTGATTATGCTCGTCAATCTGACTTGTCAGATCAAATTTTGCGTTGTAAACCGCAAGCATACTGCTGTCGCGCGAAGTGCTCATCCCGACGCTCATTCTCATCCCGTCAATTGCCGTTGAAGGGAAAGGCCAGAATCCTACAGGTGCTGCATCTGTGAAATAATAATTCCCGAACTGGTAAATGGACGCGGTATCCCGAAGAGCCCCGGGATCGGTATGGTATTTAGAACCGGTTTCCCGCAATGTCACTTCATAAAAAGTCGAAGGATTAATTACGTGAGAAAACTTTGCTCCAAACATATTGAAATTGGTTGTTGTCGGAGCCCAGTATTCATCTGTAAACATTCGAGCGTCTATATAGCTTACCTCAGACAAAAGACTCGAGATATCGGAACTCGATTGAAAAATTCCCGGCTGTCCATTGTTAGTGGAATTCGTACCTGTCTGTTGCCCCAACATTCCTTCGAGCGTAAGCTCCATGCCTGACCCGACATCGGAAGTCAACTTTAATGAACCGTTGTAATTTTCATAAGCGTCGGTAGCCAGCGGTATCATATACATTGATTGTTGACTGACATAAGACCCCCAGAATCGAAGGTTTCCGAGCTCCTTGCTCACGACCGGGAACGGTCCGCCAAGGCTCGCATCAATATTATAGTTCGGTTTCAAAACTGAAAAGTCCTTCCGGTGCTGCCACTCCCATAGTTTCTGAGCGGCAGTGGGGCTTAGAAACTTGCTTGAGTCACCGGACGCCAGCGATTGTTCCGATTCCGCGATCCATCCGGGAAATGTCGGGTAATCGGATTGTGTCTGCGTATTCCATGCGCCGTCGCTTGTACCATAATACGAAACCGCCGGATCCATATAGGGCCTTACATAATAAAAATTTGTTCCATTCAAAGGCCCTCCAAAATTCTGAGGTTGCGGGGGCGCTAATCGCGAGAGCACACTTATCGTATAATGCTCGGGACTCCCGTTGTTGGTTGTAACATTCACTACTCCGGATCTGATGTCACCATATTCGGCATTGAACCCGCCAGTTTGGACCTGAATATCTTTTACCGATGTCATACTTATATTCGTATACGCTGAGTTGTTTCGCTCATCGCGGAGAGTGAATCCATCAACCACGAAAGCCGTTTGGTCGCTGCCTGCTCCGCGTACTACGAGTCCGGACTGTATACCGGCCTGCAACTGTACTGCACCTTGGACGCTGACAGTTGGAATCGAAGCCACTTCACTTGGGGCAATATTTACGGTGCTTGCCGAGACGTCCTTTTGGATTACGGGACTGGTGGCAACTATCGTAACTTCCTTGGTAGTAACCGCCGCCTCGGACAACTTCAGGTCGGTTTCCGTTGTTTGATCGATTGAAACACGGACGTTTTCAATTGTAGTGGGTGCGTATCCAACCATCGACGCTTTCAGCGTATATGTTCCGGGAGTCAGGTTAAGAATTACATAGTAACCATTGAGGTCCGTTGAAGCTCCAAGAGACGTTCCCTGTACCACAATAGTGACCCCGACTAATTTCTCGCCTGTTGTTGCGTCGGTCACCGTTCCGGCAATCTTACCAGTGGTCTGAGAAAAGACAAGAGTAGCTGTCGCAAATATGAACAGGCAACTTGACATCATAAGTTTATTCATAGTCAAACTCCTTTACGAGGAAACCAACGCCACTATATCTCGTCATAGTATCCATTTTCAACAGGAGGGTGTTTCCCCATCAAAAGCAACACATATCTCCAAGCTTGTCATGGTAGTCACGACAACACTTGAATATTTTACAAAGTGGATTCTTCTGATTAGAAAACTCAAACAATATCCGATCAATTCCTCCGGTTGTCTAATGCAAGGATCAGTTTGCGAGAAACTTTTGGATTTTTTTTAAAGAAGGGAACCGGGAGGCCAACCTGCCAGGAAGAGCGCCAACGTGTTCACTAAATGGCATCCACCCATGAGAAGTATCTAAAAGTTTGTCTTCTAGCCTGTGAATACCGCTAGACTCCTTTCCCAATTGTTCTTGCGCATCCAATTTAAAATCTTTCCTGTGAGCAACGTCATTCCTCTTGCTCACAGTCGAAGATAATACTTTCAATTTGCGTTGTCAATACTTTCCGAAAAAATTTATGGAAAGATTGGAACGATTGAACTCGACAACAATACTAAAGGCTATATTGCATTCATGAAAATTAGCTCGAGTGCGTCCGGATTCATGACATAAAGATTCACTTCATATGATCATTAAATTGCTAGTCATACCTAAAACATATTCCATCCAAAGGAAATTCCCTAAAATCACTTTACGAAATCCATGTAAATCAGTTTTGAGATTTTGGCGATGAGAAGTTCTCCTGAATTATCGGTTATCCAGCGTTGATCTTCGTTATTATTTGTAAAGAAGCACAGGATGTAATTTACCCTCGGAGTATAGATGATGGCGCAGTCGTTTCTTGTCTCATCCAGAGCTCCCGTCTTGTGCGCAACCATGATGGTATCACGATAAGTCGGGAGAAATCGCGGTATACTTGTATTATAGAATTGATATTTCATCAAGTCAACCATGGCCCTGGAGCTCTGCGAATCGACCACTTGCCCTTCGTAAAGTTTCGACAAATAAGCGGCAGTCTCCCGCGGGGTCGTAACGCCTATACCGTAAACCTTCCGCTCGGCAGAGTCTCCATAGACCTGTTTGTCGAAAATCTTCGCAAGCATTTTTGTTTTCGATAGCCCGAACTGTTGGATAAAATCTGTAACCTGTCCAACTCCTCCGACCTTGTCGACGATCAAGTTTGCCGCAACATTGTCGCTCATGTTAATCATAAGCCATGAAAGATCACCCAGCGTCAAGTCCAATCCGTCGTGCATAAAAAGGAGTATTCCGCTTCCCGGGACTTTGTCGGAATTTCGAAGAATTACTTTATCATCCATCGAAAGCTTCCCTGCTTTTATGTCCTGATATAACTTACCGAGCACGTAGATCTTTACCACGCTCGCGGTTGGAAACATTTTGTCCGGGTTGTAGGTAACGGTATCACCGTTGTCGAGATTGATCGCGCAGACTCCAACGTCGCCTTTGAAATTTTGTGCGAGTGAGTCTACTGCATTCTGGAGCGATTGTGCTTCAGCCGCAACGATCGGGAATTGCATTGTAATTATTATCGAGACAATAAAGGTCCGCATGTTTTTCTCCGCTCTTAGTGATTTTTGACGACAACGAAACTGAAATGCGAATGAGTACCAAGAACGGGCTCAGTTCGTACTACGGGGTTCGTTCCCGAACGGAAGTATTCTTCTCGCTTCCACGAATCTGTCCAACTCATATTCGTCGAACGATGAATCGGTCTTGACGAGACTGTTTATCCTCACCAGACTGCTGGAATGGATAAAATATCCACCGCCCAAGTAAATTCCCACGTGAACTATCTTTTCCGGTTTTCCCGGTTCTTCCTTTTGACCGAAAAACAACAGATCGCCTTTTCTGAGATTAACAAAATCAATCCCGGGATTTATGCTGTCGCCAATGTCAACTTGTTGACTTGCGTCGCGAGGAAGATTGATATCGTTCATCCTGAACACCGTCTTCACAAATCCCGAACAATCCAGTCCTTTCGTGCTTGTTCCCCCCCACAAGTACGGAAACCCGATAAATCTTTTCGCGAGACTCTCGATACCATCCGAAGTCGGTTTATGGGTCGACGAATATTCATCGAAGTATTCCGCATCGGAACGCGAGACGTAACCGATTCTGCCGTCCGGGAGCTTAACTTCGAAACTCGTCGAAGAACCCTTTCTTGATAACCTCGTTGATGAAACCGGCTTAAGGAGATCCGCCATCACAACGTCGGATATTGTAGCGCCCCCGTTGACCGAGCTACGCAGAGTCGAAAAAATGGATGTGACAATAATCTTCCTCTCGACTGTGTATGCATTTAAGGCTGAAGAATCGACGCGAACGATGTTATCCGAATCTATCCAGCCCAAGTATCCTTTGTCAAAGGGAGCCTGCGGGGTAGATTTCACATAATACCATCCATGTGATTTCTTAAGAACAGCCACGGTGTGACCCAACAAGACTTGATTTACTAGTTCGGATGCATATCGCGGAGATGCGTACATGCTTGCGACGCTGACATCCACGATACCATATATTTTGGGCTCAAGATTTTCATCCGGCAGGATTACTATCGAATCGATTAATACCTGATCATTGAATTTCCTGAGTGAGGCCAAAACAGCCACTTTGTCTTTAAGGTCATCAACTTCGCCTTTAAGAATGATGTCACGATCGCTTTCTTCCGCCACGACTGCGAATACCGAGGTCCGCGGGTCAGGCGCAAACACTGTCCGTAGCGAATCTAGGGTTCGGTCAATCTCAACGACACGGGTTTTATCCGTGCCGCATCCGGCGATGATTGAGAGTAAAAAAAGAAAAAGAAATCGCTTCATTGCTCCACCTTAGTTGGTATTGGAATTTACAGGACGGGAAATGAATTGGCAACGCCCTTTGATGCACTACTCTCCTTCGTCCTTCAAATTTCTGGAAAGATTCCAAATCGTAATGCCAATCTCAAAGATCCGACCTCTGCATTGGATCACTTTTCATGTTTTCGTTCAATCAATTCAAACACGCGTTGCGATATCGTCTTCATCGCGAGCTCTGCCCTTTCATCTCCAACGGGCGTAAAACAAGAGATGATATACTTGATTCTTCCGTTGTCAACTATACCTACATCATTTGTCCAGTAGCTCCACCAACCTGTTTTGTGATAGAACATGGTATTCGCTGGGAGACCCTGGAAGATCTTGGTCGTATCCAGCTGTCTTCCCAGGAGCAGCTTCATTTCCGAACTTACCCACGGATTCACCAACTGATGTGTATAAATGCGGTACATGAAGTCAGCAGCATGCAGCGCGCAGGTCTGCGTCCCTCTTATACTTTTGTAAGCTGAATCCTCGTATTCCCTTCCGAGAAATTTCCGGGTGACTTCGCTCCCATACCAGCCATATTGGTGCACTGTTTCGTTGATGCTGTCCCTCCGCGCCACATCTATCAAACAATTAGCCGCGGAATTATCGCTCCTCGTGATCATCAAATCGAGCAGGTAATTTATTGTTACCGTATCGCCGACTTGAAGAACGGGACGCGGGTCCCAGCTGATCTGTCTCTCCATGTCAACAACGTTGGGAGACCTGACATAGTAAGGCGAACTGAGGTAAAAATCTCCGTCGCTTATTTCTTTTAAGACCTGCATCGCTACATACATCTTGTAAACACTGGCGGGATATGTGAAGCGGTCATAGTGGACTCCTGCTAATACCGGCTTGTCTCCATTCAAATCAACGACGGCAAAAGAAATAGTCTGCATGCCATCTTCACCGACGTTAAATGTGCTGTCCAACCCGACGGATTTGACTATCGCGAGCAGGGAGTCTGACAGTGCGCTATCCACTACAAAATAATCCGGTATATTCACTTCCTGAGCGGAAGCAATCAAAGAGGCGGACAAAAGAAAGGCTAAGGTTATACAAAGCTTCAAGATAATTTTCCTCTTGTTTTTTTTGAAAGATAGTGTTTTCAACTCAACAATATAAGATGGCACCTCAGTTTCATTTTTCAATTTACATAAAAAGAGAACCAGCAAAATCATTCTGCGCGTCCATCGGTTTTCGGGGAAACTCCCATTGAACATGGATGTCCTACGAAAAACTTTAGTTTTATAGGTCGTAAATTCTATCACTTAGAGCCCACTCTTTGCAAATTCCCTTTTTCAACCAAAATCGGCACTCGCCAAGTAAACTTGTTCTAGTCTTCTATCAGGCTGCTCGATTATGACCAAGATTTTCTCACAACCCTTCATTAATTTCCCTGTGACACACCTCTTCTTTTTGAGGCTTTATCGAAACATAATCCGGGTGTCGTCGTATTGTCGTGTGAAGTCATAAAAATGAGGGCTGTAGATATGCCTGCAAAAAAAAGAAATAAGAAGAAGTTAATTATTGCCGCGGTGGTTGTTGTATTACTCGGTACTGTCGCTTTCGTGGCAATGAAATCAAGGAGCAATTCGAGCGCGGATGTAACTCCTTCGGTTGTCGCCGCACGCGGAACAATCATGGAGAAAGCGCTGGCGGTCGGGACGATTGAGCCTGAAAAGGAGATTTCAGTAAAGTCACGCGTCGATGGCGCGGTCAAGAGAATTTTTGTTGATGTCGGCGCGTACGTTCACGCCGGTGACCCGCTCCTCGAGGTCAAACCAGATCCGACCCCGGTCGAGTTGGCAGACGCGAAACGTCAACTGGAATTGGCAATCGTTGATTTCGATAATACCACAAAGGAACTGAACCGCCAGCAACTCCTCCATGACCGATCTCTAATCTCCGACCAGGATTTCGAAAATGTTCAGATGCAGTACAAAGAGTCGGAGCTTCATGTCAAAATCGCTCGTGAGAAATTGGAGCTCATGCAAAGCGGGAGAGTTACAATAGACAACACCAAGATCGAATCGATAATCTACTCGCCCATTGACGGTTATGTCCTCACGCGTTCGGTCGAGGTCGGAGATCCTGTGACCCCTTTGACTTCGTACCAGGAAGGGACCGTTCTGATGAAGATGGCAAACATGAACGACCTGGTATTCAAAGGTACTGTTGACGAGATTGACGTCGGCAAGCTCCGTGAAGGAATGCCTGCAGAAATCAGAATCGGTGCTTTGCCGGGCGATACTATTTCCGGAAAGTTGTCCAAGATATGGCTCGAAGCAGAGAAAAAGGAAAACGCCTCAGTATTCCCTATTGAAATCTCTATTCTGAATATCAAAAACGCGACCTTGAGAGCGGGTTATTCCGCTAACGCCGACGTCATAATTCAGAAGATCACCAACATCCTATATATACCTGAGCGCGTCGTGACATTCAGGAACGATTCGTCATTCGTAACGCTTGCGCTTTCGGATAACAAGGCTAAGGAACACGAAATTAAAACCGGACTCAGCGACGCGATAAACATTGAGGTAAAATCCGGGTTGAAAGAAGGCGATAAGGTTCTTGAGAAACCTGTCGTAAAAATAAACTAACGTCCTAACGTGACTGCATTCATAAGTTTCTTCTCGGAATTCTTCGCAGACCTTCGCGCACAAAAGATGCGAGCCTTCCTGACAATGTTCGGAATCATCTGGGGGACGGTAACCATCATCGTCCTGATCTCGTGCGGCTTAGGGTTTAAGAAACAATCGATGATCAACATGCACGGAATGGGGGAAACCATTTCCGTCATGTTTCCCAACCGGACGACAAAACCATATCAGGGTTTCGGGATCGGCCGACAGATACATTTGACCGAAGAAGCAGCGTCAATTATGCAGGCAAAGGTCCGCGACATTCAGTCGGTTTGTCCCGAGTACATAGGCATGGGAACTCCTGTTAGATACGCCAACAACATTACCAACCCGGGAATCACCGGCATCTACCCGATCTACGAACATATGAGAAATATAATACCGGCTGAAGGAGGAAGGTTCATCGACAATCTTGATGTGGCTGAGCGGAAGCGGGTAGTCGTCCTCGGAAACGAGGTGAAAGATTACCTTTTTGGCGAAAGCGATCCTATCGGGAAAGTCGTTTTCGTCAGCCAGACGCCTTTCACCGTCATCGGGGTAATGCAGAAAAAGAACCAGAATTCTTCTTACTACATGCAGGACGCAAATAGAATTTTCATCCCGGCTCCTACATACACTGCAATGTTCGGAACTCCTTATATAACCGACATCGTGTACAAAGCTGACGATGCATCAAAGACAGAGGAAGTGGAGCAGGCTGTTCGGCAGGCACTGGGAGAAAAATACAGGTTTGATCCCACCGACATGGATGTCATTTTTATCTGGAATACTGCAGACATGGATAAGATACTCCTCTATATCACGGTTGGCTTCACGCTTTTCCTCGGAATTATCGGGAGCTTCACACTCGGTGTTGCAGGACTGGGGGTCGCGAACATAATGTTTATAGTTGTACGCGAACGCGTGAAAGAGATCGGCGTGAAGAGAGCAGTCGGGGCGAGAAGGTCAACCATACTTCTACAATTTTTTGCCGAGACTTTCATGATTGTTGGATTTGGCGCGGCGATCGGTTTTCTAATAGGCTGGGGAATCGTTTCCGCCATGCAACTAATCCCGGTCAAAGACTATATCGGAACTCCCGAGATTTCCCTTCCGGTTGTAATATCCACGATTTCAATATTGGGAATGATCGGGCTTTCTGCCGGAATGATGCCGGCGCGTCGAGCAGCAAACTTGGACGTCGTAGAATGCTTGAGAGACTAATGATTTCGTCGGGAGGCTAGAAGATGTTATTGGAACTGATCAAAGAATTCTTCCGTGACATGAGCAATCACAGGTTGCGAACTACTCTCACGCTAATCGCGATTTCATGGGGAACAATGTCAGTTGTTCTGCTTCTCGCCTTCGGGTCAGGTTTCGGTGCCGCCATGAGAAACGGAATGGCGAACGCATGGAATAGGGTCCTGATAGTTTACGGCGGAGAGACCGGAAAAGTGTACCAGGGTCTGCCTAAAGGACGAGGCATCGGGCTCGAAGAGAGCGACGTCGAACTTCTTAGGGCAACGGTACCCAACATAATCATGGCCAGTCCTCAGTACAGAAAAAACGCGGAGCTCTTCTACGGCAAGACGCGACTGACGACGGAATGCGAAGGGGCCGGGCCGGATTTCGAGGTCATGCGAGCGATGTATCCCCAAAGGGACGGGCGCTTCATAGATGCAAATGATATCAAATTTCAAAAACGAAGCTTATTCCTCGGACCTGAGATCGCGGGCGACCTTTTCAAGGATGAGAACCCGGTCGGAAAGATCGTACTTCTTGACAACGTGCCGTTCACAGTTGTCGGTATCATGGAGAAAAAATTACAGACCTCGATGAACAACGGCCCGGATTCGAGACGCGCTGTCATACCGTATTCGACGTTCAAGATGTTGTACGGCGACGACCACGTCAACACGATTCTCCTAAAGCCTGCAAGCCCGGCGATGGAAACTCAAATGACAACAGAGATCAGGAGAGTATTAGGACAGAAGTACAGATTTGACCCGACAGATGAGCGTGCGGTCGGCATATTCGACACCATGATAATCGATCAGATCATTCAGAAGGTGAGTTTAGGAGTCAATATCTTTCTAGGGGTAGTTGGATTCTTTACCTTGATGATAGCAGGTGTCGGTGTCGCAAATGTTATGTACGTCGTCGTCAAAGAACGAACGAGGGAAATTGGAATTAAGATGGCCGTCGGTGCGAGGAAGGCTTACATCCTGGCTCAGTTCATTTTTGAAGCACTGTTTATTTCGCTTCTCGGCGGAACCATCGGTCTATTATTATCATGGGGAATCGTGTATGCGATGGGTCTTATTAAATCGGACAGCGGACCTATGCAGTTTCTCGGAAGACCCCTTCTTTCAATAGGCATCATGTTGTTCACCGTAATTGTGCTGACCTTGATCGGCTTGTTTGCAGGAGTCTTCCCTGCTCGAAAGGCAGCCGCTGTCGATCCGGTCGAGTCATTGAGATACGAATAAGGAACAAGCATCAGACAACCTTAGTTTAAAACTCAGGCAAGATTCCCAAATAAGACTCTCCCGGGACGATCCTGATTCGGAATAACATTTCTATTCTTTAGTAGCGTCAAGAATCGATAGCCCCTCAATTTCACTTCTCTTTGCTTTGAATCTCAACTGTTCCGAGACTAAATTCTCAAAAAGCTAACACGAACATTAGTTCCACTTCTTGGCCGACTCAAAAGGCGGCTAAGCGAACTCAACCTTCATCGTGGATGAAAGGAGCACCTATGAAAGTTCTCATCGCAGACAAACTTTCGGATAAGACAGTATCGGCACTGAAGAAGATTGGAATGGAAGTCTCGGTAAACGCAGATTTAACCGCGGATAACCTCCCTCAGGCCATCGGAGATTCCGATATTCTCGTCGTTCGTTCGACAAAAGTGACCTCGAAGACAATAGAGTCGGCGCAAAATCTTTCTCTGATCATTCGGGCCGGCGCGGGAGTAAACACAATCGATCTCATGGCTGCCAACGCGCGAGGTATCTATGTCTCGAATTGTCCCGGTAAAAATACGGAAGCTGTTGCCGAACTGGCAATCGGGTTCCTGGTTGCCGCAGACCGACAAATTGCAAATGCAACCTCGGACTTACGAACGGGATCATGGAAGAAAAAAGAGTATGGCAAAGCGCGGGGACTCAAAGGCCGCACCCTCGGGATCATCGGGTTCGGATCTATTGGAAAAGCTGTAGCAAAACGGGCTCAAAGTCTCGAGATGAAAGTGATTGCATGGTCAAGAAGTCTTACCAAAGAAACTGCGGAGCAGTTAGGCGTTACTTACATTCCGAACTTGCAGGCTCTTGCACAGCAAGCCGACGCGGTAAGCATAAACGTTTCATATTCAAAAGAGACTCATCACCTAGTAGACAAGATTTTCTTCGACCTGATGAAGAACGGTGCGATTCTAATTAATACTTCGAGAGGCGAAGTGGTTGACACTCAAGCGTTGAGAGAGGCGATTAGAACGAAAAAATTGCATGTCGGACTTGACGTTTTCGAGAACGAACCCGCCGGCGGCGAAGCTCCATTCACGGACAAAGAGCTTGCAAGTATGATAACCGGCACGCCACACATTGGGGCATCGACCGACCAGGCGTCCGAAGCCATCGCAGATGAGGTTGTCAATATTGTGAAGGCATTTCAAGAAACAGGCGTACCGGCAAACACGGTCAACATCCGTGCTCGTTCCTCTGCAACGCAGTCACTCGTTGTCAGGCATTATAACCGTGTCGGAGTCCTTGCAGGTATTCTGGATAAACTTCGCAATAGTGGGATCAACATCGAGGAAATGACCAACATAATATTCGAGGCATCAAAAGCAGCATGCTGCACAATGCTTCTTGATGGAGCACCGTCAAAAGAAATGCTGGGCGAAATTCAACAGGATGAGAATATAATAGAAGTGGCGCTAAAACCGCTCGGATAGAACGAGTTTACCTTCAACTTGAGTATCACCTGATAATTCACTTGTCGCCGCGGGTTGAAAGCATACCAGGATACAATTTTGATGCACAATCCGGACAAATGCCATGAGAGAACTGCGCCTCAGAATGTGTCTGTATATATTTCTCCAGATGCTCCCAATAACCTTTGTCATCGCGAATCTTTTTACAATTGGAACAGATCGGGATAAGGCCGCCGAGGATCTTAATACTCGCCATAGCTTCATTTATCCTCGCATTCAACTCCTTGTCCCTTTTCAATATCTGCAATACACGAAGGCGGTATATGCCGAAGACAACCCACACAAAAAGAATTCCGAGTATAGCATAGAACCAAAAGGTCTGATAAAAATGGGGCTCTAATTCAAATCCGAATGTGGCACCTTCGTAATTCCAGACCCCGTCATTGTTGCAAGCCACGACCCGGAAGGTGTACTTGCCCGGAGTGAGATTTGTATAGAATGCTTCGCGCCTCGTGCCCGCGTCCACCCATTGTTGATCGTACCCTTCGAGTTTATATTTGAATAATACTCGCTCCGGATTGAGGTAACTGAGGGCTGTGTAATGGAACTCAAGATTTCTTATGCCCGGATGAAAATCAGCAAATGTTCCATGCGAGATAACATCCCTATCCGCGACTACTTGTTCGATTAATACAGGGGGAGAGATTGTGTTCTTCCTGAACCTGTCCAGATCAATCATAACCGCTCCCAGTCTCGTTGCGAACCAGAGTCGCCCATCAGGAGCTTTCCAGCCCGACGGCTGCCAGAAACCGAAGCACTCTTCAGTTTTCATTCCATCCACGATCCCGTAAACTCGTGTGTGTATGTTTGCCGACAGTCTATCAGCAAAATCGTCAAGATCCTTGATGGATAGATAACCTATTCCTCTCGGACTGCTCAACCAGAGACCGCCTCTATCGTCACCGACAACACAAAATACCGCATTAGTGAAAAGTCCAACTTTAGTGTTATACGCTGTGAACTTTCCGTCTCTATAACGAGTGAGTCCACCCTGCGTCGAACCGATCCACAAGTCTCCATTTCCATCTTCATAGATCGAACTTGTCCAGTTGCCTGCCAGCCCATTTGCGGTCGTATAGCTTGTGATCTTCCCGTCCTGTATTCTCATGAGCGAGTCAGCAGATCCTATCCACAGCACACCGTCCGGCTGCCAGCAGAAACAGCTGACGGCCTCGGCAGCCGGATATTCTTCCCCCCTTCTCATCTCATACGGTTGTAGCCGTCCTCCTGCAAAGCGGAAAAGCCCCGTGTGGTCCAGATAGATAATCAAACTCTTGTCATCTTCCGTAATCGCAGAGATCCACTTTACCGGCAACCCTGCTTCCGAGCGGTAAGCGGTTAGAGCGCCATTATTGATCCGATAAAGAACGCCGGTCTGTCCTATCCACAAACTGCCATCTCGCGAAACAAAGGCCGGCCCCACAGGTATATCGTAAACTGAATCCTTATTGTTTCTTACCCTTGTGATGCTGGCTGCCTGGTCACTCATGAAATACATACTTCCGTCCGGCGTTCCTAGAATACTCGAGAGGTAATTGCTTGCGAGACCTTCCTTAGTCGTGTAGGTAGTGATACCAACATTCTCGAATTGATTGAGTCCTCTGGATGTGCAAACCCAGAGGCTTCCCTCATAATCTTCAGTAACAACTGTAACGTTATTGTCAGTCAGGCCGTCGGCTTGCGAGTATGTTGTCCACTTCCCATCATCCAGACGGCCGAGTCCACTTCGCGTTCCTACCCAAATATTATTATCTCTATCCTGAAAGATCGTATTGATCTGGTAGTCTGGCAAGCCGTCTTTCACTTCGTAAACGGTTATTTTCCCGTTCACCCAAAGAGCGAGACCACCATAAGTGCCAATCCAGACACCGCCTTGCCGATCAGCATAGACATAAGTAATAACATCGTTCGACAAACCGTCCTTTTTCGAAATCCTTTCCAACGGAACAATGTGTCCCCCCTGCTCGATGGACTTTTCGGAGAACACCAGGACGCCATCATGAGTGCCAACCCATATCCTGCCTAAAGAATCCTCACAAACGCTTGCCACGTAATTGCCGCCCGGCAGGATGGTACGGAACTGTGTACCATCATATAGATACAACCCGATGGACGTTCCTATCAACAGATGCCCGGCACGATCCTGCAATATCGTCCATACCTGCGTGTCATAGAAACCCTGTTTCAATCCGAACACAAAAACGCTATCACCTTTTAGTCTTCGCATACCGCTGAATATGGTACCAATCCAAAGACTACCATCGCTAGACTGGCAAAGAGCAGTGACCATTGTATTGTTCTTAGGATCCGAAGGATCCATACTTACATTTTCAAAATTTTCACCATCGAAATGGACCAACCCGCCCATCGTACCGAGCCAGAGTCTTCCATCATGGAACTGCAGAACCGCGGCAACGGCATTAGCTGGAAGTCCGTCTTGTCTAAACCACATATTGTGGGCATACTGGTCAATGGATTTTGTAGGATCAAGCGCAAATGCGAGAGGCGTGATTATGAATATGTTCAAAGCCATGATGGACATTACCACAATGCCAATCGAGGCCTGAGGAAGCGGGTTCAACCTTTTAATGAAATTCAGCACTTTGCCAATTTAATTTTTTACTGAATTGCAGCATATCGTGGAAACGTTACAAAACAACATATCCCATTGAAAGATCTTGCGATGCACTCATCGACTCGCGGATCGGCGTAAACCATCTCTAATAGTCATATCGGCATTGAAAATAAAAACGTTAAGAAACGACCACGGCAGCCAGTCACGATCTTTCAACAATATACAACAAAAACAAACGAGAATGGAATCGTTTTAGCTGATAGATACTAAATAGTAAGACATCAACATCGACATAGAAAAAAGTACTAATGTCAAAGATGGAGCTGAAATGAAATCTACACCTCTAATCTTCACTGAACTTCTGCAAGGAGGAATCCGTTAGTGTTATGAAACAGCGAGACATTTTTTGAAACTCGTTCTTAAACTAGAGATTCACCTTACGATGGAAAGGATGCCATGGAGAATGGAAATATCTTAGGGAAACAATTCTCGAAAGAATTAGACGCGGAAGCCGGTTCCTGCCGGAAATGTCTGGAGAGAATCCCGGAAAGTTTATTCACCTGGAAACCGCACGAGAAGTCGATGCCAATGGGGTATCTTTCTTTGCTGGTTGCCGAAATTCCAAAATGGATAATGAGAATGATCGAAACTTCAGAAATCGATTTCGCGACATGGGAACATTTTCAGCCGAAGACAACCGCTGAATTGGTGAATCACTTCGATGAGAATCTAATAGGAGCGAAAAGCGCTTTGAATAGCATACGGGACGAGAAACTGTCCGAACCTTTTTATTTAAAAATGAAAGGGAGAGTGCTGGTCACCTTACCGCTAAAGGACAACATTCAACCGACGATAAACCACCTCGTCCACCATCGTGGACAACTGACGGTTTATATGCGCCTGAACAATATCCCGGTTCCATCAATCTACGGGCCTTCGGCAGACGAAAGAGGATTCTGATTTATTATACGTAGGAGTCATACCTCACGTGGGATCATAGGCAACAACATTTCGGGAACTATCCATGGCCGCCGATGTTATTATTTTTGGAGGTAAGAACATGATGGCACAAAAAACACAACTCAAGTTGTTTGTTTTAACCTTATCCATATTGAGCATGCCGAAATTGACTGCGGCTCAAATTTCAAGCCCTTCGAGCAAGTATTACCGGCCGGATTTGGCAGAGGTGAAGAGGCCTGGCACAGATTTCAGCTCAAGTCTCATTACCAATCAAACCTCATTCACATCCTCAGATCCAATCAGGGTGGGCATCTTTGGAGGCGACGATGTTGACATGGCGATTTTCAGCAACTTTGGGGATAACATTCTCAACAGTTTTACGGGGACCAACCTATACTATCAACTCGCGGCGGTGGCCGCCACTCCCGTGCTCGTCAATAACAATGTCGATTACCATGTTGAACGATTCTTCAACCAGCATCCGGCGTATGGGAATTTCGCTTCGCCCGTGCCGATCACTGGACAAATCCTCCCCTTCATAGCCGGCGGATCTCTTCTAGCTTATGCGGGATTGAGGAATGATAAGGAAGTTCTGGGAGCTTCCTACGCCGTTATACAGGCAAGCATAATCGAGCTGCTCGACAACACCACGTTGAAAGCATTCACCGGGAGGCCTAGCCCAAACTGGAGACGCGTGTCCAACATGGAAGATCTCAGTGAAGAATTCAGGTTCGGATTTTTGCGTGGCGGAGTTTACAACGGATGGCCGTCCGGTCATACAGGCGCAACCATGGCAGTTGTATCAGCGCTTACCAACTATTACCCCGATGAGACATGGCTAAAGGTCGCTGGTTACAGCCTTGTCGCCTATACGATGTATGGAGTGACCTCTGTTCATCAGGGTGGGATGCACTGGTTCTCTGATGCAGTAGCCGGTGCTTTGATGGGATATGCGATAGGCTCTACGGTCGGGAAATACTATCGGAACCTTTACTCATCGTTAACAGGTGGTCCGGTCAGCCAGGAATCCAGCAGCCTTTCACTCGGAATTACACCCGAAGGACTCGGAGTTTCGTACACCTTCTAACCGAATAGGGAGATCAATCGCAGCTACCCGAGCTATTTAATAAAGTTGACAGAAGACGCGCTTCTGCCAACTTTATTTACAAATGAATATCGAGATCGACAGGACCGCCAACTATTATTTATGCCCTGTAGTATCAAGAATTGATGGAGCAAATGTAATCGACGTAACTTTGGTGATCGGTATGGTACTTTCTTCACCATTCACCTCGAACTGTATGCTGTCTGCACTCGCTCCCACAAAGACACCGGAGAGTGTTGTGCCGTCAGTGAGCACAGCCTTATCGTTAGTATCATTTGAAACAGCGGGCGGCGTATTGTCGGGTTTTTGTACCACGACGTAATCATTTTGATCGGGAAGATATTGGTAGTATGTGTCCCCGTAGTAATAATAGGCAAGCGGGCCGATACGAAAGCTCACGAACCCAACAGGAAGCATCCTTACTCTGGCGCCTATCGGAGCCGGGGTGATCACATACCCCCTTCTGCCGCCTCTGTAAAAAAATCCTCCGCTATAGTAATAGCCGTGTCCCCCAACGTAGACAGGATAATGTTCACGCGGAAGTGACATGACGCGGACATCTCGTCCTCTTTCGACGTAAACGCGTCTCCTCTGTGCACTCGCCTCACTGGGAATGAAGAGAGATGATATTAACGCCGCTGCCAACAATACAATAAGACTAAAAAAATGAAACTGCTTCGTTTTCATAAGTTAAACCTGTTTTCAAAATTTAAGTAACGTGTTTTCATGAAGAAATAGATTATCTACTACAATTATTTGACTCCGGATACTCACAATCAGTTTAACGATAGTATGAGTTTTAGGGCTGGGTCTCTTGTAAACCCTTTCAGACGCTGTCGTCTATTTCAAAGCCATTACAGGCTCGTTCAGAAACCGGTTGAACGGAACCATTGCTTTGAAAACTCGCGTGCAATCCGCGGCAAAAGTGTTGGAGAGAATTTCTTTATCACTCACAGTGTGATGAATCATCAATTCCTTGTATTTCAAATACTCAGCCATCGGATCTTCCCTGTCAAATCCCCGAGGAGCATTGACCGATTTCTCACCTTCAATCGTAAAATTGTCTTTGAAAGTCTTGTCGTTGATTATTTTTAGAAACTCTTTTCCTTTTTCCTTGATTGCATCCTTGATTACTTTTAACTCTCTTGGTTCGATCATGTGAACGCCACCGGCAAGGAAAGCATTGCCAGGCTCCAGATGCATATAATATCCGGCATTTCCGCAAAGATTTGCTCTGCCCATCAGAGTAGCACCGAAATGTACCTTGTATGGAGATTTGTCTTTTGAAAATCGAATGTCACGATAGATGCGGAACACGGAATCTTTCGCGTCAAGTCCCTCGACCGATCTGTCGAATTTTGCAACCTCTTCAATCAGTCCCTGAACAAATTGCAAGAAATTCTCGTTTGCGGCTAAATACTTGTCTTTGTTCCTGTTGAACCACTCCCGGTCATTATTCTTTTTCAGGTCCTTCAAGAACTGAAGTGTCTCTTTCTTTATCATGTTTCCCATCTCTTTGAAACAACCTCCTCGTATTATTTATTTGTCTGCGGCCTTCAACAATCTTGCCGAACTAAACTCCGGGCAAAAACGCTCATTTTCTCAACAATCAATATTCGCTTTGAATTCCTTAAATCGCATAATGAACGCCCCAACCTGGCCTTTCTGTTGCACGCGTCGGCATGCCGCAGGGCGGTACCGCTTCCTCCGCCCTGCCCCGCATGCCGTCCCCTTCACAGTAACCAGGATGTGAAGGGGGACAGTCCGCTTGCACGCAGTTATTACAAGTGCCGAATAAATTGTGCGATTATATTTAACATAGATGTCGCTATTGCAAATACGTTAGGCATGTAAGCCATGGTCGACCCCACCCACCCATGGCAAACATGCAAAAGCAGGAAGTAGTTGTTTGTTTCAATCAAAAATTCCGTTGATAAAATCCGCAAGCTTCGATATAGGAAACTCCTTCGTAAGATAAAGCATATACTGTGTCGGGCGTCCCTGTGATGGCGCGCGGACTTCACCTCCAAGCATTATCGAATGCGCTAATTCCTCGATCTGGATCTGATAAAGTCCACGGTATCCAAAGGGACGGAGCCACTCCTTTATTGGCTCTTGTAACCGGCTTGACCAACCCAGTTCATTCCACATGGAAGGGACCACATCAACTTCGAAGGAAGCATCGCCATCCTGATACTGGAACACAAAGTACGGACCAATTAAAAACTCGTCAACCGGTATCGGTGTGTTACCGAGCTTCGTTCCGCCGGTCGATATGATGGAATCGTCTGTGGTTTGCATTTCTCTGAATTCGATATTAAAACCGCAATAGAAATTGGAGTTGCATTTCCAAATCGGATTCAAATAGAAACCGTTTATGCTTGTGGTACTATACACAGTGGAATCACCGCTAAGAGGACTATATTTGTGTTTAGCACTTGAATTTCCCTGGTAGAACCCGGCTTCTATTCCGAGATGGCCGTAAATCAGATCTGGAACAGTTGCAGTAAACTCAAAGTAGACTCCGCTTAATTTCAATGATGACAAGAAATTAAAGTTTGTACCGATTGAAAATGTGAACGATGTATCCTCAGATGCCGGTTTTAAATCCCACGTCAAAACACCGTCGGTGTCGTCCTGGATGTCTGCAGTCCTTTGCTGAAGGAGCACTACTTGCTCATCGTTCAAGTCTGCATTTATTGAAATTGCGATATCGCTTGTCGACTTAGACAACGGCGCATTAGTGGTAAGCACGAGTGTCATTTTGTTTAGATTCTTCATATCAATCATATTTGTAAGCGGCATAAAGAGCACAGTATCTTTTGGACCGGGAAATTGGACGGAGTCGGGAATAGTGCACGAAGTAAGAACCTTCATTTCCTGCAGCATCTCAAAACTCATCGATTCATTCGCCGCCTTTCCAGACGGGAAGAACACGTTAATATGGATCCCTGACACCGGAACCGGGGCAAGAATTCGGAGGACAATCCGGGTTGTTATCGAATCGGATATTCCTAACGAATCCAAGACCGGATATATCTTTGTCGCCTCCGGCTTCACGAGTGCGGCAGAATCAACCGTGAATCCTCTTTCCTGAAATTGCAAACTGAAGTTAAGAGAATCGCGTCTAATCTTAATCGAATAGCTCGTCGTGTCACCGGGTTTGCTCCCTGTTATCACTAACTTATAGCTCCTCGATGAATCGCGCGCAAGCGTCTTAACGAGAGTGTCTTTCTTTAGCACGTCTATGAATTCGGTGTCTAAGCAATTCCTCACGTCGCTGCGCAATCCCATGCTGTCCCCTATTGCTTCAAGGTATTTCTTCCCCTGCGCCGGAGTCGGAAAATCATACTGGTAATGACCGAGTGAGTACTCGACCCAGACCTTATTAACCAGAAGGTGCACAACGTGGAACTCAAACTTTTGAGCGGGGCGTTGTCCGACCTGAACGCGGACGTAATACGTAACGGGAGTTTGAGCCTGAACGGGGAGATAGAGAATGAAAAGGAATAATATTAGAAGACCAACTCGGTCAAAAACTAATTTCATGGTTAGTTCCTCCTTCTCAAGTTGCCACGCTAAATCGGCGAGGTGAAGTCGCACGGAGCCGCCACTTCCCTAAGTCAAGGATAATGCCACACTTTCATCCTCAAAGCAGCGAATAGTAACCGATCATGGTCGTATGTTGAGTAACCGATTGCCATTTGTGGGAAAACAATTGCACACCGGAACAGGGTTGATAGTAAAGTATTGCCCAATATTTCCTGGATCGTTGAGTGAGAGGGACGTCGATTCTCTTTCTGAGAGAAGGGACTGGCCGGTGAGTCACTTTGCGGTTTCATGGATGGGATTGCTTCATCATGTCCAATCCTATGCGGGGCTCCTCGTCCCATAAAGGACAGGCAACGACAAGTGAAGGAAAGGAAGATTCTCTTACTGGTGTCTCTGTGACTTTCTATTAAATCCAGACACAGGAGTTCTTTAAGAATTAATGATAGACTGTGGGAATTAGGTTAGCATCTCCTTGATAAAGAAAGGGATGGGCAGACCCGGTATCAGGATGTTAATTTGTGGGAACTCTCGTAGAAGATTTCTCTCCCGAGTGGATTAGGATCGAAATGAAAAATGAATTAAGGAGAATAATAATTCAGTTTACTGAAATTGGATCGCAGTAGGTAGGTTGATCATATCCGGATGATTCGGGTCGGGACGTTTGCCTCCAATATTTTTCGTTCGGAGTTGTCTCTATCGCTTCGATCCCCAGTATCTGCGAGCCCGGATAACCTCTCGCAATCAAATCGAGTAGTTCACCCAATTTCATGCAATCTGATGATACAACCCGTTCATGTTTGTAAAATAAAAACCGGATCCTCATCCCTTGATCTTCCTCCATGTTTCATTTCGTTCTGAATTAGGTGACAAAATAGACTTGTCATCTCGGGTGATTACGACCTCGCAAATACCACCCTAACATAGATTTAGCAAATGGGACGCTCAACATTAGTTCGGAAACTCGACGTGTTCCGACGCTTTTTTAACCATTGCAAATATAGCGCCAAACACCTCATTCTTGCAATAGCGCCGTTTTTCTCAGAAATGCCGATTTTTATCGTTCCAGAATCAGAAAAATTTACCGCAACATGAAAAAATTACATTATTGTAAACCAGATGGGAAGTAAATGGAACTCATAAAGTGGGTAATACGAACGAAGCCGTTAACCGCCTGCTTCACACTAAGTCATTTCCACACACTCGATCTGCATGGGAGAAATTTCGCAAAGGGGTTTTAGTTATGCCCTGCTAAGATGGTATTCACAGAATGGTCAATTGCATTGGTCATACCCAAGCTTTCCATTGGCTTAGAGTATCTGATGCTTCTTGTGAGGTTAAAACTGTTTTGAAAAAAAGGCCCACTTCCAAACAGTTACACCGCAACCGTAACAATTCCCTTTAGACCACGCTAGACACTAGGATTCCATGCTAGCTTCTGTTAATTATTTTTCTCCCGCCATGACAAGATATTGAATTTCCCTGTTGCCGGGAAGTAAGGAGGCGCACTTGAGGCGAAGCGAGTGTCATAGACATAATTTTTTAAATACCCCGTAGCAACTCCGTTACCGTTCGAGTTAGCAGTACCAACCGCACCGCGCGTAGACTGCCCAAGTGATCCCAGGAGATTTATCGTCCCAATCGGACTCCCTGAGTTATAGTTCTGGTAGAAAAACGAATGGTTCACTGCGAAGACCCCGGCGTCTATTGTCACACTTGACGTCTGCGTTTTTAGCATTACACTGTTGTTAGCAACAAGCCCCAGCATATCGGTGGATGTGTTTTGGTACGTGGTACTTCCTTCAATAATGACGTTTCCGTTGCTTGTATTTCCGTTTGCGTCCTGCAAATCGTAACCACTGTTACCGGCATTTGAACTCACCCGGCTGGTCTCTGTTGATCCGCCCTGTTCCGCCACCAGTGTTACCGTCCCATCCATGTTTCCCGACACGTGGACGTCACCATCTTTCACCAGGATTACACCATCCGCGCCCGCAAGCGAAGATATCGCCATGGTAGAATCGCCGCTTGCCGGCACCCTGCCGCCGCTGATTACAGTCCATGTACCACTTATTTTTTGGCTCAATGTGGTATGAAAGGCTACATTTGTCCCGTTGAACGTCATATAAACATCATACGCCAAACCTGATGTTGTATTGCTGCTTTGTATTTTTGAAACTCCCGGCAACGCATCATAATTGGCAAGAGTACTGGGTAACGGGATAATGACTCCTGATTGATAGCTGGTGCAGTTAAGCCTGTCACCATGGCTGTCGGGCAATGAGGCAGGATTCACGTTGCTTGAATATGGCGTTTTCAATCCGGTGCCCGTGCTAACTGAACCGCCGAATTTCGGTGACCCGTTTATATAGAGAGAACCGTTTGTGTGATATGGCCCGGTCATAGAATCTCCGGTTATCCATTCAACGTTGTTGTCGTTATTCGTAAAAAAGGAATACTCGGAAAATCTGGCCGGGTGCAATAGTATTTGTATTGTGTCGACTACCGTGCTTCCGTTCAGCCCCGTATAATTCGAACCAACGGTGGCTAAGAGATCGCTGTCCCCATTAACAACAACTCGTTGAGTCTTCATCGAGTACGTCCCTCCGCCAAAGGACAATCCAGTTCTATTTACTGAGGTGGCGTTTTGATTCCAGAAAACAGAATCGGCGAGAATGTTCGCTGCGCTTAGAGCAATATTATATCCCTGGGTGGAACTATAGTAGTTTACAAAATTCTCCATTGCCCTATTGCTTGACCTGTTCCAATATTGAGCAGCAATTCCGAATATTATACTGAAACCAACTATGACAATTAAAGCAGATCTGCCAACCATATGAGCCTCCTACCTGTCCATTTTCAAATTTCTTGATACCAATCTTGTCTGCCGCCAGTAAGAAAAATTCTCCGAATAAGCCGAATCATAAGCCGCCGTGGGTTCTACTCTGACCGTCAACTGAATCAGCTGAGGAGTCACTGAATCACCGGCAGTGTATGGGAGGTGTATCGTATCGCCGGATACCCCGAAGTAGACCATGTTAAATTGCGTCACTCCTAAGTTTGATTCAACGGCAGGAGAATTATCGACTTTCCTGCATAGCATCCTTACTGTGTCAGGATTCGGGCCCGGAATTATTGAGCCAAGATACCATGTGATCGTATTCAATACGCCAACATTGCCTGTATCCGCAACGAAAGATATACTATCAGATGTGCCTTTGAGTATGTAATGAGTTGGATCCGACGTAAGCATGGGGTTTGCACAATAGCCGAGCTTTCTGAAATCCCACTCGAGATTCTCTACAAGCGAAGTAATATTCTGCTGAACCGTCAGGTTCTCCTGGGATTGATATGTGTTCTGGGTTGCACTGTCATTCATCTCTAACGCTGTCAGGAGAAGCAACCCGCCAATCACCATCGACCCTATTATATCAAGCAGTACACTAGTACCCATAATTCCACCTCACCTAAAGTACCAATAACTATACACTGACGAAACTTCAATTGTGTCTTTCGTATCAGCGGTATTCCAAACCCAGACATCGATTCTTTTGTGCCATGTTGGTGTAGATGAGCTGCCTGTGAGATTGCTAGGGGTCACATAACAGACATGTGTCTTCACGTCATAAATGCCCGTTCCAAGGGTAAGCGATGCTATTCTGTATCCTTGATTTGGCGGACCGTTATAATCGTCGAAATCGTCCAAAGTATCCCCAGAACTGCTTTCCTCTCCAAGATTTGCTGCAGCGGTCAATTGGCTTGTAGATGTGTCTGAGTTGAAACGAGTGCTCTCGTCAAAAGGAAGACTCTCGGCTTCCTCAACGGTAGAAGAAGCAAGCGAAACAGCTTCGAGGCCAAAATTCGTTTTCAACATCAGCTGACTGCTATTCGCGATTCCCCTGTTTGTGGTCAAAATTATGTTTCCCAGGAGTATGACAGCCCCTATTGTTAGAAGCATTTGTCCGGTTCCCATTTATCTTGATTCTCCTTTTAGAAATCTCATCGGTAGGATGAACAACATCTATACAGATGAAAGTTTCAGCTAACTCATGAGTTACTTGGAACCGATAGTTACCCTCGTTGGATAATTGTGCTCCTCTAACTCATCGATTAGCTCTTAGTACTTAACCAGCTCTGAAATTCTCATCCATTCCGAACCAATTACCAATCTTGCTGAACTTCTATTGGAACTTATATATGAACGCCTGTTTCATGCAACGCTAAAGAACTAGAATGTGATCTGGAACAAACACGGGCACGACTAATTCCTCCTATTTCATGCCATGTCAATTAGACTCACGAGAAGTGAAATGGTTTATCATAATCCCCGGGTATCTACACCCAAAACAATTCCGTGGTTAGCTCTTTATGCCTGGAATGGTCCAAAGGGTGTCGAATCTTTCCTTATCGAAAATTTCAAACCTTCGCCGGGAATTCTATTTTAACCACAGTCCCAACGTTCGGCTCGCTTTCAATCACTATCTTGCCGTTATGCTGCTCAATAATCCGCTTGGCAATGGAAAGACCAAGCCCGCTTCCTTTTTCATCTCCGCTTCTTGAACTCTTAGTTCTATAGAACCTATCGAAGATGCGAGGCAACTCATCCTTGTTTATTCCTACTCCCCTATCCTCGATAATCACGACCGCGTTCGCAGACTTCTCGTCAAGCTTGCCAGTCACCCAAATTTCTCCTCCTACCCGGCTATACTTAATAGCGTTATCAATCATGTTGGACAACCCTCTTTTGAGAAGATCGCGATCGGCTTTGACATTAAGGTCCGGAACATGTTTAACGCGAAGTTGAATATCTTTTTTTCTCGCGATCCTTGAAAAATGTGACACCACTTCTTCTAACATGGTGCCAAGATCTACCGGAAGCATTTCGGCAATCGTATAAGATTCCAACTTTGAAAGGTAAATGAGATCGATAGCAAGTTTTGATGCGTACTCAACTTCAGATAAGAGTTGCTGAAGGTTTTCACGCTCTCCGGAAGGTAGCCCCGGCTTCATCAGCAGCATTTCTATTTCAGTCTGAATAACTGTAAGCGGAGTTTTCAACTCATGAGAAGCATCTAACAAAAAATTCCTCTGTGTGTCAATCAAGCTTCCGATCTTCTGTATCAACGCATTGAATGAGTCGGCGACTTTCTTGATTTCATCTCCTGTTTGCGGGACTTCCAATTTTACTAATGGCTTATCTACCTCTATCCCATCAATACCGGAGGCAATTTTCTCCAATGGCCGTAAAGATTCACGCGCGATCAAAAGTGATCCGATACCTACGAGAAGAATGGTGAATGGGGCAATTATAAATATAATGGCACGAATTCTATCTATAGATTCTCTGCTGGAAGAAAGGGAACCAAGAGCGACTACCGTTCCCTGCGAGCTATCGGCAAATTCAAAATTTGCGAATGCACAGCGGTATTTATTATCACGCACCGAAATAGTCGCAAATTCCTTCCCCCCTTTTCTATCAACTCCCTCTCCCTGCTTCACTTTGATTACGACTGAGTCATTGTCATTACGCGAAAGCACCTCTCTCCACGATGCATCGAAGATTCCAACTCTTATAACTCCTACCTTGTTTTCAAAATTTGAAACAGTTTCCCCGATGTCTTCATTAATATCAGAAACATCACCTTTGATGTTTTCCTTAATAAGCCGGTTGGCAACGCTGCTCGCCGCAGCCTGCAGCGTTACGTCGAACGAACGGTTCGTGTACTTTTCATAAAGCTCCGTAAGTGCGAAACCGAGACTCACTATCAGAACGGCAAAGGTGAATGTCACGTAAAGTGCGACTCTAATACGTATCGGCAGTTTCATTCTTCATCCGAAATTGTGTAGCCGATTCCCCTGACTGTTGTTATGATTTTGTGCTCCGGATCCACCTCAATTTTCTTTCTCAACAGTTTCACGAAAGCTTCGATGACGTTGCTGCGCGGATCAAAGTTAACATCCCAGATATGCTCGGCGATTTCAGCACGCGTTACAATCTTGTTTTTATTGATCAAGAGATACTCCAACAAAGCAAGTTCTTTGCCGGACAGCTTGAGATCCTTTCCTTTTCTGAACGCTTTTCGCGCGGCGGTGTCTAATTCTAAGTCACTGACTTTGATCACGGAATTCTTGTCCTCAGCATCTCTTCGTGACAATGCACGGATCCGTGCAAGGAGCTCACCTGCATGAAACGGTTTCGGCAAATAATCGTCCGCACCGGCGTCGAGACCTCTTATTCTATTCTCAACTTCGTCAAGCGCTGTCAGCATAAGTATCGGCGTAGGGAGCTTTCCTTCTCTGATCTGTTTGCAGACCTCGAAACCGTCTATATCCGGCAGCATCAGGTCGAGTACGATTACATCGAAGTCGTTGGTATTCGCAAGAAAGACTGCTTCCTTTCCAGATGCGGTCGCGTCAACCGCGAAGTTCTGCGTCTTGAAAAGTTTCATCAGGGTCCTCTGCAAACTTTTGTCGTCTTCGACGAGGAGAATTCTCATCCCCTCACCTCGATCTTCTCCCCAAGGGAGAGGACACACTTGCAAGCCCTCTGCGTATAATTCCCTCGCCCATGAAATGGGAGAGGGTCAGGGTGAGGGCACATGTGCCACATCCCATATTCTTTGAATAACGCCATCGATATTCTTCAATATATCATTGTTCCAAAATCTCAAGACTGTGTAACCTTGTTCCCTCAAATAGCCATCCCGAATTTTATCTTCTTCACTTTGGAAATGTTGGCTACCATCCGCTTCGACCACGATCTTTTTCTCGATGCACACTAGATCAACGATGTATTTCCCGATAGGCCGCTGTCTTCTAAATTTCATTCCTTCAAGTTGCCTGTCCCTGAGCTTCCGCCACAACAATTTTTCCGCATCAGTCTGATTTTTGCGAAGCGTCCTTGCTATCGGTATAAGCTTACCTTTCATGTCAACACCCTCACCTTAATCCTCTCCCAACGGGAGAGGAAATGTTGAATCCAAATTCTTGCCAGTTGACACGCGCATCATCTTTTGTGCAATCACCTTTTAGTCGAATCATTACACGAACGGGCGCACCGTACAATTCCCTCTCCCACGTGTGGGAGAGGGTCAGGCTTACCCCGCAATGTTCCAATGCGGGGTTGAGGGCACATGAGTCACCCCGAGAAAGATTCTTCATTTAATTCTCTTCAAGAAAACATAAAGTGTAGGAAGCTCAAATAACAACAGGAAACTTGAAAGCAGGAATCCTCCGATCACCGCCACGGCGAGCGGCTGCTGCATTTGCGCCCCTGCACCGATGCCAAGCGCAAGAGGCATCAACGCGAAGACTGCTGCAAATGTCGTCATAAGAATAGGCCGTGCCCTGACTTTGCACGCCCGGACAATTGAGTCTATCGAGTAACCATCCTTTCCACCGATCTCCTGTATCATATGAACTATGAAGACTCCGTTCTCATGAACTATTCCAACCATCATTATCATTCCGACAAAACTCGATATGTTGAAAGTGATTCCCGTTATCACCAAAGCAAGAAGGACACCGAACAAAGATGTGAGATTGGTTGAGAAAACCGCGACAGGAATAGAGAAACTCTCGAACTCTATGATCATTAACGCAATTACCAACAGAGATGCCGCAATCAATACGAAGAGAAGACTCCTGAACGATTCCTGCTGGCTTTGATAAAGTCCGCCAAAAGAATAAGTGACGCCCTGCGGGAGGACGAGACCGGATTGAAGGACTTTCTTGATATCATTTATCGTGCTACCCAAATCCCTTCCCGAAATCCTCGCGCTTACCGGGAGCATCAACTTGAGGTCTTCCCGGTCGATTTCACTTTGCCCCTTCAGAATGTTTATTGAAGCGATATTGCTCAGCGGTACGTAGAAACCATTCGGCGATTTCAATCTTACATTTTGTATATCCTGCAGTATACCATGGTATTGATCCGGATATCGGACACGGACTCCGATGAGTTTTTCTCCATTGAGGACGTATGTGTCCGCACTTCCTTCCATGATAGTCCGAAGCTGGGACTGAACTTCAACAATAGTGAACCCGGCCCTCGCCGCGAGCACGGGATCGGGATTCACAACAATCGAAGGGCCACTGATAACGATTCCATTAAACACATCGACAACTCCGGGAACATCCTTTATCAGGTTTGCCGCTTCTTTAGCTTTTTCCTCAATGACATTCTGGTTCGGCCCGAATATTTTTATCTCGACGGGCGCCGGTGAGTTGGTAAGATCTCCTATCAGGTCCTGCATCGCCTGACCGAAATCAATCGTCAAAGCGGGCTCCTCCGTCTCAATTCTCTGACGCAACTCGTCGATCACCTCGAAGACCGAACGCCTTCTATCCTTTTTCAACTTGATAAGAAAATCACCGTTATTAGGCTCAGTTATGAAAAACCCCAATTGAGTCCCTGTCCGGCGGGAATATGAGTCAACCTCAGGGACAGAGGTAATTATTTTTTCCACATCCATCAGCATCCGATTCGTTTCGTCCAGCGATGTACCGGGAGGCGAGTTATAATCCAGGACGAACGATCCTTCGTCCATCTGCGGCATGAAGTCACTCCCGATGCTGCTGTATAAAAGAAATGTCCCGCCAAGCACGACGACCGCAAATACCGGCCCGAGATAACTTCGCTTGAGAAGCGCTTTGAGCACTCGATCGTAAGCCTTCGAGATCCTGTGCTGTGATTTCTCTTCGCGCCTGACTTCTAACGCCACATCTTTTTCCGTGATGAATTTTTCCGCGAGGAGCGGCACAAAAGTCAGGGAATACACCATCGACACTGCGAGCGAAACAGCCATTGTTATTGCAAGCGGCTTGAAGAAGGCGCCGGTAACACCGTAGAGAAACGCGAAAGGAGCGAACACGATGATGGAGCTTAGGCTCGATCCGATAATCGCCGGAAGAATTTCCCTCATTGACTCCGCGATCGCCTGGCGGGCGTTTTCCCTTTCATACCTCATGTTCCTGAAAATGTTCTCTATCATCACCACGTTATCATCAATGACGAGTCCCACCGCTGCTGCGATGCCGCCCAGTGTCATTATGTTGAGTGTATTGCCGATGAGATAGAGAAAAAGAATGGCGGAAGCGAACACTGCCGGGACTGTGATTACGGCGACCGACCCGATCCTGAAACTCCTGAGGAAGACGAATATCACGAGGATGGCGAGAAGTAGCCCGACAATGATCGAGTCTCTCGCGCTTCCGATTGAACTGCTTATGAAATCCCCCTGGTCGTAGAAATATTTCACCTTCACACCTGAAGGAATGACATCTTTCATGTCGGCAAGCTGTGCACTAACCTGTTCTCCGATCTCAACCGTATTGCCTCCCGGCTGACGAACAATATTAACAAGTACCGCAGGCTTTTCGTCGGCAGTTACGCGGATGTATTCTATTTTCTCAGAAGGCTCGACCGATGCTACGTCGCCAATTGTAATCGCCACCCCATTCCTGAAATCGACAACCGTATTCCGGATGTCATCAAGTCCCTTATACAGCCCGTCAACAAGGGTCAAATAGATTTGATAGTTCCTTTCGACGAGCCCGGTAGCAGAAACAAAGTTGGCCTTGTCAATTGCGGACGCGACATCGTTCACGTTCAGTCCAAAACTCTGGAGTTTCTGCGGATTTACTTTAACGAGAAACTCGCGCTGTTTCCCTCCGACCACTACCACATCCGCAATACCGTTAATCCTCATCAAGGCCGGGCGGATAGTATAATACGCGAGGTCTCGCAGTTGGACCTGGTCGAGAGAATCAGAAGTTATACTGAAACCCTCGATCGGGAAGACAGCGGCGTTCATTCTCTCTATATCAATTGAGACGGTCGACGGAAGCTCATTGCGAATGCTCGACACTTTTCCCTGCAGGAGCTGCAACTCCTGAATAATGTCCGCTCCCCATTCGAAGCTTACTGAGATTTCAGATGAGCCGCGGCTTGTTGCGGATTTAACCTGCACCACTCCGGGAATCGATCTCGCCGCTTCTTCCAGAGGCCGGGTGACTTCAATCATCATCCTGTCCGCCGGCTCTTCACCGTTATCCGCGATCATCACGATGCGGGGAAAATCTATATTGGGGAACAATGCAATCGGCATCCGAAACAGCGAGACAATTCCGCCGATGCTTAATACGGCAACCAGGAAAAATACTGCCTTCCTGTGAGCAGAGATCAGGTTAAATAATTTCATCTACCTGGCATTTCCTCGTCTTGTCCTGAAATATGCAGATATATACCGCACCCTCACCTTAATCATCTCCAATCAAGGGAGAGGAAATTGTTTGCCTTCCCATATTAATGCCAAACCCATTATGGACTGTCCTTGTGCTGAGACGAAGCATGTAGATTGGTAGATATTCAAGTCCACGCGAATTGGCACCGGTCGTTTTCATGGCAGCCTTAGTTCTTCGTAACGGTTACGTCGGTTGAATCGGGAAGCCCGTATCCGCCAACAGTCGCCACGATGTCTCCGGATTTTAGACCGGAAGTAATCTCAAACCGCGACGAATCGGAAAGCCCTACATTTACCTGAGTCATGAGCGCGATAGAATCTCCCTGGATTCTCCAAACGAAATCACGGTCAAGTTCATCATCATGGTAAACCGCCTGCTTCGGCACAAGCACCACGGATTTATGATCACTGATTTTGATCTGAACATTTCCGAAGGTGCCGGCGGCGACCTTCGACGGGATAGTGTACAGGTTTATTCTTACCTGAATGCTCTGGCTATTCGGATCCGTTGCCGGATTGATTGCACGGACAGTTCCGCGCAAAGGCGGCATGAGCATTCCGGGAATTGTAACGAGAGCAGGCTGACCGGTCTTTACAGATGAGACATAATCTATCGGAACGTTTGCAACAAAATACTCCGTCGATGGATCGATAATTTCCACAAGATCGCTCCCCTGCGAGACAAGTTCGCCTTCCGTTACAAACCTATGGATAACGGCTCCCGAAAATGGTGCCGATATTTTTGCGAATGCCGCAGTCGTTTCCGCCAAATGGAGCGCCTCTTCCGCCTGCTTCTTCTCATCTTCAGTCGTTGCCTGGTTGAGCAGCTGAGCAGCACCCGCTATCGCGGCATAAGATTCCTGGGAGACTACCGTGACAACAACCTCTCCCTTTTGGACCGCATCACCTTCCAGCACAGATACTTTCTCGACCTTTCCGGAAATGGTGGATTTTATTTTTTCATCACGCAGGACCTCGAAAGAACCGGTCGCGCTCACCAGGTCGTCTATGTTGCCGAGGTAAGCAGGAGCAACCTTGACAACCGCTCGCGGCTTCACGTCCGCATCGCTGTCGTCATTCTTTGTGCCGCATGCATTAAACATAAGCGACACATAAACGAAGGCAAGAAGGAGAGGGATATTCTTCATAATTATCAATTAGCTCCTGAATAGTTAAGCCGGTTCAATTTGAAAATGTCCGTCTCCATGCGCGCGTTGGCATCTTCAATCGCGAGCTTTATCTGGTTTACCATCTGGATGGCGCCGAGCACTTCAAGACTGAGCCCGCCGCCTCCGGCATATCGCGCCTTTGATAAAAGAAGGTTTTGCTCCGCGACCGCAAGGTTACCTTTCAACGCGGCAATCTCCGATCTCGCACCGGCAATATCGTTTTTCGTCCCTTCAAATTCGCGCTCCATCAAAATCCTGGAATAGTCGTTCTGCAGCGACACACTTCTGACATTTGCTTCAGACGCATTAAAATTATCTTCGACCGAACCGAAAGTAAAAAGGGGAACCGCGATAGAGATCCCGACCGATGCGCCAAATACATTTGCCAAGCCCTGCCGGACATTAGGGAGCGATGTGAGCGCTCCCGCGTCGGCGCCTAATGACACCGCCGGCTTCAATTTAGCTCCCACAACCTGTGATTCAAGTTCAGCCTGCTTCAACATCAATTCCTGCGACGCCAGGTCCACACTTCTCTCCGCGTAAAATGTCGTATCGAAAGGAGTTGAAACCAAATTCGAGTCGACGTCGGTCACTTGGTCCGATGAAAGCCCTGTCGCCTGGGATAGGGTGAGGAGAGAATTTCTAAAGGCAACTTTCCGAGCTTCAATGTCAATCATGGCGTTGTTCAGGTCAACGGTCGTCTTCAAAACATCGGTCTCGCTTCCCTGTCCAGATGCCTGAAGCTGCTTGACCAACTGCAAATAGTCGCGAAGATTACCGTAGTCCTCCCCGGCAATTGTCATCTCTCTTTTTTCCTTCACTGCGGCAACGTAAGCCGTGGATACCGCATAGATGACATCGGCTTTGGTCTTATTCAGATTCAACGTCCCCTCTTCAACTCCGATTCCGCCTTTCTGGATTTCATACGATCTCGCACCGCCGTCATAGATTGTATAGGTGCCGCTGACCTGTGCCCCGAATTCGCCCCCGTTCGTTATAGCCTCGTCATAGCCCGGCGCAAAAATCAGATGCGAGCCGACTCCTATCTGCGGATAGTACCCCTTTATCGTCGCTCCGTTAGTGTATTCTGCCGCGACTCTGGATTGTTCCGCAGAAGCAAGGAGAGGACTCCCCTCCAGCGCAGCTTTCAAATAGTCGGGAAGTGAACGAGGCTGCGCGTGAACCTGTGTTATCGGGAAAAGAACGCAGGCAACAAACAACACGTTAAGAATCGGTTTGAATTTCATTTTCCTGTTTCGTTGAGTAAATAGCGGGACGCGAGATGGCTAATGCCGCCCGTCCCCTCCACAAATTTAAGACATGCCCGGTATTTCTTGCCATCCATTTCATTTTCCCGGGCTTCACTCCCCCCTCTGAATTCCTTCACGTCTCTGCCGCTCATCATTTCCCGCGGTACACTAATTTTCTATACTCCGTAACTCTGCTCTTTTTCAACACACAATAAGTTAAGAAGGAAGAATGAAAGGGATGTGAAAATTGGAAGTATTTATTAATGTGATTGCGGTGAGGGGGAGTTCGGCAATTTGATGGAGCATTCAGTGAGAGGATTCTCCTCTCAGGACTCCTGTCATTCCGACCGATCCCGACTTGCAGAAGGAGAATCTTTTTCGGAGGAATTGTTCAATAACATTTCTTTATCGCCGCAGTAGATTTCTCGGCTCTCCGCCTGCGGCGGATCGCTCGAAACGACAAAGGTGTTTTTGATTTAAAAGGAAGATTGTCATTCCGACCAAACGAAATCCGCTTTAGACGGATTCGTGCTATTTCAAGGCGTCCATTTCTAATGGATGCCGATGGATAAAAGAAGGTACGCGACCTTGCGAAGGTCACATAGGTATTCCAGTGATACCTTCGCAAGGTTTCCCGGCTCACGCTGTCGGGGGACACCTCAAATGCTCCGATGTGAGAACGAAATGAGGCGTCAGAGGCGAAGCTACAAAAACCGTGAACGTCATCCTGCGAATAAAAGTGAGGACGGAAGCTACGCGGGAAGCGCAACCGGTCGCGGTGAAAGAGAATATTCCTGCCATGATTAGGCAAAACCAACTTTTATAGTGACCTGCCCCCGTATTGTGTACCAATGTTAAGTTAGTTATTTGGTCAGGCATTGGCAAACTGACTCGGGTAAAAAGCTTCAGGTGCTGGGGGTCTGTACCCTAATGAACTGTGTGGTCTGACGGTGTTGTACTGGATCCTCCATTCTTCTGTGACAACTCTTGCTTCCATGACAGTATCAAATACTTCTCGATTAAGTAACTCATCTCTGAACTTTCCATTGAACGATTCGATGTAACCATTCTCCAAGGGACTACCAGGCTCGATGAAAGCTGTCGTGACGCCCAGATTGTGGAGCCATGTCCTGAGGAGCTCTGCAACGAACTCAGGTCCATTGTCCGAGCGGATGTACTGTGGTATCCCTCGGGTAATGAATAAATCCGACAAAGTGTCGATGACATCGTTGGCCTTGATCTTTCTGTCCACACGGATAGCCAGACATTTCCTCGTGTACTCATCGATGATGTTCAGCATCCGCAGAGATCTTCCATCGCTGGTTCGTTCTGCAACAAAATCATAACTCCACACATGATCTTTGTGTTCTGGACGAAGCCTGATGCAAGATCCGTCGTTAAACCACAGACGTTTCCGCTTTGGCTGTTTTTGTGGCACTTTAAGCCCTTCCTGACGCCAAAGTCGCTCTACGCGTTTATGGTTCACTCGCCATCCTTCTCTTCGGAGTAGGATCGTTATTCGCCTGTAGCCATAACGTCCATACTGGCAGGCAAGATCTACCATCCGATCTCTCAAGCGTTCTATAGCTGCATCCACCTTCATCTGTCGTCTTTGTGTCGATCTGGGCTGCTCTAAAACTAAGCACGTTCGTCGTTCTGATAACTGAAGCTCCTCTCGGATCTCTTCCACAGCCCGGCGCTTCTTCACCGGGCTCAGTAGTTTCCCCGTGCGGCTTCCTTCAGTATCGAGTTATCTATAGTCAGATCTGCTACCACCTTCCGAAGCCGCTGGTTCTCCTGTTCAAGTTCCTTGTACCGCTTCGCCTGGTCGATCTGCAATCCGCCGTATTCCTTTCTCCATTTGTAATACGTCGCGTCGCTGATACCAAGTTGTCGGACTACCTCCACTAGCGTCTGGCCTTTTGCCAATAGAACTTCTGCCTCTCGTAGCTTTGCCACAATCGTTTCTACTGTGTGTCGGGGCTTTCCCATTGTCGTTTCTCCTTTGATCCATAATATACTTTTCACGAAGTTTAATTTGGATCTCTTTTTCGGGGGCAGGTCATCCCTATGTGTTTGGCAATCTCTTGGAAAGTTGTTTCCCCGGAGTTAATTGCTTCAAGTACGTGCACGACGTCCTCCAAGCGATCCGCTTGTGGTACGAACTTACTCCTTAGCCTCATATGATCTCCTCAAGGATGTATTACAGCGCAATAAATACATATTCCTTCACTCTGTTGGCATTGTTACCTCTCTTGTTTGCTTGGTTACCAAAAGAATATGTATGATCCACTTGATGAACTCGGACTTCCTTCTTGAATTTCTTCAGCATTCTAACAAGATCCGTCTTTTCAGGTATTGAATTAGATGAGTATGAAAGCACTATTATACTCTTCTCAAATTGTTTGAACAGATCTCTGAAGGCTTGGTGAATCGTGTCACGAGAAATGAAGGGTGTCTCATAACGCAGAAACTTTTTGGTTATCGTATGTTCCTGAATCTCCAAACCCTTCCAGTTGCGAACCAATCCCTCGACAAAGTGGTACCTTCTAGTATAGTCATTGTCGGAGTGTGGTGTTAAATATGGGGGGTCTAGATATACTAGATCCGTTCTTGTCATAAGTTCAAACACATTCTGATTCATTGCAACATTCTTTTTGCCGTTGTCGAAGACTGCAGCATTGAACGCGTTTACATTTTCAATAAAATGCTGACGAAGATTGATGCGCATGTCCCTCCGACCATCGTTGTACCGGTCACCAATAAATGTAAAAATACCGCGGGCTCGACGCTTCATGCAAGCTCTCGAAAGAGCAGCTAGAGCAAGTGACTTCTTGTGCGGGCTCTCGATATATTCTATGTTACTGCGAACTGAGTCCAAAAAATATTCTCGTCGTCCTCAAAATATAGACCTTTGAAAGTGGTTCTTATGAAATTGCCCGCCTTTTTATTCGGTTTAAGAAGATTTTCAAGATCGTCGTCGTCTAATCTTTCCGTTTGATTCTCTATGAGGGCTTTTGCAAAGTGGTAACTGAAGTGTAAAAAGTCATTCGAGATGACCGTCTTGTTTTTCTGCTTAAACATATATGAAACGCAACTACTCCCCGAAAAGGCATCTAAAACCGAGTCAAATTTTAGATCCTTGACACAGTCCCAAAGAAAAGGTAGCACTCGGTATTTACTTCCCATGTATCTGGTCCCGGGAAAATTTCGAGAAGGTTTCGGTGGTAAATGATAATCCCACCTTCCGCTACAATTCTGGAATTTTTGCCGAGGACAATCAGATCTTCGCCTCTGCGAGTTGTGGCTTTGCTACTGATATTTCTCTTTGTGCTTATCGCACGATATTCATAGCCATCATAAAGCCTTCTTACGAAATCAACGTTAGAGTTCGTGAGTATAACATTGCATCCGGTATTTACGAGCCTAGAAAACTCATCTCTTAGTTCAATATGGTCGTCCTCGTAGAAGAATTCCTTAGTGTACCTCTTAAAATCCGCAAAAGGACTTGATGGATAGTACGGTGGGTCTAGATATACAAGATCGCCACGCTTCGCATACTTACGAAGCACGGTCTTGTAGTTGACCTGCCCCCGAAAAAGAGATCCAAATTAAACTTCGTGAAAAGTATATTATGGATCAAAGGAGAGAAAAATGGGAAAGCCCCGACACACAGTAGAAACGATTGTGGCAAAGCTGCGAGAGGCAGAAGTTCTATTGGCAAAAGGCCAGACGCTAGTGGAGGTAGTTCGACAACTTGGTATCAGCGACGCGACGTATTACAAATGGAGAAAGGAATACGGCGGACTGCAGATAGACCAGGCGAAGCGGTACAAGGAACTTGAACAGGAGAACCAGCGGCTTCGGAAGGTGGTAGCAGATCTGACAATAGATAACTCGATACTGAAGGAAGCCGCCCGGGGAAACTACTGTGCCCGGTGAAGAAGCGCCGGGCTGTGGAAGAGATCCAGGAGCAGCTTCAGTTATCAGAACGACGAACGTGCTTAGTTTTAGAGCAGCCCAGATCGACACAAAGACGACAGATGAAGGTGAATGCAGCTACAGAACGTTTGAGAGATCGGATGGTAGACCTTGCCTGCCAGTATGGACGGTATGGCTACAGGCGAATAACGATCCTACTCCGAAGAGAAGGATGGCGAGTGAACCATAAACGTGTGGAGCGACTTTGGCGTCAGGAAGGGCTTAAAGTGCCACAAAAACAGCCAAAGCGGAAACGTCTGTGGTTTAACAACGGATCCTGCCTCAGGCTTCGTCCAGAACACAAAGATCATGTGTGGAGTTATGATTTTGTTGCAGAACGAACCAGCGATGGAAGATCTCTGCGGATGCTGAACATCATCGATGAGTACACGAGGAAATGTCTGGCTATCCGTGTGGACAGAAAGATCAAGGCCAACGATGTCATCGACACTTTGTCGGATTTATTCATTACCCGAGGGATACCACAGTACATCCGCTCGGACAATGGACCTGAGTTCGTTGCAGAGCTCCTCAGGACATGGCTCCACAATCTGGGCGTCACGACAGCTTTCATCGAGCCTGGTAGTCCCTTGGAGAATGGTTACATCGAATCGTTCAATGGAAAGTTCAGAGATGAGTTACTTAATCGAGAAGTATTTGATACTGTCATGGAAGCAAGAGTTGTCACAGAAGAATGGAGGATCCAGTACAACACCGTCAGACCACACAGTTCATTAGGGTACAGACCCCCAGCACCTGAAGCTTTTTACCCGAGTCAGTTTGCCAATGCCTGACCAAATAACTAACTTAACATTGGTACACAATACGGGGGCAGGTCATAGTCATCACAAACGAGCGTAACACCTTGTAGAATCTTGCTGGCATCTCTTAACTTGGTTTCATCACAGATCAATGCTGTTTTTCTATAACCAAACGGCACATTAAATTCCCCTTGCTTATTCACCCTGTATAATCCGTTAAAGCAAGTTTTATTCAAATAGATTAATCGGGCGGCGCGTTTTACCACATTAAGCTCTGACGGTTTGAATGCTCGAACCCTGTAATAGAACTTTTCATCATTAACGTAATTCCCAAGCTCATGAATCAATGCTTCAACATCATCCCGAACCACTTCATAAGCATTTATCAATTCTCCATTGGAATCACCTAAGACAGCGTCACTTGGCTGCAAGCTAAAGAATAATGCGCCGGCACCAACAAAGGGTTCGATATATCGGCCATAATTTTCAGGGACATGCTTCATCAATTCCGACAGTAACTGTTTTTTGCCGCCGGCCCACTTTAAGAACGGTCCAGCTTTTGTAAATCTTGAAAGTTGTTCTGGCAAAAGATCAATCGAGATTTGACGTTTCTCTTGGTCCCCTATTCCCCCTCTGCGGTAATATGAGCGGGCCACATTCATTGTAGGTTCAGTGCTTCCTTTTCCAAGTTGAATAAAAGTAAGCGACATGGGGGAGAGAAACAATGATTGAAGCAAATTCTCAATGTTAAATTTTGAATTGTAAATTAAGGAGAGAAGAAAGGGAAAAGAGAATAACAAGGAGTGAAGAGTGAAAGGTTAGAGGCAATCAATCAAAAGAGAACGGCGAGAAGTGAAAAGCGATTCCTGAGCGTTTCGCAGCTGAGTCATGAAGTAACATTAGGATTTTCTTCGACGGGTCGAGTATCGTGCCCTTCTCTCTTCGACGCCGAAACCGATTCGACGCTTTGGCGGGGGCTCGGGCGGTGTCATCAGCTCACGGATCGCCTGTCCGAATGGATCCCTTTGGGAAAAGACAACCGCAAATTGTTCGTCATACTTTTTCTCAAGCTCCTCTAATTTTCGGGCGAGGTCTTTGTGAGTCGCAAGGATCTCCCTTAGCCGGACGAAAGTGCGAATGATCTGGACGTTCACGAGTATTGCCCGCTCACTGTTCAGGACGGATGACAGCATGGCTACACCCTGCTCGGTAAAAGCGTAAGGAAGATACCTTCTGCCGCCCCAACTTGAGGTCACAAATTGTGACCTCAAGTTCTTAAATTCATCGCCATCCAGTTGGAACACAAAATCTTGAGGAAAACGAGAAGGATTTCTCTTGACCACCTGGATGAGTGCCTTAGTCTCAACACCGTAGAGATCTGACAGATCGGAGTCGAGCATTACCTTCTGTCCCCTGATCAGGAGAATCTTACGCTCGATTAATTCTGGAACTGTCATGTGTCTTACTCGCCTCCAATCCCTTGCAACGCCGTCCCAACGCCATTCTAATTGGAATTGCAGTTATCAACGACGAAAAGCTCGCTTGCCGATTTTGATGTGGATTTTTCCAAGTTGAATAAAAGTAAGCGGCCTGAACCGAAGAAGCAACGGATATGAGAAAGTGAATAGTGAATAGTGAAGAGCAAGCGGGGGGAATTGTCAATGTTAAATTTTGAATTGTAAATTTGACAAGGTAATTCGCGGTTCTCTGTGGCTCTGTGACTCTTGTGGTTTAATTAATGAGATTGCCGCGTCGCTCCGCAAGGCGGTGCTCCTCGCAATTATCTACTCGGTACAGACGGCTGAATCTCTCTTGCGGGCCTATTTGAGTTCAGTAATAAAATACTGGTCTCCGATTTTACGGATCGTCAGGGATTCTTCCTGCACACCAGCCTTTTCGTATGTTGTCTTTACAGAGCATCGGGCCGATTGGCCATCGTCGGATGGAAATACCGACACAATTTCAGAACTAAGTATCCTGCCCGTACTGCTGATCCACGTTTGATTCCCATCTATAAACGTTTGTAGAGACGTTCCGGATAACTTGCTTCCTTCCGGCCTGTAGACGTCTTCTAAATGACTATAATCTTTTTTATCAAGCAGATCGTTCATCTTTGTAAGTAATGCAGACGCATCGCTTCTGAGTTGAGTCTCCCTGGATTTGGCAGCAGCGGCGTAGGATGGATAGTCCGCGGCTGAACCGACCACAACATCAAAGACTTGCCCTCCCATAACCATTTCCCCACCGAAAGAGCCTATGTAAAGCGCGTAGAATCCATTGTCAAGAGGCTCCCGGGGCGCAACAATGTACATGTCTCGCTTTTCTTCGACAGGCTTTACATCCACTTCAATTCGATCTTTGGGAAGCCAGAGATTAATTCTTGATTGGTTCGAGCCAAAGATTCCATGAATCTGCACATCACTCACGAAGTTCAACCGGACGAGGTGCACAGCATCCGGACTAACATCTTTCTTATAAACCACAAAATCCTCCAAGGAGCTACACTCGAAGCCTGAAGGGCCGACCAGTCCGGGAATAGGGTTCAGCATTGTTCCCGCAACTCTAACGTTCTGTGCCGCAAGCAACGTTTGCCCACCATTAGTATCTGCGTAAATTCCGTAAGCATCAGGAAGCGGCTTGCTGCAGCCTCCTATGAATAAAAGCGTTGCTCCTACGAGCATTACCTGACTTAGTCGTCTCATTGCACACCTCCAATACGCTTCCAGTTTTGTCCCTCGTCTTCAGATTTCCAGAGACCATGACTCCCACCTACAAACAATATTCGCCCTGATCCAGCGGTCATCTGGCTAACCCCGCGAATCTTTTCTACGTCTTGCCAGCCATTCTTTTGGACAACATCGCGAGCATAGATCTGATGCCAGTTTTCCCCGGCGTCCTGGGTCTCGTACACTTTGCTGGTGCTGGAGGATGAAGTCACAATAAAGAAATCCGATGGATTATTCGGATTCAAAAAAACCTCTTCACTCCATTGTTCGTTTGGAAAAGAATAGACTTTTTGCCAAGTGTCTCCCATGTCTGAAGATTTTATGATGCTCACCGATGCTTTTGTACCCGAAAGGGTCGGTTCCGATTTACCGACAACAGCGAGTATCTGCCCGCCATGAAATGACACCAGCTTGAACGGCCTTCGGTAGCCTTCAGCAATCCCTTGCACCAAATTTGATAAGGCTTTCGATTTGTCGGTCCAAGTCCAACCGCCATCTGTGCTCAATTGTCCGGTTCCCGTAAAAAGCATTTTACTATTATCGTCCTCGACAACGATATCCGGGCCGAGTACCTTAAGGTTGATGGCCTGACCCTGTCCTGTTGAAGGTTCATACTGGTAACGAAAAACATGGCATTCATTTATACCGACACAATAATAAAGGACATTTTCGTCTTTGGGATCGGGTTCTATCTTATTAAATGTCATCCCATTCTGGATACCGGGGAGAATAGTCCAGTGTAACCAACCGTCCTCAGTCTTCTGAATACCCTTCCCATATATCCACATCTCAGTTGGCTGGCCGCCGCGAACAAGCGCCTGCTCACCATAATCCGCTTTTTCAATTACCTCCCATGAGTAACCGCCATCCTGGGAAACTGAAATAAACGTTGGGCGGGTATATCGTTGGGTCTGGTCTGAGGAATTTAGATTGGCGGTCGCTGCAAAAATCGCGGGACGACCGTTCATTGAGCCGACCCATACATTATCTACCTCTGAATGAGGAAGCACGCCATAGTTCAGCCCTATGAGATTCCCTTTGGGATCGAGATACCCTATCCTTAACACATCTCCTGCGTCACCTTCGAATCGAAACAGGAGTAGTAGGCCATCGTGCTGGGGATATCCGATGACTCCTAAAAAGAGCTGAGGTTGATACCGGTTGCCCTTTATAGACAGATATCTCCATTCGGCCCCGTCGGCGGAACTATAAATCGAATCATTCGTGAATAGGACGATCTGGTTTGAACCGACGAATGCTCCATTAATTATTTTTCCCGCAGCAATACCGGCACTGCTGCTTGTCCAGGAAGCTCCATCATCGTCACTTCGATATATGCCTTTCGTCATTGTGGCTGCGAGGAGAAAAGGCTTTTCCCGATCCACAAAGAGGAGAGCACCGCACTCTACCGTTACTTTAGATGCAGTCCTCCCTTTTCCACGAACGATTTCAGTAGGTAAGCCAGATTCCGACTTTTTCCACGTGCCACCTTTGTCAGCCGAGATGTAAATTGTTCCTCCGACTAGTGCATAATAAGATGAGGACTTCGGATTAATACTGAAATACGAGACGAGACCGGTAGGGGAAGTAAACTGCCAATTGAAGCCAGCATCTGAAGTCTTTATCAAGCCGGCATTCGTCCCTGCGAAAACTTCAGCAGAATTACTTGGATTTATGTACAAAAACCAAGGCCGCGCATTAGATGGTGTGGAGTTGAGTGTTATCCATGTTTTGCCCCCATCAAGTGACTTTATAATGTGGGACTGCACATTTATCGCGTAGAGCACGTTGTCGTCATTGGGGTCGACCGTTACAGACAGCACACCATTTGCAATTTGGTTCCATTCGTCGGCCTCATCTGTAACTTTGTGGTACAAATTCCTGTCAAAGACGAGATATACAGACCCTTTTGAACCGGATACAAAGGAATTCGTCCCGATCTGGTTGCTTTGGAAAGCTGTTTCTCGAGACGATTGAGCTAATGTTACGGTTACCGTAAGAAAACCCACGACAACAGCAATCAAGAGTATGCCGCACCTGACAAACAAGTGATAAGTCATTTCATAGCTTGAGTAGAAACTTTTCCTCCGACTCACAGAAACCTCCTTTTAAGTTTTGCGAACATCCACTCCCGGCCGCGCTCCTTCTTCCAAATCGATTAAAAGTAAGAGACATGGAACGAAGAAGCAACGGATACGAGAAAGTGAAAAATTAATAGTGAATAGTGAAAAGCGAGCGTGGGGAATTCTCAATGTTAAATTTTGAATTGTGAATTTGACAAGGTAATCCGCGGCTCTCTGTGGCTCTGTGACTCTTGTGGTTTAATTAATGAGAACGCCACGTCATAATTATTTACATGTCGGTGAGCGCTTTACGCCATCCCGCACAATATATTTACAATAATGAACGGGAGAGGCCGCTGCTGTCCACGGCACGTCGTATCATTCAAAAAACGTAATGCGGAACGGCAAAGGCAGCACCGCGTCGCTCCGCAAGGCGGTGCTCCTCGCAATAACAGATATTTCTAGATTCGCGGCATTGAGAAAAATGACGTTAAGTCGCCGCCTTGCGGGATGCCGCATCATATTAATAATTATAATGATGTGGCGGCAGAAATCTCGTAGTGAGGCGTTAAAAAACAAATATGGATTTACATCGGACGTATGGAATTGAGATGTATTTTATTTGTTTTAGCCGAGCGAAGAGGTTTCCAGTCATTTTTCTCCAGCCTTGATTTTCTCTCCCGCTCAATTATTCTATACAAGTATGCGGGATGGCGCCAAAGGCGCCATTTGGTTCTTTCTCTTATATCAAGATAAGAGAAAGAACAACTACAACGAAACTCGTTATGCATTCATGAATACTGATGGGACCATGATAGTTCTTGTTCATTTTCTTTTGCTCGCCCAAAATAAAAGGACTCGTATCAATACACCTGCAGAGACGTGGAAGTACAAATCCTTCTACACGACAACAATTAAACGAACCAAAATCCCGATTCCATCGGGAACGTCCCGTCTCTCTAGAAATGAAGCGATTTTAATATACGGCAGTCAGTATACGACTGAGGAGATTCCTAAAATCGCCTCTAAGGAGATCATGAAATATTCGTAAAAGGAGACGGGACTTCATTTTCACAAGGGGACATGTAATCTCTATTGACGAACTGTCATTTTAGACGAAAGACAAGAAACGGAAGTGAAACTCGCGCGGAGCAAAGATTACCACGCCGGTTCGCAAGGCGTGCTCCTCGCAAAGACAGATATTTCTAGATTCGCGGCAATAGATCTCTTGTTTTCTCAAAAACATAACCAGCGCATATGATTCCTGACCCGCAATTCTTATTTTGTACGCCGGGACTTGAATTTCGATTCTTATCATAGCAACCTTCTATTACAAAATTGGACGTCATAAAACCATAGCCTCATGAAACAGGGTCGCAGAGAACTTCCACACAAAATTTTTATTTTTTTTCTGATCCTCGTGGGATCTCTTACAACAGTGACAATTTGGGCGAGGAATTATTCATACTATCTAATGCCCTTGCAGGATAGGCCCGTATATGCCCGATATGACGGCTTAAAACCGGAAGGGATTGAGAGCCATGGATACGGCATAATCGGGACCGCAATGATTTTCATCGGAGTAATAACCTACTCTACACGGAGGCGGATAAAGAGGTTCGCTCACATTGGCAAAATCGGAGACTTCCTCGATTTCCATATTTTCATGTGCCTGGTCGGACCAATTCTTATAATGTACCACACTACTTTTAAGTTCGGAGGAATCGCAGGCGCCGGTTTTTGGTGCATGACCGCAGTCGTTCTCAGCGGGTTCGTCGGGAGGTATTTCTACAGGTTTATTCCTAAAAACATAGAGGGTCATGAACTGAGCGCGAAAGAACTTGAAGATGAACGTCAGCGATTATTACAACCGTTGAAGGTCCTGTACAATCTGGATAATAAAGTGGTCGAACAAATTGACAAAATTGGAGATTCCCAATTTGACAACTCCGGAGCCGGCTTCTTCAAACTGCTCTGGTATCTCATTAAGGTGGATTTTTCTAAGTGGAAATATCAGACTCACCTTCACAAGATTCTTCATGCACAGTCTATTCCACCGGGTGAAATTAGAAAAATCTCCTCAGTAGCTCAGCGGCGGATTGCTTTAAGGCAGCGCATCCTGGTCCTTGAAAAAATTCGCCTGGTTTTCCATTACTGGCACGTCATTCATCTTCCGTTTTCATTAATCGTTCTGGTGATTCTAATCGTACACGTAGGTGTAGCGGTCGCCTTCGGATACACTTGGATTTGGTGATAATAAATTTGTATCTTCAGGTATGGTCACGATGACAGATATGGTCATATTCTCAGTTTGGTCGAATAAGGGGTTGACGCTCCGGTAATTTTTATACCGCGTCATAATTCAGCACACTCTAATACCGCGTAGAAGAACTTTTTACATTTTGGATTGTTCTAATTAGAAGGACTAAACTGTTGGCATTATATTTCTTGTCGAAGGTTCGAAATAGGGAGCTTAAACCATAAGATTTCAGGATGTTCATTGCTGATTAGAAAAGTGTGGTTATCTCTCGGTCTCCTCATTGTATCTGCTGCCGGTGCTGTTGCCCAAATATCGCCGGGCCCGCTATATTCCGGACATGCTCAACTCGAAGGGATAGAAAAATGCACCTCGTGTCACACAGTTGGTAAACTTATCTCGAACGATAAATGTATTTCATGCCACAAAGAAATCGGCACTCGCATCAACCAACGCATAGGGTATCATGCGACAGTCGGCGCTAAAACCTGCACCGAATGTCACCTCGACCATTTCGGCAGGACATTTCAAATAATAAGATTCGATACGTCGTCGTTTAATCATGCGTCGGTAGGATTTGCTTTGCAGGGCAAACACAAAATTATCGGCTGCCGTGAATGTCACAATTCAGGAAATATCTCAGCCCGGGATGTAAAAGCTCTACCTGCAGATCAAAAGAAGACGACCTATTTGGGATTATCAACCGCGTGCGAGTCGTGCCATGAGGATATTCACAAGGGACAATTTACCCAAAGCTGTTCTTCATGTCATGGTACCGACCATTGGAAACCTGCTGATAATTTTTCGCACGACAGGACAAGTTATCCTCTCACCGGAAAACATAAAGACGTCAACTGCTACCAATGTCACAACACAAAATTGGCCGATAATAAGACTGTCAAATTCATCCAGACGCAGTTTTCTTCCTGCGCCGATTGCCACAACGACCCGCATAAAGGTCAATTCAAACAGCCATGTTCTTCCTGCCACACAACCGAAACCTTCGTCACCGTGAGCAAAACGGAATTTGATCACTCGAAAACGTCCTTTCCGTTGCTGGGAAAACATGCCGAAGTAAAATGCGCGCAATGCCATCAAAACGACATAAAGAAAAGAAATGTAAGCGGAGAATTCGGATTCCATATCACGAGATTCCAACTCTGTTCGGATTGCCATGCTGACGGCCATGCAGGACAGTTCGCCGACAGGCCGGACAAAGGTAAATGTGAATCGTGCCATACTGTTGCCGGCTGGACTCCTGCAACCTATTCGATCGCCGACCACCAAAGGGAAAAATTTATTTTGGATGGAGCCCATCTTGCGGTAGCGTGCTCCGATTGCCATCTCGCAAACAAAGTCAAGGCTCCTTCAACAAGACAATTCCGCTGGAATGGCTTAATCGAATGCACGACCTGCCATAGCGACATCCATAAGGACCAGTTCAAATCCGAAATGGTCCGGGGCTGCAGCACGTGTCATGTTACCGATTCATGGCACAACCTTCCCTCTTTTTCTCATGACAAAACAAAATTCCCATTACGGGGAAAACACGCCGCCGTCAAGTGCGTGCAATGTCACACACAGCCAAAAGATCCGGCACAGCCGGTTAAATATGTCGGCCTGGACACAACATGTTCATCCTGCCACTCCGACGAGCACCAGGGGCAATTTCAACTCGAGGGAGCGACAGACTGCACAAAATGTCACACCGCGGACGACTGGCATAAACTTAACTTCGACCATGATACACAATCCGATTTTGCCCTTACTGGAAAGCATGCAAACGTCCCCTGCGCAAAATGTCATCCGACAGTCGCAATGAACGGTAAGGAGACAGTCAAATATAAACCCATCGGGACGAAGTGTACCGATTGCCATTCATCGACGGATCGAGGATGAAAAGTATGATGAAAATCAGGATAAATCTCTTTGCTTTGATAATAGCGGTGGCATTTTCCTACGCTAACTGTTTAGCTCAAGCCTCGCCGCATGGCGACATTAATCTCCAGTGTACTGATTGCCACACGACACAGGGGTGGACCGAATTGGCTTCGCCGATGAAGTTCGACCATTCGGAAACCGGATTCAAACTTTACGGTGAGCATAGGAACGTTGCGTGCGAGGAGTGCCATGCCGGGTTAAAATTTCAGAATACTCCACGCAATTGTTTTTCTTGTCATCAGAAGGACTACGATGCGGCTGTTGCCATCAACCACCGGGCCGCCGGTTTTGGCACAGATTGCACTCAATGCCACACCGCCGACGGCATGTCATGGCAGTCAAGTTTCAATCATGATCTGACCCAATTCCCGACACGCGGCGCGCACGACGCCGTTGCATGTTTGACCTGTCATGTCGGGAACCGATACCGTGGTACACCGAGCGAATGTATTTCGTGTCACCAAACCGAGTACACGACCGCCCAAAATCCGAACCATATCACTGCCGGATTCAATGAAGAGTGCGCCGTCTGCCATAGAGCCTTGACCTGGCAGCCCGCGGCCTTTTTTCCCCACTCGTATTTTCCAATCCATGCGGGTGACCGGCACAGCCCCGGAGTTTGGAATGCCTGCACTGACTGTCACGCGGCACAACCGAACTATTCCACATTCGAATGCATCAACTGCCACGAGCATACAAAATCGCGAACGGATCAAACGCATTCAAACGTCAGAGGCTACGTCTATCAAAGCGCATCCTGTTATAAGTGCCATCCAACCGGAGGCGGATAATACCGATGAGGACAGCCGCATTGATGGCTCTAGCTTTTTTGACTTTACAAATCCCCGCTCACGCGGGAAAGAAAATCAAGGTTTCAATCTCCTATGTCTCGGGGACTACTATTTATATCAATGCCGGCCGCTTGCAGGGAGTGACAACAGGTGACACAGCAAAGATCATTCATGCCGGTGTCGAGGCCGGTACAGCCGTAATAGCAGCCATATCCGACAGCTCAAGCGCATTGAAGATCGTCTCACAGTCGGATACTATTTCTATCGGCGATACCGTGATCACCCCGGTCGAAATAATAGAGCCGCAATCAAATTCGACAAAACCGGCCCAGGTACAGGCATCATCAAACAATACATCCATCACAAAAGAATTACCGCGCGAGAATATTCTCTCGGGGAGAGCCGCGATCCAATACAATTTCATCTCGGCGGAAGAATCAAAATTTAATTTAAGCCAGCCCGCGGGAATGTTGATGTTAAATGTCGCGAATCTTTTCGGGACCGGAACAGTGCTCTCGTTGGATGACCGCAGTTTCTATGATGGAACAAATAATTATTCACTTTACGGAAATGCAACCGGATTCGAGCATAATCTTTACCAGCTATCCCTCATTCACGATTTACCCGATGCATCGTTCGGATACGGCGTCGGCAGGATGACCTCACGGTTCGTCGGGGGTATCGGGACTTTTGACGGCGCACAATTCTACTACCGCATGAATAATGTTACCGCAGGATTTCTCGGAGGAGGAGCAGCCGATGTCCCATCATCTCTCAATTTCGGAGGAACAAGGTCCGCGTTATTTGTCAACTACCATTCCGGCACCGATTTTTTCCACGCGTATGACGGCACGATCGCCTATGGATTGCAAATGGTAAATGGAAATCTCGACCGTAATTTCCTTTATCTGCAAAATTCACTTTCTCTCGGCACAAAGTTGTACTTTTACGAGACGACAGAATTCGATATGAGCCGGCTTTCCAACGGAGTCAGGCAATCCGCCTTCAACTTGTCGGATACGTATTTCTCTGCCAATTATTACCCCGCTGACTGGGTCTTCGCAAATGTAGGTTACGATGCTTCAAGGAATATTTATCTTTTTCAAACAATGAAAGACATTCCCGATTCCCTGATAGACAGAAACATCCTGCAGGGCTATCGCGCCTCTGTGACCGCTCACCTGCCCGGAATGCTGACTGTGTCCGCAAACGCGACTTTCAACACGCGGAGCGACTATTCACGAGACGAGCATACTCTTGGCGGCTCTTTGCGGGCCAGCGATATTTTCAATACCGACATCAATGCCGGTGCAAGATATCTGAGTATGGTAGGAGTATTTTCGAACGGGCGCGATTTATCGCTTGACATCGACCGGACATTCTTCGACCGCCTTTCCGCAACACTTCGTTACGATTCGTACAACATTTCCGTTTCGACCGTCCAGCAAACTTACACGACGCAAACTATTTCCGGCCTTTTCAATTACGACTTCTCCGCCAGGCTGTATTCATCCCTTGGCGTTGACGATATTATAGATGCAACGATGAACAGCATTAATGTTTTTGTCGAAATTGGTTTCAGGTTCTAAGGGACAATCTATATGAGCGATACCACGATCACCTCACTAATCATCATTCTCCTGATCGTTCTGACTGTTGTCCCATACACCCGTCGACTGAAAAGAAAAGAAGCAAAAGCGAGAAAAAAATTCCAGGAGTTAAAAATCAGCGGCCTTAATGAGGCAGCAACTGTCCATCCTCATATAGATGTAAACAACTGTATTGGCTGCGGTGGATGCGTGCAGGTATGTCCTGAAGGAGATGTACTCGGTATTATAGAAGGAAAGGCAACTTTAATTCATGGCGCGAAATGTGTCGGCCACGGACTCTGCGCAGAGGCTTGCCCTGTCGGTGCAATTGAATTATTGATGGCAAAACCGGGACGGAGCGGCGATCTTCCCACACTCGACAATAACTACGAGACCAATATCAAGGGAGTTTTCATCATTGGAGAGCTCGGCGGCATCGGATTGATAAAGAACGCTGTTTCGCAAGGTAAAACGACCGTCGAGTACATCTCATCGAAACAATTCGATCATCAGGCAGAATACGATGTGGCAATTGTCGGAGCCGGGCCTGCCGGACTTGCCGCAGGACTCAAGGCAAAAGAGAAAAACCTGAGATACATAATTCTTGAACAGAGCAACATCGGTGGAACGATTCTCCACTACCCGAGGGCAAAGGTGGTTATGACTTCTCCGGTTGAGCTTCCTATTTGGGGAAAATTGAAATTGACCGATGTCAAGAAAGAAGTCCTCCTCGATACCTGGCAAAAAATAATTAGTAAGGCGGACCTGGACATAAGAACAAATGAAAAAGTAACCGACATACAAAAGGTAGACGGATTTTTTTCCATAACGACCACTACAATTCAAACTACTGCTCATAATGTGGTGCTTGCCCTCGGAAGGCGCGGCACACCCCGCAAGCTTGGAGTACCCGGCGAAGAACTCTCCAAAGTTATGTACCGCCTGATCGATACATCGACGTACAACAACAATCACATCCTTGTAATCGGCGGCGGCGACTCAGCGATCGAAGCAGCGGTTGGTTTATCTATTCAGAAGAACAACACAATCACACTTTCGTACCGGAAAAGCGAATTCTCTCGCATTAAAGAACGGAACAGGGGTCACATCGAAGAAGCAATGTCCAAGAAAAAGGTCAGCGTATTATTTAATTCGGAAATAAAGGAGATCCGCGAGAACAGTGTCGTACTTACGAAACCGGGCGGTGATATGGAAATCTCCAACGAGTTTGTTTTTATTTTTGCCGGAGGAGAAATGCCGTTTGAACTTTTGAAGAGGATTGGGATTTCGACACAGCTCCAGGAAATTGAAGAGAAAGCATCCATCGCATCGATTTGATCAATATCCACTCACTGATTTAAAAAGAAAAGTCCCTTTTGAAACGGATTTCATTTGTAGCATGGGGAAGGATTCGAACCTTCGTCCGCCAAAGGCGGATATGAACCCGACGAGACTTCAATGAGTAAGCGATTTAATAAATTCTCTACCTACTCCGCTCTTTAGCCATTTTTCCCTTTTCATCGCATCAGATTTCATTTCGTATTCTTCCGCAAGAATTATCTTCCAAGGACGATATCGTTTAGTCCAATCTTTCTTTCCCAAAATATCATGCGAGACCATCCGTTGACCAAAATCAGACGTAAAACCAGTGTAATGCTTGCCGAATTTTTCCGAGTACAAAACATAAACCGTGTACATGCCGTTCTCGAATAAAAAAAAGTATTCCCAATTATGGGAATACTTTGGATTTCGTAGCGGGGGAAGGATTCGAACCTTCGTCCGCCTCCGGCGGATATGAACCCGACCATCTACTGCTTAAGCCCTTTGATGTATTCCCTCCCAGCCCCGCTCTTCAGCCATCTCTCTCGCTTCATTGCCTCGCCCTTATCCTCGAACTCCTCCCTATGGATCAACTCCCATGGGCGGCAACGTCTGCTCCAACCCTTCTTCCCCGCAGCGTTGTGAGACTTAAACCGCTCCTCCAAGTTCGAATTGAATCCCGTATAATGCTTTTCGAATTTTCTGGAGTACAGAACGTAAACCGTGTACATCTTCACCTTAAAACGGCGAAAGGTATTTCCTTTTATAAAAATACCTTTCTGCGTTTGTAGCGGGGGAAGGATTCGAACCTTCGACCTTCGGGTTATGAGCCCGACGAGCTACCAGCTGCTCCACCCCGCGATCAGAAAATAATATAATACAGGAATGCGCCTTAAACAAGGATTGACTGCATGCTTTTCGTGAATCCATTCCGTATTACCTTCATCAAAACGAATGGAACACGCGCGGAGCTTTCTTCGTTGAATATGAAGGAGATTGAATGTTCAGTAGCAATATTTTAAATTTTGAAATGGAAGAAGTTGAAATGGAGTTAAAGAATGCCCACCTATGACTATAAATGTGACAATTGCGGGTTTGCTTTTGAAGAATTCCAATCGATGAACGATGATCTGATTACAAAATGCCCGAAGTGCGGAGGAAAAGTTCAACGTTTGATAAGTTCCGGCGCGGGCCTGATCTTCAAGGGCTCCGGCTTCTATCTGACCGACTATAAGAAATCCAATACATCGCCGTCAAGTGCAAGCAATGAAACAAAACCTGCCAAGACTGAGAAGGTTCAAAAACCTAAGACGGACAAACCTGCTCCAGTTAAAACAGAAGAGCATACCAAGTGATCGATGACCGATGTTCTACTGTTCTCTGCTCCGTTTAAGTTGAATACCGGTCTCTATCCTGGCTCCCCTAAGAAAATCTACCGAAGCCAGTTTCTTTTTCCCCTCTAATTGCAACTCCAAAATCTCAATGAGTTCGTTTGAGCATGCCACTAAGAATCGTCCGGGTTCGATTTTGATTGTGCCGGCCGGAAGACTGTTTGAACTGTGCGTCAATTGCGTTCTGAAGATCTTCATCATTTTAGAACCGAGGAATGTGTAGGCACCGGGTTCCGGCGAAAATCCACGAATAAAATTGTGAACAGCCGCGGCATGTTTTGACCATTCAATCAAACAATCTTCTTTCGTAATCTTCGGGGCTTTTGAAGATAGTGAGCCGTCTTGTTCCATAAGCTGTACCTGGCCATGCTGAATCCGTTCGAGCGTATCAACAACGGCATCCGCACCAAGGAAGGAAAGTCTTTTTGACAACTCTCCTGCGGTTTCGTTCTCTCCGATTTGAGTCTTCTTCCGAAGGATTACCTTACCGGTATCAACCTTATCGTCGAGGAAAAAAGTTGTAACTCCGGTTTCCCGCTCATCGTTTATTATCGCCCAGTTGATCGGCGCGGCACCACGATACTTCGGAAGCAACGAGGCGTGCAAATTGAACGTGCCGAGCTTCGGGATAGAATAAACTTCGCGGGGTAAAATACGAAAGGCAACCACCGCCATCACATCCGGAGAAATCTCCTTCAGCCGTGTTATGAATTCCGCGTCTTTCAAGGAAGAAATTTGAATAACAGGGAGATCTAGTTCGAGGGCGGCAATCTTAACCGGCGGGGGAAGAACTTTCAGCCCTCTTCCCTGCGGCTCATCCGGGCTGGTGACGACTGCAGCAACTTCATGCCCTGCGCCGACAACCGCTCTTAATGATGGGACAGCAAATTCCGGCGTTCCCATGAAAATAATCTTCACTTCATTAACTCTTTTCTTAAAAGAAGTTAACTAAAAAGGAGTTCTCGTTCCTGACTTTTACTTCATGGCTATTATAATCTCTCTAATCCGAACTTGCATCTCGGTTCGAGCGTTCTCTTCACTTCTTCATATCTTCTTGATGTCGTCATCGACGGGATCGTTCGCGGATGATAGACATGGAACTGAATCGCAAGATTGCGCAATGATTTTCCCTTCACTCCGATCAGCGAAAGCCTGTACTGAATGTCGGAGTCCTCGCCGTGTCCCGGTCCGTCATACATTTCATCGAAGCCATTGATTGCAACGATGTCCGATTTATGAATGGAGAAATTACATCCCAATATTCGATCCGCCTGACGCAGGGAAATTTTCCGTAAAAACCTGCTACGGATTCTTACGCCATCTTCAAGGCGCAGTGCCTGACCTTTAATCCCATCTAGGATTTCGGCAAATCCGATCTTCTCGAAATTTCCACTTAAAATTTTCTCGAGCGTCACAGAATTCGCCCATCTTTCGCTCATCTCAACACGTCTCCCGAGGAGAACCCTGCCGGTCTCCTTTTCCTTCCAGTGATCGAATAAAAAATTTCTTGCCGGAAGGCAATCGCCGTCTATGAACACCAAATATTCTGATTTTGCGGCGCGAATAGCGTTGTTCAGCATTTTGTTTTTTTGCCACCCATTATCCTCATGCCACAAATGCGTAATTGGAAGATGAAAAAGGTTCTTCGATTCCTCTACTACTCGTGCTATTTCAGGACCTGATCCGTCGTCCGCAACGATTACTTCAAACTCCTTGAATGACTGGCGGGAACATGCTGCCAAATTGAGCCGGAGAACTTCCGGCTTGTTATAAACGGCTATGACCAAAGAAAGCTGCGGCATGATCGAATTAAAGTCTAAGCGAAACTTAGCTCAAACATGAACTGGATATTTAAATGGGTTCAAAAGGTAGTCGAACTATTTCGGATTCTGCCAATAGATTAGTCAGCAACAAGCTGCTTGCAAAATTTCCCTGATGTTCGAATTAAATTCGAACCTGGACATGACCACATCGCAGCCGGCCGCGATGGCTTCCGCTTTAAGCGGCGTATTTACGTGTGAAAGATAACCGATGAATTTCACCGGCGCTTTTTTCTTACTTGATTTGATTCGTTCAATCAAATCGACGGATTCTATAAAATCGTTTTCAAGATCGATCAGAACTAATTCGCAGTCCTCCATATAGTGATCGACTTGTTCTTTGATTCCCACGAACGCGACTGTCAAACCGAAGAACTCAGCCGTGTTCCGGATTTTGGTCATGAAGATAAGGTCATTAACGATAGCAGTAATTTTTGCCATTTAAGTTAATCCCAATATTTGTGCTTTGTCCTGTAACACTTTTATGACGAAAGAAATATGCTCGTCTTCGGGAACTCCGAATTCCGCGATCCCATTTTTTATGTCCTCGCGATTGACACTTCTTGCGAACGCCTTATCCTTTAGCTTCTTCTTGACCGAACTCGGCTCCATCCCTTGCAGTCTCGACGGCCGCACAAGGGCAACGGCGGTTACGAATCCGCTTAACTCATCGCAAGCGAACAAACATTTTGCCATGCTTGTGTCTCTCTCGACTTTAGTATACGGCGCATGCCCCATTATTGCTTTCCGAATATTTTCAGGATAACCTTTCCCGGCAAGTATCTTATTGCCGACGTAAGGATGGCCCTCTGCGGTAGGATACATCTCATAGTCGAAGTCATGAAGAAGCCCGGCGATCCCCCACTCTTCTTCATTTTCATTAAATTTCGCGGCGTACGCACGCATCACGGCTTCGACGGCAAGAGCGTGTTTTCTTAAACTTTCAGTCTTGGTGTATTCGAATAAGAGGGCGAGAGCTTCTTCTCTTGTAGGAATCTTTTGTTCACCTTCAATCACACTATGAATATATTTTCTGATGGCAAAAGAATCAAATTCATAATGACGCCCGTTAAGATACTAGACCAGAATTACGCAACCTGTTAACGCGCATCATCAGTGTCTACGATGGGCTTTATTGATTCTTTTGTAATTTATTTGTCTTATACCTGGAAAGGACTGCTTTAACTCTTGCAACAAACTCTTGCGGCCTGAAAGGTTTTGTAATGTAATCGTCGGCTCCAAGTTCAAGTCCTCTGACGATCTCTGGTTCGGTGGATTGAGCTGTCATCATTATCACCGGGACAGATTTCAGGATAGGATCGCCCTTCAATTCCTTTAGAGTCTCCAAACCGTTCATCACGGGCATCATCACATCGAGTATTATTAAGTCCGGTGGATTACTTCTGGCTGTTTCAAGCCCTAACTTTCCATTTTCTGCGAGAACAACTTCATATCCGGAATTTTTCAGTTTGAATCTTAAAAGAGCTGCAATTTCTTCTTGGTCTTCAACAACTAGGATAGTTGACATGAAACAGACACCTCCTGTTATTCTTCTCAACTTATCGCAAATATACTCACTATTCCAATCTAATATCGGAAGATTCTCAGGAAAAGTTAAACCGCTATTAATTTGACGTAAAAATTTTTCACTTACAATCCTTAAATTAAATAAAAAGGACACGATGCTTAACAAGATAATCGAAATAGCAAAGGAAGCCGGCGAATTCCTAAAGGAGAATGAAGGGAAAATATCGGAAATAAAAGAGAAGGGTTCGTTCACTAATTTGGTCACCAACGTCGACAAGGGATCGGAGAAACTCATTACGAATTTTGTTGCAAAGAATTTCCCCGGTCATGGAATACTTGCCGAAGAAAGCGGCGCATCATCGCCTATGTCGGAATATAGATGGATAATAGACCCGCTCGACGGCACGACAAATTACACTCACGCTTATCCGGTTTATTGCGTTTCCATCGGAGTTGAATACAAAGGCGAAATTGTTGCCGGCGTGGTTTATGACCCAAACTTTGATGAACTTTTTTCCGCCGAAAAAGGGAGCGGTTCTTTCATGAACGGAAAAAAATTGAACGTTACCCGGACCGACGCACTTGAACGTTCATTATTAGCAACGGGTTTTCCATACGATATTAAGCGTAACCCGTTTAACTGCATTCAGCATTTCAACGAATTTCTGACGGCAGCTCAGGCAATTAGGCGCCTGGGTTCAGCAGCGCTCGATATCTGTTACGTCGCGGCGGGAAGAATGGATGGGTTTTGGGAAGTAAATCTTCACCCTTGGGACACGGCTGCAGCAGTTTTGATTACTACGGAAGCCGGAGGAAAAGTCTCCGATTTTACGGGGGGCAAGTACAGCATCTATCAGAAAAATATTTTACTTTCCAACGGGTTTATCCACGAACAAATGATTGAGGTGTTAAAGAGAAATCTCAAGTCTGAATAACGTTACTCCATTACGAATAGTCTTTCTCCTTCCATTCCTGCTTTCAGTTTGTAATTCACATAGATGGATCCATGGCTGTTGCTCGGGATTTGAACCAGCCAATCCCCTTTTTTATTTCTTACTACGCTGCCGAATAACTTCCGTGTCTTTGTTTCCGTAAATCTCTCTATGAAGACCCAGCCGAAGTAAGCCTTTCCGTTCCTGATCGCAAAAGCCGGCATTCGTTCTTCGAATTGCAATTCAATTTCACCGACCCGCCGCTCGATATATCCATGCAACTTCAGGCGTTCGATGAAAAGGTCGGTAAAACCGCCACCCTCATAATTCAACTCGTGGACGCTTCGGTTAACAAACTTTCCTTCGATGATCTCGTCGAGCGCAGAAACAAGATCACTCTTCACTTTCAACTATTCATTGTCCGCTTTTCACTATTCGCGGCTCTTATATGCGCTTTAGGAGCGAACATATTCTTAGTGATGCTCACAATTTTACCGTCGCTATCAATAACGAACGAAACTCGATTCGCAATCCTGAAAAGCCGGTTATAAACTCCGAATAATCCCGCTACTTCTCCGCCAGGATCTGAAAGCAAATCAAAAGGAAGTTGATGTTCTTTTTTGAACCTCTCATGGCTTTCAATTGAGTCGATACTAATCCCGAAAACTCTGATGTCGGATTTCCTCAATTCCGAAAATTCGTTGCGGAAGCCGCAAGCTTCTGCGGTGCAACCCGGCGTGAAGTCTTTCGGATAAAAATAAAGGACTAATTTACCGCCGGTCAGACTGCTCCCGAGACGAAACACTTTACCGCCTGTCGACTGCAATTCGAAATCGGGTGCTTTGTCACCAATCTTTAGCTTCATGAATTAGATAACAAAAGAAAAGAAAAATGAATTCCGAAATGCCTGTCTATTGATTTCTCAGGTTCTCGAGAGCAGCTTTTGCTTCCTTGCCGGAATAATCATTCCCATTCAGTTTTACAACCGTCTCATAATCGGCGATAGCTTTTTCCTTCATGTTCAAACTTTCGTACGATTTCCCTCTATAAAACCGTACGTAACCGATGCTGTTTCTGTGACACGAACCGATCAAGTTATCTTTCGACAACGCGATATCGGCAAATCGAATTGCTTCATCATAATTATGCATTTCGTAATAATCACGGCACAGGTTTCGAAGGAAATCAATATTATCAGGAAATTCCTTATGTAAATTGAGCATTATCTTAAGGGCACTCGAGTAATCTTCTTCATTAACATAAACCACAGAAGCAAGAAACACACCCGCTTCAACCTTTGCATACTTTCCGAACTGAGCCGCCTTTTTCAACTGCGAAATCCCTTCATCCTCATTTCCGCTGACGCCCAGGACAAGCGCAATGGGTTTCAAATACCATGGAATACGCGCAGCATAATAGTTGAACGCGCCTATTCCGGAATATGCATCATAGAAATTCGTATCGACCCCAATCGCCTTTTCCAACATCTTTTTCGTTTTTATTCCGTCCGACATCACCGCAAACCAATCATGGTGTGCCGCTTCATAACGAGCACGATAGACCAGTGCCCCCGCGTAACAGAAGAGCCCGCGAACGTCATTCGGATTCTTATCAACCTCAGCCGCAGACAACTCGCATGCTTTGTCGACAAGCAGCTTTATCTCACCCTTAGTGCTGTCTGTCGATTCGACACAGCCCTCTTCTAACATTTTCCAATAAACGCCGCATTTGTATAAATAGCCTTCCGGCAATAAGGGATAGGTACTTATTATTCTATTTGTCGTTTCAACAGCATCTTTAAAGTTGTAATCATACGTATTGTTGATCGTTGAATTTATCATCGATTCAAGATCGGGAGATGCCGTCTGCGACTGCGCCAATATTATTCCCACTTGAAAAACAACAAGTAAGAAAAAGAGACCCGACCATCGGAAAACTGTCGTCGCCAACAAGGATGATTTATTTTTCACTATAACCGTAATAAATCTTTTTCCTGTCAATCAACCGATTCTCTCTAAAATCAAATCGGGTTTATTTGGCTTTGTCTCCGAGAACTCGTAAGCTGAATTTATTTCTGCGACTGCTGCTTTCGAACGTGCCTCGTTGTTCGACCGAACGACAGCAACCGCGTCACCCACGGCAATCTTCTCACCAATTTTTCTCAATTTTGAAATTCCAACGACAGGATCAATCCTATCCCCGATCTTCAATCTTCCTGCTCCAAGTTTTACCGCTGCCATCCCGATTTTAAAAGTGTCAATTGATGAGACATACCCGCTTTTCGGGGATTTCACTTCACGAATAAACTTCGCCTTCTTATATTTCAATGGATTTTCAACAAACCTTGCGTCCCCACCCTGAATATGCACCATTTCGCAAAATTTTTCGTAACCCGCCCCCGATTTAATTGCCCGCTCAACTTGTTTTTCAGCAGCAGAAAAATTCTCCCCCGTACAAAGAGAAATCATCTCAGCAGTTAGTTTCGTCGTCAATTCAACCAAATCATCGACATCTGACCTTCCCTGTAGAACTTCTATTGCTTCCACAACTTCGTTCCAGTTGCCGACTTCCCTGCCCAGGGGCTGGCTCATACCGGTAAGATATGCTGCGACTTTCTTTCCGTAGAGTTTTCCAACGTGTACCATCTTGCGTGCAAGTCCGCGTCCTCCGTCAATGTTTCTCATAAATGCGCCGTTCCCTATTTTCACATCCAACACCAGAGCGTCGATTCCCTCGGCAAGTTTCTTGCTCATAATGCTTGACGTAATCAATGGAATGGATTCAACGGTAGCCGTAACATCACGGAGCGCATAGAGTTTCCGATCGGCGGGCACGAGAGATTCGGATTGGGCGCTCATAACAAGCCCGGTCTTTTTCAGTATTCTTTTATATTCTGCTATCGATAATTTTGTGCGAAAGCCGGGAATAGATTCCAGCTTATCAATGGTTCCCCCTGTGTGTCCCAATCCTCTTCCAGAGATCATCGGCACTTTTATTCCGCAAGCAGCGGCAAGCGGTGCCAGGATCAACGAGACCTTGTCGCCGACTCCCCCGGTTGAATGTTTGTCGGCCTTGCAGCCCGGGATATCGGATAGGTCTAAGACAACGCCGGTCCCCATCATGGCACGGGTCAGGCACAACAGCTCTTCATCGTTCATGCACCTGAAAAATATGGCCATAAGGAAAGATGAAACCTGGTAATCGGGAATCTTTCCTGCGGTGTATTGCCTAACAAAAAATTCTATCTCGTCCTGGGATAGCCCCTCACCATCACGTTTTTTACGGATTATTTCATAAGGAGAGAACATTAAAGATCGAGAAACTTTTCCAAGAAGAACAACCCCGCGATAGTTTTTGCGTCAACAATCTCGTTCGAACTTACCATATGGAGAGCCTCTTTAGCCGGAATGTATTTCAGAGTCAATCCCAGCTCGCCTTCTTCTAATCTTTGTTTACCCTCCATAAGCTCCCGTGCAATGAAGATATGCAACTTCTCATTGCAAAATCCCGGTGTTGTATATATCGCTGTAAGCTTCTCGAGTTTACCGGCGGTATATCCTGTTTCCTCTTCGAGTTCACGTGCAGCACACACTTCAGGCTGCTCATCTGCATCTAATTTTCCGGCCGGAAGTTCATAGATATACTGGTCCAACGGATAACGGTATTGATAAACGAACACGATTCGCCCGTCGTCCAGAAGCGGAAGAACGACCGCCCCGCCGGGATGTTCTGCGACCTCACGGACGGACTTGTTACCAGAATCGTATTCGACCTCATCGACGATCGTGTTGAAGACTTTACCCTTATAGATTACGTTATGTTTCAGAACCTTGAGCGGCATCGATCTTCCTTACTCAAGGCTGCTCGGGTTGAGCTATTTTTCTGCTTCCGGGTTTTACTAAAGGAACTTTCTCTTCACATAACGGGCAACCTTCTGGTTTATAAGTTGGCACTGCCATTTTTAGAAGCGAAAAGAACTGTGTTCCAAAATTAATGGGCTTGGTGCTGCGGTCAACGATCGCTGCCACGCCAACCACGGTTGCTCCAAAGTATTTCACATAGTCCATGACTTCTACCACACTTCCGCCCGTGGTCACGACATCTTCGCAAACGAGGACGCGTTCTCCCTGTTTGACTTCAAAGCCGCGTCTGAGCACCATCCGGTCACTCTCACGCTCGGCAAAAATTCCGCGTACACGCATTTGTCTTGCTACTTCCTGTCCGACCATTATTCCACCGACGGCGGGCGCGACAACAATCTCGACTCTCCAATCATGGAAAAAGCGGGCGATATCTCCGCATAAAAGCTCGTTATATTGCGGAAACTGCAAAACTCTCGCACACTGGAAATATTCGAGACTATGAAGTCCGCTCGTTAATCTAAAATGCCCCTGCTGAAGGGCGCCGGTCGATTTGAAAAGCTCAAGAATTTTTTCTCTGTCCATTATGCTCCGAAGAATTTTTCAATTTTTTCCGCAAGGTTGAAGTCTTTTTCCGTGACTCCTTCCTCGGTATGTGTAGTCAGTACTATCTTGACCCGATTATATTCTATTGTCATGTCTGGATGATGCTCCATCTTCTCTGCCGCAAGAGCGATCTTCACGACAAAGCCCATCGCTTCCTGAAAATCTTTTAGCTTATAGTCCTTAATAATCGCCTCATCGGAATGACGCCATCCCGGAAGTTTGGAGAGCCTCTCATCAATTTCATGCTTCTTTAATTTCATAACCACCTCTATACCAATTCTTCTGTTCTCAAAGTATCAATCACCTAACATTAACTATTTGCTTTCGGCATATAACTCTAATTCCACAAGCTCCGAGATTATATGACCGATTGTAATGTGTCCTTCCTGAATCCTTTGAGTATTATCGGACGGAACGACTATCGGCAAATCACAAAGCCGTTTCAATTTCCCGCCGTCTTTGCCGAGGAAGCCGATAACACTCAATCCGCCTTCATGAGCTTTTTCAACCGCGCGAACTATATTCTCGGAATTTCCACTCGTGGAAATGGCCACGAGCACATCTCCCTTTCTTCCAAGTGCCTCAACAAGCCTTGCAAAAGCATTTTCAAAACCAATATCGTTTCCGGCAGCGGTCAAAGCTGAAGTGTCGGTAGTCAGAGCAATAGCGGGAAGCCCCTTTCGTTTAATATCATGGTTCAGGCGAATCGTAAATTCTGTCGCAATATGCTGGGAATCGGCGGCGCTCCCACCGTTGCCGCACAACAAAATCTTGTTGTCCTTCTTCAAAGCATCCCTTACAATAGTAACCGCGCGGGAGATTTCATCAAAACACGAATTGAGTATCGCTTTCTTGGTTGCCGCACTTTCTTCGAGCGATTCCCTGATAAATTTACTCCGGTCTATCACTAAACGATTACTCCTTCTCTCATTTTAAAATGTACCGCTCTTGCAAATTCCTTCAGCCTGCCGGAATTCCCATTTTCCTCGAAGAAATTACCCGTCACGATAAATGACGCGCCTGCGTTCGCGAGCTCACCGGCGATTTCGGGGTCTTTGATTCCTCCTCCTACTGTAACCGGCATCTTCACGGAGTTAGAAACCATTTGGACCATTTCCTTCGGGACGCTTGAAAGTGCGCCGCTGCCGGCTTCGAGGTAGATCATCTTCATACCGAACATCTCCGCCGCCATCGAGTAAGCCGCCGCAATCTCCGGCTTCTCTCGTGGAATCGGAAAACTGTCGGACATGAAATGGGCAGAAGTCATCTTACCTGATTCGACAAGGATGTACGCGGTTGAAATGGCTTCCAGCTTGTGGTGTCGGATAAGCGGGGCCGCATGGACATGATTCCCGACAATCAAATCAATATTCCTGGAAGCGAGCACCGATAGAAACAGAATTGCGTCGGCGTTGCTTGAAATCTGGAAGAGACTCCCAGGGAAAATTATCACCGGGATCTTCGCGTTCCTTTTTATTTCAGTAAGGTTCTTCTCAAAGATGTCACGTGTCATAAGACTGCTGCCGACAAGAAACGCATCAACGCCGGATTCCTGCGCGTGCTTAACAACATGACTCACATCTTCATCGGCAAGTTTATCGGGGTCCAATAGAAGCAAAAAGCCGGCACCTTTTCTATTGCGAACCTCCAGCAGGTATTCGAAAGTTTTCATTAGCCTCCAAGCATAATATCGTTACAATAAATAGACACTACTTATGTAAATCTCCCGCAAAATTTAGTCAAAAAATACTGCCCTTTAATTTAAGAACTTCTTAATAACTTCTGCAGTGTCTGAGATCGCTTCACTTATTTTTTCCAAATCCTTGCCGCCAGCAGTAGCGAAATTGGGCCTTCCTCCGCCTCCGCCGCCGACTTTCCTTGCAATCTCGCTCACAATTTTTCCAGCGTGTAAGTGTTTCTCGGAAATTAGATCGGGAGAAACCACGGCTACGAACATGGCCTTGTCTTGAATCTTACTTCCCAGGACAATAACGCCGCTGTCGACTTTGTCTTTGAGATGGTCCGCTACTTGTTTCAGCTCGTCATCCGACTCCACCTCCACAAGACCATATATAACTTTTATCCCTCCAACCAGAGTATTTCCATCAGTGCGATCAAGAAGCTCACCGGCGGCAGCCATGGCAGTTCTCAGTCGATAGCCGCTCAACTCTTTCTCAAGACTTTTGATCCGTTCGACAAGTTCGTCTCTTTCTTTTTCCTTTTCGTCGGCACGCGCGATCAAAGATTCAATTACTCTTTCGACTCCGCCTCCGGTAACGGCTTCGACCCTTCGCACGCCGCTTGCGATGCTGGATTCACTTACAACCTTAAAAAATCCGATCTCGCTTGTGTTCCGAACATGAGTGCCTCCGCAGAATTCCATGGAGAAATCGCCGAACTGCACGACATTTACTTTGTCTCCATATTTATCGCCGAAGAATGCGAGCGCTCCCATCTTCCGCGCCTGTTCATATGGAATATTTCTATGATGTGCCAATTCGATACGCTCGAGAATTTTCTCGTTTACAAGTTCTTCGATGTCGTGAAGTTCTTCGGGTGAAATTTTCTTGTGATGAGTAAAATCGAAACGCAAATGGTCGGGATCAACGAGTGACCCTGCCTGCTGAACATGAGTCCCGAGAGTTTTTCTCAACGCAGCATGGAACAAATGTGTTGCACTGTGATTCCTCATAATTTCCAAACGGCGTTTGCTGTCGACTTGCGCAAGTACTTCCTGCCTAGGCTCTCGACTTATATCACCAATGTCCTCGTCTTTGACAACATGGAGAATTCTTCCTTCTTGCTTAGTCAAATCAACGACCGGTAAGATTGAGTTTCCCAAAATAATTTCACCCGTGTCACTGACCTGACCTCCTGATTCGACATAGAATGGAGTTCTATCTAGTAAGAGATAATTAACATGTTCCTCAGATTGACGAATCCAGCCAAGAAGTTTAGCACTGCTCTGCGTCGTATCGTACCCTATGAATTCCGTCTCGCCATCACCAGTTTTTTGAGTTATCTTCGCCACACTTGTAATAGTCATTCTGTTGATACGGGATCGGTTTTTCTGTTCACTCATCAGCTTCTCAAAGCCCTCCATATCAATTTGAAGTCCTCGTTCTTGGGCAATCAAATTTGTAAGGTCAGCCGGAAATCCGTAGGTGTCATAAAGTTTGAAAACATCTTCGCCTGGAATGATTTTCTTTTTGCCTTTCTCAACTTTCAACGCGACTTCGTCGAATATTTCCAAACCACGGTCGAGAGTTTGGTTAAAATTTTCTTCTTCGGATTTTATTACATCCTTAATCCTTTCGCGAGCGGAAGAAATCTCAGGGTAAGCGCCACCCATGTTCTTACCAAGGACGTCGACAAGTTTGTAAATGAATGGGTCACGAACTTCCAGGTTACGGGCATAACGAGAAGCTCGACGCAATATGCGTCTCAGGACGTAACCTCTTCCCTCGTTCGACGGGTTTGCATTGTCAGCGATAGCGAACGTCAATGCACGGACATGATCGGCGATTACCCGCATCGCAATTTGATTTTGTTCGCCCTGGTATTTCTTCCCGGTCAATATCTCAATTTCGGAGATAACCGGAGTAAAAACGTCAGTATCATAATTAGACTTTTTTCCCTGAAGGACAGAAACCACCCTCTCAAACCCCATTCCGGTATCAACGTGCTTTGAGGGAAGTGGTTCAAGCTCACCTGAGGCGTTGCGATTATATTGAATGAAAACAAGGTTCCAAATTTCTATAAACCGGGCGCAGCCATCGACGTTAACCCCATGTTTATGATCCTTTGCGCAAAGACCTTCGCCCAAATCGATATGGATCTCCGAGCACGGGCCGCAAGGACCGGTCTCACCCATCTCCCAAAAATTATCTTTTGATCCAAACCTCAAGATTCTCGCATGCCCGATGTCCGTCACTTTTTTCCAGAGCTCATAAGCTTCGTCATCGGTTTCGAAAATTGTCGCGTACAGTTTTTCTTTGGGAAGCTTCCACTCGCCGGTAAGGAGTTCCCATGCCCACTCGATCGCCTCTTTCTTGTAGTAATCGCCGAACGACCAATTGCCGAGCATCTCGAAGAAAGTGTGGTGATATGTGTCATGACCGACCTCTTCCAGGTCGTTATGCTTCCCGCTGACGCGGATGCATTTCTGATAATCGACCGCGCGCGAATAATCGCGCTTCCCTTTCCCGAGAAATACATCTTTGAATTGATTCATCCCGGCATTCGTGAAAAGCAATGTCGGGTCGTCGTACGGAACAACCGGCGAGCTTGGTACAAACCTATGCCCGTGCTTCTCGAAAAATTTTACAAAACTATCTCTTACCTCATTTGAATTCATCGGCTACACTTCTATTTGGGTATGCAGAGAAATTTCTTCAAGGACCGAGTTGACTCTGAGACATTCAGACATCTCACCTTCATAGACTAAAGCCTTCCCTTTTGTATGGACTTCCATCGTGATTTGCTCGGCCTTCTTTGTATCGCATCCAATTGCTTTTATGATCTGTCCGATGACTTCCTCGAATGTATGAGTTGAATCGTTGAAAAGAATCACTCTTGCCGGTGTTTGTTCACCCGAAATCGTATCTTTATCCTCAACTTCAAGAGTTTTTTCTTCGGTCGATTGATCGTAAATGTTATTTATAGTCTCCTGCGGATCGAACATCAAGCTCGCGGGATTGGATAAAACCATTGTAAACCTCTGTGAAATATAAACCTATGAGAAGTCTCTTTCAAGATTTCGAAATAAAACAAAAAGTCAGGTATCAACATCCTATCAGTATTTCAAGCGGAGTCAATCAAACTGAGAAGCGCATTAACGATATAAACTTAAATTTCGAAATCTCCACTAAGAAGGAAGCCCCCGGATTGCTTGATTTGCCTCGCAATTGTCTTCGATGGTATGTGCTCATGTCTCTATAGACGTACCTAGTGCGGGAGATTGCAGAACGCTGTTCAAGGAAAGTGCTTGCTTGTTTCCGCCAACTTCACAATATTTTTTGACAGGAGTTGTGGCGAACAAGGCTCAAACAAAAACGGATAGCAAGCAATAAGTTGAACGCCGCGCGGTTCTTCCCGGGAATAATTGTGCTTGTCTTAGGAATTTGCTTCGCAGAAGTAAATGGACAAGCCATTTCGTGGTCTAAAGTTAAAGGACCTTATGCCGGTGCGATACAGCTTCTCTCTGTGGATCCGTCGGGATATGTCTTTGCTGCCGCTTCCAATTCGGGTATATACCGCTCAACTGACGAAGGCGGAAGCTGGCAGCCAACCGGATTGAACCTGGAATATGGTGTATCCACTCTCATCTCAGACTCGGTCGACGATATTTATGCCGGAAATATCTCACAGGGACTTTATGAGACGTCCGATAGAGGAAAATCCTGGCAGAAAATGAGCCTGACCGGCGGCGCTCAATCTGCCGCAATTATTTCAGGAGGGAGAATCTGTGTCGGTGGACGACAGACTGTTTCGATCTCGAATGACATGGGAAAAACATGGTCAGTATCGACCGTGACAACTGACCACGTTGAGATATTATCTATTGCCGAGGATGGTTCTGGGAATATCTACGCCGGGCTTCAGGCGATCAACCCAATTACTTCGCCTCCATACGGAGGGGGAGTTTACATTTCTTCAGACAGCGGCAGGACATGGAAATTTTATGGATTGTCCTTAACAACAATCTTGTCTATCGTCGAAAGCAGCTCCGGGAAGATTTTTGTTACATCGGGTTATGCAATCTATTCCGCAGCTCCCAAAGACAGCAACTGGTCAAACGATGGAGGAGGGCTATCAAGCTCCGCAAACATTTTGAGTTTACAAAGGGACCGTCTCGGAGAACCGGTCGCCGTAACGGACAAGGGACTCTTTGCTTACAATGACTCTACAGATAGTTGGATTAATGTCGCCGCCGGAGTGTCTTTAGCATCGATAACAACGGCATTCTACGACCCGGATGGGTTCAGCTACGCCGGGACAGATCAGGATGGTATATATTTTCTGGACAATACTTCATCTACCTGGGTTCAATGCGGAGTTTATTCTGACTCCATAATGTCGCTCGGGATCAGCAGTTCAGGGAATTTATTTGCAGGTACGGCAGATGGAGTCTTCGAGGAGGGATCTGATCCCGGTACCTGGCTGAGAGTAAGCGATGGATTGCAACGGGCAGCAGTCTATCAAATCAACACATCAAAGTATGGAAGAATACTTAGCGGAGTCCTGGTTGCTTCAACGAGTGCCGGATTGTTTTACTTGCCCAACGGCGGGAATCACTGGAACCCCCTTGTCGAACAATGGACTTACAGTTTTGCGCAGACTCCCGACACCGATTACGCGAGTGTTGCCGGAGGGATACTCAAATCAACAGACGGATCGGGAGTATTTTGGAATTCCATACAGACAATCGGTTTGCCTTTAACAAACATCTATTGTCTCGCTTTGGATTCGGGGGGCGATCTCTTCGCCGGCACACAATATAGCGGCGTTTTCGAGAGCACGGATGGCGGGACATTCTGGACCCAAACAGACATCAATTCTCCTATTATATTTTATTCTGTGAAGGCGATGGAGATTGATAACAAAGGAAGAATCTTTGCGGGAACCGATACCTCCGGGGCTTACTATTCAGATGACTCGGGAGTAAACTGGAACAGTATTTCATCAATAGGTGGAAAAAGCGTTACCTCCTTTCTTTTAGATCATCCGTCAAGATATTTCGTCGGGACCTCGGACCGCGGGGTATTCGTGTCGAGTGATCGTGGTTTAACCTGGCAGTCTGCAAACGATGGCATCACAGATTCCGACGTAACATCGCTCATTTTTGATCACCCGGGATACCTGTATGCCGCAACGGCCAGCGGTATTTTCAAAAGCACGAACATCGTAGCGGGCATCCACGAGAACGCCGGGGTACCATCTTCATTTTCCCTTTCGCAAAATTATCCAAATCCGTTCAATCCATCGACTACCATTGGATATGAGTTATCGGCTAAGAGCTATGTCACAATAAAAGTTTACGATGTACTTGGAAGAGTAGTTAAAACTCTGGTGGATGAAGTCAAAAAGCCCGGAAGATACGAGGTTAGGTTTGACGGGATTGGCTTGTCGAGCGGAATTTATTTTTACCGGCTCGTCTCGAACAATTACACAGAAACAAAGAAGATGGTTCTAATCAAGTGACATCTGATTTTTTTGATTCTCCCTGTAAATCTTTTATGCGAAAACTTATGCGAGCCAGCGTTATGCTTCTGGTTTCTCTCATCTCTTTGAGCTGCAATCAACCTTTTCAACCGGAGATAGAATACACTCCCAAGCTGAATGTTTACGCTGTATTGTTTTCTAATTCACAATCCGTGTACGTGAGACTCACGTCCGTTGTGAAGTCCCCTTCCGATATTTCACAGCCGGTACATGGCGCTTCGGTCACATTAACCGGAACCGGGCTTAATGGTACACAGCAACTCGTTACATTATCCGATACCGCCTCGGTTATTGACGGCGACACGGCTTCATACTATTACGCGCCGGTGCATATTATCCCGAACGATACCTATACAATTTCCGCGGTCAAGGATGGATACCCTCCCGCAACAGCAAGTGTGAGTATCCCGTCCGCTTATGCTACCATACCGGACCAGAACGGCTACTCTGTTCTCCAGAACCCAAAAAACGTGCAGACCGATATCCAGTTTGACGTGAACCTCTCGGGGCTGGCGAGTGCCGTATTTGCCCAAGTGATTGTAGAGTATAGGGGCCTCGATGCCGCGGGGAATTTTCATTCGGGCTCGTTTAATGTCATTCCTATAGATTCCTTGAACCCCTTTACGGAGATAGAGTCTACGAACCTCTATTTAAGTGTCGACATCAATCTGTATCAAATCGAGTTCAAACTCGCGAAGCAATACGCAGACAGCCTGAAGGTTTCGCACATGTATGCCGATATCGTGGTGACCCAGGTGGACAACAATCTTTACAGGTATTTCATAACTTCCACCCGAACACTTAATCCTCTCTCGATGAGAACAGATAAGATTGTTTTCACCAATATTTTCGACAACGCAGGCACAGGAGTCGTCGGGAGTGCAGCCATTGACACGACGAGGGTCTTCTTATTTTGAAAACATTCGTTTTGATAACCACGATGCTGATGGCGTCATCCCTTTTCGCTCAGGAAAAGACCGTGACGATCACGGGTTCAATCGTCGACAGCTCGAGCGGTGAGCGAATACCATACGCATCAATTCTAGTTGTTGGTAAATCCATCGGCACCGTAGCCGATGTTAACGGATATTTCATATTGCGAGGTGTGGCCCTGCGGAATACAAGACTGCGGGTTTCCGCGATCGGTTACAGGGAGAAAGAATTCAGTATAGAGGATAATGGGAAGCAGACGATTTCTATGGAGCTGGAGATCGCTCAGGCTCCGAGAACAATGCCTAATGTTGAAGTTATCGGAAAAACCCTCGGCGGGGCGACCGGAATTGCCGGCAACACAATTATAACATCTGGTCAATTGCAAAACAGCGTGGCGATTTTCAAGAACGACATCGTCCAATATGTAACTCAGCTCCCGGGAGTAGTTACGACCAGTGGAATATCTAGCCAGTACTACGTCAGAGGAGGAGGCCCCGATGAGAACCTTGTATTGATAGACGGGATGCAAATATATAACCTGTCTCACGCCTTCGGATTATTTAGCTTTGTGGACCCGTTGATAGTCAGGGTTGCCGATTTTAGTTCAGGCGGTTTCCAATCGGAATACGGCGGCAGACTATCATCTGTATTCGATATCCAGACGATTGATGGAGACAGAAATGAGTTTAGAACAAAAGGGACGGTAGATTTGTTGTCATCGGACGCGCTCTTAACCGGACCTCTTTTTCCCGGCGGAAACAGCAGCTTCGTTGTTTTCTATCGCCGACCCCTCTTTCAAAATGTTCTCCAGACATTTTTCTCACTCGGTTTGCCTTTCGATTATTATGACGGCTTCGCGAAAGCCACCATGGACTTCTCAGGACAGGGACACATCAGCGCGGAGTTCCTGACAAGTTCCGACAATATCGTGCAACAAAGCCAGCTCGACCCGGATTTCAGATGGAGCAACAAATCCGGCGCCGTTTCCGGAGCTTATATTTTCGCCGACCAATTCGAAATGAAATTCTGTATCTCGTCTTCAACATACCACGCAGAGCAATTTCCCAAGGGGTCGCAATATCTCGGTTATCAACTTGACGATATTTCCACTCCTTCGCTCTACTGCGATGCAACCTCTTATACTTCGTCACGAGACCGACTCGAAGTTGGGCTCCTCTTCAGTTTTCCGACTTACAATTACACCTTCACAAATAAGTACGGCGGCATAATTCAGGAGTCTTCGTCACAAGTGGAACCGCAAGTTTGGTCCAAATACGATTTCAATCCACAAGGTGCATTGTCCTTTGAACTCGGCCTTCGCATCGACCTGCAGAGAACGTTTCAGTCAATCTCCAGCACACCGGGAGGATATCTTGGAGAACCTAGAATAACTCTCTCATACAAGCCGACCGAATTAGTTAATGTTTATGTGAACTACGGAATTTATCACCAGCGGATCATGGATCTAAATGATGAGAACCTGGTGTTCACTCCGTTCGATGTCCTGGCGCCACTCCCCGAAAGCAATGGAGATGAGCAATCCTCCCAGTATATCTTAGGATGCAAGCTGGATCCGAACAACCTGACTTCGGCGAAAGTGGAGATCTACTACAAGGTCTTGAATAATCTCGCGGCGGTAAATCTTGACAAAGTTTATGACTGGGAAAACGATTTCAACTTTGGATCGGGCAATGCTTTCGGAGTTGATGCCAGTTTCAAATATGATGCGGGCGAAAGTTTATATCTCCAGGCAGGCTATTCCTTCAGCAGGACCACGCGGACATTTAACGGCCTTACTTATTTCCCACGCTACGATCTTCGGAATCAGATTAACCTCTCCTCGGGCTTCCAACTAATAAGAAATCTCTGGCTCAGAGCACGCCTTAAATTAACAAGCGGCTTGCCCTACACTCCGATTCTCGGATACTACGGTGCGGTTCAGGTTTATCCTTCCAACCTCCCGGTTTACACCAGTCAGGCTTTGAACAGCCAGGCTCTCTTCGGAAACATAAACGCGGCCCGTCTTCCCGGTTATGAAAGTCTTGATCTGAGCGCGTCTTACGATCTGAACCTTGGCTGGACTTCGTTCAACCTTCAGGGTGCCATCATCAACGTCCTCGATAAGAAGAATGTTTTTTATATAAACAACGTCACCGGAGAAGTCGTTTATCAACTCCCGACGGTTTTCAACCTGTCGTTGGGATGGGATCTTTAGACTTCATACTCCACTCCAAACATCATAACCCATGATGCAAATTCTTATTTTTTCCTATGCTGTTTTTCCAGACCCAACGATAATCCTTCTCCGGTTTACGCTATTTCTGTTTGGGCATAGTTTGTCCTTGACTAAGTAGAACCTGGACAAATCTCGCGTCTTCCTTCGGATTGAAAACCTGGATAACCTCAACAGGGGGCTCATTCATCCGATGAATTCCGTCTAGTCCATCTTTGACTAACTTTTCGGATTCCTGGAATGGGGGAGAACTTCCCCTTGGATTCTTCGATTGCTGATTTATATCCTGCATAGAAAAATGTTTCCTTTTTGTTTAATGGTTTTGATGTTGTTGATTCTTAATCTTCATTTCATTTGCAAATGTCACCGCTTGCTGCTCATCATTAAACCAGTGAGATGAGATCCGGTTTTTAAACCACAAGAACTTCGTCCAACGCCTCACAATCCATGTTGCTGGATCAGAGTCTCGATGGATTAATTCAATAAAGCAATCTCCTGCACTTGATACGATTATTTTTTTCAAAGCCTTGTCCTCGTGATTTCAAAAACGTTATCCGCCCGCATGGCGTAAATGATCCTTTTCCTGTGGTCTTCCCGCGTGCTGATCGAGCCACTCGAGCATAGTCTTGATGCTGCCGGTAGCTAATGCAATGCACGAATCAGCAGCACCGTAATATATTTGAATCGTATCGCCGTCAGGGGCAATTGTATATCCGCACGGAAAGACTACATCGTCCACGTCACCGTGGCGCTCGTATTGTTCTTCCGGCCCAAACATCCATTCATCACCCCGCTTGAGACAGCGATCTGGATTCTGCAAATCGAAAAGCGCAAGACCAAGCCGGTAAATAGAACCAGCCGCTGTCTGGCGTACCCCATGGTAAATCGCCAACCATCCTTTCGGGGTCTCGATGGGCGGACAGGAGAGTCCGATCTTGTTTGCATCCCACCATCCGCCGAGCCTTGCTTCCAGCACAAGTTTGTGGCCGCCCCATTGCCGCAAATTGGTCGAGTATGAAATCCACATATGCGCGCCTATAGCGCTGATGGGACGATGAATCAATGCCCACTGGCCATCAAAGCGACGAGGTAAGAGGGCCGCGTCTTTATCTTCCGGTTGCATTATCAGACCATACCGGACGAAAGAAAGAAAATCCTCTGTCAGTGCGAGGGCCACCCCGGGACCATCGTGACTGTAAGCTGTATAAACAACTGCATATTTTTTTAATTCGGGGACATAAGTAATCCGGGGATCTTCTATCCCCCACAATTCTTCGAGAAAGTGTTCGGGGTCGGCAGGCAGAGTAGGATTGGGGTCGATCCGCCAGTTGTCTATACCGTTTGCAGAGCGGGCCGCGCACAGGTGGGAAATCCCCCGGCGATCCTCCACACGACAAAGAAGCAGGGTGGTCCCATCCGAAAGCAGAGTGGCTCCAGGATTAAAGACTGTGTTGACAGGATAAGGCCAATCGGCGGCAGTGAGGATTGGATTCGATTTATTTCTGAAAAGAAGTTCGGGAAAGTGATTGCTCATTAGTGTATTATCTCCATCGATAGGAAAGCATTTTCATCGAGTCGTAGCTCTAACAGAGATTGAAGATAAGCCAGCGTGGACTCTGCACCCTGGTTCTCGTTCGGGCGATCGGAATGAAGCCCGTCGCGGCAACCTCCTGTCGTGGGGTCGTAAATTGTAAGGTTCAGATCGTTGCGCCCAAGAAACCACTCGAAAGCGCGTCTGGCTTCCCTGCGCCAGTGTTTGTCTCCGGTAATTCGGTGTGCCACCAGGCAAGCCGACACCATTGTTTGAGCTTCTATCGGCTGCTGATCAAACCGTGCACGCTTGCCTCCACGCTCATAAAACCCGTTTGATCCTATAGGAACGAAATGTCCCCCGTCGGCATTGATGCACTGCAAGTCCTTTAACCAGGTGAGCGACTCCAACCCGGCATCTGTCATTTCCGCATTTGCCATTGACTCACCACTCAGCAACAGAGCATGCGGCAACGCAGCGTTACAATATGTCAACATGTCTTCATACCATCGCCATTCATCCACGCGATGATTTTTGTACAACGCAAAGAGTCGACCGGACAATTCCTCCCTCACCTGACTTGCCCGGCGATCACCCGCGAACCGGTGCACGTATTCGTGAATGCCAATGAGTGCGAACGCCCAAGCTCTTGGGCTGGTCGTGTCCAAAATGGCAGGTAATGCCTGCTCGAATAACCTACCCGCTGTGCTCTGCAGTGCCGGCGTGTTGGATCGACCTAACACCGTACCCAGTGCCCATAAGGCCCGGCCATGGCTGTCGTCCGACCCCTTTTCTTCCAGCCATTGTCGATGGTAATTCATAAAATTACGGAACCGGCCCGTACCAGAATTGAATGCATACCAGGCAAAAGCTAGATACCTGGAAGCTAATTCCAGCGCATCAACATTACCCAATTCTTCCAGTAGAGCACTTACCATCAGAGCGCGAGCATTATCGTCTGTAGTATAACCCTCTCGATAATTAGGAACGGTAAAAAGGGCGTGCTGAAGCATCCCCGTTTCGTCGGTCATTCGGCGCAAGTGATCGAGTTTGAGAGGAGGCAATTCGCCAGGACGCTTGTCTAATGCTTTGACCGTAAAGCCAGGGGGGATAAAATGCCGCCGCTCGGTTCTGGCGCGTTCGAAGCTTTCCATATATCGCTGAGCTACCTGCGGCCATACCATTGTCCGTGCAAACATATATGCTCGCTTGCGCATAGCTTGTCGTTCCGACTCGTTGCCTAACAGGTTGTTCACTTGCGCAGCCATCGCAGCCGGGTCATTGAAAGGAACGAGAACCCCACGTCCTTCGGCCAGCATTTCCTCTGCGTACCAGTAAGGTGTTGAGATAATCGCCTTGCCCGCTCCGAGCGTGTAAGCCAGCGTACCGGAGGCAATCTGTGCTGCAAAGAGATAAGGCGTAATATAAATATCTGCAGCACTAATAAACTCAATAAGCTCCTCCAAACTCACAAACCGGTTGAAGAAGATGACATTCCCTTCCACTCCCTTTTCCTGTGCGAGCCATTGCAGTGATAACCTGTATGCTTCCCCCTTTTGCCTTATCACATGAGGGTGGGTCGCACCGACGATCATATATACGATATTCGGATACTTTGCTACGATACCGGGAAGAGCACTAATGACAGTCTCGATCCCTTTGTTCGGTGAAAGCAACCCAAAACTTAGCAGGACGATCTTACCCTCAACGCCAAATATATCTTTATTAAAACTCGGATCGGCAAACGGCACGTCGGGAATACCGTGCGGAATTCTATCTATCTTTTCGGGAACTACGTGATAGACCTCCTGAAGAATTTCGGCACCGCGATTACTCATGACAACCAACCGATCCGACAACGCCGCGACCTCTTCCAGCACGCGGCGCTGATCAGGGTCCGGGTCGTGGAGGATGGTATGTAGAGTTGTTACGATCGGCATGCGTAATTCATACAGAAGTGCCAGGATATGGCTCCCAGAACGTCCACCGAAAATGCCGTATTCGAATTGGAGACACGCCAGGTCAACGTTGTTGATGTTCAGGAAATCGGCGGCGCGACGGTATGAATCAATGTCTTTCTCAGTCAGTTCAAATCTTACACGCTCAGGGTAGTCGTAACCCGTCCCGTTATCGTTCACGGGAAGGGCTATAAATGATTTGTCACTGTATTCGACGGCCATAGCTTCACAAAGATCGGTGGTGAAAGTTGCGATGCCGCACTGGCGCGGCAGATAATTACCGATAAACGCAATGCGATTAATAGTTGAATTAGTTAATGTGTATACCGTGATATGCTCCGTAGTTTCTTCAGTTAAGGGGCGATAAAACCCCTTAACCATTTTTTCATTGTGATTGTAAGTCTTCGGTCGTCTTCGTTATTATTTCATCGCGGCTTTTGTGCTTTTATATGAATTTTCCAAGGAAAACCTTGCTCTCATCGTTTGTTAAAATTGTTCTATTGCAGCCAATCTTTGAGTGCCCCCGCCATTTTCTCATGTCGTTCCAGGAGCCCTTTCAAAAAAACGACCGTACCATTATCAATGCGTTCATCAGCAGCAGGCGAACCACTTCCTCTCAGGTGTCTGATGACGGATTCGTGATCGTCGACCAAAGCTTCGATGATTTGATTCTGTTTTGTGAACCTCTCGTTATGCATGTTCAACGCGGGATTTGACAGGTAATTCGCAAACACCGATGGTGTTAAGAGCCTGGATACGCGTATCTTCCGGCTCACATCGGCGACGATGGCATCCATAGAATCATATTGACTTTTAAATAATTTCTGCAGCTCAATGAGGTTGTTTCCATGTACATACCTATGCGCATCGCGCGTCCTCATCGAAAGCACATACTCATCGGCCAACAAGTCGTCGAGAACTGACGTGTCATTTTTCAATTTTTCCTCGATGACTTCTATTTTTATTTCCATTCTCTCATTCTTTGTGTTCACTGCATTGGCTTCATATCCCGAATCGCCAGACAGCTATTTATGTTTTTCCGTCTGACGACCGAGATTTCTGCCCTACCTAGCCTATGGTAAGATCTATTTAGCAGCCGGGCTTATTCCGAAATTGACAGATTTTTCTTCCTGGACACTTTTCTATCATTCTTCCAAAGGAAAAACTTGAAACGAAAGAACCGCCAAATCCGAAGATCGTATAGCCGGTGAACATTCAGCCAGGAGATCCCGGTGAGCTCTTTATATTTTGCCGAAATGCCTGATAGTAATTCGTCCAGAGATTTACCCCAATGACCGAATGCGCTTTCACGCAATATCTTCCATTCTCCCTTAATTTTTTCCCATTCCACTTTGTTGCATCCTTTCTGCCGATCGATTGCCTGTGCAAGCTCGCGGCGTTATAATTCAAATCCGGGTTTTCAGACGCGGCCGCGGATGCCGTGGCAAGGACAGTTTCAATGCTCATAATCCGGGGATACCCCGATGGATAAATGCGAGATTACACCGTTTACCGAAAAATTATTACGGGAAAATCTCCTGCTCCTCCGGTATCGCTAATTGCCGACCACAGAAATATTCCCCATGATCGTTTTAATAACTCCATCGGTGTAATTGTGATTCGTCACTTCCAGGCGACTGTGCCATGTTAATTTCTTTATTATATTGTTGACATGAGTCTTTATCACGCGTGTCGGGATATTAAGTTTTCTTCCTATTTCCTTATCGTTTAATCCCTCCCCTATAAGTCCAAAAACTTCTTTCTCGGACTTAGTCATCCGTACCGACTCTGTCGCCGTGACTCTCTTGCTCTTGATCGCGAGTTCGACAATTTTCGAAAAAAGGGTCTCCGGCAATTTGCGTGGAAGAACCCTCACCCCTTCTGCAACCGTGCGTATTGTTATCAAGAAATCTTCAAGCGTTGTGTCCTTAAGAACAAAACCTAAAGCTCCCGCTTTCACGTACTGTTGCACATCACCCTGCAATGGAGAGAGATCCATCACGACTACTTTCGTCTCCGGAAATTCACTCTTCAGGGCTCCTACCGCGTGCAAACTGTTATGGCTGCGAAGATCCAAATCCAATAAAATGACGTCCGGTTTCAGCTTGTGGATTTTTAGAACCCTGCTGTCGCCCTCAACTGACACGGCAAATGGCGCGATATCTTTCTGCCGTTTAAGAATCGCCACTAGACCTTCCCGGAGTAGGTGATTCTCTTCGATAATCAGCAACCTTGTCTTTTTCATTTGATGCTCCTACTTACTTTTCCCTTAAATCGTTCGGAGAATTGAAAAGGAGTTCCTCACTCCATTGTATGAGGCGGGAACGATTTCATGATCTGGATACGTGATAAAGTTATCTAGATACCTGGCTGGAACATATCGTCCAGTAGGATGAAAAAGGAACTAATCCTTTTCGAGGAGGGATTACTCGTCGATGAGTGAAACGCTGTCCTCTGCCTTCATCAGCTCGGAGTTTGTTAGAGCATATTTGGCAATTTGAACACGGGAGCGAAGCAGAAGTTTTTCAAGTATGTTATGAACATGGCTTTTTACGGTGTAGGTCGAGAGATGGAGCTTGTTGGCAATTTCCTTGTTAGACAACCCCTCTGCAATCAACAGAATGACCTGGCGCTCGCGCCTGGTCATTCGAACAGCTTCGATTACCCGCGGGGAAATTGATCCGTTGACTGCTTGCTCTATAATCTGTGAGAAAAGCGAGCCGGTCATCATGGGGGGCAATATCTTTTTCCCATGGGCGACAGCCCGAAGAGTTCTTAGAAAGTCTGTGGTCGTCGCATCTTTGAGTACAAATCCCGACACTCCCTCACGAACGAACATCAACATTTCAGTTTCTGTCGGAGCAAGACCCATTACAATCACTTTCATTTCAGGAAGATCAGCTTTGACAACTTTAACTATCTCAAGGCTGTTTTGGCTTCTCAATCCGAGATCAAGGAGAAGTACGTTCGGCTTCAATTCGAGAATCAGCTGTAAGGGCTTCTTTACATCTCCCCGTTCAGAGACAACCTTTATATCAGGTTGTCTTTTGATTATCGATGAAATACCCTCCCGTAGAAGCGGATTGTCTTCAATAATGAGTACCCGAATTTTCGCGGCCAATGGTTCTCGCCTTTTTGAAACCTGTTTCACACTCCGCCGGTATGATGCGTCGACACACTCCGGCAATTGCGACTCTATATAAGTTATGAATTTCGATAAAGTTTTCCAATTGGACCACAGCACATGCGGGCTTTTTCTAAAGGAATGAACATGTCCTCTAAAAGCAGGTTGATCTAAATTTGTACCACCTAACATTTTCCGAAACGGATTTCAGCATCTATCTTCGGGGGGACTAAGCCAGACGCCATTGATAACACAACCGTGTGGAACTATATTGACGATACAATGCCGATTAGAACGCCTCTCGACTCTTCAGGAACCTTATTCGCATGAAAGAATTGTCAGCACTTCTCTCGTGGGTCGGCGTTGCATTGATAACCCTCCTCCCGATCGTCAATCCGGTCAGTACAGCCGTTCTTCTCCTGAGTATCAGCTCACACCTCACCGTCAAAGAACGGAACCGCCAGATTACTCGAGCATGCCTCTATATGACAGGGATCCTGATTTCTTTTCTTTTGGCGGGACACCTGATCATAGTTGCGTTCGGGATATCGATCCCCGGAATCCGGATCGCAGGAGGAATTATCATCGGGTTTCTTGGTTTCCGAATGTTGTTCCCTGATGAGAATGTGATTTCCGGTGAAGGTCAGCAGGAAGCGAGAACAAAACAGGATATTTCCTTCAGTCCTCTTGCCATGCCGAGTCTGAGCGGTCCCGGCTCAATGGCTGTCGTTATCACGATGTCGTCCTCCATCGATAGCAGGCGCATGGTAGACAGAGTCTTCGCTTATGCCGGCGTCATTATCGCCATCATAATCACCGCACTCATCTCATGGCTTGTGCTCCGCGGTGCAGGAGCTTTGCGACGTATCCTGGGTTTGAACGGTGTCAATAGTCTCTCCCGCATAATGGGGTTCATCTTGATCTGCATCGGCATCCAGTTCGCCATCAACGGCGTACGGGACCTTGTGCTGGATACAAGTTTCTGGCAAGGTTAGACGCCCGTTCGAATAGTACATAGTTAGCGTCCTCCCAACGCACATCATTATCACGGAGGAGCATCTTCATCTCTCCCAGCCACCTATCGACGTAAAGTGCAGATTCAGGTGTTCGATCTTTTCCGATGACCAAGAAATTCTCCTTGTTGGTGATGGAGCCGAGGGGCTCTTCCTCCGCGATGTTATGTAGTATGTCGAAGGCCTTCAATGGTATTCCACTCGAGACCATGATTCGCTGTGCCTGCCCGTACCCGGCAATCAATGCGATATCACCTCCATGATATCTTCTGGCCAGTTGTTCACCGACCGCTGCGCCCGCACGTGGATCTCCTGAGAAACATCGCTTTGCATCGTCGAACGTCGCCACACCTACAGATGGCACAGTAAGCTGCAGGACGGGCATAAGAAGAAGGACGGCGACCAGCGCACCGCGTCCCCATGCCGAACGAACCCGATCAAGTACCTCCTTGAGGCCGCACCCTGCTGATACCGATAGTAACAACCCGATCGTAAGTACGTAGCGCCAATTCCACCGCCACTGGTCCATCTGAACAAAACCCGCGAGGATTGAAGTTAGGACAAAAAATGCGGGGAGGGTGAAGTACAGGAGAAGCGGAAACCGTTCTTTCTGTGCAAACCCGAACGATGAGTGAAGAAATATTCCCGCACTTGCGAGAATCACGATCGGACCAAAGATAACAAGGATGGCGCGAAGAAAATTTTCAAGTATCTGCACCGGAAGATGTCCCGGGGCGTTGTGAACAGCGGTAGTGGCCGCGTCGTATGTCCACCGTGCAAATGTCAGCGCATCTCCGTATCGGAAGAGATTCCACGCGAACCAGAAGAGGATGCCTGCAAATGAAATCAGTGCCACTGCGACTGTCATACTTGCAACATGCCCGGGGCGCTCCTTCCATACCTTCCGGCCATACCAGGCTGAAACCAGGATGAGATATGGGGCCAGCAGCCACGCTTCATAACGACAAAGTGTCGCGAGCATGACAGATGCTGCACTCATGATGATCCACCATGTGGATCGATTCTCCAGCCACCGAAGAAGCGCATACCCACCCAGTGTAACGAAGAAGAATAAAGTAGGCTCGTCCATTGGCGTGAGAGATATATACACAACATTTGGGTTCAGGCAGAATAGGCAGGCAGATAAAAAGGCTATCGGCTCGGAAGCGGTCAAGCGGCGGACGATTAGGAAAAGGAACAAGCCTGTTCCTACATAACACGGAATACCAACCACCATCCCCGCGATGCCGGAATAAAAGAGAGAATTGATCGCAACAGCGGGAATAAGAAGAAGATGTGGAAGAGGGAGCCACACAGTCCCCAGATTTCCAAGTCCCGGATGCAGCGCATCGAAGATGGCACGCGCTTTGACGATATGGGAAGCAGCGTCGCCGAAGTACAGAAATGAATATCTGTCGTTGTGGAACAAAACTATTGCGGTAACTGAGGCGACGGCAAAAAGGAGGAGAACAAGAAGAAATTCAGACTTCCCTTTCAAGAAACTCCACCGGTACGCCGCGAGTGACCTACGCATTAATCAAAGTCGGCGCACTGGCCGTGGTGCTGACAGTTCCATTATCATGGACGTATCTGGCGATTTGAAGCCTGGAGTGGAGTGCCAGCTTTTCCAGAATGTTATGAATATGACTCTTGACGGTGTGAGTTGACAGGTGAAGTTTTTGGGCAATTTCCTTGTTCGACATAGCGCTTGTGATTAATTCAATCACCTGCTGCTCACGTTGCGTCATGTCTACAGATTCCATGACTTTCACCGATCCCGGCCCATTGACTGCACATTTGACAATTTGAGTGAAAAGCGATTCGGTAAGATGTGTCGGCAAAACTTTCTCACCGCGCGCGACAGATCGAACGGCGCTGAAAAGATCCTCGATCGACGCATTCTTCAGGATGAATCCCGATACTCCGGCCTTAACATAGTCCAGTATATCCGCCTGTGTAGGGACAAGGTTCATAACTATAATCCCGACCTCTTTTGATTTTTTCTTGATCGAGCGGATTACCTCTAAGCTGTTTTGGCTTCGTAATCCTGGGTCGAGAAGCATGATGTCGAGTTTTAGAGCGGGTATTTTTTGTAAAATATTCTCACTCGTTCCAAATGCAGCGACCAGTTTGAATTCAGAATGCTGATTGAGCATCGCCGTGATGCCCTCTCGCAAGAGGCGGTTGTCTTCAATAACAAGTAATCGGATTTTTTCCATTGTTTGATTTACGTTTTAATGCCTGTAAGTCACACACCGTGATAATTACAATGTCCCTATATAGCCTTCTTCAAAACGTTGACTACAGAAAGAGTTATTAAAAAATTTAATCGCCAAGATCCGAAAGCAATCTTACTTCACGAGAACCGACTCGTTCTCCTTTTCATTCTTCTTCTCTCTTTTAGCTGCTTTTTTTTCTTTCATTGTTTTAGCCGGTTCTTTTTTAGAACCTCTTTTGCTGTTCTGGCCTTTGCTCATATTTTTTCCTCTTGTTGTTTTTCTTTTGGACTTTAATTCTTATCCGTTGAAACAGATTTTTACATACTCTTTAGCACGCTATGCTCTATCAGGTCTAATCCAACCAGCACACGCTCTGTATTAGAAAGATCGCCAATGATTCTCCTTACCGGCTGAGGTAACTTACGGACTAATGTAGGAACGGCGAGGATTTGGTTATCACGGGCAAGCTGTGGATTTTTCAATAGGTCAATCACTTCTATACGGTATTTCCCCTTCAATTGTTCTTCGCAAATTAATTTGAGATTGTTGAATGCGGTAACGGTTTTTAGAGTTTGGCCGGCAACATACAAACGCAAGACCCATTTATCTCTTCCTGTTTCGGTTGGCTTCGCTTTCCGCTTGCCGGGTTTTAATTTCTCATCTTTGATTTTCACAGAACATACCTTTAACTATTTGTTTTATTCTCGTTTGTTCCCGTTGCTTTTTCCATTACCATAACCTTTTCGACTCTTAGCCATCTCTACCTTGCCTTGAGAGAAAATTACATTCCTATCTTTTTCAATCCCGATAACTTTGAGTGCTTCCGATTCTTCGGCTTCAAATTCGGACCGTAATAAAACAATTTGAGCCTCTACGGCTTCACGCTTTCTCTCTAACTCAAATTGCTTGCGCTTGATTTCTTCCTGGCGAAAAGTTTGTTCCGCATCGTCCTTCGTCTCTTGTGATAACCGCGCCGAACCGGTCAAGACTCCTTCCGGACCAACATAGACATCCAGCAGCTCAATACCATGGTTTGTCAGCTTAAATTCGCTAATCTGATTTGAGTGTGCCATCCCGCGTGATTTAAGAACATACAATCCTCTGTTACGTTCACCGCCGATCTCAATATCACGAAGAAGCAGCCACGTATCTATCAAAGATGAGATGTAAACATTAGTATTCTCAATATTCTCGCCGGCGGAAGTGAGACTTGTGAAAAATGCGGTTATCCGTTTCATCTTTAGAAAATCCACAAGACGCAGTAACATTGACCTGACTTCAGTTTGGTTTTCTCCTATTACGAAAGAATTGATGGGATCGAGGATAACGATATTTGGTTCAAATTTGTTGATCAATTTGATAATAGTCGTCAGATGAGTCTCCAGGCCAAAGAGTGTGGGGCGTGTTGCCTGAAACCGAAGCAATCCTTTTTTCACCCACGGTTCTAAATTTATTCCAATGGAACACATATTGCGCATAAGCTGGCTTGAGGATTCTTCGAAAGTAAAAAAGAGGACACGTTCTCCCCTCTCGCATGCCGCTTCAACAAATTGCGCGGCCATGCTCGTCTTGCCCGTACCGGCGGTACCTGAAACAAGAACTGTGCTTGAACGGAAGTAACCTTTACCGGAAAGCATTGTGTCAAGACGCGGAATACCGGAGGAAATTCTCTCCTTGGATGAGGTATAATTCAGTCCCAGGGATGTGACAGGCAAAACAGAAAAGCCATCTTCATCAATAAGGAAAGGATACTCGTTTGTGCCGTGCGTTGAACCGCGATACTTGACAATTCGCAGCCGCCGTATGGATGATTGATCGTCTACGCGATGATCGAGCAGGATGACACAATCGGAAACATATTCTTCCAATCCTTCACGAGTTAAGGAACCATCCCCTCGTTCTGCAGTGATTATCGTTGTCACGCCTTTCTTTTTCAACCAGTGCAATAACCGGCGCAATTCGGCGCGCAGTATAAGAGGGTTTGGTAAACCTGAAAAGAGTGATTCGACTGTATCCAGCACAACACGTTTAGCGCCGATGCTCTCTATTGCATGATGGATCCTGATAAACAAACCTTCCAAATTGTATTCACCACTTTGTTCGATCTCACCCCGTTCAACGTAAATGTGCTCAACCCAAATCTTTTTTTCCTCCACAAGGCTGTTCAAATCTAAACCCAACGAAGTAACATTTGCCGTGAGTTCTTTCTCTGTTTCTTCGAATGACAAAAAGACCCCCGGTTCGTTGTACTCCGTTGCTCCGCGGACTAGAAACTCCATAGCAAAGAGGGTCTTTCCGCAACCTGCTCCCCCGCATACAAGCGTCGGTCTTCCTTTCGGCAATCCTCCGCCCGTGATTTCGTCTAATCCCTGGATACTTGTCGGAGATTTTGGAAGTGCCTTACGTTGAAATTTTACTTCTTTTTTATTCATGATGTTATGTCCGAACATATGTTTTTATTTCTCTTCAAATGTGAAATCTCTGGTCCCTCTCAGGGAATATCTTTGTGCTCTACGGCAGTTCCTTAATAAATTATGGGATAAACCGTAAAGTAAAACAATAGTCCAAAGGGATAAGAAAAGGATTAGTTCTCTTGGATGAGATCGGGATCAATATGAACGCGGTGGAACAGGGAGCTACGCGGCATTAAATAATAAATTAACGGCTACTCTCTAAAATGACCTGCGAACTACTGTTGGCGCCTTAGTGTCTGGTTCGTACGCTTTTTTGCCTGTTATCTTTTTTCCCGGCATTTCCATTGTTTCTTTTATCTCCACCGCTGTGCTTACCTTTGTCGTGTTGCTGTTGCTGCAGCCAGTCTTTATGCTGGGGGTGGTCCTTGTTTGCAAAATATTTTGGATCCCGGCTATCGCGGATTACCTGCTGATCGTGACGGCCTTTATACGAGGCATATCTTTCCCTATACATTTCATTATTTCGCCACGGTTCCCGATCATTTACCACTACTTTATAAGAGTGATATAAGTCAAAATCATGGAAACGTGCCGGCAGAGATGAGCTGTAAATCCAACGCCCACCATCACTATAGTAATAACGATGTTGAGGAACATTGTAGTAAATATCGATATCCGGGAAATAATAATTTTCGACACGGTCATAACCGGTAGGACCCCAAACCGGTTGAGTAGCTATGTTTAAGTTGACACGAACACGTACCTGTGCATCTGAAGTACTCGATGCGCTCGACAAGGATAGTGCTACGATTAATACCAAAAAATAACGCATAATGTTTTTCCTGTCTTTTTTGCTGGCCCATCCATCTATAGTCGAGATGGGCAGTGCTCATTTAACTAATTGTTGATCCTTGAAATACTTTTGCTTAAGCCGATGTATAATTATTAAATCATCAAAAGAAGCATCTGCTATCTTAAAAAACATACTAATGAATGGCATGGAAGAGAATCGACCGAAAGGATGAAAGAGTAGTTAATCCTCTTTTGTTCACCGGATGAGAACGACGGTCTATTATTGAAAAGTGAAAATGATTGCTGCTGCTATTTTTATATTAACTACTTCTTTGATGAATAATACGACGATAGCATACTACATTGTGAAATGTATCGCTCGCTTTTTCATCGTTCAGAAGCGATGATACCCCGCCGTGTCAATTCCGACATAACAAGCTTGACGATTCCCGGCCGGACTGTGTGTGCTGAATTTGGCTCGGGGGTCTCGCTCGTAGCACTCCAAATCAATTGCCCTTCATTCTTAGTCATCCATACATCAATGGCTCGAAAATCGACTTTTTGAGAATCGATGTACGCGGCGTGCGCTATATTCCCATAATATGTCATAAATCTATCATCGCGTGGATTATATCTCGAGTCCTGTTCTTTCGTCACATCCCCCCTCAGGTTTTCCGTCGTCATTTCCGGAGGAAGCCAGCGGTTAACCAGGATTCCGTCGAAGCCATCCGATTGCACGGCCTGGATAACCTGGTTTGTATCCGGTAGAGTATCCGGGAACAGGAGATACGAAGGGGTTGCATCAACATCATGTTTTGCAAGCTCAACACTGAAAGCATCTTCCCAAAGGCGGCGCGGTCCGGGCTTCTTGCCGACGGAAATAACAAGAATTTTCTTCAGAGAAGGAGTTTGAATTGATGAATCGCTCCATACTTTAACAAGTTCCGATGATGAACACCCAGCCATCAGGGCGAAGAATAAGGAGAGAACTCCTCCGATAACGAAAGCTTTATATGATTTCATAGTGCTACCTTCTTTTCCACTTCGTGAGAATGACGGCTACTACTTTTTCTTGTGAAGCATTTCCAATTGTGCCAGGAATACCGACCGCACGGATGACCACATTAATCCCCTCACCAAGAGAGCTTAATTATGGCATCTTCAAAACTGTAGATGTCTTGGCATCTTCTTCCCAGCATTCCCAGCCGGAATGGCTGAGTTTGTTTTTAAGACGGCCAAATTGCGGAGGGCGGTACAATATGTACACTCCGTCGCTCATACCGGGTCGCACATAGGCCGAGTCTTCTGCGCAATCACAGTGGTCAGCCGGAGGCGCAAATCTATCTTTCTCGAGTAATCTCAAAGTTTCGCTGTAGACGCTGTCAACGCTCCACAGATACCCCTGCACACGATTCACATCGTACACCGCAACGGTGACCGATGTTTGCACATCATGCTCTAAGCGATCAAAGGCTTCCTGAGCAAATTTCCCTGCAAATATTGGTACATCCTCTCTTGTAAGCCGGGTATTAAGATTCTCCAGTGAACCGAGATAAAAATATGACAGGTGAAGATTGTCGGGAGACGCGACGATATAGCGCGCGTAAGGAGAAAGAGCTGCAACGGAATACGGCGTACCGTTAAAGCACGTAGAGAGTATCAACAAGTCAAACTTCGAGGAGCCCTGTGTAATTGCCCCCAATGCAGCAGCAAGATTGTGGATCGTGAATTCCCTTTCGGGATAAGATGCGTCGTACCCTTGCCCCCCGTATTCCGGAATTTCGTGACCAAAATAGAGGAACAACTTTATTAAGTTGCGAGGAGTTTGTTCCCGTGAACGATCATACAGTTCCACTTCAGTCTTGAAATCTCCGTTCCCACGCCAGTATGATTTTTTAGTTATTAAGGATCCGTTGCGATAATAATAAAATTCCCCATCGGGGAGCGGGAAGAAAAACAGAAGGTGTCTCCTCGTTTTCTCATGAAAAATAAACACTTCGGCATTTGGATTTTTTTGGGCTATCTTCGTCGCAGCAGCAAGAGTGTTTTCGTCCGCCTGAATTTCATTACCGTTTCGATCATGATAAAGGTAATCCCCATCGCCATGGATGATAAAGATCATTGAATACACGAGCGTCGGCGCAACTGCGGGAGGACTGATGTCGTAAATCGATCCACATGAACACAAGAATGCCACTGCCAGGCAGCAAATTATTCCCGCGGAGCTTTTAGCTGCCACTAAGAATTGTCTGGTCTGCCGGCGTCGCATCTTCACAGGTCTAAGTCGAAAAATTAGTGTACGATCAGCACAACGAGAAGAATTATCAACAGTAATGTGACAACACTGATCGTGATATATTGCGAAGCCTGTTCCGTATCCTGCACAACATAATCGGCAAAATTATTCAACTTCTGATCCGGCACACGTTCGAAGCCGTTACGGCCTGCAAGTTCGTCCTGCTTTTCAATGAGAGTGGATTCGAATCGCTTAATCCCGGTTTTGTCCTTTTCGGAGACGAGTGGAGAATTCTCCGCGATTTCCAACGCTTTCGACATCTTGTTCAATGAGCTATTCAGTATCTCACGTTTCTCCGCCGGATTTGTAGCTGCCTTCACTTTCATTGCGGCACTGTTAAAGAAATTCTGCAGGTCACTTCTTTCTCCGGATATAGCCGGACCAGCTATGACAAACATGGCGACAACAATCGCAAAAATCGTTCGTACTTTCATGACATTCTCCTGATTTGAGTGGAATATTTATTTGTTATTTAACTGAAGAAGTATACCGATGATTCATAGGAAAGGGAATCGCCCGAAGGGATGAAAGAGTAATTAATCCCTATTAGTTCGCTAGAAGATTGCTTAGATACATTGCATAGAAAGTCGGTGAGACGCGCGGCAGGCGTTCCTCTTTGAGGAGGGTCAAACTTTTAGAAGTTACTCCACCTGTTCAACTCCAGGTGCTAAACATATTTTGTCAGCGAACGGCGCGCGGTGTCTTGTGAGAGGTAATCTTTTTCGTTTTCCAAATCATCAGACTATTTCCGTAGTGCCGCCAATTTTTTGAAGAGCTCTATTTCTTGTTCCGTAAGATGGTTCGGCACTTGGATGACGACTTTGACAAAGAGATCTCCGAAGTCCATCTTCTTGCCATAGACCGGCATTCCGAGTCCCCGTAGTCGGAGCTCCCTGCCGTTCGGCGTCCCCTTCGGAATATTGACTGCGACTTTGCCTTTCGGTGTTTTTATCTGAGTCTTTCCGCCAAGGACGGCAGTGTACAATTCAACGGGAAGGTCACATTGAAGATCGTTTCCTTTCCTCTGAAATTCCGGATGCGGCCCAATCTTTATGGTAAGGTAGAGGTCGCCGTTTGGGCCCCCATTTAAGCCGCTCCCCCCTTTGGTCGGAATCCTCAGAGTCTGCTGATCTGCGACCCCCGGTTTGATCGTCACTTTAATCGTTTGACCGTCGAGCTTGATGAGCCTTGTCGTGCCATGATATGCCTCTTCAAGCGAGAGGATGGTCTCTGTTTCAAAATCCTCGCCTTTGACGACAACGTTCCCTCTTCCACGCTGCCGGCTGGCCCGTTGTCCAAACAACGTCTCAAAGAGATCGTCGATGCTGATATCGCTAAATGCCGTATCAGGGTCACTCGTTCCCGTCCGGCGTGTTTTCCCGCCGCGAGCACTTGCATACTTCGACCAATCAAATCCTCCCGGTTGTGCACCGGCTTCTTCGTAATGTTTCCAATCCGCACCGAACTCATCGTACTTTTTCCGTTTCACCGGATCGCTGAGGACTTCGTTCGCCTCGTTGATGTCCTTGAACTTCTCTTCAGACGTTTTGTCTCCCTTGGTCTTGTCGGGATGATATTTCTTGGCAAGCGTTCGATATGCCTTCTTTATCTCTGCAGGCGTTGCTGTCTTTCCAACTCCCAAAACATTGTAATAATCTTTATAGATCATAACCTCGCCCTTTTGTGTTCATGCCCCGATTCCACCAGATAAGATGATTATCATTCGGCCACTCGTACTTGTGCCGTACGTAGTAATTCATTGTTCCAGAAATAGCCGCGGCGCAGCTCACCGACAACTATTCCCGGTTCACTACCCTCATGCCTCGTCATCGCTACGGCTTCATGCAAATTATGGTTGAACGGTATGCCGATGCTTACAAATGGAATGACTCCATGCGATTCCAGGAGTGAAAGAATTTTTTTATGGATATTACGCACTCCCCGCTCGAACGGTTCTTTTTTACCGCTTGCCCACCGCATTGCATTCTCCAAATCGTCGATGATGTCCAGGAGTGGGAGTATAATCTCGCGCTTCCCTTCCCCGGCAAGCTTAGTGCTGTCACGCTCAACGCGGCGACGATAATTGCTAAAGTCCGCAAGTGTACGAAGTGTCCGGTCACGCTCATTTATTAGCTCTTCTTGCAGCTTTTGTATTTCTGCCGACCAATTAGCCGGCGGCAGGATGTTCTGGTCGTTCTCATGTATCAGTATTTCCATGGTACTCCTATTTTACTATTCTTCAACTAACTTTCACAATTGATATTCTCAAGTCGATCCCTTGTGTCTTGCTTGTTATTTAACACCCTGTTCGTTGTTGTTGAATTACGGATACAACAGACTTAAAACATCTCACATCCGGTATTCTGGTTTGTCTCCTGGCCATGGAGACTTGTCTGTTAATCTGCTGTTTCACACTATCCCGATTCGCGACTCTATACGTTCTCAGGAAATGATAAATCTTACGGTTTGAACCGTTTAACTGACCTATCACCACTATTTATGATACAACTATATCGACCGTAAAATCAATCGTGCTAAGGGATGAAAAAGGGATTACCTCTTTGAAGTGAACCCGCAGTTCGCTGCTGCTGACGCCTTACCTGCTGCGCATTTTACTTGTTTGTCAGTTGCAGATAAATCAGCGCAAAAGCGGCAACGCTCATTGATATTAGCGTTATCGATCCAAGAACATTTGACCATCTTTTGTTCGTAAATTTCCCCATTACTTTTTTGTTGTTAGAAATGTGTATAATTATGGCAATCATCACCGGAGCTGTTAAGCCATACAAAACAGCAGTGTAAATAAGCGCTTGTATCGGACTTATGCCTAGAAAATCCAGAGACAACCCGATTATGAGTGATACGATAAGCGTGATGTAAAAACCTTTGGCATCATGAAATTTTCTATCCAGCCCTTCCTTCCAATTAAAAGTCTCAGCTAAAATATAGGAAAGTGAGCCGGCTAAGACAGGTATCGCTAAGAACCCTGTGCCAATTATACCGACAGCAAAGAGCAAATAAGTAAGTTTGCCTGTCAATGGCTCTAATGCTTTTGCGGCTTGTCCTACCGTATCAACTTGCCTGATACCTGCCCGATACAATACAGCGCCCGTTGTAAGGATTATGAAGAACATAACCAGGTTTGAAAACAACATCCCGAAATCGATATCCATTTTCATGTCGTCCAAGATATGCTTGTTGATTATGATTTTCCTACGGTTATGTGAAATGTCTTCTGCTTCCATAGTGGCTTGCCAAAAGAACAAATAAGGAGAAATCGTGGCGCCAAGAATGGCAACAAGTATCTCGAAAAAATTCCTACTGAAAAGAATAGTCGGGACAAAAGTACTTTTCATGACTTCCAACCAATCCGCATGTACAAGAAACGGAACTATGACATACAAAAGCAACGAAAGGCAAAGCCATTTCAGCACCACAGCAAGTTTTTGATATGGAAAATTGATAATAAAGAAAATAAGTACGAATGTAAAAAATGTGCTGAAGGCAAAAGATGGAATTTGATGTATAAGTAAATTGGCAACGGCTCCCATTCCCTGAATGTCGGCGCCTATATTGAGCGTAATAGCTGGAAAACTAAACACAGCCATTAGATATAAAATGGTTTTCGGATATTTCTTTTTTACAATTCCCGTCAATCCCTCCTGCGTTACCATACCGATTCGTGCGCTCATCTCCTGCATCGCAGCCATAAGAGGAAAAGTAATGACCGCAGTCCAAAGAGCTGCAAAACCAAAACCGGCACCCGCCTGCGAATAGGTTGCAATCCCTGAAGGATCATCGTCGCTTGCGCCTGTAATAAGTCCGGGACCGAGTATGTGCCAGTATCTTTTAATTCTTGTTAAAAGCATCGTGGGTAGATTCATTACAGATAGGCTTTCACCGCTTGTTGTTATAGCTCTTTATTTGCCATGATTCTTTCTCCAGATCAGTTCGAAACAATTTTTAGGATTAATTTTCATCTTCATTCTTTCGGTTATGTCAGCAGTGTTGTTCCCGTCTGTTTATTCATAGGGTTCAGATTTAGGCTCGACTTCGGCTTCATCTTTTCGGCTTTTCCTGCTCCGCCTGCTCCCAGTCCTGAACTGCCCTACCGTCTTTGCGACCTCGTTCTTCGTAGATTTCATAGGCACGCTTAGCGATCTGCGACTTCAAATCCGAAGGAGTCTCTGACTTGGCTTCAGGCTTGTCCCCAGCTTTAGCTTCGAGTTTGTCGTCAGTTTTGATTTCAGTTTTGGTTTCGGCTCGGGCTTTGACTTCGGGCTTAGCCGCGGCTTTGGTGTGATCGAAAATCCGGTACGCGAGCAGTTTCACGCGGTCATTCAAGAGGAACCACAGCAGCGCATATCCCCATACGAACCCGGCCCAACCCCAGCCCAATGGTGTCATAAACATTCCGTAAACCGCTATCAACGTCGCCACAATTTGAGTGCCGAGCACTGCCACCCATAAAATCTTTGCCGGGCGAATAGACCAGAACGGGCGTCGCGTGCGCGTGAGAAAGATCGTCAGATGTCCGGCAACTGACAGCTTCAGGTACATCAGCGTCTGGATGTGCGCGCGATCGAGATGAAAGACGCGCTCACCGAGATAAAACAAGGCGAATGCGGAGACGACCCCGATGATGCCCAGCACCGTGGAGATCCCCAGCACCATGCGCATGTTCCATGCCTCGGGCTTATCCTTGTAATGAACGTTATCGTATGCAATGGACAGGATGGCGCCATCGTTGAGCAGCGCCAGCATCACGATCATCACAGCAGTCAGCGGATAGAAATTAAAGATCAGGATCGACAGCGTCATGAAGAACAGCACACGCAACGTTTCGGAGATTCGGTAGATCGCGTAGCTATTCATCCGCTGGAAAATTTTCCGGCTCTCCTTGATCGCGTCGATAATCACCGACAAGCCGGGCATCGTCAGCACGATAGACGCCGCCGCGCGCGCCGCGTCAGTCGCGTCCGAAACGGCGATGCCGCAGTCGGCTTTCTTCAGCGCAGGTGCGTCATTCACGCCGTCACCGGTCATGCCGACCATGTGACCCAGCTTTTGCAGGACATCCACAATATGGAACTTGTGTTCGGGGAACACTTGAGCGAAGCCATCGGCCTTTTCAATGGACTTGGCCACGTCTGTTGTCTCTTCTTTTTTCGAGTCGCCCAGGCTGGCGGCCTCGAGGATGTTCGTGCCCATGTCCAACTTCTTGGCGGTTTCCTGGGCGATGGCCAGTGCATCGCCAGTGACCATCTTGACCTTAACACCCATCGCTAGTGCGGTCGCGATAGTTGCCTTTGCATCTTCCCTTGGCGGATCGAACAAGGGTAAAACGCCAACAAACTGCCATAGGCCGTCTCCTTCAGCCCGCGCCACGCCCAACGAACGAAAACCACGAGCGGCAAATTCGTTGACAGCCTTCTCGATGGCAGGCTTCAGCTGTCCGGCATTGGCCGCCAATTTCAAAATCACCTGCGGCGCACCCTTCGTGACCTTGAACGTCTTTCCGTCTTTTCCTTTGACGGTGGCCTCGGTGCGTTTATGTACCGGGTCGAACGGCTGGAAATGAACCACCTCGTACGACTTCAGTGAATCTTTGTCTTTCAGTCCGGCCAGAACTGCAAGATCAATGGTGTCGTTATTGTCCGTACGCGACGCCAGCGCACCGTTGAGGATGACTTGATCGGCGGGGAGATTGTCCACACCGAACGGATCGCCCAGCGTCAACTTATTTTGGGTCAAGGTTCCGGTCTTGTCCGCGCACAGCACATCGACCCCTGCCAGTTCCTCGATAGCCACCAGCTTACTCACGATTGCTTTTTTCCTTGCGAGCAGGCGCGCCCCGACCGCCATGGTCACCGATAATACTGTCGGCATCGCCACGGGAATCGCGGCAACGGTCAGTACCAGAGCGAACTGCAACGTCGAGAGGATCGGATCGCCGCGGAGTATGGCCACGGTAATAATCACCGCCACCAGAGCTACCGCAAGGATGATCAGGTAATTGCCGATCTTCATAACCGCCTTTTGAAAGTGACTGACGGTGTGCGCCTCTTGAACCAACTGCGCCGTCTTGCCGAAGTATGTGTTCGCACCCGTGGCATAGACAAGCGCGCCGATTTCGCCGCGTCGAACGATCGAACCTGAAAACACCGCCTCGCCGGATTTGCGCTCGGCGGGCAACGACTCTCCCGTCAGCGCCGACTGATCAACCTCCACCGAATCACCCTCCAGCAGGCGCGCATCAGCCGGCACAATGTCACCCAGGCGCATGCGTATGACATCGCCCGGCACCAGCTCACGCGCCGCCGGGTTGACCCACTTCCCATCACGTTTCACTCTGGCCTTGACTGCCAGCTTGGCTTTGAGGGCTTCGATGGCGTTGCCTGCCTGGCGTTCTTCCCAAAATCCGACCACAGCGTTTGCGAGAAGCAGAAGGAGGATAATAAAAAAATCCGGCCAGTGCCGAACCACGGCGGACAGTATCACCGCAATCTCGATCATCCACGGAATGGGGCCCCAGAAATAGGTGAGGAATTTCAGGAGCGGACTTGTTTTCTTTTCTTCAATCTCGTTTGGCCCGTATTGGGTCAGCCGCTTCTCCGCCTCGGCTTGAGTGAGGCCGTCCGGGGATGATTCTAATTTTCTCTCCACCTCCGAAATGGGAAGAGATTTCAGATCATCCTTGATTTCAGGCTTTGCTCCGTCCTTGGCATCGGGTTTTGACCCCCGCTTCGATTCGGGAGCCTTTGGATCATCGGTATTTGAATTCATGATATGGCTTCTTTTGAGGTTTTGAATTTTCGGAACCAGGCGCTACACCTTTGCTCCCGGCGGGTCGGCGACTTTTCCCGGCGGCAGGATTTCCGGCACGTCAAGACGTGCCACACCGATCCGGTTGTCAGCCATCCCGTAATAAACATCGAAGCGATCAGGTAAGCCAAGGTCGTCACGCCGGTCGATGCCGGTTGGGAACACAACGTTAGCGATGGTTCCACAGCGTTCTTGCGGCAGCTCCGGCATCAACACAGGTTCCGTCGAACGATAGCGGATCTCGCGCGGATGCTCCTCCGAAAGAACCATCACCCCTGCAGAGTAGCATAGTTGGCAACCGTCGCTGCCCGGCTCCGCCATTTTACTTACGCCATGGTACAGGATCATCCAGCCGTGCTTGGTTAGAATGGGCGGAGTGCCACCGCCGATTTTTAGCCGTTCCCACGGCGATACCGGACTTGCCAGCCGATGATGCGAATTGAACAGGCCAGGACGATGCGGCACCAGACCTTTGGGCGGCATTGGACAATAAGAAATCCAGATGCTTTCATGCTCGCGATCCACTACCCGGGATTCGGCCTGAGAGGCGGTTTCTTCGGGATGGGTGCCGGGAAAAAGCGGACGATGGAGAAGGGCCAACTGCATCTTCCCGGCGTGATTGGGAATTGCGACGGGAAAGATGCTGGCATCCTTGTTGTCCACATGGACGAAATCAATGTCTTGAAAAGGCTCAAAGGTCGCCAACCCGATCCGCTCCCAGTGGAACAAATCCTCCGACATCGCCAGGGCAATTCGGGGTCCGCTCGGCGAAAGCGCCGTATAAGTCATGACGTAATGTTGGAGCGGTTCGACAAAGGTAATGCGCGGATCTTCACAGCCGCCGCTGCCGTCAGATCGCCGCTCATAATCAGCTTCCGGCTCGATCGCAATGCCGAGCCGTTCGACTCCGATCGGGTCACCGGCTTCGTTGAATTTTACACGGGCAATGCCGATACGTGAATAATTGCCGCGGGCGACGAGCCGTGGGAACAGGTAAAGTTTGCCGTCAGGACCGCGAGCGGCAGCCGGGTTCAGGACTCCTTCGACCTCCATTGGATTCCCCGGCTCCGGCTCCATCAACATTCCGAGGCGCTGCAACTGGAAGCCGCTCATCGCTTCTCCTCCTCAACAGGTTCTGTGTGTTGAACCCCATCCAAACAAGCAACGATAGCCTCAATCACCCGTTTCGATTCGTTGGGATCTCTGACCCGGATAGAAAGGGCGCCCGCTTGCTCAGCTGGATAGTCGTTTCCGCCGGGGAACAATGCATCTCCGATAAAAATCATCTCCTGAATTGTAACGCCAAGAACGTCCCGGAGTTTTCTAATTCCGTAGGCTTTGTCGATGCCCGGCTTGGTGACGTCAATGGATGTTGTGCCACCAAGACGAACAGAAAATTCGGGAATGAGTTTGTCTAAGAGTGATTTTATCTTCTTCCTCTTGGCGAAGTCAGGGTCCCATTTTTTCTTTTCTTCGATGGGAGCTTGCTGCCCTAATGCGGAGAACGTAATCTGGCTTCCCCGATCTTCAATTGCATCTCCCCAGATCTTTTCAACCGTGAAACCCGCTGACTCAATCGCCTGCTTCAATGAACTGATAATCTTCTTTCTCTCTTCGTCGGTGAAGTCTTCCGAATAGATTTTTTTCCAATCGACCGCGTACTGGTAAAACTTTGTTCCACAGGTTGGAAGGAGAGACAGATTCTTCAGATGTTCGTCGTGAGGAAGATTAGATAGCACCTGTTTCTCAAACTGCGGCCAATCGCCTCCGGAAATCACCGCCACCTTCACGATATTCAGAAGAGCACTGAGCAGCGCGGCCATCTCGGCATCGATAGACGATTTGCTCTCGGCAAGCGTACCATCCAGATCAAAGACGATTAGTTTCTTCATTATATTATGTCCCTTCCGGTATCGAAATTTCCAACAAGGTCACTTCACTGCGCGGTAGAAAAGCACACACTCCGACCATGGCCGGCAAGAGCATCACGTCGCCTTTGCCAACGGCGTAATTGGCACTATCGTGCTCCAACTGACCGTCGCCGGCAATGCACACCAGCACGCGCGGCAATCCCTCGGCGCCGACTGTAAACGTTGATTCTCCGTTGAGCCTCCACAATTCAAAATGTTCACAATCAAAGAGTCGCTCTCGCTGCACCGGCTTCACCTCTTCCACTACCGGTACAACGGGAACTACCGCACCTTGCTCATAATCAACGCAGGCAATTGCTTGATCGACTTGCAGAGGTCGTGGCTCACCGGTTTTGGCATCAACGCGGTCCCAGTCGTAAAGACGAAACGTCACGTCGCTGTTTTCCTGCACTTCGAAAACCACAAGGTTGCCCAGCGTGTGAACGGTCCCGGCTCTCAGGAATATGGCGTCACCAAGCTTTGGCCTGAAGCTGGCCAGGTGTTCCACCACCGTTCCGCTTGTGAGCGCCTGCCGCAGATTGTCCGCGGTACTGCCCGGTTTTAGGCCTGCGTAGATGCGGCTTTCGGGCCCCGCCTCCAGCACAACCCACGCTTCGGTCTTGCCGCTCTCGCCCGCCGGCAAAAACTTCGTTTGCAGGTCCGATGGATGCACTTGAACCGAAAGCACTTCGTGAGCATCGAGGAACTTCAGCAGCAGTGGAAATTTGCGGAAGCGTCCGGCCGGCTTTCCCAACAATTCCTCCGGATACTGCTTAAGCAATTGCCGGATAGTCCGCCCTTTGAGCGGTCCATCGGCTACTTGACTCGGATGGTCCTCACGGTCGCTGAGCACCCAGGCTTCACCGATGGGGCCATCACCCGGCAACGGCGCGGTGAGCAGGTTGGCCAGACGACGACCACCCCAGACCCGATATTCATAGATCGGTTCGAATCGTAGTGGATACAGAGGTACTTGATCCATGGCATGTTTCCTAGTCGTCATACTTGCGTCATCTCCATCGATGCCTTGTAACCACGATGGCGTGCATCTTTATAAATGATAATTCCTTGGTCGTGAAAGACTAAGGTGTTCCGCTCTTTTCCAAAGATGCCTGACAGCGGCTGCCGCCTGCGAGGCCGTAACGACAAGTCTTGGCTTAGCACATAGATAACCATGCAGACGACCATCAAAAACACGGCGACCCAGACACGCCAATCTCGATGCGCACGTTTCCAATAAGGGCGATGATCCTTCTGAACACTGTTGCTATTCGGTCTTCCCTGCAAGTGGTGATTCCAATTATTATTACTCATTTGTTCCCTTCACTATTGATACCTTCCCGGACGGTGTCGATGCTCATTTCTTTTCCATCGCGGCACTATAATCGCCGCGGCGCGCAGCGCGGTTGCACTTAGCTCGATGATGCAGAGCTTGCTGTGCCGCCACAACGCTGGCTTCATTACCCTGCCAAATCTCCAATGCCGGTTGCTGGATGGCACGGGCAAACGAAAAGGCCAACGCCCAAGGGAGTTGCGACTTGAACCGAACATTCATGGCATTCAAACGTGCCGAGGCAAGTTCTGCGGTTTGACCGCCTGATAGGAACGCAATCCCCGGAACAGCAGCCGGGACGGCCCGCAAGAGGCACTTCACCGTCGCATCGGCTACCTCGTCCACAGTTTCTTCCTTGGGACAGGTCAATCCTGGTACCACCATGTTGGGCTTCAGGATCATACCCTCCAGCATTACCCGTTGCGTGTGAAGCTGGTTAAAAACGGTTCGCAGGACTTCTTCCGTCACCTCGCGGCATCGCTCCATGGTATGCTCGCCGTCCATGAGCACTTCCGGCTCGACGACGGGAACCAGTCCAGCTTCCTGGCACAGCGCGGCATAGCGGGCCAGCGCATGCGCGTTCGCCTCAATGCAACCCCGGCTGGGGATACCATCGCCTATGGCAATCACCGCCCGCCACTTTGCAAAACGAGCACCCATATTGAAATATTCTTTGAGGCGGTCCCGCAGCCCGTCCAGGCCTTCCGTTATTTTCTCACCAGGATGACTCGCCATATCCTTCGCGCCGGTGTCCACCTTGATACCGGGAATGATTCTTGCATCAGCGAGAACTTTGACGAAGGGAGTTCCATCTTTCTTCTGCTGGCGGATCGTCTCGTCGTAGAGAATCACGCCACTGATAGACTCGCCCAAATCCGGCGTTGTTATAATTAACTCCCGATAGGCGCGCCGCGCCTCCTCGGTTTGGGGAATCCCCAACTTAGCAAATCGTTTGTTGCACGTTGGATTGCTTTCATCCATCGCCAGGATGCCTTTGTCGCCTGCGACCAGCTTCCTCGCTGTGTCTATAAGCTCCTGTGTGTTCATCTCTGTTACCTCCGCATTTCTGTCATTTATTTTTCGGCTCGTCCCGAGGCGGGTCAGTCCTATGTCTCTTCTGGTCGCGCTGCCGCTCGAGAGTGCTCTCTATTAGCTTGATCAACTTATCAGAGGCGTCTCCGATAGCCTGGTCCAAGGTCTCTGCCTCGCAAGTGACTGCGATGGGTTGCCGTCCTTCAAGGCGGGCTTCCATCATGCAGCGTTTGTCGCCACGACTGTTCTTGTGCCTGGTCTGGTCGCTCAGATGGACTTCTACTTGCGTGATGTGACTGCTGAATCGACTCAGGGCACTCTCCACTTTTCCGCTGACTTCAGCAATCAGGGTCTCGTGACCTACTATATTGTGGTCTGTGTTAATTTGGATCTGCATTATATCCTCCGTCGTGATTGTTGTTGGCTCAATCCAGCAAGCGCGTTCCCAAATTTCATCGATCGGCAGTGCGTCGGAATTGAGGTGTGCGTATTGTTCCTTCTTTCATCATTCATTCCTTGTCCCACTTCCAGTTCCGGATTTCCGGCATATCTTCTCCATGCTTGTCTATGTACTGTTTATGCTCGACAAGCTTGTCCTGCACCATCTGCTTCAGATAAGCCCCCTTTGAACCCAGATGCGGCAGCCGATCGACTACATCCTGAACCAGATGAAAACGGTCCAGATCATTTTGCACCCTCATGTCAAAGGGAGTCGTTATCGTACCTTCCTCCTTGTAACCACGGACGTGGAGGTTGCGATTAGTTCTTCGATAGGTCAGGCGATGGACCAGCCACGGGTATCCATGGAAGCCAAAGATGATGTGCTTGTCTTTGGTAAAAAGCGAATCGAAATCCGCTTCGCTCAGCCCGTGCGGGTGCTCACTCGCAGACTGCAGCTTCATCAAATCAACGACATTGATCACCCGTATTTTCAAATCGGGCAGATGTTTTCGAAGTATGGAGACGGCAGCCAATATTTCCAGTGTGGGTGTGTCCCCGCAACAGGCCATGACCACATCCGGTTCGGCGCCCTGGTCGTTGCTGGCCCATTGCCAGATGCCGATTCCTTCCGTGCAATGCACGACCGCCGCATCCATGTTCAGCCATTGAGGCAGCGGGTGCTTTCCAGCAATTACAACGTTCACGTAGTGCTTGCTGCGCAAGCAGTGATCAACAACCGACAGCAGGCAATTCGCGTCTGGCGGTAGATAAACGCGTACGATATCCGCCTTTTTGTTTATAACGTGGTCGATGAACCCGGGATCCTGGTGCGTGAATCCGTTGTGATCCTGCTGCCAGACGTGTGAGGCGAGGAGATAGTTTAGCGACGCAATTTTCCGCCGCCATGGCAGTTCCGACGTTACCTTCAGCCACTTGGCGTGCTGGTTGAACATCGAGTCGACGATGTGAATAAACGCTTCGTAGCAGTTGAACAACCCGTGCCGTCCGGTGAGAAGATATCCTTCCAACCAACCCTCCGACTGGTGCTCGCTGAGCATCGAGTCGAGCACGCGTCCGTCGGGCGCGAGGAATTCGTCGTTCTTTGCCGTTCGTGCATCCCATTGACGATTGGTAGCTTCAAAGACCGCACCCAGAAGATTCGAGAGCGTCTCATCGGGTCCGAAGATACGGAAATTGCGCTGGTCCTGATTCAACTTTTCTACGTCACTCAGGAACTTACCGAGCACGAGTGTATCCTGGCCGTTGACGGCGCCGGGCGAAGGCACATTCACTGCATGGTCGTGGAAGTCCGGCATTCTCAGGTCGTGCAGCAGAACACCTCCGTTGGCATGCAGATTGGCTCCCATCCGACGGTCACCCTTAGGCGCCAGCTCTGCCAACTCCGGCATGAGTTTGCCGTTTTTATCGAACAGTTCTTCTGGCTTGTAACTCTTCATCCAGCTTTCGAGCTGCTTGAGATGATCAGGATGATCGGCATCCACAAGTATCGGGACCTGGTGCGCACGGAACGTGCCCTCAATCTGCAGACCATCGACAACTTTCGGTCCGGTCCAGCCCTTTGGTGACCTCAGGACGATCATCGGCCAGTGCGGCCGTGTTGTGTCGTTCTTGTTTCGTGCGTTCTTTTGGATTCGCCGGATGTCTTCGATCGCCTTTTCCAAAGTACCAGCCATGAGTTGATGCATCACTTCCGGCTCATCACCCTCCACAAAGTGGGGCGTCCATCCGCAGCCGCGAAAGAACTGTTCAAGCTCCTCATGCTCAATGCGTGCTAGGACGGTCGGGTTGCTGATCTTGTAGCCGTTGAGATGAAGAATCGGCAACACCGCACCGTCCGTAATTGGATTGAGAAATTTGTTGGAGTGCCACGCCGTGGCCAGCGGACCCGTCTCCGCCTCGCCGTCACCAATGACACAGGCGACCGTCAGACCCGGATTGTCGAACGCGGCACCAAAGGCATGACTCAGCGAATATCCCAGCTCGCCACCTTCGTGGATTGATCCCGGCGTCGTCGGCGCTACGTGACTGGAAATCCCGCCGGGAAATGAGAACTGCGTGAACAGCTTTTTCAGCCCGGCTTCATCCTGGGTCACGTTCGGATAAACTTCACTCCAGGTTCCTTCAAGGTAAACGTTTCCCACAATCGCGGGGCCCCCGTGACCGGGACCTGCGATGTAGAACATATCGAGATCATACTTCTTGATGACCCGGTTCAAATGCACATAGATAAAGTTCTGACCCGGCGTCGTGCCCCAGTGTCCGACCACCAAAGGCTTCACGTGAGAAAGTTTCAACGGCTCCTTCAGCAGCGGATTGTCATAGAGATAGATCTGGCCCACCGAGAGATAGTTCGCGGCACGCCAATATGCGTTCATCTTCTGTAACAGATCGGGTGACAACGGTTTGTCCACCTTCTCAGTTGCTACACCTGCGTTCTCATTGGTCTCATTTCTGACTTTCATAACAACGTTCCTTTCAAATGCTCTTTCTGACGTTCATGAACATGTTCTTTTTAAATTGCAAGAGTCAAGATATGGCAGACCATATCAATGATCATCCATTCATTATCTTTGTGAATGAATCAGACGCCAACAAGATTGGCCACCACGAATCGGCCTAACCATTTCTTCACATGCTAATGTCCGGTTCACCTGGAATGCTCCCTGTCAGCCGGCTCATTGATCCAGTATTCTAAGCGATTATAATGTCGATATAGGCTGGCCTCATAATCTCGAGTTAGCAAGAACTCTGATGTGTAACCAGGAAACTCCTTGATGGTCTCGCGGGAAACATTGACAAAGACTTTTGACTCGCTCCAATCAATGCGTTCAATCCAATCGGGTGAAACCAGTATCTTTTTCCCTGGCCACCAGTTCTGTGTATCAACGATCAGATAACGAATAGCCCACGTCTTATCATCGATGATGAAATCCTCCACGTGCCCCACCTCACCGTCCGCGGCCTGGATGTGATAGCCGCTTACCTCGCGAGTGCTTCGTAAATTTCGATCCCAGGTTTTCTCACTTTCAGTGAACTCTTTCCATCTTTCACGGTCACGCACTGGATAAGGATAAGATCCCCAACTGTCAGGCCCGCCCCAATACATCGGCCATCCATAATATCCGTAGTAAGATTCCTCGAATTGTTGCGATACAGGCTTGTCACTGTCCAGGGATGGACTGTCCTCAATTTGCTTTTTGACCAAATCAATTGAGATGTACTGGTTCTCTCTGTTCACGGCAGCCAGCGCGTACGGAGAGATCAACACCTGCCTGCAAGTGAGCCAGTTTCCCGTATCGGCGACTAAATAGCGGACCGTCCAGTGGTGGTCATCGAAATAGAATTCCTTGACGCTGCCGATTTCTCCGTCGAGGCCGTGCAATTTATAACCTTTCAGTGTTTTGGCTCTGTTCAGCATAACAGTGTTCCTTTTGTTCTTATTTTATTTTGCCAAGGTCAAGAGTGCGGTAAACCATCCTGGCTATCATTTGCTCTTCGTCTGTGTGTATGACGCGTACTATGACCCGGCTTGCCAAAGCCGAAATCACTCCATCATTCGTCGAGTTTCGTTTTTCATCGAGTTCAATTCCATCGAATCCTAACCCTTCACAAACACGAGACCTAATCACCGGAGAGTTTTCACCAATACCGCCGGCAAAAACCAGCGTGTCTAATCCTCCAAGTACGGCGGCGAAAGCTCCTATCCACTTCTTCGTCTGATAACAAAATAATGCCACGGCTTCCGCCGCACGGATATCATCGGTTTCCTTCTCAAGCAGATCCCGCATATCGGAACTGGTTTCAGAAATGCCGAGGAGGCCGGATTCATGATTTATTAATTTATTGAACTCTTTGAGTGTTAGATTCTCCGACTTCATAATGTACCATGCAACACCCGGATCTAAATCGCCGGGCCGGGTGCCCATCGGCAGCCCTCCGGCAGGCGTGAAGCCCATACTGGTATCAATACTCTTGCCATCATGGACGGCAGCCAGACTCGCCCCGCTCCCGAGATGAGCCAGTATCACCCGGCCTTGAGCTGTCATCGTGCCCGCTATGCGAGCGAGTTCTTCAATGAGGTAAGCATAGGATAGGCCGTGGAAGCCGTTTCGCTGGATCCCCATCGAGTCGAATCGACGTGGAATAGGGAGCAATTTAGCAACTTGCGGCATTGTGCAATGAAATGCCGAGTCGAAACATGCAACCTGGAGAAGCTGCGGATGACGTTGACGAAAAGCCTCTATCAATTCCACCTCAACAGGCATATGATCCGTATCGTAAGGGATGTTGATGTGAAGTTCATCCAGCAATTCATTTGTGATGCGTTCGGGTTCAGTGTGTTTCATACCGAAAACTACCCGATGGCCGATCCCTTCGACTAAAGAAAAGTCAATCTGCTTTTCGAGCCAATCAATCAGCGAACTTGATACCGACCTGGTATCAGGGGAATCAAGAAGGAGATTACCTTTCTGGTTTCCTGCTGGGTCGCTGAAAGTTAATTTCGTTCCGGGCAAACCGATTCGGTCAACGCATCCATGAAGACTTTGTTCCAGTGGTTCGCAGGCCCCATACAAAGCAAACTTGATGCTCGATGATCCACCGTTAATCGACAGGATGTGCGAGTCATCTGGTTTCATGGACAGCTCCTTCGTCGATCTGCAATCCCAATGAGGCAAGTTTCGCGTGCGTTGACGTATAATCAACGTGAAGAATACTGCGAATCCCCAGACCTTCCGCGATCTCGACGAACATCGGAGTGTTTTCGATATAGACCACCTGCCGGGCTGAAACTTGGGCGACGTCCAGCGCAAGCCGAAAGATTTCCGCGTCGGGTTTGCGGATATGCACATAACATGAGGAAATGAAAAAGTCCACGAGGCCATCAAGCTTGAACCGGCGAATCCGATACTCATTGAACTCGCGCCCTTCGTTACTGACCACGATGATCTTCAATCCATATCGTGCCTTGAGCTGGCGGATCAATTCGATCATTTCGGGATATGACTTTGACTGGTCAAACATAAATTTTCGGAATTGAGCCGGGGTAAATGCCCGTTCCTCAAAAAACACCAGCCGCCTCAAAAATTCCTTAAGGGTAAGCTTATCCAACTCGTACGTTTCGATAGCCTGTACGTGGCGTCTTTCCATTTCGTCAAAATCGACGCCGAACTTATTGCATGCCATTCTGGCGGCCTCATGACTCCACCCATCGGTTAGCAAGACGCCGCCTATATCCAGAAAAACTGTCGTAATTTGTTTTGATCGCTTCATCATGGATCTCAAGTTTCAGTTGTAATTTAGTCATGTTCCCAATTCTTTAAGCATGCGCAGGAAAGTGACGACATCTTCCCGGCTTAACATGCCGATGACACGGTGATCCCGGGTAACCGGCAATTGGTTGACTCCATTGCGGTCCATCTTCTCAAGCGCAGCCCACAGTTCGGAATCAGGCTCGACGCGCTTCAGCTGGTCAAGGGGAAGCATCACCTCACCGGCTTTGGTCGTCCCCCACTCACTTCGGGGCACTTCCTTAATCCGATGCAATGTCATCATGCCAACGGTGTTGTCTCCGCGGTTGACAAGGAAACAGCGCCGTCCGCTGCTGAGGACATGTTCATCTATCAACTTTTGCAGAGTCAGATCTTCCGGAATGGCAGGGTACTGGGTGCCCATGGCCTGCGAGACCGTGTAGCCCGCCATCAGACCCTGAGACATCGCTCGCTGCACCTGACTGGAAGCTGCATTGTCGAGGAACCAGCCGATGAACGCAATCCATATTCCTTGACCAAAATTGCCGGTGAGCATCAGCCAGACGCCGAGGAAAATAAACCCAAAAGCAAAGAACCTGCCGACGTTTGCGGCGATGAGGGTTGCGCGGCGCATGTCTTTCGTTATCCCCCACAAGATAGACCGGAACACGCCTCCTCCGTCGAGTGGGTAGCCGGGAATCAAGTTGAAGAGCACCAGGGCTAGGTTAATGTAGGCAAGGTACTTTGCCAATCCGAAGAGGGGCTCCATGCCGGTCACCAACGACTTTACCGCATAGAAAAGGACAGCCAGGGCCAAGCTCACAATCGGGCCCGCGATAGCAATAAGAAACTCGGCAATGGCGCTGGGCGGTTCCGCCCCAATCTGAGCTACACCCCCGAATAGGAAAAGCGTAATGCTCCGCACCGGAATCCTGTACCGCAGCGCAACTGCAGAATGCCCTAGTTCATGGAGAAGCACGCTCACAAAGAGCATGATGGTCGTCGCCGCGCCAACAGACCAGTACAGCGGCACCGTCCAATGCTTGAACTCGGCGGGATAGTAACTATCCGCCAGCATCCAGGTGAGCAGCGCGAACACTACGAACCATGAGTAATCCAAACCTACCGGGATTCCCAGGATCCTGCCTACCGGGATGTTATGCCGCGTCAAGAACGTTCTCGCCTTCTGGCCGGACTGCCGTTGGGCAGTTTCTAATTTGAGTTGGTCGTACGTTTTCGTAGGCATCACTGCCTTTCCCTTTCCGCTTGAGTCATGTTATTATTTAATTTATTCTGGCTTTCGGGTTCGGCTTTCTTTCTTTTTATTTGCTTGCTCCTGGCCAATTCCCATGGTCAAGGCTGTTAGACCCGCCATACCCCCGAGTTGCATGGTTTCTACAACGGTGCTGGGTACAATTACGATAGTCGCGTTCTCCTTCAGTCCCTCATAAAGCATGTTCATAGCTCTCAAGTGAAGGGCGACGGGATTGTTTGTATAGGTCTTTGCAGCTTCTTCAAACTTTTCGGCAACCTGTCGTTCTGAATCTCCAAGAATCACCCTGGCCTGACGTTCTCTTTCAGCCTGTGCCTGCATCGACATCGCGTCCTCCAGTGCCGGGGGAATAAGTACATCCTTGACTTCCACCGAAATGACATTGATGCCCCACGGCTCGGTGCGTTCATCAATGATCTTCTGCAGCTCGCTGCTAATCTTATCCCTCCCTTCCAGCATGTCCGAAAGCATTGTCTTGCCGATGACATCACGTAAAGCCGTTTGGGATGCCCAATTTATAGCTGTTTGATAGTCGGCTACATCCAAAGCCGCCTTCTTGGGGTCTAAAACTTTCCAGAATAATACCGCATCTACATCCACTGGAACTGTATCTTTTGTAAGGGTCTTTTCTGCCTTGAAACCGGTCGTGATGACGCGGGTGTCAATCCAGTAAACTATCTGGTCGATGATCGGGATAATAAAAAATAGTCCCGGTCCCTTAAGGCAGCGAAATTTCCCTAACCGCAATATTACCGCCTTGTCCCACTGATCTGCAACCTTAATTGCGAGAGAGACAAGGAGGGCGATAACAAAGGCAATGATTCCGATCCATGTGCTTACGCTGTTGCCCGTGACACTGTACATGGCAAATGCTAATCCTAAACCAATGCCAAGGATTACAATAAAGACTAATACTGCAAATGAACTGGTCTTTCTCATTTCAATTTCCTCCATAATTTTAGATAATTAAATTTGATTGCTGTGATTTATTTTTCTTGAACTCGCGCGCGAATTCGCTACTCGCTTTTTAATCAGCACTCATTAAGCACAATGAATCAATTCAATTTTGTTGGGCTAATGCTTAATTTGTTAAGTGTGCTTTTCCTTGAGGATTGTTCTCGCTTCCTCTTCGTCAATTTCAGCGACTAACAGTTTTACGCCTTCTGTGGTCTGTAATGATGGGAACGTTCCGCCCCCATCATCCTTAATAATGAATGCTTCAACGCCTTCCGACTCAAGGTGTCCTTTTGCAATTTCAGCGTCTATCTCATTTCTAAATTCGCCAACCACTACTTGATCACGTTCCATTTACTAACCTCGTTCTTTTCTTAAATGCTTATACTCACTGACGCATTGGTTATATAATTCACGGTTTCCGTCAATTTCGGATGTGATGGTTCAACACCTTTCACTGATGCCGACAAACCATCAGTTGCTAATTTTAAAAGTGTCGGATTCTTTTCCTGCCGCAGCGATTCATGCGTTGAGTGCTCGATAAATCCGGCGACACTCTCTACATGCTCTTCTTGAACCTCCGAGAGCTTATTTATTTCAGGCTTCAATGTCGACAGTAGATTCGGAAGCTGGGTCTTATTTCATTCATCGAGAGATTTGTTTATTTCGATCATCCCTTCGATTTTTTCAATTGTGCTTTGTCCTATCACATTACCTCCCGGATTTTACAATGATATACTTTAACTAACTCTGCAATGTGTCCGCCGATACCCCTTCAAGTCAATTCGCGAGAATGACCTTCAACGCTTTTTCTTTTGCCGCGTTCCCAAAAGTATCGTATGCTCTCATGATCTGATCGAGTGCAAACCGGTGGGTGATCAATTTCTGCGGCTGGAGCTTTCCTGATTGAACAACCTTCATCAGCATGGAGGTCGACACGGCATCGACAAGTCGCGTTGTGATAGTAACATTCCTTGACCATAGTTTTTCCAGATGCAGCCCAACCATCTTGCCGTGCACCCCGACATTTGCAATATGTCCACCGGCCGCCACAATCGATTGGCAGATATCAAATGTATCGGGAATTCCAACGGCTTCAATGGCTACATCAACACCCTTCCCATTAGTAAGTTTCATTATCTCGTTGGCTGCATTGCCATGAATGAGTTTCGTTGCGCCGAAAGTCTTTGCCACGTCAAGTCGATTTACATCATTATCAACCATGATGATTTCCGCAGGAGAATAAAATTGTGCCGTTAGCAGTATCGCAAGCCCAATGGGGCCCGCGCCAATGATGGCGAGTGTATCTCCTGGTTTGATCTGACCGTTGAGAACCCCGCATTCAAATCCTGTCGGCAGGATGTCACTTAACATCACAAACGCTTCCTCGTTGGCATCGTCAGGAACATGGTACAGGCTCGTGTCGGCATAAGGTATCCTGACATACTCTGCCTGCGTTCCATCGATAAGATGCCCGAGTATCCAACCGCCCTTCTCGCAATGAGAATACATTCCCCTCCTGCAAGCATCACACTTCGCGCAAGAGGTGATACATGAAATCAACACCCTGTCGCCGACTTTAAAATTTGATACAGCCGCCCCTGACTCAACAACGATACCGACTCCTTCGTGGCCTAGGGTGAGTCCATCGGGGACTTCGGGAACATCTCCTTTCATAATGTGAAGATCGGTTCCGCAAATTGTGGTCTTCGTTACCTTGATTATTGCATCCGTCGCATCTTTTAGGTTAGGCTTTGACTTTTCTTCCCATGCGCGTTTGTCAGGTCCGTGATATACTAGTGCCTTCATGACTAATTTCTCGATTCTTCCTGTTACTTGTTGACAATTTCTATTTTAGTCTCGTCCGGTCCGGCGACCGAGATCCATTTGGGAAAATCCGTTCCAGCCCGCCGAATTCTATCCGAAATGTCGTAGTAGAAGTGTACATATGATCGTGTCATTAGAGAATGCCTCCAAAGGATGAAAAAGGAACTAATTCCTTTTGGGTAAGAAGTGAAAAGATTTGCAGATTCCAGAAATTTGTTCAGACATTTTCAACGTCTCTAGAATAAAGATGGATCCCCCGCTAAATGCCAACCTATTGCTGCCAACCTGATCTCAAGTACTACATGTTCCTGCGCCTTACCTTATTCTGTTTCTAGGAAGTGTTCCTCTATTCATTTAAAATTCCAAACACGCTGCGATATTGAGATTAAGGCAGTGGCTACCGTTTTGTACCCGTTGATTTTGTCGGGATGATATCTCTTGGCAAGGTTGTTACTGCCGTTCTATTTTAATTGCTCTTCTTGCAGCTTTTGTATTTCTGCCGACCAATTAGCCGGCGGTAGGACGTTCTGGTCGTTCTCATGCATGAGTATTTCCATGGTACTCCTATTTTACTATTTGTCAACTCACTTTCACAAGTCGTTTGCCGAGATTCTCTCCTGCAAACAATCCTATAAAAGCCTTCGGAGCATTTTCCAGCCCTTCAACGAGGTCCTCGACATACTTCAGTTTCTTTTCCTTCAGCCATCCCGCCAATTGACGTGTCGCTTCATCGAACCGGCTTGCGTAATCATGTACTAAGAAGCCTTTCATGAGAGCGCTATGTGCAAGCAATTGAGGCTGGATGCGAGGGCCTGTAGGAATTTGTGTCTCATTGTATAACGAAATCTGTCCGCATAATGGAATGCGGGCGTTATTCTTTATCAAAGAAAGAACCGCATCCGAGATGTCACCACCGACATTGTCAAAGTAAATGTCGACGCCCTCCGGACAAGATTCCTTCAATGCTATCCCCAAATTAGAAGCAACTTTATAATTGATTGCGTCATCAAATCCTAATTCATTAATCAAGTACTTCGTCTTCTTCTCGGACCCGGCAACGCCGACAACACGACAACCATGTATCCTGGCGATCTGCCCGACAATTGTACCTACCGCTCCTGCCGCGCCGGAGACGACGACTGTTTCATTTTGCTTTGGCTGTCCAATTTCTATCAATCCGAAATACGCTGTAAGCCCGGGCATTCCCAAAACTCCCAACGCCGTACTAACCGGAGCAATGTCAGGATTTATCGTGCGCACTTCGTTCTCACCAGCCACTGCGTAATCCTGCCAGCCGAGATTTCCGACTACAAAATCCCCCTTGACGAAATTCTTCGACTCTGACTCAATGACCTCTCCGACAATCCTTCCATTCAATACTTCGTTAAGCTGGAAAGGCGCAACGTAGGACTTTCGATCGTTCATCCTGCCCCGCATGTACGGATCAACGGAAATAAATTTCGTCTTTACCAACACCTGCGCTTTCATCGGTTGAGGCATTTCGGATGTAACCAGCTTGAAACAATCCTCGCCCGGTATTCCAGTAGGTCTCTTGACCAGGAGGATTTGCCTGTTTAGTTGCCGTTGCACTTTATCTCCGTTTCTTCATTCGTGTATAACGGATAATCTGTGTATCCCTCTTCTCCCGGAGAATAAAACGAAGCCATATGAAGTTCTTTCGAGAGTGGCCAGCCGTTAACAAGTCGTTCGACGAAGTCGGGATTATTAATAAATGGACGGCCGAATGCGATAAGGTCTGCAAGCCCGCCCTGCAATTCTTTTTCCGCAAGTTCCTTTGTATACCCACCGCTAAGAATAATTGTACCATGAAACTTTTTACGGATAGTCTTTTTGATTTCGACCGGCACTTCCGGCGCACCCATGCCGCTGTGGTCCACTATATGAACGTATAATATTCCCATGAGATTCAGCTGCTCAGAAAGATATTTATATGTGCCGGCAATTTCGGGATATTGCTGCATATCGCTCGCCACCCCATAAGGAGATAAGCGGATCCCGACACGCTCCTTACCAATTGCTTCAACCGCGCCTCTTATTACTTCCAATGGAAAACGGCAGCGGTTTTCAATGGTGCCTCCGTAGTTGTCATTTCTTGTGTTACTCCTCGGGGACAGGAATTGCTCCAACAAGTATCCGTTCGCACCATGAAGTTCTATTCCGTCAAAATCCGCTTTTAATGAATTAATGGCAGCAGTGGCGTATTCTTGTTTCGTATGCTCTATTTCTTCATTGACCATTGCGGTTGGAATAGGATAGTCCTGCAATCCCAGCATATCTGTCCACATTTGCCCGACAGGTTTGACCGCGGAGGGTGCAATGATTGTTGCATTTTGGACCATGTTCGCAGGATGGCTGATGCGACCGGTGTGCATAAGCTGGACAAATATTTTTCCGCCTTTGGAATGAACAGCATTCGTAGTTTGCTTCCACCCTTCCACTTGTTCTTCGCTAAAGATGCCAAGGATCCGGCTATAGCCAAGTCCATTTGGCGAAGGAGATGTCCCTTCTGTAATAATGAGTCCTGCAGCAGCACGCTGTCCGTAGAATTTAGCCATTAATTCATTTGGGATGTTGCCAATCGCGCGAGACCGAGTCATTGGAGACATAACGATTCGATTTCTTAGATCAATGTTACCCAGTTTATAAGGGTCCAACAATCCAATGTTTTTCAATTTACATTTCCTTCTATAAAATTAGTATGGGTTTTATATTCGTATCGTACTTCCTGATGGGCAAGATAAGAGCATTACTCATCTGTTTATCAAGCAACATTAGATCAACCTATGCCGCCTTCAGTCTGATCTGCCAGGTATTTCTCAATACTGATTTGTGCTTTCCCGTCAAAGCGTATCCAGCTTAATGCGACGATGCTCGCCATAACCTCGGTGCCGAAGAGGGGGAAATAGACCAGTAGGACACTCGACCTGACGACGAACAATGTATTAGATGTCGTGTTCATGAGACTAATATCCTTTGGGGTCTCTCTTATTAGTCGACAATTTATCCTGGGACCAGTACTATGATTAACTGTACCAACATCGGAAGAAAAGTGAGGCTGGTAAATAGGCCAAAAGGATGAAAAGAGAGCTACATCCTTCTCTCTAACCAAATGATCGGAGAATTACCGAAAGTTCTCTATCCTTGTTGATTTTAAGAACAGTTCATGATCAATTAGACCTCTTAGTTTCTAATCCGTTTCTGACCGGCGAACCTTGAGGATAACGTTGACTTAACTTCTTATCCTACCTTTTTGAAATCAATATATCCACGCTCTATATCTGTGCGCAGTAACTGCACACGGCACTTGTGACCGACATCCAAGCCTTCAAAGCCGCTCACCACCTTTCCTTCCACGGGCGGATGCAAAAGACGGACCCACGTCCCTTTTACAGACGCGCCCGTAACGATGGCATCGAATTGCTGATTTATCTTCGAACCGAGTACCATGGCTGCTGCCGACTTTTCAACCTGTCGCTCGACCTTTTTCGCTACATCCTCTTCTTCGGTACAGTGTTTTGCAAGCGTCTCTAATTCATCGGTCGTATACGGAATAGGATTTCCAGTCATCGCTGCCTTTAGTAACCGCTGCGTGATCAGATCGGGATACCGGCGGTTCGGTGCAGTGGAGTGAGCGTAGTCTTTGACCGCAAGACCGAAGTGTCCGGCTGAACTCCCTCCCGGAAGCTCGACGACATATTCACCTGCACCTAAAAGTTTGATGACACTGAGAGAAAGATCGGGGAAACGGAGAGGATCGGCAGATTTTGCCGATAACAAGAATGCATCCAGCGCTTTTGAATCGGGCTCTTTAGGAAGTTTGAAATCCTGCTCCAGGGCAAGCTCGACGATTCGATCCCAGCGTTTTGGGGTCCGGACAACGCGCCGCAGCGACGGCAATTTTTTAGCAGCGAGATATCGTGCCGTCACGCCGTTTGCCGTGATCATGAAGTCCTCTATAATATCTTTGGCGGCGTTCCTTTTCTCAGCTTCCAAGTCCTTTATCTCATCTTCCTCAAATACGGGGCGAGCTTCTACAGTTTCGAGATCGAGCGCACCATGTTCGTGCCGGAGGGATTTAAGTTTCTGGGCCGCGCGATACTGAAGTCGTAGATTTTCTTCGAGACCGCTAACTGCGCCGATGGCCTGCGGCATCGGCCCGCATCCTTCCAGCCAATCGCCAACGCTGTTGTAGGCAAGCTTCGCGCGATTGCGAACTGTTGCTCCATAAATATCTGAGGTTTGAAGCGATCCATCCCCAGCAATAACTATTTCAATGACGATAGCGAGCCGGTCTGATTCAAGGTTGAGAGATGTAAGATCGGTCGAGAGTTTATCGGGGAGCATCGGGAATATCTCCGCGGCGGTATAGACCGACGTGGTGTTATGCTTTGCGTGCTCGTCAATGGCAGATTGTTTCTTGACGATCGCATCGACATCTGCAATGGCGACAAGGATTTTCACTGCCCCGTCGGGCATAGTTTCGGCAACAGTAAGCTGGTCCAGATCAAGCGAGTCGTCGTTATCTATCGAGCACCATGCGAGATTTCTTAGATCATGTGTCGAACCGTCAACTATCACTGCAGGTCCGTGGATTCCGGCGAGCTCAGCAATAGCCTGGGAGGTGAAATCAGGAAGAAGCCCTCTTTCCATCATTACCCTGCGTGCAATTCTTTGTAAGATGGAACGGTGCTGCTTGTCGTTTGTATTCGTCATACCATCTCTAATAATTAATTATCGTTTAGTTCCTTGATGATTTCGATATCATGCAAGAGGATGTTTTTTATCTTTCCCACCGTGACAATATATCCTATGGAGGTCATCTTTATAAAGAGAACTTCTAAAACTGTTAATTTCTATTTTAAACATTACTGTCTGATTATTGCTACAATCTGACTGCTAATCATTTCACCGACCCTTTCAATTTCACATAAGCGTTTCTTAACCTCAATCCCCGCCTCACCAGAGTCGACGCACAAGTCGTAAATCGACATAACGCAGGAAGACGACACTGTCGAGATCGAAGGTGACAAATTCACAACGTGGTACGCTTACTAACTCTGTTTACCGTGGTCGTCCTGTTTCTTTGGCTCTTGCCTGGGCTGAGTGGCCCTGGGTCGTGAAGGTTGCGGCCCGCCATTTTTCTTGGGTGGAGACATATGCGGTGGATGCTTTCCAGTATTGTTGTTTGGATTCACTTGTGGTTGAGAAGTCCCACCATTTCTTTTGGGGGGAACTACACTCGGTGGTGCCTTTCCACCATTGTCGGCTGGATTTACTTTCGGCGGCCGTTTGCCACCGTTTCTTACCGAAACCGGTTTTACTTCATTCAACTTCATTACCTTGGTTGGAGCAGGCCTCTGTCCGCCGCCGTTGTTTTTTTGCACTCGAGGTCTGTAAATTTGCAATTCGCCATTGTTCATCTGCTGACCTGGCTGAGTGCCTTCCCGAATAACAACTGACCTCACCGGTGTATGCGTAACTTTTCGGACATCGTTAACGTCAGGACCCGCGATATAACTGGCGCCGCGACTGTCGTCTTTTCGTATATTTACAATTACCGTCGAGTTCTTGATGAACCCGGTGTTTCTAGTCCGTTGGATATAATGGCTACTAATATCGGGCCGTGTAATATCCATGTCTCTAACAAAAATCCAGTGTTTACCCGTCTCATGGTAACCGTTGCCAAAAGCTATATCCATGCTGATGCCAGGCCCTAAGGGTGCCCAACCATAATAGCCGGGAGATCTTCTCCACAATACCCAGGCAGGACCCCATTCATTATCGGGAATCCAAAACCAACCGTAAACATTATCGTAACCCCAGCGACCATAATGGAAAGGTGCCCATCCCCATGGATAATTGGAAACCCATGTCCAACCGTCATCGGTAAATGCCCAGTAGCCGTTAGTAGCGTAAGGCCTAAATCCTGGCTCTACATTTGGTATCCAAACATATCCGTAGTTTTGATAATCTACCCACATTCCATAGGGGCTCAAGTCATCATAAAAAAGTTGAAAACTCGCAGGCCCCTGCTGTGCATAGGCTCCTTGTGGTACTATCCATGCACACGTTACAAGTGCTACAAGCACGGCAAGTATTTTTAAATATCTCATTGTTATGTCTTTCATTATTATGTAATTAACAGACAGGAAATCCCTCATCTTAACAATTCCAATTGCGGCTCCGCTAAATGGTTAGAGGGGTTTTCGTCCGCTAATGACTCTAACCAGGATGACTACCACTGCAATCACCAGAAGAACGTGAATGAATCCACCCATTGTGTGCGAGGTGATGAACCCCAGGAGCCATAATGCAACCAAAACAACAGCGATAATGTACATCATAAGAAAATCCTTTTCCCTTTTTGTATTAAGTGTCCGACACACTTGAGATTCAACGAGCAAGCTGGCATGCCGCCGATCCATTACGTCCGAAGAATCATCTCTTCTTTCTTCTGTTTGATTTTTTGGAATAAGCCTCTTTCGTTTTTCCGGCTATGTCAGCGCGTTCTCCCGCCTTCTATCTCCGGACCCCGTCCTCGCCCGGCGGAGGGACGGTTTGGCGGCTTGCGCCCTTACGAACAAGGGCGATTCTGCCACCTTCTTGAAGAAAATCCAACAGAAGAGGAGGATCCCCGTCATCACCTCGCCTCCAAGGAGCAAAAAATACACCACAACAAATAAAAAACCAATGACGGGGAGCAAACTGTTTATTGTCTTCACGAGATTTGCCTCCTAAAGAAATAGACTGATCTCATTCCTAACTCACTTCATGAGAATCATCTTCTTGATGGAAACGAATGATCCGTCATTCAGACGATAGAAGTATAAACCGCTTGCGAATTTGCTGCCGTCGAACGTAGCTATGTGTGTACCCGCCGTCTGTTGACCTGCAAATAATGCGGCAACTTTCTCACCCAAAACGTTGTAAACATTCAATGTCATAAACCCGTTCTGTGGAACCGAGTAGTTGATCTGTGTTGTCGGGTTGAATGGATTCGGGTAGTTCTGCGAAAGTGAGAAGTCTGCCGGCGCAGATACATGTTCTTTGACAGCAGTCACTACTCCTGGATCTGTAACCGCATTGGCTTCTAATGTAATTGCGGTCTGTGCCAACGCTTTGCCTTCTAATGTTGCACCGGTATTCAGGGCGATCAACGTTTGACACAGTATATCTCCTTTGAAGTCAGCTGTTGTTCCGATCGTTACTTTACCGGCGACCTGCCAGAAGATGTTCTTAGCCTGTGCGCTGCCAATCATGACTTTCATGCCGTTGGATTCGGTGAGATTTCCTGATATCTGGAATATCCAGACATCATTTGCTCCACCGCTGAGAGTAACATTCGTCGAAATCGTTACATTGGTCGTCCACTTATATAGGCCGGGAACAAGAGTCTGCCCGCCCATTTCGCCAGCACCGACATTCAAAAACGTTCCGGTAGGTATCGGTGTTCGTCCTGCAGCGTCGGTGTACGCAGTTTGCATGTCACCTATGGCCGTGGTCAGGTTCGCGGGGCTTGGCACTGCATAGTTTGATGCATATATCTTTCCGGTTACCGCACTCGATGTCGCAAACACATTCGTCGCATCCGCTATCAATGAAAATCCAGTAATGAATGTTGCGGCGGCTGGACTAATTCCGATGTTGCCGGTAATCGCGGTGGTCCCCGTAGTCGAGACTCCCGTTTTTGCCAGGATGACGAAATTCCCGGCTGTCTTAAGATTTACTGGCAATTGTTGTGAAATAGCAACTGCATTCACGATTAAGACAGTTGCCAACATTAAGCCGAAAAGGCGGCCCCATTCGGTTAACGTATTTGTCAAATTTTTAGTATGAATCTTCATAAGGTTATCCTTGTGGTCAATTGGTTTGACCTGTTTTATTGAGTCGTTTATCCCAACTTGAGTTGACACGCCAGTCCGGCGTGACAACTCAGATGGAAGATTATTTTTGTACTTGAACATTTCTTGTTGAGTTTTCATGAAAGGTTATTACTGAACGAAGAATTCCATTCGTCGATTCTCTGACCGGCCTTCATCGGTTTTGTTCGAGGCTATGGGTTCGTTTTCGCCTCTTCCGATAGTTCTCATGCGGTTAGATGCGATGCCTTCACTGACGAGCCAATTCTTTACTGCCTGCGCACGCTTCAATGAAAGTACTTGATTGGATTTCTCGCTTCCCACATTGTCCGTATAGCCGGTAATTACTACCCTCACACCAGGATTTGCGACCATTGCATTGAAGGCTCTCATTAATATAATCTCTGAACCATCCGTGAGCGTCGTCTTGTTGGACGCGAAATTGATGCCTCTAAGAATGACGGTCTTTCCTTTAATAAGAACGATAAGGGTATCACGATTCTTTTGTTCCGACAACGCCAATGTTGCTGCATTGGTCGAATCTTTCAGGCGCAGCGTCTCTGCGGTCGCCGCGTTAGTTGAATCCTTTACATTCGTGGCCGCTACCATTGCATTGGTTGAATCCTTAACATGTGCCGCCGCTGTCGACGCGCTGGTCGAATCTTGTATACGCCTCGCCTCAGCCACGTTGGCTTCCTTCACACGTAACGCCTCTGATGCCGCATTGGTCGAGTCCTGTACATGTTGTGCCAAGGCAGTGTTTGCTGCATTTATACGATTAGCCTCTACGGCCGCATCGGTAGAATCCTTTACACGTTGTGCTTCCTCCTCGTCCGCGTTATTATCACCAAGACTAAATGCAAGCCCCAGAGAAAAAGCAAAGAATCCGTCTTCTTTGTTATTCGTGACAGAGTTTAAGTTAGAATTCGATCGCGTCTGTCCGTTTAATTGATCCGAAAGGGACAAATCATATCCGCCGCTAACTTGCAGCATGAGTCCGCTGTTGATTCTGCTTTGAATACCGATACCGATCGGAACCATCGGTAAAAAATTCGAGTTGCCAATGTTTAGGGTTTTAGATAGACCTAAACCTGCATAAAGGAACGGGTTCAAATTTGGTAATGAAAAAGGAACGTAGAGTAATCGGAGGTCGGCCATAAGGACCTGTGCCGAGTACGAAGGCGCGTTGAGATCGGTGTAGCCCACACCAACCTGGCCCAGTAGAGCGGACATGAATTCATGTTGAAAATACCCGCGATACTGCATCACCCATTTATCACCGGGGGCGTTATCTCCCTGAGCGCCGCCCATTGAAACACCCCATGCGTTCACAGGGTCCTTGAACTGGGCTTGAACCTGGCTATACCCCACAAGGGTCATAACCAACATTGAACATACAATAAACTGTTTCATCTGGAACCTCTCTTTGATTATAAGTTGCTTCGTGATCACTTCAGTGATTCACTGTACCAAAGTAGAACGGAACATGAGGCGGGCAAATAAGACAAAGGGATGAAAAGGGAGCTAGACCCTATGGCTAAGTAATCTCGAAAAAATCCTGATTTTCTCGAGTGAGCCAATTGTTACTGGCTAAGTCTGCTATAAAGTGGTACACCTGTAGATATGTTAGATTGGATTTTAGAGGTACATCAGAGTACACTGGGCCATTGAAAAAATAAATAGATCATGAATCACACAAAGAACGATACGACAAGAAGTAAATGGCAGAGATAGTGCATCTTCGTCGATCGACGAATGCGCAGTGATTGCCCTTCGCGTTCTCACCCTTCAGATTTTCACCCTCTTGTAGAAAATTCTCTTCACCATTTCTGCAGAGATGATGTACAACACTATGACAATTCCTATTAAGAGAAGATACGAAACCGGAAGCGAGCTGAATCCGAATAATATGCCGAGCGGCGTGTAAGGTAAAACAAAAGTCGCGGCAACTACCGACAGTGTCGCTATCAACAGGTATTTCCCCGGTTTGCTCCTGAAGAAAGGTTTACGGCTTCTGATGACCAGCACAATCAACGACGCCGAAACGACCGACTCGATAAACCAGCCGGTCCTGAACTGGACATCTGCCGCATGCAGAACCAGGAGAAGTATGCCGAAGGTAATGTAATCAAATACAGAGCTCACAACGCCGAAGGTAATCATGAATTTCCGAATTGCCTTGATGTCCCAGCGCCGAGGATAGTCCACCATTTCTTTATCCACTCTGTCGGTGGCGATGGTCATCTCAGGAAAATCCGTCATGAGGTTCGTGAGCAAAATCTGCTTCGGCAGCAGAGGCAGAAAAGGAAGAAAGAGAGACGCCCCGGCCATGCTGAACATGTTTCCGAAATTAGCGCTGGTCGCCATGAACACGTACTTCAAAGTGTTGGCAAACGTCATTCTTCCTTCGCGCACGCCCTGCACAAGAACGCCAAGATCCTTTTCGAGCAAAACTATATCGGCAGCCTCCTTAGCAACATCCACCGCGCTGTCCACAGAAATCCCCACATCCGCCGCATGAAGAGCCGAGGCGTCGTTGATGCCATCTCCAATATATCCTACCACATTCCCTGCTTTTCTGAATGCCATGATGATGCGTTCTTTCTGGTTCGGTTCTATCTCGGCAAAGATGTCAACTTCAGCTACACGTTTGAGCAATGCACCATCACTCATTTTATGAAGGTCCGGACCCGTGGCAATGTTCGCATTGGATAATCCCATTTGCTTTCCGACCGTGGCGGCAATCAGGTGATTGTCCCCCGTAATGATTTTCAGCGTGACACCGAGTCCTTTCAAGCTTTCTATTGTTTCTTTCATGTTCGCCTTCGGGGGATCGAAAAGCACAAGAAAACCTAAGAAGGTCATGTTGGTCTCATCGTCTTTCGTTATGCGCGATTCAGATCCAATGTTCTTGTATGCAATGCCCAAAGTGCGGTAACCTTTGCTGCTGAACTCCTCAAGATGCTTCTGAATTTCGTCACGTACCACGGCAATATCAACGGGTGTACCGCCTTTGGATTCCGCCGATGCGCAGGCTTCGAGCACATTCGGAAGCGCACCCTTTGTTATCATCAAGCCTGCGTTGTCATGAGAAACCATGATGCTTAAGCGCTTGCGAAGAAAATCATAGGGGATTTCATCCTTCTTTTGGTAATCGGCCACATCAAATTTGCGATAAGTTCGGATGGCTTCGTCGATGGGGTTCGTAAAACCGGTCTCATAGAACGCATTGAGGTAGGAATAGAGAAGGACCTTCTCGCTTGCAACACTATCGACGTCGAGCGCAGATTGCAAGTGTACTGTACCTTCGGTTAGTGTTCCGGTCTTGTCAGAGCAGATCACGTTCATGCTCCCAAAATTTTCAATCGACGCAAGTCTTTTGACGATTACTTTCGCTTGAGCCATCCGTTTGGCACCGTGAGAAAGATTGATGCTGATAATTGCCGGGAGCAATTGAGGAGTCAGGCCGACTGCAAGAGCAAGTGAGAATAGAAATGAATCCAGAACCGGGCGTGCCAGGTAAACGTTGATGGCAAAGATGGCAATCACGAGAACCAGTGTAACCTCCACGAGGAAGTAGCCGAATCGCCGTATTCCGTGCTCAAATTCAGTTTCCTCCGGCCTGAGTTTCAGCCGGTCTGATACTTTCCCGAATTCGGTCTCCCTGCCGGTGTGCACAACGATCGCCTGAGCGCTTCCGCTTACAACGTGCGTTCCCATCCATATGGCATTTGTCCGCTGGGCAAGCGGTGTTTCTCTAGGAAGCACGGCGGCGGCCTTTTCGACAGGATATGTTTCACCTGTCAGCGTTGCCTCATCGACAAATAGATCCTTCGATTCCTGAAGCAGGCAATCTCCGGGAACCACGTCTCCGGCTTTTAGAATCACAATATCACCGGGTACAATTTCCTCGACCGGAATTTCTTTTGAACTTCCATCACGAAGTACGGCGGCTTTAATCTGAACGATAGCAAGAAGCCTTTCCACGGCATTTGCCGCGCCGCGCTCTTGCCAAAATCCAAGGAGTCCACTTACGAGAACAATTCCCAAGATAATCAGAGCGTCAACGGGATCATGTAGAAAAAACGACAACCCCGTTGCAAACAAAAGTATGAGGATAAGTGGACTCTTGAATTGGGAAATCAGGAGCGCAGAAGCGTCCGAGCGCTTTTTGGGCTTAAGGAGATTAGAACCGTAACGTGCGAGCCGCCGTTCGGCTTCACCGTTTGTCAATCCCTCTTTTCTTGTTTCAAGCTGGTGCAACATCTCAGTCCCGGAGATGCTCCAGAACGCAGCAGGATGATCGTTCACGCTATACTCCTCTTTTGGAAATGTTGCCTAACGCCCTGACAACCTAAATATTTCGACTAGTAAAACTCAAGAAAAACTCGTTGATCACGGGAACCGAAGGTAGAACAGACCCCAGACCATTCAGGAGTTTCACCCCCGAAAGCGATTACCTAATAGACAAAATCCCGAGATCAGCGACCGGATCTGCCGGCGCGCTGCGCTTTCCTCTCTTCCACATATTCCGGTACTAAGACGGGTTCTCCGACCGATACTTTCGCGGCCCGACTATTTTCAGCTTTGAGGTAAGCGTTAGGATCGTGGTACATCGCTCCCGCCGGAAGCCAGTCCCACAATGGACCTAGATCTTTTCTCACCTGGTCCGAATAAAAAGTCGGGAGTTTCGTTGTCTCTTGTTCGTAGTAACGCCGGAACTCCTTATCGGCCTGCAACAATCGCCGTACTTCGGTGAAGTATTTAATTCTCCCAAACCCTTCCGAGGAAATCGCCCTAACTACATTCATCAAGCGCGGCTTAATCGCTCCGTTCGCTCTGAATCGGTTGATGATGGCCTTCGTGGTGAACGTGTACTTCGTTAGGTCAATGACATTGTCATAAAACTCGGTCCAGGAATAATTCTTCGGCTTCACATTCATCGCGTGATTATTATCCAGGAAGTGGAACGGGAACGGCAGGACATGGTTGGCTCGTTGGTATTCCAAATTCAACGGCGCCGCTTGCCCGAAGGCCGAAAGGAGCGAGTAACCGGGAAAGGCGCCCGGGGCCATATCCAGAAATCTTTTGGTAAGCTCGAAAGGTTCGGAGCCCTCATCCGTGTCGAGCCCCAACACGAAGTTGGTCTGTATGTAAGGAATGTAATGCAGGATCATGTTTACATGTTCGGAAACTCGGTCGACCTTGGATATCCCGGAAATTCCATTTGTCTTGGACTTACCCCCCAACTCGTACCATGATTCAATTCCGGGGAGCAAAGCTTTGAAGCCGTTTCGTTTCATCCTTTTCAGATGTGGTTCGGATAACAACGAGAGGCTGCTCTCGGCGATAAAGTCTATTCTGTCTGGCGGCACCGCATCCTCGATGGCGTTCATGAAATCGTCGAACCTTATCCCGAAATTTGGATCATGCCATCCGACAAGAGGACGTTTGAATTTCTTCAAAAGAAACGAAAGGTCTTCCTTAAGTAAATCGAAATCGAGAGCCTGGTAAGGTATAACCGAATCTATGCAGAAGCTACAAGTGTAGGGACATCCAAGGCTTCCGATCATCGGAACAAGTTTTATCAGTGGTGCCTTTTTGAGTGTCGACTCGATAAACTTCCAACGCTCCTGGACCCGGGGAGCGAGTTGGGTTGCTGCTTCGCAGTGATGTGCAAGCCAAGTGGCCTGTGCTGCGAGCAATCACCAAGCACTTCCTGAATGACATCTTTATCGGTAAGTCCAACCACATAGTCAAAATACTTTTGCGCATCCTGCGGGTAACAACGTGCATGCGGACCGCCAAGTACGGTGACCGCACCGCGTGACCGGAATAAGTTGCTCAACGCGTATGCGGTCTGCGCGGCCTCACTGAAGGCGCCGATGAAGACTATATCGACATTTTCGGGAAGCTCGTCGACCAGGTTCTCAAAACCCGTATAGCATACAAATGTGACGTCGTGTCCGAGCTCTTCACACCATACTCCAAGAACCTGCGGCATTATGCTTGCAAAGTTTGCGTACATCACACGTGCCCACAATGCCTTTGTTGGTCCCTTTGTTACGAGATCGATTATTCCTATCCGCAGCTTACGTTTCATATGAGGTCCTACTATTGTTCTTTCATTCTTGGAATTATTCTCAAAGGAAAGAATAGGCTCTTTTGTTCCTCTTACCTTTTCGCCAGCAGAAAAAATATAGAATCCGATTTCAAGATAAAATCGGTCAATGGAACTAATCCTTTAGATTGATTGGTACCCCCCCCCCGAAAGGAATTTGGTGATGTTAGAGTCGAGAATCCATCTGGAGGCTTCACGGATCCCTGGACTGATCAGTTATCTCCCTCTGCGCCATAATCGCTTTTCACCACCGGCACAGGCTCGAAGCGTTTGGGCCGGAAATTATGACCCTACTTCGGCAGAAGTTCTACTGTCGGTCTGAACCGTTTTGGAGAATATTGGAAGGAATCGGCCTTTGTCTATATAAAACCTGGACAAACTTCGAATCTTCTTTGGGCTTGAATATTTGGATAAGCTCCCAGGATTTGTCGTAATTTGCTAATCCCCCCTGGAGCATTTTTATCCTGTCATCGACCGACCACTCCTCATCTTCTGGCTCCCAACGGAAAGCCTCCACGCGAAAGTTGTATTGCCTCTTTTTCCCGTTGATCTTTACCTCTATCTCGGCAATTTGTTTGTCCATAAAATCGGGCAATGGAATACTTACATCTTTCATATCAATTAACTCCTTTCAGTCCTCTATTCATATCTCAATGATTCGATCGGGTTTGCCGTCGCGGCTTTGATCGCATGATAGATGACCGTCGATAATGCAATGAGCAGTGCCGTAACTCCCGAGATTACAAAAACCAGAATGCCGATATTTGTCCTGTATGCAAATTCCTGAAGCCATTTATTCATTGCATAGTATGCCAACGGCCAGGCAACGACACTCGCGATGACGACCCATTTCGTAAACTCTTTTGAAAGCATATAAATAATCTCAGCGACTGACGCGCCAAGAACTTTCCGTATCCCGATCTCTTTGGTTCGCTGTTCTGTTGCAAAAGCTGCCAGCGCGAATAGGCCGAGGCAGGCGATGAATATTGTGAGGATCGAGAACACGAGGAAGACGTTTCCGAGCCGCATCGCGGGCTCGTATCCTGCCCTGAAATCGTTATCGACGAACGTATATTCGAAAGGCATACCTGGAGCGAAGGCCTCCCATTCGGATTTCAACATTGAGATCGTTCCCGGAATATCATCGGGGCGGACCCGAACAACGACTAATGAATTCGGAATTGAGTAAGATTTTGATGAGTGGTGGAAAAGAGCAAAGGGGGTGATAGGCGAATAGAGAGTCATGAAATTGAAATCCTTCACGACCCCGATGACTTTGTATTTCACTCCATTACTTACGTAAGTCACATATTCTCCGATCGGATGCGAGAAGCCGAGGTATTTCACCGCTGCCTCGTTCAGGATGATGCTTGCGGAATCCGAATATCCTTTTTCGAATCCCCTTCCATCGGCAATCTTCAGTCCCATCGTGCGGATGAAATCGTCATCGGTCATGTATGAGAGGAGATCGAATTGTTTTTCCTGTTTTCCCTCTACCTCATATCCATCTTCGAAACCGTATGACGGCGGTACCCCGGTGGAGATGGAAGCATCGATCACTTGCGGATGAGTTTTCAACATGTCTCGGAAAGCTTCTGCCTGGCTGCCGAGTCTTTCATTCTCGTTGGAAATAGCTATAACGTTGTTTGCATTGAAGCCGAGATTCATCTGACAGACGAAATCCATTTGCTTTTTCACGAGCAATGTACAGGTGATGAGTCCGATGGCAATTGTAAACTGCGTGACGACGAGAACATTCCTGAGCAAGATCCTGCGTGACGAGGAGTTCGCCCCACCTTTCATCACGCTTGCCGGCTGTAATGCGGAGAGATAGAATCCCGGATAACTCCCGGAGGCGATTCCGACCGCTGCGCCAAGAAGGAAGAGTGTTACAGGAAACCACCATGGATACAAGAGATTGAACTCCAGCGATTTCCCGGTAAGGTCGTTGAAAAGCGGCATAAACATCTCGACGAGGAAAACCGCGATCGTGAGTGACAGAAGACTGAAGAGCGTTGACTCGACAAGGAACTGTCCGATGAGTGCCTTCCTTTCGGAGCCCAGCACCTTCCTGACGCTTATTTCCTTAGAGCGGCTTCCGGAGCGGGCCGTTGTCAGGTTAATGAAATTTATACAGGCGATGAGAAGGATGAGGACGGCGATCACCGACATGAGATACACTTCGGTCATGTCCCCGAGCGGCCCGAGCCGGTTGCCGGTCAGGGAGGATCCCAGATATATGTCTCTCACCGGCTGAAGCACGAAATGCCAGTGTCCACCGCTTTTGATCATATCATCGTATGAATATCCGAGGCGCTTGAGCCCGGCGGGAAGATACTCTTTCTCGACTTCGGAAATCTTTGCTTGCACCGCGGAAGCTGGAACACCGTTTCTCAACTGGGCATAAGTGGCAACTTGCATCCAGACCCAGCTCCAGTCGCGCCATGCGACTTCCGGATAAGATGACATCGAAGTCAGCATGTTGAACTGAATGTGCGAATTATGCGGAGGGTCCTTCACGATTCCGGTCACCTTGAACAGACTCTGGTAGATTCCGTAGTGATTTTTCTCGTCCTGTCCAATGACCAAGTATTTGCCGACAGGCGATTCGTCGCCGAAGTACTTTCGTGCTGTCGACTCGGTCAAGACAACACTATTCGGAGCGCTCAATACGGTGGCGGGATTTCCCGATACCATAGGATAAGGGAAAAGCTCCAGGAAATTCGAGTCCGCCGAGACGATGCCGTCCTCGTCGAAGAACTGATTCCCATTGCGGACGACGGTCCTCAACATCGGACGGACTCGGGTTGCAGATTCGATCCCGGGAATTTCGTTCATAAGTTTACCGGCAAGAGGCGGCGGTGTACCCGGTCCGACTCCCTCGTTCCCATTCCACTTAAAATCCCAGTTCACACGATAAAGCTTATTCACACCGGGAATAAATTTATCGTAGCTCAGCTCATCCTGAACCCAGAACAGGATCAGTATCGCGGAAGCCATTCCGATTGCAAGTCCAGCAATACTTATAAGCGAGTAGAGTCTGTTCTTGGAAATATTTCTAAGCGCGACCTTGAGGTAATTCTTTATCATATCCTACTTCCTAATAAGTCTTATTCGTATCTTAGCGACTCGATCGGGTTTGCCGTCGCCGCTTTGATTGAAAGCCAGCTCACCGTCAGCAAAGCAATCGTCAGCGCGAGGCCGCCTGACAGAAGGAAAATGAACAGGCTTATCTGCACGCGATACGCAAACTCACCGAGCCATTTATTCATGACGAAGTAAGCAACAGGCCAAGCAATCACGTTGGCAAGGAGAACAAGCACCATAAACTCCTTTGAAATCAATCGCAGGACATTCGTTATCGACGCTCCGAGAACTTTCCTTATCCCGATCTCCTTCGTTCTTTGCTCGACACTGAACGATGCAAGACCGAATAGCCCAAGACATGCAACCAAAACCGCGATAACCGCGAATATTCCGAAGACATCGCCGATCTTCGCGTCTTTGACATAGAGGCTCGCGAGTTGATCATCGAGAAATTTATAGTCAAAAGGATAGCCCGGTCTGTACTCTGCCCACTTCGATTTCAAGAATGCCAGAGTGGATGGGATTTCCTTTCCGCTTATTCTCACCGCAACCTGTGTGTTGCCGCCTTGGGTTATCAGGAAAAGAATAGGTACGATCCCGTTATGCAGCGATTCAAAATTGAAGTCATGGACGACACCGATCACCCTTCCGTTTCTACGGCCGTAAATCATGGGTTTACCGATCGCTTCCTGCGGTGTCCATCCGAGTTGACGGACCGCGGTCTCATTCAGAATGAAGGCCTCACTGTCATCCGTCGGATGATCTCTCGAGAAGTCTCTCCCGGCAGTGAGAGGTATCTGGTAAGTCTGGAGAAAATCATAATCGACTTCATCGACTGCTAACCTGAAGTTGATCGGGACTGCATTGTTCCCCTCTACCACCTTGGCTCCCCAGTCGTTCAGGAGCATATTCGAGGGAACCAACCTGGATGTCGCGATCATTTTCACTCCCGGATTCTGGAGAAGCTGACTCTTAAACGACTCAAGATTCGCCCGCATTCTCTGATTCGATGGAAGGAGAACGGTATGGTCTTTATTGTATCCAAGATTCTTATTGTTCACAAACTCCATCTGTTGAAACACGACGCCCATCGCGATAATGAGTCCCACCGAAATCGCGAATTGAAAAACGACTAGTGCAGTTCTGAATGTAGATTTTCGAGACGAAGTCTGGCCTCCCTTTAAAACTGCGGATGGTCGGAAGGATGAAAGCATCACCGCGGGATAAGAGCCCGACAAAAAGCCGACAAGAATTGTTAGCACGATTATTCCGATCAAGAGAATAGGGTCGGACAAAATATCGAAATGCAGATCTCTCTTAGCAAATTCGCCAAATGGCTTGATAGCAATCTCGACGATTAGGATCGAGATCACGAGCGAAAAAAGAACCGTGACCATAGATTCACCGATGAATTGCCCCACCAGCTGTTTCCTGTATGCTCCCATCACTTTTCTGACTCCGATTTCTCTTGCCCTCTTCGCCGATCTTGCCGTCGAAAGGTTCATGAAATTTATGCAGGCAATTAGAAGGATGAAGAACGCGACCGCCGAAAATATGTAAACATTCTTGATGTCGCCGTTCTCCTCGGCCTCGGTCGTGAGGTGAGAAAGGAGATGAATGTCGGTCAGTTTCTGAAAATGGAGAATCGTATAATTGTGAATTGCCTTCACCGGCAGAGGCACGAAGTCATTTCTAAAAGCCTCACCTAAGTGCGTATCGATGAATCCAGGGATTTTGGCGTCAAGCTGCTTGATCGGAAACTGTTTCGGTAGCAAAAGGAAAGTCAAGTAGTTGTTGCTGCTCCAGCTCTCCTCAAGTTCTTTTCGCCCAACGATGGAGGAATCATATAGGGTGACGAAGGAGCCAAGAAAATCATAGTGGAAAAAGGAATTCTCCGGAACCTCTTTTATAACCCCGGTTATCTTCAAGTCTATTTGGTGTTCATATCTTATTGTTTTTCCTATCGGGTCTTCACTCCCGAAATATTTTTGTGCGGCCGATTGCGTAATCACAAGCGTGTTTGGTTCGTTTAATGCTGTGTTTGGGTCACCTTCAATAAAAGAGATCGTGAATATTTTGAATGCAGAAGGTTCAGCCCAATAAAATTTCTCCTCGATGACGGGATTGTTTTTTATTTCAAGAAAAGTGTTATAGTCCTGCATGAATCGAACTTCATCGAGCACAATGTTGGGATAATCGTTCTTCAACATCGGACCGATCGGCGGAGCGACCCGGGCCAGGTATAAACTGGAAGTGCCATCTTCGTTAAACCACTGACGTGTCACTCTATAGATCCTGTCGGCGTTAGCATTGAACCTGTCGTAGCTCAATTCATACCTGACGAAAAGCAATATCAAAATGCAACAAGCGATTCCGACAGATAAACCAAAGATATTTATAAAGGAATACCTTGGCTGGCGAAGGATATTCTTTAATGCGATTTTGAAATAGTTCTTCAGCATACCATTCCTCCATTTAATCGCAGACCGGAGACAGCAAACCGGAATCCGGTCTTCGGGCTCCTGTCCCCATTTTGTTTTTATTCATATCTTAACGATTCCACCGGATTTGCCGTCGCGGCTTTGATCGATTGATAACACACTGTAAGAAGGACAATCATTAAAGCCAACCCTCCCGACAAGACAAACACCCACCAGTTTATTTCAATTCGATAGGCAAAGCCTTGCAGCCATTTGTTCATTGCATAGTAAGCAATTGGCCATGCTATGATGCTGGATAGCAGAGTCCACAGGACAAAATCTTTTGTGAGCGTTGACACCACGTTAGCAACAGATGCGCCCAGCACTTTTCGGATTCCTATTTCTTTGGTCCTATTCTCGGAAACAAATGATACCAGCCCAAACAAACCGAGACAGGCGATGAATATTGCCAGGATTGAAAAATATCCAAATATGTTTTCCATTCTTCCTTCCGATTGATAAAGCTTATCGATCTCTTCATTGAAGAAATGCACGGTGAATTGGTGCTCAGGATATTGTTTATGATAAATCTGTTCCACCATCCCAATGGTCTTCCCAATATCATTGGATTTTATACGCAGATACAAATGCCGAAATCCGTAGAGAGATAACATTAAGGGCTCAACTTCACCGCGTAGCGACCTGAAATTAAAATTCTTTACCACCCCGACAATCTTTCCTTCTTTATTCCCGGCGTGTAACCGTTTGCCGATTGGATTCTGCATATGCATAGCTTTTACGGCCGCTTCATTTACTACAAAAGCCTCCGCCTCGTCGGATGGATACTCCTTTGAGAAGAACCTTCCCTCCGCCATTCTTAACTTAAACGTTTGTGCGAAATCTTCGGTAACATATAGACTTGGAAAGCTAATCCACTTCGCATTCTTATCCATTCCTTCCCAATCAGGAACGTTATTAGTACCGATATTCAAAAGCATATCTCCAGAGGCCGCCACACCAATGATCTCCGTATGCTGGAGCAATTCATTTTTTATGGCTTCGTATTTGCCGGCAAAATCTTCCGTCTCCAGATAGACCAGATTTTCTTTATCAAATCCCAAATCCTTGTTCTTCATATAATGGAGCTGTTGGTATATAATAATCGTCCCGATAATGAGCACCACAGAAATGGTGAACTGGCCAATCACGAGTAACCGCCGGAGCAGCGACGAACGGGAACGTACGTCAGCCGGTCCTTTCAAAATCTTAACCGGAGTGAAGGAGGAGAGAAATATTGCAGGATAACTTCCTGAAATGATGCCTGTAAAAACTAGGAGACAAATCAAGCCGATAAATATCTCAACGTTTGAAAAGTCAATGGACAACGGTTTACCGGTAAAATTATTAAATGCCGGAAGAAATAATTCAACGACAGCCAGGGCGATCACAAAAGCAATGGCGGAAATGAGGATCGATTCTCCAAGGAACTGCTTTATGAGTTGAGAGCGATTTGCGCCGATGACCTTCCGCAACCCGACTTCTTTGGTACGTTTTATAGAACGCGCAGTTGCCAGGTTCATGAAATTGATGCACGCCATGAACAATATGAATGCTGCAATAAGCGTAAAGAAAATCACATACTGAATGCTGCCTTCCTTATTTTCAAACTTGAAATCAGAGTCCAGATGTGCTTTAGTTATCGGCTGCAGAAAAAACTTTATATGGTTGCTTAATGCCGGGTTATATTTATCCAGAAATGTCTTGAACTCCGCGTTCATTCTTTCGCTCACCGTCGAATAAGAAACACCCTTGTTCAGGAGGACGTAAGTTTTATAGTCCGCGTTTGGCTCGTACCAGCTATCGGGGTCCCGCGAAGTCCTGAGGAGTGCGAATGAAAGAAAGCAATCAGTTTTCCTGAGGTATTCGTGCGTAAGCCGGGGAATGTCTTTCACAACTCCAGTGACTATGAGTGGACGTGGGTCGTCTGCTTGGGTGATGGTTTTGCCCATGGCATCTTCCCCGCCAAAGAGTGTTTGTGCAGTACTTTCAGTAATAACTATCGAACCAACATCGTTTAAAGCTGTTTTAGAATCACCCTTTATGAATTGGGTTGGGAAAATGTCGAAAAAGCGAGGCTCAATATATCGAGCAGTTGCATCAAGTCCCTTATCCTTATACTGAATCTTTTTACCATCATGGTTCACCCTGGTCACCTCCTGGATACCAGGGACAGATTCTTTCAGCCAGTTGGCAAATGGACCGGGCGTTGCAAAGATTTGAGTACCATCCATGTCCCAGATTACACGGCAAATACGATCGGCATTTTTATTATAGCGCTCGTAGTTCAATTCATCCTGCACCCATAACATGATAAGGATAAAACATGCCATACCGATCGCAAGTCCCGCGATATTTATGAACGAATATATTTTATTTCGCGATATGTTTCTTATCGCAATCTTAAAATAATTCTTCAGCATACCCTCCCTCCAATTTTTCTTCGTACAGCGCAAAGGGCAGAACCCATAGCGTACCGATTGGGCTTTGCTCCATGCTCTACGCCCCTCGCGAGTTTATTCATATCTCAACGACTCCACTGGATTTGCAGTCGCGGCTTTGATGGTACGGTACCCAATTGTGAGCCATGCTATCAGCATCGTTCCAAAAATTGTCAACGAGAAAAGACCCACTCCGATATTAATATGGTAAGCGAAATTCTCCAGCCATCGATTCATTATATAATAACCGAGAGGAGCTGCTAGCGCGAATGCCACTGAAATCAAAAGCGCGAACTCTCTTGAGAAGAGGAGCAGTATGTTTCCACCTGACGCGCCCAACACCTTCCTTATCCCGACTTCTTTTGTCCGCTGCTCAGCCATAAATGAGGCCAATCCATAAAGACCTAAGGATGATATGAAGATTGCGATACCCGCGAATATTGCGTAGAGTTTTGAAAGTTGATCTTGCTGCTTGTAAAAGCCGTCAATCTTCGCATCCAGGAATTGATATTCATAAACATAGTCGGGATACGTATCTGTCCAAATTCGTTCTATAGCGGCGAGCGTGCGCCGTGTGTCGCCGGGATTGATCTTGATATTGATTTGGTCGTACTGCTCTTTCCAGGCGCCCATGATCACCGGCGACATCGGATCATCCAAAGGGTGGTCATTGAAATCTTTAACCACTCCAACAACTGGAGCCACTATGCTCCCATCCCAAAAGTCGATCCTCTTCCCCAAGGCCGCCTGAGGATCGTTTATTCCCAGCCTCTTGAGCAGGGTCTCGTTTACTACAAAGCCGCGCGGAGTATCCGACTGGAGATACGAATTTCCCGCAACAAATTTTATATCATACGTTCTAAAATAGTCTGCATCCGACCACAAAAGGTCGGCGTTGAAATCGGTCGCCTTGCCTGAATTGTTGAACCTGAAATTGCTATCCCAATGTGAATTATCAGTCGGGCTAAATGCACTGAAGCTGACATCCCTGATGCCTGACTGCGTCAGCAGTCGATTCTTCAGGACTCCAATTTTGTTTATACTGACGCTATCGACCGGAATTGGCACAGTAACAACAGCGTCTTTATTGAAACCCAACGAAAGGTTCTTAAAGTAATCCATCTGATTAATGACGGCAAGCATTCCAAATATCAGGACCTGGGCAATCAGAAACTGGAACACGACTAGTCCTCTTCTAAGAGAAATCCCGCCGAATGTTTTCACGGCTGCCTTCGATTTTATTGCCGTCACGGGGTCAAAGCCTGAAAGCACTATAGCCGGATAAGATCCGGAAATGGCAACCAACGAGACAAAGACAATAATTAGAAATTCAATAATCTCCATGTTGGCAGAGGAATTCAAACTGAGTGGAACTTGAAGAAGGTTGTTCAGAAATGGAAGCGAGATCTCAGCAAGCCCGAGCCCAATCAATACCGCAAAGAAAGTTATCAAGGCTGTTTCACTAAGAAATTGAATTGCGAGTTGCCGTCTATTCCCTCCCAAGACTTTTCTAACTCCCACCTCCCGTCCCCGTTTGACAGCCTGTGCAGTAGACAGGTTGATGAAATTCGCGCACGCCACAATAAGCAGGAAGACCGCTATCAATATCAGTGCATCGATCAATCGTCGGCTGAAAGAGTGGTTATTATAGTTCCCAAACCGGCTGTCGAAATGCATATCGGCCAAAGGCTGCAACTGCAATTCATCTTTCTGATATTCCGGCGGTTTGTGCTCCTTCACCAATGTTGCAAGAAAGGACTCTGCTTCTGGAACGGGTAACTTTTTAGAAAGAAGAAGGAAACAGTTATTGCCATCGTAGACACTGACCCAGTCCTTGAAGAACCCGCGATTTCCATTCTCGTATGTCTTATATGAAATCAACACGCCAAGAGGGAAATCGCTGTTTGCCGGAGCATTCTGAATAATGCCGGTAATCCTCAGGACTTCATTGTTATCATCCTTGATGAACCGCCCGACTGCGTCCTCCCAATTACCAAAATACTTGTCCGCGTATTTTTGAGTTAGGACAACGGTGTTTGGTTCTGCGAGAGACGTCTTAGCTTCTCCAGCCAGCCATTTGAAATCGAATACCTCAAAGAATTGCTGCTCGACATAGAATACGCCGGACTTTTCTTTGAATTTGTTTCCGGAGACATCCTTCCCGCTTGCAAGAATTGTGATAAGCGCATCCGTTTGCTCATTAATAGCCGCTACTTTTCCAATCTGAGGAAATTCTGAACGAAGCCCATCCGCAACCGGGAAGGGAACTCCGGAAGAATAAGTCGTACCGTCAGAGTTCTTGGAAACTGACACGACACGGTAAATCCGATCCCGATTTGAATGGAAGTTGTCGAAACTCAGCTCGAACTGGACGAGCACAAAAATGATGACGCACACGGCAATCCCAACGGCGAGCCCAACGACATTTATGAACGCATAACTTTTATTTCGCGACAGATTCCTTATCGCAACCCGGAAGTAGTTCTTAATCATGTTCCGCTCCATCTCGTTTCAATTTTCAATGACCATCAATAATTGTTTATTACATTTATTCATATCGCAGGCTTTCAATCGGATTTGCCGTCGCCGCTTTGATCGCACGAGAACCCACAGTAAGCAGTGCAACAATCAATGCCAAGGCACCTGACACGATAAAAATCCAGAGACTAATGTCTGTCCTGTAAGCGAAGTTCTTCAGCCAATTATTCATAACATAATACGCCAGAGGCCATGCAATCGCGTTTGCTATCAAAACCCATTTTGCAAACTGGACGGACAAAAGCGCGATTACTTCCGGCACAGATGCGCCGAGGACTTTTCGAATCCCGATTTCTTTAGTACGCTGCTCCGTGATGAAAGCGGCAAGACCAAGAAGGCCAAGACATGCTATGAAGATCGCGAGGATCGAGAACGCGCTGGCTATCTCACTTGTCCTTTGGTCCGCCGCATAGAGTTTCTGCAGGTTATCATTGAGAAAGTTGTAACTGAATCCTTCATCTCCGGCATATTTTTTCCAGACAGTCTCCATAAAAGATATGGTTGCCAGGTGATCACCCGGTGCCAGGCGAACTGTAACAAAACGACCGATGAATCCGCTTGACGGAAAGAGCCGAATAACCAGAGGCCGAATTGGCTCATGTAAGGATTCATAATTAAAATCCTTGATGACTCCGACTATTTCAAATTTATTCTCTGACTGCGGCGTGGGCCCGGGAGAAATGAGATACCTGCCGACGATGTTCTTGACACCGAACGCCCGCTCAACTTCTTCATTGACGACCACTGCCGCAGTATCCGAAGGGTGTTCAATTGAGAAGAACCTTCCATCCGCCATATTTAACCGGTATGTCTTAGCAAAATCATAATCGCAATACATTTGAAGAATATCTTCAAGCCGGTCCGCGGATGTGCCGGAAAGCTTGTAAGCACTGTCGCCCTTCTGATCGCCGGGAATCGCATTCGAATTGGTGAGGCTGATAACGTCCTTGTCCGCCTTCAACTCGTCTTCAAAGGAATGTAGCCGATCGAAAAGATCGTCCGTCCTATTAATCACGATGGTTTCTTCCTTGTCAAACCCGAGGTTCTTTGTCTGGACATATCGCAGCTGCGAGTAGATGATCGCGGTTCCTATGAACAACGCGATCGAAATTGCAAACTGAGAAATCACCAGCCCATTCCTGAGTAGGGACTTTCGTCCACCTTTTTTCATCTCTGATCTTAAGACATCGATTGGACGGAATGACGATAGGTACAAAGCGGGATAACTTCCTGCGATGAGTCCGACGACAATGGCGAAGCAAATCAGGAGCGGAATTGATGATGGATCGCTGAACACATGAAAGGCCATCTTCTTGTTCGCGATTTCATTGAACAACGGAAGAAGTAGTTCCACAATCCCGACAGCCAGGATCACCGCTATCACACTCATCAAGATTGACTCAGACATGAATTGCCCGATGAGGTATGATCGGGTTGATCCCAGAGTTTTCCTGACGCCGACTTCTTTTGCTCGCCTCTCCGATCTAGCGGTTGCCAGATTTATGAAATTGATGCAGGCGATCAGCAATATCGAAATGGCGATCGCGGAAAAAATGTAAACATACATGATATCGCTATTCGGTTCTATCTCATAATCCAGATGGGAATTAAGGTGAATCGAAGTAAGAGATTGAAGTATGTACCCATACCTGTTTCCAGCGGCCAGGAACTGATCCATGGAAATTCCAACGACCGCTTTCAACTGTGGGCCGGCATAATTCTTTACTTCCTCATTCAGTTTGCGCTGAAAGTCGGCGGGAACTACGCCTTTCCGGAGAAGGAAATAAGTATAGTAATTGTTGCTCAACCATGTGGGGTTCTTGCTATCCTGCATCGTCGTGAGTGAGCCGATGAAATCCGGATGGAAATGCGAAGCCTGAGGAATATCGTCAATCACACCGGTCACGATGTAATTATTCTGCTTATCCATATTTAGAATTTTGCCGATCGGATCTTCGCTGCCGAAGTACTTCCGCGCCGTAGATTCGGTTATCACTACCGTGTTGGGTTCAGTTAGAGCAGTCTTCGGATTTCCTGCAATAAAAGGAAGCGTGAACACGTCAAAAAGCGTAGAGTCAGCCCAGAAAAATTTTTCTTCACTAAAGGTTTTGTCTTTGTACCGCATCACAGGAAAACCAGCCTTGAAGACGCGGACATAAGCTTCAACATCGGGTATATCATGGGAAACCGTGGGCCCCATCGTCGCAGGGCTCATCGCTATATCGACATCATGTCCGTTAATTCTCCCGTGAAGAATTGGGCGATAGATTCTATCCGCATCCTTGTTGAACCTGTCGTAACTTATCTCGTCTCGAACGTAAAGCATGATCGCAATACAGCATGCTATGCCGACCGCGAGACCGATTATATTTATAAGTGAGAAAGCCTTATAGTTCCTAATGTTTCTCAGCGCAACGCGCAGATAGTTCTTTATCATCTCCTCCTCCACCTCAACTCTGTTTATGATTCCTTTTTTTTGATGACCATTTGATCATTCATAGTGCAGACTTTCAATCGGGTTTGCCGTCGCGGCTTTGATCGCCTGAAAACTCATCGTGATAAATGCTATAGTCACCGCAACAATACCGGCGGCCACAAACACCAGGACGCCTATGTTTATCCTGTATGCGAATTCCTGAAGCCATCTGCTCATGACAAAGTACGCAATCGGCACAGCAACGAGCGAAGCGATTGTGACAAGCCATAGAAAGTCTTTCGCCAGAAGTACAACTATCCCTTTGACCGAAGCGCCGAGCACTTTCCTGATTCCAATTTCTTTAGTCCTCTGTTCAGCAGTGTATGTTGCCAGACCAAACAGCCCTAAGCAAGCGATGAAGATTGCGAGTGATGAAAAGAAATTGAATATCCTCTCGGTCCGAATATCGGTCTTGTACATCTCGTCCACAAACTGATCGAGGAACGAATAGTCGAATGGCTCTGTCGGAATAATCCTTTTCCATGTTGCTCCAATGAAATCTACCGCTTCCCTGGGTTTTCCCGGCTCCAGTCTCACCAGCATGTATTCGACGCGCTGTGGATCAATTCTCATAATCAACGGTCCGATCTTATCATGGAGGCTGGCAAAGTTGAAATCTTTGACGACGCCAATAACCGTCCCGACCGGCGTTCCTTCGAACTGTTTTCCAATCGAATTCTTCCAGCCGAATTTGTGAGCGGCAGTCTCGTTGATTATGACTGCGGATGAATCGGATGCTATATCACGCGAAAAGTCCCTGCCCTGTACAATCTGCATCTGCATTGTCTTGATGTAATCGTAATCGATGAAACTCCGTGTCATGTCCATCTGCACCTGGCTGTTCGTGCCGACAACTGTCTCAGTGCCGTCGTTCCCGCTTGCGCCTGTCAACCCTGAACCCGCTGCAACATCCATGATGTCAGAATTCTTCAGCAGCTCCGTTTTTAACAGTCCGACTTTTTCGACCGCGTTCTTGCTGTGAAGCGGAATATACAAGACCTGCTGTCTGTTGAAACCAAGACCCATGCTTGCTACATAACTCATTTGACCCGAAACTATTTCCGTACATACGATCAAAGCTATTGCAATAGAAAATTGCAGCACCACAAGCGTCTTTCTGAAGTTCGCCCTCCTTGTCACAGAAATGGCGAGACCTTTCAAAGATTGGGCGGGTTGAAGACGTGAGAGAAAGAAAGCAGGATAGCTCCCGGCAACGATGCCGACCAGAATAGCGATCCCGAGCAGTTCAAGAAGAAACGATAAGCTGTCTCTGTATGTAAATATTATTCGCTCTTCGAAGATGCTCTTGAAATACGGGAATGCCAATTCCGCTAGAAGCAGCGATAGCATGAATGCTAACAGAGAAATGATCACCGACTCGCCGAGGAACTGGTAAATGAGATTCCGTCTGGTCGAGCCTAAAACCTTTCGCATGCCGATCTCTTTGAGTCTCTTTGTCGACCGCGCAGTTGCAAGATTCATGAAATTGATGCAGCCGATCAGCAAAATGAAGACCGCGATAATTGAAAAAATGTAGACTGTCGATGTACTACCAAAATTATGATTATAAGCCTGGTACGGAATATCCCCGGAGTGAAGGTGTATTTCTTTTAATGGTTGGAGAAATATTTGCAGGTGAGTCCACATATCCTTAGGTACAACCTTATCTACAAATCCCGGCAGTCCCTGTTCAACAGATTCACGAGTTATCCCTTTCTTCAGTAGAACATATGTTGCTAGACCGTTTGACCCCCAGCTGTTCAACCATCTTATGGAGTTCTCCACCGATTTGTACGACCCGAGAATTTCAAAATAGACATGGGAATTCTGGGGGCAATCTTTCATCACGCCCGTAACCGTGTAATTATTCGGCCCATTACCGTAATCGAGACTGACTGTTCTACCTAACGGATCACTCCCTCCGAAGAATTTCTTCGCTACGCTCTGTGTGACCACTAAGGAATATGGTCCGTTCAGCGCCGTCTTCGGATCTCCTTCGATGAAGGGAAATGTAAAAATATCAAATGTGGAAGGATCCGCAAAGGATACATTTTTCTGATAATAACCGACGTCCCCAATCTTGCAGAATGACGATGGGGCGGGCATGATTCTCGCTGAACTTTCTATCTGGGAAAAATACCCATTCAGCGCGGGTGCCAGTGGACCCATCGTGACCGCGACATTCATCTTTCCGATGCCGGGCTGATCTTGTATCTCGACTGTCCTGTATATTCTGTCTGCCTTCGTGTTGAATGTGTCATAACTCAACTCATTCTTGATGAAAATGGAAACAAGAATAAAGCCGCCAAGACCGACAGCAAGCCCGGCAATATTTATGAATGAATATGTCCTATTGCGCACTATGTTTCTCAGCGCAACGCGAAGATAGTTCTTTATCATCTCCTCCTCAACCTCATACTCTGTTTATGATTCCGCTTTTTTGATGATCGCTTGGTCATTCATAGTGCAGACTCTCAATCGGGTTTGCCGTCGCGGCCTTGATAGCGTGTGAGCTCACCGTTGCGAGTGCGATTATTAAAGCAAGGACCCCTGAGGCAATGAAAATCCAAATACTCATGTCAGTTGTGTAAGCAAAATTTTGCATCCATTTGTTCATGACGTAGTAAGCCAGAGGCCACGCGAATAAGTTCGCAAGGAGTACCCACTTCGCGAATTGGGCAGACAAAAGCGAAATTACTTCGAGCACAGATGCACCCAGAACTTTTCTGATGCCAATCTCCTTTGTCCGTTGTTCCGTTATGAATGCAGCCAATCCCAGGAGGCCGAGAGATGCAATGAATATCGCGAGGACAGAAAACGCACCCGCGATCTTGCTGGTCCTCTGATCCGCGATGTAGAGTTTTTGCAGGCTTTCATCGAGAAAGTTGAAATCGAATTCTTCGTTCCCCGCATACTTCTTCCAGACCCCCTCGATAGAGGATATCGTGCTCAGATGATTACCCGGCGCGAAGCGAACGGTAACGAACGAGCCTGGAGAGCCACTCTCCGACTGGAGCCCGATAACAAGCGGTCGAATCGACTCATGAAGCGAGTGATAATTGAAATCTTTCACGACTCCCACCACTTCCAATCTTCTCTGATCAGACATCTTCTCACCAGGCAACACGAGATATTTGCCGACTATATTCTTCACTCCGAAAGCCCTCTCAACTTCCTGGTTTACGACGACTGCTGCTGTATCGGATGGGTGTTCCTTTGAAAAGAATCTCCCCTCTGCCATCTGGAGTTTATATGTTTTTGCAAAATCGAAATCACTTCGCATCGTCTGTAAGTCTACAAGTTTGTCGACACCTGTTCCTTCGAGCCAGAATCCACTATCACTCCACTGGTTCCCGGGAATAGCACTCGAGTTGGAAACGCTTGTTATGTCTTTGTCCTCCTTCAATTCATGTATGAAGGACTGTAACTGGCCCGCTAATTCATCTGCTCGATAAATTACTACACTTTCTTCCTTGTCAAATCCCATATCTCTCGTCTGCACGTACTTAAGCTGATTATATATCACCAGGGTACCGATAAACAGAGCTATCGAAATCGCGAACTGGAAAACCACAAGGCCGTTCCTCAAGAACGACTCTCTTCCACCTTTCCTTCTCTCCGACTTCAGCACGTCGATCGGACGGAAAGAGGAGAGGTAGAAAGCCGGATAACTTCCTGCAACAACTCCAACAACGACCGCCAATCCGACAAGGATTGGAATCGATAATGGATTAGCGAAAAGATCAAGACTTAATTTCTTATTCGCGGTATCATTGAACAGAGGAAGGAGAAGCTCCACGATCCCGACGGCGAGTATTACGGCCGCAACGCTCATCAAGATTGATTCTGCTATAAATTGCCAGATAAGATGTGACCGCGGCGATCCAAGAGTTTTCCTTATTCCGACTTCCTTAGCGCGCTTCTGTGATCTGGCCGTTGCAAGGTTGACGAAGTTAATACAGGCAATCAACAATATCGCAATCGCAATTGCCGAGAAAACATAGACAGTCGAGATATTGCCGTTCTGTTCCAGCTCATAATCGAGATGCGAGTTGAGATGAATTGACGTGAGGGGCTGAAGCACGTATCCGACCTTGTTGCCTGCCGCCAGGAATTGCTCTATCGATACGCCGGTAACGGCCTTCAGTTGCGGCCCGGCATGAGCGACGAGTTCCTCATTGAGCTTGCGTCCAAAGTCTGCCAGATCGGTTCCTTTCTTCAAAAGAAAATAAGTGTAATAATTATTGCTCAGCCAGTTTGGATTCCGGCTGTCTTCAACAGAAGTGAGCGAAGCGATAAAGTCAGGATGAAAATGCGAGTTCCGAGGAACATCCTTTATTACTCCCGTGATCATATAGTCGGTTCTCTTATCAACATTAAGAATTTTGCCAAGCGGATTTTCATCACCAAAGTACTTGCGCGCCGTTGACGCAGTGACCACCATCGTGTTTGGCTGATCAAGAGCAGTCTCGGGATTGCCCGCAATGAAAGGTAAAGTGAAGACGTCGAACAGGGTCGAGTCCGCCCAAAAAAATCCAGGCTCAACAAATGTTTTATTCTGGTATCTGATCGCAAATGGGCCTTCGTAATGCAACCGGGCATACGCGACCACTTCCGGTAAATCATGATAAATCGTGGCTCCCATGGGTGCCGGGCTCATCGCAGATTTAACATCGTGGCCATTGAACGTCGCAGAGATTGTTGGCCTGTAAATCTGATCAGCGTATTTATTGTATTTGTCGTAACTCAACTCATCCTGGACAAAAAGCATAATCGCGATGCAGCAAGCGATGCCCACCGACAAGCCGGTAATATTTATGAACGAATAGACTTTGTAATTCTTGAGATTTCTAAATGCAACTCTTAAGTAATTCTTAATCATACGGTTCTCCTTTTCAACGGCACAGCCCTAAGCGCGTTGCCCATACTATGCGGGTTTCCCCGCTTTGCTCGATGCCCTCTGTACTGTGTCACTTTTCGATCCATCCATCTTTCAATCTTATTATCCTATTTCCATACGCGGCATTCGTTTCGGAATGCGTAACCTGAATTATCGTTGTCCCTTGCTTATTCAATTCTTTCAGCAAATCCATTATTGCCTTTCCCTGATCCGAATGAAGATTGCCGGTAGGTTCATCAGCAAGTATCAGTTTAGGCTCAGCAATGACCGCCCTGGCGATTGCCGCAAGCTGCTGCTGCCCACCGGAAAGCTGGTTAGGGAACAGATCTTTCTTCGCGACCATGTTAAATCTGTCGAGAGTTTCCGCGACTCTTCCCTTCCGTTCGTTAGCATTTACTTTCTGGTAAAGAAGCGGCGTCTCAAGGTTCTCATAAACCGTCAGTTCGTCGATGAGATGATAGCTCTGAAAGACAAACCCGATATAAGTTTTGTGAAGCTCGGTCAATTTCTTCTCGTTCATTTTATGAACCGGCTCATTAAGGAAGTAATATTCGCCATTCGATGGCGCATCCAGCATCCCGATCATATTCAACAGAGTCGTTTTCCCTGAACCGGACGGCCCCATGATGGAGATGAACTCACCTTGCTTAACTTCAAGGTTAATATTCCTGAGAACATAGGTTTTGATGACCTTGTTGGAGTAGTATTTCTCGATATTAGTCAACTTAATCATTTTCTCTCCGGTTATGATGCAAAGCGCCTAAACGTGGAATTTCTCTTTATAATTTTCCGTCACGACGTGTCCGTCGAACAAGTGTATGATCCGATGCGCGAACTCGGAATCATGCGGCGAGTGGGTCACCATGATAATCGTGGTGCCACCTTCATTCAGTTGCGTCATAATGTTCATGACCTCTTCGCCATTTGCGGAGTCTAGGTTTCCTGTTGGCTCATCGGCGAGGATCAACGCTGGTTTCGCGACGACTGCCCGACTGACAGCGACGCGCTGCTGCTGACCACCCGACAATTGTTGTGGGAAGTGATCTCTGCGGTGCATTATCTGCATTCGTTCAAGTACTTCACCAACCATCTTTTTCCTTTCCGTAGCCGAAACTCCGAGATAAAGCAGCGGCAATTCGACATTCTCGAACACAGTTAATTCGTCTATCAAATTGAAACTCTGGAAAACAAAACCGATATTTGCCTTCCGAATGTTGGCGCGCTGCCTCTCAGTGTATTTCGAAACTTCTTCACCGAGAAAGTAATACTGCCCATCCGAGGGATTGTCAAGCATGCCGATCAAGTTCAGCAACGTGGATTTCCCGCAGCCGGATGGACCCATTATCGCGACAAATTCTTTCTCTTTGATCTCGATGTTTACATTGTCCAGAGCAGTAGTTTCGACTTCTTCCGTGGTGTAAAGTTTTTTTAGGTTATTCGTCTTTATCATGGTTTCTCCTTTTGGCTATCAGCTTTCAGCGGTCAGCATTCAGCTTTTTAATTAAAGATGTGAGCATTTTCTTAACTTCAACTACTTTGTTTGAAAGATCATCATAGACATCATTACTGAGATACTTCAGGTCTTTTGCAAGCAACACCTGATATTCTAATTCACTTGACGAACCCATCGCGATTTGTGAAAACCTCGACAACTCCGCATCACTTCCCCTGCCACAACCTTCGGCAATATTCGATGGAGTAGAAATCGCTGCCCGCCTCATTTGATTTGTCAGTCCAAACATTTCCTCTTTTGGAAACGACTGCGTGTTCTTGTAAACACCCAACACAGCTTGATGAGCCTTGTTCCATACATCTAAGTTTCTAAAATCTTTCACTTAATAATCCTCCTTTAAAATTTCTGAGCCGACTGCTGATTGCTGAGTGCTGACAGCTATTTTATCACTAGTTCGTTTACGTCTCCAAAATTGTCGTACGATGAAGTGACGACTTTGTCTCCGGGCTTCAGTCCATTGAGAACTTCGAAGTAATCAGGATTTTGTCGACCAAGGCTGATGCTTTTCTTAGTCGCGATATTTCCCCCGTTATTGAGCAGGAACACCCACTGCCCACCCGTTTTCTGGTAAAATCCTCCTCGCGGCAGGAGGAGTGCTTTTGTTCTTTCACTCAATTGCAATCTTATCTGAAGCGTCTGACCTCTTCTGATTCCGTCAGGGACTTTACCGTCAAATTCCATATCGACCTGAAACTTTCCGCTGGTAACTTCCGAATAGACCTTTGTCACTAATAGACTGTAGGTCTTCCCGTCAATATCTACCGATGCATGGAGTCCTCTAGCCACACGCGCAATGTAGAACTCGTCAATATCTGCTCTCACTTTAAACCCATCCAATGCATCTATCTGCCCGATTTGGTCACCGGGGTTTTTCGCCTGTCCCGTTTCTGCATTCAATGAAGTGAGCTGGCCATTTATTGGCGCCTTGATCGTGAGGTTATCGATATTCTCTCTTATCAGTTCCAGATTTTTTTGCAACCGCTCAATCGAAGCCGCAATCTGCGTTAATTGAGTCAGCTTCAGGATTGAATCTGCCACGAAACTTTGGTAAGCCAATTTCTTTTGCTCGAGAGCGAGATGATAGTTATTTTCCGCCTGTTCATAATCCTGCTGTGAAATCAAATTCTTCTCTCTCAGCGCTTTCTGACGATCGAAGATTTCTTTGGAATTGATGAGACCATAGTTGGCAGATACAAGTGCGTTTTGGAGAGCGTTGCTGTTTTGCTCAATCTGTAATCTCGTATTCCTCGCGTCGTTAATCTGCTGGTATGCGAACGTTTCCTGCTGGAGTGTACTTAGCTGAACATTGGTATTGGATAGTTGTAGAATCTTGTCGCCTTTCTTGAGCATTGCACCTTCATCAACGAATTTCTTCTCAACAGTGCCGCCTAGGATTGCATCGAGATAAAAAGTCGTGAGCGGCAGAACGGTTCCGGTTACCGGGATGAATTCCTGGAAGTCACCTTCTGCCACGGTTGATATTGTAATTTTATCGGCTTCGACATTCAGTTTTGCACCGGTATCAGAAATAATTAAGATGACGAGGAACAAAAACATCGCGCCACCCCCGGCATAAGCCCAAAAACGACCTCGTTTGTAAAACACTTTTTTTTCAATTCTCTTATCCAATGGTTTTCCTTTGAGTCATCTTGTTAATTTCGATGTAGAATAATCTCTCACGACTAAGATTGTGCAATCGGTGTGCCCCGTCTCTCAACCCGGGATTAGTTTTGAATATGATTTTTCAAATCAAATTTGCTTATTTGCGTTTTTATTGCAAAGTTTAAGTGTCCGATAACGGACGGTTGTGTTCGGAAACGGACGACAACTAAAGAAATGAGATGGAAAGCTTATCGCCTTCGAGTATTTCAAAGGAATGACATTTGCTTAACCCTTCAATACATTGGAACTCATGACCAGTAAATCGGGAAAAATCCTTATCATCGACGACGACGAGGATATCCTCTACTCCGCTCGTCTTCTATTGAAACAACATCATTCAATTGTACGAATTGAGAAAGATCCTCATCTTATTCCGACCATTTTGAAAGATGACCACTACGACGTCATCTTGTTAGACATGAATTTTTCGGGAGACGCAACCAGCGGAATAGAAGGTTTTTCCTGGCTCAAGAAAATTCTTGAAATTGATCCGGCTTCTGTCGTCGTGCTAATCACCGCTTACGGAAATATCGAGATGGCAGTTAGAGCCATAAAGGAGGGGGCAACAGACTTCGTCCTGAAACCATGGCAAAACGAGAAGCTCCTTGCAACTATCTCCTCGGCAATGAGACTAAGTGAATCAAAAAGGGAAATTGAAGACCTTCTTTCTAAACAGAAACAACTCACTCACGATCTCGACAGCCAGTTCCATGATATAATTGGGACTTCTGAAGAGATGAAGAAGATTTTCAGCGCCATACAAAAAGTTGCAAAGACGGATGCGAATGTATTGATACTCGGAGAGAATGGAACCGGCAAGGAATTAGTGGCTCGCGCAATTCACAGGCAATCTGAAAGAAATGAAGAAATATTTTTAAGCGTCGATATGGGAGCCATAAACGAATCCCTTTTCGAAAGCGAGTTGTTCGGATATATGAAAGGCGCCTTTACGGATGCGAAAGAAGATCGGCCCGGTCGGTTCGAAATCGCTTCCACCGGAACTCTGTTCCTAGATGAAATCGGAAACCTCCCTCCAAATTTGCAAGTGAAGCTCCTTGCAGTGCTTCAGAACAGGCAGGTGACTCGACTTAGCTCAAATATTCCGAAACCGATCGATATACGTTTGATATGCGCAACCAATATCCCGATCACGGATTTGAAATCTGAAAATCGTTTCAGACTCGATTTGCTTTACCGTATAAATACAGTCGAGATTCAACTCCCCCCATTGAGGCGGCGTGTTGAAGACATTCCACTACTCGTTGACCATTTCCTAAAAATGTACTGCAAAAAATACAACAAGGATCAGAAGTTGTTGAGCAATGAGGCTTTGAGTAAATTGAAGGGTTATAACTGGCCGGGAAATGTTCGGGAGCTTCAACATACACTTGAGAGAGCGGTAATAATGAATGAATCAGGAATACTCCAGCCGGAAGATTTCTTTTCTCTAACCAGAGAGGCCGCAAGCGACGGAGCCACATTTAGTGGTTTTCATCTCGACGAAGCAGAAAAGATGCTAATAATCAAAGCCGTGGGGAAACACGATGGAAACCTCACCAAGGCTGCCAAGGAATTAGGAATTACGCGCGCGGCACTATACCGTCGACTGGAGAAATATGGTCTTTAAAAGGTTCAGCGTAACAGTATTCATCAGGACAGTTCTAATTTGCCTCTCGGCATTTGTTCTCATTTTCATCCTTAGTAAAACCAGTTTCATCGCAACGCCATTCATAGTTGCGCTTCTCATAATTGGACAAATCTATTCCCTGATCCACTATGTCCAAAAGACCAATAGAGAAATCGCAAGGTTCTTCGATTCAATAAAATATTCCGACTTCTCCCAGAGCTTTCGGACAAGTGTTAAAGGCTCTTCATTCGAGGAACTGAACAATTCTTTTTCGGAAGTGATTGAAGAATTCAGAAAGGCCCGGTCTGAAAAAGAGGAGCATTACCGGTATCTCCAGATTGTAGTTCAACACGTCGGCATTGGACTCATGGCGTTCACACAAGATGGAAATGTCGAGCTGATAAACACTGCGGCAAAGAAATTATTGAAAGTCCACGGTATCAATAATATCTCCGAACTTTCCGGAATCAGCCCTTCGCTGGTTGCAAGGCTGCGTGAAATAAAATCAGGCGACAACGTACTCGTCAAAATCGCGACGGAGAATGAACTGTCTCAATTATCGATCTATGCAGCGGAATTCAAATTAAAGGAAAGCCACTACACCCTTGTTTCACTGACAAACATCCAGAATGAATTGGAAGAAAGAGAGATGGAAGCGTGGCAGAACTTGATCCGCGTGCTGACCCATGAGATTATGAACTCGGTAACGCCAATAGTTTCACTTTCATCTACCGCGAGCGCTTTACTGGAAACCGTAATGAATCCGGAGAAAAGCAGCAACGGCATACCAAATCCTGGCTTACGACCAAGGGTTTCCGAACAATTGGACGGTGAAAACCTGCGAGACGTTAAGGGAGTCTCTGGATACAATTTCAAAAAGAAGCGAGGGCTTGCTTCACTTTGTGGACGATTACAGAAACCTCACTCGCATCCCGATTCCTAACTTCCAGATAATCAGATTGACCGATCTCTTCGGACGAATAGAAAAGTTGTTCGCGGACCGTTTTCACTTGAGGAAAATTTGGTACACATATTCTGCTGAGCCGCCTGATTTAGAATTGACCGGCGATCCGGATTTGATCGAGCAGGTTTTAATAAATATGGTACTCAATTCAATCAGCGCGTTGGCCTCGACCCAGTCACCAATGATAAAACTATCCGGCAAGATCGACAATCGTGGAGGAACTTTAATCCAGATCGTCGATAATGGCCATGGAATCCCGGAGGAATTGCAGGAAAAAATCTTCATACCTTTCTTCACAACTCGAAAGGAAGGTTCCGGCATCGGTTTAAGCCTGGCACGCCAGATAATGCGCGCTCACAAAGGCGGAATCACCGTCCACTCGATTCCCGACAAGGAGACGCTGTTCACGTTGAGGTTTTAAGCTATTTCCGACATTGCATCCCGGCAGAGTGTGTCAGTTTCTGTCCCGCCAATGTCTTTTACTTTTTTCGTTCATCACTCCCTGCCATTTCCTCTTCCATTCCGTTCCTGGTTTCCGGTCCTTATGTTCCTTCTTTTCGGAGCTGGCTTTTATGGGAAGAAAAGCTATTTCACCGGTTTCCCTGAGCGATATTTCTCCACGGTAATTGAAAAGTATCTGTTGAAAGAATTTCTTTTCTTCCGGTGTCGCCACAAGTGAGATTGCCTCACCCTTTTTCCCTGCGCGAGCCGTTCGTCCGACACGGTGAGTATATGATTCCACGTCTTTCGGGATTTCATAATTATACACGTGAGAAACATTATCTATGTCGAGCCCACGCGCAGCGACATCTGTCGCCACAAGGACGGTAAACTTATTCTGACGGAACTCGTTCGTCACCCGTTCACGCTGCGGCTGTGACATGTCACCGTTGAGACAGCGGGCATGGATTCCCGTTTCGCTGAGTTTTTTTGCAACCTTTACAGTGATATGTTTCCGGTTGCAAAACACAATCGCCAAATTACGATCCTCCTTGAGAAGAGTGGCAAGCAAATCCAATTTCCGCTCCGGTGAGATCGTGCAATATGTCTGACGCAGGAATATCGGTTTTACCGTTGACGCCAGTCTCACATTCTTCGGGTTACGCAGATATTTTCCTGAAAGTCTCTCTATCTCTTTCGACACTGTCGCACTGAACAACATCGTCTGGTGTTCAGCCGGTAGTTGGCGCGCGATCTTCTCGACGTCTCTTATGAATCCCATATCCAACATCCTGTCCGCTTCATCGCAGACAAAGTATTTTATGGAACCCAGTTTCACCACGTTCCGGTTCATTAGGTCGATGAGCCGTCCGGGGGTTGCAACGATGATATTCGCAGTCCGGATTTTTGTGGCCTGAAAGCCGATTGAGACTCCGCCGTACACCGGAACGATTCCGAGATGTTTGCCCGACGAATATTTAAAAAATTCTCCCGTTACTTGCGTGCAGAGCTCGCGAGTCGGTACGAGAATAAGTGCCCGCAGGCCATCGCTTCTCTGGAGCTTCTCAATGATCGGGATAGCAAAACTTAAAGTTTTGCCGGAGCCCGTCTCTGATTGTGCGAGCACATCTTGCCCGTTCGCAATTGCCGGAATGATCTCTTCCTGTACCGGTGTTGCTATTGTTATTCCTTGTGCTTCGAGTAAAGCAGTCATTTGCTTGCTCAGCACAAAAGATGCTGATTTCATTTAAACCTTTCTATGATTTGATAAAAATTGCAGGGAAGATGAGCTCCGTCAAAGATCAACTGGATGGGGACTTTCGATTAGAAGGCCAAATCCCGGCTTCTGAACATCGTCACCCATTTTTCTTGTCAGAAGAGGAGAAGATGTTTCTGTTACTGATATAATATAATCAATTTGTCCGTAACGTTATGCATGAATTACAAATCATTTTATCCTCACACCGGGAGCCATGTTGAGAAAAAGATGATGTCGCTACCGGAACAAAACCTCAAAAGAATCATGACCGACCCTCCGACTTTTTGCCCTCAGGTTTGTAGACTCCTTCTTCAACTGAACCATTAAAACAAAGTTTCACAAGATCATCATCTACTTGACTCAGGGAGCGAATCTGTTTCGGGGTTAAAATTCTCTTGTGCTTTATATCATTAAGGTAATCCCCGATGAAATCAAGGTTCTCTTCCGTCGTCATCCAATTTCGTTTATCAAATTTTGACAAGTCGACAGGATTCGAATAACTTCGCATTGTCTTTTCGCCTTTGATATTAAAGTAGAAATCAAAATATGACATCACAAGTTCTCTTAACGTTCGATAGACGGGCTCACGATACCGAAGGACCGTAGTATTTGATTTGGCAATCGCACCATAATGGCCACCCTTTCTGAAGATTGTTACGACATGATCATCGTCATTGTCGGCAATCGTATCAACAATGAGTGGTTTATGTCCAAGCATTCTTAAAGCGGCGGCGCCGAACAAGGCACCTTCGAAACAGTTTGCCTTTCGCTCACGGATTACAATTCTTGGCGAGCCCGTCCCTGGCACGGGATCATACTCAATGTCATTCAAAAACAATTGAATGTCGTGCGGCTTCGTGAATTTGTGCAGGAAATTCAGCTCATCCTTCCTAAAACCCGTATTACTGCTCCGTTTTTTTGAAGGCATTCAGCTCAGCCCGAATCGCTTCCTGTTTTCTTCCGTGTCATAATAGATGTGCCATTCCGCAATAAGGTCATCTTCGATTGTGGCGGTCCAAATCGCAGGATCATGTCGATTCTCTTCGGACCAATAAGCAAACCCCAACATCACGGCGAGGTTATTTCGAGATTCGACTCGTTCAAATGTATTCTTATAGTTCGGAAACATGCTGAAAAATTTCGACCACGCACTTAACATAGTTTTTTTCGATCGGGTAACGTTACCAACGCTGTCGATGAACACATGGCCTTCGGACATGAGCATTCCTAATCCATCAAGGTTCTGATTGGTTATGCACTCGTTGAATTGTAATGCAACGAGTTTAGGATCTTTTACTTCATCCAATTAGTCATTACCAAATTTTAACTCTCTTATCCGGCGATCTCCACATCGGTTCCCCTTCCTTCACGCCGAAAGCTTCATAAAATGCGGGAATATCGCTGAGAGGCCCGTTTACCCGCAAAAACTCCGGAGAATGGACGTCCGTTAGTACCTGCTGCGCCAAAGCTTCAGGTCTCGAATGGCCGAGCCACGAATAAGCATAACCAAGCCAGAATCTCTGCGAAGGAGTCAATCCGTTAACGGGTTTTCCTTCCTTGTATTCTTCAGTCTGCTTGAATGCATCATACCCTATCATGAGTCCGCCAAGATCCGCTATGTTCTCTCCGAGAGTTGCCTTTCCATTAATATGCATACTGTCAAGGACAACATAATTGTCAAACTGATCCATCATCAACTTTGTCCTTGCTCCGAATTTCTCCGCATCTTCCTTATTCCACCAGTCCGACAAATTCCCTTGTGCGTCATACTGCCTTCCTTCATCATCGAAGCCGTGAGTCATCTCATGACCGATGGTCGATGCGCCTGCATAGGAATAGACAACCGCATCATCGACAAGCGAATCGGGAACGCCGGGGATTATAAAGATTGCCGCGGGAAGGACGATTTCATTATTTGACGGATTGTAGTAAGCATTATATGTCTGCGGCGTCATATCCCACTCCAACCGGTCAACAGGCTTCCCTAATTTATTTACATCTCTATCGAACAAGAAAATGTTTGCATTAATCGTGTTCCTGGCGTAAGAGCCCCTGTCAACTGACAATTTCGAGAAGTCTTTCCATTTGTCCGGATAGCCTACTTTCTTTGTGATTTTACTAAGTTTGTAAAGTGCCTTTTCCTTTGTAGAATCGCTCATCCAATCAACATTTTTAATCCGCGCGGCGAATGCGGCAATCATGCTGTTCACAAGGTTTTGATATCGTTTCTTCGTTTCCGGTGAATAATATTTTTTTACGTAAACTTGCCCGAGCAATTCGCCCATAGCATTTTCCGTCGCATCCTGTATTCGCTTCCATCTCGGTCTTTGTTCTTTTACACCAGCCATAACCGTCCCTCTGAAATGGAAATTTTCCACCTCCAGCGGACTGCTCAACCTGTCCGCAAAAGTATTAACGAGATGCCATCTAAGATACTCTTTCCATTCTTTGATGCTGAATTTATTTACAGCCGCATCCAGCTCACGGAAAAATTCCGGCTGGCCCACAATAACCGAATCCTGCCCCTTGATAGCTTCATCGGCAAAAATTTCCGTCCAGTCAACTGTGGAATTTTCATTGCTTAGACTTGTAATCGACATCTTGTTGTAATTCGCATAGGGATCCCTGAGGTCTTCCAACTTCCTCGATGAATCTGCAAGAAAGTTTTCTATGCTATAAACATCAACTGCATTCGCGGCTGCAGTGATCGAATCTTCACCAAGAAGCTCAAACATTCGTGCCATGTGATTCTTATATTCTTCCCTTATTTTTTCCGTACGCGCGTCGTTCCTGAAATAATATTCCCTGTTTGGCAGTCCCAGCCCGCCCTGCCACAGATACATCGCATACACGTCGCTCTTCATCTGGTCCTGATCTATGAATAAGCCAAACATTACGTTAACACCTTCCCTTTGAAGAAGCGCAACTACATCGTACAAATCTTTCCTGTTTTTTATCGAGTTGATTTTCTCCAATTCCGGCTGGATGGGAGCAATTCCTTGACCTTCAATCCCGCTGGAATCCATACCGCTGAAATAAAAATCTCCGATTTTTTGCTCGCTACTTCCAATTGGAGAGTTAGAATACTCGGCATCCTTCAAGATACTTTTTAACCTCGCATACGTTTCTTCCTGAACAAGATTTCCGATTCCCCAAGCCCTCTCTGTCGGCGGGATCGGATTATTCTTCATCCAAGTGCCGGTAGCGAATTTAAAGAAATCGAAACCTGGATTCACACTTGAGTCAATAGCCTGTGTTAGAAAATCTCCATTCGTCGGTTTCTGTGAAAAAACTACCGATGTCATTAGCAAAAGAGAAAGCAATGCACGACGAAGAAAGGTAATGGATTTCATTTTTTGCGACCTTGCCTGTTAATTGGAATTGTAAGGAACATTAAACTGGTAGGTAAGATAATGAAATGGGGACTGAAAAGTGAATAGAAAACTTTAAACGAATCCCTACATCAACAGATTCTCGGCAGCTGCTCCCCCGTCAGCATATCGACGACACGCGTTCCGCCAATCTTACTTTTCATGACTACGACGCCATGATGTTGATCCACGACTTCACCGATGACAACTGAGTCTTTGCCTAGTGGATGTTTCCGCATGGCATCCAGTACTTTTTCGCAATCACTCGATGAAACGAAGGCGAGAAGCTTCCCTTCATTCGCGATGTAAAGCGGATCAAGTCCGAGGATTTCGCAGGCGCCCCGTACATCATCGGGTACTGGTATGTTTTCTTCCTCGATCAGAATGCCAAGTTTCGATTGCCCGGCAAGTTCATTCAGAGTTGTCGCTACCCCGCCGCGCGTCGGATCTCGCAGAACATGAATGCTATTGCCGACTTTTAGCATCGTTTCAACCAGCTCATTTAATGGTGCCGTATCGCTCTCGATCTGGGTTTCAAATTCCAGGCCTTCGCGAACTGACATTATAGCAATCCCATGCAAAGCAATTTCACCATTCACGATGATCTTGTCGCTGACCTTTATCTTCTTCGGACTTATGTCGATTCCGTTTTCGACCACTCCAATCCCGGATGTATTAATGAAAATCTTGTCCCCTTTTCCGCGATCAACTACTTTCGTGTCACCGGTTACAAGCATTACCCCAGCCCGCTTCGCGGCTTCCTGCATAGAGAGAACAATCTTCCACAGATCATCCACCGGCAGTCCTTCTTCAATTATGAAGGCAGAGGAGAGGTAAAGAGGACGCGCGCCGCACATTGCAAGGTCGTTAACGGTTCCGTTCACTGCAAGCTCGCCGATATTGCCGCCGGGGAAAAAAATCGGATTCACTACGTAAGAATCTGTCGAGAAGGCAAATTTCTGTTTGCCGATCGTAAATACAGCACCATCGTGTAATGGATCGAGCAATTCGTTTTTGAATTGAGGAAGAAACATTTTTTCGATAAGCTGGTGCGTAAGTTTTCCGCCGCTGCCATGGGCGAGGAGGATGTTTGAGTAGTCGGACTTCGGAATCGGGCAAGCGAAACCGGAACTTAAATCAATCTCTGTCTTGTCGGACATTTTCAATTCCTTTCCGTTTCTCTGAATCTTCCGTAGTGGTAGTAGGCTGCGCACGATCCTTCGGATGAGACCATCGGCGCTCCCAAAGGATGCTCGGGTTTGCATTCCTTCCCAAAGGCTGCACATTCATGCGGTTTCTTCAGCCCCTGCATGATTAGTCCGGCGATGCAAACCAAAGATTCTTGCGCCTCTATGCCGGCAACATCGAATATCTTCTCCGCGTCATGATCTGAAAATTCTTTTCTCAATCCCCAGCCACTTTTCGGAATCATTCCGATGCCGCGCCATTTTCTGTCGATTACTTCAAAAACTTCGGCCAACAATTTTTTCGCCGGAATATTTCCTTCTCGTCGAACTGCGCGAGAATATTGATTTTCAACGTCAACTCTTTTTTCTTCAAGCTGTTTAACAGCCATATATATCCCTTGAAGAATATCAACCGGCTCAAATCCCGTCACAACGATCGGAGTCTTATATTTTTTTGCCAGGTGGAAATAGTCTTCGTAGCCCATGACAACGCAAACATGTCCGGCAGCCAGGAATGCCTGGACAAGATTGGAAGGCGATGACAGGATGGCTTCCATTGCCGGTGGGACGAGAACGTGCGAAGCAAGGATTGAAAAATTCTTTATGCCAAGGTTTCCTGCTTCCCAGACGGCCATCGCGTTTGCCGGAGCAGTTGTCTCAAATCCTACCGCGAAGAAAACGATTTGTTTATTCGGATTCTGCCGGGCCAACTTCACGGCATCGAGCGGAGAATAGACGATTCTGACATCGCCGCCCTCAGATTTTACGGTCAATAGATCTTTTTTTGAACCTGGCACTCGAAGCATGTCCCCGAACGAAGTGAAGATTACATCACGGCGACTCGCAATCGCGATAGCTTTGTCAATTACTTCAAGAGGGGTAACACAGACGGGGCATCCGGGTCCATGAACGAGAGTTATTTCTTTTGGAAGCAAGAAGTCAATCCCGAATTTCACAATCGCGTGAGTTTGTCCGCCGCAAATTTCCATCATAGTCCACTCGCGCGTAGTGATCTTGTGAATCATCTCCGCGTATTTCCTGGCGGTGTCTGCGTCTCTATATTCGTCTATATATTTCATTGAGTTACTTTTTTCAAACTTCCGATTTCTTGAGTCTGGTTAATGTTTAGGGTCCGAGCCCTATTCAATGCAACAAACATCTGTCCCAGCGAAATCCCCCCATCATTCGGCGGAACCCTCTGGTGCCAGTATGGTTTGAATCCCTTTTCGCGCAACCTTTCGATAGCTCTCTCAGTCAAATACTTATTTTGAAAACAACCGCCGCTTATTGCAATTCTTTTCTGGCCAACCTTTTCAGCTATGCCGACGATTGTTTCAACCAGAGTATTATGAAATTTTGCAGAAATTAATCCTGTTGAGATCGAGTTGGATTTGTCGATGAGAATCTCTTTAATCATCGGTTCCCAATCTATAATAAATGTGGGCCGGTAGTCGTTTCTATCTTCATTTCTCGGTCTGTCATCTTTAGTAATCTCAAACTCATACAGTTCATCGGAATCAATTCCTTCAAGCGCAAATTCCAATTCCATCGCACCTTGTCCCTCGAAATTAACTACTTGCCGCAATCCGATTATCGAAGAGACGGCATCAAATAGGCGGCCAACACTTGTTGTAACCGGCGAATTCAATCCGGTCTCCATCATTTTTCGTAAAATCGAAAGTGAGCCATTATCAAATGCCTTTATTGGATCAAGGTCTCGCATCTGAAACAATTCTTCTCCAATGATTTCATAAAGTAATCCGATTGCCGTCCGTCGCGGCTCCTTTATTGAGGCTGAACTACCGGGGAGTCTAAACGACCTCAACGCTGCTACACGTTCATACGTAGCTCCATCGGTCTTCAGAAATTCTCCCCCCCACACGGTACCATCCTCTCCATATCCCGTCCCATCCCAGGAAACTCCAAGCACCTCTCCACTCAATTTGTTTTCGGCCATGCAGGAGGCAACATGAGCAAAGTGATGCTGGATTCCCATCCTGGAGATAGAACTTTCTGTCTCCACCGACTTTCTGGCAAATTGAGTTGACAGATAGTCGGGATGCAAGTCATGAGCAATTAATTTAGGTGAAAAGTCATACAATGTTTGGAAATCGTCCACCACCTTCTCAAACGCGACGAAAGCTTCCTGAGTCGATAAGTCACCGATATGCTGACTCAGAAAAATATTATTTCCTGAATTTACTGCGATCGTATTCTTCAAATGTCCGCCGACCGCCAGGACTGCTTCGGATTGACGCTTGCTTACATCGAAATTCATTTCAACCGGGAATGGTGCATATCCTCTCGCACGACGCATCACCTGAACGCGATCCATCATAATGCGGACGACGGAATCGTCAACATGTCGCTCGATAGGTCGATCATGTACCAGAAAGACATCGGCTATACCCCCAAGCTTTTCGAGTGCTTCATGTTCGTCAATGCAAATCAGCTCGTCTGAAATATTTCCGCTGGTTGCAACCACGGGAAAATCGAGCTCACGCAGCAAAATTTGATGCAGCGGTGTATAGGGTAACATCGCACCCAAATATGGGTTCTCCGGTGCGACTGAAAGTGCTAAACCGGAATCTTCAGTTTTCTGTTTTCTAAGTAGTACAATGGGAGCCTCAGGCGAAATGAGAAGTCTTCTCTCTACTTCGGAAATTTCACAGTCGTTCTCCAAATAGGATAAGGAGGGATACATGAGCGCAAACGGTTTTTCTTCGCGATGTTTTCTGAACCTTAACAGCTGCACTGCTTCATCTCTTCTCGCATCGACAAGAAGCTGGAACCCGCCGATTCCTTTAATCGCAACTATTTTCCCGGCCCGGATAGCTTCAGCCGCCTGCAGAAGTGCATCATGGTACAGAGATAATGCCACGCCGCGTTTGTCCCACAGCTCGATGTGAGGCCCGCATTTCGGACACGCGTTTGGCTGCGCGTGGAATCTTCTATCGCCGGGATTTTCATATTCTTCCCTGCACTCTTTGCACATCTCAAATTTTTGCATGGTTGTGTTCGGCCGGTCGTACGGCAGTGATTTAATAATACTGAACCGCGGCCCACAATTCGTGCAATTTGTGAAAGGATAGAGGTACCTTCTGTCGCTCGGATCGAAAATTTCCCCAACACACTCGGCGCACGCCGCGATATCGGGAATTACCAGTGCGCTCTTTTCACCGTTGGAGCTGCTTTCTTTAATCTCAAATTTCTCATAGTCAACAGGATCCAGAAAAGAAGTTTCAATTCCCTGAATGTAAGCACGGGAGGGTTTTTCCTTTTCCAGTCGAATTACGAATCGGTCGAGGACATCTTTTTCTCCTTCGACTTCGATAAATACCCCTTGCGAAGAATTCAACACCCATCCGTTAAGTTTCATCTCTAAAGCAAGCCGATATACAAACGGCCTGAATCCGACCCCCTGTACCGCGCCGTGCAGAACCGTGTGGAGACGGGTTTTCAAGTCGCCTTACTCAGAAGCCAATCAGACCACTCTGGAATTCCGGCATTAGTGGTACAGGAAGTTTCGAAAACCTTCAACCCCGGATTTATCTGAAGGGCATTCTTCTTAAGTTGTTCGAGATTACAATTGACGTAAGGAACAAGATCGGTTTTGTTAATGATCAATACCGCAGCATTTCGAAACATCGCCGGATACTTCAGAGGTTTGTCATCACCTTCAGTTGTGCTCGCAACAACCACTTTCATTGCTTCGCCGAGGTCGTAGCCTGCCGGGCAGACCAGGTTGCCGACGTTTTCAATGACGAGAATCTTCACGCCTTTCAAATCTATATTGGCAATAGCATCTTTAACGAGCTTCGCTTCAAGATGACATCCACCGTTAGTTACAATTTGAACCACAGGTACCCCGAGCTTTGCTACCCTCTGCGCATCAATGTCCGTCTGAACATCTCCCTCGACAACCGCAATTTTAGTTTTGACCTTGAGATAATCCAACGTTTTCTCAAGTAAACTGGTTTTCCCTGATCCGGGCGAACTTACTAAGTTTATAACGAACATTCCGATTTGTGCAAAGAGCGCTCTATTTTGCTGTGCCACCTCGTCATTTTTCTCCAGAACTTTTCTTTCAATTGTCACTACGCTCATACTGATTCCTCAATTTCATCATCTATTTCCATCTCGACGACTTGCAGCTCATCTCCGGAAATAATTCTTACTTCAGCGCTTCCGCATTGTTTGCATTGGAACAAAAATCCGTTAACCTCCGAATCCGCTCCACAGCTTTCGCAATGTACCACTATGCCGACACTTTCAATTTCGAGCTTTGAATTCTCCAGCGGAGTCCCTTTTGTGATAGCAGTGAAGCAAAACTCAAGCGAATCCGGAATAACACACGCAAGCTTGCCGATTCTTACCTTTACGCTTTTAACCGAGCCTGATGGTGGCAGATTTTCCCTGGCGATTTCTATAATGTTCTCGGCGATTGAAAGTTCATGCATCTTATCAGCCTAACTTTTGCTCACCAAGTTCTCTCAGCTCGTCGATTTGACTCAGGTATTCAAAAACCTGTTTCGCTTCTTCCTCATCGACAATACTTATTGCAAACCCGACGTGTACTACAACGTAATCTCCGACTTTTACTTCGGGTACGTACGCGAGGCAAACTTCCTTCGATATACCGCTAAAGCTCACCACCCCCATCTTCATCCCGGTTTCATTTTCCTTAATCGTCATGACTTTTCCGGGTACGCCTAAACACATTTGAGTTCTCCTGATTCTCTAAAACATTATTTGAAAATGCCGACCACAATACTAATACACAATGGCTATGCCGATAAAATCCATTGAAATGAGCTGTTTTTGTGTGTTCGCCTTGACAACTCGGAGGCAGAGTGCCTCAGAGCAGTGAAAACTTTAGCCTTATTTGAATGCTAGTTTTGATACTTCCCTTTGACGTACTGTCTCATATAGAAAGACACCTACAGAACTTGCGACATTCATCGAATCGACATTATGGTGCATTGGAATCTTAATGCGAACATCGCATTGATTCAGAACTTCCGGCGAAATTCCTTCCCCCTCGCTTCCGAATACCAAGCAAACATCTTTGGACAAATCGACATCCGATATTTCAATGGATTCATTTTTCGGATCGGCGGCAATAATTCGGATCGAAAATTCTTCGCGCAATTTCTTCAATGTTTCCGATAATTTATCGACTCTGGCAATAGGGAGATTGAATATGGTCCCCATCGAATTCCTGACCGAACGTCTGAGGTAAGGATCGCACGAAGTTTCCCCGGCCAATAGGACTTGCACGCCAAAAGCCGCGCAGTTTCTGATGATAACTCCCATGTTCTCGGAGTTTGCTATCCCATCAACGGCGACAAACAGCCTTGGCTTTGAAGACCTTTGTGAGATATCCAAAACATCTAGCGATTGGGGGACTCTCGCTATTGCCATGATTCCCTGATGTAAACCATAGCCAACTATTTGTTCAAGACGGCTCTTCTCACCTACGAAAATATTCTTTTCAACCCGACGGTTGTCAAGAATGTTCGAATATTTCTCAAGCCAATCAAGCGTCAACAAGATCGAGACAATTTGGAGATTGCTTTCGATCAAACGATGAACGACTTTCTCTCCTTCGGCAACAAATATTCCTTGAGCACGATGCTCCAACGGTCGACGCATGTTGCGATAAGGCTCAAGCTCTGGTAAATCCAGCGAATTTATTTTTGTTACCCGCATAGTATCAATTAATTTCTGTCACAAGACATTTCCCGATCGCAACTTCGCGGCAAATGGCACAAAAACAAAAGGCTGCTTGGTCAAAAACCAAACAGCCTTTGCAAAATCTGTTAATCAATTCCGATTCAAGTTCCCGAGCTGTAGTCGGTCTGATACTTCACCTGTTCTGGGGTCAGTTTATCGATCTTCAATCCCATCGTTTTCAATTTCACCATCGCGATTTCCTGATCTTGCTCCAGAGAAATGTCATGGACTTTATTCTCGAGCTTCTTTCCTTTCCTATATAGCTCGGCGAGCCTTAGCTGGGACATGAACTGGTTCGCAAACGACATATCCATGACCTCAGAAGGATGTCCCTCGGCAGCGGCAAGGTTTACAAGCCTTCCCTGCGCCAAAACGTAAATCCGTCTTCCATCTTTTGTCAGATATTCTTCATTGTTCGCGCGAATCTCCTGAACCTTCTTCGTAATGTCTTTAAGATGATTCAGATTAAGCTCACAATCATAGTGGCCGGTGTTGCAAACGATCGCGCCGTCTTTCATATTCTCGAAATGACGGTCAACCACGATGTCTTTCACGCCCGTGGCGGTAATAAAAATATCGCCTATCTTTGCGGCTTCATCCATCGTCATTACCCTGAACCCTTCCAGCGTTGCTTTGAGTGCGGCTGTCGGCTTAACTTCCGTGACGATAACATTTGCCCCGAGACCTTTCGCTCGCATCGCAACTCCTTTACCGCAATGCCCGTAACCTGCCACAACAAAATTCTTTCCCGCAATCAGAACACTTGTCGCACGAAGGATACCGTCGAGCGAAGACTGGCCTGTGCCATACACATTGTCGAAGTCCCACTTGGTTTCCGCATCGTTCACTGCAATGACTGGATACTTCAAAGCTCCATCGGCCGCCATGGCACGAAGTCTGTGTACACCGGTAGTGGTCTCTTCGGTTCCGCCGATGATTATCGTCTCAGCCAGCTCGGGATATTTTTTATGGAGCGTGAAAATCAAATCCGCACCGTCGTCAAGGGTCAAATTCGGCTTCATCTTAATCGTTTCGTCGATTGCCCAGTAAAATTCACTGACGGACATCCCGTGCCATGCGAAAATCGACACCTTTTCGGAAGCGAGCGCAGCGGCTACCGAGTCGTTGGTGGAAAGCGGGTTGCATCCGCTCCAGCTTACCTGTGCTCCGCATGCAGCAAAAGTCTTGATAAGGACCGCCGTCTCTTTCGTCACGTGAAGGCAACCAGCAATTTTATACCCTTTGAAAGGTTTCGTCTTGCTGTACTTTTCTTTCAGTGCCATCAAGACCGGCATTCTTGACTCGGCCCACGCAATTCTTTCCTTGCCTTCGGCCGACAATTTGATATCTCTTACCTTGTAGATTCCTTTTACTTCATTCATTTATTAGTATCTCCAATGCATAGTCGTTATGTGAATGATTATTTTACTTCTTTCTGCAAAGCTTTTATAAGGTCGAGTTTCTCCCATGTAAAATCTTTGTCGTCTCTTCCGAAATGTCCGTAGGCCGCAGTTTTCTCAAAAATCGGTCGGCGGAGGTCAAGATGTTTCGTGATCCCGCCAGGGGTGAGATCCATAACCTTTGATACAATTTTTGCAAGATCATCGTCGGAAACACCTTTTCCCGTACTTTTCGTGTCGATCAAAACGGAAACAGGCTCGGCAACTCCGATAGCGTAAGCAAGCTGGATCATGCACTCTTTGGCAAAGCCGGCAGCTACTATGTTTTTAGCTAAATATCGAGCTGCATAGGCTGCACTCCTGTCAACCTTTGACGGGTCTTTTCCCGAAAACGCGCCGCCGCCGTGCGGAGCATATCCGCCATAAGTATCGACGATAATTTTCCTGCCGGTGAGGCCCGTGTCGCCGTGAGGTCCCCCGATTTCAAATCTCCCTGTCGGATTGATATAATACTTTGTTTCCTTCGTAAGCAACTTTTCTGGAATCACCGCCTTGATGATATGCTTCTTAACATCCTCAGCGATTTTGTTCTGCCATTTCTTTTCAGTGGTTCCTTTTGGTTCCGGATCATGCTGCGTCGAAACGACAACCGTATCCACAGTCACCCTGCCACCTTCATGGTACGAGACGGTTACCTGGCTTTTCCCATCAGGACGCAAGTAAGGCATCGGCGTATTTTTCATCCTTCGCACATCTGCCAGACGATGGGTGAGCCTGTGTGCGAGCGCGATCGGCAGCGGCATGTATTCTTCGGTTTGATCACATGCAAAACCGAACATCATCCCTTGATCGCCCGCACCACCTGTTACGACACCCCGGCTTATGTCGCCTGACTGAGAATGCATTACATTTATTATTCCGCAAGACTCTGCATCGAATTTGTACCGGCTGTCATTATAACCGATCTTGTCTATTACCCGGCGAGCGATGTCTGCAGCATCGATCTTTGATTTGGCCAACTCGCTTGTAGTTACTTCCCCGCCGATTACAACTAAGCCGGTCGTCGCGTAAGTCTCGCACGCGACCCTGGAATTCGGCTCTATTGCTAAATGTGCATCAAGAACTGCATCGGAAATCTGATCGCATACTTTATCCGGATGTCCTTCAGTGACTGATTCCGATGTGAATAACTTAAACATCATTACTCCGATAATTAGTTATAGGAAATCAATTTCGGTAGAATCACCCGCGTTAACGCGTTTGAAACTCCCTTTAAGTTGTGCATTTTGCCCGACTATCGAGCCTTCAAGAAGCGAGTTCTGTATAGAAGCGCCTGAGCCTATGATGGAATCACGGATCAACGAATCGTTCACGATTACATCGGAGTCGATTGTAGCATTTGGTCCGATAATCGAATTTTTTATCGTGGCCGAATCCGCGATAAAAACCGGCGGGATAATTACAACATCGTCGCGTTTCTTGTAATGCTTGGTCTTCTTCAAAAGGTGTCTATTCGTTTCAAGCAAAGTTTCCGGTTTCCCGCAATCATACCAGCCATCGATCTCAAAGTAAGTGATCCGCTCGCCCCTGTCCAACATTATTTGGAGGGCATCCGTAAGCTGGTACTCTCCTTTTGTCTTTATATTTTTGCTGATGACTTCGTTGAGAGCTCCCAAAAGTTGTCGCGGAGATTTTATGAAATACAGACCTACAAGGGCAAGATTAGAAGTCGGATGATCCGGCTTCTCGATCAGCTTCGTCACTCTTCCGTCAAGAGTTTCCGCGACTCCGAATCTTCTAGGGTCCTCGACTCTTTTTACACCGATGCTGGAAAACTCGCTTTTTAAAAGTGGAGCGAGATCGACATCGAAAACGGTGTCTCCTAAAATAATTAGAAGCGGCTCATTGCTGTCATCTTCAGAAAGCGCAACGTGGGCGGCATGCCCGAGGCCGAGTCTCTCTTCCTGGTAGAAAAATTTAAACTTCGCCTTGAAATTTTTGTTAAGATATTCCTCCACCATTTCGCCCATGTATCCGACAACAACCGAGATTTCCTTTATTCCAATGTCGGAAAGTTTATCGACTATGTGGCCGACTATCGGTTTTCCGCCGACGTTCAACAGAACTTTAGGCAGCGAATATGTGTGAGGACGCAGACGTGTTCCAACCCCTGCGACAGGTATTAAAGCTTTCATCTCTTCAATGGTCGTTTGAAAAGAAATTTAACAATTGGCGGCTGAAGTTCCAAAAGGGTAATGTGAAGGGACCTTCCCGCTGACAATTCAACCGCAGATGATCGGCAAATTTGAAACCTTTTACACATTTCAGGTTGTTATCCTTTTCATGTTTACGTTTCCTGCGTCGTTGTTTCTTTAAGCGCTTTTTGCGAATTTAATGAGGATATTAATCTATGTTGAAGCAAATTTTCGACAAGGTTCGCGAAGGCGAACGGCTTACCTTTGAAGATGGAATGGAATTATTTAATTCCAGCGACCTGCTGACTATCGGTATGATGGCAGAACATGCCAGATGGAAAAAACATCCCAAACCGGTCGCCACGTATATCATCGACCGGAATATCAACTATACAAATGTCTGCGTGACTGAATGTACCTTCTGCGCCTTTTATGCAAAAGTCGGCGATGAAAAAAAAAGTTACACACTCACTTATGAAGAACTCGGGAATAAAATCCAGGAGACTCTTGACCTGGGCGGGTCGAGAATACTTTTGCAGGGAGGCTTGAATCCGGAGTTAGGGCTCGACTATTACGAAGATGTTTTCCGATTCATAAAGTCCAACTACAAAATTTGCCTTCATGCCTTGTCGCCGGAAGAAATTTGTTTCATTGCAGACCAAAGCGGGCTGAAAACCCGCGAAGTAATTAAACGACTGGTCGCGGCAGGCCTCGATTCAATTCCAGGAGGCGGAGCGGAAATTTTGGTCGATGAGGTCCGAGATAAAATTGCTCCGAAGAAATGCACTTCGGATGAATGGCTCGGCGTGATGTATGAAGCCCACAAGCTCGGACTTAAATCCACAGCTACCATGATGTTCGGCCATGTTGAAAGTTATGAAGACAGGCTTCAACACATGATCGTTGTCCGCGAGCTGCAGGATGTGACGCATGGGTTCACCGCATTTATCCCGTGGACGTTCCAGCCGAGGAACACTGAGTTAGCGGAGAACCACGATAACCTTCGTGAGAAATCATCCGCGTTCGATTACTTAAAGACCCTTGCGATCTCACGACTGATGGTAGATAACATCGGTTCAATCCAGGTAAGCTGGGTTACGCAGGGATTGAAGATAGCACAGATCGCACTGCGGTTCGGCGCAGACGATTTCGGAAGCCTGATGATAGAAGAGAACGTCGTGAGCGCGGCAGGCACAAAACATTTTTCCGGTTTCAGTCTAAGTCATATTACTCGCGCGATAAAAGCAGCCGGTTTCGAACCCCAACAAAGGTTCATATAGATCAAAAATCAAAAGCCAAAATTCAAAACCGTAAAGAGCGTCTGTTATAACTCACGTTTCTATTTTTTTACTTTTGAGTTTTGAATCTTGACTCTCTAATAATAATCCATCATCCCAAAGGGCAGAGAATGTGGTATAACTCAATCGTAGAAATTATAGGCAACACGCCGATGCTCAGGCTTACGCGAATTGCCCCCGGCATTAAGCCGACTTTACTTGCAAAACTTGAATACCTTAACCCGGGAGGCTCAGTCAAAGACCGGATCGGCATGACGATGATTGAAGATGCGGAGCGCCGCGGGCTCGTAAAACCGGGCGGAACAATTATCGAAGGGACTTCCGGGAATACCGGGATGGGACTGGCCCTCGCGGCAGTGATGAAAGGCTACCGGTGTATCTTTACGATGCCAGACAAGATGAGCCAGGAAAAGATAGACCTGCTCCGTGCATTCGGCGCCGAAGTTATCGTCACACCAACAGCAGTTGAGCCGGATGACCCTCGAAGCTACCATTCGGTCGCACATCGATTAAATCATGAAATCCCCAACTCATATTTTCCCAATCAATACGACAACCCAAGTAATCCCAAAGCACATTACGAAACTACAGGACCGGAAATCTGGGATCAAACGGAAGGCAAAATCACACACTTCGTTTGCGGTATCGGAACTGGCGGGACAATTGTGGGGGCCGCAAAGTATTTGAAAGAAAGAAATCCAAAAATAAAAGTTATCGGGGTTGATCCTGAAGGAAGCATCTATGCTGAATATTTCAGGAATGGGAAGTTTCCCGAAAGCCATCCGTACAAAGTTGAAGGAATCGGACAGGACTCGATGCCGAAGATAATGGACTTCGAGAATATAGATGATGTAATCACGGTTTCCGACAAAGAATCATTTTTGCTCACGAGACAGCTCGCGAAGAAAGAAGGAGTGTTCGCGGGAGGATCCGCAGGATCCGCGATGTATGCGGCTCTAAAAATTGCGGTAGATCTTACCGAACGCGACATGATTGTCGCAATTATTCCAGACCACGGCGCCAGGTATCTTTCTAAACTATATAATGATAACTGGATGAAAGACAACCAGTATCTCGAGCCGAGGCTGAAATTGACGGCAAGCGACGTAACTTTCGGAAGAAAAGGAAAACGATCGCTCGTCAGCGTCAACACAGAGGCAACATTGATGGAGGCGACGAGCTTGATGGAAAGTAACGACATCTCCCAACTGCCGGTCATCGAAGAGGGGAGAATTATTGGAAGCCTCACGGAGAACAAGGTGTTATCGATCCTTGTCTCCAATCCTGCCCTGCGTGAACATAAGGTGAAAGAATTTCTTGACAAGCCCTTTCCTGTCGTAGAAGAAAAAGTTTCCATCGAAAAGATTTACAAGATGCTCGATAAGGATACAACGGCAGTGGTGGTTAAGCATGAAGACAACTCACTCGATATCATTACAAAGTCGGACCTCATTTACGCATTGACAGAAAATTCAACGGAGACAAAAGAGATATAATGAAGTCGAAGAAAAGAGCATTAGGATTCGGAACAATTGCCATTCACGCCGGTCAGGAAGCGGACCCGGCAACCGGCGCCATCATGACGCCCATATACCAGACATCGACATTCGTACAATCTGAGCCGGCGGTTCACAAAGGATACGACTATTCACGCGCCGGAAACCCGACCCGAACCGCGCTTGAAAAAAACTTAGCCGCGCTCGAGGAGGGGAAATACTGCGCGGCGTTTTCATCCGGAATGGGCGCAATCGACGCAATCGTGAAGCTTTTGAAAGCCGGGGACCACATCATCGCCGGAAACGATTTGTACGGTGGGACTTATAGGATCTTTGTTAAAGTGTTCGAACAATTCGGATTGAAGTTTGACTTCATTGAAATGAGTAATTCCGGAAATGTAAAGAAAGCGTTGAGGCCAAACACAAAAATGGTCTGGATAGAGACCCCCACAAATCCTCTCCTCAGGATCGTCGACATTGAAGAAGTTGCAAAAACAGCAAGAGCTGCCGGGGCATTAACTGTCGTTGACAATACTTTCGCCACACCATTTCTTCAGAAGCCTCTGATGCTCGGCGCAAACATCGTGGTACACAGTGCGACAAAATATATAGGAGGGCATTCCGACGTGATCTTAGGCGCTGCAATTACAAACGACGACGTTATCGCCGAAAAACTTTATTTTATACAGAAATCCAGCGGCGCGGTGCCGGGACCATTCGACTGTTTCCTTGCACTTCGCGGGACAAAGACTTTGCACCTGAGGATGGAACGGCATTGTGAGAATGCAAAAAAAGTAGCACAGTTTCTCGCCGGACACCCAAAAGTTAAAACCATAAATTTTCCCGGGTTTAAGACCCATCCCAATCACGAAGTTGCAAAAAGACAGATGGCGGATTTCGGCGGGATGGTTTCGTTCACATTGAAAAACGATAACATTAAAGAGGCGAAGAAGTTGACGACTCTGACAAAAATTTTCACTCTTGCGGAGAGTCTCGGGGGGGTCGAGTCACTTATAGAGCATCCCGCTTCGATGACACATTCGTCTCTACCCCGCGAAGTAAGGCTCAGATCCGGTTTAGAAGATACACTGATTAGACTCTCTGTCGGCGTCGAAGATGCGGAAGATCTGATAGATGATTTGAAGCAGGCACTTGATAGAATCTAATAACAAAAATCAAAGTGACGCAACGAAAGTGGTTAAACTGGAACCTTGACTCTAGATGAACCGTATGAAGCAAAGGAATATTACTCGATATGATGCTCAGCTAAAACAATCTGATGCTTGAACCGACAATTCTTCACTAAATTCCTACGACACAATTCTCTCGCATACTCGACAAGAAGCAACTCTGATGATATTTTTGGAATTGACTTTTTTACTTTTCGAATATTTCTGCCAGACGGGTGTAAAGGACGTTTCTTGGTTGAAACGGAACGAATCTGCAATCAGAATGGAGAAAACCGATGCGTCGATTGAACGGCTATAACAGAATTTTCGGCGCCGGCCCGATCGGACTATTTATAAGTGTGGCTCTTCTCCTCGTTGCAATCGACTTGAAGAGCATGTTCGGCATTCCGCAAATATTCGTGGACCATGAAACTATTCGCTTATTTATTTTCGTTGTGTTCGCGGTCATTTGCATCATGGTCGTGGTCTGGAGCCTCAAATCATTGAACCCGTTGTCACGAGGAAAAACTTTGACGACAACAGGTGCCTTCAAGTATTTCCGTCATCCTCTTTATGCTGCGTTCATAACATTCTTCGATTTCGGATTAGTAATTCTGCTGAACAATTGGGCGTTTGTTTTTTGGGCGATTCTGCTTCATCCATTGTGGCACATTCTTGTGAAGAAGGAAGAAAATATGTTGGGCGAGCTTTTTCCAAATGACTACCAGGGATATTGTCAGGTTACGGGAAGATTCTTCCCTCGATTGACAATGAGAAAGCCTTAATCGCGAAGTGATCTGACGTCGTCAAAAATCATTGTTTCGATCCTCAGTTTTTCGCCCTCAAACTATCGCAATCTCGCGCCGGTAACAAATTCCCCCTATCGACTTGAATCACAACATGAACACATATAGATTTTAAATAATGGCATCGTTCGATAAGCGAAAAGCAGCCGCAAAATATACACTGTGTCTATACGCGTTCATAACGGTTACTTTCCCGCTCGCCCATAGGGATTTTGTCCCGCTTGAGAGCGGGAAGACCATCATCCCGGCCAACCCATTGCAGCACCCGCTCGATGCAGATAACGATTTAGGCTGCCCTGCTCATAATTTTGCCCAATCGACCCACGGAATGGCCGCGGTCACACAGGAATTCTCTTCATCTGAACGTATTTCGATTCTCAAGGTGTGGCATCACGATTGTCTTTTCTCAACTCAATTAAATAACCTTTCGACTCGCGCCCCTCCTCAAGCATAACTCCTTAACCTAAAATCCAATTATAGAAGTCGACGCTCCACTATATGTATTAGTGGTGTGCCATTATGCAATATTAAATTTTTCAAGGAGGTATCAATGCTTAGAAGCATTTTTTCGTCCTTAATTATATTTTGCGCTTTTACAAAGGAGGAACAATGAAACCATATTTTATGGCGCTCTGCTACCTTATCCTGGCAGTGACAAGCCCACAGATATTTGCCCAGCAAAGCGATCAAGTATCAGATTCGCTTTCGTCAGCCAAAACAGATTCAACATCCAGAATAAATGAAAATATTGTAGTGAAAGGCAAAAAGCATAACATAGATCGCATTGGCGCTTTATCCAATGCCATTCAGCCCACTACCATAATTTCACCACAAGTAATATTTCTAAAGAACGCCGATGATTTTTCTCAGGCCGTCGCTGGGGAACCCGGTATTTGTGTGCTGACCGGATGTAGTTCATGCGGTTTCAAACAAATTCAACTTAACGGACTTGGCGCTAATCAGACCACGATGCTTATGGATGGTCTTCCGTTGTACACCCCCGTTACGAGTTTTTATGGCGTGGATGCGCTTACGACTTCGGGAGTTGCTAACATTGACATCGCGCGCGGTCCCGGAGCTTCACTTCTGGCGCCGGGCGCGATTGGCGGCGCCTTAGACGTTCGTTTTCAGGATCCCACTGGGTCATCCGCGATGGCAGATGCTGCTGCGGGCAACGATCAGTGGAACCATCTTCAGTTTGCAGCGACCGCTTTAACCGACAGTGGCAAACTCGGCTTTCTCGTCGCCGCGCATCACTTCTTGCAGGGTCCATGGGATGCCAACGGCACAGGCATGTCCCAATCGCCTTACATGAGGGACGAAAGCGCGTTAATCAGGCTGAATGGCTTAATGGGTACGGACGAAGACTGGTCATGGAACTTGCGCTGGTCGCATAGTTATAACGAGGTTTTCGGCGCTTCCACGACCACAGATCACCAGGGTGCCACGATTGGCCCTCCGGATTCGCTTCCGTCTCAAATGTTCGTCGGAGGAAATGTCAATAACCAATTCATAGGAAACCCCATAGATATTATTGAGTGGATCCAAACGACGCGAGATGAAGGTGCAGGCGCTTTGACCTGGGATTCGCCGGATGCGGGTTTATGGCAGCTGCGTGTGGGCTTTGCCACCCAATCGCAAAATTCCATGTACGAGGGCGGACAGGATTATGCCAATATTGACCAAAACCTCGCCACGGATTTGCGCTGGCAAGCCGAAGCCGGAGCCCACACCATCACATTGGGTGGGGACTTCAACAGCGAGAACATGAACTCGCAATCGAGGGCCTTTTACAGCCCACCCCCAATAGGACTCGGCGTCATTCCGGATTCTTACAGGAACAATTACGGCGGGGGCTACGTTCAAGATGTGTGGAATTTCGGGAATCAACGCGACCTGTCCGTCGCAGTCCGCGCTGACGATATCTACGTGGACTGGGTTGACAAGCCCAACTCGGCGATTACCAACTTTATAGTTGCGCCGCGAGCAAGCTTGCGCTGGGCATTTACTGATGAACTTACGGGACGCCTTTCCGCGGGATTGGGATGGCGCGCACCGCTCACGTTCTTTGAATTGGATCACGGCCTTCTAAATGACGGGTTCGACATTGGCGTCACCGAGTTGGAAAAGGCCGAAGGGGCCGGAGGTTCGCTTGAATTTCAAACAGGGCCGTGGGGCTTTACAGCGTCAGTGTACGCCACATCGCTCACGGGTCTGGAATACGTTGGCTCGAACCCGGACACGACTATACAACGGCCGCTTTTGCTCAGCGATTCGACCAGACTTTTCTTTCTCGATTATGATGCTCAGGTTTCTTACGTTCCGTGCCAATGGCTCACGTTAGGAGTAGGCGCCTCACACCAGGATATCCCCGACGCATTCAAAGCGGTCGAACTCATAGCAGCGCAAGAAACCGAATTAAATGGAAGTGTCGATATAAATTCAGAACCGTTTACAATTCACGGTGATGTAACTTGGATTGCGTCCCGGAATCTGCTCCCGTACGGATACGGAGATCAATACAGCCAATTTCTAAATGGCGTTGCAAGTGACCCTAAACTTACGGTGGCTCCGAGTTATTTTGTAATCAATGCAAAGGCGGACTACAGTTTGACTTCCAACCTGGATCTCTACGTGGGAGCTGAAAATTTGCTTAACTACACTCAGGCAGGCTCGGCCCATGACGAGCCCCATTTTTTTGATAGCGAAGGTAATTTCAACACTTCGCACATCTGGGGACCGTTGCGTGGGCGTCAACTCTATGCCGGGGTACGCGTACAAATATAACATTTGCCTACATGCAGGCGTCTCTTTATAGAGCCTGCATGTAGGTGATTTTTTTAAAGGAGACTTTATGGCTCATTTAATCGATAATCTCACTCCTGCTCTGCAATTGCTGGAGGAGACAATTTAGCTTCAATGACTGATGATGATCAGAAGGCACTTGCAAAAATTAGCTTCACAATCTGAAATGAGGTTGACTTAAAATGGCACACGAAAAGGCCGTGGATGCCGGAAAAGAAGAAATCCAATACGGCGCCCCGACTCTAAAGAAACTGGCGCGAAAATATACCAGGTGGGGTTTGGCAATCGCAGTGGCGTTCCACTTTGTAGCTGTCGGAGCATACTGGGGTTTCAAATATCTCGGCAGGGAAAATGAGAACTCACGCACTGTGAGGCTTCTGACTTACACAGAGCTGGGGCCGCCTCCGTCGATCACCAATCAACAGGCATTGCCCCAGCTTGTTATCCAACCTCAGATGGTAAAGCCAGTCTTTGGTCTTCCTGTCCCTGTCCCTGATGCACAGGTGTCGCCCGAACAGACGATTGTGACTCAAGAGGAGTTGAGCAAGATTGCCGGCCCCGATATTCAAGGAAACGGCGGAGACTCTGTCGGCGTTTCGATGGGAGATTTCAAAGTCAGCGAGGAAGATGTTCCCGCAGCTCCGGTACGGCTGGACAAACAACCAGTAATGTTAAATCAGGTTATACCTGAATATCCAGCATGGGCTGAAGAATCAGGTGTTTCAGCAACCGTTCAATTAGATGTAACCATTAACGCGCAGGGTCAGGTACAAAGTGTTTCAGTTGTAAGATCTGGTGGAAATGATTTTACGCGCAATGCAATTAAGGCAGTGCAAGCGACGATGTTTCAGCCCTATATAAAAAATGGTGTTGCGGTTCCTGCGCAATTTCTTTTCACGTACAACTTTGTCTTGCAATAATTATTAAAAACAAGGCTAATATGAATGCTCAGCAGAATATTAAGTGATACTGTCATCCCGATCCTATTCAAGATTGGCCCGCTTAACGTTTACAGTTACGGTCTGATGATGGGAATAGGATTTCTGGCGGCAAATTATGTCGCGGTCAAAGAGTTCTCTAGGAAAGGTCTCGGCTCTAATTTCGCTAACCATGTCACGATAATCGCCGTGATCTTTGGGATAGCTGGCTCCAAGATTTTATCGCTGATAGAAAACTGGGGAGATTTCTTGAGTGATCCAATCGGAATGACATTCTCTCCCGGCGGGCTCACATGGTACGGAGGCTTCGTTCTTGCGGCGGTCCTAATAACATGGGCGGCGAAACGCAAGGGGTTCCGCTTCTTGAGGGTCGCCGACGCTCTGGCTCCTGCTCTTATACTCGGCTATGGAATCGCAAGACTCGGCTGCCATGTTTCCGGAGATGGAGACTACGGCATGCCGACGAATCTGCCGTGGGGGGTTAATTACGCCAAAGGCATCGCTCCTCCGTCTGTCGCGTTCCAGTACCTTCCGAAGATCGAGGCAAGATTCCCGGGTGGGGTTGTACCCAATAACACGCTGTGCCATCCGACTCCAATATATGAGTTTCTTGCCTGTCTGATAATCTTCTATGTACTTTGGAAGATGAGAAAGAAATTGATGCCTGATGGCCAGCTGTTTGTGATCTACCTCATACTGGACGGATCGGAAAGGCTTCTCGTAGAATTCATAAGACTGAACCCGAGGCTTCTGTTCGGGTTGAGTGAAGCCCAGCTTATCTCAATAGTTCTTGTAATCATAGGCTTGGTTGGTTTGGCCTACTTCATCAAGCAACCAAAGCGGGCACACCCTTAGTAATTGTGTGAGCCATGAACTGATGAATGCCACGAAATTTCAGAATGATATGCAAAACAGAACACACGATGGGAAAACACTGCTGAGAAATGCGAAAATAGAAATGATCGCCATAATTGCGTTTATGGTAATGCTTCCCCTACTTGCCTGCATCTTTGGGCAGGAATCCTCGAATGGATCGGGGGCGCAGGACGAGCCGGTATTTAAAGACGAGGGTCAGCTTATATTCGTGAAACATGGCACGAATAAGGAAATAAAGCTAATTCAGATCGAAATCGCAGATAATGTTGAAAGAAGGACTCAAGGCTTGATGTGGCGGAAATCAATGCCTGAAGATGACGGCATGTTGTTTGTCTTCGATGCTGAAGAGCCATTGACATTCTGGATGAAGAACACATACATTTCTCTCGATATGATTTTCGCAGATAAGTCGGGAAACATCGTCTCCATATATCCGGAAGCAACTCCGTATAGCGAGGCTCCTATTCCATCCGGGGGGCCGGCAAAATACGTCGTGGAAGTGAACGGCGGATTTTGCGCTAAGTATGGCATTAGCGTGAAAGATAAAACAATATATGAGAGATAAGTCTTGAATTCTCAGTTCGATTCACCTCGGTTGGCTGTCGCCGCTAATGTCGCATTACACAAACGGTTCGACAAATCTCTTTAAGAAGACACTATGGACAAACTTTTTCCCGGTTATCCTCAAAGACTGTCTTCCTCTGATCCGACAACCGCAGGGTTGAGGATGTGCCATGATTAAACTCTACTACTTATCAAAATCGGATCTGAAGTATAGAAGATTTGGTGGCGTTAGATTGCTGGCGGCAATTGCATTCCCTATCATTTTGTCGTCTGTTGCGACGATGTTTATGGTACATCCCGGATTCGATCCACTGGGCCTCGAAGCCCTGCGGACATCGAGTATCAGGCAGGAAAATTCCGCACTGAAAACCAATCTTGCTTCTCTGAACGTGAAGCTCGATGGGCTCCAAAATTATATGCAGGAGTTCGCAGCGGGCGACAGCCTGATAAGAATTTCCGAAAGCATGCGTCCGATTTCTTCCGACGTGCGAAAGGCTTCAATAGGCGGTGTCGAAATGAATTCCGATTACGGCGTGTCTCCAACCTCGAATAAACTAATATCCTCGGCTGCACAAACGCTGGATGCCCTTAACAGGGAAGCAAGGCTGCAGGAAGAAAGTTATTCCGATATACTTAAGAAGCACAAGACTAACCAAACCTTGTATGCACATATCCCGGCCATCGATCCGATAAGGAGCGGAATTGTTACAGACGGATTCGGCATGAGGTTCCACCCAATTTTGCATATCCGTTTAATGCACGAGGGTATCGACATCGAGACGCCGCGTGGCACGCCGGTCCATGCGACCGGAGATGGCGTTGTATCTTACGTCGGGAGGCGCGGCGGCTACGGGAACGTCGTAGAGATCGATCATGGATTCGGGTACACCACTCTGTTCGGCCACCTCGAGAAATCCCTTGTCAAAGAAGGAGAGAAGGTAAAGCGCGGCGAGGTAATTGCCTTGAGCGGCAGTACCGGTCTTTCGACGGGCCCGCATCTTCATTATGGGATCACAAAGAACGGCGTATTCGTAGATCCTTCCGAATACTATTTTCAGGGTTCCCAGTACGACAATCCTAAACTATACGGCATACTTCCGAACAAATAGACACTCGCGAGAAAAAGAACAGCGAAATTTATTTCTCTGAGGGGCTCCCTTTGAATTCTGTCGTGCCACGAAATGAGATCGCACAAAACGTTCTGGTTCCCCCCGCTCTACGACAGTTGAACCGTCGCAATTGGATCCTGTGCGGGAGTTCGACTCGTGCACAACATGTGGGGGGATTGCTATGAATTTGCTCGGCTTGACAATCCTGCCAACCATTACATAATCACATCATATTGAAAAACTTAGTCATCTTAGGTATAATAAGAGTACTAAAACTCAATAATGCCAAAACACAAATCCACTTCCGCCCAACGTAAGTCACTCTCAGAGACAGAGGCAGCCTACTCATATTCTAAAGTTGCTCGAAGAGACAATCATAATGCGGTGGACGATAAAATTAAAAGGCTCCTTGCCGGCGATCTGAGTTTTCATGACGCAATCAGCAATGGTGGCAGACATAACTTCCATTCCTTCCCTGCGAAGTTTCCCCCTCAACTCCCCCGTTTGTTTATCGACCATCTTACAGACCCAGATGACATAGTTTTGGATCCGATGGTTGGATCAGGAACAACCCTCATCGAGGCGACTTCAGCAGGAAGAATCGGTGTAGGCTTTGACATTGATCCACTTTCAATTCTGATAAGCAAAGTTAAGGCAGCTCCGACTGATCCTGCCAAAGTCGAAACTGCCGCACTACGAGTCGTGCAAAACACTGAAATCTCCTTGCTAAAGACATCAAGGATCGAAAAGGCAATCGAGAAAAGATTTGACGAAAAGACAAAAGAATTTATCGACTATTGGTTCAGTCGGGAAACACAAACCGAGATAATGGCTCTCTTGATCCAAATCGAAAAAGTGGAAGATGGTGAAGTCAAAGATTTCCTGAGGCTTTTGCTTTCTGCAATTATTGTAACAAAGTCGGGTGGCGTTTCACTGGCGTGGGACTTGGGACATACGCGCCCTCATAAACTTAACCAGGGACAACAAAAGAAATACAAACCCGCAGTTCAAGAATTTGAAAAACGACTCTTAAGGAATCTTCAAAACCTCCATGACAGCAATAAGGACAGAAAAGGATTTGTCCAATTCGGAACTGCTGAAAATCTTCCTTTGAAAGATGATTCGATTGATCTAATCGTCACATCTCCCCCTTACGCATCGAATGCTATTGACTATATGAGGGCACACAAATTTTCATTGGTATGGCTTGGAATGGATGTCGGTTACCTGAGTCATTTACGGAGCAAATACATCGGAAGCGACAAGGTTGCCAATTATAATTTCAAAGAGGTTCCACCGTCGACCACGAAAATCATCTCCAGAATCTCTACCCTTGATCGTCAAAAAGGAAAGGCGCTTCACAGATATTACAATGAGATGGCAAGCGTACTGCAGGAAATGCAACGGGTATTGAAGCCCGGTAAAGCAGCCATCGTGGTTGTGGGCTCATCGATAATGCGAGGGATCGATACTGAAACCGATAAATGTTTGGTGGAAATCGGCGAGTCTTTGAATCTGCATTGTGCCGGGATAGGCGTCCGGTTGATTGATCGGAATAAGCGCATGCTCCCGACCAGTTCAAAGGTTCGCCTCAGCTCGCAGATTGAGAATAGGATGCACAAAGAATTCGTAATCGCTTTCACAAAACAGCACAGGAGGGAAAAAGATGGATAAGCTTGAGGGAATGCGCAGGAAGTTTCATAAAAAAGTTTGCGCCGCGCTCATTTATACCAAACGAGATGATATACCGAGCATGGCTGACGTTGCCAGCGAGGGAAGCAAAAATATTTCCCGGTCTCTTGTGAAAGCACTCGGTTTCCCGATCGGAAAAAGCAAAACAGAGGGACAAACGGCAGGAAAAGGTTTCGAAGATTTGACAAAAGATTTCCTCGAAGAAGTGTTCGACTACCTACAGCATATCCGACCGGGGAAATGGAGATTTTCCGTCCATGAAGAAATTTCGGCTTTTACACAATACAAACATTTAGCAGAACTCACCCAGATTCTCAAAACCGGTGTCGGAAAAACCGCTCGGACTGATTTGAAGACAGTTCTTGGAGACTATCTGGTTACGCCGGATATCGTGATCTTGAGACAGCCTTTAAGCGATAAAGAAGTGAACCGGAAAATTGAATTGGTGAGTTCGGATGGAGTACCGCATTTAACTCCGCTGAGAAAAACAAATAGCGAAAGTGAAATCCTGCACGCAAGCATTTCGTGCAAGTGGACCATCAGAAGCGACAGGGCACAAAACGCGCGTACGGAAGCATTGGGCTTAATTCGCAACCGAAAAGGTAACACGCCGCACATTGCAGTGGTTACTGCGGAACCGCTGCCAAGCCGGATCGCATCGATAGCATTAGGGACAGGTGATGTCGATTGCGTCTATCATTTCGCGTTGCACGAACTTCAGAACGCAGTGAAGGAAGTCGGCAACGAGACTGAGCAGGAACAACTTGACACCATGGTCAACGGTAGGAGGCTCCGGGATATTGCTGACCTACCGTTTGACTTGGCAATTTAGATGTTTATGCCTTCATTAACGCCTGCGATGGGATTATACTGCGGAACAAACACGTAAAGGTTTTTGTAAAGAAGGTGGAACTAGAAGAATTTAAGTCAATTCTCAAGGATAGTAGCCTATCCGATATTTATGTTGTTCAAAAATGCATCACGTTTGGGAAGCCTCATGTTTTTCTAGAGGAAGAAAAATATTTCAATTTAAAAAAGAAGATCTCAGATAATTTCGATTTGACCCCGAGCGAAGTATTTATGGTTGGGTCTGCTAAATTGGGATTTAGTATTAATCCAACGCAACTATGGAAACTATTCAGTGATGATTCAGATATTGATATGGTAATTATTTCTGATATGATATTCGACAAATTTTGGCGTCAATTATACGAATTCAATATTGACATAAAGAGCAGAACTGAGCAGGAACAAAAACGATTTAACTCCTTTTTAAAGTATTTTTTTAAAGGATGGATTCGTCCCGATTTGTTTCCTTTCGAATTCGACGGTAAGGAGAAATGGGACAATTTCTTCAGGTCGATATCCTACAAAGAATTCGGAAACAGAAAAATAACGGGGGCAATATTTAGAAATTTGTTTTTCTTCGAAAATTACCACCGGAACAATATTAAACAGATTCGTTTAGGAGGAGTTTGATGAGTGGAATTGGAATAGCTACAAACAAGAAAATTCTTGAGCTTTTCAATATGATGAAAAGTGGAAGTCTAATTCTCCGCCCTGCTTTTCAAAGAAAACTAGTTTGGAATGACAAGCACAAAGAAAATTTTATTCAGACCATTTTATTAGAATTGCCCTTCCCGGAGATTTATCTGGCGGATGGTGAGATTGATTTAGCTTCGCAGACATCGAAAACTCTAGTAGTCGATGGTCAACAAAGGCTGAGCACTATTTATCAGTATGTGACTGAATCAGATGAATTTAAAATAGGAAAGATCAAGAGGTTCAGCGAGCTGGATAAAGAAAAGAAAACAGCCTTCTATGATTACAATGTGGTCGTAAGAGATTTGGGGCGAATATCAGATCAGTCCATTATTGAGATCTTTCAAAGAATAAATTCAGTGCAATACGCGCTAAATGCAATGGAAATTCAAAATGCATTATATGAGGGTGATTACATCTCTGCCGCCAAAGAAATTGCCGAAAAGAATAAATACTTAAAGGACATAGAGGTTTTCAGCGATACCGATTTCACCAGAATGCGCGATCTAGAGTTTATCTTGTTAATCATGTCAACTCTTGAAGAAGGTGGATATTTTACTGGCACGAAAGAGATCGAGAATTACGTCAGAAAGTTCGATTCCATCTATCCAAATAAAAACAACATTGTGGCAAGCATAACGGCAGTTTTTGAACTAATTGTTGATGCAAAATTGTCTTTTGATAGCCTATGGCTCCGTAAATCAAGTTTTTTTACACTTGTTGTAGAATTATTAAAATTCAAAAACAAACATGGGTTGTTGCCCGATGCCAAAAGCTTAGCCAAGGCATTGGTGGAATTTGAAAATGTCCTCATCGAAAACAAAAACAAAGAAATCTCGAAGAACGAATTTGCGGAATATTACTACTATACTTTTCAAGGGACGACTGGGAGAAAAGGAAGAAATGTTAGAGGAGACTTGCTGGGCAAATATTTGGCAAAACTAAAATGAAACCTTCTCCTGTTGTGCATGAGTTAAATTTTTGCACGGAGATTTAGCGAGAGTTCAGCTTTCGCTAAAATTAAAATACCCCGCCTCCCGCCCTTCGGCAAGCCTTGCGGCGGAAAACGGCCACCTTGTGCCTGTAATTTTTTTCCATACTTTTTATCCCGTTAACTTCTTCCTATCCTAGCTCGCCATCGAATAAATTCGACGGCTCCGCAAATCTCAAAATCCGCCCACGGCGGATTCGTGCATCGCAGGGCGTCCATTTCCAATGGATGCCTCATATTGGCACCGATGCACAATCAATTCCTTACAAGAAGCCCCCCTCCCGCCCTTCGGCGGGAGGCAAGCCAATGCCTGCACAGTTTCCCTCAATCACTCTTTCAAATGGAAGAGGGACTTAGTGTAAGGGTTACTTACTATCCGGCGGTTTCGGACTGCTGCTGCCGGTATTCCCGCCGTTGTTCTTCCCCTTATGATGAGCGGCGATGTCTTTTATGACCCGCGCCGCGTCATAAGCCGCACAGAAGTCCGGATTGTCCTTCTTGAAATCCGGGATCATTCTGTCGATTTGATCTTCCAGAATGCTATCGGCCTGAGCGAACATAGCCATGACGCTGTCCCTCCCGCCTGTCTGGCTATTCTTGGTCGAGCTCCTGTCGCCTATCGTCCCGTCATGGTCGACGACGAGCTGCCGGGCAGCTGCAATCTTATCGCTCGTGACGGCATAGTCCGCGAGGTTCGGCAGGTTCGCCTCCACCAGGTCAAGCATCTGATCCGCGTATTTACCACGTTCGGCATCCCTCTGATGATGGATGTCCCATTCGGTGACGTCGCTCTGCTTCATCAGTTCGGCATTTTCTTTATCTGTGGCGTACGAATGAAGTTTCCCGACCAGCACCGAGACACCGGCGGACATTTCGCCCTCCGCCTTGCGCTTTGCTTCTGTCTTCGGAGACGTCCCAATTCCAATCGCCTCCGACTTCGTTCCTATGTTGGCTGCCAGTTGAGCCAGTGATGCAGCCAGCCTGACAAGCGCCGGAACATTTGCGAACACCGCGCTGAATTTGTTCAGCACCTGGATTACCGCCAGGTACATTCCGAGCTTGTTGATATGAGCATTTGTCATATCAATCCTCCTGATTTAGTTTATGATTCAGTTTTCCGCACCGGGTACATCCGCCGCTTTTGCTTTTCGGCGTCACGCCATAAGAATGAACCGGCGTGACATGTGTGTGCTGATCCCGGATCTCCGACCCGGTCTTTCTTGTCCGGGGCTCCCTGGAGGGACCTCCGGCCTGTGCAGGCAATTCCCCTCCTGTCATAAGACAGGCTATATATATGTATTCCATAGTCTGCAAGATTGAATCACAAATCTCGTCCCGAAATTATATTGTTATGTTTTCAGAGAGATCCCACTGATCACTCCGGAACATATCGTTCAATTACAAGAACTCGCTTTTTGAATCTGACACATTTTATTGAATAGAGCCTCTTGACTGGACTTCAAGACCATTTTGCATTACTGCAGGACCGCTTGACTGAAGCCAAATCCATTTTCCGCCCCTTCACGACCTCATGACTGGAACTCAAAACCATTTCCCGGATCTTCACGACCGCTTGACCGGGACTCAAACCATTTTCCGCCAGGTCATGATCTCTCAACTCGATTTTAATTCCATTTTCAACGAATTCATGACCACGTAACTGTCGCTCAAAGCATTTTACACGACTTAACGACCGCTTAACTGAAGCTCAATAGCGTTTCCCGCAACTTCACGGTCTCTTGACCGGACATCAGGTTCATTTTCCGTGAACTCAAGTCTGCTTAACTGAACCTAAGGATCATTTTTTGGGCCTCAAAATGGCCTATATTGAGCCTGATAACGCTTAATTTGAATTTATTATTGCAGATTCCCTGACCCTATCCGGCGACTGAACACCCCATTCTCCATACACGACTCTTCTCTCCTGTTCCACCATGCCGTTAACGATTAATCTTAATGCCGTACTGGATTATAAGCAAGTTTTTTTTTAAAATTATTTAGAAATAAGCTGCGACCCGCCAAGACTTTCACGAAGACGGAAAAAAGGATGAGTCATTGCCGGATACAAATAAGGAACTTCGGAACTATCCATTAACCCTTCCTGTTAATTAGGTATAATGGTGCGGAACAATTAAGAGAGCAAAATATTTGAGACGAAACCAGAACTTTGCGAGGACCATCCTCGCATTTTACGCTTTCATAACAGTAACATTTCCTCTTTCGCACAAGGATTTTGTTCCCCTGGAGAGCAGGCTGGTATTATCCACGGCGTCCTCATCATCCCACTCTCTCGATTCAGGCGCCGAAGAAATCACATGCCCCGCCCATCAATTCGCGCAATCGACCACCGGCACACCGGCATTAAGCCAGATATTTACTTCACAAATAAATGTCTCTTTCTTGCCTGCCTTCAACGCGATATGGGTCTTCCCCCAACCTTCCATAAGTTACTCGACCCGCGCCCCTCCTCAAGCATAACTCCTTAACATATTTCTAAAACTTGGCGCACCACTATCTATGTTGGCACACGCCATCTTATTAAACATAATTCCTGAAGGAGTTCTAAATGCTTAGACGCGTTTTTATGTTCCTGATTATTTTCTGTTCACTTCAAATGACATCCGACCTAAAAGCACAGGTCGCAGAATTTTCAACACCCTCGTCCGGCGGGGACGGATCAGCACTGCAAGAAGGAGAAAATTATAAAGTCGTAGTTTCTGATTCGATCCTGAAGGTACCTATACAACTTGCCATGGTCACTCTTCGTCGTGACGGATCTGTCATCGGGGAAAAAGTCACAAACCAGTTAGGCTTGGCCCAATTCACCGACATTGCAGACGGTTCTTACAACCTGATTGTCCACTCGGTCGGGTACAACGACTTCTCCAAAACGGTAAATATCGATAAAAGCCACCTCATCGATTCCGTCAGCCTCGGTACATTGTCTCTCAGTGCTCAAGTAGTAGTCGGGCAGAGACTAACGCCGGTCACCACGTTCAACTTAACCACCGGCGAGCAGGTTTTCTCCGCCGAAACTTATCATGCCCCGCCAAACGCGCAGATGACCACACTGGTGCAGGAGAACCTGATGGGGGCTGCACGGGCACCGACGGGAGAAGTGCATATCCGCGGCCAGCATGGTGAATATGAATATTTTGTCGATGGACTCCCCGTGCCTCTCGGAGTGTTCGGCGGGTTGAACGACATTGTCGATCCGAAGGTCATCGATAGAGCTCTATTGATGGATGGCGGCTGGCCCGCAGAATACGGCGGTCAAGTTACCGCCGTTATAGATCTGCAGAACCGTGTCCCACCGGGTGGGTTTCATCTGGATGCATCCACTTATGGTGGAAGCTATTTCGCTCCCGGATCAAATGACACACTCGGAAACAAAGTTGGGTCCTTTAAGGCGCTCAGTTCAAACGGTCAAAGCCTTTCACTCAGCGACCATATCGACAATCTCGGAGTTTTTCTATCGGGTTCCCGCGAGGAAACAGATCGCAGAATCGACCCTCCAGTACCCCAGATTTTCCACGATCACGGATTCGATTATTTCCTGTATGGCAAGCTCGATTACACCTTGGACGAAAACGACTATTTAACATCTAACCTGAACTTCAGCAAAACAAATACTCAGGTCCCTTACGATTCAGTTGAAGGAATCATGAACGATCTCCAGAATACTTCGAACTCCTTCCAGACCTTATCTTACTATCATACAATTTCAAGCGAAGCTGACAGGGAGAGCAATCTGTTCGCAGGTGTTTATGCGCGCGAAGGCGGATTAATCTATACGCCTGGACCAGGCGATCCCACAACCTTCTATTTTCCAAACGACTCCACGACAGGCTATATCCTTGGCGAAAACAGGTCCTTCACCACTCTCGGCACGAGGATCAAATACGACAACAGGTTGTCCTATCAATTCATGTACGCGGTCGGTCTCGATTTCAGCAGCACAACTGGAAAAGAAAATTTCACTCCGCAGGACAGCGCGGGTAATATCAACCAAGCCGAGATTGTCAATACTACTTATGCGGGTTCCGATTTCGGCGTATTTGCCGAAACCGAAGTGCATCCGATGGAGTGGACACGAATCGATCTCGGAGTCAGATATGACCAGCACATTGCGCCCAGCATGGCTCTCCAGCATCAGGTAAGTCCACGGATCAAATGGAACATCTTCTTCGATGAATCTAATTCAGCTTATCTCTACTACGGAAGGTTATTCATGCCGACCAACATAGAAGGGCTGAGGACAATCGAAATAACTCAGTATGACAACGGCGTTCCAACATTCCCCGAACGCGATGATTTTTACGAAGCGGTCTACACACACGATTTCGGTTTCGGGTTAAGGAGCAAGTTGGATGGATTCTATAAGTACGCAACTCCTGGAGTGGATGACGAAACAGTCGGAGCGAGCGCCGTCAAGACTCCCGTCAACATCCAGGATGTCCGCACTACGGGAATTGAATTAGGACTTTCATACAATAGCCCATCCACTCCGTTTTCTGGCTACATTAACTCCTCGATCATTCACGCTTATGGTCAGGGCGCGGTGACGGGTGGCTTTCTGCCAATAAGCGATGACGGTACCGCCACAGACCTGGATCATGACCAGAGGTTGTCGATCGTTGCCTCAATAAACTACCAGCCTGCACAGTGGTACGCCAATCTCACGGGAATCTACGGATCGGGATTGACAAATGGCAATCCAAACGGAGTTGCGTATCAAACCGGTCTCTTTGATTTTAATACCGCCACACACACAACGCCATCATGGATACTGGATGTGTCGGGCGGGTATATTTTCTCTCTCAGCGATGGCTCGACTCTTGAGCCATCATTATATATCACCAATCTTTTCGACCACATCCACCTGATCAAAGGTGCATACTTCAGCGGCGCAAGCTGGGAAGAGCCGAGAAATATCGTGTTCAAGATTTCATATCACCTGTGATGAAAAAAGGAGACGGGGTGATTTCACCTCGTCTCCCTACTGAATAGAAAAACGAAAATTTTATTACATGGAAATGGCTTGCTTCAATTTTGGAACAATCGAATTGAAACTGTTGTTTTACTCTAGTTGCCTAATTTGTACCATTTCCATCGATGACAGAGAGATGCGAACCAAATTAGTATTTACAATATTAGTGTGTCTGCACATGATGGCTGAAGAGACTTGCTATGCACAGGAAAGAATGTCCTCAGAAAAAAGTGTGGATGTAAGAATAACCGTTGCCGATTCCGCAGAGAGGACGCCCATCGGTCTTGCAAGAGTGATCTTGCAAAGCGACGGAAGAATTGCTGCCGAGGGTGAGACTAATATTGTGGGTCAACTCTGGTTCAGGGACGTCAAATCCGGTACGTATGAACTCACTGCTTGGTTCGTGGGTTACTACACATATTCGGATTCTATTCTTGTCGATCAGAATCATACATCATTCACACTCAATCTTGTCCCGCACAACACGAGTCTTAAGGGAGTCGAAGTGTACGGGCAACGAGAAATAGGTGTTTCGACGATCGACATAAGGACTGGCAATCAGTCCATTGAATCGGAGACCTACCATGCTCCACCAACTGCTCAGATGACGAACTTAATTCAGGAAAACGTCACAGGCGCCGCTCGTGCGCCTACAAGTGAAGTTCATATCCGGGGGCAGCATGGAGAGTTTACATATTACATCGATGGAATTCCGATTCCTCTTGGGGTGTTCGGAGGATTGAATGAAGTAGTCGATCCCAAAATAATCGACCATGCAACTTTTATTACTGGAGGATTTCCTGCTGAGTATGGCGGACAGATGTCGGCGATCATCGATCTCCACAACCGCGTCCCTACAGGGGCGTTTCACCTCGACGCGTCCACCTACGGCGGGAGCTACCTTGTTTTCAACGGTGCAACGCCTTTCACTCCGGGAAAAGAAGTAGCTTCCGGGCCATCAAGCTCCGCTCAAGGTGACACACTCGGCGGTCGTGTCGGCCCATTCCGAGCGCTGAATTCTAACGGACAAGATCTTTCAATAAGTGATCACATCGGAAGTCTTGGATTTTATCTCTCTGGGTCACGCCAGGAGACCGATCGGAGAATCGACACTCCTGTGCCGAACCTGTTCCATGACCATGGGTTCGATTATTTCCTCTATGGGAAGTTCGACTATATTATCAGCGACATCGATTATTTGACGGCAAACCTGAACTTCGGCAGAACGAACACACAGGTTCCTTATGATCCGCAGGTTCAAATTGCTTCCGATCTTCAGGAAACCACAAATTCTTTCCAGGCCATCTCTTATTTTCGAGAGATAAGCACAGAGTCAGATCACCAGGAGAATTTGTTTGTCGGAGCGTATGCTCGGCAGGGCGTTTTGATTTATACACCGGGAGATATTGATCCACCAGATTTTCAGTTTACCTCCCAATATACAAGTGACACCACAAGATTATATCGCCTCTTTGAAGACAGGAATTTTAATACTCTCGGCGGTCGATCTACTTACGACAAAAGGTTATCCCATACGTTTATGTATAAGGTGGGCTTTAATTTCAGCAGCACAACAGGCAGGGAAAATTTTTCATCTCAAGATTCTCTTGATAACCCAGGTCCATCGGTTCACAGTCCCTTTGCTGGATCCGATTTTGGAGCATTCACTGAAGCTGATTGGCGAGTACTTCCCTGGACTGACTTCGAAGTGGGCATGCGTTATGACCAGCATATCGCTCCCGACGTTGACATGCAGCAACAAGTGAGTCCGCGTGTGCGATGGGATTTTCTGGTTGACGAGAACAATTCAGCTTATATCTATTATGGCAGGCTATTTATGCCGACAAACATCGAAGGGCTGCGATCGATTGCCGAAAATGTCAGCAGCTCCATAACACCCACATATCCAGAGCGAAGTGATTTCTATGAAGCAGTTTATACTCACAGCTTTCCCATGGGTCTCCGGTTGAAAGCTGCAGCCTTCCATAAATACGCCCACCCGTTCACCGACGACGCCACAATAGGCAATACCGCAATCAAAACTCCGTTCAACATTTCGACAGTGAGGACGACTGGATTGGAATTTTCCCTCTCGTACAGTGATCCCAATACTCCATTCTCAGGTCATATGAATTCATCGATTATCCATGCTGTCGGTTATGGTGCGCTGACAGGCGGATTCTTACCACCGAGCAGCGATGGTGCGGGGACTGATCTTGATCATGACCAAAGACTCTCGGTCGTGGCCGACATAAACTACCAGCCGCGGGACTGGTTCGTTAATCTTGAGGCGATCTATGGCTCGGGCCTTTCCAACGGTTTCCCGCAATCTGTTTCCGTCTATAAAACAGGTCTGTTTGATTTCAATCAAGCGGCACATACTACTCCGTATTGGATACTAGACTTCGGTGCGGGATATACTTTCTTTCTTGCAGGAGAGACCTTTTTCAAGCCATCTATTTATATGACAAACCTATTTAACCACATACATTTAATAAAAGGCGCATACACCACTGGAGCGAGCTGGGAGGAGCCAAGGAATGTGGTGTTTAAGATTTCATATCACCTGTAATGAAAGAGGAGGCGGAGAAAATTACTCCGCCTCCAGACTCACTGATGCAATGAGTGACAAATTAAATCGCATGTTTGTTAAGTAGAGACAACGATGAATATGATAAGAAAAAATTTCAAGGAGTGGATAAGACTTGGGTTCATGGCTTTAGCATTGCCATTGAGCTGGTTCGGGATATGGAAGTTTTTCCTGCCTTTTGACTTTATCGCGCTCACTGCCACTATCGTCGGCGGCTTTCCAATGTTCGAAGAAGCGTTCGTGGCGGCATCGCGGAGAAGAATGACGATGGAGCTATCGATGTCGATTGCTGTGATTGCAACTCTGCTGGTCGGACAATTCTTCACAGCGCTCGTCATCAGTCTTTTCGTTTTGTTTGCGGAGCTGCTCGAACACATTACGGTTGAAAGAGGAAGGAATGCCATATCAAGACTCGTCGAGCTTCTACCGCAAAGAGTGACAGTGAGGCGTGGTACGGCCGAAATGGAAGTCGGCGCCGCGTCGGTTAGACCTGAAGATGTAGTCATAATAAAACCGGGATCGAGAATTCCTGTCGATGGAATCGTGACCAGGGGGAATTCGACTGTCGATCAATCTTCTCTCACCGGCGAATCAAAACCAATTGATAAAACCGCAGGGAGTGAAGTGCTTGCCGGGACAATAAATCAGGTTGGCGTTCTTGAGGTAAGTCCAAGACGAATCGGTAAAGACACGACCTTCGGAAAAATAATTGAGATCGTTGAAAGGGCGGAAAAATCAAAAGCGCCTATCCAGAAAGTGGCAGACAAACTGGCGGCCCGATTGGTTTACTTCGCCATCGGCGGTGCTGTAATTACTTACCTGGTTACTCATAATATCATGTCAGCCATTTCAGCGCTTGTCGTTGCAGGAGCATGCGGCGTTGCTGCGGGAACACCTCTCGCAATTCTTGCAGGCATAGGCCGACTGGCAAAAGAAGGTATAATAACAAAAGGCGGAATATATCTCGAAGCGCTTTCAAAAGTTGATACAGTGGTCGTCGATAAGACGGGAACCCTGACTCTTGGCACTCCGCAGGTCACCCAGATTCACGAGTTCAATGACGCGACCAGACGAGAAATTCTCGAATTGGCTGCCTGTGCGGAACAGCATTCTGAACATCCGATTGCGAACTCGATTGTCAAAGAAGCCAGGAATGAAGGAATAGATATTTCCAAATACCATGGCGTGGAATATATGCCGGGCAACGGCGTGGTGTGTCATTTGGACGATAAAGTTGTGCTCGTGGGGTCCTCTTCACTCCTAGAAAAATTTCTTGTCAAAACTGATCCGGATTTGAGCAGACACATTGCAGAAACCCACAACGAAGGAGAGACAAGCGTATTTGTCGCAGCAAACGGAAAACTAATTGGTGATTTTTGCGTTGCTGACATATTGAGGAATGAATCCTCACAAGCAGTGGATTTGTTCAAGAAACTTGGTTGTCAGGTCATTCTTTTGTCGGGCGATTCGGCGGCTACAACGAAATCCGTCGGAGACTTGCTCCATGTAGATGAAGCCTTGGGAGAATTGCTGCCGCTGCAAAAGCTGGAAAAGATCCTCACACTTAAAAAAGATGGTCATGGTGTAGCCATGATAGGCGATGGGATCAACGATGCGCCAGCGCTTGTAGAAGCCACAGTCGGCATAGCAATGGGCACAGGGACAGATGTTGCGCTTGAAAGCGCCCACCTGACATTAACTACAAACAATCTTCTCAAGGTGGTCGAAGCGATAAAAATCGGCAGACAGTGCATGAGGGTAATTATGTTTAACTTCTGGGGAACCATCGGCCTAGACACCGTTGGAGTTGTCCTTGCTTTCCTTGGATTTCTGACACCGCTGTTCGCGGCTTTGATTCATGTCGGTTCGGAGATGGCATTCATTTTGAATTCGGCAAGACTATTTAAAGTCAGTTCTTGACTATCATGCAAAAGGAACATTCGCACATAATTTCAATTTTAATGACATATGTTTAGATAATCATAAATGAAGAAAATCCTGGCAATTCTCCTGGCACCTTACTTTGCTTCAACCTGTTTTGGACTCAGTGTCGCTTCCGGGATACCAGGCATGATGTCTCCAACCGGCGGCTTTGTCTCAGAAGCGACTTCCGCCCAGCGCCACTCATACGATGTACTCAAGTACAATCTTTTCATGGATTGGTACGGCATCTTTTCGCAGCAGTCTCTTCGGTATTACGGAACGATGAAGATTACCTTGAGGCCTGACCTTGAGATCCCGCTCGATTCGATTTCTCTTGATGTCGGATCACAGTATTTAACGATCGATTCAGCCTATTCTGGCGCGGAGCAAACGCGTTTCACAGTAGCTGGAGGGACATTGACCGTCGATCTCGACAAACCGTATCAATCGAACGACACCGCAACCGTTTCACTTTACTACCACGTGGACAATCCTGGGATCTCCGGCTATGACCAGCAAAGGGGGTTCTATTTCTATTATGGTGGAGAACAGCTCGCTGACGGATATGTCGTTCCGCAAACGGTGGCGTACACAATGAGCGAGCCAAGCGATGCGCGGTACTGGATGCCCTGTTATGATGATCCTTCGGACAAGGCACTTGAAGAAGTAACTATTAGAGTGCCGACCGCCTACACTGCCGCATCAAACGGCAAGTTACTCTCGACAACGGACAATGGCGATGGGAGCAGAACATTCCATTGGCAGGAAAATTTTCCGGTGGCGACTTATTTAATGTGCGTTACCGCCTCAATCTATTCAGTTGTACAGACTGAATATGTCGAGGCCCCGGGCGATACAATCCCCGTCCAGTATTATGTCTATCCGGAAGACTCAGCGGCGGCAGTTTCTAATTCTGAATGCGATATCGACACCGTTGTGTCAATGCTGAAATTCTATTCGTCAATTTACGGCAACTACCCATTTGAGAAATATGCCATGGCGGAAGTGGAGCCGTTCCAATTCGGCGGAATGGAACACACAACAATTACTACCATAAAAAGGGGCCACGAGTTTGATAGGAAGTACGTTGCCCACGAAATGGCGCACCACTGGTGGGGTGATAATGTCACTCTGGGAACATGGAAAGATATCTGGCTGAACGAGGGATTCGCAGTTTATTCTGAAGCACTTCAGTTGCAGCATCTTGATTCTCAGTCATTTAAGGATGAGATGGATTTCTACGAAAGCCAGTACTTTTTTGAATATGCTACAACGAAGTATGCGATATACGCCCCACCGCCCGGACTCATTTTTGGTTTGGCAGAATACTACAAAGCTGCGTGGGTGCTCTATATGTTGAATAACTATTTGGGCGACTCGACCTACTTCTCGATTTTGCATACATATCTTGCCGATTTTCGGTTTGGTACCGCCGTTACATCGGATTTGATTGACGTCGCAAGCCAGGTTGACCATTCTGACTTAAGCTGGTTTTTTGACGAATGGATTTATGACGAAGGTTATCCGATCTACAGCTACTCATACCAAGCACCCTCAAACGCAATCACATTTTACTTGATGCAGAACCAAAGTGGGGCACCTATTTTCAAAATGCCGGTAGATTTCGGAGTTTATTCTGGAGGACAGGAGACAGTTTTCAGCTTCAGTGACTCCTTACGACTTCAAAGTGTTAGATTTTCATTTTCGTCTCCAATCGATTCCGTAGTCCTTGACCCAGGCGATAAAATCCTCAAGCAAATGACTGCATGGACCGATTCAACGCTCCCGAAACTATCATCGCCGGCGAGCATAGCGATCTTCCCGAACCCGTTTAATGGAAACGCTCAGATAGAATACTCGTGCGGATCTGATTCCCATGTAACAATCGATGTTTATGACATTATCGGCAGAAAAGTCAAGTCGCTCGACGAAGGATATCAACAAGCGGGCGCATACATCGTGACATTCAACGGCGAAGGCCTCGCCAGCGGAGTTTATTTATTCAGAATTCACGCAGGATCGGAAAATGAGACAACCAAGGTGTTACTTCTGAAATGAACCCTTGAATTGCTGGCAGAGATAGAAAGCAAAGAGACCTGAAAGCTTGCTGCCAAAATAAAGTAGGAGAAGCGGGTTATGTGGAAACTTCACCAGAAGAACATTGCGCTGACATTGAGCAGCATCAGAACTGAGAAAGTCTTCCTCGTTATATGGGAAAAGGGAATCCGCTTGATGTCGACTGACGGACATTTTAGCCGTTATCTCCACTCTCCTGAACGATACGACTACCCACAGCATGATCCGGCAGTTTGTGTGCTCGGGGCTAAATCTGACCTGCTGGAAGCTGATTTAATCCATCTCCAAAATAGTTTGGTGAACGCCGGAGTGCTTGATTCGCGCTTACCAATTCCGGTCTCGCTCGCGATATACAATCGAGAAATTGATATTCTTGGTCCTAACTTAGAAAGCGCGATCGCGGAGATCGTCTCGAGAACAAATACCGCTGGTGAAAGTGGCCAGCCAGAAAGCGTGCGGTCATATGCGAAGTCTGTTAGGTAGATTTTACGATTTCATTGATGACGGAATGTTCTGAAAGTGATGAGACTTGAATTGATGAGTCTCGTCCTCCCTAGAAGCTGGTTCGGGGCATGTAAGTTTCCGCCACGCGGATAATTCCGAATCCCGGGATCTAAACCTGGCCCTCCTTCTTTTATTCAACACGCGAAAGTCAAATCAGACATTAACCCCAATAATAACATGAACTAAACAAATTCATAAAGTGTTCATCTTATATTGACGCATGCATAGAATCAAGTAGGTTTGACCGCACCAACATAAGATGAGTTATTATTGAAAGATTCGATAGGATCGCATGATCAGGGTGGGTTGGTAAACTTCATTGAACAGTTCGCGATAAAATTCTTTCTTAATTCAATTTAGGGACAGGAGACATTCCAAATGAACCGCCTAGTTCATGGACTTCTAAATGGGAAAACTCTAACTCTTCTTCTATTCATCACATTGAATGCCGCTTTTATACCTCAGGTCTCGGCACAGGAATCCGAATTGACTTTTGCTGAGATGGTTCCGGCCGACACCTCTCTGGAAATCTATTCTGTTAACGCCAATCATGACACCTCCACCGAGCAGTATGCCGGTTACACTCCAAGGTGGTACGATATGATTACTAGACTGCCGGGAGACTGGGCAAGGTTTGCCACCGAATCGTTCCAGACGAAAAATATCCCTCTCACCCTTGGGATTGCGGGATTGACCGCCGGACTCATGGTGGTCGATAATGGATTATGGCAAAACGAGAAAAGATGGTACGATCACTCACTTGGTTTTCGCACCTTCAGCAATGACATGGTCTGGGCGGGTGACGGCAGGGTGCAGTTCGGTATAGTGGGCCTCTTCGCCGGATACGGATTTGCTTTCAATAACGACCGCGCCCTGCGGACGGCAAGTGAGATCACCGAGGCGATCCTTTCAAGCGGAGCCGTCGTTCAATTACTCAAACACGCTTCGGGAAGAGAAAGGCCGGATGTTGCAACGGAAGTCGGCGGGGATTGGACATTCTTCCCCGGCCAGATGCCATATTTGAAGCATGTACCTCATTACGACGCGTTCCCTTCCGGACATATTGCAACCGCCACAACCACTCTGGTAGTAATCGCCGAAAATTATCCTGAGCTGACATGGTTCAGACCCGCAAGTTACGTCATGCTCGGCGCGATTTCATCGAGCCTCGTCGCTTATGGAATACATTGGTGGAGCGACATCCCGCTCGGTATCGTCCTCGGATATAGTTTCGGAGAGATCGCTTCTCATCCTCTTGGAGTAAATCTCGCCACGAAATCGGACGGCAATTCGCCGAAGCTATCGTTCGAGCCGGTGATGGTACAGGATGGGATCGGCATGGGAGTGAATTTATCATTTTAAATCTTACTGCCGATTCAATAAGCCCGGTCGGGCGCTTGAATTCCCCTACTCGTGCGTAATTTCCGTTGGACAGAGTTTACCCCCGTAAAAAGCAAACCTCAATAAGACCAGCCTCCTTTTTAGGGCTTGGTTTAAACTGAGGCAAGACGACCTTAGCATTGCTTCTTCGGAAACCTCCATTTATATTTTATCAGGGTAAGCAGGAAAATGTTGACGTGGGACATGTTTCAACGTCGTAGCCGCTATGCGGAAAATGCATAGCAAGGGAGGTTCTATGCGATATAAAATATCCGTTTTGGCCCTCTTGATCTCCATAATTGGCTGCAGGCAAAGCAGCAACATTACCGGTCCAGGGACATCACCATCAAGCGTCAGTAATCTTCTTGACAGCACCCTCTACACTTTTTCAGTCTCCAAAGACACACTCGGCATTCTCGACACATTGACCATGGCACTCACTGCACTTAATCAAACCGCTGTACAAGAGACACTTTATGTTAGCGATTATTTTTATACGTGGTCATTGTCAGGTCCAAACGGAAAGGCAATCGCTTCCGGACCGACAGTTATTAGCAACCTAATAGCTCAGATCACATTAAATCCTAACGAGTCCAAAGTGCTTTATCGTCTTAAATACAGTATGGCAGACATCTTCAGCTCTCCAATAGAGGCCGGCAACTATAAACTTCATTGGAATCTCAAGAATGGTTTATCTTTTCAACTAAACCTTTTATGCGGGAAGAGCGAAAACGAGATCACTGATCCGTCCGGACTCGCATCGCCTATCTATCCCCTGAAGGTCGGCAACGAATGGACGTTCAGTAAAAAGTATGTGTATTCCGACGGCAACGTCATAGCCGGCGACACGGTGACCGAGACAATCGTTGGTGAAACGATGATTAATGGCGAGAAGTGGTTTTTGTTGAAATCGACCGACTATGTAGACCAGCTTATCACGGCGAGAGAGGATGGTATTTATGTGTACTACCCGGATATTAAAACGGCTGTCCTGAGATACAAATATCCAACCAATGCCGGTGATCAGTATACTTCAGGTTATGAGGAGTGGACAGGCGAAGCGCTTGCATTAGTTTCATTTCAGATGACTACCGATTCAACAAATGAAACAGTTTCCGTTCCGGGGGAACTTACAGGTGTTACCAATATGACGCGCCCGAAGTTACCGCGACGTTTAGCGGCGAGACCAATGAAGTTGGTTCTGAAGTGGTCTTTCTTTCCAGCGTTGGGCCGGTAGAAAGAATAGACGGCAACGCTTATTCTGAACTTCTGTACACAAATTTCTGAACGAGGCTATGGGACTTATCTCCTCCAACTTGCCCATCAAATCTTGAAGCGCTTTATCATGGAACCTCCGGGTACGATGATTATGTTGGGATGTAATACACGATGGCATACGGACATTGCAACCACACAAGGTCGCCTCTAACGAGGCCGAAATCAAACTAAAGAGGATTACATGGATCTGAAGGGTCTTTTTAAGAATGCTGACAATATAAAGGAGTTTCGGCCGGGAACGACTATTTTCAAGGAAGGGACCCCGGGAGATCTTATGTACGTAATTTTGGACGGCGAAGTCGAGGTAAGCGTCGGAACAAAAGTGTTAGCTGTCGTAGGAGCGGGAGATGTCATCGGGGAGATGGCGCTTATCGATTCGAAAGCGAGAAGCGCTACTGCCGTCGCCAAAACATTCTGCCGCGTGGTGCCGGTCGACGAACATCGTTTCCTCTTCATGGTACAGCAGACCCCATTTTTCTCCCTGCACGTAATGCGGGTGCTTGCAAACAGGCTCCGCCTTATGGATGAATTGCAGCGTGGTAAATAATTCCAAGAACATCCCATTGCCATTCCTGATGCAAACATTCAGAACCGCAACATAAACAGGTCTTAAATCAAGGCACTCCCCCAACGAGATTGCTTCTTCAAAAACCCCGATTTATATTCTGTCGGGACGTGAAAGAGGTTAATGGTAGAACATCAGTCGATAGAGAATGGCATCATCAATAAACCGAGCAAGTACTCCATTAAAGAAACGCTGGATCGGTTGGAAGCCGTATTGAAATCGAGGGGCATGACTATTTTCACCCGAGTTAATGATAGCTAGAGAGCACGTTTAACATCACGAGGAAACCATGCCGATACATTACGATCTAAAAGACGGAGTGGTTTATACCATTCTTGCGGATTGCGTGACGGACGAAGATATTTTATCATACTACCAGCAGCCGTTCTTCGAAGATTCCAAATCCCCCTGGCGCGAAGTGGTCGACGGCCGAAAGATTACAGACATGCAAATCACCCCCGATGGACAAAGGAGGCTCGCTGAACTAGTCGCAAAGAAGGCTGACAAACTTAAAGGGGGCCGTGTCGCCATGGTTGCTACAAGAGACCTTACTTACGGGATGTTTCGCATGTGGGAAGTTCAACGTGGAAACATCGACTATGAAGTGCGTGTCTTCCGTGATTTCAATAAGGCTCTCGAGTGGATTATGCTGCCGCATGGTAAACGGTGAGGCCACAACCAGATATGCCGCAGGTTAACCGAAGCTCATTGGTAAGGAAGTTATGCAGAGGCGGAGCAATAATTAGAGGTGGCGAGTAAATCATGGCAGGATATTCCGGGACGCCGCTCTGGAAGAAACTCGGCTACAAGACTGGAGATGATGTATTTGTTGAAGGCGGGCCGCCCGAATACAAAGCGTTGTTGGGATTGCCGGCTGGTACAGCCGTTAAATGGCTGACCACTCCGAAATCAGGGATGAAGCTTGTCCATCTATTTGCCGTTTCCGCCCCGGAACTCAAGACGAAGCTGAAAACTTATCGGACGGAAATCGCCCCTGATGGAGCGATCTGGGTTTCATGGCCGAAGAAGAATTCCGGCGCTCCGACCAATATGAATGAGGACGTGATTCGAAAGGCGGCACTCCCCCTTGGTCTCGTTGATGTAAAGGTCTGCGCGATTGACGAAGTATGGTCTGGATTGAAGCTTATGATTCGGAAGGAACTTCGGTAAAGAGAATGCCAAATAAAGAGAACAAGTTACCTGTTCCCTTCGAATATCAACCCGTTCTCAAAGGCGACCTCGTCGAACTCCGGCCGCTCCGGGCTGAAGACTTTGATGATCTCTACGCCGTTGCTTCCGACCCGCTGATATGGGAACAGCATCCTGCTAACAATCGCTGGGAAGAAGTCGTCTTCAAAGGATTCTTTCAGGATGCCCTGGACTCCGGCGGCGCGTTGATCGTCATTGATACCAGGACTCAGCGAGTCATAGGTTCTTCGCGCTTTCACGGCTACGACGAAAGTAAAAGCGAGATCGAGATCGGCTGGACTTTTTTGGCCAGAGCATACTGGGGCGGCAGGTATAATGGCGAAATGAAGAGGCTCATGCTGAGACATGCCTTTCAATTTGTCGGCTCAGTCGTTTTTCTCGTGGGCCCGCAAAACCTGCGCTCGCAGAAAGCCATGGAAAAGATCGGCGGTGTTCGAATAGGTTCACGGCATGCCAACGGCAGAGACAGCTACGTCTATCAAATCACCGCTTCGGAATTCGCAAAACGATGACCAACGAAATAATAAATCTGACTGCCAATGTTGTGCTCACTTTATCATTCATTAACTAATGCTGCGCCCCCTCGCGTTGTCATCAATCTTATTTTCATTTGAATATTATTAAATTGTTTCGTACACCATGAAATTATTTTTTCATATCTTCTGAATAGATGCCGCAGACAGTTCCTTCCGACGCCGCCACAGTACGAGCCAGCCGCGCCCGTTACGGGGTCCTGGCTTTGGCACTCGCCATCACCGCGATTTCCTATCTCGATCGCGTCTGCATTTCCATGACGGCGCCCTTCGTGCAGAAAGATTTGCACATTAACGATTTGCAAATGGGATTGATCTTCAGCGTGTTCACTTTTGCTTACGCGGTCTTTGAGATCCCGGGAGGCTGGCTTGCCGACCGCTTCGGTCCGCATTTGATGATGGCACGCGTTGTCGTATGGTGGTCGCTCCTTACAGCTGCAACAGGCCTTGCCACCGGATTTATCTCGCTATTGGTCGTGAGGCTTTTGTTCGGGTCCGGCGAGGCGGGCATGTTCCCCGGACTTTCGCGTGCCTTCTCAAGATGGTTCCCCGAAAGCTGGCGCGGGAACGCCTTTGGACTTGTCATCATGTCCGCGCTCCTCGGAGGCGCCGCCACGCAATGGCTGACCGCCGAACTATTAAGTTCGGCTCACTGGCAGTGGCGCACGATTTTTTTCGTCTACGCCCTGGCGGGTATCGCTTGGGCTGGCGTGTGGTTCTGGTGGTTTCGAAACGAGCCCAAAAATCATCGCGGCGTGAATGAAGCGGAATTGAAAATACTCTCGACGGGATCGGCCGGTACCGCCGTCCGGGAACGCACGCCGTGGAAGCTCCTGTTCCGCAGCCGCTCCATGATACTTTTATCCGGAATGTACTTCGGAGTAATTTACGGCTGGTATTTTTTCCTGACCTGGATGCCGAAGTATCTACTCAATGCGCGCGGTTTCGATTTGAAAACCGTCGGCTGGCTTGCGATGCTTCCGCTCGTGAGCATGGCAGTCGGAGTCGCACTGGCAGGCTGGATGAGCGACCGCCTGATTTTTCGGTTCGGGCGGCGCTGGGGAAGACGCATCCCCGGGCTCATCGGACTTCCCCTTGCTTCCGTATTACTCGTGACCGCAGTCGAAACGGCAGACGGGAAAACTTCGGCGTTTCTTTTTGCCGCGGCCGCCGGGTTAGCAACGTTCGGAGTCGCGCCGGCCTGGGCAGCGTGCCTCGATATCGGCGGCTCACATGCGGGCGTCGTCACAGGCATAATGAACACTTTCGGCAATTTAGGCGGCGCGGTGGGACCAATGCTCGTCGGCTTCTATCTCGACTGGTGGAATTCATGGAACGTTCCACTCCTGGCCGTGGCTTTTTTCTATTTGTTTTCCGCGGCATGCTGGCTTGGAATCAGATCCGACGAACCGATTCAATTATGATTCATGGCTCTGCTTTCTTATCTTGTTAATCAATGTTATTTACATTCAAAAAATAAAAGGAGTAAAAATGGGAAAAGCGATGTCGAAATCCCAGGTTGCAGATTATATGGCCAAAAAAATCGAGCTGAAGAAGAAGGATGCGGTTGCATTCCTCGATGAGTTTGCAGCACTGGCTTATCGTGAAGCGAAAAATTCATTTACAATTCCCGGAATTGGAAAGCTTGTGCTCGTGGACAGAAAAGCTCGCATCGGAAGAAATCCCGCGACAGGCGAGCAGATCCAGATTCCTGCCAAAAAAGTTGTCAAGTTTCGAGTTGCCAAAGCCGCCAAAGATGCGGTGTTGACCAAAAAGTAAAAATTCTCTGTTAATTGTCAAAAGGTCCCACCGAATTATGGCATTTGGTGGGATTTTCTTTTGACGCGACTTCCGCGAGCCACTCTCGTTTGCGGTTTGCTTTTCAAAAAACATTTGGTTCCTAATGATGGAGATATAACCATGAGTCAGGGGACACTTTCGGGCATATTGTTAATCACTTTACCTTTTCTCTTCCTCGCGGTCAGGCTTTACTTCACTATCAAGAAGCGCAGAGAATACGGGAAGACTCCGAGAGACGAAAACGCAATCGCCCGCGAAGGAAAGGCGAACTTTACTTTCCGCAGAGTATTGATCGGGCCAATCATACCGACATTTATTCTATTGTGTGCCATAGAACCATCATGGATGCGATATGTCCAGTCTCCATATCCTGTTTTTGGAATGTGGATCGGGACCATCATGACAATTGCCGGCATCGTGCTCCTTGCGTGGACACATGCATGTCTCGGGAAAGAATGGTCGGTGAACCTCCAGCTGAGGGACGATCATCGCTTGATTCGATCCGGCCCGTATTCGAGAGTCAGGCATCCGATGTACACCTCCCTCTTTGCCATTTATATCGGCATTGCAGTCGTCTCGAACAACTACGGTATAATGCTCCTCGTAATCATGGTAGTGGTCAGCCTTCTTCTAAGAGTACCCAAGGAAGAAAATATGATGATCGAGAAATTCGGGGATGAATATAGAAATTATATGAAGAAGACAGGAAGGTTCTTCCCTAAGCTGCAAGCGAAATAAGCCGGCGCGAAAAGGACGACAAGGTTGTTTCTTCGAGAACCTGCATTTATCTTTTAGTGTGGCGCAAGTGGAGATGACAATATGAATATGGATAATGAATTTAGGTTATCTAAATTCAGACAAAAATTTCTCAGTTGGACTAGAAAGAAAATCATTCACACTGCAAATAACACACAGTCCATTCTTAAGAGCAACTGGCCGGGCATATTACTTGTCCTCATCGTTGTTGTCAACCATTTTCTGCCGATTGCTCCCAAACCAGACCCTGCATTCGATAAACCCGACGCGATAACAGTATTGACTACAGGTGATAGAGGCAAACACAACCCTCAGGAATTAAACGCGCATAACAATTCTATCTATGAGTTTCTTATTCAGTGGGTAGTTATAGAAAATGAAGGCATCGCCACGCGGGAATCATCGTTAATGCAAATGCGGGGTTTCTACGCCATTATTGTGGCTGCTTTGATATCGGTTGTCCTAGTTCGAGATAAGCAAGTCTCGCGCACCGCCGCCTTAATTCTTATGTCAATAATTGTAATTATGTACACTCTCGAAGTTCATCAAATTGACTTGAATAAGCGCTACAACCAAAAAGTTTCAGTATACTCTAGAGATGTTCTCACTTTGGCAGAAACTCCTGATCAAAACAAAACCTGGTTTAAGGTTGATGATACTTCATTGGAGTCTCAAATGACTCAAGCAGGTTTCTGGATGGCCAGATGGCCAAGAGTAATCCTGACTGCTCTACGGCCTGAAGTTGATCAACTAGCACTTTATGTATTCCCATTTTTGGTCCTATTCTGGTGGTATCCTAAAAAGATTAAGTAAGTACGCGCAATAAATTTCGGGTACCAATTTCAGCTATCATCAAAAAGAGGAATTCATAATTGATTCTTATTGGTATCCTATCTCTCCCGCTTGATCGATTTACAATACAAGCCCGCCTCCCATCTCTCAGTATGATACGTCGGCCTGCACCTCTCTCTGTCATTCCCGCGCACTCTTGGCGGGAACCCAGGGTGAGGCTTGACCAGATTCCCGAGAAGAACATTCTTATGCTGTGCAGGAATTGAACTGTTGCACAACGGTGATGGACAAGAGTGGTATGAAACTCAGCGTGAATGGTTTCTAAATCCAGAGTCTCTTCTTAGCAAAGCAGGTCAGCTCTTCCCTGAATTTCGGATGGGCAATGCTTATCAATGACTTCGCTCTTTCGCTGATTTTTTTACCGTGAAGGTTCACGACACCGAATTCGGTGGCGACGTAATGCACGTCACCCCGTGAAGTCGTGACGCCCGCCCCTTCAGAGAGATGGACCGCGATCCTCGATATGGTTCCGTTCTTCGCCGTTGACGGAAGCGCAACGATAGGCTTGCCCCCTTCCGATCTTCCCGCGCCGCGGATAAAATCCACCTGCCCGCCGAAGCCGCTATAAAAAGCGTAACCCATGGAATCGGCACAGACCTGACCCGTCAGGTCGATTTGAAGTGCCGAATTTATCGCAACCATTTTTTTATTCTGGCTGATAATGAACGGATCGTTGACATAATGCGTCGGATGGAATTCCGCTATCGGGTTATTGTGGATGAAATCGAAAAGTTTCCTGCTTCCGAGCACGAAACCCGCGACCATCTTACCGGGGTGAAGCGATTTCTTTTCGTTGTTTATTATTCCATTCTCAACGAGTTTGATAACTCCATCCGAAAACATTTCAGAGTGAATACCAAGATCCTTCTTTCCTTCAAGGGACATCAAAACCGCCTCGGGTATTTTCCCGATACCAAGCTGGAGTGTGGAACCGTCTTCGATGAGTCCCGAAATATTTTCGCCGATCTTCTTATAGACTTCTATTTCTTCTTTAGTCGTATCTGCCTCGATTTGAGGAAGCTCGAGTATCGGCGCGTCGACTTCGACAACTTTATGGATTTTGCTGACATGGATGAAACTGTCGCCCAATGCCCGCGGCATGCCGTGATTCACCTGGGCAATAACGATTTTCGCCACATCCGTCGCGGATTTTGTTATATCGACTCCGACTCCGAAGCTGCAGAAGCCATGTTCGTCCGGAGGAGAAACATGGATCAACGCGACATCGATTTTTATTTCGCCGGTATAGAAAAGATTGGAAATCTCGGAAAGGAACACCGGGATATAATCTGCGCGTCCTTCATTTACGGCCTCACGCACATTCTTACCGATGAACAACGCGGTATGCCTGAAGTGAGACGCCATTTCAGGTTCCGCATACTTTGCCTCTCCGACAGAAAGGACGTGGTAGACTTCGCAGTCGTGTAGTTCCGGGGCGCGTCCCACCATGGCATCAACCAGGATCCCGGGTACGGCGCATCCCGGGTGAAGATGAATCTTGTCGCCGGACTTTATCACCTTCACCGCTTCCTCGGCGGTCGTTATTCTGCTTCGATACGTGTCTATCCAGGCCATTAGACCAGCAACGGTTCTATCGGCATATATTTTTTTCCGAAAATCTTCGCCGCAGTTTCTTGCGTGAAGTTGCCGTCGAAAGCGCAAACCCCTTTCGCAAGTCCACGATTCCCCTTCAACGCATTTACAATCCCTTTCTGCGCAATCTCGATGACATATTCCAAAATAGTATTTGTCAGTGCATAAGTCGCGGTCCTCGCGACTCCTCCCGTTATGTTCGGCACGCAATAGTGTACCACATCATGGAGTACAAAAACAGGATCCTGCAGCGTCGTCGGCCTGCTCGTCTCAACGCAGCCCCCCTGGTCTATGGAAATATCGACGATCACAGCTCCGGGCTTCATCGACTTGACCATTTCTTCCGTTACAATATGCGGAGTACGTTCGCCTTTCATGGAAACCGCACCGATAAGAACATCGGCATAAGCAGTACTCTTCCTCACGTTTATCGGCGTTGCTAGTGCAGTTGTAACGCGCTTCGTTAGAAGCTGGTCGACATTTCTCAGATGTTTAACATCACGGTCAAGGACGATAACTTGCGCCCCAAGTCCGGCCGCGGTTCGTGCGGCTTCCGTTCCAACGACGCCCGCTCCAAGGATTACCACTGCCGCGGGGGCTACGCCGGGAGTTCCACCGAGAATTATTCCCCGCCCATTCCCGCGTGCAGGGTCCCCGACATTTCCCGTCTCAAGCAAACGGGCCGCAATAAAGATCGAAAGCTGCCCGGCAATCTCGCTCATCGAATGGACAACAGGCCTGTCACCATCATCCGTTTCGATAAACTCGTAGCCTATCATAGTTATCTTTTTCTGCAGGACCGATTCTATAAACTGCGGCCTGGCGACTGGAAGATTTAAAAAGCTGAAAGTTGTTTGGCCGCGTTCCATCATACCGAGCTCGTCCATCGTCGGGGCTTCGACGGAACAAATCATTTCGCACCGCCTGAAGGCTTCCTCTTTCGAATAGACTATAGTAGCGCCGGCTTTGCGATACGGCTCGTCTCCGAAGCGGCTTAATCTTCCCGCATGGGACTCCACATAAATCGAGTGCCCGAGCTGGGTCAATGTTGCAACCGCCGCCGGCGTCAGCGAGACCCGGTTCTCATGTTTCGCGAATTCGTTTGGGATACCGATGTTCATTTTTTTACCAAATTGATAATGGTAGCAGCGGGCTTCAAACCTGCAAAGCCGCAACCATAAAGGTTGCGACTACCGTTGCAAATACACATGCATTGCTGCCGCGGACCTCTGGCCATCTTCCATCGCAAGGATCACCGTCGCGCCGCCGCGTGAAAGATCGCCGCCTGCAAAAACTCCCGGACGACTGGTCTGGCAATTCTTATCGATTACGACCGTCCCGCGTTTCGACATATCAAGACCCGGCGTGGTCGATTGCAGTATTGGATTCGGGCGCTGGCCTATCGCGAGGATAACTGTGTCAACATCCATGATGAAGTTGGAGTCTGGAATTACTACGGGCTTCCTTCTTCCCGATTCGTCCGGCTCGCCAAGCTGCATCTTGACGCACTCGATTGCCCTGACCCATTTGTTTTCACCGGCAATTATTCGAACGGGATTCGTCAGCATACGAAACTCTATTCCCTCCTCTTCGGCGTGGTGCACCTCCTCTTCGCGGGCAGGCATTTCTTCTTTGCTCCGCCGATATATAAGATAGGCCTTTTCGGTTCCGAGACGATTAGCGGTACGAACGGCATCCATCGCCGTGTTTCCACCGCCTATCACCGCAACCCTCCTTCCGATCTTGACAGGAGTATCATATTCCGGGAATTTATATCCGTTCATGAAATTGACGCGGGTCAGGAACTCGCTCGCGGAAAAAACTCCGGGATAGTTCTCGCCGGGGATGCCGAGAAAAGTAGGAGTACCGGCTCCGGTCCCGAGAAATACCGCATCGAAGCCAAAATCGCTCATCAGCTCATCGACGGTCGACGTTCTTCCGATAACAAAGTTTGTAATAATTTCCACGCCAAGCTTCTTGATGTTTTCGATTTCCGCGTCGAGGATTGATTTAGGCAGACGAAATTCCGGAATCCCGTATCGCAGGACTCCACCGGCAGCGTGCAGGGCTTCGAAGATAGTGACGTTGTACCCGAGTTTTGCCAGCTCAGCTGCGCACGTTAAACCCGCAGGCCCCGAACCAACAATTGCGATCTTTTCTTTGCGCTTATGCTCGACGGTAAAACCGTTGAATGAATCATGCATCCTCTCGTAGTCAGCGACGTAGCGTTCCAGTTTTCCTATCGCGACCGGAAGATGTTTCTTGCCGATGGGACAAACCGCTTCGCATTGCGTCTCCTGTGGGCATACTCTCCCGGTTACCGCCGGCAAATAATTTTTCTCTTTTATTTTTCTCGCGGCTCCGAGATAATCCTTTTCAACGATCAACCGTATAAAACCCGGTATGTCTATTCCCACAGGACAACCATCGACACAAAGTGGTTCCTTGCACTCGATGCAGCGGAGCATTTCCTGCGAAACAAGATTCTCATCGAAACCGAAGGAAACTTCCTCGAAGTTGTGCCTTCGAGCATTCGCGTCCTGTTCTATCGGAACCTGTCTCGGGATTTTCAATCTCTCGGAAGGTTTCAGCGTATTAGGCATTCGCTGCCTCCTTCATACCCGATTTACATTTAGTGGATGTTCTGTCTTGCTCTAAACTCGTCGGACCCGATGAATCCTTTTGGCTGAGCTCTTCCTCAAATCTCGCTAATGACAACTTTTCGGAATCCATATAGCTTCGGTTCCTGGTGATGAGTTCGTCAAAGTCTACAATGTGCCCGTCGAATTCCGGGCCGTCGACACACGCAAACTTAGTTTCGTTCCCGATCGAAACCCGGCAGGCCCCGCACATTCCGGTACCATCCATCATGATAGGATTCAAACTGACAAAAGTTTTGATGCCGACCGGCCTGGTAAAATCCGAAACAGCTTTCATCATTATAATTGGCCCGATTGCATAAATAGCCTTGACACCAGAGTCCTTCTTCAGATACGCATCGAGCGCTCCCGTAACCAATCCTTTCGTTCCGTATGAGCCGTCGTCTGTCGTCACGAAAAATTCGTCGGATAGTTCCCGCAGCTCGCTTTCGAGTATCACCAAATCTTTTGTCCTCGCGCCGACTATCGTTACCAATTTATTTCCGGCTTTCTTCAAAGCCCTGGCTATCGGATAGACTTCTGCGGTTCCAACTCCGCCGCCGATGCAAACCACAGTTCCATAGTTATGAATCGGAGTCGGATTGCCGAGCGGCCCGGCGACATCTAAAAGGAAATCTCCTCTCTCCTGCATGCTCAAGAGCTTGGTAGTCTTCCCGATCGTCTGCACCATTATAGTTATCGTGCCAGCTTCATGGTCCGAGTCCACGATCGTCAACGGGATTCGTTCGCCATGATCGTTAACTCGAAGGATTATAAAATTGCCGGCTTTATGTTTCTTTGCTACGTAAGGGGCTTTAATTACAAATTTTGTTATAGATTTCGCGGGAGTTTCCTTAGAGAGGATTTCAAACATCAAATGACCTTTCCCCGAAGGGTTTCTTCGGATAAGTATGAAGTGGAGGTAGTTTCCTGGATGGCATCCAGATCACACACAGAGGCGGCACCTTTAAGGAATTCCACCTCGCGTTCCGTCTGCGGTTGGCGGGTAATAAAATATGAATAGGCAAATTCTACACAATCGAAGAAACCGGGTGCAGCACTTTTACACAATCCACACCCGTTACAATCTTCCGTTATATAGAATTCAGCCGGGGCTTCTTTCCGGTCATTCGAGACCTCCGACGAGGGTGTTCCTCCGAACATACATTATCCTCCTTTATTTCGTGAAAGCCGCTTTCATCCTGATAACCATTCGGCGCTCTCAATATCTCGATCATGAGCCACAGAATTATCATTCCTTCACTTGCTCCAATTATCAGCCAAACCATCTCTTCCTCCATCACGTTTAGTTTCTTCACTACTCTAAGATCCTCATTCGAATCAACCATCATGAAGCTGGTACTATCTCAATCCCCTAAGGGGACAGGGTTGTCAATGACGACTGAAAGAACTCATATTTTTCATCGGATGATCGAGCCATCCACTTTAATATTCAGTCAATGGTTGTGCCGATTTGAACCGCTTTAATCCACCTTTATGGAGTGCAATTTTGTTGAATAGGTCAATATTCCGCAAGAATTGGTGGCAAGTTTCCATTATTCATTGATTTTAAGGGGGCTTTTCTCAATAAATCGTCTTTGGCAGTCGGACTGTTTGAGTGCTTGACTTTTGAGCTCCCATGGGCTAGATTAGCACTCAGACTTAACAAGTGCTAATTAAACAAAAAATGAATATTAAAAGGAGGGTTAATAAGTGAAGATTAAACCATTGGCAGACAGAGTTGTCGTAAAGCCGTTACCGGCTGAGGAGAAGACCAAGGGTGGACTCTTTGTTCCTGACACAGCGAAGGAACGCCCGCAGCAAGGCGAGATTGTTGCAGTCGGACCCGGAAGAGTAACCGACGAAGGAAAACAAATCCCGATTGAAGTAAAAGTCGGTGATAAGATTCTTTATGGAAAGTACTCGGGAACCGAAGTCAATTACGACGGAGTAGAGTACCTGATCATGCGCGAGAGCGACATTTTTGCAATTATATAAAAATAAAAGGAGTGTTAAAGAATGGCAGCTAAAATAATTCAATTTGGTCCCGATGCGCGCGCCGCCTTGAAACGTGGAGTTGACACGCTGGCAGACGCAGTAAAGGTTACTCTTGGACCTCGCGGACGCAACGTAGTAATAGACAAGAAGTTCGGCGCACCGACCGTCACGAAAGATGGCGTCACGGTTGCGAAAGAAATCGAACTTGAAGACACGGTAGAAAACATGGGTGCCCAGATGGTGCGCGAAGTGGCATCTAAAACTTCGGATGTTGCCGGTGATGGTACAACTACCGCAACCGTACTGGCACAGGCAATTTTCCGCGAAGGTTTGAAAAACGTCACTGCAGGCGCGAATCCGATGGACCTAAAGCGTGGAATCGACCTCGCAGTTGAGAAAATTATTCTCGGTTTGAAAGAGATGAGCCGAAAAGTCACCGACAAAAAAGAAATTGCGCAGGTTGGAACGATCTCCGCAAACAATGACAGCGAGATCGGCGAATTGATCGCCAACGCCATGGACAAAGTTGGAAAAGACGGCGTCATTACAGTCGAGGAAGCGAAAGGTACCGACACGACCGTAGAAGTCGTCGAAGGTATGCAGTTCGACCGAGGTTTCCTCTCGCCGTATTTCGTAACCGATACCGAGTCGATGGAAGCAGACATGGAAGACCCGTACATTCTCATCCATGACAAAAAGATTTCAGCGATGAAAGACCTTCTCCCTGTACTCGAAAAGGTTGCTCAGAGCGGCCGGTCCATCGTCATTATAGCCGAAGACCTCGAAGGCGAAGCACTCGCGACATTAGTCGTCAACAAGATTCGCGGCACTTTGAAAACCGTAGCCATCAAGGCACCGGGTTTCGGTGACAGAAGGAAAGCAATGTTGGAAGACATCGCAGTCCTCACAGGCGGTCAGGTTATTTCTGAGGAGAAAGGCTTCAAGCTTGAGAACACTACCCTTGCTTTCCTCGGCACCGCAAAGAAGGTAACAGTTGACAAAGATAATACGACAATCGTTGAAGGCGCCGGTTCCAAAGATGACATCAAACGCCGCATCAACGAGATCAAGTCTCAGATCGACAAAACAACTTCAGACTACGACAAGGAGAAACTGCAGGAAAGACTTGCGAAGCTTTCCGGCGGTGTCGCAGTGTTGAAGATCGGCGCGACTACCGAAGTGGAGATGAAGGAAAAGAAAGCGCGCGTTGAAGACGCGCTTCATGCAACACGTGCGGCTGTCGACGAAGGTATCGTCCCAGGCGGCGGAGTTGCCCTGATAAGAGCGATAGCCAAGCTCGACCTGGTCAAGACCGAAAACGACGACCAGAAGATCGGCGTTGAGATCATAAAGAAAGCTCTTGAAGAGCCACTCAGATGGATCGTCAACAATGCCGGCCTCGAAGGTGCAGTCATCCTGCAGAAAGTCAGAGATGGAAAAGACGATTTCGGCTTCAACGCACAGAACGAGAAGTACGAAAATCTCATCAAGGCCGGCGTCATCGACCCGACAAAGGTGACCCGTACAGCGTTGCAGAACGCAGCCAGCGTAGCAAGCCTGCTTCTCACAACGGAAGCGGTCATTTGCGAAAAGCCTGAAAAGGATAAACCGTCAATGCCGTCTCCTCCGATGGGCGACATGTACTGATCACACGCAAATAAGTACGTATACAAAAAAGTCCCGCTTCAGCGGGACTTTTTTTTGAGATAGATGCTTGTTAAGTGACGCGCTACTTAAGCAATACCATCTTCATTGTCCTGTCAAAATTTTTATTTATAAACCTGTAGAAATACACCCCGCTGGCGACCTCGACTCCGCCGGAATTTTTCCCGTTCCAAGTGACCTGGTAAGTCCCCGGCACATAGTTGTCGTTCGCAAGTACATCCACGAGCTGACCGATAGAGTTGTAGACGGATAAACTCACTCTCCCTGTAGTAGGCACTGAGAATTTTATAGTTGTGGAAGGGTTGAACGGGTTCGGATAGTTCTGTTCAAGTGCGAATGTGTGAGGAACCTGATCGGTGATCTGCTTCACCCCCGTTAGTGTTCCGATTGCTTTGGTCAGGAGCGCGAATGTGTATTTTGCATTGTGGACACCGTAACTGCCATCTTTGGAGATAAGAAGATAATCCCAGAGCGCCCCGAGCTGGTTTTGTGTAAGTCCCTTGCCGACAGTAGCGCTCGTCTGGTTCGCAAGAACGGAATCTGGGAGGAGCAATGCGACCTTACTCAACAATGCCTGGACTTCAGTTTGAACTCCAGGTACCGTACCTCCGTTGGCAATTCCCGCGTAGTCGTATGGTGCCTGCACCTGGTCGAAGTCGGTTATAGGTCCATGACAGGATTGACAGGCAGTAGTATTATCTGTCGTGTCTCCTGAGCTGTCCGGCCCGCTCATCTTCCATGTATGCCCTCCGAGAAGATTCATTGCTCTAAGGTCGACGCTGTCTGAAGCCATGTGGCACGTGACGCAAGCATCAGAAAGCTGGGTATGCGTATTTTGACCGGCGATCGAGCTATCGCCAAACTGGTAACCATTCTCTCCAAAGAAAACATCCGTTTGAGGACCTTCATGCGGTCCAAATCTAGCAATCCATCCTCCTTCGACCGACGCATTTGCGTCCGAGCGCGAGCGATGGCAATTCATGCAAAGTTCCCCAACACCTCCTCCGGATACCGCAAATCCATTTTCCAACGGATCAGCCGTCACTTTTCTAAGCTGGAACGGATTGGTTGCATCGTGAGGGTCATGGCACGATGCGCAAGTCAGAGGTATTCCGGCATAACTCGGCTGCAGCGAATTCCCGATTGCATAGTCTTCGAATCCCTCGCCGTTATGGCATCGAGCGCAAGTTGCGCTGCCGCTGTTTACCGTTGAAACCTCCGCTTGAATCGCCGTCACACCGCTATCATGTGGGCTGCTTGTCCACATTCTTCCGATTGAATGGCCGGGGGGCGCATCGTGACACTGCATGCAGACTGAAGCGTTCAAGGAAACGGAAATCTTGGACGGATCGCCCCAGTGCTCGCTTCCCGGACCATGGCAGCTTTCACAGCCGATCGTTCCGAGCTGAGCGAGCTGCATTGATGAATGGTACAAATGCGCAAAGTTAGTATCGACGAGTGTTGTTGGAAAAGTCCAGCCCGACTCAGACGCGACGGCCGCGAAGTTTCCATTCTGTGCTCCGGGATTGTATCCAGTGGTGTGACACTTTATACAGTTCGAGGAATAATGAGAGCTGACCAATCCATTCACACCGTTCTTAAACATGGAGGCGTGTTCAGTTTGAAGCCAGTGAGAATAATCCGCAGTAGGATCAAATCCCAAACCGACCAACGCGCCCTGGTGGCAGGTTCCACATTCAGGAGCTACAGGAGATATTACTTTGCCGGTATTGTCTGATACCACACTGTCATTGCTAACTATTCCCATCGAACCAACCCCGACATAATCAGCGGAGTTCAACATAGCAGAAGCTTGCGATGTTCCACCCGCAGTGGTAACAGAAACATTAATAGTATATTCACCTATCGTGTCCAACTTAATGGTTGTGAACGCTACTGATGGGCTATCTATCTGCGCATGGCCGCCCACCGGATCGATCACCGTCCAGCTTACACTTTGAATTGTTCCACCTGTCGAGTCGATCGCCCTAAGAAAGACAATTGTTTTCTCTCCCACGGTGCTCAACCCCGTCGTGGCATACATCGAACTACCTGCGGACCCATACCTCTGCGTCAGGTCATACGGCGACATACCGACAATCATTACCCCCGCTCTAGGGGATACTGTCTGGGAAACCGCAAGCCCCGCATTCACACATATTACAGATAGACAAATCAGTAAATTCTTCCTCATCGTCTCCGCTCCTTTTCATGACCAATAGCCGCTACCTTTTCAACAAAATATTACAAATAGAAAACGCCGCAGTGTAACCATTCGTTCCCTAACCTATTGAAGCTCTTGGAGTACGGGCAATGTTGTTGAGAAGATCACCAATATTGTATCATGAAGGTTTTGTCTCGACTCTAATGAATCTGTGCAGGAATATTCCACATCCGCTGCCAACTGCCGCGATGACAAAAGTGAATACTCCAAGCATAAGAATCGAGACGTAGGTGTTCGGGTGTATGGTGTCCGGCATACCGATGATATGCTTAATCAAATGGGCAAGCGGGAGACAAAACCATGCGGTGATCGTGACGGGCCACGCACGCGAGCCCCAGACAACACCGGAGGCAGCAGTCGCAACAAACAACAAGGCGACAATTACGATTGGACTAACTTCACCCCCAAATGCAAAATTGTCCACGGCAGATATAATTATTCCAAATGCAAGTCCGATGGCGGCCAGCGCCTGCCACCTAATTTGAGAATCGCTTTTGTTTATGTTTACTCTCCTCCTTTCCTGTTATCGGACGGGACATCTTCGCCGGGTAATGTGGCGGGTCAAAGAAAACGAGGTACCCCTTCGTGCGGTTTACTTTCGTTTACAATAACAGTGACGTTTTTTCAGAGGCATCCTTCGAAGTAATCACTGTATGTACTTCGAAATCAACAATGTCTTTCCAGTTGTCCATCCATTGCTCAAGCAACTTTCGGTCACTTGTCTCCATGACCTGGTAGCAACAGGTCATCGATTCATTCACCCAGCTTGAAACATAGACTAACCCTTCCGGAGCAAGTCGTCCTTTGTCTCGAAAACGGCGATAGACCGGAACGGCATCTCCATTCTTATATCTTTCGATGATCATGTATATGGTTTTCTGCACTCGTAACTCCCGGCTTAATAGCTATGTTAAAAAATCAAAATGTCTTGCGTGCAACGCATGGTGGTACAGAGTCGTGGCATATATTTGTATTTTGAACGGCGCGGATCTTGCCCCTGATTCATTACGTTCGTTCATGAAATCAAGCCCATATCTCGCTCCTCAAGGCGTATCCGGTGGGTATCTATTTCAACTCGAAGAGGAATTTCGCCAGTTCTCCCACTAACTCCGCCGGTGATCCTATCCAATATTTCGCAGCGGTCCTCCGGTATTTCTTCCCGACAAAAACGCTCATCCCGCCTAATTCATTTACTCTTCTGAATCCGTACTCATCCGTCGTATCGTCACCGAAGAATATCGGCAGCCCGGTTCTTTTTACCCTTCGCATAATTATCTCGATAGCATCGCCCTTGTCCCAGTCGACAGGTGCTTTTATCTCAACTACTTTCTTTCCGTGAAACACATCTATTTTCCCCCTGCGAAGCGGCTCCGAAATAATTTCGTTCAGCAAGCCTAAGAGCGGTTTTACTTTAACGGGCGCGACAGTGCGATAGTGAATGGAGACAGAGTAAATTTTAGAGTTTATCCTCGGTCGGTAAGGCCGAAGCTCACCTTCTATTCTTTTAGCAAGCGAAGTAATGTAAGAGGAAGATTTCGCTGAATTTGGCTCAACGAATTTCAATCCGGGCCCTTCGATTTCCACCCCGTGATTTCCCGAATAATAGATACCTCTTATTCTCACAAGACTTTTTAATTCGCTAAGCTTTCGACCGCTAATAATTCCGACCGCCGATATCTTCGATAGCTCCTCAATAGCATGTCTCGCTATCGGCCTTAATCCGGCTTCTTCCGACGTTGGAACAATGTCTGCCAACGTCCCATCAAAGTCGAAAAAGAAAACGGGGATTTTGTCGGCAGCTTTTAAAAGAATTTTGTACGTGAATTTAGCAATAGACATTCAAACTCGTTTCTAAAAAATGACGTCACAACGATATTCAATATGTTTGTGTTAATAAAACCATTCCTAACGGCTAAAAGCTAATTGCAAACCGCCGCCTATAAATACTCAATGTCCTTATCATGGAACAGCGAAAGCGCAAGCAAAAGATAATCCCGCAGATGTCGGGTAATCAGGAAATTTTGCCGTATATGTTCCCTGCCGTTTTTGCCAAGCTCTTCCGCAAAGTCCGGCTCATTGATCAGCTGCTTCATCCAGTATGCGGTTCCTTCGATGCTATGAGTCAGAATCCCGCTGTACTTATGTTTGACCTGCAGTGGAATCCCCCCCACCGCAGAAGCGATGACAGGCTTGGATTTCCAGAGCCCTTCCGCAACGGTCAATCCGAAACCTTCCTTCAACGACTTTTGCAGGATGACGCTCGAACCCCGCTGCAAGGCGTTTATTTCCAAATCACTCGAAGGAGGAAGGAGAAGCACGAATATATCTTTGTCGCCTTCGGCAGCCTGCCTGACTTCGCTCAAGACTTTTTCACCTTCCGGATCGTCCGTGGCGCCGCCGCCCGCGAGAACAAGCTGGCTGTCTATGTATCTTTTGATCAGTTTATAAGCTTTGATAACACCGACAGGATCTTTAAGATAATCGAAACGAGAGATCTGCGTGATGACCGGACGGGACCTGTCGATCTTGAATCTCTCGAAGACGCTGTTGATATATGGCTCATCAAGGTCGCGATTCTTATCGCTTAACGGGTCGATTGACGGAGAGATCAGGAATTGCCTCGTCCTTAGCGGCCGGCTGAAAGCAGGAGCGGAAAAAATCGCCCCGTCGAATCTCTCTATGTAATCTTTCAGGAAGAGCCAGACATTTTCTCTCGGCTCGGAAAAATCTATGTGACATCGCCAGACCCATTTATTATCGAGATGAGTTCTCTCCTCGACCAACCCGATCGGCTGAGGGTCGTGTATGAATATCACGTTGCTGTCAAAATTCATCGTCCGGGCATTTTCCCTATCGACTTCCAGGAAATGATTCCATTCATCGTCTGTGAAACTTTCGTCCACTCCATGCAGGGCATTATGCATTTTCTTCGTTATCGCGAAGAATCTCTCTCCTCCTTTTATGACATCCCATCTTGCCTGGACTCCCAGCTCGTTCATCATCGGGACAAGACGTGTGAGGATTTCGGCAACGCCCCCGCCCACTGCGGTTGAATTGACATGCTGGATCGCCAGTGAATGCGCCTTGTCGCCAACCGTGAACAGCTCGTCGATGATCGGCTTACCGACAATATCGATGTAATCTTTAACCTGGGCCATGGCCAACTATCCTCAGAAGTCTTTCTCTCAAGCCCTCAAGGGTGAAAGTGTAAGGGTCGAGTCGAGAGATCAGGTTCGCTTCCCTTTCCCTCCCAGCCTCACGAAGCCAGATCGAAAAATCATTATCGCCTTTCTCCAGCCGGAGCTTTGCCTCGAACATATGGAAATAAATAGAATGGATGCTTACGGTCTTCAGTCCCTCTCTGAATTCATTCACGTCGCCGGCAACCTTCCCTGTGGGAACAACAAATATATGCGAGCTCATGAAGTGGAATTCTTCACCGTCAGGACATCTCCGCCTAACGCTGTGATCCACGGTCTTCAAATATTCGTCGAGCAGCTCAAGGAATCGCCGCCTGAGATCAGTCAGTTTGGTGAACTGCATAATGTCGATGCTTGCTAATTTTTCTCCCGCTACCTCATCATTAAGTTCATTTGTCGTCCAATATGCGAAATCGTTCGGCGGCTCCGGGGAAAGGAAATGATGCTGCTGCAAGAACCGATGCGTGTGATGATAAATGGACGAGAGCGGTACCGTCTTTATCCCGTCCACCAGCTCAGGGAGTGTAGCTGCCCTTCGCCCGAGGAGTTCGGTGAGCACCAATCTCGATTTGAATTCAAAAGGCGTGGCGGTCACCTCACTCACCTTCTTTATTCATGTACAGTGTACGAACCGGGAACGGGATGACGATACCTTCCTTATCGTACCTCTCTTTGAGTCTTTTTATAAACTCGTGCTTCATTAGATACTGGTCCACGTAAGTATTCCCGCGGAGAATTACTGAAAATTTTATCGCGGAATCTCCGAACTCGTTGTAGCGTACAAACGGCTCGAAATCCTTTTGCGCGCCCTTAACTGTTTTCTGGATGTCGCGGGCAACGTCAACTGTGATGGCCTCCACTTTCCGCAAATCACTCGAATAATCCACACCGAGATTAAACGATATGGATACATCCGGCTTGGGTTTTTCGAAATTTGTTACAATAAGATTATCGATGTTTTTGTTCGGGACAATTACATGATTTCCCGAAAGCGTTCTGATTACCGTCGCACGCCAATTTAAATCTTCAACGAAGCCTTCATCGCCGCTGCTAAGCCGGATATAATTTCCGACCTGTATTTGTCTGGCGACGAGTATCTGCAATCCCGAGAAGAAATTTGATAGCGTCTCCTGCATTCCAAGTCCGATTGCAATGCCGCCGACACCCAATGCGGTCAGCATGGGAGCTATCGATACGTGCAAATCGTCCAGGATGATGAGAATGCCTGTCGAATAAACAACAATCCTTACCACGTTTTTCAAAAGACTCGTCGCCGACGCGAGTCCTTCGATGACCGATTTATAATACTCGACCATCTCAGTGCCGATATGAGACACGGCCACCGTTACCGAAAATATTACAAGAACCCCAAGGGTTTTCGCAAAATTCTCGCTCGCATCGCGTGGAAGGCCCTGAGTCTGGATCAGAATGTAAACCCCCAGCGCAAGCGACCAAAATAAAACGGAGCTTCTCAATGCACCGATGACAATATCGTCGAACCGCCACCTGGTCTTTTTTGCTAATCTTTGCAGGATAACGAGGACACCGTTCCGGAGAAAGATTCCGGCAATGAGTGAACCGACGATAACCGCCAACGGGACAATCAACTGTTCAACCATTGATAACTTCAGCATCATACTCGACAAACTCGAAGTCAAATATTTCACTCAATAACTTAGCGGCCCATCTGTAAACGTTTTGGTGCCCCACTACTTCCCTCATCTTCAACATCCTCTTCTTTTGTTCCTCGGATGACATCTCGACCGCCGTCTTTATCGCACCGGCAATGCCATCAGTGTAGTACGGATTAACCTGAAGTGCATCCGACAGTTCCCTGGCGGCGCCCGTGAACTCGCTGAGGACCAATGTTCCTGTCAAATCATTTTTTGAAGCGACAAATTCTTTTGCCACAAGGTTCATCCCATCATGAAGAGATGTGACCATCTCAATGTCTGCGATCCCATTCCATGCGGTTAACGATTCCTTGGAGTGATTAGCGCGAACAAATATTATCGGCTTCCACCCCAAAGATTGGTATTTCTGGTTTATACTGATCATAAGATAATTCAGGGCATCGTTTAACTCTCTATATTCGGGAATTTGCATTCTGCTTAAGGCTCCTAATTGGACAAAGACGAACTTGCCGACATATTCCGGATTCATCTCCAGGAAACGATCGATTGCCTGGAACCTTTCCATTATTCCTTTCGTGTAGTCGATCCGGTCAATACCGATGGCAACAATTTTGTTTTTCAAACGATATTTTAAAACAAGGTCCTGTCGAATATTTTCGATTTGTTTGTCGGATGAAAGCTGGGAGACCTGGTCGAGATCTATTCCGATAGGAAATGATCGCACCGTGGTTTTGCGACCGCCCTTCGTTATCTTCGACATATCATACTCTACCCGTGCCTCGAGAAACCGGTTAACGCTATCGAGAAAATTCATGACGTGAAATTGTGTTTGAAAGGCCAGGAGATCGTTGTACAAAAGGCTATCCAGCAGTTCTTCCTTGAAAGGGAGAATCCGTACCACTTCACTGTTGGGCCACGGGATATGCCAGAACTGGGCCGTGACGACATTTTTAACTCTTTCTTTCACCATGCGGGCAAGATTTGCAAAGTGATAACCCTGTATGAACACAAACGCCGGTCGGTCGCCGGCTATTTCAGCGATCGCATCCGCAAATTTTCCCTGCACAGATTTATACACCTGGTAATCGCCGGCCTCGAATTTCGGCCTTACATAAGCAACATGGCACAGCGGCCACAACCCCTTGTTGGCAAAATTATAGTAAAATCCGGTTTCCTCTTCCTTAGTCAGAAAGACCCGCTTCAGAGTAAATTCAGAACTACCCGGTGGACAGGCGAGTTCGTTCGCATTATTTATGACAAGCCTATCAGCTTCCCCGGAAGCCTGAGCAACCCAGTACCCCCCACTCGCTTCCATGATCGGACTAAGAGCGGTAACAAGTCCGCCGGGGGGAACGTAATATTTTATTTCATCGCCCTCGAAATAGTGGACATAAGGTTCGCGATTGGAGACAACTATAAGAAGCCGATCTCCGAGCTTGGATTTTATTAACTCTGATAATCTTCCTCTTGTCCACATACTACCCAATATATAAAAAAAAGACAAAAGTCAAAGGTTAAAACTTTTTCAGAATTCTTTCGAATTCTTATTATTAACCTTTGACTTTATTTATGGTGGAGATGCGGGGACTCGAACCCCGGTCCGAAGATAGGACTCAATGAGCCTCTACGTGCATAGCTTCGACCAAAAATTTCACCGGACACTGCTCGCGAAGCAGAGTTGCGTCCAGCAATCCCGACAGATTATTTCCGGTCAGCCGTCGAGAACTTCCGACCGGAAAGCCTGCCTGAGCGACGCCCAGTTCAGTGCCGACAGACAGAACCTCTGAGTGGACGGGTTACCTTTTTTTAATTAGGCAGCCAATGCGTAGTTATAGTTCGCATTTACAGTTTTACCGATTTTTTAACGCGGCACCGGAAAACCGCGGCGCGCAACTCATCGTTTCCCAGATCCCCGTCGATTCCAATGTCATCCCCAAATTCAATTAATGGAATTACTTCAACAGAAAAATCCGATTCGCCGAACTTTTTTAGGACGGAAACTAGTTCAACATTTTCAAAGAACAGACATTTCGGATATCTTATTGACCAAAACCGCCGCATCTTGTAAACTAATTTTACCGACGGATCGTTCCAGCTCGTGGGCCGTAGTGGAAATTTCAGGATAACCGAAGGATTTTGCCGTACCTCCTATTTGATGCGATATCTTGCAGATCGTATCCCAGTTCGAATTGACTAAGGCCGTTTGCAGTGTCTTTATCTTCTCTGCCAAATCCTCGGCAAACAGATTTCTCAACTCCTCAAAGCCGCTGTCGTCACTCACGAGTTATATATTTCCAAAATCTGATTCGCAAAAGTTTTCGGTTCGATAGGCTTCGGCAGATAACCGTCGAAACCCGCCCCCTCAAATCTCTCTTTGTCGCCGCGCATCGTATAAGCGGTCAGGGCAATTACCGTAATTTCTTTTGTCAAAGCGTTTTCGCGAATGCGTTTGAGAACCTCCATGCCGTCGATTTCCGGAAGTTGAATGTCAAGAAGAATAACATCCGGTGATTGCTTGGTGAGGAATTCGAAGACTTGTTTGCCGGAATCGGCCTCGAAGACATTATAGCCGCTCTTCTTTAGCAAATAAACGGCAAGCTGCCTGTTTATGGCATTATCGTCAACAACTAAAATGTCTCGCATGTATCTCCTTCTTAAAATATACTATGCTCAGAGCGCAAAGGCAATCACCGGAACGGGGTCACTGGTTCATATCCAGCTTCCCGCAGTCTCCTTTGAGATAAAGATCCAAATACTCATCGTAGGTTTTCAATAAAAGCAAGTAGGTTGCAAAGCTATAAACCGCACCGTGAGCGCCGGGAGGAAAAATACGAAGATCGACGTCTTTGCCTGCATTCTCTAACGCTGTCAGCAGATGCATGGTATTTATCGGGTGCACATTATCATCCATCATCGAGTGTACGAGAAGTAGTTTCCCTTTAAGGCTGTCCGCGTAGGTCATCGCTGAACTCTTGACATAGCCCGAGTCATTGTCAGGAAGCAACCCCATGTAGCGTTCGGTATAAATATCATCGTACAACCGCCAATCGGTTACCGGGGAATTCGCAATCCCGACTTTGAAAACTCCGGGGTGAGTGAGCATCGTAAAGACTGTGCTGTAGCCGCCATAACTCGTACCCATTATCGCCATCTCGTTTCCGTTAACGTAAGGAAGGGAGGACAGGTAATGCGCCGTCTCTACAAAGTCGTGGCTTTCCCAGTACCCGAGATTTTTATAGACAATTTTCATGAAAGCGCTCCCGTAGTTTGCAATCCCGCGATTGTTGACGTCCACAACGATGTACCCCTCTTGCGCAAGCCACTGGTCCCAACCTGAATAATCGAATGAGTTATAAACCGAGTGCGATTCCGGCCCGCCATATATCGCGAGAATAACCGGATACTTCCTGGTCGAATCAAAATTAAACGGCTTTACCATGGAACAGTCCAATTTAACAGAGTCGGATGTCGTGAAGCTGAAAAGCTCACGCGGAGAATACTCGTGTGTCTGAATGAATTCACTGACCGAGGCATTGTCTTGAAGTTTTTTAATCATTTTGCCGCCGGTATCCCATAGCTCAACCTGCCGCGGCTGTTCTGTATTTGAATATGTGTCGATATAGTACCTGCTGTTCGGCGACATATCGAACTGGTGAAAGCCCGACGCATTCGACAATCTCTCCTCATTTGTGCCGTCGAATTTTATGGAGTAAAGATTCTCTTCTAACGGAGATGCCTCGGCGGATGTGTAATAAATAGTCTTGCTTTCGGTATCGATCCCGAAGACTTTTACGACCTCCCAGTTCCCATCTGTCACACGATTCATGAGCGTACCATCATAATTGTATCGATATATTTGGTAATATCCGCTTCTGTCCGAGACCCAGAAAAATTGATGCAGTGACTGCGGGAAAAACATCATATCGTTTACGTCCGTGTAAAAATTAAAAATTGCCACCCAGGTATTATTTTTCTCTTCCATGACGAGCCGGCGATTTCCGTTTGTCACATCGAAGAAATAAAGTTTGAGATCGTTTTGTGCGCGATTGAGAACGATCATAGCGAGAGTATTCAGTTCACTTGTCCAATAAATTCTTGGAATGTAGAAATCCCCCGTTTCGCCCGTATCAAGCCAGATATTCTTTTGGGTCTTTACGTCAACTACGCCAATTCGAACTTTAGGATTTGGATCGCCAACCTGGGGAATGGGAATTTTATCCCATTCGTTGTGCAACCCTTCGTAATTTGAGATTTGTATCAGAGGTACGGGACTTTCGTCGAACTGCCAATAAGCGATGTGCTTATTATCGGGCGACCAGTTCCACGCCTGTGCTTGTCCGAACTCTTCTTCATAAACCCAATCGTAGTGGCCGTTAAAAATATTCTCAGTTGCGTCCTTAGTCAGCTGCGTCTCTTTCTTCGAACCGAAATCGTAGACAAACATATTTCCGCCTCTCTCGTAACCGACCATTGATCCATCGGGAGAAAGCTCGGCTGTCCGCGCGTCCTTCGCTGCGGTTTTCAATGAACCATTATCAAGCGAATAAACGTAATAATCTGAAATGCCTGACCGCCTGTAAATTTTCCTGAAGTTCGTTTCGAACAGGAGGTGTTTCGAGTCATGTGCCCATTGGAATGATTGATATTCAAACTGTTTGTTCGTATCAGGAAAAGTCAATCCTTCAGCATCAAACACGAGACCGTCCTTTCCTGTCTCCGGATTAAAGGATCGTATTTCTTCGCGCTTCGTGGAGTCATTGACGGAAATGTAGGAGTACTGGTTGCCGCCATCGATCCAATTCAAGCTTCGCGGCGCCGATTTTCCCGCCAATGCCGCGGTCGCACGCATTGCTTCTTGAATATTCTTATAACCGACTTTCTCCTGTGCACGCACAAAGCCGGTCATGAAAAGTACCGCCATCGTGATTGACAATGAATGTTTGCCAAATATCATCATCTTACTCACCTCTTTTTGGAAATAACTTCGTAATGTTGAAGGAAATATTCTGGCCTGAAGATGCGGCCATGCAGTAATTGGAAATCATTTTAAGAACAGGGAAAGTTACTCGATGGGGGATCAATTCACAAGTGGGAGGCACAAAATGTGCTTAGTTTCTTCTTAAAACGTTGAAAGCGGCACTTCTCGTTTTTATTTCACTTTTATTTTAAGATTCGCCATGGCTTGAACGGAGATTGAGTTTGATTTTACAAAGATAACCGTTTGATATCCTGACGTCGTTGAAGCATTGATGTTAATCTTTAGATAAGCATGCGTCAGCATAGCAGCCTGCCCGGGTGAAATATACGCAGTGTTCCGGCTGAACATCTGAGTCCTTACGGTTCCATCTGAAAAGAAATCGTTTGCCGCTCCAACGACGAAACTTCCGGTATCCGGCAAAGTAAACATCACACGCTTTGTGAGCGTATCGATCACCTGCGCCGACAATTTTATTTCGAGCGGTATCCCGTTATTCGTATCAAAAACAATCTGCCCGCTGTCGATATCACCGAGACTTTTATTGATAGTTTGAGTGAGGACGATGTTCGAAGTTGATTCGGAATAATTAAAATTAGCGAAACCGATGTTCAATGGACAAAACACCATTGCAGTTCCGTAATACCCGTCGGTCTTACAAACAGTCCCCTCCATGCCGGTCGGATTGATCAAAGTGGTTTTGGATATTATGAATTCATCCGGTAATGTCCCCGTCGTTGCGACAAAATCGTTCAGCATGTTAACGAAACATTTTCCCAGTACAACCGCGTTGCCTTGAGCACCGGGATAAAGCATCTGATCCACAACCGCGCTATCCGATGAAACAATATTTGAAGTCGTGGATCTTGCTTTTATGCAGATGTGGGCATCCATGGGAAGATTCCCTGTAAGATTGAGGTTGAGCGTGAGCTTTGTCGAATCGCCAAAAGGTTTGTCATTTCCGAATGACGCCCCTTTCAAAAATGAAAGGTCAACCCTTTGAGTATCGGGCAGAATTACAACCGGAGTTTTGAGATGCACGATGCCCGTAACCGAGTTCAGCTTCAATTTGGAAATTTGCAGACTTGCCTTTATTGAATTCAAACTTGATATATTTACAAATTTTGAGTCGGAGCCGAGAATGGTCGCGGTAACAGAATATGGCATCGAATCAAGCGGTGTCGCGCCCAAATCAATCGACCAATTCTGCAGAGATATCTGCTGTGAATATCGACTTGCCGGATTTGGACTTTCAGGGTTCCCGATGTTATCAAGGTCTATATCCTTCGTGAAGTAATTCCCCTGGGGGTCCTTTAGTCCATTCACAGCCAAATGAACACTACAAGGCAGATCAAATCCGTTTGTGAAAGAAATATTAACTAACCCGCTGTCGACGCCGGCGTGTTCCACCTTGTCAGAGTCGGGAAATCCCAGCATTCCCTCGATAACAACGGGAGCTTGAGGTTGGATGATGGTCATCGCGGAGCTGGCTTTTATATTATTCAGTTTAACCGTTATCAAAATCAGCGTATCAGATTTTACCAGCACCGGTGATTGTCCTCCCGGTGAGCTAATCGAAGCAGATAATTTAAAATTATTGGGAAAAGTTATGTTAGCAATTGACTCCTTAGTCGAATATGATTGATATGGTTGAAGGCTATTTCCTGGGATCGGGACACTTAATAAAGTGTTGCCGGCCGAGTCTTCAATCGAAAGTCCGTCTGGAAAATTAATCGTCGCACAAAAGCCGTTCTCGACAGTCACCGACAGCTCGGCAGAACTTATAGTGACAGTCTTGAACTGGTTAAATGAACTCGATGGGTCGGATGTATATTTCATAGACTGAATCGGCGGAGGTATTATGATCCTGCCGACAATGCTATTCGAGCCGAGTAGATCGCCGACATCCAGAAGGAATGTGGCAGACGAAGTCGATCCTACATCAAATATTCCCAACTGATGGACGACATTGGCGGCCGGAGGAGCCGATATTTTTAGACAATTTCCGAAGGTCACGGGGGCTAATTTCATATCGTTAGAAGTAGCAAGAGTTCCGGTTGACCATATTGGTTGGGCGTAAGTTGTGCCGCCGCTGCCCGAGGAGAGCACGGAGTCTCCTCCAACAATATCACTTAAGGTGTAGGTGTGGTCAAATAACGGCATACTTAGGTTGGTATCCCACGTCGGCATTACAAATTTTTGGAGAAATTCGCGGGAACAACCGATAGCAAAAAACAACAGGAACAGAATCAGTCCATGAGTCGCATGCTTTGTTATTTCGCAGCGGGGCTTTCTTAAATCGAATTTTGTCAGAGGCGGCATCAAAGCGTTGAAACCTTCTTAAGTCATTTTTGAAAGATGGCACTTCGCTTCCCCTCCTCTTTATCCAATGTGCTCAGGTTTTCCAACAGGCCGTCAGAATTAACATTGAAGAATCTCTAAAAGCGAACCTATTCCCCGTTAACGGGAATAAATTTCTATTCCTTACCGTTTATTTCGGAATTCTTTCATCATTCTTAAGCAAAATGAACTTGAATAAACTCGCCGCACCTTCACATGGCTGATCATTCCTTCTTCGACAGTACCGCATGAACCTTTGTCGTAAATGCTGGCAATACGACTTCATCTTGCAAATCTTGTTCTTCTAACATTAAAGAGGTTCAACATCCATGCCGGGAAGCAAGTTACATTTTTGAGCGAATGATTTGAATTTTTGCACTACGTTTTATAAATAATAGAAACCGAAGGAAAAAATGAAACTACTCTGTTTACTTTTTACCTCCCTGTTCATCGTTGGAGTGAGCTATTCACAGTCCACCAACGAAGAACGCAATTCAGAGATTACAGTATCTGCTGAGGCCACGGTTTCGGCCGAGCCCGATATAGCCGAATTTCATCTTGCCATAATATCCAGGAAGCCGCTTGCAACTGAGGCATTCATCAGTTACCTGAAAGTTTACGAAGCACTTCACAGTTCTCTCAATAAATTAATTGACTCGACAAAGTTAGAGACAGGTAACCTGTCGGTTACTCCGCATTTCAGCGACAAAAACCCCGAGCAAACAATACCTGAATACTACCAGGTATCGGCTTTGATGTCCCTCTCAATTCCTCTTTCACAGCTCAACAACATTCTGGGGAAAATCACTTCGGTGGAAGGAGTAACGATAAACGGGATTGAATTCCGTGCTAGTAATCAGGATAGCCTGCAGACTTCCGCACTTGAAGAGGCCGTAGTGAAAGCTCGTACAAAAGCGGAGGCGATTTCAAAGTTAGAAAACCTTAGAGACTTGAAAGTGAAGACCATAAACACTTCCTACTCCCGGCCTCCCATCCCATTTTATGGCGCACGCACAGAATCATTAGCAATGGTTCCATCATTAAATGCTTCCGATGTGACAGTTTCAGCGTCAATCACTGTAACGTATACCGCCGTCCCAAAGTGAAATTGCTTCTTAGAAACCCTGAACTAGTAGTCACGTGTTCAGGTAACGGGAAAGCGTTTAAACGCGGTTCAGAAATGAATGATGTGGGAATTGCTGAAGGCGTCGATATTTATATTGAAGACGGGACGATAAGACAAATCGGAAAGGTTGAACCGGATTCTGACTGCGATATAATCGATGTCTCAGGAAAAATCCTGATGCCCGGGTTTGTCGATGCACATACTCATGCGATATTTGCAGGCACAAGAGAACATGAATTCTCTGCGCGAGCGAGAGGAATCAGTTACACCGAAATCGCGTCCAACGGAGGTGGAATCCTCGAGACTGTCAAGAAAACACGCGAGATGCAAAAATCAAGACTCCGTTCATATGCCGCGCACCGATTGGACAAAATGCTTAAATGGGGAACTACGACGGTCGAATTGAAAAGCGGATATGGACTTGATTTTAAGACTGAAGTTAAGCTCCTCGAAGCAATTCAGGAATTAAAGGAGGAGTCGATAACCGATATAGTCGCAACTTTTCTTGGCGCTCACGCAATTCCGCCTGAGAATGATTGTGACAGTTACATTAAAGTTCTTACGGACGAACTTATCCCATATATCACGAAAAAAAAACTTGCAGAATTCTGCGATGTTTTTTGTGACGAAGGTTTCTTTACTATCGATGAGGCAAGAAAGATCCTCACAACCGCTCGCGAATTCGGACTTAAGTTGAAGATGCACGCTGAAGAACTTTCCGCAAACGACGGCGTAACACTTGCGGTGGAACTTTGTGCAACGTCGGTTGACCACTTGGAGAAAATCTCCTCAACTGAGATCGGACTTCTTGCCGCAAGCGATACCATCGGAGTAATTTTACCGGCCGTTCCCGTTTATTTAAAAGCGGCGCCGGCACCGGCGAGAGAAATGATTGACCGTAATTGCGCGATTGCGATTGCCAGCGATTTCAACCCCGGGACATCGATGGTCGACAACATGCAGACGATAATGTGGCTCGCAGTGTGTTTCAATAAGATGACCGTCGAGGAAGCACTGAATGCCGCAACACTCAACGCCGCGGCAGCTTTGGGATTGTCGGATAAATTGGGAAGCATCGAAGTAGGAAAGCAAGCTGATATTCTTATCGTGGACACAAAAGATTACGCATACGTCCCATACCATTTTACTGAAAACAAAATAACGAATGTGGTAAAGCATGGAACAGTTCTGGAATTTTCTTGAAGAGCCCGATACCTCGCTTCTTTACAAACGAGGGGAGCGAGAAGATCTCAGGTTCGGAGAAGTCACCGAAACTAAACGGAAAAATTTCGGAGAAGATTTTAAGGTAGTACTCATCGGGTTTCCCCATGAAGAAGGCGCCATACGAAATCGCGGACGTGGTGGAAGTGCTTCAGGCCCGGATGAAATACGAAGGGCGTTCTACAAACTGACCCCGACTAAATCTACGGCGCTGAGGGACGCGGGCATCAAGATATTTGATGCGGGAAATTTTAGACGCGACATAAGTCTTGATGACGCTCTGTCTGTTCTTGAAAATGCGGTCGCCTCCCTCTTGAGACACGGCCATATACCGGTCGTCCTTGGCGGAAGCAACGACCTGAGTTACGCGGACTTCCGGGCCTGTCACACGGTCCATAAAAATTGCGGAGCCATTAACATAGATTCGCATTTAGATGTTAGAGAATATTCTAAAGGAATAAACAGCGGAACACCTTACAGAATGCTCATTGATTCGGGCGACCTGACCGGGAAAAATTTTGCCGAATACGGGATACAAGAGTTTGTGAACTCGAGAGGGCATCTTGCTTATGCAGCCGAACATGGGATCCTGGTCCATACACTTACACAAATTCATTCACAGAAGAATTCTGAATCGTTCATGGAGGCTTACAGGACCGTGAGCGGCGAGACTCAACGTATTTACGTTAGTTTTGATATGGACAGTGTAAGGAGTTCAGATGCACCCGGAGTCAGTGCTCCGACACCTACGGGATTAACCGCCGAGGAAATTTTAGAATGTGCTTATCTCGCAGGATCCGAGGAAAAAACAGCGATGGTAGATATTTGCGAACTTAATCCGAAGTTTGATATCGACGGGCACACCGCAAAACTGGCTGCAATGATCGTGGCAAATTTTCTCGCCGGAATTGCCAACAGGCATTGATAGCCGGCGCAGCATAAATTGAACGCCCTGATTTTCTCTTATTCGTACGTTTAACTTACTGCAGCCTCATCTATAGAAAACTGTTTTCTTATAGGATCGACTGAGACAAGCAGCCCTATGGGCAAAGTTAATTTCACAGGCACATGCCCGTAAGGAATATTTAAAACGGAAGCCTTTCCGGAGGAGAACAAATCTTCCCTGAGAATTTCTTCGAGAGTTCTATAGGGTTTGTTCGGCTCTTCAGGAGCACAATTTGTAAACTGACCGAGTGCGAGCGCAGAAACATTTGACAAGACCCCTGCAAGACGAAGCTGTGTCAACATTCTATCAATTGAATACGGTTCCTCCGACACTTCCTCGATAAGGAGAACACTTTCCCCAAAATCCGGGATATATTCGGTACCGAGAATCGAAGCAATCAAAGATAAATTTCCACCAAGCAATCTACCCTGCGATTTCTTTTTTCCTCTGAACGAAAGCTTGAAATCTTTATTACTTTTTACATTCCCGATCTTTTTATGACTCGTGACTAAATCAAAGAATCTCTCTTCGGTGAACGGATCAAGCTTTTTATCGAATTCTCCCCCAAACTCCACCGCCATCATTGGCCCGCTGAAGGTGACGAGTCCGGTCTTCTTGAAAATCGCAAGCTGTAACGCAGTAACGTCCGAATAGCCGACAAAAATTTTCGGATTCCTCTTTATTATCTCATAATCGATTTTATCCAGAATGCGCGGAGTTCCGTAACCGCCACGCGAGCAGATTATTGCTTTCACATTCTTATCGGCAAAGGCCTGATTTATATCTTCAGCCCGTTCATCGTCGGAACCTGCAAGGTATCCATTAACATTAAAAACATTCTTACTGATTGTCACCCTGTAACCCAACGATTCGAAATACCGGACTCCCCTATGTACCTTGGAAGCATCAAGAGGTGGGCTCGCAGGTGAAACCACGGATATTAGATCGCCCTTTTTGAGACGTGACGGTTTAATTATGTTCATTACGTTATTGTCTGAATGAAAATAAGCAGTTCAGCGATGAAAATGCAAATAATTCTTGAAGAATTACCCTCGCAAAATTATATTAGTAGAGGCAGTAAATCTTTACGATTGGACAGGTAGCTCAGTTGGTAGAGCAACGGACTGAAAATCCGTGTGTCGGCGGTTCAATTCCGCCCCTGTCCACTGAAAACGCACCTCTTTATGGATCCGTCACAGATTTAACATATCATGGTACAATTTATGGAATCGATCGTGGCGATGCCGCAAGAGGCGAAGTCTTTTGGGGTACTACGGGTTTATAGCGAGTACTCCGGAAACCGATTTGCTGGAGGCAACAGAAGACTGATTATATCGCCTGGAAGAAGCAACCGGGAACTCGTTAGAAAACTTAAACGTGTAGAAACCATCCCTCGCTGCCGCGAAACTCTGGGATACATAGTTACCACTGACAAGTCTGTCGAACAAAATATTCGACTCCGGATCATAAATAATTAAGTAAATGTTATCGTCCGAATTGCCAGAGATGTTCAGCCGCAACTGGTAATTCATGTCAGCCACAAGAATTCTTGAGAACGAGGCGCTGGAGTCCGAAGCGATGGAGGGATAATTAAACGGAACCATGATACTTGTAGAAAGACTATCACTTGTGGGGGGATAGCTGCTAAAATCCATAATAATTTCCCCGGAGTAAGCAGTTTGAGCTGCTCCCGAATCGTAAACCACCATTGCCCAACCACCGCACAAGTTACTCATAAATTCCTGGGTGAAATTAGCCCCCGTAACCATTTGATCAAGTTTATAAGAACCGTCCGGGCTTACTACAGTAATGTGAACAGGATTTGTCACAGTATCCAGCTGAATAGTAACCTTGACATCGTGGCTCAAGATACCGTTAGAACACTGGACAAAAGAATAGCTGTCAAAACTAAATTTCTGCATTGAGTAAGAATTCGGATCAATTGTGCTATTTACAAAAGTTGTTTCTTGCACCGCCTGGACGTAGAAATCCATGGTCTGTGTCGTGTCAGGAATCACCTTAACCTGTTCCGAAGCGGTTTGATATCCTGACGCCAATACTTCCATAAGGTAGGTACCGGATTGTACTAGCGAATATGGGAAAGAGTAAGTCCCATTTGATGATGTTTTTACAGCGTGCGAACCTAGCTCAACAATCGCGAATGGAACAGGAGTATGAGTCGTGGAATCAAAGACACTTCCTTGAATAGGGACACTGACAGGTGGTGGTGTGGCCAGGTTGCTCTTGTTGCAACCCTGTGATCCCAGGAAAATTAGGAGAAGCAAAGGCAAAAGGGGCATCACTTTTTTAAAGCGCTCTCTCATACTAACCTATCGTACTTTGTTCGTTGGAACCCAAAGAGTGGGAGGATGTGACTGCTGCTTCATTTTGTACAGTCAAAGTTAATTATCCTTCCAAACATTGGCAAGATGACCGGGAAAAAGCATCCGGGACCTGCGGCATATTAATTTTGTGAAATATAAATAATCGCGCGTTTGCAATCACTTTTGGTTCGACATAGTTATGAATAGCGATTTACAACATAGTCAGGAAAAACAGCAGTAAGATTGTCGGCAACATGCGAAGTCTTTTATTTCATGACAATTCGAATGCTTGATTAGACGACCAACTTACCTTTGTTCTACACTAATAGGGATTGCGTTAGATTGTTGATCTGGGTAGAAGCACTTTCAAGACAGACCTCTTAAAGAATTCGAAATCAATTCATGTATATCTCATAGATACTTGATTTTCAGGCTATTATGAGATAATTTGAATAGTTCAAAAAATATAAAACCGTTTCAAATAACAATTCGAAAAAGCGGTGGGTTTAGTGAAAAGAATAACGATAGACGATGTCGCCAAGGAAGCAGGGGTTTCAAAAGGAACTGTCTCCGCTGTTATTAACACAAAAAATTCCGTAAAGCCGGGGACACGCGATCACATATTGGGAGTAATGAAAGACCTTAACTTCCGTCCGAGGGGAGTTGCAAGAAATTTAAAAAATGGAATCCAAGATAAAGCAATCGCCATAATAATAAAAGATTTGAATTATCCTTTCTACACTTCGATAGCTACCGGCGTAAAAGATTACGCAAGCAGCAAAGGATACTCCGTGATCATTACAAGCTCCGATGATAATCACGAAAGCGAAAAAAAACTATCACATCTTTTTTCTACAAAGGACATCAAGGGGACCATCATAGCCCCCGTTGTTGAGGGCACCGCGGAGATCGAACATCTCTTCAAATTAAAAATGATAAATTATCCTTTTGTCCTGTTAGAGGGTGTTAAAGGAATTCAAGCTAATGTTGTTGCGATTGACAACTTAAGAGCAATCAAGAAAGCCGTGAAGTATTTGATAGAAGGGGGCCATAAAAAAATTGTGCACTTCGCCGGGCCTCCGCAATCGTCCCATACTCAGGAACGTATTGAAGGTTTCCGTGATGCCTTTAGTGAAAGCACTTCCGTATTCAATAAAGATATGATCGTATCGATAGGTTCTCACTACGATGAAAGCTTTGCCAAGACGATAGAGTATTTTAAGAGAAGACCGAGGGAACAATATCCGACAGCGATTGTATGTTTTAACGATCACCAAGCTCTTGCCGTCATGGCGGCACTTAAAGAGCTGAATATTTCCGTGCCGCGTGATATATCCATTATCGGAAATGACGATATCTATTACGCAAGAATTTATCCCATCCCGTTAACAACAATAAGAGCCCCTCAACATGAGATCGGCACAATGGCCGCAGAGATATTGATTCGTAACATAGAGTCTCCGAAGTTGTTGCCGGTAGAAAAAGTTGTTTTAGAAACCGAATTCATTATCAGAGAGTCTACAAGGGTTTTAAACGACTGATAAAGTGCTCGGAATTACTGCCTTCCCGGTATTCGCGCGGCAACCAATAAAATTTTTCGGTACCAAAAAAAATGCAAGAGGACTATCATTCCTACGTGGGGAAAAATCGAATGACATTTGAACAAACCTGGAGATGGTTCGGTCCGAACGACCCTATCTCTCTAAAAGAAATCAGGCAGACGGGGGCAACAGGTATCGTCACTGCCCTTCATCAAGTTCCAATCGGGGAAACCTGGACTATCGAAGAGATTACGGATAGAAAGCAACTGATAGAGAAGGAAGCCCTGACATGGTCTGTAACTGAAAGCATCCCGGTTCACGAAGATATTAAGAAGCGCAATGGTAATTTTCGAAAGCGCGTGGAAAACTACAAAGAGACAATAAGAAATCTCGGCAAGTGCGGGATTGATATCGTCTGCTATAATTTCATGCCCGTCCTCGATTGGCTACGGACCGATCTGAGGGTCATTTTTGAAGACGGATCGATTACAACAAAGTTCGAGAGAAAGGTTTTAGCAGCATTCGACATTTTCATTCTAAAACGAAATAAAGCGGAGAATGATTACAGCGACCAGGAAGTTAAGGAGGCTGAACGGTACTACAAAAGCATGACAGACAGTCAGCACGAGACATTGCTTCAGACGATTCTTCTTGGATTGCCCGGTTCATTAGAGGCTTATACCTTAGAAACGTTTAGATCTGAACTGGGGAAGTATGAAAACATCGGCGCCGGCGAACTCCGTGAGAACCTGAAATATTTTTTGAAGGAAATCATCCCGGTCGCCGAAGAATCCGGCGTGTTCCTTGGAATTCATCCCGACGATCCGCCATTCCCGCTGTTCGGTTTGCCGAGAGTTGTTAGCAGCAAAACCGACTTTGAACAAATCCTTGCAGTGGCTGATTCACCTTCCAACGGGATTACGCACTGCCCTGGCTCGTTGGCCGCTTCTTCCAGCAATGACGTTGTCGATATGTCGGAGAAACTCGCACAAAGAATTAACTTCATCCACTTGCGGAATGTGAAGAGAGATGGTAACGGCGGGTTTGTCGAAGACAATCATCTTGATGGAGACGTAGACATGTACGGTGTTATGAAACCGCTCATACTTGAGCAAAAACGTCGAATAGACAAGGGGTTGAAGAACTCGCGACTACCGATGCGACCGGATCACGGACACCTTATGATTCCTGACCAAAACAGAAAAGGTATCTACCCGGGTTATTCCTTATTCGGCAGGATGAGGGGTCTGGCTGAACTGCGAGGATTGGAACTCGGAATCAGGCGCTCTTTAGGTTTTAAATAGTCCCGATTTGCCGCTCCATTTTACTTCATAGTTTATACGCCTTCTTGACGAGATTGTAAGTCAAGTCCTTTGCTATGGTAAGCGCTTCGCCCATGCTTATTATATGTTTAGCGACAAGCCCCCCAAGAAAATTCGAGTCAACTCTCCTGGCGACATCGTGTCTTGCCGGGATAGATACAAAAGCTCGTGTGTCATCGTTGAACCCAACGGTATTGTAGAACCCGGCAGTCTCGGTGACCATCTGCCGGTATCTCGTCATTCCCTGGATGCTGTCGTTGAACCACCATGGAGGCCCTAACTTCATCGCCGGATAATATCCAGCCAGCGGCGCGAGCTCGCGCGAGTAAGTACTCTCATCGAGTGTAAATACAATAACTGTCAACGAGGAATTATTCCCATATTTATTCAGCAGCCCTTTCAAGTTGTAGGTGAATTCCGTCTGCACCGGAATATCGTTGCCTTTATCAGGTCCCCATTTCTCGGTAAATCCGGTATTGTGACCGCGGCAGGAACCGGGATGAATCTGCATCACTATCCCATCTTCCGTGCTCATCCTCGCCATCTCCATCAGCATATGAGCCGTAAACAATTTTGCGTCGTCCGGCGTGCTCGTTCCCTTCAAACCCCTTTTGAAAATTTCTTCAGCTTCCCTACCGGTTAATTCATGAGTGTAAGGAGATACCACTCCATGATCGGATGCCGTGGCTCCCATTTTCTTGAAATACGAGCGGCGATCCTGAAGTGCGTCAACATACTTTTGAAACGAAGTTAACTCCAGTCCGGTTCTTTCTCCAAGCAGTTTTACATTCTTAGCCCAATCCCTGTTCATTAAATCCGTAACTGCATCCGGGCGGAAACATGGTATGATTCTCCCGTCCCAGCCGGAGTCTTTAATCCTTCTATGATGTTCAAGAGGATCGGAAGCGCCATCCGTAGTCGATAAGACTTCCATATTAAACCTTTTGAAGAGCGCTCTCGGAAGGAACTCCGGAGAATTAATTTTCTCGTTGAGTTGCTCGTAAATCTTCATGGCGTTGCCGCCGTTCAGCTTCTCCTTCACTCCGAAGACCACGTTGAATTCATAGTCGAGCCAAACACCGCTCGGCGTACCATTGAACAAATAATAATGCTCGGCGAAAATTTGCCAGATCCTTTTCGGATCTTTCTCCACCCTGCTTCCATCGGCCATAGGCACGCCGAGAGATTCGAGGCTGATCCCCTGGGAATACAGCATCCTGAAAAGATAATGATCCGGGATCAATATAAGTTCGGTCGGATTGGGGAAAGGTTTATTCTCCGAAAAGATCCTCGGGTCGACATGTCCGTGAGGACTGATTATCGGGAGATCTTTGACGCTCTCATAAATTTCCCTTGCGTTTTGCCTGACTACCGGATTCGAATCGAAAAATCTGTCCGGATGAAGTTCGTATTTTTCCATTTGACACCTCTGTTAACATACTTGAGAATATTTATTATATGATTCTGAATCTTTCCTATATAGCGACCGTTTCCATTTTCGACACAAGGAGATGGAAAAGGAGTAACCAATCAGATATAACGATCCACCTTTCGCAAAGCGGCCTTGTGAACCTACGGGCAGAGTATCTTCGACAAATGAACTATTTCCTTTCATCTTACGAGCGCTTCCTTGATCGGTCTGACATCATCAGTGGAACCTTTCTAAGGTGCTCACCTTGTAATAAGACTCAAGCCGTAGATTGTGGAATTTACCAGTTTCGTCTTTCGCATCTCCGGAATCATTCGCTGAACATATGAGCATATAAGAACCTACGACGTAAAACTCTTTGTTGCTCACTGAATGTAATATTAATTTTCTTTTTGCGGGATTTGTAAAAACAAGGTGATCGTGATCTAACGCAATGCTGTAAACTGCGCCCGCAGAATCTTTATAGCTCCCGGTGTACCGCACTAGAATGGATCGATCGACGTGAAATGGTACACGGGCAAAAACCGTTTGAAGTCCCCATGTATACCCTAAAGCCTTCGTTCCGGAATGTCCTACTCCGTTAAGCACTTTCGCTTCAAGACTCAGTCCTCGGTAGTGCCTCGATTTCAGAAGTTGCACAAATTTCTGGAACGTGGGCACATCTTCATATTCACCGATTCCCATGAATACTCTTGCTGGAATAGCGGCGTCCTTTCCCGCAAAAGTCTTTTCATATTTATAGATGATTCCATTGTCCCATGTCAATGCCGGGCTCGTCAGTATGTAACGATTGAACAATGTGGTTTCGTTAAAGATCGTATACAGGGTAAACAGTCCGCCAAGAGAAGTTCCGAGAAGTGTCCGGTCGTTTCTATCAACCCGGTACTTCGATTCGATAAGTGGAATCAACTCGGTCTTGATGAATTGAAGAAACTTTGGAGCTCCGCCTCCCTGCGGGACTTCCTTAGTAGGACTGGGAGTGAGATCTCCGGCTCTCAGGGAATCATAGTTCGCATTTGCCCCGCTGCAGGTTATTCCGACAACAACCATTCCCGGTATAAAACCGTCATAGAATTGGGATCCGTAAATGCTCTCCACTAGAGGGAAATCCCATTGCCCATCTAATAAATAGACTACCGGAAAAATCTTGCTCGTATCTCCGTATCCTCTCGGGAGATTAACGTAAAGGTCGTACTTCTCATTAGTGATCGCGGAAGTAATACTCAGAAATTGAGTCCCAGCAATTTTTACCTCAGGCGGCGACACTTCGGACATTGCAGTATCCGTTTGAGCAAACAGAGTCGTTCCCGAGAGTAACAAAAAGGTGAACCTTAGAAATGGGATTATTCGAGCCATTATGTCTCCTTCAAGTGCAGTTGTGATTTGCGATCATCTCTTCCGAACAGGTATTATTCTCTCCTGAGAAAGGATGCCGTTCCATTAAACAAGGGGAAAGGATGCAGATGCCTTCCATGCTAACTGGCAATGCTTGCGGCCGGGATCCTCGTCACGAGGTCCAGCATTTCGTCCTGATTTTCCTGTCCGATAGTAAACGCATCGACAAAATCGAGACCGAGAATATATTTCAAGCATTCATCCTTTTTATTGACAAGCCGTCCGGCTCCAAAAATTTTCATCCCGACAATCCCTTTTCCAACGTCGTGCATTTTCTTCAGTACCTTCGAGACAGTCGAGACTTCTGCGTCCATGATGATTCCTTCCGGATTGATCCGCGCAAAGTCAACCTGTACCCAATCTGAATTCGATGCTGCCTGCAGCGCTCCCAGCGTATGACATGAGACCCCATGCGCACGAATTATACCGTTTTCCCGGGCTCTCTCCAGCACCTCCATGGCACCTTCCTTTTCAATCGGCCAATCGGTGTTTGTCATCATGTGCAAAAGGATTACGTCAATATAATCTGTACCGATCTCCTTACGAAAACGGTCCAGGTCGTATTTCATTTCATCGGCTGTGGTCGACTCGGCCTTAGTTAGAATCGCGACTTTTTCACGCGGGATACTCTTCAGGGCTTCCTTAAGATCAGGATGCGTTCCGTATTGATCTGCCGAATCCCAGAAATTAATGCCCTGGTCGTAAGCTTTACGCAATAGATCAGGAAGACTTCCAGGGCCGGACTCTCTCGATTGGTCCGATTGATGATTAAAACCATGAGTTCCCGTTCCCATCGCGAGCCGTGAGACTTTAATTCCGGTTTTACCGAGCGTCACGACATCGTTTGCATATTTTTTCTTTGCCTCGTTGCCAAACACTTTCGCATGGGGCGAGAGCGTTAACGCCCCGGCGGTTAGTGCGGTGTATTTTATAAATTCACGTCTTCTCATCTTCACATCTCCTTATTCATCTCGTATCAAATTACCTGAACATCTAAACGATTCGTTACAAAATTTGGTTCTCCTGGATCTTTAGCCGGGTTAATTCCCTTTGACCGCCCGGATAAAAGCTCTTATGTTTTCCGAGCTTACAGCGGGCGGCATTCCTCCTCCGCATGAAAGCATCACCCTGGACTTGTCTTTAACCGAACTTACTAGATCAACCGTTGTCTTCGTTACTTGTTCAGGAGTTCCGCCTGCAAGAACATCGCGCGGCGGTATGTTGCCGAGAAGGGTAACTTTGTTTTGTGTCAGTTGTTTCAGCTCATTCAGCGTGACATCGAATCCCATATTGAATAAATTGACTCCCATTTCGGGAAGAAACTTAGCGGACTCTTTGCAGGGCGCGTCATTGTGAAGGAACCTGACCGAGACATTCGCGTCGAAGAGTTCCTTGAAATACGGCAGCCCGAAGGTCTCAAACTCCGCTGCTCCCATGAACCCGATTATGTCGTCAAGCATAAAAATCCCGTCTATCGAAGGAAATGTTTCCATCTGCAGATGGAGCCAATCTTTCAAGTAGGCAGTGATTTTCTTCATGAGTATCTCTGCCTTTTCAGGTTCCATCATAATCATCGTAAGAAATTCGGTTGAACCCATCAGGTAGCTGGCCACATTCAGCGGTCCGCGACAAACCGCGAACCGGATCTTGTGTCCGGCAGCCTCAATTTTCGGTTCCGCGAGTTTAAGCCTGTTAACGACAAAGGGTAAAAGACCATCCGTTTTCGGATTCGGCTGAGGCAGAGAATCAATGTCTTCGGATGATTGAATGATTTTATGCGCGAAAGGAAATTCGTTTTGTGGAAAGGTACACCTCACTCCGAATGCCGATGGCTCAGTACACATGCCGAACTCCGACCAAAATCCCGGAAGAAAAGTGGCTTCGGGAAACTCATTCATTGCTTCCAGGTTCGCATTCAACCACAGCCCGTCATTTGAGAAATAATCCAAAATGCTTATACCGAACCAATTAGGAAGCCATGGACTGTCAATTATAAAACCTACCGGCAAAGGATCCACGATTTCTCCCTTAATAACCTGCAAAAGTTCTTCCCACTGCTGTTCTGTCATTTTAACCGTCCTTTTTATTCAAAAACAATCGTTCGTTTGCCATGTACCAATATGCGATGCCGTGCATGGTGGTACAAGGCGCGGGCTAATATCAGGCGTTCAATGTCTCTCCCTTTCCGCACCAGATCGCTCACCGTATCTTTATGCGAAATACGGATAATGTCTTGCTCTATTATCGGACCCTCATCGAGTTCTTCCGTAACATAGTGGCTCGTTGCGCCGATAATCTTTACGCCGCGCTCGTAAGCTTGCCGGTAGGGATCACCTCCCGCAAATGCCGGCAGGAATGAGTGGTGGATATTTATGATCCGATTCGGATATTCGCGGACAACCTGCGCAGTTAAAACTTGCATGTAGCGCGCCAGCACGATGGTATCAATTTTGTGTTCCATTAGTAAAGCTAATTCTTTTCTCTCAAGTTCGAGCTTATTCTCATTTACAACGGGAAATACATGATACGGGATGGAATAGTGCTCGGCAAGTCCGCGTAAATCTTCATGATTGGAGATGATGATAGGGATCTCGATATTGAATTCCCCCAGCCGCTGTCGCCACAAAATTTCCTGGAGACAATGATCGAATTTTGATACAAAAATCGCCACCCGAAGATTCTTTCCGGTGAAGTTAATCTTGAACGCGGCATCGAATTCTTTCGCCAATGGTGAAAACGCCTCTGTCACTTCTGACTCTGGTACCGAAAAATTCTTCATATCCCAGGCGATGCGGATGAAAAACTGTTTATCCTCGACGTCAACATGCTCATCCAAATCAAGGATGTTGCCGCCTCGTTCGAAAACAAAATGAGAAATCCTGGAAATTAAACCGGTTCGGTCCTTGCAGGAAAGGAGAAGGATCGCACTTCCGGACGTTTTGTTAGAATAGTTATTTTCAGGCACGACAAACTCCATTATTAATTAAAGATAAGATGATTCTGCTATGAATCAACTCGTCCGCACAGTTTCAATAAGCGCCCTTTCTCTGACAACACCATTACCGATGGGCTGTTAAGCAAACACAATAACAGTAGATGTCTCTATTGTATTGGCGGATATGCTCCGACATACAGTCCTTCTCTCCTGGAACCGTCAAGAAGTGTCTTGACCTCTTCCGGAAGGTCGGTTCCCATTCTCGCCCCCGAAAAATCCGATAACAATCGATAATGTCCTAATTCCGCACTCTTGAACAAAGGGCCGTCGTATTTAACATAGGATCGCCCGCCAGCCTCAAAGTTCGTATACATCTTTCGGAGATCCCCTAATGAATCAAATCCCGTCTGGCAGTTCTCATCCGCTGCGGGGCTCCACAAAATCATCGGATAAAGAGGATTCCCAGCCTGACGAACATAAACGTTGTGATCAAGCTGGCTAAGTTCCGGTTTCGTAAGTTGACTGCACAAAGCAGCAGGCTGCCAAACGAAAAGAAGCGGTCTCGTGAAACTCTCATCGCCTGTAAGCAGATTATTGATAAATACGTGTCCCTCGCGTTTATCGACGTCAGGCCCCGTGCTGGAGTGCCAGCCAAAACGATCTCCTGCCGGAACTCGCGCGTTCCTACCGATGCAAGCGATACTATTTACAAAAGTGTTCTGGTAAATTTTTGCGTTGGAACTATTCAGTATCATCATGCCATGGTCACAATTCACAAAGACATTCCCCGCTACCGTAACTCCTTTTGATATTTCAAAGAAGAATCCGTTGTTGCTCGGCCAGAGCTGATCGGTTGGGGTTGTCTTACTGACTTTACCGACTCCCTCGACCCAGTTATTGACGAAAACACCGTCTACTTCACCGACATCATACCACACGCCGTTCGAATTCGGGAGGTCGATAATCAGGTTGTCCCGGCAAACCGCCCTGTGACATTGATTGAATATCTTAACTGCGGCAGGAAAATACCCGCTTGTGCTGTCAATGTTATTCCGTGTGAAGATGTTCTTTTCCAGTAATATATCATTTGAACCTATTACGTAAACACCTTCAGTCCTCGTATCGCTTATTTTACAGTGCCGAATAATCAGATGATCCCCGCGGAAGTATCCTGCGACGCGGGAGCAATAAGAAATTGTGCAATTTTCCAAAGTTGTACCGACTACATCTTTTCCGAACTTCGACTCATCGGTTACTCCCACAGGTTCTGTGCCTTCGACCTCGAGGGCGCGATACGCGTACTGCGTGAAGGTGATACCGCGAATGTCGTATCCTTTGTGGTCCGATTCCTTACCATGACATTTCCCGGTAATCCTGACGATAGCTGCATCATGGTCAGTGATTTCGACCAGCCGATTCGTAGGATCGGTACCGATGTAGACAAGACTATCTTCGTAATCGATGTAGTAAGAATTCGAATCAACAGCCCCCAGCCAGCCGGTCGGCAATAAGTACCTTCCATCGATAAACACCATATCGTTGTTGAAACGCCATAGCGGAGTTTTTCTTCCGTCGATACCGCGCGGCCACCAACTCTCAGGTTTTGATGGGAACAGATGAGACCATTTTGTTACCCAAACACCGTTTTTGAGATCCTTCCAGTTCGTGGCAACCCCGGTCCCTTTCAGTATCGGCTGTTCATTTTCGTAGGGTTGTATCGTGATACCCTGGTTCAGCACCAGGTTACCTGTACGGTACGTACCGCCGCGCATAACGATTGCATCGCCCGATCGTACACGATCAATCGCGGCCGCAAGCGTTGTCGGGTTGCTTAATGACTCCCCGGACCGGGCTGAGTCCCCGTCGACTGCGACGTAATATATTTTTCCTGCCACCGTCGGCAATCTGTAAAATTGTCGAATTGGACCGTATGGCCCGCCGGATGGCTGTGCCATGACTGTCGTCCAACTTAAACTCAGGCACAAAGTAGAAAGGATGAATAAGAATCGAAGAAAACATTTCATGGATTGTACCTATAATTTATTTTGATTCCGAGAATTACAGTTTCTTTTCTCATTGATGCAAGTATCTTAGCAAAGCATTGCTTTTAATTTCTCTCACCTACCGGATGGGAAGATACATATTGACAAAGCCACTCAAGAGCCGGCCTTTCTCTGAGGTCTGTGTGAACTAAGTAAGTATTCGGACGCCACGTCTGTCTCTCAACGTAACCCCACAATGTTATGCCTTCTACTTGAGGGTCATTCCAGAATATCGGAATCTGCTCCTTGAAAATCTCAAGTTGCCTGGCATCATTAGCCTCGTCAACATCGTATTCGGATATATAAATCGGAAGCCCTGCCCCTTCAAGCAGCTTTAGATTCGATTTTATGGTGTTTGTATCTACCCTCTCAAGACCATGCCCCTGGCAACCGATGCCGTCGATAAGATTTCTTGCCTTTAGCAGATTAACGATCTCAATATACTCCCGAGTATTTACAGAATCGCTCAAGATATTGTAATCATTAATAAGGAGCTTTGCATTTGGAAAAGCCTTTCGTGCCTTTTCAAATGACCATATTACCCAATCCCAACCTGTCCGGCCATCGCCCCCGAGAGCATTTTTGTAGAAAGCCGGTTTCTGTATCGGCTCGTTCACTACATCAACATACGTCGACTTCGAGTATCTTTCTCCACAGAGCCTGATCCATGCTTCGACCATTTTCTTCTGTTGAACCAGGTCAAGGCCACCGGTCCATGAGGGTTGTTGTTGTCCCCAGACAAGGTTATGAAATTTAAACGGATAACCTTTCTGGAGTGCATAATCATATATTCTATCCAGTTGCGACCAGTCCCATAGATTCGTATCGGGGCTAATCCCGACCACACCCCATTTGCCTGCATTCTCTGGAGTAACCTGGCTCCAATATTTTCCGAAGTCGGCCGGGATAGACGAACCGATGATATTTCCAAGAAACTTGCGATTCCCCTCGTGAGTCTGGCAAAACAGCTGCACCGGCAAAAGCACCAACGAACTGAAAAGCATAAGGGTGATGGACCTATCAATTTTGACTATATGTTGTTTCATTCCTCGTGACATAATTATTTCCACCTAAAGACTTTGAGCCAGGAAGACGGAACCCGTGATCTGGTTTCATTCATTTCAATAGTCTGACTCAGTCCGTTTCCATCAAACCATGTACCATTAGTTCGAAACGAATGTCGTCACACTCGATGGACCCAGTGTAGTTATGAAGCTGCCGTTAGATAGCGCGATATTATTCCCTTGCAAACAATTCTCTGTGCTCGATGTAACGTATGGCGTATACGAACTTGCCGTTCCACCTTGCACAGTGAACGGTAGAGTCACCGCAGTGGAGCCCATATTTAAAGCTACGATCACTACTTTTGCGCCATTCCTGTAAGCTGTCACAAACGTATTCGACACGGGGCTCGCGGTAGCACTGACGCGATAAAACCCGGGACGAACAAATCTGGCGAATTGAGATATGACATATCCTTTATGAGTTACATTGCCGGTGTTTGCGGAATTGAATTGACCATCATCGATTGGACCATAAAATCTTACAATGTACCACCAAACGTAGGCGCTCATATTGTAACTCATGCAATCATTAATAGTCTTCGCTGTCTGCATGGCGCCAGCCCAGCCCGTGTCAACACTAGTAGGATTTGTGTTGGAGCCGCTATTTATCAAATATTCCGTCATCCACAACTCTTTTCCTTTTTGCAGAGCAAGGGGATATTGAACTGACGATTGAACGTCACCTTTAGTATCGACATCTCCGTACAAATGTCCGCCTATAAAGGCAACATGCGCCGCGGCAAGAGAATCGTTGAGCGTTGAATCAGAGAGCGAATGTCTATAACCCTCAGATTCAGGCATGAAAACAGGGACGCCAACCGCCGGTGCATTGTACCTCATGAAGTTCATAAATTGCGTCGCATTCCAGTCACACGATTGATAAGATACGCCGGCATCCGGTTCGTTTTGAACGGAGATACCGTATAATGATACCCCATGTTCAGTCATGGTATCGGCGAATGCCTTCAGATGTGCGGCGTATGCCGCATAATCACTCTGAATAAGAGAGCCGCCAGCAGTGGTATCATTGGTCTTCATCCATGAAGGAGGCGTCCATGGTGTTGCAATAATTGTCGCGCCGAGATTCTGAGCGGCCAGCGCCGAAGGGGCATTAGCGGCAAACTGTGTAGAGTCAGGCGGAATGGAAAGGCGCATTATGGTCAGCCCAACCTGTCCTGTGCCATTGCCGAATGCCGTCTGCACTTCGGCGGGTGTCATGTCTGGACGGAAAATTAAAGTGTTTGCTCCGCCGAATCCTCTTATGATTTGTTTGGTACTGTCAAGATATACGATTGCTTGAGGGAGGCTAACACTGAAATTGATTGACGTGTCGCTTTGAATGACGGTGTTGCCGAATTGTTTGGACACGATTGTGGGCGAAGTGCTGTCGGTATTTGATATTTCGACCACAAAAGTTTCTGAACTGGAAAGAATCCCATTAGGAGCACTTTGAATTTCGTCAGCTCCCATCATTGCTTGCGATGATACTATCCCTGGAAGCAGGACTGAATTCGCGCTTCCTCCCACTCCGAATACCATTTTCCTAACTTGAGCTTCACCGCCGGCTTGAAGCTTATAGAAATAGACTCCGGGCACAACCTCTTTGCCAAAATCGTTTCTGCCATTCCACACTATGCCGTGAGATCCTGCCGCCTGGTAACCGGCATCGAATCTCCGTATCTCTCTCCCAAGGACATCGTAAATCGACACCTTTACATCTGACTGATTTTTCAACGCGTACGATATGGCGGTAGAGGATGAAAACGGGTTTGGATAATTCTGCTCGAGTTTGAAATCTTTAGGCGGCTGACTCGCTTGCTTCACTGCCGTAATCGGACTGAGTGAAAAAGCTCCCGTTGAGTCTGTCACCGCATTGTATTGGATGGAGAAGTTATAACTGTCTAAGAAAGTGATCGACGCATACCGGACAGGGATCCCGGATGCAGTCACGATACCCTTGACGGAATACGTATTCGCACGAACGGAAAACGGAATAGCTGCCAGCATTGTTAGAGCCAACAAAAGATTTATTTGTGCATTTTTCATAAAGTTTCTCCTTAAATATCAACAAGTAATATCCAGCAAGCTTGAAAGATTCCGACCATTGCCTTTGGAACCTCGCAAGATCAAGATTTTTTTTTAACTAAAACAAGTTCTTTCATCGTGCTAAATCTCTCCGACGCAATACGGTACAAGTAAACGCCGCTCGGAAGACAATCGGCATTGAATGTGACATTGTAATATCCCGCGTTTTGAGTTTCGTTTACCAGTGTCGCGACCTCTCGGCCTATTGAGTCGTGTACTTTCAAAGTAACATGGCTCGCTGCGGGAATCTGGTAATCGATGATCGTGGACGGATTGAATGGGTTCGGATAGTTTTGCAGGAGCTCCGTCGACGATGGTATGTCAAACAGGTGTTGCCGTTTCATCCCTACGGTGGTGGCTCCGACAAGAACAGCACTTCCGCTATTGGGAATTACATCAAATATGACGTATTCCAGGGAATCTACTTTCACTATCTGTGAATTTAACTGTTTTCCATTTTGATAGACATCGGCTGAAGACCAATTCTTTGGAAGTTGTCTGCGGACAGTAAGAGGCAAATCGAAGAGAGAATCGTTGAGGCTGTCGGTCAACTGCACGACAATAGTGTCTTCCTGATTGGCGATTTCCGATACCTTCGCCGAATTTCTTTCTTTTATATATTTGACAACATTTCCGAACGTCGAGACCCAGAACTTTTCAGGATTCGCACTCAAATACTGCAGGCTTGCCCTGAGCGTATCTGAAGAGAGCGGCGAGTACCCACCGTCATTATCAATTCCATGAATTAGATAGACACACCAACCGTTCGACTTAACCGCGTTGTCGGCATTGGTTTTGAAATCCGCGCCCGTTTTCACTGACCCAACTGCCCCGCAGATTATAGAACTAATATTCATAAAATCCCTGGGGGTCTTAGCTTCTATATATCCCTGGCAGCCGCGTGCGGCAATATAATACTGAGAAATCATTGCGGCGTTCCCTTCAGCGCAATACGGATATGCTACCGTGGTACATTTCTGTCCGTTGATATGAGCATTAATAATGCTTTGTGAATTTTGCAACTCAGTCAATTGCAGGGAGTCAGACAGACTGTCTAAGTAAGGGTGTGACATGGTGTGACTGCCAATTTCATTTCCCCTTGCGGCGGCACCCTGCAAGCCAGACCAATTCGGGCTCCAATTTACGACCGTGAACAGGGTTAAGTTGAAATTGAACTGGTTGAACATGGGCACCGCGATGGCAAGCTGGTTGGAGCAATTATCGTCGAACGTATAGCTTATCGCTGCCGACCGGAATCCCCGCCAAGTGCCGATTTGATAAGAGTCGGGAACCGATTGTGATAGGCACCTGTAATTGGACAATAGTAAAAGGACTAAAACACTGCGCCGCAACCAATGGCGAGTGAGACCTTTCAAAATTAAAATGTACATTTTAGATTCATTGTTATCCGGTCAATAAATTCTATCATACCCCGACTTCCCTGGAAGGATGTTCCTTGCCGGATAATTGATAAAAGGACCGATTAGATCGCTTTCAGAAGAATGAGTATTCAAAATTTCTTTCCTGTTCAATACACTTTCGGGTGTTTAGTTCGACACAAACGTCGTCACACTCGAGGCGTCCAGAGTAGCTTCAAAATTGCCGCCAGATACGCTCACGTTGTTTCCCTGGGCGCAACTCTTGGTGCTCGAGGTTTCATAAGGTATAAATGAACCGACTGATCCATTTTGCAGACTAAATTCCATAGTGACCGGGGTTGACCCCTGGTTAACCACAACAATAACAACCTTTGCGCCATCCTTATAAGCCGTCACGTACACATTCGATACAGGGCTCTGGGTAGCACTAACGCGGTAGTACCCCGGCCTCACAAATCTCGCATTCTGGGACATGATGTATCCTCTTTTCGTGGGATTGCCGCTTTGATCGAGCGGGCCCCACGATACCATTATGTACCACCACACATAAGCGGACATATCGGCATTCATGCAATCGTTGATTTCTTTGCCAACAGGAAGCGCAGCGACCCAGTTGTTTCCGGAATCTGCGTCGGTGGTGTAATGTTCGGTCATCCACACTTCTTTCCCTTGCTTTATCGCAAGCGGATAAGTAGATGGGCTCATTCCATAAATGTGTTCGCCAATAAAAGCAACATGGGAAGCGGCAACCGAATCATTTAATGTCGAATCCGACAATTGACGGACGAAGCTTTCAGACTCGGGCATGAAGACCGGCACACCGACAGACGGTGCATAGTTCTTCATGAAATTGACAAACTGCGTCGCATTCCAGTCGCATGATTCGTAAGTCACGTTAGCATCAGGCTCGTTTTGGACCGAGATCGCATAAATCGAAACGCCATGGCTTGACATTGTGTCTGCGAATGCTTTCAGATGTGCGGCGTATGCCGCGTAATCACTTTGAACAAGATAGCCGCCAGCAATGTTGTCGTTGGTCTTCATCCAAGCGGGGGGCGTCCATGGCGTCGCAATAATCGCGGCACCTAAGTCCTGAGCCGTCAGGGCCGACCGAACATTGGCGCTGAACTGCGTGGAATCAGGTGAGATCCGAAGACGCATTATCGTGAACCCTAATTGCCCAACACCGTTGCCGAAGGCTGTCAGCACCTCGGTCGAAGTCATGTCGGGGACCCAGCCCACTATGTTTGCGGCTCCAAACCCTCTTATGATTTGCTGGGTACTGTCAAGATACACGATAGCTTGCGGAAGAGCCACGCTGAAGTCGAGTGTCGTGTCGCTTTGAAGGACGACACCGCCTACTTGTTTTGGTACGATTGTGGGTGAAGTGCTGTCGGTATTCGATATTTCAACCACAAATGTCTCTGAACTAGAAAGAGTCGTGCCAGGCACGCTCCGAATTTCACCAACTCCTGTCTTCGTTTGGGAATGCATTACTCCCGACAGCAGTCCTGAATTCGTGTTTTCCCCTACTCCAAATAACATCTTCCTGACCTGAGTTTTACCGTCCGCTTGAAGACGGCATAAATATACCCCCGGCATCACCACTCTCCCCAAATCGTTTCTTCCATTCCAAACTACCCCATAAGTTCCCGCCGACTGAAATCCAACTTCGAATGTCCTTATCTCTCTCCCAAGAACATCGTATATGGTCACCTTCACATCCGACTGCTCCTCCAATTTGTACGATATGGAGGTCGAGGCTGAAAACGGATTTGGATAATTCTGTTCGAGATGAAATTTTTGAGGCAGCTGACTCTCCTGCTTCACTGCCGTGATCGAGCTCAGCGTAAACGCTCCTGTCGAATCAGTCTCCGCATTGTATTGAATGGAAAAATCATAACTGTCGTAGAAGGTGATCGATGCATATCGGACAGGGTTTCCCGATGTGGTTACTGTGCCTTTGACCTTGTACGTCTCCGCGCGAACAGAAAATGGAACAATCGCAAACATCGATAGAACCACCAAAATATTTAAGTAAATACTCTTCACGTTAATCTTTTCACTTCCAATTGATCTTCATTTCAAAAGTGTAAGTTTCCTTGTTTCACCGTTTGAACCAGCGATCAATCGGTAAAAGTAAACTCCGCTTGGTAAACCAGCCCCATTGAACGTTATGCTATGTGTTCCAGCACTCTGTCTCTCATCAACGAGCGTGGTTATCTCTCTACCAAGTGCATCATAAACTTTCAAAACGACGTGAGTCGCAGCAGGAATCTGATAATCGATGACTGTCGTCGGGTTGAAAGGATTTGGATAGTTTTGAGATAAAGAGAACGAGGCAGGGATTTCTTTGGAGTCTCTCACGCCGGTGGTTATAGAGTCTCCCGTTGTAAAACTCACGGGGGCAGCGAAATCGCCTGTGTCGCTTGCATTCATCGCGGCAACATGCCAGTAATACTTTGTATTCGCGTTTAGCGGTGACAGCTGAAAAACAGTATCCGATACCGTCGAATCTAGCACTATGGAAGAGAACATGTTGTCGGTTGCCACCTGCAAACGATATGAAGATGCGGCAATTGATGAATGCCACATGATAAGAGGATTGCGCGGTTCACCTGTTGTATCGGCAGCCGGGGATATTACAACAGGCTGCAACAAGTACTTTACTAAATATGTTCGCAGCCACTGGAGAGCTGGACGCTCTGACCCGTCTGAGTTCACTAAATACGCATACGGCTCCCACGTCTGACCGTAAGTATATCCCCAAAAAGTTATTCCCTTGACGCCCGGGTTCTCAAATAGCATCGGGAATATTGACTTGTAATCATTCAACTGATGTGTGTCGTTTGTGTCGTTGATTGCAAATTCGGAAATGTAAATAGGCAACCCAGTGGCAGCTAACTTATTTAAGTTTGCTTTCATCGTAGATAGAGAGGCGCCACCGGTCGCAACTTCAAAAGAATGCGCTTGTACCCCTATGCCGTCAATCAGCCCTCTTACCTTCAACGAGTCGATGAGGTTGATATATGTTGCGGTGTTACTGTTGCTATTGATTATACTATATTCGTTCACAAGAAGCTTTGTATTGGGCGACCAGTATTCCCTTGCCAGTTTGAACGCGTTGATTACCCAGTCCCAGCCTGTCTTGCCGGTTCCGCCGAGGGCAGTCTTATAAATTGTAGGAAGGGGAGTATGTATCGGCTCGTTGACAACATCACAGAGAGCCGCGTCGGGATATCTTTGTCCACAAGAGTCGATCCAGTTTACTATTTCCTGGTACAGTTGCGCCGAATCAAGACCTGTAATGAAGCTCGGATATTGCGAGCCCCAGATCAGATTATGCTCCTTGAAAGGGAAACCGTTTAGGATAGCATAATTGTAATCATTATCGAGAGCGGTCCAGCTGTAAACACCGGGATTGCTTTCGACGCTCCCCCACTTACCGTCATTCTCCGGAGTTACCTGATCCCAATAAGTGGCAAAATCCGAGCGAATGCTGTAGGCATTATGAATAACATTTCCCACGAATTTGCTCCTGCCAAGGGCCAATTGCGAAAAAGACCGGGACGGGAAGATAAAAATAATAAGTAAAGCACATACGTGAATGGTCAATAAACCTCTGATGAATAACCTGAAATTAAATAACATAACAAATCTCCTTTGAAAATTTCTTAAACATTTAAATTCTAAAACCCTATTGAGTTTCCGCCGTCAACCGGAAGGACTACTCCCGTTATGTATTTCGACTGCGATGATGCAAGGAACAAGACTGCGTTTGCCACGTCGGAAGGCTCACCAAGTTTACCGACCGGTGTCCGGGACAGAACCTTGCTTTTCCTCTCGGAATCACTATCCAGTGCTTTCGACGACATTGCAGTTTTAATGAAACCGGGGGCGATGCAATTGACCCGTACACCGTGCGGCGACCATTCGACCGCCAACGCACGCGTCATCCCTTCGATGGCTGACTTTGATGCTGTGTACGCAACCACTTTCGGAATTCCATATTGTGACGCCATTGAGCTAATCATGATGATGCTTCCGGAACGGCGGGCAACCATCGTCCTGCCAATTTCCCTCGTCAATGCGAATACGGCTGTCTGGTTGGTTTTCACTATGTTTTCATACTCGTTGTTCGAAACATCGAGCGCGTCTTTCTTCATATTAATCCCGGCGTTGTTTACCAACACATCAACCTCTCCCACGACATTTCTGATTTCCTTCGTCAAATCAGAGAGTAGATCGATCTCACTCAAATCGAAGCGGATGCAGGTGACTTCTCTCCCGATTTCCTTCCTGGCGGATTCGAGTTTCTCATTATCTCTTCCCACAATAATAACCTTCGAACCATTCGCCGAGAAAGCCTGCGCGATTGAATATCCGATCCCGCTTGCGCCGCCGGTTACAAGGACAATCTTATCTCCGAGATCTCCATATGTTTCTGTACGCAACAAATCATTTTTTATACGCTTCATCATTTCCTTTATATTTAAACCAATCGAAGTAAGCCTTGCTTTTGCTCGGTTCACCGAGCGACGTGACATAAAGTGCGTACATGCAACCCACGAATCCTCCGGCGAATTTCGTGCTCAAAAACGTTCCATCAACGCTGTCTTTCAACATGTACCATCTTTCGGGTCCAAATGAAAAAGAGAAGGAATAAGAATTCCCATGAGCTTCTATTTTCAAAGACATCTTTTTGTTGGGATTGCCGGTAAACTTCTGCATAGCCATAAGTTCCATCTCTTTGGAATTGGCAGCAGTATCGATGGATTTAAACAATTGCACGACACCTCCGCCATTTTCCACGGATTTGCACAAATAATAAAAATGAGTCTCATTTTGAAATATGAGCAACCCGGCCTTTTCGTTTTCCGCCACAGGTGAAAATTCTATTGATGTACTGGCAGAACAATCTGCGTGCTGTTGACGACGACCTATGAAACTTGGATTCATTTTCCCTGAACATGTTTCAGGCCCTAAATTCATAGTGAGATACCCGGGTTTCTCACTAAGACTATACCATTTCTCCAATAGTGCTCTTAAAAATTCCCAGTTGATATCGAGTGTCTTCGCATCAAAGTTGTCCGTGTATTCGAAGTCCCCACTATAATGAAGCTGATCTTTTTCCTCCAAGGATGGAAAAGGATACGGATAGTGGTACGCAACAATTTGACCGTACGATATTATCGACGGCCATCCATCTTTCCATGTGACGGGAGCAAGAAATGTTTCTCTCCCGGTGTTGAAGTAATCGTCCGCGTAAGGCCGGCAGCCAAGGAACACTGCCCACCATGCGCCATTTTGCGTCTCAACAAGATCGGCATGACCTGTACAAGTAATAGGATCTTTTCTATCCGGGCTCAAATCCCTTTGTGTCAGAATCGGATTGCCTTCAAAGGGCGCGTAAGGTCCATTCACATTCTTACTTTTGAAAACAACCTCGGAATGTTTTTCCGCCGTACCTCCCTCCGCGCATATTAAGTAATAGAAGCCGTCTTTCTTAAATATATGCGGCCCTTCTATCCAGACCGGATGTTTACTTATGTCCGTTCCACCGTTAACGAGGATTCTTTCATCATCAAGTACTCCAGGTCTATCGATGTCAAACCCTCGCATCCTGATTGTTCTATGGCCCTGATAGAGCGGTTTGTTCTCCGGTGCGACGCTGTTGAAAATGATATATGCCTGTCCATTATCATCGAAGAAAAGAGATGGATCTATTCCGTTGACTTGCGGAAGCCAAACCGGCTTCGACCATGGACCCGCGGGATTTTTTGCGGTGGTGACAAAGTTTCCTCCTCCGTCAACGAATGTACAGGTAACGTAAAATGTCCCATCATGGTATCTAATTGCCGGAGCAAAAATACCGCGCGAGACGCCGAGACTGTCATAGTTCAATTGGTCAGGCCGATCAATAACATATCCTATCAGTTTCCAATTCACAAGATCCTTGCTGTGGAAAACCGGGATGCCGGGGAAATACGCAAATGTCGAATTCACCAAATAATAATCGTCGGCGACTCGGCAAACGCTCGGATCGGGATAAAAACCAGATAGTATTGGATTTGTGTATTCCATTTTTGTTTGTGTGAATGCACTAGAAGTCAGAAGCAAAAAAACATAAACAAGAGATAGAACGCGGGCGAGGCGGACTGTGTCGATTTCGATGGATCTGAAAGAATAGTACATGTAATTCCGAGAGCACCTGTTCCTTCTGCAAAATCCATCTTCTATTTTTCGCATGGCATTTCAATATTCCCTTTCTACCCATTCCCCAGTCTCGAATGGTGACGCAGGCAAGCCTTCTTTATTGTACAGGTTTGCGCCTTGCGGCGTGTCTGCCCAAGCATAGCGAACGCCAGTTGGATTTGAGATCAAGTCACTCCGGACAATTACTTTAGCTCCTTTAATTACCGCGGTAGCCCACCCATTCACACCATCTGCTCCGCAAACTTCAAAAGATTTCAGCCGCCCGCCTTTGGCCACCAAACCTTTCCCTATATTGGTGAATGAAATAATCACTTCATTTCCGTCAATCTCCATCGATTTGTAAATCGGACCGGAATAAATGACTGTGTTGTCGCCGTACGCAACATGTTCGGCAACAAGTGCAAGCCGCTTTCCTACATCACCTTTGTCGAGCGGATGAATATCATTCCATTCTCCGATGTCGATTGTAACCGCCATTCCGGTGTTTGGAAGTGAGAGAGTTTGAAGCTGTGCTTCCCTGAGACCTGCCATACCGCTTTCGACAGGATGGTCGAATAGCTCGCCGTAGTTCGGAAGCTGGACAAATAAGAACGGGAAATTTCCTTCGTGCCACTTTTCTCTCCAATCTGTAATCATAGCTGCAAATTCCTTACCGTACCACCCGGGACTGCCCGCGTTAGATTCGCCCTGGTACCAAATGACCCCTTTGATTGTAAAGTTCAATAAGGGAGCAATCATCGCGTTGAAACATCCAGTTGGCTGATAGATAATTGTAGGCCCACCAAACGGCATCGGCGGCGCTGCAACACCCACCTTGTATTTCCAATTCCCGGCGAGATTTATTATGTGCTTTCCGATCACTAGTGCGTATTGTTTGTCCTTTATGAATCCTCCCCGACCGCCTGAGTTAATCACTCGAACAACCACGTTATTCCTGCCGGCTTTGAGCAACCCGGGTGCCACTTCGTACCTTCGCGGTGGATATTGATATGAAACCAAACCGACGAAAACGCCATTGACATAGTCATAATCTCCATCCACGATTCTGCCCATGATCAGCATCGCCGGTTTTCCTGCAAGGGAAGCCGGGACGTTGAATTCTTTTCTGAACCAGATAACTCCGTTGGTATTCTTCAATCCTTCATCCGCCCAATATGCCGGCAAGTTAATCGTTGACCAATCGGCATCATTATAAGTTGGATCGTACCAGGGCTTTTCTCCTTTCAAGCCTTCATCCTGCTGCCATATCTTGCTAGTCCACCCACTCCCTGCTGAATTGTTCAGCTTCGTAACGCTGTCTCTGAAAGCAGTGTCGTTAAACTTTTCGCCTCTTTCCAGAATAGCTGGAAATTCTTTCAGCGCGTTCTTGCCCATCCATGCCTCGATGGGCGTCCCGCCAACGCTCGCGTTGATCAAGCCGATCGGCACGTGGTATTTTTCGTAAAGTGTCCTCGCAAAGAAGTAACCCGCGGCGGTAAATTGAAGTACAGTCCAGGGATTTGCCGGCTGCCATTGCGCCCACTGTAAGTCTTCCTGAGGTGAGCTAAAATCATATTTCTCCGGAACCGCAAATTGCCTTATGTAAGGATTCTCGGAATGAGATATCACATCAGAGTATTTCCACGCTACTCTCGCCATTGGCAGTTCCATATTCGACTGGCCTGAACAAACCCACACATCCCCGATTAAAATATTATTTAGCACAATATGATTGCTGCCGTCAACCTCCATGCTGTAGGGACCTCCCGCCTTCATCGGTGAAAGCATGATCGCCCACTTTCCATTGGAACCAGTTGTTGTGGAATCGGTCCGCCCCAGGAATCTGATGGTGACCTTTTCTCCGGGCGAAGCCCAACCCCAGATTCGCACGGAGTCCTCTCGTTGTAAAACCATCCCATCACTTACGAGACGCGGAAGTCTAACATAGCAGACCCCGACTTGTGAAGCGACAAGCAAAATGGAACACACCGTATAACATAAAACATTCTTCTTCATCTATGTCAAACTCCTTTGGCGTACCACGATCCTCTACTCAATGATGCCGATTATTTATTTGTAACTATAAAGTTTGATCCTCTGGATAGTAAATTCTTCACCAGGTAAGAAGACCTGCCTTCCCTGGTTTGTCTGGTCTCCGTTTAAACTGAGTCCGGGCACCCATTTACCATCAACAAAACTTCCCTCATAATCGCTGCCGATCCCTGCTATTGAGTCTCCACCAGCGCGCGTTTCAAATGTAACGAGTAATCCCGTGCCGGCAATGATAAACTCATCCGGGGACTGCATGATTATCAAGCCCCCTACTCTTGGCGGCGGCCCGCTTTCCCGTTTCCAGTATCTCCATGCGTATTCGTGTTTTATCGTGAAGATATAATCTCCAAGAGTAACGCGTGCCTCTTGACTTGCGCTATCGAGCAGAACTCCTGCCATCGTTCCCGTACCCTGGTTTTCAAGTATCAACGGAGTGAGCTCGTGAAGGACTTTGTATCCCTGAGAGACCTGATTATGTTCGGGATCCTCCAGAGACTCGATGGAAAACGGACTGAAACCCATCGCATTGTGTTCGCCGAATGCGAAATAAGCATTTGCGACACTCTGGCTGTTGGCGCACTCAGGAATGAAAAGTGGATTCCCTGCACGATCGTATTTTCCAATCCACTCTGAGAAGTTGGCAAAATAGACATCAGGCGACAGGAAATCCAGATGAGGAGCCGCCACTTTCCATAGATCAAAAAGATGAGGGAGCGGTCCCGCACTCGGGTATTGCCCTGGTCTATATCCAGGACGCATCAACGCTGCATTCACGTACATCGGCAGAGGATATTCATGCTTTCCAGCCTCGGCCACATGATCCGTGTATTTCCCAAAGTACCACGCCATGAACAACTCGTCAGTGCTCAATCCTTGACCGAATAATTCCTCCCACGTTCCCGAGGTCTTAGATCCATTCTCCTCCCAACTCTGTCGAAGCGCAGGCTCAATCGAATCCCTGTGTGCCTGGAGGTAATTGATCAATTCCTGGGGTACCGCTCCTCCGAAAGCTTTATTTGCCTCTGGTGAATAATCTCTGGCATCCGGTATCATTCCAATTTCGTTTTCCACCTGAACCAAGATGACAGTATGATTCTTGCCGTCTATTATCCGGACATGTTTCATCAACGCTGCGAAGACTCTTGCATCGGCGTCACGCGATTCATCATCGAACGGAGTCAATATCTCAAGTGCCGCTCCGCTCTTTGTCCGCGCTCGCGGGAACCTCTTCTCATCGGTCTTCACCCAAAGTGGAACATAGCAGGACATGCTGTTCTTCCACGAACCAAACCACAAGAAAACAATTTTCAATTTATGCTGCCGAGCCGCGTGGATGATGCTGTCAACCAAAGTGAAATTGAAATGCCCCTCTACCGGTTCGATCAACTCCCAGTAAACCGGAACTATTAGGGTATTCATACGCATCTGTTCGAAATTCTTCCAGAAGGGATCCAGGTAACCCATATATGAGGCGGAGGAATTGCCAAGTTCACCGGCAAGAGCAAGAAAAGGTTTACCGTCGACCATCAGCTGTATGGCTGTTCCATGTTTCACTAAGTGGGGCATACCATTGTCGCTTGACTGAGCATTCGAGCACATCATTGCAGCGAGAACCAAAACTAATAAGAGTCTAACGGCGTACGAATTCACTTGGAGTTTGAATCCTCCTTCTGATTGAAATATCTATCTGCAAACTTCAAGAAGTACGGCCAGTTCGGGCCGACCGTATGTCCATCTTCATGTTGACGAAATGCAAGTGTACCATCCAGAAGTGAAGTGCCTATTGGCGGCATTGCTGATGTATCCAGTGCTTTCTCGCCGAGTAATTCATAAACAGGTCCTGCTGCAACGTCTGCCATGAACTGTCCTTTGTCATCTACCCAGTTTCCTTCGTGCTCAGGTGAACCACCGCTTATGAAGACAGGTCGGGGCGCACAAAGATCGATCAGCTCGTGCGAATCGACAGACAAATCGTTTGGAGTCAAAATGTATTTGAGAAAATTTCCGGCAAACCAATGATACTCGCCCGACGAACAGATGTTACCCATGTCTTCACCGAAATCGCGTCGGTAAAGTGCTGCTCCTCCTTTTCCGGACGAACCGATGAGAACGATCGCAAACCGTTGATCCTCAGCCATAGTCAGTAGGACTCCTTTGCCATATCTTGAAACGCCTTCGATGCCGACCTTCTTTGAATCCACAGAGCTATCGGTTTCAAAATAGTCCAAGACTCTGCTCGCACCCCATGCCCATGCCCGCAGCGCGCCCCACTGATCGAGTGGGCGAGACTGCCCCTTGTTCACGAGTCCTATAATTCCTTCTGAAAGTCCAGCGCCGTTATCAGCTTGAACACTGGTGGGAACATAGATGGCGTAGCCCCAACCCTTGTCAAGAACCTGCTCTTGCCAGCTCGGACCGGTCTCTTGCGGCATTCCCGGAAACTTGAATCCTGGAGGAAATACAAAACCGAATTCCATTATTACCGGGACTGGATGTTCAGCCTTTGCTGGAGTCGTCAAAGTCACCTGTATATTAACATCGATACTTGTGTCCGTTGAATTGTCAACTCCACCTACAAGCTCTCTAGTAATAACAGGAACCTTTCCGACAATCGTGTCTTTTGTACTGACAACCTCCCAGTGGACTGCAGGGACGTCTGCTGGGACTTCGCCATATATCTCACTGTCGAACTGTGCCATGATCTCTGGCCGCTTTTCCTTCCACCATGTTTCTGCGGTCGTCACGGGTTTGCCGTTATCCAATTTCAAAGGATCAGGTAAATTCGGAAATGGATTTGCTTTTGATTCGTCGTAGTTGTTCCAAGTTCCCCAGTCGGAACGAGTATATGTATTGCCCGTACTGTCATACCAGTTGGTAGATCCCGCCTTCTGAAATGTGTTCCTGGGACGGTTTGGATCTTCGGCGACAGGCGGGAGCGAATCAAGTAATTTCATATTGAGAAGGTTAATCGTCCTCTGCCAGTCCTTTTCGGACTCGACATTAATCTTAGCGAAATAAGCGGCACGCTCCTTCGGTGACATCAGAAAAATGCCCGTTGTCTGAGCACTACAAATGAATGGAGAGGATAACGCGCTAATGACAAGAATAAAAGTCAAGAGAAGATGAGAAGCCACGCAGGTCTTATCTTCAGAATAACTTATCCTCACGACTTCAAATTCTTTGCCTAATCCGGATTGCATCTTTTCTCTTCTCATTTGTTGCTAGCAACTTCTCTGTGGAAACTTTCCGGCGGCCCGAGATAGCTCGGCTTGACACCACCGCAATTCACAACAATTTTCTCGAGCACGACACCAGGATCAACCATCCAGATCTTCAGCGTGTGGTAACCCGGCTTGTCAACAGTGAGAGAAGTATGGCTGTGGCGCACATTATCCGCCACCGATTCTTCCCAGTCCCTGCCATAACCTGCCACGTATTTGGCCGGAACAAGCGTCACGATCTCCGGGGAAGCATCATCAAATGAAACCGCATACCGGAGACCTAGATCCGGCATGAAGTTCAGCGACGAACCGAAGATCCCTTCCACATCGACCTTACCTGTATCAAACAGAAACATTTTGTACTCTAAGCAAGGAGAAGCTTTTCCCGGCGTGGCGGCTGGCGCGTCGAAAGGTGAAGTTGCTCTCATACCGGAAAGCGTGTTTCCATAATCTTCGACATTGATCCAGCGGTCCGCCCCCGCTTCGGTCTTTCCAGTGTAGTGCTCGGCTTCGATTGAAACAAAACCTTCTCCTTCCACAAAACCTCTCAGACCTTCGCGCGATAATTTTGCCGTATTATTGGCTTTTACTTTCACGGGAACACTTTGACCCGCACCCGTAATCTTTACGATACCACTGTCCGTACCACCCGGTGCTTTGGTCCAATCCACACTGACCTGGAGTGTTGTTTGCTTTTCGACTTCACCTTCAGTCGAAGATATTTTTATCCACGGCACATCAGCATCCACAGAATATTGGAATGGACTTTTCCCGCGATTAAATATGTCGATGGAATAACTTTGTCGATTGTACTCGTCATACGGCGGCAATACCGCGTCATCTTGAGTCTCCAGGCCATGATTCTTCTGAGCCCTCGAGTGCGACGCCCATTGATGCCGCATCCGGATTACTGGTTTCGTTAAGATGGATAGCATTTAAGTTATTGCTGTTGGGCTGGTTCCAGCCTGTATACCCAAGCACTGGTTGATCCATGAAGTGGTCCCATTTACCATTCGCAAATGTTCGATTAAAATATCCCATCAAACTCGTATCTGACTGAAATAGAGAACGAACCTGGTCTGCCATTTCGTCCGTACTTGCCCTTCCCTGTTTGGCATACAACGCGTTCTTCCCGGCTGCAACATACAACTCATTCACAATCTCACTCGCCTTTGTCGGGAACAACACCAGCTCATAAAACGCATCGCGTTCATCGGCCGGAAGTTTGTTGTAAATCTCTTCTGCTTTCTCCGTGATAGATTTGAAATCTGCGATGACGTTCTCTGCTTCATGGTAATTGGTAAGGCTATAAGTTGTAGGGGTAAGCAATTCGGGTTTACGTCGACCGTTATACTGCGTGTACTTAGAAATAATATCTGCAATTTCTTTGGCATAAGTTGGTCCGAATTGCTGCTCCGCCCACAGTCGAGTGTATTCGTCAATATTGCTGTTTGTCCATTTTGGGGTATCCCAGGCAAGATCCAAGAAGTACTGCATTGGAAGCTCATAGCCCTTCAGGTGTCCCACATTTACAATCCAGATCCTGTCCGCACCATAATCTTTCGCCAGCGACATCTGGTCCCAAATTTTTGAAATCGGGTTCGTGTTGATCCACTCATAGTTTCTCGGGCCGCCATGATAATCAAAATGATAATAAACCCCGGCGCCACCGTTGCGTTTTCGTTCCTCGGAAGTCGGCAGCCGGCGAATGTTCCCCCAGTTGTCATCAGTCCACAGGATTGTTACATCCTCAGGGACACGAAATCCCGCATTATAGAAATCGAGGACTTCTTTGTACGGGCACCACAGCTGGGGTACCTTCGTAACATCAGGGTTCATTTCTTCTTTTAATATGTTGCGCTGGACATCCACAATTTTTCCCAGCAATGCCATGTTCGCTTCCGGACCTCCTGGAGCCATCGGCGTGTCGTTTGGTCCGCGAAGTCCGATCGTAACAATACTCTCGTAATTCCTATTCCGCCTGATCCCTTCGCGCCAAAAATTTGTAACCGTGTCCGGATACTTCGCGAAGTTCCATGGTCCTATCGTCATCGAATATCGTCTGTCCCATTCTTTCTGCGCCCGCAGCATCGGTTCCTGATGAGAAGTCCCCATGACAATGCCATATTCATCTGCAAGTTTCGGATTCAATGAATCGTCCTCATTGAACGCGTTGTTCCACATTGCAGGCCAGAGGTAATTTCCTTTGAGGCGAAGAATCAATTCGAACACCTTCTCATAAAAAAGATGGTTATAGTTCGCAACACCGGACGGGATCGGAGGATTCTGACTAACCGGAACGGTACCAAATTTAGAATAGACCCAGTTCGACAAATCGGGAGCTTCGTCATTTAGAAAGATTCCACGATACTTAACCGACGGCGGCCCCTGCACATACCTGATCGGTTTCACGTACAAAGCGTTCTCATGCCGGATAGGCACATCTCCCCACCAATACCAGGGAGACACACCGATTTTCTCGGAGAGGTCATAGATTCCATATATTGTCCCGCGCTTATCGCTGCCGGCGATTACGAGAGCGCGTTCGACACCGGGTAGCGGCTTGTCAACTACCTGTATAATATATGACTCCCACTTGCCTTCAATGTCGCTAAGGTTAAATTTTTTGTCCTGTACCAGTTTGTCAATCAATGGACTCTGGCCTATCGTTCCGACCAAGACCAATTCGTCCATTCCCTGAAGACTATCAAACACAACGTCCGATTTCGCGCCCGTGACCTTGCCAATGTCCGATTGAAGATCTCTCAAAGCTCGAATGACTCCAGGATAGTCCTTAGAACTGATACATAATGGCACAGATTTGCCCAACACTGATAACGCAAATTCCCCTTTCCCATTCTCGTGGCTGACGTACGTCAAGCCGCCGATCGCAAACGCATCGAGCGGGATAATAAACGTGCAAATCCAAAGGACAAATTCCAAAATAACGAGACCCGAAGATGCTGAAAGAATCCGTCTTTTTAATTGTATAGAACTCTTTACTCGCTGTGATTCTGCAGAATTATCCAGAGTTTTCATCCTAAACCTATTTTAATTTGAGCATGCCGGGATCGGGCTGCTTGTAAGATTATAAATTTTAAAGTTGCCGCTGACCTGCAGCATCCCAAGCATATACAACATGCCATCGTAATATCTATAGAATCCGGTCGGAACAGGAGTATTCCATAATTCTTCCACAAATTCCTTCCGGTCATCATTCATTGACGCCAGTGCCGCAACCGCATTCATTGCTACAAGACCTGCACTGTGATCATTTGCCAGCTTTTTTCCACTCAATGTATACTGATTCCCATATTCCTTCAGTCCTTGCGAGCGGAAAAAGTTTAGTATTGTGTCAGCTTCCGTTACTTCCCACGGGTCTCTGGTAAACCATTCGTAATCCACTGCGAGATTCATCGCGACCCGCCATGCATCGAATCGAAAATCATCATGTCCACTATGCCACCCGCCTACAGGAGTACCATCGAAGTGAGCATAATCGGGGAACAGACCAGTGGTAGGATTAGCTGATCTCTTCAGAAGTTCCCGGCTAGCAGCGGCAGCGTCACACCAGAATTGATTATCTTTGTCGGCCCATCTCGCCCAGAGTTCGTAGTAATGAGGGAGCTGATATGACGGGTCCGTAAATCCGGATGCTTGAACAGCAGGAACGAAGACAACCAACTTCTCATTTGCATTAAACATGTTCGTTACATTTTCATGACCGGGCTCGGCTTCCTTGTGAAGCATAGTGTTCAATATGTGCTGTGCTTCGGATTTATAAGCAAAAATTCCCGCTCCATCCCCCCAGCGTGCGGGAGCAAAAAAGAGAGACATTACAAACCATTGCTCGCCGTCCGAAGCGGCGGTGGAATCAAGCACTTCGCCGTCAGTTTTGCAATGCCAGGCAAAGTAACCTTTATGAGGTCCCTCTTTTAACTGCATGTAAGTCTTAGCCCATTTCCATAAACGGTCGAATATTTCCTTCTTGTCCATCTGGACCGCAATCATCATTCCGTACGACATGCCTTCAGTACGCACATCATGATTTGCAATGTCCTCGATATATGCCATGTCGGAACCGACGGGATAATAAACTCGCTGCGTACTATCGTTACCAAAAAACAATTGCTCGAATGAGTTATCCAGTTTAGATTTTACCTCGGATTCGCTTTTACTCAACAGGTCAACAAAAAGATTTTTATAAATTCCTGAATAGTATGACCCGTGGTTTTTAGGATCGGATGCGGAGAAAGTTTTCCTGAAGCTGATGGGTATAACTGCAAGAGCTAAAAGAAACAACACACCCCATTTTTTCACTTTCATGACCTTACGCATAACCTTTTGATAAATAAACCCGTCCACAGATCATGCAGACCACCATGGACGGGCTGATGTTACATTTACAAATCTATTATGTCCCGACTTTGGAGCCGGGACATAATCAACAAAGGAGAAGAAACTAATTCACTAGAATCAGCTTCGACTCACTCCCTACCCCTCCCTGATTCCAGGGAGGAGCAAAGAGTAGAGTCAATGTTCTTACTTCAAGAAAAGGAGCTTTTTCAACGCCGTGAAATTACTGGAACCATCGACAGGACGAGCTTGAATCCGGCAGAAGTAAACGCCGCTGCTCAAAGTTGATGGATTCCACTGGACGCTTTGCTCACTTGCTTGCTGCATCCCATCGACTAATTTCGCGACCTCTCGACCGAGTACGTCGTAGATTATGACCTGAACATAAGCGTTCTTCGGAAGGTCATAACGAATCGTCGTTGAGGGGTTGAACGGGTTCGGATAGTTCTGGTATAGTGCGAACACCTTCGGAACTACGCCGTTGCCGAATGCACGTACACCCAAAACTCCAGTCCCAGTTTTGAAAACTGTAGGAGACGAGAATGCACCTTCGCCACCCAAATTGATGGAGCTTGCGCGCCAGTAATAGGTCGTGCTTGCTGCAAGCGTATCTGAAATTTGCAGTGTTGTGTCTGCAATCATCGTAGTGTCTGCTACAACGTCACCAGAGAAATCGCTGGCTGTTGCAACTTGCAGATGATACCACTGCGCGTTCACTGCCGGGCTCCATGTGAATGTCGACTTTCTCGGCCACGTTGGGACGCCAGCCGCCGATTTCGGTGACACCGTTAGAGGCGATATGGGGACTTCAATGACGCTTGTGAATGAATCGACCGCAGTGTAGTTACTCGGACCACCTTGGTTGAAGCAGAGTACTTTCCAATAATAGTAGGCACGATTCAACAACCCGCTATTAATCGTCCATGAGGTATCATGCTTCGTCGTATCGACCATGAGAACCTGACCGCCGGTGTTGTAGGTCCATAATTGGGCAACATAGTTGCTATCCCCAGCTTCATGGCGCCATGTCAGAGTCAGAGGATTGACCGGTACGTTGGCCTGATTGACCGATGGATGTATAAGCGTGGGCACCGCTGGTAGATACATAATTGTAAATGAATCCACCGGTGAGAATGCTGACGATCCGGCAGGATTGTATCCACGCACACGCCAGTAGTAGGTGTGGCTTGGTGTCAAAGCTGTTGTGATCGCCCAGGTCGTATCGAAATCACTGGTCGAATCGTTGACAACGAATCCACTCGTGTTCGTGAATCCTTTCGCTGAATCAGACCTGACCTGGAAATGATAAGTAGATGCTATAGGTACATAGCTGACTACCAATGTAGGTTTGTTGCCCACAGTTGTTGATTGGTTCGCCGGCAATAGCTGTACCGGGGTTATGGTATCAGCCACTACTCTCGTACGGAAGCTGTCGATCGCCGAATATGGTCCCGGGACGAGATTGTCGAGCGCCTGCACGCGCCAATAGTACTTGGTGGAAAGTCCAAGTCTGGTTGTCGTGCTGGTTCCTGCCACTCCTGAGAGTGTCTTCACTATCGTGGAGAATGCCAGGTTTGAAGCGATTTGGACCTGATACGTGGTGGTACCACTTCCAGTTGTCGCAGCGTTCCAGCTCAATGTATCAGTGTTTGCCAGAGAGGTATCGTGCACCGCATATGACGGCCTTATAGTCGTAGGTGCAGATGGGATGACCGATCCTTCCTGAATCTTGTAGTACGCGTTTAGCGGAATAGTATTATTCGCAGCACCGAACACATATGTGTGGCTTGTGTTATCCGGCCACCAAACATTAACACTGTCAATCTTCGAAGCTGTGCCGAGACCGAAGTTTGCGTTCAATGATCCGGCCATGCCTGCGGACCCGCCTTCTGCTTTGATGACGCGGATTTGCTTCGTCGCTCCCGTGTACACGGTGAACTTTGCTCCGATCGCCGACATGTTGTGGCCTGTACCGACCGGGATAAAGCCAACCCATTTGTTGGCGTTGCCGTTGTTCTTCTGTATCCATGCAGAGCCACCAGTATACTGGAATATGTCAAGGAAGCCGTCTTTATTGTAGTCAACAAAGCCTCCCGCTCGCGAATTATTTCCCGCAACGGCATCGAGGGTTGCTACATCAGTGAACGTGCCATCACCGTTGTTCCTGTACAAATGTGCGCCTCCGTTGGTCACGCTTGTGTATATATCTTCCAACCCGTCATTATTGTAGTCGCCTACGTCGATTGCGCGTTGGTGTGTGTCTTGAACCAATCCGTTGTTGGCAACGACGGCTGTTCCATTCCACTTATACGTGTATGTGCCGTCTCCTTTTCCGTACAGGATAACATCGCCCACTAGTTTTCTATTGCCGTCCCTGTTATCGTTCGCGTTAAGTCCGTTCAAAACGAGATCTTCGTTTCCATCATTGTTGAGGTCACCCCATTGCTCGCCAATGGCAGCGAAGTGGCGCAGTGTATCGTCAACAATAATACCTGTATCAGAATGGGTAAGGGTTTCAAGGCTGGCATATTCAATACTGTCAATAGTCCCGGCCTTATTAAGCACTACAGAATCGAGGACATAGATTGGACGGCCCAGGGATGTGAAATTTGGAACAATAAATTTGCCGGTTCCATCATTCAGGAACATGACGCATCCCTTTCGACCACCATCTGTACTGGCACCAACTCTGGTATATCCATTTCGAAAGCTCGGCATCAATAAGTCCTGCCAGCCGTCATTATTTGCATCGAAGAAGCGGACATCCCAAGATTCATATGAAAGGCTACTGTCTATGCCATAATTTGCACCAGTTGCTCCTTTTCCTATATCGGTAAAGCCGCTTGGACCTCCTTTAAGGAGCCATATACCTCCGTTGCGGGCATATGGTCCTGAACTGGCATCAATATTTGTGAAGTTTCCGGGCCACGCAACACTGAGGTAATTGCTGTGATCAATTGGTGCTGCCGCAAGCCCCTGGAAGACTTCGCCGGTGACTCCCGCCGTAGCGAGATCGCCTATCCCGGTTGCTGCCTTGAATACTCCGGCCGTGTCATAAAATAAACCACCGCTTGGACTTCCGCCATTGGTGGTAAACAAGTCAGGAACTCCGTCACCATTAAAATCGGCAAGGAGTAAACCTGTCGAGTTAGTATTAATCGGAATATTTACCGTTGCTGTTGACGCCGCCGCAGTAAATGCCGTGGTGCTATTATATAGGAGAATATTAACAGGAATAAAGAGATCGAGAACACCGTCTCCATTCAGATCTCCCCACGCGAACCCGCCGTTTGCGCCGGGTGCTCCCCCTGTGAGGGAAACTGCCGGTCCGGACTGGAACGTCGCTTCCTGCGCGTATACCGTACTCAATCCCAACAAAAGCATGAATGCTCCTGCGGTGAATGAGCGTAAAAAGCTTTTCATATTTCCTCCAAAGTTTTTTTTGTTATCGGAATAACTGTTAATTAATCAACCTTGAATCTTCAACAATTTCCGATACATTTTCAAAGAGTGTTAAAAAACAAAATCTGATTCACAACAAATTGCACTTAAAACCTGACCACCTCCTTTGCTTCCACAAAACCATAATTATAAGTTTAATAAGTCCATCCTGTCCCGGCTTCGACACGAAGATCTCCGACCGGGACAGGAGTACTTAGGGAGAAGTATTACTTCATTAGAACTAATTTCTTGGTTATCGAAACACCGCCAGCTTTCAATTGATAGAGATACACTCCGCTCGCGAATTTGGCGCCGTCAAATGTGGCAACATAATTCCCGGCGTGTTGAATACCTGAATATAATGTGGCGACCTCCTGCCCGAGAACGTTATAAACTTTTAACGTCACAAAGCCGTTCTTCGGGACCGAATAATTAATCTGCGTCGTCGGATTGAACGGGTTGGGATAGTTCTGTGAAAGCGAGTAAGCCACAGGAACGCCACCGCTTCGTGCCTTTACGGCAGTGATTCCGGTATTCAGCCATTCCGAGATATTGGTATGCTCAGCAGCTTCTTGAGCCTGCCACGCGGGATATTGAACAGGGTACCAGTGGTAAAGGTCTCCGAGTGGGAAGCCGCCAAGACCCGCACTTAACAAGGCCGAGTTGTTATAAGAAAGGTCTTCACTAAGAGGCCAAGCCTGCTGCACATCCACAGAAGGATCAAATGCCCAGTTGACGTTCTGACCCGTCACCCATCTTCCCATCAGGAAAGATTCGATGCTATCTATGTTTGTCGGGGACAAAACAAAGCCAGGATTGGTCGAGTCATAAAGGTTTGCTCTGTTCATATAAGGAAACGCTTTCGCTCCGCCTGTCAGGACAGAGTCAAAGAAAACTTCTGTCTTTCTGCTCATGATAGGCATGAGACCTATTTTGCCAAATCCTACGGCAGTATCGTTATAAGCGTTGTGAGCTAGGAAATTGGTGTACCAGTTCTCAAAGCCGTAGCTGCTATTCGCAAAAAGTATGTGACGCTGCAGTGACGCTGAGGCTGTAGAGGAATCGGTGAACGGGACCGTAAACCCGAATGTCGACACGCTGTCGATATTTATTGTACCGCCAACCGGAACCATATTAGTCCCGTCTTGCGCAGGAATATCTCCCATTAAATAAGAATTCACAAAGACGCAATTCGTCACTGCCAGATTCCACCAATAAGATGACTCGAGAGTGTACATCATCGAGTTTAGAAAAGTGCAATGATTGAATGAGACGTAGTCTGCATATTCCGGTGCTTCTTGCATGTAGGCATATCCCACGTTTGCAATCGTGCAATTCTCAAAAGAGATACTGTCTGTGTGCCATGTCGTGCTTTGATAGGTCCACGAAACAGGTCTGCCATAGTAACGATAATGCGGATCGGTGCAATTCCGAAAATATGTGTTTGTAAAGTTCCCGTGAAAGTGTTTGCATGACGGCTCTATCGCTCCGCCGCCATTACCTATACTCATGTAATCGATTATGCAATCGTCGAACTGCGCGATTTCACCTTTGCCGCTCAGATCCGCGAGGGAATCGTCTTCTATCACGATGCTCGATCCGACCTGAGCGCCAATCGTAGTTGCTTCCATAATCCAAACGTTCTTCATGGTAAGGTCGCCATAACAGTCGAAATTGTATGTTGTAGTGACGCCACCACTGGTGGTCCAGGCTATTTGGGGTAAAGCGGTTTGTTGCGTTGTACCCGGCTGAGGCCCGACAAGGTAAAGATGCGAGTGCGGCGGAGTTGTAATGGTCCCGGTAAGAATATAATAGCCATAGGCCTGCAACATAAAAACGGTATTGGATAGATTATTGGTATGATTCACAGAATCAGCCGTAGTCACAGCGCCAATAGCGTTGTTAAGATTCCCTTCGGTACTGGTAGTAAGGTCACTGACGACGACCACGGTATCGGTCTGTGCGTACAACGACACCGGTATCATCACTGCAGCAAAGAACAGTGACCAAATAAAATGTTTCATCTTACTTCTCCTTATATTTGTTTGATGTTTTGCAAAATTTATCAAGCCCTTGTGAAGGCAGTAATTGTCGGTTATGGCTTCCTTCGCAAGTGTTACATTCATATTCTTCATAACTTAAGTCTTACTCCCAAGTCTGCTGTAAGACCATAGTAGTTTTCGGAAGTGAAACCGCTAATAGCATTCTCCGTTGAAATATTCGACTCGCTATTAAGATTGTTTCCATCCATGTAAAGCTCCAGTCCTATCCACGGAAGCTTCTGTGTCACCTGTGCGTCTATGCGGAAGTAGTTTTGGGAGAAACCGTCCTGCTCAGGATATGCTCCGATATATGTAACAGAGTTTCCCTGGAAAACGAATGACAATCGAGCAGAAAAACCTGCATAGTCATAGCCGATGTAAGTATTCGCTATATCATTTGGCTGATCAACCAACCGGCCAATCCTACTGCTGTCTACATATTGAGTTACCACACCTCTGGCACCGCTCACATTAAAGTATGGATATCTCGCCTGTGACCAGATATGAGTGTAATTGAGACCCAACACTATCCCATCAAAAGGAGCGGGTAAATACCAGAACCTTGTTTCAAAATCCGCTTCGAGACCTCTCACGTAAGCCTTGTAGCGGCTATTAATAAAAGTATTCAACGTCGCACCAGCATCTGCGGTGGTCAGAAAAGGAGCGAATGAATTCAAAGAGTCAAGCCCCGTTATACCAAACTTATCGTAAACGCTTTTGCTATAGATCTGATATGCCGTTGCGTACGTGAAATTGTCTATCTCCTTGTAAAAACCGCCGAAAGACAGGAGCCCGATGCTGTTGCTGTGAAGCGTCAGCAAGAGATCTTGGTTGTACGCCTGGGCCGGTTTAAGAGTAGGGTTGCCTGCATAGATTTGGTGCGGTGAATCTGCGGAGATATTGAAATGCGGTGAAAGCTGTGTATAATCGGGTCTTGCGAGAGTCTGGGTATATGAATAGCGCAAGTCCGCCCAATCCGCTAAGTTATACTTTGCCTGTACCATGGGAAGCCAGTAATGATTCTGCGGGTACACTGTTACCGTATCTGCCGATTGAGACACGGGATTGCGTTCATCTTCGAGGTTGTATGCCAGGTATAAACCCTTGTTTTCCTCATAGCGAGCACCGCCAACAACCATGAAATCGGGTCCTAAGTCCACCTCCGACATCAAGTAAGCGGCATAATACCTCTCGATGTATTTGTAATCGTTAGGAAGCGTTTGATATAGACCATCGAACCATCCTCCTGCAGAATTGGGTGCACGAAGAGCAGGAGTGCTGCTTATGTAGTTCATCAACGCGTTCAGGATGGTCGGGTCAGGAGCCCAAAACACGCTTCCGAATTTGTTTCCTAAGAAGCTATTGAGAAGTTTTGAATTATTGGAAGTAAAGTTGGATCCCAGGAGTTGATTGGTGCTGCTGCCAAATTTTAAATTAGGATAATGATTCAAAATAGAATCGACAACCTGGCGATTTATGTCGTTGGCGTTGCCAGCCTCCCTGTTTATTGAAATGTACGGCGTGCTCTGAGCGTTTGTATGATAATTGTACCGATATTCTCCGCCGAACTTGAAGAAACCGGAGACCGTCGAGCCGACATTCAGCGGAATTTTAAAATCACCTTTATATACCTGATCGTTCTCGCGGTAATCGGAGCTGAATAGGCTTGTCGAGCCCAACAATGTTGTGTCACCGGGAGCGCCGTAGTTCGCAAAATGTGTCAAATTTTCCGGGACTATATTTGTGTCTCCGGTCGTGAAACCTGACATAGCTCCGTTTTGGAAAAATGTATAATAAGGCGAGGGCGGGAGGTGATTTCGCGAATAACTATTAGCCGCCTTAATATCAGCCGACATAAACCCGAAGTCGTTCGTATAATCCAAAGAATTAACCGCGAGATCCGTATTGCTGTTTCCCGCCTGATATTGAAATCCCAAGCTCTTGTTGACTATATCGCTGCGGTAGTTCAAGACCGTATTGTAATTCTGAAAATCGGAATTCAAACGGCTGAATATGTTAACCGATTTGATGGAGCCAGAAGGGAGCTTATAATCCATAATCACGTTACCACCGTATCGATTTCTGGTTTCTACGTGACGATTCAGCGTAACGTTATTCACAATAACAGGTCTAAATCCGTCCGGATCTAGAGTGGAGCCAGCAGTTAAATAAGATGCGTTCATGTTATCTGCGCTTCGATCGTACTGTTCCGCGTCTCCAAGAACATAAACACCCAATTGATCATTGAAAAAACGATCGCTCACCGAAGCTACCGCGCGGTAGTTCCCATAAGTATTGCTCTTCTGCGTATAACCCGATTGCCACAACGCATCGCCATGGATTCCCGACGGAGCTTCTCTCAATTCCATATCGACATAACCACCTATTGCATTTGCTTCCATGTCCGGGGTTAGCGATTTATAGACTGAGATTGATTTGATCATGTACGGGGTTACCATCGTGAGATCGACACTTCTGTCATCATTAACCGTGCCCGATGTGAGACCAAGAGAAGTTGCGCCGATCTGAGTGCTACCAGTTGATGCGAGCGTGATTCCGCTAACGGCGACTTCGTTATATTGCGGCGCCAAACCTCTAATAACAACTTTGTTGGCCTCTCCCGAACTTTGCGTAACCGATATGCCCGGAAGGCGACTTATCGCCTGTGCGGCGTTAAAATCAGGGAGCTCCTGAATCTTCGCGTCAGAAACGACATTCACGATTTTGTTAGAGGCCAATTGCTGGTTGATCGCCTGGATCTGCCCTTGTGCTTGTGCCGTAACAACCACGACCTTCCCCTGTACCGCGGTGGCTACAAGATAAAAATCTTGTTCCAATGTACCGTTGTCAGGAACTTTCGCCACGATGCTCGTCGGGACATATCCTATATACGAAACCACCAGCGTTTGTTGACCGGCCGGTGCATTATGAATTAAATACGCTCCATTTAGATCAGTTGAAGCGCCTAAGCTGGTCCCCTTTATTAAAACTGTCGCCCCAGGCAGTTCATCTTTTGTGTCCTTGTCAAACACTTTTCCCTTTATTGTCCCGCTGCCGGCAGCCATCGATGACTGTGCCACGAAAAAGAAAGAAACACCTAAAAGAAGGAACGTCTTTCTTAGAAATCCATTAGCAATGTGAACCATAATTTTCTCCCTATTTATTTTATAGGCTTTTGATAAATTAGGCAATCTGCCCAAGATAATTTTTGTTTTCATCTCAGCTGTACTCAAAACTCTTCCTTCGCTCCGCCAGCTCATCTTGAATTTGCAAATTCATCTTCTTGTTAATCCTGTAAAACATAATGGCAACGACCCCCGCAAAAAAAGTCAACGCCGGATATATGCTCGCCGCCATCCGGATACCGAAAAGGGAATGCGCGGTCTGAACGGCATTGGGTACATAGTCGTAAGCCGACAGGATCCAACCGCATACTGCACCACCCAGTCCGAGGCCTGCCTTCAAGCCAAAGACTATTCCAGCAAACACAAGTCCCGTCGCCCTCCGGTTCGTCTTCCATTCCGAATAATCCGCCACATCCGCCATCATGGCCCATAAGAGCGGAATGGTCGGACCGTAAGCAAGGGACTTAAGAATATTCAGTAGAAAAGCAAATCCGATAGCATTCGCCGGTAAAACAATAAACAACGATGTGAACACTGCCGTGAAGAAAAGGCCGATAGCAAAGACCGCCTTCTTGCCAAACCTTATCGAGAGAGCCGTTGAGACCATGACACCCAGGATATTCATAACCATGCCGGCCATATTGAATAAACTGAATCCTACCGATGTGACATTACTCGCGTCCTTGCCGACAATAAGTCCAAAAGTACTCAGGATCCCATACCAGATGCCGCCAGTTCCCGGACTCATCTTTCCCAGACCAATCGATTGAAGGAAGGTGAAGAGCGCGTCCTTGTCCACATAATAAGTGAAATAGTAGAACATGCCGCTTCCCCACATCGCGAGAGTAATAAATACAAACAGGGTCGCCATGAACATCGTAACCCATGGACCTGTCTTTAAAAGGCCGAGCAGATCCTTTTTGGGAGAAGACTTCTGTTTCGGATCCGGCTTGATACGCTCCTTGACGCTCAAGAAAGTGATAACGAAGAAGACTATGCAGATGATCGCGAATACTCCGATGGTCATGGACCATCCCTTCTGGACGTCGCCGCCACCGAACTTATCCACCAGCGGCAGAGTCAAACCCTGCACAATAAGCGCGGCCATCATCGAGAAGAAAAACCGAAATGATGAAAGAGATGTTCTTTCATTCACGTCGCCGGTGATAACGCCGTTAAGAGCAGAATAGGGTGTGTTATTAACCGAATATATTGTCATCAGAAGTACGTAGGTTATGTAGGCATAAATGATTTTTCCGGTTCCGCCCAAATGCGGAGTGGTAAATGCCAGCACGAATATCACAGCGAAAGGAACCGCTGACCACAAAACCCAAGGCCGGAATTTTCCCCATCTCGTGTCTGTTCGATCCGCAATCACCCCCATGAAAGGATCAAACATAGCGTCCCAGAATCGGCCGACAAGGAGGAGAATTCCTGCAGCGACTGCGGTAATGCCGAATACATCCGTGTAGAATGGGAGCTGAAAGATCAGCATTGTCTGGAACACAAAGTTCGCCGCGCCATCCCCGAAGCCGTAACCGATCTTTTCTCTCACCGAAAGTTTGATAACCGCTGCATCAGCGTGTCTCGCCCCGTCAAGTCCGGCTTTGTTTGCGATAACCTTTTCTGTTTCTTCCTGCATGTTTTTAGCTCTTAGCAATTAGCGGAAAACGTTTTCCTTTGTTGTTCCATCATTATACTTTCTCACAAAACCTCCAGCATTACTTTCGACAAATCTTGATCCCGCGACGACCTGCCGACCATAATTTCAAACTCACCTGGTTCAACGACGTATCTCATATCTATGTTCGTGAATGATAAATGCTCGGGAGAAATAATTAAATCCACCGTCTTTGTTTCACCCGGCTCCAGGCTGATTCTCTTGAATCCTCTCAACTCCTTTACCGGACGAGTGACCGAGCCGATAACATCGTGGACATACATTTGTACGACTTCTTCGCCGGAACGTTTACCCGTGTTTGTTACATCGACAAGTACTCTCGTCGATTCACTGGAAAGAATAGTCGGCTTCTCAAGTCTCAGATTGCCGAAAGCGAACGTCGTATAGCTTAATCCATAACCAAACGTAAATAAAGGCGAAATATCTGCATCCAAATAACCCCGGCGCGCAGACGGTTTATAATTATAGTAACACGGCACCTGACCGACCGATCTCGGAATAGACATGGGCAATTTACCACCTGGATTATAGTCTCCGAAAAGGACGTCGGCGACCGCTCGGCCTGTCTCCTGCCCGAGGTACCAGCATTCAAGTATAGCAGGCACATGTTCGGCGATGTAGCTGATTGAGTTCGGGCGGCCATTGAAGAGCACTACCACAACAGGCTTGCCTGTTTGTAATATTGCCTTCACAAGATCGTCCTGCATTCCGAATAAATTTAGATCCGCTCTGTCTCCCAGATGGACTTTACTCCACGCCTCTCTTGAAGTTTGCTCGTTTTCTCCTACAGCCATTACAACTATATCGGCCCTCTTAGCTGTTTCTACAGCTTCTTCGATAGCTTTCAGATTCTCTTCGCGTCCCGGGAAAGTTACGGCATCGTCGCTCCACGACCCGCCGAGAGTGACCTTGCAGCCTTCGCTGTACAGGATATCGACCTGATTACCGACCTTATTTTTTATTCCTTCCAGAACCGTCGTATAATATTTTGGTGTGCCACTATAGCCGCCTAATAGTTTCCGGTCTGCGTTTGGCCCGATCACCGCTATTGTGCTGTTCTTTTTTAATTTAAGGGGCAACAGGCCGCCTTCGTTCTTCAGAAGTGTAATGGTCTCGTGCGCCGCTCGTAAAGCAAGGGGGCGGTCATTTTCTAAAATGCGCTCATTTTCAATTGAGTCCGGATCAACATACGGGTCATCAAAAAGACCGAGCCGAAATTTGTACTCGAGGAGCGGTTCGACTAATTCATCGATTGCAGATTCGTCCAACTTGCCGTCGCGAATCAGCTGGGCCAAATTCGGGTAGCAATCCGGATCTGGTAGTTCGATGTTCACACCGGCATTCACGGCAAGTTTTGCGGCTTCGCATTTATCTGCTGCTACACCATGGCTCTGGGTATCTTCTTTACGATTTAATTCCGTAATCGCATAATAATCGGACACAACAAATCCGTCAAATCCCCACTCATTCCTCAGTACGTCGCGCAACAGCCATTTATTTGCATGTGATGGTACACCGTCAATTTCATTATAAGACGCCATCACACTTTTTGCTTTAGCTTTTTTGATAACTTCTCTGAAAGGATAAAGGAAAACATCCCGCAGAAGACGTTCGGAAACATTCACCGGACCGCAATTGGAGCCGGACTCAGGCTGCCCGTGTGCAGCAAAATGTTTGAGCGTCGCAATGACTCGTTTCTTATTTTTAAATGTAGCATCGCCTTGAAAGCCCTTTACAGCGGCAATGCCCATTTGGGCGACCAAGTAAGGATCTTCTCCAAATGTCTCTTCAACTCTCCCCCACCTCGGCTCACGCGCTACATCTACGACAGGGGTCAATGCCTGATGGGCTCCGCGTGATCGAGCATCCGCTGCGATTGCCGTATATATTTGCTCGAGAAGCTCAGGATCAAACGTGGCCGCCAATCCAATCGGCTGTGGATAACTCGTCGCGTTCATAGCAGCGAGGCCATGGAGGCATTCTTCATGAAATATCACCGGTATACCGAGGCGTGTTTCTTCGACAAAAAATTTCTGGAGCTTGTTCGCCAATTCCGCCATTTCAACCGGGCTTAATACACCACCTGTGGCTCCAAAGGCGCCGCCGGTATCGCTCAGCCTTCCTATCTGGCCTATTCCGTCTTTTAAATGAATCCGAAGGTCATCAAGATTTAGTTTCCCTTTTTCATCAAACATCATCGTCTTCTTTTGTCCCCAGACGCAGATCATTTGGGCAACCTTTTCATCGATCGTCATGCGGCTCAACAAATCCGCAACACGATCTTCAACCGGAAGCCTGGGATTCTTGTAGGCTACCCCTTTGGAGGTTGTCTCTTTTAGTAAAACTTTTTCACTCATTTGATACTTTCAAAAAGCCTAAATAATATAAGAGTTTAAAATGTTTTCGAGCATCTCCTGCCTACCGCTCTGGAGAACTGGAGCCTCGCTACTGCGAACATGCTTCTCCACCTCTGCCAGCCCAATTTTTCCGGACATGATCTCCGCTCCGATTCCGGATTTGAAACTGCTGTACCTTTCTTCAACAAAGCTGCTCAAAGCTTTATCATTGATAATTCTATCGGCTATCAAAAGGCCACGGGCAAACGCATCCATTCCTCCGATGTGAGCATAAAAGAGATCCATGGAGTCGTTAGAACCGCGTCTGACCTTCGCATCAAAGTTCAAACCTCCTGTGCCCAAACCGCCTTGATTCAGTATTACCATCATTGCTAAAGTCGTGCTGTAAATATCTGTCGGGAATTGATCCGTATCCCATCCAAGTAGAAGGTCTCCGCGATTCGCATCGACACTCCCCAGTCTTCCGGCGGCTGAGGCGACGGATAATTCATGCTCGAATGTATTCCCCGCTAATGTCGCATGATTTGCTTCTATATTTAGCTTGAAGTCATTTATCAGATCGTTCGCCACAAGAAAATAGAGAGTTGTCGCCGCGTTCGAATCGTATTGATGTTTTGTCGGCTCGCACGGCTTTGGTTCAATTAGAAACTGTCCACCGAACCCGATCTTGCGCTTGTAATCGACAGCCATGTGCAGGAACCGCGCCATCTGATCCTGTTCTCTCTTCAAGTTCGTGTTCAATAAAGTTTCATAACCTTCCCGTCCGCCCCAGAACACATAATTCTCACCCCCTAATTCTTTCGTAGCATCGATCGCATTTTTCAACTGCGCGGCCGCTAATGCCATAATATTAGCATTTGGACTCGTCCCTGCACCCTGGGAGTAAATGGGATTACTGAATAAGTTCGCCGTACCCCACAAAAGTTTGATGCCGGTATCTTTCTGCAAAATCTTGGCATACTGCACCATGGTCTCCAGATTCTTGCACGATTCAGAGAAAGTCTCGCCTTCAGGTGCAATATCCCGGTCGTGGAAGCAATAGTAATCGACCCCTAATTTTACGAAAAACTCGAAGGCAGCATCCATCGTATCTTTGGCTCGCTGGATAGGGTTGCTGGGTTTATGCCATTCCCTGTTGAACGCCGGACCGAGTCCGAACATGTCCGACCCGGAACCCATCATGGTGTGCCAGTATGCGACCGCAAAACGGAGATGCTCAGCCATCGTCTTGTTGCCGACCTTTTGATTCTTGTTGTAATACTTGAACGCAAGGGAATTTTTCGAATCTTTGCCTTCGAATGGAATTTGTTTTTCTACTTTCGGGAAAAATTTATTCAGCATGTAATGGACTTTCCATTTTTATATTGAAAAAATTGAACAAGCTTAGAGTGCTCTTCTTGGGGTTTGTGTATAGTTTAAATGTTTATCGGTGTTATAAAAGGTAGCTGTAGAAGGAAAAGCCTGTACGAACTTATGATCCATTATCAATTTCAATTCCTCTTTACCTGCCTATTGTTTTTGTGAATGGGATCTGAATGGATAGATATGAAAGGAGGACACGTTCATGAATAAGTCTCCCTTCTTGTTCGCTTCGGGACAAGAATATTGTCCCATGGTACAAGAACGCTAAAAATATAGGCCACAGCCAAATGCCTCATATTATTTTTTGCTAAACCTACGAAGAGATTCTCTCTCCGTTATGAACCAGTTTTATTTCAATTGAACCGTTTCAACGTTATAAAGAAACCCTTGAAAAGTCAAGGGGGTAAACCAACCCTAAAGAAATTAAAGGGCAATTTTTTTACTCTGACTCTTGCCATCGGAAATTGACCGCTTTGCTCTTATGTTGACACGGACAAGCTGATGTCCCATCCTCCCGAGGGAGTCACTTCAAGTTCCTATTTCCTAAATAAAGATCTACTTTTTCAGAGGAAATGGCGAAGAGTCATACTCAAGGGCTTGAGTCCCCGAAAGGTCCGATTATCAAGAGTTTCCCGGAAAGCCGGGTGGAACGGCGGCTTTCTAAGCAAACAAACCGTTGCGAACTCCGAACTACAACAGTTTGGATTCTTTTTAGAATAGAGTATAGTATATATGAATGGCGCGAGGGCGGAACCTTGAGTCAACAAGATGAAAAGTCCTAGGAATAGGAGGACCAATATGATCGGCCCCAGCCACCGTTTCTTTCAAATTTCCATGAACCCCACAACTCCTCAAAAGAGAAATGTCGTTTCCGGGCCCAACCCCATACGTCGTGGTATCCCATTCCCCGACACCATCTGTATACCGTTTTGCTAAAGTTCTTTAAGTGGCTCATGCAATTTAACTCAATATACTCAACGAGGAGATACCATCATCTCAAAATCTCTCCTATTTAAAAGAATTCCCGTTTAGCAGGGCATCAACTGCATTGGCAAGAAAAATATAATTCGAACAAATATCTATGACACATTCGTTCTCACCCCAAAAAAATGGCCAGTCGTCCTTGTTCTCAGGAAAATCCGGTTTCAACATCAGTATCCCGGGCACAACACCGCCGGCAATAAAACTGAAGTCAGCTCTGTTATTTCCGTAAATGATTTTCTTGGAATGCGTACCGACACCCGATACAAAGGAAATGTTCGAATACGGATGGCAACCAAAGATGTAATCAATTCCACGAATCGCGTATTCGGGTCCAATTATTTCTGGAAATGCTTCGTGCAAGTAATAATTTGTGACCGCCCAGCTTATCACTTCCGCGTCGCCTGCCCACGGTCTCATCCCTATGGGAATTCCGTAAGGGTTCTTTGTAAAGAGCTCGTCGTCCTCTTTCTTATATTTCTTCACATACGCCTCTAGTTTACCTCTGTATTCTTTTCCGAAATATGGTATCGCAATTACCGCCGGCTCAATACTGTAATCAAGCGCGCTGTCGAGTGCGGGCCAAATCAATTTATCGAACCTATCTGCATATTGCTTATCCTTCGTGGAGATCAGCAACTGGAGATCCGCCGGAATTTCTTCAACCCGGTGCAAGAAAACGGGCTCTGTGTCACTGCTCGACATGGTGTCTCTCTGCTGTTTAGACCATGATTCTTGGGCAACTGCCAAACACTCGTTAGCAAGCGAATCATCGAATCCTCTCAAGGCTCGGCTTGCGGAAGCAAGGGCTCCAATGGAAAGATAATTCACCCATGGGAAGTCATTTGTGAATGCCCATCTGTCGTCCTGAGTTCCGCTTGAATCTCCTTTGGTTTCATAAGGCTTAAGCCTGGGAGAGTAGATCAAATTGTCCGTTATGGTCGAGGCGTCGCCGAGATGGTTATACTCATAGAGATGCGCCTGTGTGATTCCGAAAATTGCACGACCAAAGGCCTTTTGTTGTCCGAGTTGTTGAAGGATGCCGTGTTCAATCTGTTGAAGCAGGTCCGGCTTGCCGTCGGGTTCATGGATATCGACATAATGCTGCTTCTCACTGATGTATGTTTCATCCATCTTGGGTTTAAAGTTCTCCCAGGTTGCAGACATATTCATTATGGTCCTGCATTGCGACGGCTCGTCGATATCGAAGTCTCCGGCATCAAACCAGCCGCCGACATTCAATCCAGCAATATGCTCACCAGGTTTGTATCGCGTACCTGTGGTCGGTCCCATCCTGTAACCGTCGAAGTGCTCCTCATTGACGGGCGCCTGCCGCGCGTCGTCGAGAAATGGAACACCGTGCCAGACCTTGTAAGCATCCTTGACTTCCACATGATCCATCTGCACCGGGAACCATACATCGAGGGTTTGATGCCAGACATTCTCATACACGTGAGTATCTATCGGGAAGGCATCCGTTTTTTGGTCGCCATACTTTATGAAGTAGAGACCACTATCCTTAACAGAAGAAAAATCAAAGGTGACATGGTTGTAACGGAACAGGTGCCCCCACGGTTTGACATCGGCAGTGAACTTCTCGACATAATCGCCTTGAGGTGTAACCTGGTACAAGAAGGCAGTCTTAAGAGGCGTATCGTTCATGTCTAGTTCTATTACTGCCCTCTTCTCTTGCGAAGGATGATAGCCGACTTGCGAGAACTCGATTACAGGCTTGCGGATCCAATTTTCTATTGTACCTGCTGTTAAATGCCACTCCACTACCTTACCGGTCTTATTTGCCGGGATAAGACTCCGCACCACGAACCATCCGTTCTGTGCGACGTTACGACCGTCATAAAGCATGAGCTTGCCATACATTGATTGGATTTCTACACGCCTTTCCGGATCCTCCGGTGCGAGAACCAAAGTTGAGCCTACCGCCATCGGCTCGGGATCTACATACACGTTCCTTCCCCGGCCGTCAAATGTTGAATGACCGGCATACTGTTGAATTTTCAGAGAGTCGGATCTCACCACTGTCGGACCCTCGGGATAAAGCGGGATAATCCCCGGATTGTTATCCATCATATATGTTTTCTCGAAATATGCCGAGGGGAGAAATTCAAGATTGAAACCGGCATTACCTATCAGTTTTTCCGGCAACGGTTTATCGATATAAACGTCAATCATGACACCCTGACTCGCGGCGGTAACAACGACTCTCGAATCAAAATCGTAATCACTGTACCGGAGAAGAACTTCAATACTACTGTTTATGCTATCGACCTTTCTATCAACAACAGTAGGAATTGCATCCCACTGTTCGGGTGTCGCCCTGAGTCTCACGGCACCGTTCGTCGCAGTGCGCACGCCATGATGTATCAGTTCAATACCGGCGGTCTTCTCGTCAAAGAAGTAACCGTTATAGCGATTGCTGAAAACCAAAACATCTAGCCCGCGGGCTTCGAAGTACCCTAGGTCATTCAATCGCAGCTTCTGAGAGAATGCGGTATTGAGCGACAAAAATAGAAATACCACAGCGAGGGCACTGGCACATAGGCATACCGCATTTCTAGATTGACCTACTGTCGTGCTAAGAGTTTTCTTATGCAAATAGTTTAATTGGAACATTATCTTCTCCTTCAGAAAAGTTACAACAATCTCCTGCAACCTTTTCGTTTTTCTAAAATGGTTATCCTTTGATTTCAGACATGTACCTGGCTCCGCACCGATGACAGATCGACAATAGTTCTTTACGCCTGTAATTGCGAAACCGGGATGCCTTTGGGCCGTTCCAGATTTCATCAATGGTTGAATTCTTAATGTCACCGATAGAATAATCAGGGAAATCGACGCAGAAGTTCGCATTACCGTTCGGTTGAATGTCAATCAGTTTTTCAATGTTCATGCAAGTCGAGGACCCGACAGGAATGACCGGATCACTAAACCACACTCCATATTCATCTTCCGTGAACGGCATGTACTGGAAATTATTTACGCCATCGAGGTTCGCAAGATATTTTCTATATTCATTCCTGAAAATGTTGAAGTCTACTCCGGAATCATCATGATGAAACCCCCTCCATGAAAACGCCGGGCAATTAAAATTCTCATTTAATTCTTCTTCGTATTTTTTTCCAAGATCGTCCGAAAAATAGTAGTAAGGTACAATGTTCATCGAAGATATAGACATCGTTCTCGCCACGTCCGGCATTTCGCCAAGGTACTTGTAATTGTATCTGCTGATAGTGAAGCAAATGCTCTTACTTATCTTAATGCCACTTTCCTTCTCTAGTTCATTTAAGAGCGCGATGTTCTCTTTTGTCTTATTGAAGCTTCCTTTTACTCCCCTCACCGCATCATGAATCTCTTCCGGTCCGTCAACCGAAAAAGTCATGTGCATGTTCCCAATTCTGATGAGGTCATCGGCAAATCTGTCCAAGATCGTACCGTTGGTGTCGATCGAGACATAAATTCCATGCCTGTTTATGTATTCCAGGAGTTCAATAATTCCTTGAAAGAGAAACGGTTCACCTCCACGTACCAAAATAGATTTTATTTTATGGCGCGCGGCTTCATCGACAAGACGTTTCCAGTCTGCCATCTTCATTCGCGAGCCGGTATCAATCTTACGATTTAAGATATAGCCCTCCGGGCCCCACTGTCCACACATCCGGCACCGAAGGTTACAAGAATTTGTAACGGTGAAAGAAATAAATTGAGGGAAATCCATTTCAATAATCCATTTGAAACATTTTACTCCGCAGCCTCTAATAAATGCTTCCGAACAGCAAGCGCCATTTGTACCTGGAGCCTGAAATCACCTTTAACGCCTCATCTGAGTTCAAATAGTTGGATTTCCGACGACTTCTTTAACGGATTCTCCATAGGGAATGACGCGACCTCCAATTGAACTCTTACCATCAGGAAGACGACAGCATCTCTCGAATTTACCATCGATTTTCCCCATCTTCAAATAAATCGAGTAATTTATCGCTTGCTTTCTTCGTAAAAGAGATACGTTTTTTGATTCGGCAGTTATATATGATATTAATCAAATGGAAATCTTGACTACATGAGAATCATTTTAGTGATAGTCCTGACCGGTTTCCTTCTTCCAGCATATACATTGTGCAAATCAAGAGTTAAGACCGGCGACGAAGTTTTTGTTGAAAAATATTTGGAGATGGTAAAGGGAAAGAGGGTTGGTATTATAACCAATCAAAGTGGCGTCTTACAGGACGGAAGACATATTGTGGACGTTTTAGCAAATATGCCCGACGTTAAAGTCGTCGCTCTATTTGGACCTGAGCACGGCGTGCGAGGCGATGCACCGAACGGGAAACCTGTCGCAGACAGCGTGGATCAAAAGACTGGCATTCCAGTGTATTCCCTATACGGTAAAACTCTGAAGCCAACTCCCGAAATGTTGAAAGGTATCGACGTCTTGATCTACGACATTCAGGACGTCGGCGTAAGATTTTTCACTTTTATCAGCACTCTTGATTTGACTCTTGAAGCCGCAGCTGAAAATCACATCAAGTACATTGTCCTTGACCGTCCGGATATGTTAAGAGCGGATTTAATAGACGGGCCCGTTTTAATCGATTCCCTTCTTTCGTTCGTAGGCATTCAACCTATCACAAGTATCTATGGAATGACACCGGGTGAATTTGCCACCATGATAAACAACGGAGGCATGTTGAAAGGCGGAGTGAAAGCTGATCTGACTGTGATCAGAATGGAAAATTACAAGCGAGATATGTGGCATGATCAAACGGGACTAAAATGGATCACGCCTTCGCCAAACCTGCCGGATATGGAATCGGTTGAGACTTATCCGGGGAATGTGCTATTTGAAGGAACAAACGTCTCTGAGGGACGCGGCACCGAGCATCCATTCGAAAACATCGGGGCTCCGTTCATCGACTCCCAAAAACTCGTGGCCCTCCTCAAGAAGCAAAATCTTGCCGGAGTGAAATTCGAGCCGATCGATTTTACACCGCAACCATCTCCTTCGGCAAGCGAGCTGAAATACAGCGGCCAGTTGTGCCATGGAGTCAAGATAACGATAGTTAATAGAAACGTTTTCATGCCCGTTGAAATGGCTACGACTCTGATCTGGGTAATCCATAAACTGTACCCGGATGATTTCAAGTTCCACGATGCCGGATTCGACAGGCTGTGCGGTACATTGGAGGTTCGCCTTGAGCTGAATGCGGGCAGGACGCCAAAAGAAATCTCGATGGAATGGAATAAGGGATTGGGGGAATTTGAAAAGCTGAGGGCAAAATATTTAATTTACAACTAATAACGATTGGGACTGTCACCGGCTTGTTTAAAGCAAAGTCTAACATGGCAACGGCGCGACCTCTAATTCGGCTGGCCATTTTTAGGACGAGATTTCGACAGAAAGGATAATTTATGTACATCTGCATATTTGAGGATGATTTTTTTAAGAAGTTAATGCCGCTTGTTCATTTCCGTCCTGTTTATGATTTAAAGTGCGGCATCACTTCATTGAAAGAAAAAATCATACAACATTATCCGAAAGCGGAGCTGATATTGCATGTCAGGAATTATCTGGCTGCTGTGGTGAAAGAAAAGCAGGCGATTACTTCGGTGAACGAAATTCCGGATGGCGCTAAAGAAATCCTCATGATCAATGGGAGATTATTGCTGTCGGCCAAAGAGAAGGAAGTGATCGGGGATAAATATCCGGGGACAGATATCGTCTATTTGAAAGACAAAGTTGTAGTCGCCGCCTGGCTTTCAAAGGAAAATTTGGGACGGATAAGGGTTCTGCTTAAAGACCGGGTACCCGGTCCAGGCTTTTTCGAATCTATAGACGGGAAAGAACTTCCAGATGCACAACTCGTAACCTACCCATGGGAATTAGTCCTTAAGAATGGAGCGCAGCTTGTTTCCGATTTCAAAATCATCACAAACGGCAGGTCTCAAATTCTCGGACAAATCTTTGAAGGCGCCCATCTCATCAACCCTTCTCAAATCCACATCGAGGAAGGAGCGAAAGTAAAGCCGGGCGTTGTCCTGGATGCCGAAGAAGGGCCCATTTACATTTCCCGAAATGCGCAAATTATGGCGAACGCAGTGATCGTGGGGCCGGCTTTTATCGGTGAAAATAGTGTCATTAAGATCTCGGGAAAAATCTATGAGAATACGACCATCGGCGAGACCTGCAAAGTTGGCGGCGAAGTCGAAGGGTCGATCATACACGCTTACTCCAACAAGCAGCATGAAGGATTTATCGGCCACTCTTATCTGGGGGAATGGGTAAATATCGGAGCGGATTCGAATAACAGCGATCTAAAAAATGATTACGGCGATGTAAAAGTTTATAACGATGGGGCACTCGTCGATACCAGGTCGCAATTTGTCGGCCTGATAATGGGGGACCATTCCAAATGTGGAATCAATTCTATGTTCAATACGGGAACCGTCGTCAGCGTATGCTGCAATATCTTCGGCGCGGGAACTCCCCCTAAATACGTACCTGCTTTTGCATGGGGCGGGGCATCCGCTGGGATGGTCACATATAAAATCGAAAAAGCTATTGAAGTAGTAAGGCGTGTCATGAAACGAAGAGACATAGAATTAAGCGCCGCCGGCGAGCAACTATTTAAAAAAGTTTTCGCGTTGACTACGGGGGAACGGGCCGCCGCAGAATTTAGAGATAAAGGCGATTAGAATTTACTTATCATCAACAAGCGCTTTCATCACCGCGTCGTGGATGTCCGGCCTTGCCCTAGCGATTTTTTCATTCTCGCGAGTCGGACAAACTCTGTTGGTGAGGAGGACGACAAATAAATTCCTGACCGGATCGACCCAGACCGAGGTACCCGTAAAACCGAGGTGACCGAATGAGTTCGGCGAGAAATAGTGTCCGGCACTCGAATACTTTGGCGCTTTCGTATCCCAGCCAAGGCCGCGAGTACTTAGATCCGATTGCTTCCTGGTAAACAGCGCTATCACCGAGTCCTGCAGATATCGTCGTCCATCATAGACTCCGTGATCTAATAGCATCTGTAAATAAACGGCAAGGTCGTTAGCCGTCGAGAACAATCCCGCGTGCCCCGCAACTCCCCCGAGCGAACGGGAGTTCTCGTCATGAACCACTCCCTGGATAAGACTCCCCGTGGCTGAGTCATATTCGGTGGGAACGCATGCAGGGGCAAGCCAGAACGGCGGAGTGAACATCGTACGAGTCATCCCCAGCGGACGATAAAAATTTTCCGCGACATATTTATCGAGGGACATTCCGGAAATTTTTTCGACAATTTCCCCCATCATAAGGAAATTAATGTCGCTGTAAACCATCTTTGTCCCCGTGGGGTACGCGAGGGGCCTCGCATATAAAGAATCCCACATCGCTTCATGCGCCGCGTTGAAATTATTGCCGAAGGAATCCGCAACGACGAAAGCTCTCGGATTTTTCAGAAGCCTATCAAGTTGTCCATCGGGAATGACCGAGGTGTGCCACAGGTGCATAGGAGGATCGGGAGGAAGTCCGCTGTCATGCTCCAATAGATTACGCACCGTAATTTTCTTTTTACCGTTTTGTCCAAACTGAGGGATGTACTTAATCACCGGCGCTTCGATATCCAGTTTCCCTTCTCCGTAAAGCTTCATCGCGGCGAATGTGGTGGCACACACTTTTGTCAACGACGCGAGATCAAACATTGTATTCAAATCGATCGTCCGTGAAAGCGGCGAATAATCATAAGTTCCGAACGCCTTATCGTAAACGATCTTTCCATCTTTTGCCACAAGGAGCTGTGCACAAGGGAACGCGCTGTCCGCAATCCAGAAATTGACAACCGAATCCAATTCTCCGATCTTCGCGGGATCGAATCCAGCTTCCTGAGGATCAGCATATCTCAAACTCGTCTGCGCGAAGTCAATACCATCTCCATATTTCGCGGCTCCGGGAATCGTCACAGGAAGTTTTCCGCTAACGCTTGATTCCCCGAACAAAGCTTCGGCAGCCGCCTGGACAGAGACCTTCATATCACCGTACGCACAGACGTAAGCCGAAACCTTCGGAACACTCCGCAAGAGATACGGATTTCCAAAAGAAACCATCACCACGGGTTTTCCGGAACTTGTGATTTTATCGAGAAAATCCTGAATCGGCGCTGGAAAATCTATTTTCCCGGTCCCCGACCGCCAACGGATGTATGCCGGAACTAGGACAAGATTATAACTCTCAATAACGTTCAGCACATTTTTGAAATCCAGATCATTCGACGTCGGATCGATTTGAATGTAATCAACATTTTCATACCGGCTCTGCAACTCCTTCTTGAAGTTGTTCGATATGGATGGATCGCCGTTATCCGATACGACCATGCAGAGAATGCGCTGGGGTTGATGGTATTGAAGAGGAAGTATGTTGTTATCATTTCTCACGATCGTGATCGAACGGCGGGCAGCGTGTTCCGCAAGTAACTCATGTTCTTCGGTTCCCACAACCTTCGGGATATTATTTAAATCGACGAACCTGTTCTTGTTAAGACCCAGCTCGGACTTTATCTCGAGTATCTTCCTGACGGAATTATCAATTCTTGTCCAGCTTATCTCTCCTCGCTGAACGGCTTTCGTAATTGCGTCGATTGCGACTTTATCGTCCGGCGGCATCAGTATGATGTCGGCTCCGGCTTCGACCGCGCGTATGGCAGCATCGGCCGTGGAGAATTCCTTTGTAACGCCCTTCATCGTCATCGCGTCCGTAACGACCAGTCCATGAAAGCGTAACGAATCCCTGAGAAGGTCGGTGATAATTTTTCCGGATAATGTAGCTGGCACGTTTGGCTGGCTCTCTATTTTGGGAAATGCTATGTGAGCCACCATGACAGACTTAATCCCCGCGTCCACGTCAGCCTTGAAAGGAACAAGCTCCAGCGTGTCAAGTCTTCCATATCCATAGTTTATTACCGGTAAATCGGAATGTGAATCAACTTCGGTGTCACCGTGTCCGGGGAAATGCTTTGCTGTCGCGACCACGCCCGCGTCCTGGGTCCCCACGGCAAAGGCTGAAGCCAGCTTCTCGACAAGGCGTGGATTCTCACCGTATGAACGAACGTTGATAATCGGATTTTCGGGGTTATCGTTCACGTCAGAAACCGGCGCGTAGTTCTGGCCGATCCCGACTTCCCTCGCCTCTTCGCCGACAACCCTTCCGATCTGATAAACGAGCGCAGAGTCGCGCGTCGCGCCGAGCGCCATATTACTCGGGAATGCAATTCCATTTTGCAGCCGCATTCCCAATCCATTTTCATAATCTGTCGAAATAAGTAGCGGCACAGCGGCGAGCTTCTGAAGTCTATTCAGGAGAATCGCCTGCTCATAAATATTTCCGAGTGAAACCACAATCCCGCCGACCTTTTCATCTTCGACTTCATGCACCAGATCGAGATAATCGGGATCGTCATAACTCAAATATTGAGAGAGAGAATATGGAACGATCATCTGCGCGACTTTCTCACGAAGAGTAAGAGAGCGCATTGTGCTGTCAACCCATGTAGAATCAATACGCCAGACATATTTAGCCGGAGCTTCATGAGGTTTCACTGAAGGTACCCGGCTTATGACCATTGAATCGGCGTCCCACGCGGCCGGCGGTTGAACTTCTTTCGACTGATAATTCCCAGAGGAACATGAAAGGATCGGTAAAGCGATTAAAAGCAATGACAACTTCATTCCTTAATTTCTCCCAATTTATATGCAAGCAATGCGGCACCCTTGGCGGGTGAAAACTCGGGTTCCCTGATTTCAATATCGGGAAATGTTTCAAACACTTTCTTTCTGAAATTCCGCGAATAAATATTTACGGACGAAAGAATGCTTCCGATAAGAACAAGAGGAAGATGTTTAGTGTTCCTTTTAAACATCGCAGAGATATGCCGTATTAAATCATCGGAGTTTGAACTTATTATTTCCAACGCGACATCATCCCCTTTTTCCGCGGCATCTATGACAATCGACGCGGCAGAAGCGATATCGAAGTTATTCTGATATACCGCCGATATCAAAGATTCAGGACCGTCGATGTTGCTCCTTGCTTTCAATAATTGTGTCATCGTTGTTTTCCTGCCGCGACCATCGAACTCTTTGGCAATAGCATTCAAGCAATCTCTTCCGAGCGCATAACCACTTCCTTCATCGCCTATGTATCTTCCCCAGCCACCGACCCGCTCAATTGTTCCATCCTCTTCCTTCGCGAACAAAATCGAGCCGGTCCCTCCGATCAAAATCATTCCCGGGCTTCCTCCGAAAGCGCCTTCCAGAGCGGCAACGGCATCGCTCTCAACCTGTATTTTCGGAACTGGATATTGTTTTGCAGCAAGAAGGTCCATAAAACCTTTGCGCATTTTTTCCGCGTCGCTCTTCCTTCCCGCCCCAGCCAATCCCATGTGCATCGCTTCGATTTGAGAAAACCCTGCATTTAACTTCTTCAGGATGGACTCGGCAACCTCGAGAATATTTTTTGACGCCTGCCCGACCCCTATAACTTGAAAGTTAGCGGGCTTGCCGACTCCTTCCGCCACGACTTTTTTTCCGGAATCAAGTGCAACACAGGCAGTTTTTGTAGCTCCTCCATCGAAGCCGATGAATAATCGGGAACTCATAAATCAAAAATATCCTTTCAAAAGCTGAAAACCAATAACCGAAAAGTGAAGACGGAAGTAACTATTGAGGAGTAGAAATTAAGGAGAAGTAAATCCATATTAGCTCTTCGCTATTAACTAAATACCATGAAAGCCTCGTTTTAGTTTTATAGATTCTATAAATAACTAAATGACAATTGAAATGAGACTCGATTATCAGCGTTACGATTTAAAACTTAAACATACCTTCACAATTTCAAGAAGCTCCCGCGACACTGTTCCTGTTATCATCGTCAGGTTCGAGAAGGATGGGATTGCCGCGTTCGGTGAAGCTTCACCGAACGCCCGTTATGGCGAGACGACAGAAACAGTCGAAGGATTTCTCAGGAAAATAAGTCACGAGAAATTATCGGATCCATTCCAGCTTGAAAAAATAAACGACTATCTGGATTCCATCGCACCGGACAATCCGAGCGCTAAATGTGCCATCGATATCGCGATGCACGACTGGCTTTGCAAAAAATTCCGAATCCCTCTTTACAAATTCTTCGGTGCAGATAAGAACAGAGCACCGATTTCAACTTTCACTATCGGGATCGATACGCCCGATGGAATCGTTCAAAAAGTCCGGGAGGCAAGCAATTACACCGTTCTGAAGATTAAAGTCGGGTTGCCGAACGACGAGGAAATAATCAAAGCCGTCCGGAGCGTGACGGACAAGCCTCTCCGCGTCGATGCGAACGAGGGGTGGAAATCGAAAGAAGACGCGCTCGAAAAAATCAATTGGCTCGCGACTCAAAACGTAGAGTTTATCGAACAACCTATGCCTTCAGCACAAATCGACGACGTAAGATGGCTCCGCGAAAGGGTAAAAATGCCGATCATTGCCGACGAAGCACTCTCTATATATGATATATCCGAACTATCGGCAGCCTACGACGGCATTAACATAAAACTTCAGAAGAACGGAGGCTTGCTTAAATCACGCAAACTCATAAGCGAAGCACGCGCTCACAAGATGAAAATTATGCTGGGGTGCATGATCGAATCTTCGGTCGGAATAACGGCGGCAGCACACCTTTCCCCGCTCGTCGATTGGAATGATCTCGACGGGAACGTGCTGATTTCAAACGATCCGTTCACGGGAGTCATAAATGAAAGCGGAAAACTGATCCTCAACGACGAACCGGGACTGGGAGTAAAACAAGACTGATTCATCAATCTTTATTGAGCGGCGCGGGGAGCGTGTACTTTGAAGTTTATTGGGACCTCTCCATAAAGAAAATAATCCATGCCTCTCATTTAGATAGTGTCCTAATTTGAATTGAGAAAAATGCAGGGATGGGAACTTTGGCAACGAACTATTTGAATTGACGGCAGTTAATTCTCGGGTAGATAGGACTGAAGCTTAAGAATAGCATCTCGGAAAGTTAGATAGACACACCGTTTACTCATCTGGCCTTTCAAAATATTGCGCAATTTTATATTTGAGCTTATATCTATAATCTGGGGTCATTGATAATATTCTGTCCGCGAGTTTTGCTTTTAATGTTTCTGCTTTTACAGAATATAGGAGAGTGAAATCAATTACAGACTCTTCCAGTATGGTTGACTCTGGTAACCAGAAATACTCAAAGACCTTATCAGTTCTCTTTACATCTTCTCTCCGTCCTTTGCCGGTCACAAATGAAATTGGTTTCACCGCAGCTATTGTCAAGAATGGCTTCCAATCTATATCGCATGAATGTGAAACTATTGCCACGTTGGTTTGAAGAGCATCGGTTAACATTGCTTCCGTAGTAGAAGAAAAAGCATCTTGCAAATCACTTAATTCGTAAATGGCTTTGATTGGAATATTTCTTCCGCCCGAAAGGGTTGTCGGTAAGAGCGGATCGGGCGGATTCCTGACGATAAAAACTTGCTTGATAGGAACAGGCAAAATAAAATTTTTTAGTACATCACCCTGCGATAATTTTGTGGGATCGGGGTTTGTTTCATAGTACATCTGCCATTAGATAGATTGCCCCTGCAACTCCTCGATAATGGCGCTGGGTTTCATAAAGGGCTGATATTCTTGTTCCTGTTCTGATATGACTTCAAAAACTACCGCCGATGTTATTGTGCTATGTTCAAGACTTGCCAGGAAGCGCATATCAGCACTTGTTCCATCAAGCATCCAATTTCTCTGAATCTGAAATCTAACTGGCATGATTGTCGGAACGACATTCTCTTGCTTGTTCATATCTCACTCCTTTATATAATTAAACCAATATAAAACTAAACTAATTCCCATTTGAATGGTGGTTGTGGAACCTGCCCGTTGGGAAGTATTACAATAGTTGATTTCCCCTCAAAATTCAATTCTGTCGTCTGGGCAATGCAGCGCGTCGCCGCCACAGAAGCGGGATTTGGATTGCTCTTTTTGAGTTCTTCTTGAAAATCAAATGGAGTTTCAAGCTGTAATTCAGACTCCAGAATGCCGTACATATCTTCCATTAGTTTGTACGTCGTCTCATCTGCGAACTCGATCATTGACTTCAGTCCGATTTTGTCCCTTGCTTCAGAGCGCCCAATCAGGTGAAGATGTGAATAGGTTTTCTCTGTAAGATTAGAAACCACCTTTTTGATCTGAGCATCGCTGAGACGATCCTTCTTACGTAGCATAAGTAAGTCGGTAGCTAATTTTAAAATCAGAGAATGAGTTCGATTTATATTTCCAAGTACTTTTGGATCTATCCTACTTAACGCTTTCAAAATCTCGATCTTTCCTAATTTATCTTTCAGCCCGATCTTCTCACGAGAAAACTCAATGAACTTAAGAATATCTTCGATGCCAATCTGCTCAACCTTTCCCTCTGAGGTTGAAAACTGACCCTGTGGATCAATCGGACTCAAGAGCGAAAACGGAGACATTACAATTCTATCCGAACCTAAACATATTAAAGTTGCAGCGCTGAGAGCCTTCCGCAATACGATCACCTCGAAATCTTCCGCAAATCCACGCAGAAGATTGACTAAAGGCCATGGCGTAGAAAGATCTCCCCCCGCACTATAAATAATAAATGATATTTTCTTGCATTGGCCAAACTTTTTTAAAAACTTCTGTATTAACAAAAATCCATCCATCATAATAATGGTGCCAAACAGCTGAATGGGCTGCCGATCCCCCAAAACATACAAAATTGCCCTCGATTCCCTGCGTTTTTCGAACTGTTTAATGAGTTCGAGTCTTTCTTCTTTGGCCATTATAATTTAGATGTTATTATTAGAGTCAAGTTTAATATAAACTCCCAAGAAAATCAAGTATATAATCCTCCTTTAGATAAACTTGAATTTCTTCCCCGCTGTTAATAAAATAAGCAAGTTGTCCCGGTTGACACACCAATAATATTTCGGAGTCCCTCTGCAAAAAAGGAACTCATTTCAAATTAAGAGGTAATCGAATATGAAGATCCTTCTCTCCTGTTTTGTCGTTTCGTTTCTCGGCATCGTTTCACTTCAAGCAAAGTCGCAAACTACCAAAGACTCTTCCGCGACTCCCGCTTACCTCTATACGAATCTCACATTCGAAGCTCGCGCCGCTGATTTAGTTTCGAGGATGACGCTTGACGAGAAAATATCCCAGATGCAAAACGACGCTCCTGCCATCCCCCGGCTCAGCATTCAGAAATATAATTGGTGGAACGAGTGCCTCCATGGCGTCGCAAGGGCGGGAATCGCGACGGTATTCCCACAGGCAATCGGGATGGCCGCGACATGGAACCCGGATTTGATTCACGAGGAAGCTGATGTCATTTCAACCGAGGCAAGAGCTAAATACAACGACGCGATCAGCAAAGGTATACACGAAATATATTACGGGTTGACATTCTGGTCGCCGAACATAAATATCTTTCGCGACCCGCGCTGGGGAAGAGGACAGGAAACTTATGGCGAAGACCCGTTCCTGACTTCTCGAATTGGAGTCTCGTTCGTAAAGGGTTTGCAGGGAGACAACCCGAAATATTTCAAGGTGATTTCAACGACGAAACACTTTGCCGTCCACAGCGGCCCCGAGCCGGAAAGACACATGTTTGACGCGCGTCCGAGCATGCGTGACCTTTACGAGACGTATCTCCCCGCTTTCGAAGCCTGCATCCGCGAAGGAGGGGCATATTCCGTGATGGGAGCTTACAACAGCGATTATGGAGTCCCCTGCACGGCGAGCAAATTCCTTCTGACAGATATTCTCAGGGATAAATGGGGGTTCAAAGGATACGTGGTTTCGGACTGCGGCGCGATATGGGATATTTTTTACGGCCACAAGTATGCTCCCGATGTCGCGACGGCTTCCGCCCAGTCGGTCGAAGCAGGATGCGATTTGACCTGCGGAAGCGAATATACATCTCTAAAAGAGGCGGTCGCAAGAGGGCTCATCTCCGAAAAGGAAATCGACAAAGCAGTGGAGTCACTCATGCTCGCACGGTTCAAGCTCGGCATGTTCGATCCTCCTGACGCGGTTCCCTATTCCAAGATTCCGATCTCCGACAACAACACCGAGGCGCATCGCCTCCTCGCGAGAAAAGTTGCCGATCAAAGCATCGTTCTTCTGAAGAATGCTAATGAGACTTTGCCTCTGAAGAAAAACGTGAGTTCCGTTGCTGTCATCGGGTTATATGCCGACGACCTCGATGTACTCCTCGGCAACTATAATGGCACAGCTTCGCAGCCTGTGACAATTCTGCAGGGAATCAAAAATAAAATCGGAGGCACCGCAAAAGTCAGTTTCGCCGCGGGATATAATTTACTCGAAGACACAAACAGAGTAGAGACAGTTGACCCGGAATTTGTGAAACCCGCCAACGGATTCGCCGGACACGGACTTTACGCGGAGTACTTTCATAATTCCGACCTGAGCGGAAAGCCGGTCGTCACGCGAGTCGATTCAGTCATGCAGCAATTCTGGTGGCGCGGTTTCCCCGGCGCGGAAATTTCCAAAGATTATTTCTCGATGAGATGGACGGGAACTATAACTCCCCCCGCGACTGGAAATTATGAATTCAACGTTACCACAAGCGGCAAAAACCGGCTCTATATTGACGATAAACTCATCATCAATAACTGGAACAAACCGCAGGCGAGCGAGGCGACGCCGAAAACGGTTTATATGGAAGAAGGAAAAGAATACGAGATAAAGGTAGAATACGCAGACAGCGTCAATTATGCCGGAGTCAGATTGCAATGGCGCAGGGCGTATGAATTGCCGAAAGAAAAAAATCTAATCGCCGACGCCGTTTCACTCGCGAAGGAATCAGATGCCGTCATAGTGGTCGCGGGAATCTCGCCGCGACTTGAAGGCGAAGAGATGCCTGTCAACCTCCCCGGCTTTAAAGGGGGAGACAGGACAAGCCTGAACCTTCCCGCCAACCAGGAAGAACTTTTGAAAGCACTAAAGGCAACCGGCAAACGTATCGTACTCGTCATTGTGGGCGGGAGCGCGCTCGCCGTTAACTGGGAAGAACAAAATATTCCCGCAATCATCGATAGCTGGTACCCGGGCGAAGAAGGGGGCAACGGAGTCGCGGACGTGCTCTTCGGAGACTACAATCCCGCCGGACGGCTTCCGGTAACATTCTACAAATCGGTCAAAGACATTCCTCCGTTTGAGGATTACGACATGAAAGGACGGACCTACCGTTACTTCGAAGGAAAGCCGCTCTACCCGTTCGGGTTCGGACTAAGCTACTCGAAGTTCGACTATTCGAAAATGGAAATGAGCAGCGAGACGGCGAAAGCATCGGACACCATAACAGTTTCCGTCGATGTACGGAATAGCGGCAAACTGAATGGCGACGAAGTGGTACAGCTCTACGTGAGAGACCTGACATCCAAAGAGCCGCAGCCGATAAGGTCACTGAAGGGATTCAAGCGCGTTCACATACTGAAAGGTGAATCTCAGACTGTCGAAATACCTTTGCCCGTCAAATCGTTTAGATATTTCAACGAGAAGAAAGACCAATACGTCGTCGAACCGGGTAAGTACGAGCTCCAAATCGGTTCGTCGTCGGGAGACATAAAGTTGAAGGGGGTTGTGACGGTCACAGAATAAACAGAACTTAGACCGCAAAACTGTAATTTAATTGAAGAGCCTGCGTGTCGAAGCAACTCATAAGTGGGCATTCCTAAGCGAAAGCTTGGGGAACACGAAAATATCTTTGCGGGAAGACAAAATTTATATTGGAGCAAATCGTCTGTAAAAGTGTGGTCTCGACCTCAACCCAAATTGTCCCACAACTGAACTTAAGGAGAAACCGATGAAGAAAACGATTCCAGCTTTTTTACTTATACCACTATTGTTTTTAACGCTGCGGACAGCCCAAGCACAAATCCGAATTGGAGTTCAAGGCGGCCTAAGCGTACCGAATCTCAGCGGCGGGAATAATGAGATCAGCCAGGGTTACACATCACGGCTCGCGCCGAATTTCGGAATCACAGCGGAGTTCGGAATCATCGACAACTTTTCAATCCAACCTGAGATTAATTTCGATGGACAAGGTGGACAGCGAAATGGCCTCCAGCCAATAACAAACCTTCCTCCTCAGCTTCCGCCGCCTTCTACCGGGTATTATTACGCGAGCTTCAAAAATATGTCTATTCTCAATTATCTTGAGATCCCTGTACTTGCGAAGTACAGTCTCGGCGTGAGCCGCATTAAGTTTGAAGTCGTTGCCGGACCTTATATCGGTTTTCTCCTTAATGCAACCGAGAAAACAAGCGGCACGAGCTCAATTTACATCGACAAGAACGGGGATCCACTGGTCATACCGTTCCCCAATGGCGGAGCTACGCCTATTGAATCTTTCGACGCAAGCACCGATGTAACAAGCAGTATCAATAGGGTGAATATTGGCATTGCAGGTGGAGTCGGCGCCTCCGTTTCCGTAACGAGCAGGGCGAGTCTCTCTTTAGACATTCGTGGATTGTACGGCCTTACAAATGTCCAGAAGGACCCTGCAGATGGAACAAGTCACACCGGCAATCTGATAGTTTCTGTCGGTTACTCCTATGAACTCCTGGGCATTTAGTTAAAGTACGAATTGCAAATCAGCTCGTCATGGGAGACATAAAGTTGAAGAGGGTTCTGACGGTTCCTGAATAAATGAGCTGCATTTATTCAGGAACTCAGCCCCTTCATACCATTAGCTATGGACAAAAGCTATAAAAGTTCACCGGGGGTTTTTCGTTTTCGTTCAGTGCGGTCGAAGTCGCTATCGAAGCTAACCATTGTAAGTCCATGTCTTTCCGCAACGGAATATTGATAAGCATCATCGAAATCTAAGTTGAATCGTTCGGCGTTTTCCGACACATGTGTGATTTCAACAATCGGCATCGTCAGCATTTCGATTCCAGCGCCATCGATCATGTCCACAACGAACCTATTGAACGCAGCGTTATTTTTAGTACGAAATAGAAGTATCCCTATCGAATGCAGAGAAAAATCCGTGATATAAAACTCATCACTACCGCCTATGGAAAGAAGCTTCTTTACTGTGTCCGCTCTTTCTTGCCCGAGCAAGACTTCAAGAAAGATGTTTGTGTCGAGAAGAGTTTTCACGAATTACCGATTCGCCAATCGGAAACCTTGTGCTGCAGCTCCACCGATGTGTACTGGCCTTTTAAGTCCTTTAAAGCACCTTCCCAATCGAATTTTGGCTGACCGCGCTTTTTGCCGGCACGTTTCTCCAGAAGGAACTTGACAAACTCCATCACTTCCTTCTGTAGTTCCTCCGGCAGCTTTTTCACCATTTCTTCGATACTCATTTAACTAGTCCTTTTAAACTCGTCCTTAAATCCTTCTATCTTCTATTACTTTATCAAATCTTGATTACTTTTGCAATATCTTTAGCATGGAGACCGTGATAGAATCTCTCGATAATGGAAGCGGTAAAGTGCATACCCGTTTCGCCTTCCGGATTGTTCAGGGACGCTGTCTACAGCTCCGTGAATTTAATGGGTGTGAAAGGACGTACTACAGATAGAATCACACTTCTTCGTTAATACTGCGAAGTGGAGCCAAACAGAACAATTGTTGCCCCTATAATAGCTTTTAGATCAAAACCGAAGGACATCTTAGTCAGATAGTATTTGTCGAAGTCAAGCACATTTTCAAAATTATAATCTACTACGTCCCTCGATAACGCCCAGAGACTCACGAGACCGGGTTTAATATCGAGCAGTGCCTCTCTTTCCGCCGAAGTCAAGGTTGATGATGATTCAGGGTGGTCAAGTATTAGACTCCTACCAACGAGAGACATATCTCCAGTCAGCACATTCAGAAATGCAGGAATTTCATCCAGTGAAGTCTTGCGCAAGAATCTCCCGACTTTCGTAACTCCGATATCTGAGAGGCGTGGAAATGAGGAGCCTTGTTTATCTGTTGATAAATACACCGTTCTAAACTTTAATACTTTGATCGGTTTGCCTCTAAGTCCGATCCTTTCCCTTGCGAAGGCAACAGGTCCTTCTGATTCTAATTTAATGGCGACGTACACTGCCCAATAAACAGGAGTAAGAAGTATGAGTGCAAAAGAGCTAAAGACAATATCAAAAAGCCTTTTTGAAATTCTGTAGTGTATGGGGATCTTCCGCGGTCGGGCAATCACAATGTGTCCTTTTACTCTCAGGCTATTTACCTTCGAGAGCATCGACTTAAGTTCCGCATTGCTCCAAAGAAAAAGCAGTAAACAAGATCCTATAACGGCGATAATGACAGTCAATATTTGAATCAAATTATTAATCATCTAAAGAACGCTCGTATCGAAATTTGTAAATTGGTGCGATCACAGCTGGAAAAAATGCTGCTACCAGTGAATACGGGTATGCGTTCGAACCTGTATTGCCACTATATATCATTCCTAAAACGACGCAATCCAGAAAGAGAACGATTCCTAAGAATATCCGAAGGGTAAATTCAAAATAGCCACGCTCTCCTTCTAGATTGATATTCAGATTGACAACACAAAGATAAATGCTGAAGAAAATGATTTCGGGTAACTCTGCAATCTTTGCAAAGGTCAAGCTTCCGTCTTTAGCCATAAGCGAAACGAACACTCTTAGAGCGAATGGTGTAAGTGGCAAACACACGTTTATTAATATCCAACGGTAATAGGTCTTCATTCACCGTTCCAGTAACCGCGACACTCAATTGGGGGTCCCAAATATTTCAATGGCGGCATCGTTGAGTAAGTCTTTTGTGTCTGTTACAATTGAATAACATGGTACAACGTCTATTGTTCCATCCCAAGGCATTTCGGATATCGTCTTCGGTAGTCAGACCAGTTTGAAATGATTAAGAGGACGACCAAAACAACTCCAATAATCCCCAAAATCACGAGTAACGACTCCCCTCTTGCGTACAACTCAATACTTTTGTCAGTGAGTTTGTTGGCTGTCATGGAATCTACTCCTACTGAAACAGCTAATTTTGGAAAAGTTTCTCGGAAAGACACTTGACTGGAGTGAACCCCCGGGGGAATAAAAAAAATTCCGACAACTTCAGTAACCACGAAGGCAGCGGCAATTGCAAGTGTCACCCAGTAGCGGAGAACAAATCCCTTTCTTCTTGTTCCGTTCTCAAGCATAACATTACTTTGACCACTACCGAACCTTACTTTAGTCTTCCGTTTCGGTCCAAGAATAGCACCATTAAGTTCTATCCTTGTTCTGAGATCCCCCGTGTGTTGAATCTCATAAAAAGCACCGTCATTATAGTCCAAGTAGTCAAAATCAATTTTCATATCATTAGATTTTTCACGGGGTTCAATCTTAAAATTCAAGCTACCTCTGCTAACTTTTAGTATTCCGAAGTCAAGAATCTCAGGATCCTTCTTATTCTCCCCATGAGGCTTCTCATCAACTGCATTCTTTAATGTTAGGACGAGTTGGTCATTGGCTGGGATATCTTCACGCTTCAATGGCTTTCTGCCATGATTCCAAAACCAAAGCCGAGTAGTGGTGACTTGATTAACTTCTTTGCCTTTGTAAGACACAGTGACTTTACGGTTAGTGTCTGATATCTTACTAACCTCTCTAACATTTTCGTAGTAGAGGCAAGGCTCTATCCTCACACGACTCTTCAGAGTCACGAGGACGGATACAATTATACCAATTAGTCCAAACAAGAGACTGATTATGGTCAAGGTCATCGGATTTAGAAAAAAGTCTGTCATGTGATGATCCCTCTTAGTTCAACACTTTTACATTCTTCCTAAAATCTCTTGCGTCGTAGCGAGTTCTGGTGTTTCGAAGGAGTGCTTTTGTGAACTCATCTTTTACTTCAAAGCCCTCTGACTTTACAATTATCCTTTTTTCCGATGACTCCCGCCCTTCTGGAGGATCCCGCCGTGCCACCTGATCTTGAGCGGAAAATAACTATTGTGAATATAGGCTTTACATTATGTAATGTCAATTAGGACCAGAATAAAAGTCCATGGCGGCCAAATTTTTTCAAAGCAAAATCGAGATACCTGCTAACAACTCCGGGTTTGGCCGGCTCTCATCCGGCGAGTTAGAACCGGATCTCCCCGATGATGTTCATGCTCGCCTCTATCCCTTGACACCGAGGGTCAGCCAGATAAAACGCGTGAAGGTACGACGTTGAACATTGACCGCCAAACCTGCCTTTTCGAATATTCGACGGGTCGCTGCGGGGCTCCTTAATCCTGCATGTCGAAAGAGCTTCGCGAGCCACGCAGGCATTGATATGTCAGCCAGGCAAAAGCATCCTCCTGAGCGAAGAACCCGCTTTATCTCCCGGAGCGCCGCGAGCTGGTCGCTCCAATGATGAAATGAAATACTGCTTAACACGACATCGACGGAAGAATCGGCTAACGGCAGCGACTCCGCGACGCCCAGATAAATCGTGGCAGATGGCAGACGGCCGCGAGCAAGTTCGACCATCCCCTCCGCCGGGTCGATACCGATCAGCTGCGCGGATGGGTGAAGCGAACGCGCTTTTTCCAGCAATTTCCCTGTCCCGCATCCGATATCGAGTATAGTTTTTGGTGCGGCAATTTCTCCGGTAACCACATCGAGCATTTCCGCGTGTACTCGACCGGCGTATCGTTGAATCCATGAGTCGTCATAAGTGCGAGACCAGTGGTTGAAATGGTCGATATCTTTTTTGCTGTGTTTGTTAGTCATAAGCTGAAAACCCTTTACTGTGCTTGCATTATAGGCATCACAGTCGTTTACTTCCGCCTAACTGAGCATCACCTGACATTTGTCCGAGTAACATCCCGGCAAGAACTCTGCGTCTCATCTTCTTTCGTGCCGCGACAGAATTTAAACGGAGGTCATCGAAGAAACAAACTTTGCCGCGGACTTCAATATTTGATTTACAGGACGCGAGGAACAAAACATATAGATCGATTCCTTTTCCCTTACCCGATTTCCGGCGTTAGATGTGGGGATGAAGGGAAACCTGCCGTTGGATATATTTGAAGAACAGGTCAATCATGAAACGTTTTGAATTTCATCTCAATATTTCGTCGGAAGAATACCTCGATTACTATCGTGGCATCGCTCGACAGGTAGCTGTCACTTCCCGCGATGGGCTTACCGTGCGATTTCCCGCATCGCTGCTGAAACGTTTTGTCACTTCCACGGGGATACAAGGTGATTTTGTCCTGACCTGTGACGATAATCTCAAGAGCGCGGAATTACAGCGATTGCCTACCGGCTACTAATTCAACTAAAGCTGCGGTGAAGTTGTAACCCCGTCATTATTCAGGAATTCAACTCATTCATAGCGTTACCTTCGTACTTTCTCTCGATAATTCCCACCATTCCAGAGAATCCCGAAGCGATTAAAAGATGTAGCCTAATCCCAGCGATGCATCCCCGCCGTCGTAATTGCTTCTTGCGCCGACGGGAGGAGTGAAGTCGGACATTAGATTGTACCTGACATTCGCACCCAGTTTTATGTGGTTGCTAAGAAAAAAATCCACGCCCACGCCAAATTGTCCGCCGAATGCCGTCTCCGAGAATGCCTGCTGAGAACCCATCGTACTGCTTGCCTCCGAACCGATGTAAGCTCCGATCGCAGCCGACACCAATGGACGGACGGCATCGTCAGGAGCGGGATCAAATAGATAGTACCTCACCCCTATCAAAACCGGCATGATGGCGCTTGAGGTTTGATTGACTTCAACAGGACTTAACGTCACTGTCGAAGTTGCTCCTCCTGCAAGAAAACCCGTGCTAAGCGTGACGGCAACATGTTCCCTGATCCAATATGAATAGAGTAAGTCACCCTGGAAACCGCCGGTGTTTGCATCGGAACGGATTCCGGTGGACGTGGCCGTGTTCGATGCCTTAGGTCCTCCCCAGAAGCCGAAGTTCATCTCGAGGGCGGATCGACCTTTGAGATAAATGTCCTGTGAGAATGACGTTCCGCTGAGAAGGATAATCAACACGACAACGCTGAACATTTTGCATACTATTTTCATTATCTGCCTCCCTTGATAATAGTGAATATAGCCGCTTCATTTTATAATGTCAAGAAACGGAGCAAGTGGATCATTGTTAATGGCACACGGCCGCTCATTTATTTCAAGAGCAATAGCTTCATCGTCTTATTATAACTTCCTGCCTGAAGCCTGTAGAAATATACTCCGCTCGGCAACGCGGCAGCGTTGAATGTGATTGAACGACTACCGGCGGTCTGGTGTTCATTGACCAGCGTTTTAACTTCCCTGCCAAGGACATCATAAACTTTAAGCGAGACGAAACCGTTCACCGGCAATTGATAATTGATTACCGTTGTCGGGTTGAAGGGGTTGGGGAAGTTCTGCAGAAGACGGAATGTTACCTGGATTGCTTGGTTCCGTTCAACTTTTGAGGTTACCCCATCCGCATGCTCTGTTCGATAAATGATACTGTTGTCACTCATTAGCCACGCGTGGTGGTCGTCTGTACACACAACGGCTCTCGCCATCAGAGTGCCCGCGACAACAGACTGTTCTTTCCAGTCCCTTCCCGTATCGCCGCTGAAGAACAATTTATCGTAAGTCGCTAGCCAGACCTTCGCAGGATCTTTCGGGAGAAATTCAATATCATTTCCTCCCAATCCAGTAGTCCCTGTGATTACAAAATGTTCCCAGGTGCTTCCCCCATTCGTCGTGCGATAAACTTTTGTTGCCGTGTCAAGAGAATTATACCCGATGCCGATATTTTCGTCGTAAAATTTCAGTACCTGCATATAACCTGTAAAACCTGCATAGCTCCAGTTCGCTCCACCGTCAGTGGTCTTCAACAGCTCTTGCGGATTAATTCCGCTCTCAAAGAAATAGCCCTCATTTGCCGAAATGAAACTGAGCCTTCTCCACATATCGCCGGACCAAACTCCTATCAAGTACGAAGTATTCATGGAATTCCAATGTGCACCACCGTCAGTGGTTTTCAGAAATAATGCCGGCCCTGCTTGTTCCAATAGTGCATCGCCCATAGCAATGCCGTTCTTCACGTCGAACATCTTAACATAGTTCATGAAATTAGTTGCGTTTGGATCGCTGTATTGCAAAATCCATGATGATCCACTGTCCGAGGTCACAAGGATCTCTCCATCTTCTGTCGCAATCCAGAAGTGCGCAGCATCAGTAATAGAAACATCTGTCGGTTGGTTAAAAGGAAATGCCTTCGTCGTCCACGTTTCGCCGTCATTAATAGTAGTGATAATTGTGTTCGGCGTTGAAGGAACCGCGACGACATTCAAACTATCGCTCGCATCCATTGCCCACGCGATACCTTGTTCAGAAGGATTCGAGTAAGAAACAGACCACTGTGCATGCTCGAAATTTAGGAAACATGTCCACAACATTGACGTCAAATATATCATTTGAATGGTATTTTTCATTGTACGCAAATTTTCACTTGACTAACGAAAGTTTCCTAACCTGAGAAAATTTCCCTGCTTCAATTCTATAAAAATATACTCCGCTTGTCAACACGCCAGCGTTGAATGTGATTGAATGACTACCGGCGGTCTGGCGTTCATTGACCAGCGTTTTAACTTCCCTGCCAAGTACGTCATAAACTTTAAGCGAGACGAAACCGTTCACCGGCAATTGATAATTGATCACAGTCGTTGGGTTGAAGGGGTTTGGATAGTTCTGGAAAAGCGAATAGTTATCGACATTTCTGTCAAAAGTTTCAACAAGCCCAGTGGAAGGGCTCTGGGTATACTTTACGACAAGATATCCACCATTGTCACCGTGGCTCGTCGAAGAACTTAGTACCGCATACACATTCGCACTATCATCAAGGGCTAAAAGGTTGCCCATGGTGAAATCATAGCCGGCTCTCGCGAAAGTGGCTTTCCATAACTGACGTCCGGTGGTATCGAACTTAGTGAGCAGACAGGATGTCCCCTGACTTCCATTGTTGATATTACCAATAACATAAACGTTGTCGGACGAATCGAGAGCCGTCGCCCAGTATTGAATCATTCCTGGACCGCTATTGCCCAAAGTCTGTTTCCACCTAACGTTACCGTCGTTATCGTACACGACCACACCATCGTACGGGAATTCGCTTGCTCCATAACCGATGACAATAATCCTGGAACGGGAGTCGATAGCCAACCCCATATATGCCACTTCGTTATCGGTTTCTTTACTCCAAAGGGTATCCCCGTCGCTCGAATACTTTGAAAGAATTCCCTGACCAAGCACAACGATGTCACCATGTTCGTCACGCTGCGCAGCTATCACTTCCTCATTGGGCACAACTTTACTCCACAAGATGCGACATTGAGGATCTATCTTCACGATCAGCCCATCATTGAAACAGATCGGCATCGGGTCATCGCCGTCATGGAGACAATACCCACGATTTCCGACAATGAATACGTTTCCAGAATCAGCCAACACAATCGAACTTTCCGTTAGAGCGGCGAAAGCAGAGTCGATGATCGAGACAGAATCCATCGTCATCCCCAGTTGATTGACCTTCCAGATAAGAATATTCCGGTAGGAGTTTATTCCAAGATAGAGGTTGCCGGTAGAGTCCAGGATGACTTTGCAGGACGTGGCGGAGGGGGCCGGATAATGTTCCACCCAATCAACGTTTCCACCAGGTGAATATCTTACAAGAATACACTCGCTAGGGGGACCAGTAAACCTGAGCCCTGCAACATATGAAAAGCCTGAATCGTCAACAACGATCGAAGACCCAGATTCGGAATCGTCCGTTGTTGAATCGAGATTCTCAAAAAACTTGAGATTGCAGGACGAAGAGAATCTTACTGTTGAAATCTCCGACAAATTGGCGAGGCTGGGAATATTGCCTCCGGTTGTATAGAAATTGCCATGACTGTCGATTGCGATTGACTGAACGGAAAAGGAAGAATGGGTCGAATCTTCACACGCCTTCAACCACTGGACAACGGGAGACTGCTGCGCTTGAACGCAATTTACCAAAATCACAAGAAAGCATACCAGTCTTGTTTTCACCATACTGTGGTTCCTCCTCGATATCCCTGCAGAACTGACTACCGGAAAAGATTCATCAAAATCCATGATAATCCTCCTCTCGGAAGAAACTTTACTTATTACTAACTACTGCAACACCCTACCTCACCTTGTATGCTTGATGGATCCCCTTTCACTTTTACGAGCAAATCTACTTTTCGTATCTATCAAATGCAAATATAAAATCTGAAGGTTGCATAAAAACAAACGGAGGGTGCCAGTAAACTTCCCTCCACAACAGCTAAACGATCACTTCAAAAGCAAAAGCTTTTTTGTTGCAGTGTAACCTCCCGCCTGAATCCTGTAGAAATAGACTCCGCTTGCAAGACGGCTTCCGTCAAACTTGACGGAATAGCTCCCTGCGTTTTCTTTGCCGTTAACAAGTGTCTCCACTTCTCTTCCAAGCAGGTCGAAAATCTTGAGTGTCACATTGCCGTTTGTTGGTATTTGATAATTGATTATTGTCGTTGGGTTGAATGGGTTTGGATAATTCTGGTAAAGCGCAAAACGGGAAGGGCCCTGATCCCTGCCGCTCTTGATTCCTGTAATCATATCGGATAACGGCCTTCGCCACACGCCGCCGTTATATGTCCCTGCTACGAGATCTGTTCCACTAACCGTCAATCCAAGTACGTTCAGGTCGGTTAATCCCGAGTTGACAGAATTCCAGAATGTACCGTTGTCGGTGGAAAGAAAAATCCCGCCACCGTAAGTTGCCGCAAAAATATTGTTGCCGCTGGCTGCGAGCGCGTAAACAGACGTGTCGGTTAATCCCGCGATGAATTGATTCCAGCTATAACCATTGTCTGTAGAAAGGTAGACACCTGCCGGGCAACCTGCATAAATATTCGGGTTGCTCACCACAAGCGCATTGGCATAAGTGACTGCCAGCCCCAGGTCAACTCCATTCCAGGTCACGCCATAGTCCGTCGAAAGGAAAATACTGTCGCTGGTCGCCGCAATAAGATCGATGCCGCCCGACCCGTTGGGAGTGGTTGCGAAGGCGTTGACATCGGTGCCTAATAATCCAGTGTCTGCCGTGACCCAGCTTGTGCCGTTGTTGATCAACCGAATGACACCGTCGCCATAAGTCCCGACAAAGAGATTCGTGTCGTTGACTGCAAGCGCGTTTATTTCGATGTTGGCAAATCCTGTGTCAACCAGACTCCATGTTGACCCGTTGTCGGTCGAAAGAAATATGCCGTTGTAATATGTTCCAACAAAGACGTTATTCCCGCCGGAGCCGTTAGGGCTGACTGCGATGGTATTGATAGCGCTGATTGCCGATCCTGTATTGACGGTACTCCAGCTTGAGCCGTTGTCCGTCGAGCTGAACAAGCCGCTGCTCGACACTGCGAAGAGATTCGTGCCGGCGACTCCGAAAGCCCAGACAGAAGCAAAAGTCAATCCGGTGTTGACCGCGCTCCAGTTTGTTCCGTTATTCGTCGAAAGAAAAATACCGTTGCCCGTTCCTGCAAGTATATTCCCGCCGTTTACCGCGATAGCCCACACAGACGGATAGGTTAATCCTGTATTGATCGCGTTCCAGCTCGTGCCGTTATCGGTCGAAAGAAAAATCCCTCCCCCATCAGTACCCGCGAGAAGATTCGTGCCGCCCGTCCCGTTGGGGTAGATTGACAACGTGTAAACATAAGTGTTGGTCAGCCCCGTATTGACCGCGCTCCAGCTCGCGCCGTTATTTGTCGATAGGAAAACTCCGCCCGCAGTCCCGGCAAAAATACTCGTCCCGTTTACTGCTAACGTGAAGACATTCATGTTGGTTAGTCCTGCGTTGACTGCGTTCCAGCTCAGCCCGCTGTCGCTCGAAATGAAAACCCCGCCGCCATATGTGCCGGCAAACAGGTTTGTGCCGATGGCCGCGATCGCATAGACATCCCTAGAGGTTAATCCGGTGTCGATCACGCCCCACCTTCCGCCGTTATCCGTAGAAAGATAAATGCCTTCGCCGGTGGTCCCGGCAAAAAGATTCGTCCCATTGATCGTAATTGCATTGATCGGAATAAGGGGGAGCCCGGAGTTGATCGGATTCCAACTCCCGCCATTGTCTGTCGAGAGAAAGACGCCTGCGCCGTCGGTCCCCGCAAAGATATTCGTGCCGCCGGTCGTGTTGGGGTTGATTGTCAGAGAAACAATATCCATGTCGGTTAACCCGTTGTTGACCGCGGTCCAGTTTGATCCGTTGTTGGTAGAAAGGAAGACGCCGCCGCCGCTCGTACCAGCGAAGAGATTTGTACCCCCTGACCCGTTGGGGGTGACAGCCATTGCTTTCACAAAGCAGCCGTACGGGCCGTTTGTCTGAACCCATTGAGCCGATACCGTTCCTGCAATAGTGAAAGATATCAGCCAACCCAGCAAACCAAAACGAACAAATCTCATTACTCTTCTTCCTTCTTTGTAAAGCGACCGAACGGACAAGTGAACCACTTGAAACTTCGATGCGGCATCATTTTGACAAGTTTAATAAACTACACGAATTATGTTTCTTAATATTAAATGACCTATTGAATTTATTGGTTTCCCTGCTAACATACGACTCATATAATAATTTGTCGATGTGGATATTTCCACAGCGATAATCGGGACTCATCTCCGGGCATTTCATTACGATTTCGCAGCTTGCGGAGACTTAATCTTGATTGCATTTATTTAAGATATCCGTTAAGATGTGAGAGGGCCATGTGAATTGACCCAGTATGCCGGTAGCCATAAAACGAATAATTACTAAACTAAGGCGCGAGATGCATCGCAAATTTCATTTGGCATTCGCCTATATTGCAGTCGCCTTCTCACTCGTATCAAAAGCGAGTGCGCAATTTAAATTAAGAGACGTTGACTTGGATGGAACCTCCACCTTGAATGGAATCGGAAATCAACCCACGATCAATTGCGGGACCTTTCTGGCAAAAGGCTCTCCGGCAATTATTCCTCTCAGCGGATTCTCGGATTATTCTTCTCGCCATGATGCTGGCCTTCAAAGTGATTCCACCCATTTTGCATTGGTCGATACGGAGTTTTTTAATTCCAGATTCTTTAAATTTGATTGGTGGCCTTCGTACCTAGGCGCGGGTTTTTTTATAACGATTGATGAACTCTCCTCCCATGGAAATGGGGGCGGTGCTGTTGGAATGGGCTATGACGTTCGGGTAGGTCCTGTTTTCGCCGGTGTGATTAACGGGATTTCTGAGAACGATGGGCTATGGGATGGAGAAGTGGACTGGAAATATCAGTCTATTTATTGCGGGGCGTGGATTGACGCGTGGCGTATCGATATTAATAGCACACATGTCGGCGATTATGGGGTTAGTGGCGGCGAAGGTTTTATCACGGCTTCATGTGATGTAAGCAGGAGGTTTGAATATTTTGTTTTCGTCGAACCTGAAATTAGAATTATGTTCCCGATTGCCAGTCACTATTCCCCCTATTCACCTAAATACGGACCGTATGTTCCACCGGTAACAGTGCATTATCATCTTCGGGATCTCTTCATTGGTCTCAGTCTTAAGATTGGTATCGGATTTAACTGACAAGTCCACTACCAAAGTACAAGTGTCCGCGAGGGTAGTAAGGATCGCTGAATCAATTCCGGAAATAAGCCGGAAACTTGTCAGGCATCCATATTTCCTATTTACTTTTTGTTTCCCACGTCTTCCCGTCGTCCCTGATGTGAATTGACTTCGTCATCTCAACATTCTCTAGGGTTGCTTCGAACATATCAGAAGTGATCTCTATCTCAGGCGGCAAAACAAATCCGTCAAGTTTCATCGCGCCTAAATTAAGGACTGAAATAGAATCGGTATATTGACCGTGCGTTATTCGATAGTTTCTTTCGGCATAATAAATCTTTCTGAGAATCCACTTCGCGTCCTCGTCGGCGTTCCATTTGAATGGATCTGTGCCATGTCCCGCGATGGAGTCTGAGAATTGAACAAATCCCCACATTTCCGGGTAATGCATGTTTATCAACCCCTGCGGAGACCAGACCCAATTGTACTCGGGAAGGGTTTGCCCCGTATTAGGGTCGGTTAGTTTCACGTAATTCCCATTTTCAACTTCACCCCTCCACTCCACTCTTGAAAAATTTATCCGCCATTGCGATCCTTCCTTTGGTGGAGCGCCGTCCAAAGCGCATTCGCCAAGTACGTCCCACGGGAATGCCAACTCCACGGTCCATCCTGTATCGACGTCCGCAAAGTTGTTAAGCGTCCCGTGAATGGCGACTCCGACTTTCAATCCTTTGATATCCCACGCATTGACCGCAACCCTTTGACCGTCACGGTACGGCTCTCTCAACAGAAGATCCCAGACTGTCCCCAGCGCGTTTATTTCTGTTTCATAATATGGCTGCGTGCTCCCGTTCGGATCGATGAATATTTCGAAATCGTTGTCCCGGAATATAACGGTGTCTCTTTGTCTCAATGTTGCCCAGATGTTGGGCTCGCTTATCTCTGCACCGACATAAAGATATTTATCATCCCAGAGCATTTTTACTCTGGTCTTATAAAGGGGTTGAGGCTTTGAGTCGCCTTCGATGTCGACGAAGTAATCTGTCCAGGCCGCGTTGTTCCATGATTCTTCATCCATTTTCCCGTCGACATTTATTTCCCCGCCTGCACGGTAACAGACATAGTGTTTCGGGGCAAACGGGATTTGCGGGACAGGAAAACTCATGATGCTCGAGACCTGTGCCACGGAGCAAGACACCGTGAGAATGGTAAAGACAAATGCCAACCTGTTTGACAATTTTACCTCCTTCTGTAAATCAGCACAATCTATTTTCATCAGATTGTGATAGAAATCCATTAGCTCCAATTTGAGACTTCATAAGTTAACATTGGTAAGGTAAATAAGAACGAGTCATGTAAAAATAAAAATGGGGCTGCCGGGAAATGCGGCAGCCCCACCCTTCAGTGGATGTAATTCATTTCACTTTAGGAGAAGCAACTTCTTCGTTATAGTGCTGCTCGCTTGCTGCAGAGAGTAGAAATATACTCCGCTGGCAAAGCGGTCCATGTTGACATTGAAAGTATAGATCTGGTGAGGTTGCGCAGCACCTTGATACACAGTCAACACCAATTGACCCAGTATATTGTAAATTTTCAGGCTCGCGGGGCCGTTCTTGTCCACCGTAAAATTGATCGTGGTCGAAGGATTGAACGGGTTTGGATAATTATCGCTCAGGCTGAACTGCGACGGAACAGCCTTCGGCTGCTGCTTGACACTGAGTACCCAGGTAGCTTTCTGCTCAGGGAACCATCTCAGGTCGCCCAGGGCATAACCATCTGTCCCTCCATGTATGAAGGCGGTATTGGTATATCTCAGGTTCTCCGGCAGCGGCCACGCCGGCGGGAACAATGGCGCGTTGCCCGGATCATAATCCCACACAAAAGTGGCAAGGGTATTTAATCGGGTCAACGTCACGTATTTAATGAGGCTGTCTTCCTGAGTGGTAACAGAAGACGCGAATCCTGGATCATCCAGACTATCATTGCCGACCTGTGAAAGACCCGGCCAGGCCGTCTTATTGCTAAACATCGCCGCTGTTCTTCCGTTCATAAAATAAGGCGGGACAAGAGTGTCCATTAGAGCCGACTGCCAGAAAGTTTTAATGGACTGCGGCCAGTAGACGCTGTTGTTCTCAACCAGGATATGTCGGCCCGCTTCCGAAAGCCCTAATGTAGCCACAGGGAGATAAGCGTCGAGAGAATCGAAGCTGAACGTTGATGTGCCCCATGGAGTATCATCCTGGTAATCTCCGAGTATCTCGCCTTCGGTTTGAGCTTCGGCGGCAGTGCCGTAGAAAATATTATTTTTGTAAACCGCGTTTGTCATGACAAAATCGTTCAACGGATTTACCGCACTCAGGAATACCGTGTTGTGTTCGAACCGCGTATAAGTATTATAATACACGTTCGCGTCGGCGTATGCATTGACGCAGAAGAAAGTATTGTTAATCATTTCCACCGTATCTGTGGGAGAGCTCCCTCCGGAAAGGAAAGCCTGGCCGTAAAAATATTGAGTGAAAGGGACCATGTTCCTGAAGACGCAATTCGTAATGAAGAACTTATTGAAATTGCCGCTTCCCACGACGATTGCCGCACCGACCAGATTGTCAAATATACAATTGTCAAATACGAATCTTGTGCTGTCGCTTACAACGTTCACATAGTTGTTGTAGGTATTGTTAATCTTCCCATCGGGCCGTACCCCAATCGAATAGATGTTCTTGAACACAAAATTTCCCGTACCGGACAGGACGTTAAATAGAGTGCTGGGTGAAGAGTTATCCTCTAAGATTGCCGGAGCAATTACCGGGGGCCTGTTGGAACCGGTATCGGCGACAATGGTCAGTGGGAAACTCACGTTTATAGTTCCTGTGTAATAATAAATCGAATCCCTGTACAACTTGTACACGGCGTTCGGGTGAGTTCTGCTTCCATTTGCGAGAGTATCGCCCTGGATGAAAGTATTAATTGTGTCCGTCGGCCATGGGGCAACCCATATCGTGTCCGGCGTCTGTGCGTAAGACCGGCTCAGTGAGCCGCAGAGAATTACCATCGATGCGACAAGCATCATGGTGCGTAACATTTTCATAAAGATCCTCCTTTGATTAAATATGAAAAAAAAAGAACTAACTCTTCGTTCAAGCTGCACCTTCAACCGACGAACTACGCATCACCGAACAAATCGCATTGCGTGTCTCGTGACTCTTCAGGTTCATACCTTCGCCTGATTTTTGGTTGAGATCCAACTAATGTGAAACCCTTTTGCTTCCATTTTCTACGGCTTCTCTTAAAGTTTCCACCTGAGCCCCACGTCCGCAGTTAATCCATAATGCTCCTCTGTTTGGGGAAAACCGGTCCCTTGAATAAGGCTTATGTCTCGAGCGCTATTAATATTGTCAAGATCGAAGAAGGCCTGAGTACCAAACCAAGGCAGGTCTTGCTTAACCGAAAGGTCCCATCTTAAATATTTGTCTGTATTGGCTCGCAACGGCGGATAGAATGCCTGTTGTTCGAAAATGTTTGACTGAAATATCATGGAGACCCGCATCGAAAAACCCTTATAGTCATATCCGATGTCCAGGTTTGCAACGTCGTTTGGCTGATCAATCATCCGGTCCGTATAGAACGTGTCGGTATAAGTAGTCTGGAAAGTCGTATAGTTAAAATTCGTAATCGTTTGGGGATACTTCGCGCTTGAGAAGATATGAGTATAATTGACGCTTAAAACCAATCCCGAAAAGGGAGCGGGCAGATACCAGAAGTGTGTTTGCCAATCAACCTCGACGCCCCATAGGTCAACAGCATATGGGTCATTGATATAAGTAGTTATTGGATCCCCGGCGGTACTGCTCGGGATTCCGGGATACTGAGCAGGGTCGATAACATATCGCGTTCCCGTGGGAAATATCAGGTTATCTATGTGTTTCAAAAAACCGTCGACACTAAATAGCCCGATGCTATTATCATAAACGTCTAAAACAGCGTCATAGTTTGAAGAGTTTGCCGGTTTCAGAGCGTAATTATTCCAAATAATCGCGCCGCCGCCAGTAGGCACATCGATCCTCGGGGTGATCGTGCTGTAGTCCGGATACGTCAATGTGTTGGTATATGCGAGATGCATCTGCAGCCAGTCAAATGGCTTCAAAATAAGATGCACCATGGGAAGCCAGAAGCCGTGTAACTCAACCATCGTCGTATCAACATATTTGTAAGTCCTGCTTGAAACACCTTGTTCAACTCCTCGCGGAGCGGTGTATGCCGTCTGGAGTAACTGATAACGAACTCCCGGAATAACTGAAATTTGCGGACCGAAGTTTACGGTTGACATTGCGTATCCTGCGCTCTCGTCCTCGTGACCAGAATAATTGTTCGTCGCCGACTGGACGGCATTCGGCGCCCACGAATCGGAAATGTTGTGAGTGAGGCCGTAACTCTTTACAACATCAAGTACCTGCCGCATTAGATCTATATTTATAGGAGCACCCATCGGATAATCTCCGCCAAGAAATTTTCCGTATTTGAAATTCGGATCTTCAAAAAGTGTTATCGGAAGGTACTCGGGATTTGAAACACTCGCGTCCATCCATGGAAAGGCGGCAAGAATTGCCTTGCCTATATCCGTGCCGCTGACAATTAAACCGCCGTCGGTTTCGGTGTAGTCGTACGACCTTTCCCGGTATTGAAATTTTCCTCCAAACTTCAGTATGCTTGTAATTTCATCCGTGAAATTAATATTCGATTGAAAATCCAGTGAACCCGTGATTGTCCTATCTCTCGAAAAATCATTAAAATTACTGAAGCCCTGGAAAAACGTCGCACCAAGGCTGTCTTTTGCGAACGGCGGAATCAGCTGCGGATTCAAGGTGAAATAGTTCGAACGATTAAGTCCGACATTGTTTTGAACAAAAGTTGCCGACAGATCATCCGGATCTCTGTTCTCCGAGTACGAATGGGAAAGCTTGGCATCAACCGTAAAAACCGGGAATGATTTTTCGACTTCAAGAAGGTTGGTGATGACATTCAATAAGTTCCTCGAATCAGTAATTGAATAAGTATGGTTGTTCCCGCTGTATATCCCGTAGGATTCACCCCTATTTTGAATCTTCGTATCACCCGAGCTGAAGAAATTCATCAGGTCGATTTTCCCGTCAGGCAATTTATAGTCAATCGTTACTGTACCACCATAGCGATTTCGGTCCCTCAACACATCATTAAGATTCAAACTGCCGATATATATGGGGAATGGCTTATTGAGAGATGGCGAGTTCGGCGTATAACTTGCCCCCAATTCGTTTGAAGTCAGATTTCGCCTTTCTATATCCACCTCAGTAAAAACGCCTAATCGCTGTTCAAAGAAACGATGCTCGGCACTTCCGACAAGTTTGTAATCTCCATAAGTATTTTCCAAATTATCATACCCATCCTGAGCGAGGATATTCAGCCAGTGCCCCGATTCATTTTGCTGGGCCTCTCTCAAATTGAAATTGACCGTGCCACCAAGCACCGCCGCATCCATGTCAGGCGTGATTGCCTTGGTGACTTCTATTCCTTGAAGCATGCTTGAGGAGATCATACTCAGGTCGGTTCCGCGGTCGCCGGCATCCGTTGGAGACATCTCAACTCCATCAATCATGACCTGGTTATACTTTGGAGCAAGCCCGCGAATAACAACCTGCGTCCCTTCCCCGCCTTCTCTGATAAGAGAAATGCCCGGAAGTCTTCCCACTGACTCCGCCGCGTTCGCATCAGGAAGTTCCTGGATCTTGGCTGCGGAAACGACGTTTGCGATTTGTGTCGAAGAAAGCTGCTGGTTGATCGCAGCGTTTTGCCCGCTTGCCTGTGCGGTGACAACCACCTCTTTTCCTTGAACGCCAACCGCCACGAGTTTAAGATTGATTGTCAAGGTACTCCCTTCCTGAACCCGGATCGGAGCCTCGTCGGCCTGATAACCGACATAGGTTGTCCGAACCGTGTATGATCCGGGGGGTACATTTCGAATCACAAAATCCCCGTTAAGATCGGTCGATGCTCCGAGGCTGGTGCCCACCAAAAGCACATTTGCACCCGGAAGTGCTTCTTCACTTTGACTATCGATGACTTTTCCCATAACATTGCTATTTGTTTGAGAGAACAATGGAACGACCCGAAACAAATAAAGAAGAACAGTTATAAGAACACTCCTTAGACCTCTGCTCACATGGATCCTTGAATTTCTCGTTATAACTCTTTAGCGCTTAACGACCTAATAGCTCTAAACGTTCCAAGTTTATTTGGAATAAAAATTTTCTATCCACTAAACGCTCTTCCGAAGAGCCCATCCTCAATTCATGGCTCATAGTAAACATCCATCCTATCGATATTAAATATCTAATCCGCAGAAGTCAAGTGAAGTAATCGGTAGATATATAGCAGTTCTTATTTGTCGAAAATATATGGGGGGGGGGGGTATAAATAATCGCAAGATCGCTAAAATGATCCTTTTTTCAACTATCAAAAAATTTCGGCTTCAGGACTCGAATGTTTCTCGATGAATTAGAGACTGATCCGCAGATGACCTCAAAAGAAATAAGGATGACCGGCTATTTTCCTAGAGGTTTTCCGTTGTCTTCTTCAACTCCATGCAAGTTTCATAGAATTCATGCAGCGTCATGGAACGCACGAACACGAATCCGCGAGTTGCCCTGATAAGCGGGCTGGTATGCTCGTTGAAATATTCCCGACCGAGGCACACCTTTAACTTTTGATACTGCTCGACCTGTATCTTCCGCGCAAGCTCAGAGAACGGACCGTCAAGCTCATAACTGGGGAAAGATGCGCCTCGCTGCGACGCGAATGCATTCATGAACGATGACTCAAGGACGGACAACATATTCAGAGAGACGGGGACATAAACATTTGCTTCAGAAGGATCGAACCTGTACCATATATTCCTGTACCCGATCACTTTTATATTGCTCTTTCCCGATTCCTTCTCAAACATTTTAAGCGCTTCTGCCATAACCTGGAGCACCTTATAATGCGTGTCCGGGCCGCTTGCCTCCGGATCCAGGGCAACTCCCACAATATCCGGGTTCACTTTTCGCACTATCTCAAGAACCGGCAGTACATCCCTGTCGATCCTCGGCTCTTCAGTAAAAATATCCCCCTTGTAAAAACCCAACCGCCCATGCAGAATGGAGGGAGAATTAAATCCGAAATATCCCCATAGACATTCGGCTTCCCACTCCCGGGTCATTCCTTTTAGCTGCTGTATATACGGCGGGTCCTTCGCACCCGGATATTGGGTTTCAAAATAATCAATCAACTCATTAATCCGGCTTAATACTTTATCGATCTCTTCATTTTTGAAAAGGTCGACAAGATTCCTGAGAAGACGCCTTGCCTCACCCTCACGCTTTGTTCTCGAATTATTTTCGGCGGCGCCGTCCAGGTATTGCCAGACATCACGGTTTCTCTTGTGATCGCCAGCGGGCTCAAAATAATTATCGGAAAATAACTTGTCAAAGAAACCATGATCCAGAAAGTATTTCAGGTTCCTTAACTGGTCCAGCATATGCAGGTTCGTAACGGCATTAAAGCCGCTGGTTAAAGTCAGGAAAGTATGTTTATTGGAAGCGTCTCTTGCCCTGCGAACCACATAGGCAAGATAACCCAACATTATATCGTCATGGTGCGGCTCCGTGTGAAGGAATACGGTATTAAGCTCCGCCTTACTTCCGACCTCGATTCTCTGAATAAGCTTCTTCTCAATATCATCGACAATTGTTTTGCTCCCTTCGGACATTTTCTTCAACGCCTCGGCGGCAAATCTATTCCCCTTGAAGTCCGCTTCGTTCAAATCACGAATACGTTTCCTTTTCTCAACGGCGAGATCTATCACAATTTCTTCGAGCTCTTGATCTGAAAGCGTTGGCTTCGCAACAAGTCTCTCGTACCTGCGTTCGACCAACAGTTTTGCGGCACCCCTTGTCAAATAAAATCTTGCGTTCGGAAGAGACTGGAGAATTGTCGCAGGATAACGTACATGCTTAGCGTGCTGAATTGCATCTGCCACAACCCGTGCTTTCGCTTCACCGGCCGCCATCACTAACGCAACGCAATCATGATTGTAGGTTATTGTGCTCAACCCGATTGTTATGACGTGTCTATTTCTTGATGTTTCAATTCCGCCAAGGTCGGTTGCAGCCGCGGCCTGGGTTTCATAGTTTGTCGGTGTCAGTCTGGTAGTCGAATTAAGATCCGATCCACGGATATTGAAACCGACGTGGCCATCCGGCCCAATCCCGCCCAGGAAAAATCCGATGCCTCCGAGGCTGCGTATTTGTTCCTCGTACTCGGCACACCACTGGTCGATATTTTCCAGCACCCTCTGTTGAAGCTGCTCCTGTGCCGTCTTAGCGTGCCTGAATCTTAACGTAAGATCGACCTTATCGTCGGGCCACACAGCCTCGATCGTCTTCCCGCTCGGTATACCAATTTTGCGGCAATCTATCAAGAGGGCATTCTTCTCATCGAAGCCGAACCCTTTCATATAAAATTTGTTCACGTAATGAAAGAAGCTGTTTTCATGCTCCGGATTTATCGGATAGAATTCATCAATTTGAACAAAATGAAGCGAGAAAATATCAGGTTGGATTGACGGGTCGATCCCATTTTCTTCAAGTTCTTTTCGAGCCTGGAGATTTGTCCAATTTCGCAGGAAATATGTCACCCATTTTATGAAATGTTCCGGCGTTTTTCCTGTCGGAAGAGAAACGACACCACCTGGATTCTGCTGAGCCCATTCCAGGAATCTGAGGGCCGTAAGTTTGCCGAGCATCGGAAAATTCTCGACGACAATCACTCCAACTTTCTCAGATGGAGAATAAGAAAGCTTCTCGTGCGATAAGGCGAGTGCTTTTTGTTCAACGCTGGAATTAACTTTATTCATTGTGCTTTCTTTAAAATTAGAAGTTGTAATAGGTTATTAGGAAACTTCCTGAATACTCTTAACGATTATAAATCGGTTTAAAATCCCGGAGATTTCTTATTACGACATTAATCGTATTCGATGTTTGCCTTTTTCCGTCATTGCAAGTGGCTATTGCTTTAATTGAGTGCGCTCCACGACTAACATTGAACCAGACCCAATCGAACGGAGCTTCAGTATCATATCCGATAGATTTGCCGTCGACAAAAAATTCCACCTTGACCACCGAATCACTTCCGTTCATAGGCTCTGTATTCAAGATAATATTAGAACCGGTGATTAACTGATTGGATTTCGCTGTTAAATATAGCCTAATTGACTGAGAAGTTTTCTCTAAATGAGCGACCTTAACATTCACGTTAGGCATCTCACCCGAATACATAGCATTTATTAGTGTCCCGCATGAGTCGTCGCCGCTGATTTCCCAGCACATAATTCCACCAAGATGGTACGCATCGACATAACGGGACTTAAGGGCAACCGATTTTGCGTCGTCAAATGACCAGAACACTTTATCCGTCTTACAGTATAATGACGGCGCCATTGCAAGCGTGTCCCAATGAAATTCGAATCCTTTGGAAACGAGGGACGACCAATAAGAATAATCACGTGAACTGCTTTGGTCGCCGCTGGATGCACCTCCGCCAGAAGTTTGATAAAGTCCGTTATTAGTAGAATCGACATTCTTCCACCCATGGCCGTAAAATGCAGCGCCAGGAACGATCTTCCTGGGACTCACGCCGAACGAATCGATAAACATCCGAACTGACCCGTCAAATGAAAGCGGGACTTCCGAAGTGTCCCTCGGAGAAGCAAGAAGATTTGTCTGATGATTTGTCGTTGGACTCCATTCACCGACATAATCGTACGTCATCAGATTGTACCAGTTAAGATACTTCTGGTCTTCATTTATGTTATAATGTTTCGCATTTCTTTCAGATGATGGAACCGCCGCGGTGAGAAGAAGTTTGGGATTTATGCGATCCAATTTCTTCCTGAGCAATTCGTAAAAGGCGGAGAGATTATTGTTATCATTTGGATTGTAGTGATTGGTGGTAAGTCCGTCGGCTATGGGGTATTCCCAGTCGATATCGACGCCATCAAAAATATTCGAGGCGGCCCCTTTTCCGCCTGCACCGTTTGCGGCAGGAAGATTACCAAGTATATACCTGTCAATTATCGCGTCCGCAAATTTTTCCCGGGATTGAGGAGTTAGCAATGCGTCGGAAAAAAATCCGGAGCCGTCCCAGCCTCCGACCGAGATCAAAACCTTGAGCTTCGGATGCCGTTCCTTCAGTTCTTTTAATTGATTGAACTCTCCCCTCAAGGCCCGCGTCGAATCGTCCGCTGCGCCGTCTACGCTTTGTTCTGCCGTGTAGACTTGCTGATAAGCATCAAACGCGTTCATAAACTTTGGAACTATTGCGCCCGTAGAGTCCGGCCCCGGTTCACAGAAAGCGTAAATCAAAACCGTCAGCTTGTCGGCAGCTTTATGTGCTTCAATATCCTTCACATAATACCGGTTATTCTGCACTCCCCACTCAGGAAAGTACGCGACGATTTGCTTTGTCTGTGCCTTCCCAACTCCCATCAAGAAAACCATCATCAACGATCCAGCGAGTCCGATCCTGATTCTCAATTTCTGATTCCCGGTTCTGTATTTCGAAGCCGAGGATGAAAGCCGGACTTCATTTCGATTCAAACTTTATTTTCTCGGCGTGGCCTTGGCTCTTGTATTTCGACCTCTGATCTGTTTTACCCATTATAACTTCAACTTCATTAATAGAATTTTTCTCTTGTATCGGAATCGGGCCATTGACAATTTTTCCGTTTATCTTCAAGGACTTCACTCCTTTTTCAACACCATCCGGGTTTTTCACTTTGATGTTGTAAGTAGCCCCGCGCCATTGCCTATGAACTTCAAATTCTTTCCAATTGGACGGAATGCATGGATCAATTACCATCCCTTCATACGAAGGGCGGACGCCAAGGATATATTTTGTTGCCGCCGTGTAATTCCATCCCGCGCTTCCGGTAAGCCATGGATGACGCGCCCTTCCGTATGCCGTATGATTCTTCCCCATGACGAATTGACAATACGAATACGGCTCTGCCTCGCGAACCTCAATCATATCGTTCTGGTTATACGGCAGCAGCGCATCGTATAATTTCATCGCAAGATTTCCCCGCTCCAACTTGCATTCGGCGATAACGGCCCACGGATTCGGATGACTAAAAATCGATCCGTTCTCTTTTATACCCGGATAAACGCGGGTAACGTAGCCAATGTCATCGTCTGGCTTAGTGAATACAGGCCAATTTAGATGAATGCCGTACGGAGAAACGAGATATTTATGAACTGCATCCATTGCGCTTCGAGCACGCTCGGGCGCCGCTGCCCCAGATAATCCCGCCCAGCTGTTACTCTCAAGAAATATTTTACCTTCTTTATTTTCCTTCACTCCAATTTTAATCCCCGCTTTCGTAACGCCGCGAGCGTACCATTCTCCATTCCACAACTCGCGCTCAATTGCTTCACGCACTTTGTCAGCCATCTCGGAATATTTATTCACGTCCTCCACCCGGCCAAGATATTTAGCGGCGTCGACAAAGTAATTAATCGCCCAATAATGCATGAATGACACCATGGCGCTCTGGCCTCCTCCAAGGTTCAGGCAGTCGTTCCAGTCAGCGCGCAAGCCGAGACAAATTCCATTGGCGGCGGTCTGTTCAGCCGTAAAATCCAGCGATCTTTTAAGATGTTCGTATACAGTTGCTTCGCCTTTGTCGGCGAACGGAATAACTCGATCAAAGAATTCGATGTCTCCGGTCTCCATGACGTATTCACAAACGGATGCCACAATCCACAATGCGTCGTCCGAACATACATCCTCCATCCCGTGGATGATCGATGAAGGGCTCGCTGTAGGAACAACCGTCGGCAACTTGACTCCGGGTAGTTTATCTTCCTGAGGTTTGAAAACGTCCGGATCAAAAAGATGGAGCCCGTACCCACGACTCACCTGACCGCGGAGAAGTTCGATCATCCTCTCTTCGACTTTCTCCGGATTTGTATGCGGAACTGCCATGACATCCTGCGAAGTATCGCGATAACCAAGTCCGACTCTTCCGCCTACTTCGATAAACGACGCGAAACGAGACCAGACCACGCAGGTTTCCGCCTGATATAACGTCCAGGTATTGATCATCGCGTTCAAACCCTGACTCGGTGTTTTGCATTGGAATACGTCGGTTTTGTTCTCCCAAAACCTTTTCAAATCTTCAAACGCGGTGGCAACATTTTTCAGGTCGGAATATTTTCGCTTTATCTCACGGCCCTTTTCCAGCCGTGACCCTACGCCGAGCATAAATATTAATCGTGTTTCTTCCCCCGGTTTCAAAATCAGCTTCTTCTGAAGCGACGCACAGTGATTTCCGCCGAGTTCAACGCTATTCTCACATGAACCGCGCTCAACGGCGATGGGATTTGTCTCATTCCTGTAATTCCCGATGAACTTATCTCTGACGCAGTCATAGCTCTCGGGGTCAAAGTTCGAAGCGAAAAAATGATAAGTCCATGGCTCGTAAAAAAAATCGTATTCGATAATACCGTCTTTATAGTTTGAGCCGCTTGCGTAAAGACTCATCTGTAAATTCTGATTGTCGATTTCGACATGATGGAATGAAAACTCAAGATATGAAAACACACTCAACTTGCGGGGTTTACTGCGGTGGTTCTTTATTCTGACGTCCCACAGCTCGACATCGTCTTCTACCGGAATAAAAATGAGTTGCTCAGCTTCAATATCCTGGTAGTCGCATTGAAAACGCGAATAGGACAATCCATGGCGACAGGTGTACTTCGCCTTCGTAAAGTCCTTCCCCACCGGCTGCCAGGAGAGTGACCAGTATTCTCCGGTCTCGTCGTCCCGCAAATAGACATAATGACCCGGCCTGTCCAGAGGGACACCGTTTTGTCTGAACCGCGTGACCCGGTGATGTTCGGTGGATTTGTAAAAAGAGTAGCCGCCTGCATTGTGAGAAATTACAGTGCAAAGATCCTTTACACCGAGATAGTTTGTCCATGACACGGGGACATCCGGACGCTCGATTACATATTCTTTATTTTTATCGTCAAAGTAGCCGTAACGCATTATAAAATTCCTAGTCTGTAATTTTAAATTCCGATTCAAGCATGAACTTGTTCCGTTGAAATCTCCGACTCAACTTCTCTAAATGGCACAAGCCAGGCTACGAGAAATGAAGGTATCGTTGCAACCATGACCCACAAAAAGAAATGCTTGTATCCCAAAAAATCACTAACGAATCCACTAAGAGCAGACGGGATCATGAGACCGAGATTCATTACGCCGGTGGCAAACGCGTAGTGTGCCATCTTGTATTTTCCAGGGGCAATCTGCTGCATCATGTAGAGTGTAAGCCCGACAAAACCAAAACCGTATCCAAAATATTCAAATACGACGGCAGTGCCGATCGTAAGAAGGCTGTCCGGCTGTACGAAAGCCAGAAAAGCATAAACGGCAAAGGGAATATTGAAGAGAGCGCAAAGCACGAGAAGAGATTTTCTCAATCCTCTCTTCGCTATAAAATAACCGGCGAGCATCGAACCAAGGATAAACGCTGCAGGGGGGAAAAAACCATAAATAATCCCGATCTGCGACGTAGAGAGTCCAAGACCGCCGACTGCGCGTTCCGCTCGCATGAAAAGTGGCACAATCTTCATAGCCTGGCCTTCGGCAAACCTGTAAAGGATAATAAAAACAATTCCCCAGCCTATATATTTTTTTTCGAAGAACGTTTTCACAACATCCCAGAAAGTCCCGAATGCTTCGTGCGCGGTCTTGACCTGACCGGATTCACCCCCGACCGGCAGCATTCTTGAATGATACAGACTCAGCAGTATCATAATTCCCCCGAATATCGCCATGACAATCATCCAGGCTTCGGTAACTCCGACCGATGTCTCGAGCTGACCGGCTACATATACGAACGCCCCCTGGGACAACACTTTCGCCACGTTGTAAAACGCTCCCTGCCAGCCGACATACTCCGCTTGTTCTTTTCCCGACAGTACATTTATATATACACCATCCGCGGCTATATCGTGAGTCGCGCCGTTAAAGGCTATAATTGCCAGAAGCACCAAGGAATACTGAAAGAAATTCGGGAGTCTCAATGTGAGAGCAAGCAAACCGAAACCGACTCCTCCAGCGAATTGTGTTGCAAGCACAAAATATTTCTTCGTCTTAAACATCTCGAGGAGTGGCCCCCATAATGGTTTCAACGTCCAGGGCAAGATAACCAGCGTTGTGAAGAATGCAATTTTGGCATCAGGCACCTTCATCGATTTATACATTAAAACCGATACAACGTTTATGGTTACAAACGGAAGACCTTCAGCAAAATACAGTGTCGGCACCCAAAAAGCGGGCCGGATCTTTCTGGGAATACCGTCAGTCATCATGCCCTTTGTAGATCTTAATGTATTTGTGTATAGTCATTTGCTTTTTGGATATCCTTCTGTCCTACTTGAGGAGCAACATTTTTTTTGTCTGTGAAAAACTTCCGTCTATCAAAGTGTAGAAATAGACGCCGCTCGGAAGTTTGCCCGCGTCAAAAGTGACTATATAATTTCCGGGAAATTTTTGTCCATCCACGAGAGTTGCTATTTCCCTTCCGAGAACATCATAAACTTTTAATGCGACATGACTGACAGCAGCAACCTGATAGCTGATTACAGTTGAAGGATTAAATGGGTTCGGATAATTATCATACAGCTTGTAATTCGACGAAAGTTGTGGCAATGGTGCTACTGAAGTGAGCTTTTTAAATGTGCGGCCTATTGTCTCAAGCAACGGCTGGCCGCCGGTGTATAGATCCTGACTGAGCTCCCAAATCATTACTCCTCCAAGCTGCTGCCTGAACGCATATTGAACCTTCAGCTTCACCGAATTTGTATCTTCGTAAGTAATGAATTCTGTTTGAGAAGTATTTGTTAAAAATGGTTCCTGTGATATGGCATCCCAGTGATATGTCCACCCCAGACCAAGATCGTTAAATACGTCTTGGTAGTATGGATTCGATGTGAGTGTGTTCGTCAGTGTTTGGTACAAACCGGTTGAATTAAATTGAACCGAATAAAAGGGGATTCCCAATACCAACTTGTTCCTAGGTATAGCCGTCGATCTCGATTCTCTCGAGACCCAATAAACCATAGCCGTTGAATCTGATCCCGCTTGATTCGGGTCACCCGGATCCTGGTAGAGCGGCGAATTAAATCCGGCATAAGTCGACCATGATCCGACAAAGTCATAGCACATCACGTTAAACCAATCGACCGAGTTGACAAGACTCGTGATATCAATATTCTGACCACCGTAGCTTCCCGGAGGGATTGCCATAGTAATTAGCCATGCGGAATCAGTCTTGTTGAACTTTGCCCGCATTTCCTGTATCAATGAAGTCAGCTGAGCGGTTTCCGTCGAATTTGACGGAGTCTCCCAATCGATATCGACGCCGTCGTAATTATTGTTTTGCAGAAAAGTCACGACATTGTTAATAAGGGATGCTCTCAAAGCCGAATCACCTGTGGCTGAAGAAAAATTTGCGTCGCTGCTCGCACCGCCCAAAGAGATCATCACTTTGGTCCCGGCTGCATGCGCGGCACTATCCAATTGTGAAAAAGGGATTCCGTCATCGAAGCTAATGGACCCATCCGCATTGGGAGTTCCAAAAGCGACGATTATATGAGTAAGATTTGAATACTCAATTTTATCGTAAGGTAAATTTGCCGAGTTCCATGATGCGTAATACCCGACAATTTTATCCTGAGCCATAATAGAATCCTCTCCTGCAAACAACAAAAGAAACAATGCACCTAACAGTATTTTGTTGAAGCCGGTATTCAATGAAATCAATAAAATCCCAGTATTTAAATACAAACGATCGAAGAATTTCAAGAAAGCCCGTCCGTCCGAAATTGAAAGACGGACGGGCCCTAGGGAGAAGAAATGACCTAATTACTTAAGAAGGACCATCTTCTTTGTTATGGAATTTCCTGCATTGCGGACTGTGTAGAAATAAATTCCGCTGGCAAACCTGTCCATACTTACGTTGAAACTGTAACTCTGGTGAACCGACGCGTTACCTTCAAAAACAGTGAGCACTAATTGGCCGAGTGTATTGTAAATCTTCAAGCTTGTTGGGCCGTTCTGATTCACGGTGAAGCTAATCTGCGTCGAAGGGTTGAATGGGTTCGGATAGTTGTTGTTCAATACGAACTCAGCGGGCACAGAAACCGGCATCGCTTTGACAGCGGTTAAAGTTGAGTAAGCTGTGTCGCCATAAACCAATCCGTCAGACGCCTTTGCCAAACCGGAGGCATACAAAGCCTTCGTTTCCGGCAGTGGCCAGGTTGGGACCCAATTACCCGGCTGTGGTTGTGGGACTTCCGTCCTCTTGTAAGCGTAAAACTGAGTTGAGCCGGTTCCACCGCGAACTGCCGCGATCCATGCCAGGAATCCGACACCATCGGTGGTATCTGAACCCGGGCTCAACGCTGCATCAATCGAGGATCCGAATCCCGGATTGGTGTTTATGTTTCCGCTTTGGAGCAAATGCGGATAAGCCGTCGTGTTTGTAAACATAGCAGCCGTTTGAGCGTTCATAAAAACCGGCGTATAAAGGCTGTCATAAGCAGATGTTGCAGTATCATTCCAGCTGGTCCAGAACGATGTAAGCCCTGAAGACCAGTAACTATCATTCCCCTTCACTTCGATTTTTCTCGCGGCTTCTGCAGCAGCAGAATCTGCAGTAGTTGATATCGAGTGGCCGAGGAGATTGGCACCAGTGGTTGAATCTAAACGGGCTAAATAGAATACCGATGGAATTCGAGGCGGAGCTATCTCATCCCATCCTCCGTTATACTCTGCCGCGGTTTCGCCAACACCATAGGTGTTATAGAAAATATTGTAATCAAAAACCAAATTTACTTCTCTCTCCGACCAGAAAGGACCTTTGGAAGTAAGTACCACATCGTTATGAGAGAAATTCATATAAGTCGTGAGCCCGGTCGTTTCAACAGGACCCATGGCAACGCCAATCAAGGTATTGAACTCGACCATGATTGTGTCTGTGTTCCATGCGCCCTGACCATTCAAACTCCGAAGAAGTTCCGGCACATAGTATGCCGATGCAACATCGATACCATTTCTAAACTTGGAATTTGTGATATAGAAATTGTCGCCGTTCGCGCCATAAGCAATTTCGAATTGGGACATATTGTCAAACACGCAATTGTTCACCGTCAGACTTATGTTATCAGCTGAAACTTGTACTCCTTGTCCTGCTCCAGTGTTGTTCGCGTTATTCGGGGCGATCGCCAACAGATAAAGGTTCTGCAGAGTTACTCTCGTTCCCATTCCATTGAACGTGAAAAAGATTCCTGTTATTGCAGTCCCAACGACATCCGCTTGAATGCAAGGAAGTTGGCCATTACTGCCGGGCACTCCTACAATTGACACGCTTGATTTTACCGTTATCGTGGCGTCAAGCAAATATGTTGTATCAAGGGAAACAAGCTGATACACACTGTGCTTTTGAGCGCCGCCAGCGAGCGTATCCGCTCCGATAATCTGATCGATAGTTTGGGTTTGAGTTCCACCCGCATAAACGACCAGCGTACCGCTTTGAGCGAATGTCCGACTTGGTGCGCTAGCAAGCACCACCATCGCAACTAGAAACATTGCGGTGAATAGGTTTTTCATTTTACATCTCCATTTTTTTAAAGTTGACTTTAATGATATTTGAGATCATCGAAACTACTCCTTCTGAGAAAAGACTTCCTATTCCTGTACCACCTCCGTTTCAAGAAGCTTAGGTGAATGTTTGGTTAAATAACAACTGATGTCTTCAAACTGCCGACCGCTAAGCCATCCCAATTCCTGACAGTCCAGCAAACGATAACATTCTCGGCTAAGAACCATTAGAAATTTATCCTCAGGCCAAGATCGCCGGTCATCCCGTAAGATTGTTCTGCCTGTGGAACGCCAGTCGGAGCCTGAATTACCTGAATGTCGTCCTCGCTGTTCAGGTTGCTGATGTCGCCGTAGAGTTGGACACCGTACCACGGCAAATCTTGTTTTACGGAGAGATCCCATCTTGTATAGGCTGCTGTTGTCGTCCTCAGCTGCGGCCAATAATTTGGGCCAGAGAAAATGTCATCCTGATAAATCATCGAAACCCGAATAGAAAAACCTTCATAATCGTAGCCGACTGATAGATTGGCAATGTTGTCTGGCTGGTACAGGAGCCTCGTCGTGTAGGAAGTATCAAAAGGCACGCGTGATCGGCCTGTTGTCGGGATGCCTACGTAGGGATACTTTTCGGTTGAAAAAACATGCGTGTAATTAACGCCGAGAACTAGTCCATCAAACGGATGAGGCAGGTACCAGAAATGAGTTTCCCAGTCAAACTCCAGCCCGTAATCGGTTGCTCGATCAGAATCATTGACAAAGGTCGTAACCTGAGGATTAGTTAGCGGCACGGTGGCTTGGGAAATGAATCCCGGAGGAAAATACTTATATATGTTTGATGGAGTGATATAGATTTGTTCCTGGAAAATCAGATTATCGATCTGCTTGAGAAAACCGCCTACGGTGAGAAGTCCGATCGAGTTGCTATAAAAAGAAAAGAACACGTCGTAGTTTGTCGAACGAGAGGGAACTAACTCATAATTATTATAGGTTAGGTTCGCCTCAGTGGAGTTTACATTTATTTCCGGTATGATGGCGCTGTAATCGGGATAAGCCAGGGTATTCGTGTAAGATAAGCGTACATCAAACCATGACAGCGGTTTATACTGAAGAGCTACGTCAGGCAGCCAGAAGCCGTGATTTTCTGTTATAGTTGTATCATAGTGATTGTACGGCCCCGACCCGAGGTCCGATTGGGTATTCTGATAGCCACGAGACGCGGTGTAGGTAGTCTGCAGATCCTGGTACCGGACGCCGGGGATCAGCGTAATTTCCGGACCGATATTAACTGTGGCCATGACGTATCCCGCACTTTGATTCTCATGTCCGGTGTAGTCATTCAGAGTTGAATTTGCCTCATCTTGAAAATAGTATATACTGTTCTTGCTAGGAACATCCGCGATATCATGTCGCAAATAGTTCGCCCAGTTCGAAAGCATTCCGAAATTAAGGGGGTAAAGCATCTTATAATCCCCCCCGAGAAATTTTCCATAGCTATAGTTAGGATCAACAAATGGCGTCATTGGAACATGCGCACCAGCATACGGGGCTGCCCCAAAGAAATGCTGTTCGAGCGAATCGTCGAAAGAAGCCGAACTCAGAATATTCAGCCCCTGCGTGCCCGTCGTATTATAATCGTATGATCTGGTTTGGTAACGCTCCATTCCTCCGAATTTTATCGCGGAGGTGATTTCATCCGACACGTTTACATTCGTCTCTAAGTCAAGAGAAGCGCCCAGCGCACGGCCTCTAGAAAAGCTGTTAGTGTTCGCAATATTGTTGAGAAATGAATTACTCGGGTTGTCATTATAATCAGGCGGGATGCTCTTAGGATCCAGTTGAGCCGCACCGCTAATCGGGTTTATCACCGCATTTCCCTGTGTGAATGTAGCAGTCCAATCTTGAGGGTCCTTGGTTTCAGTGTATGTGTGAGAGAGGAGCATGTTCACATGGAATACCGGTAACTGATATTGCAAGTGAAGAGCATTTGTGATGACACTTTGCGTGCTGTTCGTAAATGCGAGAGAAGTGTTCAGGACGCCTAGACCTATGCTGCCGTTGCCGGCGACTCCAAACGATTCTCCTCGGTCTTCCATATCGGTGGTCCCTGTGCTGAGAAAGTTGGAGAGCTTTATGGTTCCCGCTGGAAGTCTATAGTCCAGCACAACTGCACCATCGTATCGTTGCCTGTCTCTCGCGATGTTGTCTAAATTTAGAGCGTCCGTCAAATAATTGGTAGTGGAATTACCCTTGTTCTCGTAATTGGCTCCCAATTGATTAGAGGTAAGATTCTTGCGCTCGGCATCTGCCTGTATGAAAACTCCGAACTTCTCGTCAAAGAATCTGTCTTCTACGCTTCCGACATATTTATAATTGTTAAGTTTATTATATGCGTCTGACAGAGCGTTGTACCCGCCCTGGACTAGCAATCCAACCACTGGCACATTTGGAGATTTTACCTGAGCTTCCCTGAGTTCGAGGTTTACCACGCCACCGATGACGCTAGCATCCATGTCCGGAGTCACTGTTTTCTTAACCTCCATGCCCTCCAGCATGTTCGATGAAATCATGCTCATATCAACGCTCTCGTCATTCGGATTAGAGGAAGTCAACTGAACACCGTTAATCAAGATTTGGTTGAATTTCGGTGCAAGTCCGCGAATCACTACCTCGTCCGCCTCTCCGCCGCTCCTCAACACAGAAATCCCCGGCAGCCTTCCTAGCGATTCTGCGGCGTTAGCGTCGGGCAACTCCTGAATTTTTGCGGCAGAGACGACACTCACGATCTGGTTTGAAGCGAGCTGTTGATTGATAGCCGCATTTTGTCCGCTCGCTTGCGCTGTAACCACAACTTCATGTCCTTGTATTGCCACAGGTCGAAGTTTGAATTCCTGAGTTAGATCTGCCCCACCCTTTACCTGTACCATCATGCTCAGAGGATCATAGCCGATATACGTCACACGGATCGTATATGATCCGGCCGGAACGTTTCTTATCTCGTACTTTCCATTTATATCGGTTGACCCTCCGATACTTGTACCCTGAAGAAGAACGTTTGCGCCGGGCAATGGATCGCCGGACGTGGCATCAACAACACTGCCTGATATCCTGCTTGTCGTTTGACAGAACCCCGATGAGACTAAGAAAAGATTAAGAACCGTTAAGAGAAAATAATTCCGAACTCGTATCAATGCCATTTGAGTGAGCCTCCAAGTATATTATTCCTGAGTGCCTTAACCACCGTGTAATTTAAATCGCGCCTAGTTTATTGTCAATGAAAATATTCTAATTCTCAAAAATAAATTTGTGGATTTAAAAACCCTATAAAACGCCTAATTTCGCACTATCTATCCGAGACGAATGGTTTCTTCCACTAAGTGTTAGCGCTAACAGGACGAGTTTCTATTTAAAAAAAATATACCCTCAAACGCACACCTAAATCAGGGAAGCCTTTATGATAGAAAGGGAGGAATTCGAAACTAACGCTGGGAGTTTACTCCGTCCAACTGTTCTTTCCCATTTACCAGACGCACATTAGGAACTTTGAAATAGTCGCTGAGCACAAGACAAGCCGCTCCAATTGCCACTGAATAGCGACCGTGTAGACTGGTAACAATCCGAAGGACCTCACTTGAAATTGCGAGGAGCTCCATATCGATAACTTGTTTTACCGGCTTAACAATGAGATCGTCGACCTCCGCAATGTCACCTGACAAGACAAGCATATCAGGGTTAAACGCAGCCACCACCCGACTTATGTTTTTACTTATCTGGTAGCCAAGTCTCGCAAAGAAAGAAACCGCTACCTCATCGCCGGCTTTCGCGGCTTCGATCATTATATTTATTTCAAGGTCCTGGGGAGAAGCATTGTATTGTTTTAAGACTCGCCCATCAGCCAGGTGATTCCTCACATTCAGAAGGACCTCATGCAAATCCGGCATCGTGATATTTATTTCCCCCGCAGAAAAAGATGAGCCCCGATATAATTCTTCATTCATTATGAGACCTATGCCGATCCCACTGACACCTTTGTCGAATTCGACCAGCACATTTAAACAGTTCTTGCTGTCTTTAGCGACCCCTATCCATTTCTCTCCTACGACCGAAGCGTTCGCATTATTCTCGACGAATACAGGAAAGCTGAACACCCTGTTCACCGCTTCGAGAAGAGGGACGTTAACCTCCGGTAGTACGTCAGTCATGACAACTATCCCCGCATCGCTATTCACCACGCCGGCAACGGCAATACCGGCCCCGAGGATCTTACCGGAATCGATACCCGATTCGATAATCACCTCGTTAACAGTTTCGACTATCTGGCGAACCAGATCTTCAAGAGTCCTGGATGTTTCAATTTTTTTTACTTTCTTGCAAACAATTTCGGAGCTAAAATCAAGTACCACGACAGTAAGCTGCCCGATCTCAATATCGATCCCAATTGCGTAAGCTGCCTCTTTATTTAAACCCCATAAGTAAGGCCGCTTCCCCCCCTTTTCAGTCGAGTCCCCTTTTCCAAGATTTAAAACACGAGAGTTTGTGGTAAGATCCCTCAAGATGTTGAATATCGTGGAAGGCTGCATCCCAGTGATGCGCACTAGATCAGAACTCGAAATGATCTTATTCAGCCTTACAAGATTTAGGACAAGGCGCTCATTGATGCTTTTAACTAAACTATGATCCCCCGTTTGCATTTTTACTTCATGATGTTTCATTTCAATAAGACCTCATCGACGAAAATCCAGGCTTTTCCCCCTGCCCCGGAATGCCATGGCGGACAAACTCCGATGTTTTTTCCGACTACCCGGAGATAACGAGCCTGCACTCCACCGGCATCCGCAGAAAATTGTTTCGTAAGAAGAGGCTGCTTTTGAGGATCTACTGTATTATCAACGCGAGCGATTTTTTGAAAGTGTATCCCGTCTGACGAGACGTAATATTCGACATACTCGGGAAGAAAAATCCAGACACTTACATCCTGTAGAAACTCCGAGGATATTTTACGAAGGGTTGTCACTCGTTTTAGATCTATTGTAGCATCCAAATCGATCCCCTCAAACCCCTGCCATGCGCCGCCCTGGTAATCTTCTGTTCCACGCCTTCCGTCCATAAGCGCCATCGATCCACCACCGTTATATTTGCTGTCGAACGGATATTTATAAATTGCCGGCGGAAATTCAGACCGGGTGAACCTTACTTGCAAAGTGGTGCTTCGTCTGCCATCTTCTAAATAAGCAAAGGCTTTCAACGTCAAGGTCCTATTGATCAGCAACGGAGCTTTGTAAAGAGAAGAGTTACTTCCCGGTTGCCTACCATCAAGGGTATACCTGATTTTCGTGCCAGGTGCCTCGCTTTCTAACGTAACAACGGTCGAATCATAAAAAATTGTCCCCGCCGAAATCGCCGTTGGCATCTTTACGATGTTGTGATCAGGTTCCATTGTGAACATTCCGGTTGTATCAAGCCCCCAATTCTTATTCGGCTGGTCCGACATGTTGAACTGAAATGTTCCGCCCCGAATTATATTCTCATGCGTAATAAATGGCTTATCATAAATGTGACCGTTTAATTTAGCCGATGAAACGTAGTCCGAGCTGTCCGAATTATCTTGTGTTTCAATCGAAAATTTTCTTCCATGGGGCAACTCTATGCTAACCCTCCTGAAGATTGGACTGCCGATAGCATAAATATTTTGACCCGGTGTGACGGGATAGAATCCCATTGCGCTGAAGATATACCAGGCAGACATCTGGCCGCAATCATCGTTCCCGCAAAGTCCATCGGGTTTGTCGCTATAAAGTTCTGTCATAATTTCTCTTACAATGGCTTGCGTTTTCCACGGCTCTCCCGAATAATCGTATAAATAGGGTACATGATGGCTTGGTTCATCTCCCTGGGCATCTTGCCCAATCATTCCCGAAATATCAGGCTGGTATCTTCCCGCAAGTTTGTCGTTGCCTTGAAATAAGGAATCAAGTTTCGCGTTGAACTTCTCAGGCCCCCCGTAAAGATCGATCAATCCCCTCATGTCATGCGGCACAAAAAAACTGTATTGCCACGCATTTGCTTCAGTATAATTGGCCGTTACAGTGAATGGATCAAATGGGGTAATCCATGATCCGTTGGCAAGTTTCCCGCGCATGAAGTCTGTGGAGCTGTCAAATACATTTTGATAATAAAGTGAACGTTGATTAAACTCTTCATAGACTTGTTTCTCACCCAATCGCTCAGCCAGCTGTGCAATACACCAATCATCATACGAGTACTCTAAAGTCTTTGATACGGTTTCGTTATCCCGGTCCGCGGGATCGTATCCCATCTCCTTGTAATATTTCAAGCCGCGCCAATCCTCATCTGCGCTCCTGACCATAGCCTTCAAGGCAGTTCTTACGTCGAAGGCCCCTATGTCTTTCATATATGCGTCAAAAATTACCGGCACCGATGGATACCCGATCATCGTGAAAGTCTCGTTGCCTCCGAGCTCCCATACGGGCAGAAGCCCACCTTCGCGGTATTTTTGTATAAGAGTCTTCACGAAATCGAGATCCCTCGCCGGTTCGATGATAGTCATCAACGGATCGAAAGCCCTGAATGTGTCCCATAAAGAAAAGACAGAGTAGTTTGTAAAATGCTTCGCGATATGGACCTTGTGATCCATTCCAAAATATTTTCCATCAACGTCAATAAAAATATTCGGAGTCAGCATCGTGTGATAAAGTGCCGTGTAAAAAATTTTTTTTTGTTCCTGACTTCCGCCTTCGATTTGGATCTTGCTCAATTCCTTGTTCCACGCAGCCTTGGCTTTTGAAGCAATTGCTTCGAAGTCAAAATCCTTGACCTCCGCCCTCAGATTCTTCAAGGCTCCATCCAAGCTCACAAAAGATATTCCAACACGGATTACAATGGATTCCCTCAAAGTTGTGGTAAACACGACGAAGGCCTTCACGCTGTCCCCTGTTGCCGTTCGTATCCCGGAGATAGGCTTCTCTCCGTTCACGGCTCCATATCGTCTGAAGGGTTTCGAGAACTCGGCAACAAAATAGACGTACCTGTCTTTTGCCCATCCATGCGAATTCCTCATCCCTTCAACCCGGTTGTTTCCGACTATTTTCACCCAGGATTTGCTAATGTTTCCGATACCATGCTGGAGATCGATGATGATATTAGAGCTGTCGGATTCGGGAAATGTATATCTGTGAACTCCGCATCTTTCGGTGGCAGTTAGTTCAGCTTTTATCCCGTAACTATCGAGGAGAACACTATAGTAACCCGGAGTTGTGATCTCAGTTTCATGCCTGAAAAGTGAGCGATAGCCGACGGATGGATTTTCCATTGTGCCAGGAATTAATTTCACCTTGCCGACTGTCGGTATAAAAAGGATATCCCCGTAGTCCATTGCTCCCGTGCCGCTCAAGTGAGTATGGCTGAAGCCCATTATTGAGGTATCGGTGAAATGATAACCGGAACAGTGATCCCAGCCCGTCACATCACCATCCGGACTGAGCTGAACCATCCCGAATGGGAGACTTGCTCCGGGGTAAGTATGCCCGTGAGCATCTGTTCCAATCACAGGATTTACATATTTGGTAAGATCGTTTTCCTGAGCATCTGCGGATGAAACACAAATTATGGACGCCAACAATATTACGAGCGTCGCAAAAATCCGTCGAAGAAAAGACTTATCATGCAATAACATATCGGGTTCATTATAATAAGTAAGGATATATGTTTCCAATGAAAATATTCTTACCAGACCAATCTTATCCGTGCAAGTTGAAAAAGGCCCTTGTTTTCAGGATCCCTGTCCCTTGAGGGCCTTTTCTAAATCTTAATAGTATTGCCGCAACACCCTCGAGATCTAAATATCGGTCATCGCTGTATCCGCGCGGAGCCTCCTTTAGCAAACGACCTCACTTGTTCGATTGTGGCCATAGTCGTATCGCCGGGAAAAGTAGTCAACAGTGCCCCGTGGGCCCAACCAAGTTTCACCGCTTCTTCCGGGTTCTCTCCCGAGAGCAATCCGTAGAAAAAACCGCTCGCAAAACCGTCGCCACCGCCGACGCGGTCCAACACATTTAATTCACATGTCGGTGAAGTATATGTCTTCCCGTTTACCCATGCAACGGCTGCCCAGCCATGGTGGTTTGTTGAATGGACTTCACGAAGAGTCGTTGCCACAGCTTTCACCTGTGGATGCTTCTTGATAACTTTGTCGATCATTCCAAAAAAGGTTCCGGGATCGAGTTTAGATTTTGATGCGACCTCCGGACCGGGAATTCCCAGCCCCTTTTGCAGATCTTCCTCGTTGCCGACCAACACGTCGACATTTTCCACAATTCTCGCAACAACTTCTTCTGCTTTCTTCTGACCGCCCCAGATGTTCCAGAGTTTTTCGCGAAAATTTAGATCGAAACTCACAATTGCTCCCGCTTTCTTTGCCGCCTTCATCCCCGCAATAATAACTTCCCCCGTAGTTTCGGAAAGGGCTGCAAAGATTCCGCCGCTATGAAACCACCGCACGCCGCCGCCAAATATCTGGTCCCAATCAAAATCTCCCGGCTTCAGCTGCGCCGCGGCTTCATTGGAGCGATTGTAAAAAACAACGGGCGGCCGAATGCCGTGTCCCGTGTCGCTATAAACCGTTGCCATGTTTGGACCATTCACACCGTTGTGTTTGAAATGTTTGTAAAACGGTTTTACACCCATCGCTTTTACCCGCTCTCCGATGAGATCGCCTATTGGATAATCGACCATGGCCGAGACTATCCCTGTATTCAGACGGAAACAATCTGCTAAATTTGCAGCGACATTAAATTCCCCACCACTGACGTAGATCTTGCACTCAGTTGCTTTTCTGAAGGGAATAATTCCGGGATCAAGCCGGTGCACAAGAGCACCTACTGAGACAAAATCCAATGCCCCCTTCGACGGTACATTTAAATCTTTACTCATTTTTATTTCCTTGCCAATTAGTTATTAATAAAAATGCTGAACCTTAAACAGTCTATGTGGCGCCCTAAAAGGTCGACGCCAATTTATGTGTGCTCGAATGCTCTGGAGTTCTTAGCCCCTCTCTTCGTTTGTCCAAATAAGGGAAAGGACTCGAATCCATACACCCACAGGTGAAGGCTACGGCGAGTTCTACTTGTCATTTTCAGCACGCCAAAGACAAATCATACCAGGTAAGTCGACGACGCTGTCTCGCCTCCCCGGCCAGTCCAATTAGTATGGAAAAATTCACCTCTGGGTTTATCGACTCGTTCATACTGATGGGCTCCAAAATAATCCCGCTGTGCCTGCAGTAAGTTCGCCGGCAACCTTGAGTTCCTGTAACCATCAAAATAATTCAGGGCGGTCGAGAATGCGGGTACCCAGATTCCGTTCAATACGGCAGTCGAGATGACTCTTCGCCACGCGTCCTGAGCAGAGTCCATTTTATTTTTGAAAAACGGATCGAGAAGCAAATTGCTGAGAGCCGGATTTTTGTCGAACGCTTCTTTGATTTTTCCCAGAAAGGCGCTCCTAATAATGCAACCTCCTCTCCACAGAAGAGCGATACCGCCGTAGCTTAAGTCCCATTTGTATTCTTCCGCGGCAGATCGCAACATAGTAAAGCCCTGAGCATATGAAACGATTTTCGAAGCGTACAACGCTTTCTCCAGATCGTTCAAAAAGGCTTGCTTGTCTCCGGTGAATTTTGGTTTCGGGCCGGTCAGGATTTTCGACGCCGCCAATCGCTCTTCCTTTATCGCGGAGAGGCATCTGCCAAATACCGCTTCACTGATGAGAGTTAGAGGAATGCCGAGATCGAGCGAAGTGACGCTCGTCCATTTCCCGGTTCCTTTTTGTCCTGCCGTGTCGAGTATCTTGTCAACAAGCGGCAGGCCGTCTGCGTCCTTGTATGCGAGAATATCTCGTGAAATTTCTATCAGATAGCTATTCAGGTCACCGGTGTTCCACTTTTTAAGAACGTCATGCATTTCGCCAGCGCTCATTCCCAGCAGCTCCCTCATTATCTGGTAAGCTTCGCTGATCAGCTGCATATCGCCATATTCAATTCCGTTATGGACCATCTTAACAAAATGTCCGGCACCGTCTCTGCCGACCCAGTCGCAGCAAGGCGTACCATCTTCGACCTTCGCCGCAATTGCCTGAAAGATCGGTTTTACATGAGGCCATGCTGCAGGTGATCCTCCCGGCATGATTGACGGTCCGCGCAGCGCTCCTTCTTCACCGCCGGAGACACCAGTCCCGATGAACATCATTCCTTTGCTTTCAAGGTATTTTGTCCTCCGGATTGTGTCAGGATAATGCGAGTTGCCGCCGTCTATAATGATGTCCCCCTTTTCGAGGTGCGGGATGAGCATCTCGATGAACTCGTCAACGGGCTTCCCGGCTTTCACCATCAACATTATTTTTCTTGGAGTCTTAAGAGACGAGACCAATTCCTCGACGCTGCCGGTCCCGACAATATTCTTTCCTTTGGCCCGCCCACCGACAAAGTTTTTTACTTTTTCGACGGTGCGATTAAAAACGGCCACGGTAAATCCCCTGCTCTCGATGTTCAGGACAAGGTTTTCTCCCATAACCGCTAATCCTATTAACCCGATATCTGCCTTCGATGACATATTCGCTATCTTCCTTTTGAATTAAATGTTTAGAGTTTCGTATTCAGTTCATAAAAAAATTCTAATTTCATAACCGCTTATCTTCCGTCAGACGAGGGGATAGAAAACTTTAATCTGTGTTAAATTTTCCTTTGTAAGCCCATAGCCCGAGAGCCGGGTTGGATATATAGAAAATATTCTCGCCATCCGGCATCGTATTAAAACCGTCGGTGAGCTTTCCTGGATCGTACCGCTTAATCATTTCATCGATGTTTGCATACTTGAAATTCACTTTCTCAATCTCCTGCCTTGTGAGATGTCCCGGACAGTACGTGATTGAAAATCTATCTTCTGAGGATCCGTGAATCAAATGAGCAGCTGCACCCAAATTCTCCTGGAGGTCGTCATTCTTCTTTACAAGATCGAGAATTCCCGGCGTATTGATATAACCATATTTACGAATAATTTGGTCATTCTCCGGATCTTCACCGAACTGTTTCAGGCCCGGAGCAAGTACGACTAGTTCCCCATGGTCTGCAATGGCCATTCGGGTACGATACACCGATTTATTGCCGAGCCATGTACTCTTAAATTCTCTTGGATCAAGGTAAACCACTATTTTCTTAAGCGGTTCATCCAGCATGAAGAAATTTACTTTAAGGGAAAGGGCGGCGGCTCTGTTGAAGCATTCAATATCATCACCTATGAACAGACCTCTCACTGCAAAGTTGTCTGTCTCATCTTTATCGACTACGGTCAGTACATATATTATAATAGGAATGCCCGTGGCAAAGTGTTCCGAGCCGTAATTCAACACTTGTTTTACCGGAGTGTTTGCTCTTCCCATTATCCTTTCCAGTCCGTATGCCGCACCGAGAAAGTGAGACTTGTTTATTCCTTCTTTGCCTCCTGTCCCGATGAAAATATTTTTGTTGTGATTCGCCATGCCTACAACTTCATGCGGGACTACCTGTCCGATGGAGAGAATCAAATCGTGTCCCCCTTCGACCAAGAGCTTGTCTATCTGAATCGGTATTGAATAATCTACCGCGCCATCTGAAACTTGCTTTACAAATGTTGATGGTACTTCCCCCAGGGTCACAAATCCGTTTCTCCAATCATGCGCACGGAAAAGATTTTTCGGAATGTTTCCATACATCATTCCAATTTCATCTTCAGTCATCGGATAATGCGTTCCTATTGAGGGAAGCACATCCGTAAGTCGTTCGCCGTAATATTCCCACGCAAATTCTGTCAGCACCCCCGCTTGAGAATGATAGCGTGTAATATCTGGGGGTACAGCTATGACTTTTCTTCTCGAACCAAGTTTATCTAATGCTTCGTAAAGCCCTTCCTTCAAATCCTCGCGGGAAAGATTCGCGTCGACAGCGCCCTTACTATAAAGTATCATTTTTCATTTTACCAATTACCATATTCAATTTCTTCAATATTGCTTGAAATTTCAATCTGTTATCGCAGAACACTTGAGCACACCGCAATTTCTTTTAGGATTTACCATCAACCAGCCCCTTTATTGCTCCTGCAGAATTGTATGATCGCTTTTATTACGCCATCTTCATATCTCGCTACCGTTTCGAAAGCTTTTTTTGTTTCCGTATAATCGAATCTATGCGTGATCATGAATTCTGGCGACCATTTTTCCGAAGCTGTTAAATCTATACAGGGCTTGATGGCACGATTCTGCCTGCGAACATTCCGGATCGTTATCTCTTTGCGCCTTATCTTGCTCACGTCGAATGAAACTCTCGTCGTATCAGGAATGCCGACGATTAATAGTATTCCTCCGGGTTTTAAAAGTTCAATCCCCTGATCGAGTGCCTCCTGCTTTCCACAACATTCAAAAACGAAATCAAGCATCGACGGATTCATGTCTTTCAGCGAATTGAGGACATTTTTATTGTCAGGATTTCCGGTCCAAATCGCCCCGCAATTCCTCGCGGCAGACAATCGGTAATCCAACTTATCCGTGCAGTAAATCCGATTCAAACCCTTTACACGGAGCGACATCAACACACTTAAACCAATCGGCCCGACTCCTAAAATCGCAATCGCGCTATTCTTATCAGCATTACCTAAGAACTGGCTCGCATAATAACCGATGGATAATGGTTCAATCAAAGCCGCCTGGTCTCCACTCAACGTCTTCGGCACAGGGAAACAATTCTTCCCGGGCATTATGATGTACTCAGCCAAACAGCCGTCAATCTGTCCGGGTGAACCTAGAAACTTCTGTTCGAGGCAGGTATTCTCTCTTCCGGCCAAACATTGTTCGCATTCACCGCATGAAAGTAAGGGATCCACGGCAACGAGGTCACCCGTCCCAACGTTTTTCACCTCCGCGCCAACTTCTTCAACAACCGCAGAGAATTCATGTCCGATAGTAAATGGAAATTTTACAACCTGATCGCCGATTCTCCCTTCATTGAAATAATGCATGTCGGACCCACAAACACCGACGGAAATAACTTTTAAGAGTACATCCCCGGGATTGGATATTTCCGGCTTATCCGTCTCGACGATATCAAACTTCCTAACACCCGCAAGAACAATTTTTTTCAATCGTATTCCCCGACCCGTTTAAGGATACCTAACCGGAATCATTCTATGAATTTACTTCCCGGATTTCGACGAATAATAAAGTTCGTTCCATCTCAATTCTTTTTTGAACTCAGAGATATTTGTTGATTCGTTAATCAGCAAATATTCTATTCCCATCATCTCGGCAAAATCTTCAATATGATCTACAGAAATTGCCTGACTAAAACCGGTATGGTGAGCGCCGCCTGCCAGTATCCAAGCGTTTGCTGCGATTGTAAGATTCGGTTTCGGAACCCAGACTGCGCAAGCAACCGGCAATTTCGGAAGAGGCTTTTCGGGAGGAACCACCGTCACTTCATTTACTATCATTCGAAACCTATCGCCTACATCTACAATGGTAGCATTAATGGCAGGACCGGCGGGGGTATTGAAAATAAGTCTCGGTGGGTCCGCTTTGCCTCCAATCGATAGAGGCGCAATTTCCAGGTTAGGTTTACCGTCCGCGATTGATTCACATACTTCAAGCATATGGGCGCCAAGAACTTTCATTCCGCCCTTTTCCGAATTGAAATGGTAAGTATAATCTTCCATAAAAGACGTTCCGCCTTTGAGACCCGAACACATTACTTTCATAGCCCGGACCAATGCCGCTGTTTTCCAATCTCCTTCAGCTCCGAAGCCGTAACCGTCTGCCATTAGCCGTTGAACCGGGAGTCCCGGCAACTGCTTGAGCCCATGGAGATCTTCGAATGTATCAGTAAAACCTTTGAAGTTCCCATCTTTGAGAAAAGCCCGCAGTCCGATTTCAATTTTTGCCGCCTCTCTCAACGACTGATGCTTCTCCCCCCCCTTTCTCAAAATTTTAGATACGGCATATCTATTTTCATATTCCGTCACCAGCTTGTCGGTTTCCGAGTCCGTTGTTTGATCAATGAGAGTGACAAGGTCCCCGACGCCATAGCCATTAACCGAATACCCGAACTTCATTTGCGCCTCGACCTTATCTCCTTCGGTAACTGCGACCTCTCGCATATTATCCCCGAAACGCGCGATCCTTCCACCGTGGGCATCGAGCTTTGCACACGCGGCCCTCATCCAGACGGCAAGTGCTTCGTGAACAGATTCATCCTGCCAATGTCCGACAACTACTTTTCTGGCCTTGTCCATCCTGGTACAGATAAAACCGAACTCACGGTCGCCATGAGCCGACTGATTCAAATTCATGAAATCCATATCTATCTGATCCCACGGCAGGTCGCGGTTGAACTGAGTATGCAGGTGGACAAAAGGTTTTTGCAGTGCCTTCAAGCCCGCAATCCACATCTTCGCGGGTGAAAATGTGTGCATCCAAAAGATCAGGCCGATGCATTCGGAAGCACTGTTGGCATCCAGACAAAGTTTGTATATAGAATCGGGGGAAGTCAAAACAGGTTTGAATTCTACTTTCACAGGGATCTTTGGAGAATTAGACAACCCTTTAACAATTTCCTTCGAATGCTCCGCGACTTTCTTTAGAGTTTCTTCTCCATAAAGATGCTGGCTCCCCGTGGCGAACCAAACTTCATGTTTTTTTAGATCGATCATGATTTCTTTTTCCTATCTCCTGTGTGAACACCAAGCAATATCCAAATGTGGCTCAAACAATTATTTTTTTTGCCCGTAATATGCGTTCTTTCCATGCTTCCTCTCGTGATGCTTGTTCAAAATATAATCCGGAAGTCCTTCCACGTTCGGGCTAATCTGCAATGTCTTCAGTGCTATTTCCGCAATACGCTCTAGAATAAAACCATTCTTAACCGAGTCTTCCGCGTCCCTGCCCCAGCAGAACGGGCCATGACCCGAGACTAATATTCCCGGCATGCTCATCGGATCCAATTTCTTGAACCGTTCGACAATTACCTTCCCTGTATTTACCTCATATGCGTTTCTAACTTCATCTTCGGTCATGAGTCTGGTGACGGGAACGGCACCGAAAAAAGTGTCAGCGTGAGTTGTGCCGAGACACGGAATTTCTTTGCCTGCCTGCGCGAAAGCCGTCGCATTAATGCTGTGAGTATGTGTGATTCCGCCGATTTCAGGAAATGCTCTATACAATTCTATGTGAGTTGGTGTATCCGATGACGGACGCAAATTCCCCTCAACGATCTTGCAATCAAAATCAACAACCGCCATATCGTCCGGAGTCATCGCGTCGTACTCAACACCACTCGGCTTAATTATAATCAGTCCCGCCTTTCTATCGATTCCACTCACATTTCCCCACGTCAAAGTAACTAATCCATATTTTACCAGAATTAGATTTGCTTTAAGGACATTTTCTTTAAGCTCCGTTAACATCATTTCTCCCTGCGGACTTTATCTCCGATCTCTAATAGTTCCTTCATTACGTTAGACATGCTTCCTCTCCATCCTATGGTGCCGAAACCATCATGAAGCTGTTTGTAGATTGTATATAGCTTTTTGTAAACTTCGTGGTTCTCTTTTACCGGTTGATACACCTTGTTTATTCCCGTCATTACAGATTGGGCTTCATCTATATTCTCAAAACCACTCTCTTCTTTTCCAGCAGATATAGCCCCGAATATTGCCGCTCCAAGCGCAGGCGTCTGCTCGCTCCTCGAAACTTTCATCGACCTTCCTGTCACGTCGGCATAAATTTGCATAAGCAAAGGATTTTTAATGGCGAGACCGCCACAATTTACGACTTCTTTGATTGATACACCGTTCTCTTCAATTCGGTCAATGATCGCGAGCGCACCGAACGCAGTCGATTCTACCAATGCCCGATAAATCTCATGCGGTTGAGTGTAAAGGGTCTGACCGAGAAGCAGGCCAGTCAATCGGACGTCAACTAAAATAGTCCTGTTACCGTTGTTCCAGTCAAGTGCCATCAAGCCAGTTTCACCGGGCTTGAGTTGAGCAGCGGCTCTTTCAAGGTTAGAAAATTTTTCTTCCTGCGTTTTTCCATAGCTGTCGGGGACAAGATTGTTAACAAACCAGAGAAAAATATCTCCAACGGCAGACTGACCCGCTTCAATTCCGTAGTAGCCCTTCAGGACCGACCCGTTCACAATTCCGCAAACGCCAGGTATGTCGGTTAGCTTCTTATCATTTGGCCACACCATGATGTCGCAAGTGCTCGTCCCCAAAATCTTCACAAGCGTTCCAACTTTCACACCAGCCCCGACGGCTCCCATATGAGCGTCAAAGGCGCCAACGGCGACCGAAACTCTTGCGGAGAGTCCTAATTTTTTTGCCCACTCTTCACTAAGATATCCTGCACGTTCCTCGGCTGAAAACGTGGATGGTGATATTCGCTTTCGTAGTTTCCCCAAACCGGTTGAAAGGCTCTCAAAAAATTGAGGATCAGGAAAGCCGCCCCAATCTTCGTTGAACATCGCCTTATGGCCGGCAGCGCAAATCCCTCGTTTAATATCGTCGGCCCTCGTCACGCCAACCAGCATCGCTGGAATCCAATCGCAAATTTCCACAAAGCTATAGGCCGAGTCAAACACCTCCGGGTTTTCCTTCTGACAATGCCATATCTTGCTCCAGAACCATTCGGAAGAATAAACTCCGCCAATCTTCGCAAGATATTCCGGATGAGCCTTCGAAGCCGAATTTGTAATCTTATCAGCCTCCGCATAACCTGTGTGGTCTTTCCATAGCCACACCATTGCTGCAGGTTGATTCTTAAACTCATCACGAAAACAAAGTGGCACACCTGTTGAGTCGACAGGGAGCGGACTGCTTCCTGTCGTATCAATCCCGATCCCGATAACGTTTGCCGGAGAGAAATCGGAGCGACTGAGCTTCGCTTTCTTGATCGCTCCTTTTATCGTTGTTTCAATTCCGACCAGATAGTCCGCAGGATTTTGTCTTGCCTGGTTCGGATCCGTTGGGCTAAGAATTACGCCGGCATCCCCTGACGGGTAATCGAATACATGTGTTGACAACTCCTTCCCGTCGGCAATATCCACAATCAACGCTCGACAGGAGTTTGTGCCGAAATCTAATCCGATTGCAAACTTACTCACCAGGACCTCGTCGAGAAAATGAGGATGACATAAAAAACTTAATCCCTTTCAGAAGTAAAATACTCCTATCCATCGAAAGGGTTTCCGGATAAAAGTATTTTATTTCTTCACCGAGAATTTATAAATAGTCGTCGTTTTGTATTTCTGACCCGGCTTCAAGGTTGCCGAAGGAAACTTCGGCTCATTGGGAGAATCGGGATAAAGTTGAGTCTCCAAAGCAAGTCCTGTCCTGTACTCGTATTTGATACCATTCTTGCCGACATCCGACCCGTTAAGGAAGTTGCCGGAGTAGAATTGAATACCCGGCTGGTCTGTCAAAACGTCCATGACCCTCCCTGTGGAAGGGTCATACAATTCGGCCGCCTTGCGAACTTTCTTCGTGTAGCCGTTCAGGACCCAATTCAAATCATAGCCTTTGCACATTTTTAGTTGATCATTGTCATCATTTATCCGGGCCCCAACTTGAGTCATCTTCCGAAAATCAAAAGGCGTATTCGAAACGCTGGCGAGTTTACCTGTTGGGATCAGGTTACTATCCACGGGTGTGAACCGGTCTGCATTTATCATCAGATCATGGTTCAGAATAGTTTTGGTCGGGTCCCCGGTAAGATTGAAGTAGGAGTGGTTGCAAACATTAAGTATGGTGGTCTTGTCGGTCATACCGGTATAGTCGATGCGGATAGCGTTGTCTTTAGTGAGAGTGTATGTTGCGGTAACCGTCACCGTACCCGGGAATCCTTCTTCTCCATCTTTACTAACATAAGCGAATTTTACGGCGGGGTCTTTGCCTTCGAGCGGCTCGGCAGTCCAGAGAACTTTGTTGAATCCTATCTTGCCGCCATGCAGGCAATTCAAACCATCGTTGACCGTAACCTGGTACGTCTTTCCGTCTAATTTGAATTTCCCGCCCGCAATCCTGTTGGCGTATCTTCCGACGATTCCGCCGAAGTACACTGTCCCGTCCACATAACTGCCGAGGCTATCATAGCCCAGGACTACATCGGCGAACTTGCCATCGCGGTCGGGAACTAGAATAGATACAACTGTCGCTCCGAAGTTTGTTATTCTTACAGTCATCCCGGCAGCATTCTTTAGCGTAAACAAGTATGCTTCTCTGCCGTCTGAAAGCTTTCCAAATAATTCTTTCTTAACCATTAACTCATCTTTCCCATTTGATTGACAGAATGCTGCCGCCGATACTATTAAGAGACCGGCAAAAACCAAAAATGTTTTAATCATCTTTATACTCCTATTAATATTTCTTGGGACAATCTCATTTAGGAAATGGCTTTGCTTTTTTTCCACGGCCTGAAGGTGATAAAATAAATCAGCCCTATGATAATCAACAAGATCCCCCACCAAATCCCGAAGTGAAGGTTAGCAAATACAACCTTCCTTCCGAATGTCGAGAACATTGCTTCCGCTATACTGGAGAGAGTAATGATGACTCCATAGATCAACAGTAAACTCCCTATGAAGAACCATATTGAAACACCTTTATTTTCTACCATTGTCAGCTCCTTACCAGAAAATAATGTTTAGTGCGATGAAAACAACCAACACTACGACTGCCCAGAATATAGGCCTCTTAATCAACGGGAGATCGCCTTCAGACGGTATGTCCGTGCAGCCGCGAACCAGGCCGACAAGTTCACTTTCGGGCTTCGGTTGCGAGAGTAAACTTACGACCACGGTAACAATCACGCATATCAGCCATGACCACAACGCACGGTACATATTTTCCGCCATTGCTTGTGCATATGGGGAAAGTGCGATGTACTTCAGAGCGCCGGGATCTGTCCTCACCCAGGCCCACATCCCGATCGAAGAGCCGATCCCCGCGAATAATCCCCAGAAGCCGGCGCGTGGAGTCGCTCTTTTCCAAAGCATACCGAGAATGACTGTGCCGAACATCGGTGCGACAAAGAAACTGAATAATGCCTGGACATAATCCATTATGCTCGCAAACTGTTGTACGAGGTAAGCCGTGCCGATGCTGACAAACACACCAATGATGGTACACCATCTTCCGATCTTAACATAATACGCGTCTGCCTCTTCCTTCTTGGTAAAACGAACATGAACGGGCCGATAAATGTCATAAGTCCATACTGTGGCAAATGCGCTGACGTTTCCCGCCATTCCCGACATGAATCCGGCAATCAGCGCTGTTATTCCAAGACCCAGCAAACCGGGACCTGCATACCTGGCAAGCATGAGTGGAAGAACTTCGTTATAGCTATGGGCACCGGTTGCTACCGCCTGCGTTTCGCCGACTAGTCCGGGTATCAAAGCCAATCCCAGTAATCCTGGAAGGATTACTATAAAAGGTACCATCATCTTGAATCCGGCGCCGATGATCGGAGCCATCTTTGCCGCCCGCAAATCTTTGGCGGCTAAGACTCGCTGAACCACAAGAAAATCTGTAGTCCAATATGCCATGGAAATAACGGCTCCCAGGCCGAAAACTATTCCAGTCCAGTGGATCCCCATCGGATTGTCCTTGAAGGAACCCAATGTGCTCCAAAGATGTATGTAATCACCCGCAGGGAAATTCTGGTGGATCTTTGCGACCATTCCAGACCAGCCGCCTGCTTCGACCAAACCGAGTATCGGGATGATAAGAGCGCCGAGCCAGATCAACATGAACTGGAGAACCTCATTAAATATCGCGGAGAGCAAACCGCCGAGAACCACATACACCATGACCGTAATAGATGAAACCCAGATGCTGAAATGTATATCCCAACCAAGGACCACTTTCATCACTATAGCCATCGCATACATGTTAATGCCGCTCATAAGGACAGTCATGAAACCGAATGAGACCGCTGAAAGCATGCTTGAGCTTTCACCAAATCTTAGTTTGAGATATCCGGGGACAGAATGCGTTTTGCTGATATGGTAGAAGGGCATCATAACAATCGCAAGAAAAAGCATAGCCGGAATTGCACCGACCCAATACCAATGAGTCGCCAGGATTCCATATTGATATGAAGCTGCAGCCCAGCCCATCAATTCAAGCGAACCTAAGTTTGCAGCGACGAATGAAAGACCCGCAATCCACATTGTCATCTTCCGACCCGCCATGAAGAAATCTTCACCGGTCTTTGTGAACCTCAGGAGGTAATAACCTATTCCGAGCACGAACAGGAAATAGATCGCAATAATCAATGAATCAACCCAATCGAGTGAAACAATGCTCGTCGAACTCGCAAGGATCCATGCAATGAGTGGCACGATTTCGCTAATCATGAATCTCCTTTAATATTTTGGCTTTATTTGTTTGAAAAATTAAGCACGCAAGAAAAATGAAGTCATTTGAAGAAACGAGTGAAATTGAATCTATGTCAGACTTTTGATGAGTGCTTTTAAGAAATGTTTCCAAGTCTCAGGTAAATTCTCCCTAAAATTTTTTCATTCCAGGTTTATAATCCCTTATACGGGATACGACCGACCTTGTACAAAGCTAATATTAAGTGAATAACCAGATTGAAAACAGCCCTTTCTTCATTTCCCTGGAATCGGAAGTCCACGGCAAAAGCAACTTATCTTTCTACTCTTCCTGAGCCGCTTCCCTTCGCCAGCTTCTCAACTTCATCGGTTGAGACCAAATTAAAATCTCCAGGAATTGTCTGCTTGAGGCAAGAGGCCGCCACGGCAAATTCGAGAGCATCTTTTGTATTACTCTTCGCGAGCAATCCGTAAATCAGACCACTGGCGAACGAATCCCCGCCGCCGACTCTATCTATTATTGAAACGTCGTATCTCTTTGAACGATATGGCTGTTTGCAATCTCTGTCATCGTGCATGACCGCACTCCATCCATTTCGCGAAGCGGAAAAACTCTCTCTAAGCGTAATAGCCACTGTTTTAAAATGAAATTTCTCTTTCAGCTTTCCTGCAAGCTCGAAGTAACCTTTTTCATCAAGCTCGGCGCTGTCAACGTTTGTTAATCCCGCTTTCATGCCAAGGCTCTTTTCAGCATCTTCCTCATTGGCGATACAGACATCGACATATTCCATCAGCGGAACCATGACCGATTGAGCTTTTTGGGTCGTCCACAATTTAGCCCGATAGTTTAGGTCCGCACTAACAGTGACACCGTTTTTCTTTGCGGCTGCACAAGCGGCTTTCAACGTCTTTTGAACTTTTTCCCCCAGAGCAGGGGTAATTCCAGTCCAGTGAAACCATCTTGCATCTTTGAATACTTTTCCCCAATCGAGCTCATCCTCGTCAAGGTCGGTGACCGCAGAATTAGACCGATCATAAATCACCTTCGATCCCCTCTGGCTTGCACCGGTCTCGAGAAAATAAATCCCGACTCTCTTACCGCCGCGAACAACGTAATCTGTCTTTACCCCATATCTTCGCAAGCTGTTAACGGCAGATTGGCCTATCTCATGTTTGGGGAGTTTAGAAATGAAGTAACTGTCAAACCCGTAGTTCGACAAAGACACCGCTACGTTCGCTTCGCCGCCGCCATAATTTACTTCGAACTGCTGCGCCTGAACAAACCTGGAATAACCGGGAGAAGATAATCGGAGCATTATTTCTCCCATTGTAACAACTTTCTCAGCCATGAAAACCCTTCCGGAAGTTTTACATCCTAATTATTGAACTTTAATTTAGAGCCCAAAATTCAACATTCAAAATTCTATTTGGCCCTTGCCTTGGCAATGCTCTCCATTAAAATCTTTGCATTTTCAGTAAGGATCTGATAGTTCTCCGAATCGATTGCTTTCTTATCAAGAAGCGCAGTGCCGACACCGACCGCACACGCACCTGCTTTGAGCCAGTCACCGGCATTGGTGAGGGTAACTCCTCCTGTCGGCATAAGCTTAAGATGCGGCATAGGCGCAAGTATGCCTTTGAAGAATGCCATCCCTACAACATCAGCGGGAAAGACCTTTATAATGTCGGCGCCACACTCGTACGCCGTCTGTATTTCCGTTGGAGTAAAAGCACCAGGCATTGCAGGAATTCCGTTCTTATGCGCAATCTCGACGATCTCCTTTTTGAATATCGGGCTTACAACATATTTCGCGCCTGCATCTATTGCCTTCTGTGCAGTCTCAGGATTCAATACTGAACCGACTCCGACATTCATGTAATTTCCAATTTCTCTATTCGCATCTTTGATCACAGCTATCGCATTAGGGACAGTCATCGTTATTTCGATTCCAGAAACGCCTCCTTTGTAGATCGCCTCCGCTACTTTAATGAGTTTCTTGGGATCCGATAGTCTTATAACCGCAACTGCCCCTGCCTCGATCAACGACTTTACTAACTGCTCTCTATCCATATCTGTTCCCATTTTTTTCCGTCTGATTAGATATATTTTATTTTACCAGTTTGGAAATTTAAAATCACCAGCGGATGTGGTATGAAGGAATGCTCAACGGTTGGACGGTAATATTCTTCCCGACCTGAACTCAAGGTGACCATTACTTTCACTCTAATGATTTCAATCTCGACTGCAATTCACTCAGCCATTTTTCATATGCTGCTTTATATTTCTCAGAGTTCTTGGCATCAGGTTCAACCGTCATCAGACATTCCAGACCTTTGAACGATTCGTCAAGGGAAGAATAAAATCCCCCACCAAAAGCAGCGGCTCTTGCAGCACCTAAGGCACCGTCGGTATTATAGAGCTGGATCACCGCTCCGCTGAGAGTAGAAATTCCTTCTCTAAATATCTTGCTTAGAAACATGTTCGCCATGCCGGCACGTATGACTTTTGAATCGACCGCAAGCTCCTTCAGAATGTTTATCCCGTAATAAATTGAGAACGCCACCCCCTCGAGAACTGAACGGACTAAATGTTTCCTTGTATGGATGTTGAAATTTAATCCCGAGAAAGACGCTCCCAATTCTAAATTTGAAAACAAACGTTCCGCACCGTTTCCGAAGGGAAGAAAAGATATGCCGTTCGAACCAATACCAATTTCTCCGGCGGCTTGGTTCATATCTTCGTAGGAAACAGATGAATCGAAAATCATCTTTCTTATCCAGCTGTTGGAGATTCCGGTGCCGTTAATGCAGAGAAGAATACCGAGCCTTCTTGCATCTTTGGTATGGTTTACGTGAGCAAAGGTGTTCACCCTTCCGTCTTTATCAAATTTTATCTGATCGCTTACGCCATAGACCACACCCGAAGTGCCCGCAGTCGCGGCGATTTCACCGGGACGAAGGACATTTAAAGAGAATGCGTTGTTTGGTTGGTCACCCGCTCTATAAGTTACAGGAGTTCCTTTCTTCAAACCGAGTTCATCCGCCGCCTCTTTTGACAGCGAGCCCTGATTACCGAATACCGGGACTATCTCAGGGAGCAAAAATTCCTCAATGCCGAGGTGCCTCATCAGGAAATATCCGGGTTCATCAGATTCAAAATTCCACATTATCCCTTCCGAGAGCCCCTCGGCCGTTGTTGCGATGTCACCAGTCAGTTTCATTGCAATATAATCGCCCGGAAGCATAAACTTGAAAACCTTTTTGAATACGGACGGTTCATTTTCAATTACCCATCTGAGTTTAGATGCCGTAAAGTTTCCGGGAGAGTTGAGCAAGAAGCGGAGACATTTCTCTTTGCCGATCTCGTCGAAGGCTTTATCGCCTATCCCCACAGCCCTGCTGTCGCACCAGATTATCGACGGCCTCAGAACATTCTTCGCCTTATCGACTAAAACCAGACCGTGCATTTGATAAGTTATACCGATCGCTGAAATGTCGGCCGGCGCTGCATGAGAGGATGTGAGTATCTCCTTAGTTACATTCTTTATCGCGTTCCACCAAACCTCAGGATTTTGTTCTGCCCAGCCTGGTTTGGGTGAATCGATCTTCATTTCATCTTTTGGATAAGTGCCGCTTGCAATCGCCTTACCGGAATCAACATCGTAAAGAGCAGCTTTAATGGAAGAGCTGCCGATATCGTATCCAACAGTCATCATGGTTTTTTAGAACTCCTCATAAACAGAAAATATGGAACTTCAATAAATCAGAAATTTAGTCGAAAGAAGAATCGATTTGGTCCGTCTTACAGAAACTAAAATCTTAAATAACCATCAAAAACACAATGCTCATATAGAAACCCCACAGATCCTTAGCGACCCGGACGAGCGAAAGTCGGGAGAAATAGCAAATTGGAGAAGACAACTGGCAAATTCCTTGGGTCAGCCATTAAAACAATAAGTCATCAGGAATTGAGTTTTTTCATTAGACTTATACTACATAATGATCTTAAGAATGAACCGTTTCCTCTTTCATTTCTCCGTCTGATTTCCAAGCAAGCAAACCGCGTTTCTCATAGGAAGTATGAAGTAGACTATGAGACAAGTGTTCCAGAGGCTCTTTCAAAAATTCCTTATATATGGTCGATATTTCAGGGTTTTCGTGTGATTTACGGATCGGCTTCCCTGAATCCTCGGCATAAATGGATTCTGCACGTTTCTTCCTGATCTCCCACGTCGTCGGAATCGGCTGGCCGCCGCCGCCGAGACATCCTCCCGGACACGTCATCACTTCGATAAATGCGTATGGAGATTCTCCCTTTTCGATTTGATCGAGTAATTTGCGCGCATTTTTCAGCGTATGAGCCACCGCAACTTTTACCTTGGTCCCTTTCATGTCGACTTCGGCTTCTTTGATCCCTTCCATTCCACGAACGGCTGTGAAATTTATATCCGCAAGAGGAGAACCTGTCACAACCTCATAAGCTGTTCGAAGAGCAGCTTCCATCACGCCGCCGGTCGCTCCGAAGATCACCGCGGCTCCGGTCGATTCGCCAAGCGGATTGTCAAATTCTTCGGAGGGGAGTGAAGAGAACTTGATCCCTGACTCCTTGAACATCCGGGATAGTTCCCGGGTAGTCAGCACGTAATCAACATCATAGAACTCGTCGTCATCGGACCACGATGTCTTCTCTTTCCAGTATGCGAAGGCGTTCTTCATTTCAGGCCGCTTCGCTTCGTACTTCTTCGCGGTGCATGGCATAATCGAAACGACCACCATCTTTCTCGGGTCGATTCCGGTCTTAGCGGCATAATAAGTCTTAGCCACCGCACCGAACATCTGCTGCGGCGACTTGCAGGTTGAGAGGTGATCGAGCGAATTAGGAAAGAAATGTTCGATAAATTTTATCCATCCCGGCGAACAGGAAGTGATCATGGGCAAAGTGCCGCCGCTGGTGAGGCGCTTTATTAGTTCGTGCCCCTCCTCCATAATTGTCAGGTCGGCCGCGAATTGTGTGTCGAATACTTTGTTGAAGCCGAGCCGGCGCAGGCCTGCAACCATCTGTCCAGTGACAAGCGCTCCATGGCCCATCCCCATTGCTTCCCCGATGCCGACCCGGATTGCCGGGGCAGTCTGCACGATTACAACTTTGTCCGGGTTAAGAATTTCTTCGAATACTCTATCGGTATCGTCCCGTTCCACAATTGCACCGGTTGGACAAACTAAGGCGCACTGACCGCAGTTTGTGCAGGCAACGTTTCCGAGCCCTTTGTCCATGTAAGTTGAAACTTTGCTTTTATTTCCCCGGTTCGTAAAATCGATAGCGAATACCGTCTGGACACTTGCACATACCGCAACACATCTTCCGCAAAGTACGCACTTGTTGGGATCTCTTATGAGCGATGGCGAGGTCGTGTCCAGCTCTTCGATTGGTCTTGTCCGAACGAAACGGTCTTCCTTCACACCTAGATCCGCTGAAAGCTTCTGAAGCTCACAATTCTGGTTGCGCAAGCAGGAGAGACAATCTTTCGGATGATTTGCAAGAAGCAACTCGACGTTAGTCTTGCGCGCCTCACGAACCCGTGGCGAGTTTGTGGTAATCTCGATTCCTTCGCGCACGCACGTAGAACATGAACGAACGAGCGAGCGTGCTCCTTTGACTTCAACTACGCAAACACCGCAAGAGGCATTTCGTGAAACCCCTTCGAGATAGCACAGTGTCGGTATCTGGATTCCGGCAGTCATGCAAGCATCAAGAATCGTCATCCCGTCGGGTGCCTGATGTTCATTGCCGTTGATTTTTATGTTCACCATTTTAGTTTCCATCAAAAATTCTCCTTTGTCCAGTTAGTCTTCTTGATCCACGCATTTCACATCACACCGCAAACACCGCGCGGCTTCTTCGAGCGCTTCCTGTCCGCTCAGACCCGAAAGGACTTCCTGGAACGTGAGTATTCTTTCCATTATGGGAAGTTTTTGTGCTTCGACTTTCTTTATCGCTTCAGGTTCAACGGGAATTTCATTCTTATACTTGAACTCCCTGAATAAATGGTGAAATCGTTTTTCCTTCATTAGATCAAAGTCGATCGCCTCGGCTGCGCTTCTTGCGATTCCCATCGCCTCCGAAACTGTCGCAGGACCGGTTACTGCATCGCCTCCGGCGTAAACCTTCGGCAGATTAGTCCGGTAACCGGGTTGATGCGCCCTGACCGACCCGTTCTTCCGGACTTCCAGACCGATCTCCTTTGCCGGTTCGAAATCGACTTTCTCACCAACCGCAAGGATTACCATGTTGCATTCCACTATGGCAGTTTCTCCGGTATCCACCGGTTTCTTTCTCCCTGAATTATCGAAGCCGTCGAGCCTCATCTTACGAATCTCAAGTCCGGTCACTCTTCCTTTTGCGTCGCCTAGAATTCTGCTTGGCGCTGACAGGAACATGAACTTAATGCTTTCATCCATCGCATCATTTATTTCATGAGAGTTTGCCGGCATCTCATCCTTGTCCCGCCGATAAACTATCGTGACATCCGCACCGAGCCTCAGGAAAGAACGAGCCACGTCTATAGCCACGTTTCCCGCTCCAACAATTACGATCTTTTTCCCGATTGGAAGTTTCTTCCCGAGCGCGAACTTCTCAAGGAATTCGTACCCTTCGAGAACACCATCAAGGTTCTTTCCGGGAATGTCCAGCTCGATATCTTTTTGGGCACCCACGGCTATGAATACCGCATCATTTTGTTTCTGGAGACTCTTAAAATGAATTTCCTTACCGATCCGTGTATTGAAGACGAACTTGACCCCTAATTTTCTGAATAGTTCAAGCTCCTTGTTCAATACGTCTTTCGGCAAGCGATAGGCAGGAATGCCGTACTGTAAAATTCCTCCGGCCTTTGCATGGCTATCATAAGCCGTGACATTGTGTCCGAGCCTTACGAGATAATATGCGGCGGTCAGACCGGCAGGACCCGCACCGACAATAGCGACTTTCTTCCCTGTCGGAGAAAGTTTTTCCTTCACAAGCCGTTGATAAATTTCTTTTTCTCTTCCCATTTTATACATCGTGTCCGCAAGGTAACGATGAATTTCACCCTGCGACACCGCATCGTCAATCATGTCTCTGCGGCAGCGCATCTGGCAATGGAAGTAGCAAATTCTGCCGACCGTGCCGGGGAGCGGATTGTCACGTAAGGTAAGCTCGAACGCTTCCTCTATCCTGCGTTCTTTTAACAACTGCAAATATCCCGGAATATTCATGTGGAGCGGACAGCTGTTTTCACAAAGAGCCATGAATAGATTCTCACATACTCCAGCTTTGCACCGTTTCTGGTTTATGTGCCTTTCGTATTCGTCCCGGAAATATCGAAGTGTCGACAACACCGGATTCGCACTTGTTTGTCCCAGGCCGCAAAGAGAAGAATCTCTTATCACGTACGCCAACCTTTCGAGCGTATCAAGGTCATCCATAGTTGCTTCACCGTGAGTGATCTTGTTGAGAATTGCCAGCGATTGGGAGAGTCCTTCACGGCATGGCGTGCATTTCCCGCACGACTCGTTATGCGTGACTTCGACAAAATATCTTGCGACATCGACCATGCAGTTGTCCTGGTCCATCACAACCATTCCGCCTGATCCCATGATTGTGCCAAGTTTGGTCAGGGATTCATAATCGACTGGAGTATTAAAAAACTCCACCGGGATACATCCGCCGGAGGGACCACCGGTTTGTACCGCGCGTATTTTCTTTTTATTTCCCGTACCCTCACCCATCTGGTAAATTATATTCTCAAGCGGAGTCCCGAGCGGCAATTCCACCAATCCCGTATTCTTCACTTTGCCTACTAGCGAAAATACTTTTGTCCCTGTGCTGTTGGGCGTTCCAAATTTTGCAAACTCATCTCCCCCGATAGTTACGATCAGGGGAACATTGAACCATGTCTCGACATTATTTATGTTCGTCGGTTTTCCCCACAGACCTTTTTGCGCGGGATATGGCGGACGGGTAATCGGGCGGCCGGCTTTCCCTTCAATGGACGCAATCAGGGCGGTCTCTTCACCGCACACAAATGCACCGGCGCCTTCGACATGAGTCAGATCGAAGTTGAATGATGAACCGAAAATATTTTTCCCGAGCAGCCCGTATTCGCGGGCAACCGCGACACCTTTCAAGAACCGCTCAACAGCAAGCGGATACTCGGCCCTGACATACATTATGCCTTCCGGTGCTCCCATCACGAACGCACCGATCAACATTCCTTCGATCAGCGCCTGGGGATCACTCTCGATTTCATTCCGGTTCATGTACGCACCGGGGTCCCCCTCGTCTGCGTTGCAAATGATATATTTCCTGTCGGACTCAGCTTTCTTCATCATCTCCCATTTGATACCAGTCGGGAATCCTGCTCCTCCGCGTCCGCGCAATTTAGATTTCTTGATCTCATCGAGCACGGAATCGGGGGTCATCTGCGTCAGCGCTTTCAGTAATGAGCTGTAACCACCGACAGCGACATATTCTTCGATGTCTTCGGGGTTGATCAGACCGGCTTCCCGGAGAACTATTTTCTTCTGTCCCTTAAAAAAAGGAATCTCGTTCCAGAGAGGAACGTTCGCGAGTCCTGTCCCGAATTCAATCCCCGAGGTAAAGAAATTCCATTTATCAATTCTACAGAGCGCTTTTCTTACCGGCATCACACCTTGATCTAAGCTTTCAACGATTTTCTCTGCATCCTTCGGAGTAACCCTGTGCAGGATGACGAGAGGCATCCCGGGTAAATAACAATTAACAAGAGGCTCCTCCGCGCAGAAACCAAAGCAACCCGTTATCGAAAGTTGAATTTTCGCGTGTTTCGTCTTTATGGCCTTTTGCAGGCTTTCGTAAACTTCTTTCGCGCCGTTGCCCATTCCACAAGTGCCCATGCCGACGGAAATTTTCGGAATGTCCGGCAAAAGTTTTTTCAACCCTTTTTGTCGAACAGCCTCTAAAGTCGCACCATCAAGAATCTTCATGGGTTTTTCCTCCCTTTGATAACTTTACTGAGCATCTTCTTCAGTTTTGCAGTGGTCATGTTGCCATAAATATTTCCGTCAACGGCAACAACCGGAGCGAGCGCGCATTGACCAAAGCAAGCCACCGTAGAAACCGTGAATTTGTTATCGCGGGACGTGAAACCGGATTCACCCGCTTCAAGGTCTTTGCTCCCCCCTAACACCAATCCAAGATCGTCCAATAGCACTTTCGAACCTTTGGTGTGACAAGCCGTTCCGCGGCATACAGTAACGGTATGCTCGCCTTGCGGTTTGAGGTTAAAGAAAGAATAAAAAGTGACGACGTTATAGATTCTGGAGAGAGGGACTCCGGTTTTCAAAGCGACGTGATTTAACGCGTCTTCAGAAAGGTATTTTTCCTCACTGAGGATCTGCGTCTCTTCTAGAATTCCCAGGAGCTCTCCCTGCCGCCCCTTATGCTTTGCTACAATCGAATCTATTTTTTGTCCGAAGGAATCTTCGCCGTGGTGAACTCCCGCGGAAAGTTTTCGTGATATTGTTTGCGACTCGTTCATGCCAACTCCTTTAATTATTTCACCTTCCTTTTCCTTCCATGTGCCTTGCGGCTCCTTTTATGGAAATAAAAGAAGTGAATGACTAAGCGTTTACAATCTTAGAGACGGAAGTGTATGGATTTCTAGATTAGCCCGATGACCCTATTCAATTTTGCATACCTGAATGTCTTATTAAACGAAAATATCTTTATGAAATTAACAGAAAATATCGATGTTATTTTAGCAAAGGGGCACATAAAAATCAAGAACAACAAGTAAATAGTGGCGGCTCAGTTTAGAAACTTTTGCTATCGCTGGGATGCAAAGATCGCAAATGAGAGACAATTTAATTCTTTTCTTTGCGCACCTGGGCTCTCCAACTCATTAATGTCACTAGACGATATTCGTGATGCCGCAAAGCGGCATTTGAGAGAGAAAAGATTCGACCGGGCCGATGCCACATCATGGTACATTTTGCTATTAGATATTTTTTTGCCATCTTAAATGGCAAAAAAATATAGCGTGGGAATAAATGCGAAAGTTCTTGGTAGTCGGAGTCGTCGTTGTGCTTGGAATCTACGGGAAATCTTCTTTTGCCGGGACGAAAACTCTGGAAGGAAAAATCATAGATGCGGTAACCGGTCTTCCGATAAATGGTGTTCATGTTCTTCTCAATGAGTTGCAGAAAGAAACCATCTCCGATAATGATGGCCGTTTCAGCTTCTCATCGGTGGAAGCGGGTACGTATCTTCTTTCATTTTCGAATCCTGCTTATGTCCGTTACGAGAGCGTTTTTCAAGTAGATACTGACGACACTTTGCAAATTCGGCTTGATCCGGTCGTCTTTCACGCGGCAGAAGTCGTCGTAACGAGCACCAAAGGAAATCTTTCGTCGAACCTCCAACCTGTTCCGACCGTCGTGGTTGATGGAAACACGCTTCCCCAAACAGGCGCCCCTACGGTTTCAGATGCGCTTAGTCAGGAACCCGGCATCGCCCTGGTACGAGATGGTATGTGGGAGACCGATGTTTCCATTCGAGGAATGAGCCGGTATAATATCGTCATGATGGTTGACAACACGCGCCTCGAAACCGCGAACGACCTTGCGGCAGCACTCTCATTGATAAATCCTTTTGATATCGATCGCATTGAGGTTATAAAGGGAGCTAACTCGGCACTCGCGGGGACGGGAGCATTCGGAGGCGTCGTAAACTGCATTACTAAGTCGTCTTCTTTCAGCGACGAGCCACGACTCGGAGGTGAATCGCTGGTACAGTATGAATCAGTCAATCAAAGCACCGCTGAATATCTCGCACTTGAAAGCGGTTCTGAAAACTTTAAGATACGTGGAAGCGGAGAATTTAGGAAAGCGGGAAATTACTCGACTCCTGAAGGCTATGTCCCCAATTCCCAATATATGGATTTCGGCTTGACCGGAGACGCAGGAGTAAAATTATTCGGCACCCAATCACTTGATCTTACATACCAGCGCTTCCAGGCAGAGAATACAGGTATTCCCGGCGGCTCGTCGTTTTCTCAAACTGCATCTGCGAAATACACACTGGCACGCCGCGAACTTTACAAGGTGGAATATTCCATACCTGATATCAGCGAGTCTGTTCCGATGCTGGTTTTCCGCGCGTCAAGACAAATTATATTGCGGGACGTTCAGGTCATCCAAAACCCGATTCTGACTTTGACGCCTCACGCCGAACATGGTACGGACATGTTCCAGGGTGAAAGTTCGATTGTACCTGCGATGGGACATTTCCTTACCGTCGGAGTTGAAGCCTGGCAACGGAGTCTGGACAGCAAACGCGAAAGATATAATCACGGCGACAGTACAATGTCTGAAGAAGTTCCACTCCCAAATTCTTCCTTCGGCAGCGCCGGCGTTTACGCGCAGGATGAATGGCAGTTAATTCCGCAATCGACCACTGTCGTCCTCGGCGGGAGGTACGACTTCATCCGAATCCATAACGACCTGACAGTGGATACTCTGTATGTAATAAATTCCAGCGGCAAAAAAATTATCCCGCAAAATGAGAACGTGCTGTGGCCGGCAAACACGATCAGCTCAGCAAGCTGGAGCACTAATCTTGGGATTCATCAACGCATTATAGAATCATTAAATGTTTCTCTTTTATTTTCAACGGCGTTCCGCGCTCCATCGCTGGAGGAGCGATATCAATATTTAAACAACGGCGGATCGGTCTTCGTGGGTAACCCCGGTATTCAGCCTGAGCGAAGCACATCTATCGACGGCGGATTACAATATCGAACAACAATCCTCCGATTCAACGGAGATGTTTATTTCAATTCCCTGAGAGATTTGGTGTCGTATGCCCCCGGTACATTCGAAGGAAGTCCTGCTTTTGTTATGACAAATATTGGACAGGCAAGGATGTACGGTTACGAGTTGTCACTTGAAGCAGATGCTTCTTCCAATATTATTCTCTTAACGACACTTTCTTATGTGCGCGGCGAAGACACAAAGAATCATTTGAATCTTCCGCAGATCCCTCCATTTCGAGGTACCGTGTCGGCCAACTACATGATTAACAGAGTCGGCACATTCAACGTGCAGTTGGAAGGTGACGCGGCTCAGGATTTCTCCGCCGCCGGCGAAACGAGCACTGCCGGTTACGTGCTCGCAGATGGCGGCTACAAAAGCATTCCAATCCCAATCGGCAGCACATTTATAACGTTGGATTGTGGAGTTCAGAACATATTTAATCGTGCATATATGAATTTTCTTTCCACTGCCCGCGGCGAAATCAAATACGAACCTGGCAGGAATGCATTTGTCACAGCTTCAGTGCATTGGTAAAGAAGCATAACCCCTTCTTATGACCTGGCTATCTCTCGCATTCGTTTCAGCCCTTCTTTCCGCCGCTGCAGCAGTAACGCAGAAGAAGATTCTCTTCAAGGTCGATGCGCTCACGTTTTCATTTTTGCTGTCGGCAGTGATCATGGTAATCTCTTTCAGCGCACTGTTTATCACAGATGTAACCGCCGTCTCCGGAATTACACTATTGATCCTCTTACTGAAGGGGATCATCAACGCGTTCGCGTTCGTCCTCGTGATGATGATGCTGGAGCGCGCGGATATAAGCGGGACACTCCCACTCCTGGCATTGACTCCGGGAGTCACGGCTGTCCTGGCATTTGTCACAATCGGAGAAGCGATCACTCCGATAGAAATTTTCGGAATTGTGCTTATGGTGGGCGGAGTCCTTCTTCTGGAACGACGACCCGAAGGGCTAAAAAGTTTTAAGGCGCAATGGTATATCTGGACAGCATTGCTCCTTTTTGCCGTATCGGCCGTAATGGATAAAGTTTTGGTGAGCGGTTACAAGACATCTCCGATCATTGTTCTATTTTACCAGCACGCCGTCTTTTTAGTGGTCTATGCGATTTTATTTTTCCGAAAACGAATCCCTATCGGCAAGATTATAACGAGAGAACAGACTCCTGTGCTTATTCTCATCGGCATAGTTGCATTGTTCACCCTCGGATACCGCTTCACCCAGCTTGAGTCAGTAAAAGTTGGGAATGTCGCATTGGTCCTCGCTGTCAAGCGCACGTCCGTTTTTTATGCGTCGCTTGTCGGAGGAAAAATGTTTAAAGAGAAAAGCCTTATGACGCGACTTGTGGGCGCCGCAATCATAATCGCCGCAGGTTTCATTATCCTTCGCAACGTCGCTTAAGAAGTTTGACGCGCATTGAATTCCATGAGAATTAGTTGGTGTAATCCGCGGCTGTAAAATTGTTTGATGGCTGCCATGCGTCATGGCGATGTCATCTTCGGAACATTTACTTCCTTTCACATGTTGGTAATGAAACATGAAAAACCTACGGAAGATATTCTTCTACTTCGCGGCAACTCTCTTAACCATCTCCACAAAAAGCCCCGCCCAGGACAATTATGAAATACAGGTGTACGGCTCGGAGACCGTTCAGAAAGGAGCGACGATGGTCGAGCTTCACAGCAACTTCACTCCGAGAGGACAGAATTTCTCTGATGGCGTACGCCCTACCGAAGACGCCGAACATGAGACGGTGGAGATTACTCACGGGTTCAATCCGTGGTTCGAAGTCGGCTTCTACGTCTTTACAAACATTCATTCCGGCTACGGCTGGGAATGGGTCGGTGATCATATCCGCCCTAGAGTGCGCGTCCCCGAAAGCTGGGAGTGGCCTGTCGGTGTAAGTCTTTCAACGGAAATAGGTTACCAGCGCCCGGAATATTCGTCCGATACGTGGACGCTGGAACTGCGGCCGATCGTCGACAGGGATTTTGACCTCCTCTATCTCTCGTTCAACCCAACGTTCGGTCTCTCATTCAAAGGAGAAAACCAAAACAAGGGATTCGACTTCGAGCCCAACTTAAAGATCGCGTTCCATGCAAACAAGTTCGTGGACATCGGAGCAGAGTATTATGGAACAACGGGTCCTGTATTTAATCCGGATCCAATGCAGGAACAATCACATGCGATATTTGCCGCACTCGATTTGAACATCAATCCGGAATGGGAATTTAATTTCGGACCAGGCTGGGGATTAACACGATCAACGGACGGACTCGTGGTGAAGATGATTGTGGGGAGAAGATTCTGAGATTTGTTTCCTTTTCTTAATAACTTATTTTGGTGACAAAAGAAATTCGGATCAGGCTGCTCACCAAACCAAATCGCCAGCTCTGCCAGGGACATTTAGTGTCTCCTGGTAGTTATTTGATTTTCTTGAGACTTGTGAATGGTTTCCCCTTCTTGAGATTGATGGAAAGAGATTTTCCGTCCGGGGATACTTTGTAATCTGCCGTCACCTTTGCACCGGGCATGCTCGGCTGCCAATAGTGCCACACGCCATTGGAAGCATCAAAGTTATAGGTAATGGATCCCTCCATGATGGATGTACCATCTTTCTTGAATTCATAGCCCCCGCGTTCATCTACTCCCCAGACGCCGAGCAGCGCCGAGTCGATTGTTGCCGCCGTTTCGCTGCTTTTGACTTTCGATTTTGATTTGGTCTGGGCGCCGATTGTTGAAGCACAGAGAAAAGAAATCACGACAAGAAAAAGAAGCGCCGGCTTCTGAATTGTGAAAAGGTTCCTTTGGTTGTACATGAAGGTTCTCCTAAATTTATACTTAAAGATTGACCTGACATAAATCCGAATATCAACGGCAGTAAGAATATCATTATTGTTTCAGCTGCCACAAATCTCCCGCCCGATTACGATAGCCGGCTTGCATAAGCCGACATTGTAAAATGTTAAATAACAGCTAACAGAAAATCAAGCTTGCGATATCCATTCCAGTCCCATACTTCCTTGAACCGCGTGCAAAGAAAACGCGGGCAAGCATACGGACATATGTTCAGCTGATTCCATCTGTCACCTTGATTACGACGATCGTCAGATCATCCGCCAGAGGCTTCTCGCTTCCCCAGGATTTTCCGTCTTCAAAAAGCCTTCGAACAATCTCCTCTGCAGGCTTCTTCGCGAGATTTTTCAACGACTCCATGATATTCTCGACGCCGTATGTTTCAAACTTCTCGTTAAAAATCTCAAGCAGTCCGTCGCTCACCATCGCCAAGACATCGCCGGGAGAAAGGTCAGTCGACGTGTCTGTGTATGGAAAATCAGATACAGCTCCTAACGGCATCGCCTTGAGCACTAACTGCTCGCATTTTCCTGACCTGCCTCTATAAACGAGGAGCGGCGGCATACCGGCAGAACTATACTGAAGCTTGTTCCCATCGATGCGGGCGACCGCCAGGCACATTGTTAACATATGCAAATCCATTTGCTTGATGGCGCGGTTCGCCTGGATCAAAATTTCTTTGACCTCTTCTGTGCCCGACAGGATATTAAGCAATCCCTTTGTTGCCGTCACCATATTACCTGCTCTAAGTCCGTGCCCGGTTGCATCGCCAAGAGCAACTGTGAGAGAGCCGTTCTTAGACAGGAAGAAATCATAGTAGTCACCTCCCACTTCAGTGGCTGTCTTCATGAAGGCAGCGATGTCCAATCCCTTAAGTTTCGGAACTTCCTTTGGGAGCAATGAGAGCTGCAGCTCGCGGGCAGATTCAAGCTCCTTCGTCTTGCGGTCATTCTCGATTTCAATAGTCGTTCGCTCAAGCGCAAGTTTGTTGGCAATGCGTTCCTGCTCGATGGCTTTGTCGGACAATTGCCTCACATTAATCAACTGCGCTTCAAGATCCGTGTTCGTTCGCGCAAAATTATATGAGAGGAAAACGGACATCGAGACAGCAAGTCCCATCATCCCATAAACGTACAACTGTCCAGTTCCGAACACGCCGGAAATTACGGAATAATCGACCAGGACCTGGAGCATGATGAAGATTGCCATGAACAAGAAGCCTATGAGGACAAGCCAACCTCCATGGAGTTCTTTCTCACTCTTTCGGAAACTTGAGATAAATATTTCCAGGAAAGTGAGTCCGAAAAAGATGTAATTCAAAGTCGTGAGAAACATGCCACTATATCCTGTGATGGCTGCCAGATTTACAAGGCAGAATACACCGAAAAAGAACCATGCCCTTTTGGGAAGCCTGAAGTAGTTCATTTCATAATTTGTCAGTAGTCCAAAAAAGATTGCCACTGCCACCGAAAAACTGCTTAACTTCATGAAGAGGACAATCGCACTAACGTTGACGATTACATTCCGCTCATAATTGAAATACGTCAGGCCGGCGAATCCCAACATGCAAATAGAATAATACAGGTTCTGCCTCTGCCCTCTGAGAAAACCATACAACGAGAGATGGATGAAAAAAAGGATAAGAGGGATTAACGTAAACGCAACCTGCCGTGCAGCGTTTTCCCTGACTCGAGGCGCGTCCCTGAATGCGCTATTTAGGTCCTTGAGGTAGATTACGAAACCTGGATAGTACCCCATTTTTGTCAGGCCCGGCGAATCGTAATTAGCATAACGCACCGCGATCAATTGGTCATACTGAGGGTCCACTTTGAGTTTCTGCCACCACGACATCGCATTCGGTACAGTTGTCGAAGCGGATGATCCGATTTCACCGAAGGAGTATAACAACTTTCCATCGTAGTATATCTGCGAAGCGCCCATTTGGGTTATGCGAATAGCAAGGGTCGTGTTCCAGATTGATGAATCTGCGTGCATGTGAAACCTGAACCAGCCGACCCCGTTCCATTTTGGATCTGACGGCTGCATCCATTGTATATACGAATCGGTTACTCTCCAATCGCTGTCGCTACTCACGGCACCAACCCACGCTGGGTTGTCTCCGGGATGATATCGCCAAAGGCCATCAATTGTGAAATCAGGACGCAAAGGACGGAAGCGATCCCTGGTGAGAACCGGCTCCCCATCGACCATCTTGTTGCGCCAGTAACAAACATCCACATACACGACTGTATCACTTCTTACTGTGATCCGAAGGTCGTGATAGATGTCTTCTTTCTCGCTTAATGCCTCCGTCCACCATGAACCGGCGGTAACTTTATACTCAATTGTCTCCCCATCATGGAACGACAGCTTCGCCGACCAGATAGAATCCGATTCGCGAGTCATCGGCACGGCAGAAGGATTCCAGTTGCCGAGCTGCGCTTTATTTCCGGTGAGATAAACTTTTTCCCCGATGGAGGGACTTTTTAAAACGGCGACAAACTTTACCGAGTGATCTGGTGTCGGCGGGCGTGAGCAAGAAGAAAGAATGGAGGCGTACGAACACAGACATACTAAGACGAGTTTGTAGAACACTCTTCGCCTCAAGTCAAATCCGTTAGAGGAATTCATAAACGATTTCTTGCCTGCATACCTTTCGAACGATTATCCCAGCTTAATTGCCGTCCTGACTACACAAGATGTTAAGCTACCGGCAGAATAAAATCAAGCGGGGTCGGGCTCAGACACTAGTTTCGATCTTTCAATGGAATTATAAACTTCAACCCCCACCATATTTCATCAACGTTACCTGGTATGAGGACTCATCGAAAGAGCCATGAAGACATTGCCTTTAGGAATTATCTTACCCTCCTGTCAGTGGAAAATAAGTCAACGGAAGCCTTCATCTCGATATCCTAATACATCGGCAAGAAAGGTTATTGAACAACCGTGCCCACGATGTTTGAACCGGCACCAATGGACGGAAAAACTTTCTTATTAGTAGTCGTATCCACGTAAAATGACGGCGAAGTTAATGGGTAAGCTCGGAAGTAAATGGAATCGCCCTTGACAAAACCAATATTGTGAATAAAGTTTGCGGTAAAATAATAAAAATTAAAAGGCGATGACTCTGCCATTCCATAAGCTAAATCGACATAACTATTTGCCCCGTAATCAACTTGATCATACTGTTTCCCAATTAGCAGAACAGAAGGTGCCGACGAACTATCGGTCTGGTTCGATGACCCAATAAAAATGAAGCAACCCAATGAATCAGTAAATACACCTTCCGTGAAGTTATAAAAATGCACGTTAGCATAATATACCGAATCGATATTGCACAAGCTTGTTGACTTAGGACCAATTCCAAAACCATCGGGAGTGCCAATGTAACCGAGATTATCCGCGTAGAACACGCTGTAATCGAATAAAAATATCGGTGGATAATCTTTGTACTCAAACTTAAAATTATAAATCCCCGGAGGAACGTTTATAAATGTGTAGACCCCTGATGAATTAGTGTATTGGACTTGTTGATTTTCAAGAATGGTGACTTTTATGCCAGTCGAACTTGTCGCTGGAATCCCTGTCTGATCGTAAATCACTATTTGCCCGGTCAAGGTCACCTGAGTTGACGGCGTCGTTTCCGAATTATTACTGTTGCATCCAAGAATAAGGCATCCAACCAACAATAGTAATATTGCGCTTTTCATCTTACCGGCCTCCCTTTTCGTATTGGGAAACTGCGTCCAGCTTGTCTCTCCTAATACTATAAAATATTATAGACTCAATGCAATAAAGTCAAGCGCGTTAGCAGCCCAGCTTGAAACCGCCGGAATGAAATTCTTCATCTTCATTTCGCTGTACACCCTAAGACGACCACCGTTTTCTACATCCGGTCGCGAAGAGATTCTGCCCTTAAGATTTTAGCCTTCGACTAATATTTCGGAAGACCTTGATCTATTCTTTCAGCCCAGACGTCGATTCCCCCGACCAGGTTTTTCACGCTCTTGAAACCATTCTTACGCAAGAACTCGGCAGCCCTTGCGCTCCGTCCGCCTGATTTGCAGTGTACCACGATCTCTTTCGAGGGATCGAGCTCTTCAATTCTTTTTGGCAGCTCCCCGAGCGGGATCAGATATGCACCGATGTTGACAATCTCATATTCATACGGCTCGCGGACATCCAGGATGAAAAGATCATCGCCGCGATCCAATTTTGTTTTCAATTGCTCAACTGTAATTTCGGTTTTCTCGTCAGTAACCTCTTCCTGTTGAGTTCCGTGGGGTTTCACACCGCAAAATTGTTCGTAATCTATCAGTTCATGAATTGTGGGATTATCGCCGCAAATTGGGCATTCCGGATTCTTCTTCAGCTTCAACTCGCGGAACTTAAATTGTAATGCATCAAACAAGACAAGCCTCCCGATCAACGGCTGGCCTTCTCCAAGAATTAATTTTATCACCTCAAGAGCCTGGAGCGATCCGATTATTCCCGGCAATACGCCGAGGACTCCCCCTTCGGCGCAGCTTGGCACAAGCCCGGGCGGGGGCGGCGCAGGATAAAGACACCTGTAACATGGCCCGTGTTTGGCATCAAATACGCTCACCTGTCCGTCAAACCGCAGGATGGAGCCGTAAACGTTGGGCTTGCCGAGGAGTACGCACGCATCGTTAACAAGATACCGGGTCGGGAAATTATCCGTGCCGTCGACGATGACGTCGTAATCGGCAAATAGTCTGAACGCATTTTCCGATGAAAGGCGTTCCTGGAAAGTTTCAATCTCGACATTCGGATTGATGCCGTTCAAAGTCTCGCGCGCCGATTCAAGTTTCGGTCTTCCGATATCGCCTGTCGAATGTAAGACTTGCCGCTGTAAATTTGTTAACTCGACCACATCAAAATCCACTATGCCGATCTTTCCGATACCGGCAGCGGCAAGATACAGACCGAGCGGCGAGCCGAGTCCGCCAGCACCGATCATCAAAACTTTTGCGGCCTTCAATTTTTTCTGGCCTGACAGTCCCACTTCCGGAATTATTATATGCCTGCTGTACCGCAAGACCTCTTCGTTTGAAAGGCTGATCTCCTCCTCGACAGTCGTGACGTCCGCTCCTCCGGCTATGGAGGGTATGATGCTCACCGTATCGGATTCCTTCACGGGAGTTTTTTCTTTTGCGAGATACCGGATGTCTTCATCGTTAACGTAAATGTTTACATAACTCCGCAGACTGCCGTTCTCGCCGTATAAGTGCTGTCGGATGTCGCCGTACTTCAAAGTTAGGTTTTGAAGAACCTCGCCAACGGTATTTCCACCAACTTCGACGGTGTCTTTCTTTTCCGTATATGGACGCAGCGGCGTCGGGATAAAAATCTTTATTGACATAATTTTAACCTCAATTTAGAATGGTTTTTTCGCTGTTACTTTCTACTACTTACTATTGACTTCTTCTTCTATCAGAATCTCTTTCCGATCGAATCGTTCCCTCGTCTCATTCAATAACCACGCAGTCATGTCCTTCGCCTTCCCTTGCGAGACGGATACAACGATATAGGTGAACCATGGAAGCGCATGGTCCCTATCAAATTCCGAAGGAACTGCCGGATGGTCGGGATGCGAATGATAAAAACCTAACAACTCTAATTTCCTTTTCGATGCCGTCCGTTCCGCCTGCAAATATTGCTTCGGAGTCACGAAAAACCTCCTTCGGCGATTTTCACCCTGTTCATTTTCAAGTTCGATGACTTCTTCGATTACCTGATTATTGCCGTCATTCCGGCCAAGCATAATTCCGCAGCACTCTTCCGGATATGTCCTTTCGCCATGTTTTTCAATGATAAGGGCTGCATTTGCGGTTGTTCTAATCATTAACTACCAATCCTAAGTCTTTGAATTTTTATTTTTGATTTTTGACTTTTCTATATTCCCTTTTCATTTCCCACTGTTTCCATTGGCGAAATGCTCGCTCCCGTATCTTGCTCCGCTGTCCGGGAATACCGTTACAATTACGCCCGATTTTAACTCCGATGCGACTTTCAAACTTGCAGCCATTGCCGCTCCGGCAGATATCCCGACGAACAAACCTTCTTCGCGAGCCAACCGGTTCACCATTTCGTAAGCCTCATCTGTCGAAACCGTAAGTTGATCGTCAGCAATTGACGAATCGTAAATCCCGGGAACATTTGTTGTCTTCAAATGTTTTAATCCTTCAAGACCATGGAGCGGCGAGTCGGGCTGAAAAGAGAGACAAACAATAGACGGGTTGAGTTCCTTCAATCGCCGGCTGGTGCCGACAAACGTGCCTGTCGTTCCGAGCCCGGCGACAAAGTGCGTCACGCGATGATTTGTTTGCTCCCAGATTTCCGGCGCCGTGGTTCGATAGTGCGCAGTCCAATTCGCCGGGTTATTGTACTGGTCGGGATAGAAATATTTTTCGGGCTCGGCGGCAACCAATTCTTTTACTCTCTGCTGGGCGCCATCGGTGCCGGTAAGCGGATCGGTGAGAATTACTTCCGCGCCGTAAGCTGACAGTGCATTTTTCCGCTCCCGGGTTGCGTTGGCAGGAAGAGCGAGCGCCACTTTGTAGCCAAGTGCACTCCCGATCATCGCATAGGCGATTCCGGTGTTCCCGCTAGTCGCATCGATAATCGTTTTCTCTTTCGTCAACTTTCCGGATCGTTCGGCTTCAAGGATCATACCAAGTGCCGCCCGATCTTTAACCGATCCCCCGGGATTAAACCATTCTGCCTTAGCGTAGATTTCGACTGGTTCATTAGATTGAAGGAATTTACGAATCCGAAGAAGCGGTGTATTTCCGATATTGCCGAGAATTGAATGAGGATCATTCATATTCGTGCGAAGATCGCGTTCAGACGACTCAGTACTCCTTGAACGGACGCTTTCCTTTGCAGTCTTAATACGATGACGACTTACTTTTTCTTCTGTCAACTGTTCCATCATCTTTTCCCTTCCCGGATCTTAGCTTCTTGATTCATAAACACCTGCTTCTCTCTGGTCTCTTATATAAACGAAATTTCTTGTCAAATAATTTCCTCGCCAACGGTTTCAGCGGTCGCTGAGACTAATGACTGGTTGCTCCCGCGATTCCCGTACCTATCGAAAGACCTCACGACATCCCCAACGATAATCAAGCCGGGAAGGTTTTCAGGGATATCTTTTACGACACTCGAAATGTTCTGCATTGTTCCGACAACGACCTTTTCTTCAGGCAGAGTCCCTCCAAAAATGACGGCAACCGGTTTAGAGAAAGGAACTCCATTACGGGTCAAAACGCCGACTATTGATTCCAACTTTTTTGAGCCCATATAGATTACAATCGTATCAGCGCGCGAAAGGCTTTTCCAATCGATTCGCTCGCCGCTCTTTGACGGATCTTCGTGTCCCGTTACAAATACGACGCTTGATGATACTTTACGATGTGTCAGCGGAATTCCAAGCGACGTCGGTACACCGGTTCCGGCAGTTATTCCCGGAACTACTTCGACATCTATCCCCGCTTCCTGCAACGCTTCGACCTCTTCTCCACCTCGTCCGAAGACAAACGGATCTCCGCCTTTCAGGCGAACGACGCGTTTCCCTTCGCTGGCTTTGCGGATCAACAACTCATTGATCTCATCCTGTCTTACGCAGTGCTTGCCTCCTCTTTTCCCGACGAATATTTTCTCCGACAATTTCGGCGCTTCGTCAAGAAGTTCTTTGCTGATAAGTGCATCGTATAAAACGACTTCTGCATGGTGAAGCGCCTTGAGTCCTTTGACAGTAATCAGGTCCGGATCACCAGGGCCGGCACCAACCAAGAAAACCTTGCCCAGAGTATCTTTAGATTTTTGATTTTCGACTTTTGACCTTTGGCTTAAACTTTCTGTCTCCTGCTTCCGCTCCATCCTCTCAAGTTCGCTCTTAACGATCTGCCCATGGAGTTTCTTGCGGCTTTCGAAATCGGGAAAAGCGTTTCGAACATCGGGCCGTATCTCACCAAGCCTTTCGAGCAATTCACGATATCCTTCCGAGAATTCATCCTTTATTTTATCGCGAACGATTTTGCCGAGTGTCGGGCTCTTCCCATTCGTTGAAACCGCAATTTTTAAGTCACCATTTTGAAAGACCGAAGATAAATAGAAAGTGCAAAGCTCCGGCACGTCAACGACATTAACCGGAATCCCCCTGGCTTGTGCATCTCTAAAAATTTTCCTCTGCACTTCACGGTCATCTGTCGCCCCGATTACAAGGAGAAATCCTTCAACTGCGCCATCCTTATATTTATGGCGGCGCAGATGAATTTTCTTTTCATCTGCAAGTTTGACAATAGATGATGAAATTTCGGGAGCAATAACGGTAATTTCGGCTTTTGCCTCGAGCAGGCTTTTAATCTTTTGTTCGGCAACCGTTCCCCCGCCAACCACCAGAATCGGTTGATGTTCTATTTTCAAAAATATCGGAAGTAAAGTGTTCATCTTTTCAGTTCTTCGTGTTTAATGCTAACTTGCCGTTAGCAGCCTACGGCTGATAGCTTAATCTTACTTTTTGCATAATGTTCTTTCAAAATGGTTACCACTTCCGGACGCGAGAATTCATTCGGCAAATCCTGGTTGTTGCTTAACCGTTCACGGACTTTTGTTCCGCTGAGGATGATCCTGTCGTCGCTTCCGTGCGGACACGTCTTCACAGAGGCCATTCCCTCGCATTTATTGCAGAAAAATGTGTGCTCGAATTTCAACGGCGTGATCCCGAGTTCGTCTTTCGAATACCCGTCAAATATTTTTTGCGCATCGTAAGTGCCATAATAATTCCCTACGCCGGCATGATCCCTTCCGACTATAAAATGCGTGCAGCCGTAATTTTGCCGGATGATCGCATGATGGATCGCTTCCTTCGGACCGGCGTAACGCATCGCCGCCGGCATAACTGAAAGGAGAACGCGATCCTGCGGATAATAATTTTCAAGCAGAGTCTTATAGCACTCCATTCGAACCGCCGCGGGTATGTCGTCTCCTTTCGTTTCTCCGACGAGCGGGTGCAGCAAAAGGCCGTCTACCAGCTCAAGCGCGACTTTCTGCAAATACTCGTGCGCGCGGTGAACGGGGTTGCGGGTTTGGAATGCAACCACACTTCTCCACCCCCGTTCTCTGAAATACTGACGGGTCTCAGTCGGTGTAAGCCGGAATTCACGAAAATTATGGGGCGGTTCTAACCTGACGACATCAATCGTCCCGGCAAGTGCAGTATCACCTTCATCGAAAAGGTTTTTTACTCCGGGGTGTTTCATGTCGGTTGTCTGCCAGACTCTTTGTGCAAGTTCTTCTCTGTCAATTTTAAAAATCTCACCGAGATGGAGCAGCGCGATATTTTTCCCGTCGTTGTCACGCAGGATAACGTCGTCACGAATTTTCAGGCGTTCCGCTTCATCATCTTCGACGAGAAGAAGGATAGGAATAGTCCACGCGACGCCGCTGCTCAACCTTCCGTTTGTAATTATGCTTTCATAATCTTCCTCACCGATGAACCCGGTCAATGGCGAATAAGCCCCATGGGCAATCAACTCGATATCCGACCACTGTCGTGCATTTAGAGTGATCGAGGGGTACTTTTCGATCCGGTCGATAATTTCATTCCGCTCGGCTTCCGGAAGAAATCGATTGACGAGAACTCCGCCGTGAGGAGCAATTATCTGATCCGGGTGCGCTTCACCCTTGAGCCGGGCTTCTTCGGGGTTTGCTTCTCCAAGATCTAAAGTGTCTCTCACGTTGTGTAACTTCCCGCTTTTTTGCAGCTGCGCGATCACTCTTTCTTCCTCTCGCTCCGGAAGCTTTACTTTTCCCGGCGAGATAAGTCCGAGAAACTCTATAGCTCGCAAAAGTTTGTTCACGCTGATTTCGACTGTTTCTTTGTCGGTTTCGAGAACTACTTCAGGCGCGAGCGGCGGCTCGTAGGGGTCGGATACACCGGTAAAATTCTTTATTTCACCGGCAATTGCTTTCTTGTACAGCCCTTTGACATCCCGCTCGACAAGTGTCTCAAGAGGCGCGGATACAAATACTTCGACGAAATTTTTTATCTGCAAACGGACTCGATCCCTAATTTCCCGATAAGGAGAAATTGCAGCCCCGATCGCGATCGCTCCGTTTCGAGAAAGCATCTCGCAGACAAATCCGATCCGCAGAATATTTGTATCACGATCCTCTTTGCTGAATCCCAGACCCTTGCTCAAATGTGTACGGACGATGTCGCCGTCCAGTACTTCGATTTTATCTTCTCCTCTTGCTTTAAGTTTCTTAACAAACTCTTCAGAGATGGTTGACTTCCCCGCTCCTGAAAGTCCTGTAAACCATACCGTGAATCCTTCGTGCTTGGGCATATTCTTCCTTTAATGATTAATTGATTAGATAAAAATTTCGCGTTCCGATAATATCATGGTTCACCCAAATAATCCCTCAACAGACAAATATCGCTCGCCGGTATCGTAGTCGAACGTCAGTACCGTGCTCCCTATGGGAATCTCCGGAAGTTTCTTTGCAACTGCAGCAAGCGCAGCACCGGATGAAATACCGAGGAATATTCCTTCCTCCTTTGCGGCTCGGACAGTAAACTCGAAAGCTTCCTCTTTCGATACTTGAATAACTCCATCCAGGATTTCCGTATGAAGATTCTTTGGGATGAAACCGGCGCCTATTCCCTGAATCGGGTGCGGACTTGGTGCACCCCCGCTGATGACCGGCGAAAGTGACGGTTCTACAGCAAACACTTTGACATTCGGGAATCTCTTCTTCAAGGCGTTCGCACAGCCGGTGATATGTCCGCCGGTCCCCACGCCAGTGATCAGATAGTCGATGCCTCCCGGAAAATCACGGATGATTTCCTGAGCCGTTGTTCGCTCGTGCACCTCGATGTTAGACGGGTTTTCAAACTGCTGTGGAATCCACGCGTTTGGAGTTTTTGCGGCAAGCTCGTTCGCTCGCTCGATAGCGCCCTTCATACCCTTCTCGCGTGGGGTCAACTCAAGTGTAGCGCCGTAAGCCGCAAGGATTCTTCTCCGCTCAACCGACATCGATTCCGGCATTACCAGGATCAACTTGTAGCCTTTCACCGCTGCTACCATTGCCAACCCGATTCCGGTATTACCGGAAGTAGGTTCGATGATCACACTGTTCTGTTTAAGGATGCCGTGCTCTTCGGCGTCTTCAATCATTGAAAGCGCAATCCTGTCTTTTATGCTGCCGCCGGGATTAGCCCGCTCCAGTTTCAGCCAGACGTTCGCGCCTGAAGGATAAAGCCTGTTGATCTTTACATGAGGTGTGTTGCCTATCGTTTCAAGAATTGAGTTTGCTTTCATGAAAAATACTCCCGATTATTGTTTGCGGAAAATTGAATTGCATAAAAAGCCCATGAAACTTTAAATGACAAAGTCGATACCTCCGTTCGTTTCATCCGGAGTTCGAACATTTACCTTCGTCTCAGGGTACACAAATGAAAACGGCGGCACGCTCCGGGTAAGCCAGGAATTCCCTCCCACGACGCTGTCATGACCGATGATGGTTTCACCCCCCAGGATGACGGCCTGGGCATATATTATTACATTGTCCTCTATTGTCGGATGTCGTTTCGTATTTGCCAGTGATTTGTCCACGCTCAACGCACCCAGAGTGACCCCTTGATAGATTTTCACATTATCACCAATGAGAGTCGTTTCCCCGATGACAATGCCTGTACCATGATCGATGAAAAAAGGAGTCCCTATCCGAGCGCCGGGATGTATGTCTATTCCCGTAAGCTGATGTGCGTATTCCGTCAATAGACGTGGAAAAATAGGGACATCCAGATGATAGAATTCGTGCGCGATCCTGTAAATGGAAATCGCAAGGAATCCGGGATAGGCGAGGACAACTTCCTCTACGCTTTCTGCCGCCGGGTCGCCGCGATAAATAGCCTCCACATCAAGCCAGAGTTTTTTATATATTTCCGGAAGTCGATTAAAAAAAGTTCCGACGATTTCGTCGACCGACTCCCCCGGTTTGTGCGGGAGTGAATGCAGGATTGCCTTTGCGTTCCGCTGTAATAAAATTAGCTTCGCCTGAATCTCTTCCGGAGAAAAATAGACTTTTTCCGAAAGTGACGGGAATAAACACTCGATGATTTCGTCTGCAAAGCGCCGGGTTTCGGCCTTTACGGGCAATGTCAGCCCGTGCGATTCATGCTTTTGATGCAGCGCCTCGGCTAAGTTCATCAGTTCTTCATCAGATTGCACCGATTTCATTTCAACAGCCTCCATAGTCAGTAGAATATTGTTCCTTTTTAGATTTTCTATCTAAATGGGCATGTTCCTCGGGATGGAACGCTTGAGCCATGCGCGGTTCATCCATCCTTGAAGACGCCTCCGTATTTTGAAAAGCTTTTGTCATCGCATATCACAAAAGTTTTATTCCTGATACTACTAACATCGACCCAAGAATTATCTCCATCGCTCTTTTTGGGAACGAAACGCTTAGCTTGCTTCCAAGAACAACACCCGGTACAGAGCCTGCAAGCAGATTAAACAACAAATGAAAATCGACTGTGCCGTTGGCAAGGTGGCCGGCTCCCGCAACGGCGGTGAGAATTGCACCATGAAACACATCAATGCCGACAACCTGTGAAAGCGGGACCGAATAAATCGCGAGGAGAAAGGGAACAAAAATGCTTCCGCTCCCCACAGAGGTTATGGAAACGGCCAACCCGACTCCGAAGCTAACGCACCGAACCACAAGCGTTTTTCTCCGGTCGTCCGGAGACATTTTGAGGCGTCCGGCAAATTTCCAAATTGAGGGATAGAACAATCCAACTGAGACGATTATAAGGACAGCGCCCAGGAAATGATTAATAAAAGAGTTGATGGAAAAGATATTGAAGTATGCGAGAATTCGAAGAAGCAGAAGTCCGGTAACTGCGCCCGGAATACTCCCGGACAAGAGGGTTTTCACGATCCTGAAGTTAACGTTCTTCAAACGAACATGAGTGATCGCACCTGCCGTCTTCGTTAACGCACTAAGAATGAGGTCAGTCCCGACCGCGAAGACAGGTTGCACTCCGAATACGAAAATCATTATCGGAGTAACAAGGCTTCCTCCACCCATTCCCGTCAGGCCAATCATTGTTCCGACAAAAAAACCTGCGACTATTATTTCCCAGGACATTACCCGTTAGTCCTTTCCGGTTGAGTGGGCAGATCAGCAACATGCAAGCCGCATTCTTTTTTCCGAAAGCCGCGCCATCTTCCGGCGCGCTCGTCTTCACCTGATGCGACAGGCGTCGTGCAATGAGTGCAGCCTATGCTTGAGTATCCGGCATCATAGAGCGAGTTATATGGAACGCCATGATCTATGATATACTTCCACACTTCCTGCTTAGTCCACATGACAAGCGGATTTATCTTCAACAGATTAAACTTCCTGTCCCATTCGATGACATCGGCATTGGCGCGAGCGGGCGATTGCTCGCGCCTGATCGCTGTTATCCAGCCCGAATAGTTTTTCAGGGTTTCGCGAAGTGGCTCCACCTTTCTGATATTGCAGCAGAGATCAGGGTTTTGTTCCCAGAGATGTTCGCCATGAAGGTCTTCCTGCTGCTTCAGAGAAATAGGAGTAGCGTATCGTATGAGGTTTATCCCATATTTTTCTTCAAGCCTGTCGCGCAATGCGTAGGTTTCCGGAAATAGGACGTCGGTATCCAAATAGAAAACAGGAATGTTCTTATTCACTGACGCAATCATGTCAACGAGCACGGCGCCTTCCGCACCGAAGCCTGTCGCCATAGATATTTCGCCGACTGAAAAATGTTCGTTCACCCACTCCAATATCTTAACCGGGTGTAGCGTCTCCAGCTCTGAGGCAAGCGAACCGATTTCCGACTGATTAATCACGCTGCGCACTCGCCTTCTCCCGTCACCGCGGCAAACGCCTTTTTCTCGCCGAGATCAACGAATAACTCCGTATTGTGCATATTTGCCGGGAAATCGGAGAGGTCTTTGATGTCATCGCGGAAGGATCGGACTCCGGTTTTCTCGATAAATTGCCAGAAATTTTCACCTGCATTTCTTTGAGAGAGGAATCTTCTTATGATGCGCGAGACCGCCTCCACCGCATATCGGGCAGGAACCCTTCCGAGAGTCGCACCGAACATTTGCTTGCCTGAATTCATGCCGCCGCCGATTGAGATTAAGTAGGATGGAATTTCTCCGCCCTCAACTTTCTTCGTGGCACCATGCAGTCCAATTGCCGCAACGTGATGCTGACCGCATGAGTTTGGGCAGCCGCTTATTTTTACGCGGAGATCGCCGAGGACATCGAACCAGTCTGGATTGCGATGAAATAGCTGTGTTAACTCTTTTCCGAGTGCTCGCGAATGAGTGATGCCGAGATTGCATGTATCTGCACCTGGGCAGGAAGTTACATTTGAAACATCTAATGCACCTGCTTGATTGAGGCCGATATCTTTTAGCTCACGGTACAGTAGTCCGAGGTTTGAGGATCTAATCCATCGCAGGACGATATCCTGTTGCGGAGTGGTGCGAACCTTGCCGTTGGAGAAACGCTGCGACAGTTCACTGAGCGCGAATAGTTGGTCCACTGTCAAATCGCCTATCGTGGGATTGACATACACGACGTTGTATCCAGGTTGTTTTTGTTCCACAACATTCGAATCAAACCAGTGACTGAAATTGGAATCACCATCGGTGTCCAAAGCGAGTTTTTCCCCGATGGGTAAGTAACCCTCTTCGACGATCTCTTCCGGTTCGGGAAAAGTCCGCCCTGAATCGAAGATCCGAGCTCGTTCGTCAAAAACGCGCTGCTTGAACTCATCGAATCCTAACTTCCACAAAACATACTTCATCCTCGCCCTGTTTCTATTCTCCCGGTTTCCGAGCGAGTTGAAAACTGTGATGATAGCTTCTGATGTTGGTACTAATAATTCGACCGGGATAAATTCTTCGAACACGTCGGCAACGCGAGGCTGGCCGCCAAGTCCGCCGCCGACGTAAACTTTGAAGCCCTTATTTATTTTTCCATTTTCAGTCTGAACGGCAGCGACGTAACCGATGTCGTGAATCCAGGGAATGATTCCATCGCTCTCATCTATACTTCCTGAAAATGAGATTTTAAATTTACGCGGGAGAAGTTGATTCAATTTGTTGCGAAGGAAATATTTCGCGAGGAGGTGAGCGTATGGCGTTATGTCGAATAATTCGGTCTTTGATACTCCTGCGAGGGGTGCGCCGACAATGTTTCTAACCGTGTTGCCGCAAGCCTCCCGCGTGGTTAGTCCGACTTCAGCCAACATCTCCATCACATCGGGAATGGTCTCTAGCTTGACCCAGTGCAATTGTATATCCTGCCGCGTGGTTACATGAGCGAGTCCGTCAGAAAACTCGCGCGCGATCTCACCAAGTCTTTTCAATTGCGCAGAGGTCAGGAAGCCGTACGGAATTTTCACGCGTACCATGTTGAAACCTTTTTGGTCCGCGCGCTGCCCGTAAATTCCGCGGTGAAGCCTATATCTTTTGAATTCATCCTCAGAAACTTCTCCCCGATTCAAGCGGTTTATTTCATTTCGTATTCCAGTTATATCTTCTTTAATTGCTTCAAGACTATCGATACTATTGATCTCTTCATCGATTTGTTCCATGCTCTTCCATTTCTCCTATATATAAAAAAAGCCCTTCGCTGGTTTTCAACGAAGGGCTTCTAAAAGAAAATTGATTTTAAATCAACTCATGGGCCTACACCTTCGCGAAAACAACGCGATCCCATTGTACAGGTACAACAACAACATGCACACGACATGCATCTGCGGGGATTGTTTAAGGCTCTCGAAGGTGTTTTAATATTCATTTCAATAATAAAATACAAATACATAACTCTTTTGTCAAGTTTAAATGCCAAAGGATTTCACAATTCCAAATTATTTTGATGCGTCAGCATTGGGCTGCAACTTCCACTTTGTTCGCTTGTACAAAGGCTTTTTCCCCAAACACCAAAGCATGATCGAGGTCTTCAATCAGATCATTGATATCCTCAATGCCCACGGAAAGGCGGATGATTCCCTCATTAATACCGGCTTTTTCCCGCAATTCAGGATTCATGGAAGCATGACTCATGCTTGCAGGGTGCTCGATGAGGGACTCAACGCCGCCTAACGATTCAGCGAGCGCGAAGATTTTCGTCGACCGGAGCACATGATTGACGTCTTCTCTCGTTCCATCGATTTCAAACGAGACAATCGCTCCGAATCCATATTGCTGACGTTTGGCAAGTTCGTGCTGAGGGTGACTTTCGAGCCCGGGATAAAAAACTTTGCTAACGTTCGGATGAGACGAAAGAAATTCTGCTACCGTGCGAGCGTTTCGTTCATGCTCCCTCATGCGAGGAGCCAGAGTCTTTATTCCGCGCAAGACCAACCAGCAGTCAAACGGAGACGCTCCCTGTCCGACTGCGTTGGCTAAAAATTGCAGACGCTCCGCATGTTGCTGACGCTTAACGACGACCGCACCGCCGACGACATCGCTGTGACCGTTAAGATATTTTGTTGTCGAGTGTACAATAATGTCTGCATCAAGTTCGAAAGGTCTCTGGTTGAACGCCGACAGAAATGTGTTATCAACTATGGAAAGCGCGCCATGATAGTGAGCGAGTCGGGACATTTCTTTGATATCGACGATGTTTAGGAGCGGATTGCTCGGGCTCTCGATCCAGAAGCCCTTCGTATTCGGTTTGATCGCTGCCTCGACAGCGGAAAGGTCGCTCATATCAACATGAGAAATTTCCAATCCGAATTGTTCGCGGTAAATACGGAATAGCCTCTCACTGCCGCCATAACAATCGTGGGTACAAAGGATGTGGTCGCCCGTTTTGAAGAAGTGGAGAGTAAGTGCAACGGCGGCCATCCCTGTTGCAACTGCTGCCGCGCCCGCACCACCCTCGAGTGCAGCGATATTCTCCTCTAAGGCTCGCCGCGTCGGATTTCCGCTGCGCGTATAGTCAAACCCTTTTGTCTGACCGACGTCTTCGAAACGAAAAGTTGAAGTCTGGTAAATCGGCGTGATAACACTATTGAAAGCTGAATCTTTGTCCACGCCTGTGTGGATAGTACAAGTCTGAAAACGCATACATTGCTCCTCTTGTAATCCCGCTACGGATCGCGGGGTCGTTTATTATGCATCACTAAAATGAAAACCTCTTCCGATGATCAGAAGAGGTTACAGAGTAATGTACGCGTCTTCCTCTCATCTCCCTCCGCCAAAGGCGGAGCAGGAGTTAGCACCTGCGTCTCAAAAATTTGAGACCGGTTGCTACGGCGTCATGGGGCCTGTTCCCTCGGCCGTTCTAGATAAGATAGAGGTTTTGAATGAACTTTTACTTAGACAAGATACAAACAAGAGAAAGACTTGTCAAGTAAAAAAATTACTAAGAAAAGATTTTTACGCTTATGTTTGTTTGATTCAATCAATTTCCGTCTGAGCTTATCCGAAATCCGAATGAACGAAGAATTTCGTTTAGCGAACTCTCCTCTCCTGAGGTTTTTACGGTAAAATTTGAAAACTCGTGGCGGAAATGATAATTGCTCCTGAGCTTCTTGAAAAAAGTTCCACGCTCAGCGAGATCAATCGACGAAACCGTTCTCAATGCTTTATCGTCCTTCTCTATGTCATAACACTGCTTTATCATTCCTGCGAGAACATCTTCAACATCCGAAGATAGACCGTCGACCACCATAACCCGATGCTCCGGCGGAGAAACCTGCGGGGAAAAATCTCCTGGTCTCCGTAAATCGAAGTGCTTACAAAAAACCTGCAAAATCATTTTAGTCGCGTTCACTTTCCCGTCAATTGAGTATCCCGCTATATGCGGCGTTCCAATGGCGCACATCGAAAGAAGGTCCAGATCGATCTTAGGCTCATTCTCCCAAACGTCCAGGGACAGCATCACCTATGATTTTGCGCGTCAAAATACTTTTTAAAGCGTTGTTATCAACGACTCCCCCCCTTGATGAATTGATCAGGATGCTTCCTTTCTTCAAGAGCGACAGCCTTCTCTCATCGAAAAGATGGAAAGTTGAGTCCGGTCCCGTACGAGTGAAAGGAACATGAACCGTGATAAAATCCGATTGCATCAGATCGTCAAGCGGAATAAAATTCGGATCGCGTGTCGACCTTTCCAGTGGAGGATCGTTTTGTAGAACGATCATTCCCAGCTTCCTTCCGACACGAACGATCTTGCTGCCGATATTGCCGACTCCAACGACTCCCAATGTCTTCCCTTTCAAAGAGAGATGCTTCCTCTTTGAAAGGGTGAACAACGCGGCAAATACGTACTGTACCACTGCATTCGAATTGCTCCCCGGGGCGCTCGCGAAAGTAATCCCTTTATTTCTCAGAAAGTCGATATCAACATGGTCTGTGCCTATTGTCGCAGTACCCACGAATTGCACTTTGCTTCCAATAAGGAGTTTTTCATCGATCTTTGTTTCCGATCTCACGATGACCGCATCCGCGTCACGTACAGCAAGATTGTCTATTGACTTGCTTTCAAGTTTAACAAGTTCTCCAAAAGGTCCAAACGCGATATCAACAAACGGGATGGCGGAGTCTGCTACGATTTTCATTATTGTGTCCTTGAGGTTTTCATATAGTCATAGCCGTGAAACCGCCGTCAACAGGGATGATCGTGCCTGTAACGAAGGATGAGGCGTTATTAGAAGCGAGCCAGATAATCGCACCGCTCAGCTCATTTGATTCTCCATATCTTGCCATCGGAGTGTGATTAAAAATAGACTTCCGGCGTTCTTCCGTTAAAATTTTCCTGTTTTGTTCTGCTGGAAAAAATCCGGGCATGACTGCATTGACACGAATTCCGTTCGGCGCCCATTCCCTCGCAAGAAAGCGAGTCATACTGTTCACTCCAGATTTTGATATCCCATAAGTAAAAACTTTTGAAAGGGGTATCTCGGAAGAGACAGATGAAAAGTTTATTATACTTCCTTTGATCTTATTCTCGATCATTTGTTTACCAAAGACCTGACACGCGAAGAAGATGCCTTTCAAATTCACGTTCAATATTCGTTCCCACTCGTCCTCCTTAATATCGAAAACCGGCGTCGGTGAATTCACGCCCGGAGCATTTATAAGGATGTCGACTTTATGCCACCTGGAAATAATTTCGTCTTTCGCTGCTTCCAGTTCTTTCTTTACGCAGGCATCGGCGTGAACAGCCATCGCGTCACCCCCCTGCTTCTGAATATTTCTTACTCGTTCCTCGGCTGCATCTTTCCCGTGATTATATACAATAACAACTTTTGATCCTGCCTTCGCGACCGACTCCGCTACGCTTCCGCCGAGAACCCCGCTTCCCCCGATCACCACCGAAACCTTATCGTCAAGGTTATAAAGATCTTCCAAATACAAATTTGCCATAACAAGTCTCCGTTAAAGTAAGTTAAGATTTTCTACCAACTCAGCATCTAAATTTAATGCCCGGGTTGCAATAAAACAGGAATCATAAAGTTGAATCGCTAACGCAACTCAATTTGAGGTTTTCTTGTCATTTCATAAATAAATAGAGCCAGCACAGGAATATACTCAAGCAATACAACCGCAGTGTATTCTCTCCAGATCCCAGTCAGTTGATACGTTGCAACGGTAAATGCCGTTAAACTTACTAAACTGACGAAGACGATCCCGCTCCATCTTTGTGTTACCGGGATCAAAAACACAAGCCAGCTCAAGTACCACGGATGAACGACTGGAGAAAAAATAAAGAGAAGAAAAATCGAGTAATAGATCTTTGTAAGCAAATCCTTTCGATTAAACACGATCGGCAGATAAGCAATAAGAAGTAATGCGCCGCAAATTGCTCTTGTTCTCTGGTTGTCGTGGAAGAAGAGATCTAACAAATCGAATACAACTCCATTGAAGGTCCAATTCTCGGTAAACGTGATCAGAGCCTGAAAAGGAGATCCGGAGAAAATGAAAGGAAGGTACAAAATAAAACAAACAGCCGCCGGTATTAAAACGACCTTAAAACGGTCAAGCCATTTCTTCTCCGAAAAAAATAACAATGGAATGAGGATAAGTCCTAACGGTTTAACGCAGATAGAAAGTCCGATAAATAAGTAACTTAAAAACTTTCTTTCCTTAAGATAAAACAGAATACCGAACACCAGCAACGAGATTCCAAATCCATCCATATGTCCATCCACAAAGAACTGGAACAATGGCAGAGGACACAGGGCGTACATCAATATACTTTTATAACTAATTCCGAGGGTCTTGACGATAAGGAAAATCCCAAGAATTGTCCCCATGTCGAAAACGAACAGCATAAACTTCAATCCAATGAAGCCTTCTCCTCCAATCTTGTATGATATGTAGAACAAAATCTCGGCGAGAGGCGGATAAATCGTCTTCATGTCTGCAAAATTTATATGTGCCGGAAGAATTTTGGAATGAAGAGCGGCAAGAGCAGGATCCGAAGGAGCATATCGGTAAGGGTTTATCCCATTGGCAATTACCTTACCGTCCCAAAGATACCTATAGTAATCATCCGAACCGATGGGATGTATTGGTATCAGAATTAATTTCAAAATTGAAGCTGCTATCACCAAAATAAAGATATGCCGTGGTGATATATCGTACTTTAAAATGATCTTACAGACCAGTATAAAAAGAAGAGATGCCGCAATATACAAAAACGAGTAAATGACGACCGGCTGATATTGCAATAGCGGGAAAACGAAAGCGAATAAAAAAATGCTCAAAGAATAAAGATATATTTGTGGACTTCTTTTCATCAGGAGATCCTTTGACTACGAGAGATAGTTAAAGCCGATTTACGCGTCAATGAAATGCCAGGAATTTTGAATGTAGAACCTTACAGTAAATGCCGCTGTTTACTGAATTACTTAATTCGGCAAAGACCTAATTCCGGCATTTATTTTCCCAGATATTTCCTCAAGGTTTTTAAGAAGTTCGATCCACGCAATTCCCAGCCTTCTGCAACTATTTTCCCTTCAGGATTAACCAGTACACTCTTAGGGAGAGAGTAGACTTCAAAAGGTTTGCATATCTGACTATCAAAACTGGAATCTACAATTGCGCTCATCCAAGGCATCTTCCATTTCCCCTGGCGAAACTTGATTACGTTTTCTGCGGTGCTGTCGAGGGAGATGCTCAAGATCACAAGTCCCTTTTGTTTGTATAAGTCATAAGCATTCTGTAAGTTCTTAATTTCGTCCAGAGATGTTGCGCTTGTTGTTGCCCAAAAATTCAGGAGATAGTACTTACCTTTGAACGAATCATTTGTAAATAGATGGATAGAATCCGGCAATGACCTCACAGAGAATGCTGGAGCTTGAGCCCCATCTTTCAACCGAAGGTAATCAGCTGAGTATAGTTTCCCTTCATTTTGCGCCTCCGGAGAATCTCCATACTGATCTACAAGAGGTTCGAGATAAGGAGGTATTTGATTATAATGAAGTGAATGGAAATTTCTTACAATTTCATCCCGCAAGAGAACTTCCTTCGTGCCTGGCATCGGATTTGTGTCCAGCACCTTTTGAATGTATTCCTTCCTTTGGTACGGTCCGAAGGAGGCCTGATTCAATGCGTCCGAAAGCAACTCCGGAGCCAGTGACCAAATAACAGAGCTTGGAGAAACCCCGGTCAAAGTCTCTCTGGAAGTCTTGACATCGACGTAATGAGTGAAGGTACTCAGGTCGGTCAACCCAAAGTAGTCGAATTGAAGAACCTGCCGGATCAATCCTTCGGGCTCAACATTCAACAGATTCTTGACAGAATCGATAACCGGTTTGAAATCGAATTTAAAGCTTCCCATTTTAAGTTCCGCAACATGCCAATATAATGATGACGTATATGCCTGCCTGGTATCCTCGAAAATGGCGTATGACTTTGCAAACCTCGATTCGATTGAGTCGGCAGCTATAACTTTGAAACTAGCGGGCAGATCAGATTCAACAAGTTTATGTGGATCTAACAGGATCCTGACTTTTCCTTTTTTTGCGATCATGAGCGCGCTGTACCCATCTATTCCGTTTGGGACGTACCTCATCGCACTCGTTCCCTCAAAATCTCCTCCTGTCCTGACATCGACTAATCTGTAAATAATGGTGTCGAGCTTGCAATCCACAATCGCGGAATAGTTGCTATCCTTATCTTTCTTCAAGTAAACTCGGCGGGCAAAAGACCATCTGTTGAAATTCCCGATAACTGCCGCTCGATCGAAATTAGTTTGATAGCGATAGGTTCCGAGTCTTACATCAAGCCGGATATCCTTCTCGTTGTCGGCATATATCGCGATCTCGTATTCACGGTGAAATGTGCCCGTGAAATGCAGCGTCCAGAGTCCTTCTGAGTCAATCGGAATCCTAAAGTCACCATCTTTTCGAACTTCAACGCTTTTAATCGGACGATTATCCCCCGGGTAAGTTAGAAAAACATTCGCAACCGACATCGGCTTTCCGTCAGCCCCAGTCAATTTCCCGGATATTGTAATCCCTGCGGAGGCAGAGACGGAAAAAAGAAATAGGATAAGAAGGCAGGAAGAAATCCTCAACATAATAATAAGCTCCTTGAATTTTTGTATGAATCGTTCAAAATATATTCCGACAAAACGATGGTTAAGCGTAAGCTCATATGTATTTGCTATGCTTAATTTAAGAAAAAAAACTCACTTCATTCAATCAACTGCAGAAAGAAGTCAAACCTATATCGCTTAGATCATCCATTATTTGAGATCTTGTTACTTGAAGAAACCTATGATGATTTTGGTATCAACGGGGAAATCACGACTTCCAGCTTCAGTTTTGGCACTAAGGAGAAATCGGGAAGAGTAAAACGTCTCCCGATTGTCAGGCGTGAAATCTTGCTGGTATTTCTTCGCTTGCAAAAAAGGGCAGATTCATCGGCGACAATTTCATGGGAATCATTTCTTTGCTGCTGAAGATGCGGCCGGATTGAGCTTCTTGCTCTCTCTAGTCCCCGTTTGGGTTTTCCCGATCTTGCCTTTCAAACGGGAGCACCGGTGACATTCGCCGGTGCTCCATAACGTAACTCAATAAGAAACGATCAACTGTTTATTGCATCATCATGATCAATCTCAATAATAAAAAGTAAGACCGAACTGTAAATCCCATCCGTATGTCTGTTCGCTCGTCGGCAATTGACCCGCCGCGTAGGTAACACCAGGAGGAGCATAGGCCGGATGGCTGTAGTAATAATTGTCTACGTGACTGTTTACATTTGTCGCATTGGCAAATATCGATAGATTACCTATGATTTGCTGCTTCAGAGATATATCTATCAACAACACGTTGTCATAATAACTATCCCGAAGGCCTCCGGGATATTGTGTATCTATACTCTGGAGGGTCAGCTGTTGGTACCTTGCCGAGAACCTCGAGCTGAATCCCTTATAATCCCATCCGAGTATTGCATTATAAATTGCTTTAGGTTGGTCCTGCAATGCTCCGGACACCGTTGCATATTTAAGAGTATCGACCGTGCCAAATGGGGTCGTCAACTCACGAAAATAAGGATATAGTTGATTGGAACTCATGAGCGAGAGGTTAAAGTCGAGAACTAATCCGCTTAATAGTCCCGGAAGATACCAAAAATGTGTTTGCCACGAGAACTCTATCCCTCTCAGATAAGCATCGGACGGATCATTCATTGGAATAGAACCATTATATAAGAGTCTGGACCTACTCCCAGCGTACCATGTCGTGTCAAAATAACTTTTTGCGGGGAGCAAGCTGGAAAGATCAACCGGAGCACCAACGACGGGATAAGGACGATATGGATAAAAACCCTGCATCTGATAAATAAGATTACTTATGTCCTTGTAAAACAGGTCAACCGTGAACAACCCGATCTCGTTACTATATACCGAGGTCCCGAGATCATAGTTCCAAGCAGTTGATGGTTTCAATAACGGGTTGCCGGATATCAAGGACGAATAGTCATTGAGTCCAACTAGAGGAGAAACATCGGTATAGCTTGGTAATGAAACACTTCTATAAGCTGCGGCCAAGACTTGGATATTTTCGGTTGCTTTATATTTAATATTTACCGAGGGATACCAATTGGGATTATCTCTCTTTGAATCCCGTAAAGCAGGAGGAGTTCCGTCGAGGCCATTTGCATTAGATCCATTCACCCTGATAAGGTAAGCAGAAATATCGGAGTTTTCTTCCTGATAACGGACGCCGGGAACTACTGTAAGAGTACTTCCGATATTGAACTCGCCCATCACATAGCCAGCCCGCGTATTTTCTTTGTCCGTATAATTCTGGTTAAAAGACGCGACGCCATCTCTGTAGAACTGATTTGCCCAAGCCGGATAAATGAGATTCTCCATATATGACAATTCGTATGGGTTATACCCAATCCCGACAGGATATCCTAAGATGCTTGTCCTCGTATAGTTTGGGTCCACGAAATACCTTGCATAAAGGCCGCCTTCGGAAATAGTAGGATCCGGAGGAGCTCCCGCAAGAAATGGGACCGCGTTAATTAGGTTTACTCTCCTGCCGTGACTCCCTCCGAACTGTATATCATACCACAAACGAGTATTGTCGCTTGTGCGACTTACCTCGTGATATTTACCGCCTGCGGAAAGTATCCCCGAAAAAGTCTCCGAAATTCTAAACGGCACCTTCCAGTCCACTTTTGCGTCGTACGATTCGTCCGTAAGATTCGTGTTCGATGTAAGAATATTCCAAAGAACCGTATTTGCCGGAGTCATGACACCCATCGCATTTATTAAGGAGGCTGGTTGCCCGTATGTCATAGCACTTCCAGGGAGGGGCGAGCCCGTAAGCTGTTCATTAAAGTCAAACTCCTGCTCATTCGGCGTGTGTTGGTCTCCCTTGGTGTAGGACAAAGATATCGGTACCTCCATCCCGGCACCAGGCTTGACCAGCAATTGGAGCGAATGTGTCTCCTGCTCCGTCTTAGTATCGCCAATAAGAATCTGATCCTGGAAACTGTTCTGGCTGAAATATGTCGTATTGTTCCTCGTTATGGTACTGTCGTTCTTTTGATCGTACACGTTGAAAAGTTTAACATCCAAAAAATCCGATGCATAATCTAATATCACACTCGCGCCGTAACGATGCCTCTGAATGCTATTATCTGTTACTTCCGCCTGAATGGTGTTGACATAAAAAGTTGGAACAGTTTTTACGACCGATGAAAGTGTCGGACCGGAATAGGAGGCATTAAATTGATCCGAAGGGAGTTGCTTCTCTTCGATGTTCCCCTGTACCAAAATACCAACCTTATTATTTAAAATCCTGTCACCTCCGCTTAGTGCAAACTTATAATTCCCGTATGAGTCCCTTAGGTTATTGTATCCACCATTGCCCCATACGTTGTAGTGAAATCCCGGATCAGCCGTCTTTAATGTCAAGTTTACCGTACCTCCCAGCGCATCCGCATCCATGTTCGGCATCAATGTCTTCGATACCTCTACTCCCTTTACAAGGTCGTCTCCCAGTAAACTCAAATCTACTCCACGGTCTCCGTAGTACGTTGAACTCATCGGTACGCCTTCGATCGTGATCTCATTATACTTCGGTGCTAACCCGCGTATGATTACCGCGTCTGCCTCACCTGCATCCCTCTGTAACGATATCCCCGGCAGCCTTCCGATCGATTCCGCTATGTTAGCATCCGGCAGTTCCTTCATCTTCTCTGCTGACACCACGTTTACAAGCTGCGTCGACGACAACTCCTGGTTTATCGATTGCATCTCCCCTCTTGCCTGCGCCGTTACTACTACGTTCTTCGTCGTCACTGCCTGAGGCGTCAGATAAAAATCCTTCACCACATTCTGCCCCTCTCCGATCGTCACCTGCGTCGTCAATGCCACGTATCCTACATAGCTCACTATTATCGTCTCTTCTCCAGATGGTGCGTTCGGTATGCTGTATGCCCCGTTTATATCTGTTGATGCCCCTATACTTGTCCCCTGTATTAATATACTTGCTCCTGGCAATTCCTCATGGGTATCACTGTCATATACCTTCCCCTTCAGTGTCCCTGAACCTGCCGCTAATGCACCCTGTGCTGCTATGAACAATCCGAATACTATTACGAGTATTAATCTCTTTACAACTACGTAGTAATTGAATGACATAAATTTCTCCCTAATTTTCTTATTGCATCGACCTAAATACTAACTTTGAAAACTTACACTGGTCTTCCAAAGAAAATAAGTTAGCGCTAACATTAGGATAAATTTACGGAAGCAAAATCCTAATATCAACAAACGTTAGAGTCTCTGGAGCCATGTTAAACAATAGTCGAGCAGCTTTAGAAGGAATTGATGTTCCCCATAGAGCATCTCTCAGCGATAAAAAAAAGACTGGGAGATGTTTTGCATCTCCCAGTCCTTCAAAGTGATATTTTGCTGCTTCTCATCTCGAAAGAGAGCAACATAAATTCACAAACGATTACTTCATCAATACCATCTTCTTAGTACTGGAGAAGCTGCCGGCATCCAAGCGATAGAAATACACACCGCTTGAAAACCTGTTGGCATCAAACGTTGCGCTGAACAATCCGGATGTTCTTTCGCCAGCAAAAAGTGTCGCAACTTCCTGACCGAGGACGTTGTACACTTTAAGTGTTACGAAACCGTTGAAACCCTGCGGAAGGGTATAATTGATTTCCGTAGTCGGGTTGAACGGGTTCGGATAGTTCTGTGAAAGCTCAAAAGTCTGAGGTCCTGTTGTATTTTTCTTTACAAGTAACAAGGCAGCAGGCAGATTGGTAACTGCATTATATGCAGACTTTACAGCTTGCCAGTCAGCAGCTGAATTGAACGCAGCTAGTTTCGCGTCATCCCAAATCAAGGAACCGATTGGGAGACCGTCTATTGTCGATACTGCTGCTGATTGTTTGAAGTTTTCCTGGAGGTCACTGAACTTCGTTATTCCAACGTGATCGTTAGCTCCAAGAGTCGTAGTATTAGTTATGTTGTCTACTGCCACTCCACCGACAACGCCGGGTTCAGTCGTTGGATCGTAGTCGCCATAAATGTATGCCGTGCCGGTAAGAACCGGTGCCGGAGTTGTGAATCTTGGATCGCCATACGCGTGCTGGTTCCATTGCGCCATCGCGGTTACTACAGTAGCCGTGAGTGCGATAGACGTCTGGGTTTGGGGCTGTGTGGTAATTGTGTTCTGCTCAACAAATCCTCCATTGGGCGGAGCGAATGCGGTAAACAAAGCCGCGGTACGGGAGTTCATCCACTCGCCGGGCATATTATGTACCGCATTGGGTTCTCGAGTACCTTCCCAACCCAGGTATGACGGTATCGCGGGACCTACTGCCCATGCCACACCGCCCGTGTCAGAAATTTGATACGTGCTGCTCTGATAGTAACCGGAAGTCAGAAGCGGATCATTGTAATTTATGTTATTCGAAACGAAGATCCTCAAATGACTGAGACCGAGTTGACTCTGATCAATATTGGCTGTATCACCACCGACCATATACTTCGGCTCCACTACAAGACCGTTTGTGGAATTGTTTGTGTCAATATTAATCGTGCTCATGAAGATCTTATCAGGATCCTGTCCGCTTCCAGTCACAGCACTATCTTCACCAACCCAGTCCTGGTTGACGAAAATATTGTTCGTGATGAATTCATTATGTTTGTAAGGGGACAGCAGCCAATATTTCTTCTGGTTAATGATGGTATTATGGTTAATATAGCTGAAGTCTGTGAGCTCGTTCTGCTGCAGGAAGGTCAGACCACCTGTGGTGGTTGTGCAGTTTTCAATCCACAGTGTATCTGTCGGATGCTTGCACTGGAACACTCTTGAACTCCACCATTGGCCCGGCTCGAACATGTTGCGGAAATATGAATTGGTTATAAAGATGCTCGCTCCATAAGGCCAGCCACCGATTGCGCCTGTTTCATTCGTGCAATCGAAAATATCGGTGTTGCTGAATTCAAACAAGCAGTTGTTAATGGTAAGAGTTTGCTTCAACTGGTTTGCAGTGCCGCAATAGAGGTATTCAGATTGTAAGTTTCCATCCGTCTCCATTACCTGGCAATGAAGGTTATCAAATTTCACGCTGCCGTAGCATTTTCCTGCGGCGACATCGTTACTTCCGGTCGGTTGCAATAAGATGAGCGGTTTTGCCTTCCATGCCGTATGGGCTGGATCTGGAACGCCAACAATCGTCAGACGTCCTGTCGGATTGTAATAGTAGATCGGCGTCAGTTGGTAATAAACATGCCCCTCATACAGCGCATAAACGCGGTTCGGGTCTGTTCTTCCACCGGTTGCGAGGGTATCATTGTCGATCGTTGAATCAAGCTCACCCAAATTACTTAGGTCGGCAAGCGACGTACCGCCGGTGATAAACATCGTATCTCCCTTGGTGATTACCTGGCCATAGGAGCGGCTTGATACGCCTGCGATCAACAGCACGGTGAACAAGCATAGTACAATTTTGAACTTCATTTTTCTTCTCCTAATGAGTTTTAATTATTTCTCAATATGAACAAAGTGAAAATGTTTTATTCACACCTTTTCCAACCATTATTATTTTTCCCTTAACCTCCATTTCCCGGACATTTTTAGTTCGTGGTTCCGCAAAAAGATCACCGTAAGCGACGATCGGGATTCGTCCGCTTTCCCTTCGTCTATTTGATAAATAATTCATTTCAATAATAGAAAGTAAGTCCAAACTGCAAATCCCATCCGTATGTCTGCTCACTCGTCGGCAATTGACCCGCCGCGTAGGTAACACCAGGAGGAGCGTAGGTCGGATGGCTGTAGTAATAATTGTCTACATGACTGTTTACGTTTGTCGCGTTGGCAAATATCGATAGATTACCTATGATTTGCTGCTTCAGAGATATATCTATCAACAACACGTTGTCATAATAACTATCCCGAAGGCCTCCGGGATATTGTGTATCTATACTCTGGAGGGTCAGCTGTTGGTACCTTGCCGAGAACCTCGAGCTGAATCCCTTATAATCCCATCCGAGTATCGCATTATAAATTGCTTTAGGTTGGTCCTGCAATGCTCCCTCCACGGCTGTAAATTTAAGCGTATCGATAGAGCCGAATGGCGTTGTCAATGGCTGGAAGTAGGGATACATTTGATTAGATGTCATAAGCGTGAGGTTAAAATCGAGAACTATTCCGCTCAGTAACCCCGGAAGATACCAGAAATGCGTTTGCCACGAGAACTCTATCCCCCGCAGGTAAGCATCGTATGGATCATTCATCGGAATGGATGCACTCAGTTTAAGCCTGGACGCACTGCCATTGATCCACGTTGTATCGTAAAAACTTCTCGCAGGAAGCAGAGAAGCAAGATTAGATGGAGCACCAGTGACGGGAAATGGACGGAACGGATAGAAACCTGACATGCCATAAATAAGATTACTTATGTCCTTATAAAACAAGTCAACCGTGAACAACCCGATCTCGTTGCTATATACCGAGGTTCCAATGTCATAATTCCATGCGGTTGCCGGTTTTAATAGCGGGTTGCCCAAAGTTAATGTTCCGCCGTCTCCCAGATCGGTAAGAGGAGTAATTTCGGAATAATCGGGAAGCGATTCGCTCTTATAGGCCGCGCCCAACACTTGAATGTTGTCCGTTACCTTGTATTTAATATTTACCGAAGGGTACCAGTTGGGGTTATCTCTTTTTGAATCCAGCAAAGTAGGTGGGTCACCGTCAAGACCATTCGCATTACTGCTATTAAGTTTTACGCGATAAGCCGAGATATCTGTCTTCTCTTCCTGATAACGGGCACCGGGTACTATCGTGAGGTTGCTTCCAATGTTAAACTCGCCCATTACATAGCCCGCATTTGTCTGTTCATGATCGGTATAGTTCAGGTCGTAGTTGGATGGGCCATTCTGCCAGAGTGTTATTGACTTCTGGTTAAACAGAATATTCGACATATTCGATAATTCATATATTTCCCAGCTCGGTCCGACGGGATATCCTAAAACACTCGACCTGCCGTAACCGTTGTCGACAAAAGGATACGCATAAAGCCCGGCCTGCAAATTACTCACACTATTCACGGGAATATTGGCGAGCCCCGGGAATAATCCTACGAATTCAGTGTCGATAATTCTTCTATTGGTGGCACCATCACCATACAGCATGTAAACATAATCCGAAGTAGAACTACTCCCGCGGTACACAGCATGATACTTTCCGCCGGCGGACAAAACTCCGGAAAAGTCTTCTGAAATCTTGAACGGTACCTTCCAGTCGATTTTTGCATCGTAGGAATTGTCCACCAAGGCTGAACTGGTATTGACAATACTGTATAGAGTTGAATTTGGGTTAGTAGGACTAAGCACACCCATGGATTGTATCAATGTCAACGGCTGTCCGTATATCAGCGAACTTCCTTTCGGGGTCGTTGCTACAGCGGTTTGATAAAAATCGAACTCTTTCTGGTTCGGTTCTTTTTGATCCCCCTTCGTCCAAGATACCGATATCGGTACCTCCATCCCGGCACCAGGCTTGATCAGCAATTGGAGCGAATGTGTCTCCTGCTCCGTCTTAGTATCATTCAAAAAAATTTGGTCCTGGAATTGTGTACTTGAAAAGCTTGACAGATTTTGTCTCGTTATTGAGCTGTCGTTCTTTTGATCGTAAACATTGAACAATTTAACATCCACAAAATCCGATGCATAATCCAATATCACGCTCGCACCATAACGATGCCTCTGGGTATTGTTGTCTGTGACTGTTGCCGAGTTAGTGTTGATATAAAAAGTTGGAGGATTTAGTATTACCGACGATTTTGTTGGACCTGCATAACCGGCACTAAAATTATCTGAAGGGAGTTGCTTCTCTTCGATGTTCCCCTGTACCAAAATACCAACCTTATTATTTAAAATCCTGTCACCTCCGCTTAGTGCAAACTTATAATTCCCGTATGAGTCCCTTAGGTTATTGTATCCACCATTGCCCCATACGTTGTAGTGAAATCCCGGATCAGCCGTCTTTAATGTCAAGTTTACCGTACCTCCCAGCGCATCCGCATCCATGTTCGGCATCAATGTCTTCGATACCTCTACTCCCTTTACAAGGTCGTCTCCCAGTAAACTCAAATCTACTCCACGGTCTCCGTAGTACGTTGAACTCATCGGTACGCCTTCGATCGTGATCTCATTATACTTCGGTGCTAACCCGCGTATGATTACCGCGTCTGCCTCACCTGCATCCCTCTGTAACGATATCCCCGGCAGCCTTCCGATCGATTCCGCTATGTTAGCATCCGGCAGTTCCTTCATCTTCTCTGCTGACACCACGTTTACAAGCTGCGTCGACGACAACTCCTGGTTTATCGATTGCATCTCCCCTCTTGCCTGCGCCGTTACTACTACGTTCTTCGTCGTCACTGCCTGAGGCGTCAGATAAAAATCCTTCACCACATTCTGCCCCTCTCCGATCGTCACCTGCGTCGTCAATGCCACGTATCCTACATAGCTCACTATTATCGTCTCTTCTCCAGATGGTGCGTTCGGTATGCTGTATGCCCCGTTTATATCTGTTGATGCCCCTATACTTGTCCCCTGTATTAATATACTTGCTCCTGGCAATTCCTCATGGGTATCACTGTCATATACCTTCCCCTTCAGTGTCCCTGAACCTGCCGCTAATGCACCCTGTGCTGCTATGAACAATCCGAATACTATTACGAGTATTAATCTCTTTACAACTACGTAGTAATTGAATGACATAAATTTCTCCCTAATTTTAAGTCAACTTAATTAAACCGCAACAACGCCATTAAAAAAGAACAAGCGACAAATACCAATAAGTTTATGCAACATTGCCGAAAATGTCAAGCACTCTCTCCAAAAATTATGCCTCGCATTTACAGCCTAACAAATAATGCCTTCGTCTACCTGTATCAATAAAAGAACAAGCTGAGCCCAATCATGAGGGCCCAGCCGTTCGCATTCATCACTTTATAAGAAGCATCTTCTGCGTTTTGACATAGTCACCCGCGGTAATCCTAAAGAAATAGACACCGCTCGAAAATCTGGAACCGTCAAACCGGACCTCGTATCTTCCACCTGCTTGTTGTTTCCCATTAACCAAAGTGGCAACCTCTCTACCAAGAACGTCATATACTTCAAGAACCACTTTCGAATCTTTCGGCAAATCGTATTTTATCACTGTAGAGGGATTGAAAGGATTGGGGTAATTATTATATAACTGATACACAGTCGGAAGATTATTACTGGGGTTCTTCACACCATCAATTAACTTACCCTCCGATATTCCATAAACATCAAGGTTATCAAACAGAAAGTTGCCTGCCCATGCGGTTGTGTCACCCGGATAGTAAGCTATTACACCAACCGTGGCCGGATTGGCCGGGTTAAATTTACCCTTGAAAGTTGCAGAATCTACCTTTGAGATCGTTAGAGTATTCCACTGATGAGTCTTCAAGACTTGGTTATTGAGAGTGTCTATAATTGACAGGCTGTCATTAAGGCCTCCGGAAACAAAAAATTGCACCACCAAACCCTGAGGGAGCCCTGACGGGATGTACATGCTAAAAGCCAACGCATTGGGAACATTGGAGCTATTCGACGTGTCGCTCAAAACAACGTTACTGACGACAGCAGCAAATTTATGCAGGGACTGCGAAAAATCTGCCGCTCCTGCCATCACGTAAGTTGTGTCACCTGTGATAGGAAAGGTAGTTCTTGTAAGTGTACCGTTTGCATACGATGGAACAGCGAAACCTTCCAGGCCATTATGACCAGCGGTCGGTGCTTTGTCAAAATCAGCAAGGACCGAAACAACGCTTGGAGGAGGCGGAGGTGGAGCAACATAAATTGAGTCATGAATCATTGACACATTAGTCATATAAACGGCACCAGTCCAATTCGTGCCACCTATTTGGATCCCCAATTTTCTTAGATCGTTTGCGCTTGCAATCGTGTTGAAGAAACTTCCCGACACGGTGTCCAATTCGCTCGCCTGCGCCAAATCAAAATATAGAGGGTACCACACTTGCTTTGGTATGGTATTGCCATTGTAGGTAACTGGTCCGTTCGGTGGCCAATTCCAACTAGGGTCGCTCTGCGCCCATGTTTGAATATAGCCAGTATCCGGGAATGTAGTATCAACATAAACCCATGTAACCAAAAAATGCTCTACATGTGCGGCAAGACCCGAACCTCCCGGTTGATCACCAAAAGCGGCTCCTCCACCGGCATCGGTTCCACCCGTTAACGAATCGGCCCAAACATTTGACAAACCTCCGATCGGGCCCGCAACGCTGGTGATCGACGCAGTGTGACTGTTTGTCCATTGAACCGTCATCGGATCTGTAATAGGAGTTGGATTTTTTCCGACCAGAGCTACGCTATCTACGTAGATGTCGCCGGACCAATTTGCGGTGCTTGCGCCAACATGATTGTTATTCCATTGGATTCCAAAATCGCCAAACATAAACGTTGACAATGCACCATCAGATGGATTTGCCAAAGTAACCTGCGCGACCGGTGCCGACAAGGGGTACCATACACCTTTTGGTATGTTCATCGCATAGTAATGCACGCTTCTCCACGTCCAGTTACTGGAGTTCTGCCACCAGAGTTCGAAATCAAGACTGTCGGGAATTCCACTTCCTTTGGGAATATAAACCCAGTACGTTAACAGCTGCGTTCCATTCAGCTTCAACCATGCCTGAGTTACCGGACGAATCGCGTTATTGCCGCCGGTTCCAGTTAAGTCAAAATGCACGCGCATAACTCCAGCGCTCTTCCCCGTTGGGTCTGGCGCCCATGCAATAGTGTCCGGTACGGTGCCCCATAATGCGTTCTTAAAAATTCCTAGCCCGACTGATGATGTATCAAAGGTCTCGATTACTTGAGCACGCGCAAAACCGCTCATCGCAACCAATCCCACAATAGCAAGTAACAACTTTTTCATTTTTTCTCCCTTAATCGATTTTAATTATTATTCCGCCATTATTAGTCTATTTTGAAACGACCCGCTTAGGATTCATCGGGAAACTAATGACCGGATTAAACAATAATAGAAGGATCTGCGGAAACTAATTGACTCGTCATGCCACTGTAACTTCTTCCCTAACATCAAGCCTCCTGCCAAACATATGTTCTCCTTATCCTTGACATCGAAGGACAATCTATACGGATTCGATGGTAATGTCAAGGGTGTAAAGTAAATTTTCACGCGGCCAATTAAGTATCTAAAAATGATTAAATCCTTGGCAATGTCACTACAATCTGAAATTCCAGGACCGATACTAATTCGACACGGAAATCTATGTTCAGAGATAAATACCTATTTAAATTAGACTCATCAATTACTTCATCTTAACATCATGTTTCAATAGAAACTGCCCTGTGTAGGGGGATGCAAATGAATTTGTTATCCTGTAACCCTTTCCATTTTCCAGAGAAATGGCAGCAGCATTCTTACTGTGCGGGGCAGGCGAGCCTGTGCAACCGTCGATCACAACATTTTCAAAATCTGAGAATTCAATGCCGTTTGTAAAATAATCCTCTTTCACGTCACTCCATTTTATACCAACATCATGGAGCTGAATGTACTTAACGTGTTGGGCATAGAACGCCGATATGTTATGACTGAACATCGAGTATTTTTGATCGATGACCGGCCGCAAATCAAAGTTGCCGCCGCATGTTGGGTTCAGTGGACTGTTCTCAAAAGTAAAATCGAAGTCCTGGAACGAAACGTTCTCGATCTCGCTTTCATTCGAGGCATACAAGAGGATTCCGGATTCGCCTCTGGCAATGATATGGCTGAATTTTATATTTCCAATTTTTCCAAGCGGCACGTTTTCCTTTCCTCTTATCACTGAAATATGGATCGGCTCGCCGTTTCCCCACCAATCTCCCGTATGCAACCGAGTTTGAATCACCATGTTTGAGAAAGTCATGCCTTCAATCGAACCGGAATCTCTTACACATAGATTGATTCCCCGGTTGGAATTAGTTATGACAATATTACTAAATGTGTAATTTTTCATATCGTTCTGGTCCCACCCGCCTATTCTAATCGCGCTCGAGCGGGAAACAAGGGTACAATTGGTTACCGTGATGTTTTCCGAAACATGTCTAATGTTATTATATCCCGGTAGATCAAAGTGGTAAGCGTACCCTGTCGCGACAATCGCATCGTCACCTGTGCGAATATCGCAATCAGACATTTCGACATTGCTGCAAGAAGTGAAATCTATTCCATCATTATTAGGGACCATGAGGTCATTCCATATTCTTAAGCCGGAAACTACGACGCCATCACAATCGGCAAGGTGGACTGTCCAGAACGGCGAATTGGTGATAGTCACATCTTTCATGGTAACATTTTTACAATTGGAAAAAATTATCATCTGAAAGGGCCGCTCGAGGGGAACATAAGGGCCATCCCCCAATCCACTTAACACTTCTCTAAAATGATTCTTTTGCCGCGTGTACATTACGCTGGCGCTGTCGAATACTTTGGACTTATTTAAATCCATGAATGCATCGCCGCTACCGTCGATGCCTCCTCCGCCTGTTATTGAGATATTAGTCGAGTTTTCTGTGTAGATTAGTCCGACCTTCTTACCATGAAGATAATAATCGGAAACTTTTTCGCTCCCTTTTAACATTGCCCCTTTCTCCAGATGAAGATCGATGTTGCTGAATAATTGTATCGTCCCCGATATGAATACCCCGGCGGGAATCAACACTGTTCCACCACCATTGGCCCGGCAACTATCAATGGCAGTCTGAATTACTATTGTATTAATAGTCTTACCATCTCCAATTGCACCATAGTTTTTAATATTGTAAGTCTGAGCATTAAGAGGAATAGACAGTGCGAAGACAATGGCAAATGCGTAAAGATTTCTCATGACTTAACTCCTAATCCGCGTTGCAATCCAAAAGACTCTGGATTGATTTCTGTTTTCCATGCAGGCCGAGCAACCTGTTCGGCCTGCACATTAGACAATTTCACACTCAATATTTCGTCGTTATTTGAGAAGCATCATCTTTCTTGTCATCGAGTAACTCCCCGACCTCAATGAATAGAAATAAACTCCGCTGCTCAACCGCGCACCATCGAATTCAACTTCATAACTACCCGCATTCATGTGCTCATTCACCAAATCTGTCACCTTCTGACCGAGAACATTATAGATGGTCAAATTGACCTGGCCAGACTTTAGTATGGCAAACTTTATTTTTGTACTTGGGTTGAATGGATTCGGATAATTCTGAGAGAGCGAATAAGCTATCGGCACCGAAGGTGTCGATTGCAGTATTCCAGTTGCTAGGGCTCCATACACGTATATTTCAGCAATGGAGTAAGGTCCATTCCCTTCTTTCTGGAGGAAAAAGGCGAGGTATCTTCCCACACCCTGTAAACCGTTCAGCGTCTCCACATAGTTTGTTCCGCCGGAACCGCTATTGGTTGAGTACACTAACGACCAGTGGATCGAATCACTCGTAGCCTCCACGGCATATTGACTTGCATACGCTTTATTTCCCCAATGAATAATTATCGTGTTAACGGAATCAACTTTACCTAGGTCAAGAATCACAGACTGCGAAGTCGCTGATCCGGCCTGCCATCTATCATAATTATTGCCGTCCGTAATGAATTGTGGATTACTTGGAGCCCAAGCGGCTGTATCGTTCGAAGAGACAACAACACTTGCTCCTAAAGCTCGATTAACTTGATCCGGCGGAAGAACTACGACCTGTACAGTGCTCGAATCACGTTCATCTCCCTGTGCGATCAAGGTAAATGTATTACCAACTGAATCAGGATATACGACCATTGAGTCCTTCGTAGCCACGGCTTTCCCGTTCAATGTCACATTAGATCCCTTTACAGTCTGCCATACTATCGACGTATTTTCTCCTGTCCCAATTTCAAGAGGGACTGCCCTAAATGAAATAATCCTACCGGTAGGCAGAACCGTTATTTTAACTACCATCGTGTCAGTGATTGCTCCGGTTGCAATCAACGTGTAAGTCGAATCCTTAAGAGGCCTCACTTCCATGCTATCCGTCGGAGTGGATGAGACATCGATACCGTTCAGTTTGATAGATGAACCCGGTTCAACTTCCCACTTGAGATAGGTACTATCAGTTTTTTGAATCGTGCTTTGCGTAGCAGTGAATACATAAATGGATCCTGTCGTCGGATTGATGACAATATCATTGTGGTAATTTAAAAACATGTTCCATAACGTCTGCCATGTATCCGACTCGGCATTAGGGTTAGTATATCCTGCGGGGTTTGAAGTATTATTGGATGGGAAATCTGTCCACGACCAAACAAGCCCGCCGGCGTAACCATTGTTATATAATGTAGGAAACAGGCTCTGATCCACAATGCCATCGGTCCCTTGCATGAGAAACTCGGCAATGACTGTGGGTTTATTCAATCCCCAATATGAGGAGGAATGCACAAACGGCGATAACAGACCGGGAGTTGGGCTGGAATTATAATAATGTGCACAATAGAAGTCTAACGTACCTAATGAATCTCCCCCGACAGCGATCAAATTATGGTCGCTGTAATAATTACTGTCCGCTGTTGCAGCCACTCTATCTAAATATTCCTGCATCTGCTGGGGCGTGAGAGTTAATCTGTGCAGCCCATTAAACTGGTCCGTTATTTTCTGCAGTTGATCTTGAGACAAAGAAGCAATTGTTTTCAATTCTGAAACCACGCTGCTCGCCGCCGGCTGAACGTCGGTCAGAGTCTGCAGACTTCCAGGGCCGGTTGTGACATAAGCACCCGGATCGGCCCTATGAATCCCCCCAGCAATCAGATTTGTGAATTGCTGAACGGCAGAGATGGGGACGGATGGATCCGCAGAATAGTATTGCGTCCCGGTTGTCATTCCATTTGGCTCGTTGCATACTTCCCATGCGATAATTGCCGGATCATCCTTTACTGAATCTACCATTGGTATAAGGGCGTTTCTGACATACGCCATGGTGTACGAAGTGTCCGTCAACATTTTCATGTTAGCATATAATTGTACAGAATCTAGCTCGGTCGTTCTTAACATATCAAAAGACCACAGACATAAGATCAATCCGACATCGTTCTGTTTTGCTAAACTGAGAAGCTGCTTAAGATTCTGTATAGTGTTCGGGCCAGGTCCTGTAACGTAGCCGCTGGCGTTATACACCGGAGTCTGAGAACCATTCGTATGCAGCCAAACTCGCAACGCATTTCCACCATTTGAATGGACCGTCTGAAATTCCGTTCGGAACTGGGCGACGTTTAATGAACTTGGGCCAAGATCACCGGCAAAATTCACCCAAGCGACATTTATGCCGTTGAGGAAGATATTCTTGTTTGCGTAATGTATACGGTTGGAAATGGATTGCGAGAATGCAGAATCAGTAATAATCATCATCCCTAGAATAGAGAGAAAAAAGAAATTGATCTGGTGTAAAAAAGTTGTAAGGTGAGTCTTCATATTATCTCCTAGCGTTTATAAAGATCATTTCTTGACATTGGCAAGATACTTAAACAATAAGCCTCTTCGTTTGCCTTATGTAATTTCTTTTCGGGAAACAATCATTTAAAATCTTTATACGGTTTATCTGTCATGGAAAAAAGTTAAACTAATCGGGCCATGTTAACCAATCATTCGACATAACATACATTTCAAGATTTCATTGGAGCATCTTTGCTAAATCAATTTCCTTTATTATTACGTCCGCAATTTTCTTGTGACTCGCAACGTCCGGATGTCCATTGGCCACGTATCCTCCGGGATAAAAATCGAAATGCGTGAAGTATATGTCGCCTTTTCCGGCTGATCTTTCTTCATCTACGACCTTTTTTACATTTTCCACTATCCATTTTTCATAAGAAGAAACGGCAAGTATCGGCACTCCAGGATATTCCTTCCTAACTCTCGAAAGAAATTCATGGTAACCTTTTCGGAAAACCAGGGAGTTCTTCCTGGAAACTTTCCCGTCTTTTCCTCTCAGGCCGGAATGATCGTTGAGTCCAAGACAAATGACTACTAAATTTGGGACCCATTGTTTGAAATCCCACTTAGGCTCGCTCGATTCCATCAGAGTACGGTCAAAATAATGCGGCATCGAAACATCGAATTTACCTTGCCAGTCACAAACCATTCCGATTCCCGAACGGGCGGTTATATGATATTGCGCATCAAAATGCCGGGCTACCATCACGGCGAAGCCGCTGTCTATATCCGTCACCGGAAATTTGGCCTCCCATTCCATCACTGAATCTTTCGCCTCATTACCCTCTGCAGCCGTAAACGAATCGCCGATGAATTCTATTTTCCTGGCAGGTGGAGCGGGAGGCATATATAGAGAGCCGCTATCCGCAAGTATCAATCCTGAGAAGGAATAAATGCCGAACGAAATGTTTCGCTGGCTTAATCTAAAAGTGTGGCGCCCGCTGCCAATGCTGTCAGCGAGAATATAATCAGCATCGCTCGAGTTGTTTCCGTGGAGCACCCCATGAAATTTGCCATCGATATATACATCATAATAATTTACCGAGTCGCTCATACGAACCCCGATACTGTCTCCATCGAAGATCGTCTCAATGAAAATTCCAGGCCATGAATGCCGCGGATGAAGAGAGTCCGACATATCCCAACGCCCGGAATACTCGATGCAAGGATTATTAGCGGCGACAAATTTTGTTGCGTATGTCATATTGCTGAATCCTAATATCAGGAATAAAGAATAAATTAAATAACAATAAGTCTTTTTCACAGTTGTAGATCCTTTTTAAAATTGAACCATTTACGAAATTAATACAAATTGCAATCCTGGAATTAATCACAGATTGCTCATCGGCAAGGATTTACTTCAACAGCACCATCGCCTTTGTTTCAACAAGACTTTCCGCGGTCAAGCGGTAGAAGTAAATTCCGCTTGATAGATTATTTCCATCAAATCTAACTTCGTAAGATCCGGACCTCTGATCTTCATTTACCAGTGACCTGACCTCCCTTCCGAGAGTGTCGTAAACCTTCAGAGTCACGAAAGTGTCGGATGAAAGCTGGTAATCGATTGCAGTAGTCGGATTAAACGGGTTTGGAAAATTAGGGAACAATCTGAAAGATGGAGCATGAAGATTGCCACCCTCAGGTTTTACATCTGTTGGAGTTACAAGACGAATTCGGTATAAACTTTTGCCGGCAGTAATATAAAGAGTCCGTCTGTCCGCGTCCCCCCAATTACAGTTGGATGCCACATCAGGGCTCGGTATCAAAATCGTGTCAACGCAACTGCCACTCGGATTAAAAACCCAAACGCCGAGTGGCCCGGTGCAAAACAAATTTCCCAGAGAATCGAACTTCATACCATCCATATACCCGGTTGGTTTCATTGTCGCAAATACTCGCTTATTTTGCAGGATGGAATCGTTGATAACATCCCAAACATATACAATGCGCGCCTGTGAGTCATTCACGTAAAGCTTCGACTCATCAGTAGAAAAACAGATTCCATTCGGAAGACTCAATGTAGAATCGAGAAGCTGGACTGAACCTGATGGACTTATCCTGTAAATGCCCGAGAAAGTTAACTCCTGTTTTTCTCCTGCAGGAATGTTAAATGGCGGGTCTGTAAAGAATATTGCTCCATCCGATTTGACCACCACATCATTCGGGCTGTTGAATTTTTTCCCTTCATATGTAGATGCAAGAGGAGTTATCGTCCCATCGGAATCCATGCGAACGACCCTTCGAAATCCCATTTGACAAAACACGAGTCTCCCCTCGCGGTCGAACGTCATACCGTTTGAGCTGTCCGATGGATTTAAAAAAGGGGTGGCTATACCTGTTTTGGGCGAATATTGGTAAATCATGTTACCGGCGATGTCTGAAAAGAGAAGCGTGCTATCGGTGGCCGAATTTAGCCCGGGACCATTGTACCACACGGGTCCCTCAATTTGTTTAAAACCCGTCGCTATCTTTTCAAGTTTTGCACCAGCGGGTACAGGTGATTGAGCAAGGGCAGTTGAAGCAAAAACGACAAGCAAGAATAGTATTTTTAACTCTAACGTCTTCAAAGTCAGAACAACTCCTTTGGTATCGGTCATAGCGGTCCGATTCTAATTCAATATTTATTTAAGAAGCAGCATTTTCTTTACTGATACATAAGTCCCAGTTTCCAGTTTATAGAAATATACTCCACTAGCAAGCCGTGAACCATCAAGAGCAACACTCACTGTACATCCCTGCCACTTGGCGTCCATTGACAAGGGTCGCTATCTCCCTTCCAAGTACATCATATATTTTCAAAGTCACACGATCGGCGGCCGCAAGCTGATAACTGATTTTCGTCGTAGGGTTAAATGGATTGGGATAATTCGAAAGGAGTAAAGTTCTTTCCGGTAAAGAACTTCCACCACTGGCAACGAATAAAGTTGATTTGTCCACTATCTGGTCCGGAGGAGAGTTCCCTTTATCGTAGTAATACCATTCCTGACCAAGGTTAATGTAAGTTAAACCGAAATTGTTTACGACTATGGCGTCAAAGGATATATTAGGTGCCAGTGTATCTCTCGAATGCACTTCCACTGCAACGACATTATTGCCATTTTTCAAATATGTAGAAAGGTCCTGACTACTCATTACTATTGATGTTGACAGGGCAAACGGTTGGACCGCAAAAGCATTATAGGAAACTGCCGCATTGGGATCCATATTTACTCTGCCGATTTCATTTCCGTTCACATACGCAACTGCGCCATCGTGCCCCTTTACGTAAACACGGAAATCAAGTATGGAACTGATGTCACTTAAAGTCACCGTCTGTCTGAAGTAAACCGTGGTTGCCGGGGCAAGTTTAGAACTATCACCCGGAGCGTTATCATTTCCCAAAGGCGCCTTGCCTAACTTCCAACCAGAAAGGTCATAGGCAGTGGAGGCATTCCATGATAATAAAGCCTTTGTGGTATCGACGCTAAATTGAACCACGGCTGAAGAGTCCATCGCGATCCCATAGGCATTCTTTGCTCTCATAAAATAAGTATACTGCTGTCCATGGCTGCAAGCGACGACAGTCGAATGAACCCGCGTGCCAGTCACAGTGAATTGATTCTCCATCTGATTGTATGGTTTGTCTGAGGTACTGTAGCGAACCGTATCGTATTCGCCAGTCTGAACGGTCAAGGTGTATGCCGTGTTGGTAACAACGAAGGGAGACTTTGGATAACTCACAATCGTCGGAGGATTCATTCCGTGGAATGGAGTCCATGCATTAATCGTATCAATAGTCGCAATTAGGGTGTCGGCAATCTTCTGATGGGTGACCACACTCGGATGTCCCGCATTCACATAGGCACCCGCGTTATTGTAATAAGGGAAGTACGAGTAGGAAACATTCGTATGACCTATGGCATTTTCTTCTGAGACGACCTGTGAGATTGTGTTCTGCAACCACGTGATACCGTTTGCAGCAACGACGAGAATTTTTGCGTATGGATACACATCCATTATCGTGGAAATAAAATTGTGGTATGTTTGCTTAAATAGAGTTGTGTTAGCTGAAGAAATGGTACCGGTTGAATATCCGTTCCATCCGCTGTAATCATTAAGTCCGAGGCAAATCACGACGAGATTTGGCTGCCAGTTCGAGAAATTCCATGCGGGAGTCGTTGCGTAAGAGACCATGCTCCCGAAAATACTCGGGAGATTATTCGCATAGCTCGGGTTCGGAAGGACATAATCATGGACAAGCCCCCAGCCTGAGTGTGCTGTTACCGTGTACTGCGCACCATAGTGACGGGCGATCAACGCCGGGAACCCTTCGTAAAGATTGGTCCAGTCTCCGCCGGGGGCCGCATCCGTACTATCCCACAGATTCCCTGAGGCACATGTGAAGGAATCTCCTATGAACTCGATTCTTCTCGCAGGTTCAGCGGGCGGCGCAAGAAGAGTCTTTCCGTTGTCAAGAATAAATCCATTGAAAGAAAATTTTGTCCAGTTTGTTTCGTTCCGAAGGGTGATTAAGATTGTGTGGGTAGTATCCTTGAGTCCGCTCGTGAGCGTATAGGACGATACTGCCGGTCCAGTTCCATGAAAGTCAATGAACATCGTGTCATCTATAAACACGTTGTAATAGCTGAAATTATCGTTCGTGCTTATCCCGACGCTGGTGCCCTCAAATACCGCATAGATATATACTCCTGGCCATGAATGAGTGGGAGCCGCGGGATTAGAAAAATCCCATCTTCCATAATACTGAATATTAGGATCGTTCGCGGGAATTAGATTCGTTGAATAACCCGGGCCGGTAAATCCGAACAACAAAGCCAACACTACAAAGAAAGATTTCATTTTATTTCCCCCTCGAACAAAATCAATAACAAATTTCAAGCTCACTCATAGATTGTATTATTTTCAGCAAAGAATTGTTAACGATAACAACGTTATGAATATAACGGCACCGAAAGCCCATATCAAGATTGGAAGTTTGCAGACCAGTCCTGGTTTTTATTGAGAGTCCTGGTGCGAAATTACCCTCGGGTCATCGATCAGGTCCTTGACTTGATCGAGAGAGTTATGTGTGTGGACAAAATCTCCCCAGATCATGAAATATGTCCAGTCGGGCTGTTCTTCCAAAATTTCGGGAGACGGCGCCTCTCCCACTTCGCTCAGTGCAATTACTTTGCCTTTGGCAAGATCGAGCAATTGAGTATAGCTGCTTTGTTTGTAATCATTATGGTAAACATCCGTTGCCAAAATATCGACGTAGTCCAGACCAGGGAAAAAATCCGCATAATCGTAAGCTTCGTCATTTGGCAGGTCTCGTGGTGAATTTGGTCCCCAAACCCAGATAAGATTGTTCAAATGAAAATAATTAACGTACCGATCATACATCATGCGGTATAACTTTTCGGATCCGTCAGGACCTTTTCGATTTCCCCACCAAAACCATACACCGTTAAGTTCATGATAGGGACGCCACAGGATCGGCACTCCCAAATCCTGAAGCGCTTTCAGGTAGGCTGCTATGTTGTCAATATCCGCTAACCAGTGTTTGTACAACGCGGTTCCCGGCGTTATCAATTCTTTCCATTGCTCGTCAGATAATTTTCCTTGTATGCTGCTCTTCCAATCGAATGGAGGATTATCCAGCGGTCTTCCTTCATGCCACATCAGCGTTATGATATGACCCTCGAGGTATTTTTTATACACCTCTTGAACAAGCTGCGAGGCGTAGCCGGGATTGTAATAGTCGATGAAATCATATCCCAACAGCTCAGGAGACTTTCCGGTAAGGGCTTTTACATAATCGGAATAAATGTATCTGTCGTCTGCGTCCGTAAAGATATGAAGCCCCGAAACTGTTTTCCTGCCTCTTATCGAATAAAGATACGCAAGCAGCTTTTTTGCTGCCGGCGTCGCGTCATGGTTTACGGGCTCGTAAACAGTTTGAACGCCACAGCTGCCGTTCAGATTATTGACCTGTCCCATTGCCGAATAAGCTTCTATAAAAACAAAAACCACCGATAAAATAAATTTTCCGCTTGCCATTTTTTAATCACATTTTCCCCAATTAAACAATTACCATGAATAGACATCTCATATTTATTATTTGATCATCGATCCTTCGTATTCGCAGCTACAATTCAATGCATCGTGCCTATCCAAAACAATTTCCGATGACGATCAATTTTCCCCCTCCAGCCTTTTAATGCAATTTTCCAATCCCCTTGTAGTATGATAATTACATTTCCAGATCGATGATTTGGGGGCCTTGTCAATATTCGGTGATTCATCTATCCCGTCGTAGTACCACCCTCCATATTTGCTGTCGATCAGGTAATTCTTTATGTAATTCCATTGCTCACAAAACTCATCATAATAGTTCGCCGTATCTTTCGGGAATAATTGGGACATCATCAGGAATGAATTAGCAGCTTCAATTTGAGACCACCACTCTTTCGTCTTTCTAACAATCGTAACATGTTCGTCCCCCTTGAACCTGTATCCGCCGTCGTAGATTCCTCCCTTTTCATTGTCCCAGCCATTGGCCAAAGCGAAGTCGTCCAATTGTTTGGCTATTCTAACTGTCGTCGTGTCATCCTTTAATCCCAATGCCTTTGAAGTCTCCAGTAAGAGATAAGCTGTCTCGACATCGTGTCCGAATGAAATGTGATCCAACTCGAAATGCGCTTTTCTATTCTCTTCACTTGAATCTCGATAAGATACGGGGGTCCAATCGCGGTCAAAAAACAGCGTCATGTAGCCTTTATTTCCGATGACAGTATCCCTTACTTCATGGAACAGCATGTCAAGGCGCTGCCGCAAAATCGCGTTCGGCCAAACCCCGTACAACTCCGTGAACGCCTCCATGAGGTGGATCATTGAATTCTGATCCTTCGGAGGGACTCCCCGGTACCAACCTTTTTGAGGATCGCCGTTCGTAGAAAGATTTTGGAAATAACCACCATACTCCGGGTCATAACTGTGTTTATCGAGCCACTGAAAGGTTTTTATCGCCAGGTTCAAAGCCGATGTATCCCCGAAAGCCTTGTAGTAAGTTGACAACCCGTAGATTGCGAAACCATTTCCGTATGCCGTCTTTCCAGCTGGCCCATAAGCGGAGGAGACCGGCTTGCCTTCTCTGGTAACAATGTCATAAAAGCCGCCGTACTCTTTATCCCACATGACATCTTTCAGAAATTCAAAGCCATGACGTGCGTAGCTAAAAAATGGTTCCGTTTCTTTATAATAAATCGACCCATTAGAATTCGACCAAACATGCCGGGCTTGAGTGACAATCATCTTGGCCTGTCTTCCTTCTAACTCCCATTTATAATTTGCGTCGCTATAATAACCGCCATAAACCGTATCGATACACAACGGATACCATAGATCGAACTCGCTCTTAAGCGCCGGCTTGAGCTCAGCCATGATAGTATCTTTATTGGTCTCGACAGCTCGAGTCTGCCCTGCAGGTTTTGCATCCTTTGTCTTAAAGGAACACGAAATTAGAACCAGGCAAAACAAGAAAGAATATTTGATAAACTTATAAGTAGATTTGCTCATGGGAAACCTCACTGTTAACTGTTAGATTTATGCTTATTTTAATAATATTAGTACCAAGTCAATGTAACTTCTTTAAACTATTTGGTCAACGAGTCACGCGAGACCGGTCTTCACTACTGAGGCAACGGACCGCGACAAATTGTCGATCAACATGGTTAAACAGATCTGCCAGTTATCAACTACATAATAAAGAGCTTCATTCAACCGGGACGGTTTTTACTAGGGCAGCCTGCTTAGATTCAATCACTAACGTCCCGCTTTTCAAACTGTTCGACGATGCAGTAACAGTAATCGGACCGGGTTCTGCCCGGATTGGATGATAATTTGAGCAAGGCCGTTGAATGCTCTGCGCTTCCAGGGATTCGGTGGCGTTATGATTTGTACAAGCCCGGGATCGGTGTTAAGAATCTCCCATTGATTCCTCTTGACCAACGGCGGTCCGACTACGGCAAAAACATTCTTACCGGGATGCAAGAATGAATGATCAAGTTTAAAATTCTGACCGGACGCATCACGCTTGATGTCACTCGCGACCAGGTGACCGTTTATATAAATGTCCTGAACTTGACAGATGCTCTTTGTAAAAAGCGTAATCCCTGTTGAATCCAGAAATTCAGGGAGGTCAAACGTCCCTCGAACTGCGACCATCCTGGAGCCATCTTGCGGAATGTGGCTCTCGCGATCTCGCTGCGCGAACGCGGATTCCCAGTTTGCATCATTATAATCCGGCATGACTTCCGAAGGATTCTTCGAGCTGTTGACACTATGAATCTTCAATCCCACAATTTTGATCCCGCTTACCGTTTCAAAATATTTGTCCTGCTCGTGGGACGACGGGTCGCCATCACCAACACCGATAATTCTTCCCGGCCCTTCAAGTCCGAAAGTAATTTCATTGTTTGCATCAGGGACAACATTGCCGGACGTATCCGCAACCTGAACTGTTACAACCGACACGTCTTCACCATCTGCATTTATAGTGGACCGGTCGGGTTTAAGCTGCAAAACAGCCGGACTCCCGGTCGTCACGACTGAATCGGCAATTACTTCTTTTCCGCCGTCATACCCAATCGCCATTAAAGTACCGGGCTCGTATTTCACGTTCCATGATACGTGCGAATACTTAGGCGTGGCCAGCCGACCCATGGATTTCTTGTTCAGAAATAGCTCAACCTCGTTGCAATTGGTGTAAGCCCAAACATCCACATCCTGACCTTCCTTCCAGTTCCAATGAGGTAGCAAATGAAGAACCGGCCCGTCGGTCCACCATGACTTCAGGTAATAGAACATATCTTTCGGGAAGCCACAAAGATCCATGATCCCGTATTGCGAAGTTACCTGCGGCCAACCGATCGGATTGGGCTCCCCGCGGTAATCGAACCCTGTCCAGAAGAAAAGCCCGGATAGGAACGGACGGGCTTCGTAGAACTTTAGACCTACTTCGATACCGGTGTCCGGATCTCTGCGATCCCTCGCCTCCAGATGAGCGTTGGATGAATCATCCGCATAGGTTCCACGCGTTCCCAGCGATGTCGATTCCTCCGTGCCGATTCCCGGCTGATTAGGAAAATCCTTGTGTTGCTCATCGATGTTTCCATTATGGATGTAGTTGAAACCCATCACGTCATTCACGGTGGAAATACCTTGTCCCCACCCGCCGCTGACAGCTGCCGTAGTTCGCCGCGACGGATCGAGACCCCTGGTAAAATCCTGCATTGTAGAAACAATCCTTGCTCCTTTGACATTTCCTTCAATCACCCATTCTTCGTTTCCCAATGACCAAATAAAGACACTCGGGTGATTCCTGTCGCGCAAGATCATCGACTTTAGTTCATCAAGTTCCTCGGGGCTGCTCCCCATCAAGCGATTCTCGTCAATAACTAACATGCCGAGGCTATCACAGACGTCAAGCAGCGCGGGCGTCGGTGGATTATGCGAGCAACGGATGGCATTGCTTCCCATCGCTTTCAATCGTTGGACACGGAACATCTGCAATGGATCGGGCACGGCGGTGCCAACACCCGCAAAATCCTGATGATCGTTCGTACCTTTCAATACCACATGTTTGCCGTTGAGAAAGAAACCTTTTTTAGAATCGAAACTGATTGTCCTGATTCCAAATCGGGTTTCGTATTGATCCGCCAACGAGTCTCCTGAAAAGACCCTCGTTATTAATTTATATAGATATGGATTTTCTATGGACCATAGATTCGGGATCGGTACTCCCATCGTACATGTAAGTTCCTTTTCTTTACCCTGAGGAAGGTTCGTCTTGGGAAATCTTCCGCCTGCCACGGTTGCTCCTCTCGCATCGACCATGGTCTGACTAATGCTAAGCGGAGCATCGTTCCTGTCGTCATTCTGAATAGTTACAGTTGCAGTGACTTCAGCCGAATTTCCTTTCACCTCCGAGTACACAAAAGATCCGTTCCACGCTACGTGAAGCGGCGAGGTTTTGTTTAGCCACACGTCTCTATAAATTCCTGCCCCTTCGTAGAACCATCCCTCTTCCATCGTGGCATCTACGCGAACCGCCACAACGTTTGTCCCGCCGTAGTTCAGGTAGTCGGTGATATCATACTCGAAGCCCGTGTAACCGCTGTGATGTTCGCCGAGATAGAACCCGTTGACCCAGACCTGGGAATCTCTGAATATCCCATCGAACTGGATACTAATCCGTTTGCCGAGATCCGATTGAGGAATGACGAAAGATTTTCTATACCATCCGATGCTTGTTCCAGGAAATTTTTTCCCGAGCGATTTGTAGCCATGGCTGCTGCTTCCCGTCGAGTCAAATGGAAGCTCCACCGCCCAGTCATGCGGAAGGTCAACTATGCGCCAGGCCCGATCATCAAAATTGTAAGACTCCCCTTCGATTTCCCCGTCATGTCCTCCCGCCTTTGCAAAGTAAGAAAAATAGGAGGTGCCTATGCCAAAATCTCCTGACGGATCACATGAATTCCCGAGTGCAAAGCGCCATCCGGAATTCATAAGCAGATGCTCACGAACCGAAGGAGAAGACTCGATGATACCCGATTGTGCTTTTGCATAAGTCGCCATCGATAAAATCACCAGCAAGTTCAAAATAAATTGACCATGAAACAGAATAAATTTTTTCATCTTGCGACCTTTGATTTTAACTCTTCTTTTATCCTTGTCACATTCGAAAGGGAAAATATGGAGCGTGTTGCGTAGTTGTGGATGTTACGCCATTCGGCATTACGCCTAAAAATATACGTGTTTAGTTGGCCGGCGTTAATCTCAGCAACACAACATCGTGGGGCGGGATATCACCCACAAAATTTTGGTCTGTCCTTCCGAGATCCTGTTTATGCCAGATATCTCTAATCTCGAATGTCCCTTTTAGAAATGAAAGGTAGCTCCAGTTCACCCTAACCTTAACAGGGTCGGTGCTTGAGTTGAAGAAGCAAACGGCCCATTCGCCGTTCGATAATTCTTTCGCCCAAATCTGTTTTCCGGGGTGATCCATAAACCTGAAGCCCTGTTTTCCAAGCGAGTCCTGGTCAATCGCTATGACTTCCTTGTTCGTCAGGATGTCCCGGATTTCATCCGACATAACCCTCACGTCATTACCCGCCATCAACGGAGCCGCGAGCATGGACCAAAGGCTAAAGTGAGCTCTGGACTCGGCGAGTGTTAACCCCTTGTTGCCTACCTCCAGCATGTCAGGGTCGTTCCAATGGTCCGGTCCGGCATATTGTGCCAGGTCTGCTTCCTTGTCTAGAATGTATTTCCAGCCCATGGCATAAACATCCTGGCAATCATAACAATCTGTGATGTCGCCTGTGGTGCGCCACAAGTCTCCTACCTTCGCGCCCCACAACCATGGTTCATTATTTCCCCATTCGCATAGGCTGAAAACGACAGGCCTCCCGGCAGCATATAATCCGTCGCCCATCGTCTTATAGGTCTCCTCGGCATTTGCCGTACCATGGTTGCACCAATCGTATTTCAGGTAATCAACTCCCCACGAGGCATAAGTCCTTGCATCCTGGAATTCGTGACCGCGGCCACCCGGAAAACCGGCACACGTTTTTGTCCCCGCACAATTATGTATCCCGAACTTGAAACCGTGCGCGTGTAGATAATCACCAAGTGCCTTCATGCCATGAGGAATTTTCTTTGGGTCGGGCACAATGTTTCCGAGACTGTCTCTCTCCGGCGCTTCCCATCCATCGTCGATCACTATATAGATGTATCCTGCGTTTCTCATGCCGCTTTTTATCATCGCATCGGCTACGCCTTTGATGAGGTCCTCGTCGACGTTTGTCGCGAAAGTGTTCCAGCTGTTCCAACCCATCGGTGGGGTCAGAGCAAGTCCTTCAAATTTTTGAGCATAGGTTGATGTTGCCGCAAGTATCAATGCCGCAAAAACAATTCTCTTCATTTTATACTTCGTTTGGTTTTTATATTGAGGTCTGTTTCCAGTTGATTCACAATCAGCCGGCAAATTCACGGCCTTCCGGCAATTTTCGTTTCATGCGCCTCGATTATTGCATCCATCATCTCATTTGTCTCCGAGCGGACAATCTTTCGTTTTGGATCAGCGTCGAACCAGGCCAATGTTCTTTTTACGCCTTCACTGAATGGGATTGTCGTCTTAAATTCCGGAACAAAAGTTTTAATTTTTGTATTGTCAAAGATCGCTGAATGTGATTTATCGCCCAACAGCGAGCCGACCAGTGAATTATCATACCGGCAAATAAAATCAGACGCGATATGCACAATATCGGCTTCGACGCCAATTGCCGCGGCAGTTGATTGATATATCTGATCCCAGGTAAGGGCTTGATCGGATGTAATATGGAAAGGATGACCGATCGCCTGTTCGTGTCCGAGGAGCCCGACGAATCCTTTTGCGAAATCCTCGGCATGCGTAATTGTCCAGAGAGATGTGCCATCACCGTGAACGATTATCTTCTTGCCCCTTTTCATCCGGTCGATTGCCGTGTATTCGTCCCACCCGCCGATAGCGAGCGGGATAACTGTGTCGAAAGTAAACGACGGACGAACTATCGTTATAGGAAAATTCTCTTCACGATACGAACGGTTGAGCCTTTCTTCGCACACGATCTTGTTGCGCGAATATTCCCAGTAAGGATTACGCAAAGGAGTCGACTCGGTAATGATGGGATAAGATGGCGGCTTCTGGTAAGCGGATGCCGAGCTGATAAAAACGTACTGCTTCGTCTTCCCCCTGAAGAGCTCAATGTCCCGTTCAACCTGGTCTTGAGTAAAAGCAATCCAATCGACGACGACGTCCCACTTATGATTTGCAAGCGCAGAAGCAACCTGACCGGGCTTCGACATGTCACCCTTGATCGAACTCGCGCCTTTTATTTTTACTTTTCTATTTCCTCGGTTCAGGAGATAAAGATCGATACCGCGCTCAACGCAGAGCCTGCTGACGGAAGTACTTATGTTACCCGTTCCGCCGATAAATAAAACTTTCAAGATGCTTTTCCTCTCGCGAGTTTGTTTTTTGTCAAATATGAATAGCTGTCTTTAACGCCATCGAAAATGTCTTTAGCATATTCGTCGAACTCGACAATCATCCACTTAATATTATCGCCGCCGGCTTTGACGATCGCAGGAAAATTCATAACCCCCTGGCCTGCCGGAACCTGTTCGTAGGACTTCGGGCCTTCGATTGCCGGACCGTCTTTGATGTGGAGGAGCGGCGCGCGTTTGCCGAAATCCTTGAGGATCTTGGCCGGGTCCTGACCCGCTGTTTTCGCCCAATACGTGTCAATCTCGAAAAAGATCTTCTTGTCAAGATGCTTCAAGAGATAATAAAACGGGATAGTGCCGTCATCATTTTTCTCGAAATCCCACCAATGGTTGTGGAGTCCATACCGAATTCCTTTTGATCCGAGAAATGACGCGATCTCATCATGCACTTCAACCATATGCTCGATATTCTTTTCGTTTTTATACTTATCGCCCTGCGGCCATCCATGATAGACTATCGTGTCGCACTTATAAGCATCGGCCATTTTCAGCGCAATGTCCCTATCCTTTCCGACCGGCAGCTCGGAATGCATGCTGAATATCTTCAACCCAACATCATTGAATAATTTTGCTGCATGGTCAAGAGTCACACTCTCAGGGAGTGCATAAGTTTCAATGCCGAGGTACCCCATGTCAGCAACTTTCTTGACCGAGCCGTCAAAATCCGTCTCGATCGCCTTACGGATTGAGTACAGTTGCAACCCGATTTTCGCCTCGTATTTCTGATCCGCAAAAACCTTGAGACCCGAAGGTATTGCCAGCCCTGCAGTACCGAGGCCTACCAGCTTCAAGAAATTTCTTCTCGAATAACTAATATCTCTCATCCTGTTTCTCCATCATGATATGTTGAATGAATATCTAAGAATTCACTATGGGACAAGAAGTCTGTAACTGACGAAGGCAATTCTCTTGCTGTCAGGAGACCACGAAGGAACATTAATCGTTCCCTGTCCACCGAAAAGACTGGCAAGCACTTTAGGCTCACCCCCGGAGGTCGACATTATTCGTATGACGACATCTTTATTTGCGGGATGTCCTTCAACGCTCTTGTCGTAAGAGACAAATATAATCCACTTCCCATCCGGTGACGGATGTGCGAACCAATCACCATATTGATCGTTCGGCGTAACTTGTGTTTGATCCGTGCCGTCGGCGTTCATCCGCCAAATCTTCATCTGTCCTGTCCGCACGGAATTGAAGTAGATAAATTTCCCGTCGGGGGAATAATCCGGACCATCATCGAGTCCCGGCGCATCGGTCAGCCGCTTCTCTTCGCCGCCGTTCACCGATATCGTATAGACATCAAAATTACCGCTACGCTCGGCGCAGTACGCAAGAGTCTTGCCATCGGGCGACCATCCATGCCAATACGAAGGCGCGGATTCTGTAATCAATCGCGGATCTCCTCCTTCACTCGGTAAAAGATAGATACGGGATTTTCCATCCTTGCTTTGATCGCTGATCGCAAGCATCTTCCCGTCCGGGGACAGACCATGGTCGTTATTGCACTTATCGGCAAACCCGGTATTCAACATCCTGGGAGTTCCGCCTGCCGCGGGGATTGTATAAATCTTGCCGTCGCTATTATAAAATAGCATCTTTCCATCGCGGCTCCAGTTGGGTGCTTCGAAATGTCCCTTTACCCGGTAGACAATTGTCCTAATACCCGAATCTACATCCATCGTTTCAAGTGTACTTTCCAAAATCCTATTGTCCATTGATACAGCTCCTGTTTGATTGAATCCAAGATTAGAAAATGTTGCCGTCTCAGCGACCGTGGAGTCGTGAGAACAGACAGCCAGACCGGCATAAACTTCATCCGGCAATTGAACGGAAATAGTTCCGATGGGATAGGTCGTTCCATCTTTCACCAGTGTCATGTTAAATTGGTCGCCGGTTCTTTCTAATATCAATGTAGCCGGAGCAGCGATCGGCGACTGAACTTCCATGGTGGTTCCGCCTTTAGTTGCCCTGTACTGCATGCAGATGAGTCCCACTCCATGGTCGACGGCATCGACATACGGATCATCTTTATCCAAACCGGCTCGAATCATCCATCCGGCTTTTCGGTGAGGCTGATTACTTTCACCGACCCAGGCTATGTCGGCTTTCAGAGTCAAATCGCCTTTGGTCTTCAGCCAGTCATAATAAAAATCGTCTTCATTGAGCCACATGTTATTTCCATTGCCGGTGACGGTGTACGTCTCTTTGGCTGAATCGTACCGTACCGAACCAGGTATCTTGACGTTTCCGACATTTGTCTGGCCTGTAAATCTCAAGGTCTGTCCATAAACCAGACCCGATACGAGAATCAAAGTCAGAACGATTAAAGGTAGTACGAAAAGTCGTTTCTCGATACCTTTTGCGGATAAATATGATATCATCGATTTAACTCCAGTCTTTTTTAGTTCGATCATTTTTAGAATCCCAATTTCATACTTTTGAGAAAGTCTTATCTTCCCAGAACTCATTTCCTTTCACCGGATTCCGTCGGATTTAAGTCAAGGTTCAAATCCAATTTCGCTGTAACATTTTCATCCTCGTTCGCCACCGAATAAAATGAAGCGTTGACCGAACCTAAAGGCTTGATTGCCAGACCAAGGGTTTTGCCGTCAATTAGACGCTGTAACACGGGATTTGAAATTGTAATATAGTTCTTACCGTTGCGAAGCGGATTGATATCCACATCAATAACCATCTGAGAATTCAAAACATCATCTATGGATTTGCCTTGCGAGAATCCATCATATGTGACTGTCTTGGTATCCCAGTTTGGATCTCCGCCGACAATCTCAGTCGCCCTCACCATGCCGAAGTCCTTTTGGTAATCCGCCGATCGTTGGAGAGAATAAGTGGTTAGCTCCAGCAATCCTGAGCCCTTTATTTTTTTCCCGGCAAATTTACTCAGATCCCATCTCATTATTATGTACTGAGTGCCGCTTACTGCGACAAGGGTGGCTTTTGCTTCCGCGTCCTGGGCGCTCCAATTGCCGAAAACCATATCCGGATATTGCAGATCAATAATTCCATCCTGTAGAACAGGGATGTGGTAATCAAACGAAAACGGATCCGCAACGGGCGGATGATAAGGAACTTGAACTCCTTTGTCCGCGCCGGCAGTGTCGGAGTTTATGATGTCCACTCTGAAATAATCTACATCGACTTTGTATTTCTGCAGCCCCCAGTCCATCATAGCAAGCTGGCCGTAAACGGTGTCGCCCGGGACTGCATCAAACCCGCGCGTCGTATAACTGATCGTATGCCAGCTTGTTGTATCGGCAATGTCGAACTCCATTAAGTTAGAATGAAAATCTTCCGTCCTATTGGTGTTCATGCTGAGGTTAACCCGTTTGGGCGAATGACTTACCCGGATCCGAGCTTCGACGCGTAACTCGTACTTCGGCTTCTTTAGTAGTTTCAAATCCATGTTTTGTGATACACATCGTTTAATTATTGCCCACCAAACACCCCGTTTGTCTTTGGTTGCGTCCACGCTCATTGAAGCATATCCGTTGCCCGATTCGGAAAAATCCAATGTTGCCGTTCCGTCACCTGTGTGGAACTCCCACCCATTTATTCCTGTCGGATCTTTCGCCAATGTTGCGTCGTCGAAATTGTCGACAAATTGACCCAGGGCACATGATGTAATAAAGAAGTTGATAATAACAACTGGAGTGAACGCAAGTCTTTGGATAAATCTCTTTTTGGTTTTCACAAATCTTTGACAGGATGGCTTTAATAAAGCGGGACTATTACTGGACAACCTAAGCCTCGAAGAAATTGAATCACCATTAAGAACAGCTTACGAATTAATCTTCTAAAATCTTTTTGCATTAAATATTAACCTTCGAGTTCTTTATTTGCAACTTCCATCAAAATGGAAAATGCCTGTCCCTCCGTAGCTGTCCCTGGGTGATCGAATTCCGGCGATCCACAGACGCCCTGCACCAATCCCAGTTCATCTATTTTCAAATGTGCAGCGGCCCGCATTTTATCTGCTTTCTCTTTGTAACTCCTGTCAAACCATCCCCCTTTTATTCCACGGTAAATTGAATATGCCATCATCTGCGAAAGATTGGTTTCGACAAAGGAGTCGGGATTATCCACGATATTATAAAAGAGACCATCTTCTCTCATATGTACCAGGCATCCATTAACAATATTAGTCGCATAGCCGATGAGCTTCTGTTTCTGAGTTTGCATTGAACCCGGCAGCATGCGAATGACTCTTGTTATGCCTGCAGCGGACCAGCCGTTACCTACCCCCCAACAATCTTTACGAACAAACTGTTTTTTCTCGCAATCCCACATATGGGACAATAGTTTCTTGTCATCATTCCACAGGCACTTCATTGTCCCATCTATTTGTTTCACGGCTTCATCGAACTTTCCGGCGACTGCCAGAAAAGGAGGCAGCATGTAATTAATGTCGCTCCATATCTGAGGGATGTCCGTGAAATGATAAATGATTCCGTCACTTGTTCTCGGAGCTTTAGTTAAGATATAATCCACCATCTTATTGAACCCGTTCATCAAAGCCGCATCGCCGGTCTCCTTTGCCGCCCACAATACAGCTTCGCCCGGCGATGCCGCATCACTTAACGCAACATCTTCTCCCAGCATTGCCAGCCTCCCATCCTTAGATTGCCGCAAGACTGCATCTTTTGCCATCAAGATCACGAGGTCGGTTTCACCAAGTTCTAACATTGCCTGCATGGCAACCCCCTGTTCCCACGTGGCACGTTGCATCGAAAGCATCGCCATCTTTACTTTTTGAATCGTGCTGTCGTTCTTTAGCGAACCGCTTTCTGAAAGGTGCTCCAATTTGCTACCAATCAGAACACCCGGCATTCCAACGGCCAAACCAGCCATCGGAATGCCTTTCAAGAAATCACGTCTCTTCATGACCGCTTATCAGTCCTCCTAATAAGATTATTTATTAAGCAACTTATCGGCAGCCATCCCTAGTAATAAAAAATCTGTCGCTCCGCCTCCCATTACATATTCTCCCTGCTGCCAGAAATAAGGCCACACCTTCAACTCCGGGAGGTCGGGTCGAATAAGCGCAGTCCCGCTCGCGACTCCGCCGGGAATGTAAGTCCAATCGGCTCTGTTTGCACCGTAAGCTACCGTCATCGAATTAACACCGACTCCGGAAGCAAATGAGGCGGTGTTCCGCCCCGGGTGACATCCGAGCACGAAGTTTAACGCATTCAACGCATATTTGTAAGAAACAATTTTCGGAAAACCTAAGTGCAAGAATAGCTGATCGACCCCAAAAGATTCTATTTGCCAGCCGGCCCCCCAGATGAAAGGTCTGTACGGAACACCGTAGGGATTTTCTTTCGACAAACCCTGAACCTTTTTATAGTATAGGGCAACTGCATTATTGATTCCATCTGTAAACATTTTGTCGTCAAATTTTGAAACGATCCTGCCGATAACTATGCTGAACTCCTGAATATTTCTTTCAATCATGTCAATATTATCCAGAAGTACTTTCTTGTACTTGTCATTTGAAGTCGTAAGAAATAACTCCGCTGCCGCATTTACCATGGTCGGTCCGTTGAAAGTTGAATCACTAACAAAGAGTTCTTCGGAAATTCTCAGGCATTTTTCAGCCATCTCAGGATCGTAATCTTTCAGTATTCTGCTTGACTGTGCCAGGACCTGTGCGACGAAAAGTTCTCTTGCCGGATTTTTCTCCGTGAATACCAACCTGTCGTCAACCGGCAACGGGCAGTGAAGTATAGGATCGGTTCCGGTCGGGTCGTCGATAATATTATCCGTTTCATTTGTTCCGTCGCCAAGAAGTGTATATTGATGGAGGGTCGCCTCTTGCATTCCCCTGTACAGCCTTCCTAACGATTCATATCCGCCGACAATCGTGAGAAGGCCGTGCTCCATTTGTTGGAGGATGTCCGGCTTCCCATCGGGTCTGTGGATCTCGGTGAGGTGTGAAGTCTCATCTATAGATGTTTGGTCATAATTATTCCTGAACAATTCGTAAGCCAGGCCAAGCATATAAACAGTCCCGGCTTGTGATTCGATTCTTAAATCGTAATCGCCGGCATCGTGCCATCCCCCCGAATTCAATCCGGGAACATGCTCCCCGGATTTATATTTTGTCAAAGTAGACGGTCCCTGGAAATAGCCGTCGAAATGGACATGGTTAATTGGCGCCATCGTCGCATCATCCATATGACACATCCCATGCCATACCCTGTATCTATCCTCGACTTTCATGTGGCACATCTGCACTGCCAGAAAGTATTCCAAGGTCGGCTGCCAAACATTGTTCGCATAAATATCATCTTTGATCTCGAACTCGTTCGACTCCACATTTCCATATTTTATTTTATATATACCGGGTTCAGTAACATCGCTAAAGTCGAACCGGAGATACTTATACCGCAGAAAATTTCCCCAAACCACTGGACTGTTATCAGACTTCACGACACTTTCTGTATCCTCGGAAATTTTAATAAGCTTCACCAGCTCAAACTTTTCGGTAGCCTTATCCAATTCGATCACAGCGACTTTTTCCTGTTTCGGGTGGTAACCGACTTGCGAAACCTGTATCACCGGCGTATATCTCCAGTTCGTGTCGGTCCTCGGACTTATTACCCATACCACAGCGTTCTTCGATGCTCCCGCCGGGATTGTCGAACGCACCGTGAACCAGCCATTATTATAGAGATCGCTTCCATCAAGCAATTGAAGGTCGTTTGTCATGCTTTCAAATCTTATTTCTTTTTTCCAGTTATCCGGCGCGACCACTAATTTTTTCCCGACAGCCATCGGGATCGCTTGAAGATCTCCATTTGAGTCCGGTTCCACCGGCCCATTTGCCTGGCGTGGGAAGACTCCGGACTCATTATCCATCAGATAGTGTTCGCCATAATATCGGCCGGGGAATAATTCCAGATTAAATCCGATTTTGTTTGCCCACTTCTCCGGCAGAGGTTTCTCCAAATCCACAATCACTTTCATGCTCGTTCCGATTGCTTCGGTCCTGATCTTGTATCTAAAAGCGAAATCCGGATATGCAATGGGATTGAATCCTCTTTCGTTCCTGCTTGAATCGGGGTACCAAAGAGTTACCTCGATTTTACCGTTCTTTTTATCTACGACTTTATTGCCGACTTTCGGAACCGGAGACCACTGTCCCGGGGTAGGATCGAACCGGACATCACCGTTGGCAGCGACACGCTCACCGAATTGGACGATCGTCAATCCTCCCTGATGGCCTTCGGGATAGAAGTCGTCGAAGACCATGACGTTCAGTCCCTGCATTTCATAGTAGCCTGAATCGTTTATAGCCAGCGTATGACCGATCTGATTAGATTGGCCGAAGGTCCAGGGGACAATTCCGAAAAGCAGAATAACCGCATATAGTGAAATTTTCTTCTTTGACACAAAGCACCTCTCTAATTGAAACCCCGCAGAGGCTCCAAGATATATCGTTGCCTTTGCAAGGGTAGACATTGTTCTTATTTACCGTTTTTGACAAGCTCGAGCATCAATACATCATGTCCCGGCACAACAGCCTTCAACTCTTTTTTTGTCGTGCCGATGTTCTTATCTGTCCATAGATTGTGAAGCGTATATGCAGCATCTTCGATTTTTCTTCCGGAAAGATTATCTGAAACGGATTCTTTTTGAAAATTGAAGGACACGTTTTTCGGATTGGGACTTCGATTCAAGAAACACATTGCCCAATTCCCTTTTTCAAGAGGCTTAAACCAAACTTCAACGCTGTCATTGGAGAAATATTTAAGCCCTTCAATGCCCAACGAATCCTGGTCGACTGCAATCACCTCTTTGTTCATTAAAATATCTCGCGTCTCTTTGGACATGTTCGTCAGATCGTTGCCGGCGATCAACGGAGCAGTTAACATGCACCACATCGAGAAATGAGCCCTGTCCTCGTTGTTTGTCATTCCATTTCCGACTTCCAGCATGTCAGGATCATTCCAGTGACCGGGGCCGGCGTATTTTCGCAAACTATCCTGCTGATCTATAATCGACAAAACACTCAACTGGGTCCATGTTCCATGATCTATATTTTTTTCGAAGTTTGCGGAGATGTCGCCTGTCGTCCGCCAGAGATTGCCGACGCCATTTCCCCACTCCCACGGTTTGCTGCCACCCCACTCACAAATACTAAATACCATCGGCCTTCCTGCAGCATATAGCGCATCCCGCATCGTCATATAAGCTCCGAGCTGATTCAAGCCTTCAGTATTGCACCAGTCATACTTGAGATAATCGATCCCCCATTTCGCATAGGTGAGAGCGTCCTGATATTCATATCCGCGGCTTCCCGGTTTTCCTGCGCAGGTTTTATATCCTGCATCGGAGTAAATCCCGATCTTCAGTCCCTTCGAATGCACATAGTCCGCAAGGGCTTTCATACCGTGAGGAAAACGTTCCGGGTCAGGATGAATAAATCCCAGACTGTCGCGCTGGCCGTGCCAGCAATCGTCGATATTAATGTAGAGGTAGCCGGCATCTTTCATCCCCGAAGAAACCATCGAGTCCGCCATATCTCGAATCATTTGTTCGTTCACATTGCATCCGAATTTATTCCACGTGTTCCATCCCATAGGCGGAGTCAGGGCAAGACCTTTAAACTGCTGGGAGTAAGCATTTCCCGCAATTATGAAAATAGCCGATAAAAGAATTCCTAAAAATACATTCATGGACTGTCTTTCTTGTGAAGATTTTCTCATATCTATTCTCTCCCTTTTTGAAAAGCAATTATCCTGGTTGTATTAGGCATATTCAAATCAAATTTCCGGCACATTAAAATTTCCGATCCTATTTCCCAGCGAGTATGCCGTCAATTTTTTTGAGTTCTTCCGAACTAAACGACAGATTATCCAGTGCCTTCACTGCATCGTCGATCTGTTCCACTTTGCTGGCTCCGATCAAAGCTGTGGTCACTTCCTTGTGCCGGAGCACCCACGCAAGTGACATTTGAGCAAGCGACTGGCCGCGAGCCTTTGCCATTTCATTTAGTTTCCGGATCATCCCGATCTTCTCAGCTGTAACTTGTTCGGGTCTCAAGAAACCTGTCGGCTTCGATGCGCGAGAGCCTGCAGGGATTCCCTCAAGATACTTGTCTGTAAGAAGACCCTGTGCGAGCGGCGAAAAAACAATACACCCGATTCCATCCTCTCTCAGCACCTTCAACAAACCGTCTTCGATCCAACGCTCGAACATATTATACTTCGGCTGGTGAATAAGAAGATGCATTCCCATCGAATTCATAATTTGCCCGGCTTGCTTTGCCAACTCTGCCGGGTAATTTGAAATTCCTGCGTACAACGCCTTGCCGCTGTGCACGATGTCATGTAACGCTCCCATTGTCTCTTCAAGCGGCGTATTGGGGTCAGGCCGATGATGATAAAAGATATCGACATATTCCAATCTCATCCTTCTCAAACTCTGGTTCATGCTTGCGACTAGAAATTTTCGCGAACCCCAATCCCCGTAAGGACCCGGCCACATACCGTAACCTGCTTTCGACGAAATGATAAGCTCATCCCGGTAGCCCTGGAGGTCATGCCTTAGAATGTACCCCATCGTTTCTTCCGCGGAGCCGGGAGGCGGGCCGTAATTATTCGCGAGATCGAAGTGAGTAATTCCTAAATCGAAAGCATGCCGGGCCATTGCCCGGGAATTTTCGCGAAGATCAACTCCGCCGAAGTTGTGCCATAGTCCCAAAGAAATTGCGGGGAGATCGATCCCGCTTCTGCCGCACCTGTTATATTTCATTTTGTCGTACCGGTGTTCATCTGCTAAATGCATATTTTAAGCTCCTCAGTTTTATATTCTTACTTTGAACATCTCCACCAACATTCATCAAAGTATTCTTTTCCATCTATAGTTGCTACTACCTTGACGTTATTCGAACCTTCAATCAAGTTAACGCTATTCCAGAAAAATCGATGATCACCGCTGGCGGCTTTCCCCGCCGACTTCCCGTTAACAAACAACTCTACTTCAGTTGCATTCGAGTAGACCTCAACTGTAACGACACTTGTGTCCCTCATTGTGAACAGCTTGCCGTTAATATGGACCATCGGATCCATGTTCCAGTTTACTTTATACCAATAATATGAATCCTTCTTCGTCTCGTGATCCTGCGTAATGAGGCCCTTGTCATTTATGCCGGGTTGAATCCCTTCTCTCCGCGAGTCGGAAGCAAAATCGAACATGTTCCATATCGTCGAGAACCATATGAAAGGCCTTGACTCGATCGCTTTCCAACTGACTTCGTGGTAAAACGTCTGATACTCTTCAGGATGCCACGAACCGTTGATCTGCGGCTGCATCGACGGAAGCTCCTCGTGCTGGTATACATTCGCACCCGCACCATACTCGCTGATACCGATGGCTCTGTCCGGATGATCTCGATGCCACTTGTCGAGAAACGGACCTAAGTCCCCTGCACTTCCATAGTACCAACCGAAGTATTTGTTCAATCCCAAGACTTCAGTCACGAAATTAGTAGTTCCTTCGTCGTCTGATGCAGCCGTTGTTAAACGGGTAGGATCTTCATCTTTTGCTAATTTATCAAGTTTGCTGACCAGGTCTATTGGGTCGGGACCATTCTTTTGATGTATCTCGTTGAAAATCCCCCAGAAAAAAACTGACGGATGGTTATAATTCTGCCGGATTAACTCCTTGAGCTGCTGTTCTGCGTTATCAACAAAAGCGGAAGAGCTATCAACCTGGTTGACAAGCGGCATTTCTGTCCAGACTACGATGCCGTTTTTATCGCAGAGTCTGTACATCTCCTCGTCATATTGATAATGTGCGAATCGTACCACCGTCGCACCGATGTCGAGGATGTACTTCATTTCCTGCTTCCGGTCCTCGTTGGTAATTCCCCGCCCCTCATCTTTTTTATCTTCGTGAAGAGCAACCCCATGTAGTTTATACGGTTTGCCGTTCAGGAAAAACCCTTTCTCGGGATCAACTTTATAATAACGTAACCCCATTGGCTGCTCTACCTCGTCAATCAATTTGCCGTCTTGGTAAAGTGAGACAACAACTTTATAGAGATATGGATCGATCCGCCCGTTCCACAAGTGCGGTTTGTCGAGGCTCATTTTCTGTCCAATTTCAGAATCGGCCTCTCCGTCGATTCTATTTTTGCTTTTGACTTCCTTTATGACTTTACCTTCATGATCATATATAACCGATTCGAGGACAACATCGCTTACAAACTTCGAGTCATTCTTCAATTTCGTCTTCACCGATATTTCTGCTGAACTATCGGTGACTTTATCCTGCATGATATAAAATCCGGGTGATGCGTAATCAGAAAGAGAGATATGGACGTCGTTCGTAATAATCAGTTCAGCTTTCCGATACAATCCGCCTTCCATCGTGAAGTCTGCACTAAGCGGAGGCAATTTAAACCTATTAGATTCTTGAGGAGAAGTATTGTCGACTTTGACAGCGATGAGATTGCTTTTTCCGAAATTCAGGAGATGGGTTATGTCGAAGACGAAGGCCGCAAAGCCGCCTTTGTGTTCACCGACAAAGTTACCGTTGACATATACATCAGCAACCATCCCTGCCGCTCCGAATTTTAAAAAAACTCTTCGGTGAGAATATTCTTCGGGGATGTCGGTCTTTTGCCTGTACCAGGAAGGGCCGCGATAGTAATCGTCACCGCCATCCTGCCCGTCAAGCTTATTCCACGTATGCGGCAAGCAAACGTTTTCCCAGCCGGAATCATCGAATTCGGCATCAGACGCACCGGCGAAATCACCTTTCATAAAATTCCAACCGTTGTCGATAGGAATCTCGATCCGTGTATTGGGATCTTTTGACGAAGTTTTCAATGAAGCTTCTGCGAATCTAATATTCATTGAAAAAAATATAATTGTTAATATCAAATATTTCATTCGATTTCTCTTTCGGAAAGTGTAGAATTACCGGACAACCAATGAAATCCTTTTGTGATTTCCCAAGGTAAACAAAATTTTTGCCGGAGGGTCAACAATTCATTAAACGTTCCATTCAATTTCCCTTTGTAGAATCTTGCTCTGTAATTTTCCCATGGATAGCATTTTCAAAAAATTTTCCTTCGTCGGTCAGCCCAAATGTTTTCCACGAAGTAATCATCGGTGGTCCCCATTCGGGGTCAAAGACCCAGCAAAGCCAGCTGATATGTCTCTCTTCGAAGTACTTCATGATTGTCTTTCCGTAATCAAGATTTTTCTGCAAGCCGCCATAACCGAACCCGATCTCCGTCGCGATTACAGGGTATTTTCCGGCAGCAAAACCGAAATCTTCATCCCACTTCGGCACGTACGGGAGCGTGCGCTTGTTCGGATAAGGATGAGTCACATAGGCAATTCCCTGCGCGTCAATCGGGGCCAGGTGTAAAGGCGTGAGGTCGTATGCCCAATCAAATCCCGCAACTAACGGCACGCTTTGATTGCCGTATGATCTTATCAGTTTTATCAACTCCTCATTTATCACTTTCCATTTATCCCATGACACATTACCCAGCTTTCCGTAAAAATCAGTCGGCTCGTTAAAGAGCTCAAGACACGCGACAGTGTTATTCCCCGTGAAATGACTCGCGATAGTCCGCCAAAAGTTGAACGTCTCTTCCTTTGTCGTGTAATACATCGGATCCTGGAACAGCCCCTCTTCTAAATTGCCTATGGAATGCCAATCGATGTCAACATACAAGCTCTCTTCCGTGCACCAGTCGACAGCCTGATCAAGAAGCTTGAGATAGTTTTGAGGTGTCCGCTCGCGCCATGCAATGGGATGAACTGGAATCCTAACGAGCATCACGCCCAGTCTCTTCAGCTCGACAAACAAATCTTTTTTCCATGCACCTTGATGTTCGATCTTGTCCGGATCTGAGATTGAAACGCCGCGAAAAAGTATGGTATCACCGAGCGAATTTACGAATCTGTTCCCATTGACACTTATCTGCGGCAGCAACTTTCCGGTTGAGCTGTTCAGTGGCCGGCCCGGCCACCTGTCAAACCACCATTGGTGGTAACTCACGGAATCTTTTTGCTGACTTATTTGAGCAAACGCCGCGTAATTGGACGAAACAAATAAAATCATAACAACTAAACTGTACTTCTTCATAACCTCTCCCGTCAGTTAAATAATCTTTGAACCATCAATGAATACCGGTTGAATCAACTTCTATAATTTTGTTATGAGCGGCTTCTTCGAAAAATTTTCCGCCTTCGTTCAGCTTAAACTCTTTCCACGATTGAAGCATAGGCGGCCCCCATAACGGATCAAGGACCCACCAAACCCAGCTTATATGATTATCGTTAAAATATTTTATTATTGCTTTTCCGTAATTGAGATTTGCCTGTAGATTGGGTAATGTAAAACCGAGTTCGGTCGCAACGAGCGGATACTTAGCCGCAGCAAATCCGAAATCTTCATCCCACTTCGGGTCGTAAGGCGGCGTCCGTTTATGAGGATATGGATGAACGACGTAGCCGATTCCTTCCACGTTAATTGGAGCCAGATGGATCGGCGTCAGGTCGTAAGCCCAATCGAATCCGGCTACCAACGGTATCCCCTGGTTGTTATAAGCTCTTATAAGTTTTATCAAATCTTCATTGATCTTCTTCCATTGGTCCCACGACACGTTGCCCAGTTTTCCGAAGTCATCCGTCGGTTCGTTGAACAACTCCAGAAAAGCAACGGTATGGTGTCCGCTATACCGGCTCGCAATCGTTGCCCAAAAATTAAATGTCTCCTGGATAGTTGTATAATAAACCGAGTTTTGGTAGAGTCCTTCCTCGAGATTTCCGATAGAGTGCCAATCAATATCTACATAAAGGCTTTCTTCCGTGCACCACTCAACTCCTTGATCGAGAAGTTTCAAATATTTCTCAGGAGTCCTGTCGCGCCAAGCCGCAGGGTGAACTGGAATTCTTATGAGCATCGCGCCAAGTTTTTTTGCCTCGACAAACAGGCCCTTATTCCACACCCCTCTTTGTTCGAGATTGTCCGGATCGGCAACGGAAAGACCGTGAAACAGGATCGTATCTCCTTTTGAGTTCACAAGTCTGTTTCCAACGACCTTTATTTGCGGAAGAAGGCTGGCTTTGCTCGTGTCGGGACGTTCGCCCGTTTGTTTATCACCATCCCAATTATGGCCACTGGGCCACTTTTTCTTAAGAGCAGTTTGAGCGGAAATCGGTGTAATGGATCCAAGAAGTAAAATAGAAATTAAAGAAAAGGTAAAAATATTTCTCATACTTACTCCAGATGAAATGTAAAAAAATTAATGACCCTTTGTATGGTCAAAAGTAACATTGGCAGGATATTCTCATCCCATCGTCACAGTAACTTCGTTCTCTTCTTTCATTTTGGAAATTGGAATTAAACTGCCATCCAATGCTTCGCCATTCAAAACAATTTTCTTCACACCTTTTTCAACTCCCCTGGGGTTTTCAACATGAATGCTCAAAACCTTTCCACGGAATCGACGTTCAACATCGAACGTTTTCCATTTAGATGGTACACATGGATCGATTCGCAGGCCGTTTATTTCGGGTCGAACTCCCAGGATGTACCTTGTTATGGCGTAGTAAGTCCATGATGCTGAACCGGATAGCCAGGGTATACGAGAAGCACCATGTTTCGGGCTTTGCTTTGAATGTGTTGACTGGCAAACGACATAGGGCTCTATCTCACGTATTTCCGCTTTCTTATTGTAAGCCGCCGGCAAGTATGCACGGAGGTATTCATATGCCTGGTTACCGTGCCCTAAAATTGTCTCAGCCATTACCGCCCAGGCTTGTGTATGGACGAAAATGCTGCCGTTCTCTTTAAGTCCGGGATTGAAGAACGACGCTCTCACTATCTTATAATCCGTCTTCGTATATGGCGGATCACAAAGCGCGAGACCGTATTTTGTAAAGAGCCGTTTACGAACTTGCTCCATCGCAGTTTCAGCGTGTTCGCGAGAAGCAACACCGGAAATCACCGACCAGGTTTGAGTATTGAGGAATATCTGTCCTTCCACACAATCTTTCGAACCGAACTTTACCCCGTCGTGGCGGAAGCCGCGCGTGAACCACTCTCCATCCCATGCATATCTTTTGATATTCGCATCGAGCCTTTCGAGTGTAAGCTTCGCCCATGAAGATTCGTCCGCCTTCTTGAGAAAGAGAGCGACGTCGATATAGACCTTGAGAGCGAAACGCAGCTGCATCGTGACAAAAATGGATTCGCCTTTTCTTCCAAACCGGAGAGTATCGTTCCAATCAGCCATCAAGCCGCATGGGAGTCCATGAGCACCCGAACGCTCGAGACTAAACTGCAACGCACGTTTCATGTGACCAAAAACTGTATCCGCTCCCTTGTCGGCGTATGGCAGCACCTTCTTATAAAAATCGGCGTCACCGGTTTCTTCAACATAAGCGGGGATCGCGTTCAAGAGCCAAAGTGCGGCATCCGATTGATAATCCTCTTCCTTTGGTGCAATCTCATGGCCGGGGTTGTGACTGATCGGAAGAACTACCGGCAATGCGCCGCCGGTCGAGACCTGGCCTGTTATCATGAGCTCGAGGCGCTGCCGGGCTTCATCGGGAATTGAGTGCATTATACCGAGAAAATCCTGGACCGTATCCCGGTATCCCAGACCATCGCGATCTATGCCGGAATAAATCAGGCTCGCCGCTCGCGACCATGCATACGTTATCATGCAATTATAAATTCCCCATGTATTGATTGTCGAGTTAAGTTCCGAATCCGGAGTGCGAGCCGAAAAGCCCTCTATACGCTTGTGCCAAAAGGATTTTAGCTCCGTGAACGCCTCATCTATTTTGCCGGCGTCTCGAAACTCCTCAACAGCTTCCTTCCCTTCTTTCTCCGCGCTTCCGATCCCAACGATTACCGCAAACTCCGTCGTCTGGCCTGATCTAAGAGAAAACTTTACTTGAAGCGCGCCGCATGGATTATCACCGTAGGCAAGACTTCCGGAACATTTTCCTCTCTCGACGGCAATAGGATCGGCATACGTTCGGTATGGCCCAAGGAATGCCTCACGATCGGTATCATAACCAACGACTTTTGCCCCGGCAATTGCCTGGAACGTATGTCGGCCCTGGTCCTTCTCTTTGAAATCTTCAGGCATCGCAGGGATGTTCACGTTTGTGCCATGATCAATGACTCCGTCGACAACTTTCATCTGTGAGATGTATTGGACGTATTGGATATTCAGAAGATCGTCGACCGCGTTCCAGTTGCCCGCATACTCAAGATAAGTGAAAGCGCTTAAGGACCTTTTCTTCTTAGATGTGTTCGTAACCTTGACCTTCCAGATTTCAAAGTTACGGCCGAGCGGAACGAAGTAAGTCACCTCCGACTTTATACCACTATATTGAGATTCAATTGCAGTGTATGCCGTACCATGACGACAGACGGATTTGAATTTAGACAACGGCTTACCGACCGGCTGCCATGACGCCGACCAAAAATCGCGCGTGCTATGGTCGTGGAAATAGATGTACCGGCCGGGCTGGTCCGCGGGAATCGAATTAAACCGGAAGCGGACGAACCGTCCCATACCGCCCGACTTATAAAAGCTGTATCCGCCGGCATTGTTGGTAATTATCGCGCCATACTCAGTCGAGCCTAAATAATTCGTCCACGGCTTGGGGGTATCCGGCTGGGTAATAACATATTCTTTGTGCTTGTCGTCAAAAATCCCGTACTGCATGGAAAGACCTCAATTATGAATTATAAATTTTGAATGTTGAATGAAGAATTGATTCAGTCTTCTCTGTGCTGAAAAGATTTCGACCAATTCAAAATTCACAACTCGTTTTGCGACGTTTTAACGATCGCGGTCAATATGTTTATGATTTCCGATACTGACTCCACATAAGAAGAATAGTCCATCTTAACAAACTGGCTCCTCCGAAGAAGTTGAAGCCAATATTTAGTTTCTCTGGCCTCCTTGGAGGCAATTGACATCTTTGTTATGAAATCTTTACGCGATTGAGCCGCAGTGGATTCCTGCACATTCGCACCAATACTTGTGCCGCTGCGGAGAAGTTGTTTTGAAAGAACAATCTCGTGATTTTGTTGGAACACCTGGCATAGGTTGACTATGGAAAGTGCAAAATCGAAGTTCTTCTCGACAATGACATTCTCTTTCATCGCTCTTCAATTCAAAATTGAGAATTTAAAATTCAAAATTTTCTTTACTTCGCTTCTGCAACTCCGGCCGCTATTCGTCTCGCCTCGATTTCTTCCTTCACCTTTTTCATTGTAGGTTCATCGAGCCTATAGAAGAAAATCAGAAGGAGGACTGCCGCCAGGCCCGGCACAACTGGAATCACACTCATCATCGACTTTAATCCGGTCAATACCTCCATGCTCTGTGCCACGTTCGCCTGGAATCCTGTAAATGCGAGTATTGACGCTGCAACAGCACTTCCCACGGCCCACCCTAATTTGTTGGACATGATCGATGCAGAGTAGACAAGTCCGGTCGCTCGTCTTCCTGTTTTCCATTCCGAATAATCTGCAGTGTCGGCATACATCGCCCAGAGTAATGGAGAAATAGGTCCTCCGACCACGGAACCGAGAACCTGGAAAATGAAAATCCAAAGAAGATCGTTCGGCCTCAGGAAAAAGAAGACGCCCGTAAAAATAAGCGCGCCTACGAACAGAGCGATCGCCGCATTCTTTCTTCCCAGGAGCCGCGAGAACCACGGAACCAGGACAACTCCAAGCAGCGAGGATGCCTGCCCGGCAACGTTGAAAGCCGAAGCAAGCCACGCAAAATCGAAACTATAAGATTTGCCGAAGAAGTTGATTTGTTGTGTGCCGACATAGTATTTGAAATAGTGCACCGTAATGCTAAGCCTGATGCAAACGAATAGGATGAGCAGAATCGTCACGGCAAACAGGACTATCCACGGCGTGTTCTTCGAAATATCCTTGAGGTCGTTTTTAATGGAGGTTTTCTCTTTTGCGATCGGCTGTATGCGCTCATGCGTTGACAAGAAAGTGATGACGAAGAAAACTACCGCAACAACTGCGTAGAGGCCCATCGTCGTCTGCCAGCCTTTGGCGCTATTTCCCATCCCGAAATATTCCGCCAATGGAAGAGCGGTGGCGGATACCACTATCCCCGCGGAATATGCTCCTATGAACTTGAATGAAGAAGCACTTGTTCTGTCGTTCGGGTCACTGCTAATTACGCCAAGAAGCGAGGTGTAGGGAATGTTTATTGCTGAATAGAAAAACATGAAGGCAATGAAAGTGACATAAGCATAAACTAGTTTCCCTGACGGCGAGAAATTCGGAGTCGAAAACGCGAGCACAGCAGTAATAGCGATTGGGAGCGCCATCCAGATGAGGTACGGTCTGAATTTTCCCCATCTTGTTTTAGTCCTGTCGGCAGTCATTCCAATCCCGACATCGAAGAAAGCGTCCAGCGCTCTCGAGATAGCGGTCATGGTACCTGCAGCCGCGGCTGCCAATCCAAACACATCCGTATAAAAGAAAAGTAAATATACCATTATTGTCTGCCAAAAGAGGACCGATGCGAAGTCACCGCATCCATACCCGGCTTTTTCCCAGAAAGAAAGTTTCCGATCATCCGCGCTCATTTACAGCTCCTTTTTTGATTTGGTAATTAGCTTCCATCTGACAACCAGCAATTGATAACTCTTTGTATTATTTTATGTTCCCATCAAAACTTCCACTTCATTCATATCTCTCATCAGTTCTGATGGAATAAGACTCACTCTCATTTTTTTCCCATTCAGCGAAATTTCCCGAACGCCCTTTTCAATTCCTTGAGGATTTGATACCGATATGTGAAATGTTTTTCCTCTAAAAACCCGATCGACTTCAAATGATCTCCAGCCCGGCGGAATGCACGGATCGATTAGGAGGCCTTTAACTTCCGGCTTAATTCCCAAAATGTATTGAGTCGCTGCATAATATGACCACGCCGCAGAACCTGAAAGCCACGGAAGTCTCGATGCACCATGACGCGGACTCTGAGGGCTATTCGTAAATTGGCAATAGACGTACGGCTCTATTTCCCTTACCTCAGCCCGTTCGTTGTACGACGCCGGCATATAAGCACGAAAAATCTCGTACGCTTTTTGCCCGTGTCCAAGCATACCTTCGGCGATAACCGCCCATCCCTGCGTGTGACAAAAAATGGAACCGTTTTCTTTCATCCCTTTGTTAAAAAGCGCCGCCTTCATCACGGAAATATCGGTCTTCTCATAAGGGGGATCACAAATCATTAAGCCATATTCAGTCCAGAGGTGCTCATGGGCGTTTTGCATAACTTTGCCGCCAAGTTCGTTTGAGGCGTGCCCACTAATCACCGCCCAGCTTTGGGGATTTAGGAAAATCTTACCTTCATCATTTTTCTGGGACCCAAATTTCAAACCGTTCTCCCGGTAACCACGCAAAAACCATTTTCCGTCCCAAGCACGCTTCGCCAGGTTCGCATCCAACACCACCAAATGATCATTAGCCCAAAATACTTCATTTCTATTTCCCAGGCTTTCGTTTATCTCTAGATAGATTTTAAACGCGAACCGCAATTGAAAACCTACGAAAACAGACTCCCCTTTTTGTCCGAGCTGAAGGCAATCGTTCCAGTCTGCCGCTAAACCGCACGGCAAACCGTGCTGCCCTGACCGCTTCAAACTAAACTCGATGGCGCGGCGCATATGTCCAATTACGGTGTCCTCACCTTTGTCGGCATACGGAAGAACTTTCTGATAGAAATCCAGATGCCCGGTCTCTCTTACATATGCTGGTACTGTGTTAAAAAGCCATAGGCAATCATCGGAGCGGTACTCGTTTTCCGCCGGCGGCTTTTCATGACCCGGATGGTGGTTGAATTGCTTTACAACAGGCATCGCTCCACCCGTAGAAACCTGGCCTGTTATCATCAACTCAAGCCGCTTAGCCGCCTCGTCCGGGATCATAGACAAGACACCCAGCACGTCCTGGACGGTATCACGGTACCCAAGTCCGTCACGTTCTCCGGCATAAACGATGCTCGCGGCGCGCGACCAAGCATACGTGATCAGGCAGTTGTACGGACTCCACGTGTTCATCATGCTGTTGAATTCAGGATCAGGAGTCTTCACTTTCATGGACTCAAGTTTCGAATGCCAGTATGATTTTACCTTTTCAAATTCCCGGTGCGCAACTTCAATTTCGGAAAATTCTTTGACAGCAGCTTTGCCTTCCACTTCAGCCTGACCAATTCCCATCAGGACCAACAATTCCTTCGATTCCCCCGGATTGATTTCCAAATCAGTCTGGAACACACTACATCCGTTGTCTCCGACGGCGATCGAGTCAGTGCATCGCCCCCGTTCCACGATAAGCGGGTTCATATATCCCCGATAAGGCCCGATAAATTTGTCACGATCCGTATCGAAGCCCGAAATGTCGGCGCCGACCAACGCGAAGAATGTGTGCCTGGATTGCGGATCCGCGGCAAAGTCACCGCGCACAACTGGAAGGGACGGATTCGTGCAATGATTGATTATCCCATCGACGACTTTCATCTCTACAATGAACTGCGTGTATTGAAGATTCACCCAATCCATCCACATTTGCCAGTGAGAGGAATACTCGATGAACGGGAATACGCTCAACCGTCGTTTCCGTTCGCCGGAATTCGTCATCTTGAGCACCCAGCATTCAAAATTCCTGTCGAGCGGAACGAAGTAAGTCGCTTCGGTTCCAACACCGGCGTATTCCGATTCGATGATTGTATAGGCTGTACCATGACGGCAGATTGATCTGAATTTGTCCAAAGGCTTCCCGATCGGCTGCCATGAAGCCGACCAATAGTCACCGGAATCTTGATCACGGAGATAGAAGTAACGGCCGGGCTGGTCCATCGGTAAACTATTGGGACGCCACCGCGTGAATCTCCCCTGCGCCGCCGAATTGAAAAAGCTGTAACCGCCGGCATTATTCGTGATGATCGCGCCGTACTCCGTCGAGCCCAGGTAGTTGCTCCACGACCGCGGCGTATCCGGCCGTGTGATTACATATTCTTTGTTTTCATCGTCAAAATGACCGAACTGCAAGCTTATGCACCTATCGGTTTGTGTGCTAATTAGCGTTACAAGTTATTAGAGAAAATGATTATTGCAAACAGTCTTAATTTTTCAAAATATTAACGATTTTTAAATTTTACCAGTCTATGCATGACTCACATTCCACATCTCAAATATAAAACAGATTATTTCTGTGGGTGATTTTTGACGAACCCAACGATTTCATCCACCGTTGAGAACGCGAGCCCGGTAACAGTATCAGCGGCCCCATAATAAATCGCAACGCGGCCCGTAGCTGCGTCGCACAGCATAGCGCACGGGAAAACAACATTCGGCACGTCTCCCACGCATTCGTATAACGCCTGTGGCGACCAGAGATAAGGCTCGCCTCTCGTGATAACTTTCCACGGCTTGTCCAGATCCAGGAGCACCGCTCCCGCGCTGTAAACAAATCCGTTGCAAGATTGTAAAACTCCATGATAAACAAGAAGCCACCCTTCAGATGTTTCGATTGGGATTGGGCCTGCACCAATCTTTGTGTATTGCCATGAGTTTCCAATGGGACTCATGACGTGACGATGTTTGCCCCAGTAACAGAGGTCGGGACTCTGACTTAGATAGATGTCTCCAAAAGGAGTGTGGCCGCTGTCGGATGGACGGGAGAGGATCACAAAGTTTCCATTTATTTTTCGAGGAAATAATACTCCGTTCCGGTTGAACGGCACAAACGCATTTTCGTATTGGTGAAAAGTCTCAAAGTCCTTTGTCCAACCTACTCCGATTGTCGGACCATGATAATAGTTGCACCATGTTATATAATAGCGATCTTCAATCCATACCACGCGTGGATCGTAGCCGTAAATAAAATTCCCAACTTCGGGATCGTCGCACTGGAATTTTATGGGCTCAGGATCAAGTTTCCATGCCAGCCCATCTTTGCTGAACCCGCGATACAGTTTCATTTGCCTTGACCAGTTGTCGCAACGGAAAACGCCGGCAAATTCGCCTTTATACTGGACAACCGCACTATTGAATATACTGTTCGAAGTCGGTATCAAGTCCCGTGGTATCACAGGATTTTTAGAATATCTCCATACCGGTTTGTTATATCCTGCAGGCTTTTCTTCCCATGGTAAATTTGGAATAGGATTTTGATTAATGATTTTTACTCGACTCATGTTATCCTCAATATTTTTATAAAATTACGAATAATAAAAATTAATGCTGCCAATTATCAGTTCTAAATGTCGGAGCCGGCAATCCTGCTTTGTTGAAAAGAGTCGCTTCATCGGTATTGCTCCATGTGTATCTTACCGCAACCGGCTTTTTAACTTCGTCACTATAGACGATCAGCTTTTTCCCATCAACTTTCACATTAGCCTTAACGAAGATGCTGTCCTTGCCGGCGATCAGGAAATTGGTAATTCCGCTGCTGTCTTTCATGACCAATCCACCATCCGCATCGTTAAACGAGAGAACAATCGTCCCTCTTTGAATTTTCTTGAAGCTGTATAATGGCCCCGAGTAAACAACTTTCTTGTGATAATCCTTTGCGAGAGCCCATAAAGCCAACCGTAAACCGACATTCTGTTTGTCGGGCGGATGAATCGTCGAAAGGCTTGCTATGTCGAGCGTGACTGCGATGCCGGTGTTCGGAAGCGAGAGAGTCCGGAACTGCGCATCACGCACCATATATGACTTGGAGCGCTCGCCATATACGTAGGGAGCTATCTGGACAAAATAGAATGGGAAATTACCTTCTCCCCAATCGGCTCGCCAATTCTTGATCATAAGCTTGAAATGTGTTTCATAATTATTGTAATCGATCGGAAAATCGGAATTAGATTCTCCCTGATACCACAATGTGCCTTTGATGGTGTATGGTATTAGCGGAGAAATCATTCCATTAAAAAGCATCGTAGGCGTATTCGGTCCGACTGAGAGAGACGGCCGCGGTCTATTGTTGAATTCGCCCGTGGTACCATAGACATAGAACTTGCTGTTGATGTATTCCGCAACCGGTAAATACTTCCAATCGCCTGCAAGTGAAACTCTTTCGGTAGTATCCGTGGTACTGTCAGGATGAATATTCATCTTCACACCATTTCCGTAGATCCCGCCGCCTCCGCCTATATCGATAACTCTGACCGCTATTGTTAATGTGGAATCCTTCACGATTCCTTTTGGTACATTATAAACTCGTGGCGTAGCCCAGAAACCGCCACCAAGCAGCCCGCCGACCTTTACACCATTAACATAAGTTTCATCCATATCATCGACAGGCCCAAGCTCTACTATCAGATCTTTGCCAATCCAGCTTTTAGGAATCTCCACTTTTTTCCTAAACCAAACCGCACCGTCAAATTCGCCAACTTCTTTGGCTTCCCAATAGGTTGGAAGCTTCATAGTATGCCAGGTACTGTCATCGAAATCGGATTTCGAGCAAGCGCTATCTCCAAAGTTAAGATTCTCAAATTGATGCGCTGGAGGGACCGCACCGACATCTATTACAGGATGATTTTGGATCCAGTCGTTTAACTTTTTAACTTCGGCCCGGGCGCTGTCAATCTTTCCGATGATCGGTTTGTAATCCGGCAATTGTCCGAGAAACTTGCCGCTGATCCATGATTGGATTTTTGTTCCTCCCCAGCTTGAGAAGACCATTCCAATAGGTACGTGAAGTTCTTCATAAAGTTTTCTTCCGAAAAAATATCCAGCCGCGCTGAACTTTGCCGCAGTCTGCGGAGTGCATTCGCTCCATGTGCCCACGCAATTAAACTCAGGCTTGGCTGAAACTGCTCTCGACACCGAAAACAATCTTATGTCGGGATAATTGGCTGCTTGAATTTCTTCCGGCGAATTCTTTATGACGTTCTCCGGCGGCCACCCTGCAAGCGGCATCTCCATATTTGATTGTCCGGAACACAACCAAACTTCGCCAAGCATCACGTTCTTGTACGTGATCGTCGAATCGCCAACCTGAAGCTTTACTTCGTATGGACCTCCGGCTTTAGTTGTTTTGAGTTTGAGCCTCCAGGTACTATCCGGTTTTACAACCGTCCTCGCCGTTACTTTCCAGCTTGCTTCAATTGAAACGGACGTGCCCGGAGTTGCCATTCCCCAGAAAGTCACGTCGGTTTTCTGCTGGAGGACCATATTATCGGAGAAGATCGAAGGAATCTCGATAAATGGCTTGCTCGAATCTGCTTTGGCAATTACAAGCAACGATAAGAATAATGCGATGAGTTTCATATCAATCCTGTAAGTTAAGTGAATATTATTCGCCTAAACCATGTGAGCATTTGGCTCGCAAAAAATCTACAAAGTTGTAAAATGCTGAACAGGAGTTTCTAAGAAATTCTCCCATGATAAATCTCCTGCTTGAAACCGTCCGAGACAGTTCAACCGAAGCAAAGAAATGCCGACTTACTGAACAGTTACAATGTTAGGATCAGGTTTCTCTATTTTTGAATAGATAATCTCGACGCGGCTGAGTTGTGCGGCATCGTTGAATTTTACTTTCAAGAACCTGCTGTTCGGTGGAAATTCCGAGCATGTATAAACCGCAGGAGTGAAAAACCTATAAAAATTTCTATACGACGGAAAGGTCTCGACTTTTGAACTGAGCGGCTTCAATGTGGTTAAAGAATCCGACGCGGAGATATCTAAGCCACACTGACTGTTTGTAAGAAAGACCTCGACCCTGATCGAATCAATCGATTGCGGAACTTGGTAGATCAAGTATGAGCCAGCGGGACCCTTCAGCCTGCTGAAATCATCTTTCGCCCCGTAAGAGTTCTGAAATGTAAGGAATTGCAGGCTGTCGGACATTGAGAAAATTCTCGTCGAGTCGGCAAATTCATCCACCAATTCCTTGCAATCAACTTGTACTGGACCGATTATATTTGATGGGGCCGATGCGCCGGAAGAATCCTCCGCCACGACTCTGTAATAGTAACTATTTCGCAACTCCGCCGTTGTGTCTTCAAAGAGCGGACGGAACACTTTATTAGCATCGCTCACACTATCCGCAATGTTCTCCCATTGAGTGGAATCGGCAAATCTTCTTTGTACCGTATAAGTGGAAGCACCCGCAGAACCTTGCCATGAAATATGATAGACATCATTTATCGGCAACATGGTAGGTGGGTCCGGTATCGGAATCGGCGGTTCGGGTAAACTATCGATCGCGTACGCGGCTTTTCTCATCATGTCCATGATTTCCTTCTCGTGATAAATGCTGTCGGAAGGAAAGCCGGGAAACCTGTACGAGCCGACTCCGTAATTCTCTCCATGCTGGTAGAAGCCGCCATCCCTGGCATGAAACCTCATGCTCCATATCATTATCCCGGAAATGTCATTGTCAATTACGGTATCAACCAACGCCTTAGCATCTTGCGGGCTCCTAAATCCAAACTCGCCAATGAAGTATGGTTTTCTACCTTCGGTTAATCTCCGATTTGACAGTGCATCGCGTACTGCAATACTGAGTGCCGTGTAATAATGTGTTGAAAGTACATCGAAGTTCGTATCGGCCACTTCTTGTTCCGTCAGGAGTTGCGTATGAGTTCCTTCAAGAACCAGATGATTCTTATCTATACTTTTGATGTAGGCGGCAATTGTATTCTGCCACGAGAAAGGAGCTTCCATCTCATTTCCTGTCTCCCATCCAAGAACGGCTTTATCGTCTTTATACAATATGCCCGTATAAGTATTTTTTCTATTCAGGACGAAATTGATGGTCTTCTCGAAATCTGAAATCAACTGGGGATCGGTCCAGAAATCATTGGGCTGTTTCCCTCGGAATGCAGCATACTCCGCCCTTCCGCCCCACCACCACCAATTGTCGACAAAAGGGATTATTAGCCTCACGCCTTCTTCGTTTGCAATTTGAAGGACTTTGTCCAGCGCTTTAAATGCTTCCTCATTGAATTTCCCGGGCCCTTCTATGTGACGAATTATGTTCTTTGACTCGCCCTTTCTCCTGACGGACAAAGTATAAATCCGCGCAACTCTTCCACCATCCATTCTGATGGCCTTCAAGGCATCTTTTATTTCAAATTGGGTTGGAAGCTGCCACGGGTTCGGTTCATCAAATGGAAGATAGTCTTCTATATATGATAAGTTCGGAATATTGTACGAGACAAATCTAAACGCATTCTTTCCGTCCATCAGCTCATCTTTTTTAGCCGTAATAAAATTTTCGAACTGACTCGAAGCAGCGCAGCCCGCGCTGAAAAAGCCAACAGCTATAAGAATCATCGGTAAAAGTCGCTTCATATCGATCGTCCTCAAATTTCAGAAAGGATCTCAGAAAATTCTTAAGAAGATAACATTGTTCTCCTTCAGGATGAAGAGAAAATTTTAGAATCAATATTAAAATGAGAAATAAAGCTGAAATCCTCGTTCCGTTTATTCTCTGAAATGATTCGGCTTTCTTTCATTTCATGATGATTCATGCTTCTTTCTTGAACCACATATTAAAAAGTATTATCATTTCCGGTAATTAAAATTTACCGAGGCAAATTGTCTTCTATAAGGTCAAATTAGACTTGAAAAGGAAAAAGTCATCCGGAGGCTTCTTCAGAAATCTGCAACCTAATTAAGTCGGACATTAAAATACCCATCAATGAAAATTCAGTAAATAGATCGCGGGAGAAATAACATGCCAGATGAAAATCAAATCATACTTAAAGAGATGATGTTGTCATTGAACCAGAACTTGCTGAAGAAATGGTATCCATTGGCAGTTGACAAAGTTAACGGGGGCTACCATACGAACATAACCTACGATTGGGAGATAGAGCGGGAGCAGCCAAAAATGGCAGTGACCCAGGGACGGCATATGTGGACAGCGTCGAAGGCCGCAACGTATTTCGATGACAGCCTTTATGCTGATGCAGCTAAACATGGATTTGATTTCTTCAGGAATAAGATGTGGGATCAGAAATATGGCGGCTTCTACCAGATGCGCGATCAACGCGGAGAAACTTCGGATTACCTCGGCTTCTTCGATGAGAAACGAACCTATGGAAATGCATTTTTGATCTACGGATTGGCCGGCTTGTATGAGATAACCGGAGATCCAAAAGTTCTCGACTTTGCCAAGGAAGCTTTTCACTGGGTAGAAGAACACGCTAAAGATCCTAATGGGTTGGGTTATTTTCAGTTTCTAACCAGAGAAGGTAAGCCAATAAGTAAGGATGGCGAATACAAAACAAAGGCCGATGACGCGGTCGAGGCCGGATACAAAGATCAGAATTCTTCAATCCACCTGCTCGAAGCTTACACCGAACTTTATAATGTTTGGCCGGACGAAACCCTAACAGAGAAACTCACCGGCCTGTTGACTCTTATCAGGGATGTTATTACAACACCCGAAGGTTATATGAATCTTTTCTTCGACGATAATTGGAATCCGGTTTCGTTCAGGAACGCTACCAAGGAAGTGAGAGAAAAGAATTATCGACTTGAGCATGTTTCCTTCGGGCACAATTACGAGACAGGCTTCCTTATGCTGGAAGCATCTCATGCGTTAGGGTTAAAGGATGACGTGAAGACACTGACGGTCGCAAAGAAAATGCTGGACCATGCAATTGAGAACGGTTGGGAAAAGGAATATGGCGGCTTTGTCGACGCCGCATACTACTTCGCGGGAGATAAAAATTGCACCATCATTCAGAATACTAAGAACTGGTGGGCGCAATCGGAAGCGATAAATGTGCTGTTAATTATGTCAAAAGTTTTCCCAAATGAGGAAGTGTATGAAAGTTATTTTCTTAAGGAATGGAGTTATATCACCAAATTCCTCCTTGATCACGTTTACGGCGACTGGTTTGAAGGCGGACTCGACAAGGAGCCTCATTACAAAACAGGAAAAAAAGGCCACATCTGGAAAGCGGCTTATCATACGGGAAGATCGTTGATGAACTGTACAAAAATTCTCTTTAAAGACTACCCTGACTTAAGTCCTACTAACCAGGGATTTGCAAAAGCCGCGGAGAGTTTTAACGGAATGATAGATCACTGGAAAAAAATAGCCGCGGCCGCTTACGGCAAGTCAGTTCAACCTTAGAATTATTTTTAACAAGCTGCCGAAGTTACTAAGTGATAGACCTTCCTAAAACTGCCGGCATAAAGTAATAAGTAAGACCTGACCGGTTCCAACCTATTAAAAAGCTGAGAGGATAATTCATGCGAAAATTTTTTCTATTATTCCCATTCCTCGCTTTTGCATTCGTCTTTGAAGCGTGCGCCCCTTTCCTGTTTTGGGGAAAACCAAACTACATAAAAGTTGAAGGCACACAATTTGTTTATAATGGTAAACCCTTTTTTTTCGCGGGGACCAACCTGTGGTACGGATGCTACATAGGATCATCAGGTAAGACTGGCGACCGGGCAAGGTTGGTCAAAGAATTAGACAATCTGAAATCATTGGGCATCACGAACCTGCGTATTCTCGGAGCCTCGGAAGATTCCTACATACAAAATTCTCTTAAACCCGCTATTCAAATTAGTCCCGGAATATATGACGAAAATTTATTGGATGGATTGGACTTCCTCATTTCGGAAATGCATAAACGAAACATGCACGCGGTCATTTTTCTGAACAACTATTGGGAATGGTCGGGAGGTATGGCTCAATATAATGATTGGGCGAATGGCGGTGGAGGTGTCGATGCCGCAAACGGTAATTACGGGTCCTTCATGGATTATTCAGCATCGTTCTATATAAATAAGAAAGCTCAGAGTTTGTATTATCACTACGTTTTCGATCTCGTCACGTGAGAAAACAAATATGATGGATACCACTATTACGAGGACCCGACTATAATGGCATGGGAACTTGCCAATGAACCACGACCAGGGAGAAACAACAAGTACCTTCCCGAGTACTATCGCTGGATAGATTCTACTTCCCACTATATTCACAGCATCGACCCGAATCATTTGGTCACAACGGGCAATGAAGGCCTCGCCGGAAGCTTAGGAGACTCTGCGATTTACGTCACGGCTCAATCCTCAAAATATATTAACTATATAACTTTTCATCTTTGGCCGAAGAACTGGGGATGGTTCAACGCGAAAGATATCGCCGGAACATATCCGAGGACTGAGGCTAACGCCATCAATTACATTAACCAACACATCGCCCTTGCGCGTATCATCGGAAAGCCGACGGTCATGGAGGAGTTCGGAATGCCGCAAGACAGCGAGTTATGCAAACCCGGAACTCCGACGACCGCAAGAGATACTTACTTCAGAAAAATTCTTGGACTCGTCTACGACAGTGCCGCTGTCGGTGCTCCAATTGCAGGTACAAATTTCTGGGGATGGGGGGGAGAAGGAAGGGGGCAACACATGGACGACAAGTGGCTGCCGGGAGATCCGTTTACGGGCGACCCGCCGCAGGAGCCTCAAGGACTAAATTCGATTTACGACGTCGATACGACTACATTATCGATCCTATCAGAACAAGCAAGAAAGATGACTGTACTTCGAGACACAGAAGGAATATTAGTCGAGAAAAAATAGACGACAAGAAATAATGGCTCCTAACTTCCTCTTCCTAAAAATCATTCCGCATCTAAAAACGGCCCGAATAGACAATGCTTTTAATTTACCAGCTGCTTGCTTCGTTCAGGACCGAAATTGCTGCGTCACTTAACTTGATCTCACTCGCCTTCATTAGCGATTCCAATTGAACAAGGCTTGTCGCGCTTGCAATCGGCGCCACGACCGACGGTCTCGACTGAAGCCAAGCGATCGCAATGCTTGCTGGTGTAGTACCATATTGTTTTGCCACTTTATCCAGAGCAGACAGTATTTTGAGACCTCTTTCATTTAGGTATTTCTTTATGCCTCCTCCTCTCGCGCTCTTCTTCAAATCGGCTTCCGAACGATACTTGCCTGTTAAAAAGCCGCTTGCCAGGGAGTAGTAACCAATTACCCCCAGATTTTCTTCCACACAAATTTTCTGATAGGACTTTTCGAACTTTTCTCGATCATACATATTATACTCAGGCTGGAGTGTTTGATAACGCGGGTAGCCGTTCTTAACGCTTGCTTCGAGGGACATCTTTAACCTTTCCAGCGAAATATTCGAAGCACCGATCCATCTTACTTTCCCCTCTTTTACTAATTGGGCATACGCCTCCAATGTTTCTTCGACTGGAATTGTCTCCACATCCCAATGTGTCTGGTACAAATCTATATAATCGGTTTGCAGTCGACGCAGTGAATCCTCCGCCGCCTTAAGTATGTACTGTTTCGAGATATCTCGTTTTCCCTGCCCCATGTCGGAGCCGACCTTCGTTGCAATGACAACTTTGCTTCGATTTCGGCGTTGTTTCATCCAGTTCCCGATAACCGTTTCCGATTCTCCGCCTTTGTTCCCTGGTGCCCAGCGTGAATAAGAATCTGCCGTATCAATCAGATTGAAACCCGCACCGACAAACTCATCGAGCAATTGAAACCCGGTCTTTTCATCAACCGTCCATCCGAATACATTTCCTCCGAAAGCGACCGGAGCGACGCGGAGAGAAGATTTTCCCAATTGTCTTTGTTCCATAAACACACCGAAGAATTATGATTCGTGATCAAAGTTAATGTTTTTGTCTCATTCCTGAAATCCACACTATCAATCGCAAGTTCACCAAACCAGAATTCTTGTGTCCTTATTGCCTGCTCTGGGGTTCCTTTCATTTAAGGTTTGAATCTCCCATCATTGGAAGTTTTGGATTACTTTTGCTAATATGTGAAGCCGTAAAAAAAGCGGACGGCATTCGCAGCAGGGCTTCTTTCGAAAAGCGTCCGGTCACAAAGACGGAAGCTGAAAGAATTCCCGGAAGTCGCTATGGACTTCTTGAAAATTTCCACGCACGTGTTTTTTTAAATTAGGGAGAAGAAAACAGATGCATCTAAGTGTAATCGACCTTAGTATTATTATATTTTACCTCGTTGCAGTTGTCCTCCTCGGGTTGTTCGTAACCAAGCGAGCTTCGAAGAACATCCACAATTATTTTCTCGGCGGCAATGTAATGCCCTGGTGGATGTTGGGAGTGTCAAACGCATCGGGTATGTTCGATGTTGCCGGCACAATGCTCCTGGTATATTGGTTGGCCGTATACGGACTAAAAAGCGTTTGGCTGCCATGGATATGGCCGATTTTCAATCAGATATTCTTGATGGTTTATCTGTCCGCCTGGCTGAGGAGATCGAATGTAATGACCGGCGCTGAGTGGATAAAGACCAGGTTCGGAACCGGAAGAGGCGCCACGCTTTCACATATCGTAGTTGTGATCTTTGCTCTTATCGGCGTGATCGGATTCTTATCATTCGGATTTAAGGGCATCGGTAAATTCGCCGTGGCATTCCTACCCCCACTCGTCACGAACGCGGCAACATTACTGAATTATCCGGAGATTAATACCGATCTTTACGCGCTTATACTGATGGGGATAACCGCAATTTATGTCGTCAAGGGAGGGATGATAAGCGTTGTACTGACAGAGGTAATTCAATATGCAACCCTTACCATTTGTTCGATCGCGATAGGAATTATCGCCATGTTATATGTTTCGCCGGGAATGATTAACAGTGTTTTGCCAGCAGGATGGAAGAGCCTGTTCTTCGGCTGGCATCTGAATCTTGACTGGTCGACCGTCCATTCGGCTGTCTCGTCGAACCTGACAACGTTCAATCAATGGATCACAACAGACGGCTATTCCATTTTCGGATTATTCTTCGGCATGACGTTGTTCAAAGGAATATTCGTAGCGGCTGCTGGACCGGCTCCCAATTATGACATGCAGCGGGTGCTTTCAACGCGTAATCCGCAGGAAGCCGCAAAGATGAGTTCACTTGTCAATGTGGTACTGAACCCGGCTCGATATTTCATGGTTGCAGGCCTGACGATTCTCGCCCTTACAAATTTCAATGCCTTATACAGCGGCTCAATCACCACGCCGGATTTTGAGACAATCCTGCCGGAAGTTCTGGCACATTATATTCCCGTCGGATTACTCGGTCTCTTGATGGCCGGCCTGATCGCGGCATTCATGAGCAATTTCGCCGCGACTGTAAATGCAGCACCTGCGTATATAGTCAATGACATTTATAAACGTTACATAAACCCGAATGCTGCTCCGAAAGTTTATGTAAATTGGAGTTATGCGGCGTCAATTCTAGTCGTGATTGTCGGTGTCGGGATTGGGTTCATGGTAAGTTCGATAAATCAGGTGACCCTTTGGATCGTTTCCGCATTATATGGCGGATACACGGCGTCAAACGTATTGAAGTGGTACTGGTGGCGTTTCAACGGGCACGGATATTTCTGGGGAATGGTCACGGGAATTGCAACGATGCTGGTTCTCCTTCTTCTGGACAATTTGAACTTGATTCCCTTCATCCGTGACTGGCCATTGGCAAACAACACCAGTATGAATTCTTTTCCGATCATACTCCTGGTATCTCTCATAGGCTGCCTCGTCGCAACGTTCGTCACTCCTCCCGAAAGCGACGAGGTGCTCATGCATTTTTACAGCACAGTCAAACCGTGGGGATTTTGGAAACCGGTTCGCGAGAAAGTCATGAAGGCAAATCCAAACTTTATCCCGAACAAGGATTTCAAACGCGATATGAGCAACGTCGTGGTTGGTATTGTTTGGCAAGTTACTCTGATGGCAGCCCCCGTGTTCCTTGTGATTCGCGAGTGGCAGTCTTTTTTCATATCAGTAGGTATCATGATCGTTACTTCCCTGATTCTGAAATTCAATTGGTGGGATAAACTTGAGGCGACGTTCGGTGAAAAACAAAATGAAGCCGGCAGAGTTGATGCTTCAAATACTAAATTAGCGGGAGAAACGAAATGAGCAAGCAGCAATTCGATACAAGACTCAAGGCATTGTTCAGAGAGCAGGAAAAATTAATTAGGAGAAAGAACGTTCCGGTTAAAGGAGGCAACGGCATATATACACGGTACAAATATCCAATCGTTACAGCCGAGCATGCTGCTATCCACTGGCGTTACGATCTCGATTATAAAACCAATCCTTTCCTGATGGAAAGGATTGGAGTGAATTGCACTTTCAATTCGGGAGCGATAGAACTCGACGGCAAGATTCTCCTGATAGTGAGAGTGGAAGGGAACGACAGGAAATCATTTTTCGCCGTTGCTGAATCTAAAAATGGAGTTGACAATTTCCGATTCTGGGACTACCCCGTGACAATGCCGGAAGTATCGGGCAATCCTGATACGAATGTCTATGATACACGATTGGTCAAGCACGAAGACGGCTGGATTTACGGACTGTTTTGCACAGAGAGAAAAGATCCCGAGGCCCCGGCTAGCGATACCTCGTCTGCCGTCGCGGAATGCGGCATAGCACGAACGAAAGATTTAAAAACGTGGCAGAGACTTCCGGATTTAAAAACGAACTCTCCTCAGCAAAGGAATGTCGTGCTTCATCCTGAATTCGTAAATGGTAAATATGCTTTCTACACCAGGCCGCAGGATGGATTCATAGAGGCAGGCACAGGCGGCGGAATCGGGTGGGGATTTTCCGATTCGATGGAGAACCCGGAGATCGGGAAAGAGACTATTATCGACGATAGGCAATATCACACCATCAAAGAAGTAAAGAACGGACTTGGACCGGCTCCGATCAAAACTGAGAAAGGCTGGCTCCAGCTCGCGCACGGCGTCAGAAATACGGCTGCAGGCCTTCGATATGTGTTGTACATGTTCTTGACCGATTTGAAAGAACCCAATAAACAAATTGCTTCACCTGGCGGATATTTCCTTGCACCTCAAGGTGATGAGAGAGTCGGAGATGTTTCCAACGTCGTGTTCAGCAACGGATGGGTTGCCAGGAAAAACGGCGACGTCTTCATTTACTACGGCTCTTCCGACACAAGAATGCACGTCGTCACGACCACGGTGGACAGGCTCCTGGATTACGTGTTGAACACTCCCCCGGACACACTGACGAGCGCGGGGAATGTCAAGGAACGGAACAAACTTATCGAAAAAAATCTAAAGATCATGAAGAGGCTTAGGAAGTAAGTCCGCTCTCACCGGATGAGTGAAGATATACATTATTCAAATCATGAGTTGTTATGTTTACCATGATTACATTAATGCTTGTAATCATGGTAAATCATTAGCCCACCAAATGCCGGTTCAGGCGTCGCCTTTCTTAATTGCATCCCGAACTCCCTTAAGGACTTCATTGGCTTTATAAGGCTTCTGGATAAAAGCCTTTACCCCGGCCTCTTCAAGTCTTGACCTGACATCATGGTCGATAAATCCACTTGCTATCATCACCTTGACCTCTGGCTTTATCTGTCTTATAAACCCAACGACTTCTTCACCGCTCAGCTTCGGAAGTCCGAGATCGGACAGTACAACTGCTATCTGATCCTTGTTCTTTTGGAAAGTTTGGACTCCTTCTTCACCGTCGCGTGCCATCAAGACTCCATAACCTTTTGATTCAAGCATTGACCTGAGGAGATCTCTCAACATCTCTTCGTCTTCAATGATCAAGACGAGATCTGTTCCGCCTGAGATTTCTTCATTTGATTGTTCAAGCTGAGTAGTTTCCTCCAGGATTCCTTCAAACACGGGGAAATAAATGGTGAATGTCGTTCCTTCATCAAGATCGCTGATAACATCAACAAAACCTCTATGACTTTGCATTATCCCATATACAACCGATAATCCCAGACCGGTCCCTTTACCAACTTCTTTGGTAGTGAAGAAGGGCTCAAAGATTCTCCGGCGGGTCTCTTCATCCATTCCCATCCCGTTGTCTTCCAGGCGTATTGCGACATATTTTTCAGCAACGGCCTCCGGAAACTTCGGGACCAGTGTTTCATGCGCAACCACGTCGGTCGAAATAGTCAATTTCCCGCCTTTAGGCAATGCGTCCCTCGCGTTCACACAAATATTTAAAAGTACCTGATGAATTTGGCTCGAGTCACCGGAGATAACGGGTAAATCATCCCGAAGCTTAGTCGTAATTACTATCGTCTTGGGAAATGTCTCCTCCATGAGTTTTTCTATTTCAGAAACAATTTCATTGACCAGAACTGATCCAAATGTCGTCTCCGTCTTACGGGCAAAAGTCAGAAGTTGTTTCACGAGAGACTTACCTCGCTCCGCGGATTTCATAATTGCTTGAGTTCCCCTTTCGAATTTCTTCGGTTCGAAGGCAGACTGTCGCAACAGATCGGCGTAGCCAAGAATGACTCCAAGTATATTATTGAAATCATGCGCGATGCCAGCAGCAATGTTACCGAGACCTTCTAACTTTTGGGTTTGGAGGAACTGACGTTCCAATGTCCTGATCTCAGTTATATCCTTTGCCATTCCGGAAATTATTTCGCCATCTAAAGACGCACTGAGGAGAACATTCTTGACTTTCCCTGTTTTTGTAACTAACTCTACTTCATTACTTTTGCCTGTCTTTCCGTGGCTTCTAAGCTCCCGCGAAAAGTTTTCCCTTTCCGTTTCATTTTTATATAGGTCGAAGGCCTTAACAGATTCCATCTCCTGCGGAGAATCATATTCCAGCATATCTGCCATGGCTTTATTGGCGTAGATAATCCTGCCGCTCAGAGTCATCCTATAAACACCCACGAGTGCATTTTCCACGAGCTCTCTGTATTTCTTTTCCGACTCCGTAATCTCTTTCTCCATCGACTTTCGCTCGGTGATATCCCTCGCAACCCAAAGGACGGATTCTTTCGTCAACGGAGAAACGGTTGCCGAACGCCACTTCGCTTCCCTACGGATATCGATGCCATACTCTACATTCTGGGTCTGTCCGCTATCAAGGGTCTTGCGGATTACGGAAAGAAAATAGTCGGCCTGATCTTTCGGAAAAATCTCGCTCTGCATTTTGCCGATAATTTCTGAGCCGGGTCTGTACAGTATGGAATCGTCAGTCGGTGATACCCTTAAGAAACGTCCATCTTTATCCAACACGAGGATCACATCTTTCATCGATTCAAAAAGTGTAAGGAGTTCCATCTCCGACCGTCGCAGCGCTTCGTTGATGGCTTTTTGTTCCGTAACATCTGCGCCTATTCCTACAAGGCCAATTATGCTCCCCCTCTCATCAAGGAGCGGAATCTTAGAAGTTAGGAACCAGCGTTTATTACCGTCACGGTCGAAGAAATATTCTTCTCTATTCAAAACGGCCTTGCCATCCCGAATCACCGTCTGGTCATCGACAAAAAATTTTTCCGCAAATTCCTTTGCGAAGAGCTCGAAATCGGTTTTTCCCAGAACTTCGGCTTCCGAGTTGCACCCGATATTACGCACGTCTGCCGGGTTGGAAACTACCTTCCTGTATTCTTTGTCCTTGACATAGATCGGATAGGGTATATTGTCTATTAATGTTCTGAGGAGAATTCGCTCGCGCTGTTTCGAGTCTTCTGAGCGCTTCCACTCCGTAATGTCTCGAAGAACGCCGTCCACCCTGACTAATTTGTTCCCAATATAGGTCGGGGTAGATTCATCTTCGAAATATAGAAGCGTACCATCCTTGCACCGCCACCAGTTCTCCCAAACCGGAATTTGTGAAACAACCTGTCCATGCAGTTCACCAATTATAGGATCATCGGCCGGGGTACTATCGGACTGAATTACTTTTTTCATAAATGCCCAGCGGCCCCCCATCTCCACGACGTCTGAAAGTGAATAGCCAAGCTTTCTTTCAAATACCGGGCTGAAATATGTAAACTCTCCCGTTTGCCCATCAACACTGTAGATTATATCCTCTATGGAATTCGTAATTTGCTTTAACGTATTTTCCGATTCGCGAAGAGCTTCTTCAGCTATTTTCTGCGTAGTTATGTCGGTCGTTATTCCCACAAGTCCGGTGACTTCTCCCTTCTCATCTCTCAGCGGAATTTTCGATATTAACGTCCAGTTCCTCACTCCGTTCCGGTCGACTTCAAGTTCTTCCCTGTCTAAAACCGGATTTCCTTCCTCAATTACTTTACGATCCTCCATGAAATATTTTTCTGCAACCTCTTTTGGATAAACTTCGAAATCGGTCAGACCCAGGATTTCCCTGTTGGGCGTCAACCCCATCAGCCTGTGATAGTTTTCCACTGCAAGTGCATGCGCACGGTTGACAAGAATCTTTCGGTATTTTTTGTCTTTCACAAAAACCGCATTCGGAAGGTGGTCGATCAGGGTTCTCAGCAAAATACGCTCTCTCTCCCTTTGATCTTCTGCCAGTTTACGATCCGTAATGTCGGAAACCATTCCGAGGAGGCCGACAATTTCATCAGTTTTATCTCTAAGGGGAATTTTGGAAATCGAGACCCATTCCCTCTTTCCTTCAGGACTGATCCTCAGTTCTTCTCTATTCAAAATCGTCTCACCATCTCGGATTACTCTTTGATCATCGACAAAATACTCCTCGGCCAAATCTCTCGGATAAATATCAAAATCAGTTTTCCCCAAAATTGCTGATTCAGATCCCAGCTCAGGGATATTTAGTTGTTTCGCAATGTTGCGCAAATGGAGGCCGTTGATCACGGTTTTCCTGTATTCTTTATCCTTTATAAATATCGAAGCTGGCAGATTGTCAATCAGTGTTCTTAAAAGAAATCGTTCATGCTCTAATGCTTGCTCAACCCGCTTCCGTTCAGATATGTCCTCGACTGTTCCCTCATAATACGCGATCTCGCCGTCTTTGTGGTACACAACTCGTGAGTTCTCTCTAATCCAAAATATCCCTCCGTCTTTTCTCAGCTTCTTCGACTCGAGCCCCGTTACAGATCCTTGCGCATCAATTAGCTCGCGGAATTTCAAGCGGGGGAAATCCGTAGAAAAATGTCCTTCTCTCTCCAAATCATAATCAGAAAGTTTATCGGAACTGCTAATGCCTAGTATTCTTTGCATTGCAGGGTTGGCGAGGAGCACGCGGCCATCAGGCGTAGTACGGTAAATCCCAACTGAAGCATCTTCGAATATTGCGTGGAAACGTTCTTCGCTTTCGCGAAGCAAGACCTCGATTTTCTTTCGATCCGTGATGTCGGTGCCAACTCCGACGAGCCCCACTATGCTTCCCTTTTCATCCCTGAGCGGCAGTTTGGTGGTAATTTGCCAATGCTTTTCTCCGTCTGGGGCAGTGAAGCACTCCTCTTTGTCAATTACAGGGTGTCCTTCCATGATCACTTTTTGATCGTCGGCAAAGAAATTTTCGGCTACTTCCTTCGGCCAGAAATCGAAATCGGTCTTACCGATAATCTCAGCCTCTGACTTCGCGGTCGTTGTGCGAATCGCCGCCAGATTAACAACTCTTGCCCGGTACTCCCTGTCCTTGACATATACCGAATTTGGCAAATTATCGATCAGAGTTCTGAGAAGAATACCTTCACGCTTCTGCGCCTCCTCCGCTTCCTTCTGAGCCGTTATCTCAGTGGTAATCCCTACCATCCCTATAATTCCCCCGTCCTTATCACGCAGCGGGATCTTTGATACTAACAGCCAACTCTGCCGCCCCTGGGGGTTAATGCCTGTTTCAACTTTATTCAGTATTGATTTCCCATCACGTACGACTTTCTCGTCGTCGGCAAGATAGCTTTCCGCTATTTCCTTTGGGTATATATCAAAGTCGGTCTTCCCAAGGATGTCCGCTTCAGAATTCAAACCTAAGCTGCCGAGTTGAGCTGCCACACTCTTCACATGCTGAGTGTTGACCACTGTTTTGCGATATTCCCTGTCTTTCACGAATATTGCGCTGGGAAGATTGTCGATCAGTGTTCTGAGCAGAATACGTTCCCGTTCCATCGTTTCTTCAGCAAGTTTCCTGTCAGTTATGTCCATCCCCACTCCTACGAGACCTTTGGTAACGCCGTTCTCATCTCGAAGAGGCACTTTTGTCGTCAGAAGCCAGCGTTTGTTACCTTCCGAATCAAAGACGTATTCTTCTCTATTGACCACCGGCTTTCCATCACGGATCACTCTCTGGTCATCTATGTAGAATTTTTCCGCCAGTTCACTTGGAAAAACATCAAAGTCGGTCTTCCCGAGGACTTCACTTTCGGAGTTCAGCCCTATATGCCTGAGATTGGCAGGGTTTGCGATTATCTTGCGGTAATCCCTATCTTTCACGTACACCGAATGAGGCAAGTTATCAATCAACGTCCGCAGGAGAATGCGCTCGTTGCTGAGAGCTTCTTCCGCTCGCTTGCGGTCGGTGATATCCTGAATTGTGCCGAACATGCTCACAGGTTTGCCGGAGGAATCTAACATCAGTTCACCCTTGCACCATATCCAGCGCTCTTCTTTGTCGCTCGGCTTTTCAATTCTAAATTCTATGTCGCACGGACTTTTTTCGACAATGATCTTCCGAAAATATTTTCTGAGACGCTCGGTTTCTTGCGGATGAATTATAGACAAAAAACTGTCGGTATCATTCATGGATCCCGAATCCATGCCGCAAATTTCGTCGAGCATCGGCGAACTGGTAATTGTTTTTGAATTAATATCGAAAATATAAGAACCGACCCGCGCCACTCGCTGTGATTCGGTTAGCCAGAATTCTCTATCCTTTATGGTGTCATTGGAAGCTCGCTCCCTTGCACGCACTTCAATTGTCCATAATGCGAAGCCGATATCATCGGCGAGCTCGGACAAGAGATGGATCTCCTCGGGAGTAAAGCTATTTACCGAATCGGCAAAAAGATTAATGACACCAACTACCTTGCCACTGATGCGTATCGGGAATGTCCCGGTTGATCGGTAACCCTTCCTTCTTGCCTCCCTTCGCCATGGAGTGTATGCTGGATCGTTCTCTATGTCGTTGCAGACGCTGGCTAAACCTGTTCGGATTGCTTCCCGGATTAAACTCCTTTTTTCCAGCTTATTGCCTCCAATAACGATAATTTCTTTTAAATATCCATCCTCCACTCCATTCCACGCGATGGGATGTACTACTCTATGGCTCTCATCAAGGATCCCGATCCAGGCCATGCGGTATTTACCATCCTTTATAAGAATGCTGCAAGCTTCATGAAATAAAATCTCCGGAGTTGCGTTTCTCACGATGAGCTGATTGATATTGGACAATGTCCGCAGGATTTGATTCAGACGGACTATCCGCTCTTGAGCAAGCTTTATTTCTGTAAGGTCTTCAACTGTCCCTTCGTAGTAAAGGACGTTCCCATCCTTATCGCGAACAACGTGGGCACTCTCCCGAACATGGAGCGACTTTCCATCTTTCTTTTTCCACGCCGACTCAAGCCCGGTTATTACCCCTTCATCATCAATGCGGCGCATGAAATCCTTGCGCGAATACCGGGGCTCGTAACCTGACTCGTTCAGGTTTCGTTCCTGCATCTCTTTAAGACTTTTAAACCCCAACATTTTAACGAGGGCTCGATTGGTATACAGTATTTGACCGTCCGGAGAAGTGTGATAAATTCCAACAGTCGCCTTTTCAAACATCCCTTTAAAATGGCTTTCCCTCTGTGCAGGCGATTCCTCTAATTCCTTCTGCTCCGTTATGTCTATCAATGAACCCGCAAAGCCGATTCCTCGTTTGTGTTCATCGAACTGAGGAGTGACGATATCTTCAACCCAGCGATACATTTTGGTCTTCTTGTGTCGGATTCTATAAGTAAGCCTCAGCGGCTTCTTTGACTTGAAAATGTTTTTGACTTTCTTTTCTATTCCCTTGACATCATCAGGATGGATTATAGATGACCAGAGGCCCTGGTTTTCGTAAAAATCCTTTGCCTTGTAGCCGAGAAGTTTTGCTACGTTATCGCTAACAAAATCTATTCTCCCCTTTGATGGATCGGCATCGATCTTCTTGATATATATTGTTTCCCTGATGTGCTGTAACAGCATGCCGAAGGATTCATTCTTTCGCATTATTCACTCCCGGAAATAGACCCTTATTAAATCTTTGAACACGGATGCTTCTCGCTGCAACATGCGAGTCGCCTGGGGATTCTGCCATTTTTAAGTTAATGAACCCGGAATACAAAAACATCATTCCAACATTTCGATGATGTCCCAATTCCAGACAAAATAATTCCGAATAATCTTTCATCACAACTTCCACATGCTTCACGCGGAAATCCGGCTCCAATATTCTTTTTGATTCCTGACACGGTCAGTCATGAGTCACACTTAATTTTTTGAATGTATCGGAGTCGCATTCAAATTTAGAATTCTTAATAGGCTTCAAATAAGGACATTTCCGATCTTTTCTGAAATTTTCTTGCATATCATCCCTATTTGGTTTCTTCGTCAAAACTATGCGAAACTTTAACTCCGGATGAAAAATAACCTTGCTATACAATAAGAATTAAGATAGATTTAATTGAATTAAGAATCTTGGGCAGAAGAAAACCATTTACCAGATGGAATTTTTATAGAACTCTCTTTCTCCATGCTATATAGGAGTTTTTCCAGCGAACTCAATCGTGAGTTGAAGTCATAATAAATGCGGACGGCATTATTATTTTGCTCCTAATGGCGTTTATATTTTCCTGTTGACGTCGAAAGCATTGTTCCCGCGGAAGACTTGATATTGGAGATACTTGGGATTCTTGGCTGTAACCTTGTGAGTTTGCACAAACCCAAACTCAATCAGATTCACTTAGAAACAGAATATTTCTATAATAAAATGTAACTAATGAATTGATCGCCTTAAGCGCGAAATAGGATTCTCTATTTCATTAGCAGCTTTTCCATTTTAACCGGATATGTGTAAAATTTTCGAATAAATAAACAACAAAAAGACCGAGACTAAATGACAGAACCATTTTCGGGAGTTCTTGAGATCGACCTGCGAAAGCACGGCTTCATTAGAAAACTCTCAATGACACTCGCCCCTTCAAGCGGTGATATATATGTTTCACAATCGATGATCGGCAAATATAATCTCCGGCAGGGGGTCGTGGTCGAAGGTATTGCCGATACTCCAAGACAAAGCCAGCCTGCAACTGAGCAGCGCTCCAGAAGACACGGCAGGTTCAGAAATGCAGCTCCTCAGCAGAGACGGGGACCGGAAGCAGTTTCTTTCAGCCTGATAAACGGGATGGAAGTTGAGAAGTGGAGGGCGGTCGAGGAATTTTCGAGCCATCCGGCAGTTTCGCCCAGCGAAATCATTACACTGGAGGGACCGAAATCCGATCGTGCAATGCGAATAATCGATCTCTTCTGCCCGCTCGGCAAAGGGCAAAGAGCTCTCATAGTCTCACCGCCGAAAGCCGGAAAGACAATCCTCCTTCAGCAAATCGCGCAGGCGATAAATTCGAACTCACCCGAAATCGAACTGATAGTTCTTCTCATCGACGAACGTCCCGAAGAAGTGACAGACATGAAGCGCACAATCAAGGGCGAAGTTTTCGCGAGCTCTAACGACAACGACCACGGAAGCCATACCCGGCTGGCACAAATAGTTCCTGAATATGCGAAGAGAAAAGTTGAGGCGGGAAAGGATGTTGTTCTGCTTCTTGATTCACTGACGCGTTTAGGGCGCGCGTTTAATGTCCATCAGAAAAGCACGGGGAGAACGATGTCCGGCGGAGTCGACATTCGCGCACTCGAAATACCGAAACGTATCTTCGGATCGGCGAGAAAGTTTGAGAATGGCGGCTCTCTCACGATTGTCGCGACAATTCTTGTCGATACAAATTCCAGGATGGACGAGCTGATTTTCCAGGAATTTAAAGGAACCGGCAATATGGAGCTTGTGCTCGATCGCGATCTGGCAAACGAAAGAATTTTCCCTGCAATGAATTTAGGACTGTCAGGAACGCGGAGAGAAGAATTGCTTTTCGGTGAAGACCTTCCCGCTCACCAGTCGCTAAGACGGACTCTGGCCCGCGTTTCCCCGAGAGAAGCGATGACAGACATTCTGAAATTAATCGGAAGATATCCCACCAATTCCAAGCTGCTCACAAACTTTTAACAAAATTATAAATTCTAAATTTTGAATTATAAATTGATTTAACATCTAAAATTTAAAATTTCTTCCAGGTAACCCTTTCTTCCCATTCAAAATCCACAAATCAAGTTTAGTAAAAAATTGAGAACATCGAAAATTGTTCTCTTTGGAGGAGTTGCAACACATTTCGAGCAGAGTCGGAGTTTTTATCGTAAGTAAATTGTAATGCACCGTTACTGTTTTGTTATCGAGTGAAAATTCATTCGTGAAGAAGTTACAAAACATCTCAAATTGATAGAGTAGTTACGGCACAGGGGTTGTAAAGTATAGAGCGGACGCTCTCCACCGCACGCGGCGGCCGCCAAACGGCGGTTTGTGTGACTGGAAAGCATACAAACTGTTGCAACTGATATTTGAGTTTCGTTACATTGTGCATCGGTAGAGCGTTGGATAACAATTAGAGTTTTTTAAACAAATACTATAACCTTAATCTCTTTTAGGAGGGAATTGATGAAAAAATTATTAGCAGTCGCTTTATTACTTGCGACATTTGCAGCGGGCAATGCTTTCGCACAAGGAAGCGCCACAGCTAGCGTTAGTCTCAGTGTCAATAACGCCTTATCATTAACCAATACTCGTGCTATGGCATTTGGAGTAGTCGTCGAGGGCGTAACTACCGCAACAATTAATCCAATTACAGGCGGCGCAGCAGCAGCCGCGTTCACGCTTGGTGCAAGTGCAAGCACACCAATTACAGTAACCTATACCACAAGCGACCTGACAAGTGGTGTAAACACGATTAGCTTTGCGGGCGCTGGCACCCTTTCCGGCTTTGCAACTAATGTCCAAGCGAGTTCAGCTGCTGTTATAAGCGGCAATACCATCACCACAAGTGGCACCGGAGCTTATTTCTTCTGGGCAGGTGGTACGGCAACACTTTTACCCACTCAGCCAACCGGTGTCTATGGCGGTAATTTTGTTCTTAACGTCAGCTATTGAAATTATTTCATTCAACTTGGGCAGGTGGAATTTTGTCACCTGCCTTTTTTTTTAACATGAAGATATGAGAATTATACTTACAAGTTTTGTGCTCTTGAGTTTAATTATTGTCAATGAAACGTTCGCTCAATTTCCAACAGCGACGGCAACAGCGACTGTATCTATGCTGGTTAATGGAACAACCGCCCTGACAAAGATCCGCGACCTGGATATGGGATTTGTGGTACAAGGGAATACTTCTTTGGATATAGATCCGATCACCGGCGGCACTCAGACTGCTTATTTTATATTCATTGCAGACCCAAACTCAACTGCCATCATCTCGTTCTCTGCAGGCAACCTCACAAGCGGCTCGGATGTCATCGCTTTCACCGGCCTGCTTGCCGGGGGAACCTCCCCCAACCAAAGGGACGCGGTATCGCTCGCGAGCGGAATTCCATTTACCTCAAGCCCGACCGGTACTTTTTATTTCTGGGCCGGCGGAGCAGCTGCCCTCTCGACTGTCCAGCCTCTCGGAACTTATTCCGGCAACTTTACCCTCGCGATTACCTACTAACAAAATTATAAATTCTAAATTTTGAATTATAAATTAATTTAAAATTGAGAATTTGCAATTTAAGATTTCCCGGTTTCCACTCAATTGAAACATTCCCCGATTTTGCCTATAATTATTAGTGTTTAGCCTCTTCATTGCTGTCGTTTCTTATTTAATTGGTTCATTTCCGACGGCTTACGTGATTGGGAAGCACGTTAGAGGCATCGATATTTCCAAAAACGGAACCGGAAACGTAGGCGCTATGAACGCTTACGAAGTCACCGGGTCAAAAACAATCGGGATTACAGTGGGAGGAGTTGACATACTTAAAGGTATGATTGCCACTTTGCCTGCACAATATGAATTCGGATTAACTGCCGGGATGATTGCAGCCTTCTTCGCCGTTCTCGGCCACAATTATTCCGTGTTCATGAAATTCAAAGGCGGGCGCGGGCTCGCAACTGCAGCGGGCGCTCTCCTGATTATTCAACCGGTCGCTATAGCCGTTTATCTTGCGGTTTACTACGGACTCAGAGCGGCAAAATTGAAATTATATTTGTCAAGCGTCGCCGGATTTCTCACTGCATGGATACCTGTTTTCATCAAGGCCGTCCCTTCCCCGATCTCTGAAATATTTGCAGCGCTCCTTTTGATTGTTATTTTATCCAAACATTTAGCCCCGTTAAAGAATGAATTACGAAATGGAATATAGAGTCTTACGTACAAATTGCCATTACTATAGAATGAATCCCGATAAAATCGCGATGAGCAAGTGGAGAAATCCGACGCCTTGGAAAATTATCTTTTTCCCTGCGCTTATTGTGGCTCTTCTTTCCTTTAGTTTAGTTCCGTCGACAATGGCACAATCCGCAAAGATTGACCGCGGTGATCTGACCTCATCGCGGGAAAATGCCATCACAAGGTCCGTTCGAGAGATCAGCCCGGCGGTCGTCGGGATAAATGTGACTGCCGTTCAGGAACGTCAGAACCCGTTCGCGACTAACGATCCGTTCTTCCGGCAATATTTCCAGGATAACCCGTTCTTCAATCAACTCTTCGGTCCGCAAAAGTACGAGGTACAAAGTCTTGACTCAGGCTTTATAATTTCTCCCGACGGTTATATTGTTACGAACGAGCACGTCGTCAAAGACGCGACTAAAATTATCGTAACTATGACCGACGGGAGCAAACGAAGCGCGAAAATCATCGGGCACGATGACCAGTCGGACATTGCGCTGTTAAAAATTGACGGCGACAGCCTTCCGTATTGCAAGCTTGGCAACAGCGACAGCATACTTGTCGGCGAATGGGTAATCGCATTCGGTAATCCGTTCGGGCTGTTCGACATCAATAACAAACCGACCGTCACTGTCGGAGTAGTAAGCTCCCTGGGAATGAACCTTTCGAGAGCGGGTTCGGGAAATTACAGCGACATGATCGAGACAGATGCTGCGATCAACCCCGGAAATTCCGGCGGGCCTCTCGTGGATGCCGATGGAAAAGTGATCGGCGTGAATACGATGATCTATACAGCAGGCGTTAGCCAATCTTATATAGGATACGGTTTCGCGATTCCAATCAACAAAGTGGCACGCGTCGCCGCAGAATTAAAGAAGTACGGAAAAGTTTCCCATAAAACATGGATTGGTCTCGATTTGCAGTCCGTCGATGAGAACATCGCAAAGTATTTCGGATTGAGCGAGCCATCGGGTGCACTGGTAAACAATGTCGAGGAAGGAAGCCCCGCGGACCGAAGCGGGTTCAGACAGGGGGATTTGATTTTGAAATTTCGAGAAATGCCAGTCCATGATGCCGTCGCCCTTCAATCGCTGCTAGAAGATTTGCAGCCCGGTTCAACGGTTGATTTCGAGATTTTACGTGAAAATAAATTAATAACACTAACGTTAAAAGTGGGTACAAAAGAGAAAAAGAATTGATCCGATCTACCGCGTTTACGATTCTTCCACGTGATCGTACCGATTATGCAGTCACTCGTTTGGTTTGAAAGACAAGAAGAAGAAAGGCAATAAATGATTAAGCGCTACTCGCCCGCCGAATTAAATGCCGTCTGGAGTGAAGAGAATAAATTCAGGATCTGGCTCGACGTCGAAATTGCCGCAATGGAATGCCAGTCAAAATTAGGGAGAGTCCCTGCGGAAGCGGTTGAAGAGGTTAAGAGTAAGGCGAAATTCAGCGTTGACCGGATAGATGAAATCGAGAGGACTGTCAAACACGACGTCATTGCTTTTCTGACAAATGTTAGCGAGAACGTCGGACCCTCCGCAAGGTTTGTCCATCTCGGGATGACTTCCTCCGACGTTCTTGATACCGCATCGGCGATACAGCTTAAACAAGCCGGCGAAATTATTCTCAAGCATCTTCTTGAGCTTCGGAAAACGATCGGTGAACTCAGCCTGCGTTACAAAGATATTCCCGAGATCGGCAGGACACACGGGATCCATGCGGAGCCCGTCACCTTCGGTTTGAAAATGGCGGTGTGGTATGATGAGCTTGGCAGAGATGTGGAAAGGCTCAAGGGAGCGATACAGGAAATTGCTGTCGCAAAAATATCTGGCGCGGTTGGAACGTATTCTCATATCTCGCCCGAGGTTGAAAAATATGTCGCAAAAAAATTTGGGCTGCAGCCGTCGATCGCATCTACGCAGGTCATCCAGCGCGACCGGCACGCGCAATTTATGACGGTTCTCGCGGTAATTGCAGGAACACTTGAAAAAATGGCTCTCGAAGTGCGGCATCTGCAGCGGACCGAAGTCCTCGAAGCGGAAGAGCCCTTCACGAAAGGACAAAAGGGATCTTCGGCCATGCCACACAAAAGGAATCCCGTGAACTCGGAACGAATTTGCGGAATCGCGAGATTAGTCCGCTCGTATGCGATGTCGGCGCTCGAAAACCAGGCGCTGTGGCACGAAAGAGACATTTCACACTCGTCGGTCGAGCGGGTAATTTTTCCGGACGCGACCCTCGGCCTCGATTTTATGATCCTCGAATCGCAGAAAATTTTCAAGAATCTTGTGGTCTATCCGGAAAAAATGAAAAAAGATCTCCAGATCACACACGGCCTTTTTTTCTCGGAAGATGTTTTGTTGAAACTGATCGAAAAGGGATTGACCAGAGAGCAGGGATACGCCATTGTCCAGAGAAATGCCATGCAATGCTGGGAGACGGGGGAAGATTTTCTCACCGCCCTGAGCAAAGACCATGAGGTATCGGAGAAGATATCACACGAAGAACTCTCGAAAATTTTCGACCTGGATGCACTTTTAAAGAATGTTGATTACATTTATAAAGAGTTAGGATTAAAGAGTTGAAACTGCTTCCGGTTTTTCAGAACAAACCCTTTCTGATCTGGCTCGGCGGATTCTACGGGCTGCTGGCCGGCTTAACAATCGCCATGGCAGCGCAGATAACTTTTTTAAAATTTTCACTCGGTCCGATAAAATCGATAACGCTTATCGCGCTCGCGGGCGGTTCGTCGGCCGCCGGTTCTCATCTCGTCAGCAAGCATCTCTTCAGGGAAGACGAACTGATTCTGAGCCGCCCCTTGCATTACGTCCTGTTCTTTTCCCTGCTTCCAATTCTGATCCTTATCCTTTCTATTATTCTTTTCTTCAGCCCGGACTAAATATGAGAATTTCAAATTTTAAATTCTCAATTCTAAATTTTTCCTCCTCTAACGGAGTCGAGCTACCTGAAATAAAGTCTTTGTTACAAACATGCGCGGTCAGAAACACTTTAATAGAAACAATATATTTAACTGCAACGATCTCTGGAATTAACAATGGCACAGACATTTAAAAACTTTATCGGTGGAAAAGAAAAAGACGCCGAATCCGGCAGGACTTTCGAGAACCGGAATCCGGCCGACTGGAGCGATATTATCGGAATATTTCCGAAGAGCGCCAAAACTGATGTTGATGCTGCGGTCGACGCTGCGAAACATGCTTACCGCTCCTGGAGCCTGACGCCTGCACCGAAGAGAGGTGAAATCGTCAAACGCGCCGGTGACATCCTGGTTGCCCGCAAAGAGGAACTCGCACGCGAGATGACGCGTGAGATGGGAAAAGTGCTTCTTGAAACCCGCGGCGACGTCCAGGAAGGAATCGACACGGCCTATTATTCCGCGAGCGAAGGACGCCGAATGTTCGGCGTAACTGCACCAAGCGAGCTCGCCGACAAGTTTGCCATGTCGATGCGCGTACCGGTTGGTGTCGCAGGGATCATCAGTCCCTGGAATTTCCCGATGGCAATTCCGACATGGAAAATATTTCCGGCCCTCGTTTCAGGCGACACCATCGTGTTCAAACCCGCTTCCGATACGCCGAAGACGGCAGCGACTCTAGTAGAAATTCTTGTTGAAGCTGGAGTGCCGGATGGGGTCGTAAATATCGTCCACGGCGGCGGAAATGAAGTAGGAACAGCTATCGTAGAACACGAAGACATCGAGTTAATCAGTTTTACAGGCTCAACCGCCGTCGGTAAAAAGATATCCGAAACCGCATCGAAGTTCCTCAAGCGAGTATCCCTTGAACTTGGCGGGAAGAATGCCGAAATAGTCATGGACGATGCCAATCTCGAGCTTGCACTCGATGGAATTTTGTGGGGCGCGTTCGGGACAACAGGCCAGCGCTGCACTGCCACAAGCCGTTTGATTTTGCACGAAAAGATTTATGAAAGGTTCATCGATATGCTCGCCGAAAGATCCTCGCGGTTAAAATTAGGAAACGGACTGGACGAATCCGTCGAGGTCGGGCCCTGTATCAATGAAGCTCAAAGAGATAAAGTCCACTCGTATGTAGAGCTCGGGAAAAAGGAAGGCGCAAGATTGGTCATCGGCGGCAAGCCCGCAAAAGAAAACGGATTAAACAAAGGATGGTTCTACAACCCGACTATTTTCGCTGATGTTACACCCGACATGACAATTGCCCGCGAAGAAATTTTTGGACCGGTGCTCTCGATTCTAAAGGCAAAATCAATCGAGCACGCAATCGAGCTTCTTAACGGGACAGTTTACGGCTTAAGTTCCGCGGTCTACACAAAGAACATCAATCACGCGTTCAAGGCTATCCGGGACATTAAAGCGGGGATAACTTACATCAACGCTCCAACGATCGGTGCTGAAACACACATGCCCTTCGGAGGAGTGAAGCAGACCGGGAATGGTCATCGCGAAGGAGGCGCAAGCGCTTTCGACTTTTTTACGGAAATAAAAACAGTTTATATTGATTTCAGCGATAAATTACAAAGAGCGCAAATTGACACTTAATGAAATTTGCTAATCACGGATTCACAAGAACGAATTGACGAAAGAATTGTAGATAATCTCATTTCAATGAAACTAAAAATTAAATATTTAAAATTGAAAATTAATTTCTAAGTTCCCAAAAGGGTGAATTATGTTAATTAACGAGACCAACCAGGCAAGAGACAAAATTATCGGCGGGGATAATGCCCCTTACGCTTCTAACATCCATCCCGACCAGGTAACGAACCTTCTTCGTAAACATATGTTGATCGATGGGTTCGATATCGTATTTGACCTTAAGCAAAGCAAAGGCGCATATGTTTTTGATTCAAAGAGCAAGAAGCGTTTTCTGGATTTCTTTACGTTTTTCGGCTCATCTCCGATCGGGTTCAATCATCCCAAGATGATGACGCAGGAATTTCTCGAGAAGCTCGCTTATGTCTCGGTGCAAAAACCATCATGTTCAGACTCTTACACTGTTGAGATGGCAGAATTTATGGACACGTTCTCGCGGCTCGCAATTCCCGATTATCTTCCGCACGTTTTTCTGATTGAAGGAGGCGGGGTAGCTGTTGAAAATGCCCTCAAGACGGCATTCGATTTTAAAATGCAAAGGAATCTTAGTTCGGGATTCTATACGAATGAAGACGATGAAAACAGATTGAAGGTAATTCATTTCAAAAGAGCTTTTCACGGGCGGACCGGTTACACACTTTCATTGACAAATACGGATCCTATCAAGACAAAATTTTTCCCGAAATTCAACTGGCCGCGCGTACACAACCCTGCCATCAAGTTTCCTTTAGACGAGGAAAATCTCAGGTATGTAAAGCAGGAAGAAGAAATATCGATTAACCAGATCAAACAAGCTATAGCCGAGTTCGGAAAGAATATTGCCGCTTTAATCATCGAGCCGATACAGGCCGAGGGCGGCGATAACCATTTCAGGAAAGAATTCTTCATCCGTCTCCGCGATATCTGCACCGAGAACGACATCATTATGATCATGGACGAAGTTCAAACCGGAATCGGCCTGACAGGAAAAATGTGGGCACACCAGCATTTTGTCGAACCTGACATTATTTCGTTCGGAAAGAAAACTCAGGTTTGCGGAATACTCGCCGGAAACATCTTCGGAGAAGTAATCGAAAACGTTTTCAACACTTCAGGGAGGCTCAACAGCACCTGGGGCGGAAATCTCACCGACATGGTACGTTTTGGAAGACAGCTTCAAATTATCGAGGAAGAAAAGCTCATCGACAACGCGGAAAAGGTCGGCGAACTCCTCCTTGCAAGATTAAGAGAATTAGAATCGGAATTTCCGCAGTTCGTACGCAACGCTCGAGGGCGCGGACTCTTCTGCGCATTCGATATGCCTTCTCCAAGAAAGCGGCTCGAACTTCGCCAGAGAGTGTTCAACAGGAATCTTTTGTTGATCGGCTGCGGTGAACGAACGATACGTTTCAGGCCGCCGCTAAATATCAATACTCTGGAAATAAATGAAGGGATCGACATAATCCGCACGTCGCTCGCTGAAATGGAATCGGATTAGAAACAGTAGCACTTCCTTTCTGACGATACAAAAGAAATTGTCAGGTTCTCAGAAGGAATGTCTAAGGCTGATCTTCTGCGCCAAGAGAGATTCTTATAAGTTAGAATAGACCTTATAATAAGAGCTCCCAATGTTGAATCCGGAACTGGTCGAAAACCCCGGGACAGGTATCCAATTGATAGACATGAGACGAAACTGCAGAAAAGGATAGGCATTGCCTGAACTATCCTGAACCGTAATTGTCATTGAATCTGACGATGTCGAAAGCCCATCCTCTGTTATAAATACTTCGCGAGCGTTGTAACAATCTGAAATCACATAATAGGCGTTTGCACCAACCGGATTCCAGCTTACTAAAAATGTGGTGTTAACATTTGGGAAGTTATTTGAAGGAAGACTTGGGGATAGGGAATAACTCGGTACGGGCAACGGCACTTGTATGGTTTCCTTCACCGTGCCGATCTTAGGATGTTTGATGACGAATTCTAAGGTATCGCCTTGAGAAAAATTCATATTCTCTGTATTGATAAAAACTCCGTCCGAATACTTTCCCAGTGCAATTCCGTTGACAGTTACAGTTGCGGAGTTAAATTCACTGTTACTCTTAGTCCGATCAGTATATTGTATCATACAAGTAATACTGTAAGCAGCCTTCCCTGATTGGACAGAAGATGAAGCTTGAGCAAATGCAGAGCCTCCTATAATTATCTGCGAATTGGGAACGGGATTATCAGAAATCCCGCTCTTCGTCGGCGAACACCCGGACAATAACAGCAGGATTGCCGCAAACAGCCACAAGACATTTTTTTTCATTTTAGCATTCCTTTAGAATTTGAAATTTAATATCGACTCTTCGGAAGGGAACCTAATTTATCCAACCTCCGCGAAAGAAATTTTGAGTTGCAGAATTTTCCTACCGATGCCTCTGATACTTTTTTAATCACGACTCTATTTCAGCGATAAGTAATACTAACAATTCAGAATGGGACATTCAATACTGATCGGCGCGAGTGCAGGGCATACGGAATTCTTTCGCATATATATGGGGATAATTTCCGACAACGATGGGGCACTTGCATTTATACTGAGAAGCCTACCCTTACTTCTTCAACGCACCCCAAAACATCTCAAGCAGCTCTTTTATCCCCTGATCCGTAACGGCGCTGATAAAATGCCTTTTCAGTTTTTTCGGAAATTTGATTTTTGTAAGCTCTTCGATTCGCTCCTCATCGACAAGATCAATCTTTGTAAAAACAACCGACCTGACTTTGCCCGGTAACTCTTCACTGTGAAGACGCATTTCTTCCATCAGCTTATCGAAATCATCTTCCGGATTCGGAGAGATCGATTCAATCAGGACTGCGATTGCTTTGGTCCTCTCGATATGTTTCAAGAAAGAAATACCCAAGCCTTTTCCATGACTCGCTCCTTCGATCAATCCCGGCATATCAGCAACTACAAACGAGAAATCTTTGTACTTTGCAATTCCAAGGACAGGTTCGAGAGTTGTAAATGGATAGTCTGCAATCTTCGGCTTCGCTGCCGAGATCACGGATAACAATGTTGACTTCCCGGCATTTGGAAAACCAACGAGGCCGATGTCGGCAAGAAGTTTCAGCTCAAGTTTCAGGTCTTTTTCCTCCCCTAACTCGCCGGGATCTGCCCTGCGGGGAGCGCGATTAGTGGATGTCGCAAATTCCGCATTCCCCCTGCCGCCCCTTCCCCCCTTTGCAATTACGCATTCCTTGCCGTCTTCGACCATATCAACAATTGTTTCGCCGGTCCCTTTCTCTTTAACAACGGTTCCGGTCGGTAATTTAATTATTAAGTCTTTGGCGCTTCTTCCGAATTTACCGGACCCCTGCCCGTGCTGTCCGCGCCCTCCTTTGAACGATGCGCGGTAATGGAAATCAAGAAGGGTCGTCAGACTTTTATCTGCAACAAGAATTATGCTCCCTCCCCTTCCTCCATTTCCACCGTCGGGGCCGCCGCGCGGAATGAATTTCTCGCGCCGGAAACTTACGCAGCCGTTTCCGCCGTCCCCGGCTTTAACGTGAATTTCAGCTTCATCGACAAAATGCATAACGATTACCCAAAATTAAATTAATTATTGTGATGACCACGATTTAACTTCGGCAGCCGAACGAAAGCCGGCTACCTTCGCCTAAATCCTGGTTAATCTTCCAAGCCCCGTTTAAACTTCGCGTTGATTGCATCCGTGAAGGCCACAGCATATTTGGAGAACGGGTCTATCCCATTATCAATAAAAATTCCTTCGACAATCCGCGATGCGCTCCTCCAGTCTGGGCTCTCATCGAGCTTGTGGACGGCAATATGGTACAGCGACCTGCTCCCCCGGAATATCTTCTTGATAATTTTTGCTTCGTCTTTCGCGGCTAATAGAGTTCGCACCGAGGGCAATTTCTGTCCCGGCTCCACTCGCGGCAAGGATTCTGCCAGCGACTGACGATCCGATTCCGGCTTTTCTTCCAGAACTTCTTTTTTCTCCTCGATCTTTTGCGGCCCATTTTTTCCCTGGAGGCGCTCCTCAGCAGCCCTTCTTTCATACGACCGGTATTCGTCTGATGTATTTAATTGCGGTCTGGGCAATTCAACTGTTTGTATCAAATCCTTCGATGAGGCTTGGAGAATCGAATCGAAATCGCGGAAATCCAAAGACAAAAATCCCTTCACTTCCTTAGCAAACTCTATGCGGTCGACAATTTCTCCTGCCGACTTATCACGAAAAAAAAGGATGAGCGCGTCAGTTGGAATTTTTGGATACCCGGCTGCGAACTTGAACAACTCCAGGAGAGAATTCGTGAGAGATTCGGTATTTGAAGGGAGCGAGCCCAGAAGATGCTCGTCGATTTTCGCGTGTAGTTTCTTCCATCCCTCAAGATCTATCGAATCTTTATTCTGGAATTCCATGTACTCAATTATTCCTTTCGGATAATAAGTATAGTTGTTCAAGAACCTTTCGGCCCGATAGAAATTCACTTTAGATATATCCCGTTCTCCCTTGAACAAAAATTTTTCAAGGGTCCAGCGAGGACGAATGACATAATTGAATAAAAACTTGGAAGCCTTATCCGCTAACTCAAGAAAATCTTCGCGAGGAAACTCGAAATAATTTTTGACGGTGTGACGGATTTCCTTGAACAGCATCTGGATTTCGGATTGCGACATGTCAAGTTTTCCTGTCCTGCTCTTTCCGAATCCTTCATCGTCGATGATTTCATCAACTTCCGCTTCTGCAAATTTCCTGAAATTTTCCGGGAGATCTGAGTCAGTCAGAATAGTGTTAAGCGGAATTTTTTCCCCCGTGTATCGCTTCACAATATTGAACGTGTAACTCGATATTTCTTTTTCAAACATTATCTAATTTTCTCGTTGTTTCACTATTAACTTATCGCTTTTCATTACTTCAGCAGAGCCTTTACTCTGTTTATTTCCCGTTCCGCTCCGTCAACGAATGTCCTGTCCGTGTTCGGTTTATCGACGATCTTCTGATACATGGCGATCGCATCATTCGGCCTGTTCATCTGCTCGTAACATTTTCCCGCCATATAGTAAGCCTGCGCAGCCCAATCAACCACGGGATTACTTGAAACCAAATAAGGGACTTTCAAAAACTCCAAAATGGCATTCGCGTAATCGCTCTTGTCGTCGTAAATTGCACCTATATAATAATGAAGTTCCGCCTGATAATCACGATTTGCCTCCTTGGCAAGATTCTGGAAAGTGAGGAGGGCCTGGTCAAAATATTTAAGCTCTTCGTAAAGAACGCCAACTTTGATCTTCATATCCATAATCGACTGATCGTCAGGAAACCTTGCGATGAATTTTCTTGCAACGTCAAGGGCCCCATCGTACTGCCCAGCGCTTTCGTATGAACTGATGAGCCTGCTCATCGCATCTCGGAGTAGATCACGTTCGGAAAGCGAATCCTGATAGATCGACCTGAAACTATTGATTGCATCCTGGTATTTTTCTTGAGCGTAATAAATGTTACCCATGTCGAAACGAGCCTCAGCGGCTGCTTCGCTGTCGGGAAATTTCGTCAGTATCTCATTTAATTTATCCTGTGCTTTTGCGAGGTCCCCTGCCTCTACTAAAATTTTTGCCCCGTCGAGAAGTGACGACGGATAAGCCGCAGTTCCGTTATAGTCACTTTTGACGTCATCCAATAACTTTTGAGCATCATCATATTTCTTGTTGCGAATCAAGTAGTCGGCTTTGTCGACTAGAAATTGGGCAAGGTATTCGTCGTCGTTTCCTGGATAATTTTTCTTGAATTTTGCAGCAGCAGCATCCGCAGATTTAACTTCGTCGGTTTTGTAATCGATCTCGATCAGTCTTGCGGCTACGAACGCGCGAAGAGAATCGACGGTGGATGTACCCTGTACTTTTTTGTAGACCTGACCAGCGTCTTCGTAATCGCCGAGCTTAAAGTATGTTTCGGCTGCGTTCACAAGAGCGCCCGCATCGCCGATTTTCTCAAAGAAGGACGCGCTCATGCGTTTGTCGCCGAGAGACTCGTAAATTTTTCCGAGCTGGAAGTAAGAGTCGAAAATCTCCGAAGAATTTTTTGAGTCTGTGACAACCTCGCCAAAAATATTTTTCGCGCTATTAAGGTCTCCCGATTTCAATTTGCAATAAGCCATCCTGTAAGTAATGTCGGAAGAAGGGGTCTGCCAAAGTTCATCGTCCCCGATTGCCTGGTAGACAGAATACGCCGTGTCATACTTACCCGTCGAATACAAATAGTCGGCAAGCTGCGATTCGATCCTCTCCTTATAAACCGAAGGTTGAAGCTCCTGGAGAATTGTTGAGTATGCACTGCCGGCATCCAAATTCAATTTTTTCAGAAGTTCAGCGTAAAGCAACTGGCCTTTCAGTAAGTATTCTTTAGAAGGTTGGGAATCAAAAAAGTTCTCGAGAGTTGCCTTTGCATTACTAACAGAATCTATGGCTATCTCGGACCGTGCGATTATAATCTGAGCGTGGTCGGGTGATCCGTCGCCTAAGGGATCGGTCTGCACAAGCTGAGCTTGAACGATCGCCTGGTTGTAATCCGCGGAATCGTAGAGCGTTTTCGCGAGTATGCAATTTACATCGGATAGATAAAGTGAGTTCGGAAAACGTTTCAAAAATAAATCCGCGGACTTCCCTGCGGCGGCGGAGTCAAACGATGCGATCTCAATGCCGATCATTTTCATCAAAGAATTCTCACTGATCGAGTCATTTTCGGGATTCAATCCTAATTTCTCGTAAATCGAATACGATTCTGAATTCTCATCTACCTTTCCCCTCGAAGCCTTTTGGAGAACATCCGCAAGTAGATATTGCGCAACCCGTTGAGTATCTCCTGTAGAAACCGAAACCAGCCGGCGGAAAATCTTTTCGGCTTTCTTATAATCCTTAAGATCATTCTCAAAAAGATTTCCAAGCTGGAGAAGATTACTGGCATCGGGAGAGATCGCCTGGTCTGAAACGATTTCCGCCAAACCCGCGACTGCGTTCTTATAATCGACACTCTTGAATGTTGAAATATAACTTGAAACGCTGTCTGCTTCGGTTGCATAATCAGATTCAGGATAAGAAGTCAGGAGTTCATGATAATTATCGATTGCATCTTCGTAATTGCCGTCGCTTTCATCAAACCAAGCTGTATAATACAAGAATGCATCCGGCCGATCCTTGATAACATTTTGATATTGATAAAATGTTCGACGAGCAAGTTCAATGTCGTTTAAATATTTTGATTCGATGTCTAATAGTTTTACGACTCCTTTAACATCAGGCGTTCGTTCAATTGAAAGTGCGAGAATCGAATCCGCAAGTTTCATACGATGTGCTTTGAACGCCAACTCGGCATAAAGGTTAAGAGTCTCAATATTTGTATTTTTTGAAGGGAAATTTTTGAGCATGGCTAATCCGTCGGAATATCTTTTCTTATCTTTGAAAAGAAGAGCTAATTTTATTTTGTATTCCGCAGGGAGGGTTCTCAAATTTCCCGAAATACTTTTGAAAGTCGTCTCATCACCCACCGCAAGCGAGGAATAAGCTTTTTCAAATTCGAGCCTGTCCTTCTCGCTCGTATTCAGCCCTTCTATATCGATCTGATCTGCTCGCTGAAATGCCGGCGAGAAATTTCCCGCGTCTATCTCAAGCTGAATTTCTTCCAGCAAAGCGTCCGTGCTTTGAGGGGATATATGTAATTGGATCGCATCGTCCAAATACTTTCCTGCCTGAACAAACATTCCGCGAATACGGCTCAACCTTCCGAGGGCGAGAAGTCCCATCACTCGCACCGAGTCATTTTCTGAAGAGAGAAGCCCCTTGTACTGGTTTTCCGCCTTAAGTTCCTGGCCGGAATTGAAGTACAAATTACCAAGTTGCAAGGTCGCGGTGAAGTAGCTCGAAGTGGACGGATAATCCTGGCCGATGGTCAGAAGCGATATCTCTGCCCTGGATGTATCTCCGGAGAGTTCAAAATATTTCGCGGCATTCAGCAGGCTGCCGGCCGCATGGGAATCTTTCGGATAAAAAACCTGAAGCCGCTCATAAGCTAAAGCCGCATTAGCATAGTCATTGGTCTTCACGTAAGACTCGCCGGCATTTAACCAGGCGGACGACGCCAAAGGGTCGTTCGGATATTGTACGGCGAAATTCTGGAAGTTGGAAGCGGCATCCGCGAATTTATTCTGGTCGAGCTGGGACATCGCCAGATAATAACGTGCCTGAGACGCAGATGGAGAAGTCGGGTATTCCTGCAGAAACTTATTGAACTGTTCTTCGGCAAGATCATACATCTTATTCTTGAACAACTCGAGTCCAAACTTTAAGTCGGAATCGACCTGGGTATCCTGCGGAAAAGCGGCGCTGGCAATCGCCAAAAGCGCCGCGAATACTAACAATAGCTTTTTTAACATAATTAAATATAAAGACTTACAAAAGATTGAGAAAGGGAAAGTTAAGTGGAAGTTGAAAACCGTGTTTTGACGAGGAACCACAAAAAATATTACAAGCCACCAATTGCAATAATTATTTCATCCATGAGTCCAATTCGTGAAATTCTTGGCAAATTTTTCGACAAAAATGTTCCCATTCCGCCCTGGAAGATAAACTCCGGCCATGGGAACGAGAACCTACTCCCCCGCCGACGACTTAATCATGAGACAGGATTATGTTAGTAAGGGAAAGTAAGATTCCCATTTCGTACGATAGTGTAACTGTTGAAGAGAACCCCGGTTTCAGTAATATGACTTCATCCGGGACCTCGACTCGTTATTGGTTGAGAACTCCCTGGCTCAACTTTTCGTTTTTCTTCTCCTGCTTAGCCGCCTTTTTTTCTTTCTTGGTTTTTGCAGGCTCTTTCTTTGAGTTCTTCTTACTGTTTTGACCTTTGCTCATAAGTTTTTCCTCTTTGATTTAGATTCGTTGCTTGATAAAACAGCCTTACTTATTCCTGTCGTGGTCTCTAGTATGGCCCGAAGGAATACTTCGCCTCTCACCACATCTTAAGATACGGAGACTGATGCCCCAATAAAATCGTCCAAAGGGATTAGTTCTTCATGGTGGTGAAATGGCTGCTAAACAATCTTAATCAATAAAATAATCAGGACGAGATCGTTCGATAGGCCTCCTATCAACGGTGAGCTGCCTCTAGACCTGCCAGCTTTGAAATTGAAGGGGCAATCAGAAGTGCGACAAATGGGACAGCTTCATAAAACTGTCGAAGCTCGTCCACATAGCCAAAGAATATTGAAAAAAGAAACAGTGGGATAAAAACCGCGAAGAAACCCCATCGAAGGAATTCATCTTTGGACCTCCAGTCATATGAAATGAGTGCTGCAAATAATAAACCAACTAATAAAGCAAAGCCGGACTGAATCGGTGAAGCAAAAAGCCTCAGGTTATGGTCGAAAAGATGAGACTCGAGAAAGGATCCCGGGTTCGCACGAAATATCCACCCAATCAATATTCTGAGGGAGAGCCATATTACGCCCATGACCGTTGAAACGATCATCATTTTCGTGATAGGCATGTTCCGGGCTTGACGGACGATAAACACAAGAATTAGAAGAACTGAAGTTTCTTTGTGAACTACCAATATGGGAAAGAAAGCGAGCATTGGAATCAGGCGTTCTTCAACAACCAATAACACTCCAAATGAGAAAAGGAAAACTGTACCAGGGTCATAGACATAATGGTAATAGACAAAGAAAAGCGGGAGTATCAACGTACCCACGATGGCTGCAATATGCTGCTCAAAAGGTTTGCTCGGATAAAAATGTTTTGCCAACCGCCGTAAGACAAGCGAGAAACCAAGAAAAAAGAAGAAGCTCAGGGCAAGAGCGATTGAATACTCAAACACTCTATCCGATCTTAAATAAGGGATAAACCAGGATCTCGTTTGAAGAAACGATATAATATGGTTTTTCAAAGACTCCGGCAACATGTCCCTGATTAACCTTATAGTCGAAGGGACGAGAGTCCGAAGAACGAATGGACGGTTAGCCGTCCCGTCGATCATCTTCCCAAAGTCTGCAGGTCCTCCCCTTAACGCAAGTGAATCTTGACCAACAAACACTCGAAAGACCAAGAAGGAAACCAAGACATGCTGGAATATAATTGACATCGGTTTGAGCACATATGATAGGTATTGATCGCGTAATGATTTCAAGTGAGGGTTTGTCATTTTTGTTTTCCGATTACAAGATGGTCTTCCGGTTGTTAATGGGAAGCAATCAGAAACATATAATTCTGGTTTCTTTAAATGGTAACGATCTCTCGTCTCGGTTCTTCTTTGTCATTATCGATAATTCCCTACATCATCAGTGTGCAATAGTCCCCTCACATTCGATCCAACAGGCGCTCGCCTTACCGGCAATAAAAATATCGCCCTAAAGTAAATACATCAGCGCTCCTTTACATTTCCCTCTCAGCGAGCCGCTTCTTCAATTGCGAGATGTGCCATGTTATATTTATGTCCTTCGGACACGCTTCGACGCAATTGAAGATCGTGTGGCATCTCCAAATACCGTCTGGCGTGTCGATCACGTCGAGCCGCTCGTCGGCAGCCTCGTCACGCGTGTCGAACACGAACCTGTAAGCCTTCAGCAATGCCGCAGGACCGATATAATTTTCATCCGACCATGACGAGGGACACGAAGTCGTGCAACAAGCGCAAAGGATACATTTAGCAGATTCAAAGAGCTTTTCAGCGTCTTTGTTACTTTGAAGCATTTCATGTTCCGGTGGAGATGTCTTCGTAATCAAATAAGGCTTAACCGCCTCGTATTTCTTGTAGAAATCCGACATATCGACAACGAGGTCTTTAATAATGGGGAGTGACGGAACCGGCTCAATTACGATCGGCTTCGAGTAATTCACGTCCCTCAATAAAGTGGAACACGCGAGCCTGTTCCTTCCGTTGATCCTGATTGCATCAGATCCGCAGACACCGTGCGCGCATGACCGCCGAAAAGTAAGTGTGCCATCATATTTCCATTTCGCCTGGTGAAGAAGATCGAGAATCCTCTCCTTGTCATCTCCAGCTTCAAGAGTAAATTGCTGGTAATAAGGCTCGGAATCTCTTTCCGGATTGTAACGCTGTATTTGTAAGGTGACCTTCATATTTCCCGACTTCCTTTCAGTACTTTCGTTCTTTCGGCTGGAAACGAGTGATAGATACCGGCTTGAAATCGATTTTAGGCGCCGACGCTTTTCCCGAGGCAGATCCGCTCGATTTGTATATTAGGCTATGCTTCAGCCATTTCTTGTCGTCTCTTGTCGGGTAATCTTCCCGCGAATGAGCGCCTCTCGATTCCTGTCTTGCCAGCGCGCCGTAAATAATCGGCTCGGCGGTCCCGATCAGGTTTCCGAGCTCTATCGCTTCCATCAGGTCCGTATTAAAGATTTTTCCTTTGTCGTCGATCGATATTTCCTTGTAGCGCTCACGCAGGCTGCCGATCTCCGTCGCCATGTCTTTCAGCTCTTTTTCGTTTCTGAAAATTCCGACTTTCTCCATCATTTTTTCCTGAAGCTCATTCCTGAGCACCCCGACTCTTTCTCTTCCTTTGGAATTCATAATCCTGTCGATCTCAGCGATCGTTTTATCCGCCGCATCTTCCGGAAAAGGAACGAAGTCCGCGTTCTTAATAAACTCCGCGATCGCTTTTCCTCCCCTTCGTCCGAACACGATCAGATCGAGAAGCGAATTTGTGCCGAGACGGTTTGCGCCATGGACTGAAACGCAAGCCGTCTCACCTGCAGCGTAAAGCCCGGGGACTATTGTATTTTTCTTGTCTCTTGTAACTTCAGCATCGACAGTCGTCGGTATTCCGCCCATGGCATAATGGCAGGTGGGCTGGATCGGGATCGGTTCCTTGGTCGGTTCGACGCCAAGATACGTCCTTGCGAAGCCGGTAATCTCGGGGATCTTATCATCAATGACTTCTTTCGGAAGATGAGAGACATCGAGGTGGACGTAATATGTTCCGTCGCTTCCTTTGAATCCGCGGCCTTCCCGGATTTCGGTAAGGATCGCCCGCGATACCATATCTCTCGGCGCAAGGTCCTTCACGGTCGGAGCATACCGTTCCATGAAGCGTTCGCCCTTATTGTTCAGCAATATACCGCCTTCTCCGCGGGCAGCTTCGGAAATGAGTATGCCGAGTTTCCATAAGCCTGTCGGATGGAACTGGACAAATTCCATGTCCTCGAGGGGAAGTCCGTTATTATAGACAAATGCAAAGCCGTCACCGGTTCCGACGTGCGCATTTGACGTGATCCGATAAACTCTTCCATAACCGCCCGTCGCAAGCATGACAGCTTTCGCATGGAAGACATGAATTTCACTTGTCGCAATGTCCATCGCGACAACTCCGACGCAATTTTTCCCATTCATTACTAAATCAGTCACGAAAAACTCGGAGAAGAAATTGACTTTCTGTTTAAGACAATTTTCGTAAAGTGTGTGTAGCATTACATGGCCCGTTCTATCGGCTGAATAACACGATCTCTTTACTGCGACACGCTTAGAATCGGGATCGGATGGATTTTCAGGTCTGGTATGTCCACCGAACCTGCGCTGCGCGATTTTCCCTTCAGGTGTTCTTGAAAATGGGACGCCCATATGTTCCAATTCTATTATTGCACGGATTGCATCCTTGGTCATAATTTCAATGGCATCCTGGTCGCCGAGATAATCGCTCCCCTTCACCGTGTCGAACATGTGCCATTCCCAGCTGTCCTCTTCTTCGTTTCCAAGCGCCGCACCGATTCCACCCTGTGCAGCCCCGGTGTGCGAGCGAGTCGGGAATACTTTAGATATTACGGCACAACTGAATCCCTCCGGAATTTCGACCGCGGCACGAAGACCGGCACCGCCGGCACCGACAATTATTACATCAAACTGATGCTTTATCATCATGTATCCCTTTTCGTTTTAAAAAGATAAAATCGTGTTGACACCGAGAACCCAGAATGCGATTCCCGAGAGGATGATCACGCCGTAAATTGTCAAACTTACCGCAGGCTTCATCTCGTAATCGCGGAAGATTCCCCACGTCCCGTTCAGGCCGTGCCACAATCCGACGGTTATAAAAGTAAGATCAAACATTTTCCACAACGGATGATGCATCCTTTCCAATACCGCGGCATAGGTATGACCGCTCGCGGGATCGGAGTGCATGACGAAATAATGGCCGATCACCACGACGACTAAAAGGATTCCTGTGATCCTTTGAAGCACCCATCCCGGTGCGCCGCTTCCTCTTGAACCTGTATGCTTGTACATTTCTTACCTCACATCGATGATGCGAAAATATTATTATAGACTACCTGAACATCAGGTAACCCATCCCGAAAAACAGGACGATACCGAGACTATAAACAACCGTTAAAATCTTCTTGTGGTATCTGGCTCCATTGGCCCAATCCACCAAAACGATCCTGACTCCATTGAACGCATGGAAAATAACGAGCGAGAACAGAAGCCACTCCAGGATTTTAAAAACCGGGGTCGTAAACAGCTTCATCTCGTCATCGAACGCTTTCTCTCCCTGTGTGAGAGAAGTGAGCGCATAAATGTGAACATATATGTATGCTGTCAGCCCGAGTCCCGTAACCCGGTGAAGAATCCACGCCCAGCTTCCGCCGTGCTTGTAATACTTGAGATTTGTCTTGATCCATCCCTCGGATGGTTTGGGTTGGTACGCCATCGTTATCTCCTTAGAAAATTCAACTTTGAAAAGTTAATTAAGTTGCTCGTTTTTTCCAACGAAACTAATCGGATTGCAAAGAAAGTGTAAATGTCCTTCAAGCTAATCCCGATAATATCCCGTTAATGGGGATTTTTTTTCGACATAAGAACGTTTGGTGTATAGGTAATTTACTTTTTATATAGATAAAAATGGGAAATATGAATTCATTAAAGGAGTTCTACGGACCTAACGCAGGGTATGTCCTAGAACTATACGATAGATTTCTTCACGATCCGGCGTCTGTGGATGTTCAAACTAGAAGACTATTTGAAAGTTTTCCGCCAAAAAGAGAAGAACGTCCTGAAGTAGAATCAGAAAGAATCGAACCTGGTCAGCCTTCGGCGACTGTGGTGTCGGACAACTGGAAAATTGCGGTGGTCAGGCTCGCGCAGAGCATCAGACAATTCGGCCATCTAGCTGCCCGGCTCGATCCGCTTGGACTTCTCTCCTCGGAAGGAGCTTCCCAACAGAATGTTATGAAGCGCGATTTGGTAACTCAATATGGATTGGACGACGAAACTTTACGAAGACTCCCCTCAGATTTGATCGGGGATTCAATCGCTTCAAGGACCAAAAATGCTTTCGAGGCAATCGAAGCCCTGACAAAAATTTATACCTCTACCATCGGTTTCGATTTCGAACATGTTCACGCGGCAGAAGAGAGAACGTGGCTGCGTGATTCAATCGAAGGGCAACTCTTCGCGTCGCCTTCGATGCCGATTGATGAACATGCATTGCTGGAGAAACTGACGGAGACCGAAGTGTTCGAGCAGTTCCTGCAAAGATCATTTCCCGGCAAATTCAGATTTTCGGTTGAGGGTGTCGACATGCTGGTTCCCATGCTCACCGAGATAGTCGCGTTGGCAAAAGACTCCGGCATTAGATCGGTGATCATCGGCATGGCACACCGCGGAAGATTGAATGTACTTTCTCATGTACTTCAGGTTCCTTATCCCGCCATCTTCGCGGAATTCAAAGACCCTGCCCGCCACCGGAACTCCCGCGCAGACCTGGATTGGACTGGAGATGTGAAATATCACCGGGGCGCATTTCGAATACAGAAGTCGCCGCAAGAGATGCAGATTTTTCTGGCACCAAACCCGAGTCACCTCGAAGCTATCGATCCCGTTGTCGAAGGAATGGCACGCGCTGCAGGAACGGATTCCCAACAACGGGGTAAACCGGATTTCAACCCTGAAGTAACTCTTCCGATTCTTATTCACGGCGACGCATCGTTCCCGGGACAAGGAATCGTTGCAGAAACTCTGAACCTCTCGCGGTTAGATGGCTACTCAACCGGCGGCACAGTTCATATAATCACAAACAATCAGCTTGGCTACACTGCCACTCCGGATGAAACGCGTAGTACCCGATATGCAAGCGATCTTGCCAAAGGATTCGAAATACCAATCATACATGTTAATGCGGACGATCCTGAAGCCTGTATCGAATCAATAAGGATTGCGTCGGCCTACCGTGAAAAATTCCACAAGGATTTCCTGGTCGATCTTATCGGTTACCGTCGCCATGGACACAACGAAAGCGATGAACCGACATTTTCCCAGCCGCTGATGTACGAACGAATTCAAAATATGCCGACAGTCAGACGAAAGTTTGCCGATACACTTTCAGAGAGAAAACTTATTACTGCCGGTGAGGCTGACCTGATGGTCAAGAATGAGTTTGACAAACTGCAGACAGCCCTTTCTTCCCTCGAACCCGATAAGGCACTGATCGAGCCGCGTCCGTCTGTTCCGCCGTCAGGTGCAGCACGAATGACGAAGACTCATGTCGATCTAAACAAACTGAAGAAACTCAACGAGGCTCTCCTTTCATTCCCGAAAGAATTTGCGATTCATCCGAAACTCGAACGAGTTGTGGAAAAGCGCAAACATGTTTTCGATAATACCGATGCCCCATCCGTGGACTGGGCAACAGCCGAAATCCTTGCGCTCTCTTCAATCCTTGAAGAAGGAATACCGATCAGGTTCACAGGCCAGGACTCCGACAGAGGAACGTTCAGCCACAGGCACGTTACGTTCCATGATATTAAAACGGGGAGAAAGTTTTCTCCACTTCAATCTCTCGATATGGCAAACGTTTCGTTCGAAATTTACAACAGCCCGCTGACGGAGACGGCGGCGATCGGATTTGAATATGGATATAATGTCCAGGAGCCCGGAAGATTAGTAATCTGGGAAGCGCAGTATGGAGACTTCATAAATAATGCTCAAGTTATGGTCGACGAGTTCATAACTTCCGCTCGCGCGAAATGGGGACAAACTCCATCCCTGGTTTTGCTTCTCCCCCACGCTTATGAAGGACAGGGACCTGATCATTCAAGCGGACGGCTCGAACGTTTTCTGGATCTCGCTGCCGAAACAAATATCCGGATAGCAAATTGCACCACAGCAGCCCAGTACTTTCATCTTCTACGAAGACAGGCGTTGCTTCTCAAAACCGACCCGCTCCCATTGGTCGTGATGACACCTAAAGGTTTGTTACGCCACCCGCGGACCGCGTCGACTCCGCGTGAATTGTTCGCAGGAAAATGGGAACCGATAATCGATGATCCGAAACCGCTTCACGAAAGCGCGCAAAGACTGATCCTGTGCAGCGGTAAGATTTTTGTCGACCTGATCGACAGCAAGTTCAGGCAGCAAAACGAAGAGACCGCGATAATACGGATTGAGCAATTGTACCCATTTCCAGCAAACGAGTTGAAGGCTCTTGTGAAAAGTTACGTGCAGGCAAAGGAGTTAGTCTGGGTGCAGGAAGAGCCTCAGAATATGGGAGCCTGGAATTTTTCAATGCCTCTCCTGAAAGAATTATTCGGTCAAGTGGATTCCCCGGGAAAAAGCAGGATGTCCGTCAGGTTCATCGGGAGAACCTCAAACGCAAGCCCGTCCGAAGGATCGACCGCGCTCCACATCGTGCACCAAAGCCAGGTTATCGAGAATGCTTTCAAGATTGAGTATCCCAATAAACATTTGGAACCGCAAATTGCGGCGTCCGTATTAAATACTTAAAGGTTAATGAAAATGAATATTGTAGTTCCATCACTCGGTGAATCAGTAGTCGAAGCCCGCATCGCCCATTGGCTAAAGAAAGAAGGAGATATGGTCGAGCTCGGAGATGCCCTCGTGGAATTGGAAACCGAGAAGGTCAACGTCGATGTCACGGCAGAAACCGCCGGCATTCTCACCAGGATTAAGACGCACGAAGAGGATACAGTTCACATCGGAGATGTAATTGGTGAAATTGATGGAGATCGAGCGAAAAGTGAAAAGCAATTAACGAAGGAGAAGACAAGCCGGCTGGTGGAAGATAGGAATCAGATGCAAGACGTAAGAGGACAGAATCCGGAAATGAAAGGATTAGAAAAAGTTACACCGGTTGCGAAGCGGGTCGCCGAAGAAACGGGTTTAAAATTATCCGAAGTGGTCGGGAGCGGAACCGGCGGGAGGGTAATGAAACATGATGTCGAGACATTTATACAATCGCACGAACAAGGGACAAAGAAAGGAAACGGAAGGCAAAGCGAATCCGCTGCAAAGACACCAATATCTTCAGCCCCGCCCGCGACAACAAGCGAAGAAAGAAAACCTTTGGAAGAACGGGTAAAGATGTCGCTACGCCGAAAGACGATAGCCCGGCGGATGGTTGAAGCCCAACAGACCGCGGCGATGCTAACGACGTTTAATGAGATCGATATGAGCCGGGTAATGGAGCTGAGAAAAAAAATGAGGACCGGTTCAAAGAAAAATACGGCGTGGGGCTCGGTATCGTTTCGTTCTTCGTAAAGGCATCGATAGCCGCGTTGAAAGAATTCCCACGGTTGAACGCGGAGTTAGACGGCGATGAAATCGTCTTCAAACACTATTACGATATCGGAGTTGCTATCGGCGCGGAAGAAGGGCTGGTCGTCCCCGTCCTGAGAAATGCCGACAGGATGTCCTTTGCGGAAATAGAGACGGAGATTAAAACCTTCGTTGAGAAATCTCAAAGTGGTACGCTCACTCTTGAAGATTTACGCGGCGGCACTTTCACGATAACGAACGGCGGAGTCTTCGGGTCACTTATGAGCACGCCGATTCTCAACCCACCGCAAGTAGGGATTCTCGGACTCCACAAAATCGCTGACAGGCCAATCGTAGAAAACGGACAGGTTGTCGTCAGACCGATGATGTATGTCGCGTTGACTTACGATCACCGCATAGTCGACGGACGTGAGTCGGTGCAGTTCTTAGTCAAAGTGAAGGGATTGGTTGAAGACCCAGCGGCTATGGTGCTGGAATAAAAGTCATTCCATTTTTTTCTTTTTGTTCCACTGTTTTAAGAACACAGCAAGGATAAGTTTCCCTTTTCTCTCGAGGTTTATTGTTTAGATCTCCACCTCTGATCTTTAAATTTTCTATCGATTCTTCAAGGTCATTCCTTTTTTCATAACATTCAGAACATGATTATATCGAAGTACGTAATGCAGTCAAGTAATTATAAAATGGAACTGGAATCATAAGGAACCCAATTACATCACAAATTGAGTCTATCAAAATTTTTATATAGATTAGTCCCGTCCAAAATCGATGACTTTTTCGTCAACTAAATAAGGAAAATACCGATATGTCGTTTGAGGCGTTACTGCTTATTTCAGTTGCAGCCGGATTCGTCGGCGCAATGAGCGGAATGGGAGGCGGAGTGATCCTGATACCGGCGTTGACGCTCCTTGGAATGGATATAAAGCATGCGATTGCAATAAGTATCGTCTCGGTGATCGCTACCTCGTCAGGATCTGCTTCGGCTTACGTCCGTGACCGTATTACAAATCTTAAAGTCGGAATGTTTCTGGAAATGTTCACAATCGTCGGTGCACTTGCCGGTGCAGCCATCACGCTCGTATCCTCCCGTGCACCGCTGTTCATAATCTTCGGCCTCGTCCTCCTTGGATCATGGCTCACTCTCCTTTTGCAGCGGCATGAAGAGTGGCGCCCCGTGGAACACCAGGATAAATTTTCACACTGGCTGGAGTTGAACGGAGAATACTACGATCAGGCGTCGCATGGGACGATCGCCTATCGCGGGAGCCGGGCATATTTCGGAGGCCCGCTTATGTTTGGAGCTGGATTGATCGCCGGGCTCCTCGGTATCGGAGCGGGCGCGCTAAAGGTTTTGATACATGACCTGGTAATGGGGCTCCCTCCGAAAGTTTCCACAACAACCAGCAACTTAATAATCGGCGTCACCGCTCTCGCGGGAACCAGCGTCTATTTAGCTGCAGGAATGATCGATCCTGCGCTTGCGGCCCCGGTTATTCTCGGAATAGTGGCTGGCGCTTTTGCCGGAACGCGTGTCCTGGTGAAGCTCACAAACCGATCTGTCAGGATGTTTTTCCTCTTCATCCTTGCAATCCTCGGCGTCGAGATGGTTATTCGCGGAATAGGAGCCATCGCCTGATGAACACTACAAATGAATCAAAGGAAATAATCCCGGACAAGGCAAAGTTGATCGAATTCGAGATGGATGCATTGGTGGGATATATACTCCTGATCGGAGTGTTAGCCAGCATCGCATTGATCGTTATCGGGGTGATCTGGCGTTACGCCGCTACGGGACATCTCGGACTTGATTATTCGATCACCGGGATGAACTTGTTTCAATTCGTACTGAGTAGCCTGCGCGAGGCGACCGATCTTCACTTCCGGCCCCGGCTCTTCGTCAACCTCGGTATTGCGACTCTGATGCTTACGCCATACGTCCGCGTTACGGCGTCCATGTTCTTCTTCGCATTTGCGGAACGAAATTATAAATACACCGCCTTCACAGCGATGGTCTTCGTCGTGCTGACTTACAGCCTGTTCCTGCGATGAAATAGCCCGGGGAAAGTTATTTTAAATTCATTATATGGTCTTCGAAAATCTTTCTGAAGTGAAAGCCGTAGATAGAAAATGTTATCGCCATTGGAAAAAGTTTCGGCCTCGTGAACAAGGACCAGAAAAATAACCGCCAGTAATAGACCCTTTCTTTCTCAATTATTCCGAGCCGGATAATCGATCTGAAAAGCGCCTTGACATAATCGAAGCTCACCAAGCGAAAAACTTTCGCCTGCTCCGGTTTGTAGTTCTTCATGAAATTCTTCACCCGCGCATAATACTGCTTCGGTGAATAAATCCTCTTGACTACGCTCTTATATCCTTTGACCAGGGCTTCCCTGTTCATCTTCGGAATGAAATTCATGGAGAAATCCGTGTTGTCTCCCGAGAAGACATGAAGAAGGCGTCCCTCGCTTGCCATTCTCTTGTAAAGCCTCGTGCCGCGAGGCGCGTTGAGAAGCCCGACCATCGCCGTAACAATTCCCGACTCCTGGATAAAGGCATTAAGCTTGTCAAAAATAGAAGCCGGGTCGACATCAAAACCGAGGATAAATCCTCCCTGAACTTCCATACCGAACTTCTGCAGTTTTTTAACGCTTGCCACCAGATCTCGGCGCTTGTTCGGAATTTTCTTACACTCCTCCAGGCTCTCTTCGTTCGGCGACTCGATGCCGACAAAGACCGCGTTGAATCCTGCCTGCGACATCAGGGTCATCAACTCTTCATCGTCGGCTGTGTTCAGGGAGACTTCGGTATTAAAAGAGAACGGGTGTTTTTTCTCTTTCATCCACTCGATTATCCGGGGAAGTATTTCCCTTTTCAATTTATTCTTGTTGCCGATGAAATTATCATCAACGAAAAATACGCTCGACTTCCAACCGCGCTCATAGAGAACGTCAAGCTCGGCAACGACTTGCTCCTTCGTCTTTGTGCGAGGAACCCGCCCATACAGAACTGTAATATCGCAGAACTCGCAATCATACGGACAGCCGCGGGAGTATTGGACATTCATTGACGCGTAATTCTTGAAATTAATCAGGTCCCATTGAGGAATCGGAGTCTCCGTAATATCCGCCCAATCGGCTGATGTGTAGACATGCTTTGCCTCTCCCGCTTCTAAATCAGCAAGGAAAGGTTTCAAGGTAATCTCGGCTTCGTTCAGGACAAGATGGTCCACGTTGTCGAATTCATCATGCAACGCCGTGAACAGCGGACCACCGGCAATAATCTTCCTTCCAAGTCTTTTGCATTTCGCGATAATCTCCATCACCGATTCCTTCTGGACAGACATGGCACTTATAAGGACATAATCAGCCCAGAGGATTTCATCGTCGGTCAATTGTTTTACGTTCAGATCGACAACTTTTTTCTCCCATTCTTTTGGAAGCATAGCTGCAACGGTAAGTAAACCCAAGGGCGGAAATGCTGCTTTCTTGGAGATAAATTGCAATGCGTGCCTGAAACTCCAGAAAGTGTCAGGATATCGCGGATATACGAGAAGTGTTTTCATCAAACAGCCTAATTAAGTTAGTATTAAGGTAACGTATGGGGGTGAGTCGTGCAATGGATGCAAGAGGGTTTCCAACTCCAACGCTCTTTGCCGTTGAGGACCGGGCGGCCTTCTCCCCTTGACAAACACGCATCCGGTTGCTATATTACTTTGTAATACAAAGCACTTTATAACCGGAGGACAAATTGGACCAGCAAAATGCGCTCGAAGAGATAGCCCTCATAAAGAGAGTTATCGAAGAAAGCCGCGAGTTCACATTCAATATTGGCAGAAACATTATCGTCTGGGGAATACTGATAAGCTTCGCGGTTTTTACGTCATATGGAACGATTGTGATGGGTTATCACGTAATAGCTTTATGGATCTGGGTCGTGACTATTGGTGCCGGATGGATATTCAGCATCGTCACGGGAATGTGCGAAAAATCGAGGACGCAGAATTTCGGGGTCAGGATCATTTCATATTTATGGACAAGCTGCGGAATCGCCATGACAATTCTAGGTTTCGCGGGGACAACCTCCGGAGCGATTGAAGATTGGGCAGTTGCCCCGGTCATAGCGACAATTATGGGCGTAGGTTTTGCCATGACTTCTTTGATTCAAGAACTGAGATGGGTGATGTCTGTAGCCATAGCATGGTGGCTGGGAGCTCTTTTGATGTTTCTTGTAAAAGGCTACGAAGCCCTCCCGATATTCGGAGTAATGATGATACTCTTCCAGGTTGTCCCCGGCATAGTATTTCACAGGCAATGGAAAAACAGACAGATAACTTCCGAAGTAAAATGACCGACTTCGACTACAAGCAGCTTGACGACACGCTTCAATCAAGAATAAGAGTCGCAATTATGGCAGCCCTTGTGAGCGTTGTTGAAGCTGATTTCAATTTTCTGAAAGAGGTTGTAAAAACCACCGATGGAAACCTGAGCACGCACCTGCGCAAACTGGAAGACGCCGGTTACGTTTCGGTAAAGAAAAAATTTGTCGACAGGAAGCCGCAGACAAAATATAAGTTCACTGAAAAAGGAAAGCGTGCTCTCATAGAACATGTTAACATTCTTGAAAAGTTGATAAAGAAATAATTTTGCGACGCCTTCTGATGAACCCGAAGCCAAAATTTTCGCCCAAAAGGAGGAGAATTACAGTGATGTCACGGTACGAGGAAATACGGCTAAAATGGGCCGAATTAAGCTCTTGACAACGTAACAGTGTTATGTTATATTGTGTCAGAGGTTATAAAAAATGGAAAACAATTTAATTTCAAAGAAAGACCTGCTTGAGTTGACGGGAATATCTTACGGCCAGCTCTACAGATGGAAAAGAAAGATGCTGATACCGGAAGACTGGTTTATCCGCAAATCAACTTTCACCGGACAGGAAACCTTTTTCCCCCGCGATAAGATTCTGTCGCGCGTCGACAAAATCAAAAATATGAAGGAAGACGCATCCCTCGATGAGCTCGCTGACATACTCTCGCCGAATCCCACCGAAGTGCATTCAGAGAAGGACAAATTGATAAAAGAAAAGATTGTCTCGGAAATGGCCTTGAACATCTTCGTCGAAACCCTCGGCGAATCGGACTCTTTAGATTTCGAGAGTATTCTCTTCGTCCACGTCCTTGACAAAATGCTCTACTCCGGCGAGATCAATTCGGATGAAGGAAAAATCATTCTCAAAACTCTCGATGAACATTACCCATCTTTCGAAGGGAGGAACTGTGATCTGATATTCCTTCGAAAGTTAGGAGTCTCGACCTGTGTTCTCGTTTCGTTTCCAAATCAAATTCATTTCGATTCAGGTACCAAGATCGTCAGCCGTCTAAATATTTCAAATTGCATAGAGGAACTAAAATCAAAATTGTCCAATGGAGAAATAGGAAATGGATAAGAAAAATAAAAATGATTTACGAATAAACGGACTCGGAAGCTCCTCTGGCGGCAGCTACAATATCATCCAGATAAACGGCAAAGGAGATATAAACGGCGATATCGATTGCGCCGAACTTCAGATTAACGGACTCGGATGCATTCATGGTAACGTGAAAACCGGCGGAGCTAGAATAGCAGGCAAATCCGAGATCGACGGAAATCTGAAGGCTCAGGAAATTATCACCGACGGAATGACGGAAGTCGGTGGTGCAATATCGGCGGACAAGATTGAGAACCGTGGTATGTTGAAGGTAGAAAAAGATTGCGGTTCTGAAACTTTCAAGTCACAAGGAGGATTTACAATCGGAGGTCTTCTTAATGCCGAGAGAATTGATGTCGACATCTATGCGGCCTCAAGAGCCAGAGAAATTGGAGGACAAGAGATCGAGATCAGGTCAGGCGATGCATTCGGTTTTAAAAAGTTTCTCACTTCACTATTTCCCGGCCTCCAACTGGATCGCACACTCTCTGCCGAGACTATCGAAGGAGATTCGATCTATCTTGAAAACGCTACAGTGAAAGTGGTTCGCGGAAGAGATGTCAAGATCGGCCCGGGCTGCAAGATCGACGTAGTCGAATACAAAACTTCGTTTCACCAGGATATCGGCGCCACTGTAAAAGAGAACCGAAAAGTTTAGAGGCAAAAGGAAAATTCAAATGAAAAATGCCACGGGAACCGACCTCAAGATTATTGGAGACAATAGCGCTTCAGGAGGCCATTATAACAACGCAAAGATAATCGGCGATAGTATCGTCAACGGTAATTTGGATTGCTTGAACTTTAAGAGTGTGGGCAACTCAAGGATCGACGGCAGCGTGAAAGCCGAGAAAACGAAAATAGTCGGTGCTGTCTCCGTGACAGGCTCCCTGGAATCCAATGAAATTCGCGTAGTCGGAAACATGGATACAGGAGGTGACATTAAAGCCAGGAGCATAGATTTGAGAGGCGGGATGGATATAAAGGGAGGAGTAAAGTCGGATGACATCAAGTTGACGGGATATGTCACAATAAAAAAGAACTGTGAGGCGGAGACATTCAGATCGGAAGGGCCGCTCAATATCGGAGGCCTCCTTAATGCAGGTGAAGTGGACATAAGGATTCACAGCCGGTGCAAGGTTTCTGAAATCGGAGGTGAACGAATCTCCGTAAGAAGAGGACACTACTCCAAGTTAGGCGACATCATCAAGTCGCTCTTCCTCCCTGCCGATTTCTTCAAGGGAAAGCTTGTAACGGACAGTATCGAAGGAGATGCGATTCAACTGGAAGACACGAAGGCAAAGACTGTTCGCGGGAAAACTGTTTCGATAGGAGACGGATGCGAGATAGACTTGTTGGAATATGCTAAGGAGTGCCGGATCAATGGAAGATCGGTCGTCAAAGAAAAAAGGAAAGTGAAGTGAATGTCTGGACGAACCAATTTCCCCCGCATAAATCGTCTTCTCTATCACTTAGCAATAAATTAATGGAACAATATTTAACCCTTTTCGTTCGTCTTTATGAGTCGAGGCGGAACAACGGCAAGATCGGAACAGCAAATCTTAGTTTCATTCTTTATGATAAATAGTGCAGGTTCAATTTGCAGGGAAGTTTTAGTAGAAAAATTGTTATCAAAATATAAATCCAATGCGAGGGTCCAATTTTGACGCCGCCGAACGACTATTATAGTAGAGAAATCAATATTAAAACTGAATATAATGTGAGGACAGCCATGATGACCGGGAATCAAATTGCTGAGACGCAGGTAAAGGATTTGTTCATTTTTCGAACAGATATAGCAAAAAGAACCGATTTTCTTAGTGTGAAATATGATTTGGAGAAACTGCCCGGGATTTACACATGCACCATAGACCTGGAAGATTGCGATAAAGTTTTGCGTGTCGAATGCGAGAACGTAAGTATTAACAAAGTTGTTGAAGAAGTGAGTAGGCACAACTTCTTTTGTCAGGAACTCGAAGACTGATTAACTGATTGTAAATTTTGAATTAACAATTAATTGAGGCAAATGTGGAAACGAAGAATGCCGATTTGTCAGGGCTGAGAATAGACAGATCGAAAAAGGAACCAGGCCCCGAGTCCGGGAAAGGGACCAAGAGATTATTTACTTTCGGCATACCGCTGATTCTGATCGCGGCAGCGGTCGTTGCGCTTTCGCGGACGGTTTTAGATTCACCCGTGAGTGTCAAGACCGTGACTGCCGTTGTCCAGTCGGCTTCACAAACCGAAGCTTTGCTGACCGCAAGCGGCTACGTCGTTGCACAGAGAAAAGCCGCAGTGGCGTCAAAAGGAACCGGCCGCCTGGTTTATCTCGGAGTCGTCGAGGGCGACAAAGTAAAAAGAGACCAGGTAATTGCAAGACTTGAAGACAATGATGTCAGGGCCCAGCTCAACGAAGCAAATGCAAATCTCGAATTGAATGAAGCTTCTTTGGCAGATGCTAAGTGGAATTATGATAGGAACACGAAGCTGCTGAAGTCCGGGTCTATCACCGAATCCGTTTTTGAGGCCGCAGAAACTCAATATAAAAAAGCGCAGGCTTCAGTCGATGTCGCAAAAGCGAACGTAGAAGGGGCGGAAGTCGCTCTGGATAATACGGTCGTCCGCGCGCCGTTTGATGGTACAGTGCTGACTAAAGATGCCGACGTCGGCGAGATCGTGGCACCGATGGCAGGAGGAATCAACTCGCGGGGAGCTGTCGTGACAATTGCCGACATGACTTCACTTCAAGTCGAAGCAGACGTATCCGAATCGAACATCGAGAAAGTGAAAACGGGACAAGAATGCGAGATTACTCTTGACGCTTACCCGGACATCCAGTACGAAGGGTACGTTGCGAAGATCGTTCCTACCGCTGATCGCGGTAAAGCAACGATAACCGTGAAAGTTGCATTTAAAGAATACGACAGTCGTGTCTTGCCGGAGATGGGCGCAAAAGTACTATTCTTGAAAGACAATAAAACAAGTTCGAGCAATCTGAACGATGGCAGTCCCAGACTTGTGGTTCCCTCAACGGCCGTCATAACGATAAACGGTCAGCAGGTCGTATTTAAGATAAAAGATGACAGAGCAGTCGAGACAAAGGTTGTCCTCGGTAAAAGTCTCGGGGCGTACGCGGAAGTAAAATCAGGATTGACGGACGGCGACCAGGTTATCGATTCGCCGGGCGATCAAATCAAAAACGGTATTAGAGTCAGTGTGAAGCAGTGAACAGCGAGAAAATATTAATCAGCGGCATTTTAAAAATAAATTCAGGAGAAAAGAAGCAATGCAGAACCTCATCGAGATAAAAAATGTCACTAAATCTTACCGGCGGGACAGCATTGAAGTCCCGGTACTAAACAATATTGACCTTAATGTGCCCGATGGAGATTTCCTCGCCCTGATGGGCCCTTCCGGATCGGGCAAGACAACTTTGCTGAACATGGTCGCTGGAATCGATAAGCCGACCTCCGGGGAAATCATTATAAACGGGACGGACATCTCGAAGCTTAACGAATCCGCCCTCGCCAAGTGGAGATCGTCGAACATCGGTTTCGTTTTCCAATTCTATAATCTTATTCCCGTTCTGACTGCTTACGAGAATGTCGAGCTTCCACTTCTCCTTACAAATCTCTCGAAGGCCGAAAGGAAACAGCACGTTGAAAGCGCGCTCACGATCGTCGGGTTAACAGACCGCATGAATTTCTATCCGAAGCAGCTTTCCGGCGGCCAGGAACAGAGAGTTGCTATTGCGAGAGCAATAGTAACCGATCCTGTCCTTTTAATTGCAGACGAGCCGACAGGAGACCTCGATAAAAATTCAGCAGAGGAAATAACTACTCTTATGCAGAGGTTGAACTCCGAATTCAAGAAAACCATTGTAATGGTAACGCATGATCCTCACACTGCTGGAAAGGCCAAATCGCTGCGTCACCTTGAAAAAGGCGACCTGGTGAAGGAATCTTAATTTACATAAACAGAAAAACAAAGCAGAATAATTAAAGGAATCGTAGTGTACATAAAAAGAAGAAAGCAGGATAATTAAGGAGTAACGATGAAAGTAATGAAGCTGATTGTAAAAAATGTTTTCCGGCATAAACTGAGGACCACGCTGACAATTGTAGGATTGGCAATCGCAGTTATGGCTTTTGGTCTCATACAAACGGCAGTCTCGGGTTGGAATTCGGGTGTTGCTTCATCGCAGGTTGACAGGCTCGTCACTCGCGACGCGGTAACAATCATCAACACTCTCCCTTATTCCTATCTTCAAAAGATTAAACAGGTGCCCGGCATAAAGAATATTACTTATATGAATTGGTTCGGCGGCACATATATCGATCAAAGTCATTTCTTTGCCCGCATGGCGGTCGATCCCAATACGGTCTTCGATGTTTACCCGGAGTATTTGATTAGTAAAAAGGAATTGCAGGATTTTCAAAATGAAGGCAATTCATGCATAGTTGGAAGCTCACTCGCAAAGGAGTATAACTTCAAGCTTGGCGATATAATAGTAATCGACGGCGACATTTATCCGGGACGGTGGGAATTCGTGGTTCGGGGAATCTATAAGCCGAAGCTCCCTTCCACCGATGCGAAGCAAATGTTTTTTCAATGGAATTATCTGAACGAAAAGGTGAAGCAGGATTTTCCACAGAGAGGCGATCAGGTCGGGTGGTACATCGAGAGGATCGACAACGCTGCGGACGCAAGCACTATCTCGAATAACATCGACGCATTGTTTGCCAACTCACCGGCTGAGACGAAAACCGAAACAGAGCGCGCATTTCAGCAGAGCTTCGTTTCGTCATCGAGCGCGATTATGAACGGGATGGAATACATGTCGTATATCATCGTGGGGATTATTATGTTAGTCCTCGGCAACACGATGATTATGTCGGCAAGAGAAAGGACGCGTGAATATGCGGTTCTGAAAGCTCTCGGCTTTTCCGCAAAACATCTCGTGGGTTTGATTCTCGGAGAATCGCTCTTCATTTCGGCGATCGGAGGCGGATTGGGAATATTTCTGACGTACGGTTCGGTAAACGGAATATCTGAATTCATCCCACGAAATTTCTTCCCCGTCTTCGAGGTTGAACCCACGATTTTGATCCTGGCAGTAGCCGCGGTAATCATCGTCGGAATTGCGGCGGCAATTTTACCGATTAGACGTGCTCTGACCACCAGAATTGCGGACGGGTTCAGGTTTGCAGGTTAATCAAGAAAACTTAGGATTTATAACCTATAACTTAAAATTCAGGATTTGAAAATGAGTGTTCCATATAAATACATGGTTAAGAACTTCGGGAGAAGAAGACTTTCTACTCTCATCACGCTCGCCGGAATCGTCCTTGTAATATTCGTCTTCACAGCGGTTTTGATGATGGCTAACGGCGTAAAGAAGACGCTTGCTGCAACCGGATCGCCGGACAACGTTGTCATAACAAGAAAAGGATCCAACGGCGAGATTTCCAGCATCATACTCGGAGAGACGCAGAATGTCGTTGCAACACTTCCCTACATCGCGAAAACTTCCGACGGAACCCCGGCAATTTCATTTCAACCCGTCGTTGTGATAAACCTCAGCACTCCCGACGGAGCGATGAGCAATGTTACCGTTCGGGGAGTCACGCAACAAACTTTATCCATCCATCCTAATGTCAGGATAATTGAAGGAAGGATGTTTAACCCATCGCTGCGTGAAGTGATCGTCGGTCAGTCTGTCGAAAAGAGATACCCCGATGCCCGGATGGGCGGGTCCATTAAACTGGCTGGAGACCACTGGAAAGTTGTCGGTGTTTTCTCAAGTGACGGAAGCGGGTTCGACTCGGAAATCTGGTGCGATTACCGTCAGATCCAGGAGGCGTTCCACAGAGGAAGCAGCGTTTCCTCCATCACTTTGAAATTGGACAATCTTTCCAACTACGACAAATTCAAACAGGCATTCCTATCGGACAGACGCCTTCAAGAGTTCGAGCCGAAATTGGAGCAGCAATATTTCTCGGATCAATCGGAAACGCTCACAACATTTATAAAGGTGATTGGAATTTTCGTTACGCTAATATTCAGCATCGGTGCTGCAATAGGCGCCATGATAACGATGTACGCTGAAGTCGCCAACCGAACGAAAGAAATCGGAACATTGCGGGCATTGGGGTTCAGCAGAAGAAGCGTCCTGACGGTATTCCTCTTCGAGGCAATACTAATATCTATTACCGGAGGACTTTTAGGAATCGTACTCGCTTCCCTTCTACAGTTCTTCTCGGTATCCACAATGAACTTCACATCCTTTTCGGAGCTGACTTTCAGTTTTGCTCTTTCGCCGTCGACCATCGTGGCATCACTGGTCTTTGCGGTTATGATGGGAATCTTCGGCGGTTTCTTCCCTTCCGCACGAGCGGCGAGATTGAATATCGTTAATGCCCTGAGAGGAGAATAGGTTTTGCGAACGGAGACTCCCGATATAAAACTGAAGGTAAAAGACTTAAATACAACTTCAGACCTCATCAACATCATTACCGTTTCAAATCTTACGAAAAAATTCGGAAGCATCGTTGCCGTTGACGATATCTCTTTCGAAGTGAAAAGAGGAGAAACGTTCGCGTTCCTTGGACCGAACGGGGCCGGGAAATCGACAACAATCAAAATGCTTACGACTCTGCTCCATCCGTCAAGCGGAAAGATTATTCTGAACGGACATGACCCGATTCATAATAAGGATGGGGTCAGAAAGTCTCTCGGCATAGTATTCCAGGACCCGAGCCTTGATGAGGATTTGACCGCGTTTGAGAACATGCAATTCCACGCGGTGTGTTATAGGATACCAAAGAATATCAGGTCGCAACAGATTGAGGAGCTTTTAAAATTCGTGGAGCTGTGGGATAGAAAGGACGATTTTGTCAAAACCTTTTCCGGCGGTATGAAGCGCAGGCTGGAGATCGCCCGCGGATTGCTGCATCATCCCACAATTCTCTTCCTCGACGAGCCGACTCTCGGCCTCGACCCGCAGACGAGGAACCACATGTGGAGCTATGTCAAAGACATAAACAAAAAAGAGAATATGACAGTATTCTTCACAACGCATTACATGGAAGAGGCGGACAGGGTCGCGGACAGGATCGCGATCATCGACCACGGCAAGATCATCGCCACCGGTACTTCGGCCGAGCTGAAAAGCCGTACTAATTCCGAAACACTTGAAGATGCCTTCCTGAGCATGACCGGACATAAGATACGGGAAGAAGAAGCGAGCAGTTTAGACCGGTTGAGAAAGATGGGACAAATGTGGAGAGGAAGAAGACGATGAACGTCATCTATATAATGTGGCTGCGACAGATTAAAAAGTATTTCAGGTCAAGATCAAGGATAATCGGGTCGCTCGGACAGCCGCTCCTTTTCCTCCTCGCTTTCGGATTCGGGTTCGGCTCGATTTACAAGAAAGCGGGGGAAGGAAATTATATGCAGTTCCTTGCGCCCGGAATTATTCTGATGAGCGTCCTTTTCACCGCGATTTTCTCCGGTATTGATCTCATCTGGGACAGGCAATTCGGATTTTTAAAAGAGACTATGGTCGCGCCTGTATCGAGACTGCAAATCATGTTAGGCAAGACGCTGGGTGGAGCGACCGTTGCAACTGTACAGGGAATCATCGTATTCGTGTTGACGCTTCTCGTCGGTTTTCATCCGCAAAATGTTTTCATGCTCCCCGTCGCCCTGATAGTAGTATTTCTGGTCGCGTTGCTTTTCACTTCTCTCGGAATAGGTCTCGCTTCAACAATGGAAGATATGCAGGGCTTCCAGTTGATAATTAACTTCCTCGTGATGCCGATCTTCTTTCTTTCGGGAGCGCTGTTCCCTCTTGAAGGCGCACCGAAAGCTCTGGACGTAATCGCGACGATCGATCCGCTGAGCTACGGCGTCGACGGTTTGCGATACTCATTTCTTTACTCGACGACGACATTCGGCATGGCAACGGACATGATCGTCCTGGTTGTACTTACCGCGGCTCTCCTTGGAGTTGGAAGTTACATGTTCGAAAGGATCCAGGCGTGATTCACTGGCGGTGAATCCCGGGAGAGTCGCAAATATCGGGTCCGGATAATTTAGGATTCGTTGTAACCTTCCCTCAAAGAGATTAAATTTCTTCCGTTCATTTGGAACTGCCAACTAATCCCGGTAATAGCGATGAAAAAACTTATACTCCTTTCCGTATTCGCGTTCTTGTATTCGACGCAAAGTATATTTGCCCAGGAGCCTTCTCATTATAATTGGGGGCCATTCACAAGAGCAGATTCACTCCGCGGATACCTATCGCCGCTCAGGACATGCTACGACGTTACTTACTATCACCTGGATGTCGCCATAAACCCTGATTCGGAATCGATCCATGGTTCCAATACTATCGCGTTCAGAGTTGTAACTCCATTTAACAAAATGCAGGTGGATCTTTTTGCAAACATGAAGGTCGACTCTATCAAATTTGAAGATGGAGCATTCCTGAACTATTCACGGGAATTTGGCGCGGTATTTATTGATATCCCCGGAGAACTGCAGACAGGAACGATTCACCAGATTATATTCTATTATTCCGGAAAACCGCAAGTCGCCGTAAACCCTCCGTGGGACGGCGGGTTCATCTGGAAAAAAGATAAGGAAGGCAACCCGTGGGTAATGGTGACATGCCAGGGAACCGGCGCGAGCCTCTGGTGGCCGAACAAAGACCACCAATCCGATGAGCCGGACAGCATGTTGCTGAGCGTCACGATCCCCGATAAGCCAGGACTCGAAGACGTTTCAAACGGAAGGCTGCGAAGCAAAGTCTCCCTGCCGGATGGTATGACACAATACAATTGGTTCATCAGCTACCCGATAAATAATTACGACATAACCGTCAACATCGGCAAGTACGATCATTTCAGCGACGTTTATAAAAGCCGCGACGGGAGCAAGCTCACACTCGATTATTATGTTATGCCTGAGAACTTGCAGAAGGCAAAGAAGCAATTCAAAGAAGTCAAGACTATGCTCGCCTGTTATGAGAAGTATTTCGGCAAATATCCCTTTTACCGGGACGGTTACAAACTCATCGAATCGTCTCACAACGGCATGGAACACCAGACGGCAGTCGCGTACGGCAACCATTACCAGCTCGGTTACGAAGGAAGAGCGACATCTGCAGTCGGGCTGAAATTCGATTTTATTATCATACACGAAAGCGCGCATGAATGGTGGGGCAACAGCATAACTTCAAAAGATATTGCCGACATGTGGATACACGAGAGCTTCGGCGCATACGCGGAGGCTCTTTATGTCGAATACAACTGGGGACGCAAGGCTTCCCTGGATTATATCAACGCGAAGAAACAAAACGTCAGGAACGAAGAGCCGATAATCGGGCCTTACAACGTAAACCATGAAGGGGCAGGCGACATGTACGACAAGGGACAGCTTGTCTTGAACACACTCCGCGACGTTATCGGCAATGACAAATTATGGTTCTCGATCCTGCAAAGGATTCAGACAAAGTACGCTTATAAAACTGTCGACGCCGACGACATAATAAATTTTATCAACAAGAAAACCGGCACCGATTATAATTACTTCTTCGAGCAATACCTCCGATACCCCACAATACCACAGCTGACCGTCGCAATAACGAAGAAAGGCGACAGCACGGCATTGCGATATATGTGGAACGCAGATGTGAAAGAGTTCAAGATGCCGATAAAGGTTACGACTTCTAAGGGGCACTTCGCGCTGATTCATCCCACGACGAAATGGCAGACGATGAAACTGAAAAACTTCGACCCGAAGGATTTCCAGGTCGATGAAGATGAGTTCTACTGCAAGGTGAAGATTTACAGATATTACTTAGACCCAAAGAGCAGCCTGAAACTTTAGGTACCTGTCGGCTTTCATTTCCCCTTTTGAAGCGGAAGCTAGAGGAAAAAGAGGAACGTTCTGCAAGGGACTCCAAACACTTTGCACGGTACTTCATTCGTTTTGCAGCGGGCTTTAAACGCTTTGTAAGGCACTTTATTGGCTTTGCAATGAGGTCGAAACGATTTGTAACGTACTTTATTCGCTTTGCAAGGGACTCGAAAGGCTGTGTTGGGCTATTTAAACGAATTCCGAAGATTTTGAACGGGTAAGCCGTTGGTACTGGCTTAGTTTGGGCTTAAGGGGCTTAATTTGATTTGGAGACAAAAAGAAAGGGAACACCTGTTGGTGTTCCCGCGTGGTTAACTAAAAGGGGGACGTTGTTTTGTATTCCAATCTAAACACTTTCAAAGCTCGGTACTATGAGCGTTATCACGCCGCTTTTCTCTTTTCAAATTCCCATATTAAGAACTCTTTCCAGGTAATTAAAGATTTTGAACAGGCAAACTGCTTACAAAGTTGTGTAACAAAAGAGAGTGAAAGATTTTGTCGGGAGTCTTAGCAAGCGTGAGATTAGATTCCCGCTGAGAACATGCGGGAATGACATATAGGAGATTATTTACTTGAAGACGTCTGCGGCAATTAACTAGTTTTCACTGTTTGTATCTGCAGTTTCATATTGAGGGAATCTTACCCAAGTACTGTCAATAAATTGCCATTGGTAGACAAAAGTATAAAAATGGCGCATATGCCATTGATCGCTATACCAAATTCTTCCGTTTACCCAAAATCGGTGAAGCCCGACTGTATCGAATTGCGGAATAAATTTTCTGGAGTCAACTGATTCCGAAATGCCTGGGGCAATAACCCTTGCAGTACTATCCGGTGGTTCTGTGAAATATCGCGGATCATCTGCTCCCGCCCAATGTTCAAAGCGAACAACCTCTTTGAATTTGTAAGCAGGACTTTTACCGGAATTGGTATAGACCATTCTTATTTGTGGTTGCCCGTATTTCATGCCCACATCTATGAATGTGGGCACAGACGGGAAGACCCAAGGCCTATTTTGTTGAATGTTATTGTCCCGTGCAATATCAAGAGCCTCTTGTGTTTGGCCCAATTGGATGGAGTCTTTTTTCAGCTCATAAGTCAAAGCATCTTTAGCAACTCCCACTTGCCTCTTAGTCTCTATGTATAGACTAATGGCCACAATAATGGTCAAGATTAACAATAGGATTTCAAGCGGATCATGATACTTATAGAACCAATGGATTATGCGTTTCCACATTGGTACATCCCCCTTATTCGTATTTTTGTCTACCTTATCAAGATTGCCCTTTGGGTGCTAATTGGCGTCGTTATGATGTATCCTAAGTTGGGCGGAGCTGTCTTTGGGATTCCAATTATAAGCGAAGTGGGTGTGGTGAACTTTGTGAAAGACGTCTTCATAGACGGCATTCCCAAATACTACGAGAACTTTTGTGCCTCGTCTAAACGAATCAACTTCGGACGGTGTGGTGGTAAAACTTATTTCGTGACTTACGCATATCCCTGTCGCAATTGTTGGCCCAACGCTTGTCGTAATCGTATCAACTCCTTCGAAATCTTGCAAGTTTGGACCCGGCGAACTCGTCACATGAGACAATTGATAGAAATAATAGGCTGGAGTTTTTCCCATGTTGATATATCTAACATGCGCTTCGTTAGTAGGAACAAAACCAACGCTATCAACAACGATGTATGCTCTCAATTCTTTTTCCTCTGTATCTTTCATAGTTTGGATCTGTTGCCAACTAAGACAAACTGCTATTGCAGCAACAATAAGACCGAAACCGGAAATAATAATCGGTTTCCAGTCGTATGGCTTTTTTATCATCGTCATTTCCCTTTTCATCATGTTTCTCTGGGTCTCTTTATGTTTTTGTTAATGGTCCCTTATGTCTTCAGCGTGGAATCATAGAATTAATACTAGTACAATTGGGTTGGTTATTACTTGCCTTTTCTTTGATGAAAGCCCTCTCGTATCCATGATTACTTTTTCTTCGGATCTTTCGCCTCGACAATTTATTCCGTGGCTCCATCGAACTTCTTGTCGAGTTTGAGAGGTGCTTCGTGGTCACATTTTCTGTTCGATTTGCGTTTCTTGTCTTTATGGTTTTTTCGTCGGAACAAGTTCAGATAAAAATTCAGTTTGTAAGAAGGTGGCTTCCATGATCTTAATGGAACAGTTTAAGCAATATCTCTTTTTTAGATTTCAATTTCAATATCATCTGGAAATTTCAAATTGAGTCATTTGCTCATAAACTAGTACTCATATTTCATTTGACTTTATATTTGAGGTTTATCAAATTAAGTCAATGAAACGGTGACATTGCAGCCCGCGGCAGGAGGTCAGATGCGTAAGGGAGCATGATTATTTGTTATAGGGCAGCGGGCTATTTTCTCGTTATTAATGAAGATGAATCCTCCGGATCCGTAGGAGGATTTTAGGTTTCTGGTCGTGCTTCTCCTTCCTGATTGGTCGGGGGGCATCATGGCAAACAGGATGTGAAGCAGTTATGGTTGATGGCTGCCGTCCGCAATCTTTTCAATTGAAGACGGTGATTAAATAGATCAAAACATCAAAACTGCCGCGGCATGGAGGGCTCCTGCCGCCGAGAAAAGGAGGATTACAGTGCCCGTAATAATCGATAGGACTCTTGTCCAGTCGGAGGCGCTTAAAGAGGGCCTCAACAACTACCAAATCATAATCACTTCAAAGGTGAACGGTCAGAAGAGGATCGACGACCTCAATTTGTTCCACCAAAATCTTGTCACGGCAAATTCGAGCCAGATGGCGGCTGAGACCCAGATGGAAGTCCGGACGGCGCAAAAGAACAGCACTCTCAAGGCTGTAAAAGACGCCGTGGCAGAGGTCGAAGAAGCGGCGAACTCGGCGTTTGAGGATGACCCTGCGACGTTGAAGCTATTCAAAGTCGACGTGGCCAAGCCGAGAACCGACCAGGGATGGGTCGCACACATGGATTACCTGACCACTCCCGTTTACATGAACAGCGACGCGCTTATCGCGAATGGAATGGCCGCTGAAGACGTCGCAAACTTCCCTGTCCTTTACGCGAACCTGGTGGCGGCAATTGCCGCACAAAAGAACGCGACGAAGGTGCGGAACGCCGCGACCAAAACGAGGGATGCGGCATGCCGCGCGCTCGGGAGGAAGATAACTACGACACGCGAGTTCGCGAAGGCTGCGCTGAAGGGAAACGCGGCGGCACTTGAAGAGATAAAGCCGGTGAAGAATGCCCGCGGAAAATCGAAGATCGCTCCGCCGGTACCGGAACCGACGACTGCACAGAAGTGAACTCACTCCCGCATAAGTACATCGGGGGACAGGCCCCTCCCCTCTCTTTAAAAAAGAGAGGGGAGGTTTGATGAATCGTTAATGGCTTGCGGAGGCCGCAAGGCCCCCGCAAGTGGATCTCGGCTGTTGCGGGAGGAGAGCTCCCTTTGACCAATCGGATGGAGTTGGAAGGCGTGATTAAAAAGGAGATAAAACACATATATGTTTGACTAACTAGTAGGTATGCGCAACCCTGCCGATCGTGGTACGTCGGTATTAGCAATCACTTCGAGCAGAATTGCACATCTTTACAATGATTAAACTCAACCTATAACGAACTAACAAAATGGAGGCGTCAATGAAAACTTTCAGCGAAACACGCAGGATAATCCTCATGGCTTTTGTTCTCATGTCACTTGCGGGACTATCCATAGTCTATCTTTCATCATGTAATCAATCAAAGTTCAGCCAGCCGATTTCTCCGACTTCAGCTATAACGAATTCTGATTCAAGTGGAGTCGTGATAGGAAAAGGCAAAGGAGTTGGAAGGAAAGACAGCGTTTCTTCGCTTGTCAAGCCGAATGTTCCCCAGCCGGGAAGTTGTCCTGGGTATAAGGAAGGAAGCCAATACGTCGCGAATTATTATCAATTCACCGGCGTTTATCTACCAGAGGATACTCATAAAGGGAAGTACCTTATGCTAGTGGGTGGTCAAGATTTTGTCAATATGGGCGGGTACGACCTTGGCACACTTCATGACAAGTATTGTTTTCGGAGGGCAGTGATCGGAGCTAGTGAGGTAGCGACATATATATATAAGGGATTCATCAAGACACAACTTCTTATATCCATCGGGTCCCATAACGATGGAGTTTATAATATGGTCTCCAATTGGCAAGATATTGTAAATGATCCACAGTATAACAATGGTCAAGTCCTCGGTTTTTGGATGGATGAGCCATCTGGTCTAATTAAAGGTGCCTCGATGTACAACATCGACAGTATTATCCATGCTGCTGGCGGTAAGCTTTGGCTTGAGGATTATGATACGGGGCCCATTCCATCCGTGCCTTATTTTGCAGCGCATAATTACCATCTTGCAGATGTTCCCATGCTCGACAATGCTGATTATGTCTCTTGCAATGGAAACACATCAATATGGGTAAATGGATGCATGGGGACTGGGACTTACTTGACTGACGATTACAATGAATTTCAGTATTGGTTTGGAAACAGATTTAATACGTTGGAATGCCAGCCAACTGATCCATCTGGTGCGCTTCGAAATGACGCTACTATGTACAATTGGTTAACGAGTTATTCGAGTGTCAACAATTTCGCACTTTATATCGGTAATAACATCACATTTGTTTCTGGTGACCTTATACCCTATGTAGATAATAGTAACGTGACGGCACGGGAGAATGCACTCGCTAATTTCATGAACGACGCAAATTACGCTGGTTTCTTAGGTCATCAATATCAAATTTATTATTACACTTATGCCTGCCAGACGAGTTGTGTAAATTTTGTGCCGCCGAGTGGTGTAAGTTCAGGTGCTGGCAGTCCGGTATATTATGGCGTATGGACGAACAACACTTATTATATGGGTCCCGTTAGTGCAAGCACACCGAATGCGGTTGCGTGCTGGATACTTCAAACAACGGCACCTACTAGTCAAACCGTCGATGTTTATTAATATGAGGTTGCCATAAAACACAAACTCACTATTATGCTCGGTTGTTGCGGGAGCAGAGCTCCCTTTGAACAATTGGAGATGGTACTGACGAAGTATAGTCAGGAAAGCACGATGAAGAACTTTATTTTTTCTTTTGCCGGGTATTTTAAAGATAGAAGCTAGACAGGTCATTGCAATTTGGACAACGGCCCTTGGATATCGGGCATCCTGAAAGAGCTGTCTTAATACAATTATGAACAATGGAGGTGTGCCTTGAAGTCAATGCCGGTTATGAAAACTCTAATCCTCGTCTCGTTCTTCCTTGCATGCCCGAGTGTAAAGGCTCAGGTCGATACAGCTTACCAGTTGGGCTACTTTCCTCTAGGCGACCACGACTTATGGGAGTACTCGACAGAATCTTCCGACGAATCCAGTGGGAATAGCCATGGCGGCTACAGTGTTGAGGTCGTTGGTGACACCGCGTTGCCCGACGGTTATATTTACAAGAATGTGGTCCGCCGCGATGCATACACTCTACAATATCTTGGTACTACATGCGAGAGGATCGATTCGTCCACGGGGACAGTCTATCAGTATTCAAGCAGCTGGCTCAACCTCTTCGGTGCCGGAGGCGTTGTCCAATTTCCAGGATACTCGTTGGTTACGAATGGTACTCAGGTGGAGTTGGGGGTCGAGACACAAGTCCAGATGGTCCAGAAGGTCTTAGGATATATGAACGCCAGCGACTACTGGATCGCACAAGGTTTTGGAATAGTACTAGATGCTGAAACATCTCCGTCCAGTTACTACCAAGAGGCGCTAGTATACTGCAAAATAGATGGAGTCTCCTATGGAGACTCTTTGAGGACGTCTTTGAGGACGGCACCTCCTTTACCGACAGAGTACGCCCTCTATCAGAACTACCCTAACCCGTTTAATCCTTCAACAACGATCAGTTACCAAATACTAACCGGTAGTCAGGTAATCTTGAAGGTCTTTGATGTTCTCGGAAGAGAGGTTCGGACGTTGGTTAACCAGCAACAACAGGCAGGCTCCTACGCCGTCAAATTGAACGGGGCCAATTTACCAAGCGGAGTATATTTTTGCAGGCTTGAAGCTGGAACGTACCATGATGTCAAGAAAATGTTGTTACTTAAATGATAACGAAGGCAACTGCAACTAACACGCGGCAAAAGGACGCTTCCCGACTTGAAGCATGTCGGGACGGGCTATCCCTGAACAAGAAAATATCAGGGCAAGCATGGATCTCCTATGGCGCGCACATAATGAAGGAAGGAGGGCGGCGCGACTTTGTCCGGAGGTACGTTAGCCGCAAGCAACCAAAAGATCAATTTCCACTGCGTGACTTAGCAGTGATCTGTAAGCGACGTGTCAAAAAACACTTTACAACAATGAGGAAATAAATGCAGAAAATAAATGAAATAAGACTCGGAAGTGTTCAAGAAACATTATTCCTTCCATTGTGGGGAAGAGCGGTTGAGACTCAAAAGAAAAAGCCTCTCCTGATAGACAACACGGCAGTTTCAATAATAAACAGCATTCCGTATGATTTTACTCTAATTTCTAAGAACATTAATAAGATTGTTCGGGCGGGATGGATTGCGCGAAGCATATTCTTCGATAAAAAAATCAAGGCATTCATTGCCACATATCCTGAAGCGACAGTTGTCAACATTGGTTGCGGACTTGATACTACATTTGACCGTGTCGATAACGGGCAAATACAGTGGATAGACTTGGACTTACCTGATACAATCGACTTGAGAAAGAAATACATATCTGAATCAGAACGACGGTACGTTCTTCCTAAATCAGTTTTTGATCAAAGTTGGTACGAAAGGATTGAAAATAAAGATAAGGTCATGCTTATGATAGGAGGAGTACTCTGCTACTTTAGTGAATCTGATGTGAAGCGACTCTTTAATGACTTTCATACTTTTATTCCGGGAGTAGATGTTGTCTTTGACTATTTGTCAAGCTTTGGTGTGAAGGTTTCCAACAAAAGGATAATTGAAAATGGAGGAATGGATAAATCGGCATATTTGAGATGGAGTATCGATGATATTGTGGAAATTGAAGGATGGGACAGCAACATAGAAGTAATAAGCTACATGCCACTGTACAAAGAGCATAAGAAGAATTTTCCAATGCTAAAGAGATTCGGAATGAATATCGCCGACATATTAAAACCAGTTTCATTAGCTCATGTAAGAATAAGTTGAGAAGACAAATTCGGAATTATGGAACATGAAAAGTATCTGTCGCCTATCAAGCGACCAAAGCTGTCGATAGAGCATTTGGCTGAGCGACATGGTTGCTTTCAATATAGGAAGCCGCATCACGACGCTTGCCGATTAGAAGCATATGGAGACAGGCTATTTGAGGAGCGCGGCACGAAGCACGCGGAGCGCGTGGGAGCCGTGATTCCCGCAAGACGTTTGCCAAAACGCGCACGAAAGGTCATTGCAGTTGCATTCTTTGTTGGTAATATTATACCAGGACAGGAGGTTCTGACATGAACGCTTGGAAGATGCAGTCGTTTATGATTCTGGTTTTCGTATGCACGGGATGCAGTCGTGAATCGACCTCACCAACTAGTCCAACCTCAAATACATCGACTATTGAGGGAACTGTGGTTTATTTTGAAGGGGGTGGGACAGTCGAAATGCCATACCCAGCTGGCTTCATTCTGACAAATTATCAATGGATCACATCGCCCCCAGACTCTTCTTATGGGAGGATATATTTGCTAGGAAAAGTAGATACGTCTTTCATCAACAAGCGTGTCCATGTTGTAGGAACGGCTTCGATAGAACACTTGACAGGGAGTCCCCCTTCGTACCAGTATGCATGCATTCGCATCCTTGTTGATACATTGAAGATCATCCAGTGAAATGGCCAACGCCCTTGGAAAATTCGTAATGGCGCCCGCATTGGCTAACAGCCGGAAAGAAGACGTTCGTCAAGAATAATAATATAAAGTTCACTTCACGCCGCGCACATGGGAAGAACCACGCGAAACGCGCGGGAGCCGTGGATGCGCGGCGCGAGATCTTTCAAGAGGATGTTAGGCGTCACTTGCGCAAAGGTTGGCAATATGAAAGGTGATTTCAAATGGAATTGAATCAATTCCGTTTACTCGCAACAATATTTATCACCCTGCTTCCAATTTTTTCTTCAATTGCTGTTGCTCAGGAACCGAAGCAGATTCTGCTTCAAAGAAACATGGCGACTGGAAAGGACTCAGTGGTTCAGTCATTTGAGACTCCTAACGTGCAATATGACACCATGAAAGCGGAGACAAATTGGTCCAGAATCCGAAAGGACCTCACTGAAACGGAAGTTACAAAGCTCCTCGGCTCCCCAAGCAGGCATAGGTTTGATTATGAAAACGCTTTAGACTACTGGTTCTATGCCCAAAGAGCCGTAGTGTTCAGTACGATAGACAAAAAGGTTTGGCTTTGGGACAAGTAGTTCACGTGCAAGCGGCGGCTAACATGCGGATAAAGACGCATCGGCGCAGCTCACAATCATCGAAAGGAAATAAAATGAAATCAATTCTATTCTCTTTTCTACTCAGCTTTCTGGTATTCACGTTTTCATCTTGCTCGAAAAGTAATCCGGCCGGTCCATCTGGCAGTCAGCAAATCCTTCCGCTCAAGTTGGGAAATACATGGTTGATACGGTATGCAATTTATGATACCACAGGAGCGACACGGGGGATGATTTATGACTCTGTCACGGTCACTACAGATACAGTCGTTTCCGGCGTTACGTGGTATCATGTATTCAGCCAGACCATCGACGGCTTTTTCGCAAATAAATCGGATGGACTCTGGGGACTTGGTTCTTCAGCGGGAGGATTTGTAGTTTTCAAGTACCCTGCAAATGCTGGGGATACCTGGAATGTTCCGATGGAAACTTATACAACTTATCAGGTTACCCTTCAATCGAACAGTGCCCCGGTAACCGTTCCGAAGGGTACCTATACTTGCTATGACTATCGAATGCTTCTTAACTCTCAGCCCGGGTTGGAAGTTTATCTATGTTCGGGGGTGGGTTTCGTGGCGATGAATATCTATTCGATCACGAACTCAGGTCGGTCGTATAAACAAGCCTACGGAGAACTTACTTCTATCACTCTCAAGTAGTTCGGACTTAGATCATGTGCGTCGCATCAGCTAACGGCGTGCATTGTAACCGTGCTTGCTATGCGAACTTTGCGGTTCGGGAGCGGAATCCCCCTGGAGTTATTAGTACATCCGATCAATCTTCGGATGAAACGATGAGAACTCCTCCTCGGATATTTTCTTAAAATAATTGAGGGGGAGTTTCCTCCCCTTCTACGCCGTTTCGGTTTGTTTATGTTTGATGGTGGCCGTGGTGCTCGCCACGTTCATGATGGCGGTGAGCGGTCGGGCCGTTTGTCACGGGAAGTTTCCCTTCCGAAGCAAGTTTCACCGCTTCGCTAACGGGGATTCCTGAAATTACGCACACCTCGACTTTAAATTTATCAACAACCTGATATGCATGAGGCCCGATCCCTCCGCAAATCATCTTCTTCATTCCATCCTTTGCGCTGTCGTGTATCACCATGTGAGGATCGAGCGAACCGTCGTTAGCCTTCGCGGTCAAGGATTTTGTTTCGTCGTCGTAGATCAAAAAGAACGGCGCCTTTCCAAAATGTCCGCTCACGCTGCTCTCAAGAGAATTTCCCTCCGATGCGATTAAGTATTTCATCTTACCCTTTCCTGACTTTTTATTCGTTTTATTACGATTGATGCCGAGTACATTAATACACCGGCGACTATTAATACAGCCTTCCAGATTTCCATGTTATCAATTCTCTAATAAGTTCTGAAGAGAGGCCTTGATGCCGGCGAGAACGGCCACGGGATATTTAAAAGAATAATTATCAACGCGATCACGTAGAAGATGTCGACTCTCGCGAACTTTTTGTAATCCTCTGTCGCCTTCTTAGACCTCGCTCCTCCGGTCTCGATCAAGGCAATCGCGATAATCATTCCGACGGGGTGCATCCAGCCGAACATTGCCACCTGCGGTATGCCTGAGGCTTCCCTGATGTTCGAGATGAAGTATCTCGTTATTGGACTCACGACGTAAAGGAGTATTCCGACTCCCGTCTCTATTCGTACTGCTAACGAGGCGAGAGTCCGCGACAAGCCGTCAACTTTCCTAAATTCACCGGCGGCAATCCATCCCTTGAAGGCTCTGTAAATTGCAAAAACAAGTGTGATTAAAACGAGCCACCTGATCCATGAATGCGCGATTAGAACTATCTGGTAAAACATTGTGCTCTCTCCTTCACATCAGGACCGATACCGGCCCGGAGATTTCTCCGGACCGGCATGGTAATTAACTATGACGGCCTTTGTTCATCGGAAGGGTTCTCGTGGCCTTCTTCCTCTTCATGCCACTTCTTCCAGCGTTCCCAGTGGCGCGGATGTCCGTAAAATGGCCTCGGTCTCCCGTGAAACCCGCCGAACAACATCTTCGAGAGTATCAGCAAACCGACCGCCTGCCAGAATGTTATGACCTTTATCCCGAATATTACCGGGAGCAGTAAGTTCCAGAGCGTCATTAGAACAAAACTCCCGACAGCTAGAAACAATAACACGAACGGCAACCCGAAGAGAAACCACCATGGTTTTCTCGGCCCATGCCAGTGTCCATACCTGCTACACATTGTTTTTTAACTCCTCATATAAAATTTGTAAACGTTTTCTCAAGAACAGAACCGCGTACCGCTTCCTCGAAAGGAGTGTATTGATGGGTTCATTTTTTATTTCCGCAATTTCTTTAAAGCTTCGACCTTCAAACTCATTCATCTCAAAGACCTCTCGCTGTTCATCAGGCATATCGTCGAGCGCGTCTTCAACTTCATCCCAGAACTGGTTCTTCCAATACTCCTGATCGGGAAGTCCGCTGAGGTCCGGTATAATTTCTTCCATCGAAAGCGAGTCGCCCGTTTCATCTCCCGGAACCCTGATTTTCATGTCGCCGAAAACTCGCGGCTTCTTCTTCCTCCGGGAATCGATAATCCTGTTCTTCGCGACGTGTATCAGCCATGATGAGACCCTGTCCATTAGACGAATACTTTCGAAGCTGCTCGCAAATTGGAAAAGAACATCCTGCAGAATATCCTCCGCGTCCTCCTTCGCAGGCACATTTCGCCTGATGAAGTTGTAAAGCCTTCCTCTTTCTTTCTCGATGGTGGCTTCTATCTGTCTCGAGTTTTCTGTCACTAAGCTAAGTTGCACTTTCTATAATTATGACGAACAACCTCAAAGGATATTGTGACCCGAAACAGTTATCCGAGTCATGAAGAATTGACACAATTCTTTTACATTTATTGAAATATCGAGGAATTATGAGACGCCTTAATTTAACAGCCATGTCGTTATTTATTCTATTAATTACGGCACTTAACGCTTTTACCCAGGATGTTCGACCGATCAGAGATAATGTAGGTTTCTGCTGGGATTCAATCCAGATGAACAGGCTTATTAATTATTTAAAAGGCATCGACAGGACTCCCGCGGCGCCTTCGGGCATCGTTGCAGCCATATCGCCGCATGACGATTATCTTTATGCCGCAAGAGTATATTATCCGCTTTACCGCGTACTTCGTGCGAAGGAAGTCGTCATATTGGGGGTGACTCATGGCGACGTTCGCCCGGAGATCGGAGACCCCCACGACATTGTTATCCTCGACGACTTTAAGTTCTGGAAAGGCCCTGAAGGCTACATCGCGATTTCCCCCCTTCGTGAATTTATAAAAAGCAAATTAGACACATCATGTTATATCATCAGCAATAAGGCCCACACTCTTGAACACTCCATAGAAGCTTTGATTCCTTTCCTGCAGTATTACAATCGGGACATCAAGATCACTCCGATCATGATAACACAGATGCCCTTCGGACGGATGGACACCGTTTCCGACCGGCTGTCCACGATAATTTCAGATTATATGAAAGCCAACCACCTTGTCCCGGGAAAAGATATTGCATTCCTGATCTCGTCCGACGCCGATCACTACGGACAAGATTTCAATAACCTCCCTTACGGTGAAGACGCGAGAGCACATGAGGAAGGAACTGCGAACGACCGGCAAATCGCGCAAAAGGACCTTGATGGAGTTCTATCGAGCGGGAAAGTCGCGGATCTGACCGCGGAGATGAAAAACACTCTTTGGTGCGGGAAATATTCCGTCCCGTTTGGACTTCTGACCTCAGAGAAGGTCATCGCGAAATATTCGGGGAGATCGCTCGACGGTAGAGTGCTGCGCTATTCCGATTCGTACACTGAAAGCGTGCTTCCTTTGAAGGATACCGGTATGGGAACGACCGCGCCGGCATCTTACAAGCACTGGTGCGGGTGGCTTTCGGCCGCGTATTATCTGAAATAACAGTCCTGCGTATATTTCGAAACTACAATCGCGATGTTGTCGTTCATTTCTCCTTGACTCCGACAAGCGAGCCAAGAGGTTTGAGCGAGGATTGTTTTCCGCTTTTCGAATCGTAGACAATCAACTTATGTACGCCCTTCCTTGATTTCGAATAATCCGTGAAGTCAACGTACAGATTTCCGTCGGACAAAATGCAGGCATTGACATTCACGATACCGTTCAACAGCCTGCTTGTTTTCCCGTTCCGCGTGATAAAGGCGTTTTCGGGCGGGCCATCGAAATCGGGATTTGAAACGACCATGTCCTCGCACATGGAAAAATAGAGAGAATCATTCACAAAAAACATTTCTGTTCCGGGGATTGCGACATCCATCATCGTCGTGTCGGGGATCGGAACAATTCTCCGGGAATGGTTGAACAGATTCTCCTGCACCACTCCATCAAACGTGGCGAATAAAAGAAGAGAATCGGACCTCCAGCCAAAAACACTCAGCGAATCGACGTCATACGCAACCCTGTCTCTGCTCCGGTCGTACACCGCGGTTTCCCAATCTCCCGGCTGAATGAGATAATTGAAGGCGATGAGATTATTATTCGGTGAAATCACGGCCCCAAAATTATAATGAGCTGAAGATTTTATGATTGTAATTTTGTTCTCCGCGACCGAATAGAACCCAACTTCTCTTTTCGGATCGTGATAGCCCTTATCTTCCCCTTCTGCATTTTCCCAACGTGTAAAACAAAGGAAGCTTCCATCCCGGCTGACGGTCACATCGAAAATATCGAAAGGTGCGGCCCAGATTGTTTCAATGGATTTGCTCACAGGCATCCACCGAATGATAGTAGAGTCTCTCTGAAAATAGATATCCTGAGCGGTGGCAATGGAGACAAAGAATCCTGAGAGGAAAACAAAGGAGTAAATCATCTGCTTCAAAATTCGCCCTTTCGATTATTTTCAGTGATTGATAAATAAAATGCGAGAAAGCCACACTCCCGATACATCGCGGCTCTCTCACACAATTTAGCTATGGTCGTGATATGATCACATCCACATCGACAGAATAGAGCCCATCACCAGCAACGAAATGAGCCAGAATCCATTATCAAGTAGCAAGAGTCCCCACGGCTTCTTTTCATATAGCTTCGTGGTCAAGGTGACCGGAGCGACAAAACCCAGCCAGCCATGAAATCCTCCCATTAATCCGCCGGCAATGCCTGAAGTCCCGAGGTAATAATTGCTGAATGTTATCAAGTGAAAAAGAACAAAGCTCACCACCAGGGACCCGATAAAAGATAGCACGATATTCATGGGACTGGGCTTCATGTCGGTGATGCCTGTAAGTTTCTTCCAGACCTTGGCAAATACTACGGCATACCACACTGTTGCGATGACATAACTTGCTATCGCCGCAACGAGCACAGCCAGAAAATTTATATGGACTTCCATAACTAAACCTCCTCCACTATATCTTTATGATTTGAAAAATGAATTAGAATGTCCTGTTTCTCCTCACAGAGCTTGTTTCAGGAACACTTTTGAATCTAATCATTGCAATCTTGAAAAGCACGCGCATCTTGGTAAGAACTTACTGCCGATAAGCCGTTCCCTTACGCATTTAAGGTCGTTTATAAAAAAGCGGGCCGTTAAGCCCGCCGATTCCCCCCTCTCCTACTTCATCAACACCAATTTCTTCATCGACACAAATCTCTGTCCGTCATCGCCCGCAGCGGTGATCCTGTAATAGTAAATTCCGCTCGCAAACCTATTCATGTTTATGACTTCCTCATATCTTCCAGCGTTCATGTCCCCGTAATCATTCTTCAATATGCTTTGACCGAGCACATTGTAGATTTCAAGATTCACCTTTGATGCCTCTTTGAGATCAAACTGTATCGTGGTACTCGGATTGAAAGGGTTAGGATAGTTCTGGTAAAGGGCGTAGGTTCTCGGAATATCCACAGTCACAGAGATCGGAGTCATGTCTTTAGTTGTACCGTTGATATTAACGCTCTGTAATTTGTACTGATAAGTCTTCCCGGATTGGACTTTAGAATCGGAAAATAAATATGTCTTTCCAGAGATGCTTGTCCCGATGCCTTTCAACTGATTATTGCTTGTGTAACTCGAAATGAGATTGAAAGATGACGTACCTGGATCTTCCCTGAATAGATTAAAACCCATGTTGTCAATTTCAGATTGAGTTTTCCACGAGAGTTTTACTTTTCCCGGATCTGCAAGCGCCTCAAAGGATGTCACCTCGACTGCCAACGGTACATCCGGTCCTCCTTTCACCCAGAGGGTGTCCGGATTTGTCGGACAATCGCTGTAATATAGAATAAGGGCGGCAGTCAAATCTACCGTTGTGCGGGTATACCTGATAGTATCGATAGAAGATTGACCGGGCTGAATAACTAAGGAAGTCGGCCTCGCGGAAAACGACGCTTTTGTCGAAGTGGCGTTAGAAATGTGGAGGTCGCCTGTTCCAATATTAAACAGAGTGACAGTGGTGTCTTTGAACTCGCCCACTCCAACATTGCCAAACACTAAAGTATCGGGAACAATTTCCAATTTAGGACTAAAGTCGATCGAATTATCTCCATAGGCAGCAAGATTCGACTGAGGAAAATAACTGGGTGCAACGAACTGCCCTCCGACAACCAACGTATGATTCGCCAGTGCAAGTGAGTAAACCGTTGCGGTGCCGATATCCTCGTTCATGTGCGCGTTGAACGATTCGACGGCGCCAGTGCTCGAATTAAAATAGGCCAGGGCCGAACGGAACGGGCTGTATGAACTTGACATTTGTCCCCCGGCTATCAGGTCGGTATCATTGACGGCCAACGCGTAAACAGTTAATGCGAGAAAGAAATTGGCATTGAACCCTGGGACAAGAGCGCCGGTTGCTGTATCGACCGCGGCAAGACTCTTTGTCGAGGGGCTTCCGGTGAAACTAAAAAAACTTCCTCCGAGATAGACCTTGTCACCCAATGACGCAAGTGCATAGCAAAAATACCCGGGCTCCGGATCCCAGTGGGTCAGAGAATCATTGGTCGTGTCGAAAGCGGCCGCGTAACCACGCGTTATGCCGTTTACTTGATTGAAGAAACCGCTCGCAAAAACTTTCGACCCCGAAGATGCGAGAGACCACACTCCTCCATTGTCGAAGATTGGATGCCACGGATAAAGAGTGCCGGTATTCTTATCGAGCGCCCCCAAATAATCCCGACTCGCAGCATCGAGCCCGAAGAAATCACCTCCGACGTACAACCGGTTTCCCATAACAAGTAATGCATGAACGGTCCCTCCGGCAGTTCCATGCCAGTTGGGACTTTGAATAGGAAGCCCGGTCAGCGTATCGAAGGCTGCAAGGTATGGGATTGAAAGATTGGAAGATCCGACATTCGTAAAGCTTCCTCCGGCGATGATCTTATCATTCGCCAGTACAATCGCATTTACTCCCAGCCCTCCACTTACACTGACATTTGGATTCCAGGAGGTCACCCGGCCGGTTGCAAAATCAATCGATGCAAGCCCGCTTCTCCCCGTTGAGCCTGCCGAAGTCATGTACCCGCCGACAAAGATATCACCACCGCTTGGAGAAATCGTCCATGGATAGTTATCTAGTTTCGCGTCCCAGGTAGATGCATTGCCTGTTCCAGTATCGACCGCGGCAAGATAACTGATGCTCTTTCCGCCTATCGATGTGAAAGGCCCACCGACGTACAACTTTGATCCGCACACAGCGAGGGATGTCACGTTGTTATTCGGATTTGGACTCCATGATGCAGCAAGGCCGGTTCCGGTATCGATTGCGGCCAGATTGTTAACCGAAGCCCCGCCGATTGTTGTAAAGGAACCGCCGACGAAGACATGGCTACCTGAAATGGCGATGACTGCCGCATAATCGTTTCCCCCGCTCATCGTCGCTCCGGGGTTCCAGCCGAGAACCACATTTCCCGCCTGATCAAATTTTACCAGACCGTTTCGGTTAACACTATCGACCTCGGAGAAAAGACCCGCCGCGTAAAGATATCCCCCGGCATACACAAAGCTGGATATGTATCCCGAGAAAGATGGGACCGTGTTGTAAAAAGACCAATTCGTCGGATTTCCTGTCAGTGTATCGACTGAAGCAAGGGCAAGGTGAAGCTGGGCATGGAGGCTTTGAAAATATCCCCCGATATAAACGTAAGCTCCCATCTGTTGCAGCGCAGTCACTTCATTATCGGCCTGCGGATCCCAGGACAACAATGATCCATCCGAAATGTTGAATGCCGCGGCATGTCCTCGAGCCTGGCTCGCGATCGAATCGAACACTCCTCCAACATAAATCCGGCTTCCTGTGACGGAGATAGCTTTGACAAAACTGTTCGGCTCCGGATCCCACGGATCAAGCGTGTGATCCGCCCGGATGTGAGCGAGATATTTTCTCGGAACGCCGTTTATATATTTGAATTGCCCGCCAACGTACCATCCGCCCGAGCCGTCGGGGACAGAGGTAAACACGTAAGTTCCGAGTCCTTCCATCGGATCGAATTTCGGGAAAGTTCGATCAGGCAATGCTGTCGTTGTATCCAGAAGCGCGCCCGTTCCGGTTGAGTATCCGAATTTCGTGAATGTCCCGCCCATGTAGATCTTTGTTCCGTTGACGAGGACACTGTTGACTTGACCATCCAACGGCGAGTCAAGAGTATCGTTTAATGTCTGTGCTCTCCCGACAACAAAGCTAAAGCAAAGAAAGAGCAACTCCATAGCTGCAAATCGTTTCAACGTCATAACGCCTCCTTGTTGAATTGTGATAACCTAAAAAAAGATTCTATAAAATTGCCAGCACCGCAATGAAAAAACCGGGCTCCAAATGGTAAATACTGTAAACCCTTTTACTTGTATTACATATTTTGGATCGTGTTGATCTGGTATTAATCGATTAGACTAACTTCGCGCTCCCTGAATACTCGAAAGGAAAGTGGTAAAACATCTTGAGGTGTACTCAGCGGTTTAGTGGTACGCAAGCTCTAACGAACTATGTCTTCTGTTGGTTCCCTGGATTCATATCATAGTGCTCTTTGTCACAATGCGAAGAAAGAATCTAACCGGACTTCGAGATCGGTCCATAGTAGTCCTAAGCGATCAAAGGAATTCCATTTTTTAGGACGAGCCTCAACATCTTTAGACCCGGACAACTTAAAATCTATTTCAATCCATCGGAAATCGGGCTACCGTGATTAAATTAATCGTATGGTTTCCCGTGAACGACTGCAGAAGGGGCTTGAGAAATTCTTCGGACTGAAGGAATTCCGCTCCGGACAAATCGAAATAATAAACTCCGTAATGAATGGCTTCGACACACTTGCGGTTATGCCGACTGGCGGAGGGAAATCGATATGCTACCAGCTTCCAGCTATCCTGCTTGATGGGCTGACGATCGTCATTACGCCTCTTATCAGTCTGATGCGCGATCAAGTTGCACAAATAAACCGTAATGGATTGATCGCTACCCAGTTAGACAGCTCTCTCGATATGAGCGTGATCCAGGAGAGGATGCAGTTAGTCAGATCGCAAAAGGTGAAGCTCTTATACGTTGCACCCGAACGCTTAGCAACGAGACGATTCATTGAGACACTATCCACAGTAAGAATTTCCCTTGTCGCAGTCGATGAAGCACACTGTATCAGCCAATGGGGACATGACTTTAGGCCGCATTATACTCGTATTTCAAATTTTATAGAAGGTGCCGGAAGTCCGACTATCCTTGCGCTCACGGCCACCGCCACGCCGGACGTCCAGGATGACATCGTGGCACAATTAAGGATGAGAAGCCCTCGGGTTTATCTAAGCGGTTTCGCTCGAGAGAATTTATCGCTCCAGGTTTTTGTGGAAACGGGCAAGGCCCAATCGATACTTAAGTACGCGAGGAAACATGAGGGAACCGGCATCATTTACGCTTCAACCAGAAAGAGCGTCGACGAGATTTATGAATTTCTAAGCTCCAATGGAATAAAAGCTCTCCGTTATCATGCAGGCCTGACAGGAGAAGAGCGGATGAAGTCGCAAACGGAGTTTCTAAACTCCGACTGCGTCATGGTAGCAACCAACGCCTTCGGAATGGGAATTAATAAATCGAATGTCCGATATATAATTCATTATGAGATCCCTGGAACCGTCGAGGCATATTACCAGGAGGCAGGCAGAGCCGGCAGGGATGGTAAACTTTCCGAGTGCATCTTGTTGTTTCACAAAAGAGATTTGGGAATCCAGGAATATTTTATCGACACTCTCTATCCCATAAAGGAAGAATTCGTCGAGGCTTACGATTCAATCTTCGATTCCCTTTCGATTCAGGTCGGTGATAGAGCCGAGGATTACCTCACTACTTCCGTCCCGGAAATTGCAAATCGTACCGGATTGGCCGCCCGCAAAATTGAATCTGTAATTAATATCTTATCCCAGGCAAATGCAATTCAACTCCTTCCCAATGTTTCCGGCACGGCGTACATCAACTCAAGAGTTGATATGGATTCATTCAAGAGGGCGATCGAAAGGACTTCATCACACGATACAAAACTCGTACTCGAATCAATCCTGCGTCTATTCGGTAGTTCCGTTTTCCTTAGCCCACAGGCAGTATCGTTGGAAGAACTATCGCATAGATCTGATCTTGACACGTCAACCGTCAATCGAACGCTGTCAATTCTCCAACGCTCAGGCATCCTGGAATACAAGGCACCGACTGAGGGTATAAGCTTCAAGATGCTGGAAAGGCGTGCCGCATCGGACCGACTCCCTGTGGACTTTCAGCAACTTGCACTGCTGAAAGAACGAGCACACCAACGACTAACAAGAATTGTCGAGTACGCGCGGACAACTTCCTGCCGGACAAATTTCATACTCGATTATTTTGGCGCTGAAGAGTTTGCGGACGGTTGTGGGAATTGCGATAATTGCACTGTCGGGAAATCTTTTTCCGCCGAAGGTCCTGGAGAATCACCCACCGCATCAGAAATCTATCGGATGATCCTGTTATTAGTAAAAGAGACGCAGGGTCGATACGGCAGATCGACATATTGTAAAATCCTTCTTGAAGGCAACGATAAACTGGGAGAGGAATTTCGCCCGAAATATTCAAGGGTACTAAGCCAACTTCAGCCCCAGGCAGTATTCGCTGCGTTTGATTTTCTGCTTTCAAAAGAATATCTGATCAAAACAAAATTCATTAATCCGACGGTCTCAATCACAGAAGATGGCAAGAAATTTTTGCAGACGGGAATCTCGATCCCTTCAAAAAGACAATTCAAATTCAGAAAGGCACTTTATAAAGCTCTGCGGCAAGAGCGCCGCGATCTTGCAAGCGAAATGGGTCTGCCGGTATTCACTATAAGCACAGACGAAAACTTGATACAAATCGCTAATGTTCGCCCAACTAACGAAGAAGAAATATCCCGTTACTTGCCCCAAATCAATTCACAAAAAATCAATAAACGAATATTACAGGTCTGCCTTGACTTCGCCCCATCGGAAAAAATCGAGCTGCCGGAGAATGAACGACAGATTTACGAGCTTTATTTGGAGAAAATTACCGCCGCCGAAATTGCATCATTTCTGCAAATCTCTCTGCAAAATGTCATCGATGTCCTTGAAGGTATCAGGGGAAAAGGCCATGTAATTAACTTTAAGAGCTTAATAGATAAGAAGACTTTTGTGTTAATCAGCTCGGAGTTATTAAAAACAAAGGATACTGTATCGGCTCACAATGCTTTACCCGACTGTGAGCTGGCAGAGATCATGCTTGTCTCAAAGATTCTCAGCGGTTCTCTCTGAGATAGGGACCCTTAATACTTTTCATTTTGCTTTGCACTTCCATGAAGAACGCATGCCATCGTTCCGGTTTACGGCTGTACCACGATAACGTCGACATAATTAAGCTATCGTTAACATTAAATACTTTTAGCAATGAATCGACCTTCGCTTTTTGCATGCCCGGCTGGGTCGCGTATTGCGCGTCCATCAATTGGAGCTGGACGTAAATCTCGACAAAATTCTTTTCAGGAATCGGCGGTTTATCCGCGCATGACGCAAAAAAGAAAGCGATAAAAATTAGAAGATTAATTTTTATGCGGCGCATCAATTACCAAAACAAATTCCGCTTTGAACGGTGCTTTTAAGAATTCCCTTTCGATATCAACCAGCCTGCCGCGAATAATTTTTTCAGTCTCCATCGTAAGATCGACCGCGACGACCGCCCGCCTATCCTTACCAAACGTTGCAAGGCAATCTTCAATAAGCGGTTTGAACCTGTACGGCGTCTCCATAATCACAGAAACAGTTTTTACGGATACGAGTTCTCTCAAAGTACTCAGTCGATCTTCCTTCCTGCGCGGCAGGAAGCCTGCATAATGAAATGAGCTGATATCAAAATCGGAAACTACCAGCGCAGCGAGTATTGAAGCCGCCCCCGGCACCGGAACGACTTTTACACCGTGCTTTAAAGCGACATGAATTAATTTTGCACCGGGGTCCGCAAAAACAGGAGTGCCTGCGTCGGAGATCAAGGCGGCATTTGCTCCATCTTTAATTCGTTCAATTACGGCTTCTGCATCTCTCGATTCATTATGCTCATTCAACGCTTCGAGTGGTTTATCAATGCCGTAAAATCGAAGCAGCCTGTTCCCTTCCTTAAATTCCTCACAGATAATAAAATCAACCTGTTTTAAAATGGTCAGTGCACGCAAAGAAATATCATCGTAGTTGCCTATCGGAGTTGAAACAATGTAAAGAGTCGAACTCAATGCTCCGTCCTGAGGTTTTGTTCGTAATATTTTCTGAAGGCAATCAGTATCGCTGTTGTAGGTACTGCTATTAGCAGACCTAGAAATCCCATAAAGTATCCAAAAATCAGAAGTGCCAATATCAAGAGTACCGGGTGCACTCCTATTTTAGCGCCGATAATTTTCGGATAAAGAATCGCTGTCTCCGTCAAATTCATTCCGAGGAATGAACAGAGTACCATGACAACTTGAAAGCTGGGGTTGTCTCCAAAGAGCGCAATCAATACCGCAACTGAAGTGCTGATGATAATTCCAAAATACGGGATCATGTCCAGTACTCCGGAGATAAGACCGATCACGAGCGGATATTTCACCCCCCAGATCGACATCAACATAGAGATGACGATTGAATTTATAAATGCAACCGTCAAAGCTCCCCGCAAATAGCTGCCAAGAATCTTATCGACGATCGCGTAGAGTTCCGAAACAAGTTGACGGTGCCGCCGGGGAAATACCATTTTAACTCTGTACTTTATCAGCTCAAAATCTTTCATGATGTAAAAGCTCAAAAAAGGCACGAGTACAAGATTCAGCATCTTCGTCAACGCCGTTGCCGCTTGCGCCACGAAATTGAGAATACCGTTCGGAATTGCCCTTGTCACATCTTCAACTCTCGATGAGATTTCATTTATCACCGCTTGTTGGAGCCCCTGACTCTCCGGAGCGAATCCCAGGAAGCCGCGGTTCACAAGGTTGTTAAGAGAATTACTTATTTCTGTTGCAAGAGTAGGAATCGATGTCAGAAAATTTTGAAACTGCTGGAATACCATCGGAAGCACTACCACGGAGATCGTTGCGAGAATTCCGAGCAAGATGATTAGAACACCAAAAATGGAGATCGGACGCGGAACTTTTTTTCTTGCCAGCCATTCGACAAGGGGAGAAAAAATAAAACTGAGTATAAATGCAACGACAAATGGGACAACCGCTCCGGATATTTCAATTGCAAACCAGAACACGAAGACTATAGTGGCGAGTATGATGAGATGGCGGACAATGGCTTCTCGTTTGAACGGATATGTGGCAACTAAAAACAGGACGAAAACAAATATCGGGCTGAAGACTTCACGGACTGCATAGCCTAGGAATAAAAGAAGAGCAAGGGCGACAACGTAAACCACCCACTCCCGTTTCTCAGATAAAAGTGCAGCTATGGGATTTGCTGCTTCTTTTGTATTTTCAACAGATTCGACTTCATCCCCGACGAGATGGGTGCCTTCATCCCGTGACTCTTCTTCGCTCATCTTCATTTTTCCTTCTTTTATGCCGGTTTCTCTTTACGCCTGACAGAAATTAATGCGGAAATTCCTGCAAAAGAATGAATTAAATCACTTTTCATAATCTCATATCTGTTCAACTCGACTTTTTTCCTCACGGACGCCGGTGTATCTATACCATACACGGGTATTCTCTCAGACACGCCATTCGTGCCAGTCGACCCAAGACCATAGAGTTTTTCGTATCCGACTTCTCTCGCTGTATCGGCAACCGCGGAGTTGTATCTCCCAAAAGGAAATGAGACCGAGTTCACCTCGCGGCCGATCAAATCTTCGATTTCTATTTTTGAATTTCTCAATTCATTATGAACTAATTCCCGATCTAGTCTGGTTAGATCTTTATGCAAGCATGAATGACTTCCCACTTCAAAACCTAATGTAGTAATTTCTCTGAGCTGCGCAGCGTTCATATGTACAAAGGGTTTATAAGATAATCGGATATCCCAACTGTTCTCTCTACCAATATAGCTTGATATTACAAACACTGTCGCTTTCGCGCCGAACGAGAGTAGAACCGGAACAACATTCCTGTAAAAGCAATCATAACCATCATCAAAGGTAAGATAAACCATCTTCCGATCTGCGGCGGCTTTTTCCGGCGACGACGAAAGATCAATCCCCGATTTTGCCAGCCTGGAAATTTGTCCGATGAACAGTTTGGGTCTAACGTTTGTCAGGCCAAATTCAAACTTATTATCAACTTTATGATAAGCAAGTATTGTCATCACTTTCCTGTCGAGCCGAATCCGCCTTCGCCTCGATGCGTTTCACCGAGAATGTCCGTCTCTTCCCAATGCACTCTCTCATAACACGAAATGACCACTTGAGCAATTCTGTCGCCCCGGTTAATGATGAACGGTTCCGCCCCCAGGTTCAACATAATGACCTTTATTTCGCCGCGGTAATCCGAATCAATTGTGCCGGGAGAATTGGGAAGGATTATTTTATTTTTGAAAGCCAGACCGCTCCGCGGCCTGATCTGAGCTTCAAAACCAACCTGCAATTCTATTTTTAGGTTGGTCGGAACAAGCGCCGTCGACATCGGATCAATTACGACAGGTTCCTTGATCGCCGCATATAAATCCATCCCCGCAGATCCTTGTGTCATATAGCTTGGAAGAGGTAAATCCTTGAAATCCTCCGACACTCTGAAAATTTTTACTGAAAGTTTATCCACTCAAGGTCCCGACAATGAAAAAATAGATCCCACATGAAATAATTTCGCATAAAACTTTATAAAACCCGCAGCCTTCGCCCACCCTGTCAATTACCACTTCCCTGTATTCCTCAAAACCATATTTGAAGTCTAATCAAAAAGGAATCAAGCTGCATTCTTGGTTTGGTGTAAGATTTCTTCTTCTAATTCTTTTCTGAATCTTTGGATGGTAAATTTCACCGGCCATGCAGCGGCATCGCCAAGTGCACAGATAGTATTGCCCTCGATATTGTTTGCCACTCTGACAAGAAGATCAAGGTCTTCGACTTTCCCACCGCCGTCATTTAAACGCTCAAAAATCTTCTTCATCCAACCCGTTCCTTCACGACAGGGCGTGCATTGCCCGCAGGATTCATGCCAGTAAAACTTAGTGATGCGCAATAAAACTTTTATCAGATCCGTATCTTCATCCATGACAATGACCCCGCCGGTGCCGATTGCGCTACCGACAGCCTTAAGCGAATCGGCATCCATTCGAACCCCTTCCAACTGGTCGCCTCTCAAAGGCGGCATTGAGCTTCCGCCGGGAATCACCATCTTTATTTTCTTGTTGCCGATTACACCGCCGGCGTAATCAAAAATGATATCGGTCAACAAAGTCCCGGATGGCAGCTCGAAAACTCCGGGCTTATTTACATGGCCACTCACCCCGAAAAGGAGTGTGCCAGGCTGCTTCGTCGCTCCAATTTTTGTGAACCACTCCCAGCCGTTATATAAAATGGCAGGGACGTTTGTGAGTGTTTCCACATTATTAACAGTCGTAGGATTTCCCCATAGACCGTTTTGCGCAGGGAAAGGAGGTTTAATACGGGGATAGCCTCTCTTCCCTTCAAGCGATTCCATCAGGCCCGTCTCTTCTCCGCTTATATAAGCTCCGGCCCCGCGATGGACAAATACATCCACCGAGTAATTGGAACCGCAGATATTCTGTCCAACATAACCATGTGAGTAAGAATCGTCAATTGCCTTTTGCAAAATCTTCATCCATTTGACATACTCACCGCGGATATAAACATACGCCGTCTTTATCCCCATTGCATACGATGCGATAAGAATTCCCTCAACAAATTGATGCGGATTGAATTCAAGTATTTGTCGGTCTTTAAATGAACCCGGTTCACTTTCGTCAGCATTGACGGCAAGATACTTCGGCTTATCCATACTCTTCGGCATGAACGTCCACTTAAGTCCCGTCGGAAATGCTGCTCCGCCCCGTCCCCTCAGGTTTGATTTCTTTACTTCGTCGGTTACTGCTTCGGGCGTCATTGACAGAGCTTTCTTCAGTGCCGAGTAACCACCGTTACTTTCATAAACTTCAATTCGACTCAGATCAGGAATATCGGGGATGACGATCCTGGGAAATGCAGGATCGCCGCTTTGTGCGTATAATTTCGTGCTTGTGTCAGGCATCTTTCCCGCTTTCAGTTTCCGGTTTTCGATTTCTAAATTCGCCTAAAAGACGATCCACTTTTTCCGCGGTAAGATTGTCGTAATAGTCATCATTCACTTGCATCATGGGGGCGGTGCCGCATGAACCAAGACACTCTACTTCGTCAAGGGTAAACATTTTATCGGGAGTCGTTTCTCCCGCCTTGACCCCTAGTTTCCTTTCAAGATGTTCGACCAGGTTATCTGAGCCGCGCAACATACATGAAACATTCCCACAAACCTGGATATGATATTTGCCGACCGGCTTCTTATTATACATCGTATAAAATGTCACAACTCCAAGGATGTGATCAAATGGTACTTCAAGAAGTCCTGCCACGTAGCGCATCACTTCTTCCGATATCCAGCCAAATTGCTGTTGGGCAAGCCAGAGCACAGGCAATACCGCGGCCATCTGCGTCGGGTATCGCTTCTTTATTTCTTCTACTTTGCGGAGATTTTCTTCAGTGAACATTATTCAGAATTTTCAATTTTCAATTCAACATTTAAAATTTACAGGTTAAGATATTATTTATCTGCTTCGCCCATTATCGGATCAATGCTCCCAATGATCGCTACTACATCGGAGATCATCTGACCCTTCAGTAAAATCGACAACGCCTGCAGATTGCAGAACGAAGGGGACCGAATCTTGAGCCGCCAGGGCTGACCGCCCCCGTCGCTAATGATATAAAATCCTAACTCGCCTTTGGAGCCTTCGGTTGCAACATAGGAGTCGCCTGGCATCGGCATGACCCCGTCATTCACAATTACAAAATCATGGATCAGTTCTTCCATTTTTGTATAGACACGCCCCTTGTCAGGAAGGACCTTTTTCGGCAGGTCGGCTTTCACCCGGCCTGTCGGCATTTTATCCAAGGCCTGTCTGACAAGCTTCACACTCTCTTCCATCTCGCGCATCCGAACCATGTATCGTGCGAAGCAATCCCCGTCTTTCTCCGTGATGACATCGAATGAAAGTTGATCATAGACAAGATAAGGGGAGAACGTCCGGATATCGTACTCGATTCCGCAGGCTCGAATGTTCGGACCGCTAAAGCCAATTTCAACTGCATCCTGAGCCCCGATTGCGCCCACCCCTACAGTCCGGTCCAGAAAAATCCTGTTCCTATTCAACATCCTGCTCATCTCATTGAGATGTTTTGGAAACTCGCCAATGAAATTCTTGATTGCCTCAATTGCTTTTTCATCCATGTCCTGGGCTACGCCGCCGATCCGCGTGTAGCTGGTAGTAAAACGGACCCCCGTAAAAAGGTCAAACAGGTCATATAATTTTTCACGCTCACGGAACGACCACAGGAAGACCGTCATCGCCCCGACATCCATCGCCATGGCACCAATTGCCATGAGATGAGAGGAAATTCTTGCCAGCTCCGCGGAGACGACTCTGATATATTGCGCCCTGAGCGGCACGTCGACTCCGGCAATTTTCTCGACAGCTAACACGTAAGCAACATTGTTTGCGAGGGGGGAAATATAATCAAGCCTGTCCGTGTGAGGTATGAATTCGTAGTACGAGCATGCCTCCGCAATTTTTTCGTACCCGCGATGGAGATAGCCAAGCTCGGGGATGCAATCGACTACGGTCTCGCCGTCTAATTTCACCAGGAGCCGTAATACACCGTGAGTCGCAGGATGCTGCGGCCCCATGTTGAGAACCATATAATTCTCAAGCGGGTCTTCGAGTATTACGTTAGTATCTCTGTCTTCAAGCGCTTTGAGTATCTGCGAGACGTTTCCCGAATTCGGGAGCTTCGATTTTTTATCTTCACGTAATGATGTCATTACTTTATTTCTTAGTTTCCAGTTCTTTATTCGATGTTATTTTCTTGGAAGAGGAATTGATCCCGGTATGCCCATCAGAGGAAAATCTTTCCTGAGAGGATAATACTCATACTCTTCCGGCATGTACATCCTTCTCATATCCGGATGACCTTCGAAATTAATTCCGAACATGTCGAATGCTTCTCGTTCGTACCAGTTTGCCGCCTTGAAAACGGACGTAATACTTTGACAAACCGGGTTGCCGCCGTCAACTTTAACTTTCAATCTCAGCCGCTCTTTATTCTTCAATGAAGTCAGCTGATAGATAACGGCAAACCTTTCGTTTTCCGGAACAGGCGACGGGCGGTGTTCATGTTCGATTGCGAGATAGGCTTTGCGCGAAGACGCGTCCTCGAAATTTAGGAAGTCGGCACCGCAAAGATCAGAAAGGTAATTGAACTCAAGCTCTTCTTTCAAAAACCTGCAGACGTCAACAATTCGTTCTCGCTTTACTTCGACCGAAACCTGTCCGTTAAATTCATCAATCGAAACGATGGCATCCTGTAATGCCGACCGGAGACTTGCTTCTATTCTATCTTTCATCAAAAATTATTCCACAAAGATTTTCTCGTGTTCATATTCGGGGGCCGCTTTACCGCCAGCCTGAATCTTTTTCTGAACTTCCATTAAGGCCTTCAACACCGAATCCGGCCTCGGTGGGCATCCGGCAACATAAACATCAACCGGGACAAACTGGTCGATTCCCTGCACAACCGAATAGGAACGGTACATCCCACCACTGGATGCACACACTCCCATGGAAATAACCCATTTCGGGTCCGGCATTTGATCGTAAATTTTACGAACTACCTTCGCCATTTTGAAAGTCACGGTTCCGGCGACGATCAGCAAATCACTCTGCCTCGGAGAGAATCTAAAAACTTCCGCCCCAAAGCGGCTTACGTCAAAACGCGGACCGGCGAACGCCATCATTTCTATTGCACAACAGGAAATGCCGAGCGGCATTGGCCATAGAGAATTTTTCAATGACCAATTGAACAGGGCATCTACCGTAGTTGTAATGAAACCTTCATTCTCATTTGATCTATTTACTGCCATTGCAAGGCACCCTTCCTAATCACGTAATAATATCCAACCAATAGTATCACAACGAATATCAACATCTCTATAAATCCAAACCATCCCAGCGATAAAAAGTTCACCGCCCAGGGGTACATAAAAACAATTTCCACATCGAACAGGATGAATAGAATTGCGACAAGGTAAAAACGCACTGTGAACCGCTCCCGGGCTGTCCGGATTGGTTCCATCCCGCTTTCGTACGTTGATAATTTTGCCTCGCTTGGATGCCGCGGGCCAAGAAAGCGATTAATATTTGCCATTACTATTCCAAGTATTGCGGCAACAGCAAGGAGGAAAAAGATAGGGATATAATTTGTCAACATTTCAATCTCGTTTAAAAAATCTAACCAAAGACGAGCAAAAAATCAAAGGATAGATTGGTTGTATGTTCGTGTCCAGAACTAAGAGCCAATGGCATCTCATCTTCTCGACCCTCGCCTTTTGAGTTTTGATTCCGAAAAGTCTATATTTTCAAACCAAATGAGGAGTCCACATGGTAAAACTGGTTGCACTTTTTAAAAAACCGCCGGAAATGAACTCGTTCGACGAGCACTACAATAACCTCCATATTCCGCTAGTTAAGAAAATGCCCGGTATGAAGCGGCTTGAAGTATCAAAAGTAACCGGAGCTCCTTTGGCTATCCCGCAGTTTTACCTAATGGCCGAAATGTGTTTTGAAAATAAGAAATCTTTGGATGCGGCCATGATGTCACCCGAAGGAATCGCCGCAGCAAAGGATTTAATGAGTTTTGCAAAGGATATAGTCCAAATGTTCTTCACGGACACAATAGAGTAGCAATTCTTTATGAGCGTTAGATCTTGATCTTCTCATCGACTTATGACTGAAACAGACCAGCCGAAACTAGCCGAGCGTCTCAGCCTTTCAACGACAATCGCTGTGGTCGTCGGGACGATAATCGGTTCGGGCATTTTTCTCGTTCCACAAAAAATCGCCCTCACGCTTGGCGATGCCGGGTGGATTATTGCGGTATGGATATTCGGCGGCTTGCTTTCTCTTGCCGGCGCGCTGACAACCGCAGAAATCGCGGGAATGATTCCCGCAGCAGGCGGACAGTATGTTTACTTCCGGGAAATCTACAACGACTTTACTGCGTTTCTTTACGGCTGGACAACGTTTATAGTTTATCAAACCGGCTCCATCGCCGCAATCGCAGTTGCATTTGCCAAATATCTGGGCTTCTTTTTCCCGCAGCTTGGAAATTGGAGTTTGAACCTTGGGTTTTTTATAATGCCCGAAATCGGAGTCAAGCTGGTTGCGATCTGCGCTATTATGTTCGTGACCAGTGTGAACTATTTTGGTGTCCAGTTTGGCGGGTTCGTGCAGCAGCTATTCACATATTTAAAAGTTCTCGCAATCGCGGGGATTGTGATTGCCTGTTTTATTTTCGGAACGCGTGCAGAGCATTTATATACCCCATTCTTCAGAACCTTTCATGGCACCTCGTTAATCGCCGCGTTTGGGATTGCTCTCGTCTCGGTTCTTTGGGCTTACGACGGATGGAATAGCGTCACATATTTAGCAGGCGAAGTCAAGAATGCGCAAAGAAATATCCCCATCGCGCTTATCGGCGGGACAATCGCGGTCATCGTTATTTACGTGCTGACAAACCTGGCTTACATGTACGTCCTGCCGATATCGCAGATTGCGCAATCGAAGCTTGTTGCATCCGATGCTGTTTCTTCATTCTTTGGAAAAAATGGCGCCGCCTTAATAGCAGTCGCGGTCATGATATCGACTTTTGGAACGGTGAACGCAACCACCATGACGACCGCCCGGGTCTATTTTGCGATGGCAAAAGATAAACTGTTCTTTAAACAGGTTTCCAACGTCCATCCCAGATACAAAACTCCCCATGTGTCGCTCATCGTTCAGGGAATCTGGGCCTCACTCCTTACTCTCAGCGGCACTTATGACCAGCTATTCACGTACGTTATTTTCGCTTCATGGCTTTTTTATGCGCTTGGTACGTTTGGAATATTCATTCTTCGAAAGAAACGTCCAAATGCGCCACGGCCGTACAGAACAATCGGTTACCCTTTCGTCCCATTGGCATTCGTGATTGTCGCTGTGTGGTTTGTTTATAACACAATCGTCACTGACCCGCGTGATTCGCTTATCGGCCTTGGACTAGTTCTGCTCGGGCTGCCAGCATACTTTTACTGGAAAAGGAAACGTGCAGTTCTGTAATTCCTGGTGACAAGCAATAATTACTCACCGTGATCGTCTTATATTATAGTTAAAAAAGGGAGCCGAATGGACCAGGATAAAAGCAAAAGGGTATGCCCGGTAGAAAATGCCGGCGGTTTGGATAGCAAAATTAGAAAATTTCTGCAAAACCCCCGGAGAATTTTAACGCCTTATATCAAGAGCGGCATGAAGGTTATCGACATAGGCTGCGGCCCCGGAGTGTTCTCCGTCGAGATGGCCAAGATGGTTGGCCTGTCGGGAAATGTGATCGCCGTTGATCTGCAGGAAGGGATGCTCCAAATATTGAACCGTAAGATTAAGGGGACTGATTTAGAAAAGATTATCAAGGTTCATAAGTGCGAACAGGAAAAAATTGGCATTACCGATAGAGCCGATTTTATCCTAGCGTTCTACATGGTTCACGAAGTTCCGAACCAGGCCAGTTTATTCAGAGAAATGAAGAGTTTATTGAACACTGACGGAAAAGTATTGATCGTAGAACCCAAAATCCATGTCTCCAAAAAGGGTTTTAATGAAATGCTGAATTCTCTAGTCAGTCTCCGATTCGAAGTTGTTGAGAGACCAAAAATTTTCTTCAGCCGGTCGGTTCTTCTTAAAAACATGGACTAAAAAAATTGCGGTTAACTGCCCTGGCATTCTAAGAACAACATCGTAATGGCAAACCTGATCACCTTCATATTACTTAGCATTCCCATCGTTTGGCTTTCCTGGAGAACCTTGTTCAGTTTTCATAACCATGGCCTGTACCGGTTCATAAGCTGGGAATTCATTCTTTGGTTGCTCCTTAAGAATTATTCGTTCTGGTTTATCAATCCGTTCTCCGTTGCTCAAATTGTATCATGGATATCTCTCACTTATTCTTTGCACCTGATAATCACGGGTTCCCTATTGATAAAAACAATTGGTAAGGCAGACGCAACAAGAGTTGATGATTCGCTCTATTATTTCGAAAGGACAACCGAATTAGTCGAGACAGGAATATTTAAGTATGTTCGTCATCCACTATATGGGTCTCTAATATTCCTGACTTGGGGAATTTTCTTCAAGAATATCAATACATCCCTTCTTGTTATATCTATGTTATCCACAATTTTTCTGTTTTTGACATCGTTGGTGGAAGAGAAGGAGGATTTAAAATATTTCGGCGAGAGATATAGAGACTATATGAAGAGAACGAAGATGTTCGTTCCCTATTTACTTTGACAATCTCAAGACCTAGAAATCGTATCCTAACGAGAAGTAGTAGTGGGGTGGAGAAAAACTTTGTATGTTGTAAGCCCATGCTATGTCGAGGCGTAGGAGGAAATAAAGGACGACCATCCTCGCCCCAAAACCGGTGCCTACCAGCAAATCTTTCGTCTCCAAATTTCCATTTACATCACGGTCAAAAGGCTGGAATTTCTGATAAATTGGTGTCGCATTTTGATTATAGCCAGGATAGTTATTCCAGCCCCAGGCCGAGCCCATGTCGACAAACGCCGTCCCGAACAAAGTCTCGAACAACGGCAAGGGTCCGGCGGACAGGAATCCGAACATCGGGAATCTCAACTCCATGTTCAATAGTGTAAAGTTATTACCGAATTCCGCGTTGTAATCAAAGCCGCGCATCGGAACAACTGGAGTCAGAAATTGTAAATCTTCGGCGTTGCGAACCGGAATAAAATCTCCGTCAAACCTGGCGTTTATCCAGTTCTCTGTACCACCAATGAAAAATTCCTGAGGGTTCGATCCAACCGAAGTTCCCGCAAAAACTCGCCAGGCAAACGTGTAAAACGTACTGAATAATTTGATGTAATCCCGGTAATCAATCATTGCTGTGGCAAAACTGATCCCGTCTCCTGTAATCTTAGGAGTACCGTAGAGCGAGATGTAATAGCGAGATCCATTGATGGGCGAAATATAACCAAAGAATGAATTATCGTGGACATAACGAAGTGTCGGAACAATCAGATTTCTGTTCTGTGAAGGTTCATAGGTTTCATCAAGGTTCTCGCGAGTCAGGTTCATCAGACTCATTCCGCCTTCGAGTCTATTATACCTGTCAAATGGATAACTTGTACCAAAAGATACTCCGTAAGATTGAAAACGATAAAGATCGTAATTGCCAGTTAGCGGCGAGGTCAGATAAAGAAATCTCGCAACATGCTCACCGAGTATGGAATAATTCATTCTTGACGGGAGGTAATCATATTCAAATGCGTAATCGCTGTTCTTGAGATCGATTAGAAGATCCGCCAACAAAACGATTTGGTGGTTCCCTAACATGTCGCTGAATCCCATTATGGTGCTTCCCTGTACGCCGAAGAAGGTGTTGTACCCTGCATTTCCGTAGATAATATCGGGGGTGAAATTCACTTTGTATCTTTGAGCGATGAAGTCCCCGGCGCTGTCAACATTTCCCTTTACATTAAAATTATCATTGAAGTTCGGCGGATTGAACAGACTGTCACTCTTTGAACTGCCCCCGAAAACATAGTTGCTCAGGTCAACCTGTATGTCTTTGCCGTAGAGGTCCTTTACCAGCGACGAATCGGACTTCGTTGAATCCGCCGCAAGCTTTTTCATATCGACCTCAGGTCTCTTCGAAGCAGCTAATTCTGCCGTTTCCTGCTTAATGAATCCTGTCAGCGGGACCTGATCGGCAGTCAACAAATGGTCGTTTGGACTTTTTAGCAGAAAAATATCGAAGCCTCCGTTTGAGAGACTCGAGAAAGCTAACTTCGAGCCGTCTTTGGATATCGAACACTGGTATATTCCGCTGATTGAATTCGTAATGGGCTGGCTCTTGTCACTATCCAGATCCATATAATATATATTTGAGATACCTGTCTTGTCGGAAACATAGTATAGATGTTTTCCATCAGGAGCGGCGATAGGGTACGAATCCTCTCCGATCTCCGAATGGGTAAGTTGTTCGATTATCCCCGTTGCAACATCAATCGAATAAATATGCGCCTGATTAAAATTGTAGCTCCACATCTTGAAGTTCTTCGGGATATCGGATTTTTTAATATAATCGCCGCGGTCACTGACAAAGTATATTTTCTTACCATCAGGCGACCACGACGGATCGGAATCGCTGAAGATATCGTTTGTGAAATTTGCTAAACTCTTATTCTTAAGATCATACACGTAAATATCCGACTGCCGATTATTATCGCCCACAAATGCCAGCTTGTCACCGTCAGGGGACCACGACACAGAAAATACTCCCTCTAAATTCGCAAACGGGATTTCTTCAACATCGCCTGACGAAACGTCGATTACGTTTATTGCGTCGTGCGAACCGCTTTTTACGGCAATTGCTACTTTTTTCCCATCTGGTGACCAGGTTATTCCCGGCGTAAGGAGATGGAGTTCTTCAAAATTCTTTTGTGTCTGGCCATCCACCAATTTTTTAATGATCTTTCCATCAGTCGCATTCATAAGATAGATGCTGAAATAATCATCCCGGTCGGAAATAAATGCGATCTTGTCACCCTGAGGAGAAATTGCCGGACTCGTATTGTAAAAATCCCCGATATCTTTGTGGTCGGTAAGCTGCTTGGCAAAATCTTCAGGTCTTTTCCTTATCGCCACATCAGGCCAGTACATTACTTTTTGTTCATATTGCCAACGTTTCGATAATTCTTTAATGCTTATCCCGAGCGCGCTTTTGAAGCCGGCCTCCACGCTTCTCGTCGTGCGAATCCTGCTCAAAATTTCCGCGATCTTCTCGTCTCCGTATTTGCTCGCAATGTACCACCACATGGATTGCCCCCCCCGATACGCAAAATATCCATTCAATTCGTCCACCGGAACTATGTATTCGTTCACCGTCGCATCAAGCATGAACATATCGGAGTTAGTGTCCCAGCGAAGGGATTCATATTCGGCAAGTCCTTCATTGAACCACATCGGGAGCTGGAGAGTAATATTATTCGCGATCATGGACTGTACGGAGCCGCCATAATACATGTCGTTGAGAATAGCATGAACAAGTTCATGAGCAATTACATGGCGAAATAATTGGTACGACCCTTCAAAGGGTACCACGACGCGGTTCTTGAACATCTCGGTAACTCCACCGACGCCTTCATCAAGATATTCAGAAACGACATTGGTCTCCTGCCAATCGTTGTGAGAATCATAAACGATTATCGGAATACGATTGGTTATATCGTAATGAAAGGCAGCACTGTGGTGAGCGTAGGCATCCTCAGCGGCGTGGGCAGCAAATTCTGCGATTTGATATTCGGAAGGATAGAAGTATATGTCAAAATGTTTCGATTGTATGAAATACCAATCGAAAGAGCGGTACTGTATCTTGTTTTCACCAAATTCATCGTCCTGCGCGTAGCAGATCAGCGAAGTAAACAGGATAACAAGCAGCAGCAATTTCCGAATTACTCTCAATGGTCTTCCCTCAAAAAAAACATACTAATGTTTCCAACTAAATTCAAGATTTCAAAGTTCCAACTTTTCGAAGTTCGGCAGGCGAGGAATACAATTCGATTCGGCACAAAAATTAGACGACGAAAGACGAAATAAAGTTTAGAGTCAGAACTTAAATTCTAAACCTTCTTTTGAGGCACAAAGTTTGAACGAATAATTTAATCTCTTCATCTCTTTATTACTTTTCGCCACAATATCATCTACGTCTTTATCGGTGAGAGAAGGATCGTAATGAAACAAAAAAAGATTCTTGACGCCTGCTTCGGACGCCAGGCGGAGCGTGTGTAAAAAATGTGAATGTCCCCAGCCAATATGGTCATTATACTGTTCGGGGGTGTAAGTCGTATCGTGAATCAAAACATCGGCTCCTCTGACGTGATCGAGGACCCGATTATTCGGGTCGCCATCATAATCCTTGAAAAGCTTCAGCACCTGTGGTTCGCCGTTTGTGAAAAGATGAGATGTCTCTGCAGTAAACGGTTCATTATCGCTGATGTAGACAAGCGTTTTATTATTATGCGTTATCCTGTATCCGATAGTAAAGCCCGGATGATTTACATAGAAGGATTGAACTTTTGCTCCCTGGACATCTATTGAGTTTTCCTTCATCGGGATGAAATCGATCTTTGCCTCGAGCTCGGAAAGGTTGACCGGGAAATAGATTTTGTTCATCTGCTCCGCAATGAGTTCAGCGAGTTTGACCCCCTTAGCTTCCGGTCCGACAATAGTGAGCTCGTTGCCTTTGACAAAGGCTGGTTTGAAAAATGGAAATCCCTGGATGTGATCCCAATGGGGGTGAGTAATTAAAATATGAGCACGTATCTTCTCATTGTGTTCCATGAGTTCGTTGCCCAGGTTCCTGATGCCTGTTCCAGCATCTAAAATAATCAAACTCCCATCGTCCAGATGTAATTCCGTGCAAGCAGTGTTTCCACCATATTTTACTGTTGACTCGCCAGGCGTGGCGATTGAGCCACGAACTCCCCAGAACTTAATCCTCATTTAAACTCCCTATTCAGGTGCGGTTCCATTTCTGTAGTTTGAGACATAATCAACATAATGCTGTGCCGAATCCTCAAGCTTTTTTATTTCTTCAGTTTCTAAATCTCTTACTACTCTTGCGGGTATTCCTGCGACTAAACTTCTCGGAGGGACAACAAATCCTTCGCGAACCAAAGCTCCGGCCGCGACAAGACTGTGGTCACCAATTCGGCAATCATCAAGAAGTATCGCTCCCATTCCTATCAAGCAATAATCTTCTATTCGGCAGCCATGAATTATAGCAGCATGTCCAATTGTAACATTTGAAGCTATATAAGTCGGGAATTTTTTGTGCGTAACGTGGATCACACTATTATCCTGGATGTTAGTCCTATCACCAATTTCGATGAAATTAACGTCCCCGCGAACTACCGCATTGAACCAGATGCTTGAATCTTTGCCGACGGTCACATCTCCGATGATATGTGCTCCATCCGCAATGAAAACAGTTTCATGGAGTTTCGGGGCTTTTCCGAGATAGGCCAGGATCAATGGCTATCGCTCCTCGGAGGTGTCCAATTGTCTCTTTTGATATCTTTCAGTCGTACGATAACACTTCCAAGGATGACTTTGACATCCCCTTTCAACGGCACTTCGGCTGAATCAGAGCTCATCCAACCCACGAAATCTCCTGTTACACCATAGAACCCTTTGAAGTTTATGTGTCCGGACATTCGATAAGAATCGACGGGAAAGTCAAAAGCGGTGACTTCGCATTTCTCTCGCTCCTCATTTATTGTCAAGTCGACACTTGACCGAACGGTGTCAACCACAATCGGAATTGAAAGGCTTGTCTTTTTATTCCCTGAAATTCTTCCCTCTTCGCGTAAATAATAAAAAAAACTAATCCCGTCCGTATAAGGATGATCCAGAGGAAAATAAACCGTATTGATAATCTTTCCGTCTTTTGACTGCTCCCATTTAACATTCTTCTTGTCAAAATAGAAATGATAACTCGTATAAACCCAACTATCGCCTTCCTTCTCGCTATTAGAAGTAAAGAGGCACATAAATGTTCTCGCGTCGGCGTAGGTTTCAAACACGGAATGAAGATTGACGAATGGTATCCCGCTGTAAGAATCTATGTAAGCCCTCAACCGGTAGGCAGGAACATTCTCGTAAACCGTCTTGCCTACAACCTGAAATCTGACGGCGCCAATCTTAAAAAGCAAATAACTTGCTTCATAGTTAAGCTCTTCTTTAACCTGCATCACCGAGTCTGTGCCACTGCTGAGCCACCCTGAGGTCTGCATAGTTTGATTCAAACCGTTAAAAATTGAAATTGCATATACTGCCCTTAGCGCAAAAAGAAAAACCGCCATCACCAAAAGATTTGATAGGACTACTCTTATTTTCTTTTTGGAACGACTCTTAATACCCATTCTAATTCTCTATTTCATTATGATTATTCAGCCCTCGACATAAAACCTTTATGACCCTGCGAGGATGGGGGTACAGTGATTTATAAACCATTCTCAATTCACCACAGTTAATGCATGGGAACCGAAAACCTGCCTCACCGAAACCGACTCAGGAATAACTATTAATTATTTTGCCGAAATCAGTGCGCTTTCAAAAAGGTCTAAACCAATTCACAAAAAGAGATTATCTCAGTTAATACCCGCGATTTGTTTTGCTTCGGGGAAAAGTGTCAACGCCTTCTGAAACTGGTTATCAAACGTCATGACGACCCTATACCAACCGTCGTTTCCCCAAACATTACGAGCTATTTGAGCCTTTACGAGCATCGCAATATATTTACTGTTCTTATCGTACTCATCACGGCTAACTTTTATACCGGCCTTCTTCGCCTGGTCATAAATATTGGAGAGGATCTCGTTACTGACCTGGAATTTTTCGTTGAAGTCTTTCGAATTCTGATAATCCTTTTCGATCTCATCTTGCTTTTGGGAATAACGGCTATCGACATATTCCAAGAATATTCTCTTTACTTGAAATTCATAGACAAATGACGGGACATCCGCCAACTTGACTATATAATCCGGAGTTATTCCACCACCTCCATAGACGGTCCTGCCTGAGACAGTTTTAAACACCGGCCGTGTCGAGTCTTCTTCCATCGTGTGAGTCAAATTTGAGCCCGATTTTTCCGATGTGTCTGCAACGTAGGCTCCCATAAAATATTTTCCGCGATCGCTACCGTAAGGCCTTTGTATGAGACGGCCACTGGGTGTATAATAACGGGCAATCGTAATTCTCACTGCGGATCCGTCATCTAATGGGAATTGCCTTTGGACCAATCCTTTTCCAAAACTTGATTCACCGACTATCAATCCACGATCAAGATCTTGGATGGCCCCTGAAACTATTTCACTGGCAGAAGCAGTCCCGCTGTTTACCAGAACAATCAAAGGAATCCGTGTATAATTTCCTCCGTTCGAAGTAAAATATTCATTAGCCTCAGGGATGCGACCTTTCGTGAACACGATAGTTTTTCCTTGCGGTATGAAATCGCTTGCGACATCTACGGCCTCGTTCAGAAGACCGCCGGGGTTGTCCCTTAAGTCAAGTATAAGCTCCCTCATGCCTTGCGATTTTAATTTCGTTAATGCATCCTCAAGCTCCTTGCTTGTCGTCTCGGCAAACCTATTCAGATAGATGTATCCGACTTCGTGATCGACCATGAATGACGAGGTGACCGAGTAAAGGGGAATCTTATCGCGTACGATTTCAAATTGTAGCGGCTTCTCAACACCCTCGCGGGAAACCGTCACGTTAACCTTCGATCCTTTCGGCCCACGCAGCTTCTTCATTACCTCGTCGCGAGTAATTCCAACGGCAGATTTGCCATCAATCACCACAATCTTGTCGCCTGCCTCGATCCCGACAAGCTCACTTGGCCCGCCTGCTATTGGTGAAACTACAAGAAGTGTATCGTCCACCACATCGAATTCAATCCCGATTCCGTCAAAAGACCCGCGAAAATCTTCGGAAATCTGCTGGACTTCCTTTGCGGGTATATAAACCGAATGGGGATCAAGTTGACCGAGCAATCCATTTATCGCCGCGTCTACGAGTTTTTGCGTATCGATATTATCGACATAATATTTATCTGCAAGACTGAAAACGTCTTTAAATTTCTCCAGCTGTTGATAAATGTTATCACCGCTGAATACACTCTGTATCTGCGTCCCTATAAGGATACCGACGACTATCAGCAAAACTCCCCCGACAGCAGACAGTTTATTTTTAAACAGCTTCATCTATTTTTTCCTCTTGAGAATTGACTTATAAATTATTGCGGATTATTCTTTTACCAACGTTTTTCGACTATCAGCGTTCGTCGTCCTCTATGAACCAATTAAATATATATTATGACTTTATGTGCAACAAGGAATTCATACAGGAAAAGTGGACCGGCCAAAGGATGCCGGACAAAACGACGTGAAAGATACCTTATTTCAGCTTTCCTATTGAAAGTTTGAACCCGATGGAGAACTCTTTCTCGAGTCTCATCTTGGAATGCAGAAAGACAACCGAACTTTGGTACACCCTCTCAAATCCTGATTCGGACAGAGAAACTGTTTCAATTGGAAATCTCCAAAGAGTAAGCGGTCTATCAACCTCAACTTCTACTCGAAGACCCTGCCACTCGTCGGACAAAGAAACAGTGGTCACTCCTTCCGTTGAGCCAGTGCTTCTGAGGCGCGGATCAGAAGGCTTGGAATTATCGATAGAATAATATCTATCGAATGCGTCACCCGCCATCAAGCCGAAATTAAACTCCACACCGAAATCCACATCGATGCCCTCCGTTTGCCCCGAAAGGGATCCTTCGGACAAATTCTCGATTTTATATCTGCAGGTTATTTTGCCGGAACTTTCAGCAAACTCGAAAATTTTCGTGAGTCTCACGGGCAAGGTCTTATTGACATGACCGTCGCGTGAGAATTGGACAATGATCTTTTTGCCTTTGCGGGAAATTTTCCGCTCGTATGATCCAATAACATAATCACCATTCTCAGGGTATTTCGCCGCCGCAAATTCTTCCAACGTTGTTTCTCCGATAAAATGGTCAACAAAGGAAGCATGCCTGTACCAATCATAGTTCAGAAGCTTCTCGAGTCCTGATTCTTTCAGCACAACTATATCATGGATGCTTTGTATCCCATCGCGGTTCGACTCCGAGTTCTCCGGTTGTTTCAGCTTCTTATGGTAGCCTTCAGGCCGTCTGCTGAGGATGTCAAGCACATTGAATGGAATGGGCTTATAATCCAACTCAAAGAGAGCACCGCCTTCTTCCGGTTTGAAATAGGCGTCAAGAACATTTGACTCGACCAGGATCTCCTCAGAGCCGTCTCTGTCAAAATCTTCATGAGTAATCGTTAGTTTCTTCTTATGTTCTAATTTATCGAGCTCAACCTCAGCCTGAATCAGGCTTTTATAAACAGGGTAACGAAGATTTGGCAGATATAATCCGCCGAAAATTCCGTGCCAGTATGGATCGTTGCACTGTGCCGCCCAGATCTTATCCAGGACACGATCAACTTTGACGCCCTTATGCTCAAGCGCATGCGTTCGCTCCGAAAGGCGGATCATTTTTTTGTGAATATTATTTGACTCGGGATACTTTGCCAGGAAATTCCTCCAGTATCCCCCCCGGACAAACTCCTCGTAGTTATCGAAAAGTTTTGCGCTCTTTAACTTGCTCTCAAATTCTTCGTATTTGAGAAACAGCTCAGGCCATAATGCCCAGTGCAGCATCTCTGAGTAGGAAGCATTCTGAAGATAAACCCTTCCGATGGGCTTTACGTTCTCGAGGACTTCGGGGAAATGCAGGATATTAATCCAATCGGAATTCTTTTCCAGGGCTGAGAAAAATTCTTCGAGCCACCTGTCTTCATAGACGTGCTTATAGGTATTCGGCCAAACACCGAACTTCTCGCCGTCATCGGCATAAACTGCAACTCGCGTACCATCTTCGCTTGCAATCGAACGCAAATATTCAATAGTTTTCTCGACAGGCTGAAAAGGTATCGAATACCTAAGTGATTTGCTGATCGGGAAAATGTTTACTGCCTTTCCCTGTTCTTCCGTGACATAATAACCAAGTAAATCTTCATCCTTTAATCCGGCATATTTGAAATGCGTGTCGTCGATAACTACCGAACTTACACCGCATTCGGCAATTGGTTTCACGATGTGTTGCTCCCACACCCTCTCTGCCAGCCACATTCCCGTAGGTTTAAATTTGAAATTCTTTTCGATGTATTCATTCAGTTTTCTAATCTGGCCGAGCTTATCTTTATCCGGAATAATCGCCAGAATCGGCTCGTAAAATCCCCCCGTCATTAACTGGATCTGTCCTGATTTTATAAATGATTTCAGCTCAGAGAAAATTTCCGGATGATTCTTCTTCAGCCACTCGAACAAAAATCCCGTGTAATGCTGCGAAACCTTTATTTTGGGAAATCTTTTCAGAACATCGAGAAATGGTTTATATGACTTTTTATAAGCGTCTTCAATAACATGGTCGAAATTTCCGACGGGCTGGTGATTGTGAATCCCTATTATGAGGTTGATCTTTTTCATCCGTTTACTCTTGTGCTCTTATTTTTCTGGTTTCATTTGTGGAAAGAAAATTACATCCCGAATTGATTCCGTGTTTGTCAGAACCATTGTAAGTCTGTCTATTCCTATTCCTAATCCAGCCGTTGGCGGCATTCCGTATTCGAGCGCGCGCAGGAAATCTTCGTCTATAACCATCGCCTCCTCATCTCCTCGAGCGCGAAGTTTTCCCTGATCTTCAAAGCGAGCACGCTGGTCCAAAGGATCGTTGAGCTCGCTGAAAGCGTTCGCTAACTCATGCCCGTTGCACATAAGTTCAAATCGTTCGACCAGGCCTTCTTTGGAGCGATGGCGCTTTGCGAGCGGCGACATTTCAATCGGGTAATCGGTTATGAAAGTTGGCTGAATCAATTTGGGTTCTACGAGTTCGGAGAAAATCGCGTCTATGATCTTTCCGGCTCCCATCGACGCTCCGACTTCAACGTGAAGTTTTTTTGCGATATTTGCGAGTTCAAATTCGGATTTGCCGATCAAATCTTCGCCGGTAACCTCGCAGATCGAATCAAGCATCGTAATCCTTTTCCAGGGCGGGGTAAAATCGATCTCGTTACCGCCGACTTCCACTTTCGGGCTTCCCGTTACATTATTGCAAACAAAACACACGAGCTGTTCCACCATCTCCATCATCCAATTGTAGTCTTTATAAGAGACATACAGTTCCATCATTGTGAACTCAGGATTATGCGATTTATCCATTCCCTCGTTGCGGAAATCCTTTCCCATTTCATAAACGCCTTCAAATCCTCCCACAATCAGTCGTTTCAGATAAAGCTCGTCGGAAATTCTAAGGAACAAATCTATGTCGAGCGCATTGTGATGGGTGGTGAAGGGACGTGCGGCCGCTCCACCATATAAAGGCTGGAGGATCGGAGTTTCAACTTCCAAATATCCTTTATCATCCAAAAACTTGCGGATGGAATTTATTATTTTTGCCCGCTTAACGAATACTTCCCGCACTCGCGGATTCACAACAAGATCAACATACCTCTGCCGGTAACGAAGCTCTTTGTCGGAAAATGGGTCATAGATGATCTTATTCCCATGCTCGTCAATTTTCTCCTTGACAATTGGAAGAGGACGGACTGACTTAGAGAGAAGCTCAAGTGACTTTGCATGAATGGAAACTTCGCCTGTTCTCGTGCGGAAGACAAAACCTTTCACCCCAATTATATCACCGATGTCTATCAGCTTAAACCGATCATAAGCATCGCCAAGATCGTCGCGCTTCAAATAAATCTGGATTTTCCCTTTCGAATCCTGTACGTGGCAAAAAGAGGCTTTCCCCATTCTCCTAAGCGACATTATCCGCCCAGCAACGGCAACATTAATCGGAGGTGCATCCGGATTATCCGAAGGGCTCACTTCGGGAAAGGCCTTCAGTATATCAGAAGAATAACTATCAACTTCAAAAGTATAAACGTAAGGATTTATATTTTCCTTCTTCAGCTGTTCGAGCTCTTCTAATCTCCTCTTAGTAAGCTCATTTTGCTCTTTTAAGTATTCCTCGTGCTCGTTCAATGTTCTTTCTCCGCAGCTATCGGTCTATATTTTACCATGACTAATTTCTTCTCTTTATTGTCAATTTCATCCATTCCACTGAAGATGATATCCTCCACTTCAATCGATTCCACGAATTTTAAATTTCGCGCAATTTTAAGTTCGGGGTCAATTGCGCCTCCTTTGAGGGCAACCAGACTTCCAACGGGAATCATATGGGCGCCGATTGAAGATCCGCCTGCAGCAACCCGAGTAAAATCCTGCGGGGGCAACTCAAATCTTTCAAGAAATCCACGCGACCACTTTGTAACTTCATCTAATTTTCCTGCGGCCCGTGATACAACATAATCAAATTTTCCGTGAAATTCATGTAATTTTGCGAGTTCTTCGGCTCTGCCGGTCATGACAGAAACGTTGTTCAACTGCATCCGATCAACAATATCCGACAAAACAGCAGTCTTCTTTGCAATCGAATCGAGCATCGCGAGATTCAAATGTGGGTGAAGAATTTTCAAAGGAATTCCCGGTAATCCGCCGCCGGTGCCAAGATCGAGAATCTTTGCATCAGGTTTCAACTTTCGGATAAACAGGAATGAGATGGAATTCAGCGCATGATGGGAATAGAAATTGTCCTCGTCTTTCCGGGAAATCAAATTTACCTTGCTGTTCCATGACAGGAGAAGTCTTAGGTAATTATCAAAGGAACTTGTTTGCTCATTGGTGAGCTTCAGGCCATTGGCTGAACAAATTGAAACGAACCAGGATAAGTCCTTCATCTAGCGAACCGGCCAATCTGCCGCGTCAATAAAAATCGGGAGATAATTCAATCTCTCTCAGTGTGGTTAACAATTCCCTTTATCTCGGCCCAGTAGGTACTATCTGCGATCTGCCTAGGTTGAAATGTCATCTGCTTCCGGAGTTTTAAAATTTCGGCTGCTCTATCCTGAGAGTTTGGATGCGTGCTGAGCCACTCGAAATGTTTAGGCACATTGTCCTTTTCTTGTGATAACCGGAATAGCATGTTGGCAAAATACTCCGGATCGATGCTCGCTTTCGCCAACATTCGTACTGCGGCTGTATCTGCTTCGCTCTCCTGCTCCCTGTCAAATGCGGATGAAGAAAGCAATCTTACCATATCCTGTCCAATCTCTCCATCCCCATTACCACCAGCAATGGTCGCCAACATTGAAAGGCCTACGTCCCTGACCAGCTTTTTCATCACGTCTCCATGCTCTATATGCGCGATTTCATGTGCCAGCACACCGCTCAATTCCTCAGGGGATTTGCAGTACTCGATCAGTCCCGTGTATACAATAATATGCTTATCCGGCAGCGCAAAAGCATTGACATCATCTTTGACGATAATGTGGATATTGATAGAGGAATTTGCTATGCCGCTTGCATCGCATATTCGGTTCTTAATGCTATTGACGAACGATCGGACGCTATCCGATTTCAGCTCCCGGTTGTCCCTTTCGACGTTTTCGAGAACCAGCTCTCCCAATTTCTTTTCGTTATCTTTCGTTATTTGTTCAACGTGAAAGTGTCTTACGAAATCAATCCTGCTGAGCAGAAACCACACACAAAAGAATAACGCCACCAGGACAAAGAATTGTAGAAGGATTTTTTTCATATCATGCTTTCACAAAAGCATCCGCAAGTGAGCCAAAGAACCACCAAACAACGTGTTTGCTCTTTCTCGTTTGAATAGCAGAATACATCGTTGCTATGAATTCGACAAGGTTAAACAAAAGAATTGTGAGAATGTAGGCGATATAATTGTTGGTAAGAATTGTGCGGCCGAATATAACTGCAATCGTCCAATATACTCCCGCGGCATTTAGAGGAAGGGTCAGCCCCTGCGCAAGTAGAGCCTGCATGCAGTGCCAGCGGACAAAATACCGTGACTTCTTATTGCCAAAATAAAATATCGTACTTGCCAGCAGATTGATAATTGGAAATGGAAGGCCGACCATGATAACAACGAGAGACATCAAATAGCTATTGGACGCCTTTTCGGCTTCGTATTCGTCTGGGGTATAGTGGAACTCCTGTGAGGAAGGCATGCTATAATCCCTTTGTAATATTCCAAATCCAGTTCAGTACGACAATAAAAACAGCAAAGCCGGAGATCCATTTATTTGCAGAAAGAGAACGCTCCACCAAACCATAATACTTATAGAAGCTGTCGGATCGTCTTAAAGTGTCCGCTGCGATCCATAGCGGAATTACCAACAACGCAAGTGCCAGCACAAGTCCAAATGGGTTGATCAGAAATGACTCTTTGATATTTCCATGTATCAACGCAACCAGTGATCTGGTAGTGCCACAGGAAGGACACGGGATACCGGTTACTTCTTTGAAAAGGCAGACGGTCGGAATAGAAGTATGTGCCGATTGCTCGAGGGCATTCCATCCGAGCCATACATATCCAACCGCTGACAACACCGCGAAAAATATGTAGAGTTTCTTTTTGTTCATTCGGCCGTCAAAATTTTATCTTGCAACAAACGCATAAAATAACCCCTTACAAAAAAACTGTCCTGTCGTTAAATCGAAGTAATAGACCCGGTTTTAAATCAGGCTTTCAATACATGACCTTCTGGAGGCGTTCCAGGTTGGATTCACGTGTTCTTCCCATGATGATGAACCAATCTACGATTGTCCAGATGCCGAGTCCGCCGCATGTGAGCAACTTTGCAATTCCCAGACCGGTTTCACCAATTAAGAACCTGTCGATCCCGAAATGGCCTCCGATGAGAGAAACGATGAGCATCATCGTCGGATCTTTGAGATTCGCTGCATGAAGTTGAATTGCTTTGGAATCGTCCATCTTCAACAGGTGCTCGCGAATGGCCTGAAGCTGATACCCGTCAAAGTACTTATTATAAGACATCAAAAACATATCGACTTTTTGCGGTTCCATGGGGAAAGCCTTTCTGTAAGTTTTGATTACGTTATAGGTTCTGTCCTGGATGAATAGTTGTTTATGTTGAAATGTCTGCGGAACATTTACTCAGAAATTTATCAGTTCATCGCTCAAAGTGCAAACCTAACAAACCATGAAAACGATAGAGACCTCGAATCAATAGAAATAAACTAACGACGGGTTATTCGTCGCTTAATTTCTGTCAAGCTCCACAAGCTTTCCCAGTCCCGATATTTCCCTCTTCGTCAGACTGCGCCAGCCGCTTCTCTGTAACCCGTGATGAGTCAAACCGGCATAAGAGTAACGATCGAGCTGGACGACCCGGATATCTATCGATTCGAAAATTCGCTTAACAAGATGGTGCTTTCCTTCGTGGACCGCTATGCCTACTTCCTTGCTGTCACTCTCCGGCAGAACGTAAAGTTCGTCAGGCACCGTAACTGTACCATCGATCATCACGCCTTTTTTCAGCTTACCAAGCTCGCGCTCTCTAATGGGTCTATCAAGAGTCGCTTTGTAAACCTTAAGGACAAGATGCTTGGGATGCATCAGGCGATTTGCTAATTCACCGTCATTCGTCAAGAGCAAGACGCCGGTCGTGTTCCTGTCGAGTCGACCGACCGGATAAACGCGCTCCCTGATTTTCACAACATCAAGGACTCCCCGCCTTCCCTTTTCGTCATGCAACGTAGTAACCAGATCCTTCGGCTTATTCATCAAGATGTAAACCAGGTTCGTCTGTCTCCTTACACCTCTGCCGTCAACCTCTATTTTGTCCCTGCGAGGATCTATCTTCGTCCCCAATTCTTTTACGATCTTTCCATTTATCTTTATACGTCCGGCTGAGATCATCTCATCGGCTTTCCGGCGCGACGTGACTCCTGAAGATGAGAGGTACTTGTTTAGTCTGACGGTGTCGTTACTCGGATTACTTTTAGGAGATTGGATCATCTTTTGAATTATTCTCGCTGGTTTCTGGTTTCTTCGTTACTGATGTTTCTCCGGCGACATCGGCCAGAGACTGAGGGGCATTTGACCCAGCGGGTTCCGCTGAGTCGGAAGATTCTGAAGCGGGTTGATCGTCGAAAGCTGTTATCTCGAGCTGTATCGATTCTTCGGCACCTTTACTCCTGATCTCTTTTATTATCTCCGCTATCTCGCGCAACTTAGGTAAATCCTCAAGATTTTTTAATGCGAATAATTTCAAGAATCTCTGAGTAGTTCCATAAAGAAGCGGACGGCCTACTGTTTCTGCACGGCCGATGACGGTCACGATTTCCTTTTCAAGGAGATTGTGCAAAACATAATCGACATTCACCCCGCGGATAGACTCAACCTCGGGTTTTGTAATCGGCTGCTTATATGCAATGATGGCGAGAGTTTCCAGGGCGGAGTTCGAAAGTTTGCGTCTAGCTTTTTCCTTGAATAGATAAGAAACCCACTGGGCTAATTCCTTACGAGTAGCAAACTGATAACCCTCGGCAATTTCTATAATATGAAAGCCGTTCCCGTCTGAATCGTATTTATCGTTCAAAGCATTTATCCGGGAAGTTATCATATCCTGATTGATGCGTCCGAATGTATGGGCGGCATCCAGAACAGATTTTATCGTTCCTGCATTGAGCGGTTCATCCGATGCAAAAATGATCGCCTCGATAATGTGGGCGAGTTCGTCGATGTCTCCTTCCTTTGGAGGTATATCGTCGTTCTCCGACGCCTCGGACGGGCTTACAATTTCATCCAATCCTTCGAGAGAATTAGGTACAGCCTCTTCTTGATTTTCGTTCCTCTCATCGACATTGTTCTCTTCCTGACCGGGACCACCGGCGGCTTCACCATTGGTATTCAAATCGAGATTCGCTCCTGAATTCTCGTGATTATTATCAAGAAATTCTTTGGGGAAGATGTTTTCTTCCGTATTACCGGTCCCGTTAGGAAATTGGTCTTCCGACATTATCCTCCTCTCCGATCGAAGATCCCGATTCCGGGAACGACTCTTCGGATAGCGCTTCGCGTTTTGAAATTATAAAATCGTTGAATCCGCCGCTCGTCTGAATCCTCAACACGTGTCTTTTAATCAGTTCAAGGAGCGCAATGAAAGTCACGACAAGTCTCAACCGTTCATGAATTGTGGTTGCCAGTTCCAGAAAATGAACAGGCTTATTATCATCAATCGAACTGAGCAAGAAGTCGATCTGATCATCGATGGTCACGTTCAACCTTTGGATATTATGGTATGGCGTCGCATCCAACCTGTCCATCGCCTTCTTAAATGCTGTTATCAGATCGATGAGCGTAGCGTTCTTCAGCTGCTCGTCAACGGGCGAACTATATTGCCGTTCGTCCTGCTTGAAATACGCGCGATACAAAAGCTTGTTCCCTTCTTCCTCAAGGTGCCCGAAATTTCTGGAGGCTTCCTTGAATCGAGCATACTCGGCAAGACGGTCCGCCAGGTTCTTCCGCGGATCATCCTCAATAAGGTCAGCCACTCCTTCTTCATGAGGCAGGAGCATTTTCACTTTGATTTGCATCAGCGTCGCCGCCATGACGATGAAGTCGCCAACTATTTCAAGGTCCAGTAACTGCATAAGGTGAATGTAATCAAGGAATTCCTTTGCAATCCGCGCGATAGGGATATCGTAAATGTCGAGCTGATCCCGCTTAATGAAAAACAAGAGCAAGTCGAGCGGACCCTCGAAGTCATTTAGTTTTACTCTGTAACTCATCCTATCTTCATCGCCTCGTGAACTTCCGACATCGTTTTCTGAGCAATCAAACGGGCACGGTCCTCACCGTCCTTCAAAATTTCTTTCAATTTTTCCGGCTCGCTTTCATAATGTTTGCGACGTTCTCTGAACGGGTCAAGAAATTCGTTAATTTTTTCCGCGGCTTTCATCTTGCAATCGACGCAACCCAGCTCTCCGCTTTCGCAGCCGCGCCGGATTTCCTGTTCTTCTGTCGGGTTAAACTTTTGATGGTACATGAAAACCAGGCAGATGTCCGGCCTGCCCGGATCACCTTTCCGGATCTTCTGGGGATCAGTAACCGCCTTCTTCATTTTCTTCTTGACTTCATCAGGCGGATCGGAAAGAAGGATCGCGTTGTTTAAAGACTTGCTCATTTTTTTCCCGTCCAGCCCCGGCAGCCGAGCGAATTTCGTGAGCTTTGCGTCCGGTTCCGGAAAAACATTTCCATACTGGCGATTGAAGTCGCGGGCAATCTCACGGGTAATCTCGATATGCGATAGCTGATCTTCACCAACAGGAACAACTTCACCTTTGTAGAGAAGAATATCCGCTGCCTGAAGGACAGGATAACCAAGATAGCCATAGCTGATCGGGCCAAGATTCAAATCTCTGACTTGTTCCTTTAATGTCGGATTTCTTTCAAGTCTCGGTTGGGTAATCAACATAGAAAATATTAAATGAAGTTCGGAATGCTCTTTCACCTGCGATTGCCTGAAGATCGGACTATGCTCGGGGTCGATACCTGCCGCGAGCCAGTCGAGAACCATTTCTATTGAGTATTCATAGATATTCGACGAATCAAGATTCGTCGTCAAAACGTGATAATCGGCAATAAGATGGAAATTTGAGTAGCCACCGTCGTTTTGGAGGACGACCCAATTTTCGAGTGCGCCTGTCCAGTGACCGAGATGCAGCTTCCCTGTTGGGCGCATCCCGCTGAGAATGATTTTTCTATTAGGCATTGTGTGCCTAATTTACGAAATATTTCTACTTCATAAAAAGGTACGGTTTCCACTTCTCGTCGACCCTCCCGACGAAGTGCCTGATGAAGGTTACATGGTTTGGCCTGCGAGGCATAGTAAGAAGCTTTAACCCCGCTTCTTCAGGTGTACGGTCGCCCTTCTTATTGTTACATTTCATACAGGCACAGACGAGATTTTCCCATGTTTCATCGCCCCCTTTTGTCCGCGGGATAATATGGTCGATGGTGAGCGGCAGATCTCCCCGGCCGCAATACTGGCACCGGTTTCCATCGCGCCTCAGAATATTTTTTCTCGAAAGGATTACCCGCTTGTGCGGCAGGCGATAATAAACAGAAAGCCTGAGGATACTTGGCATTGGCAACAATGTCGACACTGATCGAAGTATTCTCCCCTCATACCGTTCGATCAGTTCCGCTTTTCCCAAGTAAAGCAGAATAACCGCCTTCTTCCAACTGCAGACTGTAAGCGGTTCGTAATTTTGATTTAAGAGTAAAACTTTTCCGTATGATTTTTCACGATCATGGTGTTCAATTTTGTGCTCATAATAGCTGAAGACTCAAACACCTCCTTTATAATTGAGTTGTCGAGATATCATTCATTTAATTACTCTACATGCACCGACGAAATTGGCTAAAAGCCTCTTGCTGAAATTATTCCTCCTCGGGTCAAAGCTGTTAATTCTTACGAATCCCGACGAATGAATAAACTCTTTATTTCGACCGATAAATAATGCTACGTGATTAATTTTATATCCATTTGACGAAAAAAACAACAAATCTCCCGGTCGCATTTTCTTAAAACTCTTCCCAATAAATTTTCCGGCAAAAAATTGAACGTCGGCATCTCGGGTAATTCTATGCCATTTGCCCGGAATATAGTTTGCATAAAGCCGGAACAATCAAAACCATTGGGGCTTCTTCCACCCCACACATAGGAGGTTCCTTGAAAGCTCCTTGCCGTAGCGAGTAAACCTTTCAGTGAAAAATTCTCGGTCCTGAAAGATTCAGTTGTACCGGATTTTTTTGTGTAAGCGAGAAGTCCATCCGGAAGTTTGATTTTCAGAAAGCCGTGGTGACGTCCGACAACGGCAAGTGCGCTCCCGAATACCGCGTCGCGCTGCACGGATGAATGCTCCGTGGGTTTTTGAAATAACGGCAATACTTGCTCAATTACATTTACTTTCGGAAGCGCCTGGTATTTATTGAAATCCTCCTCCGTAAACAAGGTGACCTGATTTGAAGATACCCAGCCAACATACCCATCTGCGTGTAACCTCACTCTCACCCAGTCCCCCATGATCTGGAGATTATCAAAACTTTCTCCATAGAGGACCTGGGTAACTTGCTCGCTGGGAGATTCTGCTGACTTTCGTACGGGCGCTGCTCCAACATGACAAATTCCTTTATCAAACTTTCCGGCGGATTTATCAGGTAAGAGAACAACTTTTATTTTGAATTGCGGAGAGGCAGAAGCCGAATCACTCTCAATTGCATTCCTATAAATCCGCGAAATGCGAATCGCGTTCGTGATTGAGTCAGTAAAGATATGCAGGAAGTTGCCCCTGGATTGAAAATCTAAAATCGAATACCGGGGGTCTATTCGAAGAGATTTCTTTAGTCTCTTTTCAAAAAGTTCAGAGCCCTTCCCCTTAAAATCCACTCTCTCCCCTTTACGGGATCTTCCATTGGGATGTCGCTCATCGTCGGACATTAGTAAAAATATATTGAAACCAGCCTCTTGAAACAATGAACAGAGAATCGATAACAACGCCGGGCCGGGTATGAACTTTATTTTCACTTGAAGTTCATCGCGGGGAAAACTAACTTTTTACTCACTTGTCACAAAATTCTTTGCGAGGTATTCCATGAAACTTTTCGTTTGTGTCAACCAGGTCCCGGACACGGAAACAAAAGTAAAAGTCGGGCAGGACGGCAAAACCATTGACCGATCCGAAATAAATCTTATTCTGAATCCGTATGATGAATTCGCAATCGAGGCTGCGCTTCAACTAAAAGATAAAGCTCCATCGGAAGTCACTTACGTTTCGGTCGGAGGAGACTCCAACAAGGAAGTCATCCGTAAAGCTCTCGCAATGGGGGGCGATAAAGGAATTCTTATCAGAACTGAGAACGTGGGAGATTCGTACTCAGTAGCGTTCGCAATCGCGGCGGCTCTTAAAGATTCAGGACCAGATATAATTTTCTTCGGCAAGCAGTCGATCGACTACGACAATTCAGCTGTCGGAACGATGGTCGCAGAAATGTTGGGTTTTCCTTCGGCGTCCGTTGTCGTGAAACTTGACGTAAATGAGAATGATAAGAAGATCGTTTGTGAAAGAGAAATAGAAGGCGGAAAGGAAACTGTCGAACTGACAATGCCATGCATAATCACCGCGCAAAAAGGACTGAATGAACCGCGTTATCCGGCGCTGAAGGGGATCATGGCTGCGAAGACAAAACCGATTCAGGAATTTGCGGCTCCTGCAATTGATTCGCTGACTGAAGTTTTAGAGATGAGAAAACCGACCGCAAAGCAGCCCGGAAAAATCATCGGTACCGACAAGAGCGCCGTCCCTGAGCTTATCAGGCTACTTCATGAAGAAGCAAAAGTCATATAAAATAGTTCGGTTTTACACAAAACAAGTTTGAGGCATTAATGAAAATCATCGCATTTGCGGAACAACGGGAAGGCAAGTTTAAAAAAGTTGCGTATGAAGCTGTCCACACAGCGGCACAGCTTGCGAATCAATTAGGGGCAGAAGCAGTAGCTCTTATTATTGGAAAAGATGTGGAAAAAATTGCTCCCGAGTTAGGCGGCTACGGAATCAAAAAGGTATATGTTGCCGAGGATGAAAGGCTCAATTTCTATTCCGTCACTTCTTATGCAAAGATTGTTGCCGATGCCGGCGAGTCTCTTTCGGCAGACATAATACTTCTTCCCGCAAGCGCTATGGGAAAAGAGCTCGGTGCGCGAGTTGCCGCAAGATTGAAAGCCGGACTCGCAACGGATTGCATCGAACTTAAAGTCGATAATGGAGAAGTCCTCACAACGAGGCCTATATTTGCCGGCAAGGCGCTGATAGAAGTCAAAATAAAATCTGCGAAGAAAATTTTTGCGATCAGACCGAATATCTTCAACCCGGGAAGCTCAGACGGGACTCTTGCAGAGACAGAGAAGTTGAATCTAAATCTCCAGGATTCAGATTTTTCTTCAAGAGTAACGGGAGTTTCCATTTCCAAAGCTGGACGCCCCGATCTGACAGAAGCAGATATAATTATTTCCGGTGGGAGAGGGCTGGGTGGACCTGATAATTTCAAGATGATTGAAGAGGTCGCCGATGTCTTGGGAGCTGCAGTGGGTGCATCAAGAGCAGTCGTAGATGCCGGCTGGAGGCCGCACGGCGATCAGGTCGGCCAGACCGGTAAAACCGTCTCCCCGTCACTATACATCGCAGTCGCAATTTCAGGAGCCATACAGCATCTGGCAGGAATGTCTTCCTCAAAGTACATCGTTGCGGTCAACAAAGATAAAGACGCCCCTATTTTTCAGGTTGCCGATTACGGAATTGCGGGTGACGCGTTCGAGATAGTTCCAGAGTTGACGGTTCAGCTAAAAAAGGCGCTTGGAAAAGATTAATCCTTTCTGCAAATTAACGACGAGGAAGGAAAGAAGCAGTTGGATAAAGTAATGGTTGACATACTTGGACTTTCGCCGAGTCCGTCGAGCCCGGGAGCTTATACCCTAATTTTGAAAGAAACCGAGGGAGAACGAAGGCTCCCAATAATCATCGGACAATTTGAGGCGCAGGCAATCGCGCTTGAATTGGAAGGAATAAAACCGCCGAGGCCCCTCACCCACGATCTCGTTAAGAGCGTCCTCGAGACCCTCGGGACAAATCTCTCCGATGTAATAATCAGCGAACTGCGTGAAGGCACATTTTTTGCCCGACTGAATGTGGAAGGAAATTCTGCGGGCCACGAAATAGACGCACGACCGAGCGATGCAATTGCGATCGCAATAAGATTCGGCGTTCCAATTTACGTTTCCGAGGCAGTTATGGAAGAAGCATCAGGAATTCCGGAAAGTGAAGAAGGAGAACAAGAATCAGAATCATCCCCAAAATCGGATCGTCCGAAGAAAGCACGTTCGCCGGCTTATACCAAAGAGTCGAAGATGGAACAGCTGCAGAAAGAATTGACCGATGCAATAAGCCGTGAGGATTACGAAAGGGCCGCAAGGCTTCGCGACGAAATCAGGCGGCTTCAACTCGGAGATTAACTCACACCCAATATTTAATGCCAATCAGTCCCAATAAAGAACACGAGCCGGCAATTTCACCAATTCCTGTGACGGGCTCTGACCATGATACTTCTGGAAAAGATAATCGGTGACGATTTGTGAAATTTGTGGCAAGGTTTTCCTTGGTCCACAGTTTTTATTTCTAACCACTTAACCGGAGTTCAGATGAAATCTGTACTACTTCTTACTTTGATGCTATGCGTGTACACCTTCTGTAATCAGCCCCTCCATGCGCAGGGGAACTCAATCGGAGAATTCACCAAGTCGAGCGATGACCTTTTCTTCAAGTTCGACAATAATGGAGCATATCAAGCTCTCATCGCTGCCAACGAGGCTTATCCCCGCAACGCAGAAGTATTATGGCGCTTGAGCCGGGTCGAAACTCACATAGCCGACCTCATGCCAGCGGCAACCGACGAGCAAAAAGACGAACAGCTGAAGGTTTACCAAACGGCATCAAGTTACGCGGACTCCGCTATAGCGGCCGATCCGAAAAACTCCATGGCTTATACGTTCCGCGCAGTTGCCAACGGTAAGATCGCTCTCTTTAAAGGAGTGTTCAGTGTCGCTCCGATTGTGAAACAGGTCCGCGATGATTGCGAGCGCGCAATTTCCCTGGATCCAAACAACTCGCTTGCATACTACATCATGGGCAGGACACACGCAAAATTGGCGGAAAAACCGACAATCTTTCGATGGCCTCTTGGTTTAGCCTGGGGAAATTTAGATGACGCGATTAGGTTCTACCAGAAGGCGATTTCGCTTGATCCGAATTTTGTGATGTTCAGATATGATCTCGCTCAAGCTTACATCACCGACGACGAGTATCAAAGAGCCCGCGACCAGCTGAACGCGATTCCTCCCATTCCAAATCACGATCAGGTTGACGATTCGCTGAAAACCGAAGCAGGAAAAGTTCTTCAGGAGATAAAGAACAAGTAATTATCGTGCAGGCGGCGTATCAAGGCGCCGCCTGCCAAAAACCGATTATCTTTGCGTTACTTCATTAACAGCATCTTCCTTGTCGAAACGAAATTCTTTCCATCGTTTCCTGTAATACTTACTCTGTAGAAATAGATTCCACTGGCAAAACTGCTTGCATTGAACTTTACTTCGTAACTTCCGGCGGTCTTCACTTCGTTCACAAGCGTTTTTACTTCCCTTCCAAGAACATCATAAATCTTCAATGTTACATGACCATCCGTTGGCAGCTGATAGTTGATCATTGTTGACGGGTTGAAAGGATTCGGATAATTTTGCGAAAGAGAAAATGAAGATGGTTGGTCAGGACTCTCGTGAATACCCGCTACGATGTTTGCGCTTTTGAAGATACCACTCGTGGTTGCTGCGTACAGGTATCCCTCCTCATCAAAAATGAGCGATGTTACGCTGGAGTCTGTGATGCCATCATTCGCGGACTGCCAGGTTGAGCCGCGGTCAGTTGACATGAATACCCCGCGGTCCGAAGTCCCGACGAAATATCTCGACGGATGATCTAGAAGAAAGGAGGTAACGCTTTTACCGGTTATCGATGAAATACTGTTCCAGTTTACTCCCGAGTCATCTGAATAGTAAGCCCCGGAGGTATCGGTTCCTGCAAACATTCTCCCTTCGTTATCTATCTCCAGTGTTTTCACGGAATAAAATATGATCGGAGAATTGACGTCTGTTTGTGTCCAAAAGGTGCCACCATCCGTACTTTCGAAAATGCCGCTGTATGCTGCACCGGCGAAGAGATTGTCCGATGAATCCAAGGCAAGACAATAAATATTTGTGAGAGGTAAACCGATTGTCTGTATGGAATGCCAAATTTCTCCCGATCCATCTGTTGATTTGAGTATCCCTCCGGCAACACTCGCGTAATCGGTGTCGGAAGTTTGCACGAAATCATATGTCCATTGTTCGACAAGGGGGCTCCAGTGATTCCCACCGTTGGGCAAATAAAACAATCCGGCACTTGTTGAAGCAACCAGGACTCCGCTGAGTATTCTTCCATATTTTGATGTGTTGATTTGATAGACTGTTGCCCGTTGCAATCCATCGCTTAATCTCAGCCAGGTACCGGCTTCAGGTCCTTCCTCGTAAACTCCATCTGCCGTACCTGCAAATAAATTCCCTGAACTGCTGATCCCGAGCGATATTATGGAATCAGAATAAACCCCACATTGAACCCAGGTAGATGAAGTCTTATCCAGAAAATATACGCCATCATGGTCCGTCCCAGCATAGCTGATTCCGATCGGGTCGTAAAAGGCCGTGGTAATTGAGACAAGAGAAAGAGCAGCGGAGACTGCAATCTTCCAATTCGATGCGGTGTCGTCATAAATAAAAATTCCGGCATCTGTCACAGCAACTGCTTCTCCCAACCGATCTGTTTGCACTGTTGCAATGTTTGCTGCGTATGGTATTCCTCCTGCATCCTGGATCCAATTACTATTTTGCGGGGTTACCGAGTAAATGCTGTTGCTCACACCGTCACTTGTTGCCAGGGCGAAAACTTTCCCCGCTTTGTCTTCAGCCATTGACAAGATCGCGTATGACGACATCCCGTAGGACCTCCACGTTCTGCTGCTGTCGGAAGAAACAAAGACCCCTCCACCGGACGATAGCAAATTAGCAATGAAACCGCCATAAAAGCCTGTGTAGATGTTGCCTGAACTATCTTCGACAATTGACGATACATCCCCGGAACTGCTCCTTACTTGAGATATCGACCATCTTTGTCCGAAGTCTTTTGAGATCGACATCGTCTGGCGTCCACCGATACAGAGCCTATTCCCTGAGATAACCGCCGCGGCAGATGCACCTCCCGAGAGATCCGTTTTGAACCAGGATGTTCCTCTGTCCGTTGATTCATACAACCCCGATTCGATATCTCCGTAATAAATATTATTTGAAGAGTCGGCGGCAAGCACCGGTTCATATCCGTAGCTCAGCAAGCTATTCACAAGCTGCCAATCTCTGCTTCCGTCGGTTGAGCGATATACCTCTACCCTCGAATCGAAACCGGAAGCAAAGATGTCCCCCCTTTGATCCACTGTAAGTTGTTGTATCGAACCGGTATACGGTCCCTTAAGTTTCGACCATGAAATTGTTTGCGCGTTTGCCTGAACCAAACAAATTCCCAAAAGAACGATAACAGCATCGCTAAACTGTTTTACGTTTCTATTCAACACCCGGCTACTCACCTCTGCAATATACTGAAAGGTGTCCGATACTTTGTATCAGACACCTTTTCTAATGGACCGTGCCCTCACGCAATATTGTACTATGCTGACAACCGGGCTCGGGATTCCCCGGTTCAAAGGGAGCTATGCTCCCGTGGCTATTTTTTCGCCTGGCTTGTCTGGTCCGCAGGAGGAGTCTTCTTATGCCGCGTTCCGAGCGCTTTTACCACGCGTGCAGAACGGTACGCATCGTAGAATTCAGGATCGTCCTCCTTCACGCATTTCATCATGTCGTCAACTTCTTTCAGGTCGTCGCTCAGTTTCACGAAGAACTTCTTCGACGCATCGTGAGCCCTCGTCCTGTTTGCCATACCGCCACCCAACATCCCCATGATAGCATACCCTATCTCTAAAGCATAAAGATATCGGATTTAAATTGCAAGTACCACGATGCAAACTCACCTGCGTAATGAAACTAAGCCGCTGGTTTCCTAAATACAATTTTTCCGATCTTGCATCTTTCACACCTTTTCTCCGAACAGAACGACCGGTAAACATGAATTGCTCCTTGCTGCGCAAGGACCGTCTTAAAAACATTATCCCCGCCGAAAAGATTTTCTTTTACAATCAAAGTCATGTTGTTATCCGCCGTGGGGGGATGCTTTCGGTAAATATCCAGTCCCCTGTCCTGGACGTGGGGCAACTCAAATATCCTTCCACGGAGATACGTCAAAGGCAGAATTGCGTTTATGATAATCTCCTGTGCCCGGGCCGCGCCTACCAGCATTCTCACGCTCCCGGTGGCTAAAGTCCCGAAGAGAAAGTGCCGCGACCAATAACCTTCCGCAGGAACGGTCAGAATTTTCTTCCAATATGATAAATACGCGTTATCTTCTTTTCCCATCCCCGGCTGATCCAGATCTTTCGCAGAGAATTTATGCTGCCCATCGATGAGGAAATGACCGGCGCCGGCAATTCGAAGAGTCGGAAAGTTTTGTGGGCGAAGCTTAAAGAATAACCACTCGGATTTATCGATATATTCTCGTTTATATTTCTTTTTGACCGTCTGCCATATTTTCTCCAACTCCTCGCAATAAGCTATTGACTCGTCGTCGAATCCTTTTTTATCTGCCGGGAGTAAATTGGCGGCTCCGAATAATATCGCTTCTACTGATTCAGCCCTGCCATCGGAGTGCTGCGACAGGAATGACAACGATACATTCTGAGAAAGTTTTCTAAACGCAGCGGTATTCTTACTGTATCCAAGCCCTTCGCAAACACTCTCATACAAAAGCTGGTCCCAGTATGTCTCTTCCCGCAGCTCGGATTTATCATAAGTCTTATGCTCTATAAGGAGCTCGGAAAAATCCCTGAAATATTTTTGTTTGGCTTCGAAAACAACCGGACGATTTTCATCAATTATATCTTTCAGGCGCTCTTCAAATTTATTCACCTTGTGCATGAATCGTTTCTCGCCAAGAAACTCCAAATATTCGATCTTATTGCTGAATGGAATCCTTGAATTTTCATCCGCACACCTCAGAGGCAAAACCTGTTCACCGGAATTCATACCCGCAAGAAAGGCATAGGCATCTCTTGATAAGAACTTTGACAATTCTACGGTTTCAACCCTTCTTCCGGACTCAGTTAAACACAGCGTATGGTCATCGCATTTCACGACCAAATGCAGAACGACTCCGTTATAGTTTCGGTCTGAGTTGTGAGTATGTGAGTACCAATCAGAATTTTTTCTATGCAGCTCGATATCCCCCCGCATTGTGACCCCTCCGACCTTGACCAGGGAGCGGTTGAAATCCGGCCCGGCGTCCGAATTTGAGTCGCCGATCTCAGAAATTTCCACTTTTTTCCCTGAGACTGTTCTCAGATCGGGATCAAACTTGCGGCTTTTGAAAAGTTCCTTCAACTGGAACTCAGAAAGGCTTTCAGGAAAATCTTTTTCGGATACTGACATTTCACATCTCCCTTTTGGCACTAAGCCAAGAGGCTTAGGCATGGACGATATGATGACGCTCTCTCAACCGGCGAACATCCGCCCGGGAAGAGGACTTGTTATTTTTTTAACAACGCGTTGTAGTAAAAAGCTTTTTCTCGCACCCTGTCTGCAAATTTTTCGTCGGTCCCTGAAAAAATTATGTCGCGGCCGACGTTAACGATAACCGGCGCGCCGTTACTGTTCGCAACTTCGGCGACATCCTCTATTGAACCGCCCTGAGCACCGACTCCCGGGATTAAAAGAGGAACATTAGGGAAACATTTACGAATATGGAAAAGGTGTTCCGATTTCGTTGCTCCCACAACAGCGCCTATATTTCCATCCTTGTTCCATTGAGAGATCTTCTCTAGGACGACCTCGTAAAATTTTTTCCCGCCTAATTCCTGAAGCTGAAAATCCTGTGCCCCCTGATTCGAGGTAAGAACGAGTGCGAAAACATCCTTATCGTGGTAATTCAGGAAGGGTTCTACCGAATCATAACCCATATAAGGATTCACAGTCACCGCGTCAACTTCGAAGTAGTCATAAAATGTCTGGGCATAGTGTTTCGCGCTGTTCCCGATGTCGCTTCTTTTACAATCTGCGATCACATAAACATCATCCGGAATTCTCGCGATAGTCTCCCCGAAAGTTGACCATGCCTTCTCGCCCAGGACCTCAAAGAATGCCGTGTTCAGTTTGTAAGCGCAAACGATATCCTGGGTTGCTTCGATGATGCGCGTGTTAAATTCAAGGACAGGATCCTCATATTCTGAAAATAACTCCGGAATCCTCTCAGGCAAAGGATCCAAACCGACGCACAAATTACTTTTGTGCTTTTCGATCGAAGATGAAAGTTTCTTAAAACTCATTTTAGAAATTTTGAATTAAAATTTTTCCACATCATGGATTCGACGGGTTTCGTTGCTTTTTTATTATACTTCGCAGTCAGTTTCTTGTTGTATGGAATAAGGACTTCGCCGCTCACTTCAAAATAGATCAACTGTCCTATCGGCATACCGGGGTAAACCTTCACCGGCTGTTTGACGCTTATCTCGAGCGTCCATGTATTGCAGTATCCAACGTCCCCTTTGCCGGCGGTGGAATGGATATCAATGCCGAGCCTTCCTATGCTTGATTTCCCTTCGAGAAAGGGAACAAACGTATGAGTCTCAGTATATTCTTCGGTCACTCCGAGATAAAGCCTTCCCGGCAGAAGCAGGAAGCCGGTTTTGCTGTCGATCTTAAAGGTCGACAATTTATTATGCTCACGTGAGTCTAAAATGTCATCTCTGTATATTGCCATCGTTTCCGATAAATGGACATCGTAAGAATTTGATCCGAGGTACTTCCTATCGAACGGTTGTATGACAATATTTCCTTTATCCAGCTCTTGAAGGATTTTCTTGTCGCTAAGAATCATCCCTAATGTTCCTTCCTATGTGCATAGAAATTTAGGAGAATTCCGATCATCATCCAATCGGATAATATTGAAGAGCCTCCATAACTTATAAATGGGAGTGGGATTCCCACGATCGGTGCGAGATTTATATTCATCCCGACGTTTATGAAGACATGGAATAATATTACGGATGTAATCCCGACCGAAGCCAAGCTTGCAAATTTTGTTTTCACTAACTCCGCAATTCTGAGCGCTCTAAAAAGCAGCGCGCCGAACGCGAGTAATGTTATTGCCGCACCGGCAAATCCAAATTCCTCCCCGATTACTGTAAAGACGAAATCAGTCCAGCGGGCAGGCACAAAGCGAAGCTGGGTTTGAGCACCCTGGAGGTAACCTTTTCCAAACATGCCGCCGCTCCCTATCGCGACTCGTGCCTGAAGCGCATTGTAACCTGCTCCCTGGGGATCAAGATTTGGATCCAAAAAAATTTGGATCCGTTTCTGCTGATGCGGCTGGAGAAGCTTCTTATAAAAGTATTCCATAAACAACCCGAAAGATACCGCGACAAAACTCAAGGTCACGGCAAATAATTTTCTTCGGCTCAGGAAGAAGAATAAAAAGCCGAAGAAAACAACCGTAATAATCAGCGTCGTGGTGCCCGTGAACTCGGCGAACACGATCGCAACGGGGGCAATCAAAGCGACGATGACTATCGGCTGTAATCCGGCCCAATAAAGAATCGGGAAGAAGATCGCCAGATAAACGATTGTCGTTCCAAGGTCCGGCTGAAGCATGGTAAGGAGCATCGGCAGGCCGATGATTCCCGCGCAAATTCCGATAACCTGCCAGGGAGTTCGCTCATTCCCTTTTTCAGAAAGAAATTTTGAAAGCGAAAGAATCGACGATACCTTTGCAAGTTCCGAAGGTTGTCCTCCTACGCCGAATAACCCGATCCAGCTTGCATGACTGGAAACTCTCCTGCCTGCGACCAAAACGAATACCAGCAGCAATATTGTAACGGCATAAAAGAAGTATGCGCTGTTTTGCAAGAACCTGTTCGAAGAGAACATAACTGAAATCGCCAGCACAAGACCGGCGACCTGCCAAATAATGTCTCGCACAAAAAAACCATGCATACCCGAATTGTAAGTGGCGCTGTTCACAGATATGACTCCTATGAAGCCCAGCAGCACAGCCAACAAAAATATCTTGTAATCGAAACCTTCTTTAAAAAAATCAAACATCAGTGCAGTGCAGCCGTCGCTACGATTCCTTTATTTTCTTCCTGGGGTAGAACCCCCGTTTTATTCAGGTAATACTGGATAAGCTGTTTTGCTATCGGGGCTGCGGCCGATCCACCCCAGCCCGCATTCTCCACCAACACGACAAGTGCAATTTTGGGATTGTCAAAAGGTGCAAACGAAATGAACCACGCGTGTGGCTTGCCATGCGGGTTTTGTGCCGTCCCGGTCTTTCCTGCAACGATAACGCCGGGAATCTGCGCGCTCACTCCGGTTCCGCCGGGACCATTTACCGCCAATTCCATTCCCTGCCGGAGTTCGTCGAAAACTTCTTTACTGATCGGAATGTTTCTTTCACTGTATTGAGTATAGTACGTCTTGCCTGTCCGATTGTCGCAAATGTAACGTACGATGTGCGGCTGAAAATATTCACCAAAGTTCGCAAGCGCCATTGTGTATGCTGCTAATTGAAGCGGCGTAACGCTCACTTCACCCTGACCAATCGCGAGACTTATCAAATACCCCGTCGTCCATCTGTTCTTTCCAAATATCTGATCGTAGTAGCTTCTTGACGGCATTATGCCTGCATTTTCTTCCCGCAAATCTATGCCTGTCTTGCTGCCGAATCCGAACATTTCGCCATAATTCGTCCACGCGTCAAATCCGACTTTCAGCATCAAGTTGTAAAAGTAAACGTCGCATGACTTAGCAATAGATTGGTAGATGTTGACAGTTCCATGCACCGCATCATCCTTGAAGACCCTACCGCCAAAATAAAACGAGCCTGCACAATGGACTGTCCAGTTATCGTTAATGATTCCTCCCTGAAGTGCCGCGCTTGCTAGAACCATCTTAAAAGTTGATCCCGGGGGAAGGACAGACATCGTGGCACGATTGAATAGCGCATGATTGTCACCATTATTCAAGTCATCCCAATCTTGCTGCGATGTATAACCGGAAAAAACTGATGGATCGAAATCGGGCGCACTAACCATAGTAAGAACTTCACCGTTGCTCGGGTCAAGTGCAACAACTGCCCCTTTCTTCCCGGTCATCAAGGACTCAGCCAAAGCCTGAAGGCCTTCATCGATGGAGAGATGTAAATCAGATCCATCCTGTGCTTGCACATCTATTTTTCCATTATCATAACTTCCTACATTTTGTCCGCGCGCGTTTACTGCAAGGTACTTTAAACCCTTCTGGCCACGGAGAATAGTTTCATAACTTGCCTCAAGCCCAGTGTAGCCGATAATATCACCGGGTTTATAGTAATCTCCCAAAGTGGTAAGCTGCTGTTCGGAAATTTCCTTAGTGAACCCTAAAACGTGAGCGGCACGAGCTTTACCTACATAAACTCTTTTGGGCTCTATGTCGAAATATACTCCGGTAAATTCTTTTAAATGCTCCTGGATCGCTGACAGGGTGGCAAATGAGATATCACGTTTCAACCTGACAGGAAAGTAAGGTGAAATGGTTTCACCAATTTGGATCCGCCTGACTATATCCACGCTGTCCATCTGCAGCAAGGCTGAGAGCGCGTGTATTTGGCCATCCTTGAATTCAGATGGAATAACAGAGACTTCATATGCCGGGTCATTTTCAACCAGGACATTACCGTTGCGATCAAATATTTCCCCGCGCAAAGGCTGTTGAACAAAAATCCTTGTCGTGATCGCCTCAGATTTTTTCCCGTAAACGACCTCATTCATCAGCTGCATGTTTCCCAGCTTAACCACAATTGCAAGCAACGCGATCACAACGACACATCTTATCATTATTGATCTTGTGCGGGACCCAAAATCGGCATCAAACATAACGACTTCTTCTTCCGTTGATGAAAACGATTATCATCGCAAAAACCGACGTATATACTGTTGTTCCAATCGTGAATTTCAAGAAAATGTATAAATAATTCAATTCTCCTGAAGCAACGATCGGCAACGCGGCCAATTCAGAAATGAAAAGTGACACAACGGAAATCCAGGTAAAATTAAAAGTCTTCGCTGCTAACTCAACGTCACTCTCTTTATAAAAAAAGCCTGCGACAAATGCCGCAATCACGGCAATGAACGAAGTGAGTCCGAGGAAATGCGTTACGAGCAGGTCATGAAAAAAACCGGCTATAAACCCGTTGCAGATGCCGAAGAGTTGACCCTCCCGGAGGGCAACATAAACCACGAAGAGTATAACAAGCTGCGGGGAAACCAAATTTATTGCGGCAAAATTATCTAAGAACTTTTGCAAGAGTATAGAAGCAATGCCGAGGGCAGCGTAACCTAACAACTTCTTCGTCATCTGTTTTTCTTCATCTCTTTTTTATCAAGGTCGGTGGCCTCTGTCGGACGATTAAATTGCATGACAAAGGCTGCTGATATTGAGGAGAAATCCACCGCTGGCTGGATTTCAATTTCCTTGAAGATATTTCCTGTTTCATCTACAGCGCTGGATACTGACCCGATAATAATTCCCGGAGGAACAAGGCTGCTTAGAGAAGAGGTCTCAACAATATCCCCTTTCTCGACTGCATATCTCCTCGACACATTTTGCATTTTGAGTTCACCAAATTCTCCAGCCACGATAATTCCATCGGCAGATGCACTCACCAATCTCGATGCAATCCTGCTGTCACTATCCAAAAGGGTGCGGACCAGACAGAAATTTCTACTCGTAGCAATAACAGTCCCAACCAAACCACCACCGCTCACGACAGGATCGCCAACATGGACATTATCACTCTCCCCAACGTCAAGAGTTAAGAAGCACTTCCCTTCCTCGGTTGAGCGGCCTACTACATTCGCGGGTGTCAAAGGCGCCGTACTTCCACTTCGAAACTTCAGCATTGCCCGGAGCTGTTCATTTTCAGTCAGCGCAAGTCTGATCTTTGCCGTCAGGTCAATTAGTTGAGCATTCTCTTGTTCAAGTTTTTTATTCCTCGATGCCAAATCGAAATAACTGGTCACCGACTTAACGACATCTTCCAAATAAGAAGTCGTGAGCAACCCTATGGTCTGCAAGCCCCGTGTATGGATGTTATTATTGGTCGATATCAAAAAGAATGAGAAAGATAGAAGGAGGGCAAAAACTATATAATTCTTCGCTAATCTATAAAATTCAGAAAGCCACTTAAACATTCCCTATTTCCATTAATAGCGCCTGCTCTTGATCAAAACTTTGTTGAACTCATGGATCTTATCAAGAACTTTACCGACGCCGCGAACCACCGCAGTAAGAGGATCTTCGGCAACGTGCACAGGTAGATTCGTTTCCATTCTTATCCGTTCGTCCAGGCCTTTCAACAAAGCCCCGCCGCCGGACAGCATTATTCCACGATCAAGAATATCCGCGGAAAGTTCCGGCGGAGTCCGTTCAAGAGAAATTTTTACGGCATCCACTATAGCCCCGACGGGCTCGTTCAGCGCTTCGCGAATCTCCGCAGAACTTACCTCCGTCGTTTTGGGAATACCGGCCACAAGGTCGCGACCTTTTACGGCGATGGTAATCTCTTCCTTCAGAGGCATCGCAGATCCGACTTCGCACTTTATCGCCTCGGCAGTTCTTTCACCGATAAGGATATTGTGATTCTTCTTGAAAAACTGTATGATCGCATTATTCATTTCGTCGCCTGCGATACGTATCGATTCTTCATTAACTATCCCGGAGAGGGCAATGACAGCAATTTCAGTTGTGCCGCCTCCAATATCTATCACCATATTACCCACCGGCGCATCCACGTCAAGCCCGATTCCGATCGCGGCAGCCATCGGTTCCGCTATAAGATGGACTTCTTTCGCACCCGCATGTTCGGAGGCATCACGGACTGCCCGTTTCTCAACTTCAGTAATTCCACTCGGTACGCTTATTACGATTCTCCGGCTCGGAATCATCCCGGCATGAACTTTCTTTATGAAGGCACGGAGCATACCTTCCGCAATTTCAAAGTCGGCAATCACCCCATCCCGCATCGGGCGAATCACCTGGATATCCCTGTGAGTCCTTCCCAGCATCTCTCTCGCTTCGTGTCCGATAGCAACGATTCGTTTAGAATTCTTATCGAAGGCCACTATCGAAGGCTCACGAAGGACGACACCTTTTCCACGCACCCAGATTAGGGTGTTCGCTGTTCCAAGGTCGATCGCTAAATCATTTGACAATAATCCGAATAATCCCATTATAATGCTCTTCTAATGTTTAAAATGTCTGATTCCGGTGAAAACCATGGAAATGTTCAAGCGGTTTGCGGCCTCGATAGACTCCGAATCCCGCACCGAACCACCGGGTTGAATTATCGCCGTCGCGCCTGCCTTAGATATCTCTTCTACGTTATCTGCAAACGGGAAGTAAGCGTCCGATGCGACACAACTTCCCTTCAGATCCAGACCTGCTTCTTCGGCTTTCATGCGTGCAATCCTGACGGAATCGACGCGCGACATTTGCCCTGCACCGGTGCCAAGAGTCATCTCATCTCTTGCAAACACAATTGAATTCGATTTAACATGCTTGCAAACTTTATAGGCAAATTTCAAATCATTTAACTCGCGTTCAGTCGGTGTCCGATCAGTCACAACTTTCAAATCGTTTTCATTCAGAACTATATCATCGGCAGTTTGACCGAGGAAGCCACCGCAAGACGAACGAACTTGAACATCGTCCGGCAACCTCTTCCTGCTTAGAATTAAGCGCCTGTCCTTTTTCTTTTTTAACACTTCAAGGGCTTGATCCGAGAACTCAGGAGCAATTAAAACTTCCAGGAAAATTTGGTTCAACAAATCAGCTAATCCCGCTTCAACTTTTGCGTTCATAGCAATAATGCCGCCGAAGGCACTCTTGGGATCAGTCTTCAGAGCTTTTGTGTAAGCTTCGTGAATATCGGCCCCAGTCGCGACTCCGCATGGATTTGTGTGCTTGATTATTACTGCAGTTGGAACATCGTATTCCTGAATGAGTCTTTGTGCAGCATCCACATCGACCAAATTATTATATGATAATTCCTTGCCATGAAGTTTATGAAAATATTCTTCGAAATTTCCATAGAAGCCGGCGGCTTGATGCGGGTTTTCTCCATATCGCATTTCCATTGTCTTGTGTTCCGCTATGATAATGGAATTGCCCGGCGGAGAATCTTCGAGAAATTCTTCTTTAAAGAAATTCGCGATCGCAGCATCGTACTCAGCCACCTTCTCGAATGCCGTTGCCGCGAGTTTCCGCATCAGGCCAGAGCTGATTTCACCTTTGCCACTGATCTCCGACGATACTTCGGCGTATTGAGAAGGATCCACAACAACAGCAACACTTTCATAATTCTTCGCTGCGGCGCGTATCAATGATGGCCCGCCGATGTCGATATTTTCCACAATGGTTTCCAGATTTGCATCCGATGCTGCAGTTTCCTCGAAACGATAGAGATTCACGACCACCAAATCGAACAACGAAAGATTTAATTTTTGAAGCTGATCGATATGGGCCGGGACATCCTTTCTCGCTAAGATCCCGGCAAAAATCGCAGGATGTAAAGTCTTAACCCTGCCGTCAAGAATTTCCGGAAATTCAGTCACGTCGCTTATACTCTTCGCATCGATGCGAGCTTCCTGAAGGACTTTTAAAGTACCGCCAGTACTAAAAATTTCAGCCCCGGTTTTGGTCAATACTGAAGCAAGATCTACAAGCCCGGTTTTATCAGTAACGCTAATCAGCACTCGTTTTATTTTCACGAAAGAAAAACTCTTCTCCCTTCTATTCTTACCCTGTTCTCTTCGAAGAGTTTTATCGCCCCTGGCAAAAGCTCATACTCAAGTTGATGTATTTTTGAAGCAAGGCTTTCAGCCGTCTCCGCAGAATCAACCGACACACATTTTTGCAACACTACCGCACCATGATCGTATTCGGCATCAACGATATGAACCGTGGCACCACTGACTTTGCATCCATAATCAATAACTGCCTCATGAACTTTCATGCCGTACATGCCTTTTCCTCCGAATGAGGGAAGAAGTGCCGGATGAATATTGATGATTCTATTTTTAAAACTCTCAACGACAACATTTGGAATTTTCTTCAGGAAACCTGCAAGCACAATGAAATCAGTATTATGTTCTCTTAAAGTAGCCAGAACGCTCTTTCCGAACTCGACTTCATCAGCGTAGCTCTTGGGGTCGAGCACTTCAGTACGGATTCCCGCGGCCCTCGAGCTTTCAACCGCTTTACACTGATGGTCGGAAATCACCACTGCGACTTCTGATTTGAGAAATCCATCTTCGTGTTTTTTAATAATATTAAGAAGGTTTGTGCCTCTGCCAGACACAAGTACCGCAAGTTTCATTCCTCGAAAAGTTACCAAAGGAGCGTACAAATAGCAATCGATTTCTTGAAAAACCGGCTCATTTCTCAGGATAACAAAATCTTCAGCTTGCGCCGGCCCTTCTTATTTATTGGAAATTAACACCCGCAAGTTTAAATTTTCTTGTGGAAGAATGGAGCCATTTCTCCATCAGCAGGTGAAAAAAATCTTCCCCGACTCAATAAGTAAAAAAGTAAAAGTTTAAGGTATTTCTTATCCACTGCTGGATGAACGAATACTGCTAATTCGAATTGTAACCCGAAATGGAAAAGAAAACACACGTTATAATCGCCTCTCTTATACTTTCAATTCTAGTCTGGTTATCCGTTTCTATGAATAACCAGTACTCAATAGCAATTCGGGTTCCGTTCAAGGTAAGCGGGCTCCAGGAAAACATCGCTCTAGCAAACACTGTCCCGCATAGCATCTTAGTCAGAGCCAGAGGCACCGGATGGCAGCTCGCTTCGTCATACTTTTCGACTTCCTCAAGCATCGACTTGGATGCTTCGAACTTCGACAAAAAAAGGATCTTACTGACCAGCAAGGAGCTTGCATATTCACTTGACCTCGGCTCGTCAGCGGAGGTTTTGAATTTTACCCCGGACTCCATTTTGATAACCCTCGATACGGTGATCACAAAGAAAATACCTTTGAGATCTCGAGTCGAAGTAATTCCACGCGAAGGATTCATGATCGCGGAAGAAACCACAATAAATCCGGATTCTGTGACAGTTTCAGGTGCGAGAAAATTGATAGAAGGAATAAATCAATGGTTTACCGAGTCAAAGAAATTCAAAAATGTTATCAACTCTGTTGAAACAAAAGTTTCCCTGGTTGATTCACTTGGCAGCCTGATAACCATCGATGCCGATCAAGCTGAAGTCACCGTCAACGTAGAACAAATTGCCGAGAATACCTACAACGATATACCGGTAAAAGTTTTAAACAACAGCGATTCGGTCCAAATACTACTTCTTCCCCCAACGATTGATGTTACTATCCGCGGCGGAATCAATATGATGTCCGATATAACTGCGGATTCGTTGAGTGCGTCCATAGATTATAATGATCTGACCACTTCCCTTTCCTCGCACATCAAGCCGGACGTTAGAGCCCCTCGACCATTTCAAGTTATAGCCGTGCATCCCGACAGCGTAGAATTTGTAATTAGAAAGTGAAAAGTTAAAAGCTAGAATCAAATAATTCTTCACCATTCTCCCACATACGACAGAGGAATAAAGAAATGCCTAATGATAAAATACTTAAGCTCGGCTTACCCAAAGGGAGTCTTCAGGAATCCACCTTTAGCCTTTTTCAAAAAGCGGGCTATAATATCTCGGTCTCCTCACGGAGTTATCTTCCAAATATTGAAGACGATGAAATAAAGCCTATGCTTGTAAGGGCGCAGGAAATGGCGCGGTATGTCGAGCTTGGAACCTTCGATGCGGGAATAACCGGCAAAGACTGGATATTGGAAACGGGGAGCGATGTAACTGAGGTCGCAGAACTTGTGTATGCAAAGCAAAGCATGCGCCCGGTAAAATGGGTTCTCGCTGTTCAGGAGGATTCTTCTTTCAAATCCGCCTTCGACCTTCAGGGAAAAAGGATTTCGACAGAAGTTGTAAACATAACGAAGGAATACTTGAAAAAACATAATGTCGAAGCTGCCGTAGAGTTTTCCTGGGGTGCAACCGAAGTAAAAGTTCCGGAACTTGCAGACGCGATAGTCGAAGTGACGGAAACCGGGAGTTCACTGAGGGCTAACCATCTGAGGATTATCGATACCGTGCTCGAGTCGTCTACCCGCCTGATTGCAAACAAAGAGGCTTACCAGAACCAGTGGAAGAAAGAAAAGATCGACACGCTTGCACTCCTATTGAAAGCCGCAATTGCTGCCGAAGGAAAAGTTGGTTTAAAAATGAACATAAAGAAATCCGACCTACCGAGAATAATCGGAATTATACCGGCTCTTCGACGACCGACAGTCTCTCCCCTTTCTGACGATGAATGGGTTGCTATCGAGACGATAATCGAGGAACGGATCGTGCGCATCCTCGTCCCTGAGCTGAAGAGAAACGGAGCAGAAGGAATCATAGAGTACCCTCTCAACAAGGTTGTGCCTTAGAAGGAAATTCATGCCGTTGAACGATCGGCAGGATGATAATCTGCAAAATCAAGATAAAGGATTGTTTGACCAGTAATTTCGGACGAAATTGAAACGTGAAAATTAAACTCGGCAAATATGAACTAGAAAAACCAATCGCGTTAGCTCCTATGGAGGATGTGACCGATCTTGGTTTCCGATTGATATGCAAAGAATTCGGTGCGGATATCGTCTATACCGAATTTATTAGTTCCGAGGGATTGATTCGTTCAGCCAGGAAGAGCTTAGCTAAGCTCACGAATAATGAAATGGAACGACCGATCGGCATTCAAATTTTTGGTGGAGATCCTAGCGTAATGGCCGAAGCTGCCAAAATTGCCGAGGATGCCGGCCCTGATTTTATCGATATCAATGCGGGATGCTGGGTACCCAATGTGGCACAACGCGGAGCCGGTGCAGGACTCCTGAAAGATTTGAAGCAAATGCAAGCAATCATCCACGCTGTGAAGACTGCCGTATCACTTCCTGTAACTTTGAAGACGCGTCTCGGTTGGGACTCAAATTCAATCACGATATTTGAAGTGGCGAAAATCTGTGCTGATGAAGGGCTTTCCGCATTAACAATTCACGCCCGTACGAGAGACCAGCGCCATGACGGAGAGGCAAACTGGGACTGGATACGAGCGGTCAAGGAAAAATCCGAGCTTCCTATAATCGGAAATGGGGATATCAGAGTCGCTCAGGATGCAATCGACATGTTCCACTACACTGGCTGCGACGGTGTCATGGTTGCCCGCGGTGCTGTTACCAACCCGTGGATTTTCCAAAACATCAAATACCTAAGGGATCATGGCACGCTACCGGCGGAGCCAGGTTTCGAAGAACGCATCGCGACTTGTCTTCGTCACCTTGAAATGGAGATAGAGTTAAAAGGCGAGCACCGCGCAGTACTGGAATTTAGGAAATATTACCATGGATATTTCCACGGAATCAAGAACGGATCAGCGCTGAGATCAGTCCTTGTAAGGATAGAAACCCTTGTCGAAATAAAGAACGAAATTCAGAAATTCCATGAGAGATACGCTGTGGGGGAAATTTCGACGGCATCATAGAGGAAGCTGACATCGATAAGTCTCTTTAAAACTCCGGGAACAATTAACTAAAGGCTCACCGAAGAAAATAATATTTCAGAATTAATCGGATTCTTTAAAATTGCCTAAAATCATCAAGTCGCTATATGAGCAATTTATTTCCTGGATGACAAACGGTTCCGCTAATCTCTTCAAGCTTTCAAGTAGGTCTGCATCGCCTGTCTCATCGCCCTCTGAAACAACTTCAAATTCAAGAAATTGTCCCAAGTATTTGACCTCGTCGAGATGTACTCGGGCATTTTTAAGTTTTAACAATCGGCGCTTTTTCTCGACAATTACTTTGATGCCCAACGATCTAACAAGAACACTCTTCAGGGAAGCATCGGCTAATGAAAGGATATCGTAATTGCTTTGCATGCCTGAGGGAGAGTTTTCATCTCTTTCGTAAAAAATCAGTTCTGAGCTTTTGCCAGATATCTCCCGGAACTTCAATCTTCCGTTTGAGACGCAAAAATATGTATCTACTTGCTTTAGATCTTCAACGAAAACAGCGCCCCTGCCTTCAAAGGTCTTTTCAAGTGGACAGAAATCTTTGATCTTCGCTTTGAATTCTAAATTTTTCCACACGATTACTTCTCTCTTCGCAAGGGAGCAATCAATTCAAAATTGGGAATTAAAAATTCAAAAATCTTATTACCAGTTTCACTTGCCAATCTGGAGAATCTTGTATTGCTTCACCCCCGCGGGGACCTTCACACTGACAACCTCACCGACGATTTTGCCAAGGAGGCTTTTTCCTATTGGCGAATCAGTCGAGATCTTCCCCTTCAGAAGATCCGCTTCTTCCGTCGAGACCAGCTGGTATTCGATCTTCTTATTTGAAAGCATATCCAGAAGCTGAACCTTGCTGAAAATGTAAACTTTATCCGTCCTGACTTCATTCGGATCGATCACTCGTGTCCTGGTGAGAGTCTGCTCAAGCTGAGAAATGCGGAATTCAAGCATCGCCATCTCTTCCTTCGCGGCATCGTACTCTGAATTTTCAGATAGATCACCATGGCCTCTCGCTTCAGCGATCTTTCGTGCAGCTTCCTGTCGACCATGAGTCTTCATCTCTTTCAGTTGAGCTTCAAGTTCGACCAATTTTTCTTTTGTCAAATAAATTGAGTTATTTGACATCAGCACCTCCTAAATCAATTCGATAAAATACGAAAGCCATTCGTCACGGGTCACCGGACAAAATGGCTTTCATTAAGATAACAAAATTTCTTCAAATATTCTTACCGACCGCTGAACTATTGTATACTGGATGCGGTCACTCTGAGTCGAGAATAAGATGACCTAATTTATCACGTTTTGTCTCAAGATATTTGTGATTTATCTCATTAGGTTCTATTTCAATGGGTACTCTGTCCACAACCTCAAGACCGTATCCCTCGAGCCCGACTATTTTCTTGGGGTTATTTGTCATCAAGCGCATCTTTTTGACTCCGAGGTCAACCAATATTTGCGCCCCGATTCCGTAATCACGTAAGTCTGCCTTGAATCCCAATTTTTCGTTGGCTTCGACCGTATCATTTCCATCGTCTTGGAGCTTATACGCCTTGATCTTATTGATCAGACCGATTCCCCGTCCCTCCTGACGCATATAGAGGACTATCCCGGTCCCTTCCTTTTCAACCATCCTCATGGCATGATGCAGCTGCTCGCCGCAATCGCACCTCAGCGATGCGAACACATCGCCCGTGAGACATTCGGAGTGGACCCTGACTAAAACCGGCGAGTCGGCAACAATTTGCCCCTTAACGAGTGCAAGATGTTCTTTCTTGTCGATCACACTCTGATAAAGATGCAACTCGAAATTTCCATATTTGGTAGGCAACTTTGTTACGACAATTTCTTTCACCATCTTTTCGCGCTTCATCCTGTATTGAATCAGGTCTCGAATCGTCACGATATGCAGCCCAAACTCGCGGGCAATCTTAATTAACTGCGGCACGCGCGACATTGTACCATCATCGTTCATGATCTCGCATAGAACGGCCGCCGGATAGAGCGAAGCCAGCCGGGCCAGGTCAATTCCTGCTTCGGTATGTCCGGTGCGCCTCAAGACACCTTCTCCCATGGCGCGAAGAGGAAATATATGACCGGGCCTGCCGAGATCGGATGGGCGCGTAAGTGGATCTACCAGCGCATGGACAGTTGCCGAACGATCAGACGCCGATACGCCGGTTGTTGTTCCCTTCAGTACATCCACGCTCACCGTGAATGCTGTCTGATGAAGGGATGTATTTTCTCCGACCATCATATCCAATTGCAGCTCATCGGCGCGCTCCGGAAGCAGGGCGACGCAGATTATTCCACGGGCATACTTCGTAAGGAAGTTGATAGCCTCGGGAGTTACCTTTTCAGCAGCGAGAACAAAATCGCCTTCGTTTTCACGTTCCTCATCGTCGACAACAATTACTATCTTGCCCTGGCGAATATCTTCGACCGCAACCTTTATGTCATCAAACTCATGCATACTAATCAGGTACGACTGCTGTCACCGCCGACTTTTCAACTTTTACTTTCACATTATCCGCAATTTCGACCAGCACGGTTTTATCTTCCATCGCAACAATTTTACCATGTATACCACCGTTGGTTACAACTTTGTCACCCTTCTTGATGGCTTCGAGCATCTTCTGGCGGTCTTTCTGGCGCTTGCTCTGCGGACGAATTATCATGAAATAGAATATTACAATGATAAGTCCAAACATCAGCAATGTGCTGACCATACTGCCGCCTCCATCTCCGCCTTGGGGCGTCATCAATGCAAAAATTAATTTGTTCAAATTTGCTCCTTTTTTTTCTTTTCCAGTTTTGATAGTACGCCCGATTTAAACTCGACAAACCGACTTTCGGATATAGCGAGGCGTATTTGCTCCATTAAGCTAATAAAAAAACGCAAATTATGTAAGGAGACAAGCTGAAGACCGAAAATCTCATCAACGTTGAAAAGATGACGAACATACGCTCTAGAAAAATTCTTGCACGTATAACAGTCACACTCCTCACACAACGAAGATTCATCAAATTTATAAACCGCATTTTTGATGTTAATCGTTCCACCCATGGTGAAAGCTTGTGCGTTTCGACCGTTTCGCGTAGGCATAACGCAATCAAACATATCAACTCCTCGTTCGACCGATTCGAGAAGATTCTCCGGAGTTCCAACGCCCATCAAATAACGGGGTTTATTTTCCGGCAGAATATCCGTCACGAAATTTGTAACATTGTATAATTCCTCGACCGGCTCTCCGACCGCCAGTCCTCCAATTGCATACCCATCAAAGTCTGCCGCGACAAGATCCTTCGCGCTCTTTTCTCGCAGGTCGAAATAGATCCCCCCCTGAACTATTGCAAATAGATACTGGCTATAATTGTAAAGGGGCTTGGAGACTGCAAAACTTTCTTTACATCTCATCGCCCAGGCATAAGTTAGATCTATGCTCTTGGATACATATTCTTTTTCGGAAGGATACGGCGCACACTCATCTAAGGCCATGATGATATCCGCCCCAATTTGGCGTTCTACTTCAATGATTCTTTCCGGCGTGAAAAAATAATATGCGCCGTCGATGTGAGACCTGAACTCGACTCCCTCCAGCGACAACTTGCGAAGTTCCGAAAGGCTGAGTATCTGGAATCCGCCGCTGTCAGTTAAAGTGGGCCTTGGCCAGGAGATAAATGAATGGAGCCCGCCAAATTTCTGCAGTACTTCCACGCCCGGCCGCTGAAACAGATGGTACGTATTTCCCAAGATTATCTGAGCATTCATTTCAAGCAGCTCGCGCTGTTCGACCGCCTTGACACTCCCTCGCGTTCCAACCGGCATAAAGACGGGAGTTTTTATTGTACCATGGTCTGTTTGGATTATGCCCGTCCGGGCTTTAGTTCTTGTGTCGGTTTGTATCAGCTTAAAATCAAGCATTGGAGCAGTCAGTGAAAGAAACTTCAAATTGATCATTCGTTGCGATGGCTGCGCTCTCTATATTCAGAATAATTTCAACAGGAAAAGGAATGTTCCGCGCGTAATAAAATACGACCAATCGTCCCGTACTGCTCCTCGTTTGAAATATCAACTCATCTTCCTTTTCTTTAACTACGTAAATTTTTTCCGAACCCTCACTTAAGACAAATCTTCCCTCAAGGTGAACGAAAGGGATTTTGAGGCCTAACCTGTTAAGTGGAAAAACGTCAACAACCACCGGCGATGAGCTGTTTACCAGAATTTTACTCGGGCGGCTTTCAAAAGTTACACTTACCGGAGAAAATGTCATTTTATAAAACGAAAACCCTGCAATCATGATGATGATAAGTGATAATAAGAGTTTTCCGCTCAATAGTTGACAGCCTCCGTCTTTCCATTCGCGTCCGCGACCACAAACTCAAAGGCATCTTCCGTCTGCCCAGTATAAGGAACATAAACCAACCGGGCTTTTTTTCCAATCTCTGTCCCGCCATAGATATTCCTTATGCCGAGAAAGTCCGACGGGTCGGAGGTTGCCATCCTGAAGATAACCGCCGGATCAAACTGGTAATGAAACTCTTGATAGAATGCTGACATTTCTGCAAACATGTCAATATCCGGTGAACTCGCCTTGCTGTCGGTACCTAACATTACTTTAATTCCACTCTTCACGAATTTGGGAACATCAGGGACAACTCCTGTAAGGTTGCGGTTGCTTCGCACGCAAACGGCGACTCCGCACTTGCGTCTCTTTAATATTTCGACATCTTTCTCGCTGACGAATACCCCATGAACGCATAAGGTTTTTTCGTCTAAGACTCCGAGCGAATCAACATACTCAACGGGCGACAATCCTGTCCCACCGAAAGACCAGCCGCCAACGCCCACCCGCGAATTCAGAAGGTCAACCATGCGTCCTCTTCCCGTTCTTATAAATTCGACTTCATCCTCTGTCTCCGCAAGGTGTATAGACGTTATCAAATTTCTTTCATTATTGAAAGATTTTATTTTCTTCATTAATGACGGCGACGTGGAATAAGGGGCATGAATCGCAAGCGCAATTTGGCTGCCATTATTTCCCGAGATGGATGAAACGGCCTTCTTGAAGATACTATCCGCAACGGCATCATTTATTCCTATCTGTTCGAATTGAAAAAGCTGATTTTTACCGAGCAGCCCATTAAGTTTTAAATCATTACCTACATTTACAAAATACGATGTGCCGGATTTCTCCGCTTCAGATTTTGCTTTCGAGCATTCCGGGTTCAAATCATCACCCAACCGCGAATACCTTTCGGCAACAAGATGGAGCACCCAATCGACAAAATCGGAGTGAGGAACTCGATTGAAAGGAGACAACTCAAGATGCGTGTGGGCATTAATCAACGCGGGACATACTATTCCATCAAACTCCAGAGTGCGCGCATCGACTGTTCTTGTCGTCACCTCTTCATATTTCCCGGCATCTACTACAACTCCATTTTCCACAACAATTCCAATGTCTGTGCCAATACTATGCGAACCGCCCAAGAATATTCTACTTCGAAGAATTATTTTCACTGTTTGAATATATATAAGGATAAAAAGCTCTTCAAGCTAAAGCTGTTAAACTTTAACCACAGATCAGGTGTCAAAGAATAAAACGAAACTTACAGGAGTATAGAATTTATGAAAGCAAAAATGGTTATGATGGCGCTCGGCTTCCTTGTTGTTGCCGGAGTAGCGTTTGGGCAGACAGACCAGTCCCAAACTCAATCCAAGTCAAGATGGGAGAATCCCAAAGGGGCTCGCGGGTTGAAGCTTACCGACCAAGAGAAAACAGACATTCAAAAGACCAAGTTTGATTTGATGCAAAAACAAATCGACCTCCGCGCCAAGATTGCACATGATCGTCTTGATTATGAACAATTGGCATCCGCGGATTCGCCGGATGAAGATGCGATTGCCGCAAAAATGGACGACATTGCAAAACTCCAATCTCAATTGAAAAAGAACCTTCTTGATGGATGGTTTGCCGTGAATAAAATTTTGACTCCGGATCAACAGAAAATCTGGAAGAAAGTTTTGCAACACCCGCGAATGGCTGCGAGAAGGGTGGTTATTAGAATGCGCGGAATGCGGCAGACTCAAAGGAATAGGAATGGACAAGGAATCGGCATGGGACCAATGATGAATGGTGGACCGACATTTGGCGAAGAGTTAGAAAGTGGCCCGGGTGCCGATGAAGTAGAAAGTTTGGGACCGATGGCAGATTCTGACATATTTATGGATGATGAGCCTTTCTCGGATGACCTGGATATTTTTGACGAACCGATGATGGACAATATGGGCATGAATGACCAGGAAGGCATGATGGGACAAGACGGCTCCATGCAAAACAGAATGGAAATAATGAAGCTGATGCGGCAACTGAATCAACCGGCTCCAGATTCAGCAAAATAAGTACATATTTAAAGGGACGACTGACCTTGCGAAGATTTGGAACCTTCGCAAGGTTTTTTATTAGTCCTTCGCCTTTTATATCCAACTCTTTTTTTACGGATGTAAAGAATTCCCGCTCCTACTCCGACCATGCACAACAAGCCCTCAATTAAAATCATCGGCACCGTCCCGACAAGGTCGGCAACAAATCCGGTGAACAAGGCACCAATCGGAGTGCTTCCTGCAAAAATTACGACATATAATCCCATTATTCTTCCGCGGAGCTCTTTTGGGCTGTTCATTTGAAGGGAAGTATTTGTCGAAGCAATATAGGATATACTTGCAATCCCAAGTGAAACAAGAAAGATAATCGTCAACACAAAGCTGCGTGAAAATGAGATTGCAATGTCCATTAGTGCAAACACGGTAGCGAATGAATAGATAAATCTTCTTGTCGGTTTCTGTCTCCCCGCAACGATTAAAGCCCCCAGCATGGACCCGATGCCAAGCGATGAGGTGAGTATCCCAAACATTCTCGGCCCGCCATTCATCACAAATTTTGTGAGAAGCGGCAGTACCGTATTAAAATTATATCCGAATGTGCCGACAAAAATCAGCACGATCAAAAGAGATGCGATTGCCGGTTCATTGACGGCATAGGAAATACCTTCTTTGAGTCCCTCTTTCATCCTGGAGTTGATCTTGGAGCCGAAACTCCTTAGCTCGGATTTCTTCATCATTAAAAGGGCAGCGATGATTGCAAGGTAACTGATTCCGTTGACAAGAAAACTCGGCGCAACGCCGACAACCGCAATTATAAATCCTGCTATTGCGGGGCCTACCGTCCTCGCCGCGTTGAAGAGAAGTGAATTCAAAGCAATGGCATTACCTACGTCTTCGTCTGGAACCATTTCTGCTACGAAGGCCTGTCGTCCCGGTTGGTCGAAGGCGTTTGCAAGGCCGATCAAAAGGGAGAGAATATAAATTTCCCACATTGTGATCGCCTTGAAAGCCACCAAACCCCAAAGAATAAATGCCTGGACCGCTGAAATCGATTGCGTTGCAATTATTATTTTTCTTTTCGGCAAACGATCAATCAAGACTCCGGCAAAGAGCGACAAAAAAAGGATCGGAAGAAACTGAAGGGCTGTAGCGGCACCGAGGGCAACAGCAGAGCCCGTAAGAGTAACCACAAGCCATGCAAGAGATACATTTTGCATCCAGGTACCGGAGACAGAAATTAGCTGAGCAACCCAATACAAACGATAATTGTAGTGGCGCAGCGACTTGAAATTTTTTCTTACACGAGAATTAAGTCGGAGAAATATAACGTTGGGCAACTAAAAAATCTTTCGGCTAATAACATGAAATATACACAGCTATATTTTAATTAAGTAATCTTTGCAATAATCAATCTTACCTGCAGATCCCGAAACTAGAACTTCCTTTCGGTGCCGGAATTTTCTCGCGGCTCCCCTGCAATCCAGCCCCCCTTGTAACTACCGGCGAGAACTTCTCATTTCGGGTTTGTCGGTCTCAAATCAATTTCGCTCATCATGGCACGGGCAGGGAGCGATGAAGCGAGCACTGCCCACTTTGTTGCTGCGTAAACGGCGCCATTTTCAACCGCATTTTTCGCCGCAAGAGAAGCAATATTTATTATGACGCCGTCATTTTGTTTGATCATATACCTCAAAACTTCCCGGGTGGCGATAAACGTCCCTCGCATGTTGACGTCAAAAAGTTGATCGTACTCCTCCGTCGGCATTTCCGAAACTGATTTAAATATCCCCAGGCCTGCGTTATTTACAAGGACATCGATCCTTCCGTAGGTATCAAATGCGGTCCTGACTAATTTTTTGATATCGTTCTCATTTGCCATATCAGCAACTACCGCGATGGAGTCATAACCGGAAGATTTTAATTCATCGTTTACTTTTTGGATTGCGTCCACGTGGCGGGCTGAGATAACCAACTTTGCGCCTTCACTGGCATAATGTTCGGCAATTGATTTGCCTATGCCTTTGCTGGCCCCTGTAACGATTGCGACTTTCCCTTTAAGCCCCAAACGTTTTCACCTGCGGTTGATGAGGTTTAGAAATTCATCCCTTGTTTTAACATCTTCACGGAATTCACCGAGCATCGCACTGGTCGTCGCAATGGAATTTTGTTTCTCAACCCCGCGCATCATCATACAAAGATGCTGCGCCTCGATGACGACTCCTACCCCTCGCGGTGAGAGATAATCGTACAGAGTATCCGCAATCTGCTGCGTCATTCTTTCCTGTACCTGCAGCCGGCGCGCGAACACTTCAACGATTCGCGGCATCTTGCTCAATCCCACGATCTTGCCGTCCGGTATGTAGGCCACGTGAACCTTTCCGAAGAAAGGGAGCAAATGATGCTCGCATAAACTGAAGAAGTCGATATCTTTGACCAGAACCATTGAGCCATACTTTTCTTCGAATATGGCATTGTTCATAACCGAATCGATATCTTGATTGTACCCCTTTGTCAGAAACTCATACGCTCTCGCGACCCTGTAAGGAGTTTTCTTCAAACCCTCACGTTCGGGATCTTCGTTTAGCTTAACGAGCATTTCACGAATCAAATCTTCGAGTTCCAATTCAACTTTTACTTCATTCATTATACTTTCCTTCTTCACTTAAGTTAGAAACCTTGCCAGGTGCAAAAGAAGCTCCTGAAAGATTTCCCGTTAAAGTTCAGCCAATACCTCGTCATAATGTCCTTCAACTTTCACTTTTGGGAATATCTTCTTGATCTTGCCAACTTCATCAATTATGAAAGTTGTCCGCTCGATTCCCATATACTTTCTTCCATACATATTTTTTTCCTTCCAGACGCCGTACGCATTAACAACCTTTTTGTCTGCATCGCTAAGGAGCGGGAAATTCAGATGGAATTTCTCTTTGAATTTCTTATGGGACTCCACCGAGTCGGTGCTTACACCAAAGATAGCCGCACCCTTTTTGCGGATCTCCGAACTTCCATCCCTGAATGAACAGGCCTCTACTGTGCACCCCGGTGTATCATCTTTCGGGTAAAAATACAAGACCACTTTTTTGCCTTTGTAATCCGATAGTTTTACCGGTTCCGCATTATCGTTTTTCAGCAAAAAATCCGGAGCCTTATCTCCTTGATTCAAGGCGGTGACGATTTTCTTCGTGGTCGCTTTTGTGGTTTTAGCCATTAAAACAGTTCCTCCTCTCTCTTACCATCTGCTATTTTATTATTCTTCCCTTCGTGAAATAACTACACTTGTCCGGGATGGGACAGTATTATTGAAATCTATTTCAAACTTTCAACGGCTTTAAAAACTTCGTCATAATTCGGCTCCACACCGGGAGTTTCCGAAACCCATTTATATTTTACGATCCCTCCTTTATCGAGCACAAACACGGCTCTCTTCGATGCAGTGTAACCATTAAGGCCCGCAAAGTTATCGTGGTAAGCATCATAAGCTTTCACGACCTGGCGATTGAAATCGGATAAAATCGGGAAATTCAATTTATTCTGATCAGCGAAGGCTTTGTTCGAAAATGGCGGATCAACGCTGATTCCAATTACCTGGGCATTCACATTATTAAACTTGCTTAATGAATCACGGAAATTGCACATTTCCTTCGTGCATACTCCGGTAAATGCACCCGGATAAAACGCGAGTACAACATTTTTACCTGAAAATTCCGTCAAACTTCTCTCTTTCTTATCTGTATCATAAAGTTTGAATTCCGGTGCTTTTTTTCCTACTTCGATTGACATTTTTCCTCCTATTACACTTGAAAGTAAATTAAGATTTAATAAAAAGAGTTTCAATCTCGTCCAAGATGAACAGCTCGAACGATGACTCTCAAACAGTACGCCATGAAGCATGACATGCAAACAGCTTGAAAATCAGCGCACTGTTCCTACCAACGCAATTAGTGCAACAAAAATTCCATTACGACTTCGGAAAATCTTTGCTGGGCTTCTGCATGGACCCAGTGTCCGGCGTTCTCAATCGATACAATTTGTGCGGATGGAAAAATAGATTTGATTTGCGGGATATCTTCATCGAGGATGTAAGACGACTTCGAGCCTCTGATGAAGAGAGTCGGTTTACTAAATTGTCGTGTAACCTCGATCGCTTGATTGACATTGTTATAGTTTTTATGAATTGCGTTTACATCAATTCTCCACTTGAAGTTTCCGTCGTCATCACGAAAAACGTTTTTTAACAATAGCTGCCTGACTGAATAATCGCCTATATATTGCGACAATGCGGAGTCAAGTTCCGACCTGGTCCTATATTCGTCTAATTTCAAAGCGAATAGCGCTTCAAAAATTTGATCGTGCTTTGGCGGGTAAACCTTCGGAGCTATATCGACAACTATCAGCTTGTCGACTTTTTCCGGATACATCAGAGCAAATTGCATCGCTGTCTTACCGCCCATTGAATGCCCGAGTAAATTAACCGACACCACACCTTCATGAATCAGGAGATTATTAACATCGTCCGCCATGATACGGTAACTGAATTGATCGCTGTGCGGTGAGCGGCCGTGATTTCTTTGATCAACCGCGTAAACTTTAAATTTCTCTGCAAAAGATTTTGCAAGAGTAAACCAGTTATCACTCGAGCCAAATAATCCATGAAGGATAACAAGGGGATCACCATGACCTGTAACGTGATAATAGAGTTTCACGGAATTCCTAAAATGTCATGGAGATAAAACACGAGGGATTTCCTATTTACGCCTATTTGACTTCGTTGCTTTGCCTAACATCGGCATATCGATCCCTTTTTCATTTGCGACTCTCATTGCTTCTTCGTACCCTGCGTCGGCATGACGAATCACACCGAGTCCGGGGTCGTAGGTCAGGACTCGTTTCAATCTCTCATCTGCGGAGGCCGTCCCATCGGCAACGATAACCATTCCCGCATGAATGGACATCCCAATTCCCACTCCACCGCCGTGGTGAACTGAGATCCAGCTTGCACCACCGACTGCATTAAGTAGTGCATTAAGAATCGGCCAGTCGGCAATTGCGTCGGAGCCGTCTTTCATCTTCTCGGTTTCGCGGTTTGGCGATGCGACGCTCCCGGCATCCAGATGATCTCTTCCGATCACTATCGGTGCTTTGACTTTACCATTTCGAACCAACTTATTGAAAAGGAGCCCTGCCTTGTCGCGTTCTTTATATCCGAGCCAGCAAATCCTGGAAGGCAAACCCTGGAAATGGACATGTTCCTCAGCCTTTTTGAGCCACTTAATAAGATTTTCATTTTCGGGAAATGCTTTCATCAATGCCTTATCGGTTGTATAAATATCTTCCGGTTCACCACTCAATGCGACCCATCGAAACGGCCCCTTCCCTTCACAAAACATTGGGCGGATAAATTCAGGGACGAACCCGGGAATTTCAAACGCCTCTTCAACACCGTGCAATTTCGCTTCACCTCGGATATTGTTGCCATAGTCAAACGTAACGGCTCCTCGTTGCTTCAGCTCAAGCATCGCTCGGACGTGTACCACGATAGAGTCCTGTGACATGGAGATATATTTCTGCGGGTCATTCTTGCGAAGATCAAGAGCGGCCTCATAAGGAATTCCGGCCGGAACGTAGCCATTCAAAGTATCGTGCGCACTTGTTTGATCCGTCAATAAGTCCGGAATGATATTTCTCTTTACAATTTCAGGGATGATTTCTGCTGCATTCCCGAGAAGTCCTACGGAGAGTGCGATCCTTTTCTTTTTCGCATCAAGTGCAAGTGATAGCGCTTCATCAAGGCTTTCGCTCATTCTGTCTAAGTATCCTGTCTTCAACCTTCTTTCTATCCGATTCCGGTCTATTTCAACGCCTATGAAAGCTGCGCCGTTCATTGTCGCCGCAAGCGGCTGCGCGCCACCCATTCCTCCGAGTCCGCTTGTCAGGATAAATCTTCCCGAAAGTGTACCTTTAAAATGTTTTCGTGCGGCTTCCGCAAAAGTTTCGTAAGTCCCCTGCAAGATCCCTTGAGTGCCGATATAGATCCAGCTTCCGGCTGTCATCTGTCCGTACATCGTTAGTCCTAAATGCTCAAGCCTCCGGAACTCATCCCAGTTCGCCCAAGCAGGGACAAGCATGGCATTTGAAATAAGAACCCTTGGCGCATCTTTGTAAGTCTTGAAAACCCCAACCGGTTTACCCGATTGGACAAGAAGCGTTTCGTCGCTCTTCAATCGCTTTAGAGTTCTTACAATCGCGTCAAATGATTCCCAATTCCTCGCGGCCTTGCCGCTCCCGCCATAGACAATCAGTTCATCAGGCTTTTCCGCAACTTCAGGGTCGAGATTGTTCATCAGCATTCTCAAAGCGGCTTCCTGTTGCCAGCCTTTCGTGTTGAGCCTGGTTCCACGCGGGGCGCGGATTATTCTTTTAGTTTGCATATTCACGATGAAGACTCCTTATTAGCTCATGACTCATCGCAGATAAATTGGTACTGAAATTAGATCTTATATTTCTCTCTCAGTTTCTGGAATCCGGGTTTAATCGAATCATAAATACATTTGATTCTTTCATCATACGGTAGGAACGCGCTTTTCATTGCGTTGATCGTGAGTTTTTCCATCTCTACTAGATTAAGATGGAACACCTTTTCGGCAATTTGAAATTCCTTCGATAATGTCGTCCCACTCATCAGGCGATCATCCGTATTTAATGTCACTCTAAATTTTTCCTTGTAGTAAGTTCCAAAAGGATGCACATCTATGTTCTTCGCCGCTCCTGTATCGACATTTGAACTTAGACAGATTTCGAGAGATATCCTTTTATCAAGGACATACTGAGCAAGAGTTCCAAGTTTTACGACCTTCCCCTCGGAAATAACTATATCATCAATTAACCTTGTCGCGTGCCCGATCCTGTGCGCGCCGCACCACTGGATCGCTTGCCAGATCGATTCTTTGCCGAACCCTTCACCGGCATGAATTGTAATATTAAAATTTTGTCTTTGGATGTACTGGAATGCTTCGACGTGCTTCTTCGGAGGATACCCTCCCTCTTCCCCCGCAAGATCGAAACCCACAACACCGCGATCCCTGAAGTCAACCGCAAGTTGCGCCATTTCTTCACTCAAGTTCATATCTCTCATGGCACAGATAATTAAACCGTACCCGACTCCAAAATCTCTCTTTCCACGCTCAAGTCCTCGCAAAACCGAGCTTACAACTTCTTCCCAGTGCAGCCCCTTTTCTGTATGAAAAACAGGAGCAAATCGCGTTTCGACGTACACTACACCGTCCTTCTTCATGTCGTCCATCATTTCATAAGCAATCCGCTCAAGTGCTTCGTCGGTCTGCATGACTCCGGCAGTGTGAGCAAAACCCTCCAGATACAACGGCAAGCTCCCTCTTTTGGCGCCGCGATGAAACCATCCGGCAAGGTCGCCCGGGTCGTTCGTTGGAAGTTTGTCGTACTTCTGGTCTTTTGCAAGTTCAATTACTGTTTCGGGCCGCAACCCGCCGTCGAGATGATCGTGCAATAAGACCTTCGGCATTTCTTGAATAGCTTTTTCAGGGATCGACATTCATTTGCCCGTTCTTTATATGTCCAACAATGTGTTATTTTGCGTTAAGTACATCCAGTTCTTCTTTTTGTGGAGCGCCATTAACAACGGTCAGAACCATTACAGCGTCCCCCAGCTTCGCGGCTGACGAATAAGCTTTCTTCAGAGCATCAAACACGTTTTCCATCTCTCCGCTTCCGATCGTGGAGGTCTCATGTACCATCACCTCTAACTTCTCCTCCTTCAATTTGGAAATGAAATTATTTATCGGGGTCTTGAAATCTTCCTTCGCAATTGGGTAAAGGCTAACTTGAAAAGTAACTTTCATTTTTTCCTCTCAAAATTAATCAATCCAGTTTACCGACCGCCTTCTCGGCGATGCTGACCACTTCTCCAGATTTCAGCAGCTGAAGGGCCGTCTCTATGTCTTTATGCAAAACCCTGTCCTGGTCGAGATGCTTGATCTTTTTCCTGACGAGATGATAGACCGGCTCCGTTCCGGCGCCACATTTCAACGGCACGCCGTTGCCGCCTATATTTCTTGAGAAATCGATAGCCTGGCAAGCCACAAGGAGTTCAATTGCGGCAACTCGCCAAACATTTTCCAAAACCCGATAGCACTTCTGTGCAGCTATCGATCCCATTGAATTATGGTCTTCTTGGTTCGCGCTTGTTGGGATCGAATCGACACTTGCGGGATGCGAGAGCACTTTGTTCTCGCTCGCCAGGGATGCCGCCGTGTACTGCGCAATCATCATTCCTGAATTAAGTCCGCCGTCCTCTACTAAAAATTTCGGCAGGCCGCTTAATTGCCAATTCACCATTCTCTCGACACGTCGCTCAGAAATGCTCGCAAACTCACTCAGCCCGATTGCAAGGAAATCGCATGCCAGCGCAAGCGGCTCTCCGTGAAAATTTCCGCCTTCCAGATGAATTCCGTCATCTGCAAAGATCAAGGGATTATCCGTCGCAGAGTTTATTTCTACCGTAACTTGTCTTCTACAAAACTCTATTGTGTCACGAACGGCGCCGTGTACTTGAGGCATACACCTCAACGAATATGCGTCCTGCACCCGCGTGTCGTTATGCAGGTGGGACTTTCTGATTTCGCTTTCGGCAAGAAGCCGCTTCACATTCTTAGCAGAAACCCTCTGGCCATGATAAGGTCTCAGTTTGTGGATACGAGGATCGAATGCCACATCTGTACCTCGAAGCGCCTCTACGCTTAACGCACCGGTAATATCGAATATTTTCGCAAGCTGCATGGACTCGTAAACGCTATGCACGGCAAATGCGCCCATCATCTGAGTACCGTTCACCAACGCCAGCCCTTCCTTAGCGGTAAGTTCAAGCGGAGCTATCCGGTATTTTTTTAGGATATTTTTTGCCGGTTTGAATTTCCCATCTACGATAAAGTTTCCTTCTCCCATCATTGCAAGGACGAGATGAGCGAGTTGAACCAGATCGCCGCTGCTCCCGACTGAACCCTTTTCAGGGATAAAGGGGATCAAACCGAGATTAAAAATCTTTAGAAGTCGCTCCACAACCTCAGGCCTAACACCACTGTACCCTTTCGCAAGAGCATTCGCACGAAGTAGAATTATTAATCTTACAATCTCTGCCGGAAGTGGACCCCCCGTCCCAGCAGAATGACTCCGTATTAAGTTGACCTGCAATTCTTTTATCTTTTCATGTGGGATTCTGATCGTTGCAAACTCTCCGAACCCCGTAGTAACGCCGTAAATGACCTCATCTCTGGAGAGCCAACTTTCAACCTGGCTACGTGATTGTTCCATTTTCCTGACGGCGGGTTCGGACAATGAAACACCTCTCTTGTTTTTCTCGGCAAGAAAAGCATCTTCGATCGCAAGGGAATCGCCATCCAGAAAAAGTCGACGCATGCTAGTTTCCTTTTTGAAAAGTTAATCATCCGATGTTGGAACTCCAACTCGTTAGGGATTATCGCAATAAAATAATTCCACTTTCTATATAAACTTGCATTTTCTTCTCCCAGTTCTTAGTTTTTGCGCATGAACGAACCGCTGAATTTTGTTGTCGTGCTATGCGGACTAACTGCGTTGGTTTTCATCGCCGAAGCCATAAAGAAGTTTTTTCATATAGATCCTAAAAAAACTCGCGAGTTTGTCCACGCCTCCGTTGCGGTCATCATTTTCTTTGCTCCGCTGCTATTCAGGCAGAAACTGTATCCTGCATTACTTGCCTCGACCTTCATTGTCGTTAACTTTATTTCGATAAGACTCGGAATGTTCAAAGGAATGAACATTGACAAGAAGAACCTGGGTACGGTCTATTACCCGATCTCATTTCTAATACTTGTCCTTTTGTTCTGGGATAATTATCCTTTGATAGTATCCACCGCAATGCTGGTAATGGGACTCGCCGACCCTGCAGCGGCAATTGTCGGGACAAACATTAAAAGGACTCATGAGGTATCAGCGTTCGGTGAACGGAAAACTTTCGAGGGAAGCGCAGCAATGTTCGTCGTCGCGACCGTTGCAACAGCGATCGGGTTCCTTTTTTTCGGGGAGCCATCGGTCACGTCAAGCTTTTCGACTCTCCTTAATATTTCTGTTTCCATCGGCATAATGGTGGCAGCGATCGAACTTGTCTCTCCGAAAGCAACGGACAACCTCACAGTTCCATTATCTGCCGGGATCTTGCTCTCCATTGCTACGAGCAATTCAGGCCTTTTCAACTCATTTATCATCGGAGAATTTCTTGCGCTTCTTGTAGCTGCCATGTCTACAAGACTCAAGTTTCTTTCCAAAGATGGCGCGACTGCAACATTTATTCTTGGAGGTTTTATATTCGGGTTCGGCGGATGGGAATGGTCGGTGCCAATCCTCGCCTTTTTCGTAATTGGCAGCATTGCCTCCAAGACCTTTTCTAAACGCAAGGCTGGTTATAATTTACTATATGAAAAGAGCTACGTTCGGGACGCCGCCCAGGTGTTTGCTAATGGCGGCTTTGCTCTTCTTATGCTGGTCGGAAATTGTTTATCTCCGAACTTCCACTGGTTCCTCGCGTATGTCGGCGCTTTGACCGCTGTCACGGCAGACACAATCGCAACTGAATTTGGAATTTTTTCCCGGACGAATCCATTTTCGCTGACCCTTCTGAAGAGAGTTGAGAAAGGTTTTTCGGGCGCAATCTCTTGGCTGGGTACATTTGCGGGCATAGGTTCTGCGGCACTTCTTGCCTTCCTGACACTTCCGTTGGCCGAGGGGTATGCTCTGTTTCCAATCAGGTTTATTATAGCAGCCATTTTCAGCGGAGCAATCGGAAGCTTTGCGGATAGCATCATTGGCGGAACACTTCAATCACAATACAAATGCCCCAGTTGCGGGAAAATTACCGAGCGTAAGCATCATTGCAACGGACAAGAAACGACATTGATCCAGGGATATCGTTGGATTAATAATGACGTTGTAAACTTTGCAGCGAGCATCGTCGGAGCAGCAGCGATGCCGCTATTGTTTTTCTAAAACATTTCCAGGATCTGCTAAAATAATTATTTAGGAGGACTCAAAGCAGATTACCGGACAAATCTTTAGGCAATCTTTCCAATTACTTCCGTCAACGCCGGGAGAAAATCCTTTCCCAAATCAACAGATACGACCGGTTTCCCTTTCGACTTCAACGAGACATAATCTCCGATTGCTTGCGAGCGGAACAAGTTTCTAAAAGTATAACTCTCACCCGGAATTTGGAAATCCTTTTCAGGTTCATGAACGAACTGAAGAAAAAGTCCGTTCTTTGTACCTCCCTTATGGAACTGGCCGGTGGAATGAAGAAACCGCGGCCCGAATCCAATCGTGACGGGAATTCGTAATCTGTCACGCAATGACGACTGAAGTCTGCCGAGTAATTCCTCGACTTCTCTTCTCCTAGGAACATATGCCATGACGGCAAGATAATCGCCGGCTTTATTTCCGGATATGAGATTATTTAGAATGAGTGCAACGTCGCCGGCCGGAGCGATATTCCCATAAACTTTCTGATTTCCATTATGGAGCGGCGACGAATCAAATTCCATTTTCCCGCTTGACTTAAACTCGTCGAGGACCCGCTTAGTGTTGTCCTTACTTTCCTTCACGTTTGGCTCATCAAAAGGATCGATGCGAAGAAGAGAAGCCGCCGTCGCGGTTGCGATCTCCCAGTTATAGAAAAGCCCTCCTAAATCATAAAGATCATCCATCTCAACAATGACCACTGGAAAACCGTGGCTTTTCAGGATATTCAGTTTTTCTTCCTTTTCCAAATCGATATCGCCGTGGAGTTTCATATATGCGAATATCCGGTCTTCAGAATAAAAGTCTGGCGCGGTCAGATCTTCGCCGTTGACCGGAAGAATCCCTTTACCTTCTTTCCCCGTACTCTCAGCGACGAGTTGTTCGATCCACCAGCCGACTGTCGAAAGAAAAGGACTTGTCTGAATGGTCAGCTTATTGATTCCTGATCCCGCAAGCTTTCCGAGAAAAGCGCCCAACTTAGCCGGGCCGCATAGTTCCACGGGTGCGTCGGCGGCGCTCAATCTTTCCTGTTCTTCACTCTTACTCAAGAATCTAGCAACATCCCGCCCGAGTAACGCAAATGGAGCAAGCCCGAACAAGCTCAACGCGGAATATCTTCCGCCGATGTCGGCGGGATTAAGAAAAGCTCTGCTGTACTTCTGTTCGGCCTCTGCCTGAAGCATTGTACCAGGATCCGTAATGGCGACAAAATGTTCCCGCACAGTTATCGGATTTAATCGCGAAAGTTTGTCGTAAAAGAATTTTGCCAGTGAAGATGTTTCGATCGTTGACCCTGATTTAGATGCCACAATGAAAATGGTATCGTCAAGCTTAATCGCTTTCAGTACATCATCGATCTGATCCGGATCGGTGGAATCGAGCACAATCAGCTCAGGGAAATCGGATGAGCTTCCGAACGTCCTGAATAATACCTCCGGTGCCAAACTGCTTCCACCCATTCCAAGGTGGACGACGTGCTTGAATTTTCTGGAGACTTTAGCAGCCGCGAAATCTTCCAATTGCCCGACCTCGCGTTTCATTTGCGAAGGAAGATCAAGCCAGCCAAGCCTATTCAGCGCAACGGCATGGTGCACGGGATCATCAGACCATAGTGAGCCGTCCTTCTTCCACAGCCTCTGAAGGAATTTCGATTCACTGATCTGTTTTAGACCCTTCGTGAATAGTTCTTCGTGCTTTCCAAATTCGAATTGATAGTTTATTGACATCCCAATCACCTTTTTATTCAGTCCTGTCAGGGCAAGAAACCGTCAGGCTGGGTCTATGGCAAAACCTGACAGGATTAATTATTACTTCAGTATTTTATCTACGGCCGAGACAACCGCATCGGAGGTTATTCCGTATTCTTTCATGATGACATCACCGGGTGCGGACGCACCGAACCGGTCGATACCGATTGAAATCCCTTTATCTCCGACGTAGCGGCTCCAACCCTTGGTAATTCCCGCCTCAATAGAAACCCGCCGCCAAACATTCGCCGGCAAAACGGACTCACGATATTTTGCATCCTGCATGTCGAATATTTCCCAGCTTGGCATGCTGACGAGTCTCACTTTATTTCCTTTCGATGCAAGCTCTTCATAGGCTTTCATTGCGACACTGACTTCGCTGCCGGTCGCGACGATAATTGCATCAGGGTTCGCGGACCCGGCAAGGACATAGCCGCCGCGCTGCAGACCTGCCTCGCTCGAATATTTGTTTCGATCGATCACGGGAAGTTTCTGTCTCGTCAATGCAATCACAACCGGACCCTTTTTATATCCGAGAATAAACTTCCATGCCTCCGCCGTTTCATTCGCATCCGCTGGACGAATGAAAACTAAATTCGGGATCGCTCTTAACGCCATGAAATGCTCGACTGGCTGGTGAGTCGGTCCGTCTTCGCCGAGGCCGATGCTGTCGTGCGTAAAAACGTAGACCGTCCTAAAATGCGAAATCGAAGCTAGACGAATCGGGGGTCGCATGTAATCCGCAAAGACGAGGAATGTCGCGCCAAACGGGATAAGTCCGCCGTGAACCGCCATGCCGTTGAGAACTGCGCCCATACCATGTTCGCGAATTCCAAAATGAAAATTACGTCCGCAGCGGTCCACTGCCGAGAAAGACGTCGTGTCCTTCATTATAGTATCCGTGGAAGGAGAAAGATCGGCGGCACCTCCAAGAAAATTCTTAACCTTTGACGCAAAAGCATTAATCACTTTTCCAGATGCCGTTCGTGTCGCGACAGCTCCGGCTGCCGGATCGAACTTTGGGATGTCCTTTAACGCATCAGGCGTGACATCACCAGACATCCATGATTGAAATTCTTTTGCAAGCTGAGGATATTTCTTTCCGTATTCTGTGAAAAGATTGTTCCATTGCTCTTCAGATTTTTTGCCATTCTCAACTGATTTTCTGAAGACAGAAAGCGCTTCATCAGGCACTAAGAACTTTGGCTCAAGCGGCCACCCAAGATTTTTCTTTGTCAGTTCAACTTCCTTCTCGCCTAGCGCCGAGCCATGGGCTTCGGCTGAATCTTGTTTATTAGGTGAGCCGTAGCCTATATGAGTTCTTACGCCAATGATGGATGGTTTATCGGTTACACTTCTCGCGGTTTCTATCGCATTTGAAATTGCCTCCAGGTCATTCCCGTCATCAATGTGCTGAGTATGCCATCCGTAAGCAGAGTATCTTGCCATTACATTCTCGCTGAACGCAAGGTCTGTTTTTCCCTCTATCGTGATATGGTTATCGTCGTAAAACCCGATCACTTTTCCGAGTTTGAGGTGACCGGCCAGAGAACTCGCTTCACTCGTCACCCCTTCCATCATATCGCCGTCGCCCGCGATGAAATAAGTATAATGGTCCACTATGTTAAAACCGTCTCGATTGAAATTGGCGGCGAGGAAGGTTTCTGCGATTGCCATTCCGATCGCGTTTCCCAGGCCCTGCCCCGAGAGGACCTGTGGTCGTTTCGACACCCGGAGTAATCCCGTATTCAGGATGTCCTGGAGTTTTGCTTCCGAATTGCCTGAATTGTTTTAAGTCGTCAATAGAAAGGCCATAACCTGTCAGATGCAAAAGCGAATAAAGCAGCATCGAGCCATGACCGGCGGATAATACGAAACGATCTCTGTTGAACCATTTTGGGTTATGCGGGTTGTGTTTCAAATATTTCGTCCAAATCGTGTATCCGATCGGGGCAACTCCCATCGGCATTCCCGGGTGACCGGAGTTCGCTTTTTGCACGGCATCGACAGCCAAAAATCGAATTGTGTTTATGCAAAGCTCATCTAACTTATTCATTGTGAATTCTCGCCTTTACTTTTGTAAATAATACTTGTTGACATATTCTCTTACCATCCGGTTTGTATTGTAAACCGGTGCAATTGTTTTCATGGAATCTTTGATCAGCTTGACCCACTTCAACGGAATTCCCGAAGCGTTGCGATCGTAGTAGGCTGGGACAACTTTATTTTCGATCACATCATAGAGATTTTGTGAATCTAGCCGGTCTTGTTCCTCAACAGAAACCTGCGTGTCTTTATCTTCTCCAATCGCAAAACCGTTTTTGCCATTATATGCCTCACGCCACCATCCGTCCATGATGGAACAATTGAGTCCGCCATTCAAAATAACCTTTTCTCCACTCGTTCCACTTGCTTCGAGAGGACGCCTTGGATTATTCAACCAAATGTCGCATCCCGCGACAAGCTCTTTCGCTACTCCCATGTCGTAATCTTCGACAAAAGCGATTCTTCCGGTAAAGCGGGGCTCGCGGCTCAGATGAATTATCTGCTGAATAAATGCCTTACCGGCGTCATCTCTTGGGTGCGCCTTGCCGCTGAAAATTATCTGGACCTGCCTTTTGCTATCGCCAAGAAGCTGTGCAGCTCTTTCAAAATCGGTGAACAATAAAGGCGCGCGCTTGTATGTCGCAAATCGCCGGGAGAAACCGATGGTCAGAGCATCCGGTGAAAGGACTTTCTCGACCCAGGTCGATGAGTTTCCGAACCTCACCTGCTGTCGTCTCATCCTTTCTCTCACAAATTCAATCAATCTTCTTCTTAACGCGTACCGCAAAGCCCATATTTCCTCATCTTGAATCTTGTTTATTGCTGCCGTCCACTCGGAATGGCGTTCAAGTTTGCTGCTCCAATTCCTTCCGATTCGCGCTTCAAATAATTTATTTGCTTCTGTTGAAAGCCACGTCAGACTGTGAATCCCGTTTGTGACATAACCTATCGGGACTTGCGCCGCCTTTTTTCCGGGTAAAGCCCGGTCCACATTTGTCTGCTGACTTTTCCGTTCAACTCGCTTACGGCGTTTGCTCCCCGACTCATCTTTAGCGCCAGAACAGTCATGCAAAAAGTTTCACCCTTATCGTTGATATTTACTCTTCCAAAGTTCATGAATTCATCCAAAGTGATCCCAAGGGAAGAAACAAATCCACCCAGACTAAAATTAATCAAGTCCTGCGTGAACCTATCATGGCCCGCGGCAACCGGAGTATGCGTTGTGAAGACGCATTTCTTTTTTACTTCCTCTACCGCACGGCTTACCGTTTTTCCCTCCAGTAATTGTTCGTGTAAAAGTTCAAGCGTAAGAAAGGCAGAATGTCCTTCGTTCATATGGTAAACAGCCGGATTATATTCCAGTTCCTTCAAAAATTTTGCGCCACCGACACCGAGGATTATTTCTTGAGAAATTCTTGTAGTACTGTCACCGCCATAAACCCTTGATGTTAAATCCCGATAGTGCTCTTCATTTTCAGGCAGGTTTGTCTCCAATAAATATAGGAGCGATCTTCCTACCACAGCTTTATAAGCTGCGACCGATACCAAACTGCGCCCTATCTGGACTTGGACCTTCACCGGATTCCCGCTCCCGTCCGTAACCGGAACCACGGGAAGGCTGTGGTAATCCTGTTGATTATATTCTTCAAGCTGGACGCCTTCACTATTTACTCTTTGGATAAAATATCCCTGACGGTAGAAAAGTGTCACGCCGACAAAGTTCAGTCCGATATCACTCGCGCTCTTTGTGTGATCACCGGAAAGGATTCCGAGGCCGCCCGAATAAATCGGAAGACTTTGGTGAATTCCTATTTCCGCGCTAAAGTAAGCAATAGGATGCTTATCAAAGTGCCGGAAAGCAGCAACCGGTTTATCAACCGACTTCAAATAATTCTGCAGTGAATCATAACAGCTGTCAAGTTCCGCATGAAGAACGTTATCGCGTAATCTTGACCGAAGCTCTTCTTCACTGATCTCATTAAGGACAGAAATGGGATTGTGATTCGAGCGCTCCCACATTCGGGGACTCAACTTGGCAAAGAATTGCTGGGTCGGGTAATCATACGACCACCTTAAATTATATGCAAGTTCGTAAACTTTTTTTTGTTCTTTCGCAAAATGAAATACTTTTTGAGCCATTATCTCCTCAATTTCAAATTAGAATTCCCTGCAACTCATCCTGTTTATGTGACTGAAAGAACTTCACTAGGTTTTTCAAATAATCGCCAAAACTAGGGCAAACCACTCCTAATTTCCGAAGGGCGGCAGACGTAAGCGTCGATTCGTAATGAACCTCGTGAGTGAAATAGTCGACAAGTTGCGAAGGCATCCTGTAAACTTTCCTGACCAACCCAATTTTCATCGCCGTCTTGGCGAGTGCAGGCGGAAGCGGATAACCGACAAACTTCTTGCCCAAAGATTCTGCAAACAGATTTTGCAGCTCGGCAACTTTCAGCGGTGAAGGATCGGTCAGATGATAAGTATTATTCAAAGCTCCATTTTCCACTGAAAGCGATGCTAGGGCATCGACAATAAAATCAACAGGCACCAAATTTACCTCTACCAGACCCCTGCCGATTTTCGGGAAAGGAAACATATTTGGAAGAGAGCTCATTGTCTGAAGGACGTAATAAGGGCCATCGTATTTTGCGGTTTCGCCGGTTTTTGAATCCCCAACAACAATTCCAGGACGGTAAATTACAGATGGGATATCTTTAGCGTCTCTTATTATTTTTTCCGCCAGATATTTTGTTTCTTCGTAGAAGTTCTTAAACTTTTGCCCCCGGTCGAAATCTTGTTCTGAAAAATTCCCCTCAAAATCTCCGCTAACATACGCAGTGCTCACGTAATCAAGGCGCCTGAGATTCATGCATCGCTTCGCGAATTCGACGACATTTTTTGTCCCCTCGACATTGACCCTCATTCCTACCGACCTCGATACGGCGAGATCGTACGCCGCTGCGAGATGAAAGATTCCGGTTATCCCGGCTGCGATCGACTCAAGATCAGGCATACCAAGATTTTCCCGTGTAATATCACCAAATACAAACTGGAGACGCTTTGAACTTCCAGGAATATCTTCGGAGAGTCTCGAGCGAGAGGCTTCTGCGGAATGAATGAACTTCTGTTGAATCAGTGCGACTACTTCCAATTCATTATCCCGTTTAAGTAATTCACCCACAAGACGGGTGCCGATAAATCCCGGAAATCCCGTAAAGAAAATCCTTCTCATGCTGCCGCCCTCCTTAATGAATTAATGTTTGAAAGTTCAACACCAAGGATAAAGACAACCGTCGAATAGAAAATCCAGAGGATGGAACCGAAGATTGTTTCAAGCGCTCCATACGTCTGCTCAAGATTTCCTGCCCGCGCTATATAAAAAGCGAAGAGGTCTTTTGCAAATTCATAAAATACCGCAGCCCAAAAAGCACCGAAAGCTGCCGAACTTGATTTTATTTTCCCGTAAGAAAGGAACCGGTAAATGAAAAAATATAAAAAGAAAGTAAGTACAAGAGCAAAAAGGATTGGCACGCAAAATCTTAATAAGGTAAACCGCATCTCGCCAGCAGGCAATTGCAATGCAATCTCGCGCAATGCTGCAAATATCGTCGTTACAACCGTGCTTGCCGTCAAGAAGAAACCTGCAATCAATAGAACCCGCAGGTCGTAAATTGTTTGCCGGAGAAAAGAGTAATTGCTTTGTACACCGACGACTTGAAATACCGTCTTTCGCAATGTTCCCATCAAAGCTAAGGAAGTCCATGAAAATCCGACGATACCCACAATCCCGAAAAGACTCCGGTGCTCGGTTAAAATCCTTGCCCGGTCAAGTAATAAGGTCTTAACATTATCCGTATATCTCAATTGTTTAGGCAAAACGAAGGCACTTATTATCTCAAGCTGGCGCAACAAAGCCTCCGGGGATAAAATCGATCCGAGTATCCAAATTACGAGAAGAATAGTTGGTATGAAGCAGAGTACAACCTGAAATGAAAGAGAAGATGCATAAAAGAAAATATCATGAGAGACGAAGTTTCGTAAAATTGTTTTGGCGTAAATAAGAATAACTTGCAATACCTTCATGAAATTTCGATAAAGAATTTTCAACTTAGAAAGGTCCACCATGAAAGGCTACGAAATAAGTCTTGTCCAGCCTAATCATACCGCAAATGATATTGCGAACTTGGAAGGAAGGATGCTATAATAAGCAGAGATAAGTTCTTTCACGTCGATGTTTATGAGTCCGTTCAATTTAAATTTGTTTCCTCCTACAATTCCAATCTTATTTATCGGCAAACTTTTTGATTTCGCCAATGCGAAAACCTTATCCGTATTTGCCGGATCAAAGGATACCACAACCCTGCCGCCTCCCTCGGAGAACAATGCGAAGTCATTTCGAATTTGAATATCAAAATCGACCTTCGCGCCGTAATTCATTTCCGGATCCATGATGCAGCATTCTGCTAAGCAAACCGCAAGTCCTCCCTCAGAAACGTCATGTGCTGAGATTACCATTCCGGCAATGATTGCTTCCCTCAGAAATTCATGAAGACTTCTCTCGTATTTGTAATCCACCGGAGGAATTTTTCCCGCAACAACGTCATGAACGATTTTCAAGTATTCGCTTCCGCCCATCTCATTTCGTTCAGGACCAATGACGGCAATTACATCGCCATCATTCCTGAATGCCGAACGAGCAGCCTTTGACGCATCATCAATGATTCCTAACATACCGATCACCGGAGTAGGATAAACAGTACGGTTCGGGCTTTCATTATAGAAACTGACATTGCCCCCTGTTACCGGTGTTTCTAATTCAGTGCACGCCTTCGAGATTCCCTGAACCGCCTCCTCAAACTGATAAAAAACATCGGGTTTGTATGGATTCCCGAAGTTGAGACAGTTGGTTATCGCGACCGGCTTTCCACCGACACAAGCGACATTTCTTCCCGCCTCAACAACTGCATGTTCAGCACCTAATTTAGGGTCAAGGTAAACATATCTGGCGTTACAATCGGTCTTTGTAACAATTCCACGTTTCTTCCCGGCTTCACTCTTTGCCCACCTTTCGAGTCTAATCACCGCAGCGTCTCCATCGCCTGGGAGCACGACAGTGTCAGTCCCCACCATGAAATCGTACTGCTCATAAACATATTTCTTGCTGGCAATATTCGGAGAGGACAAGAGCTTCTTCAAAATATCACCATAATTCCCAGTATCCGGCAAAGTATGCGGATCAAATTCGGCAAGGCTATCTATGTAATCCGGCTTACGACTTTCCCGCACATAAACAGGTGCCCCTTCACCAAGAGCAAGAGTTTTGGACGGAATTTCAGCTTCTATTTTCCCGAAGCGACGGATCCTTAAAATACCGTCGCCGGTCACCTTGCCGACGACCTCGGCATTTAAGTCCCACTTAATAAAAATTTGTTTTATCGCTGCTTCATCTTCCGGTTTCACAATAACCAGCATTCGTTCCTGAGATTCGGAAAGCATGATTTCATACGCAGACATGTCGGATTCACGAAGTGGGACGAGATCTAAATCCACATCCATTCCGGTACTTCCCTTCGCGCTCATCTCGGATGTAGAGCAGGCAATTCCTGCTGCTCCCATATCTTGTATTCCAACAACAAGGCCCGCCGCGATCGCTTCAAGTGTCGCTTCGAGCAAAAGTTTTTCCGTAAACGGATCGCCAACCTGCACAGATGGCCGTTTTGCTTCGGAAGCTTCCGAAATATCCTCCGAGGCAAAAGTAGCGCCATGAATTCCATCACGACCGGTCGACGAACCGACAATCATAACGAGGTTTCCAACGCCTTTCGCCGCAGCCTTGGCGACAAGATCATGCCTTACAATACCGACCGCCATGGCATTTACCAGTGGGTTCTCGTCGTAGCATTCATCAAAGTAAATCTCACCGGCCACGGTCGGAACTCCGAAAGCATTTCCGTAATCGGCAATTCCTTTGACAACGTTTTCGAGAAGATATTTTACCCGGGGATTATCCGGATTTCCGAACCGTAGCGAGTCAAGTGCCGCGATCGGACGGGCGCCCATCGTGAAGATGTCGCGTAAAATCCCGCCGACACCTGTTGCAGCACCCTGGTATGGCTCTACCGCGCTCGGATGATTATGGCTTTCTATTTTGAACGCGACCGCAAGTCCGTCGCCAATGTCAACCAATCCGGCATTTTCCTCTCCTGCACTCACAAGCAGATTTTTACCGGATCGCGGGAGCTTTTTTAACTGGAGAATGGAATTTTTATAGCTCGCATGCTCCGACCACATTACCGAATACACACCAAGCTCCGTATAAGTCGGGGTGCGCCCTAGTATTTCTTTTATTTTCTGAAATTCTTCCGGGTTCAAACCCATTTCTTGAGCATTTTTTAAAGTTACTTCTAGTGTCATTTCGGAGACCCCAAAAAGGTTCTGGCAATTTTTTCTATTTGTTCGGAACGAAGATTAAAGACTATAATCAATGCGAGTATAACAACGCCAAAAATTATAGCAAAGACATAACTTTGTTCTTTCGTGGCGCGCGAGCTGTGTTCACTTGGCGCGAGCATCAATCCCCGCCAACCACAATCTTTACACCGGAAGGCTTTCCTACCGACGATCTTCAGAAGTTTCTCTCGGATGCCTCGCGTTCGGCTTCGTCGAACATTACTCGACCGACAATTCGGACAAATTATTGTTGACATGATGATTTCTAATCCAATTTAAGAAAAAAAAGCCCCGTAAAAAACGGGGCATAGTTCGAAAGTTTTCTATCAAACAAATAATTAAGGTAATTACCTTCTTTGAATAAGCCGCAGCATTGGCATCAAGTCGGAATAGTGCACATCGGGTAAACCAAGTTTATTCAATGAACTTTTCGCGAGCAAGATCGAACCGGGGATCGATGATATTGAAACCGAAGCTATGTTCGAACCGAATCTCGCGTTTATTGACCTAATGAATTCGTTTGCAATTATTCCATATCCTTGAGCTGTAGGATGTACCCCGTCAAGTCCAAAGAGTCCACCCTGAATAAATGCTGTCGTGAAAGATAGGCCGTCAATAGCGTAGCCCTGATGCGCGATATTGGTCAGCAGCCCGTTCACATCGACAAGGACGACACGAGACGTATGGCTGTCCGCTATCCCCTTGATCACCTGATTATATTGGCTGATTACCTCCCTGGCTGTTGCCACTTCAAACGAATCGAGGACAAACTCATCCGGAAGTGGCCTGCCCGTTCCTCCTAGAAATGCCGGGACCCCAACTCCTGCACTTAATGAATCAATTGCAGTTAGCAAGATGTAATCCGTTTTTGCGTTGATTGCTTCGACATGAAGAGTTCCGTCCGCATGATGTCTTTCAACGAGGAAGGCACCGATATTTTTGCCTGTACTTGGATTCGCGAAGCTGTCGGGGACAGTGGTAACAAAAGGAATTGTGGTAACATCGGGAATATTCGCGATGGCAAACTTTGCGGAAGGTGCGTCCGCCAAAAGCGTATCCATCAACGAAGTATATTCGTCAGCAAAGAGCTGGGGAGGTGTGTATAGTGCGGTTCCGCCAGCTGTTGCGTAACCTAGAATATCATTATCTCCAATTTCCAATGTCACAAATGTTGGACTGAGAAAAAGAGCTTGCTGCACGCAGGTTTGACCGGGACTTCTCAAAACAATGCCGAAGAAAGGGTTGGGATTGGAAACAGTAGTGTTCAGCATATCAGATAGTAAGGCCCCCGGCACGCCGAGATTATTGTATGGCCTGCTGAGACTTAGATTAAGCGGGATTCCGCTGCTCGGATCGGTACCAATTACCGGACCATTTAAGCTTAGGATTTTCAATCGCCCCCCGATACCTGGATCACTGATTAGGGGTTGCTCGAAGTCGATTGCTGTTCCTGTAGCAGCTGCTGCCTGTGTGGCAATCTGATTTGGATAGCTGTACTTCTGTGCTGATTCGTATAAAGCTCCACTTTCGTAACCGGCCGTGAGGGAATTACCCAGAGAAACATACCGGGTAAAATCGACTTTACCTTCTGTTGATGGGGGTGCCACGACGTTGGATTTCTTAAAGTCACCGCACGATGCAACTAATAAAGCCACAAGCACGATGGCAGCGATACCTATTACTTTTGAATAAACATTTTTCATTTTAAGTCCCCTCACAATTTGTAGCTGATATCGATGCCGAGAAGATTGGCAGTCGTGTTATAGGTTCCGTTAAGACCAAAGGCTGAATTCGTAATTGTCCTTTGCTTAAATGGAAGGAACATATACGAAGCATCGACAGAAATGTTGTTGGTTACATTTACTCCAAAGCCGATGTTCAATCCTAGCCTATCTGCATCGGGGAGTATCGGCGCATCATACGCATCCGGGATAGGGTTCTTATCGTAGAACACACCTGCCCGCAGCGCCCACATTTCATTCAGCATGTATTCTCCTCCTACACGAATGATGTAGGTGTTTTTGTAATCTCCAACGATCGATGAGTTCTGCTGAATCGATGTTTGCTTCTGAAAGTTTATACTAAGGCTGTCGTATGCACTCCAGCCGACATATTGATAATCAGCTTCAACGGAAAAATTGTCCCCTTTGTAAGCGATCCCGGCGTACCACGTTGTCGGAAAAGGAAGCATCGTCGAAACAGCTCCGCCCGGCAACTGGCTTGCCAGACTTCCCGCGTCCGAAAATGTTGCTGTTCCATTATCAACCTTAAAATCAATTTTGCTGCGGTAAGAAAATCCCACCGAAATACTCTCGTAGGGTTTCAGCATAACTCCGAAGTTATAGCCGGTTCCTTTTGCGTTTCCCTGCATATGAATAAACGGCGTAATTGAACTTCCTGCCGAGTCTGTAAGTCCTGTTGAGTTATATTTCTCAAGCACTACGCTTCCGAGTGCATAATCAAATCCGACGCCCACCGAGACCATATCATTCAAAAATGAATACGAGACAGTCGGATTGATGTTGAACGATTGCAGATTAATTTTCGTAACGATAAATCTCCCGACCCAACTTTGCGGCCAGCTTGTCCCGAGACCCTCCGGAGTAAAAACCCCTACTCCGACCGCTAAACCGTTGTCAAAACTATAACTTACATAAGCGTTCGGCGGGAAAAAGGTAAGTGAATTCATTTTTGTTTGGGCATCATTCGTCAAATCAGTAAAAGTTGTGCTTGGCAGAATAAGAGTTCCGCCGAGCATAGCGTTAAATCCTTTTACATAACTTAGTCCCGCCGGATTGAAATAAATCGATGAAGGGTCCCATGCACGCGCGACAAATGCTCCGCCCATCGCAACTGCCCGAGCCCCGTGTTCATTTAATTGATAGCCGCTTGAAAATGCCGTCGAAGCAGACAGCACTATCCCGGCAACAACCGGGACAAGACGCACTAATGCATTCCTTATGGAAGCCACAGATACCTCCTTTTTAGTTTCTGTAACCGGTAAGTTTAAATCATGCGAGATACAAAATCAATTGACACATATCCGGGCTATTCTCTGTCAGTAATGATAATATTACCATACTTCAAAAATCTCCGCTTGCTCGACCAACCGGCAAGAAGTAATTTATATCCGCCAAAAGAAAGGGCATACAATGGAGATAATAGGAAAAACAGTCCTTATTCTAGGCGGATGGGGCCTTGTCGGCTCCGCAATCTGCCGAAAACTTATTCCGGAGAAACCGGAGAAAATCATAATCTCTTCTCTTTTGAAATCAGAAACTCTGGATGCAGTTACACAACTCAGGAAGGAATTTCCCGACCACGACCCCGACTTCTTCGTGCCATATCATGGAAATATTTTTATGCGGGAAGAATTCAAAGATCTTCCACGGGAAGAAGTTCTGGGGAATTCTGAACGCCGAAGGGTCCTCATCAACGATAATCTCGGTGAATTGTCGGAAGAAATTCTGAGATCAAGTACAATATATAATTTGCTTACAGACTATAGGCCCGAAGTAATCATCGACTGCATCAATTCGGCAACTGCAATCGCGTACCAGGATTTATTCCAATCGAGCCGGTCTCTTCTAAAGGAACTTGACAAAGCAAAAGATGGTGAAAAGAACTCCCTTTACGATTCCGTTGAAAAACTCTTATGTACACTCTATACGCCGCAGTTGATCAGGCATATACAGATCCTTTACCGATCGATGCACGAAGCGGGTACAAAGATTTACATGAAAATCGGCACCAGCGGGACAGGAGGAATGGGTCTGAACATTCCATACACACACAGCGAAGAAAAACCAAGCAGTGTTTTATTATCCAAATCGGCAGTCGCGGGAGCACATACGCTTTTGATGTTCCTGATGGGAAGAACTCCGGATGCGCCGATCACAAAAGAAATAAAACCGACCGCCGCTATCGCATGGAAACGAATTAGTTTCGGCGAGATAATGAAACGGGGTAAACCGATAATGCTTCAAGACTGTTCCCCGGATGAACCGTATAAGATCAACACAGCGCTCGAGTTAAAGAATTCGAGTAAAACTTCTCACACCAATGAGCCGCTTAAATCGGTTTTCATCGACACAGGCGAGAACGGGCTTTTCTCTCGCGGCGAATTTGAAGCAATAACCACACCGGGTCAAATGGAATATGTGACACCGGAAGAGATTGCCGAGGATGTGATCTACGAAATCAAAGGCGGCAATACGGGACACGACATCATCAATGCTTTGGACAACGCAACGCTCGCCCCGACTTACAGAGCAGGATACCTCTTCCATTCCGCCTCCCAAAAAATGCGCGAACTTGAGAAGAAACACAAAGTCGACAGCGTCGCATTCGAGCTTCTTGGACCACCCCGACTTTCAAAACTTCTCTACGAAAGCTATCTCTTTTCAAAATGCTACGGCAATCTCGACTCGATTGCGAATACTTCCGCGGAAGAAATGTCGAAGAAGCTGACCGAAACAATTAAAGCGAATAAGAAACTCAGGTCGGAAATAATCTCAATTGGAATTCCGATCTTGCTTCCGGACGGGAACAGCTTATTGCGAGGCGATGAAATAAAAATCCCCCCGTTCAGGGGTGAAGATGTTCTTCAGGCAAACCAGAAAGCCATAGACGCGTGGGCGCACGATGGCTGGGTCGATTTGCGCGTCAAGAACATGACGTTATGGAAAAAGAGATTCGATGGTATGAAAAAATCTACCGAGCCGATTCCAATCGGGGAGACAAGTTCCCGCTTCATTTACACCAAAGAGTATTGGAACAATTTTGAATCGATTGAGCCCGGTAAAATTGTCGGCTGGATTTTCTCGTATGAAGAAAAAGGTCTGAGGATGAAGGCGTAGCAGAAAGTCAAGCGTCAAAGATCAAACCTAAAAGACAACTTAGAAATCGAAGCCCGATGAGATTTCTAAATCTTGATCGTTGACCTTCACCCTTTCATCATTCGTATCTTAAAGACTCGATCGGATCCACACTCGCGGCTTTGTACGCCGGGTAAACTCCGAACGCAATCCCGACGAGGGAACAAACAACAAGTCCGATTATCGCCCAGTCAAGGGGAAATGCAGCCTGCAAGTGGAGCGCGACAGCCGCCAGGTTTCCTCCGAGCAAGCCGAGCAAGATGCCCACAACTCCTCCCACTTCGCACAACACTATTGCTTCCAATAAGAATTGGATTAAAATATTTCTTCTTGTAGCGCCGACTGATTTCCTGACCCCGATCTCTCTTGTCCGTTCGCTAACACCGACAAGCATGATATTCATAATGCCGACGCCGGCAGCGAGCAATGCGATCGCGCTTACCACTATTGCACCGATCTTAACATAAATGGTCACCTTATCAAATTGGCCCACCAGCGATTCGTTCGAGATAATGTCAAAGTCGTTGTCTTTCCCCGGTGGAACTTGGCGAACAGTGCGCAAAATTCCTATAACTTGCTCCTGAGCTGCTTCAAATTCATTTTGGTTGATTGCCTGCACATAAATGTTCATGCTCCTTTCTTTTCCATACCGCGCAAAGAAAGCTGTGATAGGTATTTCCATAAAGTATTGCTGGCCAATCATATTCCCCTGGTCCTCGATGACGCCGACAACCGTATACCCGATGCCGTCAACGGAAACCTGCGCTCCAATCGGATCTGAATGCAGGAAAAGTGCCTTCGCCAAATTCGGATCCAGCACACAAACGAGAGCTCCCGTTTCAACATCGCTTTCACTTACCGACCTTCCTTCAGCCATAATCTCATTTCGCGCCGTCGAAATATCGGGTGTGATACCCATGAAATAGACGTTCGGATTCGTCTTCACATCTCGATACTGGACAATCTTCCCAAACGTGCCTGACAACACTCCGACACTTTTCGCCAGGGTTGCCCGTTGTGTCAATTCCATGGCCTGTTCGTATGTAATATCCTTTCGATTCCTGTATTTATCCCAATCAGTAAAGAATGCCGGAAATTTCCGAACCATAAAAGTGCTTGACCCCATCGAATTCAACTTTGATACGACGTAGTTCTGAAGTACCGTCATGGCAGTGTTGACCGCTATGATCGAGAAAACACCTACGACAATTCCTAACAATGTAAGACTGGAACGAAGCTTATTGGCGCGTATGGCGGATAGAGCCATCGCGAAACTCTCATTCCACTCGGAGAGGATAAAACTCTTATTCATAATTTTTGATTCACCAAATTAAATTTTGCCTTACTCATATCGCAATGCATCAACCGGATCAAGCTTTGATGCCCTTAGCGCAGGCACGATTCCTGAAATGACCCCTACCGCAAGAGATATCAAAATTCCTATGACCGCAATAGATACCGGCATTGATGTCGGCAGGAATTTATCGACAAGCATACTCAACGGGTATGACGCCGCAAGTCCAGCCAACCCACCGCCGAGACAAATGAGCACGGCTTCGAGCAGGAATTGCACCAGGATTGTGCGCCTCGGAGCTCCAAGGGCTTTTCTGATACCGATCTCTTTGGTCCTCTCTGTCACGCTAACGAACATTATATTCATTATTCCGATGCCGCCGACAAAAAGAGAAAGCGCGGTAACAAAAATTCCTATCGCTCCCACGTACATTATCATCTGGTCGAATGCGTTTGTGAATTGATCCTGCTGGTTAATTGAAAAATCATCTTCCTGGTAGGGAGCCAGGCCCCTGATCTTCCTCATCAAACCACGGAGCTCTTCCTTTGAATTATCCAGGTCATTCACACTGGAGGCACGGACATCGATTGTTGCGGAGTAACGACTCCCGAAAATATTCTGAAACTGTCCGATCGGAATGAATATGATGTTGTCGAGACTGAACATGCCGAGAAAACTTCCCTCCTTACTTCTGACACCGATAACTCGAAATGGCAATCCATTAATCTTGATCGACTCGCCTATCGGATCCCTGTTCTGGAACAGTGCATCGGCGACATCGCCTCCAATGACGGCCAAAGGTCTATCGCCTCGATCTTCCTCAAGAGTAAAAAATCTTCCTTCATCAAGACTCATTTGAGTTACGTCGGGGTACGACGCAGTAGTTCCATCGATATCGACATTGTTCGCTACCTTATCCCTGTATTTCACGATCCCGTTTCTGTCAACTTCGGGCGCAACCGCTGCAGCTAACGTTGCTTCCTGCTGTATTCTCTCTGCATATTCAGGTTTCAGGTCTTTGCGATTCCGATACTTCCACCATTCGCCGCCCCCAAAACCCCATTGCCATTTGTCTACATACAGGACATCGGCTCCCAGCATTGAGAAACTTTTGTTAAACGAGTTTGTGAGGCCAGTTATCGCCGCTCCCATCAACGTTACCGCAACAATCCCTATGAAAATGCTCATCATGGTCAACGCCGCTCTTATCTTGTTGGCCATTAACGCCGCGATCGAAAGTTTCAGCCCCTCATTAAGCTCGCTAAAAAAAGTCATCAGTGCACCTTCTCTGCCTCATGGTACGCATGAACTTTCCCGTTTTTCTCTAATGGCAAATCGCTTTCTATCATGCCGTCTCTTATTCTGATTATTCGTTTCGAATGCTCTGCAATGTATTCTTCGTGGGTGACGAGGATTATCGTGTTTCCTTTATTGTGCAATTCTTCCAGGAAAAGCATTATCTCGTCGCCCGTTTTCGAATCCAGATTTCCGGTTGGCTCATCCGCAAGAATAATCGACGGATTGTTTATAAGTGCGCGAGCAATCGCAACACGCTGGCGCTGTCCACCGGAAAGCTCGTTTGGTTTGTGATGGATACGTTCGCCAAGCCCGACCATCTCAAGCGTTTTTTTGGCGCGCTCCTTTCTATCTGAAGCAGGGACTCCGCTGTAGATCAGCGGCAGCTCGACGTTGTGCAATGCATCGGAACGTGGAATCAAATTAAATGTCTGAAACACGAATCCGATTCCTTTGTTTCGAATCCTCGCAAGCTCGTTATCATCCATATCACTAACATTTACGCCATCAAACAAATACTTACCGCTCGTCGGAGTATCAAGGCAACCGACGATATTCATGAGGGTGGTCTTTCCGGAACCGGACGGGCCCATTATTGCAACGTATTCTCCCTTCTTGATGGAAAGGTTTATATCTTTAAGCGCCTGTACTTGAACCTCCGCACCCATGTCGTAGACTTTGTTTACTTTGATGAGCTCTATAACATTACCTGACGAACCGAGATCTTGTTTCACTTCCGACATTTTATCCTCCAATCGCTTTCATTGCCATCGCTTTATTATTCTCTACCCTGATCTTCGCACCGTCATTAAGTTCCCGGCTGATCGCGACAAAGCTTCCGCTCACAACCTCTTCGCCGCCTTTGAGCCCGGAAGTTATCTCCACATAATTGTCGTCGGCAATCCCGCGTTTCACCGTTGCAGTTTTGGCAACGCCTTTGTCGACTAGAAACACGCATTCGCTTATTGTCTCATGCTTCGCACCTGCTTTTGTATCGCTCGTGTTGGATGATTCGCTTTGACCTTTATCCTCAGACGGCTTCGGCATTCTAACGGTCACGCTCTGAATCGGAACTGCGAGAACATTAAAGTGGGTCGCCGTCTGTATGTCTGCAGTGACCGACATATCAGGTTTCAAAACGACTTCACTCTGAACAATTCTTATTTTCACCAAAAAATTTGTGACCTGATCCTGTGTCCCGGCACCCGTCGTAGTTCCGGATGACGCTATTTGATAAACGATCCCTTTGATCTTCTTACTTGGAAATGCATCGACAGATAAAACCGAAGTATCGCCGACCGCAACGAGGACAACATCGTTTTCATCGACGTTGACTTGAGCTTCCATGCTGTTCATGTCGGCAATGTCCATAATCTCGGTGCCGGCCATCATGCTTGTTCCTACAACCCGCTCGCCAAGTTTGGAATTCAAGACACTGACAACTCCATCTATCGGCGCGTGGATAGTGGTTTTGCTCAGAGCGTCTTGTGCCTGGGCAAGCTGTGCCTGAGCCGATGCAACGTTAGCCTTCGCCGATTCGTAAGTCGCCTTGTTAACCTGGAATTGAGTTTGCGCAGATTCCAGATCCTGGTCACTCATCAGCTTATTCTTGTACATCTGTTGCGCGCGCTTAAACGTCGATGAGGCGTTGTCCAAATTCGCCTTTGCCAAATCCTGCTGACCCATCATTGATTGCAGGTATGCTTGACTCTGCTGAACTTGGGCGACGTAAGTATCGGGCCGTATCTTTACTATAACCTGCCCTTCGGTTACCTTCTGTCCTTCAACGACAGGAAGCTGCACGATTTCACCGCTCACCTCCGGGCTAATTTTTACAAGGACTTTGGGTTCGACGTCACCGGAAGCGGTAACCACTTGCGTAATCGTTCGGCGAGCAACCTTCTCCGTTTGAACCGTTATGACCGGTTCCTTTTTCCCGCCAATGACAATTGCCGCAACGAGAACCAACACGAGAAGCCCTGCTCCCGACAATATGAAAATTCTTTTTTTCTTTTTATTCGTTGCCATATGTTTGCCTCAATAATTAATTGTTCCTATTGCAAATTCTATTTGTTGTTTCGCCTGAATATAAGTATACGCTGCTATGACCTGATTTGACAATGCCTGCGTGTATTGCGCATTAGCTGTCAACACATCCAATAACGTTGCTCCACCTATCCTGAACTTTTCCTGGAAGGTCTCAAGATTTATTTTCGCGGCGGCGACGGCATTCACAGCTGCCTCGTATCCTTTCTCGGAAGCGTTAAGATTGAGTCGTGCCTGGTATACATCGAGCTGGACCTGCCGCTCTGTAGCATCAAGAGTTTGTTCCGATGACTTCACCGCGACGTCCGCCACTTGTATGTTTGTTTGAGTTTGGAAACCATCAAATATAGGGAGGGAGAGATTGAGTCCACCGTAGAAACTTTTATTCTGACTTATCTCACCTGTCTGAGGGCCGTTTATACCGTATTGCGCAAAGGCGCTTATTACAGGTGAATATGCCGCCGTTGAAATTGTTAATGATGATTTAGACGCATTTACATTTGCGATCGCCGCTTGATAATCCGGGCGGGATTGAAGAGCCTTATCTATAAGCGCTTCCGTTTGGCTAAACTGTTGATTTATCTGTACAAACTCCGTCGTGTCAATTTCGCTTTTCACTGTTGAGTCGGCAAAAACCACACTGTCTGTAACAATAATGCCGAGAAAAAATTTCATCGATGCCTGCGCCTGATCATAAGTGTTCTGCGCCTGTACTAACGAATACTCATCAGCGCTTACCACAGACTGTTGTTGATAAACCTGCGCAAGAGATGCAGAGCCGACACTGTTTGACTCTTGTATACTTTCCAACTGCTGTTGATCTCTCTTGAGATTGTCTTCACTGATTTTTAATTGGTCCCTCGCATTAAAGACCGATAAATAATTCACTGTCGTTTGATAAACCGCAGTTTGTTTTGCCCGTCCGAAATCGAAATCAGATGCTTGACTTGCTGAGCTTGCCTGGTTTATCGTAGCATAATTTGCAAGTCCATTGAACAAAGTATAGTTAGCTGACGCTCCCCCCGAATATTGCCTGTTGATGCTGACTCCACCTGATGTTGGAATCAGAATTCCCTGAAAACTCCGAAAGCCGACCGGTGATCGCTGGTCGGTATAAGCAAACGAACCTGAAGCACTCAGCGTGGGAAGCAATCCACCATAAGCACTGAGAACTTTTGCATCCTGGCTCTCGGCCTGATACTGAGATTGTAAAACAGTTGTATTTCTTTCCAAAGCGATTTTAATACAATCACCAAGGGTCAATTGTTTAGCTGCATTGTTACCCTGCCCGAATGCTAATGAAGTGAGCATAAAAATCGCATTAATGGCTATTGATTTCTTAATCATCTAATAACTCCTCAGAATTTGAACTAAATCAGCGTGAATTTTTGCCTCCATGAATTAGACGGATAAAATGACCTACTGTTTCATTTTTCCGCAAGGATTTTTTCATGCATGGATTTCAGGAATTCCAGCGCGGCATCATGATCATTTGAGATCACTCCATCAAGGACGGCGGTTTCCACTGCTTTCTTCAATATGCCGACCTCTTTTCCCGGTTCCAGTTTGAAAAGCTCCATTATCTCGTCCCCATTTACCGGAGGCCTCCAATTCCTGATTTTGTCCTTTTCTTCAACCACTTTGGCCCGTTGCTCTACGTAATCATAATTTTGTGAGTACTCTTCTATCAACTCCCTGTTCTTGCTGGTTATGTCCGCCCGGCAGAGTTTCATCAAATCTTCAAAATCATTGCCGGCGTCGAAGAGAAGACGGCGGACCGCGGAATCGGTGACACCTTCTACCGCCAAAGCCATGGGCCGCAGATGAAGGCGAACAAGTTTTTCGACATAAGGAAGTTTATCCATAGGAAGTTTCATCCGCTGGAAGATTTTCTTCATCTTCCTCGCTCCGATCTCATCGTGGCCGTGAAATGTCCATCCTATACCTTCAATAAATTTCTTGGTGTCAGGTTTCGCTATGTCATGAACCAGACCTGTAAAGCGAAGCCAGACGTTATCGGAAACTCGAGCGAGATTATCTACCACGCTCATGGTATGAAGAAACACATCCTTGTGGTGATGATCCTGTCGCTGCTCGACTCCGGGCATATCGTTTATTTCCTTAAACACAATTTTCATTACGCCGGTATCCTGCAAAGGTTTCAAACCTAAAGACGGACGGGGCGCGCTTAATATTTTAATGAACTCATCGGTAATTCTCTCCTGCGAAACTATTCCCAGGCGATCTTTCATTCTTTTGATAGCATCCACAACACGCGGGGATAGAGTAAAATCGAAACGGCAAGCAAACCTGATTGCGCGCAGGATTCTCAAGGGATCTTCATTAAAGGTCTCTTGCGGTTCAAGCGGCGTGTCTATCAATTTCTCGGAAAGTCCATTTACCCCACCGAACGGGTCAACCAGTTCACCGAACTTTCCCAGCGAATCCAATTTGTTTAAACTTATTCCCATTGCGTTAATAGTAAAATCGCGCCGCGATAAATCTTCCTCGAGAGTAGCTTCAGACACAATGGGATTTCGAGAGTCTGACTCATAGCTTTCCTTCCGCGCGCCAACTATTTCCACCTTCACATTTCCTATGGCCATCTGAGCCGTGCGAAATTTCTCAAATACTACCAACGCGGTCGCACTCAGCGTTTGTTCAACCTTCTTGGCAAAAAAGATGGGGTCGCCTATAACCATTACATCTATGTCTTTACTTCCGTTTCCTAGAATCAGATCTCTGACATACCCTCCGACAACGTAAGCCCGTATTCCTAAATTATCAGCAAGCCCTCCAATTCCTAGGAGGATGGGATCATCTAGTTGAAAATTTTTCTTTTGTTCCATTTCGAGGGGTTTATGTTTGCCAAATTGTTTGATTAAAGGGACAAGATTTCTTTTGATTCTTCTATTTGCTTGACAATCGTGTCAGCGACTTTCAAAACTTCCAATCCTTCCTCCGCGCTAACCGCTGTTGGCGTATCGTCGATTATACTCCTTATAAAAAGCTCAAGTTCCATTTTTAGCGAATTTACTTGAGGAGCTTCGGGTTGTTCATAACTTATTGCCCGGGCAGAATCGCCAATGCCGATGGTTCCTAAATTGATTCCGACCGGCATGGGTTTATCGGGTTTCGCCGCACGATATACTTCCGCAATTCCATCGGCAAAATCTAATGAAATATAAGCATCTCGCTGGAAAAGTCGCATCTTTCTCATCTGCCTTTGCGAAATCCTGCTGGAAGTTAAATTCGCAACGGTACCGTTTTTAAACTTGATTCTCGCATTTGCAATGTCAACAGTATCAGAAATAACCCCGACGCCGCTCGCATCAATGTTTACGACCGGGCTTTTTACGAAATGGAGAATGAGATCTATGTCATGTACCATCAAGTCGAGTACCACCGCAACATCCAACGCACGGGGCTTGAACTGAGCCAAACGGTGCGATTCAATGAACATAGGCTCGAGTTTTAAATTCGAGAGTGCCAACACTGCCGGGTTGAATCTTTCAATGTGCCCGACCTGGACTTTTACCTTTTTCTCCTTCGCTAATCGGCAAATATTTTCCGCCTCCTCAACCGTCGAAGTTATCGGCTTTTCAATAAAGCAATGCTTGCCGGACTTCATAACTTTCGCCGCTACCTCGTGATGAAAACTCGTCGGCGTAACGATCGACACCGCCTCCACTCCATCCATCATATCTTCAACAGAGTTGAATACTTTTATGCCCAGCTCCTTCGAGATACTTTGTGATTTCACGTCGTCAATATCGAAGATGCCAACCAAATCCGCACTTTCGATCTGGCGCAGAAGTCTCGCATGGGTTTGCCCCAGGTGACCGACTCCAATAACTCCGACTTTCACTTTATCTTTCATTTATTTTTTCCTCACATTGGATAACTTCGATAAAATGGTTCCGTCCGGCGGCCTCATAACTTCCCTTCATCAATAACTTGCATCCCTGATATAGCGAATCCAATTTGGAAATTCTATCCACGACATAAATTGTTCTGGCACCGTAAATATTCAAGCCTTCCAACGGAAATGGCTCACCTTGTATTTCTACAACCTGCTTCATGAGTCTTACCGATAATTCAGACGGAGCAAAATTGCTGATAATTTGAGAATTCTCATCAACGGGTATTATTGAAGCAACTATTTCATTCACTTCCTGAGTCGTCTCCTGACAGTCCTTGAGAACATTATCCTGCAAGTATTTATTGTTGGCATAAATATCTGCGGATAAAAAGAACAGGGCAAAAAGAAATACAAAGGCCTCGACCGGGAACATCTTAAAATTCCAGATAGAAGCAAATCCCTGGATATAATATGTCGCGAGGAAGGCGGAAACGACAAGGGCCACAAGAAGATTCGTAGTCGTCGGTAGAGCAACGCATAACGCATTAAAAGTAAGCCACAACATCAACGCATGAAAGTGAGTCCTATAAAGATCGTAACGCCTTGCGACAAGGAGGTAAATTACGCCAGCAACATCCACGATGTTAACGACGAAGAGCGGAATAATTCCGATCCACGACCATGGGACACCCTGTTCCCCGATCGGGATCGGGTGGACTCTCGCGGCTCCCGAATACATCGAATAAATCGAGAGGACTAAAACAACCGCAGAAAAACCTGCCGCGGATGAAAGCACTCCCTTCAAGATTTTCTTTTTGTCATTTGAATTTTGAAGCAGATCGAGAATTGTTATCAAAAACATTATCACGCCGGGAAGATTTGCAGCGACGGCAATTCCCGATAAAACTCCTCCAAAAACATATTCATTATTATATAGCGCCATCAAGAAAAGAATTGTTATCGTTGCAGAACTTGCCGCGGGAACTCCTGAAACGGCACCAACAACCGTATATGGCGACAACGACACTAAAAACACGCATAAGAATCCCCCAAATCGATGACCAAGGACAGCGGTCAGTAATTTCAACAATAGGAAATAATTCAAGACTGTCAGGCAAAGTCCGACAAGCCGGAGCAAGATGGTTGAATCCGGGATAAAAATTTTGTTCAGCAAGCCGAAGAAATCCCACACGATCGAGTGAGCTCCTGCGATGCTTTGAACCAGCATTGGATGCACTACATTCTGCTGGGCAACATAGGAGTAAGCCTCCGGCAGATTTATCTCACGAAACCTCCAAAAAGTAAGGAGGGCAATCGTCAACGCAGCTGCAATTAAATACTTGTAATACTTGTCGAACCGGGAAAAATCCATCAATAGCCTTAATTCATTTTACCAGGAAGGAGCAATTCAGAAAGCTCTCGTACGGATTTCACTCTTTTGCAATCGAGGCCGTCGAAATGATTTATGGAAAGCGCATCGTACATCGCCGCGATGAAATCAGTCCCGGCCGAAGCAGCCGCTTTGTAATCGGACATCGAATCGCCGACGAGGACCGCCTTCGGCGCTTCAATTTTCAATTTGCTTAAAGTCAGCTCGACTCCTTCCGGATTCGGTTTATGATTTTTAACACCTGACCCGGTAACCACGATATCAAATAGACTTCGGATTCCATGAAATCCCAGCGTCGATTCCGTGGTGTCTTTTCCCTTTCCTGTAAAAATCCCTAAAAATATTCCCGCTGCTTTCAGGTTATTAAGGAGTTCAACAATGCCGGAGAAGATCACGCTCTCATCGAGATGTGTTTCATAATATTCGAGATAATCATGCCACGCCCCCTCGAAGTTGTCATTTCCGATCATATTTCTTATACATATCTCCTCGGGCGGACCAAAATAAGACATAATTTCTTGAGGAGTCAGCTCAATTGATTTGTATTTTCGCATGACGAAATTAAAGCTGTCAAAAATCAATTGATGGGTGTCGGCAATTGTACCATCGAGATCAAAAATTACCAATAGAAATTTATTTCTCACTTTTTCCAATCGATTCTCTTTCGAAATAGTCCACGAGTATTTTGACGATTCTTTGCGATGCCTTGCCGTCACCGTAAGGGTTGTGCGCCCGGCTCATCTTAAGGTATGCCTGCGAATCTACCAGCAGCGAGGAAGTCTCAGCAATAATTTTCTCCTTGTCCGTGCCAACGAGTTTGACGGTCCCGGCTTCAACCGCTTCCGGGCGTTCTGTTGTTTCCCGCATCACCAGAACCGGCTTGCCGAGAGACGGCGCTTCTTCCTGCACTCCACCGGAATCGGTCAGAATCATGTAGGACTTTTCCATCGCGTAGACGAAAGGCTCATAATCAAGCGGTTCAATGAGGTGGACGTTCTTGATCCCGTGGAGGATTTCGTTCACGGGGCCGCGAACATTCGGATTGAAATGAACGGGATAAACGAACTCGACTTCCGCAAATTTTTTTGCCAGTGTATTTATTGCTTCACAAATATTTATGAACCCTTCTCCGAAATTTTCCCGTCTGTGTCCGGTGATCAACACTATCTTCTTCGAGAAATCGACGCCATCAAATAGATTATCGAAGCCAGATGCCGACTTCTTCAACATTTCGACTACCATAAAGAGTGCGTCAATGACGGTATTCCCGGTCACAAAAATACTCTCCGGGGAAATGTTTTCCTTTAATAAATTATCTCTCGACAAAGATGTGGGAGCGAGATGAATATCGGCTATGGTACTCGTTATTCTCCTGTTGATCTCCTCCGGGAAAGGGGCAAATTTATTCCTCGTCCTCAACCCGGCTTCGAGATGCACAACCTTCGTCTTTGTGTAGAAAGCGGCGAGCGCTGCTACAAAAGTGGTCGTTGTGTCTCCCTGGACAATTACGGCGTCAGGTTTCTCCGTGAAGTAAACAACTTGCAGTCTCGAAATAATTTTTGCGGTAATATCAAAAAGAGTTTGATTGTTCGTCATGATATCGAGATCATAATCGGGTTTTATGTTGAATATTTTCAAAACCTGGTCCAACATCTGGCGATGCTGGGCTGTAACGCAAATCCTTGGCTCAAACTCCCTGGTTTTTTCTATTTCCTTTATGAGCGGCGCCATCTTGATTGCTTCGGGGCGCGTTCCGAAGATAAATAAAATTTTCTTTACCATTATTTTTGAACTTTAAATAGAACTATTTTGAATACAATGAAGAATTGAATTAGATATAATTTAAGGCTTTTGTGCGTGCCGACCAATGCAGGATTTAGCAATGGGAAAAACGTTCCGTTGTTGCAGACCGTCTACCATTTGCATTGAAATCGAACCATCAAATTTTTATTTCCGCTGGAATAAATTTCGTGCCATGAATGCCAGACCATGAAAGAATTATAAAGAGATACCCTTTTTGAGTAACCCGATGAGGTCAGATATTGTGAGAGTTAACTTTTTTGAGAAGAGGTGGGCTGCTAAGAAACTGCTGCTATGTTTTTAAAGTAGCCAGAGCGGCTTTCAGTTTTTTAAAAGTGTCGTTCAATTCTTCTGAAATAATTTTTGTTTCTCCGAGCACTGTCATAAAGTTAGTATCTCCATTCCATCGCGGCACAACATGGAAATGGACATGTTCGGCGATACCTGCTCCGCTTACCTTACCGAGATTTGCGCCGAAGTTGAACCCGTCGGGATGACTTGTCAGCCGCAGCAGTTTAATCGCGAGGCGTGTTTGACTCATGACATCGGCATTTTCTTCATCCGTTAGATTTTCGAAATTTCCTTTGTGGGCAAAAGGGACTATCATTAAGTGGCCGCTGTTGTAGGGATAAAGATTCATTATAATTGCGGAGAGATTTCCGCGGTAAACGACAAGATTTTTGTCATCCTCCTGCCCTGAAAATTTTTCGCAGAATATGCAGCTCTTTTGCGCCCCGTCATTCTTTTCGGAAATTGATTCGATATATTTTGACCGCCAGGGTGACCATAAACGTTCCATAATATTCTCTCAGGAAATCGTATCAGGGATCAAAGGAAACCCTGATACGGTTGCTCCAATTTATTCCTGTTCCACCTTTTCTTTTTGCGCCTCAGCGATAATCTTCTCCGCGACCTCTTTCGGAACTTCTTCGTAATGCGAGAACTTTTGCTTGAAGACGCCGCGGCCCTGTGTCATGCTTCGTACCACGTTTGCGTATTTATATAACTCCTTCAAGGGCACTTGTGCGCGTATTTTCTGGTTAGTCCCCTCCGCTTCCATCCCCATAATCTTCCCGCGCCTGCCGGAGATATCACCCATTATATCACCCATGTGTTCATCCGGGACAAGGACCTCGAGTTCGTAAATCGGTTCCAGTAAAATGGGTTTTGCTTCCTTAAACCCTCTCCTGAATGCCATTGCGCCGGCAATTCTGAAAGAAATTTCGTCCGAATCCACCGGATGGTATGTACCATCAAATAAAGTCACCCTTACGTCAACGACTTTGTGGCCGGAAATTACGCCCTGGGTCATCGCATCGACGACTCCTTTTTCAACGGCAGGAATAAATCTTCCCGGCACGACCCCTCCGACGACCGCATCAACAAACTCGAATCCACCCCCGCGCGGCATGTGTTCAAGTTTCAGATGGACGTGCCCGTACTGACCGCGCCCGCCTGATTGCTTCTTGTGTTTGTATTCCGAGTCCGCGATAGAGCCTCTGGCGGTTTCGCGGTACGGGATATCAGGTTCAACCATGTCGACATCGACGCCATACCGCTCCTTGAGCCGCCTCGTCACAACCTGCAAGTGCATTTCACCCTGCCCGCTGAGAACTGTTTGACTCAGCTCAGGGTCAACTTCGACGAGGAAAGTAGGATCTTCCTCGTGAAGGGCATGCAATCCTGAAGCGACTTTGTCCTCATCGTGTCTGTTTTTAGAGACAATCGCCACGCGCATAATCGGCTCGGGGAATTCTATTTTCTTCATCACTATAGGAAAATTCTTACTACTAAGCGTATTGTTCGTATGCGTATCTTTCAGCTTAACGACAGCAGCGATATCGCCCGCAAAAACTTTCGAAATTTCCTTCCGGTCTTTCCCATTCAGCAAATACAAAGTACCGAGTCGCTCGCTCTTTCCATTCACCTGGTTTATGAGGTCCATTCCCGGCATGACTACTCCCGAATAGACTCTGAACAAAGAGAGCTCACCGATGTTTCGTTCGGAAATTGTCTTAAAAGTAAAAAAGGCAGTCTCAGCCCCCGGGTTGCAGGCAACTTTTACGTCTTCTTTCGAATTGCCGACTTTGAACCCTATACTCTGCGGAACCGCATCCGGCGACGGAGCATAGTCTGTCAAAAAATCCACGATTGAAGTAACACCGACGAGATGCTGGCCGGCAGCTGCGAAAACGGGGAAAATTTTTCTTTCGATGATTGCTTTCCTTAGCCCTGACAAAATTTGTTCGCCGGTCAGCCCCCCTTTTTCAAGAAAAGCGTTCAACAAGTTTTCATCTGTTTCTGAAAGCTTCTCGATCAATTCCTCACGATATTTCTCCGCTGTTTCCTTCAAAGGCGCGGGAATCTCACTCTCGATGTATTTTCCTCTTGCACCTCGATCGAATTTCAACAGCTTCATTTTCAAAACATCCACAACACTATCCGCGCTCAGCCCTTCGTTAGCCGGGAATTGCACTACAGCCGCATCGGGTGTCAACTTATCCTGGATCTGCTGAAGAATTTTCCCGAAGTTTGAATGCTCGGCATCGATTTTATTAATGACAAACACGGATGCGCTTCTGTATTCACCGGTGAACCGCCAATCGATCTCGGTCCCGACTTCAATACCTTCGACAGATTTAACGAAAATCAGTGCAACATCGGAGACCCTTAAAGCCGCCTTAACTTCGCCCATAAAATCAGGATAGCCGGGAGGGTCAACAAAATTAAATTTCAGATCGCGCCATTCAATGTTAAGGAGCGATGTGCTTATCGAAATTTTCCTCTCGATTTCATCATGGTTGTAATCGGAAACCGTGTTCCCTTCTGCGATTGAACCCATTCGACTCGTAATGCCAGCGGCATAAACAACTGCTTCCGCAAAAGTTGTCTTTCCTGCGGCGCCGTGGCCGACCAATGCAACATTTCTAATATTGGATGGAAGATACTCCTTCACGTGGAGCTCCTTTCAGGTTATCTTTTGAGGACCCGCAGGAAAGTTTTTATTCCTTTTGTAATTCCAGCTAAATAACCCGCGGTGTCTAAAATTGGATCTTCAATTTTTGATTTGACTTTTCGCTCAAGCTCTACGAGATCATCAATCGCGCCGACGAGTGAATCCACTGCCCCCTTGACGTTCGAAACTTCACCATCGACACTCTCTGCGATCTCTCTGATTTTTCCCGTGATGACTCCGGAATTCTCAAGAAGAGGGCCGGATTTCTCGGAAATATCTTTCACCGAACTCTCGAGCTGGTTGAGCACCTGCTTCGCATCCTTCATCAGGACTATCGAATAAATGCTCGCGGCTGCAAATGCAAGAAGAGCAATTGAGGCCGCAATGATTAAAAACGTCATATCGACATCCCCCTAACTGTTTTTACTTCTCTCTTCCTTAAATGCTTCGGTGCCCGCTTTGAAAGCGGCTTTCAGCTTGCCTCCCTCACCCTTAGCCTGGTCGATGACTTTTCCGGCATCTGAAAGCAGTGTCCCTGCCCGAAGCTTAGCCTGGTTAATCATCTCTTCAGACTTCTTTTTTCCTTCATTCAGCAGCTCACCGGCCTTCTCACGCGCCTGCTGAAGCTGATTCTGCGCGGTCTCCTTTAATTCGTCCGTCTTCTTTTTAATATCCTCCCGGAGTTCTTTCCCGGATTTGGGCGCCAGCAGCAACGCGGTTACGGCGCCGATAACACTTCCGGCAATAAAGCCGAGAAGCAAACCCTTTGTCAAGCCATCATCGTCATGTGCCATGATATACCTCCTTTTATTTTTATCGCTTTTTTAAGTTATCAACGCATAAAGTAAAAATCAAGAAAATCAATGGCGATCGACCGCCAGTATAATTCTTTCTTAATCCTTCAGACTGTACGGAGTATTTTAATCGGCAACCGTTTGACGCTTGAATTGGTTTAAATATTTCTGAAGATCGTCTTCATCGATAGTGCTGTCCTCAAGCCGTCCCTGCAAATACGCATCGTACGCGCTCATATCGAAATAGCCATGTCCGGAAAGATTAAAAACGATGACTTCCTCTTTTCCTTCAGACTTAGCCCGAAGCGCTTCGTCAATCGTTGCGCGGATCGCATGCGCGGATTCCGGCGCAGGAACTATTCCTTCACTTCTTGCAAACTTCACAGCAGCGTCAAAAACCTCGTTTTGCGAATATGAAACGGGTTGAATTACGTTCAGATTCAACAGCGCGGAAATAAGCGGAGATACTCCATGATACCTCAGTCCGCCTGCGTGAATTGATGGAGGGACAAAATCGTGTCCGAGGGTATGCATCGCGAGAAGCGGTGTCAACCCTATAGTGTCCCCGTAATCGTAAGTGAATACGCCTCTGGTCATTGTAGGACAAGCAGCCGGCTCAACCGCAATTACTCTGAGCTTCTTGGCTCGCGGCTTTTCTTCCAGTATCTCGCGCACAAATGGAAATGAAAAGCCGCCAAAGTTTGATCCCCCACCGACGCACCCGATTAAAATATCCGGGTACTCGCCGGCTTTCTCCAACTGCTTCATCGTCTCTTCACCTATTATAGTTTGATGAAGAAGGACATGATTTAAGACACTCCCTAGAGAATATTTTGTGTCAGGGTCGCTTGCGGCGACTTCGACCGCTTCGCTTATTGCCATTCCAAGACTCCCCGGCGAATCGGGATTTCTTTCTAATAGTTCTTTACCGGATTTCGTTTCTTCGCTCGGACTCGCCGTGACCTCCGCGCCCCAGAGCTGCATCAGGCTCCGCCGATAGGGTTTCTGATTATACGATGACTTGACCATGAAGACCTTACACCCGAGATCGAAATAATTGCACGCCAGAGCCAGTGCGCTTCCCCATTGGCCGGCACCGGTTTCCGTCGAAAGGCGTTTGACTCCTTCAAGCTTGTTATAGTACGCTTGCGCAACCGCCGTATTCGGCTTATGACTTCCTGCCGGGCTTACCGATTCGTTTTTGTAATAGATATGCGCAGTTGTCTCGAGAAGCTCTTCAAGCGCACGGGCACGGACGAGAGGAGTCGGCCGCCACTTCAAATAAATCTTTAAGACCTCTTCAGGAATTTTTATGAACTGTTTGTCAGATACTTCTTGTTCGATCAGCCTTTGTGGAAAAATCGCTGACAGTTTATCCGGCCCTATCGGCTGCCGTGTCTGCGGATCGAGAGGCGGCAAGAGCTTTTCCTTCAGGTTAAACGCAATATTGTACCATTTCTTCGGTATTTCTTTTTCTGTCAAATAAATACGATTTTGAATTTGAGTAGATTTCATTGGAATATTTCTCACCAAATTTTCGGTTTACCTGCGTTCACCCAGGCTGTGTACCAGTATGAGGCTACTTCTCTTACCGCCCGTCTCATCTGTGATTCTACCATACCATTTAATTCCGTGTTGAAGTTGGCATAATACCGTTCGGAATAAATATATGTTTTCCGGCCATCTCTCTTCTCCACGTGAAAGAGCGAATCCTGCGGGACACCGACCTTCGCCAGGCTATCCGCTCTGAAAATCTTATCGATCAAAGAATAACTATGATTTATGATTTCGAATGCGTGCTCTACCGGATCTTTGATGTAAACCACACTGTCATTCCCGGAATAATTGTATTTGTCTCCGAAACGTTCCGGGATTCCGCTCTCCCATCTTGAATGGACCCCGATATTGCCCGTCATTTGTCCGTCATAATTTTGAGTGGTGTGCAATGGAACGTTCATGTCGCCGACGTAATGACCTAAATCCGCCGAGAGGTGAAGTATTAATGGAACGTCGCCTGCTTTCATCGCCGCAGTTAAACTATCCATTTCTATTCCGACTCTCCATGGAACCACGCCAATTTTCAAAACGACGTCCTCACCATATTTTTTTACCGCATCATTATAAGCATGCGGAATATCGAAGTTCGGATAATTCCCGTAACGGTCTATATCTATATAATGTTGATACCCTTCGTCTTTCACTTCGTCCCTTCGAAGGTCAGGGTCGGATGCATGTTCAATTACATAGTCGACATTCTTCTCGTAGAAACTCTTCAAAGGTTCCGGAAGTAAGGCAGCCGCTTCCTTGTTAATAACTTTATGCGCCCAAAAACCCCAGCCGAAAGCAGCCTGCGAGGCGAACATCAAAAGGGTTGAGACAAAAAAGAATAAAGAAACTCGTTTAAAAGTTTTCATTGAATTTTAAGCCCAGTTAGTAATGAAAGTTCGGACGTGCAAGTCCGCCACGCATAGTTGGCGGACTGCAGCATCAATATTGAAATGACTAACGAATTTTTTTCTTGTGACGCATCTTTCGAAGACGTTTTTTGCGTTTATGAGTCGACATTTTGTGGCGCTTCCTCTTTTTACCACTTGGCATTCTATATCACCTCCTAATTCTTTATGTTTGCGTGTTGTTCAATTGTTTGTTGAGCTTTCTTTCCGATATCGCTGTTGGGATCCAACTCTACACATTTTTTAAAAGCAGCGTTCGCTTTGTCAAATTCTCCGGCATTGAGATAAACTATGCCGAGATTGAAAAACCCTATCTGATGTTTGGGATTCATTTTAAGTGCCTGAGTCAACTGGTCGATAGCCTCCTGGGTATGTCCACTTTCGAAAAGTGTCACTCCATAATCAACTTTCGCATCGACATTGTCAGGCATTTTCTCGATATACCTTTTATAATAAACGACTGCCTGGTCATAGAAGCCATTATCCTGAAGCATATTTGAAAGTCGAAGAGTTGAAACCAGGTCAGCGGGGTTCTTGTCAACTATTTGTCTCAAACGATCAATCTCGTGGAGGACATCTGCGCTGGGCTGATTAGTGGTCGCCTGTTCCTGTGCGTCCGCGCCCGATGTATTATCCTGCTGAGGAGTGACCGACTTAGTGCTCATGATTCCATAAGCCAGGATCCCTCCGAGAAGCAATATCGCCACGATAGAAACTACCCTGATTGTATCAAGACGAAATTTCTTCGCGGAAATTGGGGGTGTGCTTTGCGTTTTGACTTCTTTGTGCTTTTCTTTTTTTACAGGTTTCTCTCTTACATGCATTTGCGCAGGCTCCGCCGAAGAACTCTCAATGACGCCGGGGGTCGTCTTACCTATCGGACTTCCCGATTCACTCACGGTTTTGACCGCGCCTTTAAGAAAAGCGCCACACGACTCACAGGATCTGGCTCCAGCTAGATTTTGAAATCCACATGTAGGACATATTAAAACCTCGTCGGCCCGGCCGGAGGATACCGAAGGAGTCCCATCAAGTCCATGAACCGCTTGTTCCCCGGAATCCGAAAGTTCCGACTTAATCTTTGCCGGTTCGGGAGAACCAGCTCCAGCCTCAGAGACTTCGGGAAGTTTTGTGCCGCACTTGGGACAAAAATTATAAGCATTAGATACCTCCGCCCCGCATTGCGGACAAAATCTCGCCTTCATTTCTGAGCAGCCCCCTCTCCCGTTCCTACGGATCCTTTCGGAACAAAACGTGAGCCTCCATTTTCTTTTTCAACCGGCACGTTCTTCCCAAGGTGCTCATCCACGAAGGATTTAAATTCCTTGGACACCTTGAAGTACGGGACAAACTGTTCCTTGACGGGATATGCCTGACCCGTTTTCGGATTCCGTGCCATTCGTCCTTTTCTCTTTCGAATTTTGAAACTGCCGAAGCCTCTTATCTCGATTGTCTTTCCTTCCGCAAGTGAATTTCGTACTGAAGCAAGGAAGCCCTCGACAACCGCCTGGGTCTCAATCTTTGTTAGACCGGTTTGAAGAGCAATTTCTTCGACAATATCTGCTTTAGTAACGCTCATCGTTTCTCCTTTTCAAGTCTGAACGGATCATGGTATGTTAGCGATCATTTAGACTATTGCAAAAATCTATACTGTAAGACAGGCTGCTCGATGTAATCCTTCTCAAAAAGACGAAGATTTGAGAAGAAGTCTCCAAAGATAACATCCGCCAGCGTTCTTTGTTTCCTTGCTTCGACGACGACCGGCTTCCCTTTGATCCCTCCGAGTTTCGCGGCAATACTGATCGCGTCCTCATAAGAACCGAGAGTATCTATCAAGCCAAGCTTCAGAGCCTGTACACCGGTAAAGACCCGACCGTCGGCAAACTTCTTCAGCTTTTCGAGAGGCAATTTTCTTTCCGATGAAACGACATCGAGGAATTGAGAGTAGCTGTCGTCGACGACACCTTGAAAAAGTTGTTCGTCCTCTTTAGTCACGGATCTAAACGGAGAGCCGGAATCTTTGTACTTACCGCTCTTGACCACGTTCATCTGCAAACCGACTTTTTCCATCAGCCTGGTAAAATTCGGAAACTCGGCTATGACCCCGATACTTCCCGTGATAGTTCCGGGATTGGCAACGATTCGTGTTGCGCCGCAACTGACATAGTAGCCGCCGCTCGCGGCAAGCGCTCCCATTGAAACCACTATAGGTTTACCGGAGTCGCGGACTAATTTCACTTCTTCATAAATTTCCTGACTCGCCGCGACGCCGCCCCCGGGGCTATCGACCCGAAGAAGAATTGCCCTCACACTTGCGTTGTCTGCCAAATTCTTGAGTGTCGAGACAGTCTCGCGCGAGGAGAGTATCGTACCCGTAAGATCCACCTCTGCGATTTTTTTCCCTCCACCGGAAAGGTCATATTCGCTTTCTTCATTCCCGCTACCGGACATAATGATCATAATAGCGAGAATTCCAATAGCTGCGATAATGCTTATCAGCCAGATAAATACTTTTGTCGATTTTTTCATCTATGTAAGTCTTAGTTACTCAATATTTTAGCAATTATACCCGTCAAAATCAATTTAGGAGAACCCCGCTGCCAGCATTCCTTTGTATTATCCCCCAATTCTCAGAATCTCATCCGACATTGATCCTAAAAATACTTCCAACCACCACGCTTGCAATGATTACAACAAATACCACTATAGTTACAAAGACAAATTTCGTGTCTTTCTCTTTCCAGAATGCCAAAATGGAAAACAAAACCCTGCTGACCGGAGTAAGAATGAGAGTGATTGTCCCGAGATATAAGAACGATCTCGGGTTCAGCGATAAAATCCCTGATAAGAACGCCCCGAAGGAATGAAAATATTGCCTCGAAATTTCAGGGACCGAACTTCCTTTTGTAAATAAGAGGATCAATCCAACCAGGTAAAATACAACAGTGGCATACATGCCGGAAGCAAGCACGATAGAAACAATTCTATTTATAAATTGTACTTCGGACTTATCAGGCTGAAGATCCGCTCCGCGTTTTTGTAAAGAATCTTTCATAATGATCCCGGAAGGTTGATATCAAACCCGGAAGACAATCCTCTCGCGAGCATTTGATAGCCGAGATAGATCATCAGGAAAAAGAAAATTGTTTTGATCATTCTGCTCTGCAGTTTGTTCATTACGGAGCTCCCGAAGGTTGCTCCCAGCATCGTCCCGAGCGCGACCGGCGCTACGACATAAAAGTCAATCCCGCCCGCGAGGAAATAAACCACCGCACTGATCGCAGCGGTAACGCCGATCATAAACTTGCTCGTTGCCACCGCCACTTTCATCGGGACTCCCATCATTGAATTCATCGCAGCAACTTTGATCACACCGCCGCCTATTCCCAGCATTCCGGAGCCGATGCCCGCAAGCGACGAGATCAGACTTCCCTCGATCGTGCGGGTCGCCCGGTAATCAACTTCCTTTTGCATCGCGGCATCATGGTAGTTCCCTGTCAGCTTGAGAGATAGAGAAATCCTGTCACCGGATAATTCATCGGTGTAACCGCCGGATTTGATCATTCGATCTTCAGTCTTGCGGGTCCGAAACGAAACGCCGGCCATATAAAAAATCAGCGCGGCAAATACCATCGCAAGTATCCAGCCATGTACCATGACCCCGATAAGCGCTCCAGCGAGTGCGCCAAGCGTCGTTGAGATTTCAAGAAACATCCCAAGACGAACGTTCGTGATTTGCTGGTCAACATAAGATCGCGCACCGGCGATAGATGTCGCAATCACCGAGACGATGCTCGCGGCAATCGCCGTATGGATGGGGAGGTGAAAGATGACCGACAACGCAGGAACGATAACGACGCCGCCGCCTATTCCAACCAGCGCACCGAAAAATCCCGCGAAGATCGCAATGAGGAACATTAAGAGGTATGAGATTAACATTGCAAAATATATTTCCACGAGTCCAAATAACAAAGAGATAATCTTATTTTTGAAGTTGTATAAAATCGTGAGTATTCGCTAAATTATAACGACAAATAACGCGAGCAATCCACCTTGATGAAAAGAATTTCCGATTACTTCAGATTGATGAGACCCGAACAGTGGGTCAAGAATGTGTTCGTTGTTGTCCCGCTTATATTCTCGAAAAACCTTTTCAACATATCTCTTTTCTCCGGCTCTCTACTGACATTCCTCGCGTTTTGTTTTGCCGCGTCATCTATATACATAATCAACGATGTTGCAGACAGGGACCTCGACAAAATCCATCCTATTAAAAAGCACCGCCCAATTGCAGCAGGTACTGTTAGCGTCGGTGAGGGCTTTGCGGTCTCACTAGTTCTGATAATTGCGTCCTTCCTCCTATTATTCCTCGGAGGCGTCCGTTCAGCGGCTACCATTCCGATCATTTTATACGTCATAATGAATATTCTCTATTCATTTAAGTTAAAGAAGATCGTCCTTATAGATGTATTTGTCATCGCTGCGGGATTCATTCTTAGAATAATCGCCGGCGGTTACGCAATAAACGTCAAGATATCGAGTTGGCTTATAATGACGACTCTCTTCGTCTCGATCTTCCTCGGGATCGCAAAACGAAGGAGCGAATTTGTTCATGCTAACTTCGATGCGCCTCTCCTGCCAGATGGCTCATCCACAAGGAAAGTCCTCGAAGATTATGATTTGAGCCTGATAGACCAGATTCTGTCGGTCTCCGCAGCCAGTGTCATAATTGCTTATGCCCTTTATACGGTTTCAGAACGAACAGTACAGGCGTTCGGAACCGAGTCTCTAATCTACACGACTTTTTTCGTGGTCTATGGAATTTTCAGGTATTTGTATCTTATTCACAAGATGGGGCTCGGGGAAAGCCCGACGAACGCTCTTCTTACGGATAAACCGATGGTTATCACGGTGATTTTGTTCGTGGGATCGGTCGTGGCAATCATATATAAGCATGAACTGATTCAGATCCTTTCAAGGTATGTCCCGGTTCAGTAAAGCCGAATTAATTCTTCTCTCAATAACTCTTGTCTGGGGAGGAACCTTCGCAGTCGTCAAGTACGCGCTCAACAGCGCATCCCCTCTCACATTCCTCGCGATAAGATTTGGAATCGCCTCGTTAATCTTCCCGTTAGTTTACCGGAAAAATTATTTCTCTATGGACCGCGCGACCCTAATCGGCGGGTTGTTCCTCGGTTTCTTATTGATGATCGGGTTCGCCTTCCAGACAGTCGGCTTAAAATACACCACCTCGTCCAAGTCGGCATTCATTACAGGGCTTCTCGTGGCATTCACGCCGATCGCACAGGCAGTCATCGAAAAGAAAATGCCTTCGAGAGGCAACCTGATCGGAGTAATTCTTGTCGCGCTTGGACTTTACCTTCTCACATCGCCGGGCGGACAGGGTTTTAATATCGGAGATATACTGACTCTCTTCTGTGCCATCTCGTACGCGGTATACATTGTTTACTTGGACATCTTCTCGAAAAAACATGATGTTTCCAAACTGACTTTCCTTCAGCTCGCTGTTACATGCGTCCTTTCCATTGCGGCGGCGCCGTTCTTCGAAAAGGTGGAAGTACATTTCACAAGCGGGTTGATCTGGGCGCTCCTCTATACGGCGATACTCGCGACAGTTTTTTCAACCTACCTTCAGACAAAGTATCAGCGGGAGACGACACCGGTCAAAGCCGCGATAATATTTTCCATGGAGCCTGTCCTTGCAAACATAATCGCTTTCGTCATGCTGGGGGAATTTGTCGGATATATCGGTGCGGTCGGCGGAATACTGATTATCGCGGGGCTCCTCGCGTCGCAGCTTTTGGGTTAGGGTTCCGAAGCCGAGAGGCTTCCACACTAGGGTTTTGAAATTAAGACCGCCATGGCGGAGGAGGTAAGACCCCACCACCGGCACCCGGCCAGACGAAGCCGACGACGAAGTAGAGAAGTTGGGAAGATAAGAAGATGAGAAGCTGCGACCCGTTTCCATGCCGATAGCAAAATTGCGGTGGTGTATCGTTAGTCGATTGCAGGCAAATGGGGACGAGCCGCAGCTGTTCTAAGTTTGATAGTTCTTAGGATGGTGGTTAGATTTAGAGGAAAAGGAATCAGATAAAAGGGAAATAAGCGACATGGCGCCATAAGTTATGTCGCATAACATGTAGCCAGTACTGGATAAACGACATAATGTCGTAGTTCAAGTAGTTATGCGCAAATGCCCTCAATAAATATTAGGAGACATGGAGACAGACAAAAGCAATCCGACGCTCCAGCAGAAAGTCACCCAATGGCTTTCCCAAGAAGGCTACCCGCTTGAGTTCTTCACGGCAACGACGTTCAGGCGACATGGGTTCAGAGTGTGGCAGGGTCAGTACGCCGAAGATTCAAAGACCTCGACTGTCAGAGAAATCGATGTTATTGCATGTGCAGACCGAGAGATGGCAAAAGGCTTCCTGCGTGTCGAGCACGTTGTGGAATGTAAATGGACGAAAGACAAGCCGTGGGTTGTGTTCTGTTCCAAGTCCTCTAGTATGGCAATGAAGGCCTGCATAGCACAGACTATCGCCTCAAAGCTTGGCCAAACAATCCTTTGGCTCATTTCTGATGATAAGAGGCTACATAAGCTAACCACCTTTGCCACGCCCCTTAATCCCGGATTTGGAGGGAGACAAGTTTTCTCTAAGGACAACGATTCCTTTTACACGGCAATTCAATCTGTCATATCAAAAGCGAAAAGCGAGGCTGATGAGTATGACGCCCCAGGCCGCCGACGGAAGAAGTTCCCCGACGAAGGAGGTTTGTTCCTACCTTTGATAGTAATCGAGGGTCAGCTCTTTGAAGCCTCATACGATGAGACTACACAAGCTATCGCTGTGAAAGAAGTTTCCAGAACTCGACTGCATTGGATGGGATCCGAGACATGGCGGTTGCATGCGACTGTCGATATAGTGGTGAGGGACCATCTCGAAGATTTCGTTGCCCAACGCAAAGCTGAAATGGACACTATTCTCGACGCAATGTATGATGGGTATCAGAACATTGTCGAATCCTTTCAGAAACAAAGTCTCAATGCATTGAATTTGCCCCAAGGCTCGACGGCATCAGAAGTTCCGCCCCTGCTCGTGCCTTTGACCCATAAGAAAATAAAAAGAATCGTGAGGCGGAGGAGGAAGTGACTGGCACCTGCAGCTAACAGCACGAACCACGACGCTCCACATTATATATGCAAGGTGGTCGCTTCATTGCTCTCGCTTGTTGTCTCTATGCTCCGCAATATTTATAGCGGGCGACCGCAACGATTTCTTCCGGCAAGACGTTATGCGCACCGCAGCCTGGTTCAACGTATAAAGAAAGGTTAAGATGGGTGACTGTATCTATTGTGGGAATCCTGCGGGTTTCCTAAGAAAGAAGCATCCTGAATGCGAGCAGAAGTATACTGAGGGATGGACGCAAATGGTTGATTACTCCCGCGACACGGCTCTAGGTGTCAAACCTCTCGATTCACTTGTACCGACGATTACGAAAGTTGCTTCGACAAGCTTCGTTCCTCCAGAAAGGATTCGGGAAGCTATGACGCGCGGCTGGAGTCAAGCTGTTAGTAAGTTTCTCGAGGATAACATTTTACAGGAAGACGAAGAGCACAAACTTGTCGAGTTTATGAATCGATTCAAATTCGACCAACAGTCCCTCGATGCCGATGGCTCATACACCAAGGTTGTGAAGGCGGGTACGCTCCGAGACATCATGGATGGGAGGCTACCTCGGAGAATCAAGATGGATTCGTCCCTTCCATTTAACTTTCAAAAAGATGAGACACCTGTCTGGGCATTCACTACGGTACGATACTTTGAAGACAAGGTTCGCCGTGAATACGTGGGAGGTTATCAAGGGGTTAGCGTCAGGGTTGCTAAAGGCCTCTACTATCGCACAGGAGGCTTCCGGGGAGAACCCGTTGAGCATACCGAGCGCATCCATGTTGATACTGGAGTTCTGGCTGTTACTGACAAGCACTTATATTTTGCGGGGGCTGTGAAGTCTTTTCGTGTACCGTTTAAGAAGATTGTTTCTTTTCAACCGTTTTCAGATGCGGTGGGTGTCATGCGCGATGCGGCCAATGCCAAGTTGCAGACCTTTGTCACTGGTGATGGATGGTTTACTTACAATCTACTAACCAACCTGTCGAGCAGGTGAAATGACCCTGGCATGATCGTGGATCAGACTTGCATTTGGATTGACGGCTGCGCTGCGGCTAACTGCCAGAAAGAAGACGCTTCCAGATTAAGAGCATATCTGGACACGCTATCTTGCATCGCTTCATGCATCCCGTTAGGCGCAGCGCAACTCGGTCTGATAAATAGCCCATGTTAAACGTGAAAGGAGATGTCTTATGAAATGGATTCTTCTCTTGCTCGCGACCGCGACGGCGATAGAGTCGTGCTCATCGACCGACCCGGGGAGTTCAAATAGCCTTAGCATTCAGGTATCCAATGCCGTATTCGGACCGCAAAACAAATTCACCGCGACGGTCAAGTTCACTAATAAACTTGGAAGTGACATAAACATCATCAATTTTGGTTGTATGAGTACCGACAGCACTTTCACGCCAAGTTTCTTGATGGAACGTTTCGTGAACGCCCAGTGGGACACATTCGGTAGTCCATTATGTCCGAAGATTGCCGTAGCGCCTACACTATTGTCGAGCGGCAAAAGCTTTACCGCTATAGTCTCGATGCTTGCGGACACAACTGTTTCCGGCACCTTCAGATTGTGGTTCGACATCCGGGAGCAAGACATCACCAGGCAAATACCACAGCAATATCTGGCGTCGAACACATTTGTTATCGCCAACTGAAATGAACGCCTGATCGAATAAATTTTTTAAGGAGGCTCAAATGTTTCTTCTCGTGATAGAGATAATAGTCGTCTCGATTCTGGTTAATATATTCGCGATCTGGATCAAGTTGATTCCACGTTACCCGAAACGAAAGTACGCATTCCTCCAGCAGTTGATTAATACCGGGATCCTGACTGTCGCGCTGACCATTCTCATCGTCTTTGACATTTATCTATCCTGGCTCCTCCTTTTCGTGTTGGTACTCTTTATCTTGTGGTGGTCTGTTCGAATCACCAACGACTTTGTCAGGAAAAGAGGAGAATCAATTGCCGAGAAACCGAATAGAGAAGATGAGTGAGACGGACTTCGTTGTTTCCGCAATTGTCGTCGGGCTTTAAAAAACAAAAAAGGAGTTCTGAGAATGGAAAAATGAGCAGATGGGGCGTTGGGCCATTTTTTGCCGTTTTATCAATCATGTATTTATCGCTATGTATCGTGGTAAGTCAATATTATTATCCGCTGTTTAAAATAGGACCCACTCAAAACTATATGCTGACAATGGCTGCCATAGTTCTTATCGCTGTCGGTATTCCATTTTATATCATTTCTGAAGTAGTGGTGATGAAAGCATACAATGCCGACAGACTTATTACCGGAAACATTTTTAAATGCTGCCGACATCCTCTATATGCATCCTGGGTTGTATTTATTGGGCCGGGCGTAGTGTTGTTACTGAATAGCTGGATCGATTTAACCACACCTATATTCATGTACACCATACTACGTATCTTAGTTAAAAAGGAAGAGCTATATTTAGAAAATAGATTTGGGACAGAATATTTAAGATATAAAAATAAAGTCCCCTGCATATTGCCCTATGGTCTGCTTTTAAAATAGTGTGTGCTGTCCAATCGATAATTTCAAAAAGATGAAATAGAAAGATGAATGCAATAGGAAAGACACCGCTAATAAAACTGGAACGATTGTCCGAGCCGAATTGCGCGGAGATATATGTAAAGTTCGAAGGCGCGAATCCTACCGGAAGCATGAAAGACCGGATGGCACTCTCCATGATCGAAGGAGCCGAAAAGCGAGGCGAGCTAAAACCGGGAGGAACGGTTGTCGAATACACTGGGGGAAGCACGGGGAGTTCTCTGGCAATGGTATGCGCGACCAAAGGCTACAGGGCGCACTTTGTATCTTCGGATGCCTTCGCGCAGGAAAAACTTCAGACTATGAGGGCATTCGGGGCCGAACTCGAACTGGTACCGAGTGAGGATGGGCTGATAACGGCAAAGCTCATCGACTCTCTGGTTGAGCGAGCGAAGGAACTCAGCAAGGCTCCGAATACTTTTTGGACCGACCAGTTCAACAACGTCGACAACAGGAACGCGTACCATAATATGGCAAGGGAAATTATAAATATTCTCGGAAATAAGATCGATGAATTTATTATGGGAGTCGGGACCGGCGGATGCTTTTCGGGAAATTCAGAAATCTTTAAGGATGAGATTCCGAACATTCGCTGCATTCCCATCGAGCCGTTGAACGTACGCTCTCTTTCGGGAGGAGATATATCCGGCACTCACAAGCTGGAAGGAATCGGGGCCGGGTTCGTTCCGTCTATCTGCAGGCTCGACCTGGCAGATGAAATAATTGCCGTATCGGACGAAGATGCATACGAAACCGCGAGAAAATTAGCAAGGATGGAGGGAATCCTCGGAGGAACAACATCAGGAGCAAACGTGTGGGCGGCAATTCAAAGGGCGAGAATTATCGGAGCGGGAAAAAGGATTGTGACGATTATTTGTGATTCGGGACTGAAGTATCTCAATGAAGATTTATACAAATAACAAAACGACTGGATCGTTCATTCAAAATCCAGCTGCCATTTATCATAATAATCTTCCGGAACGACGTCGATAAACCTGCTCGGCTTCGTGAAGATACGCCCGCTTTCCCTGTCGTAAATATTCATCGGGTACGTTAGGTAAAGATTATCTTTCGCTCTAGTGCAGGCGACATACATCAGCCTTCTTTCTTCTTCCAGATCGTCGTCGTCCTCTCCCGCGTGTAACGAAGGGAACTTCCCGTCCAAAGCCCAGATGATGAAAACGCTGTTCCACTCCAGCCCTTTCGCGGAATGAATTGTCGAAAGAACAAGCTGCTCCTGTTCCTGGTCTATCTCTCCCATATCGACTTCGCTTTCAGTCGGAGGCTCCAGCGCGAGGTCAGCGAGAAAATTTTGAAGAGAGCGGTAACGCTCCGCAATCGAGGCAAACATCACAAGATCCTTTTCCCGCTTCGCATAATCGTCGTACTTCGCGCGCATCAAAGGCTCGTAGTACTTTAAGACCGATTCCACTTTTTCTGCCCGGCTGATTTCCTTTTCCTCCTTCTTCCGTGATAAAATCTATAAGCTCCGCGGTGTTCGACGGAATCTTTACGTCTTCCTCCCCGGTCTGCTGTTCTCCGCCCGCCATCCGGTCGAGAATTTTTTCTGCGATTTTCGGCCCGACTCCCGGGTGAAGGAGGAGTATCCGGTGCCAGCCGACAGCGTCCTGAGGATTTTCGATCACTCTCAGGAAAGCCACGACATCTTTTATGTGCGCCGACTCCACTAATTTCATCCCGCCGAATTTAGTGTACGGGATATTCGCTTTAGTAAGCTCTATTTCGAGATCGAACGACAGGTACGACGACCTGAAAAGAACGGCGATGTCGTTCAGCAAAACACCGGCTTCGCGAAGCTCAAGTATTCTCTGGACAACGAACTTTGATTGAACATTCTCATTCTCCGCCGCGATGACCGCGGGCTTCTCTCCGGCTTTCTTCCGCGAATAAAGTTCCTTCTTGTATTTTTCCTTTGCGGCATCTATGATTTTATTGGTAAAGTTAAGTATCCCCTGCGTCGAACGATAATTCTCCGTGAGTTTGATAATCTTGCAGCCGGAAAAGAATGACGGGAAATCGAAAATGTTTTTGAAGTTGGCTCCACGGAATGAGTAGATACTCTGCGCGTCGTCTCCGACAACCATGACGTTCTGCTTGTCGGTCCCGAGAAGCCTGACTATATCCCCCTGGACTTTGTTCGTATCCTGGAACTCATCAACCATAATGAAACTGAATTTACCCGCCACCGATTTTCTCACCGACTCATTTTGTCCGAGAAGCTCACGCAGGTTCTTCAGGAGGTCGTCATAATCCATCAAATTGTATTTGCGTTTATACTCATCGAACTGTCTCTTCAATTTCAGAATATCATCGAGTTGTTCGATGAAACGCGGATAATTCTTAAATACGATTTCCTCGATGGGAGCCAGTGTGTTCTCGGACTTGCTGAATATGTCGACGAGCGTCTCCTTTTTGGGAAACCGCTGCCCTTTCTTTTCAGGGTGAATCCTTGTCCGCAGGAGGCTGACTACATCGGCGGCATCCGAGTCGTCGAGAATCGTAAATTGCTCGCCGTATCCAAGCACTTTGGCGTATTTTCTCAATGTGGAATTGGCGAAAGAATGGAAAGTGCCGCCGGATGCCTGTTCAGCTGAGGCCGATTTCAGCAGAGAAGCGGCACGTTTCAACATCTCACTCGCGGCTTTCCGCGTGAATGTGAGGAGTAATATTGACTGCGGATTTCCACCAAGCTCGACGAGGTATGCAACTCGATAGATCAGGGTCTTCGTCTTCCCTGTCCCCGCACCGGCGATGACAAGTACCGGGTTGTCAACTGTCCGTACGACGTCGAGCTGGTCAGGATTAAGATCTCGCTCGTAATCGATTTTGAAAACGCGCCGCTGAGCCTCACCCACCGCGCTTTTCTTAATTGTGTACTTCATCAATCAGTAGTTTAAAGTCATGAAAAAGAAACGGGATGCAGGAAGCATGAAATAAAAAATCGGATCGCCCTGTCTTTTGTTTCCCTCTTTTGACTTCCGGCTTTTCATTGTGGTATCGTGAAGAAAAACTTCGACCCCTTGCCGATCTCGCTTTCTACCCACACCCTACCGCCGTGCAATTCCACGAGACGCCTCGTCAAAGCAAGTCCCAGGCCGACGCCGCGATATTTTTTTGCGTATGGATTTTGCGTCAGCTGTTCGAATGGCTTGAACAGCCGGTCAATATCTTCCGTCTTTATCCCCATTCCAAAATCCTCGACACAAAAGTGGATCGAGGTGTCATTCTTGTGAGCAATCAGATTTATTCCCCCGTTCAAATTGCTGAACTTCACGGCGTTCGACAATAAGTTGATGACAATTTGTCTCAGCTTCTGCGGGTCGGCGTATATCTCGCCAAGCGATTCGTCTATATCTGCAACGATACGATTTTTCTTTTCGCTTGCCATCGGCTCCACAATCTTGACAGCCTGCATCAGTTCATCGTAAATCATGAACCTGGATTTCTCCAATTTGAGCCGCCCGATTTCAAGGCGTGATAAATCAAGAAGATCGTTTACAAGCTCAAGCAAATGCCTCCCGCTGTGATTGATATTCTCGATAAACTGGTGAACCATGTCATGAGGCATGTCGGCCAAATCGGTGTTCAGCACTTCGCTGAAACCAATGATGGCATTCAAAGGAGTCCTCAACTCGTGGCTCATGTTGGTAAGGAACTCGGTCTTCGAGCGGTTTGCGTTCTCTGCTTTGCGCCGCTGCACCTCGAGCGCAATTGTGTTCTGCTGCATTTCGTCAAAAAGTTTTGCGTTCCGCATCGCGAGCGAGCATTGATTGGCAAAAAGTTCGAGCAAAACTTCCGAGTAATCATCGGTGGAGAACAAATAACAAAGGAGCCCTTCCGGTTTATTATCGACGTGGAGCGGTACCAAAATAAATTCCCTCGTATTCCAGCGCTTTACAATTTCGGGAACTGTCTTATTGCCGACATAAAACCCAAGGAGCTCGTTAGTGTCAGTTCCCACGTAGGGCTTCCGACTCGTCGCGAGCTGCCTCAGAAATTCAAACTTATCTTCAGGAAGTTCAATGTTTCGCAAATCTATATCGTACATGTCGACAAGTTTCTCGATAGCTTCCTTACCACTCCCGGAATAATAGCTGGAATTAAGAGTGCCCGCGCGCGGATTAAACAGAAGGAGAGAGGAAAAATATGCGCCGGTAACTTCCTGCGCATCGGAAACTATTTTCTGAAGAACATCTCTCACGCTCCCTGGCGAAGCGAGGGCCATGCTGCTTTCCTGAAGCTTGAGAAGGTGCTTAGTGAAAACCTTGTTTTGCTCGACGAGTTTTTTATCGGCAATAGTATTCATGAATTCGGTAATCCCGGGGATGAGAATCATCATTGCATACCCGATTAATGAGATACCGATTAGATAAAACACGAAGTACTGTATAATATTATATGGAACAGTTAAAGAATTCGGAATGAGAAATTTCAGGTTACCCATCCCCATCCCCACCGTTATCATTATCAAACCGATGGGGAGATATTTCCACCCGGCGAGATTGTCGTACCGTCCGCGCCTCCCGTAGAAAAGAGTAAACAACGAGATTACTACCATTACAACGAAAGCAGCGATTTGGTAGATTGCGAAAATCATTGGCGTTATATCGTTCTTGAATACTCCGCGGTATCAAGGTTCCAGACCGGCACACCGCAATAGCGCTTCCCTTCAGGGCAATACGGCTTCGTTCCAGCCATCATCCTTATCGTACATGGCGGCAGCAAAAACTTTCCGAGGTTAGGATGAACCTTTTTAATCTGTTCCACCTCGTCTAAAGACGCCTTCCAGATCTCTTCCTGGGCGTTATAGCAAAGCCGCATTTCAATTTTATGATGAAGATTCAGCAGATCGGCAGATTCCGTGAAACGGATAGGGAAGGCGTTCGGAAGAAGATAAGCCGCATATTCTTTGTCGACGTTCATCGCCAAGAGGTTGTTTATTGCACCCCACGTCATGTCCATCGTCTGCCGGTAAAGTTTTTCGGCGGCTTCATCCATCAGGGCTAATTCCGGTATAATATAATCCGGTTCGCTTCTCATGTGTTCGGTGATGACCGGCCTCGACGCCGGCGTCATCCGGTGACGTTGATCCTGCGAGTCCGCGGTATGGCTCAATTTTTTCTTGAATGTATACGATGCATGGTACAGCGCCCTGGAAATCTTATCATGCGTCGTCAGGACTAGAGAGTTGCCGAGGATTTTATTGCGAGATGGATCAATCGCGAGCTCGACCGCATCTTTATCGGAAAGGTCAGACCGGCTTTTGCCGAGCATTTCACGCACAGAATCCGCTATAACTTTTTCGGAATTCACTTTGTAATCGATCAACTTAGAAGTATGGTTTCCAATTTCACGGTCAAACTCTTCAATGAAATGCGATTCCGCTCCATTTCTATTGAGGGTATTCTCGGGAAACCAGTTTTCCGTGAGAGGCTCTTCGAGAACCATTTCATAATTCGGATCGAACTTGAGAAGCTCCTGTACCATCATGCCCACCACGGCCCGCTGTTCGTACGGGACGTCCCCCGCGTTGCACATCTTTGCGTATCTCAGCAATGTAATCCCGCTCACGGTATGATAAAGATACGAGAAGGTCGCGACCGGAAGGACATATCGCGCAATTTCCTGGGCCTTTTTCTTGATCTCACCTGTGAATCGCTTGTCGTTCTTTCTGTTGGGAAATCTTTTATAATATTCCTCGCCCGCCGGTTTTATTAAAAGTTCGACCAGTTTTCTGTATGCATCCACCTGTGCCGCCGCGGTCCTATTGAAAATGTCAAGCGCGCTGCCCTGTATGGGAGGAACGAAATAATTTCCCTCCTTAACCTCGACATACCTTTGACTTACTTGCTCAGAATTATAAAACGGATGAGAATGCAAAAAGGACCAGATAAACTGCCTTGAAATATTCGAAAGCTGGAATTGGAATGTCGCATGCTGGAAAGTGGTATGATGCCCCGCCTCATAGATGCTCATCGCTAGATCGCGGTACTTATCGAGATCGACCGATTCATCTTCAATGATTCCCTTCGATGAATAACAAGTCCGCGCTGCCGCAATTACATTCTTGAAAGAATCCGTGAACGCCTTAACGAGTTTTACCTGCGGAGGTCTTATTAATCCTGCGCCAATTCTATCATCAACTCCCGCTGGCGGGATATTCGAGCGAACTGCCTGTTCAGACATAGACTTATGTGATCCTTTTTATTACAACTAAGGTTTTATCGTCAGCGTATGCGGATGACGCAGAAAATCTCTGCACATCTTCCATTATTCCATAACAAATCTTTCGCGGTTCCCAATCCGCAAATTCGATTATTTTTCGTTTCATCCTTTCTTCGCCATAGAGGGAAAAATTGATATCGGACGCTTCCGTAATTCCATCTGTATACAGCACAAGTACGTCGTCTTTTTCAAAGTTCACACTGCCGATACGATACCGGGCATTCGGGGCAATCCCGAGAGCCGGCCCGGTAGAATCAAGCTGGGTAAACTCGCCCTTGGATTTCTTATAGAACATCGGCGGATTGTGACCTGCATTTACAAATAGAAAAAGCCCGCTTTTATCGTCCGTAAACTCCCCATAGAATAAAGTGACAAAGCGAGAATCGGAAAACGTCCAGTTGACGAGATTGTTTATCTTCTTAACAAGTGAAGCAATGTTAGTCTGAAGTTCAACTCCCATTTTCAAAGCACCGGAGACATAGAGAGCTTCGACTGCCGCGCTCAATCCCTTGCTTGCTGCGTCGCCTATGGCAACACCGATCCGCTCGCCCTCTTCGCCTGTCGGGAGGTAATCAAAAAAATCTCCTCCGACGACTCGTTCAGGTACCGATACACCGAACATCTGAAACGAACCATACTTTTGCTCGTGCTCGGGAAGAATGCTTCGCTGGATGTCGCGAGCCTTGTCGATGTCCTCCTCAAGCTGCTTGGTCCGCGCAAGTGCAGTTCGCTCACGCAAAACCGCAGTGACGGCACTTCCGATAACATTCAAAGTGTCGAACAGCTCCGGGTTGTCTCCTTCGGTGTTGAACGCCAGTATGTATTTATATAGTGGCACACCTTTGACTTTAATTTTTTCGCCGACGCCGGTGGCTGAATAATTTTCAATTCCTCTTTTCCGAAGATCCTGGTTCTCTTCAGATTTGAGCACCGTCTTCTCGCTCCCGATCCTGACAAAATCCTGATATTCCGTGACCTTTATGGTAAACTCATCAGGCAGGGCTTTGACTTTACCGATTTGCTTTACGATAACGTAAGCATTCTTTCTCGGAACCAGCCGCCAGACTCTTCCTCCCTTTATTCTCATCTCGTCGGAACCGATAATTTCACGCACAACGCTCAACAATAATTCCTCGTCGTTCCTATAATCCTTCCATGCGGTTTTTTCTATTGCATGGAACAACTGTCTCTGGTTCACTTTTTACATTCTCAATTTTGTTTGCATTAGTAGCTGATTTTTCTCCAGCGTTCAACGACAGCATTAACATCCACCGCTGGCGGCAGTATGCTCCACTTTGTAAAGAATTCCACATCCCGGCTCTTTGGAAAAGGATCCGGCGCGTCTATTTTTGTCCGCAGCGGCAGAATGCACGCGTCCCCCAAAAGAAGTCCTTCTCCCTGTTTGAGCACCGGGATTATATCGAGAAGATCGGTCATCGATTCGGGGACAAGCTTTGCTATATAAGACTGGTCATCAGGATTTGAAAGACGCAATACGACATAATTGCTGCACTGCGAGAGTATCGATTCGGCGACGTCAATCGGGCGCTGACTTACGACCATGCAGCTCACGCCGTACTTTCTTCCTTCTTTAACAACCCTCTCGATCGTTCTGCGAGCGGTCTGGGATGAGCTGCGCATGTTTAGATAATTATGGGCTTCTTCAAGAACGAGAAGAATCGGAAGATTTGCGCGATAAGGATTCCACATATTGAAATCAAAAACCAATCGAGCGAGTAGTGACACAAGAGCGTTGATGACTTCCTGCGGGACGTTGCTCAAGTTGAGAACCACGACCGATTTCCCGGATTTCAAGCCGAACAATGATTCCAAAAATTGCGAGAATGTATCGGTCGCCTTGAAACGTTTTGGCTTGAATAGAAACTCATAGCGCTTGTCATTGTATCTTGAATCGAATTTAAAAAGAAACCTGGTGAAGTTTCCGTAGAACGGACCTTCCTTGCCGTTCTGCAGCCGTTCCGTGTCGAGGGCCTGCATTCTTACTTTTATGTCGCTAAGGTCAAAATAAACCGGCGAGTCAACTGTTATAAAATCTTTGTACGCAAGGTTCTTAAGCCTCTTGCTGTTCAAGACGATTTCTGACATCGCCACTATTTCTGTGCGCGCGAATGGATCGTCCGGGTCCACGAAGGTTTCCACAAGCTCGTCAAAATTCATCGCCCAATACGGCATTTCGAACTCACCGACGTTGACCCTTTCGGCAAGGTCTCCGAATGCTTCCCCATACTCATCATGCAAGTCGAGCAAAATTATTCTCGTACCGGGAAGCTTCGAGACCTTCTGAAGTATCGAAGCAACGGCACATGATTTCCCGGAGCCTGTCGCGCCCACGATCGCAATATGCCTGCTGAAAAACTTATCGGGGTCGATAAAGTTCTTCTTTCCTTTCAGAAGGGAAATCTCCCCGAGGGCAAAGTCATGCCTGCGATAGGTATTAAAGATCAAATCGAGCTCGGACTCGGACGGTATCTCGATCGTCGAGCCCGGCCAGGGGAGTTCTTCAGTCCCTCTCTCAAATCTCCCGCCGACTGATTTTCCAAAAAGATTTGCGGAAAACCTGATGGCGGCGTTCGAGGCTAACTCGACCGAAGTAACCACTCCAAGTATTTTTGTCTCGTTAAGTGGAATCGAGATGTAAGACCCGACGCTAAAACTTTCGGCTGCCGCTGTTTCTCCTTTTATAGTTGCGCCATGAACAGACACGACACGGCCCGTTGCTTCCATCTACTACTCCTTTTCTATTATCTTTTTAATTTCGACGATTTTATTCAGTGCTTCAACCGGGGTAAGATTATCCACATCGACATTCTTAATCTTTTCCCTGAGTTCTTCATCACCGAGCTGGAACATATCGATCTGAAGATCGCCTTCTTTGTTTTTAGTTACAACTCTGTGAGGCTTCGGCATTTTAGCTTCCACACTTGCTAATGAAGCCGACTCGGTAGCCGAAAGTTCGAATGACTCCAGGTTTTTCAAAATTTCTTTAGCACGAGAAGTGACGCTTTTCGGCAAGCCTGCCATCTCCGCGACGTGGATCCCGTAGCTGTGATCGGCGCTTCCTTCGACAACTTTGTGCAAAAAAATAACTTTCCCCGCGTATTCCCGCACATCGACTTTGAAATTCTTGACCCTGGGATAAAGCTCGGAAAGCTCATTCAGTTCATGATAATGAGTCGCAAAGAGAGTGCGCGCGCTTCGTGCCGGATTCTGATGCAAATATTCGACAATCGACCATGCGATCGAAACACCGTCGAATGTGCTTGTCCCTCTACCGATTTCGTCAAGGAGGATGAGACTCCGCTGCGTCGCGTTGTTCAAAATATTCGCCGCCTCCTGCATCTCAACCATGAAAGTGCTTTCGCCGGCACTGATGTTGTCCGAAGCCCCGACCCTCGTAAAAATCTTGTCGACGATTCCGATCCTGGCCCTCTTCGCCGGGACAAACGAACCTGCCTGCGCCATCAGCGCTATGATAGCAACCTGCCGGATGAAAACAGATTTTCCTGCCATGTTAGGTCCGGTGATGAGAGCAATTTGCTCCTTCCCTCCCGTCAACCGGAGATCATTCGGGACAAAGGTTTCGCCGCTCGGCAAAACTTTCTCCACAACCGGATGTCTTCCTCCTTCAATTTCAATATCGAACGACTCATCAACCAACGGACGTGTGAAATTATTTTCTCTTGCAATGTTCGCGAAAGATGTGAGAACGTCGGTAAGCGAAAGAGCTTTCGAAGTGGAAAGAAGAGATGACGAACGCGAAGCAACCTCTTCCCTCAAATTCTCGAAAAGCTGCGACTCTAACTTCTGAATTTTTTCTTCCGCATGAAGAACTTTTTCTTCGTACTCTTTAAGTTCCTGCGTCACAAAACGCTCGGCGTTTACGAGTGTCTGCTTACGAATATAATCGTCAGGAACTCTGGAGAGATTTGATTTCGTAATTTCGATATAATAACCGAACACTGAATTGTAGTCGACCTTTAGAGATTGAATTCCCGTGCGCTTCCGTTCAGTTATTTGCATCCGCGCGATCCAATCCTTGGCATTAAAGGAAAGGCCGCGGAGTTCATCTAATTCGGAATTGTAACCTTTTTTAATGACTCCACCGTCGGAAACCTGGGCAGGAAGATCATCCGCAAGCGAATCGGATAGGCGTTTCAGCAGCGAAAGTTCGAGATCAATTCCTCCTTCGATTTCTTTCCAGAGACCATTATTCGAGCCATTATCTGTTAGCTTAGAAGCTTCCGCTTTTATTTCCGGAAGCTTCGTTAACATGGTACGCAACGCGCCGATCTCCCGCGGTGACGCCCGTTTAGTCGAAATCCTTGCGACTAACCTTTCGAGATCTCCAAATCCCGAAAGGAGAGACGCAATATTTCGCATCTCAGTTGAATGACCGATTAATTCTTCTACCGCATCGAGCCTCGCGTTAATTTGCTCGATATTTTTTAATGGCCGAAGCAAAATTCTTCGGAGAAGCCTCGCACCCATTGCCGTCTTTGTCGAATCCAATACCGAGAGAAGCGTCCTGTTTTCATCGGACGTACTCTCAACGATCTCGAGATGTTTGCTGCTCGTCCGGTTAATCTCCAGAAAACCCGAAAGGCTGAATTCAGACATTCCGACGATATGTGAGAGATTACCGTTTTGCGTTTCCGCAAGATAGTCGAGAGCGGCCCCCGCGGCTTGAATCGCGGCGACTTTTGATTCAATTCCAAATCCTTTTAGATTCTGGACATTGAAATGATGGATCAATTTATCGTAAGTATAATCGAAATTAAAAATATAATCATCCCTGCGGGTTATTATAGACTTCTTCAAGGTCGAACTGATCATCGGTTCAATTTTATCGTAAAGATCTCTCGGTAGAACAATTTCAAGCGGCTCGATTTTCGCGAGATAAGCTTCCAGCTCATTAATATTTCCCTGGGCAAAATTGAATTCTCCCGTTGTTGCGTCGCAGAAAGCCATTCCGAACTCGCGCTCATCAGTGATTATCGTTGCAAAATAGTTATTTGATTTTGCCGAATCGGCGGAGAAATTTACGCCCGGCGTGACCACATCTACGATATCGCGCTTGACGATTCCCTGTGCGAATTTCGGATCTTCAAGCTGTTCACAGACCGCGACACGGTAGCCGGCCTTCACGAGTTTCGGAAGATATTGATTTATTGCATGATGCGGAAAACCTGCAAGCGGTACTTCAGCCGCCGCACCATTTGCACGTCTCGTCAAGGTGAGCGAAAGTACTGCACTTGCAATCTTCGCGTCTTCTTCGAAAGTTTCATAGAAATCCCCCATCCTGAAAAGGACGATCGCATCCGGATAGCGGTCTTTAACTTTCCGGTACTGCATCATCAATGGCGTGATTGAAGCTCCTTTACTCATCAAAACCCTGACAAAGAGTTTTTATGGCGTACACGGCGAGGTTTGAATCGTAGGGGAAAAGATATAATCTCAAACTTTACCTTGGCCTCCCGAACGTGTTCAGAATAATCTTTAAGTTCTCCAACGGAAACTGCTCACACATCTTTCTCTCTTTGGTATGGTAAAAATATACTTGAGGAGGGAAAGTTTATCAAGATTAGTGGAGACAAAAGGGATTGGCCGTCGATTACCGAAAATCACCAGTCTGATTTCTGTAAAATTCCAGAGACGAAAGGCAGATAACAGGTTTGTACCATGAAATGATTTTTGAATGATCACTTTTGGGCAGGTAAGTTCTCTTCCCGCCGAATGAGCCACCTGCCATTCTCTGCAACCCAATCAATTTTGAACCATCCCGAAACATCTATTGTCTTACCGCTTGGAATAGTGACCTTTTGATGGTAGTGAACTATTTGCATAGCGCTTGCCCCTATAATGACGGTTGAATCGGCTTGCAAGTTCTCCTCAATGACCTTGTACTCTGTAAAGGAGTTTAAAAATTTTCGGATCGATTCACGACCTCGAATCGGCGCCCCACCCGGATTGATTAATTCGCCTTGTTCGGCAAAAAGATTTGCAATGCCACCGTTGTTCATGTGCAAAACCATATCCTGGTAATTCTGCAGCGCCTCCTCTAATGCTGAAGCACTAGCTGCACTCCCTCCCGATGAAAGACGCGAAGAGGAGCACGCGCCGAGACATAACGTGACGATAACCAGGATAATTAGAAGAAATAAATTTGAACGTTTCACCGAACGCTCCTTCGGTCGATGGCTATAATAGGCCTTACTTATAAGGTTCGTGTCCCACTTTTTCCTGGAACAGACTGTCGCTCAATCCGGAATTTACAACGTAGTTTGAATAATAGATTATAACGCTTCCATTCACTCCGCCGCTAAACCTGCGCCGTGGGTTCGAATTAAACTGAGACGAATCCGCTTTGGGAATATTGAGATTCACGTCTATCCGTGTCGGAAGCTGAAAGCTCCCGAAGTTCCCGTATGAAATCTTAGCATCCATCTCACTCCCGGGAGCAAGCTGAGTTGAAATCATCCTTATTAACCAATCGCTTTTATCTATGGTCAGAATTATATTTCGATCTCTAAAAGATTCTTTCTTCGGCGAAAGCAAAAGCCGGACGGACGGCTTCCCGTCATACTGCAAAGTATCTTCGACATTTACCGTGAAATCATCCTGGTTAAACATGCGCGGGTTGAATACTCCGACCTCCTTTGGCAAAAGAAATGTCCCCTTTGAATCAATCTTAACCTTGTCCGGAGTTTTGTAATATACCTTTGCAGTCATATCGGGAGCCTGCACGGTTTCAATATCGAGGTGAACTTTGACGTCGACGGTGTAATCCTCTATTTGCAAATATTTTTCCGCGACGTTTCGCAAATATTTTTCACCCTTCCCTTTGTCTGACCCCGAAGAAAAGAGGATTAATCCGACCAGGCAAGCATGCGGTAAAACTCGAGGCAGCCGCAGGAATCTCAACATATTCATCAACTTTTAATGTCCTTTCTCAAAAATACAAAATACGATATGCCAAAAAACAAAGCGTCATGGCCCAGGAGAGCAAGGGAATACTTACCGACTTCATTCCAATTAATCGGGTCGTCGAGAAAGAGCTGCCAGATATTCATGTAAGTGGTGAACAGATAGGGCCGGAGAGCTTCCAGAGAATCGAAAGGGAGACTCCCGACAATAAAGAAAATTATCACGACCGCCATGGATCCGATTATCGGACCGATGGAATTATCGACCATCGTCGAGAATAAAAACGCGAGCGACCCGACGACGGACATGGAGAGTATAGCCGCAAGAAAAGCAAGGAGAGTCCTGGAAGCGGCGATATGCTCCGGCAGGATTACAATGTGAGGAATTCCCGCCTGAAACCGTATTACGTCCCCGCTTCCGAATAAGGCGTACCCAATCCCGATGCAAAGTACCGCCAGGAAGACTATCAAAAGGGCGGTGTAGAAAAACATAGTGAAATACTTTGCGGAAATAATTCTGGAACGAGACGGAGGCCTGATCAGAAGAAATCTGAGAGTTCCCGACGCGCCTTCCGACGAAATCATGTCGCCGGCGACAAGAGCAACCAGAAACGGGACATGTACATAGAGAGAATTCATGACAAACGTGGTGATTGTCCACACATTCAAAACATTTCCCGACACGAGGAAATCGGTATTTAGGTTCCCCGTAAAGCTTCGCGTCATTCCGGCTTCGTTCAACCTGATAATGATTTCGAGAAGAATGACCGCACCTGCAACTGCTGCAAATCCGATGTAGGTACGCCATCGACGGAATGTTTTCTGCACTTCAAGTCGGAAGATTCTCATACTTCGGACGCTCCTTCCGTAATTTTCAGGAAATAATCCTCGAGTGTTCGTTTTGCCGCAAACGACGAAACATCAATGCCGTTCATTACCAGCATTTTATTCAATTCAGCCGCCCTCCGGGATTCGATGCGAAGATCAATTCCATTTGCAACCGAGATTACTTCAATCCACCCCGTCTTCTTCAGAAGCTCCACCGCTTTCTCTTGAGGCGACGCCTGCAAGGAATAATATGACGAATCTCCATTCAAAAGCGCGGACACCTCTCCTTGCGCGATGAGTTCGCCGTGATTGAGAACGGCCATTCGGTTTGCCACCGATTCAACTTCGGTAAGCAAATGTGATGAAAGGAAAATGGTTGTACCATGTTCTTTGGAAAGTTTAAGTACAAGCTCGCGGACTTCCTTCATTCCCTGCGGATCGAGTCCGGAAGTCGGCTCGTCAAGGATTATCAGATCGGGTTTCGTCAAAATCGCCTGGGCAATCCCGAGTCTTTGTTTCATTCCATGAGAGAATGTCTTGACCTTATCGGATGCCCGCGTTCTTAATCCGACCATCTCCAGGGCATCAAAGATCTCATCTTTCTTGACCTTGCGAGTAAGAGAACCGAGAACTTCGAGGTTTTTAAAGGCCGAGAGGTAAAGATAAAAGTCCGGCTTCTCTACAATGCCGCAAACCTTAGAAAGAACAAAGCCTCTGTTTTTCTTAACTTCACGCCCGAAGACTTTCACACTCCCGGCAGTCGGCGACAGAAGAGTCAGGATCATCCTGATAGTTGTGCTTTTACCGGCTCCATTCGGTCCGAGAAATCCGAAGACATCTCCTGAAAATACTTCAAGGTTGATATCCTTCACAGCCCATCGATTGCCGAATTTTTTGCTGAGTCCCGATGTCGCTAAAATTGTTTCAGGCATTCCTTTTATCTGCCTCCTATTTTTGTCAGAGTCCCATTACTATCGTGATTGCGATTATCCAAGTTGCAGCCGATAGAACAATACTCATCATATAAACATTTGTTTCACGTCTTCATAAAATTTTCCAGAGCGATCGTTCACGCAGAAAGAACAGCCGTCTTGATATCAAAGACGAGAAAATATATGGCTGTCCCTACTGCTCCGCAACAAGCGATTATGCCCAGGATAAGAACTACGCCCGAAATTGTCCCGGCCGAATCCATCATTCCCGCTTGATTAAATATCCAATTCCAGTCGTGGATGGCGCTGTCGGAAATAAGGGGAAGCCTCCTGTATGGCGCGTCTCCGATATAGACTGAAACGTTTATCATATTGTGACCGAGCCAATAAAGAGTTCCGATGAGACTTCGAAAACTCGACTTCAAGAAGACCCAGATGGCAAGTGACGGAAGGACTATCTGCATCAGCGAACCTCCCATGAAATAAATCATGCGTCCCATAAAACCGAAGAAGAAATGTCCACCTTCATGTATGAACAAGTCGATTGTATCTATTGTCCACAAAACAAAAGGCATGTGGTATCTCCCCTGAAATGTCTGGTAATCGGTTGCCATGAACCACGTGAAATATCCAACTATCGCGATCAGGAGCAAGTCGAGTATAATAATAGACTTATTCAAAATGCCATCTCATATTTTAAAAGATAGGCACAACGAAATAAAAATCCATCTCTATTTAAAAAGGAAAAATAGGGACAACCTTTGAAGGAATTCTATAACCTTAAGTTTGCCGACGCACGCCTTCAAAAGCCATTAGGATAGGCGGGAAACACCAGCGCCTTTTAACCGATTTTTTAGATCAGCAATCTCAAGAAGTGGGTATAATATCCGATAAGAAAGACGGCACCTTTGTTAGTTTTAAGTGCCGCATGAAGATTTTCGACACGAAGCACAAAACATCGAGGAGATATTCATATGCCGCTTTTTCAATGGTCTCAAGACATGAGTGTCAATATTACTGAAATCGACAACCAGCACAAGAAACTTGTCGACCTCATAAACCTTCTTCACGACTCGATGAAATCGGGAAAGGGTAAGGATGTGCTGGGAAAACTGTTGAATGAATTAACCGACTATACCGTGAACCATTTCGGGACTGAAGAAAAACTTTTTCAAAAATATGGTTATCCTGAATACGCCAGGCATAAGAAAGATCACGACGACCTGACGAAACAGGTTATTGATATCAAAACCAAGCTCGAAGGCGGCGCCACGATTCTTACCGTGGAAGTAATGAACTTTTTGAAAGACTGGCTGAACAACCATATACTCCATGCGGATAAGAAATACACCGCATTCCTGAACGCAAAGGGCGTAAACTAAGGACAGGCCGATCGGTTCCAAGGAAACGGGCCGCGTAATTTTACCCCACATCGTCCGATCGCGCAAAATAGTTCTTGACATCGAACAACAAGAAGTGTAATATATTAATAAACTGACCAGTCGGTTTATTAATATGTCGAGAACAGTAGACGAAGAAAATATCGCCAAACGGAAAGGACAGATCATCCAGGCTGCTATCTCGGCTTTCTCCCGTACCGGCATCAAAGACACTAGCATGGACCAGATCGTGCAGGAGTCAAAAACCAGTAAGGGGTTGGTATACTGGTACTTCAAAAACAAAGACGAACTTATCCAGGCAGTCTTTAGATCCTTCTTCGAGGGCATCTTCGGCACAAAAGAATTAATGGAATCCTCCGCAAACGCGACCGAACGAATGAACCGGTTCACAGACGCAGCGGTTTCCGAGATAACCAGGGTGTTCCGGTTCAGGCCGATCATTCAGGAGTTGTACGTGTTTGCATTTCGGAACAAGACGATCAAAAAACTTGCGAAGAACGAGTTCGACACCTATTTCAATCTATTGAAGAACATAATACAAGATGGCATTAAAACCCGGGAGTTCCGCAAGGTTGATCCGGATGAGACGGCTAATGCGATTCTTGCTGCCATAGAAGGCACATCACTTCTTTTTTTTATGGGGGTTATGGAAACTGACATCGGCGAACAAACACGGGCTGGAATTAAATTGATTCTCGAATCAATCAAGGTGGAGAAATGAAATTCTGCAGTTCTATTTTTCTTCGGTCTATTCAAATTGTTCCCTTGCTGTTAGTGGCCGTTGGCAATTCTTATTCCCAGGATGCAAAACAAATCATCCAAAGAGCTGAAGATGCAATAAAGGGCAAAACCTCCAGCCATTCCATAATGGAAATGACCATCACGACTCCTGATTATACGAGGACAATGAAGATGGAAAGCTGGTCCATCGGCGATACAAAGGCACTCGTGAAAATTCTTGCACCTGCGCGAGAAGCAGACAATCGGACTCTTAAACTCGGCAACGAAATCTGGATGTACCTCAGGGCAACCGAGACCACGATCAGGATCCCTCCCTCAATGATGCTGCAATCATGGAACGGATCGGATTACACATACGACGACATGGTGCGGGGCGAAACTCTCGCCGAAGACTATGATATCACTATTATCGGTACTGAGAAGATAGACAATATCGAGTGCTGGAAGCTTCAGTTGATTCCCAAACCGAATGCTCCGGTCGTCTGGGGAAAATTAGTCTATTGGGTCAGAAGAGAAGACAATCTTCCATTGCAGGTCGAATATTTCGATGAGAAAGGTAAATTGATGCGGACGATGGTGATGAGCGATTTCAAAGAAATGGGCAACCGAAGAGTTCCGGCAATCTGGACAATGCACAATTCCGACAACACCCACTCGACCGAAATTAAAATGGATGAAGCATCGTTCGACGCGAAGATTCCAAACAGTATCTTTTCGTTAAAGGAATTGGAGAAGTAATCCCGATGATGCTCATCAGCATTGCCTGGCGAAGTCTCTGGCGAAACAGGAAGCGATCATATCTCGTCATCGCGGCAATTACTTTTGCCGCTTCCCTCACCATGATAAAAATGAATGTCGACAATGGCACTATCTTCGAAGCCATAAAGGACGCCGCACGTCTTTCCACCGGTTTCATACAAATCCAGAAACCTGGATATGTGAACAATCCAACGTTACAGAAGAGCTTTGTGTTTTCCAATGAGCTGAAACGATTGACAGATAAGAATTCACTCATCACGGGAACTTCTCCTCGAATCCAGGCCGACGGACTTCTGAGCTATAAAGACCGCTCCATGGGTGCAATGATCATGGGAATCTCGCCTACGTCAGAAAAAATCAGTCACCGATTTCCAAAACAGGGTTTCAGCAGGACACTTCCTTTCCGCGAAGACTTCACAACATAGTGGAACCCCTGAAATCATTGTGGGATACAGGCTCCTACAGAACTTGAAGGCAAAAGTAGGGGATTCCGTCGTGGTACTTTGCCAGGGTTTCGATGGAGTGTTAAGCAACATGTTCGCACAGATCGTTGGTACCTTCAAGACCGGGTCGGACGAATTCGACCGTATGGGTGCGTTCATGGATGTAACTGATCTGCAACCTTTTCTTTCGATGGATAACCGCGTGAACGCAATTGCGATTTCCGTGGGTAAAATGGATGATGTTTCGAAAGTCACATCTCAACTGGATTCGACTCTGAAATCTCTTGGCCTCGTCGCAGTTCCCTGGCAACAACTTATGCCTCAAATGGACGAGACATTGAAATTTAAGCAGAGTGGAGATTTCGTTTTCATGATTATCCTTCTCGTGGTGGTGGGCTTTGGAATCTTAAACGCCGTTCTCATGTCGGTTACCGAAAGGTTCAGAGAATACGGCGTCGTCCTATCTTTGGGAATGCAACCGGGAAAATTGGTGACCACGGTTGCTATCGAGACATTTTTTATGATTGTCATCGGCATCCTGCTTGGAAATCTGATGGGCGTGGGAATCAGCTATTATATTTTCGTCCATCCAATTGTCATTGGCGGAAATCTGGAACAGATCTACAAACAGTACGGTTTCAATGTACCGATAATTACTTCATACGTATCGACAGCAACTTCCATTCTTGCCTCATCGACAGTTCTCATAATCTCGTTTGCCTCAACATTCTATCCACTTTGGCAAGTGCTGAGACTTGAACCGCTCAAAGGAATAAGATACACCTAACATGATTAGCAAAATTGCCTGGCGAAATATTTTTAGGAATAAACGCAGGTCTCTGATATTGACCGTCTCTATTTTAGTCGGTGTCTTCGCTTTGGTTCTGACTCGCGCTTTTGTCCGTGGATTTATGGAACAGATGTTGACGAACCAAATCGGAACAGATGTTGGCTACATACAAATTCATAAGGCGGGTTACCAGACTGATCCCGGTATCGACAACTCGATAAGCCCGCCGAATCTGGTACGAGAAATTCTTAAAGACGACTCGACAATGATTAAGTACTCGGAACGCTTGCGCACTTATGGACTCGTCAGCAGCGCGTACAATTCAGCTGGAGTTGCAATAGTTGGGATTGTCCCAGATGAAGAATCGAAAGTGACGACGATGTCTCAATACATCGTCGAAGGACAGTATTTGACCGGGGAGCCCAATCAAATAATTATCAGCGCCGCTATTGCAGAAAAACTAAAAGCGGAAATTGGCGACAAGGTCGTTATCATGGCTTCACAGTTGGATGGCAGTGTTGGTTCTGAAGGATGTCGCATCTGCGGCATCTACAGGACGTCCAATTCCGGTTATGACCAATCTCATGTTTACGTTCCGATTGAGGCACTCCGGCAGACATTGAACGTTCGTGACATGGTCTCTGAATTTGTGATCAATCCGATCTACCGCAATCAGATGTCTGCTGTAATAAACATTCTTCATAAGCAGATTCATGTAATCTCTGGTTCGTCGGACAAATTTGAAATCTTGAGCTACGAGGAAATGCTTCCCCTGTTTGTCATGCAATTGGGATTTTACGATCAGATATTCTATGTCATATACGGAATCATAGCGATCGCATTGATCTTTGGAATCATCGACGTAATGCTTATGGCGGTCCTCGAGCGAACTCACGAGTTCGGCGTCGCCATGGCCGTGGGCATGTCAACCAGAAAAATATTCAGGATGATCCTGTTTGAGGCATTGATTCTGGGGATTGTGGGGACGGTGGTAGGACTCGCTATTGCTTATTTCATTTGCATGGACCTATCTCGCAATGGATGGGACCTATCGGTCTTTTCCGAGAGTCTCAGATCTTTCGGTTCCAGTTCGAAGATCTTCCCCGTCCTCGAGACTGCAGATTTCATAAAGACACTTTTGATTATACCGTTCGTGACAGTTGTCGGTGCTGTCTATCCGGCGTTGAAAGCGATTCGTCTTCATCCCGTTGAGGCGATCAGGTCAGTGTAAAGTGAAGAAATTTGAACCATGAATTTTAAATTTTGAATTAGAAAAGAGTATGCTTCTTGTCCGATTAGCGTGGAGAAGTTTGTGGCGAAACTGGCGGAGGTCGATAATCGCCATGGCCGCTGTAATATTCGCGATTACCCTCTCGATTGTTCAGCGTGGAATACAATATGGTACTTACGCTGAAACCATAAAAACTGCAGTGCGTGTTTCGACAGGTTATATTCAAATTCAGAAGATTGGCTACAATAAATATCCGACTCTGCAAAAGAGTTTCGAGTTAACTCCAAAGATCGTGGATGCGATCAAAGCTATTTCGCAAATCGACGGAAGTTCGCCAAGAATTCAAACGGACGCGCTCTTAAGCTGTCACGACCAATCGCTCGGTGTAATGTTGATGGGAATCGCACCAAAAACGGAATCTCTTGTAACAGATTTTCAGAAGAAAGTAAATAGCGGACATTTTTTGTCAACTAACTCCGCTGACAAAAATAACGGCGTCCCTGAGATCGTGGTAGGATACAAACTACTGGAAGACCTCGACGCCAAAGTTGGTGATTCAGTGGTCGTGCTGGCACAGGACTTTGGTGGTGTGCTTGGAAATATGTTTGTAAGAATCGTGGGCACATTCAAGACAGGCTCTGATGAATTCGACCGCATGGGAGCCTTCATGGATATCTCCGATGTTCAAGAGTTCCTCGCCATGGAACACAGAGTAAACGCCATTGCAATCTCAGTCAGAAATCAGGACGATGTCGAGAAAACCGCCGATGAGCTTAGCGAAGTATTTTCCCTCGACGCGCATCAGCCTTCGTCTGAGAAGCCGATGGGGCTCGCCGCACTTCCATGGCAGCAGTTGCTTCCGCAGTTGAAGCAGACCATCGAACTTGATAATTCCAGCGGTGCACTCTTCATCGTAATTCTTCTCTTCGTGGTCGGATTTGGAATCTTGAATACCGTGCTGATGTCGATTACCGAAAGATTCAGAGAATACGGCGCAATGCTGTCGCTCGGAATGTCGCAGAGAAAACTTGTAGTTGCCGTGGCGCTGGAAATCTTTTTCATGCTCGTCATTGGATTTATAATCGGGAATGGAATCGGCGTGGCCATCAATTCGTATTTTGTGCAGCACCCAATCACTCTCGGCGGTGACGCTGCCAAAATGCTCGAGGAGTATGACTTTGCACCCGTCATTGCCTCTTCCATGTCAATCAAGATTTTTGTCGATTCAACCTTAACCATTCTCGGAATTTCAATCGTGGCGGCTATCTATCCGCTATGGCGAGTTTTGAAATTAGAGCCTTTGAAAGGAATCAGGTATACTTGATTTCAAAGATCGCCTGGCGAAACATACTTCGGAACAAACGAAGATCGCTCATACTGATAATCTCAATAACGATCGGCGTAATGGCGATGATTCTCACGGATGGTTTGTCCGTTGGTATGATGCGGCAAATGCTGACAAACCAAATCGGTGCCGATGCGGGCTATATTCAGATTCATAAGAAAGGTTATCAGGACAATCCAAAGCTCAAAGATTCAATTGCCGATCCTGACGAGGTCGAGACAGCGTTAGAAAATGAAAGTCCATCATGCTATGTGTCAGAAAGATTGCGAACATCCGGATTAGTCAGCAGTGCGAATAATTCGTCGGGTATCTCGATCGTCGGAGTGAATCCCCCGTCCGAGAGTAAAGTAACCACGATATATAAATGTATAGCAAAGGGGACTTATTTATCCGGCAAGCCTGACGAAATAATTATTAGCACAACAATTGCGGAGAAATTGAAAGTGGGACTTGGCGATAAAGTCGTGATCATGGCATCGCGGCTCGATGGAAGTGTCGGCTCGGAAGCATGCAGAGTAATTGGAATATTCGAAACGTTCGATTCCGGATTTGACGCGTCTCACGTCTATATCCCTCTTCAAAACGCCCAACAGATGCTCGGCGCACAAAACCGAATCTCCGAATTTGTTCTCAATCCGATCGATACGAAACAGACCGACTTGATCGCGGACCAACTAAAAGCTGAATTGCCGGGTGGCTACGAAGTGTTGACATATCAACAAATGCTTCCGCTTCTTGTGATGCAAATTCAGCTTTACTATGAGACGATTTACATATTTTATGCAATCATCGCGATTGCTTTGATATTTGGTATAGTCAACACGATGCTCATGGCTGTCATGGAGCGGACTCACGAGTTCGGGGTTGACATGGCTATTGGAATGTCGAACAAACGAATCTTTACAATGATTTTAGTTGAAGCCGCTTGCCTTGGGCTAGTTGGTACTGCGATCGGGCTCGTTGCTTCTTTCGCGGTCTATTTGCCGCTATCATATTCAGGATGGAACCTAGCGATGTTTTCGGAAAGTCTGAAGTCACTTGGTGTCGGCACGACCATTCATCCGATAATGAGAGTTTCATCGCTCTTAAACACGATCGTGATCATCCCGATGACAACAATAATAGGCGCTGTCTATCCTGCGATGAGGGCAGTAAAGTTTCATCCAGTAGAAGCAATAAGAGCATCATAGAAATTGAATGATGGAGTTATGTGACAATGGAAACTAAAAATGTAAATTCAGAAATAGTTCGTGTAGAAAATGTCAACAAAGTTTATGACGACAATGGCGTGCCCGTGGATGCATTGCGCGGCATTAACCTAACAGTAGCCAAAGGAGATTTCTCCGTCATAGCCGGCCCATCCGGTTCCGGCAAGACAACGCTTCTCAACGTCGTTGGCACTCTGGACAAACCGACGAGTGGGAAGGTGTTTCTCGACGGCGAAGATATTGCTTCAAAGAGCCGGCGCGAGCTTGCGGACATCCGGCTTCGAAAAATCGGCTTTGTCTTCCAGGCATACAATCTTAATCCTGTCTTAAGCGCGCTCGAGAATGTCGAGTTCACGATGATGCTGCGGGGCATCGATGCCAGCGAGCGGAAACGCCGCGCCCTTGCCCTGCTGGACGAACTCGGTATCGCAGAGCTTTCACATAAACGCCCGAACGAGATGAGCGGCGGGCAACAGCAAAGGGTAGCAGTCGCCAGAGCAATATCAAACGATCCGCGGCTCGTGCTTGCCGATGAGCCGACGGCGAATCTCGACTCCGAGACAGCAATAAAGCTTCTTGAACTGATGGAAAAGCTGAACCATGATGTTGGAATTACTTTTGTTTTTTCATCGCACGACCCGCAGGTCATCGAGCGCGCCCACAGGCTGCTGATATTGAAAGATGGAAAGATTATCAGCGATAAACAAAACAAATAGCAAATGCGGCTTCAACACATCATCATCTGCTGCACATTTCTTACGAGCATCTTTAGCCTGCGGTCGAATGCGCAGGTCCCGGAACCCTCCGAAACTTCACTCGATTTTTCAGGATATGTCGTTGAACTTCCAATCTATGAACGACTCCAACCTTCCCTTGCCCAATTATTAAATTCCTCGAACTCCCAATTTACTAACCTAGCCAGGGTGAGACTCCGCCCGACACTTCACTTCGGTGACAACACGAAGATTGGCGCTGAATATGAGATAGACGGACTTTATTACTCGGAGGATGCCTCCTTCAGCCTGAGCTCTCCACCTCCGATGCGGCAGGCAATCAGCCTCCACTGGCAGCCGATCGCGGATAATCATTTTACAGCCTCTCATTATATAGACCGCCTTTACGTCGACGAGGATTTTTCATTCGGATCGCTCGTGATCGGAAGGCAGCGCATAAGCTGGGGTACCGGGCGGGTGTGGAACCCGACCGACATATTCAACCCGATCAATCCCGCAAACTTCGGAAAGATCGAAAAGGATGGCGCCGATGCCGCGTCGATGAAATTCTATTTAGGCCAGTTGACCGACTTCCAATTAGTCTATGATGCCGAGTACCATTTCAAATACTCCGACTATGCGGCCAGATTCCATACGAATATTCTCGGATACGACTTATCGATCATGAGCGGATTCGTGGATAAACGACTTGTCAAGGGAGGAGACTTTGCGGGAGATATCGGCGGCGCAGGGATAAGAGGCGAGGCCCTCGTCTCATCGGATATTATAAATCGTACAGGTTATTATGTCAAATGGATCCTCGGTACGGATTATCAATTCACGGATAAGTTGTACGGAATGATCGAGTACTATCACAACGGCCAAGGCTCTCCCATTAAGACTAATTATGATTTGGCCGGATTGTATAATGGTTCAATTCTCAATCTCGCAAAAGATTATCTTGATGTCACGGGCACTTGTCAACTTGATCCGCTTGTCAGCATATCCCTTTCATCGAATTCGAACTTCAACGACGGCAGCGGATTTCTCTCCGGCACGATCACTTACTCCGCCAGCGACAACACTTCCCTTGCCGTCGGCACATTATATACGTATGGTGGAACACTCACGGAATACTGGTATTACCCGCAGGCATATTACCTGAAGCTGGATACATATTTCTGAGCTTTCACCACAGGCCGGCGAAATGAAGAGATGGTTATGCCGATCAGGCTGTCGGTCGTCCCCGCCATCTCTGCTGCATTCGCGTTCTGCGGTCAGGATGTTTTTTGGGGAACGACCCTTCTGCTCACGAAGAGTAATCATGTTTTTTCTAACCTCACCTTCGAGTACGTTTCCAGATTGAAGAATGACGGAAAAATTGGTAAAGGACTTGACAAAGGATATCACATTTAGTATTATAATACGTCAGACATCTTACTATGAACAAACGAGCCACTTTCTCTACGATAGGAAAACGCGAACCCCTGAGCAAAGTAGTTGCCTCCAGGATAGAGGAAGCTATTCATTCCCGTATTCTTAAAAGTGGAGATCGTCTTGCCTCGGAGCTTGAACTGACGACTCAATTTGATGTGAGCCGAACCGTGGTCAGGGAAGCACTCAGAATGCTGAGTGCGCGTGGAATAGTCGCGATCGAAAAAGGGAAAGGGATTTTTGTCAAAGGCTTTTCCGCTGAAAGTGTTGTTGAACCGTTACACTCTTATCTCAAGTTCTCCGTCCCAAAAGATTATGCGCTTGATGTCATCCGGGCGAGGCAGGTGATTGAGCCGGCGATCGCCTATGTTGCGGCCACTGAACATACGGCAGACGATGCGTCGAAACTTAAAAAAGACTGGGAAGACCTCAAGAACTGTTCTCCTAAAGATTATAACGAACTTGCCAGACTCGATCTCTTGTTCCACACCGATATAGCGAAGGCAACCCACAACATTATTATCCCGTTAATGATCGAACCGATCCATCGCTTGATGCCTGCCATAAAAGTTTCCGTTTATACCGCCATTCCCGGCTCTCAAGATTCGGCGCTGGATAAGCACGGAAAGATTCTTTCGGCAATCTTGAACCGAGATGCAGAAGGTGCGAGGTATGCTATGACCGTCCATCTCAAAGTTGCTGAAGACCATCTGGGACTTACTCTGGAATCTGAAAATCGGAAAAAAGAAAAAAAACAATGAATTTTACTTCAACCTATATGACATCTGAGATCATAAATTACTAATAATCTATGCCGTGTCTACATCTTGTTTTATCGCCGTTTTAGTTAACGTTTAAGTGACCGTTTAAGCCGCTGAGTATATTCGGAAAGAGGCATTTCCCTGTTGCTCATACGGCTACGAACGTCCGACGAAATTAATGGTTCTTTTAATGCGAGTAAGTAATGTTTTTAAAAGTCGTGAGGTAAGAAAATGAAATTTCGCTATAGGTTCCTTTCCATTTCTTTCTTCGTTTTGATTCTCTCAAATGCCGCCTTTTCGCAGGGAATCATACAGGGGTTCGTCCAGGATTCAGTGACCAATGATGCCTTGCCCGGCGCCAATGTACTCTTCGTTGGCACAAGCCTGGGTGCAAGCACGGATCTAAACGGACGTTACAAAATCACCGAGGTACCGGTTGGTCAATATAAAATCCGTGTCTCCTATATAGGCTATGGGACAAAAACGCTAGATGTCTCGATCAAAGGCAAAGAAATTACCGTTTTGGATTTCCTGTTGGCTCCACAGGAGGTGAGGGGTAAAGAAGTGATAGTAACTGCGCAGGCGAAGGGACAACTCGCAGCGATCAACCAGCAAGTCAGAGCCGTGACAATCATGAATATTGTTTCCGAGGAAAAAATCCAGGAATTGCCCGACGCGAACGCTGCCGAAGCGATCGGACGTCTGCCGGGGGTTTCAATCATACGCAGCGGGGGCGAAGCGACGGGAGTTGTGTTGAGAGGCCTCAGTTCCAAGTTCAGCAATATCACCGTTGACGGCGTAACCATACCCGGGACAGATTCGACAAGCCGCGACGTGGATCTCAGCATGATCTCACAAGGCTCGTTGGCAGGAATTGAATTATATAAAGCTCTTTTGCCCGATCAGGATGGAGACGCGATTGCAGGAACCATCAACCTGGTTACGAAAGGGGCACCTTCGGAAAGATTAGTCCGCTTTGACCTTAAGGGAGATTACAATCGTCTCATGAATTCAGCCGGTCAATATGATTTCTCCGGTCGGTATGGCGAAAGGTTTTTTGATAACGTTCTAGGTGTGCAATTGCAGGGGAACCTGGAAAGCAAAATCCGGAGTAAAGAAAACACATCATGGAGTTACCAAACTTCCAAGAATCAACAGTTGCCTAATTATGATCCATTGGGTCTTGATAACGATTACTATATAGCTCCTTTTACGGTTGCGTTTACAGACGAGACACGTAAGCGAAATGGTGGGCAGGCGATATTTGACATCAACACCCCCGACAGCGGCGTCGTAAAAGTCAGTGGCCTTTACGATGGCACGACGAGAAATATCCTGGTTCATAGTCGCGTCTATCCTGGTGGGGCACCTGGTGCAGTCTGGGATTATGATTATAGATACACTGACCAGGGGATAAGCACTTTAAACGGCTCCGCCCAGGGAAAGAATTTCCTGGCCGGATTCAAAGTTGATTGGGTGGCATCCTACGCGCACTCAAGAGTCACGAATCCATTTGACTATGAACTAAAATTCACTGAAGTTCCGGGCGTGCTCCCCGGGGCGGAAGTCCCCCAATTGAAAACCGATCCCCAGGACTATGCGCAGTTTGCTGCGAATGATTACAGCGCTGCCTCGTGCAGCAGTGCCGTTTATTATCAGAGGCAAAATTTTGAAAAGGAAAGGGCTGCGGCTTTAAATGTTTCTAGAGATTATGTTTTGGGAGATCTGTTCTCTGGTGAGTTAAAATTAGGCGGGAAATACACAGATGTCGCCCGCTCGTTCGACAATTCGGAGTATGATGATAATGCATACCTACATGGCTTCTATCCTACCAACATAGATGGCTCTGCAATTGACCTAACGGGGACTCGTTTCCAAAGCTATTATCAGAACCGGTCTGCATATTCTCCTTCGTTGTCTGATTTTGTTGATCTGCCGGCCCAGTCCCGTAACCTGCTTGGATTATATCCGATGAGTCCTCTCATCGATGAGAATGCCATGAAGCAGTGGTACGACCTAAACAAAAACGGCCAATATGGAGCATCTCTGGAATACAATCCGAACGCACAAGCTACGTTGAATGAATATGATGTCCGACAGGGGGTATCCGCTGCTTACATTATGAATACTTTGAACTTTGGTGAAGAAGCAACATTGATTGCCGGCGTTCGAGTTGAAAAAGAGAATGACGATTACAACGCCAAGTTCTCCCCGGGAGGTCTCCAAACCATAGGCACTATCGTTTCCGCTCCTTCGGGAATTGTAGATACAACGGCTACGCATGCGGAAACAATTTGGCTGCCCAACGGCCAACTGATAATAAGACCGACTGATTTTCTCAGCGTGCGGTTGGCCGCGTATCGGGCGTTAGCAAGACCTGACTACAATTATCGTCTGCCGCAATTTGTGTTGGGGACAGGGGGAAATTTAGGGGGCGGAGGAATTCCGCTTGTGCTCGGAAATCCGAATCTGGAGGACGCCAAGGCCTGGAACTTCGAGATAAATACGCAAGTGTATACCAACACGATCGGGCTGTTCTCGATCTCCGCATATTATAAGAAAATCGATAACTTCTTTCACTTGATGAGCGGCGAGAATATTAGCCAGGGTTTCGATTCCCTATTAAGTGCTGTTGGTACCACGTGGCAGAATGCTGAGCCTTTTAAGTCTTTAATTGCCAAAAACAATAACTACTCACTATATGTGCCATATAACTCGGACCGTCCAACGTACGTTTGGGGCCTCGAGTTTGAACATCAAATAAATTTTAGCTTCCTTCCCGGTTTTCTCAAGAATATTACTTTATCCTATAACCTTTCCATAGCGCGTTCTCAAACCTATGTAATTGCGAGCCAGACAGGAATAGACACCGTGACGGTTTTGGTCCGGGGAGTGCCGCATAGACAAGCCGAAACATACAGCTATGCAGTCGAGGAAAAAAGACAATCTGAAGATCAACCGACGCTGTTCGGCAACGCTGCGATCGGCTACGACATAGGCGGCTTTTCCGCAAGATTGTCTGTTTTCTATCAAGGCGATTATGTCCAGCAATATACACCGCTCAGCCAAAACGATATCCACGTCGATCCCTTTACGAAGTTGGACATTGCTCTGAGACAACAACTGACATCAACGTTTGCGCTCTTTCTTAATATCGACAACTTGACAAACACGGAAGAGGGCACTTCGAGGGTCGACATACCTATGAATTGGCATTTGACAAATACGCAAGAACTCTACGGCACATCGGCAGAGTTTGGAGTAAGAGTGTCGTTGTGAAACTAAATAGAATTCCATTTCCAATTAACAAACAATAAACCCAAAACATGGAGGATGCAATGATTAGTAAGTGGTACAGTTGGCTCATGCTACTGTTGCTGGTTCTGCCGGCAGCAGCGTGGAGCCAGGATCTTGTAATCGATGATTACTATACTACGACAGGTGGCACAGGAGTTGGCGGAGGCCAATTTCTCAACGCTGTTGTTGCAGGAGATACAAGCAGTGCCGCATTCAAGGCAGGCACCCGCGTCTATGTATTGCACAAGGACGGGATCTACGCCTGGAATGCTTCAATAACATTAGCGGCGGGAAGCACTGTTGCATTCCGCGCGGAGTATGGCACCACAGGGCACTATGATCCGACGATTTATTTTTTCCCTGCTCCGCCCAGCACTACCAATCCGCCCGGACAAATGTTTTCCTTGAGCGGCAACTCCACTTTCAAGATGACACATGTCATGGTAACCGGGTATGAAGAGTCCATCGATTCGCTGCTCACCTATTCGAATACCATGATGGTCAGAGCTTCATCCGGCACCAACAACCGGTTCATCATCGATAGTTGTATTATGAAAACAATTGCCGGCCAGATTCTCAGAACAGACGCTCCCGCGACACTTATCAAAATGACTAATTCCATATTTGCGGATATGGGACATCCCACGTCGAATTTCGGCGCAGGTAAGTTTATCGATGCCAGAAATGTCAGGATTGATACCTTGATTGTGCAGAATTGTACACTTATAAATCTGTACGATCGTGTGATAAGACATTATCAGTCCAACGTAAGCGCCAATGGGATCATTAATTTCATATTCGACCACAATACCGTGATTAATGACATGGCGTATCATGGCTTTCTTTCTCTCGGCGCCGTTGATTCCAGCGGTATAGGGACTCTGCAAATAACCAACAACCTGTTGATCGATCATTTCGCGCTTGGCGAGGACACAGCATATGTCCGTCAGGTGGAATTCAGCGATCCGGGAGAGAACGATACTACAAACAATTTGCCGAGGATGACCTGGGTATTAACGAACAAAAACAATGCGGCTAATTGGAATATTCAGAAAAATTATTTTACTTCATCAGATTCCGGTGCAGCGATGCTCGCTCTCGGACCGCCCAATGACAATGTATATGCAGGACCATATTATCATAAAGAAGGACCGCCGTTTTTAACATGGAATATGAATAAAGTTCTGGCATCTCAAGGGAAGGATACGCTGCATACCTTTATTCCGATTACAAACGTCAAAGTTACGAAGGCTCCCGCCCTGATGACGAAGTTGATCAGATGGGTTTTGAATGCAAGCTTGGATGACAAGAATAAACCCACTCTTAACGTCAGCCCTATTTGGAACTGGACGCTTGACTTCGAACGCCACCACTTGGAATATTATTTCGATACTCTAAACTGTTCCTACACGTTTATATCCGATACGAACCTTTCTGTTGCTGGTACCGATGGCAAGATCATCGGCGATACCCGATGGACTTCTACTGGTCTTGTTATTCCTAGGACACCAGCCCTCGTATCGACACATGACACAACTGGGATGCCCCGAAAAGCAACGCTGAGATGGAATTCTGCTTATGGTGCGACCACGTATCGTCTCCAGGTCGCGTCGGATGTCGGTTTCTCGACAATTGCAGCAGACACTACGCTCTCAGGAACAACCGCAAAATTGTCGACCCCGTTGGACGCTACTAAAAAATATTACTGGCACGTCGCTTCTTCGGATGACACGTTAAAAAGCCAGTATTCCGCGGTCGATTCGTTCACGACCGGAACAGGTATCGACGTTGTTACTGGCACTTCTGGAATACCTAAGGTTTTTGCGCTCTTCCAGAACTATCCTAATCCCTTCAACCCATCTACGGCTATCAAGTATAATCTTCCTAAAGCACAGATGGTGACGCTGAAAGTTTATGATGTTCTTGGTCAAGAAGTTGCTACACTTGTCAATGAAAGGCAGAATCCAGGATACTACAACGTGAATTTCAACGCTGACCGTCTAGCAAGCGGAGTCTATTTCTATGTATTGAAAACCGATAATTTCAATTCGACTCGTAAGATGCTTCTGGTGAAGTGAGAATCTTTTAAATTGCGGCTCACCTGCTTGAGAGTCGTCAGGCTGTAAATGGCCATTCTCAAAGGTGAGCCGCAGTTCTTAATCTAAGTGAGACAAGAAAACGGAGAGGTAAATAAATGGAGGTACGATACCTTCGCGACAACAAAAGTTATAAACAATTAGGCACACAGGAACTGAGGAATGATTTCCTGGTCGAAAACCTGTTTCAAGATGGGACAATCCAGATGGTATATGTTGATCTCGACCGTGCCATAATAGGTGCGGCAGTCCCTTTGAAGAAGAGCCTTCGGCTTCTGAGCAGCAAAAAGGAGTTCGCTTCCGAATATTTTGCTCAGAGGCGAGAGGTCGGGATATTCAATATTGGAGGGACCGGTAAGGTCAAAGCTGATGGCAAAGAATACATGACTGAATTTAAAGACGCCGTCTACATCGGGAAAGGGACCAAAGAAATTGCGTTTTCAAGCGTCGACAGCAAGAGACCCGCTCGTTTTTATTTTGTCAGTTTCCCTGCCCATTCTTCCCACCCCACCGCGTTAATGAAATTTGGAGAGGTTTATTCGGCCCGGTTTGGGAATGGACAGGACGCGAACGAGAGGACGATCAACAGATATATTCATGCCGATGGCGTTAAAAGTGCTCAGCTCGTAATGGGATTGACGGAGCTTGATAAAGGAAGCGTGTGGAACACGATGCCGGTTCACATTCATCAAAGAAGGATCGAAGTTTATTTCTACTTCGGACTAAATGATGACTCGGTGGTTTTTCACATGATGGGTGAGCCGAATGAAACGAGACACCTGGTCGTTCACGACAAGGAGGCTGTAGTTTCGCCAAGCTGGTCTATTCACGCCGGCGCGGGGACTAGAAATTATTCGTTCATCTGGGCAATGGGAGGAGAAAATCAGGATTACAGCGATATGGATGCTGTCGAAACAGCGAGCTTAAGATGAAAAATGATCCGGTGAAGCTGGAGAACAACGCGATAGTGCTCGATAAATTTAGATTGAATAACAGAGTCGCAATCGTAACCGGTTCGAATCAGGGAATCGGAATGGCATACGCGATAGCATTGGCAGAGGCGGGTGCCGATATCATCGGTGTGTCTTACGTGGAAGACTTCACTCAAGTCGAGAAAGAGATCAAAGCTCGCGGGCGTAAGTTCAGGTCATACAAAAGCGATTTTTCAAATCGAGATTCGGTGTACGAGTTCATCAGGAAAGTAAAAGCGGACTTTCCCAGGATTGATATCCTGGTCAACAACGCCGGAACGATCCTGCGAAAACCTATTTCCGAACATCCGGACGAATACTGGGACAAAGTAATCGACGTAAATCTTTCTTCGCAATTTATATTAACCCGCGAAATCGGCAAAGATATGGTGACCAGAGGATATGGTAAAATTGTATTCATCGCCTCATTGCTCGCTTTTCAAGGCGGAATTCTTGTGCCGGGATATTCCGCATCGAAGGGCGGCATCAAGCAGCTGACGATGGCTTTTGCCAATGAGTGGGCCTCGAAAGGAGTTACCGTCAATGCAATTGCCCCGGGATACATCGCGACTGACAACACCAGGGCTTTGCGGGAAGATACGGCGAGGAATCAATCAATTATAGAAAGAATACCGGCTGGAAGATGGGGCACCCCGGAAGACCTCATGGGAACGATAGTGTTTTTGTGCTCGGATGCCTCCAGCTATCTTAACGGGAGCATCGTCACAGTTGACGGCGGCTGGATGGGAAGATAAATTACCGGAATATGAATTCTTCATACTAATTTTTCCACGCCGATCGCAGATTGTATCTCCATATTTAAAGGTGACTCATGAAATTAATCCTGTCTTTTATCTTATGTTTTATTCTCTCTTTATCCAACACGACTTTCGGACAAGTCGAACAAATCACTTCCAATCCGCATATCCGAAATTCATTTTCGCTGGTTGCGGTAAACCCGACGAGTGTTGATCGACCAAATGAACTAGTCGAAGTAGATTTGGCAAAGATTAAACTGCACTTCCCTTCCTTCAACGAGAAGGCTTTCTTCATAACTTATAAGGACAAAGAAATTCCTAGCCAATTATCAGTAGGGCAAAGCACATACAGAAAAATTAGAACCGACGATTACAACGAAATAATTTTCATTTCCTCCTTCGCTCCGAATGAGAAGAAAGAATTTCTGGTTACCTGGAAACAAGACACAATTGAAGTCCATCGATATCCGCAAATGACTCAAGCGGCACTTGGGATGAAAATGGACTACAAGAAAGTCGATGGCTATTACACGGGCGGCCGATTTGTCGATGTCGACTCGACAACAGTTCCTCCTGATCATTTTGCTCACGATGCGCTTTACAGGATCGAAGGGCCCGGCTGGGAGTCGGATAAGATAGTTTATAGATATTATTTGGATTCACGCAACAGGAATGACATATTCGGAAAGAAAACCCATAATCTTGTGTTGAGAGAAATTGGAGAAAACGACCTGGTGTCGGACAGCAAGGAATCCTATACCAATATGCTCAGCTGGGGAATGGATATTTTTAAAGTCGGAGAATCCCTCGGTATCGGCTCAATTGCGATGTACCATGACGGGAAGGCAATAACGGTGAGCAATGTCGGTCAGGTCAGGTGCAGTATTTTCAATGGGGCGATCCGGTCAGGCGTCCTTACGGAATATTCTGGATGGAAGGTTGGCGGAAAGACATATGATCTCCTTTCGGATCTATCGATTTCCGGAAGGAGCAGGTTGACAAAAGCCTGCTCTGCCGTAAACGACGACAGCGTCCAACTTTGTACCGGTCTTGCCAAGCACGATAGCTGCGAATTAATAACATCCGATGCATCGACAAATAGCGGTTGGGAATATTTGGCATTGTATGGCAAGCAGAGTCTTTCCGGCGACAATTTAGGGATCGCAATTTTATACCGAAAAGAAGATGCGGTGAAATTGACTGAAGATAGCGTCAGCCTGATCGTAGTGCTCCGTCCGACCAGTGGTCGCGTTATGTATTACTTCGGTGCGGCTTGGGAGGATGAGCCTGAAGGAATTAAAAGCGAGAAAGAATTCAAAGAATATTTAGACAATACGATCGTGAGTTTGAACCAACCAATACAAACCTCCTTCTGAATTTTCTTTTAATCCGGATCGGGGCGTTTGTAGTTATGAGGAGTCAACAAAAGTTATGATGATTGCATGTCATAGTAGACGAATCACGAATCAAACCAGCCGGTTTATTCCAAATGCAGGATTCGCCAAAACATTTTCCCTCTTTATTCTCTCTTCGATTTTCTTTTGTTGCGCTCTTAGTTTGGCAGAAATGAACCACGGAGACCGGAAGCCGTGGTCCAGCCTGGCGGCGGATGAAGTGCTTCTGATCCACCCTCACTATATCAATTTTGATACGCCGTCACTTGCATGGAACTATCCGCAAGGCCTCATTCTTCATGCCATCTGGAATGTCTGGAGGGAAACCCACCAACAAAAATACATGGATTACGTCAAGGAAAGTTTGGATTTCTATTTGCCAGACACGGGTGGAATTAAAACTTATGTACAGGAAGATTTCCGGCAAGACGATATTTTAATGGGGCGAGTCATCCTCGATTTGTATGAATCCAACAAAGAAGTAAAATATAAAAATGCTGCGACTGTCCTTCGTGCACAATTACGCAAGCAGCCGCGAACTTTAGAAGGCGGATTCTGGCATAAAAAGGTTTATCCCGATCAAATGTGGCTTGACGGCATGTATATGTCGGAACCCTTCTACGCTCAATACGCAAAAGTATTCAATGAACCCCGGGATTTCGACGACATCGCAAAGCAGTTCATCCTCATGGCAAACCATGCTCGCGATCCAAAGACCGGGCTTATGTATCATGGCTGGGATTTTCAAAAGAAAGAGAAATGGTCCGATCCTAAAACGGGAAACTCGCCTTGTTTCTGGGGAAGGTCAATAGGCTGGTACATGATGGGGCTCGTTGACGTACTCGACTATTTCCCCACCGATAACCCTAAGAGGCAGAAGTTAATTTCCGTATTTCGAGATTTGTGCAGCTCGGTGTTAAAGTATCAAGACCAGAAGACTCACCTTTGGTATCAGGTCGTCGATCAGCCCGGGCGGCAAGGCAACTTCCCGGAGTCTTCAGCTTCGGCAATGTTTGCATACTCATTTGCTAAAGGAGCAAAAAAACAATATCTGTCCGAAAAATTCTTCGATGCCGCGACGGAAGCATTCGATGGTCTTGTGAATTACTCTGTTAAGATGGAGCAAAGTACAACTCAAGGTGAAAACGGGACACAATCAACCTTCGTTCTTGAAAACACTTCGGGGACGGTCGGACTCGGAGGGAGCCCGTACAGGGATGGAAGTTATAAATACTATACCGACATCCCGAAGGAAAGTAATGACTTCCGGGGAATCGGGCCATTTATCCTCGCGGCACTTCAAATCGAAAATGTCGGCGAAGGAAAAGAAATCGGGCTAGATTACTATTTCAATAATGAATGGAAAAAGGATTCGAGTGGAGTCGAGCATCGGTTCCATTATGTATGGGAAGATACCGAAAATACCGGTTACTCCGACTTGGGAAAAATCCTGACCGGTCTTCGGGCTGACGTGACATCGGTCGCTTCTGCACCCACGGAAAAAAATCTAAACAAGCTGGGCATTTACATAATAGTCGATCCGGACACTCCGCTTGAAAGTCCAAGTCCGAATTACATCGATGAAAACTCCATTGGCGTGATTGTCAATTGGGTAAAACATGGAGGCGTCCTTGTCCTCTTTGCAAACGACAGCGGCAATTGTGAGTTCACTCACCTTAATCGGCTCGCGGGGAAATTCGGGATTCATTTCAACGAAAACCTCCGCAATCATGTAATTGGACAAAATTATAATGAAGGCGCGTTTGATACTTTTCCCCCAAGTCCCATATTTAGAGGAATAAACAAAATCTTTCTAAAAGATATCTGCACTTTAAAAATTTCCAACCCGGCGAAAGAGGAGCTTGTCGACAAGGACGACGTCATCATGGCATCGTCGAAATTCGGGAAAGGATTTGTTTTCGCTGTCGGGGATCCGTGGTTTTATAACGAGTATATGAACACCCAAAAACTTCCTGGTGAATTTGAAAATGAGAAGGCCGCCAGAAATTTATTTTCGTGGCTGCTCCGGAAAGCGGTCCCAAATTACATGAACCACTGATTTTGCCGAATCAGAACCAACGCAAAATATCGTATTAGGTTCTACTTCTCTCGATAGTTCAAAGATGAGATTGACATCTTAATCGAGGCGAAGTCCTCAATTACTTCTCCATAAGCCCCCGGTCCTTGAGCAAAGCCTTTACATTGGGATCACGACCGCGGAAAGCACGGTAAAGCGCGCCGACATCTTCCGACCCTCCGCGCGAAAGGATCATGTCCTGGAAACGCTTGCCGTTGGCACGAGTCAAACCGCCGTGTTCGTTAAACCATTCAAAGGCATCGTCGTCAAGCACTTCGGCCCAGAGGTATGAATAATAACCCGCCGCATACCCGGTGCTCCAGATGTGTGCAAAGTATGTAGACCGGTATCGGGACGGCACAAGAGGCATGTACACATGATACTGTTCCAGGGCGGCCGTCTCGAACGAATCGACATTTTCTATCTGCGATCCGGCGGGGAGCGAGTGCCATACCATATCGAGGAGAGAGGCTTCGAGATACTCTGTGGTTGCGAACCCCTGGTTGAATGTTCGGGCTTTCCTGATTTTTTCCACGAGCGCCTTCGGCATTGGCTCTCCAGTCTTGTAGTTCTTTGCGTAGTTTGCAAGGACCGCCGGATAGAGCGCCCAGTGCTCGTTGAATTGTGACGGGAACTCCACGAAGTCCCTCGGCACGTTTGTTCCGGCAAGCCGAGGATATTCTACCGTTGTGAGCATTGCGTGCAAAGCATGTCCGAACTCATGGAACATCGTGGTCACGTCGTCAAAGCTGAGCAACGCGGGCTGGCCCGGAGCAGGCTTCGTGAAGTTTGCGACATTGAAGACGACCGGCTTCGTCTGCAATAGACCTGAGCCGTCGACGAAGGTGTCTTCCCACGCGCCGCCGCTCTTATTGTCGCGCTTGAAATAATCGCAATACCAGAGCGCTATCGATTTGCCATTCGCGTCGAAGACTTCGAACACCCGAACGTCCGGCTGATAAACAGGAATATCTTTTCGCTCCTTGAATGTCAGCCCGTAAAGCTTATTCGCGGCATAGAAGACGCCGTCCTCTAACACCCGGTTCAATTCGAAGTACGGCTTGATCTGCGATTCATCCAGATCATATTCCGCCTTGCGCACTTTTTCCGCGTAGTACTGCCAGTCCCACGGCTCGAGTTTGAAGCCGCCGTTCTGTTTATCGATCAAAGCCTGCATCTTCGCCGCCTCGCTCTTAGCTTTCGCGGTTGCCGCCGGTACGAGATCGGTGAGAAGTTTGATAGCGGCGGCTGGAGTTTTTGCCATCTGGTCTTCGAGCGTATAAGCGTCATAGTTCGGGAAGCCGAAAAGCTTTGCGTGCTCGGCCCGGATCTCGGCAAGCCGTGTGATGATCTGACGTGTGTCGTTGCTGTCACCTCGTTCAGCGCGCATGGTGGACGCCTTGAAAAGCTTCTCCCGCACAGAACGGTTCTCCAGTGATACCTGTGCCGGCTGCTGTGTGGTGTTCTGAAGTGTTAATACCCACTTGCCGTCGAGCCCGCGATCATGCGCCGCCTCAGCCGCGGACTCGATCCCGGCGTCGCTCATTCCTGCGAGGTCACTCTTATCGTCGATGAGAAGAGCGCCTGCCTTCGTCGCCTCGAGGAGCTTGTTCTGAAAATCGGTCATGAGCGTCGCCTCTTCCTGGTTGAGCGCGCGAAGTTTTATCTTGTCAGGCTCCGAGAGGAGCGCCCCGGCACGCACGAAATCGGTGTAATATCGCCAGACCAGGAATTTCTGGACTGTATTAAGATGAAGGTTTTCCCTGTTGTCATAGATTGCCTTGACCCGCTGGAACAATTTATCGTTGAGATAAATGGCATCCGAGTGTGCCGCGAGTTTCGGCGCTTCTTCGGACTGAATATTCTGAAGTGTGTCATCCGTGTTCGCCGATGTCAGGGGAAAGAAAACTTTGGAGACGCGAGTGAGGAGAGCACCCGAACGTTCCATGACAACAATCGTGTTATCGAAAGTTGCGGGCGCGGGATCGGAGGCGATCTTGTCGATCTCCGCCAACTGCTGGCGCATCCCTTCTTCAATGGCAGGCTTAAAATCGGCGTCATGGATCCTGTCGAAAGGCGGAGCCTGATATTGAAGCGGGCTCGGGCTTGCGAAAGGATTCGTGGGCGAGAACTCCTGGACAGTAGTATCCTGAGCGATTGCATCCTGATGATGTGAAACCGAATTCCCGGAAGTAGCTCCGGTTAGTAAAGAACCAGATATCGCCATTGTCAAAGCTCCTAGAACAAATAAAAGATGTTTCATCTTAAATCCTCCGATGTTATTTAGGCCCGCGATCTATATGGTCGATGGGCGCTCCTGAATCATGGTAAGTAAGCTACTCTTTTGGAAAATGAGTTTCAATAAATAGGGTTTAAGAGTTCACGCTCAGGCAATTGGTAGTGTCCTAATTCGAATTGAGTAAATTGGAGAGAAAGGAACTTTTTACTATCGCCGTCCCTCAAATTCTAAATGGGTTCAAATGGCCATTTGGGAAAGTTAGGGCTTAGAAAAGGCGCTCTTTATTTCGCTCTCCTATACTTTGAAAACTTTATCGGGCTAATACCCTATTCAATTCGTTGCCGACAATTGTATCCCCTCGTCGTCATCGACGATCTCTGTCATAGTTAAGTACAAGCTCATGGGCTTGTAATCAAATTTCTTAAAACTATATTTGAGATAAAATTGGACAGCTTTTTCGTTTATTGCATCTACTATCACGACAGAACTGCCCACATCCCTACTTGCCTTCTTAGCTCTTTTTAGCGCATCGAAGAGTAATATTTCACCGAGGCCACAACGTTGTTTTGCTTCGGCTACTGCAAGACGAGCTAAGAGGGTACATGGTCTTGGATAATTAGGAAGATTTCTTACGGTTTCGATCGGCCATGATTTTTTCTCAGCAGTTGAGTTGCATACAGTGTAATACCCGTCCACTTCATTGGAACCCTCCTCATGCAAAATCCACGTTCTTCCATACCCGTTTTCTTGATTAATCAAGGCATACTTTTGTATGTACTTGTTTAAGTTTTCATAATCAGGTTCCCCACCACAACTGAATGCACCCACATTAAATTCTTCCGAAAGTGGAGAGATTACCGGATTGACCTGCCCCCGAAAAAGAGATCCAAATTAAACTTCGTGAAAAGTATATTATGGATCAAAGGAGAAACGACAATGGGAAAGCCCCGACACACAGTAGAAACGATTGTGGCAAAGCTACGAGAGGCAGAAGTTCTATTGGCAAAAGGCCAGACGCTAGTGGAGGTAGTCCGACAACTTGGTATCAGCGACGCGACGTATTACAAATGGAGAAAGGAATACGGCGGATTGCAGATCGACCAGGCGAAGCGGTACAAGGAACTTGAACAGGAGAACCAGCGGCTTCGGAAGGTGGTAGCAGATCTGACTATAGATAACTCGATACTGAAGGAAGCCGCACGGGGAAACTACTGAGCCCGGTGAAGAAGCGCCGGGCTGTGGAAGAGATCCGAGAGGAGCTTCAGTTATCAGAACGACGAACGTGCTTAGTTTTAGAGCAGCCCAGATCGACACAAAGACGACAGATGAAGGTGGATGCAGCTATAGAACGCTTGAGAGATCGGATGGTAGATCTTGCCTGCCAGTATGGACGTTATGGCTACAGGCGAATAACGATCCTACTCCGAAGAGAAGGATGGCGAGTGAACCATAAACGCGTAGAGCGACTTTGGCGTCAGGAAGGGCTTAAAGTGCCACAAAAACAGCCAAAGCGGAAACGTCTGTGGTTTAACGACGGATCTTGCATCAGGCTTCGTCCAGAACACAAAGATCATGTGTGGAGTTATGATTTTGTTGCAGAACGAACCAGCGATGGAAGATCTCTGCGGATGCTGAACATCATCGATGAGTACACGAGGAAATGTCTGGCTATCCGTGTGGACAGAAAGATCAAGGCCAACGATGTCATCGACACTTTGTCGGATTTATTCATTACCCGAGGGATACCACAGTACATCCGCTCGGACAATGGACCTGAGTTCGTTGCAGAGCTCCTCAGGACATGGCTCCACAATCTGGGCGTCACGACAGCTTTCATCGAGCCTGGTAGTCCCTTGGAGAATGGTTACATCGAATCGTTCAATGGAAAGTTCAGAGATGAGTTACTTAATCGAGAAGTATTTGATACTGTCATGGAAGCAAGAGTTGTCACAGAAGAATGGAGGATCCAGTACAACACCGTCAGACCACACAGTTCATTAGGGTACAGACCCCCAGCACCTGAAGCTTTTTACCCGAGTCAGTTTGCCAATGCCTGACCAAATAACTAACTTATCATTGGTACACAATACGGGGGCAGGTCAAAGAGAATAAGAGCTTTGCTAGATATAGAATTTGTTGATGAACAACCATTTGTGTTTGAGTTCAAACAGGTAGGAATCGATAATGGAGACTTTGAGAATGTCAGACTCAATCTTGAGACTCCAAAGATTTCAGATGCAGATCTAGATGATAGGGCAAATGAATTAAAAGAATTAATTGAAGGATGAATTATGAATCTAAAGATGGGCGGCCAAAGTTTTGAAAACGTAGAGATACCACTACTGTGGGGTAAGAGGGCTATTCTAGAAGATAAGAAAGGCCGTATTTCTGTAATCTCACTTGAAGGTGTAGCAGCGGTTACGGAAATTCTAGGAAGTAAACCTGCACCAAGTATCAGGTACGAACTCACTAGCAATGGGTTTAAGATAATCATGAACGGTAAAGAACTCTATAGCTTTGATCCCGTTAAGCGAATTATTACAGCACTGTCGTTAAGTCTTCCAGAATGCGAAATCAGAAAGGATGGTATTCGTGTAGGATCTAATTTCTTTTCTGCAAACACAGTGTCAGGGTTTGGTGTTGGTATCGCAGTGGATGAGCGAGGAATCGGAATTGGTGCAACACTGCCTGAAGGTCTAGCGAAACTTGTAGTGTGAATGCGCACAACACTTAAGCCAACGAGAATGTTGCTGAGGTCACACTTATTTGTTTCCGGTTTCTTGCTTCTCTTTATGAAGACCGAACTCATTGAGCGTTCTTTAATACTTAAATAAATTCACGGAGCAGTGAGCCACCCCCAAAACGTCTCGCCCTTGGCCGGACATTCCGTTCCCCCTTACCAGCCCCATACAGTCAAACAAATTGACCATGCTGAAAGAGAAAAACGAAAGACCCTATCGACAGAAATATCTTAAACCTTAGTAACCATGACACCAACTGTCTCTTTTACATTATTACCTTATCATGGAATCTATTGAACACCCATGAATTCTATAAGGTAATAAGGTCTGCGTGGAGCCGTCCAAAGTTACTAAGGTTGCAGAAAGAGAATAAGGTCCTTCATCAAGTCTATGTGTTCACCGGGAGCTCCGCTCACGACACTATGGCCGCCCGGCCTAGAAAGCCGCGCTTGCCATGATTGACCAGACGCCGTTCTTCGCATCGCCAAATGGCGTCCCCGATCCTCCGTTCTTGAACGCCGGGCCTGTTCCGAAAGTATATCTGAGCTCGACGCCAACCGTCGTCAAACCCAGGTCTAAATTCGGTCCGCCGCCGACGGCAATATTGAAATCGAAAGGATTCGTATTTCCCTTTTCCGACATCGGGATATTTGGTCGGAGAGGTCGTCTATGTGCGAGAACTAATACGCAACCTCTACGGGTTTTCCAACTAACTACCCGGAGGATTTTTCCCCATTTCCACATCGACCGTTTCATCGGCCGATTAATCCATCAAACTGCTTTCATCGACACATCGACATAGGGCGCTTTTCGCACGAGCGATGACAGGGAAATAAAATCCACGCCCGACGCGGAAACTATCTCGACGTCCTCTTCCTTTATTCCGGACGCTTCGACCAGGTAAGACTTTCTTGATTTATCAATCATCCCTACCGCTTTGGTAAGCATTTCCACGTTCATGTTGTCAAGCAAAATGGCATCGACGCGTCCGTCATTCAGTACTGTCCGGAGGTCCTCCAAATTTTCCACTTCAATCTCGACCCGCGTTAGAAGTTTTTCCTCGACAATTCTCCTGTCGATCGCCTGTCGGATCCCGCCGTAAACGGAGATGTCGTTGTCCTTTATCAGTATCCCGTCATAGAATCCCGCCCTATGGTTCTTCGCTCCCCCGACTCTTACCGCATACTTGTGCTCGGGCCTCATGAGCGGATCGTCTTTGCGGGTATCGAGAAGAAAAACATTCTGGTTTCCTTCGCCTGCGTTAAGAATATAATTGACATGCGTCGCGATCCCGGAAAGCTCCGAAAGCATATTGCAGATTATCCTCTCGGCCTTCAACAGGACTTCGGCGTTGCCGGAAATTTCCGCGGCGACCTCCCCCGCCTTCATGCTCTCGCCGTCTTTTTTTAAAACCTTAATCTTCGGTTTGACTTCGGGAACCATCGGTTCCAGGAAAAATTCTTCGTCGACGATCTTCACGATCGTCGGTACAAATATCATCCCGCATATAACGGCATTTTCCTTGAATATTACATTGAACTGTGATTGCGGCACACCATCCTTCACGAAATAATCAAAACCAAGATCATGGTGTATGCGTTCTTTCAGAACATCCTTAAATATCATCTCGCAACATCCTCCTTATGATCAAATAAAAATTCAAAAGTCAAAAATCAAATCCGAAAATCGGAGCTGTGGCAAGCTGATCTGTCTTCTGGACCCCGAGTTTCCCTTTTGACTTCTGAATTACTAAACCGACGCGCCACTCATCTTCACCGCATCTTCCCTGTAGTGAACGCCCCTGCTTACCCTGTTGCGGCGGGCATGGGTCGTGATTTCAAGGGCGGCTTCGATGCCGTTCCGCAGGCCGACCAGATCATCCGAAAGTTTAGCCCGCCTGTAAAGCTCCTCGACTTCTATGTTTATCGATGAGAGGACTCGCCACGCCTTTGACAGGCTCTCTTCCGATCTAACGATACCGACATCCTCCCACATGACTCTCTTCAAATCATCCAGGTATTTTCCCAGAGTCTCCTTCGGAACAAGTGAATCGACGACATAGCTCTCGTCCCAGTCCGGTATCATCCAGTCCGCGAAGTCCTCCTGCTCATACGTGCCGATTATGTTTTCCGCGGACCTCATTCCCCACACGAGACCTTCAAGAAGCGAAGTGGACGCGAGACGGTTCGCGCCATGGAGGCCTGTGCACGATGCTTCGCCGACTGCGAAAAGCCTGTAAAGATTAGTCCTTCCCCACTCGTCGACTCTTATCCCGCCGCAGAGAAAATGTGCCGCGGGTGCAATCGGGATCGGTTCCTTTCGAATATCGATTCCGAAGCTGAGACAATTGGAGAAGATCTGCGGAAACCTTTTTGCGAGATCGATTCCCTTTTCCATGATAGGACTGCAGTCCAACCAGACATTCTTAGATTTCGTTATTTGTATCTCTCTGAAAATTCCTCTTGCAACTTCGTCGCGCGGCGCAAGTTCCATCGCTTCCGGGCAATACCGCGATATGAATCGCTCGCCTTTATCGTTAAGAAGAATTGCGCCTTCACCCCGCACTGCCTCGGAAATCAGGAAGGAAGGACAGCCTTCCTTTCGCAAAGCTGTCGGATGGAATTGAACGTATTCCATATTAATGACATGCGCTCCGGCCCTCCCCGCCATTGCGATGCCGTCTCCCCTCGCGCCTTCCGGGTTTGTCGTGTATTCGTACAGGCCGCCGACCCCGCCTGTCGCGATGATCGTATACGATGCCAGAATGGTCTTGACATCTCTCAACTTTCTGTCGAGCACGTAAGCACCTAAAATTCGAGTCGACTGATACACCGAACCGCGCTTCCGCGAATGGTGAGTCGTACTGATCAGATCTACCGCGGTGTGACCGGCAAGGATATGAATATTCGGATGGGACCTCACTTCTCTGCTCAAAGATTCTTCGATAGCCGCGCCGGTTTGATCGCCGACATGGATGATTCTCCTTCGCGAATGACCTCCTTCGAGAGTACGATGTAAATTGCCCGCAGCATCCCTGTCGAAGTTTACTGCAAGACGCCTTATCAAAAGTGAATTTACAAGAGCGGGGCCTTCCTCCGCGAGGATGCGGATCGCGGCGGTTCCGCCGACTTCATCTCCGGCTTCGTCGATGTCGGATTCTATCAGCTCGAACGAGTCATCTTCACCCCACCAGACAATTCCGCCCTGCGCGTATCTGGTGTTCGATTCGTCCGGATCAAATGCCCGGTTTATCACTATAACGTTCTTTCCACGGTCGGCCAGCTGGATTGCGGCGGTCAACCCCGCAATTCCGGCTCCGATAATCAGGACATCGCAATTTGTGCGTTCGGTGTTCATTGTGTTTTACCCGATCTCCAGCATTCGTTCGATGCCCTTCCTGGCTGATTCCGCCGCCGACCTCGGGATGTGTACCACTTTATCATCCTGGTACGGCGCCTTCGGATCGCAGCAGTTATCGCAAAATATAATTTCAAGCCGATCCCGTTTCAACGAATCCAGCAGTTTACTGAAGGTGTTCGCCTTCATGAACCGGCATTCCGCGTTTGCCGAGATAGGGAGAAATTCTTTTTCAGGCATCTCTTTCCGCAGGCGATAAACCATCCCCTTTTCCGTGGCAATGATAAATTTCTTTGCAGGAGAGATCTTTGCCCGCTCGATCATTTGTTCGGTAGAAAGGAAATATGCCCTCTCATGCGGGATTTCGCCGGTCTGAACTTTGTAAAGACAGGACGATGCGCATCCGCATTCCGGATGTATCATTAATTCCGCATCTGAATTTTGCAGGAGCGCGATGTCTGCGGCATCAGGTCCGATTTGCTGGTGGACATGACATGCCGCCCAGTATTCACCTTTTTTCTGTTCGTATATCTCGATCAGGTCGGGATTGACCTTTATGCCTTCTTCCCGGAGGAGATCGAGCGCCCTCGCTTTCATTACGTAGCCGAGGAACTTATCCGGAAGCACGAGAATTTTTTTGCCGGGAAACATTTTGACGGCATGAACAATTATCCTGTCGGTGTTTCGCGATGTCGAAATAAAATCGCTGATCGATTTCGTATAAGCGTCGCTGTTCACGTAAGTCACGAGGATGCCGTCGGGATTTTGCCGCTTCCAGTTATTCAGCCAGTCATAATCAATTCCGAAAACAAGCGAACAGCCGAGAACTTCCGGATTGTCCGAAACAAAAACGCGGGTATCGTCGCCGGTAATTATTTTTGCCGTCGCGCCCATGAAGAACACGGATTCGAAATCCACACGCGGCGCTTTCTTCTTCTGCACATAGAAGCTCAGCCCGAGTGAGTCGCCGACTTTTTCCGCTATCTCATGAAATTCGGGATAAAGATAATTATGGGCAACTATTGTAGATTCTTTTTCACGAGCGAGCTCAAGAATTTCTTCCGCCTGTTCCGCAAGTTCGAGACATTTATTTAGAGTGTACCGCCCGGGATAAAGATCGGCGGCATGTTTAGAGAAAAGTTCATACCACTTAATTCCCAATTCCTTTGTATTCAATGAAATTTCAAGCATTTGTAGTCTTCCTTAGAATAACGTTAACCAAGAATCTTTAATAAGTTAACAATTAAAGATTGAAATTTCTTCCCAAAAATGTCAGCACATATCCAAGCCTGATTTAATCAAAGACATTCTTACCACAAAGACCCATCAAGGCAGAGCCGCATCCAAACCGCATTCTTGCATAAGGAGTAAATTAACCAGATGGAAGAATGGCCTGAGAAAAAATGGCATCTAAAAAATTTCGTAGCGGAGCGTGGAAAAACAAATATTCCTCTCCTTTGTTCTCTGGAAATGTGATGTGCTTTATTTGTTTTAGCTCCGCGGAGAAATTTTTAGCCATTTTTTCTCTAGCCTTGACCTTCTCTTTGGTTCTTTCTCTTGTGTTAAGACAAGAGAAAGAACTCTTTTCAAATGAGGATTTACAAATAGTTTTCGTAGAGCGGACGTTTGACGATAGCTGTTCATTTTCTTTTGCTCGCCCAAAAAAAACCGAACCAAAAGTGAGCGCCTTGCGCCATCCGGCATCATATAAACAACTATTATGTCTGAGCGGGAAAAAGGGCGCCCTGCGAAAATGGACCCGACAAGAGAACGTCGGGAACGTCCCGTCCTCCAAATAGGGTAGGCGATTTTAATATACCGTGGTTCATATATCACAGAGTTGATTTGCAAAATCGCCTTCTGGAATCGCTTGAAAGATTCCGTGGAATGGGGACGGGACTCCATTTTCGTAAGGGATTTCCAACCATAAGTGCGAACTTCTATCATCGGACAAACTGTACTAAACAAAAAGGTCCAAATTTGTTGTACAAAGGTCTTCTTAAAGATCACGAAGGGATACTTGAAACAGAAGGCGATATGCTGAAAAGTCTATTGGAAGTAAGGTTGTTACGTGCCCCCTGTTCAGCACTTGGCATGTCTTGTCCGCCAAACCTTGGCGGTCTGTCGAGACCTACTGAGTGTTCTTTGCGGTTAAAATTTTCTAGTGGTGGTTATCCCGCGTTATCTTCCACACCATTTGCACTCATCAAGAAATTGTGGACTGCTGCCGCACATTTTCTTCCTTCGGTAATTGCCCAGACGACCAAAGATTGTCCGCGCCGCATGTCGCCGCAGGCGAAAACTTTTTTTACACTTGTCGCGTGCGCATCTTCGGATTCTCCGAACTGAGCCTTCACATTTCCCCGCTGATCGAGTTCCAGTCCGACCTCCTTCAGTTCATTAATAAGTCCGTCATGGACTGGGTGAACAAATCCCGCCGCGATGAGGACAAGGTCGGCTTTCAATTCGAACTCGGTCCCCGGAATATCGACAAGTTTCCCGTTCTCAAATTTAACCTCGTTGCAGAGGAGGGCTTCAACTTTCTCTTTTCCCTTGAACGCTTTGGTATTCACGCTCCATTTCCTCCCGACACCTTCCTCGTGGCTCGAAGAGGTCCTCAGAATCAATGGCCAATAAGGCCACGGAGTACTGTCGGGTCGTTGTTCCGGGGGCATCGGAAGGACTTCGATTTGTGTCACCGACTTCGCACCCTGCCGATTGCTTGTTCCGACACAATCAGAACCAGTGTCACCACCGCCGATGATAACGACATCTTTTCCTTTTGCCGTGATCTGGTTCCTCACGGTATCGCCTGCATTTACTTTATTTTGCAGAGGGAGAAATTCCATCGCAAAATAAATCCCCTTCAACTCTCTTCCGGGAATCGAAATATCTCTCGGCTTTTCGGCGCCGCCCGCCAATATCACTGCATCATATTTTTCTAAAAGATCTTTCGCAGAAACATCCACCCCGACATTTACACCGGTCCGGAACTCGACTCCCTCGATTGTCATCTGCTCGATGCGGCGGTCGATAACGTATTTCTCCATCTTGAAATCGGGAATCCCGTATCTCAACAATCCGCCTAGGCGGTCACTCTTTTCAAAAACCGTAACGAAATGCCCGGCGCGGCAAAGCTGCTGCGCCGCCGCAAGGCCGGACGGGCCCGAACCGACAACTGCTGCCTTCTTTCCGGAAAGCACATAAGGCATTCTCGGTTTAATCCAGCCTTCTTCCCAGCCTTTGTCTATGATGGTACGCTCGATAGCCTTTATCGAAACGGGTTCCTCATTTATTCCCAACGTGCAAGCGGTCTCGCAAGGCGCGGGGCAAAGCCTGCCTGTAAATTCAGGGAAATTATTCGTGGACAGAAGATTTTCGAGCGCTTCTTTCCAATGATTCTTATAAAGGAGGTCGTTCCATTCGGGAATATAATTCTGTACCGGGCAGCCGGTATCGCCGTGACAAAACGGGATGCCACAATCCATGCAGCGCGCGGCCTGGACTTTTGCATCTTCCCTGTGAAAACGTTTTTCGAATTCCTTGAAATTTGTTACGCGTGTTTCGATCGGCTCGTGCTCCAACGTCTCTCGCTTGAATTCCATGAACCCTGTCGGTTTACCCATTGACGACCTCTCTTTCAACCGTATCTTTCGCTGGTGACATGACGCTTTCTTTTTCCTTCGCTAACTTTGCAAGCGCCTTTCTATACTCGTCAGGGATAATTTTCCAGAAATTATCTTTCTCCGTGCTCCAGTTTGTCAGGATATGCTCTGCTCTTTTCGAACCCGTGTAATCGAAATGTTTCTGTACCATACTATGGACTTCGGCAATGTCTTCGTCATAAATCAAATACTCGACGTCTACCATTCCGTGGTTGATGTATTTTTCAGCTACCTTATTCGGATCCCAGACGTAAGCGATTCCACCGGACATCCCTGCGGCAAAGTTTCGGCCTATATTTCCGATCACCGCGACTCTTCCACCTGTCATATATTCGCAGCCGTGGTCGCCGACACCTTCAATGACAGCATAAACTCCGGAATTACGTACGGCAAACCGTTCACCTGCAACTCCATTAATGTAAGCCTCACCACTGGTCGCGCCGTAAAGACAGGTATTTCCGATGATGATATTTTCTGCCGGATCGAAAGTCACCTCCGGCGGGACTTTTACTATGAGCCTTCCACCCGAAAGACCCTTCCCCGTATAATCGTTCGATTCGCCGGTAAGATTCAACTCGATGCCGCGCGCCAGAAACGCGCCGAAGCTCTGTCCGGCTGTCCCTCTCAGCTCGATCTTGATAGTTCCTTCGGGGAGCCCTTCATTACCGTACCGCTTCGCTATTTCGCTAGAAAGCATCGCACCGACCGTGCGGTTGATATTCCTGATTCTCCTCTTTATCTGAACGGGTGTACCATGTTCCAACGCAGGCTCGGAAAGTTTTATGAGCTCATAATCGATCTGGTTTTCCAAACCGTGATTTTGTGCACGTGTCCTGTAAAGATTCGTCTCGTGCAGAGGAGTGGATTTAAACAGCGGCTTCGAAAGGTCCAGTCCGCGCGCCTTCCAGTGGTCGTTCAATCTCACGGGAATAATCTTGTCAGTCTGTCCGATCATCTCGTTAAATGTTCTGAATCCCATCGCCGCCATGAGTTCGCGAACCTCTTCCGCAATATAGAACATGAAGTTTACGAGGTATTCAGGCTTGCCATTGAATTTTTTCCGCAGCTCAGGATCCTGTGTCGCAACGCCGACGGGACAAGTATTAAGATGACATTTTCTCATCATTATACACCCTTGCGTAATGAGCGGCGCCGTTGCAAAACCAAACTCATCGGCACCTAACAAAGCTGCAATCACGACGTCGCGGCCGGTCTTCATTTGCCCGTCCGTGGCAAGATAAACTCGATCTCTCAAACCGTTCAGTACAAGTGTCTGATGTGCCTCGCTGAGGCCCAGTTCCCATGGAGAACCGGCATACTGGATCGAGGAGATCGGACTTGCGCCCGTACCACCATCGTGACCTGAAATCAAAATGTGGTCCGCATGTGCTTTCGCGACACCGGCAGCGATTGTTCCGACGCCGACCTCCGAAACTAACTTCACGCTTATCCGGGCACCCGGGTTAATATTTTTCAAATCAAAAATCAACTGCTTTAAATCTTCGATGGAATAAATATCGTGGTGCGGCGGCGGACTTATCAGCGTGACACCGGGAATGCTGTAACGGACTTTCGCGATGTCCTTGCTGACTTTGTGGCCGGGAAGCTGGCCGCCTTCGCCGGGCTTGGCTCCCTGTGCCATCTTGATCTGAAGCTCGTCGGCATTGACCAGGTACTCCGCCGTCACGCCGAACCTTGCGGAGGCGACTTGCTTGATGGCAGACCTCTTGCTATCGCCGTTCGGCAGCCGTTTGAATCGCTCGGCTTCCTCGCCTCCTTCACCGGTGTTCGACTTTCCACCGATCCTGTTCATTGCGACCGCCAGCGAAGTATGAGCCTCACGGGAGATCGAGCCGAAACTCATCGCCCCGGTTGCGAACCTTTTAACAATTTCCTTTGCCGGCTCTACTTCTTCTATTGGAACCTGTTTCCCGTTTGTATCCAGTTCAAAAAGACTTCGGAGGGTGACTCTTTTCTTGTTTTGATTATTAATTAATTCAGTGTACTCCTTAAATGTCTTATAATCTCCCCGGCTCGTGCTGAGCTGCAGCTTCGAAATTGTAAGAGGGGTCCACAGATGATATTCACCGTCCCTCCTGTAATGGTACAATCCGCCGACATCGAGCGTGCTCTGATCCGTCTGCGGATCAAGGGCATGGATGTGCCTTCTTATGGTTTCTTCCTCCAGCATCTCGAGGCTCAACCCTTCGACCCGGGTCGGTGTGCCGGTGAAATAATTTTCGACTATTTCGCTGTCAAGTCCTACAGCCTCAAAAATCTGCGCACCGCAATATGACTGCAGGGTGCTTATTCCCATCTTGCTAAAAATTTTGAACAGGCCTTTGCTGACGGCTTTAACATAATTCTTCTTTGCCTGCCCGTAATCCTTTATATCAGTGAGAAATCCTTTCTCGGTCAGATAAGCCAGCGTTTCGTAAGCGACATACGGGTTGATTGCATTAGCTCCGTACCCGCATAACAATGCAAAATGGTGAACTTCTCTCGGCTCGCCGCTCTCAACGATGATTCCGGTCCGCGTCCTTAACCCGGCTCGCAGCAAGGCATGGTGGACACCCGAAGTCGCGAGCAAACTTGGAATCGCCGCGCAGTTCCGGTCAACTCCTTTGTCGGAAAGGATTAATAATGAAATTCCGGATTTGACCGCCTCGACGGCTTCATTACATATTTGATCCATTCGCTCGCGCATGTTATGCCGGACGCCGGGGTTGAACAAAAGCGGAATGGTTACAGACTTGAAATGTCCCTTCGCTATATTCCGAATCTTTTCCATCTGGGAATTGGAAAGAAGAGGATGCTCCAGTTCAAGCCTGTGAGCATGGAGTGGAGTTTCCGCCAGCAAATTTTGCTCGGGGCCGACATAAGTTGTCAACTCCATCACAAGCTCTTCACGGATTGCATCGATCGGCGGATTGGTCACTTGGGCGAACAACTGTTTGAAATACCTGAATAGCATCTGTGATTTTTCAGAGAGTACCGCCAGCGACGCGTCGCTTCCCATCGAGCCTACGGCTTCCTCTCCCCTTGCCGCCATCGGGAGCATTACTTCAAAAAGATCTTCCTTCGTATATCCGAAAATTCTTTGCCGCATGTGAAGAGTTTCAAAATCGGCATTGTAAATAGCATCGGGGGTCGGAAGATGCGAGAGATTTATCATGTTGTCATTGACCCACTTCCGATACGGTTTCCTTGTAACGATGTCTTTCTTCACCTCCTCGTCGTCGATTATTCTCCCCTGCTTCAAGTCGAGAATAAACATTCTTCCCGGCTGAAGCTTCCCTTTCTTCGCAACGTTCTCGGCATCCACGCTGAACGTACCAGCCTCGGATGTCAGGACAACGAGTCCATCTTTGGTAACGACGTATCTCGATGGACGCAAGCCGTTTCGATCGAGGGTTGCCCCGATTATGTTCCCATCGGTGAACACAACTGCCGCCGGACCGTCCCATGGTTCCATCATAGTCGCATGATATTCGTAAAAAGCCTTTCGGTCAGGATCCATCAAATCGTTTTTCGACCAGGCCTCGGGGATCATCATCATCATGGCATGAGGCAAACTTCTTCCGGTCATAACGAGAAGTTCGAGAACGGAATCGAAGGTAGCAGAGTCGCTCTGGCCTTCCATTATAATCGGCAGCATGCGTTTCAGGTCTTTACCGAAATAGGGAGACTCCATCACGGCCTGCCGCGCCGCCATCCAATTTTTATTCCCGCGAAGAGTGTTGATCTCTCCGTTATGGGCGATCATCCTGAAGGGATGCGCAAGGTCCCATGTAGGGAAAGTATTTGTCGAGAACCGCAGATGCAGCATCGTCATCGCGGACTTCATGTCTTTGTCGCTAAGATCTTTGTAAAAGTTTGTGAGCTGAGGAGCCAGGAGCATTCCTTTATAAACCAGAACTTTACTTGAGAAACATGGCACATAATACTGGCTCCGTTTCAAATCAAGCTCGGCACGCACTCTATGATCGATAATTCTCCGGATCAGGTAAAGCCTTCTCTCGAATTCATCCTGGGAATCGATGCTCTTGTTCGCGCCGATAAAACACTGTCGGATAAAAGGCTGCGTCAACCTCGCTCCCTTGCCCGGTACGCTAGGATCGACCGGCACATCTCTCCATCCGAGAAATTTCTGATTTTCATCTATTACTATTTTCTCGACAATATTTTCGACGGCCTTTCTCAATGTCGGATCCTGGGGAAGGAAGATCATACCGACCCCGTATTTACCTTCCGAAGGAAGCTTAATCTTTTTCTCGGCAGCTACTTTACGAATGAATTCATCCGGCATCTGGATTAAAATTCCGGATCCGTCTCCAGTTTCAGGGTCAGCCCCCACTGCTCCACGATGCTCAAGATTTTTGAGTATGTCGAGTCCTTTATCTATGATGGCACGCGACTTTCTCCCTTTAACATCGGCCACGAACCCCATCCCGCATGCATCATGCTCGAATGCGGGATCATACATTCCCTGACTCTTTACAACACCATAAGGTGCTTCGTTTTGTTTATTCTCTAATTTTTCTTCGTTCATCTCAAAAAATTCTCCTTTAACGACAACTATACATTATACAAATAAATCCATTCATGTAAGCATCAAAACTCTTGCGCGCGATATTCATCGGTTATCTTATTTAATAAAGTTTAATCCTTCTTAATTAAATCTTCTTAAGTAATCTAATGATTTTCTTGGCAATGTCAATAGTTAATTAATCGAAAACAGGATTCCGGCTTTACTCATTTCAGAAATCCGAACCAATCCATAAATGGCCGAAGTTCATTCGAAATTCCTCCGATAAACCTGCTGTGTTTTTAATGATCGCCCTGCTGTTTTTGAAGATTGAGTTCCGCTAAAGTGATCGGTCAATAACACAAAAGGAGGAAGAAAATTTGAGTTTGGAGGAGACATCTATTTTAAAATGATGACATTTTCATCCCTCCTTTTTTTTCATTAATTTTAAACGATGTTTTGTTTGAATATTGATATAATCTACCTGCTTCGCAATAAACCAAACCCGGAAAGAGACAATGAAAACGACAGTACTCCTTTGTGGTTTTGCTCTAATTATTTCATCGACAATATTCATGGGAATTGATTCGCCCCGGAGTGAAAGTCTGATACCAGCTTACAAGAATCCAAAACTCACAGTCGAAGAAAGAGTCGAGGACCTTTTAGGAAGGCTTACTCTTCAGGAGAAGATTTCATTACTTGGGGGGACAGGTTTTGCCACTAAGCCCATCGAGCGGCTCGGCATTCCGGAGTTGAAAATGTCCGATGGGCCTCTCGGCGTCAGGTGGGGAAAGTCAACGGCTTTTCCTGCCGGGACAGACATGGCGGCATCATGGGACACTTCATTGATTTACAAGGTTGGCCAATCCATCGGCGAAGAATTGAAGGGCAAAGGACGAAACGTAATTCTTGGACCTTGCGTGAACATCGCGAGACTTCCTATGGGTGGCAGAGATTTTGAGAGCTACGGTGAGGATCCATATTTAGCTTCACGGATGGCTGTGGGCTATATCGAAGGTGTACAGAGCGAAGGAGTCGCTGCAACTGTCAAGCATTTTGCCGCCAATAACCAGGAATATGAGAGAGGATTTGTTGATGTGCAGGTTGACCACCGCACTCTAAACGAGATATACTTCCCCGCATTTAAAGCAGCAGTCGACGAAGCTAAAGTCCTTTGCGTAATGTCCGCTTATAACAAGATCAACGGCCATTTTTGCAGCGAAAACGATTACCTGCTCAAGACGAAGCTGAAAGATGATTGGAAGTTTGACGGGCTTGTAATGTCCGATTGGGGTGCAGTCCACAGCACAATCCCAACTGCAAACGGCGGGCTCGATCTTGAAATGCCCACGGGAGAATTCTTGAATGACAGCACGCTCCAGAGTGCAGTCGAATCAGGAATCGTTAAAGAAGAAACCATCAACGACAAGGTGCGGCGTATTTTGAGCGTGATGTTCAGGCTGGGTCTGTTCGATAGGAAGGCCGAAGCTGACTCTAGTTTGGTTAATACCCCTGAACACAAACAGGTCGCTTATCAGGCCGCAGTCGAAGGAATCGTATTATTGAAGAACGAGAAACATATTCTGCCGTTGAATCTCGACAATATAAAATCAATCGCAGTGATCGGTCCGGACGCGGCTGAGGCGCGGACGACCGGCGGCGGGAGTGCCATGGTTTCGCCCATTTATTCGGTGAGCCCTTTAGAGGCATTGAGGAATAGAATCGGCGACAAAATCAAAATAAACTTTGTAGAAGGCTTGAGCGTAGGTGGCGATTTCAAAGCAATCGATCCGAAAAATCTTTTTCTGCCCGACAAAGATAAAAACGGGCTGTCGGCAGAGTATTTCGACAACATGGAGATGAAAGGTCAGCCGAAAGTTACACGCGAAGATAGCACGATAAATTTCAACTGGACAGGATCTGCGCCGGTTCCCGGCATTCCAGTGGAGCACTTTTCAGTCCGGTGGACAACAAGGCTCGAAGTGCCCGAAACCGGAGATTATTTCCTGGATGTCGCCAGCGACGACGGCATCCGCCTTTACGTCGATGGCAACATGGTCATAAATAATTGGACCAACCATCCGGTGACTATCAATTCCACCAGGGCTCATTTTGAAAAAGGAAAGTTCTACAACATAAAGTTGGAATATTATCAGGATGACGGCGGTGCAATTGCGCGGCTTGGACTCAGATCGGCTGAAGATGATTCATTCAAGAAAGCAGTTGCAGTAGCGAAGCAATCGGATATTGCAATAGTGTTCGCCGGCACATCATACGAGTTTGAATCCGAAGGCAAAGACCGAGACGACATGTTCCTCCCCGCAAATCAAGACCAGCTGATCAGCGAAGTAGCTGAAGCCAACAAGAATACTATTGTCGTGCTCATTACCGGATCGCCGGTTGTCATGAGCGATTGGATTAAAAAGGTGGACGGAGTGGCACAGGCATGGTTCGGAGGAGATGAAGCCGGAAATGCGATCTCAGATGTCTTGCTAGGAAAATACAACCCATCAGGAAAGCTGCCGATGACTTTCCCTGTTAAATGGGAAGACTGCTCAGCGTTCAACTCATATATGAAGAAGGACAGCGTCTCGGTGTACAGCGACGGGATTTTCGTCGGTTATCGTTGGTTCGACAAAAACAACATAGCGCCGCTGTTTCCGTTTGGTTATGGATTGTCTTACACGACTTTCTCTTACAGCGACATCAGCGCAAAACCCGAGGGAGATTCTTACGAAGTTACTTTCAAAGTAACAAACATCGGCAAGGTCGCCGGCGTCGAGATCCCGCAGCTATATGTCCATGACCCCGATAGTTCAATCGTTTCGCCGGTAAAGGAGCTTAAGAAGTTTGATCGTATATCGCTCCAACCGGGTGAGACCAAAGAGGTAAGGTTTGTTTTGAAAAAATCCGATTTTGCTCACTACGATGCTGGCAAAGAATCATGGAGCACTCACTCCGGAACGTACGACATACTGGTCGGAAGCTCGAGTAGAGACATAAAACTGCAAAGCAAAATTCAGGTAGAATAAAGAGAATGAATTTATGCCGGTCATGGGATGTTCCATGACCGCAAAAAAAGGGTTGGTTAAAACCCTATCAATGCCTTTTAATTTTGACAAGGGCCATTCGAATTGTTTCTTGGCTGCCATGGCCGATGGCATGGCAGGCTTTGCTTTTATCCACTATGCTAAAGACCAACCGATCACCTCTAGCATAATTCCTTGCGAAAAACCAAACTGATCTGGAAGTGAAATAATGGCAGGTTCCCTCTGACTGCTTATTTTTTCCCCTTTTCGTTCTGGAAAGTTTTGGATGATAACTGATAACAATTAAATTCCCATTTTTTACAATCAGTTATACGCACGTTCGTAAGGCTACATTTGTCATCAAAAGCGACCAATGGTACTTTCGGATTAGTACAAAGCAAGCTGACATTCGATATAAGCAGATTTTTGATAAAACTCATTTCACTACCTAAATACTGAGAGACTTCAACACCGCAGGCTTGATATCCGCCAGCAACACCGTCTAGATTATCAATAAGAATATCTTTTATGATTGAGCCCTGTATTGGACACAGATCAATACACACCCAATTAAATCCGAAACTGTCCATCCTAATATTCTTGAAAGTCAGAGAATCAGAATCTCCACCTCTCCACATGAGGTAACCAACAGGAAATGGTGCAGTATATAGATCCATCGTGTCACGTTCGGATTGACACGTTATAAAATCTTCTCCAGACCATCCGGTAATAGAGTCCAGAAGAACATTATTACAACCGTATCCAACAAATCCTCCGGTATGATTCCTGGTCTGGCCGGGTATTATAGCAAAAACCCCATATTGATGACATTTTATGTTTGAGATAATTACATGATTACAAGTGACTGTAGCCACGGCAAACGTACTACAACTGTCCACGACACAGTTATTAATATTTAAGGCGTCAACGTTTCTAAATAATAGTCCCCATCCCCAATACCCACCATATTGAGGTTGAGATTTAAAGTTCAATATTTGATTAATGCCATTTCCCTTAAAGGTAATACCAGAAATTCTTATATCATGATCCCTTTTACCTTTGATTAGATGAATGCCATATCCACTAAAAGCATTAGCATTTCGAACAATAGAACAGTTTGAGCTATCTGCCAAATATATTAGAGTGTTTCTTCCCATGAGGGTAATATTACTTTTAACTATTATTGGGCTAGATACAGTAAAACTACCATTCTCAGTAAGATGTACAATCCCGTGATGGATAGCAGCCAAATCGATACCCTTATTGATCTCCTTGCTGTCATTTACACCGGAACAACGATAAGCCGCAATAATGTTGCCTGATAATTTATTTGTTACCCATACTTCATTGAAGGTTGGAAAAATACGGAAGATCAACACTTCCACAGAAGAATCAGGGTAAAGATCAATGAGTAGTTGAAGCGATTTGGAATATTTTTGTCTAACATCTGGATTAAACATCGGCATTAGCTGTGGACGAAAAGTGGATATAACTCTTCTACTCATAACTAAGAAATTAGCATTGGTCTGATGAGCATATTCTATGACACCGTCCATGTCCCTGAAAGGGATCATTAAAAAATTTTTAGGCATTACCCCCGCGAAAAAGGCAGTATAAGGCTTCCTATCCAAAACGATTGAGTTCTGATCAGCATACCTTTTCAGCGCATAACCTGCTTCCTTTAACTCCGGGAAATCATCGGAACTAGTTACCAGAAAGGAGTAGCCTGCAACTGTCCCAATTAACAACAGCATTGCCGCGACCGCCTTAAATTTTTTCGGTATGAATTGCGAGATTGCAGCAACGCCGAGAACACCAAGGAAAGGAATATACGGATACACAAATCTTTGCGGGAGAGCAAGTCCAGTAAATAGCGGATATATGAAAAACTCCGCTAATCCGGCCGCAAGAAAAGCTCTTGTTTTCACGAGATACCAAATTGTCAGCACCAACGCGGGTATGCCGGCGAAGATAGTCAAGTAATTAGCTTCCCGATCCAGTAACTACCTGGACCTATTGTTTCTGTCTTTCCGAATTGAATATCGTTTCCATAATCTTCGGTATCTACATAGCTCAGAAGTTGTAACCCACAAACGCAGTAAATTATATCCCAGAGGAACCATGGAACGGCTACATTAAACACAGCGTCCCATCCTGTGGCCAAAACTCCTCTCGACGAAATGATAATGGAACTCATAAGACAGGTTATAAACAGAACCATCAACATCGAGAAACGTTTTTCGATTCTAATGAATTTAGACAAAAAGAGTGCAAGTCCTACAACAACTAGCAAAAGTGTAAATGCAAGATAAAGCCAGCTTTTTATCATGACAAATACTGGTGACACCGCTATAGAAAAGACCGCTGCTAAGAAAAAGTTTGATATGAAAAGTGTTTTTATCCTATCGTTTGCCTTTTCCCTGTCTTGAATATCTACTTGCAATAACTTCAACATAGATGAAAAGAGGAAAGCATTCACCGGTGAGCCCGCAACGGTCGGATTGGCAAGGATACGAACCAGATCAAACGTCCCGTAAGCAACCGTAGCGGAAACACATGTTCCAATCCCTGCTGCAATTAAACCTCGAAGCGGCCCAAGCCGAACACCCGCAATTATTTGAATCGCCACCACCAATGGCAATAAATGGATGCCACTCATCATTGCTCCATTTTCAATAGACATCACCGTGAAGCCGACAACGGCAATTATCGCAATAAAGAGAACCATTTCATGGTTCATTCTTTTATTTCGGTAAGTCATGACGCTTTGATTTTCAACTGTCATCGAAGCTTCCTATGATTCGCTTATCACGTCGATTTATAAAGGTTATTCTTTCCCTCTCATGGAGTCCCACAGAGCATAGCCGCAAAGCAAAAGAAACATTATCAATCCGACAATCTCACCATTTATTGATTCCGCCCACCGGGCGTTATACCAGCTGCTATAACCGAACGTCCATTGCTGGTCGATAAATTTAAGGAAGGCGTTCAAGACGCCGAGTAACGCTCCCCCCGCGATGAAGCCGGAGGCGATGAGTGTTCCACGATGCAGGCGGGCAGTATTTAACTTTTCATTTTTGCTGCGCGTAGATACAAACCAAGCGATAACTCCTCCGATGAGAAGCGGAGTATTAAGTTCCTGCGGAATGTACATTCCAAGCGCGAAAGCAAGCGGCGGCACTTTAAGAACTACAAGGAGCAGCGCGATGACCGCACCGACGACATACAAAACCCAGGGAGTCTCAGCATTCGACATCAGGGGCTTGAGTACCGCCGCCATGGCATTTGCCTGCGGCGCAACGAGTGCGTGTTCACCCGTAAAACTGTAGGCTTTGTTCAGGATCAGTATGACTCCTCCGACCGTTGCCGCCGAGACGAGCACGCCGAGAAACTTCCATGTTTCCTGCTTCTTCGGAGTGGAGCCGAGCCAGTAGCCGACTTTTAAGTCGGTTATGAATGACCCCGCGACGGAAAGCGCGGTACACACAACACCGCCGATAATCATTGCACTCAACATACCGGCATTTCCTGTTAATCCGATCTGGACAAGTACGAGCGAAGAAAGAATCAGCGTCATCAGCGTCATTCCCGACACAGGATTAGTTCCGACAATTGCGATCGCGTTCGCCGCCACTGTTGTGAAAAGGAAGGATATAATTATAACAACTAACAGTGCTACAATCGCCTGCCCGACTGAAGGCACAACCCCGGTAATAAAGAAGGCAAAAACCGCAATCCCAACGAGAAGAATAAGAGTAACCACCCAGAGCATTCTGATATCTGTCTGCGTTCGCAATGTGGCAGGAAGCTGCACCCCCGAACTCGACCGGTGGACTATCTCCTTGTATGCTAGCTTTAACGCGCCGGCGATAATTTTAGACGACCGGACAATCCCGATAATTCCCGCCATCGCTATTCCGCCGATGCCGATCTGCCTGACATAATTCCTGAAAATATCTTCCGGGCTCATTTGAGAAATCAGTTTCGTCGCGCTAGCTCCGAGCGGAGTTGTAAGGTACTGGCCGATTTCGTGAACGAGCGGCACCAGAACAAACCATGACAGGAACGAGCCGGCGACGATAATAGCCGAATACTCCAACCCTATTATGTATCCGAGTCCCAGCACCATCGCCGAGACATCGACTTTCAAGACCATTCTGAATTTATCGGACAATGCCTGGCCCCATGAAAACATGCGTGTCGTAATAACTTCAGACCACCAGCCGAATGCGCTGAACAAAAAATCGAACGCACCGCCGATTACGCCGCTGAGGACGAGCACCATGGCTTCTTTTCCGCCTTTCTCCCCGGCAACTAAAATCTCGGTTGTCGCGGTCGCCTCGGGAAACGGAAATTTGCCATGCATGTCTTTGACGAAATATTTACGAAATGGAATTAAGAAGAGGATTCCGATGAAGCCGCCAAAGGCCGATGCGATGAACATACTGAAATAACTTGCGGGAAGGCCGAGTATATAAAGGGCGGGAATGGTGAAAATTGCTCCCGCTACGACTGCACCGGAACATGAACCGATGGATTGGATGATAACATTTTGTCCGAGACCATTCGGCTTCTTCGCAAGTCCGGTGACCCCTACGGCAAGTATCGCTATCGGAATTGCCGCCTCGAACACCTGTCCGATTTTCAATCCCGAATATGCCGCTGCCGCCGAGAACAACACAGCCATAACGAGCCCCCATCCAACCGACCATGCCGTTACTTCCGGATAACTTTTTGCCGGAGACATTATCGGCTGATATTCTTCGCCGGCTTTTAATTCCTTGAACGCATTTTCCGGAAGCGTTCTGGCTTCCTGTCCCGTTTGTCCCTCTGACTGTTCCATAAATTTTTCCTTTGAAAAATAAGATTATAGTTTTCTGAGCCGTATATGTATTGATATTATTAGCTGCCGATTAGATCTCATCTGGCCAAAATGGGATTTTTAAACTTCTTATTCGCTCTTTTCCACCCAGATCCTTACGAGGTTCAATATCGTCTCGACTGCTTTCTCCATTCCCCAAACATTCACCCATTCCGTGCGGCTGTGAAAATTCGCGCCGCCCGTAAAAATATTCGGAGTCGGCAGCCCGGCTTCGGTCAGCTTCGAGCCGTCGGTTCCACCGCGGATCGGCTTCCACTCCGGTTCAATCCCTCCCCTTTTCGTTGCTTCAAAAAGATAATCCGCCACACGCGTGTCCTTTTCAACTCCCTCCCGCATGTTCCGGTATTGTTCTGTTACTTGAGCTTCGATCTTTGCTTTCGGAAACATTGGTTGAACTTCCGCGATTACTCTGTCAACGATCTTCTTCAAATCAGCCAGCCCTTCCGTCTTAAAATCGCGGAAGAGGATTTTCACGGATGACTTCCCGACTCCGCCTTCAAGAACGTACGGATGGATGTACGGCTCATATCCTTCCGTCATTTCGGGTGAAATATTCTTCGGGAGGCGAGAGATAATCTCGGCTATGACACGGACTGAATTTACCATAATATTCTTTGCCGATCCCGGATGAATATCCCTTCCGTGAACAGTAATGACGCACGAGTTCGCGCTGAACGTCTCTTTGTTAAGTTCGCCCGGCGTGTCACCGTCAACAGTATACGCAAACTCAGTTCCAAACTTCTTGATGTTAAAATATTTTGTGCCGGCACCCACCTCTTCGTCGGGAGTGAATCCGATTTTTATTTCGCCGTGCGGGATTTCCCGGTTAATCAATAGCTCCTGGACCGCTGTCATAATAGCGGCGACCCCTGCCTTGTCGTCGGCACCCAATAAAGTTGTACCATCACTCGTTACGATCGTTTTCCCGATCGCAAGCTTCAAGGAAGGATTCTCCGATTCACGGATAACAACACTGGAATCTCCCGGCAAAATAATATCTCCGCCCTTATAATTTTTGACAATCTGCGGCTTCACATTCGTGTCGGTCACCTCCGGCGAAGTGTCAACATGTGAGACAAATCCGATTACGGGGACTTTACTCTTGACATTTGATGGAATCCGCGCCATGACGTAACCGTATTTATCGACGCTCACATCGGAAGCACCGAGCGACTTCAACTCGGTAGCCAGTAGATTTAATAAGTCGAATTGTTTTGCAGTACTTGGGTAGGTGTCGGAATCTTCTTTGGACTGCGTATCGATTACGACATAACGAAGAAACTTATCAAGAACCGTTTCAGCCATGATATTATCCTTTCTTAGCCACAGTTTGCGAAACTCACTCTGAAAAGATAGCACACGGATTACACAGATAAAACGGATCAGTTTTTTACGTCAATTCACTCCTCGTTATTCCCCGGTCCTAGACAAATGATCTAAGACTTGAATGTAATTTTGAACCGGCAGGTTTTTCCCCCGCGCTTTAGGGACTCCAGGAGCTCAACTGTGGCCGACCTGCCCGTGTAGGTTTGGAACATTTCGTTGACATATCCTACCGAGCAATCGCAATATGCGCCGGAAAGTCCTTCCGGGCCCGATTCTACGAGGGGACACAAACAATATCCGTCTGCGACTTTCAACCCCCTCGAATTAGAGACATAATGGAAATCAACGACGTTGCCCTCCCGTTTTGCTGCGACCTCTCCTGTATTTTTGTTGATCACTTCGATCAAGACATCGACGTCGACAGGATTTATTTTCTTATTTTCCAGGGATCCCAGAAAACATGCCTTGCCGCATCTCTCCATTATTTCCTTTTTCTTCCCGTCATCCAGGTTCCCGTCGAAAACGTCGAAAAATCTCTTCACCCATTTCTGTGAAAATTTTTCTTTGTCTTCACATGAAGTTACAGGTGCTTCTCCATGAAGCGAGCTTACAGCAACAGCGATTGTATTCGGCCAAATACACGACCCCACACCGATCAAACCGCAAGATTTTAAGAAATTTTTCCTGTTCATAGAATCCCTCCTAATTATTCTTTTACCGCGGTTAAAGAAAACAAAGACATGAATGCCGATTGGAATATTGCTATGATACTGATGATGTTATAAATATTCAGAGTCATTAAATCTCCATCCACATTTAATGAGAACAGCCCTTCCTCAATTAAACCAAAGCGACATCTGAAGTGATTCTCTTCTTTTTCAAGCCCTGACCATAAGCCCTGATTCTCGATTCTAATTTACAAAAAACCTTTGATTTTTTCGCTTTCGGCGGATATATTTAATGGCAATTCTTGAGTTCACATTCCTCGGTAGCTCAATTGGCAGAGCAATCGGCTGTTAACCGATGGGTTGCAGGTTCGAGTCCTGCCCGAGGAGCTGTACCATGGTACACTAAGACTATGGCACAGTTGTTATATTGCCGTTGTCGCTTCTCGATGAGCACTTAATGTGTCCTGAATTAACTTATCCTATTACGGTAACAGCGGTGTGCCACGGTCGTTCATCTGCCCACATTTTTGTACCAATTATAAGTTAGTGATCCGGTCAAGCATTGGCAGCTGTTTGCAATTCCAGAATTGGATCACTCTTTGGGGGACAGGTCACTGGTACTTCTAAAATTTAAGTCTTTGTCGATTGTATCGATGTTAAAATATGAGACCAATGGAAGGTCCTATGGAATATAATTCCTTCATTGATCGAAAGGAGTCGAGAACGTGGAAGTAAATCCTGTAAATCAAGGAAATGCTGCAACTCTAGCGGCATTGATCAATGCCACAAATCCCAATGCTTCACCTGGAGCAACCTCGTCGGCATCAGGTTCAACTAAAGATTCTGTTAAGATTTCACAGAAGGCAAAGGACCTGTCAGCAGCTAAAGCTGGCAAAGCTTTCACCGAGGAATCAACTGAATCGATGTCGGCAAAACTCCAAGAAGCATCGAGTGATTGACAAGACCTGAGGTGTCAGGATCTCAAGGAAAAGGGGCCAAGAGCGTTGGTCTCCTTCCTTGTTTTTAAAGATACCTAAAATGCCAAGGGGATAACTTTGCAGAGGTCAACAATCTGGACACACTTGGTTCTTCTTTCCGCTTTAACCCTGCGTGAATTTATCTAGATCATTAACTCCTTGATAAACCAGAATGGACTTTGGAAAGATCTTCTTTGGGACGTAATTTCTGACACGATATCCAAATGAATCTCATACGAAGACCACGTCAATTGCTCCATGAATTATACGGTATTAGTGTCATTGTCAAAGGCGTCGATGGTATTTTAGAAATCATCGGCGGATTACTGTTAATTTTCTTTTCTCCGCTCTCAATAACTCGAACCATCCTTTTTCTTGGTCGCACTGAATTAGTCGAAAATCCTCGTCATCCTTTGATAAATATCATTTATCATTTGGCATCGGGTCTCTCTCTTCAAAAAAGGCATTTTTACAGCTTACTGTTCCTTAGCCACGGTGCCGTTAAATTAATCATGGTCTTTGGATTGGTGAAAAATAAATTATGGGCATATCCCGCAACCATAGCGATATTCACTGCTTTTGTTTTCTACCAGGCATTCGAGATGTACTACAGCCCTTCCCTGCTTCTAGGCGTCATTACTTTAATTGATATATTCGTAGTCCTGCTGATCAGCCGTGAATATCAAGCAGTAAGTAGAGCGAAGTCAGCTTGACCACCTAATGTTCCTTGATAATTCTGATATTCTCTGTATGGTGCGCCCGTTCAATTTTAGTGATCCAAAGTTCCAAGATATATCATGATTTTCTGTGGCCGTTAACATTCTACCTGACATTTTGGCTTATTTGCATTAGCATTTGGTTGACGCATCTATCCAATAACTGATCGAGTAATGCCGTCCGTGAGCACTCTGGATTTTCAAGAGTTGAGTCTGCGCTCACGGTACCACTATATATTTCGACACCTTTTCTCCTGATTTTATATTCAAATCCAACAGAGGCCACATAGTAGGAATCGTAGAATAACGAACTTCCTATAAGTGGAATTGCAACACCGGTTCCGACGTAAAAATATGTAGCATCATTCTTAACTATGGCAAGAACAGCACCGGCCAAATAAGTAGAAAGACCCAAACAGCCCAATATCAATCTCCCTTTACTTAGTTTAGAAGCACTTTGGAATCTCGTTATCTTTCCAGAAAGTTCATATTCAGCAGGATCATATAGAGTAAAAAGATTGCTCTGGACTATTTTTGTGTTTAGCGTAGATAAAATATATGTGCTGATGGAAGGCGTAAACTTTAGTGATCCATTGTTCTCTTCTTCCGGCTTTGGATCATCAAACACGTTCACCTTTATCGTTCCAATATTTGAATACACTTCACTTTCCCGGGAAGAATCATGTATCAATGGAACTACTTCCGAACAGCCCATAATTAGCGGTAAAAGTGTTAAGCAAATTAATACTCCAATTTTGTCCAAATTATTCCTCCAATTGGTAAATGGCCTTCAAAATACAAATAAGTTAACCTATCTTATAGCCGTTACCGTCTATTTTTGTAAACCCTGCTTTGTAAAACAAATTCAGTAAGCCCAATATGAAAAGACAAACTTTACGGGCACTCGCCCAGAATAGACCCGATTTCAGAAATTAACCGCAAGATTCAATTGCGTCTGGTAGCTTACTCCCTGAAGCGGCAGGGGCGAAATTTCAAGGCTAGTTTCAATTAATTTGTTGTGACCATGCGCCCAGATCGCGGCTTCGATCGCTGAAGCGAAGTGATTCGCTATTACTATTCCTATAGCCGTACCGGCGACTCCGTACAGGTTGTTTGCTAATCCCCGCTGTCCCATGTAATAACCACTGTTCGGTGTAGGAGTATTTAGCTGATCATAATTCGTAAAAGATAAGTTCTCGTCATACCACCCTACCCGGAACTGTGGATACTTCCCGATGAGTTCATAATACTGCTCCGTACCATGTCCCTCAAGATTATGGGAGAAATATCCGCCTAACGCGTTTTCTACTTTTGCCAAATAATTCCAATTCACTTTATCCCACGGTGCAGGTCCGCCGTTATTATCAATTATCTTCCCTATATAATAATTCACCGTAGATGGATCATTCACAGATGTTATTTGACCTCCTCCAACCGGGATACCATTTTTTTCAAATTGCATATAATTCTGCTGGATCCACTGCACGTAGCGGAGAATATTATAATGCCCATTCGCATAGTTGTCGGCGGCAGTCCCATCAGCATAATTTTCAAAAAAATTCGTCTGGTTATTCCCCTTGTTTATCCAGATAATATTAGAGGCAATAGCTCCAACTTCGATCGCAAAGAAACCAGCTGCCTTTAAATAATTTAGCGTACCGCCGTTGTAAAACTGGCCCGCTCCAGGGATTAGGAGCGACAAAACACCCGCTTTCAACGAAGACCGGGTCTCCCGCACTGTAAATGAATCTTCATGCGATATAGTCCTAGGCAGCGCCGGAAGGAGATCTTGAGTCAAAACCCCTGTCAGCTTGTTAGCCGATTGGTTTATTTCCAGATATGGGATCTTTGACTGTCCGTTTGCGACCGCAGAAAAAATTAACAAGACTAAGATAAGATTCTTCATAGCTGTCTCCATTATGATGATTAGTTGGATTTACTCCTTCGGAGTGAACATCTTGAACATCACGGGTCTGACAATCAAATTCAAAATGGCCGCGACAAAAAGCCCTGCAACTATGACAATTGCGAGTGGCTTCTGAGTTTCACTTCCGATTCCATTGGAGAGGGCAGCCGGGGTGAGACCGAGAATTGCTAGCAACGCAACCATCAAGATGGGCCTTAACCTGTTCTCTCCTGCCGCTTTCAACAATTCCACCTTGTCGGGATACTCCTCCCTGTGCTTCTTTACCCATGTTAAAAGCACCACCCCATCCTGAACACTTACTCCGAACAAAGCAATGAACCCAATACCGGCGGAAATCGAGAAATGAAGTCCGGCAATAAGCAGCCCGAACACTCCACCTATGATCACGAACGGTATACTCGCAAGAATGATTAATGTGTATCCCCAAGAATCAAATGCCAAATACAAAAGCATTGCGATTAGAAGAAGGCTGAGTGGGACAACGATTGCAAGTCTATTCATAGCGCGCTGTTCATTCTGGAATTCACCCCCCCATTCAACGTAATAACCTTCCGGTAATTTAATTTCTTTTCCAACCATCTGCTGAGCTTCAGCTACCGCTCCTCCTAAATCACGGCCACGTACGCTGAACTTCACCGGAATAAATCTTGAATTTTCTTCTCGATAGATAAATGCAGCACCGGGTTTCAGGCTGATATCGGCAACCTGAGATAATGGAATCTTAAGACCCGACTGCGCTGAAACCAACATCGAGCCCAACTTTTCGACGGAATTCCGATATTCCGGAGCAAGCCTCACGACGACATCAAACTGCTTCTCGCCTTCGTAAAACTTTGTGGCCGTCTCACCGCCGATGCTTGCTTCGATCAGCTCCTGAATGTCGCTGACGTTTATTCCATACCTTGCCGCTTTTAGGCGATCCACCTTTACTTGAAGCACCGGTTGCCCGATTTCATGAAAGACGCCGATATCTGTAATTCCCTTTACGTTCTCAAGGATACTCTCGATCTGGGTCGCCTTTTCCTCCAGAGTGTCGAGATCATCGCCGAATATCTTTACGGCAAGTTCGCCCTTGACACCCGTTACCGCTTCCTCCACATTATCGGAGATGGGTTGGGAAAAATTAAAATCGATCCCAAGCATCGTGTTGAGGGAATCACCCATATCATGGATCAGCTGGACTTTGGCGATACCCCTTTTCCATTCGCTCTCAGGTATTAAATCGACAAAGAATTCGGCATTAAAAAAACCTGTAGCGTCTGTGCCGTCGTCGGGCCTTCCAAGTTGAGAAATTACATTTGTGACTTCCGGAAAGCTCATGATGATCCTCCTGATGCGAGCAGTCATTGAGTCGGCCATGGTCGGGCTTATACTCATCGGCATCGATCCGCGCACCCATAGCGCACCCTCGTTAAGATGAGGAAGAAATTCCGAGCCGAGAAAACTCGCCGCATACAAACTGACGACCAGCAGCCCGATTGCTGCTGCGAATACTTTCCTGTCATGTCTCAAGGCAAAATCTAAAGTCTTCGAAAATGCCCGGTGAAGGAAATCGATCACAGGGCTCTTTTCATGAAGACCTCTTTTCAGCAGGTCAACGGACAATGCCGGAACCAATGTAAGGCTCATTGCTACAGCTCCCAATAAAGCAAATCCGAGCGTGAACGCAAGCGGAGAGAACATCCTTCCCTCAATTTCCTGGAAAGAAAAAATCGGTAACATGGCAGCGATAATAATTATGACCGCGAAGAAGATCGGTTTGCTTACTTCAATTGCGGTCTCTTTCACAACTCCCAACTTCTGGGATTCGGTTTCGCAATTCTCTAAGGCAAGTCTCGCAAAAATGGCTTCGACCATTATCACCGCACCGTCGATAATCACTCCGAAATCTATCGCCCCAAGCGAAAGAAGATTTGCCGACATTCCACGCATCCACATGAGTATGAACGCAAACAGGAGGGAAAGCGGAACAATAATGGCCGCTATGAATGCACTTCTTGCGTTTCCTAGAAAGATAAAGAGTACAATTACAACCAGGATCATACCTTCAAGAAGATTATGAAGGACCGTATGAGTCGTAACGCTGACAAGGTCCGCACGGTCATAGTATGGCATAATCCTGACATTCCTTGGAAGGATATTTGAGTTTAGCTCCTTCACCTTTTCCTCAACTGCCTTGATAACCTTTGAAGCGTTTTCCCCGCGCCGCATCAATACTATTCCTTCAACAACATCGTCTTTATTTTTCCAGCCAACTTTACCTAGTCGAATGGCATTTCCTATTTTCACGTTGCCCACCTGTTCTACCGTAACGGGAGAACCGCTAAGATTTGCTACGACCACGTGACCGATATCGTCAACGTTTTCGAGAAGACCGACGCCACGGAGAACGAGTCCCTGATTTCCCTGCTCCACCAGACTCCCGCCTGCGTTTGCATTATTATTGGCAATCGAAGTGACTACTTGATTCAAAGTAATTCCATAATAAGCAAGCTTTTGGGGATCTATGTCTACGACATATTCCTTTGAAGGTCCGCCAAAACTGACGACATCCGCGACGCCGGGAACGGTTTTGAATTGCCGCTCCAACGTCCAATCCTCGATTGTCTTCAGTTCCATCGTGGATATTCCGTTGCCGACGAGAACATAGCGATAGATTTCTCCCGTTGGCCCACTTTGCGGAGAAAGTTGCGGACTCACTCCGTCAGGAAGAGTTACCCCCTGGAGCTTTTCAATGACCTGCGATCTGGCGAAAAAATCGTCGGCGCCTTCGTCAAATGTCAATGTCAAAACTGAAAGTCCGAACAGCGAAATGGAGCGCAAACTCTGAAGATGAGGAATGCCATTCATTTCCGTTTCGATAGGAATCGTGACAAATTTTTCCATTTCCTCAGCACTTCGCCCCTGCCATTGAGATATGATCTGCACCTCGGTATTCACCAAATCCGGATATGCTTCAATCGGGAGTTGCGTGAAAGCATAGAACCCAAGAGCAGCGATCAGCGCAACGGAGAAATAAACTATTAATCTTTCTCTGAGAGATAATTCGATAAGTCTTTTTAACATCTCAAGTCTTCAATATCTTCTGTTTGAACTGCGTGATGGTTCGAGTTTTTGATGAGATTGCTTGATTCCACATGATTCGAGTGAGATACTTTGCTTAATGTGATTCCGTTTCATTGACTGGCAAGTTCCAATTCTGAGTTTATTAGGAGCGGAATATTGGAAACGATTTGTTCTCCAGCTTTTACTCCGTGAGTGACTTCAGCCATATTGTTGGTAGTCTGACCAAGTCGAATTTGACGTTTCGAGTAAATGTCATTCGCGATTTTAACAAACACATACGGATTGCCGTCACTTCCGTAAATTACCCCCGAAGTGGGTAGAAACAGCGCTGCCTGTCCATGATGGAATACTTTTGCAGTCCCGAACATATCTGGTCTAAGCAGTCCATTTGCGTTGGATAGCTCACATCTAGCTTTAGCAGTAAGCGTAGATTGGTCGATAACGGGACTCAGATATTTTATCGTCGTGATCACAGGCGGCACGTCGCCATCAAATGTAAGGAGAACGCTGTCACCTACTTCAACTTTCCCGAGCTGACCTTGATAAACATCAAGTTGAACCCATACATCTCTTATGCTTCCTACAACAAAAAGCGCCTGTGCTCCGTCACTACGAACGGCCGCGCCAGGTTGAGCCGTCCTCTCGAGTACTATGCCATCGATCGGCGAGGTAATCTTGTATGTGGCACCATCCGAATGTTTATCACCACCAAGAAGTTGCAGGGTTTTAAGCGCTCTGTCATAATCAGCCCGTGCCTGCTGCAAATCGTTATTTGCCTGCTGGAGATCTTTTTGCGATACAATGCTCGACTCTGCCAATTCCAAGGCTCTTGTGTAATTTGTTTGAGAATTTTCAAGTTGAGATTTTGTTTTCTGAAAATCCGAGAGCGCACTTGCGTAATCGCTGCTATAAACCTCAACTAACGGCTCCCCTTTCCTGACGATGTTCCCTTGATTAACGAATATTTTGGTCGTCACCCCATCCGTAAGCGAAAAAACGTTACTGACAAGATTCGGGTCAAAATCTACTTTCGCCAAAAGCGACGTTTCGTGCGTGATGGTCATTTCCTTAGGCTGTATCACTTCAACACTGGCATCCATTTGTGGAGAAAGTTTTATTGCACCATCCTTCATCACTGTCGGTTCATCGAGAGATTGACCGTTGCCTTTCGCACATCCGTAAATGGAAACCGAAAATGCGGATGCAACCAAGAGAATTAATATTTTCTTTTTCATTTCATATCCTCCTCAAAGATTTCAATACCAACTGCTCTTTCAAGCTCTATTCTGTTTATGAAGAACTCTTGAAGAGCATTGTAATAACTTTGCACTGCATCGGTATATACTTGCTCCGCTTGAAGCAACTCCACCAATCCGATATTTCCTGAGGTATAGCTTTTTACCGCCATTTCTCTGACTTCTCTTGCGTCAGACATCGTGGAGGGAGACAGTTTGTGCAATACTTCGACAGAATTTTCGTATTTAGCATATGTTGTCTTAACTTCGTTAATCACTTCGTTCTCTTTCGCCCGGAGCAGGAATTCTTCTTCGCTTTGTTGAGCTTGTGCAGTCTCAATTTCTCCCTGATTTCTATTGAATAACGGTATCGCGATTCCAAAGCCGCCGCCGAATGTATCGGCGAAAGCCGGGCCCTGTCGATCAAGTTCAACGCCAATATCTAGATCAGGAATGCCGTTTGCCTTGGCTAATTTTACTTTGTTGCTTTGTATGAGGACTTTCTCTTGTTCAGCAAGGAGGTCGGACCGTTCTTTAAACGCGATATTGGTCAGGCTGTCTTCCGGTGGTAAGGAAAAGGCCGGCGAAAAATCATAACTTATCTTGAGCGTTATGTTTGGATCCAGATTTAATGTCCGGCGGATTTTCGAAAAAGAATCGTACTCCATCTGTTTGGCATCGCTTAGATTTTGCTCGACTTTCATATCCTCGAGTTTTATCTCGATAAACTCTTGTTCGCCAATGTCTCCTGCCTCTAAGCGCTTCGCGGCCACATCCTTAAGTTTCGAAGAAATTTCCAAGTTCTCTCGCGCCAGCAAATACGCCTGTTCTGCGAATGCTGCCGACAGAAATGTTTCTCTGAAGTCATCCACAAGCTGGTGCCTTGTGTCAAGGAATTCATCCTCCGTTTCCGCAACCGAGTGCTCCCCGGTTTCAACTCTGTACTCACGTTTCCCTCCAAGCTCGAATATCTGATCGATTCTCGCGGCGGTTTGAGTGGAGTTGTAATCGACAGGATGCTTGAGAAGATTCACGTATGATCCATTTACGGAGAGTTGTGGATTAGGTATCAGTCCGGCACTTTTAAGATCGCCTTTGCTTGCTTCAATTTCATAGCGGGCGGCCCCGAGAGCCTGATTGTTCCTCAGTAATAATTGCACTGCGCTCTTCATACCTAGTTCCAGCGTATCGGATGAATGAATCCCTCCAGAATCTGGAAGAGGATGAAAAAGAACAGCGAGTGCTAATAAAATTGCGCTCATTTATTCTTTCCGATCGACTTTTGAACAAATTACCCTGTTGCCTCCAGAGAGGAACAGAATTAGTGTGTAGTTAAGGAAATTGTGTTACAGAAATGTCAGATCAGAAAAGTACAGAGTTGAGGTTGTGAAGGATGGATTTGAAAAATAGGGTTGCAGAAAATCTGCGGATTAATCGTTGTCAAATCGAAAAACAGTGCGGTTATGCTCAGGACTCCAACAGGAATTAAGTCAAGACCGACTCCTGCCTTTGAATATCCCTTTGTCTCGTTGAATATTCCGTCTGTCGGGGGAATGTTGAGCATTTTCTGCCCGTGTGCACCGACAGCATCGTCCTGGGTATTGAGTATCCCTATCTCGAAATACCCCGGCTGCCAGGATATGAAGTGTTGAGGATTTGAAATAACCGGCGCGATAATAAAATTAGCCAGGATGAACGAGGCTAAAATAATGCGTCGACTAAACGGGATATATTTCCTCATGGATGAAATTACAAATATTTACTCACATAAGTCAACATACAATATGTTCACAATTGATCTATTTCCATTCGTTCCCTGCAATGCTTCATGCTGGGTCGGTACAGATCATTAAATTTGAGTCGAAACTTCTCTCTCCGTTCATTCATAAGTGGTTTACATCTCAGGTTGAATCCGAACAGATCCTCTTTTCTCCGGGCCTATATTTCAATTCTACCTGCAAATTCAAGAAGTTTGTGATCCAAACTGATACTGATCAGGGTCTACTCATTTAATAACTTGTTCTTTTTTCGTGTGACCTGCCCCCATATTGTGTACCAATGTTAAGCTAGTTATTTGGTCAGCCACTGGCTACCTTGATAGACCTAATGTCTCCAGGATTCACGGGCAACTATATCCCCGATTACTTGATGGGCGCTTTCAAAGTCCCTATTACCCTGCTCACCCATGCCCGGCTCTTCCCCAGATATGCCGCAAGCTCCGATTGGTTCTTCACTACTCCGCTTTCTATCAAGGACTTGAACTCTAATGCCCTCCTCATTGGACCGACCTTGCTGCGGAGGGAATTAGGCTTTTTGGAAGAAACGATATTGCTACATAAACTTGTCGGCAGAATCTCTGCGTCGGCACCTCCGAGGTTGAAATACTCGGACATTCGGGCTGTATCGAGATAGAAAATGTTCTCCCCCCTGTCGATTTTCCTGCAAATTATCGGAAATTTGAGGTGTAAAAAGTTGATAGAACTGTGTGGGTCGAGGAGCTGTACCATGGTACACTAAGACTATGGCACGGTGGTTATATTACACGTAGTCGCTTCTCGATGAGCACTTAATGCGCCATGGATTAACTTATCCTTTTAAGGTGACAGCGGTGTGCCATGGTCGATCATCTGCCCACTTTTGTTGTACCGGGGATAAGTTAGTAATCCGGTCAAGCATTGGCAGCTGTTTGTAATTCCAGATAGGATACATATGTAGTGGTTATTGGGTTGAGGCTCAAATAGAAAGTCCCGCCAGGTTGATGACGGGACTCTTTTGTTACCAGATATCAGAGCGCATCTCTACTTCATCAACAACATCTTCTTTGTAGAGACAAAAATCTTTCCATCGTTGCCTATGATATTTAACCTGTAGAAATAGATTCCGCTTGCAAGACTGCTTGCATCGAATTTTATTTCGTAACTTCCTGCATTCTTTACTTCATTTACTAATGTTCTCACTTCTCTGCCGAGAATGTCAAACACCTTCAATGTTACATGACCATCTGTTGGTAATTGATAGTTGATCACAGTGGAAGGGTTGAACGGATTAGGATAGTTCTGAGCAAGTTCGAACGATGTAGGTTTTGCGGGCGACGAATTGACTGATGTTACAGTTTCCCCCACAAGATAATTTAAGTCCCTCACCGTCACTTCGCCGGTATCATTTTGAGTTTTATAGCTCTCTACTGTCACCACTATTCCATCATTGGTGAAGAAGTTAAAACTCTTCGATGTATATGTGCTTTCCTCCTCAGACCTTATTCTCAAACACTGGTACGAGTGTCCTTTGACGATAAGCGTCCCATATCCATCCACGGTATAGTCTTCAGCGCTATTCCAGCCAGTGCTCAAGTTCGTAAAAATCCCATTTATGAAAGTAGAATCAACCCCGGCACCAGGAGGTGATGTGCTCCAGGTTAACCTATAAGTGGCGGGAAACTCGACTGTTTCCTCGGGAGGGTTATCATGTTTAATATCCAGGAGGCTGTCGAAGATCGTGATTTCCCCAACATTAATAAATCCAGACTGGTTCAAGAGGAAGATCGAGCCTCCGTTTATCGTATCTCGAGACGTACTCCAAACAAAGCTCGCCGTATCAAACCGAGATGCTAAAGAAGGTATACCAGACGATTTGTAAACAGTGTCCACTGATGAATCGGGGAAAGCCAGCGAGGAAAAGTCATAAATATTCGGGCCGCCTGAATCTCCCACTGAAACAACGGTACTAGTATCATGGTAGAGCCTGATTCTTGCGTTCGGTGTAAAGACCTTTTGCATATCGGACTCTTGAATAGTAATTTGCGCCTCGCATAGCTGCGCTACCAAGAGAAAAATAATTGGAGTCCAGATTTTCCAACTTGCTACGATGAACATGTGTTTTCTCCTAACTCGGGAATATTTAGAGCCGGGCCAACAGACGCGTGCTTACTCTAAACTTGATTTAGCCATTTCATCTTTGCGCCCGTCCGGTTACGAATATCGCAATCTCCAGCTTCCTTTAATAACACTTCTTCTCTCAAGAAAATCCCCGACCGGATTTTGACCTGCCCCTATATTGTGTACCAATGATAAGTTAGTGATCCTCTGCATATTGCACCACAAATTTAATACCGAATGAATGCTGGGTGTAGGTCAATCGCGTGTTGCCGAAACATGTCGGCATTGAGCTATTAGATTTCATTCGCATTCATTATATAGGTCGTCTACTGCTCACTCCTCGTAATTAGTCCAAATGATTCGAGAAAGCTTTCCGCGTCGGGAGGAGCATTACCGATGGGATATACAACAAGCACTTGGTAGAGAGTGGTCCCGACTATGTAAATGCGCGCTGTGAAGTACATTTCATTGGTTTCAGATTCATACGCGAGGCCGGGAACGTCACCGAGTTTAATCTTCTCTTCCTTGATGAGCTGGGAGTTCGTATTCTCCAACGCCCCATCTTTTGAGTGCTCAAGCACAGTATCGGGGTCTAGGCCTGCGCCAGCATTGCCATAATCGCAAACACCTACATAGTAGGCAAATGATGAATCGCTAGAAACGTAAGATCGCAATTCAAAAGACCCTTTCTGCGTGTCTACATTTCGTTTATTCAGTGTGGGCTCAGAAGGGAATGATGCCTGAAATCCATCCGAAGGATAACTGTAAGACTTCGATTGAGGAACCTGGGCTTTGATCCCTGCGGCCAGGAATATGAGGCAAGCAGATACCGCCATGCTTGTTTTCAAAGTTATATTTATATCGGGGATTTCCAAACGGACAAGTTTCACCAACCGACCTGCAGCAATTTCAATTACTGCCCATATCTGAGCGCTGGTTTTGACATAACGACATTTCATGATAGATAAGACTCCTTAATTATTTGCTTTTAAAGATAGTGAAGAATATGGTCAGTACTCAGAAGCAAATTGGAACAAACTATTTATATTCAGGCAGTGTGACTTGCCCCCCGTATTGTGTACCAATGATAAGTTCGCGATACCACTTTTAAACTAATACTAGACGGATCAATTTTTGGGGGACAGGTGAGTTACGGGTGATTATTAGCACACCATTCTTCTGAACTGATTACTTCGGCTTGCCGTGGAAAAATCTTGGTTGTAAGCACACGGTGGACTTCTTCATCCATATCTGCGCAACAATCAGATAGAACAGTTATTACATAATCCTTGTCCGCTGCTTCGCGTAAAGTGGATAACACGACTCCACTTGTTGCAATGCCGGAAAGTACAAGATGCTTTATTTCAAGCGACCTTAGCACTACTTCCAAATCACTGCCAGTAAAAGCACTCACCCTTTTCTTGGTTATAATAATATCGCCGGGCTGTGGCGCAACCGACCCATGAACCTCCGCTGCTTCTTCCGTATCGAAATTCATTACCCCGGTCCCAATTGCAGAAAAGGATTTATTACTTGCGCTAACTTCAGGATACCCTTTTCTAAATCCGACAACCACATATATGACCGTCATCTTACAGTTACGAGCTGTTTCTATGACTTTGTTAAGAGCATTCGTAAGGGGAGCACTGTCCTTTAACCTTTTCACAGTAGATCCCTGGACATCCATAATTAACAGTGCCGTGTTTTGATTGTTGTTTTGTTCCATAATTCTTATTGTCCTGATTGCTATTTATTCATTTGAATTTGCTAATTGTGACGTGCCCCCCATATTGTCTACCAATGTTGGGTTAGTAATCTGACCTTTGCGCAATGATTGCACTGGATCACTATTTAGGGGCAGGTCAGAAGTTAAGCTCATCTCGGATTAATTCCGTTGCACGTTTTGATTTGCAAATAGAGAGGATAGCAAAGCGGCGGAGTACATTATCATCCATGGAATTATTGGGAAATTATAACGTGGCGCGCCGTAACATAAAAGATAAATACCGGTAAAATACAGTACCACAAGGGCACCTACTGAAGGCCAACCATGATCTTTCCCGTGTCGGAGTCTATTCCAACCACCGAAGAGTAACGAAAGGGTGAATAAAATATACAAAACGCCCTCGTAGATCGGATTGATTTGCTCAAAGAGATTCAAAAGGAATTTTGCAAATTCCGATTTGCTCTTCATGTTAGTCCCGTTCCAATACATGCCATCACCATTGTCAAACAATGCGTTCAGCTTTTTTGGCAAAAGTTCCAGAGTACGCCACGGATGGGCATTCATGTAATTAATAGCTTCTCTCTCTGCGGTCTGGTTAATCCGATATTCATCTTGAGGGTTTTTCATAGCTTCTAACCATGGAATTTCGACATAAGTCCCGTTTGCGTCAGGTCCATTGCCGATATAAAGGTTTAGACCTGCATTGTTAGATAGGACTATGTCGTTAAAGAGACGGTAATTTCGAATCACCCATGGGGTCAAACCAAGGATCAGAGCGAGGTATAGAACTGTACCATTCTTCAGCCGGTGTACCAAGCTCATTTTCTCACATCCATACGTGAGGCATGCGAGGAGTATGAATGCAGGTAGGAACAGAGTCTGCACCTTGACTAGGGTGGCAAATGCAAAGGCGAATCCTGCGGCCACCATGCGCCTCGTATCGGACACTTCTTTAAGGAAAATGTTAGGGAACAAGAGGGTAACGCCTAGAAGAAGGAGAAACAAATGCAAGATCTCAGTGCCAACTAAAGATGTATACGCGACATTGTTTGGATAACATGCGAGCAATAAGAGTGAAAGCCTTCCAGCCGCCTCGGACCTAAAGAACTCTCGGGCCAAACTGTATATAAGGACCAGCGTACCGATTGACAGGGCTAGATTAGCGGCGAGTGCGACCGCAACTGAACAACCGAAGATACTGAAGAGGGCTGCAAGGAACATTGAGTAACCGGCTGGGAAATATGCAGTGGTAAAATCTTGAATTGCTAGATAACCATAGCCCTTGACAATGGACTCAGCACCGTTGAAATAGAAACCAAAATCGCTTACAGGAGTAGGATGAAAAAAGAAAATCCAGCATAGACGAATTAGGAAACCTAATGCAATAACGATTGACAGAAAGTGTCGGGAATATAGAAATGATACAATTAGTTTAAGAATTCTTTCTAGCACGAGCCGAATATACGTCACTTATTTTCCTTCCCGACACGAAAATGTCGGCATCAAAGAGTTTGTGCTCCTGATTTCATTAATTTCTGTTTCCTTCCATATTTACTTCGTTCAGTTATCTGACGTTTTAACGGACAACCTGCCACAGATCCTTCTGATCTGCCCCCGTATTAGGCACAGATGCTAATTTAGTAAGCCGATTAAGTATTGGCAAGATTGACCTGCCCCCATATTGTATACGAATGACAAGTTAGTTATTTGGTCAGGCATTGGCTACCTTGATAGACCTAATGTCTCCAGGATTCACGGGCAACTATATCCCCGATTACTTGATGGGCGCTTTCAAAGTCCCTATTACCCTGCTCACCCATGCCCGGCTCTTCCCCAGATATGCCGCAAGCTCCGATTGGTTCTTCACTACTCCGCTTTCTATCAAGGACTTGAACTCTATTGCCCTCCTCATTGGATCAACCTTGCTGCGGACAAAATTAGGCTTTTTGGCAAAAAACGATATTGCTACATAAACTTGTCGACAGAATCTCTGCGTCGGCACCTCCGAGGTTGAAATACTCGGACATTCGGGCTGTATCAAGATAGAAAATGTTCTCCCCCCTGTCGATTTTCCTGCAAATTATCGGAAATTTGAGGTGTAAAAAGTTGGTAGAACCGTGCGGGTCGAGGAGCTGTATCATGGTACATTAATTTGGTTAATCCGACCTTCAATCCTTCAGCACATATCCTACAGCTTACTTATCAATGGTACATCAACGAGGGACAGATCGTCCGGAAAGTTGATCAACAAAGGTTTTCAGAGGGGTCAAACATTGGGCTAAATATAATGAATGGAATGAATTAGATTCTAATAAAAGGAGAGAACCATGAAACACATAAACTACTTCAGTTCTTTTTTGATTTTATCTCTTTTCCTGATTTTGCCCTCGGCCAGTTCCGCCCAGGAAAACAAGGTTCGAGCAAGTCTGAAAGCCAGCGTCACGCAGAGACTGGGAGTTGAAACAGATATTACAATTGTTTACAGCAGGCCCGGAGTAAAAGGCAGAAAGATATGGGGTGGACTTGTCCCCTATGGCATGGCTCCGGGAAATAAGGAATCAAAGGGAAATCCTTTTCCCTGGCGGGCAGGCGCCAACGAAAATACGACCATAGAATTTAACAAGGATGTCCTGGTTGAAGGGAGTAGATTGCCGGCGGGCAAATATGGCCTTTTTATGATCCCTTCGGAAAAGGACTGGACAATCATTTTCAGCAAGAACGACTCGGCCTGGGGAAGTTTCTCCTATAACCAGGCGGAAGATGCCCTACGGATAACTGTGACTCCGGTCGAATCTCCGCACATGGAGTGGCTGATGTATGGATTTGATGATCTTGCAGGAACTTCGGCGACCGCTTACCTCTGGTGGGATAATCTGAAAGTGCCATTTAAGATCGCACTGCAGAAGGAATAGGCTGTCGAGATATTCACGCTTGCCAGGATTTCCGCAAGTATTCCAGTCGCGGCAGTTCTGGCAAGGCCGATTCCTATTGTTTGACTGACGGTCGCGCACCAAGCCGGTTCATGCAGACGACTGGTCTCACTCTCAAAGCCATGGGAGATATGGAAAATCCTCAGAAGAACTGACTTGCCCCCATTTGATGTACCAATTATAAGTTCGTGCGCTGTGGACAAAAAGACCTTCCCATAGGCGGATTTTCATAAGAAGACTGCAACTGTGAGCTTAAGAAAGTTCGAGTCATCTTTCCGACTGAGGAGTCGCGCCATTAAACTTTCCGTTTGTCAAATCCGACACGAGTCATCGCTCCCCAGCTCCTCACTCCTCTAAAGTAATCGAACGTGGCTTTCAGTCGCCACCATGCCGTCATTTGACGGTAGCCGAGGTTTTCTATTATCCCGAATAATAAAAGCCTCAGTAAATCCGCAGGCCTGGGGTAACGGTGAAACGAGTATTCTTCCAAGAGGACTGCTCCGACCGAGAGAAAGATTCCGTACACTATGGCTAGAGTCAGGAAGATAATGAAAAACTCCGTATTGACGCTTCCGAATACGAATGAAAAGCCGACGAATAAAATTCCTGTGGCTTCGATCAAAGGTCCTATTAATTCAAAAAGGACGAAGTAGGGGATTGAAAGCATCCCTTCCACACCATACTTCGGATTGAAAAACATATCCTTATGGATCATTAAGGTATCTATAAGTCCACGATGCCATCTGTTTCGCTGGCGTGCGAGGACAGCGATGGACTCCGGTGCTTCAGTCCAGCAAACAGGGTCCGGAACGAAATCAATTTTGTACCTTTGCTTGCGGCGGCGAAAAAATTTATGGAGGCGAACGATTAGTTCCATATCCTCACCGACGGTGTTGCGATTGTACCCTCCAACCGCAATCAGCGCTTCCCGTTTAAATAGACCGAAGGCGCCTGAAATAACGAGCAGCCCGTTGATGCTGGTCCAGCCCATTCGACCGAGAGAAAAGCTCTCAGATATTCTACGACTTGAAACGTCGGTATCCACTTGCGTAAAAGTCTTATTTCTGTAACGTGTCCGCGTTCCACCTTGCATCCATTGACTATCCTGACGATTCCGCCGGCTGCGATCATCTGATCCCCATTTTCAAGGAACGGTTTCACTACCTTCAATAACGCATCCTGCTCCAACAGCGAATCGGCATCGATGCAGCAGACAAGTGGATATCTCGCAACATTTATGCCCGCATTGAGAGCGTCAGCCTTTCCGCCATTTTTCTTGTCGAGAACCACCAACCTTTTGTACGCCGGCATGGGAGATCGGTATACGCTATACACCTCCTCTGTCGGAATTAAACTCTCATAGACCGGAGTTATTTTTCTCAGCTTGAACGCATCAATAAGTTTTTGAAGTGTTGAATCTTTTGATCCGTCGTTTATTACAATAGCCTCGTATTTTCCATAGTTCAGCATCATCAGTGATTGGACGCTGTCGGTAATTGTCTTCTCTTCATTGTAAGCAGGAGCCAGTATGGAGATAGGAATCGCAAATTCGGATTGCATTATTTTTGCATAATCAACGAACTGGTTTCTTCGCAAGTACAGGACAATTTCCCGGAGAGCGAGGAGCAGCAAAGATATATAGATGAAATCAACGGCAAAAAAATATACCAAAACAAACCTGTTGTAAAAATCGGATAGAAAAGACCAGACCCCAGCCATCAATAATCCCCCATGATGCTTGCCCCTATCGAGTCCAGGTCGATCTCGTCCTGCACAAACCCCGCAACGGCAGCGGCGGCATGGCTCCCCTTCAAGTAAACTGTCTGGAGAGCCGACAAACCTTCTTTTCCACATCTCGACAAAGCTTCGGCCGCAGCTATTCTTACTTCCAATGCCTTGTCATCCAAAAGTTCTGCGAGATCCACGATGAAATCGGAATCACCGAATCGTCCAAGTACCGCTGCTGCCATCGCCCTAATTCCAAGCACCTCGCTTTTCAGGTTCAACCGGCATTGAGGCACCGCTCTTTCATCTCCAATTATCCCCAACGCTTGAAGTCCGGCAATTTTCTCCAGCGAGCTTCCTGCTTCAACAATTTCCAGCAACCTTGGGACGGCTTTAACTGCCTGTACGATCCCGATCAATTGGATCGCAAATAACCTGACGCTGGAGTCACGATGGTCAAAAAGGTGAATAAGATAATCGGCTGAGCCGTTCTTGTTTTCCAGGATCGCCCTGGACAAATTTATGGCAGACCACCTTGACAAATTGCCCAGATACTTCTCGATTGCTGCCAAGGAGCTTATCCCTGTGATCTCAATGAGCCCTTCGGAAGCCAGAAGTTTGACTTCACCATGCTTGTCGCGCAGAAGCCGTGAAAGATTTCCAGCGGCTTTCTTATACCGCATGATTTGCAATTCTCGTATTGCATCGGCTCTCTTCCACCACCTTCGGTCTTTCAATTCCCTAACAGCGTCGTCTGCAAAACCCATGCTCTCGTAAACGTTCAAGAGCCATTCCTTATTTTCGCCAACGACGCTGCTGGACATCGTCCGGAGAACTTTCCTTGCCACCATTCTCTTCTTTTTCTGCCTGTAAACGCCGAGATTCCTGCTGCTCTTCAGCATGCTTACGAAACTTTTCCGAACGTCTCCGACTTCGGCATTCGTGGCAAGCGCAATGGAAAATCTCTCCGCGAAAAAATTGTGTAGTGCTTCGTTCGGTTTAATCGCGTTCCACGATATTATTTTGTGAACAAGAAGGAATGCCACAGTAATAATCACGATCGTGGATATCATCAGCACAAGCGAATAAATAGCGATGGCCGTCATATCATCTTACCACGAATACTGAAGAGTCAGTCCCTCTGAATAGCTCCAATCCCACGGAGAAGAAGTCCATTTTGTGTAGTTGAGGTCTGCCTGTAAAGCATAATGGCTTGCGAGTTTGTATTTCGCGGACAGGAACCCTCCGGTCGCAGATTCCGCGAGAACGAATTGGCTTACCAGCAGGTATAGCTCTGTACCATGAAAGGCACCTAACTGCATTTCCAAACCGTCAGAAATACTGAAATCGGTTCGGCACAGGAAGCTTGTCGATGAGCCTCCGGAATTATTTTTTCCAAAGTAGACGCTTAACGTCAGCCAATCCTCCGGCGTAAAATAGTAACTCATAGACGGAGAAAGAACGTTTACCGCGGTGCCGAGAAATTGCAAATACTGGTAAGTGCCGGTTGCAGTAAGACTTCCCAGAAAGCTGTAATTCGCCTCGATTGTACCCTTCTCACGTTGTGCCGTCGAGGTTTTCGGTCCGTATAAGAAATCGCCGTCGGCCGAAAAGACATCGGAAAACCGGTATGATCCGCCGACCATTCCGGCAATGTCCTTCGATCCGAACGTGTTTCTTGAATCCACTTCTCCGAAAAGTTGAACAGAGTAAGACACTGTTTTATCATACCTGAGAGAGAGAGTGCCGTTTGAGTATCGATTTGCCGGTCCAAATTCTTCCCCGGAATAGCTAGCCGTTACTTTGTTCAAATACTCGTCCCTTATGCTCTGAAGAAGATTTCTTCCGGCCTCGTTATCCGGATCCGCTTTCATTAAACGGAGCAGGTATGACCGAGCCGATTCGAAATCCAGTTTCTCTGCCGAAGCTTGCGATACGATAAGGAGAGCGTCTTCTTGCTTCGGGTCGAGCGCGAGCGCTCTTTTCGAATAACTTATTGCGCTGTCAGACTCACCGTCCCAGAACGAAACCCGGGAAATTGAAACCATCACATCGACATTGTCGGGGTATCTAGTGAGGAGCTGCTTGAAGAGTTTTAATGAACCGAGATAGTCATGCTTCCACGACGTTACAGTTGCCACTCCGAACATCGCCTCGAACGAATTCGGGTCCTCACTCAATATATCATGGTACACGACAAGAGACGAATCAAAATCCCCGTTCCAGCTCAGCACCCTCGCCAATCTCAGCCGCAAGCCTATGCTGTTTGAGTATTCGCCGATAAGTTCTCTGTAAACTCTTATTGCTCCCGAGAATTCATGTTTCTTCTCAAGCGTGGTCGCGCTGTCGGAAAGTGCGCCCACAATATTTGAGTTATCAACTTGTGCGAGAATCGGCCTGCCAGTTACCGCCAGGAGGAGGAATAATAATGCCCTGGACTTCATAGGACAGCTTCCTGTGTTCTCACCCTGGTTTTTTTCGCCGCGCCAGCACAGTCTTCACCCTCATCACAAGTTCTTGAGGACTGAAAGGTTTTGTTACGTAGTCGTCTGCCCCAAGCTCAAGTCCCCTTACGACATCCTGTTCCGTCGATTGGGCTGTAAGGAGTATGACGGGGATTGATCTTGTCGCATAATCGCTCTTTAAACACATCAACGCCTCCATCCCGTTCATGACCGGCATCATGATGTCCAGGATAATCATATCGGGTTTCGTCTTTTGAGCAATCTCCAGGCCTGCTTGCCCATCTTCGGCAACCAGAACCTCGTAACCAGAACTTCGGAGACGAAACTTTACCAGCGCTGCAATCTCCTTCGTATCTTCCACTACAAGAATCGTCGGCACGTCACAAAATAATCCGCATCACGATTAAATTCCACTCTTTGCTGCGACGAACGAGATACAATCCGCTTGTGTTGCAGAGAAGTTCTGCGGTTTTCCGGTTCACTTGGAATCTCAAATGAAATTTCGGATGCATCATTGCCAATCTCATTAGAGAACATCCGAAGAAGAATGGTTCAAGTCCAAGCGGATTAGGAGTCTCAAGCCGGCTATCACCATTGTTTATTCCTGAAGTTGCCTCTATATTTGCACGATGCCGACGAAGAAGACCTACAGAAAACTCAAGCTCATATTGATTGTGGTCATCCAATTATATGTGGTGTCCGCCTGGTGTCAGGATCGCAATCAGGTAAATGCGCATTCGCTCCCCTTTCCCGGAATAGCTGGACCCGATTCCGCGACACCGATATTGCCGCCAGACCACACATCATGGACAGAGTTTTCTTCCGGTTCTGCAAGTCGGGCCGTAATTCTACTGACCGACACTGCGTCCGCCTGGCTGGGTCTTGCCCACGCATTGGAGACGATTGGCGTGCCGTTCATGATCACAAGAGATTACTCCGAGGCTGTAAAGCATCACACTTTAATAGTTTACCCCGTAGTGTCCGGGAAAGTGCTATCTTCCGAGGCATTGCATGCTCTCGTGAATTTCGCGCACTCGGGAGGAACCCTGGTAGCGAACGATGTCCTTGGTGGTGGTCTAAATCAGGTTTTCGGATTTACAGACGCGCTCCCGTCTCGCACCCGTTTCTTCGTGCAGTTTGTTCCAACATCCCTGACATCCACATTCACCGATTCACTCGAAAGGACAATCCGGCTCGGCGATCCCCTTCGCCAGAAGGAAGCTCTCGGAACTATAGGTTATACAAATGTCTCCTCGCCCGTTGCAAGATTCGAAGATGGTACAGCAGCGATTACTCGCCGGGTATTCGACGGAGGTGGGTCCGCAATAGCATTAGGAGTCGATATAGGCGCTTTGTGTTTGCTGAGCCACGATGGTCGTGATGAATTTATTGCTCGACAGTATGCCGATGGATACGAACCTGTTCTCGATGTTTTTCTCAGGCTTCTGCGACACATCTACGTATCCTCTTCTCCCGACGCAATAACGCTCGGTACTGTACCCGAAGGATGTTCACTCACCGTTCTCTTTACTCATGATATCGACTACAGATATTCCCTCGGAAATGCACTTACCTGGGCAAAGTTTGAGTCTGAAAACTCGATTCCCGCGACATATTTCATGCAAACAAAATATATAACAGACTGGGAAGACATCGCATTTTTCGACAGCCTTGCAATGGTTCAGCTTCATGCCCTTGATTCGATGGGTATGGAAATCGGGAGCCATACCGTGGCACATGCCCGCACCTTTAATACCATGCCGACAGGTTCAGGTGACGAACGATATCCGGCCTACCGTCCAAGGATAATTTCCGCTGACAGCACTATAGGGGCCACTGTCATGGGCGAACTCCGGGTTAGCAAGTTCCTGATTGAAACTGCGATCGGCAAACCAATCGTCTCGTTTCGACCGGGCTATTTGCGCAACCCCCAGGTCCTGCCACAGGCCCTTGCCGCGAGCGGTTACAAGTACAGCTCTTCATTCACCGCCGATAACGCTTTGAGTCATCTCCCGCTACATCTAAACTGGAATCGACAACCCGGCGAAGAGACTAACAATTTCGACTTCCCGGTCACAATTGAAGACGAAGAACTCCCTCCTTTGATGGAGCGCTTACCTGAAGCGCTACATATTGCCGACAGACTTTCGATTTATGGCGGATTATTTGTAGTCCTTCTCCACACAAATGTAATCCACCCCAAAATTGATTTCGAGCGAGAGCTCTGGGATTCATTGAAAAGCCGGGCTTGGTTTGGAACGGTCAGACAATTTGGAGATTTCTGGGCTTCTCGATCCGCCGCCACAGTCGACGTTTATTCAAATGGAAATGAGCACGAAATACTTCTTACTTTGCCTCTCGGAACAAAGGGACTTCTACTCCGGGTGCCCCAATCATGGAAGTTTATCCGGGTGAGCCAGACTCGAGCAAATGTTCTTCAGGTTCCTGCTGGTGTCATTGTTTCTTCGCCTGCTGGAATTGCGCAATTATTTTTTTCACTGCAGTAGATAAAATAGTAATCGGAAGGACGCGATCTCTCCGAATTCTCTATGCAATATTCGATCAATAAGCACCTGATAGTAATCACGGCACATCTCATTTACGAATCCAGTCGATAGTCACCTCGTACCCCACAGACATGAGAATTCCACATCGAATTCGATTCAGGGTAACTCACGAAAACCGCGCGTCACCAATAGATTACTCGCAATTGTAGTCCGAAACTTATTATGTTTTATCAATGAACAAAAACAAATATGCTCTAATGAACGGGAAGGTTGTGACTGAAACCCGGATCATTAATCCCGGGACAGTTCTAGTTAAAGGTGGTAGAATAGAAGCAATTCTTGATAAAGATTCTGAATTACCCGGAGCCGGTTGGGAGGTAATCGATTGCACGGGAAAGACAGTCTTACCTGGCTTCATCGATGTCCATACCCACGGAGGAATTGGCTGCGATTTTACCGATGAAGACCCCACGGTGCTGGCGAAATTATCTCAGTATTACTACAGCCATGGCGTAACGACGCTCCTTGCGACTTTGTCTCCTCTACCTCATCCGGTCTTGAATCGGGCCGTCAAACGTATTGCCAAGTATTGTGACGACAATAAAGGCGTCACAAACATTTACGGGATTCACATGGAAGGCCCTTACATAAACAAGACAATGATCGGTGGAAATCAAGAAAGGTACATCGAAGCACCGGCATTCAATGAATGGATGAAAATACGCAAAGTCGGGAATGGATATATTAAACTGATGACCATCGCACCGGAACTCCCAGGGATTATGGCAATTGTCGAGGATGCAGTGAAAAATGGAGTTGTAATCGCCGTCGGACATTCAGCGGCAAATGTCAACATCATGGCACAATGCATCGGAAAAGGGGCGAAACAGATAACCCACTTGTTTAATGGCATGCCGCAGTTTCATCACCGTGAAGATGGGGTTCTCGTTGAGGCACTACTTTCGGACAGAGTGGATGCGCAGATAATTGCAGACGGCGTGCACGTTCACCCAAGGGTTATTGAGATCGCAGTGAAACTAAAAACTCCCGATCACATAATTATGATTACGGACTCCACGCGAGCAACCCAGGTCGGAGACGGTGAATATTCCTCAGCCGGGAGAACTGTTGTTGTTAAAAATGGAGTAGTGCGTTTAGATGATGGGACACTTGCGGGAAGCACACTTGTCATGGAGAAGGCCTTCAAAATAATGACAACCGAAGTAGGAGTCGATTTGCAGGACACATCTAAAATGACTTCACTCAATGCGGCACGCTCATTAGGCATCGATAAAGAAACCGGAAGTATTGCGGCAGGCAAAAAGGCAGACATTGCTATTCTCGACGAAAACTACAGCGTAAATCTGACGATGTTCCACGGAATAATTAGATATCGCGCATGAATCAACATAGAAATCTGAATAAGCAAAGAACATTTCATCCATAATCTATACAGAGGGAGAAAAATGTTGAGTCGAATAATAATCGCAATCTTCTTGGCAGTTACATCTATATATGGTCAGGTTTCAGAACTAAAGCCGGCATTTGGGATTAATGGCATGGTGTCCTCCTCAGATTCACTCGCGACGACTGTTGGAGTGAGGATCATGAAAGAAGGAGGAAACGCGATTGATGCGGCAGTCGCCGTCGGCTTTGTCTTAGCGGTTACATACCCGGAGGCAGGCAACCTTGGTGGTGGAGGTTACTATTTAATCCACCTGGAAAATGGCAGGAATTATGCGATTGATGCAAGGGAGACCGCTCCCGCCGCTGCAACGCCCAATATGTTTCTCGACAGTATTGGAAATGTAATATCCACAAAAAGTCTTGTCGGCGGGTTGTCTGTCGGCGTTCCCGGAAATGTTGATGGACTAATCCTTGCGGAAGAAAATTTCGGCAGGCTACCATTGGCGAAGGTAATTGCACCGGCAATCGCTCTTGCGGACACAGGGTTTAGAGCGAACAAATGGCTCGAGACAGAATTCGACAGAGCCGCTAAGTCCATGAAAGCATTTCCATCTACAATGAAATACTTCTCTAAGAATGGAGTCATGTATAAGGAAGGGGATGTCATCCAGCAAAAGGACCTTGAAAGCGTTCTGGTAAAAATATCCAAAGAAGGCAGAGACGGATTTTATAGCGGCGAAATTCCGGAGTTAATTGCAAAAGAAGATCAAGCGGCCGGAGGAGTTATGACGGCGGAAGATGTTGAAACCTATCATGCGGTTGTGAGGGAGCCGATAGTGGTTACCTATCATGGGTACCAGGTTATCGGTATGCCCCCTTCAAGTTCCGGCGGAATCTGCCTTGCGGAAATGCTGAACATTCTTGAAAATTTTAATATCCGCAAATATGGGTATGGTGCCTCACAAACTCTACATTACGAGATCGAGGCAATGCGCCATGCGTTTGCCGATCGAGACAAGTATCTCGGCGACATTGCGTTTGCTTCCGTACCCGCGGAAAGGCTCACTTCGAAGGAATATGCGGCAACAATCGCAGCTCAGATAGATAGCCTCAAGTCGACTCCGAGCATGGATATTTATCCTGACTTGATAAATCCTCCAAAGGAAGGGGTTCATACTACGCACTACTCACTTGCCGACAACGAGGGAAATGCCGTCAGCGTTACGACAACTTTGAACAGCTACTTTGGATCAATGGTCGTGGTCAACGGCGCGGGCTTCTTCCTGAACAACGAGATGGATGACTTCAGTTCGAAACAGGGAGTCCCGAACCAGTTCGGTGCGATCGGGACTGAGGCGAACTCAATCCAGCCCGGGAAAAGGATGTTGAGTTCGATGGCACCCACGATCGTATTGAAGGATGGGAAGCCCTACCTTGTACTGGGTTCACCCGGTGGAACAACAATCCCTAATGCGGTCCTCGAAGTCATCCTGAATGTAGTCGATTTCAACATGTCTCTCACTGAGGCAGAGCTGGCAGGAAGAATTCATAATCAGTGGATCCCGGACGAGGTCATCTATGAAGAGAGTGCTCTCGTGTACGATGCGGAGCAAAGTCTTGTTGCCCGAGGATACAAACTCGTCCCCACGGGTCGTATTGGCGAAGTCCAGGTTATTCTAAAGACACAAAGTGGCTTTGAGGGGGTCGCAGATCCTCGCGGAGTCGGAACTGCGGAAGGATACTAACCAGCTATTGATCAGACTCATGCAATCAGTAGACAGGAGTCGTGAAATAGCCGATTCATCACCATTTAAACTTTAAGAAGCCTGCTAGAAGAAAAACATGCCCTGCCAGTAAACTCAGGCCGCCAAAGGGGGTTATTATTCCAAACCTATTTATGTTCGTTATTGCAAGCAAGTAAAGGCTCCCGGAAAAAAGTATTATACCCAAGATGTAAAGCATCCCGGCGTACTTGAAATATTTTCCCTTATCAGCTAGAAGTCCCACGACGATGAGTGCAATTGAATGATACATCTGGTACCTTACGCCGGTCTCGAAGACAGACAGCATTTCTCCCGGAAGATGCCCCCGAAGGAAATGCGCCCCGAATGCTCCGAATCCTACTCCAAGGAATAGCCCGATTGCACCGGATGCCCCGAAAAATTTCATCGAAAGTTGAGCTTATTTCTGTGAAGTCTCAAGCTGCTGTCCACGTTCCGCAAGCCTCAATTGCTCTAACAATTCATCCATGTTGCCGTCGAGGACGGAATAAAGATCATAAATCGTATAATTGATCCTGTGATCGGTTACTCTATTCTGCGGAAAATTATATGTGCGAATCTTATCGCTCCTGTCCCCGCTCCGCACCATGGTTTTGCGTTTCGCCGCAATTTCCGAATTCCTCTGCTGTACCATGGCATCGTACAACCGGGCCCGGAGTATCTTCATCGCCTTCTGCTTATTCTTGAACTGGCTCCGTTCATCCTGGCACTGGACTACGGTCCCGGTCGGAATATGCGTAATCCTGATCGCCGTCTCTACTTTGTTCACATTCTGGCCGCCGTGTCCTCCCGCTCGATAGACATCGATTCTCAAATCGTCGGGACTGATTGCCAATTCGACATCCTCGGCTTCCGGCATTACGACGACACTTGCCGCCGAAGTATGGATTCTTCCGTTCGCTTCGGTCGACGGCACCCTTTGCACTCTGTGAACTCCACTTTCATATTTTAGATCCGCGTAAACATCTTTCCCGCTGACTCCAAGGATAATTTCTTTGAACCCACCGATTCCCGTTTCATTGAAGTCAAGAGTTTCAAGCCTCCACCCTCGCTTGTCGGCAAGCTTGCTATACATCCGGTACAAATCAGCGGCAAATAGCGCTGCCTCTTCCCCGCCCGTGCCCGACCGTATTTCAAGTATAACGTCCTTGCTGTCATTCGGATCTCTCGGAATTAAAAGAGACTTAAGACCCTCTTCCTTCTGTGCAATCCTCCCTTCAAGTTCCTGCGCTTCCTGTTTTGCAAGCTGCCGCATCTCTGCATCCTCCGAAGTATCGGCAATTTCGTGTGTCTCGTCAAGATTTTTTTTCAGGCTCAATAATTCATCGTAGACTTTTATAATAGGAGTAATCTCGCTTAGCTCTTTGCTAAACTCTTTATATTTTTCCTGATTCGAAATTACTGACGAGTCCGAGAGAAGGTTTGTAAGTTCTTCATAGCGGGCCTTTATCTTTTCAAGTCTTTCCTTCATGCCTTACTCTTTTCATAATTCTACGAACCTGGTGTATGAAATACAGCGAAATCATCAGGCTTATTGCCGACCACAATATCGAGACCGAAGTTATTACAATTCCAAATGATGGGAATCTTTCAATCACTACAGATTCAAACGCCAGCCCAAATGTGACCCAGAGAGATCCGATGATCAAATACATTGTCATCATCATCATAAAACTCCCAGTGATCAATATTTTTGCAGGATGAAGGTGCACTCATTTCTCCAAAAGCAGGGTTGTCTAATATATCGGCATTAATGACTAAAAATCACTACAACATGACAAAGATATTGAAAAACGGAGTAAGGGAAAAGGCAAAGGATTCGCCCGGTGGAATTGGTAGTACCTCAATTCTCATCGCATCACGTAGTCGCGCCTGACCTGCGAAGTTTCTCACGCTTGATCACTGCAGTGAATTACTTGACCTTGGAACACCCGGAGGTTAACTTTCTGTTATGATAGTGCGTTAGCGTATAATTCTTATACGCCTTCTAATTGGAGAACCTTAATGAGCACGTTAGAAAATATAGATATACAGTTGATAAAGAAGTACGACAGGCCCGGCCCACGCTACACAAGCTATCCTCCGGCGCCTGCTTTCACATCGAGTTTCACCGGAAACGATTTCCTGCAATCTCTGAAAGAGAACAACAGGAAAGACACGGAGATGTCGCTTTATTATCACATTCCGTTTTGCGATACCCTTTGCTATTTCTGCGGATGCAATATGCTGATAACCCGCAGCCGCGAACGAATAGCCGAGTACCTCAAATATTTGAAAAAGGAAATGGAACTTTCGGCGCCATACTTCAACAAAAAAAGAAATGTCGGACAGCTCCATTGGGGAGGAGGAACACCATCCTATCTCAACCCGGATGAGATTATCTCATTGACAGACTCCATCAAAGGGCATTTCAATTTCTCAAGCAACATCGAAGCGGGAGTCGAGATTGACCCCCGCGGATTGACGTTCGAGCACATGCAGGCTTTCCGCGAATCCGGATTCAACCGCGTAAGCATGGGGGTACAGGATTTTGAGCCGAAAGTTCAGGAAGCGATAAACAGGATTCAACCGGAAGAAATTACGAGAGATACTGTGGATTGGAGCCGAAAGCTGGGTTTCAATAGCATCAACCTCGATATGATTTACGGACTTCCCTACCAGACGTTAGAATCTTTCGAAAAAAGCCTGAAGAAAATCATCGATATATCGCCGGAGAGGATTGCCGTTTTTAATTTCGCACATGTGCCATGGTTGAAGTCTCACCAGAAGTTGATCGAAAAGAGCACCCTACCCATGCCTGAAGTTAAACTGGAAATTCTCAAAATGACGATCGAGCTTCTGACAGGCTCAGGCTACATCTATATCGGCATGGACCACTTCGCAAAACCGACCGACGAGCTCGCGATAGCACAGCATGAGAAAACCCTCTACAGGAATTTCCAGGGCTATTCGACCCATTCCGGCGCGGATTTATATGCTTTTGGAAATTCGGCGATCAGCCAGTTTAATCATGTCTATGCGCAGAATTACAAGTCACTGAACGATTATTACAAGGCAATTGACGCAAATTATTTTCCGACGGTGCTCGGATACAAAATGACAGAAGACGACATAATACGACAGCATGTCATCATGCGACTCATGTGCGACATGGAGCTGGACAAACATGAGGTTGAAGAAGAGTTCGGAATTAATTTCAACGATTACTTCTCCGACGCATTCCCAAAATTCAATGAGTTTGTTCAGGACAACCTGCTTGAACTAAGCGACGACCGGATAATCGTCAAAGGAACGGGTAAGCTGGTGATCAGAAATATCGCAATGGCATTCGATGCTTATCTTGAAAGAATGATGAAGGAGAAGCCCATCTTCTCGAGAACAGTTTAAAAAGGCTAAGGACAAAAAGAGAGAATTAAAAACCTGAGATCGACAATCTTTAACTTATAACTTTTCGTTTTTCATTTCCAGATTTCAAAGGAGGAGGAGCAATACCGGGTGACCGAGGATACACCTAACGAAAAATTTCTCAGAGGACGGATCGAGCTGTTTCACAGCGCGTTTGAAAATTCCACCGACGCGATGCTGATTACTGACACAGCCGGAAAAATAATAGAAGTTAATGATGCTTTCACGAAAATTTACGGCTATTCACCTGAAGAAGTGATCGGCAAGTCAACTGCATTAATTCAATCCAAACATTCTTCCGTCGAGTTCTATAAAGAAATGTGGGAATCGCTTGACAGATACAACCAGTGGAAAGGTGAGATAATAAATCGGCGAAAGGACGGTAAGGAGATCCCGGTCTGGCTCAGCATAACCCCAATTTATCTTGACGGCACGAAAATCGGTTACATGGGAATCGAATCGGACATGAGCGAGAGAAAAAATCTCGAGCAGCAAATAATCCAGACCGAGAAACTCGCCACTATTGGTCAGCTTGCTGCGGGAATAGCTCACGAAATCGGAACGCCGCTCAATATTATTTCAGGAAATGCCGAGTTTACGCAGTTGGACATGCTGGAAACCGACAAGGGCTATCAAGAGTTGAGCATTATCATCGAGCAAACCAAGCGTATTTCCGGGTTGATGAAGCAGCTTCTCGATTTCGCGCGGCCCAAGATCCTTTCTCTTCAGCCTGTGGACATAAATTCTGTTATTACAAGCGTCCTCGACTTTGTACGTCGCCAATTTGAGAAAAATGGTATTGATATCGAGACCGATTTCGAAAACGGGTTATCGAAGGTCTACGGAGATCCGGCATTGCTTTACCAGGTTTTTCTGAATGTCATCATCAACGCTTTTCAAGCGATTACTAAACGGGGAACGCTTTATTTAAAAACTTCCACAGAGAACGAAGATAGAGAGAAGGTAGTAATAACGGTAAGAGACACGGGAGATGGAATACCGGCTGAAAATCTCGGTAAAATTTTCACTCCATTTTTTACGACAAAGGAACCCGGAAAAGGGACGGGACTCGGGCTCGCGGTGACACACAGAATAGTGCAAGAGCATAATGGTACAATCAACATAAACAGCGAACCGGGAAAAGGGACTGTCGTGACGATTCGGTTCAACTCATTCAGACAGAGGTAGACACCCGGGGTCTTCGAATTCTCTGATGCACGTGGCTCTTTATGAGAGGACCCTTACATGCACAATTTAGAGTTTTAACTTTTGATTCCATTCCGGTTGGTGCATCTTTTCTCCATCAACTATCACATAAGTCAGGTTGTTTTTGATATTCAGGGCAAATAAATTGCATAAGAGAATGGAAAAGAAACTCAACGGTACAATAACAAATTCCCGTGGATTTTCCAGGTAAGCTGGAACATTATGGAAGACAATCCTTCTGAAATCATCGACAGAGTTAAACTTTTCTTTAGTCAGCAGGCTGAATTATATGGTGATGAAATGTTTCTCAGTCAGCAATCGCCGGTTAACAGTGATCCGCAGCAAGACAAAGAGGTCGAGAACATAGGAAGAGAGGAAGATAAGAAGACCACTGGCGTCGAGTTTTCTCAGCACCCAGAATTTGAAAAAGAGAAGGAATTGGCAAAGAAACCAAAGACAATAAAAGTGACGGAAGAAAGCAGCATCTTCGAGGGCGCTGTCCTTACTGAGTCGAGTTGGAAAATCGATCCGCATTGGCAGGAAAGTGATTCACTGCAGGAATTGAGCTCTAAAATTTCCGGATGCTTGAAGTGTGCGCTCGGAAGAACAAGAAAGAATTTCGTCTTCGGCGTTGGAAATCCGAACGCGAAGCTGGTTCTGATCGGTGAAGCTCCCGGTGGCGACGAAGACGAACAGGGAGAGCCGTTCGTGGGCCGGGCGGGGCAGCTGCTTAACAAGATTCTCGTCGCTGTTCAGCTCCGCCGCGAAGATGTCTATATCTGCAACATTCTCAAATGCAGGCCGCCAAACAACCGTGATCCGCTCCCGGACGAAGTCGAATCATGCGAACCTTTTTTGAAGAAACAACTCGAAGTCATCAAGCCGAAACTTATCCTTTGCCTCGGCAGGATTGCGGGACAGACACTGCTCAAGACAAATGCTACCCTTTCCGAATTGCGCAATAACATTCATATATACCAGGGAATCAAAGTTCTGGTTACATTTCACCCCGCGGCGCTTCTGAGAAATCCCAACTGGAAAAAGCCTGCATGGGAAGATGTGCAGAAGATGAAAAAAATGTACGACGAAGCATAAAATGAATTATGAATTCTCAATTTTGAATTTTAAATTCAAATCCGCTCCCACGTTCGAGGAAAGAAAGCAAAATTCAAAACTTAAAATTGCGAGTTCTCTTGGCCACTGATTTTGATCAAAAAAGAATAGGAAATTTCGGTTCGGATAATCTTGTAGGCGGGAGAATTCCGCCGCAGGACGTCGAGGCAGAAAAAGCAGTCCTCGGAGCGATGCTCCTGGACAAACACGCCGTCTCACCGGCAATTGAACTCCTGCAGCCCGATTATTTTTATTCGAACGCAAACGAGAAGATTTTCGGTGCTATGCTTGGTCTCTATACCAAGAATACCGAGATCGACGTCATTACCCTTCGCGAAGAATTGAGGCGCACCGGCGACCTCGAGAACATCGGCGGCTCCGCTTACCTGAATGAACTGGTCTCATCGGTCGTTTCGTCCGCGAACATCGAAGCACATTCGCAGATCGTCGCGGAGAAATATATGCTTCGCACTTTGATAACCACGATGTCGCAAAACGTGCAAAAATGTTACGATAACCGTGAGGATACGTTCGGACTTATAGATGAAGTTGAGCGAGACATTTTCAAGGTTTCCGAGGCGCGTCTCAAAAAGGCAATCGTTCCTCTCCAGCAGGCGATCCACAAAACAATGGAAGTGCTTGAACGGCTTCACGGCTCAAAAGGCGGTGTCACAGGAGTCGCCACAGGATATACCGATCTTGATTCCAAGACCGGAGGATTGCAGAAATCGGATTTGATAATCATCGCCGCTAGACCAAGTGTTGGAAAAACCGCTTTTGCTCTTTCGATCGCACGGAATGCCGCCGTGAAGTACGGTGTCCCGACTGCTGTCTTCAGTCTCGAAATGTCCCAGCAGCAATTGCTGATCAGGCTCCTTTCCGCAGAAGCACAGGTAAACGCTCACGCGCTTCGTACCGGCACTCTGCCGGAAGACAAGTGGGCGCAAATCTCGACGAGGATCCACAAGCTAGTTCCGGCGCCGCTATTCATCGACGATACACCGGCATTATCGATTCTTGAACTCCGCGCGCGTGCACGGCGCCTCAAAGCCGAAAGCAACATCGGGCTCGTCATGGTCGATTACCTGCAATTGATGCAGGGACCTGCAAAAGCGGAAAGCCGTGAAAGAGAAATATCAATGATATCGCGGAGTCTGAAAGTCCTCGCAAAAGAGCTCGATATACCTGTCGTCGCACTTTCACAGCTTCGCCGTTCGGTGGAAGAGCGCGGGGACAAACGACCGATTCTTTCCGACTTGAGAGAGTCGGGCGCACTCGAACAAGATTCCGACGTTGTTATCTTCATACACAGGCCGGAGTTATACGGGCTTCAGCAATATCCGGACGGCGAAACCACCGAGGGTGTTGCGGAGGTTATGATAAGCAAGCAGAGGAACGGGCCGACTGGTGAAATCAAACTTACGTTTATAAAAGAGTATGCGCGGTTCGAGAATTATTCGCCGTACCAGGTTGGACTGGCAAATCCGACTGTCGAATCCGACGAGAAGGTGCCGTTCTAAAATAGATTAGCTAGGCGACAGTTTAACTGTCGCCTGATGTTGATGCAAGAGCTGAACTCTTGCATATCAGTCGGGGATCTTAGATCTCAACTGCATAGAGACCAGTTTTGCTATTTATCGTAGCTCTGGAGCTTGAGTTCATTCTCTTATCATCACTAACAGCATTTTGAAACGCTGCACCGCAGTTGCCGAGTGAGGGACATTGGCTGGAAGGATTAGAAAGTCACCGGTGCCTACCTTAACATTATTCCCACCGACAACAAACTCCGCTTCCCCGTCGAGGACTTCCACAAAGGCATCGAACGGAGCCGTATGCTCGCTTAACGATTGGCCCTTATCGAAAGCAAATAGGGAAATCGTACCTCCTTTTCGCTTAATCAACTGCTTGCTGACAACCGAATCTTCGGAGTATTCAACCGAACCGGCCGTCTTCATTGCCTGTGATCCTAAAGGTTTTTTCTCATCCATCATTGCTTCGCTCCTTTATCGTATCTCATTTCTAAAATCATCTCCCGGTCATCTTTCCAGCGTACCCTCTCCCTTTGCATTGTGCGAATCCTATGCCGCGGTTCTTGAACATCCAACCTTGCCATATTTCAAGACTTTATTTGCAACAGGCACATATATAATTCAGGATAACTCTGCCGGAAGTTCCCTGATGCTTCCCAAAACTTTATATGCTCCTGCAAATTTTCCCGATCGAGTAAGCCCATAGGGAATTACAATACACTTCAACCCGGCAGCAGTCGCGGAGGACAAACCCCTCTCTGAGTCTTCTACGGCAATGCACTCTTCCTTCTTTAATCCGGTTCTATCGACCGCCATCATATACGGCTGTGGATCAGGTTTGTATTTAGTGTAATCTTCTCCGGTCATAACGAACGAGAAGTATTTCATCATGCCGGTCTTGCGGTGGATGGAATCGAAGTGTTCCCTTTTCGAGCTTGTGACGACTCCCATCAGATATCTGCCGTACAGCGCGCTCAACACTTCTTCCACTCCATCAATAACTTTCAGATGTGCGTTCACCAATTTGAGATACAGCGCATCCCGCTGGCTGCGGAGTCGGGCCACATCCTCCGGCTTCAGTCCCTTTGCCTCAGCAAGATGCCATGCACCTCTCCCCTGGACCAAAAGGTATTCCATATACATCTCCTGAGTAAATGGAATTTGTACGGATGCCATGATTTTCTGCGTGGCAAGGAAATAGAGATGTTCCGTATCGACGAGGACGCCGTCATTGTCCCAGAGAATCGCTTTTATCATCGGTGTCTGCCGGCGCACAAAAGAGATATGATGCCGGTTCTATTTTCTATTTATGTTTTTCGTTTGTTTCTATTGTTACTTCCTACCTTGAATATTCAGAAGCGGCGTCAGTTTTTGGTCATAGGGCAATATAATTGTCGAGTTATTTGGGCTGTTCACTAACTCTTTGAGCTGACTGATATAATACCACTGCAGGTAATTCTGCGTTAGTCCGTTGTCAATTATTTTTTGAGCGTCCGAAATACCTTTTGCCTCGATGGCTTTTCGCTGCGCTTCTTTCTGGGCGTACTGTATCGTGTATTCCATTTGCTGCGCTTCCTGGGAGGCTTTAAGTTTTGCCGCGATAGCATCGCTGACGGTTGCCGGCGGCTCCACGTTTCTGATGAGGACGTTGTCCAGAATTACGCCTTTACCGGACAGTTCCTGTAATAATAATTCTGTAACCATTTTAGTGTAGGCATCTCTTTGAAGTGACATAACATCGCTCGCATCGAACTTGGTGGCGGCATTTACAAGCGCGGTCCTGATCGCGGGCCTCACAATCACCTCTTCGTAATTCAGGCCGATATTGCTGTAAACATTATTCGCTTGCGATGGATCCAGATGATACCAGACCGTGACATCAAATTTCAGAATAAGCTGGTCGCGTGAAAGTGTGGCAACGGCATCATCACCGGTCCTATTGCCTTCACTATTGGTTGAGGACATGGTGTAGTCCTTCGTCTGGATAGACATTTTGTAAACATCGGTAAAGAAAAATATCGGATGGAAACCGGCAGAAAGAGATTGGGATCCGACTGTGCCGAAGGTAACAGGAACTCCGACGTATCCGGGCTCAATAATCGTGAAGGACCCGGCAATAAAAGCTAATATTGCCAATCCAAAAGATGCATATCCGAATTTTTTTAAATTGATCGGATATGAGCCGTCGCCTACTTTAACATTCAGCAAGGCAATCCCGACAACTATGAATAACACAATGAGTGATAAAGTCGTCATTGTTTTCTCCCTCTTTTGTTTTGTTGTTTTTAATAAATTTCAGTTAAATGATTCGTAAACTCGTGAGACTCTCCGATTGATAGTGCTTCGCATGTCCTGTTTCATTTCGCAATCCGACAAAATATAACCGGAGGTTGCAGAAGGAACAACTTTGCCGGGAGCTTGAAGGATTGCGAAAAAGAATTCTTCTCTGTGAGATCCCATCGCTGGAGAAAATCCGAGCTCGCCTTCGTCTGCGCATGAGCAAATGATTACCGAAAGAACCGGCAGTCAGGCTGTCCGAATTATGTGCATCCGTTCGTAATAGCTGTTCAGCCAGGAATTGGACCAGCCGAAGAGAGTAGTGTCGCGGATGATTTTTTTTACTTCACTCCGCGTGATCTTGGTCTCATCGAGTATCACATCGATATTGTTCCGGCTGATAGCGAGCGTTCGCACCGCGAACAGCAGCGGCCACATGCAGGCGAGACGTATTCCATGGAGCCATTTGGGGAGGCTCATGATATAATCAAGCCCATACAACAAGTGAGTCTCAGCTTTGTCGGCAAGCCGATCGATTATCCTCAAGACCTTGACGGCATTTTCAGCGTCGAAGAGATCGTCGCGAGTTAAACCGAGCGGTTCATAAAAGGTGCGTGGTATATAAACCCATCCTCTGTCATAGTCCTTCCGCAGTCCCCTGATGATGTTTACCGTCTGCAATGCCAATCCAAAATGCCTGGATAGCGGGAGCAATTTTTCTTTCCGTTCCATGATGACCGGTGAATACCATGCAAAAAGATCTGTCAAAAGATAACCGACGCGTCCGGCGACCTGGTCCATGTAATCGTCCATCTCTTCTTCGTTCTTCACTTCAGGCCCGATCTCCTGCCACCGTGCCATGCCCAGCGAGGTTTGATTAACATGGTTCGTGATGATTTCCTGGATTGGCTGTGGAAATCTACGCAGGCCGTCGAGAAGCTGGCCGGCGTGCTGTGCGACGTAGACTTCAGGATCGCTTTTGTCGAGATGAATTATTTCGCCGGTAAGAGACGATACAGGCATAGAATCCGTCAGCACGCGGGCCCAGATGCGGAGGAGCTCCGCCTTGTGATCCGATACCAGCGATTCATTGTCTTCAAGGCAATCGGAAACCCGGAAGAGAAGGTATGCAGTCGCAACCATATCACGAAGTTCCGATGGAAGCCGCTCGATAGAAAGGGCAAAAGTCCGGCTTACAGCACGCAGCATTTCGTGAGGACGTATCTTACCACCTTGTGGCTTTTCCCCAAAATTCTGCCATTCGGCTTTCATCGATAAAACGAAAGGATGTTTGGACTTTTCATAAACAACCGTCTTTTGAACTAATGTAATATAATGATCGGCTAATTCTAATGCTTATCCTCGGGATGTAAATGGAAAATGAATTCGTGCGGGATTTGGGTATGCCTAAAATTGGGGGGCAATTGGAGCTTGCTTTTATCTAAATCGGCGGCGGTCAGCGGCTGCAGGACTCTGCCTGCAATTCCTCGGACCATTTATTCAATATCTCATGAGCCCTGGATATCAAAGATAAAACGTCTTGTTGAACTTCGTCTGAAATTCCTTCCCTGTATTCGAACGATTTACCTTTGACAGTGAGCATCACCGCCTCGGGAATATTTCCATAAAGAGCCGCGGAAAACGCAAGAAGCCCTCCAGGATCAAGTTGGTGGGTATCAAGTGAAGGGAAATTTTCTGCGGGAGCGATATTTTTCTCGCCGACGGCGTCATGGGAGAGTTGCTCTCCGGAATCAACTGCCGCATCGATGAAGAGTACGTATTTTGCTTCGCTGATCTTTTCTGAAATCTCAGGCAAAAGCTCGCGGCATTTTATAAACTCAAAATCTGTTTGCTTATGTGACTCCGCAAGTCGATCAACGGCATACCACCCTATCCCGTCGTCTCCGCGAAGTGGATTGCCGCAGCCGATTATAATTACCTTGGACATAATTAGCTCGTCGCTCATAGTCTACAGGTCATGGTTGCCGCCAGCTATGAGCTACTTCCTATCGCCTTATCGTGTCGATGATTTCGCCATCGGATGCTCTCAGGTCAACCTGCAAAGGCATCTGACCGACGGCATGAGTCGAACAGCTCAAGCACGGATCATAAGCGCGAATAACGGCTTCGATGCGGTTCAGTATTCCTTCGGGGATCTTTGTTCCGTCGATAAAGTTTTTTGCAACCTGCAGGACTCCGCGATTCATGGCGAGGTTGTTATGCCCGGTCGCGATAATCAAATTTGCCCAGACCATTAACCCGTTGTCGTCGACTTTATAATGGTGAATCAAAGTTCCCCGTGGAGCTTCCGAGACGCCGATCCCTTCGGACCGGTTCGGTTCCGCATAAGCTCTAACCCTGCTGCTGAGAATGTCGGGATCTTCCAGGAGCTGTTTTATTTTCTCCAAACCATAGACGATCTCAATCAATCTTGCGAAATGATAATGGAATGAGCTAAGAACTACCTCCTGTCCGAGTTTACGAAAATCTTCGAGCATCCGATCTGCGGTTTCTGTACCGCAGCGTTTTGCTATGTTCAATCTTGCGAGAGGCCCGACGCGGTAAATCCCGTCGTCGTAGCCAAAAGGTTTGTAATACGGAAACTTCAGATAAGTAAACGGCTCAACGGCTTCGCCGATATATTGTTGATAGTTTTCCGGCTCCAATTTGTCGGCGATGATACTCCCGCTGGCATCCATTATCCTGATTTTTCCATCGTAAAGATCCAGGTTACCTTCGTCGTCAACCAGGCCAATGAACAATGTCGGGAAGTTGGCAAAAGTCTGGATTTCTTTCTGAAACTTTTCCAGCACTCCACGGAACCAATCATAAGTTCGCTGAGCGATGAACAGCCCTTCCGGTATCATCGAAAGGATCTGGTCGCGTTTTTCTACCGTGAGTTTTTCATTTACTCCGCCTGGGACGATCCATGACGGGTGGATCCTCTTCCCGGCGAGCCATTCGATCATCTGCTGGCCCATCTGTCTCATGCGGACGCCGTCGCGGGCAAGCGTCGGGTTTTTCTTGAGCACTCCGAAAATATTTCGTTCGGCCGGATCGGAATCCATCCCGAGGAGCAAATCCGGAGAAGCAAGGTAGAAAAAACTCAAGGCGTGTGATTGGATCATCTGTGCCAGGTTCATTACACGTCTTAGTTTTTCGGCAGCGCTTGGAATGGTGACGCCAAGGATCTGGTCGCAAGCTTTCGCTGAAGCGACTAAATGACTTACGGGGCAAATACCGCATATGCGTGCCATTAACGAAGGCATTTCGTAGAACGGCCTTCCTTCGCAAAATTTCTCGAATCCTCTTATCTGGGTAACATGGAACAACGCATCCTTGACACTCCCGTCCTCGTCGAGCTGGATGGTAATCTTACCGTGGCCTTCAATGCGCGTGACAGGATCTATTATTATTTGTTTTGACATAGCCAATAATTTTCGATTTTATTTTTTCAATTTTAAATTTTTATCTTCCGAACCGGGTCCGCTGCTCTAGATTCGGCGTACGATTAGCCAGCAGCTCCGTGAGTACGTAATAAATTACATCTGCCGGCGGCGGACAACCGGGCAAATATATATCGACCTTGACGATTTCATGAACGGGGCGTGCTTCCGGGAGAAGCGTCGGCAAATCGACGTCGGGTATCTTTCCACCTATTGTGGCGTTTTCGACATAGGCTCTCCTCAGGATCGTGTTGACTCCAAAATTATTCCGCATCGAGGAGATATTGCCGGTAACGGCGCAATCTCCCAACGCGATCAAAATCTTTGTCTTGCTCCTTATTTGCTGGATCTTCTTCAAGTCTTCGTCGCTGGATACGGCCCCCTCGACAAGAGTCACGTCTACGTTCTTCGGGAAAATCTTGTTGTCAACCAGTGGGCTATAAACGACATCTATTTTACTCGCTAGCTCAAGAAGCTTCTCATCAGTATCCAGAAAGGACATGTGGCACCCCGAGCATCCATCGAGCCACACAGTTGCAAACTTAACTTTGCTCATTTTTCACTTTTCATTTTAATTTTCACTTATACCTATTCTCTTCCTTCCCTCATTGCAGTGAGATAAGGAAGGAATTGTCTTCGCTTGGACATCTCGGCGACCGATTTTCCTTTTTCAGAAAGCGCACCTGTCGGACAAACCTGGACACATTTTCCGCAGCTCGTGCACGTATCGGAAGATCCCCATGGCTGATTCAAATCCGTCATGACCTGCGATTTTATACCTCTTCCCATGATGTCCCAGGTGTGAGCACCTTCGATCTCGTCGCAAACTCTTACACATCGAGTGCAAAGGATGCATCTGTTCTGATCGATCACGAACCTATCGTGGGATGCATCAACCGCAAGCATCGGGTAGCGATAGGGAAATCTGATATGAGTTACTCCAAGCTCCTGCGTGATAGATTGAAGATCGCAATGCCCGTTTGTGACACACACGGAACAGATGTGGTTCCTCTCGGACATCAACAGCTCCAGTATCATCTGCCTGTATTTTATGAGGCGCTCGGAATTTGTGGTGATCTCCATCCCTTCGTCGACAAATGTGGTGCATGCCGGAATAAGTTTCTTAACACCTTTGATTTCAACTAAGCACAATCGGCAGGCCCCTATATCTGTCAGCCCGTCAAGATGGCACAGAGTCGGAATATGAATGTTGTGTTCTTTGGCGACTTCCAGAATAGTTTGATCAGCTCTACCGCCGACATCGACGCCATTTATTTTGAGAGTTTTTACTTGTACTGGTAGAGTCATTTTGAAACCTCCGTTGACATTTTACAGACCCCTGCCGGGCATTTCTTGTGCAGGATGTGCTCTTCATATTCCTTCGGAAAATACCGAAGAGTGCTGAGCACAGGGTTTGGCGATGATTGGCCGAGCCCGCAGAGACTGGTGCTCTGTACCATCCCGCAGAGCCTCCTTCAAATTATCCAGGTCGATCATTGTCGCTTCACCCGCAGTGATTTTACAGAGTATGTCGTACATCTGCGCGGTGCCGACACGGCAAGGGATGCATTTTCCGCAGGACTCTGTCATACAGAACTCCATGAAGAATTTTGCCACGTCGACCATGCAAGATGTTTCGTCAGCAACGATCATCCCGCCTGAACCCATTATTGAACCGGCCTGAGCAAGTGTCTCGTAATCAACCTGCATATCCAGCTGGTCCGCCGGAATACATCCGCCGGATGGCCCACCGGTCTGAACCGCCTTAAATTTTTTGTTGTCGGGAATACCCCCGGCGATATCATATATGACTTCCCGCAGGGTAATTCCGATCGGAACTTCGATCAGTCCGGTATTTTTCACTCTACCGGCCAACGCAAACACTTTGGTCCCTTTGCTCTTTTCAGTTCCGATCTTGGCAAACCATTCCCCGCCGTGCCTGACTATCGACGAGACATTCGCATAAGTTTCCACATTGTTAATTAATGTCGGCGCACCCCAAAGTCCATGACCTGCGGGATACGGTGGACGCGGCCTGGGTGTCCCACGCTTCCCTTCGATCGAAGCGATCAATGCTGTCTCTTCTCCACAAACAAACGCACCCGCCCCGAGACGAATATCGATTCTAAAACCGAAAGTGGTATCGAGAATATTATTCCCCAAATACCCATTCTTTTCCGCCTGGCGGATCGCAGTTCGGAGACGCTTGACCGCCAAAGGATATTCGGCTCGCACATAGATGTACCCATGACTTGCGCCAGTTGCGTAGGCTGCGATTGTCATTCCTTCAAGAACTCTGAATGGGTCGCTTTCGAGAACGCTGCGATCCATAAATGCTCCCGGATCTCCCTCGTCCGCGTTACAAATGACATATTTCTTGCCATCCGATTGAGGTTTAGCCTTCGCAACGGTACTCCATTTCAACCCGGTCGGATAACCTGCGCCGCCTCTTCCACGCAGCCCGCTTTTTGAAATCTGGTCGATTACCTCGGTCGGCGACATTTCAGTCAACGCTTTTGTCAGCCCACTGTATCCATCCACAGCAAGGTAATCCTCAATTTTTTCAGGATCGATAACGCCGCTGTTCTCCAGGACTATCTTAGTCTGACGTTTGAAAAAAGGCGAATCGGTATCGCATTTTAATCGCTCGACGGGCTTTCTTTCGAGACTTTCTATAATCTCCTTCGCGTCGGTTTGCGCAACCTGTTTGTAAATTACATTTTGTTTTTCTATCGCAACGAGCGGACCTTGCGAACATGGTCCGAGGCAGCCGACTCCTTTAACCTTACATTTATGGTCGAGCCCATGCTCATGCACTTCTTGTTCGAGAGACTGTTTGATTTTGTCGCTTCCCGACGAGAGACATCCCGCCGCCACACAGACATTTATGGAATACTCATTCCCGTCTGCGACATTTATGCTCGATTGATTTAAGTTTTGATCAGAGCTCATTCTGAACTAACCTTCCTATCGTCTCCGACAATTTTGCCTCGCTCACATTACCGAGAACTTCGTTGTCAACGACGACCGCCGGAGCCAATCCACAAGAACCGACACATCTTGCAGTCAGGAGAGATAGCTCACCATCCGAGGTTGTCTCTCCCGGCTTGATTTTCATTTTGCTCTCAACTGTACTCAGGAGGCTTTGAGCTCCTTTTATATAACATGCCGTCCCCATGCAAACGACACAGGTGTGTTTTCCCTGCGGCTTCAGAGAAAAGAACTGGTAAAAAGTAGCGACGCCGTAAACTTTGCTCAATGGAACTCGAAGAGAAACCGCTACATATCTTAACGCTTCTTCTTCAAGGTAGCCGAATGACTCTTGCACCGTGTGCAGAGTTTCGATAAGTGAATTGGGATGCTGACCATGCCGCCGCATCGTGGCATCAACCAATCTCCATCGCTTATCATCAGATGGACGTTCAGCTTTCATCAGGTCAATGGACATTTGTAATTTACTCCTCCGAAGGAGCCCTTCGGACAAAGATCTTTAGATAAATAAATTTTTAATGGCTGGAAATAGAAGTGATTCGGGTAGAACTAATAAAAGATGAGACTATTTATCTATTTATATTAAATACCGCGCAATTAACTTCTTTAGCCATAAATATTTTGCAAAGTGCGTGCCATCAAATTCATCTTCGCATTGAATGATTTGAGGCACTTTGTGTGGTGGAATGTCCAATATTTACCCCCTCAAAAAAAGTTTCCCCAAATAAGATGCAAAAGTCCGAAATCTACAGAAAAATTTTATTTGTACATGATGACGGAGATTCTTATTCCCGCGCCAGCTCGCGGAGCCTGTCGAGATCGGTAACGAAAATTTTTTTTGAGACTTCTCTTATCACTCTTTCGTCTTTCAGCTTTCGGAACATTCGTGAAAGAGTTTCTACGGCGATGCCCAGATGCTGCGCGAGATCTTTTTTGGGAATCGATAAGTTGAAAACCGGCTCCGGCGATTTGATGGAATTATTCAGTTGAATCTCGTTCAAAAGGTAACGCGCGACTCTTCCTTCGACTCCGTCGGCAAGCAAATCGAACCGCTGGTTGAGCTCCATCAGCCTCACGGCAAATGCCTCGGATATCCTGATAGCCAGAGCAGGATTCTTTCCCAATACTTTTGCAAACTCTCCGCTCGGGAAAAACATCAAACTGGAATCCTCTAATGCCTGCGCACACGCCGAATAGAAGCGAGAACCGGAAAAGAGAGACGATTCCGCAAAGCTCCTGAATGGCTCCAACTTATTCAGAATAATTTCCTCGCCTTCATGGTTGAGTTTATAAACCTTAATTGATCCGCTCAGAACAATATAGAAGCCGGCAAAAACCTCGCCCTCAAGAAATACAATTTGGTTTTTCTTATAACGTTTCGCTTTAGAAATGTTAGTCAGCAGCTTAAGCTCTGTCGAAGACAGATTCTCAAATATCGGCACCTCGTGAAGAGTATGTTTACTTTCCATCACCGTCAAATTTCTGTACCTCATTTGCCTCAGGCTGGAAAATCTCCCGATATTCAATTCCAGTCAAAATACCTTAGGAAAATTTAAGGGGAATGGATGGAATTTCAAATTCTATTTCCCCCGAAAATAATACCTCCCCTTTGTCCTTGGTTTTCACCTCCGAGAGCGATCTCTAAACGCGTTAACTAAATTTAGAAATCCCAGCCGAAGAAGAACTGGTAAAATAATCCCGGTTGAAGTTTTTGAAAGTTATCCTGGATCGTCTTCCCGACGTCGTATCTAAAGACTAAAATTCCTCCAAGATTGAAGCGCAACCCGATGCCGAAGTCGCCGAGAGTCGAGTCATAAATATCGTCCCATGCCGAGCCGGCGTCAAAGTAGGCGGCTCCTCGAATTGCGGTAAACAGCATGCCGCCAAATGGAAAATCTATGTTCAGTTCATTTATTAACGGGAATCGCAATTCCTCGCTTGCTATCCAGAGTTTTTCTCCTCTAATACTCCAGAATGGCCACCCACGCAAATCCCAGCTCCCACCCATGAAAAATCTTCTGGAATCCTGACCCTCATTATATAAAATGGCTTCCCGGGTTGCAAAGGCAACGGTTTGACTTATCCTGAAATATCTCCTGTAGTCCAACATCATTGTAAAATAATTTACGGAGCCGTATTCAACGTCGCTCGTGTATGCAAAACTTACCAGAAACCGATGGCCATCAAGAGGTCCCGTTGGCCCCCACAACGAATTGTCCTCCACATAACCAACAGAATTTGAAAAAAGAAGCGACGTCTTTTCACCTATCCCGTAATAGAGCCTCTTTGTATGTATTGGACAAACTCGTTGTGGCTTCGATGCGATTAAATCTCGAAAGAGGATAACTCAAGGTGAAATATCCTCCGAAGGATCTCTCGTAAAAATAGACGTCGGGGTCAGTAAGGTCGTAATCCCTTCCCGCAAAATTAAAAATGCCGTAAGCATAGTTCATCCTTTGGGCCATGGAGATCTTAGAGATCGCGATGTTAAAACTCTTCAGGATCTCGTCCTGTGATTCCGCAGTATTGAAGAGCAAAAAATAATATTGCTCGTTGCCCAGCATGTCGCTCAACGCCATCGCGGCGCCTCCGGCAGTTCCGAATACGGGATCAGTGGTTATCTGGCTTTCGGCAATGTCGACGCTGTATTTGGGAACATACGGGACTGCCGGGGTCGGTGATTCGGAAGAGTATGACTCTGCAGTCCACGATGAGTCGAAATCGGTCACTTGAAAATTCTTTCTTACTGTTGCTCTTCCAGTTTTTGCCCTGACACTATCTATCAGCCTTACCTGGAAACTGTAGTTTTCGAATGCGCTGAAAAGGATATCCGATGAATCGGTCCACGAAACATTGAAAGCCGCGGTAGGAAAACTGGTGATCTTATAAGACGTTACCGAATCAGGAACCTTATTAGTCGAAAATGGAATTATAAAAATATTCTGCCCGCCATTTTCATTACTCACATAAGCAAGCGACTCCCCGCCGGGTCTCCCGAGAAAATCCGGAAAAAAGTCGGATTCTCTTCCCTTAGTAAGGTATTTGATTCTTCCCGAAGCCAGGTCAAGCAAAAAAAGATTGTAGTAACCTTCCCTACCAAAGAGAGTGCGATCCGACGAGAATACGATCCATTTCCCGTTCGATGACCACGCCGGATCCCTGTCATCGTAACTGCCTCGAGTCAATTGCTGTATAGAATCGGATATTATGTCGTAAACATAAAGATTATAATAGCCAGACATGGATGCACCTGAAAGAATAATCTTTTCACCGTCTGGGGAAAAACAAACAGAACCTATTCGAGTGATTCCCGGTAAGCGGTTATCACTGACAATTGCTCCCTTCTCAACATCATATAGATGAAGGACGTCTGTCTCGCCGCTCTTTGATGGAAAAGCAATAATACCGTTTTTGGAAATCGCAATCTTGTTCGACGGAAGATTGAAGGATTCGAACTCGTTCGTACGCTCACCCCTGATTATTTCCACGGGTTGTGATTTTCCGCTGAGTAGCTGCTTATAGACGTTCGTGTAACCACGATGATTGCCGATAAAGAAAACATAGGATGTGCTATCTTTGTCACGATAAAAGACCGGACTATCGTTGAAACCTTCAGAATAAATACCCTTGCTCGATTTGGAAGGCATATCGTGCGACGAAAGGAGGGGATAATATTGTTTTTGAAGGGCATAAACCCATTTCCTGTCAAACTCTTTATAGTCCATCCCGATCGTCAACTTCATGTCGTCCTCAAAAGACGAGCTTTTCCAGAAATTATTTATCAATAGGAGAATCTTATCGTCACCATAATTCCGAGAAATAAATTGAAGTATGTTCTGCCCTTCTTTGTACATCAGGAAAGTCCCATAAATCCTATCCATCTCCGAAAGCGGTACGAGGTACCCGCTTAAGACGGCGTCTCTCATTACCATCTCCGCCTGATCGTCCCACCTTGTCGACCAGAATTCCGCTATTCCTTCTGTAAACCACAACGGCGGCTCGCGATCGATGCTCATACGATGATCGTGAAGTTCGCGGTAAATTTTTGCAGCCGTAAAGACATGGATCAACTCGTGACGAATTACATGCTTTAATTCATAGATAGAGCCGTCATAAGGAATCACGACACGTCCTTTCACGTATTCAAAGAATCCGCCGACTCCTTCTGGTATGAAACCCGGCATTGTGTTTGTCTGCTCGAAATACAAGTGTGAGGAATAAAGAATTAGCGGAATTCGGTCAGTGATGTTGATATCAAACTTATTTTCAAGATAACGATAGCCGTCTTCAGCCAGCTTTGCGCTCTGATTTGCAAGATCCCTCATTTCCGGATAATAATAGATTTCAAAATGCTCGGTCTTTAGCGTCTCCCAGCGGAAATTTGTGTATTGGACTTTGTTTTGCCCGAAATAGTAAAATTGCGCTTGCGAGGTTGATGCAAGCAGCAAGACTAGAAGTATAAGGTAAGTGGCTCTGTTCACTTTAAGTAAAGACGCAAAATTCTGCTTCTTTAAATTGAGAAAAGACGAGAACTTCCGCAAGGCAGGAGACAGAGAAACAACCAGGGATGGGCATATAATAAAAAACCTTGCCAGTATTATAAATCTTGACAAGGTTCATAAATTTTTGACGACCTCTTCTCACAGAGAGGCGACTTGTTATAGACGCTATTTCAACTCGCTCAGGCTCTTTTTGAGTATGTCGATATTGCTAACGGGTGTCGGATCGACATTTTTGTTTATGGCGAGATAGTAGCTCGTCCAATCGCCAAGATGGATCAGGCTGAACATCCTCGCCAGCAGAGATTTACCCTGTGAATGAATTTCCAAAACGTTGGAGCAGTAAGGCCGAATGATCTCCCTTACAAAGTTGAACCGCGCGGCTACCCGCGGGTGATCTTCTTCATCGAGAAGATAGATAACGAGAAAACGTGACAACAAATCCCTGAGAGTCGAATAACCGACGATTTCGTTATGATTCATCTCGGGGAAAAAATTTCCATAAGCGACTGTCTTTGCATTTTCAGATATTTGACCACGCCACCGCAAATTCACAGCATCGAGTCTCTCGGTTGACGAATAAACAATCGGAAGCATGTTCACCAGCTGATCGGCAAGCCGAAGCGGCAGCGGGTTCTTCTCATAATCCGAATATTCGTCGCTGAGCTGCTTCAACAATGACAAAGTTTCCTTGATCTCCGCCGGTTTGGATTTCAAAAGACTGACTCTTTGGAATGCGGTCAGCATCGTAAAGAAAGAATAACCGAGGGCCGCACGGGGGGGAAGTCCGCCGGGGATTTTAATCCAGCTGTGACGTAATTTCGCGGCTGTCTCACCGATTTTCCCGCCGGAACTTATCACAAGTATTTGAGCCCCCTTCTTTCGCGCCTGCGCGTAAGCCGAAATCGTCTCTTCGGTTCCACCGGAGTAACTCGAGACGACAACGAGGGAATTGTTACCGACAAACTCCGGCAGCGTATAACTTCTGTTAACAAGTACAGGTACTCCGATTTGACCGGCGGAATAGCTTCTCAAAATGTCGCCGCCGATAGCCGAGCCCCCCAGGCCCGTGACTACTATGTTTTTCACTTTTGACAGTGAAAGTTTTATTTTTGCCGCGTTTGCAATTTCAACTGCTTCCGACGCCTGCTCGGGAAATGATTTTATCAAATTGTACATCCCCGACACATCGATTTCTTTTACCTCGTTTTCGCTAACCAATGTTTTCCTCGCTTATAGTTGTATAATAAACTCTCTCGAACCTCGTCTTCAAATATTCGTTCAACTCTTTCTTTATCTCATCCGTAGAATTCATTTTTAATAACTGTCTCGCAAACTTTCGGGCAGTTTTATGATTTGTATTCCTGATAATTTTTTTTAGAATTGGAAGCATCGAACTTACTGCGCTGAATTCATCGAGTCCCAATCCGAGCAGCATGACTGTGGCTAGCGGATTCCCAGCCATCTCCCCGCACATGGCAACTTTCACTCCGGCTTCATGACCGGAATCAATGATAAACTTCAAAGTCCGCAGAACTGAAGGATGAAATTCTTCGAACAAATTATAGACGAGTTCATTTGTCCTGTCAACGGCAAGCAAATATTGCGTCAGGTCGTTCGTTCCTATGCTGAGGAAATTGACCTGCCTGGAAATCTCTTTGCTCAAAAGCGCCGCGGATGGCACCTCGATCATGACCCCGACTTCAATCTTTTTATCAAACTCGACCTTCTCGTCGATGAGGGATTGCTTCGCTTCGTCCAGGATTTCGTTGGCACGAACCACCTCTTCGATGGTCGAAACCATCGGGTACATTATCTTACTCTTGCCGAACGCACTCGCGCGAAGAATTGCCCTGAGCTGCTCCTTGAGTAGCTCAGGCCGATCCAGCATCATTCGAATCCCCCTCCAGCCAAGAAACGGATTGGCTTCAGAATGATCTCCCAGAAAAAGCTTGTCACCACCGATGTCAAAAGTTCTGAAAATTACGGGGTTTGGTGCAGCTTCCTTGACCGCCTCTTTGAATATTTTAAATTGGGTCTCTTCATCGGGAACGGAATTGGTATCGACTATTAGCTGCTCGGTTCGAAAAAGTCCGATGCCGTCGGCTCCGTGCGGCTTCAGGAACGGAAGTTCTTCGAGAAGCTCTATGTTTGCTTCAACATATACTCTATGGCCATCAGTTGTCACCGCTGGCTGGTTTGCCTCGGCGAGCAACTCGTTGTCAAGTTCTTCGCTCCATTTTTTCCTGTCGGCATATTTTTTCCTCGTATCTTCAGAGGGATTTATTACGACAACGCCCCGGTAGCCATCCAGGATCAGTTCAATTCCATCCTGCACATTCTTCGTGGCTTCCTTCAGGCCGACCGCCGCAGGGATTCCGAGTGAACGAGAAAGTATGGAGGCATGTGAACGTGCTCCGCCAAAATCGCTAACGTACCCCAGCACCGCACTACGGCTGAGAAGTATTGCGTCAGCCGGGCTCAGTTCGCTTGTGACTATGATGGGCGTACCCTCAAACCTGGATCTCAACTTTGTCTCTGCCAGATTTCTGATAATTCTGTTCCGTACATCCTCTAACTCAAGCGCTCTGAGTTTGAACACGTCGCTGTCGCTTCGCTTCAGCTGTTCGATTTGCCTTTCGAATTCATGATCCACAATGAATTCAGCATTCTTCTTCTCTTTCACAATCCTTCGTTTTATATCTTCAAAAAATATCGGATCTGAAATCATGAGCTTTTGAGCTTCGAAGATCTTTGCCTTGTCACTCCCAAGCTTTTCAAATGTTGTATTGTATACTTTATCGAGCTCTACGGAAGATCGGTCAATCGATTTTTTGAGTCGTTCGAGTTCGACGGACGAATTATCGATACCCCTCTCCTGAATTATTACGCCGTCTTTCTTGAGAACAACCACTTTCCCAATCGCGATTCCCGGCGATGCCGGGATGCCATGAAGGATAATTTCCTCTTTTGTTGACACCTTTTCCGTGGCCGCAGATAGTTTAGCCCCGCGATCGTGACGGGAGTCCACCGGATGCGACGCCGCCTTTGCAGGAGATCCTCCGGATCGGGACGTGTTAAAATTCCGGTTCATCGAATCCCCTATCAAAAAAATCTACGAGCGCTGCAAGAGCCGCTTGCTCATCTTCACCGCTGAATTCGAGCAATATCCTCGCGCCCTGCTCCGCAGCAAGCGTCATGACTCCTATAATGCTTTTACCATTCACGCGGTATCCGTCCCTTTCAAGAAAAAATTCCGACTTGAATTTTGCCGCAAGTTTAACCAGCGTCGCCGCCGGACGGGTATGAAGCCCGAGTCGGTTTTTGACCACAACCTCTTGTTGAACCATCAAAATTTTCTCTGCACAAGTGAATTTGCCAGTTCAACGAGAGCGCCTTTTCCATCTGATTCCTTAACTGCCTTCAAACTTGACAAAGCGCGATGCGTGTAATCGGCAACGTCTTTCTTCGCTGATTCAAAGATCCCGGCTTCACGGTAAGTGTCCCGTACTGCAACGACGTCAACTTCAGTTACCGACGACTTTTTATATGCACCATTAACAATTACAAATTTATGACCATCCATCAATTGTTGAGCTTTCAGAAATAAGAAGTTCTTTTTCTTTTCAATTATATCGAGCCCGAGAGGTTTCCCGAATCTTTCGGAATCGCCTTCGAGATCGAGCATATCGTCTAAAATCTGAAACGCAATCCCAAGATTCAACCCAAAAGCGCCGAATGCCATGATTTCTTCATCCGTTCCACCTCCGAAAAGCGCTCCCAGGCTCCCAGACGCTATTAATAATGCCCCGGTCTTTTTTGAAATCATGTCAATATAGCGATCCATGGTGGAGCCATCACCTTTACTCAAACTTTCGTCAAGCGCCTGCCCGTCACAAACCTGCTTTACCCCTTCGTTGAAAATCTGAAGACCTCTCCTAAGCCTGACCTTGCTGCATTTTTCAAGACAATCGTACGCCAGCGCCATCATCTGGTCACCAACGAGTATTGCGGTGTTGATTCCCGCATTGACATGGACAGTGGTTCTTCCGCGCCGGGTGTTTGCGTTATCCATTATATCATCGTGTACAAGCGTAAAATTGTGAAGGATCTCAATCGCAACCGCTCCGTAAAGCACATCGTCATTAAAATCGCCAACAGCCTGGGCGGAAAGAATAGTGACTAACGGCCTGATCCTTTTCCCTCCCATTGAGAAGACATATTCTATTTCGTTTTTCAATGGAGACCCTGCGACTAAGTCCAACGAACGGGAAAGACCTTCTTCAATCTGCGCGCGCAGTTTATCAAGATATTCGGTATATTTCTTCACGCAGTAACTCCGTCAATTCCATTCACCATGTCGACTTTTCCCAATCATTTGAATTTTTCATGATCAATTTCGCTTCCTTCAGCGCATTCAAATTTTCACTTCCAGTCAGGAACATCACGCCTTTCAATTCTTCGACCCAAACATCAAATTCCGCAATCAAGCTTTTCACACCCCCTTTATCGAGTGCTTTGAGAAATGGCTGTGCGGCGGAACAAATGTCGGCGCCCAGAGCAATTGATTTGGCAACATCAATCCCATCGCGGATCCCGCCGGAAGAAATAAGCGCAATCTTTTTTCTGGATCGAAGTGCGTTAACTTGAACTAATGCCTCGGCCGTGGTTATCCCCCAATTCCAAAATCTCTTGCCGATACGTTGACGGGTCTGCCGGAGCGTCTCGATTGCCGCCCAGCTTGTCCCGCCTGCTCCGGATACATCGATCGCTGAGACTCCGGCATCAATAAGTTTTCTCGCAACCTCTGCCCCGATACCAGCCCCTGTTTCTTTTACAATTACAGGGACCCCGACTTGTTTGACGAGATTTGAAATTCCTTTAAGCACGCCGTGAAAGTTCCTGTCCCCTTCAGGCTGGATGAATTCCTGAAGTGCATTCAGATGAATGGCGATGGCGTTAGCTTCAACCATGTCCACAATTTTACGGAAATTCCTTAATGCAAATCCGTCCGCAACCTGGGCTGCCCCGATATTGCTCATCACAAAAATATCTTTCGAAACTTTCCTGACGACTTTAAAAGTTTCGAGATAATCGGCATTTTCAAGCGCCTGTCTCTGGCTGCCGACTCCCATGCCGATATTTTTTTCTTTACAAAATTCCGCGAGCGTCGAGTTGATGTATCCTGCCCGCTTGAAGCCACCGGTCATCGACGAAACGATAATTGGCGCAGAAAATTTGGAAGAAAGAAAACGAACGCTTGTATCTATCTCTTTGTAGTCGATTTCCGGAAGTGCGTTGTGAACAAACTCGTACTTCTCAAGACCGGTGGATTTATAATAATCGATTCTTTCATTCAGAACGATATCGACGTGGCTTGATTTGCGCTTCGCAGTCTGATCCGTTCCTGCATGAGCGGGATTTCGTTTTGAATTTAACATGGGTATAAAAAAATAGTCGTAATGGCAAAAATAAGCAAGGTTATGGATATGGTGAACGTGGCCAGACAGATTTCTAAAACCTGTATGACTTCATCACTCTCCCACCGGAACCAACAGCAGAGGGATATTACTCGACTTACTTATTTTCGGAGTGATACTTCCGTTCCAAAAAGCCTCGGTCCCTTTCTTGCCGTGCGTTGCAAGAACGATTAGATCTGCCCCGATGCTTTTTACCGCCTTCGCAATGGCTTTCTCCGGGACATTTCTCGATGTGCTTGTCGTAACTTCCATCCCACCGGATTCAATTTTTGCCTGAAGCCGTTCAAGATATTTCTCCGCATCCGGCACTATCATGTCCATCATCTTTGCGGTAGTACCTGGAAGAAAGCGATTAGCGGGAGTCAATTCACCGGACATCGTCCCAAATTGCGGAATGGCAATTAGCAGGTGAATCTTTGCTGCGCACAACTTCGCAAGCATCGAAGCATAAACAAGTGATTGTTCGTGATCAGGATTCCCATCGAGCGGGACAAGGAAATTGGCAAAACTGTAAGTTGAATTTTCCGAAGACAATAAGCTCGCCGGAAGCCAGCTCCTGGCAGCAATCGGATTCACCAACAGGACGGGAGCGTTACCAAAGGAGATTACCTGCTGGGCAATTGACCCGTAAAGAATGCCGCGGATTCCGCTGCCTCCATGTGTGCACAAGACAACTAAATCCTGTTCGAGCTCTTCCGTGTGATCGGAAATGCTCTGGGAAACATCTCTTACGCCGGCTTCATGGACGTGGAAATTTACGTCGAGTCCCTTAAAGAAACTCGAGGACGCCGTGACGCGGAGATAAGTTTCTGCCTGTTCGGAATTTGTCAGATGTCTTTGCCCGTGAATTTTCTCGGGGGGATCTTTTTCAATTACGTGAATCAACGTAACAATGGCATTGATCTTCCTCGCGAGCTGACCGACCACCGGCAGCACGGACTCCGCCATCGGCGAGCCGTCAAGAGGAACAAGCAATCTTTTTATTGAAATTTTATCCAATGGACACCTGATAGATCAAGTAAAGATTCAATATTATAATCAAAGTTGCAATCACATACATAGCGAATGTGGTCATCTTTTTATTGACGAGAATTCCCATTATGTTTTTGTTCCGCGTAAACATTATCAATGGAACTATCGCAAAAGGAAGCCCGAAACTCAAAACCACCTGGCTGATGACAAGCGTACGTGTCGGGTCGAATCCGATTGCAATGACAGTGATCGAAGGAACCATGGTAACCAACCTCCTCAACCATACAGGGATATGCCTGTGAAGAAATCCCTGCATGATAACCTGTCCCGCACTTGTCCCTACCGTCGATGAGGATAATCCAGACGCGAGAAGAGATATCGCGAAAATCCAGCCCGCCGCTTTTCCCAGCAACGGCTGCAAAGTTATATGCGCCTGTTCAATAGTCGCAATGTTCGTAAGTCCGTGCCTGTAAAAAGTTGCCGCCGCCATGATAAGCATTGCCATGTTAACGAGGCTGGCAATTCCCATCGCAATTGTAACATCTAAAATTTCAAAACCAAAAAGTTTCCGTAATTTGTCGGGGCTTTTTACGATGATTCTTTGCTGGGTCAGAGCCGAATGAAGGAAGATCGCGTGAGGCATGACCGTCGCTCCAAGGATTCCGGTAGCAAGAAGCACGCTTTCGGTTCCTGAAAACTGCGGAACAAAAGTATGATATAGAACGGTATTTAAGCTCGGTTTGTCAAGAATAGTTTCCAGGAGATAACATATCGCTATCACGCTGACCATCAAGGTTATTGCGATCTCCAGCGGGCGAAATCCGTAACGCTGCAAACCGAGTATCAGGAAAGTACAAATCCCGGTCAATATACCGCCGACTATCAGGGGAAAACCAAAGAGGAGATTGAACCCAAGCGCCGCGCCTAAAAACTCCGCGAGATCCGTTGCCATTGCAACTATCTCCATCAATACCCACATGCTAAAGACAACCGGCTTGCTGAAATTATTCCGGCAATGTTCGGCAAGATTCGTCCCGGTCGCAATTCCGAGTTTAGCCGAGAGAGTTTGTATCAGCATCGCCATTAAGTTGCTCGCGAGAATTACCCATAATAAAGTGTAACCGAACTCCGAGCCTCCCTGGATGTTTGTGGCGAAGTTGCCGGGGTCAACATATGCGACACTTGCGATAAAAGCGGGTCCCAGAAAAGGGATTAATCTCGTGAAGAGTCTTTTTTTCGACGAGTCCGATAAAGCAGCATGCGCAGAATCTCTTGTCCTGCCATCTGTCTGATTCATTGATGAAACTAATAGATTCTTCAAATCCTACATCGGCCTGCTTGTGATGAACTCCTTTTCCATCTGAAACCTCTCAGATTAATATAAGCTAAGGAATTTCTATTTCCATCTAAAAGAGATCCCTGTGCGTTCAATTCTATTGGAACCTTCGACCGGTAGATTTGTTTTCCTATTGAAACGGTTCATGAACAAAATTACCAAATATATTTCAATCGTTACGTCTGCGCTCCTTATGGCGCCCGCAGCGCTGTTTGCCTGCGCGTGCGGCTGTAATGTGTTTTCGGTCGGCGCAAGGTGGATGATGCCGATTTCGGAAGGATACAGGATGTTCCTCCTTTACAATTATATGGACCAAAACGAAAATTGGGATAATTGGCAGGGCGCGGCTTCGGGGTTGAACGGGGATAAAGAAATTCGCACCGATTTTTACACGCTCGGTTTTCAATACATGGCAGACAGGGATTGGGGCCTCATGGTTGAAGCTCCCGTATGGGACAGATTTTTCAGAACAACCGATGATGCGGGAAACGTTGCGTCCGTCGATCATAGATCGTTCGGAGACATCCGCGTGATGGGAATGTACACGGGAATATCCGAAGACATGTCAACGGGGCTTCAATTCGGATTGAAACTTCCGACGGGACCTTTCAACCAATCACTCCTCGACAGGGATACACAAATAGGAACAGGGACGACAGATTTGCTATTAGGCGGTTATCAAATGGGACAGGAAGACAGTTGGGGATGGTACACCCAGGTATTGTGGCAGCATGCGTTCAGTGCGCGCGACGGCTACCGGCCCGGAGACAGTTTTGATATGACGGTAGGCGCCCATTACGATAATCTCATGACACAATACAAGATCGTTCCCATGCTTCAACTGATAGCTTCCTTCAGAGGTATGGACAGCGGGGCAAACTCCGACCCAGCAAATACAGGTTACGACAGGGTGTATATTTCTCCAAGCATCGAAATAGTCCCGACAACCAACTTCAGCGTTTATGTTGACTTCAGGATTCCGGTCGCGACTTATATGAGAGGATACCAGCTCGTCGCCCCTTCGCTCACGAGCCTAACGGTGGGATACAATTTCTAAGGGCTCTGCGGGAATTCAACATTTAAAATTCAGAATTAAATTCCCTTCCTATTCCCCGATTATTTTTACCACCACTCTTTTTCTTCGCTGGCCATCGAACTCCGCGTAGAAAACCTGTTCCCAGGGGCCGAGGTCAAGTCTCCCCTTTGTGACCGGCAGGACGACTTGATGATTTATCAGAGTCCGTTTCAAATGAGCATCTCCGTTATCTTCGCCCGTGCGATGATGCTTATATTCAGGCTTGAACGGCGCAAGCCTCTCGAGAAAGTCCATCAGATCCTCTTTGAGTCCGGGCTCTTCGTCATTCACCCATATTCCGCTTGTGATATGCATCGCGCTTACTAAACAAAACCCTTCCTGCACCCCGCTCGCTTTGACGTTCTTCTCCACATCAGGAGTGATGTTCACAAGCTCTCTTTTATTCTTCGTGTTAAACCATAGGTATTCCGTATGTGCCTTCATCTTATCCTCATATTCTAAAATTATTTCTTTCCCGGTCTTAAAATCAAAAACCCATACCCCTTGAGTGAAACGGTAATTTTCCCATCCTTCAGGTGAAACTTCTCTCCGGTTATGCCGTCAACCAGATTCAGATTGTCCCGATCGTTTAAATTAATTACCACGTCGGATTTTTTGGTCTTCGCGAAATTGAACACGCATATAGACTTATTCTCCCCTGTTTCTCTCTCGAAAGCATACACATCCTGACTATCGCTTGTCATGAGGTTTTTATAATCACCAACTTCAAGTTCATCATGCGACTTCCGAAGAGAAAATATTTTTTTATATAAACTTCTAAAGGAGCCGTTATTATCCCAATCGATAGGAACCTGTTCAAAGAGGCTCAGCTTTTGAGGATTGCCGACTTCATCGCCGTTATAGATGAGAGGAACTCCGGGGAGTGTGGCAATCAATGCAATCGTCAGGCTGTCGCCCGCTGAACCATAACGTTCGATTGACGGCGCATCGAAGGCATTCTTGTCATGGTTTGTATTGAAACGAAGACGAAGCGAGCCTTTGGGATAAACCCGGCTTTCACGTTCAATGACGCTGTCAATTGCAGAAGCAGAAGTGCTTCCGTTAAAAATTTTTCCCAGGACATCGTAGATGTTCCACGAATATGTGAGATCGAACGCCTTCAGGTGCAGATCGGGCCTCGCCCCTTCGGCAAGCATCATGACAGGTTTGATGCTGTCGAGCGCGGCCCTTGCTTCGTCCCAAAAATCGACAGGAACCATTTCCGCAACATCGCATCGAAAGCCATCGATGCCAATGTCTTTCACCCAATACTTCATCGTATTTATCATGTAAAGCCGCAGATTCCTGTTCGAATAATCGAGCTGAGCAACATCGGTCCAGTCGGGATTCGGAGGAACAATCTTCCCCGTGCTGTCATGCTTGTACCAGTCCGGATGTTCGGTAATCAATGGATTGTCCCAGGCGGTATGATTGATGACAAGGTCGATAATAATATGCATCCCCGCTCGGTGAACAGATTTTACAAGCCTTTTGAAGTCATCGAGCGTACCGAATTCGGGATTAATCCTGTAATAATCTCTAATCGAGTATGGACTGCCGAGGGTTCCTTTTCTATTTACCACCCCGAGCGGATGTATAGGCATTATCCAGAGAACGGTCACTCCTAATTTCTTTAACTCCGGAATTTGTTTCTCGACGGACTTGAAGCTTTCGTCTTTCGAAAATGAACGCGGGTAAAGTTCATATACTACGGCGTCTCTTACCCAATCCTCACTTGGACGCGCGGTACCCAATGATGAATCGAGCCGGGCAACCTTTGGAAGATCTTCTTCATGGACAAGTACAACCGGACTATAGATATTTTCAGTCCCGACTGGTCTATTAAGACGAGCAGCGAGAATATTCTCACCGCTCTTCAGGGAAGATCCGGCATTGAATGTCACATCTTCGGAATAGCCGGTTGAATTTCCGATTGCTTGCCCGTTCAAATAGAAAGAAGCATCATCGTCAACCCCGGAGACGTAAAGGACCAGATCACTCCCTGGATTATCTATGTAAAATGTTTTCGCGTACCATGTTGCGCCCGCATCTTCATGCCTGACGGAATGACGTGTCCAATAGTCACGCAGCGTAATGGGGCTCCATTCATCACCGATACTATTTATAACTTCGTGGCTTTCTGAAAGGCCGACACTTTCCGGATCATTCCTAGAATACCATCCATCGCTTAAATCAAGATTTATTTTATTCCCCATAAGATTTACCAAACCGTAGGCGCACGAGCCGTTCAGGCAAAAAATAAGGGCAAGCAGGAAAAAACTACCAGCCCTTGATATAAACCGTGTTTTCATTAATTATCGATATTGCTTCAGGAACTCAAGGCGATCTTTCAATTTCGAAGCTGGAACAAGAAGTTTATCCTTCCCGTAAATCGCTTCTTTCGGATCGGTAAATGTAAGCTCGAAATCCTTGCTCATTATAATCGCTTCTTCAGGGCAGACTTCTTCGCAGAATCCGCAGAAGATGCATCTTAACATATTTATCTCGAACAGTTCCGGATATCTTTCTTTATCAAGCTCGGTTTCCGCAGCCTGCACCTGGATCGCCAGCGGCGGACAAACGCGCGCGCAGAGGCCGCAGGCGACACATCGCTCGACTCCCGTCTCATCCTGCATCACGAGCACCGGCCTTCCCCTGAATACCGCCGGCGGAACCCAGCGCTCCTCAGGATATTGCCGGACAAATTTCGGCCGGAAAAATACGCGAATCGTTATTGACATCCCTCGGATTATTTCCGGAAAGTAGAGCCGCTCCCAGAGCGACATCTTCCGCTTCGTTCTTTTATTCTCTCGTACCGGAATTTCAGTTTGTGACATTCAATCCTCTATTTATTTAACCGCCAAAAGGATAGCGCCAGTTCCAAGCAAATTCAGAAAAGCCAGCGGCAGCAATACTTTCCATCCAATGTTCATCAACTGGTCATAGCGAAAGCGAGGAAGCGTCCACCTGATCCACATGTAAATGAATATGAAAATTCCCGTCTTCGCAAAGAAAGTTACTATTTGAAGTATCGCCGCAATATTCGGCTGCATCGCGGCGTAATTAACGTAAGGGAGCGACCACCCGCCGAAATATAACGTTGCCATTAAAGCGCTTGAGACAATCATATTTGTATATTCGGATAAGAAAAAAAGCCCCCACCTCATGCCGCTGTACTCGGTATGATAACCGCCGACGAGTTCAGGTTCGGCTTCGGGCAGATCGAACGGCAGACGATTGGTTTCGGCAAATGCCGCGACGACAAACACTATAAAACCGAGCGGTTGGTAGACGATATTCCAGAATCCCGTGCTCTGAGCTTCAACAATTTTATCGAGTTGTAAAGTGCCGTTAACCATCACCACGCCGATTATGCTGAGCCCTAACGACAATTCGTAACTGATCATCTGAGCGGACGACCGAAGACCACCCAGCAAAGAATACTTGCTGTTGGACGCCCAGCCGCTCAATGTGATTCCGTAAACTCCGAGCGACGACATAGCGAGAATATAAAGTATCCCTATATTGACGTTTGCAATCATGAGATTTATTTTCTGCCCGGCAACCACGATGTAATTTCCAAACGGGATCACCGCGAGAGCGGAAAGCGCGACGGTAATCGAAATCACCGGCGCAAGGGCATGGATAAATTTATTTGCCTTCACGGGAACAATAAGCTCTTTCAAAACCAGCTTTAAAATGTCCGCAAAGGGTTGAAAGAGTCCTTTTGGGCCGACCCGGTTAGGACCGATCCTGTCCTGCATAAAAGCGCTCACTTTGCGCTCAAGCAAAACCAGATATGCAACGGTCCCGAGAATGACCAGGACTAAAACGATTATCTTGATTAGCGCTACAATTGCAATCATCTTCAGACCATCGCTTCTTCTTTGGCTTTTTTCAATAACATTCCGCTGTCACCGAGCTTCGCGTAAGACATTCCTTTAAAGCCCGGAATAGACTGCGCGATTTCTTCGAACACTTTTTCAGCCAACTGGTATCTCATTTTCCCTCCGAGGAGATTTCCGATAGCCGAGATGATTTCCCAGGACGAGCGCACATTCAGGCGATTGCCTTTGTTCCATTTATCGAATGCGCTGCCGAACTTATCCAACCTGCTCATGTTATATTTTCCCGGGACACGGTCCTGTTCCAGAGTGGAAAGTGCCGGCCTCGATAACTGGACTCTTCCGAGAAAATTCACATAAGTCCCGTATTTCTCGGCAAACGTGGCGCTCGGGAAAACCACGTCCGCCAGCTGTGCCGTCTTATTATTGACCCAATGGCTGACTATCAGGACTTCTAATTTCGCTAATAACTCTTCAATCTCTTTCGATGTCGCGACGTCGTCATCCATGACGTAAAGCGCCTTTATCTTTCCCGATTCTATGAGCTCGAACATTTTATTAACGTCGATCCCCTTTTGAGAGACGACGCCAACTTCGCGTGCTCCGTAACTGTTCGGAGTTTTGTCGGCACGGATCAAGAAATTATCTTCATCGCCTTCAGCAATGTGTTTCAAGAAATCGATATTCACAGTTCCGAGAATTTGCCTGGCGAATTTTTGAAGGAGGTAATTATCTTCTACCGAGGAATACGCGGAGCCTATTACCCCGACTTCGTCTTTCGAAAAAGACTTCAACGCTTCTGCAGCACGTGCAAGTGCCTCATCCCATCCGGCCTCCTGCATCATGCCATCCTTCCTGACCATCGGCGAGTTCAGCCGTGTTTTAGAATTGACATCCTTGAATGAATTCAACCTGCCGTTGTCGCACATCCAGTAGCTGTTAACGTCTGGGTTATGACGTGGCGTCAGGCGAAGTATTTCGTTATTTCTCACCCATACGTTAATGTTGCATCCGCGCGCGCAGCCGGTACAAATTCCCTCGGTCGAAGACATTTCCCAGACTCGTGCTTTGAACCTGTATTCGCGGTTCGTCAAGGCACCCACCGGGCAGACATCGATCACATTCATTGAATAAGGATCGTTAAGTTCTTTTCCGGGGAAAGTATCGATAAAGACTCTGTCGCCGCGCTCCACGAATGTCAATGTCGGATTTTTTACGATTTCATCCATGACCCGGATGCACCGTGAACACAGTATGCATCTTTCCGCGTCATAGACGACATTCGGTCCGAGTGAAACTCGTTTTGGTTTCTTGTTCTTTGTTTCCGTGAAAGCGCTTTGACCCGGGCCGTGGGAATAAGTGTAATCCTGCAGGTTGCATTCGCCTGCTTCGTCACAAATCGGGCAATCCAGTGGATGATTTATCAGGATAAATTCAAGGATCGACTTTCGTGCCTCAATAGCTTTTGCCGAATTCACGTGAACAACCATCCCGTCATTCACCTGAGTCGCGCACGCAATCACGAGCTTCGGCATCTTTTCTACCTCTACCAGGCACATCCTGCAATTCCCGGCGACCGACAAACCGGGGTGCCAGCAAAAATGAGGGATCTCGATTCCCGCTTGTGCCGCCGCACGGATCACCGTCGTGCCATTTTCGACTTCGACGCTTTTTCCTTCTATCGTTAACTTTGCCATATTATTTTTACTCTTTATCTTAGGAACAAACTAATAAATTTTCGCATTTCATAAAAAGTCTCGGCTAAAAAATATTTTCAACCGGCGTGTACTCTAAATCGAAGGCTTCAGCAACATGCTTATAAGTGATTTTACCATAAGCCATGTTCAGGCCGAGTTTTATTTCATTATTCGATTTGACCGCTTTTTCCCAACCGCTTCCGGCGATCTCGATCGCGTACGGGAGCGTGGAATTTGTGAGCGCGATTGTCGAAGTGAACGGGACCGCTCCCGGCATGTTCGCGACGCAGTAATGGAGCACACCATCGACCACATAAGTCGGGTTTTCGTGAGTAGTCGGATGGCAGGTTTCAATGCAGCCGCCCTGATCGACGGAGACATCGACGATCACCGAACCCTCCTTCATATCCTTCAACATATCTTTTGTCACAAGTTTTGGGGCCTTCGCTCCGGGAATCAGAACCGCTCCGATGACAACGTCCGCCCGCATCACCGATTTTCGAATGTTGTAAGGATTTGATGCAAGCGTCAGGACATTCCGCGGCATAACGTCGTCGAGATAACGAAGCTTCTGCAAATTACTATCGAGGATCGTAACACGCGCGCCAAATCCCGCCGCTATGCGAGCCGCATTTTGTCCGACGACTCCGCCGCCCAGAACTACGACATCCGCCGGTTCAACTCCCGGCACTCCGCCGAGGAGCACACCTCTGCCCCCCATCGGCTTCTCGGCATATTTCGCGCCTTCCTGCGGAGCCATTCTTCCGGCAACCTCGCTCATCGGGATAAGAAGCGGAAGGGAGCCATCGACCTTTTGCACTGTCTCATAGGCAATGCAAATCGCGTTCGATTTAATCATCGCGTCGGTTAATTCTTTATTCGCGGCAAAATGAAAATATGTAAACACAATCTGGTTCTTCTTGATCAACTTGTATTCGGATTTTATCGGCTCTTTCACCTTCATGATCATAGCGGCCGAGTCGTAAACTTCCGCCGCAGTCGCGATAATCTTCGCGCCGGCTTTTTTATAAAGTTCATCGGAAAATCCGCTTCCGAGACCCGCATTTTTTTCAACGATCACCTTATGACCTTGCGCGACGAGCAATTCCACTCCTGCCGGAAGCAATGCGACGCGGTTTTCGTTTTGTTTTATTTCTTTGAGCAAACCTATAATCATTTCTTGTTTTTCCTTTCTTGGTCCGGAGAAATCTTCCGGGGCCGACGGGATCTCCGTTCAGCGCTTGGTTCTTGGGGAAGTATTTTCACGGAAGTAATGCCTTGCTTTGTAAGGTATTTTCTGGCTGCTTCCGCGATATCGATGCCTGTTACTTTTTCTATTGAAGCGAGCGACTCCGATACATTAGAGCGCTCCCTGTAATACAATTCGTCTCTTGCAAAGAGCGAGGCCCGATCCCACGGGTTCTCCAGGGAAAAGACTATTCCCGCTTTCAACTGGGCCTTTCCGCGTGAAATCTCTACATCAGTGGGACCATTCCGCACAAACTCGTCTATCGTCGAAAGGATTTTTTCCTCGGCTTTGGAGAAATCTTTTACGGCAGTGCAGGCATAAATCCCGAGGATTCCGGAATCGGAGTAGGCGGAACCGTAAGAATAAATCGAGTAGGCAAGTCCCTCTTTTTCCCTGACATTCTTATAAAGCCTCGAGCTTGAGCCATCTCCCAGAATTACTCCGGCCATCGAGGCGGCATATCTATCCGCATCGTCCAGACCGGGCCCGCGAACGCCGTACAGGAGATGAACTTGTTTGCCCGCGTTGCGGTGCACAACAAAGTTTCCTTTCGAATTGAGGGGAGGTTTCCTTCTGATAAAAATTTTGGACGCCCTTTTCATCGGCGATAGATATTTCTCGGCAAGACCCATTAGGTCCTCGCGATCAAAATTACCGGCAACACTTACGACAATTCGATCGGCAGTAAAATTCCTCGAATGGAATCCGCCCAAATCCAGAGGAGTAAACCTCTTCATCGCAGACGCTTTTCCGAGTATCGGCATCGATAGTGAATTGCCCGAGAACATCTTTTCCTCGATGAAATCCATGCCCCAGTCTTCCGGATCGTCATAGACCTCCTGCATTTCCGACAGGACGACCTTTCGCTCGTTTCGCAAATCATGTTCGGCAAACTTCGGATATAAAACCAAGTCCGAAAGCACGCGAATCGTCCGTTCGATGTCTTCCTTGAAAACCTTCGCGTAATAACACGAAAACTCTTTTGTCGTAAAGGCATTGATATATCCGCCGCACCCTTCGACTGTCTCGACTATTTCCTCCGCATTAAAATGTTCAGTCCCTTTGAAGACCATATGCTCCATCAGATGCGTCATGCCGTTTTCATTTTTCTTCTCGTCGCGCGAGCCGAAATTTACCCACACGCCGACCGCCACACTTTCAACGGAAGGGATATTTTCGCCGACTACCGTTACGCCATTGGTCAATTTTTCCCGAAAAGGTTCGCTCAGACTTGGATTTTGAACTTTAACGGCGGCCGAAGAGGGATGTATCCGTGTACGTTTCTGCATTTTTATGAAAAAATATATTAACCGGCAGGACAAGAATCAATTTATGCCGAAGGCCGAAAGTGAAACCCAGGTTATGCCGACAAAAAATGATTGGAACAGATGAGTTCGAGGAATTCAGTATTCGATCTTTGACTTATCGAAGGACGTTGCATTAGCATGGTCGTTTTTATTATCTTAATATCACGCGCCGTTAGCTCAACTGGATAGAGCATCAGCCTTCTAAGCTGAGGGTTGGGTGTTCGAGTCACCCACGGCGCACTAATTTCACGAGTTCTTACAAGTTTGGGTACCTTTTAAGTTCTCTTTCATTGCTGCAAAGTACCGTAGGATGGCACACCCACTCAAACAAAGGCTCAAGGGATATAACCAGATTTCGATTCGCGATGGCCTGCTCTGAAAAGAAAGTCTAAACTTACCCAAAGGGCGAACACTCCGATGCTATAGAATCTAGTGCTAGGTTAGTAATCACGCCATTGTCCTAGGAAGAAACTGGATCACCTCTTGGGGGCACGCAATAATCTCGAGGGCTGAGTAAACCGATCATTAAATGATCCTCGAAATACGAAGCCTACTGAATTAACAATTTGCACCGCGGATTAAAGTCTTATTCAATCTTACCGATAATTCCAGAAGAGACCAGCATCGGAGGTCTAGTGCATGAACGTACTTTTGCTCGCAGTGTTTATAAATCTAAACTTCAAATCGCAGGAATAGGTGTACAGTGCGGATATCAAAGAAAGTCGGATTGATTGTTTCGTTGAGTCTGATCGTGACTCTTACGGGCACTATGATCGTCCTGCTGGTTCAAGAGAATAATTCGAGAATGAAGTCGGCAGATGACGACGTCCGTAATTTTAGCAGTTTGATGGTCAATTCAGTTACGTTCGCTATGTCACAAGGCATAACTGATGTCAAGCCATTGGTTGAGTCTGTCACTAATCTTAATAATGTATCAGAGCTCAGCGTAAAACCGACAGATAAAATCAGAGATAGTTCTGAGAGAAATTTCGACAATGACGAAATAAAGGTGATGGGATCCAAGCGGACAGCAACCTTTAAGGAAACTATTAGTGGTATCCCGATCTATAGAATAATTGAGCCGATCAAATCTAATGAAACATGCAACAACTGTCACAAAAGCAGAACAGGAGATGTTCTAGCTGTCGTGAGCATGAAGTACTCCTTGGTGGGCCTGGAATCGGATCTAAGTCGCGAACGTTTGACCTCAGTACTCGTCGGATTATTTGCTATTGTTTCATCCTACTTTGTGTCAATGTACTTTGTCAAGCGAAGGATCACCGATGACTTGACCTTCTGCATGCGGAGCATACTACGCTTGGCGGAAGGAGACACTACTCAGATCATCCTTGCAAGCAGAGACGATGAGATAGGGGATCTGAACATGTCAATGAATAAGCTTCAGAAATCACTAACCGAGCGAGCAGAACTTGGAACGAGGTTTTCGATGGGGGATTTGAACGAAGAGGTCGTCTTGCTATCGGAAAAGGATATGCTTGGCAAAGCATTCCAGAAAATCAAAGAAAGCCTCAGAAACTTGGCTTCAGATGCGGCGAAACTTTCAGAGGCTGCTTCGGGAGGGAATCTGCAAGTGAGAGCGGATGCTACAAAACATTCGGGAGAATTTCAGCTGGTGATAACCAATTTTAATAATACAATCGATGCCATAATTGATCCTCTCAACGGGTCTCGTGAAATCTTAATGCGACTTGCGGATGGTGATTTGACGGCTCGAATGGACGGTGACTATCAAGGCGATTATGCAATAGTTAAGAGAAGTATAAATGAATTGGCCGACTCCTTCGGTGCGGCTATTTCTGACGTTTCCACTGCCGCGAGAGCCACCTCTGAAGCTGCAGAGGAGATTTTGGCAAGTACGGAACAAATGGCAGCTGGTGTGCGGGAGCAAAGTGTTCAAGCTTCGGAAGTAGCTGTTGCTGTAGAAGAGATGAGCCGGACGACAATCGAGAATTCTAAAACCGCAACTAAGTCTGCTGAAATAGTCTTCAATAACGGGAGGACCGCTTTGGAAGGGCGAGGGATCGTGGAAAAAACCACGAACAAGATGAATGAGATTGCTGAAACTGTATCACACTCGGCGTCAACGATAGAGAAGCTAGGGTCATCAAGTAATAAAATTGGCCAGATGGCACTGGTAATCGATGAAATTGCAGATCAAACAAACCTTCTTGCATTAAATGCAGCTATCGAAGCGGCCCGAGCTGGAGATTACGGAAGGGGGTTTGCAGTGGTGGCTGATGAGGTTCGCAAGTTGGCCGAAAGGACTGCAATTGCAACAAAAGAAATCGCTTCAACAGTGAAGAGCGTTCAGAGCGATACTGAAAAGGCAGTGGCATCAATGGTCGTGGGACGAAGGGAAGTGGAAGAAGGGATAGAGCTCTCAATCAAAGCCACTGAAGCATTGGGAAAAATCGTTGACGCTACCAGCAGTGCGGTAGACACCGTAAACATGATTGTATCAGCTTCTCAAGAACAGTCTGCATCCAGCGAACAAATAGCGAAAAGTGTTGATTCCATTTCAGCGGTTGCCAATGAATCTGCGACCGGTGTTTCCCAGATTGCTAAGTCAGCCGCTAACCTTAGCAGGCTCACGAGTGATTTGAATTCGCTTTTGACATCAAAGTTCATAATAGGCCAAAACGATCGCTCGGATTTGAATTGCGAACTGGAAGAAGTTCAATGAGCGGTGATAACTATTTAATTAAGACCATTTAAACTGGAGGTAAAATGTATCAGATTGAAAAGAAAGATTACGGATTTAAACTTACATTTGGGGATTTCATATACGCAGAAGAAATGAAGCGATGGGTCGAAGATTCTCAAAAGGCTTTAGCATTGCCGCTTAAAGAGTTTGGCGTGTTTGTAGACATGAGAAGTCTGAAGCCGCTGCCCTCAGATAGTCAGAAGGCGATGGAAGAAGGCCAGAAATTATACAAGATGAAAGGGATGAGCCGTTCCGTAGTCATTCTGAATAGTGCTACAGTTACAGGACAATTCAAAAGAATTGCAAAAGAGACCGGTATCTATCAATGGGAGCGATATATTGATGCGTCTACGAAGAAGGATTGGGAAGAAATTGGAATAAGATGGATATCAAAAGCAGTTGACCCAGACAAATAGTTCGCTACCTATGGCTTTCTTGGGGACTGAAAAAATGAAAACTCTTCTCAGTCTAATCTTTTAGGTGATGAAGAATCCCGGCAAAACCATAAAACCCCGTCGAACGTATTATGACCTGCTTGCAAATTGTGTACCAATGATAAGTTAATGATGCCACTCTTAAACAAACACAGGAACGGATCACTTTTTGGGAGGCAGGCCACGACCACCAGCACTCAGGAGATCGTGAGAGCGACTGCAAGGAAAGAAAGTAAATATTTTTCCCCATGGAATCGTGCCTTCACTTGACATTCTTTTCTATAGGCGCGCGTTAGCTGAGGTTGCCTTCATATCATTTGCGCATAACATTATAGATTTCCTGAACCAACTCACGGACCGCACCGTCGATGGTCGGATCCTTAAATCTGCATTGTACCTAATCCGAGTACGGGTCAGTAAACGGAGGAGTCGGTTCGACGAAAGAACAAGCCCTCCGATTTCGACTACGATCTTAAGCCTTAAGTGAGATATCCACTAAGTTCAAACAAAAGATTTATCTCAAAATTGGAATCACTTTTTTGTTGGTCCAGGCGTGATCTCATCTGATGCCTTTTTTTCACCGAGCAGAGCACGTCTCGTAGCAAGCGACAGAACGACGACAATCAAAACTGCCAAGGATCCCATAAGTATGAGGGGCTCCATTTCATAAAAGGCATCCGGGCTTAAAGTGTGCGCCCGAATAATCATTAGAATCCATACCACCAATAGTAGTACCGCCATCAATCTTTCAATTGTTTTAAGTTTCATTAGGTTTCCTTCCTCTCTTCAAATAATTTCTAGGTTTATGCTTCGGTTAACTTGCATCAAGATTCAATTCCAGAACAATATTCGGGATTCAAATTTCACCGTCCACGAAAGTACGACTTGTCGATGAACGATAAAAAGAAAAGGCCCATCGTTGAACCTCTCGGGTGGTGCCTGCACATAAAATTCAATCGAGCTTTCCTGAATATCGTTTTTGAACTTGAAACATACTAACACTTCATGGTACACACATTTTAAAACTCTTACATGCAGAAATCAAAGATGAGCAGTCCCAACAAAGTCTCAGGTTTATTGTGAGCTGGTTGGTACTGCCTGAGACGAAAAATGTCAAGATGGTCCCGCATTATTTGCATCAAAATGCAGAACAAGATTGCAATTAGAGCAATGGAGCAGGACCATCCATAATGCCTAACACAGGGCTCAATTGCGCTGTCGAGATCTGAGCATTCTCTAGAAAATTCAAGTTTCATCGGGCGCAAACGGAGCTAGACCTTTCGAAGACTCTTTTGAAAACATTCTGCTCCTTTAGATTCGACAAGCGCTGTTTCGCGTTGCTCAACTTCCTGCTATTTCGATTTCACAATTCTCCCGTTTGAGCGTACGGCAAAACTACCCTTCTCCCCTCTGGATTTGCTCTCGTCCTTCCCTCCAACTGTCGCTCCTTCGATCTTGAATCTTGAGATTAAGTCCTGAAGATTTAAAGTTAGTTTATTCAAATCACCGGACGTTTGGGCGATCTGTTGTACTCCCTTTGCATTTTCATATGTCACACCGTTTATCGTTTCGATGCTCTTGCTTATCTGCTCTACTGCTCCTGACTGCTCCTCACTCGCCGCTGCAACCTGCGTCACCACATCCACGACACGTTCTGTAGCATTTATGATCTTTTGGAGAGATTTGCCGGCTTTGTCGGTCAAAATTTTTCCCCTCTCGACTTCCTTTGTGCCTCCATCCATTGAGATCACCGCTGATGACGTGTCCTTTTGAATCTGCTTGATCATCATCGCAATCTCTTTCGTTGCCGTCGTTGTTCTCTCTGCCAGTTTCCTCACCTCGTCGGCAACCACTGCAAATCCTCGCCCCTGTTCTCCCGCTCTTGCAGCTTCTATCGCTGCGTTTAGTGCCAGCAAATTTGTCTGGTCTGCTATGTCGTCAATCACCTGGACTATCTCACCAATCTCACTAGTGCTCTTGCCCAAAGTCTGCACCGTATCCGCAGATTTCCTGACGCTCTCGGAAATTCTGTCCATCCCATCTATCGCCTCAGTCACGACTTTCCCACCCTCTTTTGCGATCAATCCCGCTTCCTTTGCGTATTCCGCTGCAGAGGACGAGTTCCTTGTCGTCTCAAGTATCGTCTTTGCCATTTCTTCGACCCCACTGGCCACTTCAGCAGATTGAGCGCTCTGTTCTTGCGCACCCGCTGCCATCTGCTCAGTGCTAGACAATATTTCTTTCGCGGCATCCGCTGTAGCTCTAACTGCATTTGAAACATCACCGATTGCCTCATAAAAGGAATCTCCCAAAGTGTTTATGTTCCTTTTCACCGAAGCATAACCGCCTTGGTACTCGCCTTTCATTCGTGCCGTTAAATCCCCCGAAGCCATTCGTCCTAGAACCCCACCTGATTCATTGATCGGATTAACGATCGCGTCGAGCGTATTATTGAAATTGGTTATTACTAGTTTAAATTCTCCGTCGTGTTTGCCTGCATCGCCCCTTATTCCTAAACTCCCTGCGACAGCGGCCTTTGAAAGCTCCATGGCATCGAAAACGAGGTTTCTCAAACTCTCCTTTATTTTCTGAAACGCCTTGCCGAGCAAATCTTTCTCGGACAGCAACACGATCTCTTTTTCGAGATTCCCCCGAGCCAATTGCGTCCCAAGTTCGACCCTTTCAGTGAGGGACTTCCTAAGTTTCTGCATCGAAGCATTTAGTTTTCCTATTTCATCCTGCCTCTCCATTGAAGCAATCTCGGAGGTGTCACCTTCAGACAGCCTAAGGAGGTGACCAATAGAGGTATCCAAGTCATCTGAAATCTTGTTTTGCACCAAATACATAGAAATAATGAACGATAGCATGATCGCGATTAATCCGGCGAACACAGCCATCCACCGATGCATATTCATATCCGATTCCACCCCAGCCAAGGAGTACCTCAAGCTGACTACGGCAAGAACATCGCCCGTTTTCGTGTTGTGGCAAGTGTTACAGGATTCATTAGAAAGGATCGGCTCGATCATTCTATAAATGGGTTCTCCATTGTAGGTCTCTTCGGAGGCGTGGACTTTCTTTGAATTAACCACGACCGACTCATCACGATCCAAGCCATTATCAATATCACCCTTGATCTTCTCAGTAGGTACCACGGTTAGTTCTGACAGATTTCTTAAGCCCCTCATGGATTTAACGTAAGGCTTAATATCAGTGGCCCCGTGAGACATCGCGAATGTCAATGAGTTGACCATGAGTTGACTTAAGTTCCGAATCTCCTCATCGGTGGATTTCATTACAGATCTGCTTTCCTGCTGAACCAGACCGAATATTGCAAAGATCAACGCAACGAACAAACTAATAGAAACTATCAATCCCACTTTCTTAGATATATTCATCTGCTTACCTTTCTTCCGTATCTGATCAATGAATTCGAAAAAGAGAAAAAATTACAAAAGGCCATGGGTACCGACCATCTCCCCCAGTTGTATGCCAAAGGTGAGAAGTTCTTGAGTTCCCACACACATAATCAATTTCCCTCAATTGCATCGTAATCAAATGGTTAATACAATACGAATAATTTATCTCTTTCGAATTTGGCATCTTATACTCTTGGCCTCATGACAAGAACGTGTTGTGAAGAACTCATCATGAACCAATGCAAGGTCAAACAAAGATTAAACAACAGCAACCATTAGCGCGAATTTGACCATTCCCTCGATTGATCACCAACTTTTCTACTGTCAGTAAGAACAAACCAGATGCCGGATAAGCCATCAGGAATCTCGTGGAAAGAGCATATTATGTTCCTAAGGCGAAATCGCGTTACAAATTCGAAACCGATGGGGGCGCGAAAGTAACTCTTTCTTTCACCTGCATTTTCTGGTCTCTCCTACCGTAGTAGACATCAGCCGGCGTGGGATTGTCTTCATGGTGCCGTCTGATGTAATAATCGATTAACACGGTTACCTCTCTCTTTTGTTACCCGAATTTGATCTTTTAAGTATTCAAATGACGGATAGATAGATCACAAGCGGAAGACTTGACTGCGGCAAGAAGCTCATCGGCATGGTAAGGGGTGAATATAAATCTAGACGCGCCAATTTCATAGGCCTTATTATGCTCGCTTGGGTAAGTGCCAATTATTATCAAAGGTATACCACTTGTCGATGGATTTAGTTTAATCTGCCCCAGCATCTCCTCGGATTCAGTATCATTTAAATCAATGGTTGAAATAATCACGTCTCTGCCGAAAAAGTTCAGACCATCATGCAAATCGGAGTAGCGGCTGAACCGTACCACCAAGTATCCGGCTGATTGCAGGATCTCTTCATTCAGATCTAACCGGAGCGGATCCCTGTCAACGAGGGCCGCTATCTTTACAAAATTCATGATTTTTTCCATCCCATTTTGATAAGACTCATTCTTTGAGATTCTTGGTCTATTGACCCCGAAGGAATGCTCATATCTATCGAGATTGACAATGACACAAGCTCTTAGAACCAAATGCGGTTGGGCAGCCCATAATTCGCCTCAATCTTGATTTCATTCTTTCCCCACAAACTGCTCTGTTTTAATAGAAGCATTTAGTCCATTCGATGCGTAATAATCGACTATCTTTTGGACTATAACACCTATGGCAATTTGCTTTTCCTTTGGAGACATGCAAAGACCACAAATTGCAAATTCTGGATTCCTGTATAACTCGTTAAGGGCCGCGACAGCGATTGGATCACCGGCATGATGTATTTCACGACCACATCGACTGCAAATAAATTTTAGTTCAGCCATTCGTCTATACATATGATACTCGGGCGACAGACCTGACGTCTTTATAGTCTCCTTGCAGAAGATATGGCACGCTGAAAAAGGCATGATGTAAATAGACGGGCTGTAAATGATTAAGGGCTTGACTTATTTAAATGAAGAGAATGGCAGGTGAATGACTCGGTTTCCTTATGATTCCATACGTCTTAAGAGGAGCATACTTGATCCCGAAGAAACCGAAATCAATAGGTTTGGAGGTTAGTAGGTTTGAATAAATGCGGAGCGATACTACGAATTAATACTAAAAAGCTTGTTCGCTATTTATCCGCGATCTTTGGACGTTGTATTTCGGTTGGTGTTTTGACCCATTTCGTTCCGTCCCAGTATTCAACTCCTTCTTTCAGTGCTTGAAGGTACCTGTTGTCGAATATGCCACGGACCCTTCCGGCCTTTTTCAAATTTTCAAACGTCTCTGCAGTCGTACTTGCGAAGTTTACTTCTCTAACGCTCATATTTTTCGTAACAAAAACTGACCTGCCCCCATATTGTGTACCAATGATAAGTTTGCGATCCGGTCAGGGATTGGAAAAAAGTGCAAGGCATCGGTAGGCTGGGCGGCAGACCACAATCATTCTCTGATTCAATATTCCACCAAGCCCGATGTTCTCAATATCGACATACCTCGGCAACTATAAAACGAATTATTCAACGACAGGGATCATGTATCAAGTACATCCCTCACTACACGCAACAGCTCGTTAGGAGTATACGGTTTAGATACAACCGCTTTTGCGCCGGAATGAAGTATTTCCGATTTGTCATCAGCATCTATGTATCCGGAGGCAAGGATAAACTTTACGTGAGGATTAATGTCTTTAATGAGTCTTAATACGTCACCACCTGTGTGCTTCGGCAACCCGTAATCTGAAAACACTAGTGACACTTCATTACCAAGCTCCTTGTACACTCGTACTGCTTCATCCCCGTCGTTTGCCGCGATTACATTGTATCCCTTAGAACTCAATATAGATAAGGCTAAATCCCTTAGGAGTTCTTCATCCTCTACAACAAGAATAGTCTCTTGTCCTCCTTCTACTTCAGGGATGGATTTTTTTGAGAGTTCGATTTGTTCAAGTTGATGGTCTCTTACTGGAATGAATATTGAAAATGTAGTACCGCTTCCTTTCTCACTCTTCACGTCTATGAAACCGTCATGACTCTTAATAATTCCGAAGACCACCGCCAGCCCGAGGCCTGTTCCTTTGCCAGATGCTTTCGTGGTAAAAAACGGTTCAAAAATATGACGCATCGTTTCCTCGTCCATCCCAATGCCAGTGTCGCTAACATTGATGGCGATGTATTCTGATGCCAACGGTCTTGGAAACTGTTTGCTTACAGTCTCTGCATTAACGAGGTGAGTGGAAATTGTGAGGATACCAACGCCATCCATTGCGTCTCTCGCATTTACAAATAGATTAAGCAGTACCTGGTGGACCTGCGTCGAATCTGCGAAAATCGATGGAAGATTTTCATCAAGATTGCAGCTCAGCGTCATTGTTCTCGGAAATGTTTCCTGGAACAGTCTTTGAATTTCCCTCACCGATTCATTAATCGATATAGCAGTAAATGATGCACCTCCCTTGCGGGCAAATGTTAGCATCTGTCTGACCAACGATGCTCCACGATCTACGGCATTAATGATGGCTGTAACCCCTCTGGTTATTCTTTCATCAGAAGGATCAACTTCTCCTATGAGAGCGGCGTGTCCCAGTACTATGCCCATAATATTATTGAAATCATGCGCAATTCCAGCAGCCATTGCTCCGATAGATTCCATTTTTTGTGATTGGATGAGTTGTTCCTGCAGACGTTTGCGATCAGTTATATCGTTTTTAATCGCCACAAAGTGATCAATATCCAGGGATCGATCACGGACTGGAGTTATTGTCATCTCCTCATCATAGAGGCTTCCATCTTTCCTTTTGTTGATCAGTTGTCCTCGCCATACTTTTCCGTCCGTGATGGTGGTCCACAATTCATGATAAAGTGATGCGGCATTTCGGCCTGAATTAAGGATCCTAGGATTTGCCCCTATCGCCTCACCGGCCTCATAACCTGTCAATCTTGTGAACGCTTCATTTACAAATTCAATTGAACCGGTATTGTCGGTGATCACTATTGCATTGGCAGCAGATTGCAACGCGGCGCTCTGAAGACGAAGGGTCTCTTCAGTCCGCTTACGAGCCGTGATGTCACGATAGTTTATGACTATCCCTTTCACAATAGGATCTGCCAACAAATTTTTACCATATGCTTCGACTAGAGTCCATGTTCCAGCTTTATGCCTAAGTCGTACTTCAATCGTGGATGTCGATCCCGGAACGCTAATGAGCTGTTCGAGAGCCTTGCGAGCCATAGGGATATCTTCTTCATGAATCAAATTGAAAATGTGGATCGGCTCGTTCTCCTCATACCCTAGAATGCGTCTTCGTGAAGGGCTCCGGTAAGTATCCTCGAAATTGGCATTTAGAACTGCGATTCCGTCGGAACTGTTTTCAATAAGTGCCCTAAATCGCTCCTCGCTTTCTTTCAGTGCATTCTCTTTTCGTTTTCGATCAATTGCCTTAGCGACTTGCCCGGAAACATACTCGAGCATTTTGAGTTCGCGTTTACCATATGCACTGGGATTCTTGTAATGTTGAACAACCATTACGCCAATAGGTGCACTGTTGACAACAAGCGGGACGCCTATCCAAATTGCCGAAGGCGGACCGATGAGTTCTATTTCACCGCGTGCGGTCAACTCTTTGTCTGCTGCGTCGTCGCACAGCAGGGACTTCCCGCTTCTAATGACATATTCCGTCAAGCCCCTTCCAGACTTGTGTGGGCTGCAGTAGGGATCGAACTCATCGACATAATAAGGAAAGCTTACAACATCCTCCTTCTCGTCATAAAGCGCTATATAAAAGTTATTGGCCGGCATGACGGTCCCAACAATTTCGTGAACTGCCTTATAGAGATCATCAAGACTTTCGGATTTGTCCGTTGCCTGCGAAATCATGTAAATTGCGTTTTGTAGAAGTTCAGCCTGCTTCTGCTCCGATGTATCTCTTACGAATGCTTGTAGGTACCTGCCTTTTGACAGTTCAACCGAGTTAAGAGAGACCTCAACATCAAAAGGGGTCCCGTCTTTACTAATGTGTTTCCAATAGAAACGTTGCGGTTCACCCTCCATAGCAGCCCGAATATAGTTGCGAGCTTCCCTTTCAGATTCTCCACCTCCTGGCTGGCGATCTGGACTAAAGTCCCATGGCGAAAAGCCAATAATGTCCGTCTGATTTTTGCACCCGAAAATCGAGAGTGCTTTTGAGTTGCATTCAATGAACCGTGTGTCCTCGATAATGAATATGGCATCGTTGGCACTTTCAAATAGAGATTGAAACCGTTTGTTGGATTCCTTTAGCTTGTGAGACTGGTTTCTGGCTTCCTTCTCAGCGTTCCGGGCCGCTACAAGGCTTCTATTGAAATTGATTGTGAGTAAGCGAACGGCGATTGCAGTGATGCCAAGGATAACTATAGTGTCAGTTAAGATGACCGGATTAGTTGTTAGCTGACGGGTTATCCTGAGGTTTCCGTTGATTTCCATGTAACCTACAAGACCTATCGACGACAAAGACGTTAATGTAAATATGAAGAAATGATTTCTCTCAAGGATTAGCGCGGCAATCACTAGAACTCCGGGGAATGCAAGAAGTGCCGTATCATGAATACCCTCGTACCTCCATATCAGGTATTCGAGGAACAATAATAGACTCCACAAGAATAGGTCGCCAGATAATTTCGACCATCCACGATGCAGTGTGATCAAGGATATGATGGAAATGAAGGCCATTGCCCCCATTGACGGCATTGTTTCAAATTGTTTCATAATAAATCTAAATGCCATTATTAACGTTAAGCCCACTAAAGTGGAAACAATAATAAAGATCAGTATTCCGGAGGTTCGATCTCTCTCCTCGTCAGGGACGCGAGAAGGCCCGATAAAATCAATTATTTTCTTGATCGTTGTATTCATGTTTGTCTCTATCGCTTAGGTTTTATTGAACGCAAAAGGTCAGTCCTTTGTATTAATGGAAATCTCTTAAAGAAAATTTCTGGGATAAGAGGTCCGAACAAATTCTTCCACTCTCAATTATTTTGTGGGTCTTGAAGCTTTGTCAGTCTGAGAACCGTCACACGTAAGGCTTCAATTTCTTCGGGAAGTTGGAAATAATAATCTGCCCCACGTTTCAGACATTCCAGACGATACTGTAGAAAATTTGCAGTTGAAACTACAAACAAATGCCGAATATCAGTTTGTGTCTTTATTCTTTTGAGTAAGCTCAGATCCTTCCCGCTTACTAGAAAAGCATCTATAATGACCATGTGAGGGTGTTCCTTTGTAATGAGGTCCAAAACGTCAGAAGTTTTGGGTGACATGCCGACTACTTCGACATTTCCCATTCTGGCGAGGTAATTGGCAACACTCGTACAGACATATCGAGAATTGTACAAAACAAGTATGTTCATTATTCAATCTCCAAGGTTGATCTCACGAGCTATAATATCGATATTTCAACTAATCTTGTTCATAGCATAGAATTTGAAAATGTCATCGTAAAAAATACGATGGTGCGTAATTGAAGAAGGGTACGCGAATCAAGAATGAAGAATGGAAATGCAAGCTTTAAAAAAGGGGGCGTATTTAGAAGTGATTACTCTCAGACGTCGGCTAAGTTGTTGTCTAATACATAGCGGATTAATTGTGCTGTCGTTTCCATATTCATCTTTTCAAGGAGATGAGCTCTGTATGTGTTGACCGTTGAAACGCTTAGAGAGAGAGTGTCAGCTATTTGTGAGATCGTATTACCTTGCCCTATGAGACAAAGGACCTGAAATTCCCGGTCAGACAAGGTTTCGTGGGGTAGACGGTTTAAGTCTAAATTGATCTCCGATGCGAGAAGCTCTGCAAGAGAGGCCGAAACATATTTTCCCCCTCGCATGATTCTTCTAATTGCCTCAATAAGTTCAGTAGAAGCACTTTTCTTTGTAAGATACCCGCGGGCTCCATTTCTAAGGCAACGGATCGCATATTGCCGCTCTGAGAATGCGCTGAGAATGAGAACTCGAATATGGGGCATTTCTGCTTGGAGTTGCTTCAGCACCTCTAATCCGTTCTTGCCCGGCAATGCTATATCTAGAAGGATCAAATCAGGTGCACACTCCCTGGCCATTTCAATGGCGGCGTCACCGTCAGCAGCCTCCCCAACAACACTGATATCCGACGCTTTCGCCAGTTCCGCAGAGAGTCCGCTTCTTACTATAGGATGATCGTCTACAATCAAAACTTTAGTCATTTCGCAACCTTACTTCTAATTGGTTTTGGCAGTCGAACATTTATCTCGGTGCCCCCTGCGGAACGATGGCTGATGGAACATACTCCTCCATATGGATGAAGGCGCTCCTTGATGCCCAACAATCCAAATGAGTTTGGGCTGTTGATTTGACTGTCTGAGATACCAATACCGTCGTCTGCCACCGTTAACACATATTCGGCGTCCGACTCCATGAAACTCACCTCCACATTGCCGGCATCTGCATGCCGCGCGACATTGGTAAGGGCTTCCTGCAATATCCTGAATAACACCGTAGATAGTGCACTGTCGATATCCGGCTCGTATTTAGGAGCGTGCAGTATGCACTTGAGGTTGCTGTGTTTCTTAAATTCATCTACTTGCCATTCGATGGCCGGAAGAAGTCCAAGATAGTCGAGTATCTCTGGTCGCAGTCTGGAAGAGATTTGCTGGACGGCTTCAATTGCCTTGTCGGTAAGCTTTACTACCGAACGCATCCTGGCTCTAAAGGTGTTCTTGTCTGTGAATCCAGATTCAATGATTGTCATAAAATCCATTCTGATGGCGGTGAGGAGTTGTCCCAACTCGTCGTGGACTTCATGAGAAATCGATTTTCGTTCTTCCTCCCGTATATTTTCGAATTGAGCGGTCAAGGTGTGAAGCTGATCCAAGGATGTCTTTAGCGATTCCTCTGCACGTATCCGTTCGAGGACATTTGCGATGATGTCCCCGAGTAGTTTCAGTCTCTGTTCATCCAATGCCGACCAATGCTTTTCCTTAGAGAAGATCCGAATTCCAATGCCCCCTTTAACCAAACCTCCCCGTCCACGAAGTGGTACTATTAACGCAGATCTAACGCCATTCATCATTCGGAACTCCCTTTCGTCGGGCTCATTTAGTGGAATATCATCAAGACTATTAATCCTGATTACTTCTCCCCCAAGGATTATCCTACCAGTCCACGATTCGATGTCAAATGGAACGCTCTTATAAAACTCCAAGACATCTGGAAATCCTTCTTGATGCCACTCATATCCGTGTGAATATGATTTACCGTCATCAGAAAGCAAGATGACAAATGATGCTTCCACACCGACGAATCGACCGATGCCCTCCAAACAGGTCAATATATGTATTCCTATTTCACTCCCCGTACAAATAGCAAATTTGGAAGATATCGAAGCGATGAATTCCTGGAATGCCAACTGTTCTCGAATTAATTCCTCAGCTTGTTTTTGTTCGGTGACATCTCTATCAATCCCAATAGAGAGCGATTCACCTTGCCATGTGATAGGCGCACCAAGATACTCAACGATATTATTTTTCCCGTCCGGTCGAATCCAAGAAAAAGAGCCACGATACGTTTTACCCTTTGCGAGAGATTCGATTCGGTTGACATTTGCAATGTCATCATGTGGTATCTGGAGTGACTGTGTACTCCCTAACTCCAAAAGATATTCCCGGGTTCGCCCTGCCAAAGCGGCGTACTGTTCGTTGCACTCAATAAGTCTTCTCTTCGAGGGATCCGGGTCCTCCTTATAAATGCTTATGCCGTCAAAAACATGTTCGAATACCATTCGAAATCGCTGTTCGGATTCACGAAAGGACTCTTCGGAAAGTTTGCGTTCGGTAATATTCCTACTGATGCTGAATACGGAGAGGACATCCCTCTCAGAATCAAGAACCGGATAGACCCTCCAATCGTATATCTGTGGACCCTTTTCTCCAATGAACTCAAATTCAGCATCGAAAGATTTTTTGGTCTCGAAGACCTTCCTGATTATGCTTTCCCTAAAGGCGGCTTGCTCTTCCGTGAAACCAACTTCGCTCATTCTCCTACCGATGAAATCGTTGGGACTTATCGAACTCGCTTGAAATACAGCCGAATTGACGTAAAGAAAACGGCACTCATTATCAAAGCTTGCTATTATATCGGGGGAGTTCTCGACAAGTGCCCGATAGTGTGCTTCACTTTTCTTCAATGAATCTTCCGCTTTCTTACGCTCATCTATGTTCTTCACCCAGACAATCGTGTGAAGAAGTTTCTCGTCTTCGTCCCTAATAGCAACCGCACTCAATTCTCCCCAAGCGACAGTTAAGTCTTTCCGTATATAGCGATGTTCCATATTGAAGGATGATATCCTACCCGCCCGCATTTGGGAGCTGTATTCGAGCGCAGCCGGCATGTCTTCCGGATGCGCAAACAGCCCATACCCCTTTGTCACAATTTCGTCATTGGAGTACCCGATAAATTCACAAAATGTCTTATTGACAGCGATTATGTTCCTGTCAACGTCGAGGAGCAGGATACCCACAGGTGCCTCCTCAAACATTTTGCTTAGATTCTTCTCATCCATCATAGGTTATCATTATAAACGTAGAATTAACTAGCTGGATAATCTTAAGTTACGCAATTTGGATTTATGAAAATCAATGGAACTTCATTCCCATGTCGCGAATGTTTCATTGGCCTGGCCCCATAGTATTTATTATGGTCAAGTTAGCGATTTGCTCCGGCATTGGCAAATTGGTTGGATGACAAATTCAGTATTGTTAAATGACTCAAGGTCGGCGCAATTACGGATACGATCGCCTGTATCCCTTTCGAATACAACGAAATGATTTTTGGCACGAGTTTAGCAATAATTTCAGCAAAAACCGAAGAAAAAAGCGAACAGGAATATGCACGACCGAAAGTTGGCCTTATTTGAGTCAAAATCTCAAAGGTCTGGCACCGTCTTGGAGGTCAATATCTCCGAAATGCCCCAGTCAATAAAGCTGATTGCATGGATTATATTCTCGGCATTCTCAGTATTTTTTTGCTCAGTTGTTTACTGTCAGGTTCCAGCAAACCGATACTGGGATCTAGCTCCCCGATTTGAATCGCGTATTCATGAATCATGGAGTTTAGAACAGGGGCTTCCCCAAAATGTAGTCACAGCAATTGCGCAAACCCCCGACGGTTACATCTGGCTTGGCACTCAATCTGGACTCGTCCGATTCAACGGCGTCTCATATGTTTTGTACGATCGATACAACACACCAGCTTTTCGGAATGAGTTTATTCGTCGACTTTGCGTCGCTGACGACAGCACCCTGTGGATAAGTACCGATCATGGTGGTGTGCTTTCTTTGCGGGATGGTGTTTTCACGGCCTACAACTTAACCGATAGTGTGGCTATGAATGAGACACGAATGCTTTGTGTGGGACCCAATCATTCTGTTTGGGCGGCCGTCCCCGGCCTAGGAGTTTGGAACAGAACAAACATGAAATGGGAAAGTGTGGACTTGGCTAATCCAATACAATCAGTCTGGTCTGCCTTCCATGATAACGATGGTTCTATGTGGTTGGGAAACCATGGATCACTTGTCCACATTGCAGGTAGGTCTGAGGTTTGGTATGGCCGGTTGCAGGGTGTTCCAAGCACTCAAATTACATCGATAGTTCGCACAAGGAGCGGTCAACTCCTCATCGGAACTGATCACTTTGGACTCTACGCTTTGGTCGGAACTAAAGTTAAGTTACTGCGGTCGGCTTCCGTTCTTGATGCTGCCACAATCACGAGCATGACCGTGGATTCTGGAAAGGGGGCCTGGATTGGATCAATGGAAAAAGGACTTTTTTATTACGACGGAAAAGCCATCCACCCGTGTTTCGTGAATCCTCAGGGTCCCCCAATCCATGTGTTGTCAACGCTTATAGATCACGAAGGGAATTTGTGGATTGGAACTTCGGGGGATGGCTTGCATCGCATCCGTCAAGGATTTATCCAATATAGGAAGGTCGTCGAACCGGGAGTCTCCGAGCAAGTTTGGGCAGTACTACCAAGCAAGAATAGTATTTGGATCGGCATAAGAGAAGGCGGCATTCGGCAAATTATTGGGAACAGAATTATTCGGCCGGCAATGTCGGAAAAACTTTCCACTTTAACCGTCAGTTCTCTCATGGAAGATTCCGACGGAACTCTGTGGATAGGAACTGAACATGGACTATTTCGAAGGATACGAAGCCATGATACGGAACTTTTAACACCGGATGGAAAATTATTCGTGAACGTTTATGCTCTCCTTCGCGACAAAAACGGAGCACTTTGGGTTGGGGCTCAAGACCTGTATAAAATCTCAGGAGGGAAAATAACCAAGATTCAAGGATTACCTTACGGTTTTACTGTCAATTATCTTTTTCAAGATCAACGCGGCGATATCTGGATCGGATCCGATGCGCATGGAATAAAGGTCATTGAAGGGGAGAAAATCATTTCCTATACAACAAAAAATGGTCTGACGAGCAACACAATATTGTGTCTGTTTGAAGATGTTGACGGCGGGATATGGGCTGGTACTGAAGGGGGCGGGATTGATAGATTGAAGAACGGAGTGTGGACCTCTATTACGACCCAAAATGGATTGATGGATAACGTCGTTAATTCTATAATCCAATCTAACACCGGGGAAATTTGGTTTTCAACAAATCGCGGAATTGTTGGAACGACTCTTTCGTCAGTCAATGAGCTGGGCGATAAACAGAAGCTATTGCTTCAAGGGACCGTAATTTCCTCAGGAGATGGTCTTCGGTCAACTGAATTCGGCGGAGGATTGCAGTCCTGCTCCGCTCGAACCGCAGATGGGATTCTTTGGTTTGTAAGCATGAAGGGTTTGGTTGGGTTTGATCCCGAGAGTGTCCCTCGAAGAGAACTGCCACCGGTAGTTTATGTCGAAGGAGTTGAAGTCGACGGGATAATGATGAAACCAATTAACGGTATGGAAATTGGTCCGGGGGTGCGATCAATTGGCTTTGATCACACTGGCATAAATTACATCGATCCAGGCACAACCAGATACAGGTATTGGCTACAAGGTTACGATGATCATTGGGTCGATGGTGGTACCCGGAGCAGAACTACTTATACAAACCTACCACCGGGGTCTTACGACTTCAAAGTGGCAGCCTCAACAGGACAGGGACATTGGAGTGCAACTCCGGCATCACTTCGTTTTACAATTCTCCCCCTATATTGGCAGACGAAATGGTTTCAAGCCCTGTTTCTGTTAACGATATTAGGAGTTGCGTTGTTACTGTATCGACTTCGAGTGTGGCAGATGATAAAAAGAGAGCAAGTGCTGAAGAATAGGATTGATGAAGCAGTTGCGAGGATCAAAATGCTGAATGGTCTTATACCAATTTGCGCCAACTGCAAGAAGATACGCGATGATAAGGGGTTCTGGAACGATGTGGCCAAGTACATAACCGATCACTCACAGGCAGTTATGACACATGGCATATGCCCCGAATGCATGGAGAAACTTTACGGTTCAGATTTGAACGAATTGAACACCAAAAAATAATCCATCCCGATCTTCCCTAGTAAGTGCACTGGAATATTTAGATAACATCTGACTTGTGCAAGGTGGTTCAAGTTATAACCTGCCCTCATATTGCTTACCAATGAGAAGTTAGTAATCCGGTCAGGTCTTAGTAGGTGAGTCTCCTTCGGGATCGGCGAGAGTTTTCACACAACTCTTTCAATGATCCGCGAATCGTTTGGTCGGAGGATTAAAAGCTCCACGTATGTTGTCTTGGATAAATTTCACGTTTCCTACCTAATCGACTCAAATCTATCTCCAATTTCCAGACCTATTTCTCTCCGCTAGACTCTGAAGTCTAACAATTCCGGCCATGATGCATCAATGCAATCTCATGAATAATTTGCCACGGTTTCTTGGACGACTTACGGTTCCAAATAATACCAAATATCATGTCAGAATATCAATAATACGGCAAATATGGAAAATTTGAGAGGATTCGGTTTCCGGGCATCATTCTTCTAAGCTGAGGGTTGGGTGTTCGAGTCACCCACGGCGCACTAATTTCGCAGGTTCTAAAAAGTTTGGGTACCTTTTGAGTACTTTTTAATAGTTGTCAAACATCACAAGATGGTACACTCCCTCAAAAAAGGCTCCACCTGAATATCTGGATTTCTATTCGTGAATGCCGACTTTACCGATAGGGTCGAAGCTTGCTCAAAGAGCCGAACCGCCGAAAGAGAGATCTTTGTGATAGGTCAGTGATCAGACCTTTGGCCTAGTATAAGAATCGATCACTTTTTGGGGGGCAGGTCAATGACGATCGAGGCTCAAATAGAAAGTCCCGCCGATGTTAATGACGGGACTCTTTTCTTACCGGATAACTGAGCGCGTCCTTACTTCATCAACAACATCTTCTTTGTAGAGACAAAATTCTTTCCATCGTTTCCTGTGATGCTTACTCTGTAGAAATAGATTCCGCTAGCTAGGCTGCTTGCCTCGAATTTTACTTCGTAACTTCCGGCACTCTTGGATTCATCAACTAATGTCTTTACTTCCCTTCCGAGGACATCATAAACTTTCAACGTGACGTGACCATCGATTGGTAATTGATAGTTGATCATCGTGGAAGGGTTGAAGGGGTTAGGATAGTTCTGGGCGAGAGCGTATGTAGTGATTACGTCAACAGACTGGAGCGATAGTGATTGGGTGATCGCACCAGTGGCCAAGTTCTCAGGGGCATAACTCTTCGCCAGGGCAACATTCGCGCTGTCTAAATTTGTGCTCGCTGATATCCTCACCTTTACAGTCCTATTATGGATCCCGTTCGTATTCAAATTGTATGCAACCAACTTGAATGGCTCAAGGCTCGAAGCGGTCATCGTCACATTTCTTACAGTCCCTATCACTTTATTTGTCGCGTTATCTATCATCTCAACTTTGTAGCCGACAAAGCCGTTTACTCCAAGGACTTGAACCGCCGACGCCGAATCCGAAAATCCGGAACGCTCAGTGAAAACGACTTTCGAGTTTGCTCCTATTTGAAACGGTTGCGTCTCAAGGACACTATCGATTCTGTTTATGTCCCTGTAATTGAGCGTGTCAGGGGCATCGATAAAATCTATGTCCTGCCCGTCAACATTGAGGTCGCCGAATCGATAAGTGAAGTTTGCACTCCCTTTATTGATATTGCATCCCCTGCTGACGGCAATCGAACCGGGAGTCTGCTTGAAAAAGATACTCAGGCTCCCCAGGTCTTGGGAAGTTTTAAATGAATATGGTGCGGTAAACGGGTAAAAAGATGGAACATATATATTACTTATACTTTTTGTATCGGTACCGTTCGCTAGTTGAATGTATTTACCTGTCGTGTTCAACGTCCTGAAGTCACTGCTTTTGGGAACGCCACTTTCAAAAAAGAGAGACTGGTTGGACCATGAGCTATTATATATCTGACTCCATGCAGCGAAGCCGTCAGCGTACGAGTCGTTAAAGTTATAGTCAGGAAGACTGATCGAACAGGACTGAACGCCATCACCGTAATAATAGAACACGGAACTGCCAATAACATTAAATGTCATCTGGTCTACGGCGGCCCATGAACCATTCTCGTTATTGGGAATATTGTCAATCCAGCACGCGACTGGGTCCTCCCACGCATCTATTACCACAGAGGGATTATAGTCGTTTGGGCAGTAGTCGTTGATGATGGACGGCGTTGATGGCGACTGACTGCAACCCCAGCTGCCATTGTAATAAGTAAGCGACAGCGACGTCTGCTTTATCTGACCCTCATCATACTGAGGAGCATATTCCTGATATGCAAGCTGCATATCGAACCAGGTACTGCTCTGGAGATCGTACGGTTCAATAGCTAATGCAGTATTGATAGAATTAGCGTCTGTACCACTGACAAAGCCCGGCAAGTCCACCGGGACCGTTGGGGAATGCTTCGTCCTGGCCTCCGGTGTAGTCAACCATTTGGTTGAGTATCCAGTTTATTCCCGGCTGCAAGCTGCCAGTGCTTTTTCTCTCGATCGTTATAAGATACCATCCATAAAAATCCCCGTTCATTACAATATTAGGGTTAGCATTGGTACTGTAAGGATCGGAAGGTTCGACGTATAACGTGGAAGCATATGTCGGCTCCATTGTACCGCCTGAGAACTGGTTGAAGAGCTCTCCTTTGATTGCGTATGTCGAGCCATATAGCTGTTCCCAAACGACGCCTATGTAGCTGTTGCCCCAGTGTGCATAATACACGTAAGCGATGGAGGGGCACTTTCCGCCTGCTGTGCCATCAAGCGGTTGACCATAGTTGCCTACCGTCCACGAGGAACCTCCATTGCTGGAGTGTTCGATCCAGACGTGTCCCATGCTGGTATAAACTTGGTGGAGCCATTTCGTCCCGCTGCAGATCGTCTGAATGAGTCGCCGTTGGCTGCCACGGGTGAAAGCCGACGGATCAGTGGAAATGTGAATGCCCTTGTAAACTGCGTTATACGACACTGAACCTGACGGTGTAATGCTTCTTGGATTACTTGTATTACCGTCGCTCCATTGCCAGAAAGACCACTTTGTATTGTCCGGCGAATAAGCCTGAATAGTGTGAGGTTGTCCCGTTGTAATTTGGAGGGAGTTAGTTTGTATACCGTCAATCGTATAATATCCGCCGCTGCCACCACCCTCTGGGAAAGAAGCGGTTGTCAAAGAAAGTGTTCCGCGTGGATTAAAATGAGCAGTATAAGTGAAATTGCTGGCTGGAGTTATGCTTCGAGAAGGTGAAGTTAATTGCGGATTATCTAGCTAATACACAAATCCATATTGCTGACCGTCTTTCGGATTTGTCTGCAACGCAGTTGTTGAGATAGTGGGTGACTGCCCCACAACAACAGACGTTGTGTAAGGTGATGGTACATCGCCCCCGCTATTCCACTGTACCACGCCACCGTTTCCGTTACCGTTGAAGTCGTTCTGGACAGTTATTTGATACTCGATGTTATAGACTGCCGTATATACTACATCAGTATTGGGTACAGAGCTTACCGTAATAGTCGCGTTGGAAACATTGCCAGTCGGCGTGTTCCAGTGATCGAAGGAATACGTGCTTCCATTGTACGTTTGACTTGCACTGGCTGTGACCGTATAAATATCCGTCGGCACCCAGGAGCCTACGTACCCTGTTACTTTGGCGACCCCGTTCACGGTAATCGTTCCAACAGGGACGCTGTTATTAAAAGTTACGTCTGGATTTCTATAAGTCACGTTCAGTTTTAGACCAGACAGATTATCTATAGCCAGACTCCCGGACTCATTGTCAGAAACGAAACCAAGGCTGAAGAGATTTCCCGATAATGCGCTGGTAATGTCGGCATATATCTGTTTATCCGGATTATCTGTTTGACTGAAGCTGATAGTCTGGCTCCCACCTCCACCTGTCACGTTGTCTTTGTACAGATGAGCGTAGCCTGAGCCGATGGCTGTAAAATATCCAGGTGCCTGATCGTTATTCTGCGGATTGATGTCGTCAACGTCCCCGCCATAATTTCTAATAGAGATGGTGGAGCCATACATATTCTTGACTGGCTGAAGATTGTAAGTAAGGGTGACAGCGCTTATCACGGAGTAGTCCGGCACATTTATAAGATTAAACGAGGCAGCACATCGGTAATCGGTCGGGAGTGACGAGCCGCCGTCACTTCCAACAGGGTTCGGATTGTAATCGCCCAAATTGAAATCGTAATACCACACTTTGCTTGTTGGGTCTTGGTACGCGTGTACTGATTGAACGGCGGACGGATCAAGACTGGCAGTCTGCGCGAAAAGAGGTGCGGCACAAAGCGTCAATAACGCAAAGACTGCTGCAAATATGTTACGCCTTTTAATGTACTTAGACATGATATTAACTCCTTTCAGGTCATTTTCAGTTCTGAATTTTTATGTTATCTTGGTGACTGCAAACAAAAAGGGAGACCCCGCGATAAGCGGAGATTGCACGCCCGATTTGTCCAGACTTCAGTTTGGATTCCGCAAAAGCGGAATTTGCTCTATACCCATCTCTGCCCTAGCCGGTAGGGATGGGTTTTCTTTGGTATTTACGTTCTCAATTCTCCACCTCCTCCTTTCATCATACTACCTACCCTGAATGATGTAGGAATTATGACCGCCTATATCATATCCTACGATAAATACTTCCTGTCCATTTGACCAGACCGACGACAGAGTAACTCCAGAACTGAACGGAATATTTAATTGTGTCCAGCTCTTACCGTTATACCAATTGACTGTTCCATTTGCACCAAGGCCAAAGAGATTGTTCACATCATTTCCCCCCAAATATGCAATGTTCGTGTTTCCGGAGATTGAGTTCCACGACTCAGCAGCATACACTTGAACGCCGTTTCCAAATGAAGTGTAAAGGACTCCATTAATTGAGAAAAGTTTCTGGCCGAACTTTATTGGCCCAACGTATGAAGACGTAATTACAACTGAATCGATTACGTTCCACGATGCACCATTAAACCGGTACAAAAAGTATGAGCCCGTGTCGGCCGGTGGGGTTATGTCGTTGATAAAGCCTATTGTATAGACATTACTTGGAGCCACATCGGCAACACTGCCAAATGACATACCTTGAGGCGGAACGGGTATATCCGATTTCTTCCAACTTGACCCATCGAAATGAAAGACCATATTGCCCCCGCCGACTGCCCATACGTCATTGGGTGACAGCCCATGAATAGACGCAAGGACTCCTTTTCCCGACACCTTATCTTCCGTCCAAGCCTGCCCGTTCCAATGGATAATGAGCGGCGAGAAATAGGGCATTAAAGTAATTTGGTTCAAGGAATCTATGCGATCGCCAATTACCCATATATCGTTTGTATTGAATCCATAAATACCGGACAAATCAAGCGATCCTTGGATAGGACCTCCTTCATTGACGGTTATTGGGATCCGTGACCACGATTTGCCGTCAAAATGGTACATCAGACCAGCGTCTGCACTGTTTGCTCCAACGATGTATACATTATTTGCGGAACTCGTCCAAATGGAAGTCATTGCTGTCTGAAAGCTTCCAGAGTATGCAATCGTATCCACCGTCCACGCAAACTTCGTCGCGTCTTTGTAGTTGGCTGGAGCAACTGGGTTGCAGTTGCAACCGACAAGACTACCACACATGACAGCAACTGGAACGATTAGCTTTTCACATTCCTTTAGAAATTTCTTGAAGTGCATGTCCACCTTCTCTAGATCTCTAGGCTATGATCTTCTTCTTCGGAAAATACGAAGTATTAATAATGTCTTACGTTACATTTCCCAAGAACTTTTCGCAATCCCATTAATAGCGTCTAACCTAAGTGTCTCCGAAAGAGTATTTTGCATACTTGTATCCTATATACTGTGGCAAATTTCTGGATCTAGCGCAAACAATCCTAATTCATAATTATTAATGACTTACACCTAAACTAAGCGCAATAACAGTGCCATTCCTTTTATCTTCAAACCATCAAAATCCGAGCGGACATTTGTCTGAGTGTGTAAACAATTGCTCAATGGTTGAACGGGCTTACTCATCTTAGTCTACAAGGGATTTATGATCGACCTTGGTCTCAAACTGCATTGATCGAATTTGCTAGATTGAGCGATAATAATGATCCGTATTGGGCTGTTGTTGAATCAAGTTGGCAGCTGCCCCCATATCGTGTACCAATGATAACGTAGTGATCCGATAGACACTTACTGGCCAAGGATAACAAAAACGAGATTGCCCTCACAAAGGTTAGGTGAGAAAAGTAAGAACCCCTTCGAGATCGGGGAAAAAATCATCCCACAATTCGCTCAAATATTGGTTCTTCTCAAAAATCAGCGCTTGTTTACTAAAAGCGTTTGCTGCACATAACCATTTAATAAATGACGTCTTGCAAGTTCCCGATCCCTAAACAGTGTCACATCGAGGCCAGCGTTCCTCGCCACTGTCTCAAAAAAATCATGAGAATGATCTCTCGGGCTTACGAGGAGTGCTACGTGAGCATTTCTATCGATTCCTGGATTAATCAATATGTCTTCATATGCAAATTTGTAGTTATTAGAATCCGAATCAACATTTCTTGATTCAGTCACGTCTACCAGGTATCTATTCACCCCGAGTTTCCTGCCCAGTGCATGTGCCTCTAGATCCTGCTTCAGCGCCTGCTCACTTGTTAAATCTCCTATTATCTTCAACGTGATGTAGGATTTATCATTGGATAGCTTTACTTCAAACGACACTAACTCTTTCCTCCACTTTTTCAATTCCTGTATTTGGTTTACAACCACTTAACCATAGACATAACAATCAAGCTTCTTGGCTAATGTTGTCATCTTCTTCATCACATTGTTTGTCAATCATAAGCTAGTAATTCGGTCAAGCGTTGGCAAACTGATAGAAAGAAAATCATATTTTAGTGAAGAGGATTCAGTGTTATGCTTCTAGGTCGGCCGAATCTTCGGTTCGTCCAGTTGATTTTGAGATCATGCAGACCAAAAGTTTATACCCTTCCGTGTCATATTTCCGTCCGGTTACAAAAAGATCACCTTATCTATCTACCGAGCAGGCATTGCGTGACAAATCACGAGAAGCATCGTTTTGGCACTCCTGCCCGATCAGAATATCTTGGAATCCAAATAGTATCGCCAAAATATATGTTGTATTTGATGGTTGATTCATCTCCTCCTGAGTAAGGATGCAGACTGTAACTAGTGACAAAAAGGCTCTCCGATTCGTCAATGGTGCAGCCAGTTGCCATGTCGACACTGTGGGATGATCTTTCATAAGTTGAATTTCAAAATGAGAAAGGCGACTGAGCCATAATCGGAATACTGATGCTTATATAGCCAGCAATGAGAAGAAATGCTAAATTATTCAGGATCATCTCCCTACTGTGAAACAAACTGTGTGTTCGGGAGGTATTTCTCCGGAACTTTTATTCCTAATGCTGAAATTGTCTTTTGATTTACAACTAGCTTAACATTGTTGCCGTCGGAAAGCAGCGAAGCGCATGCACCGGATGAAACCCACTCGGCATTCGGTGCGAAAAGAGCAATTCCGTTTAAGGTTGAGTTCTTAACAAGATACTCTATTCCCACAGGATCGCTCATCGGTTCATTATTCTCAATAACCCAAAGCGCCTGCATATGATAACTATCGTTCAGCTCCCTGAATTTTTGTGGCACGTCTCTCATTTCCTCGACGTCTTCGATAACAACCTTAACGCCAACTGACGCGGAAGCTCTTTCTATCTTTGTCAAAAGCTCTGCCGTATTTGTTCTATTCTGATTCCACATCAATCCGATCGTCTGAGTCTGGGGAATGAGCTGTTTAATCATAAAGAGTGACTGAAGGGGAGTCGCATTCGATTCGAGCGCGTTCGGCGTGTTAACGAAAAGTACAGCAATAAGAAAAACAACGACAACAGGCTTAATAATCTTGTAAAACAGATGCATCACTGACACACTCCAAATGGTTGAGCAGAATTAGCCAATCTGTAAAGTACAATATGTATACCATATGGAAGCGCCAAAATTCTCAAAAAGGAGTGTGTCGGTCCATTCAGTGTTGACCCATACTACCGATTCGGAACACGTGAGGGGCAAAAGTTACCGGTATCTCTCTTTGATTGCCGATTTAATGAGCAACTTGCGCCATAAGGATCTCAGAATCTTGTAATTTGTACGTCTTCAAAATCAAATGGACAAAAGATAGTTTCTCTGATAGGCAGTTCTGAGACTTCGCCTGTAACAACTCAACCTGTTTCCCAGTTAACCTGCCCCCGTTTTGTGTGGCAAAGATAAGCTAGGGCACTAGCTTCCGAACTAATCCAACTGTGGATTACTTTTTCAGGGCCAGGTGTGTAGGATGATAAAACTAAAGAAATATGGTAGAATGGTGCTGCTTCGCCTTCATTTTGATTTACGGTTTTGATGGGTTAATCCCCGTGGTTGAACTCTTCCGGCGGTATTCGTGAGTGAATCGAGTTTCGCTGTGTCCTTCGTCAATTCGGATGACATTACATTTATTGCAGATGACATAACACTTATCGAAGCAATTAACCTCTTGTCATCATCTGCAATGCTGTCGATCCGCCCGGACAATATCCGAACTTGTCCCGCTAAATCAGCAACGCGTGAACCTTGACTTTCGATGATCCCCATTTTTTCCTGAGAAAGGTGAAGTACAAACCGAAGTTCACTGATCCATTCGTCATACTTATCAGGGTACAGTGCGTCATTAAGTAATACTGTATCCGCAGCAATATCGTTTTCCAGCTTATCAATGTCGGCGCGGGCAGCGGCACATTCCTGAAGAGTTGTGGCCTGTTTGATTGCTTCTTTTATATCATTGCACTTTGACTCGAATGACTTAACAATTGAGTAATCCAACTTGACTTGAGCCGTACTCGTGGAAACAAAAGCGACCGTGACGCCAAAAATAATGCTCAATGAACTCACGAGATATCTCATTTCCCATTCTCCTTCTTGCTTCCATCTTTTGTAAGCATAATCGGTATATCGCTGCCGTTGACTAATTCAATGTATAGGGTCCTTTGATTAAATCCAGGGGACAAAAGCCCGTCCTCTGAAACAGTAATTTTATTTTCAAGTGTAAGACAACCTTCAGCCTGTCGAAACACGTAGACGTTCTTGAACTGTGGCCCAGTAAGGTAATAATAGCCTTGTACATCTCGAATAATATCGATCAAACGGCCGCTGACATTAACAGAGTCTTTTGTTTCTTCATAAAGCATGGGTTTGACATTGAAAGAAATGCGGTATCGGCTTTCTTGTATCATACCCCCTGCATCGACCTTAAGCTCATTTTCAATGGGCCACGAAAAGTTCGCGGGTTCAAGAGTCAGTGAAGAGCACCCGGTTTCTAATATTGCAGGCAAACTTAGCAACAAACTTGTCATAAATACCACAACATACCCCTTCATGTGATTATCCCATATTTGGATCATGCTCGCTCCTTTGATTTTGTTGAGAGATAAAAAGCTGCGATCTTGCAATTGAAAGGTAGGCAGCGTTATAGAAGGATGCAAGTGAAATTGAGAATCAATCACAAGATCAATGCATGCCCCTTGTTGTATTCTATCGATAGGATAGCGATCCGATTTCCATTTTAACATAACGCCGTATTATCCCTTGGGTCACCTCAGAATCGATCAACTAACTATTCTCATAACTCCGCCAGCGCTCTTTGGTCGATCAGAAATTGATTCTCGTAACTTGACTTCTTAGTATTTTGGTTTTCAAGAAATCTGACGGCAACACTTCCCGACCTTTACTAAGGGCGGCTCCAAAATCCTGACCCAACCGATCTATAAAAACATCTCTCTGTTGCGCGATAGAATCTAACTTGAACGCTACTTCACCCTCTTCAACCCAAATTCCAACCGCGTCAGGAAACTTTTTCGTCAAAGTTGCATAAGTCAAATAGGCCGACCCAAAGAAATGGACTAGTTTGGCGCTGTCGCCCCACTTATCACGAGGCGAGTCATTGAAAAAATATCTTGGCAGTTTTCTTATTCGTGGAACTGCATCCATTGAATCTTCGGCAGGAAGTGGAAGTCTAACAATTCCGATTAATGGGAACGTCGGCCGTATATATGTTCGGTTCAATACTGCGAAGGAAATTGCAAGAAGAGCCGTGTTCATATTGTTATTTGATAGCTCCATTCCTTTTGTGAAAAGCAGGTCGATATGACTAAGCTCTTGATTCCTATTACGGCTCACTTGAGGAAATCTGTCACTTCTAATGTAGTCCCGAAGCTCTTCGGTTACTTGAAACACTTTCGGCTCAAATACCCACTTCAAGATGTTTAATTGGGCATAACCTTCATTGAAGGAAACCGCCGTCAAGAAAACAAATATGACAATGCGAGATCTAACTATCCGGACCAAGCTATTGTGTCGTGGTTTACACGCATTGCCCTCTAGAGTTATTTCTTTTCACACCCTGAAAAGTAAATTCGTTTTCTATCAACGTACCGCCTAAACCTTTTGGGACCTGGAGGCTGCTTCATAGGAGTCTATAGTTGCCTGTTCAGTGCTTCCAGCTTTTTCATCCAAGTACGAAGCCTTTTTGTGTAAAATCCGCGAAGAGGCCAGTGAGTTCCATTCATCCATCTTAGTACAGTCCAAAAGCTGAACGGCCCTGTCTTGGACAGTTTCATTATCATGCCGGGCTTATTAGTAAGAAGCCAATTTAATCTTTTCATTTCGTCTTTTGTAAATACATCCGGCATTTCCTTTACTAATTCTAACTCTTTGATTCTCTTTACCAGCTCAAATACGCCTGGTTTCAAATCGAAAGCTTTTCTATTTTGCAGCGCATCGACAGTGCGGAAGCCGATCTTCAATCGCTGTGCAATATATTTTCTCGTAAATTTCTTGCGAAGAAGAACGATGTCTTCTCCACCCCTGTCTGGGAGTCGTAACGGTCCATACTTGGCATCAACATCCCTGATCCATTCATTTACCTTTTTGGCCGAACTTAATGTTGGATGGACTGTCCCCTTTTCCCATTGGGCTATGCTCATTGAATTTGTGTGCAATCTCTTCGCTGCAACTTCTTCTGTTAATCCAGCCGTCAATCTAGCTAGTTTGAGGCGTAAACCATCGATACTTTGTGTGCTTTTCTCCATCTCTATTTTCCTGTCAAACGAAAATTTCTAGTCGTAAAGATCTTTTGCGATTCACACACCAATATTTAGCTAGCAATCGGTTCAGACTTTAGCAACAAAACCCCCGCGTTATTACCGTCTTTAAATCAGAATTTTACTTTACTTCTTGCGGGGGCGTCAATCCGGGTTGTGGTCCAAGCTTGATACATGACGTAATTTAGGATTTCTTCCACATGGGAAATCCGTTTGATGATCGCTGGTTCACATTCAGGTTGATCAATCCATTTGATACCAGCTTGAATTCGGCAGCTCATATATCTCATTCAGGCCATCTAACGGTAAACCTTCTTATAAATCTTTTCACAAGATCTTTTTATCGGCCTAATATTAGTATAGTAAAACTGCCAGGAATCATAACCGGCCTCGGTCGCGGATTATCATTTGTCGGCGCGGGCGTTTCTCCAAATTCGGCGGCTGATAAATAAATCCGATGAGTCTTTGTATCCAATGACATTGTGCGGGCACTTCTTTGCGTTTTCACATTATCGACGACAGTGAACTTGTCCGGCGCATCTTCATGGACTACCGTCAGGGTTCCATCTCGCCCATTCGAGCTGAACGCATACTGGGTTTCGGGATCAAATGCCGCTGCGTCCGGCCCTTCACCAATCGGCACATTGGCAACGACTTTTCCGGCTTCATAATCAGAGACAATCATCATTTTGTTGCTCGCCACCGAGAATAGAAGATGATGAACCCGGTCGATGGCAAGACCTGATGCCTCTTCACCAGGAGCTATTGACCACGTTTTAAGAATCTTCAAAGTCCTGGCGTCAAATCCTGTTATCATACTCTTGTCTTCTATATTTAAATAAATATTTCCCGTACCATCTGCCTGGGCAAATTCCGGCTTCCCGTTGAGCGTAACCGTCCCAACCACAGAATCGGTTGCGGCATCGATTGCGGTCGCACTTGAGCTTCTCCCATTAAATGTAAATACGCGCTTTGAAACATTGTCGTAAATGATCGCGTCAGGATTTAGCCCGTCGATCTTGACTACTTTAAGTGTTTTGAAAGTTTTCAGATCGAACACGGTCACCGAAGTATCCCGTCCGTCGCTTATGTATCCCTTACCGAATTCATGTGCTAAGGCAATCCCGTGGACTCCGATTGTGTTTGGAATATCTGCGACTATCGTCTTCTTCCCCATATCCATTACATGAACGTGTGTTCCGCGAGAGATGAAGAGCATGCCACTTTCAGGATCGGCATTTAGATAATCCCATCCCCCTTCGCCGCCGAGCTTTACCGTATCTAGAATCTTATACCCTGAATCCTGCGCGTTTGCAGTGCAGATGAGAAGGACGAACGTACAAAAGAATAACAACAACTTCTTCATAATTACATCTCCATTAATGTTTGAATAGAACTGATTTTAAAATAAGCCTAAGTCTTCTCAAGCTTCAATTCAGATGATTGCATGATCAAATACCGGAGCTTTTACTTCAAGAATGACTAGTCTTTCATCTGTATGGTTCATGTTTGCCCTCCTTTCAATGCCTTGTCAACATCGCTAGCTATTACATCTATATCGACGAACTCAAAGCATCGCGTGCTCTTACAATTTTTCACTAATTTGTTTATGCATGTAATATTCCTGCATCGACTCATTGCAACATATGCATGTGACCGAGCGTCCTGATTAGCAGGGAAAAATCCAGGAGTTGTGCTGTCATATGCGTATGTTCTTGCTGGAGTTGCACCAAAGATTGAGAACAATCCTGTCCGGTTCTTTAGAGGTGAATCTCCATTCCCTAAATATTTTCTGGCCGCAGCGATATGAAGCGGACCACAATCACCGACGACGAATACTTTGCTGAAATCGATCAGCGCAGCATAAACTCCAAGGGGCATTTTCCATGGCACAACCCTTAACTTTTTCGTCTCTTCCGTAGACATCATTCCAAGGAGTTGCTTTTCATTCCCCATATCGACATGCCCCGAGCCGATTAAAATCGGAACATCGAATTTCGACAATTTCTTCACGAGCGCACTCAGCACCTCTAATGGGATACTCGTGAACCGCGAAGATGTGTCGGGGTTTATCAAGATGAATTCTTCATCGCCACGAATACCAACCCCTTGTAGAAAATCCCCTGCAAGCTCCACGGATTCTTCTGTCAATGTAAGTCGTATACCTGAGTAATCTTGAGAATACTGCTGAACTGGGTAGTCCTTGAACAGCAGGTGAACGAACCTATAGAGCTGATATATTACGTGTCCCGTCTCTTCGGTATTCTTTAGCGCGTTGATAAGTAAGGCTGCAAATGAACTGAACTCGACGACATTCTTTGCGGGGCTTGGGAAATGCTTGAGCTCAAAGTAAGGGCAAAGACTAATGACTAGATCATAATTCTGGGGAGATGCGATTTGCCCTAAAGTAGCCAGATCCTCGTTTGTCGGAAACGGCGCGCCCATAAAAACTGGCAGGACATTTGTCACTTCTGGATTACCAATTATAAGGGGGGCTGCACTTTTATTTACCGCCAGATCAATCGTTCCAGTAGGAAAAAAGTCACGGAGTCCCGAAACTAACGCCTGAGTAAATAACGCGTCTCCAATATTGAGATCGGATAGAACAAGGATCCGTTCAAAGTGCTTGATGTCTTTAATAATTCTTCTTGCGCTCCTCATTTTGGAGTTCGCGAGTAGATCGCCACCGGCAACGGGAAGAACTGTAAAGTCAAGAAATGTGGATCCGGCCCGAGGGAATGCGTCTGTAATAGAGCTCGCAGTCCGGAAAAGACGTGAATAAAGATCGACTCTATTCATTCGTGACGAATTGCATGAAACTTGTCTATTGATGACAAAGATATCGTAGCTAAATTTATCCTTTGAAATTAATGCACTCCATGAGAGCTTAGTGCATGAATGGAACAAATCTACAACAAAGTTACAAACTGTTCATGAAATGGAGGTGAAACTATTGGACAAATCTAATTTTAGTTGTCAAGAATGCGGTTTAGTAGAGTGGGAAATTAACACAATCCTATCTTATGCGCATCAAAGAGCAGAACATGAAAACATTTGGTACAAGTAAGTTGGAGCATCGGTATTTGTCTGCCGCCAGGATCCATTCCGCTTTGCGGATACTGGTGACCAATCAGGATTTCTCCTGACTCCCATTTATCGGTACTCTCCTGGCATAGCGGGCACAGAATCTTTGGCGTCCTGGTAATTAGCCAATTGGTTAAAATCGTTCTTTGGGCTTGACTTAATTTCATAAAGTTAAGTTCGTATTTGTTTCAGTCAACTTCAAATTAATATTTTATCATCCCCAATGGATAATTGTTAATAAAAGATCATGACCTGTCCCGATGTTATGTACCGATGCTAATTTAGTAAGCCGATTAAGTGTTGGCAAGGTGATGATGAGTCTCCTTTTAAGTTTACCTGACGTGTTCCACGACATAGTTAATAAATCTCTCGGTCGATTCACTACTAATCCATTCAGATCGCATCGTCGTATTCTTATCGACACGTCTAAGGTTTGACAATAATGCGCGGTTAAGTCTTTCGGCGCTCGTCCCTAGAAAAGTCGTTCTGATCTTGAATCCACTGTCAGTCCGAATCATACCGTTAACTCCGATAAGCCTCGATAGAACTGATTCAATCATCAACGGATCATTTGTGCTTATTTCGGCGATAAGTTTAAACCGTTCCACAGCCATGCCCGCCTCCCGGATATGCCTAGGATTAGGCAATGCATGTCGAAAATTCAACTCGACGCCCTATAAGCACCTTATTTTTCCAAGACAATAAATTTTCGCTTGACCTGATCCACCGAATTTGTAAAACCTAACGGGTAGGATACTTATGTAGCGGTTATTCGGTTGAGGCCCATTTCCCTAGAGATTGCTAACTTTGATCTATTCATATCTCAATGATTCTATCGGATTTGCTGTCGCGGCTTTTACCACGTGAACAAGTGTGACCGCGATTGTCGTCAATAAGATCGCCAGCGATGCGACGAGGAATGGCCACATTGTGATATCAACTCTGTAGGCAAAGTTCTCCAGCCATCTGTGCATAAAGTACCACGCTATCGGACATGCTAACGCAGCCGCAACAAGCACGATTGCGAAGAACTCTCCGTATATCAGCCCGCCGATGTCAATGTACCTCGCGCCCAATATCTTGCGTATCCCAAGTTCTTTCGTCCGACTCTCCACCATATACGAGGTAAGTCCAAACAAGCCCATAAGTGCCAAAAGGATGGCGAACGTCGCTGCGTAATTCACGATTTTGTTCCATCTTTGCGCACTTTCATACAGGTTGTTGAGGTAATCGTCGAGAAAGTGATACTCGAATGGCATCCCAGGATAAACTTCGTTCCACTTTTTCTTCAAGGATGCCATGGTCGATAATCTATTTCCTTGCCTCAACCGTATGAACACATATGTCCAGCCCGATGAAGGACTAAATACTAACATGGCTGGGATAACTGGACTCTCCAATGACTCGAAATTAAAATCCTTCACGACGCCAACGATTCTGCCTTTTCCTCCCTTCAAATAAGAATCATCACTCGTAATGATTTTCCCAAGTGCTTGCTTGAGTCCAAGCTCTCTGACCATAGTTTCATTCACAATTACATTCTCTGTAGTATCATTCGACAATTCTGAGGAAAAATCCCTGCCGTCTGCCAATTTCATGTCAAAAGTCTTCAAGTATTTGCTCCCGATTACAAACACACCTGCATTTGCAGTGTCTGTTCCACAAGCTACTTTAGAGGAAAATCGGAAATGGCCTGGCATCTCACTGGCCCACGTCACACTCTTGATTCCATCGTAATTTGAAATCTGCTCTATGAATGTCTTCATCGGCCTCGAACTGCTCGCTCCTACCATAAATTCGCTGAGGATAAGCGAGGGATCCTCGACAACTACCACGTTTTCTTTGTCGAACCCTAGATTTTTCGATTGCAAATAGTTTGATTGTTCCATCATGATCACCGCGCAAATTGCCAGCCCGACTGACACCACAAACTGGAAACCCATGATAAACTTTGCTGCAGCTTTTCGTCCTGAGAGCTTGTGCTCACCTTTCAACACGTTAGCGGCAGTAAATTTTGAAAGATATGCAGCCGGATACAGACCTGACATTAAGCCAACTAGAATTGAGATTGAGAACGCGCCGAGAAAAGAAAGCCGATCTTTATATAGGTTCAAAGCGAGATGCTTGCCGGCGAGTTCGTTGAAAACAGGAAGCGTCAGCTCAGCTAAAGTAAGTGCTACCATGAGCGCTAGTAGAGACAATAACATGGCATCGCTCATGAACTGGATAAACAGTTTTTGTCGCGAAGAGCCTAATACTTTCCTGATTCCAATCTCTTTAAATCTATGAGAGGCACGAGCGATAGTGAGGTTCATAAAATTGATCGAAGACAGAACCAATATGAGAGCCCCGAGTCCGATCAGGATATACGAATACTCCGGTTTGCTGGTGCTTTGCATGCTATAAGCTATGTCGGGTGAAAGGTGGATCTGTGTTATCGGTTGTAAAACGAATCGACTGTTGTCGAACATGAATGGCGGCAGAAATTTCTCCGCAAACTTTTGCAACAAATTTTGAGCCTGATCCTTTTCGGTAGCACTCCTGAGTTTTAGAAAAGAAGAAGGGCCAAGATTTGAGATCCCGCAATATGAAATCATATTGAACGCGGTTCCTGCCCCCATCATTCCAAGAGATGTAAATTTCATGTTCGAGTATGGAATCAAGACTGAGAATCGGATGCTCGAGTTATCTGGGACGCGGGCCGCAACTCCAGAGACCGTGAACACCGAAACGGTATCTATACCCGGCGATAGTTTTATCATAATGGATCGTCCGACAGGATTTTCCCGACCAAAGAGTTTCTCCGCCAACTCTTGTGACAGCACGGCTGAATGAGGATCGTTCAAGGCATAATGAGGATTCCCATAAATCATTTGGAAAGGAAATACATAGAAAAACGTTGAATCGACAATTGAAACGGTTTCCATGAATCCAGCGTTACCTTGCCTTAATATTGTTTTCTCATCCCACATTCTTGTATATGATTCTATCTCTGGGATTTCCTTCATTGCCTCAGACCATGGAACGACAGCTCTCCCAATCTTTTCATGCCCAAACTCTACACCAATAAGACGGTACATTCTATCGTAGTTCTTGAAGCATCTGTCGTAAGACAACTCGTCCTTCACGAACGAGAAAATAAAAATGCATACCAACAATGTTATGGCAAGTCCCATCAGGTTTATCGCGGAGTACATCCTCTGTTTAGCCATGTTCCTGAAAGCGATTCGTAAGTAATTCTTCAGCATACCTTCCTCCTATCCGAACTGAACAATAAGCGCTGTTGGTGACTGGCTATCGGCAAATGAATAAATTCGTTTTTCACCCATCACTAAACCAAATTGCAAGAAACATACCATCCACGACCTTCGAAAACTGAAGATCTGTGAGGGTTTACCTATCTCGAAGGAAGACTAAATGTTCAGTTCCGCACATCGGTGTTCGTTTCCGTACAACAACTTCTGACATGCCCCCATATTGTGTACAAATGATGGGTTTGTGCTCCGGTCATCGGCATCCCATGGAGCGCCGGAAAAACGAAATTTTGATTTGGCACATGTGTGCTAAAATCTACAGTCCCTGCTTTCCACGGTCGAGCGGATCCCAGCTTTCGGGATCGAGTAACTTAATTATTCAAGGCGCACTTAATAACCAAAATTCGCGACGACAGGGGTCGTTTCTACGATTTATCTCACCTCTTCTTTATTCTCTGCTTTCAATATGGGTTCTATTAGTTGCAGTTCCCAGCCTCATTTGAGCAATAATAGTTTCTTAGTATTATGATACGTTCCAGCATCAAGCCTGTAAAGGTAAACTCCGCTTGATAAAGTGGTTGCATTGAAAGTTACAGAATGGCTTCCTGCGCTTTGTCGCTCATTAACTAATGTTCGGATTTCCCTCCCGAGCACATCGTAAACCTTCAGCACGACAAGACTGTTCGTTGGCAATTGATAATTGATCGCTGTACTAGGGTTGAAGGGATTGGGATAATTCTGCAGCAGGGAGTATCGTGTTGGTGTGTTTCCTGACATCACCACTACACCCGACAATTTTAAAGCGGGGCGACGCCAGGTTCCATTGCCATTTGTGCCGGCAAAGAGAAATCCATCATAGACCGCGAGAGATGTGACCGCTGACGACCCAACGGGCGTTCCAATTGAGATGTCAATCCAGCTTGCGCCGTTATCTGTCGAAACGAAGACTCCGCTGTTTGTGCCCGCGTACAAATCGGTCCCACTTGAAATCAAGGTATTCACTGCAAACGATGTCAATCCATAATCCGCCGGACTCCAGTACTTGCCCTGATCCGCGGATGTATATACTCCACCCGCGGTGTCACCTGGAAACTTGAAAGTCCCTACGAATAGTTCATTCCCAATAGTTGCGATACCGGTAACGTAGTGGTTCGTCAACCCGCTGTCACTTGTAAGCCAACTCATGCCGCCGTCAGTGGAGGTTGTAAAACCGTTGTATGCCGCATATAGGTTCGTGCCTGCTGCAACAAGTATGGAAACCACGCCGGAAAGCTCATGACTGAAAACCTGCCAACTCTTTCCATAGTTCGTAGTCACGAAGATCCCAGATTCCGTACCTGCGAAAACACTGTCACCAATCAGCGCGAAGCAGTTGACGTTATGGGTGAACGTCGAGTCTTCTTCGGTCCATGACATCCCGCTGTCCATAGACACCAAAATCCCGCCGCTAAGAGCATTGCCAGCTCCAGCAAATACAGTTGTGCCAATCGCTAAAGTGCTTACGCTCGGGGTTAAAATGATCAAAGCGGGCGGCTCCATGTCAACACTCGGTACTGAAGCCACTGCGGACCAGGTTGCACCGCTGTCTCGGGAAAGATAGACCTCCCCACCCCAAGAACCAGCCAAAAGATTGCTTCCACTCTGGACGAAACTTGAAACCGTCGAATTCTGCAAGCCGCCGCACATCGTCCAAGTGCTGTCACCGGATGTGACTCGTTCGCGTCCGAATTTCAATCCTAGAAAAGTCGATGCGACAATAAGAATTAAAACATTTACGAGCTTCATTTCGAATTCCTCCCTCATCCTAGCCCGATATTAACTTAAGCATCAGGCATTTTCATGAGTCTTTTCTCGTTGCTCCCCACAGTCGGGCAATTGCAATTAACGTCCACCTCAAGAAAGTCGTCCCGATTGCTGCCCACAAATATATATAGCTCCGATGTTTGCGGCAGAGCGGGATGAAGCGAGAATCATGATATACAATAACCGAGCGTCTTCTTTTTGGCTGTTAGCTGCAGCGCAGCCGTTTACTTTTATTAACTTCATGATTCTTACTTATGCCGGAACCAAGTAATCAAAAACACCACGATGATTATGAGCAGCCAGATACCAAGCCTCTCAAGAATACCTCTACCAATACTTCTTCTCACCGCCAATTTCTTCTCGGTCGACATATGAGAGAGAATGAATTGTTTAAATCCTTTTTCCTCTTCTGCAGTCCTGAAAACCCTTAGCGGAAAAATCAGGGTCTGATATTGACCTACGAATAAAAGGAAATACCCTCTAGTTGTACTTGTCTTTAGGAAGTTCTTCCACTTATGCTCGACAATCAAAGAGGGGGAATCAATGCGAAGATACTCTTCGGTCAAGGTGTACCGCCTCGACTCCTTTAGACTTGGATCCCTTGCCCAGATTGACGCTGCGGTCTGATACGGACTTACAACTAACAATATTAGAAGAACGATTGGAACCGCGTACGCTATCCACGAGATACCGTTCGGAGAGACACAAATACTAACGAACACAAACAAAGCCAAATAGAAAAACAAGGAGAAAAGGATATACCTCAACCGTCGGAGTGAAAGCAAATATACAGCATCACGAAATTCCTTAAACGTCATTTGAACATCCACCACTATCATGATTTACCTTTCTGACTGTCATCGTGATGTAAAAAGGCTGTGTTGCAGCTAACATTTGCGGCAATCACGTACGTGCCGCGCTCCTTCCGAATATAATGTGTGCGGCGTGGAGCGAGAACTATAACATATATTAATCGAGCGTCGTTGATTCCCGATGTTATGTGCCGTAGCCGCATTAAGATCGATAAAGACTGAGCCTTCATTACAGCGGTCTCCAATTAGGATAACTCCACTTTTGATTGTTCACTTTCTCCCAGTTCCTAATCCCTTCAACCTGCTTATCGTAAGATGGCTTCATAAATCTTAGCGCGCGACTTATCAAGTCGGACGAATGGCGATCCCTCTTCAGCCTTTCATATATTTGATCCACTGGAATGCTATCGTTAATCGGATTGAGAACCTCATTAGCAACTGCCTGAATTTGTCTCTTGGAAAGAGAGAAGAGCGCAGTAAAACAAGTGTTTGGATGTTCATCAATTAGGTGGAACAGAATCTCATTTGCACCTTCGGAGTATTCAGCATTATCCTGACAGGATGGGTCGGCAAAAGTTGCCAGAAACTTCTTCACCAATGACAGCTTCGGAGATTTCCAACTTGACACGAGATGTGCGGTAATGGAATCGCATTCATTGGGGTTGGAAACAACCTGAGCGAGCGCGGGAAGACATGATACCATGACTGCAAACATGACCATATAAACTATCAAGTATCTCATTGGTCTGAATTCTCGTTCATACAACTTAATAAGCGGCTATGGCGTATAACGTCCACGAGAAAAGAGTCGCCGCACACTCCTTGGGGGCTATAATGTGTGCGCGGTGAAGTGCGCACCATGATATATGATAACCGAGCGTCTCTTTTCTCGTTGTTAGCCGTCCGTTGTTTTGCATGTGAATAGATAAACTTACTCATACGGTTTCCCAATACCGTAAATCACTTTCTTAGATAATGAGATGAAGTATCTTGAATCGATAATAATGATGTTTTCCAATGAACCTGATTCGACGCGGCCTCAGTACTATCATCCTCGACAGAGAAGGTATGTGTCGGAGGGCGCTCGATTGTTGATTCGTAAGCTAAAGCACCTATCAACCCGAACTGCATGCCCACATCGTACCCCGGTCTTTTCAAAATTATTGTAGGAAGGCTATAAACGTTTGGTAAAGTATCCGCTCTGAGGTCCAAGTATAGATCACCGATGTAATTTATAACGAATGGATTAACGTTCATTGTCACATTCGGTAAAGAGTCGCTCTCATCCTTACATTCTTCTCCTGATCCAGCATCAGCATTGTACGAAATTTTCTTCACTATGTAGGTACCAGGGTTCAAGCAGTAAGAAAATCGTTCGTTAGGGTCTAGTTCCATCGTTATGTGCTTGGCTTCTGGTTGATCGATGTTTGAGATCTCGATCTCCATTGACCAAACCACTTTCTTCACGCCTTTCGGGACTTCTCCACGAATGGCTTTGCCATCCTTATCAATTGCCCAGACAACCTGGTCGAACGTGTAATAAGCTGAATCAGGTTGGTAAAGTCCAGCCCGCTTGGGCAGAAACCGAATCCCTTTATCGTCCGCACCTATGATCTTACCATAAATTGTTTTCGGATCGGCATCAGGTTCCCGCTTAACGCAAATCGCAGAGCCTTTAATTTCCGGTGGCTTGCCGATCCACGTCTCTCCACTGTGGAAAAATCCTTCCACTACTGTGGGACAGCTTGGGCTCTCGGTAGTCTTGAGTGCACTCTCCGTGTTCGAACAACCGATGAAAGCAAAAAGCAATGGAATACTACTTAATAAGATTATTAGCGTTCTTCTTTTCACGGATTCTCCCTTTCGGTTTCAAGGTTGCAAAGCGATGACGGCTAACATATGATGCCACAAAGTCGTGGCACTCTCCTCCTTCATATAATGTGCGTGCCATGAAGTGAGTTCAACACATACAAATGACGAACGTCTTTGTCCGGTGTGTTTGGCACTGCGGCGAACGGGCTAACAGATTAGCAGACATTTCTCGCAAACCCTATCATGGGTGACTTTGGCTTCGTCAGACCTCTGAAGCTTACTCCCACAGATCGGACATTTATCTATGCGAACGGCCTCGTCGCGGACGCCAGCCTCGCGGAGCGAATATAAATAATAACACTTGTGAATGACGTTCAACTTCTTTGCTATGGACAGACCACGCTCATTGACACCGCTATTGATATTGCTGAGTTCGAGGGCAGCCCATTGCTCGTATGCCCCCGAATCTAACCAAAGATTGTAAATACCACTGAAAATAGAATTCCAGGATGCAAGCTCATCGATGAGAGGCACATCAAGATCAAACCTCTCTAACGGAACCTCACGGTTGCAAATGACACAATGGATTGGATTAAATCCAATGTCTGACATGAGCTTGACGGGAGAACTCGGTGCACAGCGGCACAATTCTTCAGCAGGCGTCCGCGTGTCTGGTCTAAGCCGATAATATCTATCATGATTGGCCGTCATAGTTCGCCGTTGCGTCTAACGTCCGCCAGAAAGAAGTCGCGCCGCGCGTCGATGTTATTACCATGAGCGCGGCGTGAAGCGAACCCGATATTATATATCATGATGAGCGTCTTCTTTTTGGTTGTTATCTGCCGCTGTTCGCATCATTACTCTTGGACAATTCATTATCGTCCACAATCTTCTTGACCACTATGTATTTCGGCGTGAGAAATAAAATGTAAAAGGCGTAGACCAAGACAGGAAGGACAGCTGACGCGCCAATTACTCTCCCAAGGGCGCCCTTCATCTCAATAAATATAATGGGAATCAGGATAATCATTGATGCGAAGAGCAATATTCCCCAAGCTCTTATCACTCCTATAACCCATTTCCGTTGCTTGAACAAGCCGACAAGTATTCCGCCATGGATTAATACAACTATGAATCCACCCCATGGGTCCTTGGTCAACATTCCAAATCCAGCGGCAACTAAGCCAAACGATATGATCGATACGATTCCGACAAACACTTTACTTCTGTATTCTATCATATTTCACTCAGCGAACAGTGGCAGATAACGTCCACCGCAAGAAAGTCGTGCTCTTGGCCGCCATGAATAATTGCGTAGCATCTAGTTTGCGGGCAAGAGCGTCTTCTTTTTGGTTGTTATCTGCCGCCGCCGTGTCGTGAAACATCACTTCAACCCCTCCCGTTGAATGAAGGTCTTCAATAAAAAGCTTGTCAGCACGGAATCTTTGGCAGGCATCACAAATTCAGCATTAGAGAATGAAGCATCGGAGTCTTCTCCACCGCCATTGTAATACGCAACTCCTGTCACAGTTAGACCTTTCGAGTTTGGAAGCGTGTAAGTAATGAGCGTCGGCGAAACCCAAGTAAACTTTAGACCGTGCGGAACTTTGATTGGAATCTTGCCATCTTGGTCGAAATCACGATTCCATCCACGCATCGCTTCTGGGAAGTACGGAGCCGCAGCGCTGAGAATGCAGCCTGCACATGCAGGTATTTCCCAATAGTGGATATAGGGCCCTGTGCTATCGGTGCGATTCACAGGAGTTAAATCCACCCCCACGTTTCCATTGACACCACAGCTACTTGAACCAGCCCAATCACGCGGACCGATCCAGACCTTAAACGCTCCTCCGTAAGCCGATATATGATCGACAAACATGGGCCGACACGTGAACTGGATATCATCGGGATATTCATCGGCAAAAAGGCTGTCACCCAAGAGACCCGAAGAAGTAACCAGAAGATTAACATGCAGGTCAATAGTAGTGTCCTGTGCTTGCGAAGAGCTTGCAAGTGTCAATATACCTACAGAAGCAAACCAGAGCAGTCGAAATCCTTTCATACGATCCGTCCTTTATTCCAAATCATCTCAAGGCGGTGGCAGATAACGTGCCGCGAGAAGAAGTCGTTGCTTTCTCTCGTTATAAAAGTTGCGAAGCATCGATTCATCGAGCGAAAGCAGAGAAGCGCGCTCGAAGTATAAAAATGACGAGCGTCTTCTTCCGGCTTGTTATGCGCTGCGCAGCCGCTCATGTCCCCGCGAAACTGATCAGTCAAGTTGTGCTCTGTGATAAATGTTGCAAGGAGAATCTTCATCTTACCAATACTATAAATTGTATTGAACTGGTAGGAGGGACATCCTTCTCCCATGGTTGTTGCTCGATCAACGTGACTGAAGACTGTCCTCTCATATTTGCGCGGAAATAAATCGTCTCCATGGTTTCACCTCCAGTTGCGCCGGGGCTCAAAGACTTATAACTTGGGTTGCCGTCGGTCGACACGACAGTCGTGTCACTGATTTCACACTCCCACTGTTCTCCAGCGTCTGCGTTCACGTCTAACTGCAAAGAAAACTTCTGGTTAGCGCTAAACGTAACAGTCTCTCCGTCTATCGCGGAGTTGTATCGAACCTCGGTCGGTTGTGAACACCCACTCAGAACTAGCGTTACAAATACTGCTCCGACAATAACCTTTGTCATTGTTGAACTCCTTTACACCAACACCGATATTGCCTACTTTCCAATTAGGCTGCATTGCGCCTAACGTCCTGCCGGACAAAGTCGTGGCACGCTCCTTCTTCATATAACGTGCGTGCCATGAAGCGAGAACATTGCATATACAAATGACGAGCGTCTCTGACCGCCTTTTTAGGTGCTGCGCAGGGTAACTTCCTCTTACCGCTCAATCGGAAAACCCGGCGTGGCATTTTGCTGACCCGATGACTTGCTCGTAATCGCATAGAATGCCCAGAGATTACCCAGCAATATAACCAGCCCGATGGCGAGCCCAACAACCATCTTCCACCCACCATCGGACGAGTAGTAGATAATTGAATGATGAATGTCGCTATATACTGTCCAAATTAGCTGGATGGAAAGGATAGTAAAAATGATTGCCTTCAGTGTGCTGGAGTCTACTTTTCTATATGGTAACACAAGGAAAACATAGCCGGCGATGGCTGCGATGTCCAGCGCTGTTGTTGCAGCTGGCGACGGATAACGTAATTGAGAGACTAAGAAATAGGTGCTCACTATTAGCAAATAGGCACCGTAAACCGTTGCGATGACTCGAAATATGGCTACAGATGTTTTCATGTCTGAACCTCAAATGTTTTGCTAACATGCGTTGCGCCTAACTACATGAATTATGACATGTGTCGTTGTTCTGTTCTTTTTGATCGTCATTTGTTATCCCGTTGAGATAATGCTCAATCTTAACCTCCGAAGCATACCACTGAAAAATACGGATCGTGGGTCGGTCAAAACTAAAAATTGGGTTGCTCCATTAGTTAGGAGGCCTCATTTGCGAGCGTGCATGCTTGCTCAGGTGGACTGGAACAGCCCATCATAAAGTCCTTTTTTTGTTCTCGACACTTCCACGTGGTCAACCCTAATGACCTTCAAAAAGTTAGACGCGACGTTCATTAAATGCAATTCAGTCGAAATAAGAAAAGGAGACAGCGTCATAATCTTCCTCCATATTGTATACCAATGATAAGTTAGGCCACCAACTTCCGAACTAACCCAACAGTGGATTACTTTTTGGGGGGCAGGTCAATCGAATTTGTGGTTGAAGGTAGAAGAGTTTTCGCCAGAAATAGACAAAGAGATTTGTTGAACTTAGACATTCTTCATTCGTCTATTTAATGGATCTGTTCATAACGGAGGCTAAAAAATATCATGAACGACATTACTGAGATCGGTGAATTTCTTCCGCCGACTAAAACAGTCTTAGTCCTTTGGGATATCCAAAAGATGTTGGTGGAAAGTATTTTCAACAAGCAGGAATTCCTGAAAAACGTCGAAACGCTTTATTCAGGGGCAAGAGAAAAACAAGTTCCAGTCTTTTTTACCAAGATCACTCCCCTTCCAGAAAAATTTCAATCGCCCGGAAGCCGCTTCATGATGAGGAAACGGATGCAAGGACTTAAACCCGACTCTGACGGGTACACATTGTCTATCAAACCGGAAAGTGATGACATCGTCCTCAACAAAAACACCGCCAGCATATTCGTCGGGACAAATTTTGAGCTTATGATCAGAAATGCAGGCATCTCGACCATTTTGTTTACCGGTATAGCGACGGAATTTGGAATTGAATCAAGTGCCCGGGAAGCAAGCACCCGAGGATTTTTCCCGATAGTCGTGATTGACGCCGTTTCGTCACGCAACAAGGAGGGTCACTATCGCTCCCTGGAAAACATGAAGAGTATCCTGCCTTTGGTCACGACAGCAGAGATTGTGGAATTTTGGAAAGACTGTCAAGTGTTGTCAGATGGCAAAATATCTTGAAGGAAGGGGTCATTCTTTTCAAGGACCTTATTCAAGCTTGCTTCACGTTCTGAGTGATAAATTTCGTGAAAGTTTCTAATCGTTGCTTACCAATTTCAAAGTAAAAGGGTACATCCTTATTTGTCTAATCTCTAATTTACTCCAAGGGTCCAAATTGCATGAGTAAAGATCATGGTACAAACGACACCCCGTCGGAAACAGCTCCTCCCGCCAGGCATAGGAAACTACACCATATTGATTATAAATGGATCGCGCTATCCAACACGACTCTTGGAACTTTCATGGCAGGGCTGGACACCAGTATCGTTCTAATTTCCCTGCCGGCAATATTCCGTGGCATCCATATAGACCCATTAGCTCCTGACGAATCGGATTATTTGTTATGGACGATCATGGGATACCGTGTGGTGACTGCAACTCTTTTAGTAACTTTTGGTCGCATCTCCGATATGTTCGGACGGGTACGACTGTATAATCTTGGCTTTGCGATCTTCGCCGTAGGATCAGTTTTGCTTTACTTAGTTCAAGGTACCGGCAATGTCGCAGCTTTGCAGATCATCATTTTTCGGCTTGTACAGGCTGTTGGAGGAGCATTCCTATTCTCCAATTCCGCCGCAATTCTAACGGACGTCTTTCCTCCGCTTGAGCGAGGGATGGCAATGGGAATCAATCAAATCGCCCGTCTTTCGGGCGAGCTTATTGGTTTGGTAGCGGGAGGTCTGTTGGCAGCCATCAACTGGCGCGCCGTGTTCTTGGTAAGCGTGCCCTTTTCGGTCGGGGGCTCCATATGGGCATACCTCATGCTCCATGAAACTGCGACTATCAGGAAGCACCAGCGAGCCGATATACCAGGCAACATTCTGTTCGCAGTAGGATTGACCATTCTCCTAGTTGGAATCACTTACGGTCTTCAGCCGTACGGTGGTTCAAGTATGGGATGGAAAAGTCCCCGCGTGATTGCCTTCATGGTGATCGGTGTACTGGCAATTGTTGCATTTGTGTTTGTCGAACGACGCGCAACCGACCCTATGTTCAGACTTGACCTGTTCAAGATTCGTATGTTCGCGGCAGGGAACGTGGCAGGGTTTCTCGCGTCGCTGGCTCGTGGAGGACTGACATTCATGCTCATCGTTTGGCTTCAAGGGATCTGGCTTCCGCTGCACGGCTACAGATTTGAGGACACCCCATTGTGGGCGGGAATTTACATGCTTCCTCTCACGGTTGGCTTTTTAATTATGGGCCCTCTTTGCGGCTATTTATCGGACCGATACGGTGCCAGAATTTTTTCAAGTGCAGGGATGGTAATAACTTCAATCGGATTCATCGGATTAATGTTTCAACCTGCCAATTTCAATTATCCCACCTTAGCATTATTCATTCTTATCATCGGCATGGGCATGGGCATGTTCGCAGCACCTAACACAACAGCCATTATGAACTCGGTTCCAGCTGAACATCGTGGCATCGCTTCAGGCATGCGGTCGACCTGTCAAAATGCAGCAAGCATCTTCAGCATATCATGGGTATTCACCATGGTGACTGTGGGATTTGCTGCTGCATTACCCATAACACTTTTCAAAGGGTTGACCCAATGTGGTATTCCAAGCGCAGCAGCGAAGGCTGCGGCTGAACTTCCACCGACCGGCGCTCTCTTTGCGGCGTTCTTAGGTTACAATCCGATGGCAGTGCTACTCCCACCTGCGATCCTACACACCTCTTCCGCTGCGACTCAGAGTAAAGTTCTCGGCACAACTTTCTTTCCCGGCCTAATTGCATGCCCATTTGAGAGCGGTCTCAAAATCGCATTTGGAATCTCTGCCGCACTGGCACTTTTGGCAGCTCTCGCTTCTTTGCTGAGGGGCAAGCGATATATTAGAGATTTGGACCACTCGTAACATTTTTATTCCTGAAAAAAAGTGGCTCACTCTCTTTTCGGAAGTGCAAAGCATGGTGAAGGGAAGACCGAGGTTGAACTGTCCATCAACCGCAACGGCTAATGTGGTAGCGAGGAAGTGGGTTTCCTTACCTCACATTTTATCATTAAAATCGAAAGGATACCTCATGAAGATCCAAGTAACTCTGACCTGCCTCCATATTGTTTAACATGAGAGTTAGTAATCTTGTCAGTGGTATGCCATCGAGCGCCGGAAAAATCGAAATTTTGGTTTAGCACACATGTGCTAAAATCGACAGTCCCTGCTTTCCTCGGTCGAGCGGATCCCAACTTTCGATCTCGAATATGTTTAATATTTAATCTGTAAAGAGGATGATTTCTTTTCTATCATCTAATTTACTTCTGCTCTATTTTTACTTTTCAATATGGGTCCTGACCTTTTATGAAGTGTTATACGCAGGCAAAGTTCTATACGGACCGTGTTTTGCAGAACGAAGAAACAAGATTTCCAAGTCGTATCCGCGATGATCATTTCTGGGGGATGTATTCAAGCACCATAGCTCCGGTCTCAAACCGTTTCACCTCCGACAATCTCAAGTGCGTCGTGAACTCGAGCCCCTCAAACAAGTGCCTGCCGTGACCAAGTACGAAAGGGTAAACAATGATGCAAAGCAAATCAACCAAATGCTGACCAAACAAGATCGAGTCGAGAGGCCCTGTACCATATTTTATGATGTCTTTGCCTGGTAGGTCCTTAATCTGTCGTATTTCTTCCGCCATGTCGCCACGGATGACCTTCGCATTCCATGATGCTTCTTTGAGGCTCATCGAGGCTACATATTTCGGAATGCTGTTCACGCGATCTACAAAGTCCATTGGTACCCCTCCGCTAGATTTCGCCATGCTTTGATAAGCCTTCGATAGCACTTCGTACGTTTTTCGTCCTAATAGCAAAGCATCCGCTGCAAAAAGTCTCTCCTTCTGGTAGTCGTTGTGCTCCTCACTGGATAAGAAGTATCGTTGCGCCTCTTGCACAATGTCAGGGGCGTCCATCACGCCATTGAGACTCATGAACGTGATTTCGATCAGTTTTCTCATTGGTTCCTTCCCGTATCCTTATGGATTCTAGATAAAATCACTCTTTGGTCCCGGGTAATTATAGTCTCCCCAAAACGCCTTATAAGATGTACATTTGCTTGCGTATAACGTCCTGCCGCATCACGCAATGTCGAGACCATTGAGTGAGCACGTTGAATACAGAATGACGAACGTCGTGGTGCGGCTTGTTAGCTGCAGTTGCATGCTCATTTCAAAAGCAAAAGTTTCTTAGTGTCATGGAACGTTCCTGCTTCGATTCTGTAGAAATAAACTCCGCTCGACAGATTGCTCGCGCTGAAAGTCACAGAGTGACTCCCTGCCTTTTGACGTTCGTTGACCAGTATCTTGATTTCTCTCCCGAGCACGTCGTAAATCTTTAATACTACAAAGCTGTTTGATGGCAACTGATATCCGATGACTGAGCTTGGATTGAAGGGATTTGGATAATTCTGTTCCAATGAGAATCTTGCTGGAATATTTTTTGGTGGATCTTTTACAGATGTAGCAATTGAGTATTTTAAAATTACACCACTGTCTCCAACCGCATATCCCAGACTTGAGTTCAAGAAATATATGCCCCTTAAATTACTTTTGGGAGTTGTTTCATCCAACCAAGTATCTCCGCCGTCGGTGGATTTAATTATTTTTCCTGCTCCGGTAGTATCCACTGAGAGCGCAAAACCATGTCCTCTATCAGCAAAAGATAACCGATAGATCATATTACTCGAAACTATGGGCTCCCAACTGACCCCCGCATTCACGGTTTTAAATATCGCAGCCTCCCCATCTGTTTTTCCACCTACAAAACCGGTATCCTTACTAAAAAAATATATTCCGGAGCCCCATAAGTTTTCACCCAAACCTAAAGAAGTCCAGGTCTGACCGCCGTCAGTCGTTTTAAGAACTGAACCATTGTTTACTGTTGCGTAACCGTTTTTTGAATCTGTAAAATAAAAAAAACTAACCCATCCTGTTGCTGTACAGACCACATCCCAGGATGCACCACCGTTAACCGTTTTTGCAATAACACTTTCTCCATATAAAGTATCTGCGTATGCACAAAAGCCTGTATCGGCACTCAAAAACCAGATACCACCGCCACTTTTCGAAGTTGCCACAGGGACATTTGTCCAGGTATCACCACCGTTAGTGGTTTTAACGAGTGTATAGTTCGTTCCGGAAAACTTGAATCCTCCGGATGCATATCCGATTTTTTCATCAATAAATTGTATCCCATTCAGTGCATCTGTTACACCAGAGATTTGAGCAACCCAGTCAGTTCCACCGTTTACTGTTTTTAAAATTGTCCCGTTGTATCCACATACATAACCGGTATCTTGATTTACAAAGTAAACATCTAACAAAGCACTTTTGTTGCTGTTTGCTTGTTGGCTCCAAGTCTGGGCAGAAAGCTCTCGAGGTCCTGTTAGAAACAATAGCGTTACAAAGGTTAATAATGTTTTCATTTTGTTTTTCTCCTATTCTATTCATCCAAAGGGCAATTGCGCCTCACGTCCACCAGAAAGAAGTCGCGCGCGCATCCACGTTGTTCCAATGGCCGCGGCGTGAAGTGAGCACCTTGCATGTATAATGTGGAGCGTCTTTTTCTTCTTTGTTATGCGTTTGTGCCAGCCAGCGAGAGTAGTATTGCTCTTGGCACTGAAAGCAATCATTTGCATGTGATTCTAATGTCAAGAGATTTGAGTTCAATCAACACTTAGACTTTTGCTCCACCACTTGCACTTTGTCGCATCCCTCTCGTTGCGAGACCAATGATGATGCCAATGCCAAATGCCATAAGTGAACACGACACGAAGATTTTGAATCGGAAGATCCCGATGAGAATGGCGGACGGCATGATCGAACCTGCCAAAAGCGTAAATAAGGCTAAAAATATCCAGGCAGTAATGGAGATTGGAGTCTTCACTCTCTTTGATAACCTGTAGCCGAGAGTACCGAAGAGCAAAAATGTGGTTAGCAAGGCAACGATACGGACTAATAGAACTGGCATACAATTACCTCCTTTTAATTAGAATTCTCTGCAAATCTCTTGTTGAACCTCTGCCGGGCATAACGTATGACTATCGGCTAAACCCGCCTAAATGTGTATTTGTTCTCATTAATTGTAATGCACACAGCCATCTTTTAAGCAGCCCACTTGTCAGTAGAATGTAACTGGAAGGTATTTGAGGTTCAAGATTGACTACACGATGGTCTTTATACTCACCGCAATCTCCAAAATAAAAAAATTCAGCATTGACATGATCCACTAAATAGAAATGGTTGTACTCGATCCAAAATCAGTTCTGTCGTCTGCCGACGAATGCGATTGCCTTAGACCCTAGGTAACCGACTCCTATCATCAAGTTTCCTTTAACTGCGATACTTGATATCCCCCCGCTCTGCAGCCCAAGGACATTCTGGTAGGACTGCCACGATTTTCCGTTGAAGTGTAATAATTGCCCGTAACCCCCTGCAACAAAGAAGTCGTTCCAAGCATTACCGCAAATACTTGAGAAGAAATCTACAGTATCTATACTATCCTGCTGCCAGACGCTTTGAGATAAAGATGTCTTCTCATAGATCCCTTGCCCAACAACATAATAATGTCCTGGTACAAACCAGACACTGCTGAGTGGCCATGGGATTCCATTAGTAGATAATTGAGTAACGGTTGTACCGTTGATTTGCATGATTGATTTGTCAAGGCTCTCACCGGGATATGAAGCAACTGCTAAAACTGTACCGCCAGAGCCATAAATGTCTTGGATATTTAAACTTGTGCCACTGGAGATTTTTTGCCAGTTGCCGTTCCCATATTGCGCAACTGGGCCATTCTCACCCACGATATAGAAATCATTCGTAGTAGTTCCCCACATCTTTAGAATACGACCGTTGAATGCACTGCCAACTTGGACAGGAATATATTGACCACCGTTCAAATGGATTAGGTTTCCGATGCCAAACCAAATGTCACTGATTTCGAACGCTAACACCGAATATGTCGGACCGTAGAGTGGCTGCCCCTGATAGAAGTAAGGTATTCTTTGAATATTCCAGCTTTGCCCATTCCACTGACCGCCTCCATATGGAAATGGATCGACGTTTCCATCAGAGGAGTCAACATAAATTTCTCCTACCGCCCATGCGTCCGTATCATTTACAATGGCGATATCATAAAGAGCACTTCCAGAAGCACCACCAAGCATTGTAATCGTGAATGTCCATGCATGGCTCGTAGTGTCTGAACTGCTCGATGGTCCAGTAGGAGAGTGACATGTCATTGACGTAAATGCCACGGTGGATACAGCAATGAGTAGTACTACATCTTTAATGATTGCGTTGTATCTATTTCCCTGGATTATGATTTCAGCAGCTCCTCCAAAAACTTAGAGTACCAGGAGAGCAAAATCAAGTTCTTGGTTGTGATTCACCATGGGTTTCGCACTTCCTGATAGGATTTGTTTAGATCGGGCGGTAAAAACTATTCGAATTTTGCTGTGGTTGACAAGGTCATTTCCTGACTTGAAGCCCAGTAGAGGACTTCTTTCAAATTCAGAAAAAAAAGCAAATACTGTCTGTCATCCAGGATAGTACCATGATATATGGATACGTTCCGAGTAGAGGTTAATGGTTGAGGCTCAAAGAGGGAATTCTAATCCGAGGATTTATATCTGTAAATAATTTTGCCGTCAAGCAGCTCTTGAAGAGCTTGTTCAGTTGGCTTTTGAATCTTGTCGAATTCTTTGCTCAATTCAACTTGCTCGGGATTTACTTTTTCATCTTCTTCGAGAGATTCCTGGATTTGCTTTATTCCCTCTGACCTTTGATTGAACTCGACTTTTCTCTCGTCGCTGATTTGTCTAGCTCGTCTAGATACTATTGTTATTGCCTCGTAAGCATTTCCTGCGACTATATCCAGTTGCGCGATATCGATAGGCTTCAGATTCCGTTCGGTCCCCATTTGAAATCCCTTTCACCTTTGTTGTTGATTAGTCATTGTCAGAAAAAAATACTAAGAAATTTTATTTTACTCAAGTAGGTGCCGGCATATCGATTTAATTTATTGGATCTACTGCTGCATTTTGCTAGCGGCATAAGTGCCTATCTTACAAATATTTAAATCTATATATGCATGCATTATACTACTTTTCAAAAAGATTGACCTGCCCCCATATTGTGTACCAATGATAAGTTAATAATCTGGTCATTGGCATCCATCGAGCGCCGGAAAAAATCGATTTTTTAGTTTAGCACAGAGGAGGTTTTCCTTTCTACCATTTATCTCACTTCTTATCTATTCTCTGCTTTCAACAGGGTGCTTTTGGTTGCAGTTGCCCGTCTCATTTGAGCAATACCAGTTTCTTTGTTTGACTGAATGTTCCTGCCTGAAGTCTGTAAAAGTAAACTCCGCTCGGTAAATTCGCTGCGTTGAACTTTACTGAATGATCACCCGCAGTCTGTCGTTCATCTACTAATGTTTCAACTTCTCTTCCCAGAACATCGAATACTTTCAGGATCACTGAGCAATTGGTTGGCAATTGGTAGCTAATGACCGTTGACGGGTTAAAGGGATTTGGGTAGTTTTGTTCAAGAGTGAAATCCATTGGAATCTGCTTTCTGTTATTATCGACCCTTGTAACCATTTCTGAAAGAGGACGCCGCCAAACCCCGTTCCCAACAGTCCCCGCATACAGATTCGTGTTGGTCAAAGAAAGGCTGCTAACTGAAAAATTGGTCAGCCCTGAGTCAACTGGAGACCAGACTTCGCCTGAATTTGTCGATAAGTAAACACCACTATCGGTCGCTGCAAAGAGGCCGAAGGGATCACTTGCACCGGGAAGTATTGCAAAACAGTGAACATGAGGATTGTCAAGCCCTGCATTGACAGCAGTCCATTTTCCTCCTTGATTAGTGGAGTAGAAAACTCCTCCAAGAGTTCCCACAAAAATTTTCGAGCCAGCTATTGAAAGTGCAGAGACTAATGTGTTGGGCAACCCACCATTAGACTCCACCCAACTTTCGCCACTATTGACTGAGACAAAAACACCCACGCCTGCACTACTCTGATAGTTTGTTCCAGCAAAGATGTTGTTCCCATCAACAACGAGGGCACTAACGCTTATACCACTGTCAATCACAGTCCAATTCGTTCCGTTGTCAGAACTGACACTTATGCCCGCCGTGGTTCCTGCAAAAAGGACTAAGCCACTTGTTATCAGGGTTGTTACTTGGATTCCAAGTAACCCGTGATTTACTGCATTCCAGGTTGTACCGTCGTTTGTGGAAAGAAATACTCCATCGAAAATCGTTCCTGCAAATAGATTCTCCCCGCTTACAGCCATGGACGTGATATATTTGTCTGCCAGGGCCATATTGACAGGGGTCCATGTAGAGCCTTCATCTGTAGAAAGAAATACGCCGTTGCCCCATGTGCCGGCAAAGAGATTGTGCCGATCTGCAACAAGTGCAAAAACAATAGTGCCGCTCAGGCCAGTGCTTGTTGAAGTCCAGTCGGATCCAGTTATATTTGACTGAAAGATGCCCCCTTCAAAGGTTCCGGCGTAGAGATGCGTACCATTTACGGCAAGCGCTAGAACCGTGGTAGTCGTCAAACCGCCGTTTATTGCGGACCAAATCGTCCCTTCATTAGTGGAACGATAAATACCGTTTCGGGTACCTGCAAAGATGTAGCCACCGCTCATGGCAAGAGAGGTTATCGCAATCCCGGTCAATCCCGGAGTACTCTTTTTCCAATTCATGCCATAGTCCGTTGAAAGGAAAATGCCGTCGTTTGTCCCGGCGACCGCATTCCAATCCTCCGATTCAAAAGCAGTGAATTCCGTAAATGGCGTCGCGGCGGAGGTCCAATTTGCTCCATTGTTGTCGGTCAAAAAAACACCTGAGTCAGTACTTGCAAAAATTCTAGATTCGACCACTCCAAGAGCAAAGACGTTCCGTCCGGACAATCCCGTATTGGACCAACTCAAGCCCCCGTTGGTGGAAAGAAAAATGCCTCCGTAAACTCCAGCAAATATATTCTCACCAGTCACAGTGAGAGACCAAACCATACCGCTCGGCAAAGTGCTTCCGACAGCTTTCCAGCTAGTACCATTATCAGTGGAAAGAAATATTCCGCCGCCCTCAGTCCCAACAATCAGGTTGTTGCCGCTAACCACTAGAGAGGAGATATAATCGTTTGTTAGCCCTGCATTAATCGCTTTCCAATCAACGCCCCCGTCAGTGGATAGAAATACACCACCACCGTTCGTCCCTGAAAAGACATTAGTTCCATTTGTGGCGAGGCAGGTTACTGTCCCTCCGTAAGGCCCGTTGGTTTGAAGCCACTGAGCATCCAGGTCACAGTTTGCGAATATTAAGATCACAGCTCCTAATACAATGCTCACACAAGACTTCATCTATCAATTCTCCTTATGGGGCAATTGCAACTAGCGTCCGCCAGAAAGAAGTCGCGGCGCGTATCCATGTTTTTCCCATGGGCGCGGTGTCTTCTTTTTGGTTGTTAGCAGACGTTTCGCGGTGCCTCAATCTCAGTCCTAGTTATGTAACGGTTCACATAAATGAAGAAAAGTATACCGAGGGCAAGCTCGATTACGTGAATCGGTATTTGATTGATGATAATCCTATTTAGAGTTTCTTCAGATCCGCCTGTCAGGTAAGCCAAGTAGGCAAACAGATACGATAGAAGCTTGAACCCACCTGCCATGGCGACAAAGATTGCCCAAATTTTTATCAAAGTCCTTGCGACGTACTTCTTGAGGTATAAAGTAATCAGTATCGATGCCTGAAAAGCCATTGGTATAAGTGACAATATGCTGAGACCTCCAATAAACGCTAGAAGGTTGTATAATATGAGGAGTCCCAAAAGCGCATATGTGACCTTTTCAAAGATTGGGTTGATCTTGACAGTATAATTCTTTTCCATATTGTCCTTTCGTTATCGCAAAATGTCGGCTAGCGTCACCGCAAAGAAATCGTGCTCTTGCCTGCCATAAATAGTTATGTAGCATCCAGTTTGCGGGCAAGAGCATGAAGCAAACTCCATGGCATAAAATAATTGATCGTCTTTTGGGGCATGTTAGGCGCAGCGCACCGCATTCGCTATTCATTTTCTATACAATAACACGACGGCGGTGTTTACTTCTACGGTACTACCTTGTTTGTTTGTTCTGATTCGGAATGCCAGCGAAATTTCTTTGTCGGGAAAAGAGTTGATTAGGTTGCCGGAGTATAACCAAGGCCATCCAGGGGAGTATTGCCCAGTTGCATTTGTTATGAGGGAACTCCCTCCGACTACTACAGAATCAGTCACATCAAATAATTCCAAGATGCAATCTGCGCTTGAATCAGATGAGCCCATATTTGCACAGAAAATCACCGAGTCAATATCAACATAATTAGATATTTTAAAATTAGTGATATATCCTCCAGGATAGCATATACTCCAAGATGTATCTGCTGTGCCCCAGCCAGTTATAATAAATGGAAGACGTATTTGTTTATCCGATATACCATCGTTGCCATCCGGCCCCACCATTCCTTGCGGTCCCCTACAAGATAGCGAAAGAGTTGCAAGACTAGCTATAGAGAGTGCAATAAAGACTCTCCACCTGTTTTGAATGATTCCAAAGCTATTGGACATACCCTTTCCTTTTTTTTGTGATCTAAGTACGGTGCAATCACCTAACTACCAGAATAGTGCATCTTGTTGTTCCGCCACTGCAGCATGTTATGCGGCATATGTCGTTTATTTCCCTTTTAGATGTAAACCAATCATCAGCACAACCCTATTGTCGAAAGAATGTAACTGGAAGGTATTTGAGGTTCAAGATTGACTAGACGACGGCCTCTATAGTTCCTGCAATATCCAAATAAAATTTGGCCTTGCCCTGATCCACAATATATGTAGAACCTAACGGGTAGGAGACTTATGTAGCGGTTATTCGGATGGGACCCAGATCATGAGATGTTCGATTGACTCTTGTATTAAGATGATACTGGATCACTTTTTGGGGGGCAGGTCAATTTGCTTTGCGAATTGTCTCTACTTCTTTATCTGGCATACAAACAACCCTCTTTATTTTTGTAAACCAATATGTCTCTTGGACGCCCACCGAACAACTTAACGATAACTTAATTTGATAAGACCGAAAGGCTAATGCAAACTCTGAAAGGGTTGGGTAAGTTGGCTGGCTACTCTGTTCTGAATACAATGTACTTTCCATCTGGAGAGAAATAGACATCCAGGAACGATTTCATATTGTTCGGCAGAGAATAAATCGTATCTACATCGGCGCCAGAAGAATCCATTAAGAGTAACTTTTTTACGGTGATAGCGGCAATCTTCGACCCGTCCGGAGAAAATGCTGCGCCGTATATATTCGTGCTGAGAGTTGTGATCTGAGAGGTAGAATCATTTACAAGTAGCAGGGTAGCATATTCAATGTACAACAGATTCTGTCCAAAAGCCCCCTCGATATTGCCCGAATGGAACGATCCGATCACCTTGTCTTCGCGGGTCGCCGTATTAAATAGCCTCACTTGCTCATCTTCTTCTACGTTGGAAGTGTCCGTTATTCGATAGATTATATTACTTTCGTCCAGGAAGAATGGACTGTCACAGTATTCGCCATTCGGTTTAGATCTTATGAGGTTCAGGCTCGTACCGTCGGTCCGGATCATTGCGACGCCTCCTCCCCTACAAAAGACTATCTCATCGAGGTCGGGCGATTCATGCGGGGAATCATATGAGCCATTTGGTGTGGGGAGTTGGATGAGATTGGTGCCGTCCCCATTCATTACGTATAGGTTGTTATACGATCCGGTTGAATCTGAGTAAATCGAGGCCAGCAAGAGTTTGTGATTGGTATAACTAAAATCCCAAAAGGCCCATGGAATCTCGGGATGAAATCGTGTGAGATTCGACCCATCATAGTCAACTTCCGAGACAGAATAAGAAGCATCCGTGTCCTCAAAAAAAACCGCGCTATCCGCCAGCACCACATCAGATCCAGCCACACTTCCCAGAACGCGGTGTCCGCTCCCGTCCGTCCGCACGATCTCAAGTTGTGGGTATTCGTATGTATAGCCGTGATTATCTGTTGGGAAGTGGCATGAACTGATAATGAACCCGATAAGAATTAAGAACTCCGCTAATCTCCAAAAACAAATTGATGGGAGCCTCTTCATTTGTGAACGAAAGATTTGGGTCATCTTTGTTTCAATTCCGATGTTTTCTTTACTTCTCTATCTGGCATACAAACAACCCTCTTTCATTTTGTAAACCGATATTAAGGGACCCGCTCCAACATACGGCAATCGATTAATTTGGCGAGAATGGGAGATTAATGCAAACCGACGAAACGAATTGACCTGCCCCCATTTTGTGTACCAATGATAAGTTAACGATCCCGTCAGGCGTTACTAAGGTGAGTCTCCTGCCGGATCGACGAGATTTTTCCCACGACTCTTTCAATGATCCGCGAATCGTTTGGTCGGAGGATTAAAAGCTCCACGTATGTTGTCTTGGATAAATTTCACGTTTCCTACCTAATCGACTCAAATCTATCTCCTATTTCCAGACCTATTTCTCTCCGCTAAACTCTGAAGTCTAACAATTCCGGCCATGATGCATCAATGCAATCTCATGAATAATTTGCCACGCTTTCTTGGACGACTTACGGTTCCAAATAATACCAAATATCATGTCAGCATATCAATAATACGGCAAATATGGAAAATTTGAGAGGATTCGGTTTCCGGGCATCACTCTTCTAAGCTGAGGGTTGGGTGTTCGAGTCACCCACGGCGCACTAATTTCGCAGATTTTGAAAGAGGTGCACGACCATTGCACGACTTACAGGGCTGTATCATGGTACAGCCCGCGAATGAGTTTTATGGGTGAATGCTTCATTTATTAGCCATGTCTGTCGGCGGGCGGGATATGCGGTATTCGTAAATACCATTAGTCGAAGCGGAACCATCATAGAAATGGACGTAGGTTCCCGACTGCTGGAACTGGTGATCGACCAAAGTGGCTATCAGCGTCTGGAAGGGATCATAAACGCACAAGGTCACAGTATCGGGTGAAGCCAGCGAGTATCGGATGCCTGCGTTTCTGTAAACAACGTCTTGGCCGACATAGAATATATATTGAAAGCCAACGTTGGCAACTTAAATGTTTATTTATGTCAGAGACGGGCACACCTTCTTGGCTTTTATCTGCGCGGTATTTTAAAATTGTTTGTGTCTGGTTTTCACCATGATGTGTTATACCTAATTCATAATCGATACCAGACATGTAAAGGAAGCCATTAATGTCCTTTAAAGTCCTAGTGGTAACACTACCAATATACCCGGTTAATTCACCTATGTTTTTTTTTCAAAGCATCGGTTTCTTTTAGTAGGTTTGATATCTCTGTATTTATTGATTGAACAAGTGCCTTTACTTTGTCGCTATTAAATATTTCGAGAGCAGAATCATCTATTTTTAACTTTGTCAGTTGCTCTTCAAGTTTAGATATATCGTCTTTTTGAGCAACAAAGGAATTGAAATCAATAACATTTTTAACTTTATCTATCAGATAATTTAATTCACTATAAAACTTCTTTACCCATAGCATTATTGTAGCATCGTCATGCAGTTCACGGATACATTTATAAAGAACATCAATTTTATCAATATTCATATACTCTTTAACGGCATCGAAAAAGCCCATCATCTCAATAATGCTTTGTACGCCTGATTTTGTATATGAGGAGGTAAAAATATTCTTTTCGGCTTGGTAATCTGTTTCTAAATCGTTTGCACAAAATGGGCATATATTATTATCATCAAATTTACCGCCATCGTTTTTCCAACCAACCCAATCAATGTTATATTCTTTAGACATCAAAGGCTGAAATTTTTTAATTTTATCGGGTAAAGTAAATATGCTTTTTGAGTTGGTTAAATTTTTCAATAACCCAACCTTTTTCAAATCGCCAGTCTTTGTAAGCGAAAATTTCTTTAATACTGACTCGCCGACACGGTATAAATCGCCTAAATGTTCAAAAGTTGAAGGATCAAAATGTATCCTTGATAGTTTGTCGTTTACGGAAGATTGCATTTCGTCATATTTAGGAGTTTTTATGAAAACTTCAAAGGCGTTGTTTATTACTTCGCTTTTATTAAAAACGATAGTTTTAACAAACTCTTCATTGAATAACAGCACATTGCCAAGGTCGTCGTTTACGGTTCCCGCTGGCGTCAAGTCGCCCCGAAATGGTTTTAGAGAATCTAATAGTTCTTGTTTTGCCAACAATTCTAAAGCCTTACCAATTGTCGATTTCCCTGTCCCATTCATTGCGTAAAAAATGTTGAGTGTATCTTTTTTAATGTCAATATCACACTCGGAAATGTTATTACAATTTTTAAGGTTTATCTTAAACATTAGTACCTCATTAATGGGTTTAAATTAACAAGCACAACGCCTTATTAAAACGCAATTAATTTGTCACCAAGCAAATGCTTTAAGTTCCATTTCATTGTTGTGTCAAGCGAACGCTCAAGGCAGATGAAAATAGACTCCTTATGCGCTTCCAGGTTTTTTAAAGTCTGCTTGTCAATAGACATGTCCATACAGATAAGACATTCTTTAAAACTATCTTTTATCCGGTAAACCTTGTTTATTGTAAATGATGCGTCATGTGTTTTTGAATAATTCAGCATGAATCCGTTTTTCAGAAGTACTTCATCGAATATGTTCTTCTCGTCTATCATTGCCATAAACAAAGCTTCTTTTTCTTCGATATATTTATTCAGAAGCGCAAGATTTTCATCTTCCGTTTTTGTTGGGTCCGGTGCGAAGTCAATGCGTGGAAAATTGGACTTGGTGAGTTTATAGACTTTAAATCCGGTTTTGAATGGTTTTTTGTCTTGGTCTAACAACTGGGGTTGTTTTTCAGATTCTTCTTTTTCAATTTTCTGAATTACTCGTTTATTACGTTCAATGGTGATGGCAGATATTTTCTTATAACCGGCTTTGTATGCTTCTTCGCTTTCATTTATAATTTCAGGCAATTGGACTAAAATGAATTTACGCTTTTTATTATCTTCAGCGGTTAATTGTATTGCAGCATGTGCAGTTGTTCCACTGCCGCCAAAAAAATCTAAAACGATGTCATTGTTTTTTACATTAGCAATTTGAATTAAACCCCTTATTAGTTCCTTTGGCTTTGGGTTGCTAAACATATTCTTTACACCATCAAAAAGAGAGGTCATTTCATCATTAGCGCCTTGGTTGTGTCCAAATTCTTCATGTGACCACCAATTTGTTGCACATTGCCCTTCTTCTTCTCTTTCAAATTTAAAATATTTTTTTCTTGGCAACCCCTCGCCATTCCGAGGGAAAACTATACGATTATCGGCTAACAAACTTTTATATGAATTTTCATCACCCATCCATTCTTCGTCATAATTAATTCCATTCGTTGGATTTTTAATGATGTACTTGCTGCCTGATTGGTCGGAACCAACTTTCCATGGTTTTGATGCCCATTCACCCCTCGGGTCATTGTCCGGGTTTGAAAATTTACCAGTTAAATCAACTTTGCCAACACCTGACTTTTTGTATTCTTCTTTATCCTTTGAATATGAAAGAATATGTTCCGTAACCAATCCGATCATTTTTGTTTTATCATTCGGTTGGTTGTGTCTTCGTCGCCAGTGAATATGCCCCTCGAAATTATTTTCGCCAAATACTTCATCACACATTTGACGTAAGTGATGGATTTCTTCGTCGCCTATTGAAATAAATATAACGCCATCATCTTTCAATAACTGGCGAGCCAACAAAAGACGTGGATACATCATATTCAACCAGTTAGAATGAAAACGCCCAGAAGACTCTGAATTTGTATCAATTTTAACACCATTTTCCGTAATACCGATATGCTCCCAGTATGTTTCAATATCTTCATTCCACCTATCAGAGTAGACAAAATCCATATCTTTATTATAGGGCGGGTCAATGTAAATGCACTTAACCTGTTCTCTGTATGCAGAAAGCAAAGATTTCAAACTTTCAAGATTCTCCCCCTCAATAATCATATTGCCGTCTGCCATATCGGGATTAACGCTTCTTGTTTCATCATAAACAAGTGTTGCTTTACTTGGAGTAAAAGCGTTCCGCTTTGCCTCGCTTTTGCCGAACCATTTAAATTCAAACCGCTCGGTTTCTTTTACTAAATCAGGGTCAATTATCTTTTTCAGTTCATCGGGATTCAGTTTCCCTTCAACCGTGAAAATATCAGGAAAAAGAGTTTTCAGCTTTTCGAGACGTTCTTTATTCAAATCAGGAGTCTGCATAAGTTTTTTATCGAGTTCAGACATTGGTAAGTTCCTCCGCTTTATTCTTGAAAGACGAGTATTCTTTTATGGGTGCAAGATAATTGACCTTGGCTTCAATGCCTAAAGCTTCAAAGTGTTTTACTGCACATTTAATTTTATAGATTTCGTTTTCAGTAAGTGATTTTCTGTCATCAAGGCTGTTCGTGCCCTTGGTTTCAATAACGAAATAATATTCACAGCTGCTTTCTTCCCGTAATTTTTTCTTTTTCAACACAAGGCCGAAGTCGGGGTTGTATTCACCGGCAGGGGTTTTGATTACATAAAACGACGGAAGCTTTAAAAAACATACGACTTCCGTATCGCCATCTGCTTCGCGGGCAAATTTCTGTTCATACTCACTATCCCAAATAATATGGTCATAAATACCCTTATTGGGTGTTGGTTCAATTTTGTCCGTATTTTTAACAATGAACTGCTCAAACTGGTTTATTTCAAATGTTTGCCCTGTGGTACGGTAATCGAGCGCGCGAAGCATTTCATCCAGTTCAATGTAACGGATTTTTTGGACTGCTTCCTGCAAAAAACGAGGTGGGCTTTTCAGTATTTCTCTTTTATTCTTAAAGCCCTGTACGATTTTAAAAACTGTAGGATAAGCAAGGGCTGTATTTTCGCTTAACTCTTCAATTAAGTCTATTGGCGAAAAAGCTGTAGCAACAGTTTTATTTTGAGTTCTGAAATCTTGAGTCTGTATTCCTTCTTCGGACATGCTTTGAATCCTGTCGAGTGCAACCTGTACTTGGTGTTCTGAAATTGTGATTTCATTTATTGCTTTGATGGACTGCTCAATAATTCGTTCTTCATCAAAAGATACAAGATATTCTGTTTTTTGCGACAGTCGTTTCCAGAATTCACGAAAAGACGGATTGTTGAAATGGGTATCATTTCTTGACAAACACTTTTCAGTAGTTTTTTGACCTTTGTGAATATTGCGTGTTTCGGCTCCGGCTTCGTTTGTCCCATAAATTTCTGCTATTTCCGATTGATATTGTGAAACAAAGGCTTCATAAGTTTCATTCGGAATAACGGTAAGGAGGTTTATTTCGTCGCCTTCCTTTGTTTCCGGTTTATCATAAACTCGTTGCCCATCCTGATTAACGCAAATACGAAGCCCTCTACCAATTTCCTGTCTTTTTTTAATTTCACTGTAACTTTGATTCAACGTCGCTATGTTGAAAACATTGGGATTGTCCCATCCGACACCGAGGGCAGAGTGGGAAAAGATAAATTCAACAGGATTATCAAGCGATAACAATACTTCTTTAGATTTCAGGATAAGGTCGTACAGTTCTTTGTTATTCCGCATGGAACCTTCATTGTCCGTAAAATCACCCTTCCCGGTCTGCGCAAAATAATAGCCCTGCGCCTGTTCAATTTTTAAATTCTCTGCTTCCTTGCCGTAAAAATCTTTATGCGCTTTTTTGTATTGTTCTACAAATGCCTTTTTTATTATACCGCCGGGTTGTATGTAATTATCTACCCTATCGATAAATGTAAGAGAGAGGCATTTAATCCCAATTGGTTTGAGTTTTTCTTTTTTCCTAAAATGGCTGTCAATAAGCCAATAAAGCTGTTCACCGAATATTACGGAACAATCTTTGGCTTGCTCACCCTCATAAATGATTGCACCATTCTTAAACTTTACAAAGCCCTTACCACGAATTGGTCGTGCAATTTGTTCAAGAATATAGCCTTTGTAGGTAATATTTCCGGTTATCTCCTGTAAGTCTGCGTTTTTATCAAGTTTCTTTGTGCTTTTAAATTTAAAGCCGCTTGCTGTTTGATGCCATGCTTTTAAAACTGCTTTAGGGTCGGCTTTTCCTATTTCAATGTTATCAAGTTCAATTTTCATAGACGCTTCATCGTTCTTTTCAGAGACGGTTAAAACCTCTATTTTTTTTACAAGACCCTGCTTATAACTATCATATGGTGTTAAGCGGTAAATAAGATTGGTTAAAATCTTATGCGTTGCAGAATATCTGATTTTGAATAGCGGATTGAGTGTTTTCATTCTGTCAATTGAATTATCCGTATCCATACCTTCTTGAGGCTCGTCCATTATAACAATCGGATTTGTACGGGAAATAGCCTCGATATACGCCATGTTTGAGAATAAATCTTCGCGCTGTGCCTGATTCAAAATACGGTCATCGGAATTGAATGACTGAAAAGTCATTACCATAATTTGCGGATGCTGTTCTTCAACAAAATTTGTGACTTTTGAAAGACGTTTGCTGTCATATTCAAAATAACTTGGCTTTGTATTGTAAATATCTTCCAGTTGTTTTTCAAATGTTTTTAGAGTTGTTAGAACGCCTTCTTTAATAGCAACGGAAGGAACGAGAATTATAAATTTTGTAAAGCCATAATGCTTATAGAGCTCTAAAATGGTTTTGATATATACAAGGGTTTTGCCCGTTCCTGTTTCCATTTCGACACAGATATCTTTAGTCGGCTGAATATTTGCCGTTTCTTCTTTTATACCATTTTCAAGAGCTACATCTTTAAGGTTCTGAATAATTTCATCGTTTGATAATGAAAGTATGTTTGAACGGATTCCTTCAATACAGGCATTGTCAAAAGTATTTTTATCCTGGCCTTTAAAAACAGAAATTACAGACTTAATAGCCTGTTGCTGGTATTCTAATTGTTCAAGTTTTAATTCCATCAAATTCTTTCCTTTTTATCTTTCTTCATGCCCAACATGGACGTTGGGCATTCAAGACGGGCAAGTTTTGTTTTTCTTCTTTGAATTTTGCCGCCGCATTTCTTTCTTACCCGGGGGCTGGTCTTGATTATAATTTGGTTTCTGTCTTCACGCCGCCGCTATAATTTCATTGTTTAAATTTATTGACACCAACGTCCTGCGGCAAAAAGTCGTGGCGCGCTCCTTCTTCATATGATGCGCGCGCCATGAAGCGACCACGATATATGTAAATGCGGAGCGTCTTTTTGCCGCTTGTTAGGCGTTCGTTTGCGATTCACTTGACGTCGAATTTCTTGTTTCTGAAAATTATCTCATTGAGATCCGAGAAAAAGGAAAGCAAGTTGAATTCAGTCACTGGAGCGTCCCCTGGATGAGCACATTGGCATCGAAGATCAAAGCATCCTTTTAGACGGGTATGTTGATTTGTGTCGATCATCTGCATGCCTTCAATAACCCATAGAACCACGGTGTCGAAAACTTCTCTGATCTCGCTCAGTGAGCCAACATTTTGAGGGGTATTAAACCTCTTGAAACGCCCTTGAGTCTGACTGGCCATTGAAGCCGATGTAATGTTAAAGGTGACGAAGCCAGCTTTCTCGATCGCTCGGTGAATCCTATCGATGGCGGCGCACCAACCAAGGACAACAGACGCTCGGTAATACTCTTTAGAAGCACAGTTAATGGCCTCTTTGAGATATGTATCTTCGTCGGCATTCGGTAGGCCTGCTAACATCTTCGTAAGAAGAGAAGCATTCTTTGCCGTGACTGGATTCTTCTGAACAGGAAGAATCAGATCATTGCGAAATTTCTTACAAAGGTTACTGAGAATCGCCAGATAACTGGTCTTGAGGTTATTGGGTGAACTGATCTTAATCAGTTTTCCAAACTCTTCCGAGTATGATTGAAGAACTGGGCCTTGGATATTTCCAGTTGCAGCCAATTCGTCTGCTATTCCTGAGAACCAGCTGGTCCCGATCTGCTCCGCTCGGTCTCTCAGAGTCTGTCTTGAAATCGTCTTAGACGTCTCATCTCCAATCGATTTCTTGAGAGAGATTAGGTCTTGGTGCAACTGTTTCAACGATTCGAGAAAGGTCATTGGAGATCTTGGATTACTTCTGCTAGTTTCTCTTTGCCTGCTGAGGAGAGCGCTATCTTTGGTTCAGATTTGTCATAGGCAGAGAAGTTGTCGAAAAGCGCTTTGTTATATTTGAAAGTCCCAGCGAAATTCGGAGCGTCGTAACACTTACGAGCCTGCGTTTCAGTTCGAACTTCTTCTCCGTCAAACTGGAAGTCGCCTGTCGCGATTGCATTCTTGAGAGCCTGAAGTAAAGCAATTCTAATTTGGCTCTCTGCGGCTTTTGTTGTTTTAAGGTCGTCATAGAGTGGCTTTAGGTCATCATCCTCTTTGTAGAAAATCTGGCTTAAGTGACTTGGAGCGAGATTACTCTTTTTAAGAAACTGCCTGACCTTGACGTGGAGGTCTTTTTCAAGAATATCCTCTTGCCTACGATCCCCTTTTGACGAGTCGTCAGACGAAGGTGGTGATGGTTCTTCCTTTTTGTCCTCGCGCTTCTTCTCGATCTTAGCGCTCATTTGGTTGAGATAGTCGGACAAAAGAAGTTCGAAACACTTCAACTGTAGATTTTCAGGACATTCTTTAGCAATCGCTGCAAACTCAAGGACCTTGTCTTTGATTTTGTCTGGCATGTTCAATCTCTCCTTTTTGATTTGATACAGAATCGCAAATGACGCCTAACGTCCTGCCGCATCACGCCGTGCCGCCGCTCCATGAAATATAAAATAGCGGCGGCATGGAGCGACCCATAATAGCCTGTCCCGACATGCTCTAAGTCGGGAAGCGTCGTGATGCGGCTTGTTAGGCGAAGTTGCCCATTCTCATTTCATCACGACCATTCTTCTTACTTGTACAAAGTTCTCAGTAGATAATCGATAAATGTAAACCCCGCTTGATACTTTGTCAGCATTCCAGGTTACAGCATGATAACCGGAGTCCATCTGCTCGTCAGCAAGCTGCGCCACTTTTCTGCCAAGCATATCGTAAACAGCGAGAATCACACGAGCCGGCTTAGCAAGAGCAAATAGGATTTGAGTTGACGGATTAAATGGATTCGGATAGTTTTGATTAAGCGAAGTCTCTTCCGGCATCATCTCCGCAACTGCACGGTCTCCAATTGGATTCTTTGCAAAAAAGTTCGCGGAGCCGCCGACCGTGACATAAATAATATTCGAGGTCGCAGTATTGTTCCGTGCATCGGTAATAACGCATTTAATTTCAAAGTCAGAAATGTCGGAATGACTTACTGTCGGACTGTTTGTCCCAATCGCGTACCAGTTGCCAGGAGCAGGCCTGTCAGGGGAAACGGTCAGCGGTGAAGCACTTCCACCTGAGCCAGCTACCATGGCGTACCACTGGTACGAGTAAGGAGCGGTACCACCCGAGCCAGCGGCAGCAAAAGTACCGGCTTGGTTGACATTTAGATAGGTCGGGCCTGAAATGGACGCCGACAATATATCTAGAGTGATCTGGATGCTCTCATTTTGCCGGTTTGATACCTGAGTCGCACTAACGGTAATAATGTCTGAATACATCCCTGGAGCCAGGCCATTTACGTTTATTGATACTGTAATCGAGGCAGGGGTAGTACCTGAAACTGTCCCGCTCGATGGAGACACCGTGAGCCAGTTCTGTGTCCTGTTTGCGCTCCAATTTAGGGTATTGTCGAGCTGAAAAGCTGACCACACGCCGTTGGTGATTGAAAAAGTTTGTGGACTCGGGTTTCCAATCCCGTATGCAACTTTGAAGGTCATCGATGATGGCGAAATAATCATCGGATGATATAGAGCGTAGTAACGAGGGTATTCAACATTTCTAACTTCGTGACAGTATTTTGAGCCTGAAGCTCCTCCACAGATGCGGCTGTCCCTTGTTCGATCCACGCACTGGCGTGGGGTCACAGGAATGTCACCGTTGCAATTGTTGTCAATGTTAACTACGCTTACGAAACCAGAGTCTGCCTGGTAGCTCTTATCCTGGGCGAGACCATTATCACAGCAAGGAAATAATGGAATTGGATTTTGAGCGTTGGCTGTCGCGAAACTTACCAGACAAATAACGAAGAAATACTTAAATAATGAAACCATGATGTTATTCTCCTCTCTTATTTTATCCAAGAGATGTAAGGTGGATCAACGTACCAACCTACTGTCTGATCCATCATTTTAAGCTTACGAAAATTGGTTCCATCAATTTGTACCGTGTATAGCACAAGCCCGCTATCGTTATTTAATGTTCCAAACACTGCAACATATTTACCATCAGGAGATACAGTAATTGTTGGTGGACTTTTGAATCCCGAGGCGAGCCGCTTCTCATCAAGTGAAGGATAGGTAGTGACAAGGAAGACTCCAGCACCTGCGGAGTCTGTCCCGACGCAAACCAAGCTATTCGATGAAAGCCAAACGAAATTCGAGGGCAATATCGAGACATCATCAAAGCCGATCTGCTGAGCTTGCAAAGTCGTTATGTCGATAACATGGAATCCACTTGGCACATTGCCGCCGAGCACTGGTTTTGAATAAGCAATCTTACGCGAATCAGGCGACCACAGTGGAGGGTAAAGGAACTCAAGTTGTTGATCAAGCAAAATCTGACGCGAGCCATCCGGAGTAATTGTGTAGAGAGAATAAGTGGCTCCCCCGACTGGATTTTGATTCATGAAAGCAATTGTTGATGCGTCTGGAGACCAACGCGGCAGGAAAGGATCCTGAAGGGAAGTGGAGTCTGTTATATTACGCAAATTACTGCCGTCATGGTTCATTACACAGATTGCTCCACTTTGATAATAGAAAGCATCGAACACGATTGAAGAACCATCGGGAGACCAAGCAGGATCACTCTCGTGTACAAGCTGACGATGGGTAAGATCAACGGCTGACCCTCCAGCTGTGCCGACTAAATAGATATCCTCATCGCTTTGTGGAGGAATTGCGCTGAAGGCAATGGTTGTACCATCTGGGCTTACTTGGGGTGAGTTTGCAGTGCTATCAAGATTGAGTTTTACAAGTGAAAGGGATGATGAGTTCATGTCCAATACAAAAATTCCTCGCTCAGCTAAGCTAGGTCCTTCGGTGCTGAAAATGATTTTTCCTGATAAGTTCCAATCAGGTGGGGTAACAATGTTGCTTTTCTTGCAGCCGAAACTTATTAAAGCCATAGCAGCAACAATGAGCGATACAAATTTCTTCTTCATTGAATTTCTCCTTTCTTAATTTTACGTGGTAATTTCGCCTAACGGATGCCATCATCACGCAGTCTCGTTTGGCATCATGATTCAGCATTCTAAGCCTCCTCCTTCTATCTTGCCAAACGAGATTGAGCGAATTCCATATATACAATAATGAGCGCCGTGATGATGGCTGTTATGTGGCGTGGTCGAGTAGAACTCCTCTAAGCTCTCAAGTACTTCTGTTATCATCCACATCCACTTCTTTTAACTACCTTGCCTTTCTCTACTTCCTTCATGGATTTACTTCAACTCCATTTTATAATGTACAAGCATGAAGAGCGAGCCATCCGCCGATGGCGGATGCATCAAAAAAATGAAACTTTTTGCACCTTCCTCTCGTACTGAACAAAGTGTCTTTATATGTGAGTGACTTCAACTTCTCTTCTTCCTTTCAAGTCTCTTCTATCACCTTAATTCTTGCTTTCCCTTTATCTTCCTCTTTCCTGTCACTCACCTATCTTACACTTTGTTCAGTTTATGCGGTAGTGTGTCAATTTCCTTTTTTGATGTCTCCTCGCTCGGCATTTTTGCCTCGCAAAAATGTCGTCCTTGTTTCCTTATCTGATCCCCTACCTCGACCATGACATATAACGTCTTGCCGGACAAAGTCGTGGCACGCTCCTTCTTCGTATAATGTGCGTGCCATGAAGCGAGAACGTTGTATAAACAAATGTCGAGCGTCTTTGTCCGGCTTGTTAGGCGCTGGCACGCGCCAAGATTCCGCCTTCATTTAGTTCGCCACTAGCAGAAGAGGTCTGACGACATATCACCTAAACCAATATCGGCTATTGTTGTCTGCCGAGTTACCGTGTCAATTGCGTGATATCTTCCCTGTTTGTCGGTTCCCAAAATAAGGATGCTTCTTCCGCCTGGGCAATTCACCGACACACACCATTCGTTGCTAGTTTGGTCGATTATGGCTTCAGCATTAATCAGCCCCGACGGTCTCGTGAGTCTCTTAACAATCTCTTCTGCTTCGAGTTTGGTCATTTACAGTTCTCCTAATTAGTTTCGTAGTGGAAGTATGAGTTGTATTGCATTGCTATCTTGTAATAGCTTAGTCACCTACTATGTATCCCGTCACCCAAAATCCCCAGTTAGTAAGATTTTTCAGTTTGCCTCTATAAGAAATGTTCTCTCCTTTGTAAAATCCACGAATCCAGTTTTCTCTTCCCGATTTAGGGAAGAAGAGGACTGCGTGATATCCATTTTGTAATTCGAGATCGATTTCATAATATTCGCCTGAAATGCCTGATGAAATCTGATCTACAAGACCAGCCTCCTTGATGTCGCTGATTGCTCCAGTTCCCTTGACAAGATACTGGTCATCGTAGTCCTTATTCCATTGATCCTGATTAATTTGAGTCATGCTTTCAAAGGATTCAGCAAGCTCGTTAAAGTCGAAATACTGATTTGCATAGCTTGGCCCTTCGTGCTGGCGTTCCCATTTATCCTCAAGGGATATTTCCTTTTGACATTTGGCCAAGATTGCCTTTGCAACCGACGAGCTCTTATCCCATTTCAGGGCGGCTTTCGCTTCGTCTTGGCCAATCTGGTAGCAGGCAGCTGCGACATCTCTATTTGCATTCTCAATATGCTTTAAAGATACCTGTTTCCTTGTCTGGTCAATAAACTGTTTCATGCTACCCGATGGGTCTGGCACAGTCTCCATGAACAGGTTTGCATCCGCTATGACAGCCTCCAGACTGTCATTGCTATTCATCTGCTTTACGGCATTCCTGACAAACCCTCGCAACGAATCAACCATTGCGTAGTTAGAGGAGTCAAGACATAAACCACAAAGAGTGTATGAAATGGAGGGGGTCCACATCTTTTGCTGAGCATAGGCCTGAGCATCACTAAAGAGCAATTCCTGAAATGCCTTAGAGGATGGGTTCCCCTTGAGAGAATCGGTCCATGAAATCGCCCTCGGAATATTGTTGTAATCCAGATAGGCCAATATGAGTTTCATCTTAGTTGAGTCAAGATACATTAATGCTTCATCGTGATCTCTTCTATTCGTAGTGACCTGTGAAAATTGTCCGTAAGCGCTTTGATACTCAACGGCTAAGTTTGCATGCTGGTACATGTCTTTCGCGGCATCAAACTCTTTGCTGTGACCAAAGAGTGCGGAGTACCCCATGATGGAGAGTGTTAATATAGCGGTGATTGCAACCAAAATAGAGATGCGGCGTAGAGAGAAAACCTGGGTCACGGAGACCAAGGCTCTCGCGAGACTGTAGATGAAGCCTGTTTCCAATTCGGAACCCCGTCTCTCCTTGTTGTTCGACTGGCCACCTACGAGGGTCTCCGAATGGGTTTCTTCATTCGGAACAAGGGAAGGATTGATTCTTCTTTTCGCGTCCAAGGGTAACTTGTGGAAACAATCAAAACACATATCTTTCGTTGCAAAATATGAACGTGGCCACGAGTTTCCGCAATAGAAACATTTTTCTTTACTAGCTCCTGGCATCTCTTTGCCATTTGCGGATCGCCCTGACTGAGATTCTTCTGTCGCATCCTCAGGATCGTATCGGTTACTTTCATGCAGGGTGGATGTCAGGCGGTGTCCGCAGTGCCTGCAAAACTTCGGCTGTGTGTCTGCATTTATATCTCCACCACAATTAGGACAATATCTGGAGTTGGCCATAAAGTTATTAGACCCCTTTCAGCTTATCATTTATGTCGGCGCTCTTTTTAGCCGAATAAGCCGCAGCGCTGCCCGCAGCCATCCCTGCCATTGTGGCGGTTCCCCCGATTACTAAGAAAAATATTCCGACAATTATCAGCGGAATGCCGATGAACAATCCCATGCAAGGTAAACTGAGGGCAGCAATTCCGAGTACAATTGCAATCAGACCCGTAAGTAGTTTAAAGATGCCGAAGCCAACTCCTGCTGCACCGGCTACTCCGCCGACAACGGTACCCGTAGTGTGAGCTACCTTTTTCTTATTGAGATATTCTACCTGGGCTTCGGTTAGTCCAGAATTTATTTCCCTCCCGCAGTTAGGGCAGAATGTTGCGTCGCCAATAGCAGCGTCACAGTGGGGACATTTCGGCACCTCGACAGGGAGTTGCTTCCCACAATACTCACAGTACCGTGATGATTCTTTGTTTCCATTGCCACAATCTGGACACTTCAATAGAATTCTCCTTTCTCAGCGCGTGCTTGCGCCTAACGTTTGGCGGGAAGAAGTCGCGGCGCGCTCCTCGTGGCCTATGACGTGCGCGCCGTGAAGCGAGATCGATGATATACACTAATCGAGCGTCTTCTTCCCGCCTGTTAAGCGCCGTTTGCAAATTCCAGTCATCTCAAGAGTGCCCTTATGTCAAGTTCAAAGGCATCCTCGACATACTTTACTGTAAATGGTTGAGCATCCAGTGAAGCTCTCACCCAAGTGGTGGTGTAGAGTTGTGATTTCGGTGTCCATTTTGCTTTCTCGCGCGTACAGGTCTTTAGCCAGTCAACTAGTGCGACATACTCTGATTTCTCTTTGTTGTCTGAGTTGTCGGACATCCTTTGGCAACGGAGGTCTAAGTCCAAAAGCTGTTTATTGCCAATTCGCACATCACGAACCATTTGGGCTTTCTCTTTTATCCGACCCACGCCACCGAAACCATGGCCTTTCAGGTAGGCAACGAAAGCGTCCCCTGGCACAAAGCGGCAGATTTGGTCACGCCATTGGATGCCTTGCCCCGCTGATATGAAACCGAATTTAACGTAGTCGTCCCAATTGCGATGGGGTCCCTCACCAACATTGTAGTAGTAGAGACCATTGCGAAAATCGAAACCAGGAAGCTCGCGGTGCATAGTATTGGGAGAGCGAAAGAGTCTGGAAAAGCTTCCAGCTGAGATGTTGTCAGTCCACTTCCCAAGTTTCCAGATTAGAGTCGTTTCTATGAGAAGGGCTTGGTCTTCGGTGAGATTGGCAGCGATGACCCTGATAATTGGCTCAAGTCCTTCTTTCTTGATTTGAGCGATGCGCTTGGCTTTGTCCGTGTCAGACTTACCAAAGAGGTGAGATTCCTTTCTGGAACCCTTGCCCTTGCCATAATAGAACTCCTCGAAATTACGAGGGTCAATGTAGACATAAACATAATAGTCGTTATTCATTCAACCTCCGATTATTTTTGCAAATGGCGCTTAACGTCCACCGCAAAAAAGTCGTCCCGATTGCCATTATAAATAATTGCGAAGCAACCAGACCATGGCAATCGGGATGAAGCGAGTTCCATCATATATAATAATCGAGCGACTTTTTTGCGGTTGTTAGTTGCCGTGCGCATCGTGGCACACTCAGAACCTTTTAATGATCAAGCGGAGCCAGCTTTCCATTGCTTGCCACATTTAAGGCAAGTGATCATAACTTTGTTCCTAGCCGCCAGTCCAGCCCCAACTCCAAATAGTAGCACACCTACGCCTGATGCCTTCTTAACGTTATTCGCACTTATTTGCCTGGAACCACACCGAGGACATCTGATGGGTGCCTCGTCGTCTTGCAAATCTATATTCTGGGTTTGCGAAGCATTGCGATTTCTCCTTCTGATAAACACTATGACAAGAACCACAATTGCAATAAATAGAATCGTACCCCATGTGTTATCGTCTGATTGGCGAGTTGAGCCACCTTCCCGATTCTGGGCTGCGTTCTCCTTGGTAATCTTCCTGCTGCCTAATGTCCCATGTGTTTTCTTCTTTGTAATTTCAGTCTTTGATTTCTGTTGCGTGGTACCTTCTTGAGCATTCAGAGTACCAATACCAAAAAAGGAAATAACAAGGAAAATCGCGAAGGTCTGTCTCATCTTATAAATCTCTCTTTCGATACGGGTTATTCAGGGTGGGGTTATCTCTGAACCAGTTTTCCTTTGCAAGCGTTGACTGAAGCAATGCCTTTATCGTTTTCCATCCAGTATCGACTGTCATTTGAGAAGCGTACTGCCATCTTTCTTCACCAGCGCGCCTGCGATAGTATGCTAGTCTTATTGAATGCTCTCCACTCTCCCACTTTATTAATTGGGCACAAAAGGAATAATCCCCCCAGTCATTGACAGATTTACGACGTCTTCGATGCGACGCATTCAATTTTTTGTTGGCCCAAACCTCGTCTACGATTTTCCCTGATTTGGAACGTCCGCCTTTTTTCCTCACGTCATTTGGTGCGCCGTAGTGAACTCTTTTTCCAATTTTGGAAGAAAGCATACTATCCAACTTGATACTTTTCATTGGTTTTCCTTCGACTCACTTAAAAGTTGATGCGCATGGCAACTAACGTCCCGCGCAAAAAAGTCCGTCCCGCTTGCCGCTATAAAAGTTGCTTAGTATCCACGATGCGGCAAAGCGGGATGAAGCGAACACCATGATATATAATAGCCGAGCATCTTTTTTGCGCGTGTTAGCCGATGCGCAACTGGTCATTGAGACAATATCCTATCTATGTACCACATTGCAGCTCAATTGACTGCGAACTTTAGCGAAAATGTCCCAAAGCCGTTATCCACGGTCAATAGGTACGGACCTTGAAAAGTCTGTGTTGTGTCAAGTTCAACCATTGGGACCTTGACGTCCAACAGAGAAATCTGTTGTGATTGATGCGGTAGAACCGAGTACTCAGCTACGGATGCGCACCCGTAGTCGCGTGGCGCACTATAACTAAATCTGGTTGTACCACTACTGTCCTGAATTGCGTACCAAGCTATCGACCAGCAGACAGGAACATAAACAATCACCGTGGTGTCCCCAGGGTTATATGCTTTCATCGTCGCAACCAAGGTATCATGAATCCCATATGAGGGTCGGGGAATAGAAAACGTGAACTGCAAGTTATGGGATTGAATTGTGTCGGTGATTGGAGAGACGGGGTTGCTGGTGCTGCTGCAACCGCTGATCATAATTAATAGTGTCGCAAAAATGGCTATTTGTTTCATCGTATCCTCCGTATTTTCTGCTCCAACAGGAAATCGTTTCTTGAAGTTGCGTGTCGGCTAACTACTGGAATATCGCATTGCGTCTTTCCACACATACTTTGTATGATATACGCATTGCGGTTATTTCCGCTTTATCTTCTTCTTACGGGCACGATCTAGCGGACTCATAATCTTGCCCATTTTACTCTGCGTAACATGCGTATAAATCTCAGTGGTCCTGCTACTCGCGTGACCAAGCAGCTCTTGAATATATCTTATATCGACACCGCTTTCCAGCAAATGTGTAGCAAAAGCATGCCTGAGAGAGTGCACCGTAACCTTCTTCACTATCTTGATTGCGTTCCTGGCCCTTCTCGGCAGATATTCCTTCCATTTCTTCTCTCAGGAAATCGATAAGAACTCCAGTACTTATCAATAGTTGCCAAAGATTCGCTTGGTAATCGCCATCTGTTTTATAAACGTCCGCATCCACCAGCCAGTATGTTTGTCCTTTACGGAGTCCTTTTACATTCTCGACAGCACCGCCTTTGACTGTGATAATTAATGTACGGTCCGGTTTTTTCTTCGATTTGCTCTTCGGCTGTTTCTTTTATTTTGACATTTTATTCCTCACGAGCTGCTTGCCGGGTATCTTGCGAGATTTCTTGTTTAGTTCCTTTTTTGATTTTGATTTTGTCATTCACTTAGTCTCACCTTTCTATGTTTAATTATTGCCGGGGATTAACTCAAGCTCATCGATTCCTTCGAGCGCGCCGGTGATTCCTTGAATATCTCCGAAAAGCGCGGATATTGTATTCGAAGCTTTGAGAAGCTGCTGCTCTCTTTCCGCCCAAATTTTTTCCATCGCTCGTCGTTCCTTATCCGTTCCTGCCTTGAATGTTGTAAGCAATTCGACGAGAGCTTGCACTCGATTCCGGAATTCGTTACCGGTCAAATAATTATAAAGCAGTACCTGTTTATCCGTGGAATTGGCAGTGAGTGCTTTCGCTCGCGCTACTTCCAGTAAACCGGACCGTAAAGCGCTTATCATGGGAATAGCCGCTTTGATGCTGGTAACCCACACACCCTCCATAAACGCAAAAGTGTCGACATCCTTCGGCAGTGTCACAGTGATAAGAACGAGCACGTCAGCTTTAGCGCTACGTTCCGGCCGAAGTTGCTAAGAAAGATTATGATCGAAAAATACCTCTCGTCAAAAGTTTGATGAATAATCTACGGCTTTTGAAAGCGAGAGGTCTTAAACGTCCAGTTCCCCTTTCCGCCTCCACTATTTCTCATCGATGGACATATATGAGAACTGGCAAGCAACGCAATTGCAAGACGCGTGTCGGAACGAACATCACCGGGACTTTTCACTCTTTAAGAAAGACAACTCAGACCAGGCTGGAAGGTTTGAGCATCCATCCAAACCTGATAGATTCCCTGATCGGACACGGAGGGCAGAACGTTGCTGCATTGCACTACAGCGACTATGAGCGTAACCTGGATGTCGTGAGGAATGCACTTGAGAAGATATCAGTCGATTACATTCCATGAAAATGTACCACGATATAGTCGAAAACCGACACGAGATTGCACGACTTAGTGCACGACTTAAGGTCATTAAAGACCCCAAATATACATCAACGTATCAACAAAAACGCCAATTCTGCATTATTTCAACGGTTTGAGGTATTCCGCGTCACTCTTCTAAGCTGAGGGTTAGGAGTTCGAGTCAGACACGGTGCACGAATTTCGAGGGTTTTAGAAAATTTGGTTGAGCTTTGGTTGAGTTACGGAGGTGCATTATGGTACAGTAGCCCCCTCTCAGTTGGTGTATCAATATTTATCTATTAATCTTGTCAAGCATTAGCAATCAGGGGGTACCGGAAAAATTTGATTTCTTTTTTCGGGCACACGCGTGACAAATTCGATGCACACCACATTCCTTGTTCCATTTTTCTCTTGGGTGGCCGACGATCCTCCTGGCAGTAATACATCTGCCTCTCGCGGCTTTGCTGCTATTGTTTCCACTTTGCGTCGGGGCTTTCCCGTTGTTCTTTCTACTTTGATCCAGTGCACAAATTAATATTAACTCGAACTTGGATTACTTTTTGGGGGCAGGTCAGAAGTCCGTCGTGACCTTCAAGCCAAGTTTGTCCGCGTAAAATCCTTTTGCCTTCGGCATGTCGCAGACATCAATGGCGAGCATCATTAGTAGGTTAACTACTTTCACAATTCTTTCATTTCTATTTTACTAATATTGATTGATTAACTGAAGAGATTTTTCTATCCGCAGGTCTGAAATACCACGATGCCGCAGTCAGGATTAGAAGTCCCAACGAGGGAAATAATGCATACACGGAATCACCAGATGCGATATGTGAAAACATCGCTCCGGTCATAGCAAAGAAGAAGCCGGCATAAGCCCATTCCTTTAGTAAAGGAAATTTAGGAATAAGCACTGCTACAACTCCCAACATTTTCCAAACACCGAGTATTGCTACAAGATAGATAGGATAGCCCAAATGCGTAATCATATCCACGCCCCCTTGTCCCGCTTTCATTTTGAGTAACTGGCCTCCTCCAGTTGATACCATTCCTAATCCAAGCCAGATAGTAGATATCCAATACATGATTTTATTTCTCTTTGTCATCCTTATTTCTCCTTGTCATAATGGGTTATTTTAATTTGCTTAGTATGTCTTGTATTCTGATCTGCTCCGTATTATGTACCAATCATAAGTTACTGAACAAATGTACAGCTAGATCCCGAGGGTCACATCGATGGTGGTTCCATCTCCCGGCGAAGACGTCAGTTTGAATCTGCCGCCGAGCCTCTCGGAGCGCGCACGCATGTTTCCGAGGCCGTGACCGAAGGAGTGCCCATCGTTTGAAAAGCCCCGGCCGTCGTCGGAAATTAACAAATGTATCTCTTTCGATTCTGATTTGATCCCTATGTTTAAATTTTTGCATCCGGAATGCTTCACGGAATTGTGGAGAGCTTCCTTTGTAATGATCAGAAGCGTCCTCATAATTACGGGATCAAGCCGGAGATTCTCTAGGTCAGCGTCTATCTCAAATTGAAGACTGATCCCTTTCGCTTCGCACATTTCATACGCAAAGGAGCGGAAGCGTGCTACCATGTCTGAGACGGTGATATTCTTAGAATCCATCGACCATATCACGTCGCTCATGGAATCGATCAGTTCTCTGGCATTGCTGCCGATCTTCAGCATGAGATTACGTGCCGAGACCGATTCTTTGCTTCCAGCTGATCGGACGTCGTTTCCTTCAGGAGAAGATTTCTGTTTGACTTCGGTCTGTCGGAGCGCCACATCTGCAAGGATAGCTATTCTTGTGAGTCCGGAGCCGATGTCATCGTGGAGATCCTGAGCTATTTTATTCCTGATATTTTCCATTTTTTGCCGCAGGCTTTCATTTTCCTTCAGCTGTTCAATCAGCTTCGTCTGATCCTCTATTTGTTCTAATTCCATCATTCGCGTTTTGATGCTCAGGGAAGTGGTAAATATAATAGTCTCAACGACAATTCCGATCTGCCCGCTTATCAGACTGTTCCACCCCGCTTGCAGTATGCCTATCGTGTATTGCAGTAAAGTAATCACTACTCCGATTGCTTCACCCAAACCTGCAATTAAGCTTCCTGTAAGAACAAGACTCACCAGTAATCTTTTGTATTTCATTAACGCCACAATGAGTGTTAAGACATATAGAAATATGCCGAGAATAGTAATCATCAGAATTTCGTTAAGAAGCACAACATTAGGAAGGAAAAGCCGAAGCGACGTATCGACAAAAACGTAGATTCCTACTAAGTATTCCAGACGGATGATCCTGTCATAAATCCTTTTGTCCAGTTCCCTTACGTTCAAAATGTAGCGTATGAATTTCAGGTAGAACAGATAGGGGAGCGCAAGTAAAATCGATTTCAAGTATATCCGAATTTGCGGATAATATTCAAGCGGCCAGTAGATACCGATGACGTTGTTATACCTAACAGCATAATAGCCGGTCACCAAGATCAAGTAAAATAAATAGAAGAGATACTCTCTCCTTTTTATACCGATTAACCTGGAAAAAGAAATGTAGAGCATCTGGGAGAACATAAATCCCAGAAAAAAGATCTGCAGGAAACGAAAGATTCTGTTTTCATGATAATCCTGATAGTAGGCATCATAAAGAGCTTTCTTGCTCGAAAGATCGATTCCTTGAAAATCGAGATCTTCATCGGCATTGGATGACATAAGAATGAAATACTGTACCTCCGTTTGCGGAAGGATCGTGAGCTTAATTGTATGCAGCTCAGGATATGGAATATGATTGTCTTTTCTTAGTCCAGTTCCCCCTTTATGAATCACGATTTTATTCTGATGAATTTCGTATACCTCTACGCTGCCGAAGTCGCCGGCATTGAGATAAGCTTCCGCAGGTATGCTGTCGGTGTTCTCAAGTGAAAATCTTACCCAGTAATTAGCTCTTTGAGAATATTTATCTATTGCTTTTAGGAGTAAGTCTGATTGAGTTGAAAAGGATTTAAGTTGTGCATCGGTAAAGGATAGCCTTCTGCTCGTATCTACATAATAACTTAGCTGGGAAGTACAATTTATTTGAGGAAGATTTTCAATAACTACTTTAGGAATTCGAACGGCTGCAAATATCCCCCCCTCCATGCTAAGGAACAGACACAATATAATTACGGCTTTATAGCGCAAATAGATACCCAAAGATGGTTAAGGAAATTAACACAATCCTATCTTATGCGCATCAAAGAGGAGAACATGGAAACATTTGAGACAAGTAAGTTGGAGCATCGGTACTTGCCTTCCACCAGGATCCATTCCGCCTTGGGTATACTGGTGGCCAATCACGATCTCACCCGGTTCCCATTTATCGGTATTCTCCTGGCATAGCGGGCACACAAACTTTGGTGACCTGCCATTTAGCCAGTTCGCCAAAATTGTTCTTTGAGCTTGACTCAGCTTCATAAAGTTAAGTTCGTATTTGGTTCGGTCAACTTCAAATTAATTTTTTGTCATTCTCAATAGATCATCGATAAGAAAAGTTCAAAATCAGCTGGCCTTGCCTAATGATTAGAAAATTTGACAATTGGTTGATGTGGCCTTACGGTTCAACTTGACCTGCCCCCAAAGAGTGATCCAGAGCTGGGTTGGTTGGGGCGTCGTCCCAGTAACTTATCATTGGTACACAACATGGGGGCTGGTCAGACGCATTTGTGGCTACTTTCTTAACAAGTGGTGTCACTGTGATCTCAGGGTGGATGCAAAGCATTGGATTAGCTGTTCTCAGCTGTTCCTCATAATTTCTAATCGTCGCTGCAAGGGGGAGCAGCGAAACAACCGCAGACTCTGATGCGGCTGACAATGAGCTTGTATCAGTTGCGGAAGAGAAATGAGATGTCCCATCGACAATGTGGTATCGTGTGTATCCGTTCTCGAGAGAAACTGTCAAAGTAAAATCCCCATCTGTTCCTGAGACATTGCTTATGATAATGTAATTAAGCGTCGTCCCTCCCACCGAATCCGCAGGAGCCACAAACGGGAAATAAATGAAGGGATGCCCCGAGTTTGAGTAAGTGATGCTGTCGACTGTGCTCCCGGAGACCACTTCCAGGGCATTTGCCGATGTATCAGCACTGATTAAATCATATTTACTAGAAGAGATGGTCCTGGAGAGCGTAATTGCGTTGGCAGAATCGGTTTTTGCCTGCCAGGGGTCACATGAGTAAACTGCAACGGAAGGTTCCGGACAACTTTCTTGAAGTTGTGCCAGAGTAATCCTCCCTGATGTCAAAACGAGAAATACAACCCAGGTAGTCCACCGCATTGTGTTTATGCAAGTCATATCTATCTTCTCCTTCGCCTCAGTATGAATTTCGTAAGCGCCAGTATGATCATTTAGAACGCAATCGGATGTGCTAAGTCAAACCCGTAAATTATTTCATCAGCACTAGTTTTTTTATCGATACGAACTTCTGCCCGTCATTTCCTTGCGCTGCAATCCTGTAGAAGTATACTCCGCTTGCAAACCTGTCCATATTTACGACCTCGTTGTATCTTCCGGCATTCATGGTTCCATAATTATTTCTGATCACTCTCTGTCCAAGTACATTATATATGTCCAAACTCACCGTCGATTGCTCGTTGAGATCAAACCGTATAGTGGTACCTGGATTAAATGGATTGGGATAATTTTGATACAGCACATACTGGCTCGGCACATCAAAAGTCGTAGATACTATGCTCACGTCAGAAACTGTTCCTTCGTCTGAAACGCTCTGCAATTTGTAACGGTATGTTTCGCCGAATGTGACCTTGCCGTCCTTGTAAGTATAATCCTTCCCGGTCGATGCGGTTCCGAGTCCGCGCAACGAGTCATCGGAATTGTAGCTTGCAACTAATTCCCAAATGTTTTCTCCCGAGGCTTCTCTGAGGATATTGAACCCGGCGCTTCGCACCTCCGACTGCGTCGACCACTTTAATTCGATCCCCTGGTTCGACTGGACTGTCGTGAACGAAGCCGCCTGCACGGAAAGCGAGTAGTCCTGAAGGGAAAACGCCCACACACCTCTGCCGTGCGTTCCAATCCGCAGCTCGTCCGTCGAATATTGAATTGCGATGTCGTCTACCACCGCGTTGGGGAGTCCCGAAGAGAACTTCGACCATGTTGAACCGTCGTCTGTAGAAAGATATACCCCCCAATACGTTCCGGCGAGAATATACCCATTCAGAGAATCGACGCACATGATTTTTGTAGGGACGTCATCAAATCCGTTTGATGTGGAAGATAGGGCCGTCCAGCTCGAACCATAGTCGGTGGTTTTCAGCACATGTTCAGAGCCCGATAATACTGCGAGATAAGCAACCCCTTTTTGAGTGGGATCGGCTGTCACCCGGCAAAAATCACACCCCGAAGGAAGATGTGTCGTCACATTTGTCCAGTTGCTTCCGTTATTCGTTGAGACGAAAAGATACGCGGTCCCGGAAGCGCCTCTGTAACCGCTGATACCGGCATACATGACATTTGTTTCCGGCGGTGAAATGGATAAAGTGGTTATTAGATCCGACGATGATTTCAGATAGCCGGTCCTCGCGGTCCAATTGGTGCCCGAGTTAGTAGACCGGTAAATTTTGCTCGTCGCGGCAAAAATGGTAGCAGTATTATGAGGAACTAGCGCATAGGGTGATATCCAATATCCGCTTTCACCGATGCCGCTCGTTATTGAAGAGAAGCTTGCCCCGGCGTCTGTCGATTTCACGAAAGCCCCATAGACATACTCTCCATAGATCAAATTGGAATCGGTGGGGTCGACAATTGTGTATCCTCCGTCTCCGCCATAAATTTCGTTCCAGACAAGTGAAGGTTCCGTTCCCTCCTCAGTTCCGTTGTCCTGTGTCCCTCCCACGGTATTTGACGGCGCCTTCTGGTCCGCGTCCATCCCGTAAAACTGGATTGTGGAAATATTTGTGTTGCAATCTATGAAGGTTGAACCGCCGTCGGATGTCCTCCAAACGCCGCCGTCATTTCCTAAATAAATGAAATTTCCACCTGAGCCTCCAAATGCGATGGCATGCTGGTCGGGGTGGATGTTCTTACCGTTTGGAGTTCCGTAAGCGTTAGTCAGATTAGTCCATGTCTCGCCCGCATTCGTTGATTTCCACAGATCGATCCCGCCTAAGTAAACTATGCTCGAATTGGATGGATCGACTGCTATGATATTGTTGTACCATCCTTGACCGCCTCCGAAATCTGAGGTTGTGCTTACCGCCGGCAAGACACTCCAGGAAACGCCGCCGTTCGTCGAGGTGTAAACACGATTTGTGTCGGTGCTTGAGTTTGCCGGATTTGTCCCGTTTAATCCCGCATAGAGAACATCCGGGTCGCTTCTTGAAATTGCAAGCGACACTCTGGTCACCTGTGAAGAGGGCGGGAGTCCGCTCGTTAGCTTGGACCAGGAAGTGCCGCCGTTTGTAGACTTGAAGATTCCGAAATTGGTGCTATCCGCGTAGAAGGCATCTCCGTAAGCGGCATAGATAGTATCCGCGCTTCGCGGGTCGACCACTATGTCGTCGACTGCTCCATCAGCCAGGTTCAAATCAGTCCACGATGTACCCGAGTTCGTGCTCCTGTATACCCCAGCATAACCCGCAACATAGACCACTGCATCATTTGACGGCGCGATTGCGATTCTTCCCGTATAGTAAATGGTTCCCGGGAGGACAAGCTGAGTCCACGTATTTCCGGCATCGGTGGACTTGTAAACCCCTGAGCCCGGGTAACCATCCAGGTTGAAGTTTAATTCGCCCGTGCCATAATAAAGAGTTGTCGGGTTAGAAGGATCGATTGCAATCGAACCGGATGAAAGTCTTGCCAAATTATCCGAAAGCGGTGTCCACGATGAACCCGCGTCGGTGGATTTCCACAGCCCACCACCTGCGGCGGCACAATAGACGGTATTCGAATCGTCGGGATCTACGGCGAGCGAAGAGACCCTTCCGGAGACATATGAATATGTGCTGCTCTGCAATCGGCTTGGCCCGATCGATTGCCATGAATTCGATTTGGGAACTGCAAACCGGGCATTTGATTTGGTCTTGTTCAAAAGCCCGCCGGGCAATCGAGAAACAGATTTGAATTCCCACTCAAGCGGTCTTTTTAGTCGTATCGCATCGCCAGTCTGTGCCCCGCTGATTTCCGCGAAAGCGAGGAGAAGTAGTACCAACAATCTCATTCTAATTCACCTGGAATTTTATGAGAACGAATGCCGATCAAAGTATGCTCTATGGATAACGGCTTCGATTCGCTGGAGGTTCCGGCTTTGTTGCAGTGTTTTTAGGACCAAAACAACAAGGTTCCCTACCGCACTTTTTTAATTCCCAACAATTTATTTTTAACATACTATAATCCTCTTTGTTATTTGCGCGCGCACACTCCCTTATGTCGAAATTCACAAATGAGACTTTAGAATCGCAAGCCGCTATGATTAACCCAGCCAATATTGGCCTTCCAGTCCATCCCTCCCCGCTACCATCCCCGTCAAATTTAATTTTTTATACATTGGTACAGACCGGTACCCGCTGTTGTTATGATTTAGTGACTCAATAAAAGCAAAGTCCCGCTACGATTGCTCATAGGGGGACTCAAGTTTATTGATCGCTCCGCTTTATGCTACTTAATTAGCATCACGTTTATTTTCCACTATGGCCTTTCCTGAATCCTACTCAATCCGCCCAATTCCATCTTCTATTTTCACTCCTTCTTCTTTCTGGGAGGCTTTGAGATCTAACGAGAATAGGCAAATTCCCATCACTGTTTCTCCGCAGGTACACGTGAAGCAGGTGTGATCACGTCCATCCCAAGTTTGATCGCACGACCTTCAAGTCCAGGCTGAATTGAAAGTGCAGCTGCCGCACGGGAAAGATCACTGTCCAGCACGACTATGCTGTCACTCTGCCCGTCAACCCTCAAGAAAACCGAAGTACCAGTCTCTGCTAAGGAACTCGTCATCAAACAATCTTTCACATTGCAAAGCACTACAACTGGATTGCTGTTCGGGGACGATTCAGCATTTATCCCAGCCAGACGTAATCCTTCGACATCATAAATTGCGAGCGCAGATCGAAGTTCTTCCTTATCGAAATTGAAATCTACACGATCGATGGACACTCCTCTTGCGTGTCTTAAATAAAGCCCGTAAGTGGGTAATGGACCGAACATCGAGTATTCAGGGTAGTCAGCGGGTTCCTCCGGGACGTCCTGAACACCAAGTCGCTTGATCTCATTTCTATATTCCCCGCTTAGAACATTCTTCGCCTTACTTTGGTAGTTCGCCTGGAAATCGTCCAAACTGGTGGTATCAAACCCATCCTTGAGAGCGATCCTCAAATTGCTGATGTTAATATTCTCGACAGGATGACCCGGTAGGCCGTTTATAGATGACGAGAGCGTCCCATCTCTACTGAACAAAGTTGCGATGACATTTGATATCGTAACATTTCTTAGCACGCCGACGGAAGCAGGGGGCTGGTTCTCCAGAAAATTCTTTGCTCGGTTCCCCAAACGAATGAAAATTGGTGCGCCTACTCCATCCATTGTAAGGTTCATCACGGTGACACCATCCAGAACACCTCCATCTACCATCTCAAGCGCAATTCCTGCCAATCCCGTCTTATATATGACGCAATTTGAAACTGAGATGTTTTTGAACCCTACTCTGGATGCGGTACCCAATTTTATTCCGTTGCACATCGAACGGATCACACAATTAGTTACAGTAACGTTTTCACACATCGAGTACGACGACTTGAGACAAACTCCATCGTCGCCGGAGACAATGAAGCAGTCTGATATACGGACGTTTCGAGACCCGTCCACGTCGATCCCGTCATTATTGTAGTCCTTTTTGTAATTGTTTACCGTTACACTGTTGATAACAACATCGTTACAGTTTAGGTAATCCTCCGTCCAGAATGCAGTGTTTTCGATAGTAACATCCCGAACTTGCAAGTGCCGGCAACCAACAAAGCAAAGACCGTATGGACGCTTCAGGTAGGCGTCGGTCGCCGACCACCCATGTTCGATAAGGTACGTCTTTGTGAAGTTAGAATCGCTCCCCTGACCGGCTATCGTCCCCTCACCTGTGATGGCAAGGTCGTGCTGTCCAGATGCATAGATCAAACTGTACCTGCCGTACTCCAGAGTTTTTGAAGGAGATGCCGGCGGATTATCCGGGTAATCAGAAAGATTTGTGCTGCCTAATATCTCAGCGCCGCTTTCCAAGTGAAGCGTGACCCCACTCTTCAAATAAATTGTACCTGTCAGATATTTACCGGGTGGCACTGATAATACGCCGCCCCCATTCGTCGAAATGCGGTCAATTGCTGAATTGAAAGCGTCGGTGTTCATCGTTCTCCCGTCGCCCACAATGTTTGGGATCGTTTGTCCCGACTTAGTTGAAACGGCTTGACCGGTCTGCAATGCGCACAGCGAGAAGGCAGCTATGAGAACTATCTTAATTGACATTTAATGATGCTCCTTTGAATCTTGTCTCTGTACAACTTTATGTAACAATATAAAGTTAGCCCTTGCGTTACGCATTGGCAAAATTGACCTCCCCCCAATGTTGTGTACCAATGATAGGTTAGTAATCCGATCAGGCATTGGCAAACTGACAAGGGTAAACGCTAAAGCATAACAGACACTACCGAGATTGGTCAACTCTAATGTATCACTCCCCGTACCGAGCGGACGTTGTTTACTATATCGCCATGGCATTTACATCCAGGCTCATTATGATAGCTTGACCAACACCTCCAAGAACTATTTTCTTTGCAAATTCATATTTGCCCGATATATTATCGGGTTACTTATTTCTTACTTATTAAAGAGGTTACGCGGGTTTGTTATTTACTTCAGCTCTAAGTAATGACATATTAAGTAAATATTTCATTGCATTAGTCTTTTTGAGAAATTAACCACTCCATCGCTACATTACGATCTTTACAAGTCTTGATTTTTCGACCTGTAAACATTGAGATGGTTAGTAATAGTACATTTCGTAAATCATCAATTCCAACAACTACCGATGCCTTAACAAAAGGAGTATTTTTATCCGCAAAATCTTTCATCGCGGCCGAACTTGCTCGATTGTATACAGCATTAGTTACATCTGTAAGAATTAGAGCACTTTTTTGAGGTAATTGAGATATTTGATTTCTTGCTTCCATCAATATTGTGTTTATCTCATTTTCATTCGTGTTTGCAAGATCGACAACTGCTATTTGTTCTCCTTTGTACTGAACAAATTCAAACGATTTCATGATGACTCCTCTTTCTTTCATATTCTTGGTTGAAAAAGAAACTAAAGGCCAATTGACTGCCCAACGGATCGCGGCTAATCTGCAGCTACCATGATGCACCACTTCCCAAAACGAGTTCCATGTTGTTTACGTGATGGGCCATGGATCTTGAACAGAGAAGCAGTAAGAATGTTGTGTCCCATCTTATTTCGTGCCACGACAGAATATATCCGGAGATTCTCGAAGAAACAGGCTTATCGTTAAACACGGACATTAAGACTGTCATTCCAATTACATTGCATGAACGATGTTCATTTTGAGAATTCCCTGATCTTCATCTGCTGCTTTACTCGTCACGACTTCTTGTTCACAAGACTCTAAAGGTTAATATTGTATACCTTCAAAGTCAACTTGCCAAATCCGCAATATTGTTAAGCGACAGGTCTTGAGCTGTTTTCTTTTGACAAGTTGAAGCTAATATTTGGAAAGACCTACTTTAAAAGGTAACTTCACACGCGGATGCTTTTGGGCTGACAAAATCTATTTGTCATTAACTATAAAGGGACTTATTCCCAGAGGGTATATGATAAATTTTATTCGTAAACTCGATGGCAAGGTAATAACAGGAAGCGATCCGTTATTAGAGCGAGTTTTATTCCACGAAACCGAAAACTGAATAATTGACAGCATCGGCCACATCGCGTGTATAGAGCACACGACAGATTGCCTTGCCACTATCGAGGTTATGTTCGGTAATGGATTTATAAGGTGGGACTTTTCGGGTTATTGCTGCGATGAGTTTGCGAAAATAATTGAGACAAAATTATCACAAACAATGATACGGTTTAGGAAGTGATTGTTCGAATGATCTGCCCACGTATTGCGCACCAATGAAGAGTTAGTGATTTTATCAGTCGGTGGCATCTTAATTTGCGGTCCGATTCACTTTTCGCTGATTCCTATTGGCATGTAATCAATGAATCTCTCAGTCATCTCACCGTAGACTATTTGCTGAACTCAGAATAAAACCAGCCAATGCTATCTGTATGCCATGATAGCACCGTAGTTACATTGCGAAGCGTCTTTTTAGAGATTAAAGAGTTCAGACCCTTCCTGAAAACACCTGTAATCCTAATAAACTATTCCGGGGTTTTATACCTGTATATGATTTTTCCGTCAAGCAGCTCTTGGAGAGCTTGTTCGGTCGGTTTTTGAAACTTATCGAATTCCTTGCTCAATTCAACCTGCTCAGGATTTACCTTCTCATCCTCTTCAAGCAATTCCTGGATTTGTTTAATCCCTTCTGACCGTTGATTGAACTCGACTTTTCTTTCGTCGGCGATTTGTCTAGCTCTTCGAGATACTACCGTTATCGCTTCATACGCATTCCCTGTTACAACATCCAGGAGCGAAACATCAATCGGTTTTATCTTATTTATAGAGTCTTTCATTTAGTTCCTTTCCGTTTAAAAGTGATTATGAACCCCGCATGGCTAACCCCTTCGCATTAACAGTGTACAGATATAGTTCATCTTAATCAACTGACATGACCCGGTTGATACAAAAGATTCAGCTTTACCTGATCCAAGTTAAATGCAGAACATATCCCGGTAGGATACCTATTTAGCGGTTATTCGGAAGACGCTCAAAAAGAAAGTCCCGCCGAGTTAAGACGGGACTCTTTTCTTACCAGATAATTGAGCGCACCCTTACTTCATCAACAACATCTTTTTAGTCGAAACGAAATTCTTTCCGTTTTTGCCGGTGATATTCACTCTATAGAAGTAGATTCCGCTCGCGAGGCTGCTCGCGTCAAACTTAACTTCGTAACTTCCTGCATTCTTTACTTCGTTTACTAGTGTTCTCACTTCTCTGCCAAGGACGTCAGATACCACCAGTGTGACATGACCATCTGTCGGTAACTGGTAGTTGATCATTGTGGATGGGTTGAATGGATTGGGATAATTTTGTGACAAAGAGAATCCTGCCGGGAAGTCGCCTCTCGATCCCTTGACTCCAGTACTCATTTGAGACAGCGGCCGACTCCATACGCCCCCGTAAGCTGTTCCGGCAAGGAGATTCGGCCCATTGATGGCAAGAGAATACACATAATTGCATGTCAAGTCCGTATTAACCGGCGACCAGCTTGTTCCATTGTTGGTCGAAAGAAAGACGCCATCGCCAGTCCCAGCAAAGAGGTTCGTGCCGCTGACAGCAAGAGCATAAACGTGAGTGTTGGTCAAGCCGGAATTGACCGCCACCCAGCTTGTTCCATCGTTGGTGGAAAGATAAACGCCGCCGCCGTCAGTCCCTGCATAGAGATCCGTCCCCTCAGAATTGACAGCCATCGATAAAACTTGAAAGTTTGGTAAGCCTGAATCAGCTTTCGTCCAGCTTATTCCATAGTTGGTTGAAAGAAAAACATCATTCCCGCCTACAAAGAGATTTGAACCGCCTGTCCCCGTTGGACTAACTGCAAATGAGGAGAACGTTTGCATCGGATATAATCTGCTGACCCAATCCGCACCGTTGTCTGTAGAAAGGCAGAGCCCGCCCTCGCCATAATCCGCTGCAGCCAATAGATTCGTACCACCAGTACCATTGGGAGATACGGCAACAAACTCGACGCCTATTAAAGGGAACACGATATTCCAACTTGTTTCATTGTTCGTTGAAAGGTAAACTCCGACATGAGTTCCCGCAAAGAGATCAGTGCCGTTGAATGCAAGCGAATTTACGACATAGCTCGTCAAACCACTATTCACTGATGTCCAGCTTGTTCCACTGTCCGTCGAAAGAAAAACGCTGGAAAAAGTGCTCGCAAAGAGGTTCGTACCGCCTGCCCCAGTGGGGCTGACAGCAATAGACAAAACCTCACTTCCTGTCAAGCCGGCATTAACCGAAGTCCAGCTTGCTCCGTTGTTGGTTGAAAGAAAAACGCCGTCCTCAGTCCCCGCGAAAAGATTCATACCGGAGAGGGCAAAAGCCTGCACCACATTGTTCGTCAAGCCTGAATTAACTGCAGACCAGCTTGTGCCATTGTTCGTTGAAAGAAAAACCCCGCCGCCGGGATTGAAGTTATCGAGGTCCGGAGAAATCGCTGCAAAGAGATTCGTCCCGCCAGCTCCATTTGGAGACACCTCAAGCGAACTTACAATGTAGCTTGGCAATCCGGCATTGACGGCCGTCCAGCTTGTGCCGTTATTGGTGGAAAGATAGATGCCACTGTCCTGCGTTCCGGCAAAAAGATTCGTGCCGGAAACAGCGAGAGCGGTGACATCGGTTAGATTAGTGGATGGCAATCCTGTATTGATTGGAGTCCAGCTCGCACCGTTGTTGCCTGAAAGAAAAACGCCGGCGCTGGTCCCGGCAAAGAGATTTGTGTCGGATACCACAAGTGCATTTACGCGGCTAAATTTCATGGTTATCGATCGGCTGACCGTCGTCCAGTTTACTCCATTGTTAGTGGAAAGAAAAACGCCGCCGCCATTAGTTCCCGCAAAAAGATTTGAGCCTGAGACGGCAAAAGACATGATATTTAGATTGGTCAAACCATTGTTAACCGCATTCCAGCTTGTGCCGTTGTCCGTGGAAAGGAAAACACCCCCGCCCGAAGTTCCGGCAAAGAGATTTGTCCCGATGATAGCAAAGGACAACACAGAATCGTTCGTCATCCCGGCATTGAGCGCACTCCAGCTCGTACCATTATTGGTGGAAAGATAAACACCGCCGCTAACCCCAGCGAAGAGATTCGGACCCGAGACAGTCAAGCAATGGATATTTCCTCCATAAGGGCCGTTGGCTTGGACCCATTGAGCACCCGCGTCAGAAAAGAGAGACGTAAGCAAAGCACCCGCAATGAATAAAACTCGAGTTGACCAATTGTTTTTTTCCATACATCCTCCACGTTTTTGTGAACTTTACTCGACTAGCAACCAACAGCTGAAATCGATGAGTAACGTATATTCTATGGCCGCCCGTTGCTTTGTTGAAATAGATAGTTCCCGAAACGGATTTTACGCGAAGCAATGAACTTATGCGAAAGAATCTCGAATCGGATGGAGGTATTGAGCTGCTCGTGCTTTTGTAACGTGAGTAATATGTTCAAGACGGTGAGATAAAAAAGAAGTGCAACCGCGATGGAGTTTGCCGAAACATCTCTCATCTTACCCATGATTTGCGCATTAATATTAACTAATGCAACAACCGCTCCCTGCATGACCGGCTCCTTACTTAATAATCTACAACGTTTTAAGATCCATCAACAAATTGTAAGTATAAGTAAATCGCCGCTTTCCCTTCGTTGAATTAGTTAGAGTATAAAATCATAGAAATGGAAAGTCAAGGGTATAAAATATTATTTACAAGGATTCGGTCTCCGTGAATCACACTTCTAAGTTGAGGGTTGGGTGTTCGAGTCACCCACGGCGCACAAGGTTCAAGTGTCCTGAAATTCCTGGTTTCCTGTTGGATGCGTTTTCAGCGTCTCCGCCCACAACAAGATGGCACAGCTTGAAGACATTGACCGACACAATCCAACTTACTCGACAAAGCCTGCAGTTCCCGTTGGCTTGCATTTAATTTTCGGGACATTTAACATTTAAAGTAAACACAGGGTTCGTAGGATCGGGGGACGGATTGTGCAACTTTAAAAAGGAGGAGATATGAAGCGCAATCTCAGAATCCACTTGTTGGGTATTATAATCGCTGCAATATCCGCTTACAGCTGCAGTCATGTGACGGCGCCGAACAGCGGCAATCAAAATCCACCTGTTACTCAGGTCGAAAAGCAGGTCGAATCGGCCAACAATTCCTTTGCTGCAAGTTTATTCAGCCAGGTGGGCTCACAAGAGCAAGGGAAGAATTTCTTTATATCACCGTTAAGCGTTTCCATGGCATTGGCGATGACCTTGAACGGAGCGAACGGCCAGACGTATTCTGACATGCAGAAGACTCTCGGGCTTAGCGGGCTTTCCAATGATGAGATCAACCAATCATACCAGAGCCTGATGACGATGTTTGACAACCTTGATCCGAGCGTGACGTTCAATATCGCCAATTCAATCTGGTATCGAAACACATTTCAGGTACTCAGTTCGTTTATCGCCGTCGATTCAACATATTTCAGTTCCGAAGTAAGATCCCTCAACTTCAATGACCCGAGCGCAGCAGATATAATTAACTCCTGGGTCAGCAGCAAAACGAACGGTAAGATCCCAACCATAATCGATCCGCCTATCGATGCGACGGTCATGATGTATCTTATCAATGCTTTGTATTTTAACGGGACATGGAAGTACACTTTCGATACTGCAAATACCAAACCATATCCGTTCTACCTGTCCGACGGCTCGAAGGAATCTGATTCGATGATGGTTGTGCACGACACTCTAAACTATTATTCGGATGGCGACTTCCAGGTTGTCGAGCTTCCATACGGCAACGGCGAGTATAGTATGCTGGTATTGCTTCCCACAACATCATCGTCAGCGAGCCTGGCTGCTAACTTCAGTCAAACTGAGCTCAATAGCATCACCGGTGGATTGGCACGTCGGGATGTTCAGCTTACACTTCCGAAGTTCAAAGTAGAGTATAGCACAAAGCTGAGGGATATACTTTCACAGATGGGGATGGGGAGTGCATTCAGCGGGAGTGCCGACTTCACGAAGATCAATCCCGCGGGCGGCTTACATATCTCCGATGTGCTGCACAAGACTTACATCGATGTCAACGAGAAAGGGACCGAGGCAGCGGCGGTAACTGTGGTCATAGTAGCTACCACGGTTGTAGACTCGACTCATGGCGGGCCATTAATGTTTGATGTCAACCGGCCATTCCTCTTCTTGATAAAGGAGAATCACAATAACACGATTATGTTCATGGGAGGAATTGTTGATCCTAGCGTGACAGGATCGAACTAAGATTTATTCACAACCTTTAAGTAGGATGAAGGCACCTCTATTATCTCTTACTTAGTGTGCATCGACAGATGATGTTCATTTTCCTTTGCTCGCCCAAAAGAATTGGGGGGAAAGAGGTTGCGCAATTGTCTGAACCGCTGATTTCTCGGATGACGCTGATCTCCCTGACAAAGAAGAATCTACTCTCCGTAATCATTTAATCAGCGTCATCTGTGGCTCGAACATTTTCGCCGTCGGCTTCCCATTAGGATGCCGGGACCTTCCGTACCATCGTCGTTCCGACTATTCAAACCTCAGCCGCACCATCTTGATTACTCTAAAGAAGTTCAACACCTTCAGCGGAGCCAGGAGCCTCCTGTCCCAATATTGTCCCAGGTCGATCCTCGAATAATATGGAAACGCATCGACCACCTTTATCCTATCGCTCCAGGCTTCAAACTCTTTCACCGCACCGATCCCCCACTGGTGGGGGATAAATAGCTCCGATCTCATCCTTTCCCCTTTGATCGCCTTGTTTCTCATCCGGAGCAACGTTCTCGAATAAGCGTCGAACATTATTTCTCCGCCGGGAAATTCCCGGGCGAGGTCCACGAACAGCTTCTTTATTTCTCCCTCCGGCAAATAAACCAAAACGCCGGCAGCCATCATGAAGACCTTCGAACCCCTGACTTCGACGTCCTTGAACCAAGTTCTGTCGAAGACCGACTTCGCGATGTACCTGTTGCGCTCGCCTTCGGGGATCATCTTCCGCCTCAGCTCTATCGTGTCGGGGAGGTCGAGGTCGTACCAGTATATCTTCCCGTTATCCACCCTGTGGAACGCCGTGTCGAGGCCGGCCCCGATGTTTATCACGGTGGCGTCGGGATGCCGGGCGATCACTTGCAGCAGCGCCGCGTCAAGATGGTACGCGCGCACCGCGCAGTTGATCACGTGTTGGGCAGGCGCCTTCGCGAGCGCCCCCTTGAATTCGTAATCCAGCCTCTGCACGATCTCATACGCGTACCTGTCCTTAAGAAGAGATTTCGGGCTCTCGTAGTCTACCGCCCGCCCGAACAGAGGGATAAGAAGCGTCTTCTGAACTTCTCCGAGATCTATCTTGACTTTGCCTTCCATGCCGCTCCTGCGTTTATAATACGTTATTCGATTATTTTGAAACGTTCTTGTTTAATGACGAACTCCCGGCAAGATTTATTGCATAAATCTCTCTTGAGAAACGCTGTAAGCGTTCCGATAAGAATATCGCAGTGCGCCCGCCTCCTTCGCCCGCCAAATAATTCGGAGGAGCTGCTGGTGGCGAGCACTTGAAGTTGGAAGTTAAGAAATACATTTGGCCTTGGGCGGCAACCCCCCAAGCTTAGAGGGAGTCTTCCGTACGGACCAATCCAAAGGTCATGACGTATCCACGTGTCCGCGTACGAAACATCGGACCGAGGAATGCCGATCTCAGTACCAGCTTATCTGGTATTGGTTGCCTATGAGGTCTACGTAGCACACACATAGCCCACCGATGGCTGACGTGTCGAGGGGTGGGTCGACGGTGAAGTTATAAAGCTCCGTCCACGTCTTCGCTTCCGGGCTCTCGTAAATCGTCCCTATCTGCTTGAGTATGGTGCCGTTGTCTTTTCCGCCGAATATGAGCGAAACCTGGTAAACGAAGTTTGTCGGGTCAACACCTGAGTTATCCGGCAACCTGTATTCGACCGTCACGGACATCACCTTGCCGTTGCCGTCTGTGTGGAGCGTCGGGACCGGTACCAGCATGTAGTACTTCGTATCTACGTTTGAGTACTCGAATGTATAAGTCCGCGTCCCGTCGAGCGTCATCGTATAAGTTCCCTTCTCGAACGGCAGCCAGATCGAGTCGGATGGATTTCCCGTCCCTCCCGGTTCTTTTCGCTCGAAGCCTGTCGTGAAGCCGTCGGGTGCAGGCGAATATTCCGATTGCCTGATATCTGTGTACGGATGACCGGCGGGTCCGGAGAAAGTTATGACTTCGCTTGCAGGCGTGGCGTTCTTCCCGCCCTCCACGTGAAGGAAATAGTTGATGAAGAAGTTCGAAGTGTCGATCTGCTGAGGCGGCGTGTTGTCGACACCGAATGTCCCTGCGTGAATGCTATAGACAGAGCTGATATTGATGCTCTTCTGGTCGAGTATGTCCGGCACACCGTCATTATCGGCGTCTATGTTTTTCGAGAGCGATTCGAAATATCCCGACAGCTCCTTGAAGCGCTTGATCTCTTCGGCGGTCATATTGATCGAGCTGCCGAACGGGTTGTTCGCCGGGATGACGTTCGTGCCGTCGAGCGTGAGTGTGCTGAGGTCAATGACGGTATTCTCGCCGTTCTTCAGGCTGACGAGCGGGAGGACGTTCATTCCGGCGGCGCTGAGGTTGCCGATATACTTGTTGTTCGCATCGAGAAACGCGATCGCAGTCGCGCTTCCTATCTGTGCATATGCGGAAAACGAAGTGTCGTGGATGTCGAAGATCTTATATGTGCCGGCATAGAAGACGAGTACCTTCTTCGCGTCTGCGAGAGTCAGTGAATCGCCGACCGCAGCGCGTTTAGCGAGACCGCCTTTCGAGATGCTCCCCTTGATCAAAATTCCGGTTCCTCCGCTGCCCGGTGCAGTACTGCTTTTGCAGCCGGCGAGAAAAATTGGTAAGAGCGCAAGAGCGAGAAATGTTCCGAATGTCTTCCGGAAATGCTTGCGGCTTTCAACGCGCATTGTATCTTTCACGACAGCCTCCTGACTTGTTTAGCCTTCTGACGATTTATATTACCTGACGTCCGGAACGAAAACAAGGAATCTTCACCGCTAAGTCCCGTCCAAAACATTCTATTCTATATGTCGGTCAACGCCAAGCGTGATCCCGCATACTCGTATCGGATAGTTGAGCGGGAGACGGCCCAAGTCGAAGATCCCGCAAGGCGGGGGCGCTCGTCGCAGAGGCGCGGAGAAATCTTTGATTTATTGCACAACTATCTCCGGCGGACCAGGCAAAGAAGTAAAAGCAGTTTGCGTTTCGCGAACCTATGTGGAGTTACAGCAGGGGCACGTGTGAACGTGCCCCCTGATTTTATTTGAGAAGAGATGCCAAGAGCACAGGGGCGGGATTAATTTGGTCGAAATTTGTTCTCAAACTTACAGCGCCTTCTTATCGGGCATTCGAAACACTTTGGATTTCTTGGCGTGCAAACTAAAGCAGTGAAATCAAGAACCGCGAACAAAAGCTTCCGGGTGTCTTTGAAATCAAAAAACTTTCTTGCTCTCTCGATGATCGCCGGCTTCCTCCTGATTTCACCCTTCAGCTTGAGTCCATGAACTCTGTTCAGAAATCGAGCAATGTTACTATCAATAACCCATTCTCGCTTCTTGACTGCTACAGTTAGAATCGCTCCTGCTACATACTCTCCCACGCCGGGGATTGCGAGAAGCCTTTTCCTATCTGCTGGAATTCTGGTCTTGTATTCTTTCACAATAAATTTCGCGGCGGTGATAAAATGTTTTGCGCGCCAGTGCATGCCAAGGTGTTTCGTATATCGCGCAACATCTTTAGTCCTTGCTTTTGAGAGTGCTGTGACGGTGGGGTAATGCTTGATGAATTGCTTATAGATTGGTTCAACTTGTTCTGCTCGAGTTCGTTGGAGCATGAACTCGGCAATCATTATCCGATAAGGCGTAATTTTATGACGCCAAGGAAAATCACGGTGAGGCCCCCTCGATATCGTTCTAAGCGTTAACAATATAAAGATTCTTAGGCTGACTCTTGAGCGTGTGATTGCTCAAGTTCCTCAAGCTCAAACTCCGTGATCCCTGTGCGCAAGAAGTACGCCCCAAACATCCCCGAAATCTCGTTAGCCAACTCATCGCTTACCGTGATTTGATACTCAAATATTTCGCCGTTAATAAGTTCGCTTCTGTTGACCATATGAGTAGTCGCGATGTCAACATTACCACCACCAAAAACGGGAGATTTGGGCAGGTATCTAAACCTGTACTTAGAATACTCCGGATTATTCTTTGCGGCAGCTCCTCTTTCTTTCTCTTTCTTTGGCAAGTTACCTGAGACCTCGCAAAGCAGTATATGGGTAGTTGTCTCTTTGAGGATGTTGCAGCGAGGAGTAACTACGTACAATAAACCAGCCCCATTTTTGTATTTGAAAATATCTCCTGTCCAGACTTTATAGCCGTTGGTTCTCCGGTAATAGTGCTCCACAACATTTAATTCTATTTCATCCCCTTTCCCATCATCCGTGGGCTGCGGGTTCATCAGGTTGTTCATCAATGATCGAAAGGCAATTCTTTCGAAGATTGAAGAGACTCTTTCCTTGAATTTGCCCGCTGGGTTTGGATTAACCGTCTTGATAATTTTCTCGATCTCTTCGTCTCTGAATTGTTCAGTGAACGCTTTGTGCAGCTCAGACATAACCTTGCCTTCGATTACACCGTTGGGGCAAAATAAATCAATAAATCCTGAATCAAGGAACAACTTAAGTTTATTAAAAATCATGCGTGGTGCATCTTTATCTTTCCCAATTTTGAATACGGTACCCTCGTTAGGAAAATCGCTGTATTGGTCCAGATGTGCACTATGAATGAAAATTGGCACCCGTAAGGAATTATAGCTTTTCTTGATTTCTTCAACCACCTTAAAACTCCCCGAATACTCCTCTTCTTTACTTTCAGCAAGATCCAATATCAAAGCTCGAATTGAATTTAATATCCCTTGATCTAACATTTTCTTCTTGTAATCCTCTACGCTTGATACTCCAATGAACTCCAAATCAGTCGCCGTGTCACGATTCAATCCTTCAAATATTTTCAATGTCGTTTCATCGTCATCAAAGACAAGAAGTACGCCTTTGTTCATTGATTTTCGCTCCTCTTGATTAAAAATGCTGGACCGTTCTCTCTGTTTTCTGCAGATATTTCCCATCCATGTGAATTCAGAATACTTCTCGTAAATGACAATCCAAGCCCCGTTGCACTTTTTTCCTGTTTCAGCGTTACCCCATACTCAAAAATTAAATCCAGATAGTCTTCTGGAATTTTAGGGCCAGAGTTCTCGATTACTAGATTTTCACCTTTTTCAAGGGTCAATTTAATTACCTTTTCATCGTCTGTTCTCTTTAACCAATACACAGCGTTATTCATAATATTCAGAAATGATATCCAGAGTGCGTATTCATAGTCCTTTATTTCATATTCGGCCAAAGAAGAGGACTCTTTTATTTTAATTGACGAGACCGCAATATCTCTTTTAAAAAGGATACAAACTTTATGAAATGTGTCGATTGGTTTGAAAGTTTTTTTTCTGGAGAGGCCAATTGCCGGCCTAAGCGATTCCTTCAATGCCTCAAGAGCATTAGTGGAGGCTGCAAGATTCTCTATGTCTTCAAGGAATTTCTTCTTTAATTCTTCTGGCGTCACTTTTTTGGTCTTTAAATCAATTGAATATTCAATCCCTCCTAGTTGATCCAACGGTCCTCTCAATTCGTGGTAAACAAGTTCTATCCCACTACCCATACTCGACAACCTCTGAGAAAACGTGAGTGTATGTTCCATATTATCAAGCGCAGTTGTTACTTCTTTAATAAAAGTCTCGGAACGTTTTACTATCGCGGGGTCTGTTACCTTTGTTTCGATAAAATTCATAAATGCCTTCGTATCCGGACGTTTCAGCTTGTTACGGATAACGCGGCCCAAATCATGTTTTAGACGATAATGATATCTTCTTCTCCCAAGATAGATTAGAATTGCTCTTATGATTTCTTTGAGATTTATGAATGCCTTATTTTCAAAAAAGCCTTCTCTGTTTGTCTTCTCGCTTAATCCAATAATTTCTTCTCCGTTGGGGTTTTGTTTTTCATTATCAAAAAGAAAAACGTAACCAAGGATCTGGTTGGGAGTCAAATTCTCGGATGGGTTCTGAACACGTATTTGTCCCAGGCCCATCCAATCTTTATCCTCTTCGCCATATGGCTTCACCCCAAAATTGTTCTTTGCAACTCTGAAGCCAAGAAGATTATTCAATAGTCTTTTGGTCACCAATTTACCTGGACGATTAAAGAGCCTATTTAGTTTATCATCAACATCAGGATCACGATCATATATTCGTATGTCAAAATAGAATTCACCAAGTTTAGCATTTTTGACTTTTTGTGGAATATCCTCTAATTCTTCCCCCCTTCGTTTTCTCAAGCTTTCTTCTGAGTGAACAAACTCGGGCGTAAGATTGAAATAGTCTTCGGGTTGATCCTCTGCTAATCTTTTGCACGAATAAAACCCTTGCACATTTCCATTTTCGTCTACCTTCCCTATAGCTCTGTAGTCAAATTCTTTAGTAATCGGGAGCGGCTCGACAGGAATGAAGTCAATCATTTGTTTTGACTTTTCTTGCCTCGGCAACAGATTGGAACCAAACCATAGAAATAACTTATCTTTCGATTCCTTTTCGATAAACTTGTTATCGATTATTTTCTTCTTTAATAGTTCTTCCTGACTTGAGATAATTAGTTCTAATGGCGTGATGAGTGAGCGTAACGATAAAAATATTCCTGTCTCTTCGAAACTAATTTCTTCATTATCTTCCTTTTGAGTTAAGATTGATTGTACAGAATCATCGAGAGATTCAATAAGGATTAGCGTGCCTTCCTTCAGATCTCGGATAAACTCCTTTTCTAAGACCTCAACCAAGAATTCATTTTTCTTAATCTCTTGTTTCTCCAAAAACTTTTCGTCAGAGAATATTTCTATTGCGTTCTTTATAGTCCCGCCTGGAAATGAAATGTCCCTTAATAATGTCTCCTGCTTGAATTGCTTTCTGCTGAGCTTGATCCAATTATGTTCTTTTTCCTTTATCTTTTTGCTTATTACTGTCAGGTGATCGCCCAAAGCCATAGCTGCTAATCTGCCGATACCTTTGCTGCCCAGTAATGGTCTGTCAAACACCTCGCTTCTCTTGTTTCCAGTTCTTTTTGTACTCATCGAAGGTTGTAGCCATTGACCAAAAAGGATTTCACTGCTCATCCCTACTCCATCATCAAAGACAATCAGGAACGAATTCTGTGGTTCCTTGTCAAGATGAATATATATTTTGCAGTTTATGGCATCAGCGTCATAGGCATTTTTAACAAGCTCTCCCAACGCTGTTGATGGATGTCCAATGAGCTCTTCACCCATTTGAATAATTGACATCGCCCCTGGTTCAAATTTATATTTTTGACTGGTAATCATCTAATAAAATGTATTCTACCTTCCTAAATAATATTCAAATCCTTTTCGGAAACGCTCCAGCTAATCTGGACCGCTGTGTAAATATTTTTCTTTGGACTCAACTTACTTGCAGGATCGTTTATTATTTTTACAACTGGCGATTTGCTCAGATTGGTTATGACAGCAAGATAATAATTCCCCCTCTTTCGTTGCGCCATTGTCCATTCTTTATCGGTAAAAAGAATTCCACCTGATGGATCTGATAATCCCTTCACTTCAATTAGTGCAAACAATTTCTCTTTTTTGATTTTGAAATCGTAACCTACACCCATGTCACGGCAATCAATCAAATTGCCTGCCATTGGCTCTCTGGTTTTAGTGTGAAACTCGATAAAATACTCCTCCGCCCGTTTTCCCGTCGGCGTTCTCAAAATGAATCTTCCATCTCCCTTCTTCTTTTCGTTATTGCTTACTAGAGATAGAAGTTGCTCCATCTCATCAGGGTCTTTCCTGATATCACCGGAAAGAATATCATCAACAATCATTCTAATTTGAAGTTCGTCGAGCTCTTCAAGGGCACGAACAATTTGAATCCGACTCTTAATCATTGGACGTTGATACCAGCCTGCTCTGTGCCTGTATATCGGATCAAATTCATCACGCCAGTTCTTAACAGAATTTGGCTTGACATCTAACTTTGAAGCGATGTCTTTGAAGGCAATTCGCCAAGTAGGATAACCAAGATTAACGAGCGCTTCATTGTTAAAGCGTGACAAATAATAAGAGACGTAGAGAGCTAACTTGTGACTATTCTCCATTTATGAGCGATCTAATTTTGCCGGCTATCTTTTCGGCCATCAACGGCGGAACAGCATTGCCGATTTGCTTAAACATAGATGTTCTCGATCCTTCGAAGAAGTAATCATCAGGAAACGACTGTATCCGTGCAGCTTCGCGAACTGTAATTGAGCGAAGTTGCTTTGCATCAGGATGTATGTAATAGTGTCCGTCCTTCGCAATGTGTGCAACGAGTGTGTGAGATGCTTCAAGGTCAGGAGCGACAACTTTGAAACGATCCAGGAATGCTTCTAAGTTATTGTGACTTCTCAATTTTGCGGGAAGGTCAGTATATTTTAATCTTTTCTTTTCGTCATTCCACATATTTATTGCTATCTCATAAATTTTCTTGTCCTGGTCGGTGTGTGGCCGTGCAATATGCTGCGTGGTAAAATCTATTCCATTTCGTATTCCAGCCTGTTTCAAGTATTCAGAAGGCTCAGCAATATAATACGCTATATCCATTTGGGCGCCAGCTGATAATTCCGGGAGATCGAGAAATGCGTCACTCACCTTTTTGGCGATTCCACTTTTTTTAAATTCTGGATAGGAAAGCTTGAGCTCACTTTTCCAGCCGATGATAATGATCCGTCTGCGGTTTTGAACAACGCCAAAGTCAGCGGCATTTAATGTTTTATATTCAACAGTGTAGCCAAGTTCAGAGAATGTCCTGACCAAATCTTTGAGGTACTTTCCAATGCCCGAAGATATTAACCCGGGTATATTTTCAAAGACAAAGATTTTGGGATTATACTCTTCCAGAAATTTCGCATAAAGTCTGTACAAAAACTTACGGGAATCACGCTTCATATTATTTCCATCGGTCAATCTTCCAACAGCAGAATATGCCTGACAGGGTGGTCCACCGACAATGACATCAACTTCCTGATTGCCGCACAAAGAATTAGCGGTATTAAATGTCGCCGTCAAATTTTCTTTTGAAATCTTTTCATTGACGACACTTCGCATCAATTCCGGTGGTACCTCTTTGTGCAACTCATCTCTCGAAATCTCTTTCTTGAGATACGACAGGTAAACGCCCAATTTGTCGCGCTGCTTTAGATAATGGAAAGCAAGCCGGGTTTTGAGAGTAAGGCAGGCGTCTTTGTCCATTTCCACGTGGGCAATGGGCGTGAAACCGTTACGAATGAATCCCTCCGACAGTCCTCCCGCGCCCGCAAATAAATCGATATAAGTGAGTTTTTCAGGCATTAAGTAAGCATTGGTTATATGCCGAATATATATGCCATAACCCTTACAGACAATCCAGGCAAAAGCCCCCCGAGCCGGAAAATGGGTCTATAGAATTACCTTTTCTTTATTCCCCCAATAAATCACGAACGGACTGACCTGTCAATGATCAGTGTTCCATCGCGTTCGATGAAAGTGATCTTAGTTTCTTTCTTGATCCTTCTTTCCACTTCTGTGGCGTCATGAGGCATCACAGGTCATGGCGACCCATGATGCACATCCGATGTTAGCCTAAGATTGCTTCGACTTTGTGTTTCGTGCCGGCCGGGAAGGCTTGAATTGTCTTCGCTTCTTTGCCGTCGACAAGGAGTTTCTTTACGCCTTTGGATACTTTGTTCGGATTGGAGACGATTATCGTGTAATCAGCGCCGCGGAATTTCCTGTGGATAGTGAACCCTTCCCAGCTTTTCGGGATGCACGGGTCGACGACTAACCCATCATAGTCAGGCCTGATGCCGAGGATGTACTGCGAGATCGCATAGAAGTTCCATGCCGCTGTCCCGGTGAGCCAGGAGTTCTTTGCCTCGCCCGGTTTGAACGCGTCTTTCCCGGCTACCATCTGCGCGTAAACGTAAGGCTCGGTCTTGTGCAGGTCGCTGATCTCTTCAAGGTAGGACGGAGCGATCTTGCTGTAGTACTCGAACGCCCTGTCGCCGTTGCCGACAAGAGTCTCCCCGATCATTATCCAGGGGTTGTTATGACAGAACACCCCGGCGTTTTCTTTGTAGCCTTTCGGGTACGATGAAATTTCTCCGTACTCGATGAAGTACTTCGTGAACGCGGGATTGTTCAGCACGATGCCGTATTCGCAATCGAGGTATTTCTTGACGGACTCCAGCGCGGTCTTTGCCCTTCCGTCATTCAAGCCTACGCCTGCCATGACACAAAGACCGTTGGACTCAATGAAGATCTTCCCTTCTTCATTTTCCTTGCTCCCGACTTTCTTCCCGAAGAAATCATAAGCACGGACAAACCATTCGCCGTCCCAGCCGTGCAGGTCGACGGCTTTCTTCATCTCTTCGATATGCTTCCCGACCTCGTCGGCGTCCGATTTCTTTCCGACATGCCTGAGGATTTTCTCGAATTCCCCTCCGTACAGGATGAACATTCCGCCGATGAATACCGATTCGGCTTTTCCGCCGGTCTTGTTCTCCGTCGTCTGGTACGACTCGTCTGGATTGTTGGAGAAGCAATTGAGGTTGAGGCAATCGTTCCAATCCGCGCGCCCGATGAGGGGGAGTTTGTGCGGGCCAAGGTTGTTGACCACATGATGGAACGACCGTTTCAGGTGATCCAACAGCGGCGCGGCTTTGGATGGATCACTGTTATACGGGACCTTCTCATCGAGGATACTCCAGTCGCCCGTCTCTTTCAGGTAGGCAGCGGTCCCGAAGATGAGCCAGAGCGGGTCGTCGTTAAAATTCCCGCCGATCTCGTTGTTCCCCTTCTTTGTGAGGGGTTGGTATTGATGGTACGCGCCTCCGTCTTCCAATTGCGTTGAAGCAAGATCGAGGATTCGTTCCTTTGCCCGCTCGGGAGTCTGGTGGACAAAGCCGACGAGGTCCTGGTTCGAGTCACGGAACCCGAGACCGCGCCCGATCCCCGACTCGAAATACGACGCGCTCCGCGACATGCAGAAAGTGATCATGCACTGGTATTGGTTCCAGATGTTCACCATCCTGTTGAGTTTGTCGTCGCTGCTTTCGATCGTGAATTTAGAAAGGAGATTGTCCCAATATTCTTTCAGCTCATCGAAAAGCTTCCGGACTTTTTCGGGCGTCGAGACGGCGTCGATCATCGCGAGCGCCTTCTTCTTGTTGATGACGCCTTTCGATTCGAATTTCTCTTCCTGCGGATTCTCGACATACCCGAGGAGGAACACAAGCCCTTTCTCTTCTCCGGGGTTCAGGTTCACTTCAATACAATGCGACGCGATGGGAGACCATCCGTGCGCTTCGGAATTACGGGGCTTTCCTTCAATTACGGCGTCCGGATTTCCAAAACCATTATATAACCCCATGAACGTCTCGCGGTCCGTATCAAAACCCGCAACTGGAGCGTTCACGGAGTAGAACGCGTAGTGGTTCCTCCGTTCTTTGTACTCCGTTTTATGATAGATGACGGAGCCGGCTATCTCGACTTCCCCGGTGGAAAAATTTCGCTGGAAGTTGGTCGTATCATCGAGCGCGTTCCAGAAGCACCATTCGACAAAAGAGAATACCTTAAACTTCTTCGCCGTCTTGCCGTGGTTCTTGAGTCTCATTTTCTGTACTTCACCCCAAAAATTCACGGGAACAAAATACAGCACCTCGGCTTCGATATCGTTCTTCTTCCCCCTGAGTATAGTGTAACCAAGCCCGTGGCGGCATTCATAGGAATCGAGCTCGGCTTTTACCGGTTTCCAGCCGGGGGACCAAACCGTGTCGCCGTCTTTGATGTAAAAGTACTTTCCGCCGTCATCGATAGGGACCCCATTATATCTGAACCGCGTGATGCGCCTGAGTCTCGCGTCTTTGAAGAAGCTGTAGCCGCCGGCAGTATTGGAAATTATGGAAAAGAATTCCTGGCTGCCGAGATAATTGATCCACGGGTATGGAGTGCGGGGGTTGGTGATGACATATTCCCTCGCGTTGTCATCGAAGAAACCGTATTTCATATTCTCCCTTTACTTTGGTTTGCGGAAATTATTAAACCACTTTCATCAAAAAAAGAAGCCGAACAAGGTATTATTACTTTTTTATTTCTTCCAGTCTTTTTTCTTGCAATACAGCCCCTGTTAAAGTTCGATTGGTTTTCGCTGATGTTGAAAACCTGCAAATCTTACCCTGGTAAATTTTAAGAACGGAAATGATGATGGAAGCTCTTGACGGCAGAGCTCAGAAATAGATCTAAACTTCTATCACAAATGAAGTTTCTGCTTTTTTCTTTCTGCTCTTATCAACCTTTGAGGCGCGCTCTACTTCTCTATCGACAGCCGCAAAAACCCTGCTGACGGAGGGGGATAAATTAGAGAATTCAATGGTCAGGTTCTTGTCCTCCGAAAAGTCCATTTGAAATTTCAAAAGAGATTCGGCGGCTGATTGAGAGACTATTTCAATTTTCGCGAAATCAAGGACTAATTTAGATGCGGTTTTTTTAGGATCCAGCCGGTGATTTTCCATGTTTTTTCGAGCTTCAGGTCTCGATCTCCACATACTTACCGCAACTCTCTCCAAACGCTCGGCGGCATCACGTGAATGAAGCGTTTTTGAAATTATTTCGGCAACCTGAACTGTATATCTTTCGTCTGTCTTCTTTATCATATGCCTCCTAGTATAATATAACATTAATATCGACGAAAATCATTGTTATAAGTCGAACTAGCAGACTTATTAATAAATTAATCTATCCCTCATGTGAATAGATATTAATACAAATAAAAAGGCCCGACCCTGAATGGTGTCGAGCCTTAGGTGCCATCAACAGGAGGCGGAGATAAACTCTTAATAATTGACCGAAAGCGTCCAAGTCCCCGTGTAGTTACCCGAAGTCTGGTTGGCTGGAAGCACAGACAATGAACCGCCGAGCCAGAAGTAGTAATTTCCCGCGGAACCGGTCGACCCGCTTAAAACCACCGTTCCAGCGGTAAGAACCTGAGTAGACGTTGCCTGGTTCGATGAAGAGGCGGCTCCATAAACGCTTGGAGTGAACGTTATCGCTGCACCGGGCCCTGTAAGCGTTGTCGTTCCGAATGTGACGGTTATTGTCGAATGGCCATTTCCCGTTACCGTGACCAGCGGCGCGCCGCCATTTGTTTGAGCACTCAAAGAAGCGGGAGTTGTGCCGGCAACGATCGTCCCGAAAGCAAGCGACCCGGTTACCGACATTGTCAGACCCTGAATTACCGTTGCGGTAAGGTTAACTGTTGTGTTTGCTGAGCTTTGCGCAAAAGACATCTCGACAGTTGCGAAAACAATTGCTGCTGCTAAAATTAATTTTTTCATGTTTAGTCCCCTGTTGATTTTATTATCGTCAAAATTATTTGATTCGGATTCGTTAGCTTCCGAAACTCTTTCAATCTTATTTGAATTCGTGTTTTTCATAGTTAATTACCTATAGGACAAAACCCGTGCCGCCACATAACATGTGAAATCAAATGGAATTGATGGTTTCATTGGATTGCCGAAAGTGCGCGTTACTGATTCGTAACGAAAAAATGTTAGTTAATGGAATATTTTTGAGATGATTCCCAATTGACAGAGCAATAGGAAAAGAATCTCAGGTGGAAATAGATTAAGCCGATCGGGTCAAGTTGCGGAAGCAGCTGAGCTGAGTTTGTTCAGAATGTTTATCGCAGGAAAATCGCCTCTTCGTTTTCAAGTTTGAATTCATCATGATTGCCGGCAGCACCTGCTTCAATTTATAATCTGAATCTTTTGTGGATCAGTAAAATCAATCCATTGAATTCAAACAAGCACTAACACTAGACGGATCAGACGATGGGGACTTTCCTTATTATGAATTGGAAAGATTTTCAGCCAGGATTTTTTGCCGGGGGGCCATGTCAAAATTCCATTCCATTTGTAAAACTTACGAGGTCATTTCTCGTCACACGAAGCTCTTCTCTAAAATATGCTGAGGAGAGACATATTTCGCACATTTCACGCACTCAGGATAACTTAACTTTCCATTTTAGCCGGCACGATGATTGTCCGATAATACTGGAAGAGCGCCGATGTTAAAATTTTTTTACTATTCCAAGCCAGAGTTGTGTTATAAAGAAGTGAAGCCGACCAGCCTATTGACGGCTGTTGCTTCTTTAATGCTCCTGGTATCGTCGTTGACAACGATCTCAGCATATTTCGGATTTGATCCAATGGGAATAGGAAACCTTCACTCGAGTAATATTTCAAGAGAAAATAAAGTGTTGAAGGCACAGCTGTCTTCGTTAGACAATAAACTTCAAGAATTTCAGTTGTCAATAAACAACCTGGAAAGAAGCGATGACCAGTTAAGAACCTCCGTGAATTTACCTCAAATTCCGGCTGACTTGCGCAAAGTCGCGATCGGCGGTGTCGAAATAAACTCGGACTATGGATTGTCTGGAACTGCAAACGAATTGATCGGAGAGGCAACGTCGACAATCGAACTGCTCGGAAGAAAAGCAAAACTGCAAGAACAGAGTTACTTAGATATTCTCAAGAAGTATAAAAAGAACCAGGAGTTGTTCGTTCATGTTCCTGCAATCGATCCGATTCGTGATGGGATTGAATCCGATGGTTTCGGAATGAGAGTTCATCCAATTTTACATATCCGGCTAATGCACGAGGGTTTGGATATAGTCGCAAATGTCGGCACCAGCGTTCACGTTACAGGTGACGGGGTGGTTTCATACGTCGGGCGGCGGGGTGGATACGGAAATGTCGTAGAAGTCAATCACGGATTCGGCTATTCTACTTTGTACGGACATCTTTTAAGAGCAACGGTCGCCTGCGGGCAAAGAGTCCTGCGGGGACAGGTCATCGCGCTCAGCGGGAACACCGGACTTTCGACCGGACCTCATTTACATTATGAGGTCAGGAAAAATGGGGTGCATGTTGACCCAACCGAGTATTTTTTTAATGGACGTGAATCCGACGCTCTGTATAAGGATGGATCGAAAAATTGAATCGGTAAAGTTTTTACAGCTTGAACCACCGCAAAACTGACATGCCTATTCTCACCTAAGACCTCTTCGATGAGAAGAAGCGAGTAACTCCCCTAAAATTCCGCAATCCTCCTCTTTTTTGTAATATCTCATTATTTAGTGCTAAAAGACCGAATCGGCTGCAAAAATATTCTAAATTTCACGTGCACTTTACCCCTTGTTAACATTTGCTTCATTAATTACGTATGCTAATCATGAGACATTGCAAATGAAAGAAGCCTTCGGAATAATTATTGGCCTCGGGTTGACTTACTACATCGGGCTGTTGCTTGCGACGGTTTCGAAACTTTTTGTTTCCCGCCGACGGCACGGTCGTACCGGTAGTTTTCTCCCCCCGATATCCGTACTTAAACCCGTGACCGGCATCGACGGAAATCTCCGGCAAAACCTCCTCTCATTCATAAATCAGGATTACCCGGAATTTGAAATCGTAATCGGAATACAATCGCCGGACGACCCCGCCATTAAACTCGTCGAACAGCTGAAAGAAGATTATCCATCGAAGAATATTCATCTTGTCATTAGCGATTACACTCTCGGCTTTAACCCGAAGATCAATAACCTATACGGAATGATGCCCTCGGCAAACTACGACTACATGGTCATCAGCGACAGCAACGTCATCGTCGATAAGAATTACCTGAGATCCAACATCAAATACTTCGAGAGCCCAAAAGTCGGACTGGTTACGAATCTGATAAAGGGTGTTGGCGGAGAAAGTGTCGGCGCGCTTTTCGAAAACCTTCATCTCAACTCTTTCGTGATCGGGAATGTAAGTTTGCTCGATTTCCTTAGAAGGAAGGTTGTCGTCGGCAAATCTATTTTCTTCAGGAAATCGGAGTTCGATAAGCTTGGCGGATTATGGGAACTTAGAAATTATCTCGCGGAAGATTACCTGATGGGAAAACTTTATAAGCAGAACGGGTATAAAGTGGTAGTCGCGCCGAATCTTATCAGTACCACAAACTACTCGTGGACAATGAAGCGATTCATTAACCGCCATACCAGATGGGCACAGCTCCGGTGGAACCTTAACAAACCAGCTTACACCGCAGAATTCCTTTTGAATTTTTCCCTGTGGTCCTTTGTGTATCCGATCGCATCCGGTTTTTCCTATGAATCCATGATGATCGCCGCATTCTGCTGGGCAGCCAAGATTACCGGAGACTCCCTTTTGAATTCTTTATTGAAGACCGGAATCGGATTCAGGTCCTGTTTAGCGGCACCGTTCAAAGACCTGCTGATAGGGTTCCTCTGGATCGTCCCCCTGGTAAATAGAAAAACAAATTGGCGCGGAAATCCCGTAAAGATATCGCACAACACTCTTCTTCTTCCCTCTCAAGAGTAGAGATCTTAAGCCTCATTAGGAACCGGAGCAAATAATTCAGCCCGGCATGTTGACAACCTTTCTATGAAGAGACTAAATACCGCTCAGGTTTTTTCTGATCCCCCACTTTTCTTGCTGAGAAAGTAGCTTATCCACCTGATCTTCATTTAATTCGTTCACATTTCCGAGTTGCCTCGCAATGAACTGGATCGTCGCGGCGTGTTCGAGAGTCTCCATTTTACGATATGCATTCAACAAGCCGTTCCCGACCGTCAAAGCTCCGTGGTTTGCCAGCAAAAGGACATCATAGTTTTTAATGTAGCTTGAAATCTTGCCGTAAAGCTCACTGCTGCCGGTTTCCCCATACTCAACAACCGGGACCTTCCCAAGCATTATGATAAATTCCGGGAGAACCATTTTATCGAGGGGAATACCCGCTACGGCGAAGCCTGTAGCATAAGGGGGATGAGCGTGACAGACACTGTTAACATCCGGACGGTCTTTATAAACATTTAAGTGCATGTATGATTCGGATGACGGCTTCCCTCTTCCTTCCAAAAGATTTCCGTTCATATCTACAACGATCAGATCGTCCGATTTCATAAATCCTTTGCTGACGCCTGTCGGCGTGATAAGAACCGAACCATTGCCGAGCCGCACACTTATATTTCCATCGTTCGACGCGATGTAGCCGCGATCATACATCCTTTTCCCTATTCCGACCAGCTCTTCTCTCAACGAGTTAATATCTTGTTCCATGACCAGGCTCCCTGACTTTTTCAGAAGTTCCTACACGATGTATCAATCCCTCTGACTCCTTATCAATTCATCAATTGCCACACTTCCATTTTTGGGAAGGTTGGTGAATCCATTCTCAGCAAGCTCCAGCAACAGGCCTTTGCGCCTGCTCTTTTCGAGCCACCTGGGAAAATCGGTAGCCGGCACCATATTTACCGCGCAATTATTCTCGAAGAGATAGTCCCTGTTCTTCTCTTCGTGCGCGCCGATCGGCGGAAGAAACACAAGCGGTATCCCAAGCGCCGCGTAGAATATCATCTCGCTGGGTTTGGTAATCATAACATCGGCTGATTTTAATGCCGCGTTGAATTCGTCGAAAGCCGCAAATAAGTCCTTCTCGAACATTATCTCGGCGAATTCCAATTCTTCTATACCATAATTGATGAATAAGTTTTCCGCTTTTCTCAATGCGTGCTCGTTATTGCCGCACGAGACTATCAGGCGCAGGCTCCCTTCTTTGAGGTCTTCGAGAATAGACTTTACAAGATCGGCAAGCATATTTGAGTAAGCGCCTGCCCCGCTGAACGGAAAAATTATTGTTAGCGGCAGCGTGGAATCGCTCTTCAATCTTGCCTTGCGTGCATCGAAATCACGTTCCAGCATCCTGAGGTCGCGCCCGCCCGTGTTTGCCTGCGGCAGAGGAAAACCGGTCACAAAAATTTTCTCCTTCTTTACTCCATATGAAACCAGCCTATCTGCCGAAGATGGAATCGGGACGCAATATTTTAAATCGTGCTTACCGGGATCGACCGGGACCCAAACCCGGTGGAAATCCGTGTCACAAAGGAGAAGAAAATTCTTTCCCCGGTAACCATGGTACACCGAGAGCATAGCCGGCAGGTAAAAAGTGTGAAGCAATGCCGGATTACTCGCATCAAGCACTTTAAATAACTTATCTCCCGCACCCAATTTTTGCATTGTGCGAACAAATTTGGATGGGCCTAATGAAGGCGGTGCACCGTTTTCCGGAATCGCCATCATACTTTCAAACCAGTTGTAAAAGAATTTGACCTTGCTTTCCTTGTCACGCGAGGCATGGGTGTGAAAAAACTGGCCGGACTTCCACACAAAATCGTCAATGCCGTTGAGGTAGGGGCTTTCGTCAACTCTCAAAACGGGCGACTTGCTGAAAGAAGCGATGTTGTGAGCGGCCCTGAGATGACCAAATCCCATGTAGGCGCTGGTAATTAAATATTTATAATTAGTTGATTGCTCAATAGTCATTATCAGTTCGCAATGTTTTAAAGGAGGGCAAGAGGACCAATACTGCAATAAATATATCGAACAGGGACTTGGTATCCAATTTTAAACCAGGCTCTTCAAAACTAAATTGGGAAATAGCAGCTCAGAAAATCTTAATCCTAATCGGCAGCATTTACTGTAAATCTCTTTATTTTCTGAGTCGTTGTTTTCTGGAACTCCTGATCTCGAACGTGAAACTTCTTTATCTGTTTGTAACCCGGCAGCTCACGATTGACTTTTCTTACCTCATCATCGATCACTTCACGGATCATGTCCGGGGTTATCTGGACTCCCTTCGTTTCCGAAAGCTCGATAAACGCCTCCGCGTCGACGACAATTTGCGCGCCGATAATCTCCCCTTCTTTTTGATCGGTCTCTCCGGAAACCATACTTTCCATGATGAAAGGGCTTCTATTGAGCACGTCTTCAATCTCTTCAGGAAAGACATTTTTTCCACTCTTGGAAATTATGACGTTTTTCTTCCTGCCGCTGATATGGAGAAATCCATCCGCATCGATGAAACCGAGATCGCCAGTCTTGAACCATTCACCCTCGAATGCATCGGTCGTCGCCTTCTCGTTCTTGTAATATCCGATCATGATACTTGGTCCCTTCGCACATACCTCTCCGATTCCTTCCTGATCCGGATTTGCAATTCGAAGCTGGACATGCGGAAGAGGGAGCCCGGCTGCGTCATCTTTAAAATATGTGGGGCGGTTCAACGCGAGTATCGGCGAAGTCTCAGTGAGCCCATATCCCTGAACAAAGCCGAACCCGAATTCACGAAGCCCTTTCGCCACCAGTGGATCCGGCGCCGCGCCGCCGGCTATGAAACAGCGGATCGAACCTCCGAACCGGTGATGGATTTCCCTGAACAAGACTTTCTTCGAACTTTTCCAACCGATCTTCTCGAGGATATCGGTCGCCTTTATCATCGGGCGAATGATCGGTGCGACCAGCTTCTTCTCTTTTATCCCGCGATATATGGCTTTGAACATTTTATCGTACAGCAAAGGAACCCCGAGCAAAATAGTTGCCTTTGATTTTTGCAGATCCTCCACGATGGTCTTGAGAGATCTCGCATAATAGACGGACGCACCGCTGAATAAAGGACACAACATGCCGCAAGTGCACTCATAAGTATGGTGCATCGGAAGTATCGAAAGGAATTTATCTTCAGGGAAAATACCCCCGAACAGGCTTACCATATCCATCAGGTTTGAGGCAAGATTTTTCTGACTGAGCATTACTCCTTTCGCCCTTCCAAGGGTCCCTGAAGTAAAAATGATTACAGCCATCTCGTCGGGATTTATCTGGGGGAGCTTTGATGGATCAATTCCGGGGCTTCTGTTCACAAGCTCGGTCATCGAATGGAATCCATCTTCATGCTTCTTCAAATCCATGCTGATGTAGTGCTTGAGATGCTTCAGAGACGATCTCTTTTCCCTTAACATCGGTGAGAAAGTTTCTGAGAAGATTATGGCGCTTGCTTCTGACTCGTGAAGTATATTCAATATTTCATTCATGGCCAAATTCTTGTCGACAGGAACTACGACAAGGTTGAACGCCAAAGCTGTCAGATAGCTGATCGACCACTGCGCCCGGTTTTCTCCTATTACTGCAATGTGATCCCGCTCCTGGATGCCGAGATTCCTGAGTGCCAACCCGAACCTCAGGACATTCTCAAGAAGCCCGTTATAACTTACTTTCGAGATCGGAGTTTCATTGAAATCTTCCAAGGCTAACTTGTCGCCGTACCGATGCGCCGATCCAATTACCAGGTCTTGAATCGAATTAATATGCGGTACCTCAAACAGCGAAAAATCTTTTTTCATTTGCGGAATTCCTTATTTCAATGTGGTTAAGTCCTTAGAATTTGAGATATTCTTGTCCTCAACGAAGCCCTTGTAATTCACTAAAAATAAATTTTTATCGTCATCACGGAGTTTTTCTTTGTTGTAAGTCTCACATGATTTCCGCTGAACGCCACCGGCCTGCCGTCTTCTTCAAGGAAGTTCGACTCCACAACCTTTTTCGGGGTCTGCGGCAAAATCAAATCAGCGTCTGAGTCTTTTCCAGAGGCATCATACCATTGAATTACCCACGCATCCGAATTTTCCGCTTTCTTCACAACCGTTAGAACCAAATTGGACGGCGTCAGCTTGAAAAAAGAATAGGTGGTCGGCAGTTTTCCTTTGTGAATTGTTCCGACGTGCGCAATCAGTGGATAGTTGTAATCGTAACCCTGCTGAACTGTACCTCCATCCTTCCATGTGCCATCATGCGAGTAAATCGAATATTTTATTTCATGCTCGCCGCGGTCCGCCGTAGGATCAGGCCAAACAGGTGAACGGAGGAGAGACAGCCTCATCATGCTTCCCTTCGTATCGTAACCGTACTTGGCTTGATTCAACAGGCTGACGCCGAATCCATCGTGCGACATGTCTGCCCATCTTTCAGCAGGGACTTCATATTCCGCTTTTTCCCAACTGTTCGTCGGAATGGTTGCGCGGACAATAGATCCATAAGGAATTTCATAAGTAGCCAGAGAATCCTGCACATTGAGAGGGAACGCAACTTTCAGCATGACATGCGTCTCCCACCAGTCGGCGTCGAGGCCGAAATCAACGCGGTCAATGCCGTTATATAAAATTATGTCCTGAGTGAAGAAAGAACTCGGGAAATTGTCTGTCGGGAAAGAGCCGACCTGACCCGCCTTAAGGAAATCACGATATACCCTGAGCACAACCCTGACGGGGCCTTTCTCGACGACTTCAATTTTTCTGAGCTTAGACGGATACTCGACGCCGGTCAAACCTAAATTCCACGCGTCCCATTGCTTCGGCTTATCTTCGAGAAGCTGGAGACGGTTGCCGTATCCGGTCAGGACTTCCTTCCCATTCTTCTTGTCATAAATACTCCTTACCCAGCCCGAATCGGCATCGACCACAACTTTATAAAACTGGTTCTCGAGTGTCGTGCTGTCAACTTTCAGGTCGCTCGATTCCGCATGTGATTTTTCGTCCCGGAGCTCATAAACTTTGTAACCGAGTGAAGGGACGTCATTAGCAACAAAGATTATTTGGCGCGAATATTCGCTCTTCGGAATAATCTGAGACGCGACTTCTTTTCCGTTTGAATCGTAAATCGAATAATCTGTTAGATTACCTTCGGGAAGTCTTAGTTTCACTACATCGGTCCGATTCCAGGAAAGGGAGTTATAGACTACGACCGGTTCACCTTTAACCGAAGAAGTATTGATGTTTTCCTCAATTTGTTTGAAGGCACCATTAAGCTGGTACCCGCCAATCTCGTCTACTTTCTTGTACCTCTTCGCCGCATCGATATAATTTTCGCGGATGCCGGAACCCGGAAGGATATCATGGAACTGGTTGAACATAACATCTCTCCATGCCGTTTCCAGATCATGGTTGTTGTATTTCCTGCCGTACATCGAAGCAATGGTGGAAAACTTCTCCGCGTTTGTCATCAGAACTTCCGATTTCCTGTTTCCTTTCTTCGTCTCGGACTGCGTGGTAAAAGTACCCTGATGATATTCCAAATAAAGTTCGCTGTTCCAAACCGGAAGCGTCGCCAAATCCTGATTTTTCAGCCACTTTATATAATTGGCTGTCGTTCCAAATTCTATTTTGGGGTAAATGTCGAGTGTCTTCAGGTGGTCTATTCTCTTCATCATTTCAAGAGACGGCCCACCGCCATGGTCGCCGACCCCGAAGAGCACCATCATATTCGTAAAGCCGGTATTGGCTTCAAACTGCCGCTGCCAATCGGTGAGCTGGTAGGGATTCGAAATTTCATTCACATAATCGAAAGGAAAATAGCTGAGGATTCTCGAGCCGTCGGGAGATTCCCACCAGAAGACCCGGTAAGGAAAAACATTCGTTTCATTCCACCCGATCTTTTGCGTGATAAAGGCGTCGATGCCGGAGTTCTGGTAAAACTCCGGCATGTTCCAATCATAACCAAACGAGTCTGGGTTCCAGCCTATCTTCGCTTTGACGCCCAAATTTTTCTGGAAATAATTTTGCGAGTAAAGAAGCTGGTGCATCCAGGATTCACCGCTTGGTAAATTACAGTCGGGCTCGATCCACATTCCTCCGACCACTTCCCACCTTCCGTCCTTCACCCGCTGCTTAATCCCGTTGAATACATCGGGATAATGTTCCTCCATCCAATTGTAATATGACGCAGCGCTCTGCGCGTAGGTGAGATCCGGTCTGACATCCATCATGTGTAATACGGACGAGAATGTATTTCTGCAGACTTGAATAGTTTCAATGTACCTCCACAGCCATGCAGCATCTATGTGGGCGTTCGAAACGAAATACAATGTAAACTGTCTGACAAACTCGCTAATCGGCTTCAATTGTGGACGGACAGCGTTCACGGAAGCCACAAACCTCGGGGCATCGCCGTTTTTTAATGCATCGACATCAACTTCACTCGCAAGCTTTTGAAGAAGTTCATTGAGTTGTACCTTCCGGTCATGATTCATCCGGGATTTGTCGATATGCGGATCGACTTTGACCCTGGCATTCGTCTGGTAAGTATCGAAGCTTAAAAGTTTCTGTCCGACTCTAAAACTCAAAGCAAGGTCGTGCATCATGTCGGGAAGTTCACTTATGACATCGCTTCGCAATTCCGCGCGAAGGAGGTGGATCATCGCCCCGCCATTAACAGCTTTGATTGCGACTACGAATTTCATACCCGGTTTTGCGTCACTCGACAAGACAAATTCCTTGGTAAATGGGAAATATCCCTTCTCGTCTCCATCGATCCACATGTAACCGTAGTTATCGAGGGTCACGAGCAAACTGATTTTACCCTGCACCGGTTTTCCGAAAATGCTGTCGGGGAGCGTGAAAACTTTTCTTATCCAGCAGGAGTCAACGTCAATTTCGTCACCAAGCTTCTCATTGTCCCACTTCGAGTCGTCGAAGTCGAAAGAAGTCGGATCGCCGTTTAAAACCCGGGCGCTGAGGTCCGGACTGACTTTCCAATTGTTCACGAATGCCGACGCGGCAATGGAATCAAGCGAGAAAGAAAGTTTATCTACATTTGTCGGTTCCTGGATTCCGGGCGGATTGGTCTGAGCTGTCGCGGCATAAATCGGAAATAATAACGATAAGGAGAACGCAAATCGGAGAAAAAATTTCATATCGAGACCCTCCATTTGAAAGATGAAGTAAGGACCAAACCAGCCTTCAAGTGATTGCGGATAAATTTCGTATTTTTCCCTATGTAAAGCAATTTCATCACTTCAAAGTAGCAGATAAAGTGATAATACCGAGGATAGTGTAAATTTTGGCAGCGGATCCCGCCGGGTAACTTAGGCTGTTTTCACCAATTAAATCACGACGCCCGGCTCATATCCATGCCTTCCTCAAAAGTAAAGTTTTTACGAATTGAGTAAGCACGACGTATGACAACAAAGTCATCAATAAAATCGGCCAGTACAATCCCGGAAGCGCGACCAGGCCGAGCGCCGAAGCAAATGGCGAAAAAGGAAGCCAAACCCCGAAACCCATGATAAGCCCCGTTGTAGCCATGAGCGGCACACTCGGCCGACTCTGCAAGAATGGAATTTTGTTTGTCCGTATAACATGAATGATCAAAGTCTGAGTCATCAGGGACTCGATGAACCAACCCGTTTGGAAGAGCGACGCGCGTGCAGGGTTCCAGCAGTTAAAGATATAAAGCATGACGAAGTAAGTCGTGTAATCAAAGATTGAGCTTATGGGTCCGATGAATATTATGAATTTCCTGATTTCGTCTATGGACCATGGTCTCGGCTTCGTAATCTGCTCCGCGTCAATGCTGTCCGTCGGTATAGGAACCTGAGATATATCGTAAAGTAAATTATTCGTCAAAATTTGAATCGGCGCCATTGGCAAAAACGGAAGGATCGCACTTGCGCCGAGAACGCTGAACATGTTTCCGAAATTCGAACTTGCTCCCATCCTGATATATTTCAGGATATTGCTAAACACCTTTCTCCCTTCCATTACACCTTCCTCGAGTACCATCAAACTTTTTTCAAGAAGGATAATGTCCGCCGATTCTTTGGCGATATCGACCGCGGTGTCAACGGAGATGCCGACATCTGCTGCACGAAGAGCAGGAGCATCATTGATCCCGTCGCCCATGAAACCGACGACGTGTTTTCGCTGCCGCAGCAAATCAATGATACGTTTCTTGTGCGCGGGTGAGAGTCTCGCGAAAAGCGTCGTCTTTTCAGCCGCGGCGGCTAATTCATCGTCCGACATATTTTCAATATCGTTTCCGATCAGAGTATTTTCCGTTGGAAGACCTACTTCGTGGCAAACTTTCTTCGCGACTAGGTCGTTATCGCCGGTTAGGACCTTGACTGTGACCCCGTGCTGCTGCAGCGCGGCGATTGCGGGAGCGGTGGTTTCTTTCGGAGGATCCAGAAACGCGAGATACCCTTTCAACACAAGGTCTTGCTCTTCATCTTTTGAGTAAGCGGTTTTTTTCTCAACATCCTTGAATGCGAGAGCAAGGACGCGAAACCCGTCCATGCTCAATCTCTCGTACTCTTCCTTCAAGTCCTGGATGAGGACAGGATCCATCGGCAGGATATCGCCTTCCAATTCGAATCGCGTGCACCGTTTAAAAATTTCCTCTGGTGCGCCTTTTGTAAGAAGCTGATATTCGCCCTTGGGTGAACTGACGACCACCGACATTAAGCGGCGTGAAAAATCAAATGGTATCTCATCGACTTTTAAATAGTCCGAGATCGTCACCAAACTTTGTACCTCCTTATGCTGGAGCACCGCGCGGTCCAAAACGTTCCTAAGTCCGGTTTGGAAATGGCTGACAAGATAAGCGTCCCTCAGGACTTCAGAATCCTCCTTTTGAACAACATCGCAATGCTGCTCCAGTATGACATGATCCATGGTCAGCGTGCCGGTCTTGTCCGTGCAAAGTACGTCCATTGCACCGAAGTTCTGTATAGAGTTCAATCGCTTTACAATTACTTTTTTCCGCGACATCAGCATTGCGCCCTTTGACAGGCAGACCGAAACGATCATCGGAAGCATCTCCGGAGTCAAGCCGACTGCGACTGAAAGTGCAAAGAAAAATGCTTCAAGCCAATTATGTTTAGTCAGGCCGTTTATAAGAAAAACGGTCGGCGCCATGAAAAATATAAACTGGATCATCAATACGGTGAACTTATTGACACCTTTATCGAAACTTGTTTCCACCGGTCTTGCCAAAATGCTTTTCGCCATTTGCCCGAAGTAAGTGCTCGAACCGGTATTGATGACAACTGCCGTGGCACTTCCGCTCTCCACGCTGGTGCCGAGATAGCATATATTGGAAAGCTCAAGGAGCGAATCCTTCTTCTCCGGCGCGTCAAATTTTTCCACGGGAAGAGATTCTCCGGTGAGTGAAGCTTGAATGATGAACAGGTCTTTCGAGGAAACGATCCTGACGTCGGCTGGGATCATATCGCCCGCGGCTAATTTTATGATGTCTCCGGGAACAACTTCCTTCAAAGGAATTTCCACTTCCTGGCCGTCACGGAGAACTGCGGTCGTCACCTTGATCATGGCCTTTAAAGCCGCCGCCGCTTTGTCTGCGCGCGTCTCTTGTATAAACCTTAAAGTGACTCCCATAACCACCATAAACACCATTACTACGCCGGATGTTATGTCTTCCGTCGCAAATGCAACCACTGCAAGAACAGACAAAAGTATAACCAGCGGATTTCTTATGGAGTCGATAAATCGTGACGAGGCCCCGTGCTTTTTTTCCTGCGATACTTCGTTAAACCCATATTCCTCAAGCCGCTTTTCAATTTCCTCTTGTGAAAGTCCTGAAGACTGGGTTCCCATCGTCTTATAAACTTCGTTGGCTTGAAGCCGCGATGATTCGATTATGCGCTGTACCGAAGAAGACTTAAGGTTTTGTTTTGGAAGGCTTTCGTTATCGTTAGGCCTATTCTTCCCATTGCTTTTTAAAGCCGCAAGCAATCTTCTTAATCCGAAGGCACCGGTTTTATTATATTTTTCTTCCGTCTGTACCATGATTATCCTCTCAGGGGCGTGAGGTTAAAATTGCATGAAAATTTAATTCTGCTCCCTCAAAGATTCCACATATTTCTTCTGCGTCCATTCTCAAAAACTCGGATACATGGAGTTGAACTCACGGGTCAAGCAGACTATTATTAACGAAAGATGAGTATTCGAAATAACAATGAAGTCGGGTGACTATTTGAAACTTTTGGCTCCTGCAAAAATCAACATCGGCATCCGCGTGATCAGGAAACGGTCCGACACATATCATGACATCGAAACGGTTTTTTATCCCATACATCTCGCCGACGAATTGGAGATTATCAAGTCGGACAAGCATGAGTTTTACTCAAACATCCAACTTGAAGCAGATGCAAACCTTTGCCTGCATTCCTTACATTTCTTCTGCGAGCGCACCGGAATAAATGCCGAAGTTAAGATAGTACTCAAGAAAAACATACCAATTGGAAGCGGACTTGGAGGAGGCAGCTCGGACGCTGCGTCGGTACTTCTCGCCCTTCAGGACCTTTACGGAAACCCTCTAAGTGAAATTGAACTTCATGATATAGCCGCCCAAATAGGTGCCGATGTACCCTTCTTCCTGAAGAAAGTCCCCTCATACGCAACAGGAAAAGGGGAAGTGATTAAACCGATTAATCTACATGTCACGAGTGTAATCTTGACAGCCACACCGGATGTCTCAGTCTCGACACCCCTAGCCTATTCACTGGTCACGCCGACGGGGAGTAGAAACGAATCATTGCCCGATGTCATGCTCGGTTTAGCGAATCGCTATGAAGCTTTCAAGGGAGTCATCGTCAACGATTTTGAAACACCGGTAATAACAAAATTTCCGGTCATCGGCGAAATAAAATCAGAGATGTATGAACAAGGCGCCCAGTTTGCCTTAATGTCAGGGAGTGGAAGCAGCGTTTACGGTTTCTTTGCAACTGAAATCCTCGCAAAAAAAACTTCGGAAATATTGAATCAGAGATTCAAACTGCGAAAAACGGATATTACCCTTCCATAAATAGTTGTACAGATAGCCTCAAGTAATTTCTTAACTATATAACAACACTCCAAAAACAAAGATTTAACATGCCCTTTTTAGATTTGAACATGGAATTACAGAATATCGAGGTAAATGATACAAAATCCTTGTTCAGGATCGCTCATATTTCCGATACTCACGTGAGTCCGGAATATAACCGGAAGAATATTCTCAGACTCAAGAGTCTTCTTTCACAGGTGGTCGAAGAAAACTATGACCATCTAATAATTACCGGGGACATTGCAGGACACGGTGAAGAGCGAGACTTCAGGTCGGTACGGAGAATATTGAAATATTTCGGTTTACTTGAATACGAGAAACTAACCGTCACTATAGGCAATCACGATATTTTCGGCGGAGTTCATCGAGCAGAAGACTTGTTTTCGTTCGGCAAACATTGCCGCTCAGTAGACTACGCTGAGAAGATAAATCTCTTCGAGAGGGCCTTCAGAGAAACATTTCCGGTGAAGGCATACGAAAGCCAAAGAATCTTCCCATTTGTGAAGATCATTGGACCGACTGTCCTCGTTGGAATCAATTCGGTAAGACCATTCCATCCCGTGTTTAACCCGTTTGGTTCAAATGGCCATGTTTCGGATCGCCAGCTTCAATCAGTCGAACGAATTTTAAGCCACCCTTCAATTGACGGGTTCACCAAGATCATACTGATCCATCATCATTTTAATAAATACCGTCCCTACTCCTCATCATCAGCCGATAAACTTTACCATATTTTTGAATCCCACACATTGAAACTTCATGAACAAAAAAAGGTGCAAGGGGTCTTCAAGAAATTGGGAGTCAGCGGAGTACTCCATGGGCATACCCACATCGGGGGGATTTATTCAAATTCCGGAATAATTTATTCAAGCACGGCTTTAAACTCGATTAGAAGCAAAATGGATAAGAATGAACCTCCGGCCACGGAACAACTCAGCTACAATGAGGTTACCGTAGCGAACGGCGGAGGAATTGAAATAAAGAAGATCTTAGTTCAAGAGGATCGTGTTAACTACCGCAAGTCAGAAAAAGCATTTCAAGAATAATAAATCTTAGAAGTTAACCGCAAGATTCACTTGCGTCTGGTAGCCTGCTCCCTGCAGCAGCAGGGGCGAAATTCCGACGCTGGCTTCAATTAACTTGTTGTGACCATGCGCCCAGATCGCGGCTTCGATCGCTGAAGCGAAGTGGTTTGCAATTACTATCCCTATCGCTGTGCCGGCGACTCCATACAGGTTGTTTGCTAACCCTCGCTGTCCCATGTAATAACCACTGTTCGGTGTAGGCGTATTGAGCTGGTCATAATTATCATAAGATGGAATCTCGTCGTACCATCCCGCTCGGAACTGTGGATACTTCCCGATGAGTTCATAATATTGCTGCTGCCCATATGCCGGCAGTTGATGCGTGAAATATCCTCCCAGGGCTACTTCGACTTTATTTAACGCAAACCAATTCACCTTATCCCATGGGGCGGAACCATTATTAACAATCATATCCGATATGTACTTATTTAGTGTGGCAGGATCACTCACAGGAGTAAGTTGCCCGCCGCCGACCGGAACACCATTCGTCTCAAACTGCTGATAATTCTGCTGAATCCATTGCGCATAACGTAAAACACTGTAATGCCCGTTTGCATAATTGTCGGCCGCAGTTCCATCGGCATAATTTTCGAAAAAGTTTGTCTGATTATTTCCTTTGTTGGTCCAGATAATATTAACGGCAATCGCGGCAGCTTCGATAGCAAGGAATCCGGCGGCCTTAATATAATTGGCTGTACCACCGTTGTAAATCTGGCCGGCGCCGGGAATAAGCATTGAGAAAATGCCGGCCTTCAATGAGGACCGGGTATCCAATAATGCAAGTGAATCTTTATGTGACATAGTGTCAGACTGCGACAAAAAAAGATCTTGGGACAAAATTCCCGAGAGTTTCTTGGATGATTGGCTCGGTTCCAAATATGGGATTTTCGATTGTCCATTTGCCGTTGCTACGAAAATCGAGAGAACCAAAATAAAATTCCTCATAGTTGCCTCCCAAAATCTACTATATCGAACGAGAATGTCAGGCCGAAATAGAATCTCCATTCCTTCCCATAAGTCACGCTGGTCTGAAAATCACTAAGCTGGGTTGTGAATTTGTCCAAGCCATAACAAGCATCAAAGAAAATTGCGGTCGGATAGGCATAAAAAGAGAAGCCGCTCATCCGCAATTCACTTCCCAAATCTCTCTTAAACTTTGCTCCGGCTATCGCGCCGTTCCAACAGTCTCCGACATCACCAAAAGCCGAAAGATAAACATCGCTGAGATAGAATTGAAGAATCTGCTTGTTGACATCTCTGAAGAGCGGATACCTGTAAGTGACGTTCAGTGTGAGGAGGTCGTTTCCGCCGATTGCATAAAACGGATAGCCTCTCATCCCGATCAGCCCGCCCGCGTAGAAATCAAAAAAACTATTTACTTCCGGGCCGAACGTGTAACCTGCATGAAGCTTCGCGGCCAGGGCGTCATCATCCCTCAATAATGGTACAGCAAAATAGTTCATAAACTCTGCCTGGACAAAATTGTAATTTACGTAGACGGGAATGATAAGGTTCGTCCCCTGTTCGAATTCACCATTATTGAGCTTGTTCAACGCGGCAGACAATCTAAGCCTCGAGCGAATCCCCAGAGGGTTAACCCACGAATTTCGCGACGGCGACGTTCCATCGAAGTCAAACTGAGCATAAAAGGTTCTCCCGATGAAGTAAGTATATCCGAATGAAGAGAACAGCTGCTGGGTCGTGGGCTCGGTAAACCCTGAGATGGTTGAGGAATAGCTATCAAAAGTAAACCCGATCGATAAATTCAGCGCAGGCGAAATGAACGGCCCGCCGAACGCGGCATCGACCTCGATAAGGTCATAATTTACCGGAACACTGATCGTATCCGTACCTAACCCGATCTTCCCACTGGTCTGCCTTGAAATATTGTAAGCGGATAAAGTGAATCCAGGATAAATTCCCAGTGACGAAAGGCCCGGTATCTTGTCATTATAATCGAACTGAAAAAAAATATCCCTTTCAAGAAGTTTGTTCAAAGTGAGTCCGCCAAAAATATCGTACTTGTCAATTACGTCCGCCGAAGAAAAATACAGGCCGGCTTTCATCTCATCCAAGAAACTCGCGTGCGGATTATAATTGTCGAACAAAAGGACCGGATAGAAAGCCATGCTTGTGGTTGTGTTCCTGTACGCGTATGATCTATAATCCGGAATTTCCAGATCGTTATAATGCACGGCTGCGACGGGAGAGGTATAAGCGGCCCCTGAAACCAGGGACGGCGGATCTATACCGACTTCATATTTCGGTGGAAGCTGAACGGGAGCGGCATTATCGATGCTCGCTATCTTGTATCCATTCCATTGATATGAAGAGAAGACGAGGCGGCCCTTTCGTGAAAGCGTCGGCATAAACGCCCCACCAAGTACATTTGTCAAAGCTTCTGTGGAATCATCATAAATATTCTCTCTATAAATATTAAAAATTCCCGACCGGTCGGATGAGTAAACTATTGTGCTGTCATTGCCGGCAAAGACCGCATCCCGGGAATCTTCGCCTTTGGGTGTTACGAACTTCATAGAAGTGTCAGCGAAGCTGTAAATACCGACCTGCCTTGATGAATTAATTGAATAGTCGAACACGATCTTCGAGCCATCGTTTGACCAACGGGTCGAATAAATTTGCTGTCCGCTTACAAAATTCGTGAGCCTTTTTATATTGGATATGCGATTGTTCTTGAGGTCTATGTCGGCGCGATACAAATTCATTGTCCCGTCGGTGCCTCCTATCGTATATCCTGTCGTAATTTCCACCCCGGAACAGAACAAGTTCAGCGATGGATCACTTGGAGCTACGAAAGCGACTTCCTTACTGTCTGGCGAAAGCGAAGAATATTGCGACCTCAGTCCGTTCGTAAGCCTCGCTTCATCGTGAGTTTTCAAGTCGTACGAATATAAATCGTACAGGTCATCCCAATGATCGTTGTGCCTGCCCAACTTTGAATAGATGAGATAATTTCCGTCAGCCGACCATGAAAGCTCATTTGCTACCCGATCCGTCAATTCTTCTTCAGAGCTGTCGGCAAAGTTATAGACATAGATCGAAGAAGTACCGAAGTAATCGTAGTCTTTGTTGGAACAGTAGGCAATTTTACTTCCATCGGGAGAAAAAACCGGGAAGAGATTTGCGAATCCGACATCGCGGATTATTCTTCCCTGATGCAGTGTCTCTTTTATTCTTGCAGTTTTTGTGTCATAATTATTTTCAAGAAATACTTTCCACTCGTCATAAACCTGGTTACCTGATTTGTTGAGGACTTTCTGGAAAGCCTGATCGACCGATACAGCGCTAACTGAACTCATCGCATCAGATAATCTCCTTAGCACGTCGGGACCGTATTTTCCCGCGAGATAATGGACGAAGGCAAGACCCGAGTTGTAAGTCGATTCATTACCTAAGCTCGTTTTGCCGAACCCACCCATTTCCTCAAGGGTCAACATCTTATTGTTCAGCACGTACATTCGCAGAATCATGTCTCGGTGCGTATCCCATGAGTCATGTTCAAAGTTTAAGCCCGGGACATTATACTGTGCGACTCCCTCTGCAAACCATGCCGGGACAACTATACCGCTTAACGGATAGCTCACCACCACATTCGGATAACCATATAAGACATCGGGCCTCCGCTCCGCCTCGTACCCTAGCCATTGAAGGTAAATCGCAGGGATCTGCCTGTTAAACTTCATGGCGGTTTGCATCTGGACATCGTGAGTGAATTCGTGCGTGATGACGTTTCGCAGCCAGTTGTGCGTGCCGCGTAGCGCAAAGTCAAGATTGGATGCCCATATATTAATTTTATTATCAAAAAAATACGTTTCGCCATTAGAGTAATCGTCAGTGTCCCAGATAACGAAGGAAACTTTTTGTGTGGGTTCATAATGGTACAGGGAGGTAACGGGTCCGTACATTTCCTCGGCGATCTTGGCAACAAGCTGTGCGGTCCGCTCCTCACCTTCGTGGTAATCCACGTAAAAATGTTTTGTTTCGATCGTGCGCCATGTCAGCTCCGGATGGATAAAATCATCCTGGGCAATTGCGCTACCCGCATAAAGGAATATTGGAATGGCAGAAAAACAAATTAGAGTGTTTCTGAAACCCTGAAGCAAAAAGACCTTCACTTGACGACTGCAATCTTGATAATCGCCACGTCATGTTCTTTTGAAGATACCGCTTCAACTCTCGCGAAATAAACTCCACTCTGCACACCACCAGCGTTCCAATCCACTTCATTTGCAATTCCACCGGTTCCGCTAATCGTCGGAAAATCCGCAACTTTGTATCCGGCAAAGCTGAAAATGCTTATCGACACCTGCGCATTTTCGCGAAGATAGAAATGAATCTTTGTTAATCCATTTGTCACAGGATTTGGCCAATTATAGACCTGTGCTTTTGGCATTAATGTTTGAACGGGGGGCGGCTGAACTGTTTGCAATGGTTCGGTTATCGAGTTCAGATGAAAATTATCGTGAAGCAAATTCCCCCAAACCACTTGATCGGGAGAAGTCCCTTTGAAAGTCCAGCTATATAAGTTTCCATCGAGACCGATCGCTGCGAGATACAAGTTACCGGTTTGTGAATCATATGAAACCGCCGGACTTCCGGCAAGCCCGCCGCCAATGCTCAACGGAAACCCCGGGAAAATTTGTCCTGTCGCACCGGTAAAAGCGTAGAGCTCCCCCCTTTCGTTCCAAAGATTACTTCCGGCTTTCCATCGCCGTCCAAATCTGCAACTACAATCGAGCCAACAATACTGTTCGCATCGGAAGAAAGGATCTCACTCCCCACGGTTGAAATCGGAAAATGGTTTAGAACCGCACCGGAATATGAGATTGCATAAATTTTGGTCTGGGTCGCGAAAATTATATCACGATTGCCGTCACCATCGAGATCGGCTATGACGGGACCGGAGACAATCGAGTCTCCCGGAAGAGCAGAAAACACTTTCACTGCCGCGCTGCCTGCACTATCGAGGTAGACCGACTGAGGAGTAAGTTCGATAATCTCAGCTTGTATCGCGGATGACAAGAAACCATATGACACTGAAATTACTGGTGGTGGACCGGGAAAACCTATTCTTCCATTTGAAGGACTGGTTTGCGGTGATTGGAACAGATTCTGCAAATTGACTGAGTAGACTCCGTATCCCGAAACATTCAAGAAAAGAGTGTTGGTATCGGAAGCAGCAAACTGTGATAATCCAGACCCATTAAGGACAGATGTTGTGGCTTCAACCCTTGCGGGTAAAGATACTGAATATGAACCGATATATTTTCCTGTGGAAGTGAAAACGGATAATTCATCTGGAGACTGAGTAAACGCAACGACTTTACTCCCCATAATAAGGAGCGGAGCAGAAACTTGAGGGAACACTGACAACGATTGAGATGCAAAAATTGTGTCCGCCGTGCCATCATGGTTGTTGTCACGATCTATTATTCCACAGAACACCGAATCATCCATGGCATATAGCGTGTCGTTTGCGCCAGAAGACGAAATTATCGGTTGAAATTTCCCGCCAACCCTGGAAAACAATCCAGTCGAATCAAATCCCGCGGAAGTTCCGTCCATGTTGAACGTGTACAGCGAATCTCCATTGTTGGCAACTACCTGCAACTTCCCATCTGCACTTATGTGGCCAAAGACGGGAGACGAGTTGGTTTTAGCTCCCCTAATATCTTTCGGGAAGCCTGATGTGAATTGGATATTCGCATCTCCAACCCTTACAGCTAAGGTCATCAGGCTGTCGTGACCGCTGAAATTAGTAACGTAAATATGTGAATTCGCACCGCTGTAGCTGTTCGAATTCGGCAAAGAGGTCGGAGTAAAATTGTTTCCGCCCACCTTTTGCGCGGAAGTCCTTGCAGGATTTCCGGCGTACCAGAAATCGTTGAACGAGCCGTCGTAATAATATGACCCGAATATCGTCTGGAAGAAGTCTCCGATTTCATTTGCGCCGTGTGCTTCCATCAGAGCAACGCCGCGATGAGCGGGATTTGAATTTACGGTATTGGTCGCAATATTTTGGTCAATCACGCTTTCATCTATGTGCCATATCAAAATCCCGCCGAAGTAAGTCGTATCCTGCGGAAGAGCCCAGTCATACTCATCGGCATCGGTGACAACTCCGTTTATCCCTTTGATTTGGGACCCGTCGAAGTAAGCTGTGTCGTTTGCGAAAGTTAATTTTGTCGTGGTGTAGCTGCCGTTGTAAAAACTCGTAATATTCTCGCCGTCATGGAGCGCATCTCCTTCACGATTTTCCAACAGAAAATATTCCGATCCGCTAATTGGAATTTTGAGAATGGAATATTTCCCCGTCTCATTTGCGTAAAGCTGGTAAGCCGTTTCGGAGGAGGGCGATACCGACACGGGAGTTACCCAGCTCAAATAAGCTTTTTCCCATGCGGACGGTTCCGGAGGAAAAATTCCGCCATAAGCAAAAATAGCCTGGCCATCCATCAGGCCGAACCTGCCGATTCCCGTGACTCCCGTTTGTGTGTCGAACAAATCAGGAAGTCCGAGGAAACTCCCGAAGCTGGCCGCAAGAAGCCCATTGGTTCCAAGAGAAAGCCCGATAACGGGATAGATTTCGCTTTCCGGCATGATGATGGAATTTGGAATTAAGAAATTACCGTTGTCAACCGGCTGGCCGCCGTAGCTCGGGCCGAAAACATTCTTCAAACTTTGCGGGCCAATGTAAATCGACGGGATGTCGTAAGGGAGAGGGTCGTAACCGAGTTGAGTCGTGAAGTCTATGTCGTGGCCGGAACCCGCATGGAATATTACGAAGCATTGATACTGATCGAATGGGAATGTACCACCATACAAAGAGTCAGCGGCATGCCATGAATCTTCAAAGAGCAATCCCAAATCGTCTCCGCCGCTCGTCTTTGGAGGCGAATAATATTTCATCTGATGGGGGAGAGTTATAACGGAATCAAGCACAGTATAATTCACGTTTAACTTACCGCCTGAGACTTTAGTGAAATAGTTTTTAAGAAAGAGGAGATGATTGGCGAAATATTCTTTATTATGCGGTGGAGCGTCGAGCCCGCCTCCCTGGCCAAGCACAAATTGTCCATTTCCGCTCGTAAGACTGTCGTTGTCGATTTGGAACTGTACCATTATAGCAAGGACGTTGACCGTTCCGGAGGCAAGCACCTTCTGGGGCCGTATGCTTTGTGCAGCAGCAAGAGGATGATTAAGCTCCTGCCCCTGCGCTGAGTTGGTTTGGAGAAGCAGTGCCGCAAATGACATCATCGCGGCAACTGCCGAAAATTTAAAAGTCAGCTTGCCCGCCCCAATTTAGAGATAGCGAGAATCGCAATTGATTTGACAGGGGATTATTCGGGTCAAAAGTAGATATATAACTGAAATCAAATCCATAAATGTCGTAGCGAATACCCGCGCCGAAGGTCATAAAATTTCGACCGCCAAAATTTTGATTCTCTTTGAAGTAACCCCACCGAAGTGCAATGAGCCGCGGCTGCCCATACCAGTACTCTGCGCCCAAACTCAAAATGATTTCTTTCAAACCGCTTCCGTCGTTCCATGTGGTGATTAGTGACTTTGGAAGCGGATCGACATTACGGAATTCCGGAGTAACTGTTGTGTCGGCCGTCGACGTACTAGGATTCGCAATAGTTGTATCACCCCCACCTGTTCTGACCCGCACCATTGTTCTGCTCAAGTCGAGGACAAAATACAAATTATTGTAGTCGCTCTTCAGTAAGTGTAATGAGAGACCTACTCTAAGATTTGTAGGAAGAGGATCCGCTTGAGCCTGATCGATGTAATAAAGGTTTGGTCCTAGATTTGTCAGAGTGATGCCCAGACCAAGTCTGTCGTCAAAATTTCCCAGGAAAGGCAAGTCAAGTTTCTGCGGTCGATAGAGCAATCCTAAATCAAAGCTGACATCTGACGCTATACCGCTTCCCGCTTCACCCCCCGCTCCAAAGGGAGCAAGGTCGCTTCTAATAAAACGGAAGTTTGCACCGAAACCAAGTCCATCAGATATCTGAGTGCCATAGCCGAGCGTAAGGGCAATTTCGTACGCGTGCCAGGTGCCGATAGGGGTGGGATCATTTGAGCCCGTTTCGGTAAATTCACCGAGATTAAAATAGGTCACGCTTCCTGCCACAGTGCTCGCCCAGTCATCTATGTAATGACTATAGCTGAAAAAATCATAGGTCAAGTCGGAACTAAATTCCGGAAGCCATGGAGCATGTGTAAGGCTTGCGTAATCCCCTTTTAGAAATCCAAGTCCGCCGACATTCCAATATAGAGCCGAACCGTCGTCAGCCAAACCTGTTCCGGTTTCTCCCATTCCCCCGGCACGTGCATCAGGGGCAATCAGAAGAAACGGGACGGATGTTTCGCCCTGGGCAAAGGCGCCCGAACTTAACACAAAAACAGACGCCACCGCCACTGCGGCAAAAGAAATTATTTTCATCGAGCATCACTCCTCATTTATAGTCTTATTATAAAATGCAGCCTTCAAATTTTCTACACATTCTATCGCACAACCGCCATCTTGCCGATCGCTTCACTGGTCTGCGATCCGTCAACGGTCGACGCAATTACCTTATACAGGTATACACCGTTAGCCAGCCTGTTACCGTCGTCATCAAGGCCGTCCCAGTTTATTTTTACGAACGTATCGGATAGTCCATATGCATTAATTGTTTTAATCAATCTGCCGCTTAATGTGAAAACTTTTATTTTTACGTTTACCGGTTCACCGGTCCCTCCTGCTGCAGTCCTCTGAAATGTGAATGCGGTACCATTCCTGAAGGGATCCGGATAGTTGTAAACATTCATCAGCGACAATTGTTGCGATGATTCAAAATTAAACGTGGCACTCGCTTCCGAGGGATTATTAAAAACATCAAAGGCGCTCACCGTAACCGAATGCCTGCCGGGCTGAAGGGATATCGTCACGGGAAAATTCACGGTCCCATCCTGATAAGAATCGACATTCCCTACATAATAAGGACCCAGGTCAACGGATTGCAGCGTGTCGAAAGTCGCCTGAAGGTCGTGTCCCACCCCGGCATCGGAAAGATTGATTCCATTGTCGGAATGCAAGTCAACAATTAACATCGGCTTACTGGAGACGACATCGCCATCTCTGAAATTCCTCGAATCGAAATAGATATCGATGGTGGGTCCTTTGCCGTTGTTCACCACACTTGTATTGGTCCCGCCAACAGTGACCTGCCTCGTGTATCCCGTTCCGTCCGACCCGTTTGCCTGGAAGTACAACTCTATCTTCCCGGTCCCGCCGCTATAGGATATATCCGTAGGTATCACAGCTTTGGCTTCAAACAAACCGTCCTTAACCGAGACCACACCCCGAAACAGAATCGATCCCTGAGAAGTATAAGTATAAAGAGGACCGAACTCGGGAATAGGAATATTTTTGTCCGAGTCGAATATTGTAAGTAAGGCCGTGCCATTGAAGTCACTCCAAACGGTTTTGTCCGGATGATAAACCGTTCCCTTTACATCAAGCTTATCGAGTGCTCGTATTTGCTGCGTCTGGATCGCCAATGATTCCCCGTTCAAGCTGTCAATAGTCGCCTGATACTTCGGCAAAGCCAGGCGTACCGTAGGATCACCGATATAATTATACTTTATATCATTAGCAGCACTTTCAAGATCACCAGCTGCTATGCCGAAGGTTTGCTTCAAAGAAAAAAAAGCATCACCGATTCGACTTGGATTGCGGAGACTATCCCTGACAAACAAGTCCTGAAAAAAATACCTGTTTAGGTCACTATTGTCCCCTTCGTACGTGACTCTTGTTGAACTTAGAGCTCCTATCGCACCTCCTTGCGGCGACAGGACTAACAGTTCAGCACCGCTTTGGGAGCCAGTGTGGGGATCATCGTCCCTTCCAAAATCGCAAGTGGCGGCAACAAGCAGTGTTAAAGTCGTCGAATTGGTAAGCTGCGGAATTGCCACTTCATTTTCAAAAATATGAGTATAAGACCATACGTTTGGAGCTCCGTGCCCTATAAAATTCACCACGAGTGTTCCCTGATTGATCTTGTTAATCAGATCAGTCGCCGCATCGGGCTTACGGATGCCCTGAGTCGAAACGATCGTCGGATAGAGGCCCAAATATATTTCCTGTCTGTCAAGGTCAGGGGGAGTATAGGCATCTTCCGCCAATACCTTCGAATCATCCGTAAAGTTGGTGGTTACATCGGAGACACTATTACTATTATGATCATCAGCGACAAACGTAACAAGATTTCTCCAGCTTCCATAATTAGGATTTTGTTCATATTGTTGGATTTTGTTTACCATTGTCGTTGCATCTTGCTGGCTTCTTGCCGGAAGTCTGCCTATTGACATCGATATGGTTGAATTATAATCCGTTATAAGGTTATTGAACAGGACAAAATAGTCGTCGCTTGAAAAGCTATTAACTTGATCGAGAGATTCATCGGATTCGTAAGGAGGAACATATTCAGGAACATCGGCCACCTTATTCTTATAATCATAAGTTCCCGAACCGAAAAGAATAACGTACGAAGGGACCTGTTGATCATTTGAATAAGCAAATTTCAAATAGTCTCGAATCGCTGTCGGGTCGGGAATCCCGCAGCCGAATTCATTGTATATATCGGTGGTCTTGACAACTACGGTCTTTAATCCATCAAAGCTCTCCTTGATGCTTGCCAGTTGATTTGCTTGAGAGATGAAATCCGGAGGCGAAACAATTATTAAGTCCGCTCCTGTCAGCTGACCGCGAAGATCTGAGTTCTGAATTGGAGCAATTCCGCCGACAGTCAAGTAGCCTTTATCACCCACGGCAAACAATTGCCTTGCTGTTCCGGCTGTAGTTTGAATACCGAACGAAACATCACCGTTACTGATTGAATCGGGCTGCACCATATTAACATTTGCAAAATCCGTTACATCGAAAACCTTGGCGTTATTGCTGGAGAAACCCTGAACAGAATAATATACCGAAGCACTCGTATCGGGAGCATAAAAATTCAAGACATCGTTCAGAGCCTGAAACTTTCGCTTGTAGAAAATCTCGAACCAATCGATGTATCCCTGTGCGGTGGTGGAATTCGGACAGGAATAAACAAACCTTAACGTACTCAGATCACTCGGCAAATTCCCGGTACCTGTATAATCCGGTGAAGTATAAGCATAAGCGTATTGGCTATCATCAGCGTTATAATCAACAGTCGCCCCATAAAGCCATTGCCCTAGTAAAGTATTTGTTGAATTCTCGTAAATACTAAAACTATAATCCTGATCACTTCTTGATACTAGTCTTACTTTATAAGTAATATTCTGTGTAGGGTCTAATCCATTTAATTTATTAAGATACTCGACGACATTAGAGCCGGGATTGCCTGTAGATGAAGGTTCGAGTTCTGCACCGTACCAATCCTTGCCGGAGCCTTGAAGGTTATTGAGTTCGCTGTCAGCTGCTATTCCGCATGTAAAATTTTGCGGGATATAGTAGGATGACGAATGATAACTTTGGACGGTTTGCATCCTTTTTCCGGCCTGACCACCGTAAGTCATGAAATAATAATTTATCTCAGTATAATTATTCAGGTAATGAGAAAATGTCTTCGAAGAAGGATCATACGACCATTCACGCGGTGATTTCCCATAGAACAGGACGTAATCACCCGATTCAAACTTATCTGTCCCGTCCGTATTTCCATTATAAACGTAAACAGCATTCTCCGTCAGGTCGATGGGCCTCGATGCATTGGGATCCTCAGGCAACTGTGTCCCGCCGTTGTTAAAAATCCTCACAGTATTCAGATGAATACTGTCGACTGGAATCTTTGCGTCCTTAAGGTTTTGATAGGCCAGTTTGTAAATCCCACTTTGAGAGACAGCGAGGCTGTACCATGGACCCTGCGCAAGGACGCTTGAGGCTTGAACCTTTTGAAGCTGATTAGGAATGACCCCAAGCCGCGCACTCCCTGAAACAACGGCATTTTGCACCTGAGAATAATTAATCAAGCTCTTCGACAACAATCGGTCCGTGCCGCCTGCCTGGTTCGTCACTTCGGTACCTACCGAGACGATCTGGAAAACCACCCTCTTCATAATCCTATAAGAACCGGAAAGGCTGTCATATAAAAACGGATACACTCTTATTAACGATACAAAGTGCCTTCGTTGTTCCTGGGGCGCATTGTATGAAACGAACTCAGATGCCGTTATTGGCGGCTGCGTCTTAAATAAACGCGGGCTGCGCATCGGCTGCATCATGGTACGCGTCTGGTAATCTGTCTGAAGGACTTGAACCCTGATCTCCTTTGAAAATACTCCCACCATCACCGGGATGAAACGTTTGAGATAGTAACCTTGCGAATTCATTTCCGACATAGTATGGTTGTACAAAAGATCCAGATATGAAACTCCACCTGTTTTTACCGTATCAACCCCCAATGAATCCGGAGTCACTTCAATCACTGTCGAATTTGCACCCTTCGTTATAATGTTTACGTCCTGAGCAAAAGACACCTGCACAAATGAAGTCACGACGATTGCATATACTATGATTTGTATTTTCATTTTCCAACACTAAAAAAAAAGCCGAATGCTGTGCAGGCCTTTAGCACCGTCATTCGGCGAAAAAGCTCGTCAAAGGTCTACCGCAGCAAAAACCTTAAACCTTTAACGAACTTTCTATAAAATTTTTCCTTCTTTTATTTTTTAAAATATAGCAGGAAGTCCAAATTGTGTCAAGGCGTAACAGGTTTATTTTGACCTGGCGCATAATGGACGAGAAAGCACTAAAACCTCACCTTTCCGGTCAGAATTTCACTAAACATTACCCAATCGCCCATCAAGCTATATAAAGGAAATCTGAATGTAGCGGGCTTATTCTTCTCAAAGAAGAAATGGCCGATCCATGCAAAGCCATAGCCAAAGAGAGGCATCGCAACCAGAAATTTCCAATCCAACGAAAATACAAATGCCATAAATGCAAGCACCACCAAACTGCTTCCAATAAAGTGAAGCCTGCGACACCATTTTGTTGAGTGTTCCGAAAGATAGAACAAATAAAATTTCCCGAAATTTTCAAAACTGTCGCTCATCTCTCCCCCTAATAATCCGGTGTCAAAGAGAAAGTAAATACGAATAAGATCATGAGGCGATCAAATCAGAATGGCGTCCCCAAGGGGATTTGAACCCCTGTTACCGCCGTGAAAGGGCGATGTCCTGGGCCACTAGACGATGGGGACTTAGACAAGGTAACCGGCAAATGCCGGCAGAGAATCGCTCTCTTCGGCGAGTAATTTAGAACTCGGAGGCCGATTTTCCAAAAATGAAAGAAGTAACCCGAAAATGGATAATTAAAGATCTTTCACTTAAGATTCTTGTTCAGGAAAGCAAAAATATTTTTCCATGCTTTTGCCGTCTGCTGATCATTATATACCGATGGATTATTCGGGTTCATGAACGCATGATTGACTCCGGGATATATATGGAATTCTATTTTCTTCCCGTCGGCTTTCATTGCTCTCATGAATGCTTCGCCCATTGACGGAGTATAGGTTTTATCTAATTGAGCGAAATTACACAACACCGGACAATTAATTTCTTTGAGATCAGAGGCGGTGGTATCGACATTACCGTAATCTATGACGCAGGCTGCTAATTTGGGAAGTCCTATCGCCGCTTGAAATGAATAAGAGCCTCCCATGCACCAGCCGATAACGCCAATCTTCATACGGTTAACATTCTTCGCAGAGGAGAGATAATTGAAAGCCGCTTGAAGGTCCGCAGCGCCACGCTCCTTCGGAACCGACATCATCAGCTTGTAAGCGTCCTGCGGCGTCGAAGCAAGTTTTCCACGATATAGATCAATCGCTAAGGCGACATAACCTTTCGCCGCGAAATCTCTTGCGTCCTGTTTCACCCAGTCGGTCAATCCCCACCACTCGTGAATCACGATGAGCGCCGGATGTTTTCCTCCGTCCGCCGGTTCGGCAAGATATGCGGAGATAGTATCACTGCCGCTCGCATAGTTGACTATACTGGTTTTGATGCCTGTTGCGTTGGCTAACGAGACAAAGACAATGCAGACTAAGGCAACAATATACTCGGTTTTCCTCATGGAAATACTCCTCCTCATTTTATCCTCCTCTAAATTAATCCTTAACTAACAGCTAACTGCAAATCGATATTTATCAATTTCGCTCTAAAACCCTGGTGATCTTGTCTACCAACATCGATTTCGGAACTGCGCCCACAAGCTGGTCTGCAACCCTCCCGCCGTTGAATATGAGAAGTGTCGGGATACTCATTATACCGAATGTTGTCGCGATATCCTGGTTTGCATCGACGTCAACCTTAACCACTTTCAACTTGCCTTCATACTCCTTCGCCAGTTCTTCGACAACTGGCGCAATTGTTTTGCATGGTCCGCACCATGCCGCCCAAAAATCCACCAGAACAGGTACGCTGCTTTTTACAACTTCCGAATCAAAATTTTGTGAACTTACAACAACAGGTTTCATTTTTCTTTTTTTCCCTTCTCAAAGACCCACCCGCCTTGCCGAAAGCGGCAAAGCAACTGTTAGTCTCCGCATAAATTTTCTTATGAAATTAGCCTTACGTTTTCTTTTCCAAATAAAACAAATAATGCGTCCATAAATTTACGGTTCGGATCAACCGATTTGTTTGATCTGAAAATCTTTGGTTTTTCATCTCCGTTGGTAACACTAAAGAAGATGGAACAATTCCCGCGAGAATAACTCTCAAGCATTTGCTTCAACGAAGTGAGTAGCTCTTTGGAATGATCGCTTGCGTCAATAGAGACCGCTATGCTCTTAGTTAACTTCGCCGCTGCTTCTTCCAACGGGATTGCCTCATTTGCCATAATGCGAACCGAATCGCCGTTGGATTGCGCTTTGCCCGAGACGAGAACAATTGAATTGGCATAGAGGATGTTCTGGAATTTTGAATACGCGTCGGAGAAGAAGATCACATCGCCTTTCCCTGTAAAATCTTCGAGCTGGACAAACGCCATCGTGTTCCCCTTTCGATCGATCTTTCTCCTGACATCGACAACGATACCTCCTGCCCTTGCGCTCATATCTTCGACAATGGAGCTGGAATCTCCCAACCTGACGTTTGTAAATGAATTATATTCCTGTTCGAATCTAAGAAGCGGATGCCCCGAAATATAGACGCCGATCAATTCTTTCTCGCGATTCAGTTTTTCTCCCTGGCTCCATTCTTCAACGTCTGCTAACATAGGATAGGTTACAAGTTTTTTCTGTTCTCCATCCAACAGGTCGAATAGCGAGGACTGCGAACTCGATTTGCTTTCCTGGACCGACTGGCCAAACTGGACTATAACTTCGAATGAATTATACAGTTGAGCCCGTTTGTGTCCCATGGAATCGAACCCGCCGGCTTTAATAAGACTTTCAAGTGCCCTCTTGTTCACAGCCTTCAAATCAACCCGGGAAACGAAATCGAAAATACTTTCAAATTTTCCCCCCTCATTTCTTGCCCGGGCGATCTCTTCGGCCGCTCCGACGCCTACATTTTTTATTGCACTTAACCCGAGCCTTAACTTCCCTCCGCTGACGGAAAAATCGGCAAAACTTTCATTCACATCAGGACCGAGAACGGGGATTCCCTGCTTCCTGCATTCATCCAGGAGCAGAGTCATCTTGTTCATGTCTCCAATTTCGCTCGTGAGTGTTGCAGCCATGAACTCGGCAGGATAATACGTTTTCAGATAAGCAGTTTGGTATGCAAGGACTGAATAAGCAGCGGCGTGCGATTTGTTGAAACCGTACGAGGCAAACTTGTCGACCAAATCGAAGATCTCACCAGCAAGTTTCTTATCGATAGAATTCTTTGCGGCGCCTTCGACGAACATTTTCTTCTGTTCCGCCATCAGGATTTTGTCTTTCTTTCCCATGGCACGGCGCATCACATCAGCCTGAGCAAGAGTGAACCCGGCGATCTCGTTTGCGATTTGCATAACCTGTTCTTGATAAACTATAACTCCGTAGGTCGGCTTTAGAATCTGTTCCATCTTAGGGTGCAAATACTCGATAGGTTTACCGCCGACTTTGCTGTCAATGAAAGTGTCTATGTTCTCCATCGGACCAGGACGATATAACGCATTCATGGCTATAATATCGTCTATAGACGTCGGCTTCAGCTTCTTGAGATATTCCTGCATTTTGGAACTTTCAAACTGGAACACGGCAACGGTCTGCCCTGCAGCGAATAGCTCGAAAACTTTCGGATCATCATAAGGAATTTTGTCAACGTCTATCTCTTTCCCATGATTCTCTTTTATCCTGTTAAGAGCTTCTTCGATAACTGTCAGGGTCCTCAATCCGAGAAAATCCATTTTAAGCAAGCCGATTTCCTCAAGGCTCTTATACTCGTACTCGGTAATTACCTCCGTAGAAGGAGTTTTATAAAGTGGTACATAATCTGTAATTTTGCCGGGAGCAATTACGACTCCGGCTGCATGTGTACCTACGTTTCTGTTCGTCCCTTCGAGCACGAGTGAATATTCGATGAGCTGCTTGATTTTCGGATCGTTGCTTTCCTTTACCCAGCGAAGCTCGGGAATCGTATCGATTGCTTCCTTCAACGGAGTGACCCGGCCTAGAATAACGGGAATCTGCTTTGTAATCGAATCTATAGTCGAAAGCGGAATGCTCAAAACTCTACCGACGTCCTTTAGAACGGCCCGCGATGAAAGAGTTCCGAAAGTGACGATCTGACAGACAGATTCTTCTCCATATTTCTTCTTCACATAATCGATGACTAGATTACGTTTATTGTCGGCGAAATCGATGTCTATGTCTGGCATAGATACCCGGTCGGGATTCAAAAATCTTTCAAATAATAATCCGTATTGAAGCGGTTCAACGTCCGTAATTCTGAGCGAGTAGGCAACGATACTTCCCGCGGCGCTCCCTCTTCCGGGCCCGACGCGAACTCCCATTTCACGCGCACTATTTATAAAATCCTGGACGACGAGAAAATATCCGGCGAAGCCCATTTTCTTTATTACTGCTACTTCATGGTCGAAACGCTTCTCTATCTCGGGAGTAATATCCTTATAACGTTTTTTCAAGCCTTCACGAGCGAGTTTCTCGAAGTACTCTCCCGGTTCAGATACTCCTTCATTTTCCGGAATCGGAAATCGCGGCATCAAATCCTTTTTTAATTCAAGCTTCAAATCACACTTTTCCGCGACCTCCATGGTATTCTCTATCGCGCCCGGGCCGAAATCGTAATCAACAAATGCATTCTCCATCTCCTGCGCACTCTTGAAATAAAACTCCGGCACTTTATATCGCAGCTCGGTCGGGTCGTTTGTTCCATTGCTCGATTGAGAAATATTCAGGAGGATATTATGCGGAATGGCATGTTCGCGTTTGAGATAATGTCCGTCGTTGACAGCGACCATTTTTGCGCCGATCTCTTTCGCAATTTTAGGCATATTCTCAAGCACACGCTTCTCTTCGTCGAGTCCATGACTGTGAACCTCCAGGTAGTAATCGCCGCCAAAAACGTCTTTATACATTCGCGCGGCTTTCCTCGCGTTCTCAAGGTCGCCATTTACTATAAATTCCGAAACCGGCCCGCTGAGACATCCGCTAAGTGCGATCAGCCCTTCATGGTTTTCTTTAAGAAGGTCGAAATCTATCCTCGGCTTGTAATAATATCCTTCCAGGTGGGCCGCGGAAACAAGCTTAACGAGATTTTTATAACCGGTATAATTCTTCACCAGAACGGTCAGGTGATTATAACCGTTCTTCTCATTTCTTTTTCCCTTCGCCACGTACATCTCGCAGCCGACGATCGGTTTTATTCCGGCTTTCTTCGCAGACTTGTAGAGTTCAATTGCACCGAAAAGGACACCATGATCCGTCAATGCGAGTGCGGGCATTTTGAGTTCCACCGCGCGGGCGATCATATCGTCTATCTGTGTGGCGCCGTCTAACAGGCTGTAGTGAGAATGATTATGAAGATGGACAAATTGCGGCATTTTAATTCATCAAGACAGGGTAAAGTGTAAATTCAGTTATTGTATAATTGTCAAAGAGGGCCCGGTAATAAAGATTAACGTTATCAAATGGGCTATAAATTTCGATTGTGTGCCAGCCCGCTTCGATGGAAATCCACGGAGGGATATAATCGACTTGCTGTTCATCAAATTTTAGTATCGGTGCGCGAGTACAACCCTCGCACCTCATCGACAAGGCGGGGACGAATGATAATTGAGTACCCTTCTCCTGTTGTGCCACGAAGAAAGTCCTTCCGTTAACATCCAGATAGTCGTTGTCAACTTCAACCGATACCGTGTCGCCTCCGATTAAATAAATTGGCAAGCCACGTACCCACATACTTGAGCCGATGACGTCAATGTAAAACCAGCCGGGAGAAGTCCCGTCAGCTAACAGCTGTGAGAACCCGGGATGGATCGAAATTCTTTTGGAGCCGTTCAAATCAAAGTCCAGATTTATGTTGGAATCAAAATCGAAAACCGTTTTAGTAGTATCGAACAGACCGAGCTGGTAATCATCCGGGACCCGGGATAGCCCTATGCTTGCCGATGGCCTCAAAAGGGCGCACGACGAAAGCGCCAGAGACAAAACCGCCATGAGTCTTAAGGAAATTACCATCACACCACCGGCTTAAATTTAATAAAAAAGTCCGAGACCTCTTCACAACCATAACAAATATCCGACAATATTACCTCTCCCATTTTTCGACGAATGGAAGAGAAACACCTGACATTAACAGTTACAAAAAATATTCTTGCTTAGTTTCTTTACCGAAGGAAGAAATCTATTATTCAGCACTCAAATAGTTCCCAATTTCCCTGACAACGTCTGCAACCGGTACAACCTTCCGTTCGCCGGTCTTTCTAAATTTCAATTCGATTTTTCCCTGCTTCAGACTTCGGTCACCGACTATCACCTGCACCGGCATTCCGAGAAGGTCCGCATCTTTGAATTTGAAACCGGGACTTACACCCTGTCTATCATCATAAAGAACTTCAACTCCGGATTTCTCAAACTCACCAAACAATTTTTCTGCCGATTCCACAACTTCTTTGTTGTCCATATTTACGGATATGAGATGAATCAAAAAAGGCGCTATGGATTTACTCCATATTATTCCGTTTTCGTCATGATTTTGCTCAATGTGGCAGGCGATTATCCTTTCGACTCCTATACCGTAGCTTCCCATCACGATTGGTTTCTCTACACCTGCCTCGTCCAGATAAGTTGCGTGAAGTGCAACAGAATATTTTGTTCCCAGCTTAAAAATGTGACCGATTTCAATCGCGTTCACGATACGTAATTTATGGTTGCAACTTGGACAAGGCTCGCCAGCTTCGATGGTGCGCAAATCATAATATCCTTCGATTTTAACGTCACGCTTTAAGTCAATATGCGCAATGTGGAAATCATCTCTGTTCGCACCGCTTATCAGTTCGTTGGCACCCTCAAGACGTTTGTCCGCGATTATTCTGAATTTTTTCAGGCCGATTGGTCCTATTGAGCCGGCATTCGCACCAGTAAGCTTCACAAGTTCTTCGGGCTCAATCGCCGTGGCACTTTTCCCGAGTGCCGCAGTGAGCTTAGATTCGTTGAGCTGATCTTTGCCTGACATCAATACAAGCACCGGCGAATCATCCACTTTATAGACAAGGGATTTCGCGAGCCGGTCGGCGGGTATCTTTAGAAAGCCGGTAAGTTGATCGATTGTTTTTATGTTCGGTGTGTTGATTTCTTCGGGCTTCTCAGAGTTGTCCGCCCTGCCGATCGGAGCAATAGCACTGGAAGCTACTTCCAAATTGGCGGCATATCCGCAGTTATCGCAAAGTGCGCAGGTATCTTCTCCATCCGACGATTCGATCATGAATTCCTGCGAGCCCGTTCCGCCCATGGCGCCGCTTGACGCGCCGACAATAAAAAACTTCAGCCCGCTTCGTGAGTAAATCTTCTTATATGCTTCCCTGTGTAATTCATATCCCTTGTCAAGCTCCTCAAAACTTCTATCGAAAGTGTAAGAGTCCTTCATAAAAAATTGTCTCCCCCGGATAATTCCTGAACGCGGACGGGGTTCGTTTCGAAATTTCGTTTGGATCTGATACCAGATCTGAGGCAAATCACGGTATGATTTGATGTTGTCCTTTGCGATCGTAGTAAAAATCTCTTCGTGTGTAGGAGCAAGAACAAGCGGACGATTCTTCACATGAAACAGAGTATCTCCAAAGGACTCGACCCTGCCGGTTTGCTCCCATATCTCCACCGGATTTAACGCGGGGAGTTGAAACTCCTGTCCCCCGATTGCATCCATCTCTTGCCTGATTATGTCCATGACCTTCTTCATTACGCGCCAACCGACAGGAAGCCATGAGTATATGCCGGCAGAGAGTGCACGGATAAGTCCAGCCCTCACCATTAGCCGGTGGCTTACCATGGTCGCATCGGCAGGATTTTCTTTCAAGGTCGGAAGAAAGTATGTACTAAGTCTCATTGAGTTTTATCTCCGGTCTGGAATATCTGATAAGTATCTGGAGCTGGCTATCGGAATTTAGAATTTAAAATATATCATTTAAAATTTTAGAATTCGTGCCCCTGGCAAGACTCGAACTTGCGACACAGAGTTTAGGAAACTCTTGCTCTATCCAACTGAGCTACAGGGGCAATAACAATCTATTTCTTCAACAAACTTTGTCGGTCGAATCCTGAAAGATTAATTTACGGGTTTAGCAGGAACAGAGCAAAGGAGATAATTTGACTTTACAAAAAAACAGCCGACTCGCAGACAGAGCGAGTCGGCTGTTGATGAAAAACTAAATGTATTATTTATAGAGGAAATATTCGACGATTTTTGTCAATCGTACGTCTGCTGGATTTGCGTCTATAACATCTTGATTGTGGTAATCCGTCCAGACGTAAGTGCCTGAACCGTACGTATTTTCTACGATGACATAAATGATTGGTGATGTGCCCTCAATATAGGCATATGTCTTCGCGACAGAACTCGGTGGCAAATCTGTAAACTTATCATAACCCGAAAGGTTCCTGGAATCAGCAGAAACCCACATTAGAACTTTCGCTCCCACATAGGCACTGAGGTTCGGATCCACGATGTGAATAGAGTCCACCGGCGGGGATTGGTAGTCTTCTTGAGTAAAGTATGGGGGGAAAATCCTCTGTAAATGATAGTAGTTATAATGACCACCAAATATTTTTCCACCGTTCTTAATGTAGCGGCCATACTCGCGGGAGAGTTGAGCAAACGAATCATCTCCCTCAATCCCACAATCGCAATCAGAGAAAACAAGAGTGTACTTGGCAAGGAAAGTTTGGGCCTTGTTTGAGTCGGCGGCGACGTTATTGATCAGGCTATCAACATAAATGGAATCATACGTGCCAAAATTGAGGCTCCGCAATACATTTTCAGTTTCTTCACAATCGCCCTGGACAACTAATACCTTAAGTGCAGTGTTTCTCACCACTTGGTGAGTGCCGGCAAGTGTCGGGGTTTGGCTTGCCGCGACATTTACGCTAAATGTCACCTGGAAAACCGAACCCATTTTACCGACAAGCGTTTGGTTTCCTGCGGGAGCCTTTATTGTTGCGGTACCGGTAGAGTCCGTTACTGCCGCATAAACCGGATCATTGTCAGGCTTCCCCTGTAATTCTAGAATTGCGCCAGCTTGAGGAAGTCCTGCCGGATTCAAGATCGTGGCAGTGACAGGATATACAGGCCCACTACTTACGCTATTTTTCGAACAGCTTTGTAACATAGTTCCAAGAGCCAGTATTACAAAAAGAACGGGAAGTTTTGTTTTCATAACGCCTCCTTTTTTGAGAATCGTGAATTTGAACGCTGCAACCAGTGCCTGTAATGTAGTATGATGTAACCGAGTTTCAAAGTGACGGATAGCACGAAACAACTTCACATGAAATTCTTTGCCTCGGTGTTGGGTCAATCTTCCGCTAAAATAATTCGAATGTTGAATCTGTCGGCAAATAAAGGCAAATTTATGTTTAACGTTTATACATAGCAGAAACAATCAACAGAGAGTAATTGATGAAAATAGATCAGGCCGATACAATACAAAAAGAATCGACAAAATCTCACTGGGAAAAATTCTGGTCAGAGAAGAGGGAAGTTCACGAAGTCTATTCGAACGACAACAGGGTTTTGCGGAATGTTTTGAGCGTCACCGATCTCCGTGGAAAACGGGTGCTTGAAGTGGGTGCCGGAACCGGTCGGGACAGCTTCGGCATGGTGGAACAGGGCGCGTCGGTATTCATGCTCGATTACTCGACTAACTCTTTGAATATCATCAAGAACATCGCAACAGAAGAGAAAGTGGAAGTCAGCCCTGTCGGTGGAAATGCGTTTTCACTCCCCTTTCCGGGCGGCTCTTTCGATTTGGTCTTTCACCAGGGACTCCTTGAACATTTCCGGGAAAAAGAAGCGGCGAACCTTCTGAGAGAGAACGTCCGTGTTCTGAAAAGCGGAGGACTTCTTTTGGTGGACGTTCCGCAGCGATATCATATATATACCGCAATGAAACATGTCCTCATCGCAATGGATAAATGGTTTGCGGGATGGGAGCGTGAATTCTCTATTCCGGAGCTTGATAAACTTTTGCGGTCTTTCGGCGTTGTACCAATATACCGGTACGGTGAATGGATGTATCCCAGCCTTTTCTATCGCGTCACACGCGAGGGTCTCAGGAAATTAGGAATTACTCTCCCGCTTAACCCGACGCCGATAAAACCGCTCACCATTCTCCGGAAGAAAGTCCGCGAGTCTATTCGTACCACGCCGGTTGTTCTCCATACATCACTATCATGCGGCATCATCTGCAAAAAGCCGTAGAATCGGGATTTAAAATTTCGATTTTCAGATTGCAAATCCTGGATAACTCAAAACCGAAATGAGAATTCTCATTATCGCCCTCTCCGGGATCGGAGATGCACTTCTCTTCACACCTGCGGCATCACTTATCAAAAAACAATTCCCCGATGCTAAAATGGATGCTTTAGTGATGTTCAAAAGTGCGGAAGATATCTACAGGCAAACCGGCCTCTTCGACAAAATAATCTTCCACGATTTTCTCAATGCCCCGGCTATGAAATCGTTGAAATTTGTGTTCGGGCTTCGAGGCAAATACGATGCAACGTTAAACGTTTACCCGTCAAACAGACGAGAATATAACGTGGTCCAATTTCTGATTGGCGCAAAGAAACGCGGCGGAATCAGATATTTGAGGAGCGACCTCCTTCAGTTTGGTTTCTTAAGCAATGTACGGATTACCGAAGATGATCTGCTCCATAATGTCCAGGAAAACATCCGGCTTTCCGAAAAGCTTCTGGATTTTTCGGCGGCCGGGGAACCGGATCTTTTATTGCCTCTCACCGAAAAAGACTCCACGCGCGCAAAAAATTTTTTAGCCGGGGCCGATATCAAAGAAACCGATCTCGTAATCGGCTTTCATGCAGGATCCGCAACTTTCAAGAATCAGACAAAGCGGCGATGGGAACCGATGAAATTTGCCGAGCTTGCAAAACAACTTATAGAAAAGAAGGATGCATATATCCTGATTTTTGGCGGACCGGAAGAAACTGCTTTGAAAACGGAAATTGCCCGAGCTTCAGGGTCGTCGAGAGTTTTGATTCCGACTACCGCCACAATCATTGAAAGCGCCGCAATCATAAAGAGATGCAACGCCTTCGTTACAAACGATTCGGGAATGATGCATATAGCTTCAGCCGTGAAAACTCCGACGGTCGCAATCATCGGCCCTACCAACACGAACTATATTCATCCCTGGCACACCGAATACGAAACCGCGTCTATTTTCCTGGAATGTTCCCCCTGTTTTATTTACTCGCCTCGTCCGCTCAGCTGCTCCAGAAATGACATAAAATTCAAATGCATAAAGGATCTACCAGTTGAGATGGTATTTCACAAAGTAGAACGTCTTCTTAACCGCAATTAGGGCGTTCATCAATTCCCTTTCTTAACCCTCCGAAAAGTCGTTGCCATAGAATTCCTCTTGACATAAATTCGCAAAAGGGTTAATGTTTTGTGTGCATTAGGGAGTTTTCAGAAGTAGCTCGCCCGAATGCATTGAAACTGGCGGAAGAATAGCGAAAACCAAATGGAGGAGATGGTTTTTGTGAATTTTGCAGAGGGAATGTAATGATTCGAGTTAAATGAGGCTGAATATGGGATCAGCAAACCCGGGTCATTGGAAAGCAATCACAGGAGCGCCTGCATGGATCGCAGGACAACTCCAAAAATCCAAAATTACAAAAGGCAGAATCTCAGGACTAACAAAACATTTTTTCGCAATGCGACAAAAACTCATTTTAGTAAAACCAAAAATTGAGAGGGGATCAAATGGCAAAGCAAAGAAAAGTTTCTCGTCCGCGAAACCAACAAAATCGAAGATCGCCGAAGCCCGGTAAACCGGGTTACGGGTGGGTACCGGATCTGCCGGATCACCGTGATTTCTTGTATGATCAAATTCGTCCGATGATCGCAGCTCTTCCGCCCTCTACAGATTTGCGACCAACTTGTTCGCCGGTAGAAAATCAGGGCCAGCTTGGAAGCTGCACCGCAAACGCGCTTGTCGGCACACTGGAGTTCCTGGAGCGTAAAGACGGCGTAAAGTTCAGCGACCTGAGCAGACTTTTTATTTATTATGATGAGCGCGTCATCGAACATACGGTCAAATCAGACTCCGGCGCACAAATCCGCGATGGCATCAAGACCCTCGCCAAGCAAGGTACCTGCCCGGAAAAAGAATGGCCCTATAACATCGCCAAGTTCGCCGTTAAACCAAGTCCGAAGTGTTACAAAGATGCTCTGCAGCATCAAATCACATCGTACCATCGTATTCTCACTCTTGATGAGATGCGATCGTGTTTAGCCGATGGTTTCCCGTTTGTCTTTGGTTTCACAGTTTACGAAAGCTTTGAGTCACAACAAGTAGCCCAAACCGGCGTCGTAAACATGCCTCAACCGGGAGAGAAAGTTTTGGGAGGACACGCGGTAGTCGGAGTCGGCTACAACGACTCGCAGAGTCGTTTCATCGTCCGCAACTCCTGGGGAACAGGGTGGGGACAACAAGGATACTTCACGATTCCTTACGAATATCTGGGCGACCGAAACCTTTCAGATGACTTCTGGACGATTCGAAGAGGCGAAAATATGTAATTCATGTTAGGGGTTTGATTAATCAAACCCCTAACACATCCCTTCGTTGAGTTGATTATGAAAATTCAACTCCTCAAATTCAAAGGATGGAATTTAAGCACATAACGGAGAAGCCGCTTTTTTATTCAATCCTGCTCAACGGGTTGATTGCTGCAGTGGAATTGATCGGCGGGTTGTTTTCCGGCAGCCTCGCTCTCATTTCCGATGCAATGCACAATTTCAGCGACTTCATAGCGCTGATAATTAGTTTCACCGCAAACCGGATAATGCACTGGAGCGGCAACACAAAGAAATCCTACGGATACTTCCGCTTCGAAATTCTGGCGGCGTTTGTAAATTCCGTTCTCCTTGTCCTCATCGGTGTTTACATAATTTATGAAGCCCTTGCCCGCTTCTCTCATCCGGTGCGAATTGATACCGTGCTCATGTTGGTAATCGCCTGCTTCGGGTTCATCGCGAATTTGTTTTCCGTTTTCCTCTTGCACAAACATCGGGGAGAGAACCTCAACATTAAAAGTGCTTTTCTACATTTAATAACAGACACTCTCGAATCCGCTGCTGTTATCGTCACCGCGGTCATTATGACTTTCATAAGATTTTCATCTCTCGATTTAATTATCTCGATCATCATCGGCATTTTCATAATAAAAAGTTCATGGGATTTGCTCCTTGAATCGACAAACATTCTCACCGAAGGGTCTCCAAAAGGAATTGACCTGACTGAAGTCGGCATCTTCATAAAAAATTTCCCCGGCATAAAAGGAGTGCACCATCTTCATATCTGGAGCTTGTCGTCGAACTTCTGTGCTTTATCGGCTCATATCGTGGTCGATGACATGGAGATCAGCCGCACGGTCATGATAACCGGAGAATTGGAGCAGCAGCTCGCTGTGAAATTCAGCATCGACCATCCGACTTTCCAGTTAGAGTCGCGACCCGGCCGGGACTGCGAAGAAGAACTGATCGTGAAGTACCGTGACCGGGGAAACAAAATTGAACCTTAAGCCCGAAAGTATCTCACATGACCTGAAGCGGAAAATTTCAGGTGAAATACTTTTCGACGACATTTCCAGGACGCTCTTCAGTACCGACGCATGCATGTATCAAATCAAGCCGCTCGGTGTTGTCGTTCCCAAAAACGTTGACGATGCCATCGAAACAGTCCGGTATTGCAATGAACGGCAAATTCCCATCACGAGCCGCGGTGCCGGTACAAGTCTCGCCGGGCAATCGATCGGAAGCGGGATAATTCTTGTTTTCAATAAATATTTCCGAACCATTGGCCGTATTGACGAAGAGCGGCAGTCTGCAAGTGTGCAACCGGGAGTAGTCCTCAACGAATTAAATAAATCTCTTTTACCTCGCGGACTTATGTTCGGCCCCGATCCGTCGACCGACAAGCAATGTGTCATCGGCGGAATGATCGGGACAAATGCAGCAGGGCCACACACGGTCAAGTATGGCGCAACAAAAGACAACCTCATTGAGCTGGAAGTGGTAACCACCGACGGCGAACTTCGCGGCATCTCTCCGGCATCACCAGGTCAGGATTTAGTCCGACGCATCGGTGAGCTTCTTATCCCCCACGAACGGTTGGTTGAAACAAAATTTCCAAGGACGTCGAAGAATTCCTCCGGTTACAATTTAAAAGGGACACTTAACGGCGGTTCAATCGACCTTACAAAACTGATGTGCGGAAGTGAAGGAACGCTCGGAATAATTGTCGGAGCAAAATTGAAATTGACTCCTATTCCGAAAGAGAGGAGAAATCTAATCGCATATTTCCCCTCCTACGAATCCTGTGCAGTTGCCGCAAAGGAGTCGCTACAATTCGGCCCTTCAGCGGTCGAGATGCTGGACAAAACATTTTCAAATGCCGCACATGGAATTGATCCCGCAATAGATGAAATCCTCAATGAGCCTTTTGCATCGATAATTATTTTCGAATTCGAGGAAACCGAAGCCGGGCTTGCGGATGAAAAGATCGAAAAGCTTTCCCATCTTCTCAACAAGCTCTCGCTTTCGCACAAACAAATTCTGCCGCGAGACGAAAAGGAAACAGCGAAACTCTGGCGGGTACGCAAAGAAGCATCCGCAATATTCTACAAAATAGAAAAACCCGGAAAGAAGACTTCGTTTGTAGAAGACGTTGCGGTTCCGGTAGAGAAACTTCCCGCTTACTTAGAAGGTGCACAAAGAGTTTTCAAAGAGCACGACGTAAAATTTGCACTTTACGGCCATGCCGGGAACGGAAACACACACGCGATTCTTCTCATAGACCAAAAGGACAGTGGACACTTAAAGAAGATCGACAGTGTCGCCGACGAGATTTACGATCTCGCTATTTCGCTCGGCGGGACTCTGAGCGGTGAGCACGGCGACGGCCTTTTGCGAACGCCCTTTCTTTCGAAGCTTTATGGAGATGAAGTTTACTCGCTTTTCCGGAAAATTAAAGATATCTTCGATCCGAACGGGATATTGAACCCGGGAAAAATAATCGGAGAACAAAACGTTTCGATTGTTCATGATTTGCGCTATGGCGAAAAATATAGTCGAGTAAATACCTCGACATCCCTGGATACTGAGAAAGTGGCGCGCGAAATCGAGAAATGTCACGGGTGCGGAGTTTGCCTGAGTTATTGCCCGACGGCGCTCGCGACTAATGATGAAAGAGCAACGCCCCGGGCGAAGGGGAATCTTCTTCGTGGAATCATAAGCGGAGATTTATCCGCTGGCTTTCTCGGAAAGTATGAATTCAAAGACGTTTTGGATTACTGCTTCAACTGCAAGCTCTGCCTGACCGAGTGCCCTACGCAGATCGATATTCCCGGAATGGTAATCGAAGCGAAGTCCATATTTTTTGAAAAGAATGCAAAATCGCGCCAGGACAAATTCATTAATAGGCTCGCCTTGTTTTCAGCAGGCGCAACGGTGACTCCGATAATTGCGAACCTGACATCGAGTCTGCAGATTTTTCGCAAACCGATGGAAAGGATTTTTGGTATCGACAGTCGAAGACAACTCCCGGTTTTCCACAAGCCGCTTTACAAACGGTTTGGATTGAAAAGGAAAACAGATAATCCGCAGCGCAAAGCTATTTACTTTGCCGGCTGTTTTGCAAATTTCAACGATGTATCGGGCGAAGGACTCGCGACTATAGAAGTGCTGAGAAGAAATCATATCGATGTCCGAATGCCCGACAGTCTTCGTTGCTGCGGGATCGCACGCATAACGACCGGAAGCAAGAACGACGTGATACCGGACGCATCATGGAATGTCGAACAACTTGGAAATTATGTCGATCAAGGATTCGACATAGTTTTCTCAGCACCAAGCTGCGCCTTGGCGATAAAAGACGATTACCCTGATTTGCTTAAGACAAATGAGTCCGCGAAAGTTGCTAACCATGTGTTCGAATTGTCCGATTATCTTTTCCGCCTCCGTGGAGAAGGCAAGCTTAACACAGATTTCGGGCCGATTAAGAAGCGCATCACTTACCATAACCCGTGTCACTCAATTCCCGTCGGGGTAAAGAGGCAACCAATTGATTTAATGAGACTTATACCGGGTCTCGATGTTGTAGAACTTGTCGAAGATACGTGCTGTGGAATGGCGGGCACTTTTGGTTTAAAAAAGCAATTCTACGATCTCTCAATGAAAGTCGGTGCGAATCTCTTCGAGCAAATAAGAGATGCAAAGGTCGATTCCGTGATCACCACATGCGGCACATGCAACATTCAAATCTCGCAGGGAGCAAACATTAAGGTGGAACACCTTGCGAAAATTTTATTGGAGAGTTACAGGAAGTTCAACGCTGAGGAAAAAGCTGGTTCATCTGAACAAATCGGCGGACCGCCAGCGAAGAACAATGAACTTACCACCGGAATCGATAGCTTGATTGAATAATCCAAAAAGATTCGGCGAACCCACACCATCTTCTTAACATCTTAAAACCCATTCGCAGTGAAAAACACATAGATGTGTTTTTTCAGTCATGACATTAAACTAAAATCATCCTCTTAACAATTTATTTCCCCAAAGGCATTCTTCTCTTAACCTTCTCTTAACACCCTATCGGTATCTTGTTGCGTCATTCGTGGTATGTATTCGATTAGGGAGTTGATGACAAAGATTTACTCTGTCATTAAATATTGATTTTGATTGAAGCGAGAGGATAATTCTGCATTGAGAGTTGGTTACATACTATTTTATTTCTTGATATTATTTGCGGCAACACAGGAAGTAATCAGTGGAACTATCAAAGGACGCGTAAGAGAAACTAAGACAAAATCGGCGATAGTCGGTGCGGATGTTTTTATTGTAGGAACTAGTATGGGTGAGGTTACCGATACCAACGGGGTTTACGTCATAAACAATGTCCCTGCAGGGAAATACAAAATTGCGGTCTATGCAGTCGGGTATTCCAATAAAGAAGAATCGATAAATGTATTAACCGATACCAGTCAGGTAGTAGAGAACTTTGCAATAAGCGAAAAAGCAATCACACTGACTGAAAACGTTATCGAAGCGAGAGCTGACAATACACTTGAAACGGCCGCGAGAGCCACAGAAAAAAACTCGGATAACGTCGTGAGTGTCATTTCTGCAGAAGCGATCGAACGGTCCACCGACTTAACGGCAGCAGACGCTATGCAACGTGTTTCCGGAATGTCGCTTGTAAGAGAACAGGGAGAAGCCCGCTATGTTGTAATGCGCGGCCTTGAGCAACAATACAACAACACGTTGGTTGACGGCATAAAGATTCCAAGCCCCGAAGCAAAGGATCGTTTTGTTCCGCTAGACATCTTCCCGTCGTCCCTTTTCGAGCGCATAGAAACGGAAAAGTCGATAACACCGGATCTCCCGGGCGATGCAATAGGCGGATCGACCGACCTCATTCTGAGAAAAGCTCCGGAGAATTTCACGTTTTCGTTGAGCGCAGCAAGTGGCGCCGGTTCAGGCGTGGTAGGTAATAGCTTCAACACTTTCGACAGAAGTGCCGTTAACGATCTTGATCCTGATCGCCTGCATGGAACGGTGGATGCTGAAAATCCGACTCAACTTCTCACGCCGACAAGATATAAAGCCACGGCGGCAGACTTCACCACATCCGACTTAATATTCACAAACAAAGCGGCTCCACCAAATGGAATCTTTAATGGCATTATCGGTGACCGCTTCTTTGACAACCGACTTGGGATCATGGTATCTGGCGCGGTTCAGGACACATATGAACACATGCCAGTGCAATTCTACTCTAACATTACTGAAAACATTAACAGAGTTGATGCTGATGGTCACCTGACACCTTATCCAGCCACCTACGACGATCACGAGTATTACACAAACAGGATCAGGAGTGGTGCGGTAGTCAATGCGGACTTCATCGCATCCGAGGACCAAGTGCTCTCCGCAACCTATTTGTATGTAAGTCAGGAAGAGGCGGAGACTCGTAATTCTGTCGAAACCACTATTGACGGGACACGCGGGGCCGCTGATTTTACCTACTTATACCGCTCGGCATTACGAACCCAGGATGAATCCAGTATTTCTCTCGAAGGCAAACATTTTACGAACTCACCTCTTCTGCTAACATGGACACTCAACTACACAGATGCTTTGCAGGACCGGCCGGACGAGGCAGAGTATTCAGTCTATGATAATTATGACTCGCAACATAATCTGTCGCCTGTTCTTGGATTAGATGACATAACCCACGAATGGAGAAGGAACGACGATCACCAGTATTTGGGGAAATTGGATGGAACATTTCATGTTACATCAGATGGAACCGAAACTCTCCAAGCTGGCGCAGTTGTCCAGCAACTCCAACGCGCAAACTACGACGATGCGTTTCTATTAAAGCCGGTCATCGCCACAAGCGGTCCGTACAAAGGACAGACTCAACCCTTCACGTCTATTGACAGCGCAGTTGTGTTCGTGTTCACAACCGGCAATTCAGTGTATGGCTACGAGAACTACAAGGCGAGTGAAGTGCTTCTCGCTGCGTACTTAGAATACACCGCTGTCCTCGGCCAACTCCAAATCCTTGGCGGCGTGCGATGGGAGCAGACTCACGACTATTACTATACCATGGCAGATTTAGCAGAGACTCTCCGTCAGGCCGATATTCACATGGTGGATTTCCTTCCGGGAATACATTTCAGGTACGAGCTTACCTCTGAACAGATCATCCACCTTTCTGTGACTCGAAGCATAAGCCGCCCCAGTTATTTCGATCTCGTTCCTTTGCAGGAACGCTCGGATGAATCTGCGACCACGGGAAATCCAAATCTACGCCAGACCCGGTCGACGAATCTAGATTTGCGCTACGAATATTACCCGAATTCATCCGATGTCTATTCCGCCGGAGTCTATTACAAACGCATTACAGACCCAATCGTCGACAGCCTGTTGGGACTCAGCTCGATACGTTCCACCGAAAAGTCTAACGGCGATCCAGCCACAGTATATGGTTTTGAAGCAGTTGTCTCGAAACACTTCGGCGGGTTCGGCATTTCAGCCAACTACACTTACGTCTTCTCAACTACCACGAGCAGAAGACAAGTAACGGTCGAAGACGCTAATGGAGATATCAAGCAGCTGTATTACGAAGAGACCCGGCAACTTGAATCTCAATCTCCACAAATCGCCAACATTATCCTTTCGTATGACAACCTAAACTGGGGCACATCAGTCGAACTCGCTTACAATTACACCGGAAGAAGTCTTGACGTAATCAGCGGCATGGACGGATGGGACATTTACAAGGATGGACTTGGAAATTTGGACTTCTCTGGCGAACAAACTCTTTTCCTAAATCTGAAGCTAAACGTGAGACTTACAAACCTTACGAATTCTCAGGAAGTAAGAGAGGTTCCTGCGGGTCAATATGTCAAACATGCATCGTTCGTGGTTGAACGCGATTTAAACAAAATCGGAGGCTCAGTCGGGATCAGCTACAATTTTTAGTTTTACGAAAACAAACAACAACTTAATAATCACAGGAGAAATCATGTCAAAACTCTTAACGACTGCACTGCTCCTCTTCCTCGCAAGAGGAGCAGCATTTTCGCAAACGACATTACCCGATACGCTAACCGGTAGTGTCAAGGGAAAAACTGCCGCCAATCACACTTATATTGTGAATGATAGTTTGAGCATTAATGCCGGCGATACTCTCACGATCAGCCCTGGCGATACGCTCTTAATGAAAGACGATCCATCAACAGGTGCCGCATGCTGGATACACATTCTCGGTGCCTTTATTTGTGAAGGTACATCCACAAATCGTATTGTGATTACGACAGACTCTGTCAATGCCCCTAAGGAGCCTGGCATGTGGGGCGGTATCGTTGGAGATTCCTGCAACTACGTCAGCGTTAAATACACGGACATCTATTGGGCAGGAGGAAACGACGTAACAGGCCACGCATATCGGACATTCGATATATACTCCAATGCTGCGAACACGACAAACACTGTTTTCACGGACAACCTTGTTATCGGTACGGTAGATGATTGTATCGGACTCCATGGTGGCAGCGCCAGCGTTCTTAGGAATGTCATCAAGTGGTGTGGAGCCCCGGATGGCGACAACATCAACATAAAAGCCGGCACAATCGGTGAGATCGCATATAACGTCATCTGGTCATCGGGCGGGAACGGGATCAAGATAAATGCGGATGCGACTTTGCCCCGACTGACAAACGTTTGCGTCCACAACAACACAATTTGCGCTGGCGGATGGCGCCGCTTCGACGAACTTGGTTATGCTATTCTTGTAGATGCAAGCGCACGCGCCCAGATCTACAACAACATCATGGGCGACATGTATGAAGAACTTGAGATTACAGTGGCGGCCGACACTTTAAGAACCGTTTACGACAATAACCTCTTCTTTTACTCGGTTGACAGTCTGAGCGGGATGTCAAGATACTATCCTTCCGATGGGGTCGGCAGAGCTGCTCCACATGACATCTTCGACGTGAAAGCCAGCGACCTATTTGTGAGCTACCAGCCTTATTTCTCGAACGATTGGATCGCGCTTGATGGTTCAAATAACTATCACCTTCTTTCGCCCTCTGCAGCACTGGGCCATGGCTTCACGCCGCCCGCTCCCACTTCCTCAAATCACTGGTGGAATCCATATTTCATAAGCGGAAGCGATACGTTGCAACTGCCCGCCGATGCCAATATCGGAGCCTTGGGAATACTTACTGGAATAAAAAACCAGAATGGCAATGTCGCATCCAGCTACACCCTCAATCAAAACTATCCCAATCCTTTCAATCCATCGACAATTATCAGCTATCAACTCCCGACAAATAGTTTTGTGACTCTAAAGGTGTATGATATACTTGGCCGTGAAGTAAAAACCCTGGTGAATGAACATCAAAACGCCGGGGACCATAATTTAACTTTTGATGCGAGTAAACTGCCAAGCGGTGTTTACTTGTACCATATCCAGGCGGGGACATTCTCTGAAACAAGAAAGATGATTCTCGTTAAGTAATAAATTTCTGTAAACTGTTATACACTTTAATCGATAGTTCGGTGCAATCCTTTATTGGATTGCACCCATTTTTCTCGACCGTCCCGGAGGCCCTATGAAATCAAAGATGTTTTCTCTTCTGTTAATTACTCTTCTATCCATTGGCGCCGTTGGCCCGTTCTCCTTACATCAAAAAATCGATTTATCTTCGGCGCGCTTCCTGATAATCGGCGACTGGGGAGGGTTTGCTTCAGAAAATCAGAAGGCCGTCGCGGCGGCAATGGGCAAGGAAGCCCAAAGGAGCCAGGATCAATTTATCGTCACGGTTGGAGACAATTATCACGGTAAAGGAATTGTGAGCGCAACCGATCCGCGCTGGAAAACGGAATACGAGGACATCTATTCCGATGCGTCGCTCCAGGTGCCCTGGTATCCAACCCTCGGCAATCATGACTACGAAGGAAGTCCCAAAGCCGAGATTGGTTACTCCAAACACTCAAGACGCTGGAAATTCTATTCACGGTATTATGTGCAGGAGGAAAAGATTGATGACTCTACAAAAATACTTATCGTGCATTTAGATACACCTCCGTTCGTCAAAGAATATCAGCAGCATGATTCGCAATACCATGTCAAGGGACAAAATCCCGCCAGGCAAACACACTGGCTTGACTCAATTCTGTCGGCGTCAAAAGACCGTTGGGTAATTGTCGTTGGGCATCACCCTATTTACTCCGCGGCACCGAAGCACGGAGATACACCCGAAATGATATCTGAGATATTGCCCGTTCTCGAACGTCACCATGTTCCTGTGTATATTTGTGGGCACGATCATGTTATGCAGCACATCTCGCACGGTGGAATGGACTTCTTCGTCTGCGGCGGCGGAGCAGAACACCGGGATGTGGACGAGCGCAACGATGTCGTATACGGAAAAGGTTCTCTCGGCTTTCTCTCTGTCACGGCATATCGCGATTCGTTAAACTTCGCAATGATCGACGAGAATAACGTTCTCCTCCACCGAGCGACAATAAAGAAATAGCCGGAACACGAATGCGACAGCCGTTAATACCCACACAATATATTCGATTCAATTCCACAAACCATAACGGAGGTATCATGAGATGCAAATTCAACAATAAATCTTTACTCCTCTTTCTTCTCCTAAACCTCACTTTATTTCAACAGGGCATTTTCGCTCAACAGAAAATCAAGATTGCCCTCTGGGGCGACTCACGAGAGAATGCGGAGAATGCCTGCTCGGATATCGCGCATATCCTTCTATACAAGATCACCGACTGGGACTTCCAGGTTCACTGCGGGGATTTCACTCACGACGGGACAGACGCATCCTGGCAGCGAAGCCTCCACTATCCCGGAGTGGACAGCATCTTCGTGAAGGGAAAATTTTTCATGTGCACGAGCAACCATGAATTCAAGAGCAGCGACGGCGAGGCAAATTTCGACAAGTACACCGCCGGGATACTGCCGACCAACTCCGCAGACGGCACGACGCATTTCTACTCTTACCATGTTTCGAACGTCGATGTAATTTTCTGCGACGGCTATGCGACGGGCAAAGAAGTAATGCAACACTGGCTTGACAGCCTTCTCGCCACTATCCCCAGCACCGACTGGATCATCGGAGTCTGGCACAACCCGACTTACGGCGACCTGTCATACAAAGAAAGCTACGCCGCGACCTGCATGGGCTGGGTTAAGAGTCTTTATAAACACCACTGCAAATTTATTTTCAATGGTCATGCGCATATCTATCTCAGAACTAAGCCGCTGCGTCCCGACGGAAGTGTCGACGCTAAGAATGGCATCGTCCATGTCATCAATGGTACTGGCGGGGCAAGCTTCAAGGATCCGACGCCGGACAGCCCCAAAACTGCTTTCACCCCATCGGGGAAATCATTCCCTTGCATAACCTTTATCACGATCGATCGAAACAAAGCGGAGCTGCAAACCGTCGACGCGCGGCCCGGACACAACCTTCAGGTGATTGATCAATACGAAACCGAGAAATAAGTCTGCTCACCAATCCACGACTCACGTCGTGGGTTCGAGCCGACCATCTTCTCACCATTTTTCTGGAACTTATTTTTAAGTTTTCCGTTTAGTTTATTATGTGACGATGCGATTTACGGATCCAGGTATATCTTGTCTATAGGTTTATTTCTCATTTAAGTTTGGAACTTCTTGATTCACTACTGCAGGTCAGGATCAGAATACTATCCTGCATCTGCGGTATTTCTCCCAATTCCCCCGCCTGCGCGGGGGAACTTTTTTTTCAGTAGTTGCGAATTATCCTTTTCTGCTCAAGGGTGATCGAGTCATCATCGCTATCGCGGTATTTCTTTTCCTCTACACTAATTATTCTCACGAGAAGAGGAAATATCACACTATGTCCCAAATCTTTTACGACTCCATTTTCATGAATTAGGCAAAAACCGTTGATTTTTGGTCACTTTCGCTGACGGCGGTCCTTGACAAAAGATTTTTTGTTATAACCATTGACAAAAGATTTTTTGTCAATTATATTGTCTTACAAAATGAGAGAAAAGAATGGCACAGACAACAATAATTGGACAGGCGGCAAGAGGAGAAAATTATTTTCCAAGGCCCCAAATAACGAGTGAGATTTGGGCGAAGATAGACGCGGGAAGTAACCTCTTGTTAGTAGCTCCCCGGCGCGTCGGAAAATCATCAATCCTTTTTGATCTTCTCGATCACCCCAGAGAAAACCGCGAAGTTATCTACTACACATGTGAATCGGTAAACAACGAGAACGAGTTTTACAGGAAGCTTTACAACCATGTCACTGATAAAATCTCCAGGACTCAAAAGTATAAGGCAAGGACACAAACCTTCATTAAAGACATGGCATCTAGAATAGAATCGGTTAACTTGCAAGGGGGAGTGAACCTGGGAACAAGCAAGATATTGTACCATGACGAATTCGAAAACCTTATAAGAAAAATTGAAATCGATGATGACCGAATTATTGTCCTCGTTGACGAGTTTGCGCAAGCCGTGGAGAATATCATTCAGGATGAAGGCGACAGAGCTGCAATCCACTTCCTCGAAACCGTAAGGGAAATTCGACAAGCTCCAGAAATTCATAAGAAGCTTCAGTTTGTCTACGCAGGATCGATCGGGCTCGAGAATATTGTGGGACGAATAAATGGAAGCAGTTTAATCAATGACCTCGTTCCAATCCCGATCACTCCTCTTAGTCATGATGAAGTGAAGACGTTTGTCGGAAGAATTCTTCAGGAGTCGGGCTTCAAGTTTGGAGACGGCGTCTACGAACATCTCCTTGATGAGATCGAATGGTGGATACCTTTCTATTTCCAGATAATTCTTGACGAAGGCATAAACATTCTCACCGAGAAGAGTTCGGACACTATCACTACACAGGTAATCGACGAAGCAATAACAAAGGCATTGTGCAAGAGGATCTATTTCGACCAATGGTTCAATCGGCTGAGGAAGGCTTATAAAGGACCGGATTTCTCTTTCGTCAAAGAATTGCTCAATTGTGCTTCAACAGATCGCACGATTCTTTCTACAAAAGTTTACGATCTTGCGGTCAAATATAGAGTCGAGAACACTTACAAGGAACTCGTAAACGCGCTTAAGCACGACGGTTACATCAACACCAATGACGATCCCAAAGTCTATCGTTTCAACTCGCCCTTATTGAGAGAATGGTGGAAGAACAATGTTGCAGACTAAACTAAAGTTTCCGACAATATACAATCCCTCCTCGCAGTCACCCGAGGAGATCGCGTCGAACTTCGTTATTCGACTTCGCGAGTTTAAAGAACTGTTCGAAGCAATCAAGAAAGATAAGATGGAAAAGCCTCCACAGCATTTCATCATTCAGGGGCAGCGAGGGTACGGAAAAACAACTCTTCTCCTGCGATTAAGTCATGAAATAACGAACGACCTCCGCCTTAATCAATGGCTTCTCCCGGTCATGTTCAATGAGGAACAATACAACGTACACACTCTTGCAAAACTGTGGGAGGAAGTAATTGATATTCTTGAGGACAGGTACGACTCCTTCTCAGGACTCTCAGATAAAATAGACCCATTGTACGATAGTGATTCTCCAGAAGAAAAAATATTTGATCTCCTTATCAAGGCATTGAAGAACGAGAACAAAAAGATCGTCATATTCTTGGATAACTTCGGCGAGATGATAGAGAAATTCAGCAAGAAGGAGAATCAGCGACTAAGAGAAATACTGATAACGTGCAACCGTATAAGAATCGTCGCGACATCAACGGCGATATTAGAATTCTATTACAACTACAGAGAGCCTCTTTACGATTTCTTCAAGGTCATTACTCTGGACGCGTTGGATAAAGAAGAAACCGTTCAACTCCTTAAGAAACTAAGCGAGACTTACGGTGCTGACGAGATCAAGAATATCATTGAAATGCAGCCGGAAAGAATCGAGGCCTTGCGTAGGTTAACAGGAGGAGTCCCCCGGACAATCGTGCTTCTTTTTGAGATATTTATAGACGACGTTGATGGCAACTCGTTCAAGGATCTGGAGACGATCTTAGACAGGGTGACTCCTCTTTATAAACACAGGATGGATAACCTTCCAGTTCAGCAGCAGACTATTATCGATGCGCTCGCACAAAACTGGGACGCAATGAGCACCAAAGACATTGCGAAGAGAGTGAGAATGTCGAGCAAAGCAGCCTCTTCCCAGCTTAACCAACTTGAAAAAAGCCAGTTCGTCAGAAAGATTTCAACTTCGACGAAAAACCAGTTGTACCAGATCAGCGAGCGGTTCTTTAATATCTACTACCTCATGCGGTTGGGCAGAAGAAAGAACAGGAATAGAGTGCTGTGGTTAGTAAGATTTTTCGAGTTATGGTGTAATGAGAAAGAATTGGTAGAAAGAGCACAGAAACATTTGAAATCATTGAAAGAAGGGAAACTTTACCAGCCACACGCCTTCTGGATTTCACAGACATTGTCGAGGACGCAGATTCCGGATGAACTGCAGCATGAACTAATTAACGAAACCAGGGGATACCTGTCTTCCAACAAGAATCCTCTCGCTTACGAATTAGACAAGTCTCACATAGAGATACTAGATGAAGCTGTTACTCTTGTCGAGAACGGAGATATCGATTCAGCAGAAAGAAAGCTCTTGAAAGAGGGAGTCTTTCAAGAGCGCATAGACTCATTTATCGCATATGTCTTGGAAACCAAGAAAAAAGATTTCGCCAAGGCAATTGAATTCTACCTAAGAGCAATCAAGGGTAATAGTGTCAATGCCATGCTCAATTTGGCATTGCTATACGAAAATGAATACAAGAACTATGAGGAAGCAAAAAAGTATTATTTGATGGCGGCGATGAGAGGCAATGCTGAGGCGATGAACAATTTGGGGTTGGTCTTTGAAAGTGAATATAAGGACTACGAAGGAGCAAAGAAGTATTACCTAATGGCAGTCGAAAAAGGGCACCTTAGCGCGATGTTCAATTTGGCTTTGCTGTATCAAGAGGAGTTCAAAAAGCCCGAAGAAGCGAAGAAGTATTACCTGATGGCAGTCGAGAAAGGCGACGCTAGCGCAATGTACAATTTGGCTTTGCTCTATGACGACGAACTTGGGAATTATCCACAAGCAGAGAAGTACTATTTGATGGCAATTGAAGCTGGAGACCTATATGCAAAAAACAATTTAGCAAGACGTTATTTTGAATCAAGAAAGAAAAAGGAAGAAGCCCTAAAGCTTCAAAGAGAAGCTTACATGGCAGAGCCTAATCGGAACCATGCAATCGGATATATAGCGGTTTCGTTGTGGAATAATGAAATTGAAGAGGCAAGAAAAGTGTATAGCGAATTCTTTGATAAGGAGGATGTTCAGAAGGAAGTCAGCGGAGCAATTAATTTCATTCTCCTCATGTTCCTTGCAAAGAGGCAGTATAATTTTGTTTATCAACTCCTTGAAGAAAATAAGTATAACGTTAAAGATAAGTACAAGCCTATTTACTTTGCGGTTCTTTCATTGCTCGGCGAAGGACACAAGGATGAGTTTTTAAAGATGGGCCCCGAGCTGAAGGAAACCGTGGATGAAGTAATTTCAGAAATCAAGAAATTGGAAGTTGATTACGCATGAGGAGTGCCTACGACGTCAGGCATCCAAAAGCCTAAATTCTCCCTCTGTTCCTTAGAAGATCAGACCAGTCCACACCCTCTGTGGCGAAGAGCCTCCACCCACTCCACGACCGTGGCCTTTTTCCTCCTGAATTAGACTAAATCCTTCAGAAATGCCCGTTTTCACCGGCATAGCACTTGTATTTATAAATACAGGTATGCAAACTCAAGATTTACAAACATTTTCTATAGGCGAAGTCGCAGAGATGCTGAAAATCTCTGTCGAGACCATAAGGCTCTACGAGCGGCGCGGGCTCCTTCTTACCGTCAAGGCCGACAACAGCCAGCGGACCTTTTCCGAAATGGACATCGAGAGGATCAGGTGTATTCGTACCGCGATCAACGAGCACAAAATTTCCATCGAAGGTATTCGTCGCATTCAATCGCTCGTCCCCTGCTGGGAACATATTCAATGTCCTGCGGAGCAGCGTGAGAAATGTCCTGCGTACCTCCGAAGCGATGCCGGCTGCTGGACGTATAAAGATAAACACAACGATTGCGCAACACGAGATTGCCGAAGCTGCAAAGTGTACCAGCTCTCCGGCAACTGCGATAACATTAAATCATTGATTCATCACGATGTCATGTCTTCACTTAGTTTAACGGGTACCGAGGAAACTAAATCATGAAAAAAATCTTTCTTCCTCTTTTTATGGCGGTGATTCTTGCCGGGATGGTCCTGACCGCGCTTCACAAGAACAGTTCCGACTCGCCGCCGCTTACAATTCTGAAGGAACAATATTCAAACAAGTTGAAACCCTCTGTCGATCATTCGTTATTCCCGGAGTTAAAGAAGAGATTCAAAACGCCGCAGGAAGTGACGGCGGCATGTATTTCATGTCATAACGGCCGGGCTGAAGAGGTGATGCACTCGACTCACTGGAACTGGGAACGCCTCGAATATGTCGAAGGAAAAGGGATCAGGTCGATAGGCAAAAGAAACATTCTGAACAACTTCTGCATCGGCATCGCGGGGAGCGAGCAAAGCTGTACCAGGTGTCATGTCGGATACGGTTACGCAAACACCGCCTCTTACTTCAGCGACTCGCTCAATGTGGATTGCCTTGCCTGCCATGATAACAGCGGGACTTACATGAAAGCCAACGAGAAGGCAGGAATGCCCGACACGTCCGTCAACTTAAGTTTCGTGGCACAGCATATCGGCAAACCGACCCGCACCAACTGCGGCACGTGCCATTTCTTCGGCGGCGGCGGAAACAATGTGAAGCACGGCGATCTTGAAGAAGCTCTCTTCGACCCGGCGCGCGACATCGATGTCCACATGGGAGAAGACGGCGTCAACATGCAATGCGTCGACTGCCATACAGCTCAGAAGCATCAGATGTTAGGCAAGATGTATTCGGTTTCGTCTATGAACCGCAATCGTGTTCAATGCGAAACATGTCATGGTGCGATGCCCCATAACGACGACGTCTTGAACGAGCACACGCTCAAAGTTGCCTGCCAGACGTGCCACATACCGCTCTACGCAAAAGTAAACCCGACAAAACTTTACTGGGACTGGTCAGCGGCGGGAAAACTAAAAGACGGGAAGCCGTATGTGGTTGTGGATTCGGACGGCACCGACAGTTATATGTCGATAAAAGGTTCATTCAAATGGGGGAAGATGCTGAAGCCTGATTACATCTGGTTCAACGGGACAGCCTCTCATTATTTAGTCGGCGATACGTTCGATGCTTCAACGCCCTTGCAGATTAATAAGCTATACGGGAGCTATGACGATCCCGACTCGAAGATTTATCCAGTGAAAATCCACCGCGGGAAACAGATTTACGACGCGAAATATAATTACCTGATTCAACCGAAGCTCTATTCCGCCAAACCAGGTGACGGCGGTTTCTGGGGCGACTTCAACTGGGAACGTTCTGCGGAAGAAGGAATGAAACAAATCAATTTGCCGTATAGCGGGAATTACGGATTTGCCGAAACGGAAATGTACTGGCCGGTCAACCACATGGTCTCATCAAAGGAACAAGCCGTCCAGTGCAGCGAATGTCACACACGCGACAACGGCAGGTTGGCAAAATTGAGCGGCTTCTATATCCCCGGGAGAGACTACAATCCGTCTGTCGAGCGCTACGGGAGCCTCCTGCTCCTGCTTACAATTGGCGGAGTAATTGTCCACGGAGGCATCCGGTTTATTGCGGGCCGGAAACGAAAAGGAGGGAATTGAAATGAAAAAAGAATTTATCTACAGAAGATTCGAACGCTTCTGGCACTGGACACAGGCTGCACTTATCATATTTCTTAGCGTCACAGGTTTTGAGATTCACGGCTCGTTCAAGTTTTTCGGTTACGATCAGGCGGTGAGATATCATGACATCGCCGCGTGGAGCTTTCTAATCCTCATTGCGTTTGCAATTTTCTGGCACTTCACGACAGGCGAATGGAAACAGTACCTGCCAACGTGGAAGAACCTGCGCGCTCAAGCTATGTACTATGTCTTCGGAATTTTCCGAAATGCCCCGCACCCCACAAAGAAAACCGTCCTGAGCAAGCTGAATCCTTTGCAGAAACTTATCTATACCGGGTTGAAGGTGCTCGTTATTCCCGTCATGGTCCTAACCGGATTCATTTATATGTTTTACCGTTATCCCCAGCGTTACGAGGTTCTCGGGCTCAACATCAGTGGGCTTCAAACCATTGCAGTGCTTCACACAATAGGGGCATTCCTTTTGGTTGCGTTTTTCATTGCACACCTTTACCTGATCACGACCGGGCAAACCGTAACCTCAAATCTCAAAGCAATGATGACGGGTTATGAAGAGCTTCCCGATGAACATGAGAAGAAGAATTCAAAGGTTGACACATCTAAAATCGGCGAGGTGACAAAATGAGTACGAAGTATATGAATCCCTATCTCGCGGGCTTTTTCCTCGGCATCGTGCTATTAGCGACAATTTTCATTACGGGTCGCGGGCTCGGAGCAAGCGGTGCAATCAAAGACACGGTAGTCGCTATTGCCGACGGCATCTCACCAAAGGCAACCGAGGCGTCGCCATTTTTCGGAACTAACGTCGGCCCGGGAAAAGACAACCCACTCAAGTCATGGCTTGTCTTCGAGATGGTTGGAGTAATCATCGGAGCATTCATTTCCGGATTGATCTCCGACCGCTTGAAATTCGTTACGGAAGCCGGACCGAAAGTGAAAACTAAAGTCCGCTGGGTATCCGCGGCCATAGGCGGCGCGTGTTTCGGCATCGGCGCGGAGTTCGCACGCGGTTGTACAAGCGGTGCTGCGTTGAGCGGAATGGCGGTACTCTCAACAGCCGGATTTGTAACAATGGTCGCAATTTTCGGGAGCGGATATGCGGTTGCATACTTCGGACGAAAGTTGTGGATACAGAAGGACTTGAGGTGATATCATGGGACCATTCGTACCTGACATAATTACAGACCAACTGAATTTAGTTGTCGCACTTTTTCTCGGAATCGGATTCGGTTTCGTGCTTGAACAGGCCGGGTTTTCCTCGTCGCGGCGTCTTGCCGGACTCTTTTACGGCTACGACTTCACCGTTCTCCGCGTGTTCTTCACCGCGGCGGTGACTGCCGCGAGCGGCGTCCTCCTCCTTGCCCACTTCGGACTTTTAGATATTGACGCGATCTATGTAAATCTGACGTGGCTGCTGCCCGCGATTGTCGGTGGAGCAATAATGGGCATCGGGTTTATTCTCGGAGGTTATTGTCCCGGCACCGGCGTATGTGCTGCGTCAATAGGAAAAGTCGACGCAATGTTCTACGTCGGCGGCGCGCTCCTCGGAATATTTGCGTTCGGAGAGGCCTTCCCGCTTTACGATAAATTCTACGGCTCTACATCCCTTGGTCCGATCAAGATTTATGATTCACTGGGAATATCTGCGGGACTCTTTACTTTCCTGTTGATTGCAATTGCAGTGGGAGCTTTTGCGATTACGACAATCATAGAAAAGCGAGTCAACAAGACCTCCGCCCCTTCCCTGCAATTCAAACCGATGAAACACTTTGCGGCAGGGATGGCTATCATTGCTCTGGGCATCTTGTTCATATTCATGCCAGACAGGAAAACAAGTCTTACTGAAAAAGTATCCGAAGCGAGTTACGTCGCAACGCATCCGATAACAGCGATGGAAGCCGACGAACTGGCTTTCCGCATAGTGGACCAGGAACCGAACATCCGGATCATCGACATCCGCCCGCCGGTGGAGTACACGAAACTTGCTTTACCGAACTCGAACAATATTCAGACGAACGATTTCTTCGGTAAAGACGTGTCGGCTTCGTTATCCCAGCGGCATATAAAGAAAATTATTGTCGGAGATAGTGAGGCAGCGGAACGGACCGCCTATCTTCTTCTGCAGGATCTCGGTTACGAGAATCTTGCAATCCTTAAAGGCGGATTCAATGAATTTGATAGGACGATCTTAAACCGATCGATCTTTGTCCCCACAGGAACGAGATGGGACAGCGACGTTAGGGAATTCCGGGAAAACGCCAGGGTTGAAATCCTGAAAATGATCGAGGCAAATAAAAACAAGGCGCCGAAGGAAATCACGAAAAGAAAAATCCAGGGCGGCTGTTAAAAAGAAAAGTAAATCCGATAAACAAGGGAAGACATCCTTAAGTGAAAGAGGTGAACTATGAATTGCTGGGAACATAAAAAATGCGGCCGAGAAGAAGGGGGCGCTAAGGCGGCTGAACTAGGCGTTTGCGCCGCTTACCCCGATAATGGAAAACATTGCGCACGTGTCGCAGGAACCTTATGCGGTGGGAAAGTGCAAGGAACATTCGCAATGAAGTTGGCGAGCTGCATGAAATGCGAGTTCTATCAGAGTCCCGACTACGACAGGACTTACAAAGGTCCGCTTTTTCCGAAATAAAGGCGGGCTCTCATATCTACGTGGTGAAGACAAAAGACACGTAGTGTCATCGCAAAATCCAGAATGCAGCCCACAAACTTTTTAGGCTGATACCCCTGATTTTCCCTTTTCTCACCGACATTTGCATCAATATCACGGGAACTTCTCCCACTTCTTCATAGTTGCTCCTGGTGTAAATAAAACCAAAAGGAGAACAAGATGAAGATAATAAAAGCGATCTCAGGAATGCTGGTCCTTGCAGCGTTCCTGGCCCTCGGTACTTTCCAGAGCAACTCGTTTGCAAGGAGCAAACCGACAGGACGCACGGAACATATAAACCTTCAAGTCTCCGGAATGATGTGTACGCAATGCTCGAAAAGTCTTGAGAGCAGTCTCAGCAAATTCAAAGGAGCGGAAAACGTGAAGGCGGACTATAACACCGGCTGTGCAAGCCTCGACGTTCCTGCAACCTCAAAAGTAACAAAAGCCCAACTAAAGAAAGTAGTCGCGGATGCAGGGTTCTCATTGAAGGAGGTCAAGTTTATTGAAGAGCCCCTAAAGACCGTTGACTTAAAAGAACAAGCCCAATAAGGTAATCCCTCGTAGAGAGAAATTCATATTGCGGTGAGGAGCCCGTTTCAAAAAACAGCTCCTTACCTTTCATGTTCACACACTGAAACAAACTCCTCGATAGATTCAAAACCCCGGGACTGACCGTTCGAAGGTTTCCTTTGGAATGCGATCCATGCAAACGATCTTCATGGATTCTGTTAATATGAGCCTCTCAATGCTCGATGGCTTGCCCAAACCATACGCCACTGGAATTCTTATTCCCCCCTTCCATGGAGCATGTATCCATGCGTTCCGTTGACGAAACCTTGGGATTCCTTGCCCGTAATTCCTTCATCGAGTACATTTCTTTCATCAATTATTAGGAGGACAAGATGGGACAAATCGGCGAACAGGATAACAGCCGGAAATTACTTTATTTAATAATCGGATTCTCGCTTCTCGAACTCTTATTACATCTTTATACAAACTTATTCGCAGGCTACGGATATTTCCGGGACGAGGCTCTACTATATCGCGTGCAGCAAGCGCCTCGCCTGGGGATACGTGGATCAACCACCGCTTTCAATTTTCATACTCGCCGGCAGCAGATTAATCTTCGGCGATTCTATCTTCGCATTGCGGCTTCTTCCCGCCGTTGCTTCTGCGGTAACGGTTTTCTTTGCCGGCAAAATTACGCGCGAGTTAAATGGGAATGCCGTCGCGATCACAGCCGCATCCCTATCACTGGTTCTCTCTCCGATATTCCTTGGGATGTTCGCTATTTTTTCGATGAACTCCTTCGATTGGCTCCTCTGGAGTATCGCATTTTATGTCGTCATACGCCTGATCAAAACAGGGAATGAAAGGCTCTGGATATGGTTAGGAGTTATAGTCGGTCTGGGGTTACTGAATAAAATAGACTTTGCCTGGTTTGGCGCCGGATTAGTTGTCGGAATGATATTCACCTCCCAAAGGAAATATTTCTTAACGAGATGGCCCTACATTGCCGGAGCAATTGCTCTGCTCATATTCAGTCCCTACATCATCTGGAACATTACGCACAACTTTGCTCATCTGGAATTTATAAGAAATGCCACCCGCTGGAAGTATTCAGGAATTACCAGGTCGGATTTTGTCCTGGGGCAGATTTTGATCGGCGGGCCGACAGTCCTGCCGATATGGCTGTCGGGGATTTATTTCCTGTTTTTCAATCGTGAAGGTAAAATGTTCAGACTTGCGGGATTTATTTACTTGGTTACATTCCTGATACTGTTTATCAACGGACACAGCAAATCGGAATATTTGTCCGTCACACTTCCCCTCCTCTTTGCCGCCGGCGGAATCTTAGTAGAGAAACTAGGGAGTTTTTCACGAACCAGTTGGATCAAATTTGTAGTACCTGCATACCTTCTCCTCGGCGGAGCCTTCACGATTCCCTTTGCAATCCCGATTCTTCCGCCCCAGACATTTATTCAATATTCCGGCTTTCTTGGAATAAAAGAATCTTCTTCGGAAGGGAAGCACCTCGAAGGGCTGCCACAGTTCTACGCAGACATGTTCGGATGGGAAAACATGGCTGAATCTGTTTCGAAAGTTTATACCTCCCTTTCTTTAGAAGACCAGGAGAGAGCAAAGGTACTTGCCCAAAATTACGGTGAAGCGGGAGCGATCGATTTCTTCGCCAAGAAATATCCGCTCCCTCAGGTTATTTGTCCTCATAACAATTTCTGGTATTGGGGTTATGGCGATACGACGAGAGATATCATAATCGCAATCGGCGGGAGCAAAGACGACTATCTTCGTACATTCTCTCAGGTCGACGAGGCAGGTTCGATCCACTCGGAGTACGCTATTCCGTATGAGAACAATCTGAAGATCTTTATATGCAGGGGGTTAAAACTTCCGATCAAGGAAGCCTGGGACAAAGCAAGGTTCTTTATTTAAACTTCCGGGAAAACAAATTAAACCTTGTCAAGACGAAAAGATTCTCGAACTTGACAAGGTTTGTATTTTCTAGTTTCTTCCGACCTCGTCGTTCTCGATTTTGAACTGAGCGGTCGATGCCTGGATATCATCAGCCATGCTGGCGAGTCCTCTTGCGATTTGACCGACATCCTTAGCCTCTTCGGTCGCCTTACGGGTCTGCTCGGAAATTTCGTTTATGGTCGCCGCATTTTCTTCACTTATGCTCGCGACGTTATTTATCATCTCCACGGTGTGCCGGATACCGGTACTCAATTCTTCCGTGGCACTCATGTTCTGATCGACAACCGAGGAAATTTTCTCGATGGACCTGAGTAAACCTGACATTATCGCGGATACTACCTTGTTCGCTTCCGCCGTCACATCGATCTGTTTGCTGACGTTCTCCGACGATGAGAGGAGTTTACCGATTGCCTCCCCGGATTTTATCGCGTGAGACGTACCTTCTTTTACCTTCTCGACGATTAGTTTTATCGAATCGCTCGCATCCGACATGTCCGTCTGGACTTTGTTTATGAGGCTCGATGTCTGCTTGGTCGAAGTAGCCGACCGTTCCGCAAGTTTCCTCACTTCGTCGGCAACAACGGCGAATCCCCTGCCGTGTTCACCTGCCCTGGCAGCTTCGATTGCCGCGTTCAAAGCTAGCAAGTTTGTCTGTTCAGCAATTTCCTCGATAGTTTCAATTATTCCCTCAATCTCTTCTGATTGTTTCGACATCGTCTCAATTTTCGAAGCGAACACGCCCACCGTCTCTTCTATTCTTTTCATCTGTCTGAGATTCTGCATGACAGTGTCCGCTCCTTGTTTCGCGATGACAATAGCATTTGAAGAAGCAGAAACTACCGTATTCGCACTCGAATTCGCGGAATCAATCGCCTTTGAAATTTCGACTGCAGATGAGGCGACATCTTCCACTGCGACTTTTTGATCATGAGAATCTTTCGCAATGTTTTCAATCGCGCTGGAAATCTGCTGCATGTTCGTGCTCGCGGTGCTCAGCGAAACCGCTTCATCGTTCAGCGCCTTCGCCATTTGTTGAATAGTCTCGGCGTTATGGTTCGCATCTTCAATAGACCTTTGCGCAGTCTTCGACAGTTCACGGCTCAAATTCAGTAACCTTTTGGCCCGCGCCGCCAACGCCATGAATATCCCGCGAAGACTTAAGGGTTCGCTGTTGAAGGTCGCGACAACCAAACCGCTATCAACCGCTTTGTTGATATATGGAACCAGGTCCTTATCGAAGACGCCGACACTGATCGCATCATATTTATTCTTGATGCACTCCTCGATGGCAGGTCCATAAACACTGGCGCTAATATCAAATTTGTCCCCGCCGTCTTTTGAACTCTTCGGAACTATCCAATTAACAATCGCATTATAACTTCTTAACTCTCTCGTCGCAACTTCGGCTCCTAATTTAAACGCATTCCAAAAAGGATCATCTTCTCTTCCAAGGACCGCAATTCGTAAAAGCGTGTCGGATCTTTTCTGAGGTTTCGGACGCTTTGTGGCGGCGGACTCAGTCTCGATGACTCCTCTTCCTTCCTCCCAGAACTGGGAATAGTTTTCCTTTGTCACGAGATCCATGGTTGTCAGCATCCTCGAATGGGTCGGATGCCAATTGGATACAATATTATTAAACAAAAGTATTACTGGGTCGTGTCCCTGCGCGAATACATCCTGAGAAAGGGTAGCGGCGATAACTCCGTCTTTGACATACCGCATCGTCTCATCAGCGAGATCATGGCAAATAATTTTGACCTGACCGGCTTTCCCCGCTTCGGCAACCGCCCTCCCTGCGGCAGAACCCCCAAAGCTTACATAAATCCCAGAAAGATCGGGATATTTTTTTAAAAATTCTTTTGTTTTGTCGTAACAAAGTGCTTTTTGTAAAGTTGTTTCGGCAGTTTCAAGAATACTAATTGAAGGGAACTTCTCTCTTATTGCAGTCTCGAAACCTTTTCTTCTCATCTCGTGTGCAATGTTGCCGAAATTTTCAAGGATGACTACTATTTTTCCTTTTCCACTCAGAGCTTTGCCCATGGCCTCACCGCAGGCCTGCCCTTCCAGATACGAGTCGGCACCGACATAGAATAGTCTCTGACAAGGTTTATCCGTTGCGGAATTAAATTCCTTCCCCGCATCATTGAGGGATGTGATTATCGAGTTTAGACCTCTAACTATTTCACCGACATAACCGTTAACCGACGTTGAAATCTTACCGACCTCAACTCTAACTTCCGAAGTTAAATTTCCGTGAGCCATCTCGGCCAGGGCAGTTGAAAAAGACGAAAGGTCCTTCTCTGCCATGGTCTTTATTTTTTTTGAAACTAATTTCATCGGACCATACAGAGAAGTTATCTGATTAACTACCATGATGGTGATTGAAACCAGAATTCCTAGCAGCCCGATAGTCAAAAACCATTTGCCCGACAGGTGAGATCCTGAGGATTCTGTGACTAGCTGAAAATAACCCGCAACTTCCATCAATGTGAACACTATCAAAAGCACGATTCCGAAGTGTAACACATATTTCTTGATGCGTTTCATGATGCCGTTCATCATATCTTCCCTTCCATTTAGAATGGCGTAGATAACTCTCTCCATCACATAGTCCATACATTGATGGATTTAGTTACCACCGCTTAAAAAATAACCATATGCTGCGTTTTTCAAGCCAGCAAGAACGCAACACCGATCATCAATGCCTCAAAATCATCAAGATTTAGGGCACTTTTTAGCCTTTAGCCTCAGCCATCCTGTTGGGTGTGAATAATAAATGCAGATGACATTAAAAGCAAGTCGAAATTTAGAAATAATGCAAAATTTATTTGACCGATAAAGTCCCGACTTTCAAGGACTTTTAGTCGATTTCATGAAGGGTAAAATTAAGAGTTAACCCCGATGTGCTTGTCGGGGTCAACAACACCAAAATATCTTTTTATTTTAGTTCGATCTGTTTCTTTTCGCTTTAAGAATTTTTGAAAGCCGATTTTCCGGCAAATCGAGCGGCCTTCCCCAATTCTTTTTCTATCCTCATCAACTGATTGAATTTTTCGATTCTTTCTCCGCGGCAGCCGCTTCCGGTTTTAAGGTGCCCCGCGTTCACAGCAACGGTCAGATCAGAGATAATTGAATCGACAGTCTCGCCGCTTCGATGAGAGACAAAGCAGTTGTAATTATTCCGGTACGCGAGCTCAATTGTCTCGAGCGTTTCCGTGACGGTTCCGATCTGGTTCAATTTTATCAAAATTGAATTCGCCGCCTTCTTCTCAATTCCTTTTGACAATATGGATTTGTTTGTGCAGAATAAATCGTCGCCGACAAGTTCGATTTTTGTCCCGAGTGTTTTTGTCAAATTCACCCAGCCTTCCCAATCATTCTCGGCGAGGCCGTCTTCTAACAAAACGATCGGATATTCCTTTACCCAAGTCTCCCACTGTTTGATCATGTCGTCGCTCGATTTGTGTTTCTTCGTACTCTTGAAGAAAAGGTATTTTCCGTTGTCCCACATTTCGCTTGCGGCAGGATCGAGACAGATGCTGACGTCTTTTCCCGGTTTATAACCCGCCTTAGAGATTCCTTCCAGTATTGACTCTACGGCTTCCTCATTTGATTTCAGATCAGGAGCAAATCCCCCTTCATCACCGACACCTGTGCTGAGTCCTTTTCCATGAAGGACAGCCTTAAGAGCATGAAACACTTCCTCGCCCATCCTGATTGCTTCGGCAAACGACGGCGCGTTGTGCGGTGCGATCATGAATTCCTGGAAGTCTACATTGTTGTCCGCATGTTTCCCGCCGTTGATTACGTTCATGCAGGGTACAGGAAGCAAGTTCGAGTTAACGCCGCCGATATACTGGTACAGCGGCACTCCAGCACTCGCTGCAGAAGCTCTCACAAATGCCATCGAGACGCCGAGTATTGCGTTTGCGCCCAAAACCGATTTATTGTCGGTTCCGTCGAGCTGGATCAAGAAGTAATCAAGCTCTCTCTGCGAACCGAATTCCCGCTTCGTCAATTCCGGGGCTATTTTTTTCACAACGTTATCGACCGCTTTCTTTACGCCTTTTCCCCCGTATCGTTTCTTATCGCCATCACGCAATTCAGTCGCTTCTTTTTCACCCGTAGATGCGCCGCTCGGCACCATTGCCCTTGCCGCTGTTCCATCTTCTAAAACGATGTCAACTTCTACCGTCGGATTTCCCCTTGAATCAAGAATTTCTAATGCGTCTAAAGATTTAATTTTCATTTGATCTCCATTTTTGATTTATTTGCGTTAAAATTTAGACAAAGTGTGATAGTTTATCAATGTATCATCGCCCCCGACTGCGGAGCATTGGTAGGGCCGTCTAAGCATAGACCTGATCTAAAATTCTAAATTACTGACTATGCTGGAATTGGGTCATGGATTTCTTCCGGGCGAATAGTGGATCACATTCACCTTCTCTTCGGTAATCATTCCGCCGCATCCGGCTTTTTCGATTAGCTCTCCGACAACCGGAATGAATCTATTGACCATCTCCTCCGTGTCAACAATTTCAATCACGAAGGGGAGGTCCTCGCTGAGTTCGAGTAGCTTGGCGGTGTGTATTCTGCTCCCCGCACCGAAGCTTTCCACCCCGCGCAAAACCGTTGCGCCAGCCAGCCCAAATTCTTTTGCGCGTTCCACGAACACCTGATAAAGCGGCTTTCTGTTCAGATGATCGTCTTCGCCGATAAATATGCGAAGAAGCTTCCCTGTTCCTTCTAATTTCATCTTAGCCTCCATTAAAGTATTCTTCCGATAACAGATCCGATCCAGACTGCCGAAAGACCCAGAACCACCGACGCTCCAACATTCAAAAGCGCCAAAGCTACTGCTCCTTCTCTCAAAAGTTCAAATGTCTCAAAATTGAACGTGGAGAACGTTGTAAAACCTCCGATTATTCCGACGGCAACAAATATCCTTATAAAAGGGCTTATAAGAAATCTATCCTCCGCCATGGTCATGAAAATACCGATGATAAAACATCCGCTTATGTTCACCACGAGTGTGCCGTACGGGAAATCACTTCCGACCACCTTGTAGATCCAGCTTGCGAGTAAATAGCGGAATACGGCGCCAAACCCGCCGCCGATAAAGACCAGTAAGCTCTTAAACATTTCCTTTCTTTCGTCTACATATATAAAAAATCCTGTCGCAGAAAATTCATCCACAACAGGAGTCATCATTTGCGCACCATACGCAATATTTTATGGCGAACTCCATCGCCGGATATATTTTAATAAAAATAAGTACTCTGAGCAAGCGACGCACAACCCAAAGGCAGCCGGCATCTTTATTCTTTTTCCCGACTAATCCCGAGTTACTTTTGTGAGTGTTTTTCTTGACAGAAAAGTTTCCGAAATGTATATTCTTATGGAAAAGAGAGGTCGCATTGAGATACAGTGGAACAAAACCCATCGCTCTATTCGTTTCAATATTTCTTAGCCTTCAATTCTCTAATGCCTCCTATTCGCAGGAGTTAAATGGACAGGGAACTGCTGGCGGCGGAGTTATTCGTGGTACGGTAGAATCCCGCGGCAAAGCTATTGCCGGGGCAACCATTCGTATTCTTGAACTTGACCGCTCCACTTCCTCAGACGCTGATGGACATTTTATATTCCCCGCCGTACCCAATGGTAAATACAATATCTTCGCGCGAATCATCGGATATACCTCTGCAACTAATAAAGTCGTGGTCGCCGGAACCGATGTTGAAACATCCTTTAACCTAAGAGAATCTGCGATCGAGGCGGAAGAAGTAGTTGTCTCCGCTTCGCCTTATGCCCGTCCGGCTGACGAACTCTACCAATCCGCTGAATCAAAGTCGATGGTTGAACTGCATGACAGCCCGGGTTCAAGCTTTGCCGAAAAAATTTCCGACATTCCTGGAATTGAAGTCCGCTACAACGGATCGGCGCCCGCAAGACCGATGATAAGAGGACTATCAGACAATGAAGTCCTGGTCCTGGAGAACGGGCTTCGCACAGGCGACATCTCCACATACGATCCGGCGCACTCGGTTCCGATTGAACCTATGAGCATTTCTCAGATAGAAGTCGTGCGGGGACCCGCCTCCATCATGTACGGACCCAACACTATCGGCGGACTGATCAACGCGATCACGAACACGATTCCGGCGGCATCTTCAAATCCGCTGTCAGGGACGGTCTCACTCTCCGGAAACACGGTGAGCGATGAATACACCGGATACTTCAACACTGTATACAGCGACGGTGGACACGCACTGAGCATTTCTGCCGGAGGGCTTCATTCGCAGGACATACGTATTCCTACAGGAAGTTATTTTGACGGCGTACAAAATTTTAATCTTAGCCGCATGCCCCAGTCATTTGATCATACCCAGGAAGCAGGGGCGGGCTATTCATACCAGGGCGATTTCGGGATGGCCGGGATCGGCTATAAACATTACGAAATGAATTACGGCATCCCCGGCACACCGCCCAATCCGGATTGGATAAATGATCCTCCGACTACATCTCTAATCGATCAGACCAAAAATTCCGTGGAGGCGCGGAGCATTTTTGTGGTAAACGGTTCAGCTATCCGACAAATCAGGTTTAGCGCAAACTACGTCGACTATAATCATTCGGAATTTCCCACGGCGCAAGATTCCACCGGAGTGTCCAACCCGGAGGCAAACCATTTTCACAAGCAAGCCGTCAATGCAATGCTCCAGTTCCAGCATCAGCAGCTCGGCTCATTCCAGGGAACAATCGGACTCTGGACGAATATCGAGAACCTGACCATCGAAGGAGATCAGCCGTTGGGGCCGAACTCAACCACGACCGGTCTTGCGGGATATATCTTCGAAGAATATGTCGCTGATGCCGACACGCGCTTTCAGGCAGGACTGCGTTACGACTATAACCGCATCCACGCTGTACCATACTCGGCTTCTCTGGATTCAGTTTTTCAGACGATCAACGTTACCCGGATGTCCAACGCAATGACCGCGTCCATCGGGGCGATTCAGGATCTCTCATCCGGAATGACTGCATCTCTGAGCATTGCCCGATCTTTCAGGGCACCGACCGTGCAGGAACTCTTCGCTAACGGATCGGATGCGGCAAGCAACACATACTCAATCGGCGATGCGAATCTCACCCCAGAGACATCACTGGGCATCGATGCATCTTTGAAGGGAAGATTCACAAATATGTCATTCGAGTTTACTCCCTACCTTGATTTCATCAGCGATTACATCTACGCATATCTGAGAGGAGATACAATACAAGGGCTTCCCGTCCGCCAGTTCGGCGCGACTAATTCCCGACTAATGGGCTTCGAAGTGAGCGCGGCAATTCAGCCTTTCGATTATATAGCCGTGGAAGCGCAGGCCGATTACGTAAATGCCGAAGATACCCGTAACAATATTCCGCTTCCGTTTACTCCCCCCCTGCGAGGACTATTCAGATTGAGTTATCAGGACAACACATACTCAGCGATGTTAGAGTGGAGATTGGTTTCAAAACAGACGAGGCTTGGCGTGGGCGATACCTATACTGCCGGATATGGCGTACTAAATATCGGAGCCGGCGTACGTTTAGATCAGGGCGGTCTCGTACATGATATAAGCCTGCACTGCAATAACCTTCTTAATCAAGTCTACCGCGACAACTTATCCGTCATCAAAGATTTTGTGCCACAGCCCGCCCGCGGATTTCAGTTGAACTACGATCTGGAATTCTGAACCTGATCGTTGTACTTGAGTAACCCGAAGTGTGAAATCAATTTCCACCCCGTGCCAATCTTCGTGTAAACTTTGCAGGCTCGTCCCTTCCAATGGAAGTCTTCGCCGGTCTGACGATTCCGCCAGAGTGTGTCTACGTCGACAACTGCAAATGCACCATCTTGCTCGTCGGTGACTGTAATCTTCACCGTCTCCCGCCGGTTGTGAGTCAGAGTGTGAGTATCAAAGAGATTCTGCCAGACAGCTTTCCAGCGTTCCCGGTCGTAACGTCCCATCGGGGATACTCAGTCAATCGGATCGTGCGCATTTTCATCCTTCGGCCATGGCCATGCCATGTCGGGGTGAAAAATCGAAATGAGCGCATCGGCATCCATTGAGTTCCATGCGTTAGTTTCCCGATCAATCATTTCCTGGATTTCGTCTTCAACTGATTTAGTCATCGGCATACTCGATTTCTAGTTCTCTATAAGACGGCATAACGAATAACGTCAGCATTTGCAATACACTTCTGTATCGCAATCTTAATATAAGTAAACGCGGTATTTTCCTGAGAAACCGATTTAGGACCTAAGCAATTTTCCTTTTTGACCTTAGGGCAGAGATGAAAGAGACCAACGAAGCACCGAAGACCGCGCCGCTAACGAACAGCCCGACTATTTGAACCGGTCTCATGTTTTCTGTGAACTGCGTCAGTCCGACGAAAGCGAAAATCAGCATCAGCGCGATATTCCTAATTCCCATTAGTTTCATATTCATGTTGGTCTCCTTAAATGATTTATGGGGGTTACTGCCAATGGCTCAAGTCTTCTCATCTGAAAGCTCCGTTTCTTCAGGCGCATCGGTAGGGCTTTCAAAGGAAAGTTGATATCCGTCAGGGTCCGAAATATTAGTAACCCACATCCGATTGCCAACGAACGGTCTCTTCGTCTTAATTCCGCGTGAGGTAACTTCACGATAAATTGCCAGAGCGTCTCCGCACTGGAAACAGATAGACACACCTTCTCCCGCTTTTCCTTTTGGAACCCATGAATCATGCCCTTTCTTCCGGAACTCCTGTAACATCAACGCGGCACCACCAAGCTGAAGCCAGCACCAACGGAGTTTGCCCTCGTCGATCCATTTGTTAATCATTTGAAAACCGAGACCATCGATATAAAATCGAAGCGATTCTTCCATATCAGCCACCATAAAGGATGGTACGGCTTGCTTTACATTTGGCTCATTATTGACTTGTGGATTCACGGTTCAAAATCCTCGTGTAAATTTTTTTCTTAATCGGATTACGTGCCAAATAACACGTGGGTAAGAAGCACAGTTCCAGCATGTCAGGACTGAAGGGGAACTTATCTTCCTTGCTTTCGTCCTGAAGCCTGTACCGGAACTTGTCTTTTGAAAATCAATCCGTTCATCCAGACAAGAATGACTACCAAGAATCCTAATGCCACCAGCCAAAGGAAATGGAACCAGCCTCCCACAAGCATAACAAAAAATCCGGCGGAGCGCGTCGTATCCGACCCGCGGCCGAAATACCTTTTCACATACTTCCCTAACTTCGACTGCTTCTGTTTTTCGAAATCCATAAGCTTCAGCATGAAGAGAGAAATGACAAGCGAGGGTATAAACGCTACCACAAGCCCTTCGATTATCAGATGAAGCCATAAGAGATATACGGCGGCGAATGCTGCAATAACGTCCGTCGTCATCTTGAAAGGATGAATCTGATGATAAAGAGTTTTATCGATAATGTTCATAAAACAAGTTAAAAGTCAAAGGGTAAAAGTCAAAAACAATTCAAAAGTAAAAGCTGGAAAATTTATTTTGGAATTTTGTCTTTTTCAGAACTAAGCGTAGATCTCACGTTTGAGTTTTTCCCAGTCTTTCTTTCTCATCCGCACCTTCACATGAAGGCTGTCGGGATGTTCATCTTCCTGGATAAATTCGGCAACCGATAATATTTTCGCCAGCTTCTCCGACTGCGCCGGCTTTATGCGGAAAGATTTCTCTACGATATCACCGCTCATCAGCTCGAGCATTTTGTCTTTCAGCTGGTTAAGGTTTATATGCCGTTCCGCGGAGATCGCGACGGAATTACCGTCGTATTCGGCCAGCACGCTCCTGACGACGCCGAAATCAGCGACGCGATCCACCTTGTTAAACACCAAAACACTAGGTTTTGTGTTGCAGCCGAGCTGGGTAAGTGTTTCGTTGACGATATCTATCTGCTCCCGGAAAGTCGCGCTTGAAACATCGACGATATGTATTATATAATCCGCGAATGCGACTTCTTCGAGAGTCGACTTGAACGATGCGATTAAATCGGGAGGAAGTTTCCGAATGAACCCGACCGTATCGACGAGAAGACAAGGGATCGAAGGAGAGAGAAAAACCTTACGCGTAAATGCATCAAGCGTCGCGAAGAGTTTATTTTCTGCGAAGGCTTCCGCCCCACTAAGAGCCTTCATCAGAGTCGATTTACCAGCGTTGGTGTATCCAACAAGAGCAAACTTCGGGACATCATTACGGCGGCCGCGGCGCAGTTCACGCTGGACTGAGATCGCCTCGAGCTTCCCGCGCAGCACAGATATTCGTTTCCTGGCAACGCGCCTGTCAACCTCGATCTGTTTTTCGCCGGGGCCTCTCGTGCCGATGACACCATATTGTTTCGAGAAATGCTGCCACTGTCCAGTGAGGCGGGACATATTATATTTGAGCTGGGCCATCTCGACTTGCAATTTTGCTTCACGGGTCCTTGCGCGCAGCGCGAAAATATCAAGTATAAGTCCGCTGCGATCCAGAACACGCCTGTCGATTATGTCCTCAAGATTCCTGATCTGCACCCCGGAAAGATCGTCATCGAAAATTACAAGGTTCACATTCTCAGCCACGCAAATGTCCCTGATCTCTTCGGCCTTTCCTTTCCCGACAAAGTACGCCGGGTCCGGGGAATGTCTTTCCTGATAAATTTTCCCGACAACTTTGGCACCGGCGGTATCCGCAAGAAGGATCAGCTCATCAAGATATTCATCGACTCGCCCACGCTCGCTGTTTTTAAGATCTACCCCGACTACAAGCGCCCGATCCTGGATATTATTCGTATAATTCAATTCTATTTGTTACACCTCGTTTTTCTGATATAACACGAAACAATTTAAGCAGTTCCATCAAAAAGTCTTCATCCTTGAGACAAAAATTTCTAAGATCAAAAACAGCAGTGTGGCGCCGGCAAAGAAAGAAGAAAGGTCCTGACCGCGTCTCAACTTCTCAACGCTGGCAGCGGCATTTTTATCAGCATTCAGCAGGAACACATTTTTCTCGTTAAAGCCCAAACTCCCGGCGAAATCGAACACTTCCTTCTTCGAAGCTTTAGAAAGATCTGACTCGCGAGGGTCGATATTAACGGAGATTTCGCAAAGAGTCGATCCATCCGTCAGGGAATAAGTCCCAGGCATATTCAAGTCTCGAGGAATAAATTTCGCCGTCCCACCGGCATAATTCGGGACAACTTGAGATTTGGTTCCGTCCGGTCCGATCAAATTCGCGCTCTTAATTCCTCCAATCGAATACGAATAATCCGCTTCGCCCCCCGCAACAATCTGGATCGGTTTATGTTTCACAGCCGCAGAATAAAATAAAGCACGCTGTACCACAACGGGGAAAAACGGCGACATCGGGAAATTAGACGACACTCTGTCGGCAGACGACGCAACGACGAATGCGAAACCGCTTCCCACTTCTCTGCTGACGAGAAACGGTCCGGAAGAAGTACTCATCAGAATGCGTGCAAAAGGATTCGGCTCAATCTGTACCATGTTGGAGATTTTTGTCACAAGACGGTTTTTTATTTCTTCTGCGCTCCCCCTTGAGGAAAACAATCCCGAGAAAAAATCGTCACCCGCGTCAATCTTATCTATACTCAGAAAGTTTCCGCCATTGCTCGAAAAGGACCTCGCTGTCCTTCCGATGTTCATCGCTCCCAGTATCTCGTTGAAGAAACCGGACTGAGGAGACACCGGAGCAAAGAGGATAACGCCGCCTCCGTTTCTCACAAATCGGCTTACCTTTTCCCCAAAACTCTGGCTTGCGGCGTATTCTTCGACGACAACGACATCGGCATTTGATAGATTTGAAAATATGAGCTGATCCGGCGTTACAACATTTACGGCAACCCCCGTGGAAGTATCTGTAACCGCATTGACAGCGCTGAGGACAAAATCATTTTCCTGTTTTGACGTTACGACTACGACGTTCAACGATTTGATGGCAAAAAAGGAAAAATAAAACTTATTGTCGCTTTGAATGGAGTTATCATCGATCTCAACCACTCCATTATGGAATCCGCCGGCGGAGACATTCAATGCCAGATTAACGGTGCGTGAACTGCGGGGAGGCAGATCCGCAACAGATTGAGCAACTTTCCGGTTATCCAGATACAAACTCGCGACGACTCCGCTTTTCTCTGCATCACCATTATTAACTATAGATGCCTGAACCTCCGAAGGAGAGTTTATCTCCACGACCGGATCCGAAAGTTTCACATTTGAAATCGAAAGGTTATTATCTGCCGCCTCATTTGTTTGCAGAAGAAAAAGGCGAACATTTGCCTTTTCCGGCGAGGCAATTTCGCGACGGTTAGAGATGCCTCCATTTTCGGTTTGCTCCTTGAATTCCGTCCTCTGCAAATCGCCGAGTAAATAAATATCCTTGTTAACATAGTTTGACGACTCCAGCCTGTTCAGAGCAGCCTCGATCGCGGACGCATACATTACCTTGATATTGGATGGCTCGGCTCTTGAAACGGACGGTAAAAGAAAGTGCGGATTAATTGTCGAAGAGATTTGGGAAGTATCGCCGCGCCCCGGTTGATTAAGTTGGGACAACAGAATCAAACTTGCATCGTCCCCGACATTAAATTCATTTACAAGACCAGAAGCCGCAGTCTTTAATTGAGAAAATATTTCGCCGTATTCGTTCCTCGCGGTAGTCGATGGAGAATCGTCGACGATTATCACGGATGCTGTCTTGGAATTATTGTCCCCTATTCCTTTCAATGCCGGTCTGGAAAATGCGACTACGAGAGATGCAATGGCAAGCACACGAAGCAGCAACAGCAGGTAATCCCTCAACTTTACCTTCTTCGCTGAGGCATGCTGGATTTCCTTCAAGAATCTTATCGAAGAAAATTCAACCTGCCGGAGTTTCTTAAGCTGAAGGAGATGGATAAGAACCGGGACTCCGGCTGCGATAATGCCGAAGAGAACCAACGGATTTAGAAAAGTCATACCCTGCGGCCTGAATCAGCGCGCTGCTTCCAGGGGACGTCTTTAACACCCGAAATTTTATTGTTGTACCTGGCAAGCATAAAGAGCAAATCGGAAAGTCGGTTCAGGTAAATAACATCCTCATCGGAGGCTTCTCCGGTTTTTTTCAAAGAGACGACTCGCCTTTCCGCACGCCGGCAAACGGAGCGGGCGCTGTGGAGGAGCGCAGCCGCTTTCGTACCAGCAGGTAGTATGAATGAATTCAATGGTCCTAATTTTGATTCGAAATCGTCTATGATTCCTTCAAGCGATGTGTAGTCTTTGACTGATATTCTTTTTGTAGCGGTGCTTTTTACATCGGAAGGAGTCGCCAGGTCCGAACCGAGTATGAAAAGTTGATTCTGGATTTCCGCCAAAATCAGGTCCATTATTTTGTTATCATTAAACGCACGTGCCGTCCCGATGACGGAATTCAATTCGTCCACAGTTCCGTATGCTTCTATTCGAACGTCGTCTTTCGAGACCCGCTTACCGCCGAAAAGCCCGGTCTCGCCTTTGTCGCCTGTCTTTGTGTATATTTTCAAAGCACAACCAACCTTTCAAGTTCAATTGAAAGTTCCATGAGGACATTTGCTTTCGGCTGCTCATCGGCAGCTGAAAAAGCCCGCGCCATATTACGGCATGTGCGCGCTAACATTTCAATATCCGAGGAGTTTTTTAAAAAGCGGGGCTCGAAAGAAAATCCCATGTCGCTTATGAACTCCTCTGCATCCTTCCGCGACATAACCCTGCCGCCGTTAAAAACATCAACAAAAATCTCTTTCTCTTCAAGGGCAAACTTTACCAGGAAATGCGCCGGTGCGCCTACTCCGAAGACCGGCAGATTCAATCTTCGCCCGACCAACAGATAGATGATACCCAGTGAGATTGGAATCCCCCGGTGCGTTTCGAGGACGCGATGGAGGATACTGTTGTCCGGGTTATAATAGTCTTTCGAATTGCCTGCAAAGCCCATCTCATTCAAAAAGAAATCATTTACGCGGTGTACAATGTCATAAGGGTCTTCGACCGCAGCAATTCTCATCCGCAATTCATTCGCAAGTTCATTGAGCCGGCTCTCTATGATAACGAAATCAACTTCCGGATAAAGAGGCTTTGCAATTAAAAATAACGCCCGTTCAAGGGAAAAGTCGCGATTTGACGCAAAGTCTAAAAGCGAATCATAATCCTTCTGAAGCTTGTCTAAATATATTCTCGAAACAAGATTTTCAATCCGCTTTTTAACGGGGAGTTCAACATTGTTTTTCTCGCTCTCAAGAAGCCGCGCAACTTCGTCTCCTCCGTCAATGATTTCTTTTTCAACGGCAGAGGAAACTTGAGGGTCTTCGTCGTCCAACAACCTCATCAATGCGCGGACCTTGGATTCGATTTCTTCTTTCATTAAATAACCCCTTTAGGATATGTCATAATTCTTTTTAAGCTCACCGGTAAGGAATTTAAAGGCTGTGACAGGATCGTCGGCAAACGAAAACAATTTCAAATCGGACCGATCTATCGCCCCCGCATCCACAAGCGCGTCGAAGTTCAATATCTTTTTCCAATATTCCGAACCATAGATCAAAACCGTCATCTTCTTCTTGATTTTTCCTGTTTGCAGCAAAGTCAAAACCTCCATCAACTCGTCTAGAGTCCCGAACCCGCCGGGGAAAACGACGAGCGCCTTGGAAAGATAGACGAACCAGAATTTTCTCATGAAGAAATAATGGAATTCGAAATCGAGGTCCGGAGAAATGTAAGGATTGGGAAATTGCTCATGCGGCAAGCTGATATTTAATCCGATGGCAAGACCTCCCGCATTGATGGCTCCCCTGTTGGCCGCCTGCATGATGCCGGGCCCGCCGCCGGAACAAACCACAAATCTCTGACCTTTGCCGTCGCTCAACTTCATCGACCATTTCGTCAACATCGTGCTCAGAGCCATGGCGTCTTCGTAGTACCTCGCCATCTCTACTTCGGCCCCGGCCCTTTTCAATTCCTCCCTGAGCTTACCTAGCTTTCGTGAATCGGATTTCTTTCTCGTTCCACTTTGAAATTTTAAAGTCGCTTCTTTTAATCTTCTCTTCGCCTCCTTCATCGTGGTGTTACGGGCTGAACCGAAGAACACAATCGTATCTCTTATCCGGAGTCGTCTGAACCGGGAAAGAGGCTCCAGGTACTCAGAAAGAATGCGTATTACCCGCGCATCCGGACTATTGAGAAACTTTATATCTTTGTATGCTTTTTCCTGAATTTTAACTCGAGAGGTGGTAGATTTTTTCTTCCGCATTCATCTCCTGTTTGTAAGATCCCTCGTATCGTCCTTTGAGATCATTGTTCTCTGAACTTTCTTCATAGCACTGCCCGACCACCGTCGACAACAAGAATCTGGCCTGTCACATAATCGGCATGAGCAAGATAGAGAAGTGCCCCGATTATATCTTTAGCGCTTCCGTAACGCTTCAGGGGAATCTTAATCTCTTCCACATGCCTGACGTTACCCGATTCTTCCCCGGGAATCAAGATAGTTCCCGGAGCAATCGCATTCACAGTCACCTTTGGGGCGAGCGCTTTCGACAATGCCTTCGTCAGCATAATGACGCCCGCCTTCGCTACGTTGTACGCTATGTAATCCTGCCAAACTTGCAACCCACCAAGCGAGGCAAAGTTGATTATCTTGCCTCCGCGCTGCCCCATGATTTTGCCCGCCGCGCGAGCGCAGTAAAATTGTCCGGTGAGGTTGGTTGAAATTACATTATTCCACAACTCGTCGGAAATATCGATAAACTTTTTCGGCGGAGGAAATATAGCGGCATTGTTCACAAGTAAATCGAGTCTTCCAAAATGATTTACAGCCTGGTAAAACATCTTATCTACTTGCTTCGAGTTCCTGATATCTGCTCTGATTGCGATTGCTTCTATATCCAGCTTTGCAATCTCCTTGACGGTACGCTCGGCTTCTTTCGCGGAGCTCGAATAATTTATTACGATATCCCACCCGTCTTCTGCCAGTGCTAAAGCGGATTTTCTTCCTAATCTTCGGCCGCTGCCGGTTATTAGAGCTACTTTTCTTCCCCCCGGCATTTTCAATTTACCCGCCATTCCGGGATGTCCCTTTTTGTGCAAACATTTCAGAAACTATTTCGCAAATCTGTTCCAGGCTTTCCGCATCCACTTCGTCAAACGAATTATACTCCGCGCTGTCCACGTCAAGAACACCATAAAGTTTGTCGTTCTTCAGAAGCGGGACGACAATTTCACTTTTTGAGGCTGCATCGCAGAAAATATGACCGGGAAATTCATTTACATTCGGCACGATGATCGTCTTCCTTTGCTCAGCGGCTTTCCCGCAGACTCCGTTCCCAAGCTTTATTCTGGTGCAGGCGACCTTGCCCTGGAACGGACCAACCACAAGTTCGTCACTCTTCAACAGATAAAAGCCCACCCATGATATATACGACAAGAATTGCTTCAAAGCCGCAGAGATATTTGCGAGGTTTGCAACAATGTCGTTCTCATCAGAGACTAAGGATTTCAGCTGCGGAATAAGCTCCCTGTAAGTTGCAGCACGATCCCCGACCGACGAAACCTTTATTTCTTCCATCAATTATTTCAAACCAGAAAAGGGAGAGTAGATAACTCAGCCTCCGTAATTTTTCCTCCGACCTTCACCGAATATTTTGCGCCAGGAATAACCTGTTGCATGGAAATGTAAGCCAGTGCAATTTCCTTTCCGAGCCCCGGCGACTTCACGGAACTTGTGATAAACCCAATCTCGGCTTCTACCCCGCCGGAAGATCGCGCCGCGTCGAATACTTTTGATCCGGGGGGAATTTTTGAAGAAGCCATGAGACCTACAAGCCGCCTTCTCACTTTATCATAAGTCTGTAACCGGGCAACGACTTCCTGCCCTATGTAGCAGCCTTTCGTGAAGCTTATCGCCTCAACATCATTCAATTCAAGTGGATTGACATTTTCATTAAGTTCGTTAGGATAAAGTGGAGTTCCCCTCTCGACCCGCAGCACTTCAAAGGTCTCGAGGCCAGCGGGTACTGCGCCGTGCGCTTTGGAATAATCAACGAGTAAATTCCACACCGGTTCCATGTCATCCTGACTAACCAGAATTATATAACCCGCATCGAGGGCCATCTCGGTTTTAGATAAAAAAACCTCGTAGGAACCGAGAAAAGTTCTGATGAAATTATTCACGGGCATCTTACTTAAATCTAGAAGTGTTCTGTGGCTCGAATGAGCGATCTGTTTTAGAAAATCAGACGCCGAAGGACCCGCAACAAAAAACATCGGGAACAATTCGGTTACGTCTTCGACTTTCACATCATCGGAGATAATAAACTTCTCAATCCACTTCTTGACATTCTGTGAATTAACCGGGCTTGTAAACAAAAGTAAACTTTCCTGCTGCGCGTAAACCGTACAGAAGTCCACTACCCGGCCTTTTTCCGTAGCAAGAAATGTTTGCTTGCCCATTCCGGGGCGCATGCCATTTAAATCGTTGGTAGCGATTCTATTAAGCAGGTCAAGGGCATCCTTGCCGGTGATTCTTAGCCTCCCAAAATGCGAAATGTCGAAAAAAGCGGCATTTCGCCGCGCAACCGCGTATTCTTCTTCAACCGATATATATTTTTCAGGCACTGAAATACCGTCGACTTGAACCAATGTAGCACCGAGCTTTTTATGCAACTCGGTCAATCTACTTTCTAACATCCACAACTCCTCTACCTATAAACAAATATATCAACCGGAAAATTTCGAATCAATGAATCGGCTGGTCTGAAAACTTTAAAAGCGACGTAACAACGATTTGTTCCCGGTCCACTTTCAGGTTTTGCGAAACCGGCGCGATGTATATAGTCTTGGAGGTGCCGTTCGGAAGATTTACATTCACGCTCGGCTGGACCGGCTGGGGACCTGCAAACTCAAATTCGGGCTTGTAGAATCTAGCTGCATCAACATTCGTAATATGGATTTTCTTACCGAAAATTTTAGTATAAACTTCGAATTCTGCTTTCAGTACCTTCACTGATATCCGGTTTGTCTCCTGGTTGTATTTTACCTCAACATCGCCGCTTGCCACTGATCCGTACGAAAAAGGGCCAGCGTTTACGCTCGCATCTGCAATAAACCTGGCTTGATTCGGCATAAGTTCAATCCGAGCATTCTTTAACGTCCAAGTATAATTTCCTTTCACGCCAACAACATTATATTGATCTTTCCCACTGATCGGGCCGACTGCATTTAAAAAACCGTTAAGCGTATTCTGGTTAATAATCACAATCGCATCAGGTACCTGAGAAAAACCATCTCGGCAAATTAACGTCAAACAACAGATGAACAATATTTTCTTGACCATATTTTTCTCCTCGTAAATGTTGAAAAGATCGATTATTTACGTTTGAAAGAATTCTTCTTCCCTAAAATTCATTCACACACCAAATAAAATTACCCAGTACCTCCGGTAATTCAAAGCCACAATCCTCTGTGCGTGCTCAACAGATAGAATAGAATTTTTATAATTTCTAAAAATCCGCATTCTTAACCTGTCGGATTCACCGACTGCTATGTCGGTTAAACCAACACGATCATCATCTGCTGAATCATCATCGTAAGTCTTAAAACATTTTTATCTTCTTGAATCATAATGGATTATAGATTCGCTCAGGAAAAAACATTTGGCCCGGCACATCGTTTGTCTCTTTATAGACACGACATGCTCTTCAAAGAAAAGTTACCAAACAATTTTGACCAAATTGGCTTCGGCAAGGTTCGGTCCTTGACGGGAGCGAAGGAGATTCATGATGACAAATTATGATCAGGTATTCTGGCTGACCGTGACAAATATCGTGCTCGGCCTTGTTACTCTTGCATGCGTTCTCGTTATCGGTTATGTAGCAATAAAGGAAATCCGACAACGAGTTAAGGCAAACAAGCAAATCGAAGCAGATGATCACGCGTTCATAATCACCGGCATCGGTGTTACAATGGCCGACGGCGGAAAAAAAGAGAACCGGGACGAAATGCTCGTAGTTACTGAGAACGGCATCGAGACTGTTGAGAAGAAAAAAAGTCCGAAGAAGAAGTAAGATGCGAGATCCGGAAAGTCAAAATAAATTCGGTGAGTTCCGATGAGATGCCCATTCTTGCGCGAAGCACAGGTAAAATCCTGCGGCGCATCAGAATTCAAGAAAATGATCGTGCAAATCCCAGGTCATTCGGAAAACGAAAAATCCGAGCGATGTTCTTCCCCGAAATACATTACTTGTCCGTCGGTGAAGCAGCGTCATGAGGAATTCCCCAATCAAACCCGCTGCCCTTTCCTTCAGGAATCACTGGTCCAATATTGCTCCGGTGGTTCTGTAGTTAAATATGTACCCTACAGCGATCCGAGCCTCTCGCGTTGCGGCACTTCAAGTCACCGCTACTGCGAACTTTTCCTGATGATCTCACATCCGAATCTCTTGACCTCTCACGAAGTTGATGCTCCGACGCTCGATTCCGCAGATTGTGGTCCATGGATCGTCGAGGGTATTCAAACTACCGGGTGGCACTTCTATTCCCAAAATCATATGTGGGCAGAAATTGATGATGAAGGGATTTGCCACGTAGGAATCGATTCGTTTCTTGCAAAAGTCATCGGCAGTGTCGATAAACTCACGTTCTCAGTTCTTTCCGGCAAACATCAGCCGGAAGTAATCATAACCGTGAAGGGTGTCGACTTTCCAATGGTTTTTCCAAACCAAATGAATATTACAGCCACAAATTCTCATTTGCGCGCCGACCCAAATCGTATCGCCACAGACCCTTATACATTTGGATGGCTGTTTGAAGGCGTCGAAACTAAAAGCCCGGAAGAGGCCGGCATCACGCACGGATTGATTCACGGCAAAGGTGCACGGACATGGATGCAGAATGAAACGAAAAAGTTGTCGGAATTTGTGCATGAACGATTCATCGGCAGATCAGAAGACGGAAAGCATATCCTTGCGGACGGTGGAACTTTTGGTATTGATCTAACAAAAAATTTGAACAAAGAAGAATTATTAATTCTATATAACGAATTCTTTTTATCCCGGCCATAATTTGCCAAGGGATAAAAAGGGAGAATAGATTGTGAAGGACCACGGTAAAATAATGTTTTTCATGGGGGCTACGGCAATACTTGCATTCGGTTGGATTACTTTTCCTTACATTATCTATAAGTCCGCTGATCAACCTGTACAATTCAGTCACCTCGCACATACCGGGGATAATGTCGGATTGCAATGCGAAAGCTGTCATACTTTCGACAAAGATGGGCGCTTCGAGGGAATTCCCTCTACAGACAAGTGCGCAAGCTGTCATTCACATCCGAAGGGAATTTCCGATGCCGAAGCAAAAATGGTCCGCGACTACATAAAACCGGGGCGTGAGATACCATGGATCATTTATTCGAAGCAGCCTCAAAATGTTTTCTTCTCACACGCAACTCATGTTAAGTCTGCCGGGATGGACTGTCAGACGTGCCACTTTGGACAGGCATACACCGGTAGTTTGCGCCCTGCGTACGTCAGCCGCATAAGCGGGTACGGCCTTGACATCTTCGGAAAAAACTTGCTCAACTTCCCATCAACTCCGTCACGGGGGATGAGAATGGATGATTGCTCGAATTGCCACCGCGAGCGCGGCGTGAAAGAAAGCTGCATCGATTGCCACAAATAGGAATGAAAAATGTCTAATGGAATTACACGTCGTGACTGGTTAAAGCTTATCGGAGGATCGGTGGTCGGCTTAATGCTCACGCCTATCCCGTGGAAAATTCTCGACGAGACGGCAAAGTGGTCACAGAATTGGTCATGGACGCCTGTGCCACGAACCGGGATAATAAATTTCAAATATACAACTTGCACGCTTTGCCCGATGGCGTGCGGCGTCCGCGTGAGATGCATTGGGAACCAGCCCGTAAGTCTAATGGGAATTCCCAACCACCCGATCAGCGGCGGCGGTCTCTGCGCAATCGGACTCGGCGGACATCTTCTTCCATATCATCCATCACGGCTCAAACAGCCCTGCAAAATTTTAAAAGCGAAAGATGGGATTAGAAGTATCCCGGTTTCTTATGAGGAATCGATATCTGCAGTTGTCGAAGCTGTCTCCTCCTCAAGTCAAGGATCGGTTGCCATATTAGATGGACAGCCTAAAAGAACAATTTCGTTTGTGTATCGCAGATTTCTGGCAGGGTTGGCAAATGGAACTTATGTCACCCCTCCTACCAACAGAGGGATTCCGATACAGATAACAGAAAATGTTTTGGGCAAAAAGGGAGTCTCCTTAGGATTCGACATAGAAAACACCAGAACAATTCTCAGTTTCGGAACTCCCGTTCTCGACGGCTGGGGAACACCAGGGCAATCTTCCTCGAATGCATCCCTACGGGAAAAGATCCTTAAAGATCGCAGCGGAAAAGACAAGCCAAGGTTAATTCAGGTTGAATCGCTCTGCTCACGGACCGCTCGGCTCGCCGATGAATGGACTCCGGTCAAACCGGGAACGGAGGCAGCGTTTGCACTTGCACTGGCAAATGTGATTATAGATGAAAAGCTTTGCGACACGCAAAAGCTGCAGGCTCATTCAACAGATTTTAGAAATGGCAGCGGATATTCCTTCGCTGATCTCACAAAGAAGTTTCCGCCATCAAGTGTCTCTGAAAGAACCGGCATTCCTGGAGATAAAATTATCAGTATCGCAAGAGAGCTTGCGTCAATGAAACCGTCGCTGGTAGTTTTCGGCGGGAACCCGGGAGCAGGCCCTTTCAATGAAAACGAGCAAATCATTTTTATGGATTTGAATATCCTCCTCGGTTCAGTCGGAACAAAAGGAGGCTTGATTACCCGGAATGAATTACCCGATCCCTTTGCCGGAAATTCCATCAATAATAAAAAGGAATTTGCGGTTGAGACCTCGCTTGTCAATGTTCCCGACCATTCGATAAAAGTTTTGATTATGGACGGCGCAGAATCGGGAAATATTTTCCCATGGAAAATCCTTGAACAAAAACTTGTTCCGAATAACCCGGTAGTCGTCAGCCTTTCCCCGTACTTCGCGGGATTCGCCCGACACGCTGATTATCTGATTCCTTCACCGGCATATTTAGAAACATTCGGTGACTCGCCAACTCCGACAGGATCCGCAACAGCATCATATGCTGTCTCCACTCCGATTCTAACGCCGCCACCAAGCGTGGTCGAACCGCTAAACGTCATAAAAAGAATCGCGGCTCACTCGAAATTCGGAAATGAGATCCAATCATTCGAGATGCAATCGCTTTTGAAAAACCGCATCAGGAAGATTGTTAAAGAGAGTGAAGGAACTGTGTTTGATGCTCCAACAGGTAAAACTGTAAAGCTGGCAAGTATCTCTTCAACAGAAAGAGTAATGGAAAGTTTATCGAACGGTGGATGCTGGACATCGACCCAATCGACTTCCCATGACTTTCACAAAGTGTCGCTTCTCGGCGGAGACCATCATGGATTTGAGCGACTGATGAACTCGGCTAACCGTAATTATGAGAATTCGGAGATTGTCCTTCTGCCGTACGCGACAAGTTTGGGACAACCGCATCAACTCATGACAAAACTTTACAGAGAATCCGCTTTACGGGAGCCGGCCAACCTCGCTTCAATTAACCCTGAAACGGGAAAAAGGATGAATTTAATCGACGGTAACGAAGCGGTTGTCAAAACCGAATCCGGCGTCTCGAAAGTAAAAATAAAATTTGATAAAGCAATTATGCCCGGCGTAATTCAAGTTGCTGTCGGGCCGGCTGCGGACCGCAATGATCCCGCAGGAACACACGACGATAACATTTTAGAAATTTGTCCCGTCAACGATGATTCGAATGTCGGGATGGCGCAAGGCGCTCATAAAATAGAGAATGATTCAACATGGCGAATTACGAGAGCAGAAATTCTACCGGCGTAAATAAAGCGATCAATTATCGCAAGGCAAAATATGGAATGGTCATCGACGTCGACCGGTGTACAGGCTGCGGCGCGTGCATGGTGGCGTGTGCAGTCGAAAACAACGTTGCACCTGCTCCGCCGACGGCGACCGACCGAACCGGAATAACTCCGATGAGGGTTTATGAAGCCGACAACGGACTTCCGTTTCCTGAAAATAAATCCGTATTCTTTCCGATATCCTGTCAGCAATGCGAGCATCATACCCCGTGCGTTTCGGTTTGTCCGCAAAATGCGGTCGAGCTCGATCCGGAAACCGGAATAGTCGGTCAAATACCCGTCAGGTGTTTCGGATGTCGATATTGCATGGTGGCTTGCCCGTACCATGCGAGATACTTCAACTGGTGGGATCCTGTATGGCCGAGCGGTATGGAGAAGACGCTGAACCCGGATGTCTCACCCCGGATGAGGGGCGTCGTCGAGAAATGTAACTTCTGCTTCCACCGGCTTCAGGCAGCGAGATCGAAAGCCGCGATCGAAGGGAAGAAAGAAATTGACCCGGACGATTACGTGCCGGCCTGCGTCGAAGCTTGCCCAGCGCAAGCCATGATCTTCGGCGATCTTTTCGACGAAAAGAGTGAAGTTTCAAAACTTGCCGGCGATAAAAATAGTTTCCGTCTTCTCGAAAATTTAGGTACGGAGCCCAAGGTTTATTTTTATTCCGAGCAGGAATGGGTTAGAAAGCTTGCCGGGAATGACGTAGCCGCAAGCAAGGAGAATGTCAATGGATAGCCATCTTATTGCTCGCGGCTTGAAGCGCTCTTCATTCGGAAAATTTATGACGTGGATTATCCCCTGGACCGGCGCGCTGCTCGTCGGACTGTACGCGATTTACCTTGTGCTGTCAAAAGGGTTGAACCAGACCAACATGGACAACCGTTTTGCATTCGGGCTCTGGATATTTCTAGATTTGTCGATTATTGCTCTCGGCGCCGGCGCCTTCTTCACCGGATTTTTACTTTATATCCTTAAAAGGCACGAGCTCAAAGCTGTAATAAACAGTGCGGTCGTAATCGGGTTCATATGCTACAGCGGAGCGATTCTTGTTTTGATGGTCGATGTGGGTCAGCCTCTCAGGGCGTGGTTTACATTTTGGCATCCGAACGTCCACTCGATGTTAACGGAAGTCACATTCTGCATCACGTGTTATCTTACGGTTCTTGCAATCGAATATGTCCCGCTGGTTCTCAAAAACAGGAAGCTGAAGGAGATTCCGTCATTCATGGTCTTTGAATTTCAATTACATAAAGTGATGCCCATATTCGCGGGAGTCGGGACATTCCTCTCCTTCTTCCATCAAGGTTCACTCGGCGGACTGTATGGCGTTCTTCAAGGACGTCCTTTTGCCTTTCGTGAAGGGATCGCAATCTGGCCATCCACATTTTTCCTTTTCATAATTTCAGCCGCTGCTTCCGGACCAAGCTTCATAATTCTGACGACATGGCTCGTGTCGAAAATCAGCCACAAAAGACTCGTGAAGGACGAAGTGTTTCGGTTTCTCGCGAAAATTTCCGGCTCGCTTCTGATTGTCTATGTCTTTCTTAAAAGCATCGACACGATAAACTGGCTCGATCGGACAGCTCCATCTCGCGGGTTGTCTGCCATGAACTATTACCTGCACGAACCCTTCAGCATCTGGGTTCTGTTCGCGGAAATAGTCCTTTTCGGATTTATCCCGGCATTGGTTTTCCTTTTCGGAAACAAGAAGATAAGCACCGGCTGGCTTGTCCTGAATGCGATCATGGTATGCTTCGGCATTCTTGTCAACAGGTTTGTCATGACAATTCAGACACTTGCCCTGCCCACGCTTCCTTTCGACAAGTTCATGCTCTATACGCCAAGCTGGCAGGAGGTCGCGACTTTTCTTTTTGTTATCGCTTATGGGGTGCTGGTATATTCGCTGTCGTTCAGATATTTAAGACTATTTCCGCAGGAAATGGAACTGACTCATGAATAATGAATATGAAACTCTTGCAAATTGTCATTCCTACCGAATGAGTCAGGGCGAAGTCGAGACGAATGAGTGGAGGAATCTTTTGCGTTGTACCCGCAAGAGAATTATTGAAGAGCCTTCAGGAAGATCTCTCAGACTGTAGGGCGGTCTTCGAAATGACAGCTGCTTTTCTCGGACATTTTAACAGATTGAGGTAAAGATGCTACCATGGGTTTTCGGATTTAAATGGCAGGCGGGGAACTTGATATTCCTCGGAATATTTTATTCCGTGGTGGCTGCCATATTCGCCACACTTATAATCGCGACGAGACGCGTGTTGAAAAATCTTAAATCAGGCGATGCGGACGAAATTTCTTGGCATGATGATTTTGTCGATCTTCATTCGTCCGCGAAAGTTTGCCGGCACGTAATCACCGGAGAATTAGAAAGCCGAATTTGTCCGAACGGTTTCGACTGCCGGATATGTGAACTGCATCCAAAGCTTCTACTCGCAGAAGCGGTTAGCCATTCGAAGGCCCCGAACTCCCGAAAGGATGGCGACTCGATATTCGGGCTGAAGATGCCCGTCGATCGCATGTACCACCGCGGTCACACATGGGTAAAAAAGGAAAATGATAACACACTGACAGTCGGACTCGATGACTTCGGCAGGAGAATCATCGGCAAGCCGGACACAATTGAGCTTCCTAAAATCGGGAGCGAGCTTCATGTGAATGGTACAGGGTGGATGTTCGAGAAGGATGGCACGAAAATTCGCGTTCTGTCGCCTGTCGAAGGGAAAGTGATTGCGGCAGGTAATGGAGAAGATGATTTCTATATCAGGGTACAGCCCCAAAATGGCATCGACCTTCGTCATCTCCTTAAAGGAGAAGAAATCCGACCGTGGATCATGCGAGAAATGGAACGCCTGGAAACAATGCTTGCCTCCGAAAAAGTCGGGATAAGTCTTGCCGACGGTGGTGAATTGGTAAACGATCTCTCAAAAAATTACCCCGGCATCGATTTGGATAACGTGCTCGGCGAGGTGTTTCTGGAGCCATAAGCAAATAGCCTTTGCGAGGTTTAGTGTAGAAAATACGGTTGTATTTCATGGGGCTGCTAAATAATTTGGGGAGTTAAATATGGGCTGCATACAAAAGACAAAACAACGCCATCCCGACAGTCGTCGGGACAAGTTATGGCGTATAACATGCTATGGATGGCGGAACAACGCCATATGGCAGATAACGAGTAGTTAGTTGCCATAGCCGCCAAATTCCATCAGACATAAGGGTTGCGAACATTAAACAAAATACTATAGGAGTCAAAGGGAATGAATTGGATTGACTTACTCACGAGTTTGGGTTTCTTTACCTTGGGTTCGGTAAGCATTGTGGGGATTATTGCTTTCTTTGGCAAGAGACTTTTCGAGCAATATTTGCAGAAGAGGTTTCAACAATACCAAATTCAATTCTCAAAACTTCACAACGATCGAGCCGATGTCGTTCGCAACCTCTACACGAAACTGGTTATAATGGGACGTGACATGAATGCATATATCTTTCCAATGCAATTCGCGGGAGATCCCCCACGCGAGCAAAAAAGGATAAGTGCTGGAAAGTCAGCAGAGGAATTCTTCGATTACTTTTATCTAAATGGTATTTTTTTCGAGGATCCGGTTTCTGCACTGGTCGGCGAAATGGACAAACTCTACCGAGATGCTTGGGTGCATATTTCCGCTTTTGACAATGAAGCTAAGGAGGCAGAAAGCGACCATGAAGGTCTCAGCGATCACGCTTTGGATGAACTGACGAAGGCTGTGGAAACGATTGAGAGCAAAATCCCCAGACTGAAGGAGAAGCTCAAATCTCAACTAGGCGACCTTTTGGGGGTACCGAGATAGGAAGACGAATTCAATGGATGACGCTTATTCCACTGTTGCCTTACTCAAGCATTACGGGTGGCACGCGCGCGATTATGAAAATAAACCTGCACTTGCTAGAGAGCTTCTGCAAGAAGCGTTAAAGATTGCACAAGACAAGCTTCCCGACTATGTTGGCCTACAAGTCCAGTTGCGCAGAGATATTGCTGAACTTAACCATGTGCTTGGCAATAATGAAGATGCCATAGATGAGTTGAGTAACGTTGGCTATGACTTCAGTGTGGGAGACATCTACATGGAGCAGGGGGAATTTGAGAAGGCATTCATCGTTTATAAACGTTTCCATGAAACGGGCAGATTCAAGATTCACTGGAGACTGTGGAGATGCTCATTTCTGCTCGGGCGATTCGATGACGTAATGAGCTACATCGAAGACCATAGCTTTCAATCCCCTCAACGCGTCATTACGCAGCTTGAGGTTCGGGCTTTAGCTATCGCCGTGTCGAATGTGTATGGTGGGATTGAGAATAATTCGCAGTGGAATGAGTTTAGAAAACGATTCCCCAAGTGTGCTGGCATCCTTGAATCAAATGTTGGCAATCCTGAGTCTGTCATTGTTTTGGCTAGGCATTGGTCTACACTTTCTGGCTCAGAGAAACTCACCAAACGATTGATCGGAAAACCCCAAGGCCAAACTTCGAAGTCGCCTCAAAACCTTTCACTCACTGAGCTTGAAACCGTAATGCAAAAGGCACGAAATGGAGTCTGGGACGTTCCTGAAGTCACGGTCACGACCGCGACCTCAATTCTTAAGTCTCTTGCTACGGCAAACGCTAAACTTGACGGTCAAACTGTGGTTAACCATATGGCTAAAGGGCTAGTGAATTCAGTTATTCTCGAAAATCACAGTTCGAACCTCGGTCAAGCCATAGACCGCAAGCTTGAAGAATTCCAAGCCGTCCATGGCACAGATCTAATCTCATTTTATCGTACCAGAATTCTTGGAGGATTCGGATTTTACGAAGGCAATGAAGTCTCCAACTCTATCAGGGCGATTTTGCTCAGCGCCGAATCTGATGTCAGGCAAACCGCTGGACTGCCACAGAGAGGAGAAGGTTGGCTGGCAGAGTCAGAGATGGTTCGATTGCTTGCAGAGAAATTCGCTCCTCACAAAGTCGTCCGGCAGTATTCGCCCGATTGGTTGCAAGGTCTGAGATTTGACGCATACATTAATGATCTTCGACTAGCCATAGAATACCAAGGCGAGCAACATTTCATGCCAATCGATCTTTTTGGCGGAAAAGAAGGATTAACTCAGACAATCGCGCGCGATGAACTGAAGCGGGCTCTCTCTGCACAGAACGGAGTAAAATTGTGCTACATTACTTTTGAACAAGATATAGAACAAGAGACCACCCGTCTGGCAAAGGAGTATCTTGTTTAAACGGCGGCTACGGCAACTAACAAGCGCAAAAAAGACGCTCCCCGATCAAGATCATATCGGGACAGGCTCAAAAGGAAGCTCGCTTCATGGCGCGCACATTACAAAAGAAGGAGCGCGCCACGACTTTGTCCGGCGAGACGTTATGCTAACCTGTTTTTAACATGGAGCCTAAAAAATGATTTCCGACTCGCTTGAAAATTTAAACAAATATCGATCTGCTATTCCTCATTCAAAGGAAGTATCAGATTACCTCAACACCACAAATATTTTTTCTTTGGAAGTCGGGAAATACCAGATTGCGGGAGACTCGGCTTTTATTCTTATACAGGAATATCTGACGAAAGAAGAATCAGAGAAAAAGTGGGAGTCTCATAGAAGATATATCGATATCCAGATTGTTCTAACCGGACAGGAATTCATCGGCTATTCACCCATCCTTTTCCTCAAATCCAAACGAGGATATGACAAGGAAAAGGACATAATATTTTACGAAGACGACTCGCTGGAGTTCGGCAAGATATTAGTCCCTGCGAATTATTTTTGCCTGTTTTTCCCGGAAGATGCCCACAAGCCCGGCCTTAATGTTTCCAGAGAAGGACCGGTTAAAAAGGCTGTAATTAAAGTATCGGTTTACTAGAGAAGCTCACTCGGACCGCAGCCACATGATCTTTGCCCGCTAACGTTCAATCCCGTATTTCTTGATCTTCTCATAAAGTGTCGAGCGGTCGATGTCGAGAATCGCCGCCGCCTCTTTTATATTCCCGTCTGTCCGTTTTATCGTCGCTTCTATCACCTGTTTCTCGATCTCATCGAGCTTCATGTCGTCGGGTATGCTCCAGTTCTTCTTACGTGAACCGTTCAATTCAAGGAAACCGAAATCTTCGTCCGTCAAAACATTGTTCTTGCATGTTACCATGGCACGTTCGACTGCATTCTCCAGTTCCCGGACATTTCCTCCCCAGTTGTAATCCATCAGAAGTTTCAAGCCCGATTCCGTGATGTCGTCGATCTCCTTTTTTAGCTCGTGCGAAAGAAGCTCGATAAAACTTTTCACGAGAAGAGGGATGTCCTCCCTACGCTCCCGCAACGAAGGAACGTGGATATTAATCACGTTCAGCCGGTAGAATAAATCGTCCCGGAAATTACCAGACTTTACCGCCTCATCTAAGTCGCGATTCGTAGCCGCGATCACCCGCACGTCGACACTCAGTTCCTCCGTCCCGCCAACCCTGTAGAAAGTTTTCTCCTGCAGCACGCGCAGCAAATCCATTTGCAATTTTGACGAGATGTCCCCGATCTCGTCAAGAAAAATTGTGCCGCCGTCCGCCAATTCAAATTTTCCTTTCTTCTGCAAGACCGCGCCCGTGAAAGCGCCTTTCTCATGCCCGAACAACTCCGATTCCAGGAGCGTCTCGGCAAGAGCCGTGCACGAGACACAAACGAAAGGCTTCGTGGCACGATTGCCGGAGTAATGGATGGCACGCGCGATCAATTCTTTCCCCGTTCCGCTTTCACCCTGAATGAGAACCGTGCTCTTCAAATTAGAAATCTCCTGGATGAGCTGAAAAACATCCTGCATCTTTTGATTCTTGCTGATTATGTCGTGAAAGCTGTACTGCTTCATCAGCTTTTTCCGCAGGATCAGGTTCTCTCGCTGGAGGTTCTTCACCTTTATTATGCGTTCGACGAGGATCGAAATCTCTTTCGGGTTGCACGGCTTGACAATATATTCCTGGGCTCCTTCTTTCATGGCGGAAATTGCCGTATCTACCGTCGCGTAAGCGGTGATAATGATGATCGATGCATCATGATGGATTTTTTTTATCTCCATCATTGTCTCAATACCATCCATGCCCCCCGGCATTTTCAAGTCGATAAAATAAATCGCATAATCTTTCTCCCTTGCCTTTTCGATTGCGATTTTTCCGGATGCGGCGGAGCCTACCGCATAGCCGTCTTCCCGCAGCCAGGCCGCAAGAGATTCTCTCATAATTTCTTCGTCGTCTACGACTAAAATTTCCCACTGCGTTTTCATTTGCTATTCTCCTCGTACATCAAATAAGATCGTAGCCCGCGAATTATCCCGTAGGGATCCCGTCCGGACACCGATCATTTTTTCATTAAATTCAATTCGCGGCAAAATTTTTCTCTTCATTTGTCTTCAAACTTTCCTCAAGAACGATCCAGCAATTTCTGCAAAAATTCTCGGACTTCAAATCGACTTGCAAAATGTCCGTCGAGAGAGACATCAGGCAGTCTTTGTCGGCACAATGAACCAGTCCAAATGTGTGCCCTAATTCATGCGAAACTTCTTTCCTGATTCTCCTCACGGTCAAATCTTTCTCAGGCGGCAGTCCGTAGAACTCCGGTTTAAGCCGCGCCACCGACACAATCGCAATTTTCCCCGATAGTTGAGCCTGACCGTAAACGAAAGTCAACATCGGGATGTATAAATCCACTTCGGTTATCGCCAGGAACCTGGTAATACCGGAAAGACTTTGCAGGGCAAGGTTTTTTACGATAATCGCGGAGTTGTACTGCGATTTCTTTTCATCGAAAGCATAATCGGGTCTCGGCAGGGCCGCAGGACTTTGCATCTCTATCTCACATCCAAACATTTCCCTGACATGTCTTCCGATCATATGCATTATCTCCTGGTTCACATCTCCCACCGATGCAATCCGAATTACGCACATTTCCTTTACGCCCCCGTCTTATCTTTTACTTCCGGCAGGACCTTCTTTATCGGCAATGTTACTTTGAAAACTGTTCCTTTTCCGACCTTGCTGTCGACTGTGATATCACCTCCATGGGCGTCGATAATTCCATATACGACTGACAATCCGAGTCCTACCCCTTTGCCTTCACCTTTCGTCGTGAAGAAGGGATCAAAAATTTTTGACATAACCTCCTCCGATATGCCGTCGCCGGTGTCAGATATCTCAAGGACGATAGAATCATTTTCTCCGTGCGCAGGATCTACGACCTGTTGCGTTTTAACGATGACGGTCCCATGTCCTTTACTCTGACAGGCTTCTGCACCGTTCATGATAAGATTGATAATCACCTGCTGCATCTGCGAACTATCGCACTCAATTTTAGGCAAAGTATCGGACAGACGAAGGTCTAACGATATATTCCCAAGCTCAAGCCGGTGACTTAAAATGAAAAGCGTGTTTTTTATTACCGCGTTCAAATCGACATTCGTACGCTGAGGTTTCGACCTCCTCGAAAAGGCAAGAAGGTCTGAAACAATTCTTCCGACACGGGTTGTCTCATTTATAATTTGACCTAAATATTTCTTAAACTCTTCTACCCGCCCTGCCGGGATTCCGTCGTCTTTCAAGACCCTGTCCAAAAGCATGGCAAGATTCAGCACGCCTGAAATCGGATTATTTATTTCGTGTGCCACGGTAGCGGAGAGCTGTCCGAGTGAAGCAAGGCGGTCGCTTTGAAGAAGTTTCTGGTGAGCCTGTTCAAGCTGCCTTGTTCGCTCCTTCACTTTTATCTCGAGATCTTGTGTGGCTTGATTCAATTCCGCCATCGCTTTGTCAAGTCTTTCGCTCATTAGATTGAATGCATGGGCAAGCTCGCCTAATTCCTGACTCGAGCTTATTTCCACAATATGTCCCAATTGCATTTGGCTGACAGCCCGTGTTCCGGCTATCAGCTTTCTTACCGGCCTGTCGACGAACCTGCGAGTAAAGAAAACAATGAATAAAGCTACAAGAAGAACCTGAATACCCGTAACAACAATCACCTCCGCCCTGGCCGCCTGCATTTCCTGGTCGAGCGGTTTCAAATCAAGCGCGACATCGAGCACACCGAGAACTATTGTGGATCGCGGATGAGCGTGACACTCCGCGTCGCTGCAAGACGATTCGTTATAGATCGGAGTGACCATTGCAAGCTGGCGGCTGCCGTCCGGTAATCTCAAAACTCTTGAACGGGAAGAGGCATCTATGTTCACAAGAGGGAGGCTGGTCGAGTGACATGCGGCACAGGCTTCGGCTTTCTTGTCAACTTGCTTTTCATCGGCCGCCTTCGTGGAGAAAGTTATCTCCCCTTCTTTGTTGAATATCCTGATCCTGCTGATTCCCTGGTTGGAAGCGACTGCCCGCATCACTTCGTAAGCTGAAGAGCGATCATCGGCGAGCATTGCATGCCACATCGCGCTTGTAATACCTTTGGAGAGCTGGTCGGCTCCGGAAATCATCGTCTGCAATATTTCCCTCTCGCGATTCTTGAGACTGACGTATCCGGAGATGCCGGAAACAACCATGACGATGATCGTAAGCGAAATAATTATTTGTTGAGAAAGGCGTTTGGGCATGGTCTCAATTCATTTTTAATTGCAACAGTTAATCTCTATGCTAAAGAAATTACTTAGTTATCCGCATACCGCTGGGGGGCAATAAAAGCTCAGGCACTGATGGATTTAAATTAGGGATGATACGTATGAGTTTCAATTCGTGAAGGGAGACCATTTTTTCTGCTTAAACCTCTCGATTAGATGACAAATAATAGTTCTATTGAATTAAATCCTCGCGGAGGTTTATATTGATTCACAAAAAGGATAACAGAAAATGGCAAGAGCAATCAAGACAAAACGTGTCGATAAGCAACGAAGAATCAAAATTCCGGTGGAGATGCCCCTGAAACCGATCAATTACATGATAATAATCGGCGGCGCGTTATTGATTCTCGCAACCTACGTTATCCTCGGCGACAACAACACCGTTTACGGTTTCATCCCGCTCAATTTGGTCCCGATTCTCCTTTTCATCGGTTATTTAATCGTTGTTCCGATTGGAATCATGTACAAGGGAAGAAAGAAGGAAACAAACGTGAGCGGAATCCCTCAGAATCCGAGCCAGCCCGCGGCAAAGTAAACCCGATCGGAGGCGTGAGGTTAAGAAGAAAGGAGCATCTTCGCTTCAGAACTTCTTAACTTCCAAAGCTCTCCTTTACAAGCTTCAACGCCTCACAGTTCGCCTTAATAGTTTTCTCTATATCTCTCTCCGTATGGGCTGTTGAAATAAACGCGGCTTCGAACTGTGACGGCGGAAGATAAATTCCGCGATTCAACATCTCCCTAAAATAGACTGCAAATTTCTTCGTATCGCTTTTCAGCGCAGACCGGTAGTCATGGACTTCTTCATCCGTGAAGAATAAAGTGAACATTGAACCGACGCGGTTGAGTTTGTAATTTAATCCGAGATCACCGAGGTTCACGTTGATCCCATCTTCGAGCAGCTTTCCCATTTTCTCCAATTTCTTATATAAATTTTTCTGACCATTTAAGATTTTTAACTGAGCGAGTCCCGCCGCCATTGCGAGCGGATTACCAGAAAGCGTACCCGCCTGATAGACCGGACCGTCCGGGGAAACCGTCCTCATGATTTCTTCGCGTCCCCCGTAAGCCCCGACAGGAAGTCCGCCGCCGATAATCTTTCCCAGAGTAGTCAGGTCGGGTTTAATTCCATAGAGCTCCTGGGCACCGCCGGGAGCAAGACGAAAGCCGGTCATCACTTCATCAAGAATAAGCAGTGAACCATTAGCATGGGCGATTTCCAAAAGCTTGTCTAGAAAATTCTCCACGGGAATCACCACACCCATGTTGCCGACAACAGGTTCGATAATTATTGCAGCAATCTCATTCTTGTTGTCGTTGAAAAGCCTCTCGACAGATCCACAGTCGTTAAATTCCGCGACAAGAGTTTTAGCGGCCAGTTCTTTCGGGACGCCAGGTGAGTCCGGCATCCCAAATGTTGTCGCTCCGGAACCTGCCTTGATTAGAAAACTGTCGAAGTGTCCATGATAGCATCCGGCAAACTTCACAATCTTTTCGCGTTTTGTGAATGCCCGCGCAACTCTCACCGCACTCATGGTAGCTTCAGTTCCACTGTTCACCATTCTGACAACTTCTACGGAGGGCACCATCTTGCAAACGAGTTTTGCCATTTCGACTTCGTATTGCGTCGGGGCGCCGAAGCTTGTTCCGTTCGCGGCTCCTTTTCTTATAGCGGCGATAACTTGAGGATGAGCATGACCTAAAATCATCGGCCCCCATGAACCAACATAGTCTATAAATTTATTCCCGTCGACATCGTAGATACATTGTCCTTTGGCTTTGCTGATGAAAAGCGGGCCGCGCCCGACTGACTTGAACGCCCTTACCGGAGAATTCACCCCACCGGGCAAATATTTCTTTGCCTCTGAAAACAGTTTCGTACTTTTTCTTGTATTCAAATTTTTCATTAGCAACTCTCTATAATAAATTTATACCAGACCGAACCTCTTATGGTCAGCACGATCTTAGATTCTAGTCCCGATAGGGACACTATATTTTTAAAACTCCAACGCCAAATAGGAGCACGTCCCATAGGGACGAAATATATTTCACACAACATCCATCAGAACGTATCTTTCTTCAAATCGTACATCGAATTTCTTGAGCATCTCGATGTATTCCTCATGAAACGATTGCCTCCTATGATGTTGTTCCTGACTATTTATATATTTAACCACTGAATTTATCTGAGAGTAGGAATATGAAAAAGCTCCATATCCTTCTTGCCATCTGAATGTTCCCCTTATAAATCGTTTCTCATTTATCCATCTTGAAGAAGACCCTTTTATATCCTGAAGCAAATCAGGAATTAATTGGTGGGGTCTATAACCAATAAAGACATGCAAATGATCTGGAATCCCATTTATCGCAATTAACTTATGTTTATTTGTGTGAATAATTCCCGTAACATATTTATATAGGTCGTCTTTCCATTCAGGACATATAAGAGACATTCTATTCTGCACAGCAAACACAAATTGCAGATAAATTTGCGTGAATGTATTAGCCATAGATATTAACCCCCCTATCTCGTCCCTACGGGACGTTATTTTGGGAAAAATAGTTTCTACAGACATTTAGTCCCTTACGGGACATTTTTATCTCGAAATAAAATTCAACCAATATCACGAATCTTGTAAAGACATCATAACACTCACAATCTTTTTACATCAATTTATTTTCTAGATACCATTCGTATGATTTTTTTATCGCCTCTATGATCGGATGAGGATTGAAGCCAAGTTCACGCTTCGCCTTTTCGAACGAAAAATAATGCGGGAGCGTCGAGCTAACAACATGGGCTTTCGTCAACACAGGGGGTTTTCCAGTCAGGTTGGAGAATACTTCAAGGATTGAAGCGGCCAACTTAGCCGTCCAAACGGGCACATAAATATTTGGCGCCGAAGCATCAACCACTTCACCGACTTTTCGGAAGATATCCCTAAAGGATATGTTCTCGCTTCCAAGGATATACCTTTCACCGCGCCGTCCTAATTTCAGCGCAGCAATTTCACCATCAACTACATCGTCAACACCGACTACACACATCCCACCATTAAGATAAGGAACGATTTTTTTCCCTTTCAGAATTTTAAGGAGGATCCCAAAGTGAGAATAAACATCTCGTTGGCCAACAATAGACGCCGGGTTAATAATTACGGCATCCAGCCCTCCTTGAACCCCTTTCTCAACTTCCACTTCTCCGAAATGCTTACTATCGCCATACGCGACATTATATCCAGCCTTGTTGTATTCAGTGGTTTCATCTGCTAAATCCCCAACCGAAGGAATCCCAATCGCCGCGACGGAACTGGTGTGCACCACTTTCTTCACACCCGCTTTTAAGGCCGCATTCATCACATTTCTCGTTCCTTCGACGTTCACGCGGAACAACTCTTCGCGGCGCCGGTTGTCAAAACTAACGAGACCCGCCGTATGAAATACAAAATCCGCTCCTCCCATCAACGTGATGAGACCTTGTTCATCAAGAATATCTCCATAAATGATTTTACCGGTAAATCCTTTCAGTCCCAGTAGGCTTGTTCCCGAATGACTTAACCGGGAATTGGACCGCTGACGTACCATGGCGATAACCTCATAGCCAAGCCCCGCCAGCTTGTGACATAGGTTTGAACCGATTAACCCATTTGCGCCCGTGACGAAGACTTTTTGCATAAGCATAACCTTGTCAAGGTTTCTTTTAATCCTTGACAAGGTTCGAATTTCTATTTCCTCAGCAGCTTTGCGGCATCGACCGCGTAATAAGTCAGTATCAGATCCGCACCGGCTCTTTTGATCGCGGTCAGAGTTTCCATCATGATCCTTTGCTCATCAAGCCAACCGTTTTTCGCCGCGGCTTTTATCATCGAGTATTCACCACTAACCTGGTACGCCGCCGTCGGCATCTTAAACTCATTCTTTACGCGATAAATCACATCGAGATATGCAAGAGCCGGCTTTACCATGACGATGTCCGCGCCCTCGTCGATATCCAACGCCACTTCGCGAACTGCCTCGTTAGTGTTTGCAGGGTCCATCTGGTGGCTTTTCCTGTCTCCAAACTGTGGAGTTGACTCGGCAGCTTCACGGAAAGGCCCGTAGAAACCCGAAGAATATTTCGCGGCGTAGCTCATTATCGGAGTTGAGAGAAAACCGTTCTCATCGAGGAGATTTCTTATCGCTGCAACTCTCCCATCCATCATGTCGCTCGGAGCAACCATGTCCGCTCCAGCCTGCACATGGGTCAACGATTCTTTCGCCAGAAGTTCCAGCGTCTCATCGTTTAATATTTCAACTTGTCCCGGAGTAATTTCCTTCAAGACGCCGCAATGACCGTGGGATGTATATTCGCATAAACAAACATCGGTAATGATAAACAATTCCGGTAATTGCTTCTTCAATTCGCGAATCACTCGCTGGACAATTCCGTTTTCGTCGTAAGCCTCCGACCCGTATTCATCTTTGTGCTCCGGAATGCCAAAGAGAATCACCGATCTCACTCCTGATTTTAGGACTCCTTCACATTCACGCACAAGCTCATCGACAGACAACTGGAAAACATTCGGCATCGAAGAAATCTCGCGACGGATTTTTTTGCCGGGCACAACGAACATCGGATAAATAAAATCCGAGGGTTGAAGTACCGTCTCGCGTACCATTTCACGCATTGTTTCTGTCATTCTCAACCTGCGCATCCGCACGGTCGGGAACCCTGTTTTTTTCTGATATTCCGTCAGTGTAATCATTTTATCTGGCTCCTGTCAAAATTGTTTCGGCTGTTTTCTTTCCGTTTGCAATACAATCGGCAACTGAAATGCCGTCCCTATAGTTACTGCAAATATAAAATCCTTTATGAATGCTTTCAACATGGCGCACCGCATCGATGATTGAAAGATGTCCGATGTTATATTGGGGAATCGCTTTTTCCCATTTAGAGACAGACTTAAATTCCGGCTTGCCCCCTATTTTCATCAACGCGGCATTCTCTTCATTAGCAATCTTCGCGATTTCGTCCGGCGATAATTTTACTATTTGCGGCTGCCTCGCTCCTCCTACGAATGTCGTGAACTCGACATCGCCTTCCGGCGCGCGGTTTGGGAAAATGCTTGAGCTCCATATCGTTCCAAGAATTTTCCTGTTCTCAATTTCTGGGACAAGGAAACCAAACCCTTGCAAATCGGTTTTAACCTGCTCTCGCTTGTATCCAAGGACTGCCACCGCGACGGGCGGATATTTTATTTTCGCCAGTTCTCGAGATAACTCCGGCAGCCATGCCTTCAAAATTTCAGCCGCAGCATAGGACGGGGTCGAAAGTATTATCGCATCATACTTTTCCGAATCCGCTTTCCCATCCGACGAGAAATTTAGCACAAACTTACCGCTATCCGGCTTTATGCTTTGTATCGAAATGTTATACCGGATCTTTTCTCCAAACTCATGGGCAATCGTCGTCGGCAAAATTCCCATCCCGCTTTTGAACGCAAAAAGTTTCGCCGATACTTTCGCTTTATCCGGACGTTTTTTCCTTTCCCTTGCACCCCCGATTGTACCTTTAAGCAAGCCGCCGTACTTTTCTTCAAGGGCATACAACTTTGGGAACGCGGCACGCACGCTCAGTTCCGACGGGTCGCCTGCATATACCCCTGCGACAAAAGGATTGATCGCGTAATCCAAAAATTCTCTGCCGAGGCGCCGGACAACGAAATCGGCTATGGACTCTTCACGGCTCGCCCGTCCGATAAACGGTTCACCGAAAAGTCTGAGTTTGCCGCCGGTAGTCCACAACCTTGTCGAAAGGAACGAACCGATTCCGGAAGGAAGGGCCTGCAGCCTCCCGTTACGCAGGATGAAACGATTCTTTGAATTTTCATCGGCATAAACTTTTTCATCTAAGATATTCAGATCCTCTAGAAGCTCGTCGATAACAAGATTCGTTTCGGATGTACTGTTGGGACCATTTTCGACTAAATAACCCTCGACAATCTTCGAGCTGATCGTCCCGCCTGGAAAATCATTTCTCTCGAAAACGACGACATCCGCCCCGCTCTTCTTTAGAAAGTGCGCCGTAGATAGTCCTGAGATGCCTGCGCCGACGACCGCGATATTCATTTCTGCTGCAGATTGCTTTCGTGAGAATCGAACTCTTTAGCCTTGCCGATTACGAGCTGCGACAATGCCTCTATAAACTTCGGCGAGTCATTCAATGCGGGCATCATCTCAAAATGTTCTATACCAAGTTGAGCCGCTTCGTTTCGGAAAAGATGATTTACTTCGTATAAAGTCTCGGAGTGCTCGCTGACAAAACTTATCGGCACGACCAATAAATTCTTAACTTCGTCGGCGGCAAGTTTCTTAATTTCGTCAAGCGTAGGCGGACCGAGCCATTTAACCGGCCCGACACGGCTCTGGTAGGCAAGCGAGTGCGGATTCGAAAATCTTTTTGAGACAAGCTCGACCGTTTCAATTATCTGACGCTGATATGGGTCCCCGCGCTTTATAACTCTCTCCGGCACACCGTGAGCGCTGAAGAGAATGTGTACGGTGTCTCGAATGCCGCTCAGAAATCTTGAAAGAGCTTCGGAAATTCGATCAACTACTGCTTCGATATAAAGGGGATAATCATGATAGGATTCAATCTGGAGCACTTTCATTCTTCCGCTCAGATTTTTTGCTACCCTGTTCCATTCTGTAAAACTTGACAGTGTTGTTGTCCGTGAATAATGGGGGTAAAGAGGAAGTAAAATAACATTTTCAATATCGTCTTTTAGAAGCGCTCTATAAATTTCCTCAATCATCGGCTTAAAGTACCTCATCCCGACATAAACTTTTACATCAAGATTCTTACTGAGCGATTTCTCGAGAGCGGCAGCCTGATTCATGGTCAGATCGTACTGTGGAGATTTCCCCCCCATGATTTCGTAGTAATGAGCGGTTTTGCCTGCGCGTTTCCTGGCTATAAATCGTGCCAACCCTTTTCGCAAGAAACCTTTCAGCGGTATTTCAATTATATATGGATCCATGAAAAGATTGAAGAGGAATTCTTCAATGTCGTCGATTGAAAGCGGGCCGCCAAGATTTAGAAGGACAACTCCAATTTTTTTCGATATCACTCGACTCTCCACTTTTTCACCGTTTCAACCAACTTCTTCACATTATCGACCGGCGTGTTCGGCAGGATTCCGTGTCCAAGATTGAAAATATGTTTTCCTTTCGGAGCGTTCTCCAATATCTTCTTTGCCTCCAAGGCAATAACTTCAGGACCTGCAAAGAGAACTGCTGGATCAAGGTTCCCCTGGATTATTCCTTTAATTCTATTCGCAGCCTCGTTGATGGGTATTGTCCAGTCAATTCCTATGGCCGCGGCGCCCACCCGCCCCATCTTCTCGAGAGAAGAATTAGCTCCTTTTGAAAACACTATGACAGGTATTTCGCCGCTGAATGCTTCCACAATCCGGCGGATATACCGTAGTGAAAACTCCTCGTAAAATGACGATGATAAGATTCCCGCCCATGAATCGAAAATCTGGACAAAATTCGCTCCGGCTTCAACCTGCATCTTTAAATACGATATGCAATTCCGTGTCAACATTTCCAGAAGTCGGTGGGCCGACGAAGGATCATCATATAACATCGCCCGCGCATGAATAAACTCTCCTCCTTTTCCTTCGACCATGTAGGCCAGCATCGTCCACGGTGAGCCGCAAAAGCCGATAAGAGGAACCCTTCCGTTCAATCGCTCGACGACAATCCGAATTGCATCATGCACAAATTTCAAATCGTTTGCGCAATCAGCATCGTGGAGCATTGAAATATTGCTTCTGCCTTTGATCGGATTCGTGAAGCGGGGGCCGCCCTTTCCTTCCTCGACTACAAGGTTCATTCCCATCGCCTCAGGAAGTAACAAGATGTCGGAGAAAATAATCGCCGCGTCAACTCCAATTATATCAACAGGCTGGATGGTAACTTCTGCGGAAAGATCCGGCGTTTTGCACATCGTTAGAAAATCGTGATTTGCGCGGACTGCCATATACTCGGGTAAATATCTTCCCGCCTGGCGCATTATCCACACCGGTGTTCGTTCGACTGATTTCCCCTCAAGAACTCTCAGAATTAAATCATTATCAATTTTTTTCATACTCAGACAGCCCCGCCAGCCTGCGCAAAGCCGCTTCGACATACGGAGGTGATTAAATCCTCTGTAGTCGAATTGTCGGGAGTGACCGCAACATTAAAGCCGTAATGCTCCACTGATTTCTTTGTGGTCGGGCCGATAGTTGCAATTTGTTTCCCTTTCAAAATATCGGCCCCAAAAATGGCGGCAAAATTCTTCACCTGTGACGGGCTGTAAAAGACTATCATATCAAATTGCCCCGAAAGGATTTGCGTTTTCATCTCGTTGTCTATCGAATCGTTCGGCTCAGTTTTATAAACGACAACCTGGTACACAATTGCGCCTGCCGTCTTCATAAAATCGGCCAGATCACTGTTGGACAAATTTCCGACGGGAATCAAAACGCTCTTTCCCTTCCATTCGAATTTCGCGAGAGATTTTACCAGTTCCTCAGAGGAAGATTTGCCGGGAATAAAGTCGGGAGTAAATCCGAAATTCTCAATTGTCTCGCCCGTTTTTTTACCGATCGCAATTATATATGGCTTTGTCGGCGATTGTTTGTCAATTGTAATTTTCGCAAAAAGGTTCTTTACCGAATTTGCAGATGGGAACACAGCTACATCATATTTATAAAACGAAGAAATCCGCAATTCATCCTCCGATGATAAATTAGCCGGTATAATTCTTATCGTCGGGACAAGAAGGACAGTTGCACCCTTCGCCTTAAGCATCGACACAATATTATCGGACTGTTCCGCAGCACGCGTTACTACGATCCGCTTATTGGAAAGAGGCAACTCACCCGATATCATGGAGAACGAATCCCTTCTTCAAGTCTAGTTTGACGATGCTCTTATATCGTCTAGTATTTTATCTGCGCCAAGAGAAACAAGCTTTTCAGCCAGACCCTTCCCGGCTTTTTCAGGTTCGCCTTTGTCGAACTTGATGGAATCTTTGACCAAATTTTCGCCGTCAAGTGAAGCGACCATACCGATAATTTTTTTCTTCTCAAACGAAGTATAAACACCGATGGGCACCTGGCAGCCGCCTTCAAGTTGCCTCAGGAACTCCCGTTCGGCAAGTGCGGCAGCCTCGGACTCCGGATTATTGAATCCGGTTACAAAATCAAGAATCTCTTCATCATCTTCCCGCGCTTCAACAGCAATAATTCCTTGTCCGACAGCGGGAAGCATCTTTTCAAGTTCCAGAATCTCCGTTACCTTGTCTGACATTCCAAGCCGCTTAACCCCCGCGTAGGCAACGAGCATGCCCGCATAACCTTCTTCTTCAAGTTTGCGAAGGCGCGTATTCAGGTTTCCACGTATATCGACAAGATTCAAATCGCTCCTCAAATGAAGGAGCTGCGAACGTCGCCGCAAGCTTCCTGTCGCAACCGTAGTTCCTTTCGGAAGTTCAAGGAGTTTCATACCGTCTTGAGCAATGAGAGCATCACGGACATCTTCGCGGGCTCCGAAAGCGATAATCTTTAATCCGGCGGGCAAAACTGTCGGCAGATCTTTCAGGCTGTGAACCGCGCAATCGATCTCACCTTCAAGAATCGCCTTCTCAATCTCCTTCGTGAAAAGTCCTTTGTCCCCGATCTTTGACAGGGGCGAATCGAGGATCTTGTCGCCGGTCGTCTTAATCGTCATGGTTTCGACTTCGATTTGTGGATTATTTTTCCGCAAGAATTCCGCAACGAGGTTCGTCTGAAAAAGCGCGAGCTGGCTGCCGCGCGTACCGATTTTAATCTTTCTTCTGACCCCGTAATTAGCTTTTTTCATTTTCGTCTCCGCGGGATTCATCGGACAATCCGAATAAAGTTTTTATCAGCTTCACACGGTCAACTACGGAAATTCCATTCTCGCCATTTTTCAAATTCGTAAGAGGTTCGTGTAAGATTTTATTAACCAAAGACCGGGTAACCTCATCCACCATTTCCGATTCCGAATCGCTCATTTTATTTTTGTGCCGTTTAATCTCCTCAACTCTTATTTGCTCGATCTTGTCGCGAAGCTTTTTTATTGTCGGACCGACTTCAAGCGAATTGTACCATTTTATAAAATCGTTCAGCTCCTCATCTACAATTCTTCTGACAATCGGGATTTCCGAGCGCCGCATCTCCATATTCTTCTCTACGATAAGGTTGAGAGAATCGATATCGTTCAGGAAGACGTTGGAGATTTTTTTCACTCCCGGCTCGACATTTCGGGGAACACCTATGTCGATTACGAGAAGCGGGCTGTTTTCGCGTCCCTTCATCGCATTGAGAACCATTTCACGCGTCAATACGTACCCTGAGCCGCCGACACTTGAAATGACGATCTCCGCTTGAGGTAATTTTTGAGAGATCGCTTCAAGCGGGATTGCCTCACCAAGGCCGATCTCGTTGACAAGATTCTGCGCCCTTTCCAACGTACGATTCGCTATTAAAAGCTTCCCGATTTCCTTCGGTTTTAGATCCTTCGCTGCAAGCTCAGCCGTTTCGCCGGCACCGATAAGCATCGCTGTCTTGCCTTTCAGGTTTCCGAATATTTTTTCCGCAAGCTCGACAGCGGCGTAACTCACCGAAATTGCCCCGACAGAAATTTTAGTCTCCGACTTTGCACGCTTTCCAGCCTTGAGTGCCATCTGGGATGCATGGTGCATTATCGTCCCGACCATTCCAAGCTCGACTCCCGTATTATACGCTTCCTTTACCTGGCCGAGTATCTGGATATCGCCCAGCATGAGTGAATCGATGCCGCATGCAACCGCGAAAAGGTGTCGTATCGACTCGAAGCCTTCGAACACTTCATATTCGGCTTCAACTTCGCCGTCCGCGAGATTTTTCCCCGCGCGAATAAGATGGTACAGATCGGTGTGCGTTTGCGGGCTTGCTGAAGGAAGGAGGTAAAGCTCCGTGCGATTGCAAGTAGAGACAAGAAGTGACTCGCGCGAAACGGATTTTATTTTTTCATGGATTCCCCTTGCTTCTTCGGGGGAATAAAAAATTTTTTCTCGTGCTTCAACATTAGCGGTCCGGTGATTAATCGAAACCGCGGTCAACTTTAACATTTATTTATTTAAAATTATGAAAACTTGGAATAAAAACGTTTACTGCAACCAACGAAACAACCGTCAGCGCGAATCCTATTATCGACACGATTATTACAGTTCGCCCTGTCCATCTCATTGCCTTACGAAACAAAAGGGCCACGAAATAAATTACCCAGACAATGTCGGTAATAATCAGTTTCGGATCCGAGTAAGAGAAATCATCTACCGTCTTAGGTAGCCAAACGTATCCGATCAAAATGACTATGGTAAGGAAAATAAATCCGAGAAATATGGACCCATAACTAAGAGTTTCTAGCGCCTGCAGATCCGGAAGTTTTCTATAAATAATCCCGAACCGGCTCGATCTAATTTCATGGTACATCATCAGATACAGTCCGCCATACACCGCAGATATTGTAAGGGCGCTATATCCCAGCATCGCGCTGGCGACATGCAATCCGAGGACGGTTGATTTCAACGCGGGTTTTAGTTGAACGTAGTCTCTTATGAATGCCGCCGAAACAACTTCAAATAAAAACGCCAGTGCGATGATGAACATTCCCGTATCCTTGACATGGGACCTGGTTTCTATATAAACGTAAGCAACCCCGATTGTAAACGAGACGACAGTCATAATTTCGAAAACAGAAGTGACCGGCGGGTGCCCAGTTAGAACTGTATGGCTAATTATGTAGATGAAATGCACGATAAGCGTCCCGACGAGGAACTTTGTCCTGTTTCGTATTCCGAATTGTTCATCAAGGAAAAATGCCAGCCCGTAAAGAAAAATGGTAAAAAGGTAAAGGACAGGCAGCGAAATCTTGAGCAAATCGACAAAATATTGCAACATAGCTGTTTAAGTTAGAAAAGGTGAAACTCGAACACAAGCTATTAGCGGCGGATTGGTTTCTTCCAAAATTTTTGGCAACAGGTTCAGGATTAGATATTTATTCCGAAAATCGATCTAACAAGTATGCCGACGGTATAAGTAACGCCGACAGCGATCACAAGTATGACTAAGTTCGTGATGATTCTCTTCGAAGTTTTCATCCCTGAAAGAAAGGCTATCACAGTGGAAATGAAAATTATGACTACCATTGCAATCGCAAGCGGCCAAAAAATATTTTGGGCCCCTAAAATAATCGGCAGCATCGGGACAAGCGCGCCAAAAAAGTAAGAGACACCGACAACGACTGCCGACTGAAAAGCATTTGAAGAAATGCCGCTGGCTTCACCACCGGTTTCCTGAAGAAACTCTTTTTTCGCAGACTCGATCATTTCGACCTCGTTCTCGGAGTTCACGGCTCCGAAAGCGCCGGCTGCCATCGAGATCGCCCCCGCAACAGCGACGGCAAAGCTTGCCGCAATTACGGCAGATGTATTTGAAAGTGCCGCGAAAAAACCGGACACGGCACCTAAAATCTCAACAAGCCCGTCGTTCAGTCCTAGAAAGATATCCCTGATGCGCTCCGGATGGATTCGTCTTTCTATTGCGGAAGAAACGATTTCATCTTCATGTTTGAATTCGTCTTCCAAAATCTTATGTACGGCGTCTCCCATCGGCGTTCCCCTGTACACCTTCCAAACATTGACATACTTTCGCACGCCGTAGACTTCAATGGCTTCCAGGACAAGATGTGCCCCCAGGCTGCCAAGGACTCTGGTGACAAAGACAAGGACCTCGAGCTTCAAGCGCCTTCCAAAATTCAATTCGTTAATTTCCGTTTCGAAGAAATTTTTCCAGAAAGCGAAATGCTTGGTCTCCGTCGGGATAAGCTCGTCGAACATGGGCTTCAAATCTTCGGAAGCAGTTTCACGCATCCTCTTATAAAGAGTTAAATCGAAAAGTTCATCCAGAACCAATTGTTTTCCTAATTCATGCTCCATGGTTATGGAAAATATCATGTCGAGGTTAAGAAACCAAGTTTTCTCGAAATCTTGCCGGGAAGCATCTCCTACTTTCAACTTTTCCTTGACAAGAACGAAACTTCTTATTATCTTTATCGTAAAGATACGATAAAGGATTTACGATGCCGTTAACAAAGACCGAAGAGTTCAAGACAAAAGAGATTCGCGTTTCCAGGTGGGCAAAGGCGCTCGCCCACCCCGCGAGAGTAGCGATACTCCAGACGTTAGCTCAGCGCAACGCATGTGTCTGCGGCGAAATCGTCGAAATAATGCCGCTCGCGCAAGCGACAGTCTCCCAGCACCTCAAAGAATTGAAGGAAGCAGGATTGGTAAAAGGAACGGTGGAAGGTCCTTCATCGTGCTACTGTCTTAATGAAGAAGCGATTAACGAACTTGCCGATGATATGAATGAGTTGTTCGACGAATTAAAATCAAGCTGCACAGATGCAAGTTGTTCGACGAAGAGGAGAAAATAATGATCACACGATTCTTAAGAAAGGAACTGCAATGAAAAACGACGTTCAAATCAAGGAAGAAGTAAGAGAAAGATATGCAGAGATTGCAGAAGGCAATCTAAAGGCAATCAAGACTGCAGGCAAATCATGCGGCTGCGGATGCAACGACATTGTTGATATTTCTCTCTCATACAGCGATGAAGATAAAGCCTCAGTCCCCGACGGCGCGGACCTGGGTCTCGGCTGCGGCACACCGACAGCATTCGCGAACATCAAAGAAGGAATGACGGTGCTCGATCTTGGCTCAGGCGCCGGCATCGACTGCTTCATTGCGGCAAAGCATGTTGGTGCAAGCGGAAAGGTCATCGGAGTCGACATGACCGAGAAGATGATAGAGAAGGCAAATGAGAACAAATCGAAGGTGAACGCCGCAAATGTGGAGTTCCGTCTCGGCGAAATTGAGTCGCTGCCCGTTGATAATGGCACAGTAGATCGGGTCATCAGCAACTGCGTCATCAACCTCGTGCCTGACAAGAAAAAAGCCTTCGCGGAAATTTATCGCGTCTTGAAGACAAGCGGCAATTTCACCGTTTCCGATATAGTTACAGACGGAAGGATCAGCGAAGAAGAACGCCGCGACGCTTCGCTCTGGGCCGGATGCGTCAGCGGTGCACTTGACAAAAAAGACTATCTTGCCATCATAGAAAACACAGGGTTCAAAGAAATTATTGTTACTTCTGAAATAAAAAACGATTACAAGTTATCGAGCGGCGCCGGAATGTATTCGGTCACCGTCATTGGAACAAAATAGATACAAACGACACACTAGAAAATTAGAATTTGAATCGCTCACTAAATTGAATCAATTATACTACAATCAAGCCTCTGCCCCATTTCAAAACCCTTACTTAAACAGAGGAGATTAAAATGAATCAGACCAAAGTCCTATTTATCTGCGTCCACAACGGCGCGCGAAGCCAGATGGCCGAAGCGTTTCTCAACAAATACGGCAGCAATAAATTCATCGCTGAAAGCGCCGGGCTCGAACCGGGAACATTGAATCCCATCGTGGTCGATGCCATGAAGGAAATCGGGATAGATATTTCAGCAAACGAGACGAAGGGTGTTTTCGAATTCTTCAAGCAAGGAAGAAGGTACAACTACGTTATCACCGTCTGCGATGAATCGAACGCCGAGAGATGCCCGATTTTTCCGGGAGTCATTAAGACATTGCATTGGAGCTTCAAAGATCCGTCTGCTTTGACGGGAAGCTACGAGGATAAGCTCACAGGAACGCGGGCGATCAGAGACGAAATAGAAAGACGTGTGCGACAGTGGATTGAAGAATTGTCTAAAGAGCACGAAAGCGTGAGATGAAATCAAGACTTGCTTTCTTAGATCGATTTCTGACTTTGTGGATATTTGCGATAATGCTGCTTGGCGTCTCGGCCGGCTATTACTTTCCTTCAATAGTCAGCTTCTGGAACAAATTTCAGAGCGGCACCACAAACATTCCGATCGCCGTCGGTTTGATATTTATGATGTTTCCGCCGCTCGCAAAAGTGAAATACGAGGAGCTCGGAAAGGTTTTCAGGAACACAAAAATACTCTCGGTGTCTCTCGTGCAAAATTGGGTCGTCGGCCCGGTGATCATGTTTCTTCTCGCGGTGATTTTCCTTCACAACTATCCCGAATACATGGCAGGGCTGATCTTGATCGGACTTGCTCGCTGCATTGCTATGGTGATTGTATGGAACGACCTTGCTCATGGAAGCGCGGAATACGCCGCGGGACTCGTGGCGTTGAACTCGATATTCCAGGTTCTGTTTTACTCGCTCTACGCTTACGTTTTTCTCACCGTCGTTCCCGGTTGGCTGGGATTAAGTTCATTCAAAGTCGATGTCACCATCCGGCAAATCGCGGAGAGCGTTTTTATTTACCTCGGCATTCCCTTCCTCGCAGGAATTATCACTCGCTTTACTTTAATAAAGGCAAAGAGCAAAGATTGGTACCAACACAAGTTCATTCCGAAGATCAACCCAATAACGCTGATCGCATTGCTCTTCACAATTTTCGTTATGTTTTCCTTGAAAGGCAGGCTGATCGTCCAGATACCTTTTGATGTACTAAGGATCGCTGTGCCGCTTGTATTCTATTTCGTAATAATGTTCTTCGTTTCTTTCTGGATGGGAAAAAGAGCTGGCGCAGATTACAGCAAGACCGCAACTCTTTCTTTCACGGCGGCAAGCAATAATTTCGAGTTGGCCATAGCCGTAGCAATTGCCGTTTTCGGAATCAACTCCGGCGAGGCGTTCGCTGCCGTGATAGGACCGCTCGTGGAAGTGCCTGTGCTGATCAGCCTCGTAAATGTGTCGCTGAGGCTTCAACGAAAATACTTTCCCGCGACTCCCGGTGTGGAATTAAATCCTTAAGCATAGTCGAAAAAATTTGGTTAACTCTAAAGGAAGATTTGTTCCTGAACTTTACGGATTAGTTCCACTCTTCTCACTGCTTATTTCGACATCATCGTACTTCTGAACCTTGTAAATGATTGTCGAGACGATCCAGCTTATTACGAATATTCCAATGATAAAATAGCCCATTGTTCCGAAGTCGCCGCTCAACCTGCCGATATAATCCCAAAACCACCCTTTCAATTCCAATTTGTCTCCGATGACACCAAACGCTTCGATCCCTCCGACAAGCAATGCCACGAGCACAGAGATAAAGGTGATTGTCAAATTATAAAACAGCTTTCGCAGAGGTTTGATATAAGCCCAGCCATAAGCGGCAAGCATGAGCACGCCATCGGTCGTATCGACGAGCGACATTCCCGCAGTGAAAAGGGCGGGAAATATCAGGATCGACCATACTGGTAAGCCTTTTGTAGCCTCAGCTGCCGTTATTCCGAGAAGGCCAATTTCAGTTGCGGTATCGAAACCTAAACCAAAGAGAAATCCGAGCGGATACATGTGCCAGCTTTGCCGTATCAACTTAAAGAATGGCCGAAAGAAACGTCCCATGAGTCCGCGTTGATCCAGCAAATCGTTAAGAGATTGTTCGTTATAAACTCCACCCTTCTTCACTTCTTTGAACGACCTGTAAACATCGCGCAGGATCACCATGTTGGCGAGCGCTATGACAAATAAAAAACCTGCGGAGACCGAAGTGCCGATGACTCCGCCAACTTGCCGGAATTGCGGAAAATTTTTCTGGATAGCCGAAGCTGCAAATGCAATTCCAACCGAGGCCAAAACGACTATCGTTGAATGTCCCAGCGAGAAGAAAAACCCTACGCCCGCGGGGCGCTTTCCTTCCTGCATTAATTTGCGTGTGACGTTGTCTATTGCTGCAATGTGGTCGGCATCCACAGCGTGTCTCAAACCAAAGCTGTAAGCAATCACCGAAGTTCCGATAAGAAGAGGGAAACCCCGAAACGTTATGAACGCAACCGCCCAGACGATTATGTTGACCAATGCCAGCAATAAATATATTGCAACTATTTTGCGGCGGACATTCCCTGAGTTGTTACCCAAACGGGATTTTAGATTGTCGAGTAATTTCGTCAAACTTTCGCTCATCGATTTGGTTTGCCCCTGATAGTTCCTTTGGTTTTTGTTGTACCGTTCAAAGTCAGGATTTTAGGACGAAAATTCAATCCATCGCTTTTCTCCCAACATCATGGCATACTTCAGTCTGAATTCGTAAATTAGATTATGATTTATTGTTTGCCCGTAAATAAGATTATCGAGCGATGGAAAAAGCAGTAGTCACGTTATCGGGAGGACTCGATTCGACGACTCTTCTTTTCTGGGCGGCAAAACGATACGATGTAAGTGCCCTCACTTTCGATTATGGTTCAAAGCATAACAGACATGAACAGTCGGCCGCAAAGGAGATTGTCCGCCGACTGAATATCCGCCATACGATCATAAAGCTTCCATTCATCAACAATTTTTTCAAATCGGATCTTTTGAGAAGCGGCGGTGAGATTCCAGAAGGACATTACGAAGATTCTTCGATGCGAAGCACAGTTGTACCATTCAGGAACGGTATCATCCTTTCAATTGCCGTAGGTTATGCAGAATCTATCGAGGCAAAGACCGTTTTCTACGCCGCACACGCAGGCGATCATACTATTTATCCTGATTGCCGGCCGGAATTCTTAAAAGCAATTTCAGAAGCCGGGCGCCTTGGCACATACCTGGGCGTGGAAATTCAAGACCCTTTCATCAGAATGAGTAAAAAGGAGATCGCAATTCTTGGTAGAGAACTCGACGTCCCGTTCGAAATTACATATTCGTGCTACAAAGGCGGCAAGCTGCACTGCGGAAGGTGCGGGACCTGCGTCGAACGCAAAGAAGCCTTTCAATTGGCCGGTATTGCCGATCCCACCATGTACGAAGATTGAAGCAGTACCAAAACTACCGCTCCCCACATTAATTTTTTACAAAAATTAAATCTTCGCTATCTGTATGACAAAGTAAAGAAGAGAAATGCCGACCAGGGTCATAATGGTCGTCAATATTTTTGGATGAGCATGATAGCTTTCCGGAAGAAGTTCGCTCGCCCCGATATAGAGGAAACTCCCACAGAAGATTGCCAATACACCACCAAGTTCAAATCTTGGAAGCGTAAAGAAACGTGTAAATAAGATTCCAAGAAGAGGTGCGATGGCATCGACAAAAAGCCACCATGAAGCACGCTTCCGATTCCCATTGTCTTTTATTACGAGACTAACAGTGTTGATACCATCCGAAAAGTCATGAGTTAGAACTGCAACGGTAACGATCGCTCCAACTGCTCCGGATACCTGAAATCCAAAACCAATGACTGCACCATCCAGAAAACTGTGTACGGAGAGGCTTGCGGCTCCAAGTGTGCCTCGATGATGCATAACTCCATGCTCCTCATCGCCGTGAGAGAGAAGTATCACCATTCTATCGAGCACCAGATACACTAGAAATCCGATTCCGACCATTAGCGAAACTGAAGAAATATCGCTTGAAGTGCTCCGCAGATTCGCCGCCTCGGGAAGGAGATCGAAGAATGCGACACCGATAACTGCCCCGGCACTGAACCCCAGAATAAGATGAAGTTTGTCTTTGAATCTGAGAGCAAACAATCCACCTAAAAGTGTGGATACAGATGTTGCAATTCCTATCAATAAAATCATCATTAAGTGGTTCCTTTCGGGTATTCTTGATAAAATTAACACCACTAGTGAAACAGTTCAAATTCTCACATAAATAGGTAAAGGCTCAGTTTATGAATAAGTGGCTCAATTTGATTAAGGAACGCTCCCGATTACGCCGGCTTGAGCTTATTCAATTCGTCCAAGTCTTCTTTAAGTTTCTTAAGTGTAAGCTTGGGCATGTTGCGAAATTTTTCCATCTGCTTCGCGGTTTCAAGAGCCTTGAGCCTGCCCTGAAGATTCAGCTTGTCGTCTCTCAAGCTTACATTTTGCTCACGCAAGCGGATAATTTTTTCCTTAAGCTTCAGAAAATATTCCTGAATCTCCGTATCAGATTGCTTGAGCTTCACCTGAGGCTTCTTAGGTGGTTTTAACATGTCCACTACAAAAACCTCCCTTTTGAACATTGCAACTAAAATCCCCGAACAGCATATTATAACATCTCATGTTATTTATTTCACCACACCTCGGTTGATTTATGCTGAAAGGGAGGCAACTCTTATGATAAACAAAATTAAACTCGATCTTGAAAACTGCTACGGCATCAAAAAGTTGAAAGAAGAATTAGATTTTACGGGTCAAAGAGTTGTCGCAATTTACACTCCTAACGGCTCCATGAAAACCTCTCTTGCTCAAACGTTCTTAGATTTAAGCAAGGGAGAACAATCGAAGGATAGATATTTTCCAGCCAGAACCACAAAAAGAAAAATCACAGATGACGCGAGCAGCGAATTAGCACAAGATAAGATTTTCTCTATTAGACCATACGATGAAGAATTCAAACCCTCAGAAGAAATTTCCATTCTTCTTGTTGACAACGATAAGCGAAAGGAATATGAATCAATTCATAAAGATGTTAATTCCGCAAAAGAAAAGTTTTTGGGCGAACTAAAAGACCTCTCTCAATCAAGAAAGGATTTGGAGAAGGAAATATCATCTGCTTTTATGCCACGTGATGATAAATTTTATGATGCGCTGATTCGTATTGAGAACGAGGTTGTGACTCAAACAGACGAACCATTTTCAGATATACTTTATGATGAACTCTTTAATGATAGCACATTAACGTTTTTGGGTGCGAGCGATGTTCAGGCGGCGATTAAGGAATATATTGATAGATATAATGAGTTGCTGGCAACATCAATCTTTTTCAAGAAAGGGGTTTTCAATTACTATAATGCGGGAGAGGTTGCGAAGGTATTGGTCAAGAACGGCTTTTTCAAAGCGCCTCATTCAGTAACACTCAATAGCGCAAAAGGCACAAAGATTATTCAAAATGAAAAAGAATTGACGGAAGTTATTGAAGAAGATAAACAGCGGGTACTTACCGACAAAGCCCTGAAGAAAACATTTGATAGTATTCAGACAAAGATCGACAAGAATCAAGGATTGCGAAACTTTGGCGAGTACATTTCTAATAATGAAAAACTTTTACCTCATTTATCTAACATTGGTGAGCTAAAGCAAAATATTTGGAAGTCATACTTCAAGACTAAAATAGATCTGTTCACGGATTTATTGAAACGGCATAGAGGTGTTTTAAAAAGAAGCAAGGAAATTGAAGATGAGGCAAGGGCACAACAAACACAGTGGGAGATAGCGATCAAGACGTTTAATGAACGCTTTCATGTCCCTTTCAAGTTAGTGGCAAAAAATAAATGGCAAGTGATCATCGGACAAGAACGCGCGTTGACGTTGGATTTTACTTTCAATGATAATGGACAAGAAGTTCCTGTTACCGAAGATGCTTTAAGAGAAGGATTGAGTACCGGAGAGCTCAAGGCATTTTACATCCTGAATATAATTTTTGAAGTTGAAAGAAGAAAAATGTCGGGAAAAGAGACAATTTTCGTAATTGACGATCTTGCAGATTCTTTTGATTATAAAAATAAGTACGCAATTATTGAGTACTTGGAAGAGATTTCAAGGGATTCAAATTTCTATCAGATAATATTGACCCACAACTTTGATTTCTTCCGCACCATTCAAAGCCGTTATGTACCATACTCCCATTGCTATTTTGCGTACAAAACGAAAGATAAAGTTCTTTTGAAAGAAGCCGAAGGCATTAAGAATCCATTTATTAAAAAATGGAAAGGTAAATTTTTCACTAATGACAAAATAAGAATCGCCTGTATTCCGTTTATGCGCAACTTGATTGAATACACCAAAGGAGACAGTGATCCAGATTACATAAAACTCACCTCCTTGCTGCATTGGAAAAATGATACGGCAAGTATTACTGATGGTGACTTAGCTGATATATTTAGACGTTTATTTGGTGGAAACGAAAATCTCTCTGACAAAAGCAAAAAAGTTATTGACATTATCAACATCGAGATGAATGGCTGTCTGACGGCTCCTGAAGGAGTAAATTTCGAGAACAAAATCGTTCTCTCCATTGTAATAAGACTGAAAGTTGAGCAGTTCATGGTGAATAAGCTCAATAACCCAAGCGTAACCTCTACCATTGAAAAAGACCAAACAAGGGCACTTGCCGATATATACAAAATGCAGTTTTCCAATGAACGTGAGAATATAGAAATAATTGACAGAGTAATTCTGATGACTCCCGAAAATATTCATCTAAATTCTTTTATGTATGAACCGATTTTGGATATGTCAGACGAACACCTAAAAACCCTTTGCAACGATGTTTGCAACTTAAAATAATTTTCGTCTCTCTCTTGACAAATTATAATTTATACCTTATATTATATCCATGACAGTAAAAGAAATCAAAGAGTTTAAAGCCGACGAATATTTCACTGTTGAAGAAGCCGCGAAATATTTAGGGATAAAAGAATCGGCTATCCGCAACTATTTATCTTTGGGAAGGTTAGTTACCTACAAGATAAAGACCCTAACCCTTTTAAAAATTGACGATATAAGACGTTGGCGGGAACGCCAACGAAAACGCTAATATATTTTTTATGCTACTAAGTGATATGTTATACATCATCAACTTATCGAATAAACAAAATGAGCTTGCAGGTGTTGACGCACTTGCAAGCTCTTCAAATCAATGCCCGAATGGACGAGCATCAATCCTACAAACCAAATGTAGTTCATCGCGGGCGAAAAACCAATATAGGAGCCAATGCAATGAACAACTTACCACTTGAAAAGAAAACTTTAATCCTCTCCCTTTTAGCTGAGGGAAATTCACTTCGTACCATCTCCCGTGTTTCCGGCGTTGCCCGTAATACGATCAGTAAACTACTCTTGGAAGCCGGAGAAAAAGCCCGCGAAATCCTCGACACTCGATTAGTGAACCTTCAATGTAATTATGTCCAGGTTGACGAGATTTGGACATTCGTTGCAAAGAAACAAAAGCAATGCAGTGAAGAGGAAAAGAGAGAGGGAGAAGTCGGCGATCAATATGTTTTCGTGGCTTTGGATTCTGAGACTAAGCTCGTTACTGCTTTCAGCGTCGGAAAGAGAAGTGCCGATAACGCCTATTCGTTTATGCGTGAATTGAAAATGAGAATCACAAACAGATTCCAACTTTCAACGGACGCTTTCCCCCCTTACTTCAATTGTGTCGATGAGGTATTCCATGACAATATTGATTACGGTCAAATCGTGAAAATGTACGGCGAAGATTCAGCGAGTGAGAAAAGGTATAGTCCGGCGAAGATAATAAAAATCGACATAACCCCTATGATCGGAAACCCAAAGAAAAGCCGTATCTCGACAAGTCATATTGAACGACAAAACCTAACAATGAGAATGCAGATGAGACGCTTTACAAGGCTCACCAACGGCTTTTCTAAGAGTAAGAAGCACTTAGAAGCGGCTATCGCCTTGCACTTCTTCCACTATGATTTTATGCGTATCCATGAAACTCTCAGAGTAACTCCGGCAATGGAAGCGGGAATTAGCAAGCATCTGATTAGTTGGGAAGAGTTCTTGAATTATGGACAGGAAAGAATAGCGGCGTGAACACCTAATTCACGTTTGATCTTGGGTTTTGAGTTCTTTCTCTTGAAATCGCGACCTCATAATATCATTCAGGAGGGCACGGTCAAAATCTTGCATATTCTCTATTACAATTTTATCGGTCACCTCACTGCGTGAATATTTTAGAGCGAGTTGACCAAAAATTTCATCAATGAATGATACTGATGCTACCAACACATTTCCAAAATCAATTTTGATTTTGTCAGAATCACTCCATTGACTTTCAATCATGTCACGCACTTTTTTACCATCATCTCTCGTGACCATATATTTTCCGCAAAAATCTTTGATACTAATCTTGTGTTCCATATTTAAAAAATGTCATCTCTCGGTTTTTCAGTTGACAGCATGTAAAGACCTTTTCCGTCTGCTCGTGCTATAATATTTACAATTGTGCCGTCAAATTCAATGTCAAGCTTTTTCCGCTTAATTTGATTCAAAGCACCTTGCTTGTAATTCCAATGAATCCACCCATTCCCAGAAATTATATGTATTCGTCCCTCATTTAATTTTAAAAAATCATGAATAAACGTGAGACCCAAACCAGCGGCTCCGTTCTTCCTACTTGAAACACCTTTTTGAATCGAAAGTTCAATCGCTTCAATGGAATCTTTGAGATAATTGTACTTTTCCGAAGAAGAAAGTGACTTCAAAATTCCTCTGCCAAAATCAGCTAAGCAAATATTTACCTCGCCACGTTTAGGGAAAGCTTGAGCACAAACAAAACACCCCATAGTTGTTTGGCTGTGGTCAAAGGCATTTTCCATTAATTCGTTAAATGTAAGTTTGAGAGAATCTTGTACACCTTGGGAAAGGTTCAAGTAGAGCTGCATTACCTTTATGATATTTTCTGTATAAATCGGATTGATGGCACCTAAATGTCTTAGTTCGGCTTGAATAGGGGAAGCGGCCTTTCCTTTAAGACCCTCCCCCCAAGCATAAAAACCGATTCTATTCAGATAGAGTTCAAGGTTTTTGGTTGGCGAACGGCGATATTGTACCGTCTTACCTTTGTTTACACAAGAAAGCATTGCACCCACCAAAAGAGTAATTGCAAATGGTTCAGTAAATCTACAACTGGAAAAATCAAAAAGAACTCTCTTGTCCCTTGAACGAATAGCATCTTCGCATCTCTGGATTAGACAGTTTGCATTTTTGACCGTCAATAACACGGGGAATTTTACAACTCGTCTTCGGACAATTTTTCGCGGTTGCATTGGTTAAAGATATAGAAAAGTGCATACTAATTAAAGTTCCCAAATTCCGATTTCAAACTGAGCCACTTACCTTGAAATTGAGCCACTACCCATAAATAGATGGCATTTTCTAGTTCGATTTATTAAGGAGCTAAGTAAATTATTCAGGATGAATTCTGTGTATTCAAATCACACATGCAGCTATTCGGACTTGACTTAAACAAGAACCAAAGATAAATTTACCTACCAATGAGATACCTATTTATTGCATTAGCGGCGCTTTTGGTAGCTTTTTCTTCAACTTCGTCCGTTACTTTTTCGGATTTTCGGGCGTCGTCGGGAACTGACGGCATTACCCTCAGCTGGACTACGTCTCAAGAGAACGACATAAAAGATTTTGCCGTCGAGAAAGCCTCTCAACTTAATGGACAATTCTTTCAAGTCGATGGTACAATCGCAGCGACAGGCGCGGGAAGTACTTACCAATTTACAGACAAAGATCTCTATAAGGCGGCCTCCTCAGCGTATTTCATTTATCGCATCAGGGCAGATGGATACGATGGAAGTACTTCGTACTCTAGTCAAATAACCCAGCCATACGAATTTTCTTCCGGTCTCTCCGGTGTGGCAAAGCGAACCTGGGGCAGCATCAAAGCAATGTTTAGATGATTCCCCTAAGGGGGACTCGCCACCTACGGCTTCTTTTAATATCCGCTGCTCTTCTTCTCCTCGAATCAAGCTCCCAATGTAAGCCTGTTTTCTCTTATTCTGTTGAACCTATTATACGGATCAGTCTTGCTGAAAACATAAAGAATCCATCGCTTCGGGTTTATGGAAATTTCAGACTAAGTTTTCAGGGAATTGAAATTGCTACCGTTGCCAACGCCACGGTTTCATTTACTTTTTCCAACGATGGGACACCGATAGCCAAGCTCCCAAACCAGGAGATTAGATTCTCTTCACCGATAAAGGTGGAGCCTTCGGATACAAACCTCTACAAAATCAGATCGGACTCCGGCACAAATGCACCGGCTGGATCTTCTGAACGTCTTTTGAGTGGGATGCGATTCCGCCTCCAGACCTTTCCGGGCTCGATGGAAATAATTCCAGAAAAGGGAGGCACTTTTAGTATAATAAATTTTGTTTCTCTTGAATCATATCTTCGGGGCGTTGTCCCGAATGAACTCGTCAACAAGCTGACGCGGGATGATTTTCAAGCCTGCATGGCTCAGGCAATTGCGGCAAGGAATTTCGCTTTTTATAAGATGAGTAATCTAGATTCGACCAACTTCGACGTTTATTCCGACACGAGGGATCAGGTATACTCGGGGATTGAAAAATACAAATCGATCGCAGACAGCGCTATAGACCTAACATCCGGTTTGATCGTTGAATATAACGGTCAACCTGCCAGATGTTTCTTCCATTCGACCTGCGGCGGACACACCGAAAGCGTACAACATATCTGGCAGGGACAACCGGCTCTTCCTTATCTGGCAGGAGTATCGGACATCGATTCAGCTACAGGCGATCCATACTGCATTTACGCCCCGCAATTTTTCTGGACCAATACTTATTCCCATTACCAAATCAACCGAATGTTCAAAGCGAATTTAGCAGAGGCTAACCCGACTTATGCAAATAAAATTATGGGAAGCGACGTCACGGAAATAAAAATTCTCGATCGTTTCGATTCATTCCGTGTCGATTCACTCATGGTCAAGACCAGGAACGGGAACAAGTACTATGTCCGGGGGGACCGAACGAGATATTTTTTTCGAGGCAGCGATGGAACGCTGTTAAGAAGCAGCCTTTTCAGAATTAACATATCGAGAGACCGGAAAGGAAGGATTGCAACAATCACCGTCAAAGGACAAGGAAGCGGCCATGGAGTCGGAATGTGTCAGTGGGGTGCAATCGGCATGTCACGGCTCGGCTTTAATTATCTGCAAATCCTTTCACATTATTATCCGGGCACAGAAGTCAAAAAAGTCTACTGAAGAATTTTAAGTTTTCAATGTTGAATTTAAAATTAGTAATTCAAAATTTAAGATTAGTATGAATCTTCCACATATCTATTTAGCTTCGAGATCTCCCAGGCGGCGGCAGATCCTCCAGATGGTCGGAATAAAATTCACGGTGCTTGACGTCGAGGTAGATGAAGACAGCCACTCTGCAGATAATCCTTGTGAATATGTCACCAGCCTTGCCAAGAAAAAAGCGAAAGCTGCCTCCCGCAAAATCAGCGAAGGCATAGTCGCCGCAGCGGACACGATTGTCTATTTGGATGGAAAGGTAATCAATAAACCCAAGGATGCCGAAGACGCAGTCAGGATGCTGAACCTTTTGAGTGGGAGGACGCATCAGGTCTTCACAGGGTTTACCCTCCTTAAAATACCTGGGAATAAAACCGTCCAGCAATGCGAAGTTACGGACGTAACATTCAGAGAATTGGAGGCCGTGGAAATTGAAGAATACGTCCAGTCCGGTGCGCCATTCGACAAAGCAGGAGCATATGGAATACAGGATGACCTCAGCGCCCTCTTCGTGGAAAGAATAAACGGCGATTTCTACAATGTCGTTGGACTCCCTCTGCCGAAGTTTTATCTTGCATTGAAAAATTTTGCCAATGCTGAGCAAACTTCGGAGTAAACTTTTTATTTCGCTCGCGATAGCGGCACTCATAGGAATAGTGTTTTCTTTCTACGCTAATATCTCTCAACTGAAAGAAGCATTTTCGACGTTTTCCTATGAGGTTGTTCCTCTTGTGCTTGCTTGTGCGTTTGTCAATTATCTCTCCAGATTTATAAGGTGGGAATACTATCTTCACGTTCTCGGGATTAAAGTCCCTCGCTCCGAAAGTTTTATGATATTTATATCATCTCTTTCCATGTCCGTCACTCCCGGGAAAATGGGTGAATTAGTCAAATCGTATTTCCTAAAATCACTTCGTGCGGTACCTATCAGCAAATCCGCGCCGATCGTCTTCGCAGAACGAATCACCGACTTCCTGGACCTTCTGATAATTTCAATAATAGGAGCGTACAGCATCGGGTATGAAAAAAGAATAATTGTTGTAGCCGGTCTTATTTTTGTCGCCGGGATCGGGATAATTTCGAACCGCTCCCTGTCAATGAAAATCATCCGGGCGGGGGAGAAATTCCCATTCATCGCAAAGAGGATCAGACCCATCGAAACCGCCTATGAAAGTTCAAGGATGATATTGGGTGGAAAACCTCTTGTTATTTCGACATTCATAGGACTCATCGGGTGGTTTGCTGAATGCATTGGATTCCTCCTTGTCCTTGATGGCCTCGATGTACATCTAAAATTTCTATCCGCAAGTTTTATTTATGCTTTCTCGACAGTTGTTGGCGCTGTATCATTTCTCCCCGGCGGACTGGGAGCAACCGAGACTTCTTTGACCGGGCTTATGATTCTCGCAAAAATCCCGAAAAATTCCGCCGTCGCCGCGACCCTTATAATTCGGGCCTCAACATTATGGTTCGCTGTCATAATTGGCGTAGGAATGCTATCTTATATGCAGAAGAGATATGCAGTGGCTCTTAACGAAAAAATTGAGAATAATTCGAGCGAGTCGGCAATCAAATAGATTCATTGCTCATAACGACCCGACATTATCGGGATCGGCAACAAGAATATTCTTATCTCTCAAACGACGAAAGGTTATTGATGGAAAGAAAGATTCGTGTTTTGATTGCAAAAGCCGGACTTGACGGACATGACCGCGGCGCAAAAGTCGTTGCTGCCGCTTTGAGAGACGGCGGAATGGAAATTATCTACACCGGTCTTCGCCAGACTCCGGAGATGATCGTCGATGCGGCGATCCAGGAAGATGTTGACGTGATCGGCATCAGTCTGTTAAGCGGCGCCCACATGACAATATTCCCAAAAATTCTAACCCTTATGAAGGAAAAAGGGCTTGCCGACGTCCTCCTGTTCGGCGGCGGAATTATTCCCGAGAAAGACATAAAGACCCTCAAAGACATGGGTGTGGGCGAATTATTTACCCCCGGAACATCAACCACAGATATTGTGACTTATGTTCGCAATTGGGCAAAAGAACAGAAAGGTATTCAGAATTAAATGAAAAACGATCCACTGCAAGCGCTTGCCGAGAGATTAAATTCTCTTTCGGTCGATAATTTCTGGGATGTCGGTAAATTTATTGTCGACAAAATTCTGCCGTACGCAAAATCGAACAAGTTATCGGAAGAAGAACTTTACAAAGTATTGACATCATACCCGGGCTTCAAATTTCAGCCGGGCCTGCTCAAGCAGTGCCAGATGTATTTTACGTATTATCCCGACATGAAGAAACGAAAGCTCCCGGAAAGTTTCTATTTCGAGCTCGCTACAAAAGTGGGCGATGATGAAAGGCGCAAAGAGTACGAGAAATCCGCCATTCTGAACAAATGGACGATCGCCGAGCTCAGAAAAAAAATCCGCGAAGATGTCCTGACTGAGCGCGAATCGGAGCGGACAAAATTCGGATTCGACCTGCGTGCGACTAACGTATGGAGCTTTGATGTTCCCGATCCGCGATTCGGCAAAACGGGATATAAAGGGAGAATTACGGGGCAAACGATAGCAAATGCAATTTATCACTACACCGATCCCGGCGCATATATTGTCGATCCGTTTGCAGGCGATGGGACACTTGGCGATGTCGTAGAGAAAATATCCTACTTCGGGGACCGCAGATTCAAGATGCTCGATCCAATGCCATCTGACGGGCGAATCAAACAGAATAATATTTTTCTGACGGGTATTCCAGAAGAAACAAATTCGGCTGATTATGTCTTCATCGACTTACCGGAAGAATTTTATTCCGGAATCGAGGACATGACGGTCGCCCTCTCGAACTTCAAGTTGAAATTCAAAACAGTATTCAGAGAATCTCACAGAATTCTGAAAATCAAAGGCAAGGTTTCGGTAATCGTTGCGCCGCAGATCGGCGAGACGGGAGTCGCTGATTATCCTTACGAAGTGGAACGAATGTTCGCCGATGCGAATTACAAAATCGCGGGAAAAGTTTTTCTTCCTGAGAGATTGACTCGACGATATAATTATTTCGAACGAAAGCCCTTAGTTTCGGAGATGACGGAGCTGCTGACTTTCCAGAAACAAGCGGAACAGTAAATCAAAGTTTTAAAATAGGCAACGGGAAATTTCAAATAAACAAGCAGTCAAACTACGTCTAAGATTTTCCTGTAGGCAATCGCCCCTTCTCTGACAAGTTCGATCTTCCCTTTCGTGACATCTACAACGGTCGACGGCGTTTGGGAAGTGAGAGTTCCAGCATCAACAATCAGATCCACAGAGTCCCGCACTTTCCGATTTATCATGCTTATCGAATTCGGATTGGGCTCGCCCGACAGGTTGGCGCTGGTCGAAGTTATCGGGATGTTGCAGATGTTCAACAACTCACCGCAAAACTTGTCGCTCGAAAGTCGTATTCCTATTTTTCCAGAACCTGCTGTCAATATTTTAGAAACGATGGGCGCAGCTTTGAAAACTATTGTCAGAGGCCCGGGCCAGAATTTCGTCATTAATTCCTCAGCAACTTCAGGAATTCCGAGAGCAAGTTCCTCTAATGCCGATCTATTCGGAATTAAAACCAGAATCGGGTTCGATTTCCTTCTTTCTTTTATCCCATAAACTTTCTCGACAATTTTCGATTCGAGGGCGTTCGCGCCAAGCCCATAAATTGTCTCGGTCGGATAAATGATGACTCCGCCGGCAAGGATGGCCTGGGCAGCCTGCGTCACTCCATTTTTTGTCCCGGAGCTAACCACTTTAGACATTTTCCGCCTTCGATAAAAGCTCGTTCGCTGCCAAAACGATTCTTTCCGGCGAAATCAGTTTCATGCAATCAAAGGTGACAGTCGGACACCTTTGTCCACCGTGGATCGAACAAGGGCGACATCCCAAGCCGTCAACCTCGACGACTTCAGATGCTTCGTGGTACGGATAAAAGCCGAAGTCTTTTATCGTAGGCCCGAATATCGCAACCGTCGGAATATTGAACGCCGATGCGATATGGACCGGAGCCGAATCATTGGCAATCAAAAGCGAAGAACCTTTTATAATTTCCGCAGACGACATAATTGGGAGATTGCCAATTGCGAGAACTATTTTTTCGTCAAGTACATTGAAGCTGCTGACGAGATCAAGGTCTTTTTTACCTCCGATCACGACCACATTGGTAAACTTCCCTGAAAGTTTGCGTACTACTTCTACCATCATTCCTACAGGATACCGCTTTGTTTCCCAGACCGTTCCCGGAGCAACAACTGCATACGGCCGTTTGACACCGTGTTCGGAAAGGAATCGCTCGGCTGTGACACGATGTTCCTCGGAAATAGAAATCTCCGGAAGTTCCGAGCTCAATCCCGATGACAGATCGCTGAAGTCCAACAATGGCTGAATCAACGAAAGATTTCGATCAACTTCGTGCATCCCAAATTTCCACGGAACGACTTCGGTAAAGACACTTTTTAGCGCTGAATTATCAAAACCAATTCTAACTTTTGCCTGGGTTCCCTTCGCCAACAAGCAGCTTCTCAGCGACCGGTGCGGACAAAGAACAACATCATAATTAGAGGCCCGAAGCCGGTTACGAAAAAGAAGAAAAGATAAAAACGACTTTTGTTTCCCATGCTTATCATAAACAATTAGATTAGAAATGCCGGCGTGGTTTCTTAAAACATCTGCCGTCTCAGGAATCGCAATAAAATCTATTAGAGAGTCCGGAACCTCCCGCGCCAATGCCTGGACGAGCGGTAATGTCAGAATAACATCTCCTAGAAAGGCTGTCTGAATTATCAGAATTTTTTTCACGTTTCCTTGATTTCCCGGAGCTTTTCCTGAAAAACCTGTAAGTGTTTGAACCTCTTGTGAAACCAGAGCCACCATTCCGGATATCGGCGGACATAGTCTTCCAATATGGCAACGTGTCTTTGCGTCAGCTCCCTTACACTTTCTTCCGATTCATCCTTAAGATCACTGTAATCTATTTCCCGCAATTCGATACGATAACTTCCATCATCCTTCCTGATCAAACCGCCAACCAGCAGGGCGGCGCCGGTCCGAAGCGCGAACGACGCTGGACCCTGGAATGTCGGGACATCAATTCCAAAGAATCTCGCCGGCGCACTCTCTTTGGCAGGACTTTGGTCCGCGAGAAGACCGACGATCCCGTTTGACCGCAGCTCGCTTATGGAAGCTCGGATGGAATTAGCCATCGGAACAGTCTTATTCCCTAAGAGTTGTCTGTACTTGTCGGTCAGTCCGTCGACGGGTTTGTTATGGAGAGGATGGACAATGGCAAGAATTCGTTTCGGTGAGAACGCGCCCACGGAAAATGCAATGAGTTCCCAGTTGGAGAAATGCCCACCGATCATTATCAGGCCCTTGCCTCTCTCGAGGGCCGACTCGACCAGACTCCTGGTACTTTCAGAAAACTCTGTCACCTTATGCAGAGACTCTTTTGTGAACTTCGGGAAATAAAGAAACTCAAACAGAACTGTGGCAACATTGACGTAACAACCTGCGAGTATCTTCTCCAGTTCATCGCGACTTTTATCCGGAAAACAAAGTCCTAGATTTGCCAATGCCACGTCTCTGCGAACCGGAATATACCGATAGAAAAACCTTCCGACTGATGCCGCCATTTTTCGAACTCTTCTTAACGAGAAGCGCCGAAGGGAAAAGCCGAGGATTTTAATGACCCACGATTGCACATGATCCGCAATATTCATTTTATCTCAAATCCATAAATGTTGGAGTCCTCTGCGCCAACAACCATATAATTCCCGTAAATCACGGGCTGGGTCCGAATTCGTCCGGATAGATTTATTTTCTGCTCCACTTTTCCATCGCTCTTGTCTATAACATAAAGGTTTTTGTCATACCCACCAAAAAATATTTGGGTCTTGGTCTGGGAAGAAGAAGCGGTTATCGGGGCATCCGTATGGACTGTCCAGAGCAATGCGCCGCTGCGAATATCCAGGGCATAGTAATTACCGTCATCGCAGCCGAAATAAATACGTCTTCCATCGGAGATCGGCATAGATAGAATTTTTTCACCGGTTGTAAAATTGAATTTTAATTTGCCATCCATGGCCAGCACCAATAATCTTCCTGCATTTGTTCCGACAAAAATCAACGAGTCGTTCATCGAAGCAGAACACCAAACGGGCGAGCCGGCTTCGTATTCCCATTTCTGTTTCCCATTATTCGGGCTGACGGCATAGACATTTCCGTCATCGCACCCGAAAACGCAGATACTGTCATCAACCACAGGAGAAGTTCTGATTGAACCATTAAATATCTTATGAAAGATTTCGGCCCCTGTCTGCAAGCTGATCTTGAACAAATCTCCTTTTACTGTAACGGCATAAATATAGCTCTTGTAAACGACCGGTGACGATTCCACGTCAGCAATTTCCGTGGACCATATTACTTTCCCCGAGTAGATATCATACGCAAAAATATTTTTGCTGGATTGGGACGATCCAACCACCATTAAGCTGTCGGAAATTACGGGCCCGGAAAAAATTGCACCGCCAAAAGTCTTTGATGCCAGTTCCTTACCCGTACCGACATCAAGCGCGTGGATTTCCCCATTCAATGTGCCGACATAAACGATCCCGTCACTAACTGTTGGAGAAAAATTTCCAAAGCCGGCACTAACATCATAATCCCAAATTTTTTCAATCCCCGTTGAGGACCTTTCGCTCATCGAGGAATGGCTTGCGTTCATTCCGAACATTTGCCAGGATCGCGTCGATTCCGCCGGCTCACGAAAGAACTTCAGAGAACTACAAGAGAGAGACAAAATTGAAAAACAGCTAAACGACAAGATGACACAAAGATATCGCCCGAACTTTGTGTTTTTGTGCCTTCGAACCTTTTTTCCTTCTTTTGCCATGAATGATTCACGCCGCCCTGCTTCGGCCAAACCTTGAAGACAATAGATCCACTGCAATTGTCGTCAAAGAACCGATCATCGTAAACCAGGTCCACGCAATCGACGTAAAGAAGAAAACATACACGAGCATCAGTAAACCGGCAGTGAACCCTATAATGGCATCAGTCTGACGTGGCTTTTTGAATAGAACCCCGAGAAGAAATGTTCCAAGAAGTCCGCCGTACGTTACCGACGCAATTGAAAGCGCTATTTCAATCACCGATTCATTCGATTTCAGGAAAATAAAAGCAGTCGCGACAAGAATGCCCGTCCAAAGAAAGCTGAATAGCTTGGAGAGTTTTAGATCCTTCGATTCATCATTATTTTTCCCAAAATATGGCTTGTAAAGATCGATCAATGTTGAAGAAGCCAGACTATTTATCGATCCGCTGAGCGAGCCCATCGCGCTTGCCAGGAGTCCCGCAACTATTATCCCGCTGACTCCGCTCGGGAGCTGTTCGATTATGAATTTAGGAAATATCTGGTCGCCGTCTTTGAACGGGAACGCATTATAAAAAGCATAGAGAGAGATTCCTATCACGAGGAAAAAGAGAAATTGGATGCCGACGAAGAAGCCGCTTGCTATTACTGCTTTCTGACTATTTCTTAGAGAATTGGTAGCAAGAAGTCTTTGAACGATGAGCTGGTCCGTTCCGTGAGAAGCCATAGAAAGGAACGCGCCGCCGAGAACGCTCGCGATGAAACTGTATTTAACCGTGAAGAAATGGGCAAGTCCTCCGCTAAATCCCCAGTCAACGAATTGAAATTTCATTTTCGATGATGCCATGGCAAAGACAGTACTCCATCCGTTCGGTATATGAGACAGCATTATATATAACGCCAGCGACGCTCCACCAACATAGATGAACATTTGAATGACGTCGGTCCAGATCACCGCTTTTATTCCACCTGTGTAAGTGTAAGCAAAAGTGAAAACGGTAATTATGATGATTGCAATCGCATAAACCGAAGTATCCGAATAACCGGCAAAAATCTTGTAGGCTTTGAAAATAATAGCAATCGGAATTGCCGTAGCGAAGAGCCTGACACCGGTTGCCAAAGTCCTTGTTACAAGGAACACGATCGAGGCATAATTGCGGGTCTTGTCTCCGAAGCGAGTCTTCAAGAGCTCATAAGCGGTGACGAGCTCTCCGCGATAATATGACGGCAGGAACAGAAACGCGATTGCAACCCGCCCGATGATGTAACCTATCGCGATCTGGAGAAAGCTCAAATTAGTCAGATAGGCGAGACCCGGAATTGAGATGAACGTGATCGCACTAGTCTCGGTCGCGACTACGGCGAATGAGACCGCAAGCCAAGGAATTTTTCTCCCCCCGACAAAATAATCTTTGACGCTGCTCTGTTTCCCTCCCGTCAGAATTCCGAAAACGGCAACTCCGATCAAGTATGCGAGGACGATCACATAGTCGACGAATTTAAATCCCACAATAGCTCCAGGGAAAATTTTCAGCCGACGGCTTCGACGGAGGGATGGATCGAAAACACTTTTTCCAACTGCGTTATCTTGAAAAGGTTTCGAACATCCTGGTTGGGCACGACAAGATGAATTTCTCCCTTGAGCTCCCGCATCAGCCTTTCAGCGACAAGAAGTGCGCTCAGCCCTGAAGAATCGCAGGACTTCACCGAACTCATATCGACTATAAGTTTCTTCAGGGGCGACTGGCAGACGACCAGGAACTCTGCCTTGAGCTGCGATGAGACTTGTGTATCAAGTTTGTCAAACTTTAGCCGCAGGGTCGTGTGTCCCCTGTGATTCTCGGTTTCGAATATTTTTGTTTTCATTTTTCCTTAAACATTTTAATTGTCTGGCTCAAAATCTCATAGGCTTTCTTTGTATCTCCGTTTCGGGCAACGTTAATCTGCATGTCATAGAAATACTCGCAATTTTCTTTCACAAAACCGACAGATACTTTTGCTTCGGACCTGCGGCAGAGATAGGACATAAAAATATCACTCGAGAAGCTGAGGTCAAACGCAATATCGAAATTCTCATGACTAAGTCGCGCAACCAGGTCACGAGAAGGAAGTTTCAGCCAGCTCTCGTCATTCCGGGAGACCACGATAACCTCGCTCCGGTAGGTTGCAAGCTCCCTCATGTTTTCCGCCACCACGAGCACGACCCGCCGGAAATACTTAAGAAAAGATTCCACGACTGAACGCGCAAGATAAAATTCCATACTCGTTCTCGGCATCAAAAAAATTGCAGTCCTGGAGCTCTTAATTGCATCGTTAAAATCTATAATTTTTCCCATACGCCTTGCACGGCTTGCCGCGTATCTGATTGCGATTCTATTCTTAATATTTATCATCAATTCCTTTTGACAAGTTCCAAAAATTCTTCTTCAGTTAAAATAGGCACTTTAAGTCCTTGTGCTTTATCGTATTTGGATCCCGGATTCTCGCCTGCAACCACATAATCGGTGTTTTTGCTTACGGAGGCGGTGACGTTGCCGCCGGCTTTTCTTATAAGCTCGGAAGCGGCATCGCGCGAAAGCGATGGAAGCGTGCCGACCAGGACAAAAGTTTTGTTGGAGACACTTCTCGTCACTGGTAATGAAGCAGCCCAATGATCCTCGCAAATAATATAGATGCTTTGACCTTCAGCTCGATACTCGATGGCCTTTTCAATTTTCCGACCGTAAGGAGTATGAATCCAATCTCTGCTCCCAAATGTTCCTATGACGAGGTAACGGGTCCGTCGCGTTACATTCTCCTCGCAGATTCCACCTGCATCTTGAGTCAACTCCTCACATGCCGATCTTGGACCAAAAGCGAACTTTCCTGTAAATACAAACACCTGGCAGGGAAAAATAATTTTTGGCGCGGGAATATCAAGTGGTAACGAAGTAGCTGCATTCCCACCACCGATTATTCCAGCTTCTCCTCCGACCATTCCCGAAAGCAACTCCATCAGGTCTTCACATTCCTCGTTTGTAACTATTCCGTCTGCAAGAATTCTTTTTAACATTGCATTCAGCGCATCCCCTGGCCATTTCCCGGTAACATCGGGGTGAGCCTTTATCCATCTTCGCAAGGCGAAAGTCTTTTTTTCATTTACCTCGCCGTCAACAAGAATACCTTTGACAAGCCCGAGCATTTCCGAAATATCTCGATCTGCACGACTCTTTGCATTGAATCGTCCATTGACGGGTTGACCGTCAAAGTCAGTTCTAGTTTTCATGTGAAATAATTTTTCTAAAACAATTCTTCTTGATTTTCTTTTTTTGTCTCTTTGCCCTGTCCAATCAGCTTAAGAAAGTCTTTCTCTGTCAATATCTTCACACCCAATGCTTGTGCCTTATCGAGTTTAGAACCGGGATTTTCTCCCCAAAGGACGTAATCAGTATTTTTGCTCACAGAACCAGTCACGCTTCCTCCGGCATTCCTTATCAAATCAGAAGCCTCGTCACGTGAAAAGGAAAGAAGTGTACCAGTAAGAACAAAGGTCTTACCAATAATCGGACTTGGAGTTACTTTCGAATTTCTACCGGCGTCGTTCGATGGATCTATTTTCAAATCTCTGAGTCTCTTTAGCAAATGACGGCCCGTATTCGAAGCGAAGAATTCTGTTGCCGCTCGCGCTGCGGGATATTCTACAAGTGGTAAATATTCGGGCACCGCACTACTTCCTTTTTCAGATAATTTCTCCCATTTCCCACTCATTTGAACTGCACCGAGATCAACCAAGTTATCTCCCAGCTCTCTAATCTGTTTTTTTAGTTTCTCAAACTCAAGCTTTCGCCTTTTCCAATCTGCTTCGTTTTTGGATGGATTATTTTCACTGTAAGGAGACACTACTTGAAGATCGTCGTAGAGCTTTCCAAGTTTAACTATGCCACTCAAAAGTGCTGATTTGGAAACTTCACCTAGGTTTTTGTGAAGTTGCCCAATTTCATACGACATAGTTTCGCCAACCTCCGGAATGGCCAACGCATGAATCCACCTATGAAGCGGCAAACTTCGTGCGCGTTCCAGTGCGTCAATAACTTTGGTAGCATTCTTTTCCCCGAATACTCGCGGTTCATCCTCCGTGCCCAAATTGAGTTTGGCAAGCTGCTCAACCTTCAAATCAAACAAGTCGAGCGGCTCATTTACAACTCCTCGTTCGACTAATTTTTCGGCAACAGTTCCGCCAAATGATTCTATATCCAATGCCTTACGATGTGCAAAATACTCGACGCGACGTGTTTTCTGCGCGGGACAACCAGCGATGTTCTGACACCGCCATGCAACCCCTTTCTCGTTGCCAGTTGAAATTTTTTCCTTCTCAATTTTTCCTCTACATATCGGACATTTGCCGCCAACTTGCTCAAAGAGGTTAAATTCTTTTGCATCCCTTGGTCGCTTGGACTTAACAACTTCGACAACTTCAGGGATCACCATTCCCGCTTTTCGAATTACAACGGTATCCCCAATCCTGATGTCCTTGCGACGGATTTCATCTTCGTTGTGAAGTGTGGCGCGGGAGATAGTCGAACCCTGAAGGAAAACCGGTTCCAACTCCGCTACCGGAGTCAAGACTCCGGTGCGGCCCACTTGAACCGTGATACCTTTGAGCAGAGTTTCCGCGGGCGTAATCCAGGGAACGGGTTTGTGAACTATTGCATATCCGGGAGCACGACTTTTCGACGGTATTCGATTCCAGTCGGCCATTCGATTAACTTTTACGACGATTCCGTCGATATCATAAGGAAGTTCGCGGCGCAGGTCATGCTCCTCGTCGTAATGGCACACGACATCATCACGGTACCGCCTAATCACTTCGTTCATATCTTTACACAGCCACCACTTCCGCTGGGTTGGAAGTCCGTACCGCTTCAAAGATTCCAACATTTCTGCGTGCGTTTGAAAGCTTATCCCCTCACATGCGCCGACACCGTAGAACACTGCGCTAATCGGGCGTCGGGCAACAAGTTGTGGATCAAGCTGCTTCAGGGCGCCGGCTGTTGCATTGCGAGCATTGGGAAAACTTTTTTCGCCGGCGGCCTCCAATTTCTTATTTAAAGCTTCGAAGTCCTTAGTAGACATATAGGCTTCCCCGCGTATTTCCAAAAGTGGAGGTGGATTTTTTAGATTTAGCTCAAGAGGAATGGCTCGTACGGTTCGGAGATTCACAGTGATATCGTCACCGTTTTGACCATCCCCCCGCGTCACTCCCAATGATAGTTTACCATCATGGTAGTGGACGCCGATGGAGACTCCATCTACCTTAGGCTCCAGAACATACTCGACGCGATCCGTTCCCAGGTGTTTTCTGATCGTTGCATCGAAGTCCAGCAGCTTCGGTAAAGTGTTCTCATCCTGCAATTGATGGCGCTTATCCCGGTCCGGTTCTTCTTCTTTTGTCGGATCGTCGGATGCATCTATCTTTTCCAGAGATAGCATCGGCTGGATGTGCGGGACTCTATTGAAACCTTTTGAGGGCTCACCGCCGATCCGTTGAGTTGGAGAATCCGGCGTAATTAAGTCAGGGTATTCCGATTCGAGTCCCGAAAGCCTCTTCATCAGTTGATCGTACTCAAAGTCGCTGACTACAGGCTCGGCTAACACATAATAACGGTAATCATGATCGCGAATTTGTTGGCGTAGTTTTTTTATCTCGGCCTTCGGATCCTTGATAACCGACGAACTCTTCACTTCTTGAGGGAACCGTCTTTTAGAATGGTGACATTACGGATAACGATCCCGGGCTTCCCTAACGGCGGATACTCATGACCGTTGAGAGATACCACGAGCCCGCCGGCGTTGCCGATAGTCATGTTAAATTTTCTTCTTCCCCAGAATGTAAACCGATTCCCCGGTCTCATTAGAAGATCATAAGTTCTTCCCTCGTCGATGACAAGATTAACCCAGACGGTATCGTTCGCACTCAGAACAAGCTTCGCACTATCCGCCTTCGCCGGTGCCTTAGTCGTCACCGCTGTGTAAGCAGAATCGAACTTCCTTTGGTTTACCTCTTCCACATTCTCGTACGCATTAATATCAACCGGCTGTTTCTTGCCCGGAGAAAAGGCGAGATAAGAAAGCCCGATCAGTATCCCGAGCCCTACAATTCCCGCGGAGATTTTCTGCGTATTCGTCAGACTAATCGGGCTCGGTCTGGCTTTATCGGCAACTGTTGCCTCCGTCTGTTCGGACGCGGCTTTCATTGCATCAATATGGAGATCGAAACGCCTTATTGTTTCATCGGGATCGAGACCAATGGCTTTGGAATAATCTCTGATAAATGCCCTGATATAAGTTTCCGGCAGAATTGCGAAATTTCCGTCCTCGATCGCCTCAAGAAATTTTATGCTAATCCGGGTTTGCACAGCAACATCCGAAAGCCGGATCCTTTTTTCTTCTCTCTGTTTTCTAAGGTGTTCGGAAAAGTTTTCCATTCGAAGCCGTAGTTAGTTGACTGACGTAACATTTTGAATCTAATCAAGTTAGAGAACTATAACAACGGTCGAAGTTAAGGAGAAAAAGGTCGATTTATGATTGTATTAAAGGCTCTTTCACCACTTGACATTAAAGTTCGAAGTGAACATATTAAGTAGAATTACGTCTACTATTTGATCAAGGATAGAATGGAAGCACTAACTCAGCGGCAACAGCGTGTTTTAAAATTCATTCAAACCCATTTTAAGAAGCATGGTTATCCGCCTACTATTCGCGAGATCGGGAACCATATTGGGACAAAGTGGAACCACGGAATCGAGAGGCATCTCAAGGCGCTTGAGCAAAAGGGACACATCAAGAGGACTCGAGACAAAAGCCGTGGTATTCAACTCTCATCCAGCCTGACAGGTACGGAAGTTCCCATCATAGGGAGGATAACCGCAGGGAAACCGATTCTTGCAGTCGAGAATATAGAAGAAAAAATTGTTCTCGACCCATCGTTCGTTAAAGGCGAAGAAAGTTTCATGCTCATGGTTGAAGGACTTAGCATGAAGAACGCAGGTATCCTCGACGGCGATCTTGTTCTCGTCAGACAGCAGGCGACGGCGGAATCGGGAGATATTGTCGCCGCGCTTATCGGTGACGAGGCAACGGTAAAACGGTTCAGGCAAAATGGCAATCAGGTCATTCTCGAACCGGAAAATCCGGAGTTCAAACCTATCTACTCCGATTCGGCTTCGATAAAAATTATCGGGAAAGTGCTGGCGGTATTGAGGCTGCTCGATAACCAGCTGACCGTGAAACGACTTAGATAATCGACTGTTGATTATCCATAATGGATCACGACAATTATCCCACAATATTTCATATTGACATCGACGCTTTCTTCGCTTCAGTTGAAGAAGCTCTTTGTCCGGCGTTAAAAGGAAAACCTGTCGTCATCGGCGGCCTGCCGAACGAGCGCGGGGTTGTCTCTTGCCCGAATTATGAGGCTCGAAAACTTGGCGTGAAAACCGCGATGTCTATTTCTCAAGCCTACAAGATCGCCCCGGAAGCAATCTTCATGAGAGGTAATTATAAAGCTTACGGGAAGTATTCGAAAAGATTCATCGAAATATTATATAACTTCTCGCCGGCGGTGCAGGTGGTAAGTTTAGATGAGGCATTTCTTGATGCGGACGGTTGTCTTCATTTTTGGAATAACGAGCCTCGAAACCTTGCCGCGGCAATTAAACGCACAATTCGGGAAGAGTTAAAGATCACGGTATCAATCGGTATCGCTTCAAACAAGCTGTGCGCAAAGGTCGCTTCCGATTACTCAAAGAAGGCGGCAAGAGAAATCGCCCATGGAACTTCTTCCGCACCTGACGGACTTTTTGTCGTACCGTTGGGAGGCGAAAAACAATTTCTTGCGCCTCTTCCTGTCTCTGCAATTCCGGGAATCGGAAAGAGAACAACTGAGGCTCTGGAGTCCATCGGAATCAAAACCGTCCGCGAGCTTGCAGAGGGAAATTTAAATTCGTTGAAAAACATATTCGGAGTTGTCGGGATTCATTTGCACAACGCAGCAAATGGAATCGGGAACAGCGAGATATCCCCGAATGACCGCGATGCAAAGTCTATTTCACGTGGCACGACATTCGGCACAGATTCCGACGACGAAGATTTCATCTCATCGGTTTTTTTCTATTTATCCGAAAAAATCGCGAGAACTCTGCGCGGGAACAGACTTGCCGCCTCCACAATCACGGTTAAAATGAGATACTCGAATGGAGCGCCGCTCCTTGGATACCCGCTTCAAGGTGCAAGCAGGACACAGAGCCCGCATATGAGGAAAGGTTTCGTGACCTATCAGAAAAATTACACGCTTGAAGAGCCGACGAGTTCTGAATTCGAAATCGCCGCGACTGCATTTACTCTTTTCAAAAGTCTTTGGCTTCGGGGAATGAAGGTGCGGTTCATTGATGTTGGTGTCACAAATATCAGGGAGGAATGCATACAGCTTGACTTGTTCAAACAATTCAAAATTAAGCAGGCGAACCTTTTGAACAATATAGATAAGCTCCGGTCGAAATTCGGTTATCACTCTGTTTATTTTGGAATCATTAGAAAAATGGAATGTGCCACCTTGCAACATCCTGTAAGCACTCTTCGCAACCCAGGCACACAAGAAAATTTTGACGGGAACAATCCTAATTCCAAAATTAGTGATCGGGAAAAATATGAAGACGGCCCTCGCGGCTTTCAGTTCCAAACACCCTATCTTTTCAAATAAGATGACCGTAAGTCAGGTCGTACCGACTCATGAAATATCCCGCTACCACAAGTCTTGATTGATTCATGTTATTTGAAAATATTTAGTCAGGTATTCACGTTGAAAACGAACCGATTCATCCACTGTATCAATATTCTTCGCCATTATAAAAATCACTTCGGCGGACACTTGCTGCATCTTTTTTTGTCTTTCTCAATGCTATTTTTGACGTCGTTCCAAACTCTCCCGTCGCTCGTTGCTAGCTTCAGTTTTGGAAATTTCATGGACCCGAAAGGCATCAGCGTAGATCCGGCAGGCAACATTTACGTTGCAGATACTGGGAGAAACCTCCTGATGCGTTTTAACTCGTCAGGCGATTCAACGGGAGACGTGGGCGGATATGGCTGGGGAGACTACCAGTTTGACAGACCGTTTGAAGTTTGTGCGACAAATGGAATCGAAATATATGTCGCCGACTATAACAACAACAGGATTCTTCGATTCGACAGGACTCTCGCAAACGTCGCGACCCTTTCAACTCACGATTCCAATGACGACTCTAAGCGCTTCGGGTACCCATCCGGTGTCGCGGTATCCAGGCTTGGGGACCTTTTTATTTGCGATGATGAGGATATCAGAATAGTCAAAGTAAACACTTTCTCAACCATTGAACGAACTTTCGGGGGATATGGTGAGGGTCCGGGAAGTTTAACAATGCCTCGCCAGGTTGCGGTTGGACCACATGACGACATTTTTGTTTCAGATAAAGGAAGAATAGCGGTTTATGATAACTTCGGAAGCTACCTAACGTCGATTGGAGTCGGCGTCCTCCACGATCCAACGGGCATCGGAGTCAGCGATAATAAGATCGGGGTCTGCGACTCTGATACTCTTTACTTCTTTAATCTGGATGGGACACTTATTTCACAATTCTCAGCCAACGATATTTTCGGAGCAAAAATTTACCACTTCAATGATGTTTCAATCAACGGTGAGAAAGTATATATACTGACCGACAAAAAAGTTATCGTTGCAAAATCAAATTTCTAAAAATCCCCGAAACACTTAGTTACAAAATTTTATCGTCTCATTATTGAATTCCCCAAAAAGCGAAAAGAAATCCCCAGCTAAAGCAACACGGGACTTATAAATCGGAATGACGAAATCTAGTCAGCACTTCAGGATTTACAATTGCCGGTGGTTTTTCACCCTTTAAAACTGCTATAGTATTTAGAGCAACCATTTCAGCCATCTTCGCGCGCGTCTCGAATGTTGCACTTCCGAGGTGAGGAGCGAGTACAACATTTTCTAATTTGATAAGTTCTCGATTGACTTTGGGCTCATTTTTATAAACATCGAGTCCCGCTCCGGCAATTCTTCTTTTCTTCAGGGCCGATATCAATGCATTTTCATCCACAACTTCCCCCCGAGCAGTGTTGATGAGGATCGCCGTTGACTTCATCATTTCGATTTCCCTTTTCCCCATTAGACCTATAGTCTCTTTATTCAACGGAATATTCAAGCTTACAAAATCTGATTGTCTTAATAATTCTTCCAAGCGGACAAATCGTCCGCCGAGTTTTTCTATCTCATCATTTCTCTTGTGCGAGAAATAAACAATCTCCATCTCGAACCCGTATGCTCGTCTTGCTACGGCGGCTCCGATTCTTCCGGCTCCAATTATTCCTATAGTTTTTCCGGAAACTTCATTGCCAAGCATCATCATCGGCGTCCATCCCGTGAATTTCCCGGCCCGAACAAGTCTGTCACCTTCGGCAATTCTTCGGGCCATTGACAGGAGCAACCCAATCGTAAGATCCGCAGTTGCGTTCGTCAGAACACCCGGAGTATTTGTCACGGCGACACCTTTTTCAGTTGCCGCTTCCACATCGACATTATTGTAACCAACCGCAAAATTGGAGATGACCCGGAGCATGTCAAGCTTTAGGATAACCTTTCTGTCGAATTTATTCGCCATCATCGCCACAACACCGAAGGCATTCCGCGATTTTTGCAGCAACTCACTCTCGGTCATATCCCGTTCCTGCTCGTTTATATCCACGACGAAATGTTTTTTCAGTAACCTGATACCGTTTTCCGGAATTTTCCTTGTTAGTATAATTAGGCGCCGAGTCTTCATTTTATCTTGTCTAGATGGAGAAATGTTCTGTCACTATTTGATTGCATGACAAAATTAAAAAGTGACATCATGATATGAGGGTAGAACCTTATCTTACTATAGTGCCGCTTTCAATGTCAGAAATGATCGTAAGGATCGAAAGTTTTCCGTCATCGGATGATGCGGCAAGGAGCATACCGTTCGATTCGAGCCCCATTAGCTTTGCCGGAGCAAGATTTGCGACTATGATTACGTTCTTCCCTATTAGGTCTTCAGGTTTATAGTGTTTCGAAATACCGGCAACAATTTGTCGCTTCTCGCTACCGACTTCAACTTCAAGTCTCAGAAGTTTTTCGGATTTCAGAACTTTTTCGCAAACCAAAATTTTTCCAACTCGCAGGTCGACTTTCCTGAAATCGTCGATTGAAATCTGCGGCTTAATGGGAGGAGCTTTCGGAGCCACTGCAACGGGAACATCCGGTACACTTGCAGTTTTACGGATTTCTTCCTCGATTACAGAATCCTCGATCTTGCTAAATAGTATTTTCAATTCACCAATCTTATGGCCTTCTTTAACTTCCATTTGAGCAGCGGAATCCCATTTTGAAGTTTGCGGCGTTCCGCCAAGATTCAGCATTTTCCAAATTTCTTCACATGAGAACGGAATAACAGGAGACAATATTATGGCAAGTGAACGGGTCAATTGCGCGCAAATATTAAGTGTCGTTGCACATTGCTCGGAATTTTGAGTCCGCGTCCGCCAGGGCTCCGAATCATTGAAGTATTTATTTGCAGAACGAGCCAGCGACATTGCTTCGATAACTCCATCGCGGAATTTAAAGTCTTCGAAGGACTTGCCTATCTTCTTCGGAGCCTCCTCCATTTGTTCAACTGCCCATTTATCCAGGTCGTTCATTTTTCCCGCCGGAGGAACTTTCCCGTCGTAATATCTCTGGATAAATTGCAGCGTGCGATTCACGAAATTACCGAGCGTATCTGCTAACTCACCGTTTATGCGTGCCTGGAAATCTTTCCAGTAGAAATCGCTGTCACGGGATTCCGGCAGATTCAGAGCCAGCGCATAACGCAAGGTATCAGGCGGAAAGACCTCCAAGAAATCTTTGAGATCTATTCCCCAGCCGCGACTCTTCGAGAATTTTTTCCCTTCAAAATTAAGAAATTCGTTCGCCGGTACAGCATCCGGGAGGATAAAGTGAGATTTTCCGCCGTCGTTCCATGCCATCAAAAATGCGGGGAAAATTATGGTGTGGAATACGATATTATCCTTGCCTATAAAGGCAATGTACCTTGTGCCATCATCCTGCCAATATTTCTTCCAGAGATTCGGCTCTTTTCTCTTTTGAGATAGCTCTTTCGTTGAAGAGATGTAACCCAAAACCGCCTCGAACCACACATAGATTACTTTATTCTCATAGCCTTGAAGAGGTACTGGAATTCCCCAATGAAGATCCCGTGTTACCGCGCGGTCTTCCAAGCCTTCCTTCAACCAACTGTCGATGTAGCCACGGACGTTCTCTTTCCATTTCTTCGAATTGACATACTCTTCCAGCCTCTTTTGAAATTTGCCGAGAGGGAAATACCAATGTTTAGTCTCGCGAACGATAGGAGTCGATCCGCAAATTTTACATTTCGGATTTATAAGCTGGGTTTGTTCGAGCCACGTCCCGCATTTTTCACATTGATCGCCCCGGGCTTCCGGATTTCCACAGACTGGACATGTTCCTTCCACATATCGGTCTGCAAGAAACATGCGATCCTTTTCGCAATAGAGCTGTTTCTCGCTTTTTTCGACCAGAAGGTTCTGCCTGTAAAATTCAAGAAAAAATTCCTGTCCTGTTTGATGGTGCACCGGAAGAGTCGTTCTCGAATAATTATCAAAGCTCATCCCGAATTTCTCAAAGCTTTCCTTGTTCATCATATGGTAACGGTCAACGATCGCCTGCGGCGGAACCCCTTCTTTTTCCGCCGTTATGGTGATCGGGACACCATGTTCATCAGAACCGCAAATGAATATTACGTCTTCGCCTTTCATGCGGATGTAACGTACATAAATATCCGCAGGCAAATACGCACCGGAAAGATGTCCTAAATGGATAGGACCATTCGCATATGGCAGCGCTGCCGTAACGAGTGTACGAGAAAAGTTTCGCTGCAATTGTTCCCCGTTAATGATTTTGTATTTGGACCGCCTCAGCCGAGACCCCTCGTGCAGGCAGGTAAGGTTTCAATTCGTTCAATCCAACTGATTCAACAGCCCCTGTATCCTGGTACTTTAATAGGATAATGTCGTTAAAAATATCAATCTTTTCGACGCTGCAATTCCCTTTGGGCGTAATTAATTTTGAGTTGAGCCGCGGAAAGTTCTCCAGAGATTCTAGATAATTCCGATTCTCAAAAAGGATGCAGCATTTCAATCTCCCGCAAGCGCCGGCAAGTCGAGATGGATTCAACGAGAGGTTCTGATATCTCGCGTATTCAACATTCACCTTTTGAAGTCGGGTCATCCAGGTCACGCAACATACTTCTCTGCCGCAAAGTCCCACGCCGCCGACTTTCTTAGCCTCGTCACGTACACCAATTTGTCTCAATTCGATTCTTGTATGGTAAATGCTTGCAAGGTCACGTACGAGTGCCCTGAAATCGATTCGCCTGTCGGCTGTAAAATAAAAAGTCATCCTTGAACGATCGATCTGAAATTCCACGGAAGTCAATTTCATTTGCAGATTATGTTTGACACATTTTTCTTTAAAGACAACAGCAGCGCTCTTCTCTGTTCGCCTGTTATCAGCAAGCTGTTTCAAGTTTTCTTCATCAGCAACGCGCAATATCCTGCCCATCGGCTGGCCTACAATACCCCGTGACCTTCTCTTCCGATGAGCTTCCTCACCGATTGTCACGATAACTCCAAGATCTGTACCACGCTCTACTTCGACAATGACCCAGGAGTCAAGTCGCAAACCGATACCTGTTTCATTGATATAAAACCCACTCCGATTTGCTTTAAATTTTATTTCTACAACATCAAGGGCAGCTTCCTTATTATCAAAGTCGACACCCATGAAATGCGAACCCGACGCACAACCGGTACACCCCCCACAGGGTTCGGCTTGTTCCGCGGTGGAAGTAGATCCAATTTCTTCTACCGACAGTTCAAAATCTTTATCTTCAAGTCCTTCTAAACTTTCACCTGAAGGAATCCATTCAGAAAAACTTGTAAAATCGTCAGACATATTGAGTCTCTTTTTTCCTATTCAGCAACCCGCTCAGATTCAATAATAAATTTACGAAAAGCAGACCTAAATTCACATTCCCAAACAGCTGGGAAATCGCCGAATCTACACTATTGGTGGCTCTGACAAGCTGGTTCCCGTCAAAACTCTTTATCATCTTCCCAAGAACTTCAATCTTATCCTGGTTGATCACCTCTCCCTGTAAGCCGGAATACATGACCGCGGCATCGCGCAGCCAAATCTGGAGCATCTTTAATAAGGTCTCTATTCTCGCTAAATCTTTAGACTCGAGCGCTTTCTTGCTGCGAGAAGCAATTTGAGAATAATTGCTCATTGCGATATCACGCAGAAGGTCAAGTGCCTCTTCTCGAATATCAAGAGTATCGGTCCCGAGCAACTCAACTGCTTTACTGTATGAACCGCCAGCCAGCCGCGCCTTCAACTTTGCATCGGCCTCTGAGATCCCGTGCCTCGATATCAATGTTTTTGCAATGTCATCCTCCGATAACAGATCGAATCGAAGTGACTGACAGCGTGACACTATCGTCGGCAAGAGAGAGCTCCGTTTGTTCGTAGTCAAAATGAAAACCGTATCAGCATTAGGCTCTTCGAGTACCTTCAAAAGGGCATTAGCCGATTCAGCCCCGACTTCGTCAGCCTGCATTACTATGATTACCCGGTATCCATGTTGATATAATGAAAGAGAGTCCTCTCTTATAACTTCTCGAATGCTGCTGATCTTAATGACTTGTGCCTTCGGGATAGAGATCTTGTGGTATCCATCCTGAGCCTTCAGGGAGATTTCCTCTCTTATTTTCTTCATCGTTTTTTCATCAAGCTTATCAAGAGGTCCGTCTTCCTTTGTTTCGTTTTCACCTCTTGGCAATGGAAAAACAAGCCGGATATTAGGATGATGGAGCGTGTTGGCTTGTTTGCACGATGCACATTGTTCACAAGGCTCGACATTGCTCTTTTCGCAATTAAGAGTTTTTGCAAACTCGATCGCAAGTGCATCTTTTCCGACGCCCTCAGGCCCTTCGAAAAGGAAAGCACCCGGCATCTTACCCGAAGATAAGATTTGTCTCAAGAGAGATTTCACCCGCTCCTGTCCGATGATTTTTTCAAAGCCCATCAGAACGCCTGTCCGATTCCAAATTGGAACACCAATTCAGATAGAAGCTCTGACCTACCCTGCTTGGTTCCTAAGAGTTGAATAATGAATTGTTTACCGGGAGGGGCAAACGGGTCATAGAGTCTGTTTCCAAAATCGATTCTTAGCGGCCCGAAGAAAGTATTATATCGCAAACCGAAACCAATTGCTCCGGCGATAGTCTTAATTGTAACGTTATGATATGTATTCCAGAGATCTCCTGCATCTATGAATACAACCCCGCCGAAATCCCCAATTATCTGGAATCTATCTTCGAAATTTAATTCCAAAAGTGTATTACCCCCATACTCCGGATTAGTTACGTCTCCTAATTCTCTTGTCCTCCAACCGCGAATGCTTCCCGAACCTCCCGCAAAAAATTCATAACTAAGTGGAATAGGACCGGCAGCGTCCTGCGCGTATGTTCCATACTCCTGTGCATATCCTATTCTCGACTTAAACGCGAAAATATTCGTCGCGTCATCATTCATTGAAAAGAACCACTTTCCAAGAAGAGCGACTTTCCAATATCGAGCATAAGGGAAATCTGAGTGAGGGAAAACAGAGTGAATAAGGTTAGGAAGTATGCCTCCTTCTTCAACGGTCATCAAGTTGAAAAAACCTTTTGTTGGGTTGTAAACGGCATCGGTCTTATCGCGTTGAAGTGTTAATGAAAGTATGGAGTTGAACTGCGGCGTCTCAAGGCCCGCAGGTAGCCCGATTGCCTGCAGGGAATCGACTTTTGCACGCTCGACATCCCAATCGATATACCCGGTAGTAAATTCGGCAAGCCTCTCGCTTATTCTAATTTTATTTCTCAATACAAGCTGGACATAAGGCTTCTGTTTGTCAACGAGGAATGAAATGCCTTCGGTCAAGCTTGTGGAGTTTGAGAAGAAATATGGCTGTGTCACCTGAGCCGAAACCTCGATTCGCCCCGCGGTGACCGTATCGTTGAGGGCCTTCGAACTAAATGTGAGCAGCCCGATCGACTGCAACTGAAGACTTGTGGTCAACGTAAAAAGCCTGGCGTCTCCAAAAAAATTCCGCTGCAGATAATCCAACTCACCTCCAAAATTGAAAGCGTTGTTTTCGTCACTCACCAACGGCCCCAATGTAACCTCATGTCCGGATCGAGATCTTAGCGACAGCTCTCCGGCCAATGTGTCTGAGAGAGGCGGCTTGCCGGGAATAGTTATTTTCGCAGGCTCGTATAGATTTAGCGCATCAATCCGTTGTTCGCTGTCTTTTTTTTGGGAGACGCTGAATAATTCCCCTTTTTTAAATAGCATTTCGCGCAGAACCACCTTGCTTTCATATGCCACATTGACACTATCCAGAGGTTGAACTGATACGTTCCCCCAAAAATATCCTTTGCCCGATGAGAAATAGAGGTTAACATTTACATGTATGCTGTCAGAATTTGTTCGGGGTTCAATCCTTACAACAGGTATACTGTCTCGTCGGGCATAGGCGCAGCCATCATTCTGGAGGATACCAATTACGCGCGCCACCTCTCCATCGAGTCTTTCCAGCGAATAACGAGTTCCATTTGCCAAAAGCGGTTTGTCCTTTAGCATCTCGAGAAAGTGTTTTGAGCTATCAGTAATTCCGTAATAGGAAACCGAATCGACATATGCAGCAGGACCCTCTTTTATTATAATGCCGACCTCAACTTCATTGTCCTCCGCATCATACTTAATCGATGAATCAAGTTGGGTAAAGAAGAACCCATTGTTCTTATAGAAATCCCTGATTCTTTGGAGGTCAGCTTTAAATACGAAAGGATCGAAATACTCGGGCGATCTGCCGAAAATGAATCTATAAAAGGAGGCGGGAGACTCCTTGGTAAGCAATATGTTACGAATGTCACTTTCTGAAAACGAATTATTCCCAGATATGGAAATTGAATGTACCATATAGGTTTCTTGGGCCAGTGCAGTAGAAACAGCAAAGAGCAGCCCTGCAATAATGTAAGCTGACTTCATCGGGTGTTTTTAAAGATACAAAAAAGCCCAGTCGAATTCGAGAATCCAACTGGGCAAAATTTAAAATATGAAAATTTAGTATTCGCTTTCGTCTTCGTAGAAAAAATCTTCGTCGCTTGGATAATCAGGCCAAATTTCTTCTATACTCTCGTACGGTTCGTCAGTATCCTCCAACTCGCGAAGATTCTCAACAACCCCTATGGGTGCCCCGCTTCTTACAGCATAGTCTATAAGTTCTTCTTTCGTAGCGGGCCAGGGAGCATCCTCGAGGTAAGTTGCAAGCTCCGGCGTCCATATCATGTTGTCAATCTCCTTTCCGAGGCGCATAACGCCTTATATCTTTGATAATCATAACAAATCAAATTAAATCTTAGTTTGCTGTATAAGGCCCTGCTTCATTGTATTCACGTCCGGTGAAAAAGTAAGCTGTGGGATCAACATGGACTCCATTTCTCAAAACTTCGTAATGCAAATGCGGCCCCGTGGATAATCCGGTGTCTCCTGTCAATGCGATTGCCTGTCCTCGTTTAACTTTTTGTCCCTCACGCACCAACGGTTTAGATAAGTGTCCGTATAGAGTAGTATAACCAAAGCCATGATCTATTTCGACAACAGTACCATAACCGCCGCGAGGGCCGGCATAAGAAACTGTTCCGTCACCCGTGGCATAGACATTTGTCCCGACATCAGCTACTAAATCAATCCCTTCATGCATCAACCGCATACGCAATATTGGATGGTACCTCATGCCAAAACCATCGGTAATAATTCCGCCGCGAATGGGGTCGATAGCCGGAAGATGAGCAAAAAGTTTTTGGTTGTTCTGGTACTTATTCATTATATCGATATAACTTGTGCTCTGGAGCTTTGACTCTCTCTCAAGATCGTCCAAAGTATTAGTAGCATTTGCAATCAAATCATTGGCGTCGGAGGAAATACCGTAATCTCTGTTTACTTCAACACCACCGATCGCAACTTTTCGAATGTCATCAGGGATTGGCGGAAGATTAACTGAAGTTCTCAGCTGGTCATCGCTTTGCCCGAGTCCTTTCATTACAGTTTGAAAAGATTCCAACTTCCGATTTAACGACGCAAGCTGAGCTTTTAAAACAGAGTTCTCTCTTGACATACTATCTGCACGCAAACTTTTGAGTCCAAACAGATCGAGTCCAAAATAGCCCGACACCATTGTCATCAAAGATGCAAAGAGTATCAAGGAGACCACCATCAAAGACAGCCTGCCGCCTCCAATTGCTTTGAAACTCAGATCGGATTTGGAATAATAATAGAGTTTTCGCATGAGCTTAACCTCTTTTTTTAAGACGCAACTTGCCCTTGAGTAGACGGTACCCTTCGGGCAAGAAAAAGTCGTATTTGAAACAGGATTGCCTTACAAACGCGACAAGTGGAAGTTAAAAAGGGTTGGAGTCTTTGTCAAGAAGAAAATTCGTCGCCCGAAAAAAAATATAATTGTACTTAGGCATCACATCAAAATACAGACACTCAAAAAATTGACGGAAAAAAAGAAACCGCAGCGCCAACCAGCAGTCCATCCAAAACACCTAAAGCCAAAGATAAAAGAACCGCTGTAAGCCACCGACGTCCAACAATTTCGCTTATTATGAAAAGACCCATTACCCCCCCAAAACCGCCTGCTACTCCACCTATTAAAATTCTTTCGTAGCTCACAGGTTCTGTTGGAATTAAATGAAAGGCAGAAGTAGCAATTATTGCAATCACCGTAGCGCCAATCAGGCTCCCAAACACCGAATCGCGCTGCTCTCTATTAAACACTCTTTTTGTCTGTTCTGCTGCTGTCACTCGGGAAAAAACCTTGATTCTCTGCCCTTGCCAATTTAATCAACATTAATTAATTGGGGATTTTTAGAAAGGTTCAATCGGATAAAAAAACGAGGCACTCCCGGGCAGGAGTGCCTGTTTTCCGCAGCGGGAAGAAGAATCTTTACTTGGGGTTTGACCGCTAAATTAGGAGGCTGCATTAGGGCATGCGAGTCGTGCTTCGCGATTTGTGGCAGCGTGGGATAACTAAGCGGCAAGATCTTCTTCCCATGTCAGGGGGCTGTTTGCGGGTATGCAAACTCTTTATGTACTAGACTTTTGCAAACTGCCAACCCTGAATATCAAACTTTTTTAATGAACTTTCTTATTTATACGTCTACATAGGAAGCTAAGATCGTGCCAAAATAATCACTCGAAATTGTACTATTTTTGGCCATTCATCTGTAATTTTATCGCAATAAGAGATCATAAGTTGCAAAATCAGAATGTGGCTCCCCTCGCTTATTTTGGATAGTGGGCTATTTTGAAATCCATTTCATCGGAGATTATATTCAAAATGATGCATTGGATATTAGACGGTTATAATATAATCCTTGCCGATGAGAAATTGGCCAGGTTAGCAAGGAATCACCTGGAAGCTGGAAGAGAAGAGCTGGTCCGTGAAATTCTCTCCTCCGGGAAATTTAGGGGGAAAGAAGATATTCTCATGGTTTTTGATGGAAGGTCAGGAGGTTCAACGGAAGAATTCGCTCCTAATCTAATGGTGAAATTTTCAAGGAGGGGCGAAACCGCAGATGATCTTATAAAAAATACATTAGCCAATTACAAAAAAAGGAATTCCATTTTCGTCGTTTCAAGTGATCATTCAATTATGAATTACTCAAAAGAATGCGGGGCAAAGTCCATTAGCAGCAGAGAATTTCTTTCATCAATACGTCTCAAGAAAAAGAAAAGAAACGAGAATGATTACTCCTCAGAAAAACCGACGACTTCTTCAAAATCTGACCTTGAATTATTAAGACTTTTTAAAGAGAGAAAACATGAAACGTAGTTTTATTTTGTCAATCCTGCTTATTGTTGGTTTAACTTGCTCGCAATCTAAAGCACAGCTAAAAATACTCGAAGGAAATGAAATCTCTTTCGGCAGGATTTATCAAACAGGAGAAAAAGTTCACGCTATAATTACTATCAAGAATTCAGGGAAAGAAGAGATAACGATTGACCATATAAACACAAGCTGCGGTTGTACAGCGGCAATGATTTCCGATAGTTCTCTGGATCCCGGTAAACAGGCTCAAATAAAAATCGAATTTAATCCTACCGGTTACATGGGTGAAGTAACAAAGTATATCTATATATCAAACTCAGACCTGAAAAACCAGCTTATAACCGTAAAGTTGACTGGATATGTTGCCTATGCTTTACAGCCGACTCCCAATGCCGTCATGTTCAACGGAATAAAGATTGGAGTGCCTGATAGTTCGAGCATTACGCTGAGCAACACCTCCGACGAGGAATTTGTGATATCACAAATTGAGACCCCTGACAGTGAGATTACTTATAAATTAGACAAAGATGAATTAAAGCCCGGCGAGTTTACAGACCTCCATCTATATCTCAACCCGAAAGAACAAAGAGAGATAACCGGTTTCATCAAGATTCTCACAACAAGTAAATTGCAGCCTGTCCTGCAGGTAAGAGTGTTTGAAGGAAGCATCTTCCGTTAAGTTAAGCCGAAGCCTGCTTCCTGTTTGCCAGGAACAGCGGCTCCGCTCCATCACTAACAACTTCTTTGGTAATAACGCATTTACCAATATCGGACATGGACGGAAGATTGTACATTATGTCCAGCATCTTGTCTTCAAGGATTGAACGCAAGCCCCGGGCGCCGGTTCCGCGTTCTATGGCTTTATCGACAATTGCCATCAGAGCTTTCTCTTCAAACTCAAGATCGACCCCCTCAAGTTTGAAAAGTTTCTTGTACTGTTTAACCAGAGCATTCTTGGGGAGGGTAAGTATATCTCCCATCGCTTCATGGCTGAGGGTGTGCAACGTAGCGACCACGGGGAGGCGGCCGATGAATTCGGGAATTAGCCCGAATTTCAAAAGGTCGTCCGGCTGAACGAGGGGCAACAGTTCATTCACTTGATCGTCTTTAACGGACCGTATTTCCGCTCCGAAACCGATAGGGTTTTTACTCGTTCTTCTCGCGATTATTTTTTCAAGCCCCTCGAAAGCTCCCCCGCAAATGAAGAGAATATTTCTTGTGTTCACATTGATCAAAGGCTGCTCGGGATGTTTCCTGCCGCCTCGCGGAGGAACGCCCGCAACCGTGCCCTCGAGGATCTTCAAAAGAGCCTGCTGCACTCCTTCACCGGAAACATCACGCGTGATTGACGGTGTATCGCTCTTACGAGCTATCTTGTCGATCTCATCGACATAAACAATTCCTCGCTCAGCACGAGCAACATCGTAATCGGTATTCTGCAAAAGGTGAACGAGAATCGTCTCAACATCATCACCAACATAACCTGCTTCCGTCAACGTGGTTGCATCAGCAATAGCGAAAGGAACGTTCAATATCTTCGCAAGAGTCTGCGCAAGAAGAGTTTTACCCGTCCCCGTGGGACCGATAAGAATGATGTTGCTTTTCTCAATCTCTGTGTCATCTTCCGAGTTCAGACCGGGGGGAAGAGAAATTCGTTTATAATGGTTGTAAACGGCAACTGATAAGATTTTTTTTGCATGATCCTGTCCGATCACGTATTCATCAAGCGCTTTTTTAATTTCAATTGGAGTAAGAGGAGCCTTTCCGGAATGGTCTTCTGTTTGTTGTTTGTAAACAGGTATATTGCTTCGCAGAATTTCAACAGAATGCTCGACGCAAATGTCGCAGATATAAACGTCTCCCGGTCCGGCAACCAGACTCTTCACCTCTTTTGCGGCGCGCCCGCAAAACGAACAGTGCATATCTTCCTGATGCTGTTTAGCCATTATAGCTTAGAACTCTTTCTTCATATCTTTTCGCCGTTGTATCTTTAAGTCCGAAATAACTGTCGGAACCGCAATTGCAAACAAAACAAAAAAAATTAGCATAACAATTAGAAGCAAACTGCCCATATACTTTTTTGTAACTCCGATTTAATTTCACTTCTTTTTACCGTCTCTTTTCAGAAGAACGCTGTCTATTAATCCATATTTTACCGCATCTTCACCAGCCATAAAATAATCTCTATCCGTATCTTTTTCAATTTGATCTACCGGTTTACCCGTATGATAAGATAGGATCTCGTTGAGCTTTTTCTTGGTCTTTATTACCTCTTCTGCTTGAATAGTGATATCCGCAGCGGATCCCTGAAAGCCCCCCCACGGCTGGTGAATCATAATCCGGGTATTGGGGAGTGAAGCTCGTTTTCCAGCAGCGCCGCCGGTAAGAAGGATAGCACCCATACTCGCCGCGAGGCCGACGCATGTTGTCGCAATATCAGGGCTGACATATTGCATCGTGTCGTATATTGCCAACCCCGCCGATACGCTTCCGCCCGGACTGTTTATGTAAAGATTTATGTCTTTGTTCGGATCCTCACTTTCAAGAAAAAGGAGTTGAGCAATTACCAAACTGGCAACGGTATCGTCAATCTGAGTTCCGATGAAAATAATTCTTTCCTTCAATAATCTTGAAAAAATATCGTAGGCGCGTTCACCGCGACCTGTCTGTTCGATCACGTAAGGAATTGTCAGCTGATTATAGATTTCCATTTTATCAATCCTCATGTTCGTGTGTGGGAGTTTTTTCCACAACTTTAACTTCAGAATTATTAATTATAAAATTAAACATCTCATTAAACAACAGCTTGTTCTTCACATCGTTTGAATTCTTGTAGAAATCAAGAAGTTTGCTCTTGTCAACTCTGTATTTCGATGATTCGTCATCGGCTGTTCGTTCGAGAACACCCTCGTCGACCTTCAGGCCTTCTTTTTGAATAATAGCTGAGGCAAGAAGATTCCATTTAACGGCTCGAATGCCTGCTTCTCTATAACGCTCCCTGACAAGATTTTCGTCGACGGGCTGATTTTCCGACCGCTTTTTAAGCTCCTCGATTAAATCACTAAGGTAATCATCGACCATGCTCTCGGGAATTTCAAATTCGTTTTTCTTCAGAAGCTCATCGGCAATTTTATCACGGAGGTTTTCTTCCGCCTTGTCTTCATAATAATGTTCAAGTTCTCTCTCGATATCGCTTCTCATAGCGGCAAGCGTTTCCATTTTTCCACCGGAAACTTTCTTTGCAAATTCATCTGTGAATTCCGGCATCACAAATTTTTCCAGGGTTTTCACATATACCTTGAAAGGTTTTTTTCCGCTGGGCTGACCACTTTTGTCGAAAGTTTCTAACTCGATATTGAACTCGTCGCCTTTCCTGCTTTTCAATAATTTAGAATGTACATCCATCAATTCCGGAGCTTTCCTTCGAAGGTCAATTTTGTAATTCTCTCTCCGTTGTCCAATCAGCGGCACGCCTTTCTCGTCCACCACCTGAAGATCAACGGTCGCCACGGCTTTTTCATCATCCAGCTGATCGACTTCCTGCTTCTCGGAGTTTGCCTCCTGAATATGCATTAATTCGTGATCAATGGTTTCCGGCAGGATTTTGTACATCGCTCGCTCAAGCTTCAGGGTCTTATATTCCTTTGGCTCAATTTCTGGAACAACTTCAAAAGTTAATCGGAACTGAAGCGGTTCCCCTGTCTTTCTCGATTCAAGGTTATAATCAACGACTCCTGCAACCTTTGTATTCTCTTTTTCAAAAATTTCCTTTACAACTTCGTTGACTATATCCGGAATTGACTCGGATTCTATCTCGTCGCCAAATCTTTTTTTAACTATTTCAATCGGAGTCTTTCCTTTTCGAAAGCCCGGTATTGTAGCCTTTTGTTGGAATTCCAGGTAAGCAGATTCTATTTTCGTTTTAACTTGCTCATCTTCCATCGTTGCCGTTACTTCAAGCTGTTTCTTCAATCCGCCAAGATCCGTGATCTTATAATCCAATTCTTCTCCTTTTAACAAAAGTTTATCTTCATATCCAAGAGTTTCCGTCAGAGAACCGTTGCGAGTTCCTTATCCCGCTGTCTTTGTGGGCACGGAGGGACTCGAACCCTCACAGGGTGACCTACTAGCTCCTAAGGCTAGCGCGTCTGCCAATTCCGCCACGTGCCCTCATAAGGTCGGTCTATAAAGGAAACTGATTAATATAACTCAAGACCCCGAAATATGCAAAAACGTTAGGAATTCAAAGGTTTTGTGCGTATTTCTTGACGTAGAAGGTGCTCAAGGAGAATTCGTTCTTGGGCACCTTTCTCCTTACTTAGTCAATTCTGTGCCATTTTTCTTCGTCGATGGTTACTATACGGTTACCATCTGTATGAATTGGTAGGGAGTAGTATAGACCGGTACCCGCTGTCGTTATGATTTGGTTAGGCAAAATGCTGTCATATACACAAGAAGATTTTTCGGTGTAAAAAATGCCAAGTCAGAGACCGTTTCCTAACAGGACACATCAAGAATCACGTTGACTTTGAAGACGTCCAACTTGAGCCACTCATTCATAAACCGAGTCTTCGCTTGGGATTGACTTCATACTTCCCACATAGTATAATTTCCCGATTTAGAACAAAATATCTTCTAATTAATCAATTGTGAGTTAGGTTATGAGAACTCTAATGTTGTCGATAATCTTAATCAGTGCGCTCCTGTCATCACGGATAGAAGCACAAACCACTCAGCCGGATTGGTCATTCGACATCCACGCTTCACCCTACCTCTTTCAAGGACAAATCAAACAAAAAGGTGATTATGACTTTCCGTGGGTCTCCGATTATTCCTTTCAAACTTTTCTCGGCGTCGATCTCACGAGAAAGCTAAGTAAGCATTTTGACGTTTCAATTTCATTCGACTACACAAAAGCAAGTGCAATTCTTATCGAACCGAGACTTTCAATGGCAGATGGTCCGTCTATTCCTATCAATTCTTTTCTCACTGAATCGTACAACTCATATTTGACACTCAGGTACGCCCCGATTAATATCGGCTTTATCGACCCGTATGTTTCAACCGGATTTGGCTTAACTTATTTTGCTCATGAAAGTAAAACGGCTCCACCACCTATTGCGCGGGCGATTCCAGGTTATGACACACAACGCATTATGGTTCCAATCGTGCCTTTAAAAGCAGGAATGATTTTCAATGCTTATCAGGTAGGAAATTTCAGGATAGGCATTGATGCGAGTGTCCTTGCAATGTACGGACTGAGAAAAAATGTTAACTTCGATAATGCTGGCGAGATGACTCAGCCGATTTCAACAGGAATTGTTACGGGGATATCTATAGGTTGGTGACCGCAGGCCTGTCAAGGGTTAGTCCCCGAACAATGCGGTAATGATAAGTTAGTCATCCCGTCTTGCTGGGCAAGCTACATCAACGATAATGTACCACTTTCCGCGCCGAATTCCACGTTGCTTGCTTTATGTGACATGGCTTTTGAACTTGAAATCATTCGGTCCGCTTGTGTGCTGGCGAAGATGAAATAATTTGATTCTATTTCAGCAAAACAAGTTTCTTTGTTTCTGTAAAATTCCCGGCTCGCAATCGATAAAGGTAAACTCCGCTTGACATATTTCCTGCATTCCATTGCTTTGAGTAACTGCCTGCCGACATTTCGTCAGAGACAATAGTTGCGACCTCTCTTCCCAACAAATCAAATATTTTCAACGTGACAAAAGACTTCGAGGGGAGACTAAATGATATAGTCGTACTTGGGTTAAACGGGTTGGGATAGTTCTGAAAGAGTTGGAAGGCATCCGGTACTGCATTCCGCTTGTTCCTGACATCAGTGATCGTATCGGCAAATGATATGAGCTCTCGACATCCATTACCCGATACGGTCTTTACTGGACCGACGTTTGAAAGAAATATGTCTTCAGAACCCACTTCTGTGCTTACATTTCCGACTGAGACAATGACCTCCGGAAGGTGATATTTGTTGCATTGATATGAGCCGCTTGGAGTTGAGATAAGTTCATTTATTGAATCAATCGACATTGGAAATGTCACCAGCGAATCAGCGTAACCTGTCCAAAGCTCATAAGCTGAATTATATTGTTCATTAGAGATAGCTGGATATTCATATCGTAGAACGGATTCTTTAAAATTTTGAATATAAATGTATATCCCATCTTGTCTAACGGTCATTAATTGATCACCGCTGATGTCAGATCGCACAAGGAACCATTTCTCGCCATTAAGCAGTTCCTCTCCGACTACTGTTTGTGTGACAGTATCTGCCTGAAGAAGGGTGTCCTGGAATTGATACCATGTTTGATACGTCCATCTATTACCAACCCTTAATGAATAGATTTGCGAACTAATACCCAACGAATCCACTATTTCATTTTGGGATCTTCCGCAAAGAAGGTTTATCTGAAAAGATAATCCGTTCCAAAGATTCCACGTTAGTAAATATGTTCCTGGTTCAATTGGTGAATTAAAAATATCCGCCATGGAATAGCCAATACTATATAATGTCGTCGATTCATTAGGGCTAACTACGACAGTTAATATGAGAGTGCTTATATACAATGGTCCGCCATTTATTCTTTTGCCCTTATCGTTCACCAGCGACCATCTATAGTCATAATCACTTACAAGGATTGTATCGTCCTTTGAAGTCTGGTTGGTTGCAGTCAGCGTCATGTTTAATGTATCAAAAACTCCCAATGTATCTTGTGAAACTGCAAACGTGAATACGATGCCATTGAGAGTGTCGCTCGCACTCAATGAGGATTGCAAGGAAAGTAAAGGAGCAACACTATTGCCGCCTCGAGCGCTACCGGCAAGAGTCAGCATACAAAGGAAAATTAATATGTAACGCATATGGATTTTTCTCCTTGCACCCTAACTATAATTATCCTTCCAAACATTGGCACAACGATTCAACAAAATCGATCTTTGAGAGTTTTGCAATCATTTTTCATTTTATTAAGACAAGTTTTTTTGTAGCGATGTAGTTACCAGCTTGTATCCGATAGAAATAAACACCACTTGCCAATCGGGTTCCATCAAAGCGCACTGAGTGTGAACCTGCTTGTTGATGCTCATCTATCAAGTGAGCTACCTTGTTCCCAAGAATATCATAAACAATCAAAGACACATAGCCTGCACTTGGCAAATAATATTCAATTGTGGTTTCAGGATTGAATGGATTTGGGTAATTTTGACTAAGATTAAATGTCGCGGGGTTGTATGAAACCCGTTTGACTCCTGTCGAATTTTCAGTTGAAAGCTTTGTTATGAAGATACTCTGACCAACATTATTGGATAGTGTTGTTTGTCCAAAGTGAACATTTCCTCCCATATATCCAGTTAGAAAAATGTTGCCCGTATCAATTACTGCAATATCTCTTCCCCAGCTTTGGATGTCGGCTGGAATTGATCCTGCACTTGTTGCAAAGATGCATTTACCGTTAGGGTCATACTTCGTGATAAAAATACCTCCGTGTCCTAACTCGGTATTCCCAAACCAAGTAGCGTCTGAGGCAACGCCAGTAACATAAATGTTCCCATCCTTATCAAGTGTAACAGCACTTCCGTTACAGTATCCTTTCCCTTCACCCTTTACGGCCCATAATGGAGTTCCATTAGAATCGTATTTCACCAAAAAAATGTTCCCGGCATTATTTCCTTGTAGGTTGATGCCCCCAAAACTAATACTATCTATAAAGTTGCCTGTTAGATAGATATTGTTTTGAGCATCAAATGAAATACCGGATGAGCCCGCAAAGTCTATGTTGTCACTTTTTATCGCCCAATCGACTTTTCCGAGGCTATCATATTTAATAAGGAACATGTTGCCATTGGCTTGAGGTATTAGAACGTGTGTGCTATCAAACCTTATCGTGTCTGTCTCAATAAAACCTGTTACATATATGTTGTTGGATAAATCACAGTCAATGTCGCTAGGCTGTACGGACCCAGAGCTGTAAGTCCGCGTAACTCCCCTTATCCACGCAATGCTATCCGATTTATCATACTTCACGATAAAGTAGGGGCTGGCAAGCATGACCGTGTCAAACTCGGCAAACCCATTCGGACCGCCCGTAACAAATATATTATCTGATGAATCTACAGCCACACTGGTTGCACTTCCACCTCCTGCTGCATTTATCGCTTTAGCCCATACTAGTTTTCCTGACGTGTCATACTTCGCGACGAAATATGGATATCCTGATAATGTAGTATCCCCGAATTGACCGTTTTGCATAAATCCTGTAATAATGATGTTTTCCTCTTTTGAATCGAGCCTCAGTGAAAAAGCCTCGTCGTACAAGGTTCCCCCTGCACTCTTCACCCAAATTAGATCCCCTGAATTAGAGTACTTTGCTATGAATATGTCTTGACCCCCTTTGCTCACAACGCTAACACTATCGAATAGTGCCGTGCCTTCGAACGAGACGGTCACATAAACGTTGCCGACCTTATCTACTTTGAGAGAATACCCGTAATTCAATCCAGCAGTTCCGATCTGTTTTACCCAGTCAAATGATTGTGACAGAACGCATTTAGGCTCAAACAAAAGGAGAGCAATAATAACCCCCTGGACTATTTTTCTCTTTGTCATAAACGCACACCTCAACATAATTTACTTGGACGCTCACGAACAAACAAACTTACCGAGAACTTCAACTTGTAATATTCAGATCGCGCCTATATACCGCAATAATTCTCAAAAAATAAAAAATAGTACCCTGATTTTAGAAAAAAATCTGCCGCTACCTGTCTCTTGTTCCACCTAGAAATCTGATCCTAAAAGGATCTCATTAGGGAATTACGGGTTGAGGCTCTTGGGTCCTCTTTTGTCAGGAGTAAGACGGTCGAAACATCAATAAATATTGGAAGCGTGATAACGATAATGTATCACTTCCCGAACCATGTTCTTTGTCGTTTACTTTATACGCCATGGCTTTTACACCGACGCCTAATTCCTCTGCTTGAGCGCCTGGTAGGGGCGCCAACAAATCTATTTAAAGAGACCATTTGGAATTTTGGATACCATCATTTCTTTTCGGTCTAGCTTGCGCCCATCTACGATAAATGTACCATCTCCAACTGCGTGAATAGTTCGTTTCTCTTTGCGTAAGGAGTCAAAGTATGCTGCAACGGCCTCCAGAACGACAATATTGTATTTCTTGACTATGTCGATGACGTTACACTCGATATTAGCTAGGCATTCTTTTATCAATGGCGCTTTGACTTTTTTACCTTCCACAGGTGTCAGCTTGAATTTGGCAAATTTGTCCGTATCGACACCGGAGCATGTTCCTATTCCAACTACTTTATCAAGCATGTCAACTGTGGGAATTGAAATAACACACTCCTTTGTTTTCCGAAGAGCAGCGAAGGAATAATTCCACTCTCCAGTGGTTATGGCAAATGCTGGCGCGAAATCCAAAACCATTGTCCACGAGATCGTCATAATGTTATTCCTTTTTCCATCATTTGTCGTGACAAGGACGACAGGCCCCGGCTCTATCAATGTAAAAGCTTTATTAATTTTCAACTTATTCATGCAAGTACCTCATTATATCCCCTTTTGCCTAATGGATGTCAGCTAACCTGCATCAATGATAAACTGTACCACTTCTCAAACCGTGGTCCATGTTGTTTACTTTATGCGACATGGATTTTTCACTTCAGCTCAGTTCATCATGTTAAGTGGTGGTTAGGCAGCTCCCGTTGTTTTTTGTGGTTACGTTTTTCCATCTCTGCAATCGCCTCTTCACGACCTTCCTTCCAACTACTTCGTGCCTTCGCTGGCATATTCCTTACAGTTTCCATCCTATTGCATGCGTCAATCCAATCAACAAGTTGCTGGTCGGTCATATCAGTACATTTAATACCTCGAAGACGTTCTTGAGATTTGGTAAGTGGATTTCTATACATCTGTCTTTCATACTGCCAAACTTTAATTACCATGCCACACTTCCGCGTAACATTTCGGGTCGTGCTGTTAGGCTGAGCGGTGAGTTAGGCTCATTTGCCTTTCAATTCTATTGTGCCATTAACAGCACTAAGTGATATTGAACTTTCTCCTTTCCCGATTGTGCCAGTAATACGCGTTTGGGAAGTCAATGTCTCAACTATCGACAGGTTAGAAATTGAAACGGTTCCGTTGACCACCGAAGCCGTGACTGTGGCAGAAGTAGAACGAGGCACGGTAAGGACTATCTGTCCATTTGTTGTATTTAGATCACACTCATCTCCAGATGGTAAAACTACATCGGCGTTTATGTTCCCGTTTTGGACAACCGTTTCTAAATTGCCTGTAATGCTATCAGCGTCGACCGTGCCGTTTGTCACATCGACGTTCACATCATTGCTGATGTTTGTTACGGTAATATTCCCATTGATGTTCACTATAGCCACATTCCAACCGATTGGGACATAGATTTTGTAATCTACTTCATAATTTCTGTTGCCGCTGCTGTTCGGTTGGTGAGTTATGATAGAGAAAGTATTACCGGAAGAATCGATCTCTATGCTGATATCACCGATATGACCTTCGGCTGCCGTTTCTGTTTGATCCGTTACCTTCTTTTCACCCGACACCTGAATACCGGTCAAGGAATCGACGCCGACAACTTCGATTGTTCCATTTACATTGTTTACGGAGACTCCCATAAATGATGAACCAGTGCTCGCATATTGAAACGCTTCGGTGAATTGTGCGGTGGGATTACTGTTGTTGACAGAAGTGGTACACCCTGCAATGAAAATGAGAATGGTCAACAAGACCGACCAAATCTTAGTGTTCTCTTTCATAAATTAAGCTCCCCTTTGTATGCATTTGACAGAGATCGGTAATTCAAAGTATTTTGGCGTTTTTCACGACAGTAAGAATGTCATGCGCCATCTTCATTTCGTGCCACGACGTAAATTACTTGGATATGAGTAATTATTGAACCTTGCATGTTATTGTAAAAACAGATTTCATAATTGAATCTGATACGGAAATACTTGAATTCCCAACCTTTATTCCAACGAAGCCATATTTTTGAGTTGGTCCAGCAGGAAGATAGGGAGATACCGTTGAATCATAAATAAAACCAATTGCATTACCATTAATTTCCGGCAATCCATATGATCCTGGGCCAATTGCTTGGAGTGTTATATCAATTGTGTCCCCAACTTTTATCATAACTGTTTGACCATTGTTTGAGCCTACCAAGTGGTACTCAGATGTTGATGAATTGTTGTTTGTTGGGTTGTTATTACTGCATGAAATGAAGCATGTGATAACAAAAGCCAGGGAAACAATTAATTTGCCATTAAGAGAAGACTCTTGAGTATGCATAAAACCCTCCTCAATTTAAAATAATAAGTTAGCCCATTTCTTATTCTAATTGATGCCTTAATATAATCATCCTACAAATCATTTTCCCCATCCAGGCCCTTTGTTGTTTGCGTAATGTGCCATCTTGTTTCGACCCACGACAAAATTCATACATGTATTTCGAATGAAACTTTCATCTCGCACCCACACATAAGATTTGCTCACTTGATAACGACCATCTTCTTCGTTGAAACAAAATTATCAGCAACAATCTGATAGAAGTAAACGCCGCTAGACAACTTAGATGCGTCGAACCTTATGTTGTATTCACCAGGACCCTTCGTCTCATCGACAAGAGTTGCCACCTCCTCCCCAAGCACGTTATAAACTTTAAGAGTAACGTGACTGATAGACGGAAGTTGATAATAGATCACCGTTGTCGGATTGAACGGATTCGGAAAATTCTGGAAAAGAGCAAACGTCTTTGGCTGGGGTTCTTGCTGCCGCACTTTCGTGACAATAAAAATCTTGACAGGCTGGGTCAGAGAACTTTCATTCATTGAGAAGTCATACGAAGAAAGCGCGAACCAATAATCCGCACCATTTGCAAGCCCGGTCACTACGGTCGTATCTATATTCGGCACAAAAATCGGAGAAGGGCCCTGTGAGGATCCCGTGCCGGCAAGAAGATTTGTACTGTCGGTTGAATAATAAATTTTGTAACCAGCCAGATCACTTGTGGTACTATCCGGAGCCCATGCAAGCATGACCTGCCCTGGTCCCGCACTGTCCGTTTGAACATTCAGTCCTCTCGGCACCGGCGGAGCTATCGTATCGGGAACAAGGATGCCGATCGACACATTCTCGGTATCGACGTCGGGAATCAATACGCTTAAGCTCAACAAACAAAATCCCGATGAATCTTTATCGGCCTGTAAACTCCAGGAGAGGTTCAATGCACCGCCGCCGGGAAATGAACTGATCGTTGTATCAGTTACCCCTGCGAGTATCTTCATCGCGTTGTTGGATGTGGCCTGAATCTCCACGCTTTGGAAATTAATATTTTTCGTATTAAAAATATTTGCGGTGACGGTAAAGGGATTAGGAGATAAAACGCCACCTTGTAATTTGAGCGCGCCAGGTGAAGCAAAATAAATTGCCAGCGGGAGAAGGAGGTAATTATTCTGTATCAGGGGTTTGGATGTTTCATTGTTCGATTTATTTAATTCGACTATCAAATTATTCGGATCGACCTTAACGAAAATCGAATGATACCGGGCTCCCGGTGGAATAATCATCGGGAACGATAAAGTCGCATCTCCTTCCGCACTTATGCTGACGATATTCTGACTGAGCAATTGCGTTGCGAAGCCAAGATCTGGATTTCCATCATAGGCAACGACGGCGACATTTGAAGCTGCCGCGGTTCCATAATTATGGATTGTCAGACTTACACTTATGTTCTGACCGGTTTGATAAGTAGTATCAAAAGGAAGGAAGCTGATATCGGATTGTGCAATTGCCAGGTCAGGCAAACTTACCGGATTGTTTATAGGCATGAAACCCGCGCCTCCTCCACCAAAGCTTTGAACAACAGAGACGCCGTTATCACTCTGGACTCTGAAAACATTATTTCCCGAAGGGGTACTGAGAACCAATACCCCGCCATTCTGAAGAACGGTATCTTTTACCTGAACCGGTGATTGATATGGGTAGGAGGAGGTATCACCAAGCTGAGTAACATGGACCGTGTTATTATCAGCGTAAGAAAAAATCGACATGTCACCTGCTATTGTCGGAAGGATAAACTCGTTGCCGATCTCTTTTCCGGTCGAGTCTGCGCATTGAGTAAGGTTATAATAGCCCTCGGTCCAACCGGCGAAAGGAATATCTGCTGCGGTCAATGTCCCCGAAGATGAGACTTTCCAAAAGGTATCGTTAAATACTCCGAGCGTTGTTACCTGCCAATGATTTAGAGTATCCACCAAAAGCGTATCGCCGTTAGTCAGACTTGTTACAACGACTACATTGTTATCGGTGTACGAAGTCAAAGTTATGGAGTTCTCCAGACCGGCGATGTAGCCCGAAAAGCCGTAGAACAAATTTCCGGCAAATGTTCCGTTCGCAGACGGGACATAGTATCCCTGGTCAGTGTAAGAGAGAGCCGAGACAGGTTTATCGCTCGTCACTTGAATTGCTTTTCCCTCTATAGAAGAGACATCGGGAAAATCGAAATAGCCGGTTGTGTCGATGATTCCTTCATACAGCAAATTGCCGGTTGAGATATCTTTCAACTTAAACTGTGTCAGCCCGTCGTAACCGAAGAGTATGAAATGCGGGTCGAAGTCGGGAGGGCTTTTCATCATCCATGTGTTCAGTTTCGTGCTTGTGCCATTTCCATTTTCATCTATCGCAAAATATCCGCTCGCAAAACTTGTAATTGCATCACCGGCAAGAAGTCCAAAAGGTTTGCTCCCGCTGACAACATAAATTCCGTTGCCGGGAGAAATAGCATCAAATGAATCCACATCGAGCATTGTGTCTGCAATTGTTTTTCCCGCAGGTGTCGTTACTGTAAAGCTTGTGCTGTCAAAATACGAAAAGATGGCTATGTCATTGAACGTGTAAAGAGTCGCGGAATAGGATGAGCTATTTATTCTTATAGGCTTCACGAAATGCCCCATCTGTGAAACCGTCGGATGTTTCTCGATATTGAAGCCCGGAGGAGCTCCAGGATGATGCCAGGTTTTAAGATTCGATACCTTCTGTTGAGCCGGAAGCAAATGCCAGGATAATAGGATGGTACAAACGACAATTATTTTCATTAAAGTCTTGAGTTTATTCGTAATTCGCTTGAAGACAATAAAGGATTAAGATAATCCATCATGATAAAAGTATTCTTCGGCTTTGAGACAAACAAGGAAACAGAAATGTCCCGATACTATTCTGCGAAAAATTTGTCAACGCCCACCAATCCATAAAGCCACGCGCCGAATTACAATTTGATTTACTCCATCTTTTTGCTAATTTCACGTGGAGGAAAATTGGAAATAAAGTTCACACCCCTTTCGAAAATCGGAGAATTCAAGCTCGTAGATGAATTCAAGTCAATCGCATCGAGGTTCTCGAATCCCGGTGTGCTTCAAGGAATCGGGGACGATGCTTCGGTGCTCAAGCCCTCGCCCGATAAACTTACCTTAGTCACAACCGACATTCTCATCCAAGCTGTCCATTTTGATATGTCATACACGTCAATGAGACATCTCGGACAAAAGGCCGCAGTTGTAAACCTGAGCGACATCGCCGCGATGTCCGGACAGCCCGTTGCGGCATTCGTCTCCCTCGGAATTCATTCAAGCATAAGCGAGGAGATGATAAGAGAATTCTACGAGGCGCTTGCCGACGAGTTCGGCAAACTCAACTGCGTAATCGCCGGGGGCAATACTTCCTCATCACCAATCGGTTTTATCGTCAGTATTACTCTAATTGGCGAAGTCGAACCCGATCGGCAGATCCTTCGAAGTGGTGCAAAGGATGGAGATATAATTTGCGTTACGGGAGATCTGGGACGCTCCAAAGCAGGATTAAGAATTCTTCAGCGAGAAAAAGAGAGATACATCAAAGCGGGTCAACCTGCCGATTTTCTGCCGAACTTTAGCGGGTATGACGACGCCCTTCAAAAACATTTACTCCCTGATTCCAGAGTTGAACTCTCCAGAACCCTGACCGAAAAGATAAGACTTCACTCGATGATTGACATCAGCGATGGACTGATTTCCGATATGATGCATATCTGTGAAGCGAGCGCTCTTACGGCTGAAATCGAGGAAGAATTCATACCGATTGATCCTATAACAAGAAGAATTGCAAACGAACTCGACGAGGTTCCCCTGGATTACGCTCTGTTCGGCGGCGAAGATTATGAACTTCTTTTCACGATTGCCGAAAAGGATTTCAGCAAGCTATATTCGTTGGAAGGAAACGTGAGAGCGATCGGAAAGATGAAGGAAGGCAAACCTAGAATCGTTCTCAAACATCATGATGGAAAGACAGAAGAGTACAAAGATTACCAGTCATACCAGCATTTCATTACACAGAAATAGATTACCTCGGACAAACCGACAAATTATCTATACAGTTTGACATGTAAACTTTTGCCCCGAATCTCTAACTAAGAAGCCGTTTGGCTATTGTTCCAACCGCCGCTGGATTGTCAGAAATAACCCCGTCGACCCCCATCTTTATCATCTTCTCGATCTTGCTAAGTCCATTGACGGTATAAACAAACACCTTGATCCCGAGATTATGAAATTGCTGGACGGTCGTTCGGTTGAGAAATAAATGATTAAGAACGACTCCCTGCGCTTCATATTGGAGCGGGAATGAACGAGGAGTCGGGTTCAGGTTATGCCGGTAGAGTGGCGCAAAACGGAGGTTAGGTGCCTTATAATGTAAGTAGCGAAGAGCTTCCAGATTAAACGAAGAAAAAATAACATCCTCGTTCATGCGATGACGCTCAACTATCTTCTCACACTTGTCGACCAAAGCAAACACGCCGTTATGGCGGCGATGTTTCATTTCAATATTTAATTTGACCCGACCCTTGGCCATTTCGAGAACTTCATCAAGAAGCGGGACTCGTTCTGTTTTGTATTTGTGACTGAACCAGATTCCGGCATCGAGAATCCGGATGTTACTAAAGGACAACCTCTTCACAAGGCCGCTCCCATTAGTAGTCCTCCCAAGCCTGTAATCATGAAACACTATAACCTGACCATCGCCCGTGAGCATAACATCCATTTCAAGCATATTAGCACCCGCTTCTATGCCTTTCTCAAATGCTGCGATGGTATTCTCCGGCGCTATTGCGGAAAAACCGCGATGTGCGACGTTATAAAACTCCACCCCGTCTCCGAATATTGAATGGACCAATTTAGATTTTAGCTCATGGCTCATAGTAATTCAGCCCGCAGACATCAACAATGAGCCATGAGTTGTTACCATTACTTCAATTTCAAACTTGATACAGCCTTTTCGAATGCCGGCAAGTAATCTTTCTGAAGCGGCTCATTCCAGGTTAAGATGAGTCTTATCCAATTATTATCTTTCACAACAAAGTAAACGCGCCTTTGGATTGTCTTCACGGGTGAATACGAAATCATGTAAGCGTCAAGTCCATCGATCTGCATTTTCTCGCTGCGTGAGTTGGGATAATTGCCTTTATTCTGGTTAAACACCTTATCGACATTTAGCTTCTTTGCGTCGAGTACATCAACTTGTATAGTGCAGTCTTCGCGATATCCTTGAATCGAAACGGATCCTTTGACATCACCTGACGCACCCTTCGGCGTGGCGGAGAAATTCGCCGGGTACTGAATGGAAAAATAATCGTTTTGATAAGATGCCTGAGTCGGAGACGGTATCATGTTTTCAGGAAGCTGTTGCTGCGCAACGGCCTTCGGGACGATGCGGTAAGCCGATCCTACAGTATCAAAAACCGTCGCATAATTCTTAAAATCATCATTAAATCCCTGACACTCGATTCCATACTCCATACTATCGTCAACGGCAATGATACGGTAAGAATATATGGTATTCTTACTGTCGAGTTTTAACGCGTACGGTATCTTCACTGCCGGGCTTCCTGCCAATGTTGTCTGAACATCAGGATCTATCTGAGCCTGTTCCTGTCTCAACTGAGATTTAAAATCTTCCGACACCGCTTCAAGTGTTTTCGCTCCGGCATCCTGAGCATAGATAAAAATTCTCACGGCCGATTTGGAGTTTGAAATAGGATCCGCAAATCGATTCCAGGCATCCTGTGAATTATATATATTCAGCTTGCCCGGTTCGCCCGATTGCTGCCACACAGAAGGAATACTGATCACGAAAAGATTTGAGCCGTCCCGATAATCCTGCAAAGGAGGCACGGCGACCGGTGCGTTCTTCTGACAAGACGCGAACACAATCGCCAAAAAACTAACAATTAAGAACTCTCTGAAGATTTTTGATTTCATAAAGCGCTCCTCTAATTTTGATATGCCTGTCTATGCGGAAATATATCAATAGTCGGGGCAATTTTCAATAACGTTTTAAAAACCGAACCTCCCTGAACTTATTAAAGGGTACGCCGTCTGATAAAGGAGCATTTTTCAATGGTAAAATTCATGCCTCATTAGTTAAATTTATAATCACACTAAACCAACATGAGAGGGTAATATGAAACAGGCTCAAGCTTCGGAGATAAAGAGAAATTCCTTGCTTTTCCGCAGTGTGTCGGCGCTACTGATAACGTTTGCGACAGTGATTGCCGGCTGTTCATCATATCAGGCGACTCAATCTTCGCCGAATTTATACTTTAATCCGGACACCGTGAAGGCCGGACGGTTTGACACCGGAAAGATGTGGACTTTCGACAATCCACCGACACAGTATTTCCAGGAAGCGTACGGTTTTACGCCGGACCAGGGATGGTTTGATAATGCACGCCTCGGAGCTCTCAGGCTACCGGGTTGCACAGCGTCTTTCATATCTGAAGATGGTCTCGTGCTGACAAATCATCATTGCGCCCGCACGGCTCTCGACAAAGTCAATAAACCTGGAGAAGATCTTCCCGACAGCGGATTCTTCGCCCCTACTATAAATGACGAGAGAAAAGTAGATGGGATGTATGCCGATCAATTGGTCTTGATAAAAGACGTTACAACTGAAGTGCAAGCCGCATTCGAGACCGGGAAAACCGATGAAGAAAAAATTGCCGACAGGACCAAAGAGATTCAGAAAATTCAAAACGATTATTTGGAACAATACAAGAAGGATCAACCCGCCGATTCAATGATCTTCCAGGTCGTGAATTTTTATAACGGAGGAAAATATTCTCTGTACGGCTACAAGCGCTATACGGACATAAGATTGGTTTTTGCTCCGCAGATGATCGTTGCATATTTCGGCGGCGACCCGGATAATTTCACTTATCCAAGATATGATCTCGACTTTTCGCTCTTCAGAATTTACGAGAACGACAAGCCGTTGAAAGCCGATCATTACTTTAAATGGAGCCAGGACGGGGCGAAAGAAGGAGACCCGGTTTTTGTAGTGGGAAATCCGGGAAGGACGAGCAGGCTTTTGACAGTTTCACAACTCGAGTTCAATCGTGATTACACATATCCGTTTATCATAAATTTGCTGCAGGGAAACTATAACATCTATGATGAGTATATTCAGCAACATCCCGACCAAAAGATGAAATATGAGACTCAACTATTTGGGATATCGAATGCCCTGAAAGCATACCACGGTTACATCGGCGGCTTGCGCGACCCGTATTTGATGGCTAGAAAGAAAGCTTTCGAAAATAAATTCAAAGCAGCAGTAGCGGCAAACCCATCGCTCGCTGGAGAATATGGTTCCGTGTGGGATGATATCTCCGCGGTACAAACCGAGAAAGCAAAGTTATTTGCTGACGTGAACGCTTACAACACCATGGGGTTCGGCAGATCACAATACTTTTCGCTTGCAACGCGCCTAGTACAATATGCAGATAATATGAAGATGCCGGATTCAACCAGGCCGAAAAACTATCAGGGTGCCGCGTTAGAAAAGATGAAATCAAAATTCTTCCCTGCCGACTTCAAGCCGGATTTGGAAGGAATGATCCTCGCAGTTCAATTAAAGTCGATGCAAAATATTCTCGGGAGCGCGAGTGAGCCTTTTAATAAGCTCCTTGGCGGTAGAACACCGGAAGACGCCGCAAGTTTCATTGAAGGTTCAACCGAACTTGGCGACAGCGCGAGTGTTGTTAAAATGCTAAATGGCGATCCGGGTCAGATCCTGACATCGTCGGATCCTTTTATTCAATTTGTTGTAGAGACAGAACAAACATACAAAGATTTGCGTTCGAAATATGAAATGTTGATCGCCCAGGAAGGAGCAAAAGTACAGCTTCTCGGGAGAGCGCTGTATGATGTTTACGGATCGACAATTCCCCCTGACGCGACATTCACGCTGCGAATCGCCGATGGAGTAGTAAAGGGATACGACTATAATGGAACAACCGCTCCGACAAATACTACATACTATGGGATGTACGACAGATATTATTCATTCGGAAAGAAATATCCATGGACACTGCCGAGCGAATGGGCGAACCCTCCTGCAGATTTTAACCTCAGCACACCGCTTGATTTTGTCGCAACCAACGATATTATCGGCGGCAACTCGGGGAGTCCGGTGCTTAATAAAGACCTGCAGGTCGTCGGACTGATCTTCGACGGAAATATTGAAAGTCTGCCAGGCGACGTTATCTATGTTGACACTAATAACCGTTCAGTCGCGGTCCACTCCGATGCGATACCCGAAGCATTGAAGTACATTTATCATGCGGACAGACTAGTGAATGAAATCAAGGCAGGAAAAATTCAGCAGTAGTTCTGCTAAATCATATGACCGTCGCCTTCAAGGTGACGGTCATATTGTATAGATCCTTACGCGACAGCCTTCACTATTTCCGTCAGAAACCTGTAAAACTTTTCGACACTTGCAATCTCGACCTTTTCATCGGGCGAATGAGGTCCGATGATTGTCGGACCGAATGAGATCGTATCGACATCACCGCCGACTCTGTCATTTATAATTCCGCATTCGAGTCCGGCATGTATCGCTTTCACTGCCGGCTCCTTTGCGTACAGGTTTTTATAGACTTCTTTGCCTTTCCTTAGTACCGCTGAACTAACATTCGGCTGCCAACCGGGATAACCATCGCTAACCTTGATCTTCGCTCCGGCAAGCTGACCAACCGACGCAACTTGTGCCGCGATCATTTCTTTCTCCGACTCGATCGAACTTCTCTGACTCGTTACGACAGTAACTCCGGCACGTTCAGTCCTCATCACGGCGACGTTGGTTGAAGTCTCGACCAAATCCGGAATGTCACTGCTCATTCTGATTACACCATGCGGCAGCCCTGCAAGCGTTCCAAACACTTTCCGCTTCGTCGAGTCATCAAATGCCTGCTTTGCCTTCTTCCCTCCCTCGACGACAACTTTAACGCCGGGATCGACTGACTTGAACGCGTTAGCGAAAACTTTCTCGCAGTCGGCAGCAATCTTCCGCACTTTCTCTTCGTCCGCGACCGGAACAACTATTGTCGCATCTGCTTCACGAGGGATTGCGTTGTGTTTGCTTCCACCTTCAAGAGATACGAGTTTCATTTTCGTCTTCGCATCGATTGCCATCAACGTCCTGGTCAAAAGCTTTAAAGCGTTGGCTCTTCCGAGATGGATGTCAACTCCGGAATGTCCGCCCTTCAGTCCGCGCACCATTATATTTAAGGTCGCGACTTTTCCAGCAACCGCTTTCTTCTTTACAGGTATTGTAATGGTGGTATCGAGTCCACCGGCACATCCGATATAAAGAACGCCTTCATCTTCAGAATCCAGGTTCATCATTATTTTACCCGTGATGAATCCCGGTTCGATAAAATTGGCGCCGGTTAATCCGGTCTCTTCATCGATAGTGAACAAGCCTTCGATCGGTCCGTGCACAAGGGATTTGTCTTCCAGGAGCGCAAGCAACGAGGCTACACCAATTCCATCATCGGAACCGAGTGTAGTGCCGTCGGCTTTTATGTAGTTGCCCTCCCTGTGGAATTTGATCCCGTCTTTGAGGAAGTCATGCTGGACATCGCGGTTTTTTTCGCAAACCATATCGGTATGGACCTGTAGAACAATCGTTGTTGCTTTTTCTTTTCCCGGACTTGCCGGTTTCATTACTACGACATTCCCAACCTTGTCCTGATTCGACTTCAATCCGATTGCCGCGGCGGTTTTTTTAATATACTCGAGGACCGCCTTTTCGTTCTTCGATCCGCGCGGAATCGCGCTTATTTGGTTGAAATAGTGCCAGATTCTCTCTGGCTTCAATCCCTGGATAACTGTTTCGTTCATGAAATCAACTCCCTTTTGGAGAATTTTGAATTGTGAATTGTAAATTTTGAAATGAAACTTCTTCGATGACTATTGACAACTGATTCCAATTTACTGATCTCTTCTTCCGTCCCACCATGCGGAAAGAATCTATAACACCGGGGCGAGAGAAACAACGGATCAACAAGATTACGCAGATAGCGCGATTCTGAAGCGAACTTTGACAATTCTGGTCACCTGCAAAAAAAATTACTTCCTATTTAAGCAGGAGCATTTTTCTTGTCTCACGGAATCCTTCCGATTCCATCTGACAGAAATAGATGCCGCTCGCAAGGCCGGAAGCATTGAAGCGAACAGTGTACCTACCGGGAGTTTTCGTCTCATCTACAAGTTTCGTGACAACCCTGCCGAGAATATCATAGACAATCAAAGTCACACGACCTGTCCTTGGAACACTGAAGTCAATGTTTGTATTGGGATTAAAAGGATTTGGATAAGCATTGCTTAAAACATAATCGGTTGCCGGCGCCCGAGGCCATTTCACCGAAGTTCCTTCTTCGCCAATTATCGCTTTGAACGCGTAAAAGATATTCCTGTCTATGCGAAAGTGTTCCGCGTCCACGCTGTATTGTTGAACTCCAAATGAATAAAAGTTCACGTTATCCGTGTAGAATATCGAAGATCCGCTTTGCCCTGGTATAGCGTCCAATCCGAAGTACCCAAGATATGAAGCATTGATATAAGTCGGGGTTCCGTAATTATAATACATCGTGTCACCATTGAAAACCCTGGTCGAATCACCCGGATCAACGGTGCCCGGATAGCTGAATTGATGCAACACCAAACTCTTGAATATGCTGTCATTGCCGGGAAGGGCGATACCCATCCATCCTGTCTTTGTACCGATCGGGTCTCGCAGCTTTATCAGAGCAATATCCTCTGCCAGAGGAAAAACGAGGTCGGCTTTCGGTAGAATGTACGACTCGCTCAAGCTTTCGTCAAACTCGGGATTCATCTCACCGTCATCATATGCGGGGACAACCAGCATGCTATCCTGAAAAGACACCGTGTCGTTGGATTCAAAATAATTATGCAAACAATGTGCGGACGTCAGTACGAGATCCTTCCCTATCATCATTCCTGAACATTCCTGCGAAAGAGTATCTTTCGCATATCTGAACAATTTTACCGCGGCCCTGAGCGGATAGTTTGAAACGTGAAAGAAAAGATGCGCGGGAGTATAATCGGTTGATCCGGAATTCATGTAAGTATTGGCTGGCTCATCTGTTTCGAGCGTACTGAAGCCCGGAACAGTCCCGTAATTGCAGCCGGTGGAGTCGGACTTTATCACTGAATCGGGAGCGACATAAGGCAAAATGGTGATTTGTTTGCTCCTGACATCGTAAGAAATTAATGTATCAAACTGGGCGAAAGCCAATTCTGCATTGGCCACAAACAGAGACAACAAAACCAGAAGTTTAATTCCGATACGCATCATGAACTGCTTCAAAACTATTGTTAGATCAAAACTAATTCCAGTGCCATCATCCGCACTTTATGATGAGCGGTTTCAATTTGGAAAGCACCCACGAAGCATAGAAGACCTTGAAGAATTTACTTAACTCCCGTTTTCTATTCCTCGATTTTCTTCACTCTTCCGACCTCTCCCGTTTCCAGGCGCACTTTTATGCCGTGCGGATGTGTCGGCGAGTTAGTGAGGATGTCTTTTACGATTCCTTCAGTCAGCTTGCCGGTTCGCTGGTCCTGCTTAAGGACAATCGAAACGTTGAGCCCGGGTTTTATATCAGATCGTTTTGTCCCGTCCATGCAATCTCCTTATAACAGCTTCGTAATTGCCAGATCCGCCGCCGGATAAAACAACGGGAACGACATCCCGCGTTTAGACTTGTACACCTGGCGAACTTGAAGGAGACGGATCTCAAACCTTGCCGACTTGCCGAACTCCACCGTCGCCGCTTCACCGACCTTTATCTTTATTTCCCGGCTGCGATGATCCGGATAAGTTATGGTGATAACCGCGTCGCCCAAATACTCGTGGATCTTCTTTGCGCCAATTACGACATCCGCATTCTTCGCCATTGAATTATTATTTTCCAGCACCGTGACCAGATCTCGCGGACCCGTTTTCCCCCGCCGGACCGGCGACGTGGCCACGGGAATGACATAGGAAATGCGAAACGATCCACGATGCTCCCAGTTGTCCCTGACAAACTTGAACGCCTCGTTTATCAGTTTCATCTTAGCAGTCCCGATCCGGTGCATCTTTGCGTCGCCCTCGAAGCGATCCGGGTGCCATGCCTTCGCCTGGATGCTGTACGCCTCCCGAACTTCTTCAAGCGATTTCGGATTGTTAAGCTCTAGTATGCGGTAGGCTTCCTGCCAGTTCATGACGAATGGTCAGAACAAAAAAATCGTAATCGGATTATCGGCAACTTCGATATGCCCTACGACCTCCAATTTTGCAAGGCTCACCACCGAAATCGATCCCGCTCCCTGGTTCGTAATGTACGCAAATTTGCCATCTGCGCTCACGGCGACGTCGGTGGGCATTTTGTCAACGGGTATCACTTTTATAATTGCATTGCTGTCTATCCCAATCACTGTGACGGTGTTTGAAGCCACGTTGGTCACCAACGCATATTTGCCGTCCGGGGTTACTGCCACGCCCCGTCCATCACTGTCGGGGATCGCTTTCACGACGGTGTCTAACCGCGTATCGAAGACCTGAACTTCGTTCAGATCATAGTTAGGTATATAAGCCCGTTTCTCATCCGGCGTGAATGCCAGACTCATGGGGCGTCCACCGATCCATACGCTCTTAGTTATTTTCTGGTTCAACGGATCAATAATGTGAATGAACGGACGAAAGACAGCAGGTTGATAAAATTTGTTCTGAGTCTTGAGAAAATACAGAAACCCTGTTCCGTCAGATATTCTCTCCGTAATCTTACGTGTTTCAACGTCCATAAACCACAACCCGTCCTGTGATTGATGGCTGATTAGCGCGGTCTTTCCATCCGCCGTTAAACAAATGCAGGTTGGATGCATTCCAACATGGATTGACTCATACTTCCTGCCATCCTTAGTGTTTATAATACTAACATCATTAGAGTTAAAATTGGTGACGTATAGGTTCTTTTCGTCTGGAGATTCAGCAGCCCAATCGGGCCCGCTCCCTGCTTGAATTGTATCCAAGATCTGATTCGAGTTTAGATCAACTACTGAGATGAAATCATGCGAGATATGACAAACAATTCCAGATGTAGAGAGATCAATATTGAAACTATCCATTGCTACTTTGGAAGGTGGGGTAGAAACATTTCCGCCGTTCTGTGCCATGCCTCGCGGTGTGCTGAGACCGATGAAGCACAGCGCCATGTAAATCAAAACGGAAAATTGAATTCTTCTCTTAAGTGATTTCATCTTGCATACTCCTTTGTGACCGATTGTCTTGATTTCATACAAATTGATGTCCGGCCAGCTCCGGATCCATTTCCCAATTTCTGAATTGGAAATCTGTTGAAGTCTCCCTGAAGTTTATGTGTAAGTTCCGATTTAGTCGGTAGCGCCTTAATTTTCCAATCAGCACTTTTCTGCTTCCCCTGATTGTTACTTTAAGTTATTTCTTCTCACACTGAGGTTCAAGCTCAGTATGGATAACGGTTCCCGTTCACCTTCATAGCTTCTTTCCAATCTCTGCCAGCTTCTTCGTCGTCTCAAGATTCCTGGTGGTGGCATTAACCCCCAATACCTTTTCTATAAGGTTGTTACCATACGCCGTCTCCGAGTACCCCTTTCGGCACAGGACGTAAACCGTCCTATCGATCAATCTGAAATCGTCAGTGGAGTTTTTTATCCTGGTCAGCCCGGCAGCTTTCTCCTTTGAGGGTTTCCCGGATAAAATCGTGAAGTAGATTCGCTCACCCGTTTTCAATTTCCCTTCATCGAACGGGTTTCTTGAAACTATCTTTTCGAGCTCGCCCAGCTCCAGGACAAGTACTTCGACATCAAATTTGAACCGGCGCTTGATTGCATCTTTGATGCAGGCCTCCAGCTCTTTTGTCTTCTTCTTTTCATCAGCGAAGACGACATTGCCGCTCTGGATATACGTCGTTACATTTGAGAACCCTGATTTCTCAAAGAGCTTTTTCAGGTCGGCCATCAGGATAACCTTGTTCCCCATGACATTTATTCCGCGGAGTAGTGAAATGTAAACGGTCATTTAGATTATTCTCATCTCAAGATTTTAATGAAATTATTCTTTGTGGTCATCAAGTTCAACTTCATACCACATCTAAATCCCATCACCTGTAAATTCAAAGCTGCAGTTTTCTCAGTTTCGGCGCAAGCATTCTTACAGCACCGACAACCAGCAGGGTCATGCTCCCGCCGAAAATCACGGAGGGGACCAGCCCCATCAATTTTGCTGCAACGCCGGATTCAAACGAGCCAAGCTCGTTCGATGAGCCGATGAAGATCCCGTTTATCGCCGATATGCGCCCGCGCATTTCGTCCGGAGAAAAAAGCTGGACCAGTGTGCCCCGGATGACTACGCTCACGCTGTCGAAGGCGCCTCCGAAAAGCAAAAGCACGAGCGATAAAAGAAAATTCTTTGAAACTGCAAACAGGACAATCGAAAGTCCAAAGCCCAATACGCATACGAGCAGGTTGCGTCCGGCCCGTTTAAAGAAAGGATGGTTTGCCTGTATTATCGACATGGCGATAGCACCTACAGCTGGCGCGGCTCTGAGGAATCCTAAACCTTTCGCACCGATGTGCAAAACCTGATCGGCAAATATAGGCAAAACGGCGACAGCCCCCCCGAAGAAGACCGCGAACATATCTAGAGAAATCGCGCTCAGAATAATTTGATCATTGAAAACATATTTGAGTCCCGCCGAAAGGCTTTGCCAAATTGATTCTTCTTCGTTTCTTTCCGATAACGGTTTCTTAGTTACCAGAGTAAGAATATAAAGACCGATAGCCGTCATGATCACGACTGTCGTGTAGGCACTGCCGACTCCGTAGAAGCCATAAACCAGGCCACCTGCTGCAGGCCCCGCCACTTCTGCGATCTGCCAAACGAGACTGTTCCATGTCGAGGCATTTCCAAATAACTCCCTCGGAACGAGCTGCGCAACAAAGGCCCGCTGGGCAGGCGACTGAAAGCCGCGGGCCAATCCCGTCAAAAAGATGATTGAGTAAATTGGGAGGACGCCGTACGCACTGAGGATTGAATGAATCCCGGTCGAGACCACCAGCAGCGCGACGGCACAAATCAAATAGACAAAACTCGAAAGGAGAATGATTTTCTTCCTGTCAACTTTGTCCGCTGTATGACCTCCGAAAAGGGAAATGCAGAAGAAAGGCAAAGCCTCTGAAAGCCCGATCATGCCCAATGAAAGAGCGTCGTGTGTCAGTTCATAAACTTGCCACCCGACTATCACAGACTGCATTTGAATAGCGAACGTCAAAATGAAACGCGACCAAACAAACCACTTGAAGTCTCTTATTCTAAGAGAGGCGTATGGGTCGTTGTTATCTAATGTCGAAAGCATTATTTGGTTTCTTGGTTGTACCTTTCAAATAGATCAAGATAATTATGGAACCTCAAGAAGAAAAATTTTTGCAATTACCGGAAGGAAGATTATCGACACTGGATCACGGTCGTAGATTCCAGTTAGCTATTTCTTCATCGAATATCTTCTTTGGGATAGAGAATTGAAAATCTCCGTTCTCATTAGGAACTGCTAAAGGCGGGACATTAAACGACTCCACATAGGAAGCAACGAGGTTCCCTGTAAATAGGTTGTACACTGAAATTCCGGAGGCAGTTGCGATGATCGCATATTTCTCACCGTTGTATTTCCTGGAAGGGAACAGCTCTGTAAATTTTCTGGAATATGAAAATGAAGGTCCGGTTCTGGGAGTTATTAACAAGGTGTCCTTGACGCGGAAATACAATTCAGAAGAATCTTCGGTGACATATGAATCTTTAGCTCGTTGGGATACCGCACGCAATTTAAACTCAATTGTCTTTTTCGAGGCTTCCTCATGAACAAAATCCATCCATTCTTTCTGTGGTGGAAGATCAATCGAATCGATCCGCATCGTATCGACCTGAAGTTCGGTGCCGGAATACTTTTGATAAAATCTTTTGTAACCGGAGGTTCCGAGCTTTTCCCAGAGAAACTTCGAATACAATCCACTGATCGGGTAAGTTATGCTTGGATCATTCTCAGCGAACTCCTCCTTAGTCAGAAATTCGGAGTAGTCTGCGATCCCGGATTCCACAATGTAAGTCCCTGCCTCAAGTACGATATGAGGGTCCAATCCACCGCGTCCCCCGAAAGCGACCGCGAACCCTTCCTGCAGGAATGGGTGCGTGTAAAGCGGTAAGTTTCTTAACCTGTAATTCATGAGAAGATGCAACAACTCGTGGTAATGACACCGGTATGTGCTGACAACACAATCGTAGGCAAGATTGTAGATACCGCGAGTTTTAAACCCGGTCAGCCTTTCAATTTCGTTGTCGTCTTTGCAGAGATAGTAGAAAATCTTTTCACGCTTTAAGATTTCCTTAGCATTTTTGTCAAGCTCAAGTTTATCGATCATTTTCCCGACGAATGCATCGAGTACCGCAATTGAATAGGGGTTGCAATCGATCGAGTCGCTCACGACGAAGACAAAGTATTCACTCTCAATGCGCTTCCAATTTTTCGAATAGTATGTGAACGGCGATACAAGTTTGTCGTGCAGGAAAAAGTAATCCTGCTGAAGACCTTCGTCAGGCACAAAAATACTCAAGCGAGAAAAACTGTCACCAAGCGAATCGATGCGGTATTTATAATTCCCACTTTGAATTGCCATAATGAGGTTACTGCTGAGGCCATACGAGATCAGAAACTTGTTTGTCACTCCTTGATAATCGATCCCGAGCCTTTCCGATTGACGCAGTTCAGATGGATCGAGATAGAACTTCAGTGAGTCATCATTCAATACAAGATGGCTGATAAAACGGTCAGCTTCATACTTTGTTAGATTGTCTGCAACGGCCGAGTAAACAATTAACGGGAAAAATATTAAAGTAAAGGAAAAATTTCGAAGCTTGAACATATCTGCAATTTTAGTCTGTCAGTTTCCCTTTCGGGACGTAATCGAAAGACTTCTCGGTGATTTTACCGCAAGTCCATTCCGTCCTCAGACGTGTCTTTTTTTCAATCTTTCGCAGGGATGATAGAAGTTCTCGATTCAGATCGCGCGCACTCTCCCCCGTCATAACCGCCTTGACAATGAACCCGTCTGGAGACTTTTCAATCGAACTTGCGCCGAAAAGTTTACCGAGCTCCAATCGAATTTTGGCTGGGCTGTCTGTGCTGACATGGGCGATAAGGGAAAATTTCTTTTTAGCCATCTTAACTCTTAGGTGGCCGCTGCCGAAGCGGCGGTCACCTGTAAATTAGAACTCATTTCTTTTTCACCGGATATGGAGGTGTTTCGGGAAATGTCGCCGGATTTTCTTTAATCTGTTTCAACGCAGTCTGGATGGCGGTTTCGAGCTGCGGATCTCTTCCAGCCATCACCGACGCCGGATCGTTATCGATGTATATATCCGGATCACCTCCATGGTTCTCAATCCACCACTTGTCTTCTTTTCCGAAGAAACCGTTGTTCGATTGCTCCACCGAGCCGTTATCAATCGTGGTCTGTGTGTTTAGTATTCCTGTCAATCCGCCCCATGACAGTGTTCCGACGATCGTCCCAAGATTTCGTGCTCTGAAATCCATCAGGAACGCCTCGCCGTCGGAGCCATTGTATTCATTTGTGATTACAACGTATTTGCCGGTCGACGTGCTTCCCGGATATCTGAACGGTACCATATTTTCGAGAACGTTGTGTGCCACCATCTGACGCTCAAGTTTGTCTATCAGGAAATACTCCGTCCAGCCCCCCGAGTTGCGGCGGACATCTATGATGATTCCTTTCTTGTACCGGAAAGCCCGCCAGAATTTGTCGAACTCTCCGATATTATACGATCCCATCGCGTTGATATGCATGTAACCGAGTTCGCCGTTGCTCTCTTTCAGCACCGTATTGATATTGTTCGTCAGCCACCGAAAGTATCTTAGTTCCTGGCTGTTTTTTATCGGAGTTACTTCGTAAGTCTTTGCGCCTGCCTCCGTTGGTTTGCTGTTTACAGTAACCTTCACCTTCTGGTCTTTGACAACCTGCAAGTACTTGAAGTAGTCGTCAGGTACTTTAACCTCGTGGCCGTTGATCGCAATCAGATAATCACCTTCTTTGAGATCGATATCCGGCCTGACGAGCGGAGATTTTAAATCAAGATTGTATTCGGTCGGTCCATAGATCGTTGCAAATTTATAATAGCCGGCCGCCCTGTCCGCGACAAGATCTGCACCCAGCCACCCCGTGTAAACATCTGTCTTCGGGACTTGCTCCGGACCAAAATCTCCACCAGATATATAAGTGTGCGACACGCTAAGCTCACCGACCATCTGCTGCAGGACCCAGTTAAGCTGCTGCCGGGAGGTTATGTAAGGAATATATGCTTTGTATCTTTCACCAATTGCCTTCCAATCAAGGCCAAACATATTGGGATCAAAGAAAAAGTCTCTGTACCAACGCCAGGTGTCGTCAAAGATCTGAGCCCACTCTTTCTGTGGATCCACTGTATAAGTCATGCCGTCGAGATTCAGCTTGCTGCCGGGAGTCTTACTCTTATAAGCTTCATCGAATGTCGATGTATAAATATCCTTGTCCTTTCTGATAAGCAACTCCTCACCGTTTATCGACGTCGAAAAATCGGCGATCTTGTCCTCCAAAACGACGGCCTTTTTCTCTTTCATATCGAAGATATGCAAGTCCCATTTCGTCTCGCCACCCGGCTTGAAGATCTCTCCATATTCGTCTTCGCCAAACTTCGGCACCGAGCACCATGCGACTTTCCCGTTACCCGCCTTCAGGTAAAAGTCGTTGCCGGACTCTACGGGAAGCGGATATGTCCTCTGCTGTATGTTATCAAGATCTATCTGGAGAGGTGCGGACGGTTTCGCCTCATCATTTTCGACTGCGTCCTCAAAGGGAGGCTTGAGACCTGCCTGAAGCTGTACCACCATTACCTGTTGTGGATTTGAAATGATATGATCGTCTTCATAAAAATCCATCTGGACATTGAAGTCCCTGCTCGATAAATAGTATAAATATTTCCCGTTCGCGTCGAATGTCGGATTAATGTTGTCGAAGAAGTCGTCGGTGATTGGATAACTCTTGTCCTGGTCGAGGCTGTACAGATAGATGACGCTGTTCCTGTTATAGCGTACAAAACTGTAAGCTATCCATTTACTGTCAGGAGACCAGTTGTAATCGCTTATCTCCCAATAAAACTCATCGTTCTTCATCTGGTTCGACTCGGCAAACTTATGAAGAGTCTTCGAATCGACATCGACGTAATACAGATCGTAGGTCTTGTCCCCGAACAATATCTTCTTTCCATCGGGAGACCAGAGGAGATGATAGTCAAGTTTGTCCAGAGACTTCGTCAGCTGTATCCAATCGCCTCCATCGACTTTTTGCAAATACAACTCATATTCTCCCGTTTTATCCGAGAAGAAAGCGACCCACTTCCCGTCTGGAGAAATTTGCGGATACAACTCGCGAGTTCCCGGCGTATTTGAAAGGTTTAGAGTCTGCCCCTTCTCAGTCGGGACAATGAACAGGTCCCCCCTCGCTTCAAGCGCGACCTGCTTTCCGTCATTCGAGATCGACGCGTAATGGATGTATTCTTTCGGATTGATTGCCCTGTCACGAAGCTCCCATTTATCCGATGGAATGTTTACTTCAATTTGTTGTGAATTACCCGTCGCGACATCCATCACGTTCAGGTAGCCGTCATGAACGTACACGATCCGGTTCCGATCTGTTGACGGAGTCATTACATCCACATCACCATAATTTGTCAAAGGGGTGATCGCCTTCGTCGATAGGTCTTCCTTGCAAATATTTGAAATCCCGTTCGTGCTGTCGGAAACGAAATACATGTCGTTACCTATCCACATCGGGTAGGCATTTACTCCGACATAACTGGAGATGGAAGTGAACTGATTGGAAGTGAAGTCATACATCCAGATATCCGGATGAAATCCCCCCTTGTATCGCTTCCAGTAATAAGCTTCAGGTCCTTTCCTGACGTAAAGGATCTTACTGCCGTCGGGTGAAAAGCTGCAGTCGACTCCGCGGTCAAGCGGGAATCTCTCGAGTGCTGACCCGTCTTTGTCGGTGAAGTAAAGATTAGGATCCCTCATAATAAAGTTTTCCCAGTATGATCTGAAAACGACACGCTTGCTGTCCGGCGTCCACGTTACTGTTTCGGCTCCTCCCGGGTTATATGTAATTCTTGTCGGTACTCCACCCACAGACGGCATGACGTAAATACTCTGTGCTCCATCATAGCTTGCGGTGAATGCGATCCATTTCCCGTCCGGAGAGAATCCTGCTCGGTATTCAATACCGGGGAAGGTGGTCAGCCTTGTTGCGATTCCTCCGCTTGAACTCACAAGCCACAGATCGCCTTCATATGTAAAAACGATCTTGTCGCCATGAATGTCGGGATCAATCATGAATCTTCCCTGTTCCTGAGCAAAAGCGGCGACAGAAAAGAAAATGAGGATGAGCGATAGATTTATGTAAGCCTTTTTCATGATTTCCTCCAAAGTAAATTATTCGGAAAATATTTTCCCGGCAACTCCGGGGTGCAAACTTTTCTAATTTCGTCCAAATCTTTATTCATTCCCAGACAACCTTCGCCCTGCAAAGCTCCGTCCCTTCCCGGCGGATATCGCAGTAGTGCCAGTCTTCCGTAATAGCGGTCGAAACAAAGACAAGATCGTTTAGCCTTGCCTCCGAAAGGAAATTAATTTCACAGGACTTGAGATTCTTTTGCTCGATAAGTTCGGCCGGGAAACTGTCGAGTATCCATTGCATGTACCTGGACGAGCTGACATGCTTATTGACATCCAGATCGGAATAACGTACCGTATATTCAAAACCTGTTTTTTCAGACGGCTGAGTTTCAATTTTCCCGAGTTTGATATCCAACGCGTTCTTTTCAAGCTGGAGAGGAAAATTGCTGTTCAGCAGGTCGATCCTCTGAATGCGTGAAGTCTTCCTGTCTATCACGAGCCAGGCTGAGGTCGCCGAAATAAGCTTCTCACCCTCCCGTGATTGAACAATGAAGTCTCTCATACCGAAAAGCTTTTCAGTCCCTTTTCCCCATGTCTCCACGGTAATCTCATCTTCCCACCTCGGCAGTTTATGGAACACCGCGAGAAATCGGGACAAGACCCAGAGCTGGCCTTCCGCTTTCAACGCATCGTAACTGAATTCCGATTTATTAGCATGCGCCCACGCGCTATCGAGCATGAAGGAAAAAAGTATCTCCGGCTTCGCAACCCCGCGTTGATCTACTTCATACGAATGAAGAAGATACGTTTGGCGGTGAATCGCTTTGGTTTCTTCAGTCATTTCCTTGTTACCGACCTTTTAAGATCCGCAAATGCTTATCAAACATTTCTATTTGGCCACAAAATAAACTCCGTACAAAGGCAAGACCATCTGCCGTAAATTAAAAACATGTTTATTTTGAGGGTGACCGCAACTTGCGATCACCCTGTTGACGATTAATTCCGGCAACCCGGATTTATTTTGGCGAAGGGCCTTCGGTCACTTGCACCAGGTCCTCCGGCCGGATCCATTTTGCGAAAGCCGCCCGCACATCTTCGGCGTTAAGTACCAGGTATTTTTGCGCCGCGATTATCGGCTCGTTCAGAGGAAGATCGTCGATAGCCCTCCCAAGCAAGCCATGGGCGATACTGTTCTCGCTCGATTCGGAAAGAGGTATCTCGCGGAAGAGGAGTGCCTTTGCCTGAGTCAATTCCGTGGGTGTGACAACGGAATCCTGCATCTGCTTCAAGTCGCGGACAACTATCAACCTCGCCTTTGAAACGTTATCCGGGTCGCACGCGTAGTTCACTTCATAACTCCCGCGTGTTTTGGAAATATCAAAATTAGATCCCACGTAATATACCAGCCCTTCGTTCTCGCGCAGGTCGCGATAAAATCTGGTGGCATAAAACGCGCCGCCGAGAACATGGTTGCCCAATTGCAGGGCATAGTAATCCGAATCGGATCTCGTAATTCCAAGGGTCTCCGATAAGTACACCTTGTCCTGGACGCGACTGACATCCGGCACCTCTGCGGTCGAAGGCTTACTCAGCGGAACCGGAGGCAAATCCGTTTCGGGTTTTGGACCCGACGCTTTCCAATCCTTAAAGTAATTCCAAATTACATCCTTCGCGGTATCCGGGTTTATATTCCCAATAACGACCATGGTCGTCATGTCCGGCCTAAACACTTTGTCATAATAATCTTTTGCATCTTGAAGGGCTGTGGAATCGACGGTTGAGGGGGTAGTTTCGCGAAGTGCCAGGTCTCCCTTAGGAAGAATCGCATTCCTGATCGCCCGCGAAGTCAAATAGTCCGGGCTCTCAAGCTGTCCCGCGACAGTCGCGGCCGTTTGCCGCTGAACTATATCAAATGCTCCACCCGGAAGCGCGGGCTCGAGCTCATTATCAGCCAGGAGCCGGACGCCATCCCGGAAATTGTTGCGGAGGACTTGAAGTGAAAAACTTGTTCCGGCAGATTCGTCGGCGCCGATATCGTCAAGGGCCTTCTGGAATGCCACACGGTCAAGCGTGGTCGAACCCCACTCGAACATCCGGTTCAGCATTCCGGCAACGCCGTCTTTCCCGACCGGTTCTTGCAGATCCCGGTTGCTTTTTATTCCACCTACAATAGTAATCGTGTTGCTTATCGATTCGGGTTGAACGATCAGCTTAATTCCGTTCGGCAAAATCGTCACGACGGGATTCATGGTTGATTGCGGAACCGACAGCCTGCCGACGGCGGCCTGTGCCCAGGAAGGTAATTCGACGTTCTTCGTTTCCTTCGGAGCGAAGGATTCAGCTCCGCCAAATCCATGTGAAGAAACAGGTTTGCCGGAAGATTGCGGACTCAATACCGCCACCAGCGAATGGCTCGAATCAATGAAAGTCCTTGCGACCCGGTTCACATCCTCGACGGTCACTTTTTCCAAAGCATTCAAATCGTCATCCGGTGATTGCCGCCCTTCGATTGCAACCGCATCAGACCACGCAGAGGCGAGTCCGGAAATGGAATTCTTCTGGAACTCCGCATCGGAGATTTCGTGACGTTTAGAAGCCTCTACCAGGTCAGGTGATACGCCGTTCTTCAACTCCTGTGCTAAAATATCGTTTACGTCTTTCACGAGAGCATCCGAATCGTAGCCTTTCGGAAACACGGCGAGGGCGAACCCGATCCCGGACTTTGGTAACGAGTAGTATTGAAAGCCGGCGTAGAGCGCTTTTCCTTCAGGAACCAGCGAGTACAGTTTTCCCCTCTGATTGCTGAGGACATCCGACAAAACCTGAGCGGCAGCATAGTCCGGACTGTCCGAGCCGGGAAATCGATATGTGATCACCGCTAAACCGTACGGCAAGTCCGTCGGCATTCTGAGGGTATCCGATTTCACATCAGAGAAATTGAACGCACTTTTCTCAGGCAAATTGCCGGCAGGTATATCGTCAAAAAGCTCCTTCACCTCAGCGAGAGCTTTCTGCAGATCGACGTCGCCAACAATCACGAGTACGGCATTATTCGGCACGTACCATTTCGCATGAAATTCCTGAAGCATCGCTCCGCTCGTGCTGTCGAAAGATGGACGTGTGCCGAGCGCGTCATGAGCATATGGTGTTCCATGGAACATCGTTTCAAAAAGCTTTGTTAGAAATATGTATTGTGGATTTGATAAGTCCTGTGCCACTTCCTGTTCGATTGCGCCGCGTTCTTTGTCCCACAGACTGTCAGTGCTCAGGATTCCTTTCATGCGGATTGCCTCGATATGAAGGGCAACATCCAGATCTTCCGAAGGGACAGTGAAGAAATATTGGGTCACCATCTGCTGCGTGTCCGCATTGAAGTCGCCTCCCATAGCGGCGGTAATGTCGGCAAGCTGCGAAGCGGAGAGCTCCGGGCTTCCGCGAAACATCATATGTTCAAGGGCGTGAGCGGTTCCCGGGAAACCGTCAGGGGCTTCATCGGAGCCCACAAGGTAATTTATTTCGGTAGTAACGACAGGCGCCAGAGAGTTTTTGACAATCACAACTCGAAGACCGTTTTTCAACGTGGCGCGAAGGACCGTTTGATCACCGGCATCCTTCCGCTCGCCTGCAAATGCACGCAAACCACCGGCAGCTGGAGAAACTATTTCAAACAGCAGTAATAATCCTATTATTTTCAAACACCGTGGAGAGTACACGGAAATCATTCTATTTAATCCGAAAAGGTTGGTGGACATTTGTTCTCCTGGAATTTAATAATGATTATACCGATAAAATCTCAGAAAGGTTTCATAGCTTTGAGGTGTGCTTATTTCCTTGGCTGCCGCCTCGACGAATGTTGCGACCCGCCTCTCTGGTAACGTCCCCCGCGGGAGGGCTGCTTCCTCGGAAGAGGAAATTTCGGCTCCGGCAGCGGTGTCAATAAATCATCTTCAGGATATGTCGACGGAATTTCCTCGCCAAGATATTGCTTTATTGCCGGCAGAGCGTATGAATCGGTCTCGGTAGCAAAGCTTATGGAAATTCCACTCGCACCCGCTCTCCCCGTTCGACCAATCCTATGAACGTAATCTTCAGGGTTATCAGGCAGCGTGTAGTTTACGACATGGCTTATTCCTTCCACATGCAAGCCGCGCGCGGCGACATCGGTCGCCACCAGGACTTTTATTTTTCCAGTGCGGAAATCTTCAAGCCTCTTGATCCTTCTTGCCTGCTCCACGTCTCCCGAAAGTAGAGTGCAGCTTAACCCGTGAGAAGACAGATGCTCCTTTAGTTTTCGTGCTATGTCTTTCCTGTTCGCGAATACCAGGACACGCTGCAAGCCGCGGACGGCGATCAGGTTATAAAGTATTTTAAACTTTTCCGAATCGGTTGTTATATAAAAAACCTGTTTGATGGTTTTTACGACGACATTCTCCGGCTCGATTTCCACGATGCTGTGCTCGCGAGTCCAGCTGGAGGCGAGGCGGTTGACATCCGGAGTGAGAGTCGCGCTGAAAAGTACGGTTTGCCGTTTTGTTTTCGGAGGCGTACTCTCGATTATCCGCCGGACGTCCGGGATAAATCCCATGTCTAACATCCTGTCTGCTTCATCTATTATAAGGATTTCCACTTTATCCAGATGGATGCTTCCCTGCTTCTTGAAATCGAGAAGCCTTCCCGGCGTAGCCATGACGATATCGATCCTGTCTCCGGAAAGGAGATCCTTTTGCTCGTTATAATCCAGCCCGCCGAGGATTGCGACGATTTTAAGGTCGGTATATTTCGCGAGACCGTCGGCGTCTTTTTTTATCTGCAGCGCGAGCTCTCTTGTGGGAGCGAGTATCAGGACTCGAGGAGCCTTGCGGTTTGGCTGCTTCACGGGATTCCTGAGAAGGTGCGTGATGATAGCGATTAAAAATGCAGCGGTCTTGCCTGTACCTGTCTGTGCGCGTCCGGCGGCATCTTCTCCATCCAGAAGCTTCGGAAGGATACCAGCCTGGATAGGGGTACAGTATTGAAAACCAAGATCTGAAATTGCGTGCATGACTTCAACTGACAGATCGAAATCCGCGAACCGTTTCTTCCCTTCAACAGGCGGGACCACATATTCAGAGACATCCCATGGGACCTTTTCTTTTGGAACTTCCCTGGGCTTATCTACGACGTGTTCCGGGCGATTCTTATTTTCGTTTTGCCTTGACCTGCGCTGCGGAGTTCTTGTCTCGGTTTGATCTCTCTGCTGATACCGCTGCCGGTGTTCAAGTTCGTGAATTCTTCCCGGCTGATTAGTCTTTTCGATTCTTTGACTTCTGACGGGAGTTATTCCCGTCTCGGCTTTTGCTTCAGTCTTGCCGGGCGTGTTCTGAATGCCGGAACCTGACTGATCGACAGTTTTGCCGAATATTTTTTTAAATATCTTTTTAAACAACTTATTTCACCACTTCCTTGGTATTATATGAATAAAATTTTTTCCTCGCCATCGAATCCCGCGAGAACCCTTGCACCCGACACGAGAATGAATGGCACCACTGCTACACCACAACCGCTTCTTTTCTGAGTTTGATCCCGAATTTATCGAACACCGCGTTCTCGATATCGGAGGCGAGCGACAGGATTTCCCTGGTCGTTCCCGAGTAATTTACGAGCGCAAGCGAGTGGTTCGATGAAATACCGACCCCGTTTTTCCTGTAGCCTTTATGGAATCCGGAGTTTTCAACAAGCCACGCGGCGGAAATCTTCATCCCATCCGCCCCCTTATAAGAAGGAGCCCGTTTGATTCCCCCGGCAATCAATCTCTCTTTAAAATTTTCATACTCGGGTTCCGACAAAACAGGATTTATAAAAAAAGAACCCACCGATCTGGAATTAGGATCATCCGAATCGATCAGCATCGATTTTTTCTTTCGAATGGCTAAAACTGCTTCCCTCACAGTCTTCGGGGTCATCCCATTATCTTCGCCAGTCTTTTCCATTTTCGAATCGATGTAGTTTCGAAGTTCGTCATATTTTATCGACGGCTCACCAGAGGTCTTTAACCTGTAACAGACTTCGACAATTACAAAGTTGTTTATGTCTCTCGATTTGAACCGGCTTTTGCGGTACCCGAACTCGCACATTCCATTATCAAATTCAACGAGCTCGAGCGACTTCCTGTTTATCGCCTTCACGGAAACAATAGTATCTTTGACCTCCTGTCCATACGCGCCGACATTCTGAATTGGTGTCGCGCCGACAGAACCGGGTATTCCCGACAGGCATTCAACTCCGACGAAATTGTTGTTGACGCATTTACTCACAAAATCATCCCAAACTTCGCCGGCATTCACACGGGCCACTGTATATTCACCGCCGTCTTCGAAGGAGATTCCCCTTAAATCGATCTTGATGATAAGTCCCTCGAAACCCTCATCCGGGAAAATGACGTTGCTTCCCCCGCCGAGTATCTCAATCGGCAGGTTCTCCTGTCCGCCAAACTCAATTGATGATTGAATATCTTCGATGGTTTTACAGGATATGAAATACTTTGCGCGGCCGCCGAGTCCGATCGTTGTAAACTCAGCAAGTTGAACGTCACATTTTAAACCCTTAACCTTGTCTTGTAAAGACACCATGCATTAAAGATAACCAATGGCGGACAATTTTATGTACTGTAAAATTTGGTGCCCGGAATATCACCATCGGGGGTTGAGAATATAATCCTCGTGAATTAAACCGCATTCAACGTATTATGCACTTTAACGATGATGTTCCACTGTAGGCATACCGGAAGATAATAGTGGCTTGACATCACCTTTGATGGATTCTATCTTTTTGAAGAGTAAGGCAGAAAGGGCTAACAATGAGTCGGCGACTTCGGGTAATTTTTCTAGCATTTATTCTTTTAAGCACGTCAAACATTTTCGGTCAGGGCGAAACTGCCGTTCCTTTCCTGATGATTCCCAATTCTCCCGAAGGAAACGGCATGGGCGGCATTGCGGCATCTTTAGTCACCGATGACGCGATCTCCACTGTCTCAAATCCAGCACAATTGGGATTTTTCGGTTTCGATAACATTTTTAGTGCAAGTACTTACAGTCCTAAGACGCCATGGCTCCCGAATTTCTCCAATGACTTCAGCCTGGATGCAACCGCCTTCAATGCCGGAATAAATCTACGGAATTACCTCGACCTTCCCGCCCCGATCAGTATTGGAATTGGATACTCACAGATTTATTTTGATCTGGGAAATTTTACCGAGACCGCATCCGATGACCCGACGCCAATCGGATCATGGCACGCCTACGAAAAATGCGACAACCTTTCTTTCGGAATCGAAATAGATTATAAGGTAAAGTTAGGTTTGGGTTACAGTTTCAAGTGGATAGATTCCGAACTGGCTCCATTCGGAAGCGGACAAAATTCCAGCATGGGTATCGCGAAACTTCCTGCTCATGATTACGGAGCCATCTTGCAAATACCGGTTGTGGACCTCGTTTCCGATGCCATTGAAACACCCATCGCGATTAACGATAAGGTCGCACCGATGTTTGATTTAACCTTTGGTTACGCTAGAAGAAATGTCGGTGGTGAGATCAACTACGGAATTCCAGAGCAAGGCGATCCGCTCCCGCGTCAAGGAGTGTTGGGCTGGAACTTCGAGGTAGGCTTGGAGTCGCAGGTTAATAACAAGCCCTAGAAACTATTGACATTTACCTGGGGAAGAGAAGCAGAGGATGTACTCGTAATTGTCACCGGAATCGAGAATATTTCCGCGGCGGGGGATACAACCTATTCAAGAATTATTTCATACAAAAATGGCCTTGGCGGAATCAGGCCGTTTGAGGACCTCGTACTTGGCAAGACTTATGGCCAGATGGACCTCCAAACCGGATGGCAGTTCCAGGTTGCGGAATGTCTCTACATTCGCGGCGGGTCATACATATCGACGGGAGAGCTTATTTATTCCACACACGGGGAGAGTTTCAAGCTGAACGGATTCCTGCGGCTCCTTGAATCTCTGAACATGATCGGACCGGATTCAAAATTGTTTTCTTACTTCATGGACCATTTCGATCTACAGTATCATGTAAGCAACTATACAAGCCCCGCAAGCCTGGTTAGCGGAACGATATTCCAATCAATAAACATAGTATTCAAGTAAAGCCATTTTCAGATTTTGGATTGTAAAAAGTCAGGGATATATATGAGAACATTTTCCGTTGTCTTTTGTTTTTCTTTAGCTGTAATTCAGTCTACCATGGCACAGCAAATCATGAACATTCAAACATCAGCGGAGGCGAATGGTATGGCGGGTATAGCTTCATCAATTCCCTCTGACGAAGCCGCCGCGACAATTGCTAATCCAGCTCAACTCGGTATTTTCAGCCTCAATGGGTTCTTAAATGCCAGCACATATACTGAAAAGACACCGTGGCCGGGGGAAAGCAGCGATCTTAATTTGAATGCCTCTGCTGTTAACATCGGAGTCAATCTTGGGCGATTTTTCAACACTCCTTTTAACTGCAGTATTGGCGCAGGATATTCAAGAACATTTCTTGACTTGGGATCAATCATATGGCTACACGGAAGCGGAGATCTACGCGAACTATTACCGGAATGGGAGAAACAGGGGAACTATACGATCGGAGTTGGCGTGAGTTGGCTCGTAAAATTAGGCATTGGCTTCAACTTCAAAACTCTAACTTCAGAAGTACCTGTTACTGATTCGATTGGTTATCGCTCAGTTACTTTCAGCACAAACGCTCATGATTTTGGTGCCATGATACAGATACCTGTCAACGACATCGCTTCTTATTTTGCCGATCAGCCGCTTACGATCTCCCCTGACCTTAAGCCTTTACTCGATATCAATCTTGGGTATGCAGAGCGGAACATCGGTAACTATTTGTTTCTACCCGGAGCCATCCTTGAATCCATCTACCAGCCTTTACCCCGGACGGCAACGATTGGGTTGAACTTCGCTATAGGTATTAAGACCGTCGTCGAAAAAAGAGATTGGAAATTATTCTCATTCGTTTGGGCAAGAGAAGCTGAGGACCAACTTCTCCTCAATCTCCCCGTGGCTAGTCCGGCTGGAAGTTCTTCAGTTGATTTTCAATATAAATCCGGCATCGGTGACATTGAGCCAATCGACAACTTGATCCTCGGAAGGAGCTATGGCAAAGTTGATTTGCGAAAAGGCTGGCAGGTACAATTGGCCGATTTCCTTTTCATTCGAGGGGGTAAGTTTGAAGGAATAGGCTATTCCTACAACACTTTCGGAACGAGTGTAGAGCTAAACGGATTTCTCAAACTTTTTGCGGCTCTTGATATAGTGGACATTAATGATGTGCCCTTTGCTTTCTTAGTCGACCACCTTGACCTGCAGTACCACTTCAGCGAGTACACAAACAGCACCAATTCCGGAATGAATGGCACGACTTTCGAGGCGATTAATATCGTAATTAAGTGAAGAATGAAGAGTGAAAAGCTAAAAGTCGGCAGTTAAGAATTCATTGCTCTTCACTATCCACTTTTCCCTATTCACTCTAAACTGCTTATCAGCATTCCCGACAGGAGCTTTGGATAAAAATAGGTTGACTTCTGCGGCATCACCGCGCGGGCATCCGCGACTTCCCGTACCTGTTCCACTTTCGTGGAGTTCAGTATGAACCCGACCTGGCCTTTCCCTGATTGGATCGCGCTGTCAACTTCATTCATGTCGATCGTGTAATTTATGTTCAGCTTCTTCTCCTGCGCTTCCTTCGAGATTCCGAGCGTCTGCCTGAGGACCAAATCATGCAGAAGCGTCACGTCGAGCTTTTTCACCGACGCCGGCACATTTTCCTCCACAATCGAAAGGATGTCTACCTCTTTTCTTAATTTCATGAGAAAATATTTATCACGCGAAAGAATCATCCCGAAGGAAAACGCACCCGCCGAAGCCAACGAACTTGCCAGCCCCTTCATGTCCTGTTTCGGCAATAATTCAAAATACTTTTGCAAAGTCTCCTGCAGTTTGCCCGGTTCGAAATTTATGAGCGAGTGAATGATCCTGTGGGTCGGATATACGACAAGCCCGGAATCGAAAACATTCGTGAAGTACATCATTATATAATCATAAGCATCATCGCCGTGTCCCGGATTCTTCTCACGCATCAACTTCTGGTACTCGAGAGCTGTCTCGTACCTGTGGTGACCGTCTGCAATATAAACGGCTAACTTCCCCAAAACGTCCTGGAAGATCTTCACAAGCGCAGGCTCCGTGATCCGGTAGATCCTGTTATTAACTCCGTCATAGTCCGCCTCAAGATAGGGCTTTGCAGTTTTGAGACGATCATACTCCCTTTCCAGCGTTTTACTCTCGTCGCCGTACAGGCTGAATATCTGGCTGAAGGAAGCTTTCGTCGCGGTCATTAGATTCAACCGGTCCACTTTCGGTCCGGAAAGGGTGTGCTCATGGGGAAGGACAACACCGGCTTCAAACGGCTCCAGCTTGATCCATGATACGAAGCCGCGCCGCGTTACCGTGTTTCCATCTTGAGTCTTAAATGTCTGGAAGTAGGGATAGATCCCGGGCTCGCCATCTTCAACGAGGATTTTTCCTTTCATCATTCTCTGCATCTCTGCCGCGGCCGCGGGATAGGGATCTGATTCCCGATTCAAGTCGAGCCTTATGATGTTATCCTTGCTCTTCTTGTAAAGTTCATCCTGAAGGTTCTTTCCGATCACGTCATAAGGGGGCGCGACGACTTCCGAAAGCTTATTCAGATCGGTATTGTAATGGATTGCTTTGAACGGCTTGATAACCGCCATTTTATTCTCCTGTTTTTGAACTGGTGTGGATCGGCAAGAGATAAGATAAAACTCAAGAGCCGTAACTAAAATCCAGGCTCTTTCGAAATTTGACCTTTGAAGTTCCTTTAGCTGTACCCCAGTTGCGATAACAGTTTCTTATTGTCCCTCCACCCGTCTCTGACCTTGACAAATAATTCAAGGAATACCTCATGCCCGATCAGTTCTTCGATTTGCTTCCTGGAGCTCTGCCCGATTTGTTTCAGTGCCGCCCCGTTTTTGCCGATTATTATTCCCTTTTGAGAATCTCTCTCGACATAAATGACGGCGCGAATATACGTCTTCCGTTCGGTGTCGCTCTCCCTGAACTCTTCAATCTCCACCGTGGTAGAATAAGGGACTTCTTCCCTGAAAGCCTTAAAAATTTCCTCGCGTATAAGCTCGCTCACGAAGAACCTCTCGTCGCGGTCGCTGATGTCGTCTTCAGGGTAGAACGGGCTCCCTTCCGGGAGATATTTCAAAATTGTCTTTTCCAGGTCGTCGAGGTTCTCGCCGTTTAGAGCCGAAACGGGAATGATCTCTTTGAAAGGGTAAATCTCACTTAACGTCTGGATAATCGGGAGTATTTCGTTTTTCTTTACGAGATCGATCTTATTCAACAATAGAAAAACGGGAATGTCGTTCTCCCTGTCCTGGCCTTTGGATTCTGCGAGGTGTTTAATAATCTTGGAGCTTCTCAACGATTCGACAGAGGCCTGATTGCTCGCGTCGACCAGGAACACCATGATGTCCGCGTCGTTCATCGCTTCGTCCGCGGAAGCCATCATTATTTCCTGGAGCGCATACTTCGGCTTGATAAGCCCCGGCGTATCGAGAAACACAATTTGGAAATTTTGTTTGGTAAGTATACCGGCGATCTTATGGCGGGTCGTTTGCGGCTTGGGAGTTACAATGGAAAGTTTTTGCCCCAGGAGCGCGTTGAGGAGCGTCGACTTTCCCACGTTCGGCTCACCGACAAGCGCGACGAAACCTGATTTATAGCTCATATAAAACTAACATCGAGAAACAAACGACGGAAGGTTTTTCGCTCTTCACTTTTTACTATTCACTTACAGCGCAGCCTCGCCGCTCTCTTCGGTGCGCACGCGAATCACGTCTGTTACCGGATATACAAAGATCTTCCCGTCTCCAACCTGCCCCGTCTTCGCGCTTTTTATTATCGTCTCGACGATCTTGTTTACGCTGTCATCGGGGGCAATGATTTCTATCTTCATCTTCGGCAGGAAATCGATCTGGTATTCCGACCCGCGGTACATTTCAGTGTGCCCCTTCTGGCGGCCGTACCCCTTGACCTCCGTTATGGTCATGCCCTTTATTCCGATCTCGATCAGTGCTTCGCGGACGTCGTCGATTTTAAAGGGGCGGATAATTGCTTCAATTTTCTTCATGTTAGCCCTTATTTAAGAGTGAAAAAAACTTTTGACATCTAAATATTCAAAAGATGGGATGAAGATGCAACCGAGATAAATATCCCAGTTGGAAAACGTTAATTATTTAGCATACTCCGGCAGGAGGCACCGGTCACTTCAAGCTCGCGTAATATTGGCAGACACTGTTGACCACGCATTCTTCACAGTGGGGATTGGTCGGACGGCAGACTTCCCTTCCGAGAAACGACATCCCCATACCCGCTTCTCTCCAATATTTTTGAGGTATCTTCTCCATGATTTGCTCTTCGATTTTTTCAGGCTTTGTTCCTGTCGCTATTCCGATCCTCGGCGCCACGCGGAGGACGTGCAAATCGACGATCACGCCCTCGGCTTTTCCGCCCGATTCGCTTATGATAACGTTGGCGGACTTTCTTCCTATCCCAGGAAGTTTTGTAAGCTCATCGAGAGTCGAGGGAATATGAGCGTCGTCGCGAACCGTCTTCGCTATGGAGAGGATCCATTTTACTTTGTTTGGAAAGTTCATCACTTTATTCAGATATGGATAAAGATCCTCCGGCTCAGCTTTTGAAAGTTGCTTCATCGAAGGAAACGCTTTGAACAGTGCGGGGGCCACTTCGTTTATGTGTTTGTCCGAGTCCCTTGCCGAGAGTATTACCATTATGACAAGCTGGTATTTGTTTTTATAATCCAGGGGATGTTTCCTTTTTCCATATTCCTCAAGGAGACGTTTTAGGGCTTTCACCCAGTCTGTGATTTTAGGTATGCTCTTCATATGAAAAACTTAGGAAATGACAGTCATAAAAGCAATTTCAAAAACCATGAAAGACGAAGGAAATTTTAGAATGATTCCATAGTCGACAAATCGACCGTAAAAAAGATTATTAACCGCGAATCACCCGATTAATTCCTCACTTTTCGAATTGAATTCCCGAATATGATTTATTCACGAAATTCGTGGTTCTAATTTTCGTTAATGTTTGCAAATCAGGAGATCTCCGATGATTCGCATTGTAATCAATTCTGCAGATTCGTAATTTTAAAAAAAGAGGAAAAGAATTGATAGCAAAGCTGGCACTTGAAAACGGGACGGTCTTCACGGGCGAATCGTTCGGCGCGAGCGGCGAAACCGCCGGCGAGGCCGTGTTCAATACCAGCATGATCGGCTACCAGGAAATCCTCACCGACCCCTCCTACTGCGGACAGATCGTAACGATGACATACCCGCACATCGGTAATTACGGGATCAACCCGGAAGACATGGAGTCATCGAAGCCGCAGGTGGCGGGGTTCATCGTCAGGGAGTACAGCAAATTCTACAGCAACTTCCGCGCTACGGAGAGCCTCGGGGATTACCTCAAGCGCAACAACATTGTCGGGATCGAGAACCTTGACACCCGCAAGCTGACAAGGATCATCCGGACTGCGGGCGCTATGAATGCCGTAATCTCGACAGCCGACCTCGACGACTCCTCACTCGTCAGGAAAGCAAAAAAATTCCCTTCGATGTCCGGCCTCGACCTCGCGAAAGTTGTCACCACGAAGACTCAGTATAAATACGCGGCCATCGGGAAGCCGGATTATAAATATAAAGTGGTCGCTTACGACTTCGGCATCAAGACGAACATTCTCCGAAAGCTTCACGAGCGCGGCTGCGACGTAACGGTTGTCCCGGCGAATTTTTCCGCCGAAGACGCTTTGAAGCTCAACCCCGACGGAATTTTCCTCTCGAACGGCCCGGGAGATCCCGCGGCAGTAACTTACGCGATTGAAAACGTGAAGAAGCTGATCGGGCGCAAACCGGTTTTCGGGATTTGCCTCGGGCATCAGATACTCGCTCTCTCTGCCGGCGCGAAGACGTTCAAGATGAAGTTCGGGCACCGCGGCGCAAACCATCCCGTGAAGAATTTATTGAACGAAACCGTCGAAGTTACCTCACACAACCACGGGTTCGCGGTCGACCCTGAAAGCCTCCCCTCTGAATACGAAGTCACCCACATAGATCTGAACGACAACATACTGGAGGGTTTTCGGCATAAGAGTCTGCCGGTCTTCTGCGTGCAGTACCATCCCGAAGCCTCGCCCGGCCCGCACGACAGCGATTACCTCTTTGGCGAATTCATCTCCATCATGGAATCAAAAGCGCCCGTCTCCGCATCACATGCAAAGGTGGCGGCAAAATGACGACTGCCGTTGTGACATCGGCGTTGATGCGCTTCTGGAATGCCTTCAGAGATTTCTTAAAAGGGTTTTTCTCCGACCGAAGCAACGGCCCAAGGTGCTGCTGAACAACGCTGTTCGGGAGTCGAACCCCCGAACAACGTCCGGACAGTCTCACTTCACCTTCTGCCACTCTTTTCCTCTCTTCTGAAATACTACTTTCGCTTGTTCCAGGTACTTCTGCGCTTCCGATATCGAACGCTGGGCTTCACGCAGCATCTCCTCGCAAATCGGAATGGCGTGGTACACTAAGATCGCCCCATTGTACTCGTCGCTGTCCTTCGGCGTCCACCCTGCAAGACTATCACGCGAAAACATACGGAAGTCTCTTCTTAAGTTCGCCGCGGCGTCGGCAACGTTTCTGCACTGACCGATCATCATGGAATCGACGCTGAAAGCAAATACGCTCCAGAGATGTCCGGTAGACGCGCCCGACTCTTCCTTGAGTTTAAACGTGAATGGAATCAATACCCAGACGTCCACAGGTTTACCCTTTGCCATCGCCGGCGTAAACCTCGCCTTTTCTGCAGCGTCGATCGACGGTTTGTTAAAAATCTCGTTGTCGCTCTCCACTATTACCGCCTTCTTCGTTCTCCCCTTTTCGTCAACCCATAACTTTACGATAACTCTCCCCTCTATCTTCTTTTCTATTGCGGCTTTCGGATACTCCGGATTTGGCAGTTGCACTATTTTCGGCTGTACGTCTACCGCAACAAAATCCGGCGGGGCACCGCTGGTATCGGCCTCCACCGCTATGTTCTGGGCAATGTCCTGCGCCCACAGACAAGGAGTCATAACCAGGATAGTTGTCAACAGTAACGCGAAACTTCTTTTCATTTTCATCTTATTCCTCCTTTAGATTGATGATTCACCTCCGGATAAACTATTCGTGCAGGTATTCCGTAAACAACTTCTGACGGCGGCGCCTGCAAAATGGCATTCATCTCTTTCTGGTGAACGTTCTCCTGTGCCATGAACCCAAACGTGAACGAAACCGCCATAAGGATCACCGCCGCCGCGGTAACGGCGTATGCAGGAAGCTTCAGCCGGTAGTTGAAAACATTCGCCGGCGATCTCCTGTGGACCAGATCAAAAATCCTTTCATCAAGATCGACCGGGTAATTTGCCTTCTCCTCTTTCGCAGCATTGCGGACCATAGCCCCCGCATTAAAAAACTGCTGGCATGCTTTGCATCCATAAAGATGGGACAGCGCTTTCTCCATCTCTTCCGCGCTCTCCTCGTGATCGAGGAACGCGCTCAATATTTCCTGTACATGATCGCAATTCATTTTATTTTTCTCCATAAAACCTCTCATAGATTTCAGCCGCTTTCTTCCTTGCTTTGAACAATTTCGATTTCACCGAAGGGACCGTAGTGTCGAGCGCCCTGGCAATCTCATCATAGGTCAGCTCGCTCCATTCCCTCATCACCAGAACCTCACGGTAATCAGTAGGCAGGTTATCGAATATCTTCACTATGATTTCCGAAGAGTCGAGTGTTTCGGATTCTCTGACAGTTAGACCGGGAATCTCATCTCCACCGTCGCCAATGTTTGACAACTTGCCTCTATCGCGAATGTAGTTCAAACATTTGTTTCTTGCAGACTTGAAGAGCCAGACCTTCGTTGGAGTCCCGCCATCCAATTTCCCGTGATTCTCAAAGAGCTTGATGAAGACTTCCTCGACAATGTCCTTCGCGGCATCGCCATCAGCGACCATTCGCCGGCAAAATTGATAGACGCCGGCCCTATACCGCTGATAAGTTTCTGTGAACGTCCCGCCATCCTCTGATCTCGGCAAGCTGCCCTTCCTAATTGTGTCTTGACTCAACTTGATCGTGGATCTTCTCGCGGCATGCGGTGCTAATTTCTAAGCAAGTCACCCGCATTCTATTTAATAACCCATGAACCTGACCAAAGTTGCTGTCCACAGAATGTTTGCAATTCGTCTATAAAAATCAATCATCGAACTCCCTTTCTGACGCGATTAAAACATTCTCAATTTCCATAAGGAAATTCAAGCATCCGCACGCAAACTTTGCATTCAACTAAGCATTCTATTCACACGTCAAATGAAAAGTCGATGAATCGACAGGCTTTATCGCATTTTTTTCGGCATGGCTTGTGAACTTTGGTTTAAAAAAGGAGCAGAAGATGTCTTCACGAAAAATAATAGGTTTATTGTTTATCTCATTTATAATGTTCGGATGCATGAAAACTACCAACCCGGTCGGCGGTTCATTCTCTTCATCGGGGAATACAACCATGTCGGTCGCGTTTTCAAATACAGGCACGCCAGTCGGGCTCAATAAAATCAGCAGCACGACGGGCGTCGACTCGATCCGAATCGACAGCGCGATTGTGATCCTCGCGGGGATAAGGTTTGAGCGCGATATCGACACCGTCTCAGTCGATACGACCGACGGGATTCCCACGATCTCCATTAACGATCAGGATTCAAGTGTGACTTTCCCCGGCCCATTCGTCATACACGTGGACGACACAACTGCCGTTAGTTTTGCAAGCAGGACTCTCCCTGCCGGCACATACAGCGGGATAAAATTCGACATTTTCAGATTAGGACCCGGAATCCGGTATGAAGACTGCCGCATGTTTAATAATAACGGCTCAACTGCGAGCGATTCCGCAGTTATGAATTACAGCATTGTTGTGTGGGGGGCTGTACATAAAGACTCCGCTTGGGTTCCCTTCGAATTCAAGGACAACCAGAACCTCCAGTTCAAGGTTAAGGGATCGTTCACCATTACAAGCCCGACGTCGTCCGTCAACGTCGCCCTCAATTTCAACATGGGCTCCTGGTTCGTAAACCCGATCAATGGAACAATACTGGATCCGACGAATACAACAATTCGTAATTACCTGGCGATCCAGGAAGCGATCAGGCTCTCTTTTGGAGACGGCCGATGCGGACGTTGGGATCAATTCCGCCAGTGGGGTTTTTGAAAACCAGATTAACAATTTCAATTAAAAGGAGAAGTCGAGGTCCGTCCTGGAGAGTGGCGGGCCTCGTCTCTTTTTAGATCAACCGTCACAACCGTGAAAACCCTCGAGCCACAAATCGCGCTAATCATTTCCGATAAACTCAATTCGTAAAATTAGTGGCAATTCGTTTCACCGGAGGCGTCCATACTGTTCCACGTTCGCCGCTAATAACTATTCATTGTCTTTCATACCTTCCCCCGATAAATTGTAAAAAAGGCAGGGCGTATTTTGAAATCGAAGAAATCATACCGCGAGTTGACACCGGAACAGTTGACGTGGCGCTGCCCGGAAAGCGAGCTCAAGTTTAAATCTACTGAAGAATTGGAGCCGATCGATGCCATCATCGGGCAGGAAAGGGCTGTGAAGGCTTTGAAGTTCGGCGTCGATATAAAGAGCCCCGGCTTCAACGTGTTCGTCAGCGGGATCGCGGGCACCGGAAGGCTCACCACCATCAAACGGCTCCTCGAAGAAATTACGGTCGAGTGCACGCCCGCTCCGGACAGGTGTTATGTCTATAATTTCAGGGAGCAGGATAATCCACGATTGCTCGAATTCAACCGCGGCGAAGGGAAGAAATTCAAGGAGGATCTAGAAGCGACGGTGCATTACCTCTTGAGAAAGATTCCGGATCTGTTGACCGGCGAAGCTTACACGGATGTCAGGAATAAAATTATAGATTCTTACGAGAAGAGAGAAAAATCTCTTCTCTCGGAATTCCAGAAGAAGATCGAGGGTGAAGGATTTACTCTTGTCCCAGTTCAGATGGGGCCGATCACTCAGCCGCAGGTCTTCCCAACATTTCAGGGGAAGCCCGTTCCGATCGAAGAGCTCGAGCAGCTTGCGAACCAGGGTAAGCTGACGACGAAAGATTATGTCGATACCGAGCACAAACTGCAGGAGCTGAGAAAAGAACTCGCGGCAGTCGCGCGGAAAGGCTCTGCCGTCGCGGGCGAGATGATGAGAAAGGTCCAGGACATGGAGAGACAAACCGTGTCCGCCGTGGTCGGATCGATATTCGAGGAACTCGAAAGCCGTTACAAAACAAATCCGGCGGTGCTCGGCTACCTGAAGCTCGTGCAGGAATACACTCTGAGCAACATCGGGATCTTCAAGGGGAACGACGACCAGGATTCGGAATCCCCCCAGCCCAGGGTGGAAAGCGACCCGTTCATAGTCTACCGGATAAACCTGATACAGGACAATACGGACAAAGAGCCTTGCCCTGTTGTAATCGAGACGAGTCCGACATACACAAATCTATTCGGCACAGTCGAGAGGATTGTAGATGCGCGCGGATTTTTTCAGACCGATCACACAAAGATAAAAGCCGGCGCTCTCCTTCGTGCCGATGGCGGATACATAGTATTAAACGCTATCGATGCATTGACCGAACCCGGAGTCTGGAAGACGCTCAAGCGGACATTGATCTACAGGAAGCTGGAAATACAGCCGCTCGATACTCTCTATCAGGTAAACCCGATTGCACTCAAACCTGAGCCGATTAATATCAATGTCAAAGTTATCCTCATCGGCGATCCTTATATCTACGACATCCTTTACGATTCCGAGGAAGACTTCAAAAAGATTTTCAAAGTGAAGGCGGATTTCGACAACGAGGCCGACCTCGATAACTACAAGATCACAGAATATGCAAGGTTCATCTCGAAAATTTGCAGGACAGAGAAGCTGATGCACTTCGACAGGTCGGGCGTGGCTGCGGTAATAGAATACGCCGCGCGGCGCGCGGGACGCCAGGGGAAGCTATGGACAAGATTCAGCGACATCGCCGACCTTCTCCGCGAAGCAAGCTTCTGGGCAAGCAAGAACGGGCACAGGCTTGTGAACCGCGAGGACATCAACAAAAGCCTCGACTCGCTGATCGAAAGGAACAATATCGCCGAAGGAAAAATCCAGGAGATGATCGAGCAGGACATGATTATGATCGATACTGATGGCGCCCGAGTAGGACAGGTCAACGGACTTTCAGTTTACGACATCGGATATTATTCTTTCGGACGACCGACAAGGATCACCGCGGCGGTTGGGATGGGCAAGGCGGGGATCACCAGCATCGAGCGCGAAGCAAACCTGTCTGGCAAAATACATGACAAGGGTTTAATGACTCTCTCCGGTTACCTGCGGGAGAAGTTCGCGAGAGAGAAACCTCTTTCGCTTTCCGCAAGCATCGCATTCGAACAATCTTACGGCGGGATCGACGGCGACAGCGCATCGTCAACAGAACTCTACGCGTTACTTTCAAGCCTCAGCGGCCTCCCGATCAGGCAAGGCATCGCGGTCACAGGAAGCGTGAACCAGAAAGGCGACATCCAACCGATCGGCGGAGTCAACCAGAAGATCGAAGGGTTTTATCAGGTCTGCAAAGCGAAAGGGTTAACCGGCGATCAGGGCGTCATCATCCCGGCACGAAATGTAAAAGACTTGGTTCTGCGTGACGAGGTAATCCAGGCTGCAAAGAAAAAGAAGTTTCACATTTATCCGGTTGAAAAAATCGAAGATGGGATAGAGATACTTACCGGCAAGCCCGCGGGAAAGCTGGATGCAAAAGGGCAGTACGAAAGGAACTCGGTATTCTACCTCGTGTCGAAGAGATTGAAAGAAATGTCGGGAGAGGAGAAAGATAGAAATGCCAAAACAACTAGACGAAAAAAGTGAAAAAGACCCGATCTAGCTATCAGCTTGACTCTGACGGTTTTAAAATATAGATTTTTATGTTTTCTTTAAGACTTATTTATTGAAATCATTGGGAGGTCATTTGCCTGTCTCTATTAATTTCATGTTGCTGATCCAGCAACGGTTAAAAGAAAGGTTCACTTTACGTGTTTTAGTGCTGACCGTTCATGACGTTATAAATGTTTCGGTTACACTTTTGCAGTAAGTAAAATAGAGCAGGAAATGACCTCCTTTTATTAATTATGGAACTAAAACTCCAGCGTTCGCCACAAGATATACGAACTCTCTTCCCTCGTCTATCGACTCCAAAGGAAATTGCGGACCTCTTGGAAATCGATTATAAATCATTAATCTATCACCTCTATAGATTACCAGAAATTTCGCGATATATGGTTTTCGAAGTACCCAAGAGGTCAGGCGGTACGAGAACGATACGTGCGCCAATTTCAAAGATAAAAATTTTGCAAAGAAAGCTCTCCTTCATCTTGCAATTAGTATATAAGCCAAAAGCATCTGTCCACGGTTTTGTACGCGACAAGAGCGTGGTTACAAATGCAAACAGACACTGCAGGAAACTATTTGTGCTCAACGTTGATTTGGAGAATTTCTTCCCGTCCATAAATTTCGGCAGGGTGCGCGGGATGTTCATGGCAAAACCGTACAGCTTCCCTGATAAGGTGGCAACTGTTCTGGCTCAACTGTGTTGTATTGATAATCAACTACCTCAAGGCGCTCCTACTTCTCCTGTGGTCTCAAATATGGTGTGTTCCCGATTGGATACGCATCTTCGCCTACTTGCTTCAAGATTTAGATGTACATATACTCGCTATGCTGACGATATAACTATATCGACCACCGTCTCGAAATTCCCAGAAGGCTTGGCTATCCTCGACACTTCTACGCTTCCAGTCAGCGCCAAAGCTGGAGACGAGCTGACAAAAGTGATAACGGATAATGGCTTCCAAATTAATGCTGCCAAGACTCGCCTTCAAAATTCACATTCCAGACAGGAGGTAACCGGCTTAACTACTAATGAGTTTCCAAACGTGCAACGAAGATATACTAATCAACTGCGATCAATGCTCCACGCTTGGGAGAAGTATGGATTGGTAAATGCCGAGAAAGAATATCAGACCAAGTACAACAAAAAACATCGGGGCCCTTTTAAGCCACCTCCTTCATTTAAACTGGTTGTTCATGGGAAACTGAACTTCTTAGCTATGGTACGGGGGCAGCAGGATTCTATTTTCTTAAAGCTTTCTTCCAAATTAGCGACGCTCGATCCCGATTATGCGATAGTGTACGCCGAGAAACTCTTTGCTCAAGGCGACCGTAATAATCCTGCAAACGCTCTTTGGGTACTTGAAGGAAGTGAATTTCAAGGCACGGGTTTTTTCCTTGAAGGAGTAGGTTTAGTAACTTGCCACCATGTCATATTTCATGACAAGAATGATTTCACCAAAGCCTTCAGACCTCAAAATCCAACAAAGAAGTACGACATAAAGGTGATAAAATTCGACGAGGACTTTGACTTAGCAATCTTAGAAATTGATTATCCTGCACCTATTACACTGCGACGAGGCAACTCTGATCTGGTGAATCAAGGAGACGAAATTCGCGTTCTTGGATTTCCTAATTATAGCCCGGGGCAAATGAACCAACTATATACTGGTCATGTTGCTGGCTTCAAAATGCTCTTCGGCGCAAGAAGAATAATGATTGACGCTCCCATTATCCAGGGGAATAGCGGTGGCCCTGTCCTTAACGATAAAAATGAGGTTATCGGAATTGCTTATAGAGGTGTAGACACGGTTGACAAAAAGTTGGGAGAAGAACAAGGTGCGACCGCAGTAAAAGTGATCGACGATTTACAAAAGAAGCCCGTTTGAACAGACTTCTTCTGCGCTGATACAATCATAACCCCAGAAAAGATTTTCTCATTCCACATTAACTCCCTCAGCCACCACCACCGGCTTTTCGCCGCGGGTGTCGGCATTTTGCAATTCTATTTTTATCGTACGCCTCTCGCCGGGCATAAGCGAAATATAATTGTCGCTGAATATCACCGGGAGAATTCTTCCCCTGTCTTTGCTTCCAACAACTTTCAGCTTGATCATCAACGCGGGGGTCTTAGTCTTATTCGTCAGAGTTGTTGTGAGATACCAGCGATCTTGTTTCTTTGAAGCCTTTGTGTTCAGCTCCAATTTAACTTTGGGAAGCTTACTGATAGTCTTCAGGCTGTCTTCTTCCAGTCCGCTCCAATAGAAATTCTCGGAAATGAGATCGTTTCCTCTCGTGAGCTTAAGCCTGATAAAGTAGGCAGCACTCAAACCTTCCGGTCTGGCAACGGTAAAACAATGGACAATGCTGTCCTCCGGACAGTTTACGGCAATCTCCTTTTCCGTTTTTACCTTTCCGTCGATGTCGAGTATTTCCATTTTCGCAGTAAGGTGTGAACCGTTCGCGGCGCTGTAGTTCACTACTTCAACGCTGTCGGTGTACGCATTCCACTGAATGTGCAGCGGCTCGCACGCTTTCTTACATCCGAAGTACGCGGCGGTCGGCTCGAAGTAGTAATCGTAAGTTTGCCAAACCGTCGAGGGCCATGCCGGGTGGCTCATCCACAACAGCACGCCCATCCTGTTCTTCCCCTGCGCCTCGAACATCGCGCGGTATCCCTGGTAGTTTATCCATTGGGCATATTCGAGCCACTTTTTTAAACTGTCGACGATACCGAAATCGTCAGCGATCTGTTTTACGAATGAATCTCCGTACTGCGCACTTTCAAGAGTGAAATCGTGTATTCCCCACATGGTATTGATCGGCCAGAGAGCCGAATCGGGGAGCATCTGTTTCAGGCTTTCGTAAGAAACCATGTTCGGCATCCCGAGCTCGCTGTGCAATTTAGTAGTAGCTCTCTCTTGAAAATAAAACTTCACCGGCATTGCCCGGTAAGGGCCGCCGCCGCTGACAACTCCGAACGCGGAGTTAGAAATGTAATGTATCCCCGGATGTATTTCAGGCAGGAGCTTTCTTATCGATGAATCTATAACTTCGGGCGGGTTCCCTTCGTTGCGCCCGACGTACAAGCCGATTGACGGGTGGTTTCGGATTCGTTTCACAAAATCACCTGCGTTCTGCATGAACATTTTGGGATCGTTCGGATTCGGTCCGTCGAGGGGATTCGCGAGCCAGAAATCCTGCCAGACCATGATACCGTATTTATCGCATGCATCGTAGAATGCATCGTCGCCGGTCTGCCCAACCCAGTTTCTTATCATTGTAAAATTCATCTCCTTGTGATAACGAACCGCGATGTCATACTCGCGAGCGCGATAACGGAGCATCGACTCGGAAAATCCCCAGTTGCCCCCTTTCGCCACAAACCTTTTTCCATTTACCCAGATCTTTAATACTCCGCCGTCTTCGGAATAAGTCATTTTCCTGACGCCGATCTTGAATGATTTCGAATCGGACTCATGGCCATCAGCTGTGACGAACTTGAGCTGCACATCGTAGAGATTTTGCTCGCCGTATCCGTTAGGCCACCAGAGCTTTGGATTCTTCAATCTCAATGAAGGCGTCGTCGAAGGATTAAGTTTGATCGTCTTTATTTCGGAAGGACTTAGAGTAACCGGCTGTTCGAATTTCACACTGCCGAACTTGCCGAGCAATATTCCCTTTACATTTTCCGCCGCGTGGTTATGAAGAGTTACTTCAACTTTCACATCAGCCGAAGAAGTATCGGGGAGTGGAATATCGGTCGAAACAAAAGGATCCTCGATCGTTACGGGTCCCGTCGCGGAAAGATAAACGTTGTTCCAGATGCCTGTGTCGCGCCCGCGGATCGTCGGTATCCAGTCCCATCCAACGGTTGCGTGAAAGGTAGGGTTGTCTGCACCGAGCTCACCGCCGTTTGCATCGTGACTGAACTTCGTCTGTTCCTTCACGAATCCCGGCGAATCATTCCTGATGATGCGAACCGCGAGGACATTTTCTCCCGGAGTTATAACGTTGGTGACGTCAAAATGCGCTCGAGTGAAGGCGCCTTCGATCATCCCGAGCTTCTTCCCGTTTAGATAGACTTCGGCTTTCCAGTTTATCCCATCGAAATTTAGAGACATCTCCTTTCCTTTGAACGAAGCCGGCGCGGTAAATACATCACGGTACCAGAAATCGGAATAGAAGTAAGAGTCCGAGATGAGGAACTGGTTGTCGCCGAAGTTCGGATCGGGAAGAGCACCAGCATTGAGATAACTTACGAGCGCAGTGGCAGGTACAGTCGCAACAATCCAATCCCGGTCGTCGAAGCCGGACGTGGAGAGCATTTCACCGCCCGCGTTCACAAGCGACCGGCGCTGAATCTTCCATGCACCTCCTGCCAGATCCATCTTCCCGTCTTTCCTGAAGGGAGCTGCGGGATGCGGCACCGCTACCGGGCCGCCCGTCCCGAAAACCTGAAGCTCGCTCAGGATATATCCGTCGGTTGAAACGGGTTTAGTCATGAGCACACGGACAAATCTTCCCTTTACCTGTTTACCCAATTTGAGGTCCACAGTATCTCCGGAATTATTCGACAGGAGCGCAATCTCTTTCCATGAAGACTCGTCATCGGAAACCTGGACCGAGCCTTCGGCGGCGCGTCGAATCCAATAGAGAGCGATCCGATCGAACGAACATTTTGCCCCGAGATCGACGTAAACCCATTCTTCACCGGAACCCGCGCTCTTCCATGCACTCGTGAAATCGTACGGGCCGCCGACCTTCACCCGCTTTCCTTCATAGCACATCCCGATCTCCCCGACGCTCCAGCTTTCTACGTTCGGAGAATTCAAATCCACTCGATAAAATTTATAACGAACGACAGTATCCAACTTAATCGGATAGTTGAAGGTCCTCATGTTCTGCGGCCACACTCTGCGCAGGAAACCGGTGAGAGTGTCCCCGGGGAATCCATTTCCGCTCGCCGATCCAAGCTTATTCCATATTGTGCCATCATCGGAGCCGCTCACAATTACTTCCCACTGTTTTGCCTGTGAGCTGTCGACCAACAGAGTGCCTTGTATATCGAAGCTGTCAACTTCCGGTATCGCATAGCCGCCTGCCATCTCGACCTGCAGCCATGCTTTCGAACCTTCGATAGTCTTCCGCGTCATCCAGTTTCTATCCAAAATCCATTCACGCTCGCTCCTCTTGACTGGATCTTCCGTGCTTGATGTGACAATAATCCAGCCGGGAAGCTTTGTATCTATTATCCCATCGGTGATGAGTTGAGCCGTCAAATTGAAATCGTAACCACTCGATTGGTAAGCAGGCCTGTGCAAAGCAAGGTTTCTGTACGTCTTGTTATCAATCTTCAAAGCAGGAGAGAAATCCTCTTTCGGATTTCCCGGGTACACCCCTATGCCGCGTGTATATACCTGCGCCCTAACAGTGAATATTGACATAAAGAAGGAAAGGATAATCAGAACCGATACTCGATTGGATTGCATAAACAGTTTCATGTTTGCCTCTTTTAGGAAATGGATATACCTGGACGTGACTGTGATTTACCATCTTATTCTCCGAACAAAATATCATTCGAACATATAAACGACAAGACAAGTTAAGACGTTCGGAAATCCTGATACTGCCCCGTCAAAATTCTCAACCGTTAGGTAACTGTCCTTTAACGGTGCCGGTGATCCATTCCTCTCTACTTTGCCGTCAGTATCGAAACTAATTTACGATTTGGCGATCCATGACTATCGACTACCGGAAAATCTCCCTTGTAGTTCCAATGGCAATAGGAAATACCGTTCTCGTTGAAAATCTCGCAGACATCTTTGTAATACCGAAGCATTACATCTTCCGAAATTTTCGGATAAACTCCGAACTCGCCGCAATACAACTGCAGATGATGTTCTTTCGCAACGTTTATCGCCGGCAGCATCATATTCTCAAGCACTTCCTTCGTGAAATACCCGTTGGCGAATTCCCGCATGGCTTTTGCCGCCGGAGGCGACATATCTTTGTAGTATGATGTATCGACAATTTGACCGGGATAATTTACCGGCCCCTTGTATTCTGCGATAGGAGTCCATGATGCCGTATGATGAGTCAGCGCCATCGGGGTATAGAAATGAAAACTCAAAATCAAATTGGAATCATTTGGGGGAAACTTCAGCTGCGGAAACGTTTCTGCACTTTGCCACCTGTTAGATCCGACAACAATTTTTCTTTCGGGCTCCGTAGTCCTGATCGCAGTTATGACTTTATTAAGAACTATGTTCCACTCTTCCGGATCGTTCGCGACGGGCTCGTTAAGAATTTCATAAGCAAGCTTACCATTCGGATACAGATGAAGCTCGTCCGAGAGCTGACGCCACAAATTCACAAGTTTTTCCTGCGCTGCCGGATCGGTCCACAATTTATTCGAATCGGCATTGAAATAGTGCGCCCGTAAAATATGGAGGTCGACGATGACCCGCAGGTTCGCTGCGAATGCCCAGCGTATCGCATTGTGCAGAAGTTCAAAGCCTTCGGCTTCTTTATTTCCAACCGAGTCCCAGAGTTGGACCTCGTCAACCGGTATTCGAACGTGGTCGAATCCCATCGAAGCGATGGTATCGAAGTCAGCCTGAGTCATGAAACGCTTTCTTTCTTCGCCGCGTTTCTCACTCTGTGAGAGCCAATGGCTGACATTGACGCCCGTTCTTATCACGAACCGATCCGTGGTATCCGAAGTTTTCGAATCCTGTCCGCAGAATCCCCTTGACGCGCTTAAAAGCATTAGCGATCCGAGCATTAACAAAAACAAGGTTGACCGAAACATAGTGAATTCTCCATTGGTTGTGTACCGATGTTATTAGGATGATAGAAATCTTCCGGGCGATAAATTGTCCTCCACTCGTCTTCTAAGAATGTTTCCGGGACATGCCTCGCAGGCAAAGGCGACAACTAGCAGGGATAATTGTCTCCCTTACTAAACGACTCTCAACGATTTTCCTTAACAGCCCTGCCGAGAACCTGCCATTGTTCAGGCGTGACACTTTGATCTGAGAAAAGGGATACACCGCTCGCCCCGCTTTCATAACAAGCAGCAATAGTCTTTGAAAGGTCATCCGGATTCAGTTGCGAGGCCATGAGGCCGCTGTACAACGGCATTCTCCCGTTGAGCGACCTGACGCCTTTGTCCGTTTGCGCTTTGATCCAGTCGATTCCTTCATTGTAGAAACCAGCGTAGAGCATCGGGAGCACGCCGTCCAGTTTCCAAACCGGCCATTCCTGCCTGACATTTTCCCAATTCGGGAAAACAGCCGCTGTAATCATTCTCTTGTTTTTATGGGCTGCCGGAACGAGTATATCATTAACAAGGTGTGTGACCCTATCATACCTGAACTTTTTCCACGCGTCGCTAGCTGCAGGATCATCAAGCTTCATCGGGTCGATACCGCTTTCTTCCTTAAATGCATTGCGGCAAACATCGCAATAACAATAGTCATACTCGGGATATTCCCGATCCTGTTTTATACCGTACCTCGGCTGAAGCATAACAGGCAATATCACATCCGGATAGCGAATATAGTCCAGGTGGATTCCATCCAATCCTTCGATGCGAGAAAGCTCATCAACAGTTTCTTTAACAAATTGTTGAACCTCAGGCCGGGAGGGACAGAGAAATTTATAGTAAGGAACATAGGCGGGATTTAATGCTGCCGATTCACCTTTTCGGTTGACAACATACCAATCGGGATGTTGTTTCACTATCTCATCGATATTGCAGGGCATCGACCACATCCAAGCATGGACTTCCAGTCCTTCCTCCTTTGCCAGCGGCAATATTTTTTCAAGCCATGGTTCGCCTGTAGGAAGATGGTTGCTTTCGTAGAATGCCTGACGGCTGTTGTAGATTTCGGGAAGGATGGCATCTATGCCAGATCTACTCATCAGAGCAAATCGTTTTTTCCAGTAATCAACGGAGGAGCTGACGTTTGTCCCTATCCATATCCATTGTTTATATTTCTTATTTCCGCCGTCAAAAAACATCGATTTACCCTGCCGAAAAATTCTTCCGGATGCCAGGCCGGCACCTGTAACACCAAGTATTTTTGCAAATTCTCTTCTGTTCACCGGCATCACATTCCAACAACGAATGGGAGTGCGTTGAATTTTACACGTTCATCCCGGTCGCAACAGCTATATTTAGTCTCACTTTTCATCTAGGATGCTGATTCCCCGGAGTTGATTGCAGTTCTGATTTTCTCGCCAACATGCGCTGAACAAATTCTCCTTACAAAGCAGAAGTGACGTCCCCGTTTTCTTCTTTGCTGTGATCCTTCAGGTTTTGGTAGGCTTGCTCGGCGGCGGCCTGTTCAGCGGCCTTCTTCGTCTTGCCCGAACCTGTTCCGCAAGAATCTTCTCCGATCAATACTTCCACAGTAAATGTCCGATCATGGTCAGGCCCCTCCTCTTTCAGAAGATTATATCGCGGTGCACCGAGCCCGCGTGCCTGCGCCAGTTCAAGAATAGCGCTCTTGAAATTCCTATCGAGCTCTTTAAACATCTCCCGGCTGATTTGCTTCTCTTTCGGTGCGACCATGCGGGTAACAAACTTCTTTGCCGCCTTAATGCCGCCGTCCAGATAAATCGCTGCTATTACCGCTTCGAGCGCGTCCGATACGATAGTTTCATAACCTTTTTCGATTGCCTGATGAGCGCTCGTGCTCAGAGCCAGAAAAGAAGAAAGGTTGATCTTTGAAGCGTACTCTGCAAGCGCGTGCTGGTTCACAAGAAGGCTGCGGAGCCGGGTCATCTGTCCTTCGTCTAAATCGGAGAATTCATCAAAAAGGAATTCCGCGACGAGGAAATTAAGGATCGCATCACCAAGAAATTCCATTCTCTCGTTGGAATTCTTTTTTTCCCGCGATGGGATGGATAAAGCCGAACGGTGGGTGAGTGCTTCCGAAAAATAACTTTCATTTTTGATTTTAATCCCGAGAGTCTCTTCAAGCTCACGTTTCTTCCTGAGATTGCTTCGCTTTGGAGGGCGAAATCTTTGAAAAATCTTTTTCGGAGAAAGAAGCATTCGCTTAGCTGAGAGCCGGTAGCCTATAGCAATGGACTATGAGCCGACCCCTATTCTTTAAATTTTGTAAATAATAAGGAGGCATTGTGGCCCCCGAACCCGAAAACGTTACTCATTGCTATGTCGATGTTCTTCTTGATTGGTTTATTCGGGACATAATTAAGATCGCAATCCGGATCCGGGAATTGGTAATTTATCGTTGGTGGAGCTGTATCGTGAGTAATGGCAAGAATCGTTGCGATCGCCTCAACTGCTCCCGCCGCACCGAGCAAATGGCCCGTCATTGATTTTGTCGAGCTTACAAGAAGTCCTTGCGCGTGGTCGCAAAAGACACTTTTGATTGCTTCGGTTTCTCCTTTATCGCCGGGAGGTGTAGACGTCCCGTGCGCATTAATGTAGTCGATATCCCCGGGATCAACCGCCGCATCTTTCAGACAGAGTCTCATGGCTCTTGCCGCACCCTCGCCGCCCGGAGCAGGCTGCGTAAGATGGTACGCATCGGCAGTGAGTCCAAAACCGCCAAGCTCAGCTATGATCTTTGCTCCTCTTTTAACTGCATGTTCATAGCTTTCGAGGATAAGAATACCGCCGCCTTCTCCCATCACAAACCCGTCGCGTTTAGCATCAAATGGCCGGCTCGCATGCTGAAAGTCATCGTTGTTTGTCGAAAGAGCCTTCATCGAGTTGAAGCCGCCGATTCCCATTGGACAAATAGCCGCCTCAGCTCCTCCGGTTACCATCAAGTCCGCATCGCCCCGCTGGATCAACATCGCGGCGTCCGCTATCGCGTGGCCGGAAGTGGCACACGCAGACGTAGTGGCATAGTTTGGACCTTTTAACTTGTATTTGATAGAGATGTTCCCCGCGGCAATGTCTGAAATCATCATCGGGATGAAGAAAGGACTAATGTGATCCGGTCCGCCGGCATTGAAAAGATTTTCCTGCTGCCGTTGGTAAGTCCACATTCCGCCAATTCCGCTTCCTACTACCACACCTACGCGCTCTCTGTCGATGTTGTCGAGATCGATGTGCGCGTCTTCGATGGCCTGCGCTGCTGCTGCCATGGCAAATTGCGTGAACAAATCCATTCGCTGCACAGTCTTCCTGTCCAAATACTTGAGCGGATCAAAACCCTTTACTTCACAAGCGAATTTCGTGTCGTATTTTGAAACGTCAAAATATGTGATTGGTCCGGCACCGCTTTTTCCATCCATCATAGCCTGCCAAAACTCGCCAACGGTATTCCCGATTGGAGTTATCGCACCGAGTCCTGTTACTACGACGCGTTTTCCGCTTTTCATAAAGTTCCCTGTTATTATCCTACTCTTTGCTTCAAATAGCTGACGGCGTCGCCGACGGTGCGAATCTTTTCAGCGTCCTGATCTGGAATCTGAAGATTGAACGCTTTCTCAAATTCCATTACCAGTTCTACTGTATCGAGCGAATCTGCACCGAGATCGTTCGTAAATGATGCTTCGGGTTTGATCTGGGATTCTTCCGCGCCGAGCTTGTTGACAATGATTTCCTTTACTTTTGCTTCGACATCTACTGCCATTGTATTACCTCCATTTGATTATTTTTAAATTGACATCCCGCCATCAACAGAAATCACCTGACCAGTAATGTAATCCGCGTCAGGTGAGGCGAGGAAACGAACTACTTTTGCAATCTCTTCAGGTTTTGCAACTCGCTTCAATGGAATCGTATCTGTAATTGCTTTCTTTTGTTCCTCTGTCAAAGCTGAGGTCATGTCCGTGTCAATATAACCAGGCGCCACAGCATTGACAAGGATATTCCTGCTCGCGAGTTCTTTCGCAATCGACTTCGTGAAACCGATTATTCCCGCTTTCGATGCGGAATAATTTGATTGCCCGGCATTCCCGTTTATTCCGACAATGGAACTTATGTTTATTATTCTTCCATATCGCTGCCCTATCATCGTTCGGGTAACCGCCTTTGTATAATTGAAAACGCTCTTCAGATTTGTCCTGATAACAGAATCCCAGTCTTCTTCCGACATGCGAAGGAGTAAATTGTCCTTCGTAATTCCGGCATTATTAACAAGGATATCCAGCCTCTTAAATTCCGCAACCACTTTCTCAACTACTTCAGCAGCAGAGCTTGTCGAAGTCGCGTCCGCTTCTATCGCAAGCGCTCTCCGCCCCATAGCCTTTAGCTCCGAAACCAGTGATTCCACGAGCTGCGCTGAGCTTCTATAAGTGAATGCCACATCGGCACCACTTTTTGCCAGTTCAAGTGTAATTGATCTGCCAATTCCGCGAGCACCTCCGGTCACCAGGGCAACTTTATTCTCCAGCATCGACCGCCCCCTTTCCTGACACCGCTATATCCGGTTGCACGGTCTCTGAAATTTTCGGATTTTCCATTGCTGCATAAGTGCTTCGGTAGAAATTCAGAATCTCATTATACTTGGGAGTTCCGAAAGCATGTTGAAGTTCTATCGAGCATACTTCAATCATCTTGCCGGCACTCTCCTTTGAAGCCGTGCAGCAATCGGATTCGCCGGAACAAAAATCATCATACTCAAAAACCCCATCAACTTTTACTATTGGGAAAAGGATGCAATAATACGGCTTCAGAGAGAATCTCGGCAACCCTTCCTCCATTTCGGCAACTTGCAGGACACACCGGCCTTTCTTGTCGAGAAAGACACACTTATTATTATATACTTCGGTGCTCACGCATTTCCCCGAAGGAAAATCGGAATCTTCTTCTTCGGAATTATCAAACCACCTGTTCCGATCTTTTGTCTGGGTTTCATCGAGGTATTTTTCGACCATGCCGGCATGCGAAAGAATATTGTCACGCTGCGACGGGTCCAGATAGACTCCGTGTCGACAGCATTTCGATGTGCACGCGTTCGGACCGTTTGCATCCTTGAAGCCTTCGTTCAGGATTTTCGATTCGAACTTCAATCCTGATATTTCTATTTCGTCGCTCATTTAACTGAAATTCCCAGATCATTTATCTTATCAATCCCGGTTACTTCGCCGGCTGTAATAGTCCTCTTCACGAGCCCTTGCAGTACTTTTCCTGGGCCGATTTCCACAAACTTGGAAATGCCATCGTGGAACATATTAACGACCGACTCTTGCCATCTGACAGGGCTTGTCAACTGACGGATAAGGGCATCCTTGATTTCATCGGCATCTTTGACCGGTTTTCCTGTAACATTCGTGTAAACCGCCACCTTCGCATCATGGAACGGAGCGGCATCTATCGCCTTCTTCAATTCCTCTTTTGCGGTCTCCATCAGCGGAGAATGAAATGCTCCGCTTACTACAAGTTCCTTTGCGATCTTTGCGCCGCGAGCCTTTGCAAGTTCCATCGCCTTATGGACGGCGTCGACATCGCCGGAAATTACAATCTGGCCCGGTGAATTGTAATTCGCCGGCTGAACGATTCCATTCACCGACGATTCTTTACAAATCTCCTCGACAGCTTTATCTTCAAGTCCGACAACTGCAGCCATCGTACCACGGCGGACATCCCCCGCATGCTGCATTAACCTGCCGCGCAGTCCGACGAGCGTAAGCGCATGCTCAAAGTCGAGTGCTCCCGCCGCGAACAATGCGGAATACTCTCCGAGAGAATGCCCGCTGACGCCGTCGAATTTTTGTTCGTCTCCGGAAGGCACCCATTCGGACATCAACCTGAACGCGACCGCGCTATGAAGAAATATTGCCGGCTGCGTGACCTCCGTTTGTCTGAGCCTTTCTTCAGGACCTTCAAAACAAATTTTTGCAATGTCAAAACCGAGAATTTCATTTGCCCTGATGAACATTTCCTTCGCCGCAGGGCTTTCATCGTACCAGTCTTTTCCCATCCCCACATATTGTGATCCCTGCCCCGGGAAAATGAAAGCGACTTTATTTAAAGGATTAGTTTCAGGCATAATTGACCTTATTCATGCGCCGAACAATTATCCATGGCCCACTTTACCAGAATCGCTCCCCATGTATATCCCGCGCCGAACGCGGATAAAACAATAGTCTGCCCCTTCTTCAACTGCCCGCTTTGGAAATATTCGGAAAGGCAGAGGGGAATCGTAGCAGCAGTTGTATTGCCGTATCGATCAATGTTCAGCATGACTTTCGACTTATCAAGCTCCATTCTATTTGCGGTTGCATCGATGATCCTTTTATTCGCCTGATGAGGAACAAGCCAGTCGACATCTTTACCGGTAAGATTATTTTTCTTCATGATCTCGTAAGATACTTCCGCCATTCCGACAACGGCGACTTTGAAAACCGCTTTCCCATCTTGATACAGATAGTGCATTTTTTTGTCAACCGTTTCGTGGGTAGGTGGATTTAAACTTCCCCCGCCAAGCATATTCAGGTATTGTCCGCCGGAACCGTCACAATGCAAAATATAATCTAGAATTCCATACTCGGTATTTTCTTGAGGTTCAAGCAATACTGCGGCACCGGCATCTCCAAACAGGATGCAGTTTGCCCGGTCGGTATAATCGGTTATCGCCGACATCTTGTCCGCACCCACTACGATAACTTTCTTATAAGCTCCGGTTTGCACAAACTGCGCGCCCGTAACGAGCGCAAAAAGAAAACCCGAGCATGCTGCGGAGAAATCGAATCCCCAGGCATTCCTCGCACCGATCTTTTCTTGGACGACGCAAGCCGTCGCGGGAAAAAACATATCGGGCGTAACGGTCGCGACTATAATAAGATCTATCTCTTCGGCTGAAATTTTCCTTCTTTTTAACAAGTCCTTTATTGCGCCTGCAGCTAAATCGCTTGTCGCGCCTTTTTTCAAGATTCTTCTTTCGCGAATCCCCGTTCTCGTTAAGATCCACTCATTCGTCGTATCGACCATCTTCTCAAGATCGGCATTGGTCAAAAGATCATCCGGTACATAATGGCCCACGCCGGTTATCACTGCACGTTTTAGCATCTATGAAACTTTCATTCCCGTCTTTTTAATTGAGTCTTCTATCATCTGGTTAATTTTGTGATTTACCATTTCTTCTGCGCGCAGCACCATATTTTTAACCGCAAACGTCGTTGAGCCTCCATGTCCGATAATGGAGATTCCGTTAACGCCCAGAAGCGGCGCGCCGCCGAACACTTCGTAATTAAAACCCTTAAGGACCTTTCTGAGTGTCTTTGCTATCAATCCTGCCTGTACCATCTTCAAAATATTCCCGGAAGCATATAGTTTGAACCTGCTTCTGAGTGTCGGTAAAATGCTTTCCGCGAACTTCAACACGATATTTCCCACGAAACCGTCCGAGAGAACAATATCCGCTTTTCCCAACAGGATGTCTCTGCCCTCGATATTTCCTATAAAGTTGAGCCCGCTTTTCTCAAGAAGTGAATAAGACGAAAGTGCAAGCTCATTTCCTTTCGAGCTTTCTTCTCCTATATTCAACAATCCGACCGAAGGGTTTTCCTTCTTCATAATTTCGCGGGCATAAATTGTGCCCATTACTCCGAACTCCACGATGTGCTGAGGCCGGCAATCGGAATTAGCTCCGGAATCGATTAGAAAGCAAGCACCATCTATAGTTGGAAGAGTTGTCCCGACCGCGGGGCGACTCACTCCTTTGATACGTCCTAAAATTAAAGTCGAAGCCGCCATGAATGCCCCCGTATTTCCAGCACTGATGATTGCGTCCACTTTCCCGTCTTTGTGGAGATTCAATCCGGCGACTATCGATGAATTCCGCTTCTGCTTAATCCCGAGGTTTGGTACCTCGGACATCTCGATTACTTCGGGAGCATCGACAATGGAATAATTCAGGCCATCAGGAGAATGGCGTAAAGCTTCTTTCTGAACTTCTTCCTTGCGTCCCACTAGGACAAGTTCGAATCGATTCTTAGACTCCCTGAGAGCCTGCAATCCACCTTCAACGATTTTGAGTGGCGCTTCGTCGCCGCCCATCGCATCTAATGCAATTCGCATTGGGAAATTAGCCGATAGCTAATGATTGGATTATGCGCCTTTAGGAATAAAAGCGACTTTTCCTCCGTAATAACCGCAGTTTGGACAGGCTCGGTGAGGAAGCTTTGGCTCATGGCAATGTGGGCATTCGGAAACAGTGGGGGCTACCGCTTTATAGTGTGTGCGTCTTTTAGCGCCTCTCGATTTTGAATGTCTCCGTTTTGGATTTGGCATATTTACTCCTTCTCCCTACAAAATCAGAATTTGTCGGGATAACCTAATTATTATTTACAATCTTTTCTGCTTTACCACGACAAGGTCGGGTTCACTTTTCACTTTCGGGCAATTACAGGTCTCACGATTCAAGTTTGCGCCACATGTTCCACATAATCCTGCACAGTTTTCTTTACACAAAAGTTTCAGCGGGACTGCAAGGACTATGTACTCCATTACGTCTTCGCCAATATCAATTTCGTTCGTACTTGTCTGGATCACCGTAAGTTCATCTTTATCGACTTCGCCGGCATCATGCGCTTCATAAACATAAGTCATCCTGTAATCTATGTTTATGTCACTATCAAAATCATCGAGACAACGGTCACAAACGAATCGGCCGGAAGTCTTTACGTGTCCGGTTAAAAAAAGCTGTCTGCGTCGCTTTTCAAGTTCAACTTGAACAAGAACCGGCTTTGAAAAACGTTCATCCAGCTTAATTGAGGAAGGAGATTCCTCGAAATTATATTCGTGAACTCCTTCCGAGAGATTCGAAATATTTATTTTCAATCGAATTCCTCGTGCAACAATTCAAAAATAGCACAATATTCGCTTAACCTGTGAAAAAAAGCATGATAATATAACAGGACGGGGGAAGTTTAGCAAGAACGAATGAGCACCAAGCATTGGATAGAGGTTTATAAGGTAATCGGCGGGGAAAAAGCAGACAGAGAGGATTGACTCTTTTTCCCGATGAATAGGTCACTTACTTCACAAAATTCGCGTAATGGTTTTACCACCTAACCAGGTTTTTCCGATTTCACAAGTATGTGATCTGAAGCGAAAGTTTTGATGAATTCACAGGCTAATCTATCTTACCGAAGAATCTGAAACTTCTGGTGTGGAAGATGTTTTTCAACAAAAAGGATCGTCGTTTTTATCTTTATTCCAGACGTACTCAGTTCGGTTGGAAATTTTTTGGGCTGCTTCCATTCCATGCATGTCAGCGACAAAACCCAACGCCATGTCGATCCCCGCAGATACACCTGATGAAGTGTAATATTTTCCGTCATTGACCCATCTGGCTTTTCTTATCCATTGAACTTCTTTATCCTGTTCCGCAACCCAATCAAATGCCATTTTGTTGGAAGTTGCTTTGAGTCCTTTTATCAATCCTGTTTTAGCTAACAGTGCTGACCCTGTGCAAACTGTCAGTACAAATTTCGATTTCGTGGATATTTCTTTTATTTGCTCTATTAATTCCTTGTTGTTCACCACTCTTCTTGTGCCCATGCCTCCAGGGATTAATAAAATACCGTCTTCATTTATACTTGAGAAAGGAAGAGTTTCAACTCGGACATTATGACTGCTTCTTACGATGCCGGCATTCTGTGAATAGAATTCAATTTCATATAAGTTATCCAACATTCCCATTATCTCGACCGGACCGAACACATCGAGAGTCTCAAATCCATCGAAGAGGACCACGTTAAATCTTTGCATGATTTCTCCGTTCGTTCCGGTCTGGATTAATCCGGTGCAAGACAAAGATATCACACTTCATAATCCACTACTCTTCTCTCGTCTCTCACTTCGCCAATAAATGGCATGATCGCTTTATGTGCGGGATGATTCTGGTAATTGTTCAGATCATCTTTCGATTTGAATTCAGAATACAAAACTACGTCAAAACTATCTTTCGCTTCAGAAAAGCTAATCCCGACCTCCAACTTTAACATACTTGGTATTTTTCCATTCAAAGATTCCAACTTCTCCTTGATCAGTTTTGCGTTCGTATCTTTATTGTTGCCATCGGCACGTTCTTTCAGTCTCCACATTACGATATGCTTAATCATTCTTAACCTTTCCAGTTTTTCTTTATTTATCGGTTCCCCCGGCTGCTATGATCCGTTCAGCTCTGCCGATCGACCATTTCAACAACGGCGGAGTAATGAACGTGGTCACCATAACCATCACAACAATCGCGGAAAATATCTCGTCATTTAGCACACCGAGCAATTTGCCGATACCGGCAAAAATTAATTCGACCTCTCCTCTCGGAATCATTCCGATCCCAACCGTCAGACGATCAACTCCTTTCCGACCGGCGACAAGTCCACACAACTGCTTGCCCACCACTGCCGCAACTACGAGTCCGCCTGAAATCCCGAGGACAGACGGGGTCAGAAAGCTTTCTAAGTGAACTTGAATCCCGACCTGCACGAAAAAAATCGGTACGAGCAAAGTTGAAACCGGGTTAATCGAGCTCTTTAATTCCGACGTTACTCTCAAAATCTTTGAAATGAACCTCTTCGAGTATTAAGCCAGCAGCAAACGCACCGATGATCGGCGCAAGGCCCGCCAATCCGGCAAGAGCTGCCAGCCCGAAACAAATTATCAGCGCCGTAATCAGCATGAGACCTTGAGTCCTGAACTTAGCCGCGAATCCGACCAGCCGCGGAATCAAAAGAGAACCGATCACCAAAGCTCCAATTAAGAATCCGATGGCGATCAGAGTTAATTTTACGATTCCAAAGAGGGAAACAACTGATTCAGCGGGATTGACGACCGCCGAAACGACAGCAAGAATTATCAACCCTAGAACATCGTCCACGACGGCCGCTCCAAGAACAATTCGCGCCTCGATCATTTGTGACTTCCCAATATCTCGAAAGACCCGCGCTGTTATCCCGACGCTCGTCGCGCAGAGTGTTGCCCCGATAAATATATGGATATAGTGAATGTTGAAATTTGGAGAAATCTCCAGAATTTGTTTCGGTACCTCGCTGACAAAAAATGTTGAAACAAAATAGCCGAGGATAAATGAACCAATGACACCGGCGGTCGCCACGAAGAATGATAAGACCCCGATGCGACGCATCTTCTTTACGCTCGATTCCAATCCGACTTCGAAGAGAAGAATTATGATACCAAGTCGTGCAAGCATATCGATGCTGATGGCGCCATGATCCGTCAGAATGGGGGCCCTAATTGGCTCAAAAAAATTCCAGCTATTGTCTACAAGCACAAGATTTCCGAGGATTACACCTGCGATCAACTCACCGAGTACCGCAGGTTGTTTCATTCTTTCAAAAAGCTCGGCTCCCAACTTAGCACCAATCAGGATTATTATTAGATAGATTAGAACCTTTACAAAGGGATCAGCCATGCCTAAAACCCTGCTTCATTTAAAGACAAACGTCTGAAGGAGGATTCTGAGGAAAATAGAATGAAGTTCACAGCAATCATCTTGCATCAAAATAAAAGGAATGCTAAACAAGGACAAGAGAAATCGGAAAGTGGGACCGGCAAAAATATCGCAAATAATTTATGCGTTCACCGCTGTCAAGAACTCCTTTGGGTGTTTGCGATCAATGAGGTCGATATTATTCCACCAACCTTCGCCCCCGCACCGACGATTCGGCGGTCGCCAGTTTAAAGTTGTGTCGGTTGAGGCATGGAAACGTGGTCAGTCAGCGAGAGAAAGAAGATTGATTAAACCGATAAAGGGAAGAATCACGAAATTCACTACTCGTGCTGAAGCAATTGAGATTCTACGTCTTCTGATGTGAGATCTTCTTCCTCATCGAAATCCATTTCCTCAATCGCCTTAATGACCAGATAAGCAACCCCTGCGGCTATGGCAGCAGCGCTAACGATTACAAGAAGTTTTTTCATCTTTCACCAGGCTTTACTTGATTAACTCGATTACGACTAAGTTCCAACCATTACTTATTCGATCCGACGGATTACCGTGATTTATTGTAATGACCCGCGTCACGGATCATTCTATTCGAGTAAACCACGTCTATCAATCACGCGAATCTTGTTTAACAATCCTCATCGTATCAAGTGCAATTACAAGTTCTTCATCTGTCGGCAAAGCCATTACTTTTACTTTAGAAGAATCATCGCTTATGATTTTCTCTTTATCCTGAGAATTATTTCTGGCTTCGTCGATTTTGATCCCAAAAAATTCTAATCCCGTGCAGCTTGCCGCACGAACGTCCGGACTATTTTCCCCAATGCCGCCCGTGAAGACAATCGCATCCAAACCGCCCATCGCGGCAATATAGGAGCCAATGTACTTCTTGATTCGATATGTAAATATCTGGAACGCGAGCTCGGATTGTTTATTCCCATTCTTTTTCTCTGAAATAATTTCGCGCATATCGCTTGTCAATCCAGATATGCCCAGCAGACCGCTGTGCTTGTTAAGAAGCGTGTTGGCTTCGGCAAGCGACAATCCTTCCCGTCCTACGATATGTAATATTATTGAAGGATCAAGATCTCCGCTTCGCGTTCCCATAAGAAGACCCTCAAGAGGAGTGAATCCCATCGAAGTATCAACCGATACACCATTATCCACTGCCGCCATACTGCATCCATTACCGAGGTGTGCCGTAATAATTTTTAACTTATTAATCGGCTTGCCGAGTATTTCTGCCGCACGATTAGAAACATAATGGTGTGAAGTCCCGTGGAAACCGTATCGGCGAATCTTGTATCGCCTATAAAGAAGATACGGTATCCCGTATAAGAAAGCATAGGGAGGCATTCCCTGATGAAATGCGGTATCAAAAACTGCTACCTGCGGAGTACCCGGCAGGTGTTTCAATACTGCTTGAATGCCCCGGAGATTGTGCGGATTGTGAAGCGGGGCAAGCTCTATGTTTTCGCGTATCTCATCCATAACCTTTTCGTCGATGAGCACGCTCTTCGAAAAACTTTCTCCGCCATGTACCACTCTGTGGCCGACCGCTTCGATTTCAGACTTATCCTGGATGACTCCGTGGTTCTTGCTAAGAAGAACGGCCAAGACATACTCTATAGCAGTCTGGTGATCGAGCACCTCGGCACTAATTTTTACCTTATCGCCGTCATAGCGCTCATGAGTTACGACGGAATCGCTCATCCCAACCCGGTCGATCACTCCCTTTGCAAGGACTAAACGATCTTCGACGTTTATAAATTGATACTTTACCGATGAACTTCCTGAATTTAGAACGAGAATTTTCATTTCAATTTTCTTTTTCTATCACGAAGAACTACTCCGGATAATTCTGTTACTGATTTTCTAATTTTTTCCCTGACTCGTCATACTTGAAAAAGCCCTGACCGCTTTTCTTGCCGAGATGCCCTTCACGAACTTTGCGCCTCAATATAGGACTTGCACGATACTGAGGTCCGCCGAGCTCATGGTAAAGCGTATCGAGCCATGTTAAAATTTCATCCAGCCCCATGGAGTCTGCCATTTCGAGCGGCCCAACGTTCAGGCCGTATCCCAATTTTATAGCGGTATCGATGCCGTCCGCCGTGGCAATTCCTTCCAGTAAAACCTGCATTGCTTCGTTCAACATCGGTAAAATGACTCTGGTCGTCACGAAGCCGGGATATTCGAAAACTTCTACAACCGTTTTACCCAAGTCCTCGGCAAATTTCTTCGTCTTTTTAAAAGTGTCGTCGCTTGTCTTGAGCGCGCGGATAATTTCGACAAGCGGCACTCTTGAAACCGGATTCAGGAAGTGCATCCCGATGATTTTCTCCGGGCGTGAAGTCGCCTCGGCAAGCTTCGTAAGACTCAAAGTAGCGGTATTCGAAATGAATATCGTTTCAGGTGGGCAAATTTTATCGAGATCCCTGAAGATTCCCTTCTTCGAAGCAAAATCCTCTTCGATTGCCTCAATCACAAGATCACATTCAGCGACTTCGCTAAGGTCAGTAGAGAGCTTTGTCCGGGATAGAATAGATTTTTTTTCGCTTTTCGTTAACGCCCAGCGTTGAATTTCCAGGTCGAGCATCTCCGATAATTTTTGTCGGCATTTCTCCGCAGTCTCTTCGTCATGCTCTATTATCAGGACGTCACTCCCTGAAGTCGCCGCACACTCGGCAATTCCCCTACCCATAAGCCCGCCGCCGACAATTGCTATATACCCTGCCCGTTCGGATTTTGACTGATCGTGATTAATGCTAAATATTTCTTCTAATGATTCTTCTCGTGCCATAATGCGCTTACATTTATATTGATTAATAATTTAAAATACGAATTCGTGCCAATCAAGAAATCAGACCCGATATCGACAGAACTTCAAAGATGACGGGCTGTCGTTGCCTTTGTCAAAATGATTTTATTTGGCAGAAGCTTCAGCTCTTATTTGTGCCCTTGCCACCTGAATTAACTTATGAACTCTTGCATTCTCAGGATCCTTTTCAAATACTTTTGTCAGGGTCTCGGCTGCGCCGGAGAATTTTCCGAGCTTGAACTGGACCAACCCGAGAAGTTCCAGTCCCTGCGGATCGTTATATCCAAAATCCAATGCCCGGTGAAAAGCAGACTCTGCGCCTTCAAGGTCACCGATCTTCATTCTGCAATTAGCCAGGCTCGACAACGAAACGGCATCCTGTGTCGAAATTTTTTCGAGCAAACCTGCCGCTTCAAGGAAATTTTCAGTATCGATGTATACGGAAGACAACAATCTCAAATACCAATCGTCACCCTCATAAGCCTTAAATTTCTTTGATGCTTCGATCGCGTCTTCATGCATCCCGCCTTTCACCAAAAACTCAAAATACCTTGCCGCATTTTCAGGTTTCTCTTTCTCTTCCGCGGCCAGGGTCAAATAATTTTTTGCGGTTTTCAAATCACCGGCCAAAGAAGCAGCAATGCCAAGTTTCGAATAGAGAATATCTATATCAAATACAGGCTCAATCGCTGTTGCGGCTTTTCCTAACAGAACGCTGGTGCGATACTGCTCAAGTGCCTTTGTATAGGCGGCCACGGATTCACGATATTTCTCAACTTTAAGGTAAATATCACCCTTCATTATCAAAGCGAACGACTGTGCCGCTGCTGCTCCGAGAGATTTATCACAGGCAATCAAAGCGCCTTCCGTATCTCCTTGCTTAAATTTGTTCTCGGCAATAATGCCGAAGATAGAAGCCTCGACAGGTTTCCCGAAACCTCCGGCGGCGAGGGCCTCATATAAATGTGCAATCCCTTTTTCGGTTTCGCCCAGAACTATTTCGGTCTGACCCAATTGGTATAAAGCATAACCGTAGTTTTCGCGCCGCTCAACCTGCGATAGGAGCAACCGGTAGTTTCGATTTGCCTTTTCGCGAACCACCCCGTCATCCTGCGCGTAGCCGAGATGGTTAATTATAATATCCGACTGGACAATCCTTGCCCTTGCGGCAAGAAGAGAATTGTTAATCTGCTCATGCACCTTCCCGGTAAAAGCGATCCCCTTCATTTTTCTGAACAACCGGGGATAAGAAACAAGATGATATTGTGAACCCTCTTTAGTGCCGATCTTGCTTTTTACGTTCAAAAGAAATGCGTCTGCCTTGCCGATCGAAATTAGTTTTCTAATCCTATCATGATAAGTTTGATCGATCCTTTCATCGGCATCGAGATAGAGGACCCAATCTCCTTTAGTCCTTTTCAGCGATTCATTTCTTGCCAATGAAAAATCATCCTGCCATTCAAAATCGAAAATCTTTGCGCCAAAACTTCGGGCGATCTTCTTCGTATCGTCCGTTGAGCCGGTATCCACAATTACAATCTCATCGACAAGATCTTTTGCGCTTTCCAAGCATCCCGGGAGAAACTTCTCCTCATTTTTAACGATCATAGACAATGAAAGTCTCATTGCGCCGGTCCCGGAGGTTTTGCACTGACAGCATCGATAACCTTCTTTCGGAAGGAAACCTGCTCAACAGGTTTTACGATAAAATCGTTCGCCCCATATTCCATTGCTTTCCTGACATTTGAAGAATCGCCATAAGCTGTCATAATTATTACGGGTGTATCTTTATTGACAGACCCTTCACGAATTCGGCGCAACACCTCGAGACCATCCATCTCGGGCATCATAACATCTAACATTATGAGGTCGTATTTAGAATTGCTCGCATACATGAAAGCTTCAGCTCCATCAGCGGCATTGGAAATATCAAACCCGATCTGTTTCAAATGAAACTCGACAAGTTTTCGGATCATGGGCACGTCGTCGGCTATCAGCGCCTTCATTTCTGCAACTTATTCTTTAACCGGATCAATAGCTCTCCAACCTCACTCCAGTCGATTGGCGAAGCGTGAACCAGATCATTGAGCTTAGTGGCAAGTGCAGTCGCTTCACCGTACCCGAAAGATCCACCAGTCCCGCGAATGTTATGTGTAATTTTACGGATCGTTTCAACATTCTTTTCGAGAACTGCTTGTTCAAGCAAGGTTACTTGCTCTGAGTAGTATTTTAAAAACTCTTCGACCATTCCACGCACAACATCATTATACTCATCTTCTTTCACTCCAAAGGGATTTTCTGTTTCTTTCGGATCACGTGGAATTACCGACTGGACAAACTTTTCTCCGAAAATTTGTCTCAGCTTTTCAAAAAAAATTTCCTCCGTTAACGGTTTGGTAATTACAGCGGCGGCACCGAGCTTGCCCGCTGAAACGACATTGATCCTGTCACTATATGCGGTCATTACAACCACGGGAATGTGTTTGGTCAGGTCGTTGGATTTGATTACCTGGAGTGTTTTGAACCCATCGAGACGCGGCATCATAATGTCAAGCAATATCAGATCAGGCTTCGAGGAAAGCGCGAGCTTCAATCCTTCATATCCGTCGGACGCGGCGTAAAATACAAACTTCAGCCTTTTAAAAAATTCTTCCGCGAAACGTTGTACCATCTTGTCGTCGTCGATGACAAGGACGGTTTTCCGCTGCAACTCAGCCATTCTTCTTTCCCGACGTACGTCCATGATTTCCAGCCGCTCCGGGGATTGGACCTTTGGACAGAATGTTCTTTAGAGCCTCTAATTTCTCCTTATCGAAATTCGCAGAGGCTGCCTTATTTTCAGCGGCTATCTTCTCGTAAACTTCTTCGCGGTGAACAGGTATTTCTTGTGGGGCTTCAATTCCTAATTTGACACTTCCGCCATCAATAGAAACAACGACTACTTTGATCTTGTCGCCGACTTTGATGACTTCCCCTAACTTCCTTGTTAAGACCAGCATTTTTCCCTTCCATGGTTAGTTAATTTTATGTTTTGTAGAATACTTATCTGAATTTAATACTACTTGCCTGCCGGTTTTAACGGCGTTATTTAAGACGACCGGAGCTTTCAAATTCACAGTCATTGGTTCCGGATCCCGGTGCAGCGTAACAATAACAAAGGCCGTCGAAGAATTTAGTTCTTCCGTCGACACCTCGCGGCTTAGTTCCGGCGCTATCTGCGTGATCTCCAGAACCGGGAACCCGATGTTTGGATCCTCCACCGACAACAGCCATCTTAACGGCTTATTATCCTTGTCATCAATTATGATGAACTTGTGAAGTTCTTCAAAACCGGGCAAGCCATTCGAAAAATGATAAACAATACTTTCATCAAATTCCAGTTCGCCAAACAGTCTTGTGTTTAGGTTCACTTTCACTTCTGTCTTCACCTCAATCCTTCGTTGTGCTGTTAAGTATGACAATGTCCACTCTCCTATTTTCTGCTCTGTGTAACGGAGTATCATTCGGGACAAGCGGTTGGAATTCTCCAAGACCGATTATCGCAACTTTCTCCGGCCTGATTTGATAATGCTGCAAAAGGTAATAACCGACATTCAGCGCACGCGCGATCGACAGATGCCAGTTGGATGGAAACTGCGGGGTGTGAATCGGGGTAATGTCCGTGTGTCCTTCCACGTGAATACGGTTCGGTATGGATTGCAGCAAAAAACCGAGTGTGTCAAGGACAGGGTACGCTTCAGCGCGTATATCCGACTTTCCCTCATCGAACATAAACTTTTCCAGAAAGTGGACAGTCACTCCTCGCTCATCCTGCGTAACGATGGCTCCTCCGGCTTTCAGCGCTTCACCGACTGCAGCCTCTACTTTCTTTTCCATCTGATGAGATTCTTTTTCCGGTGTTACGGCGGCTGCATTTGTCATCATGCCTTTATCTCCGGGAAGGTTTCCTGTAGGCGAGCCGCCGCCGAAAATATTTTCAAAAGCGGAAACCACTTCCTTAAACTTTGCCATGTCGACTTGCGAACTTGCATAGAGTATGACAAACAGCCCAAGAAGAAGCGTGATCAAATCCGAATAGGTAAGAAGCCAGCGCTCAAGATTTTCGTGTTCGCCTTCGGGTTTTCTCTTCATCAGATTTCGCCCTGTTCGCTGCTGGGCAGCATCGCTCTCAATTTTGCTTTCACAATTGCCGGAATTTCTCCAGCCTGGAGAGAGAGGACTCCTTCCAATGTCAATTCCATTATAAGATTTTCTTCTCCGTTGATTGTTTTCAATTTATCCGCTAACGGAAGCCAGACAATATTTGCCATGAAAATTCCCCATAAGGTTGCGATGAACGCACTCGCAATGTGATGGATCAGGTCGTTCGGATCTCCGCCGGCATTTGCAAGCGTCACTATCAAACCCATGACGGTTCCTATGATTCCCATGGTCGGCGAGTAACCGCCCATCTTCTGAAACACCAGCGCATTTGAAACATGCCTCTCATTCAAGAAACCCATTTCGGCTTCTGCAACCGCTCGCATTGTTTGAGGATCGGTACCGTCAATAGCAAATCTCAACATCTTTTTAAGAAACATCTGCTGGATAGTATTGAGTTCTTTCTCAAGAGCAAGCAAACCGTCTTTCCTGGCGATTGTAGCATACCGGACAATTGATTCGATGAGTTTTTCTACATCATGTTTCGGCGGCATGAACGCAACCAAAGCAAATTTCCAGATTTTCCCGAACTGCTTGAACGAAGATCCAATCATGGCCGTTGCAAATGTTCCGCCAAAAACAATCGTCATTGCCGGGATCATTATGATGGCTCCAAACTTCCCGCCTTCCATCATGAATGAACCAAAAATGGAGACCAAACCGAAAATCAGCCCGGCAATGGTGCCGATCTCTAAGGTTCTTTTCATATTACGGAGCCAGATAGTTTGCGAGTGAAAGTTGAACAACTCCGGCGCCCGCCTGCAATGCTGCCTGAAAAGTAGTTTGCTGTTCTTCAAGCTTTATGGTTGCCGCGGCCACGTCCGTATCTCCAAGATTGGACTGCGTGGCTTGCAGGGATTGAGTCTGCGAACTTAACTGAGTCTGCATCAACGAAAACCGATTAGTCATTGCACCTGCTTTCGCATTGGTATTTACCAAAGAATTGAGATCGTTATCCACTGTCTGAATATCCGCCTGGGTTGGCGTGGTACCGCTATTCAACTCATCACGTATTGACATCAGATCAGAAAACATCTGGCCGCCGTTGAACGCCTCTTGTCCAGTGATGTTGTACTGGTCGCTGATCTGAAACCCCACATCCAAGTTTAACGCGCCGCCCACGCCTTTCGGATTTACAGAAATCGCCGTTCCATCTCCATTCATAAAGAAAGGCTGAGATGTAGTTTGAGTCCCGCCAAAAATATACTTCCCACCATAATTAGTATTAGCCAGGTCAAGAAGCTGGTTGATGCTCTGGTTAAGTTGAGTCCCATAATTTTGCATGTCTTGTGAGGACTGATCATTGGCGGCAGAAAGGAGCATGGTCTTTACGTTTGTCATTAAACTGACGGCACTGTTGAGAGAAGAACTCTGCTGAGTCAGGAAACTTGTCGCATACTGAACGTTCTGAGTATAGACATTGTTCTGGTTTACCTGGTTCTGGAGGAGCATTAACCGCTGTGCCAATGCCGGATTATCCGAAGGTGTGTTTACAATCTTACCTGTTGATATTTGCTGTTGCACCTTGTCTATGTTTTGTTGGCCTTGGTCAAGAGAATAGAGCAGGTCGCTCACTATTTGAGTCTCTGTGATTTGCATTTTACGACACCATTCCGATTAGTGTTTGGTACATTGAATCCGTTGTTGTTACGATTTTTGCTGCGGCTTCAAATGAATGCTGGTACTGGATCATGTTTGTTAATTCCTCATCAAGCGATACGCCGGATATCGACGATTGAAACGATTGCATTTGATTTTGTGATACCGTCAGAGTTTGAACGCTATCGCTCGCTTGTTGCGATGCGATGCCTACCTGTCCGATCAATCCTTGATAAGATGTTACGATTGATTGCCCATTGCTTGTCACGGGAGCATTCAAGACATTTGCAATCGCCGTCGCATTGTCGCCGTTGCCCGGATCGCCCGTGGAAGACGCGGCTATGTTATTCAAATTTGAAACAATGTCGGGAGAAACCGCGATGCTTCCGGCTGAATTTCCAACAAAGAAAACTTTCCCCGTTTGTGCCGGACTGCCGTTAGTCGAGAGAGTGTAACCGGTAGAATTGAAAGAGTTTACCGTTTGAATTAATGTACTCGCGATACCATCAAGTTGGCTGGAGAACGAAGCGATTTGATTATTGTATGAACCGAGAAGTCCGGAAATTTCACCGGACGATACGGTTGCAGGGACCGAAGAATCCTCTCGTCCGATCGAAATGCCCGTTGATGTCTGTGTCGTTTTAAGATTGTAAGATGTGCCGGCAGCAACAACAACCATACCTCCGGCTGTCACATTCGTAATTCCTGTCGGGTCTGTAGTAAGCTTCACATTAATCAAACTGCTTAGCTGAGAGATTGCACTACCCATTTGGTCCTGCAAATCAGGAGAGGCGTTTGCCGCACCCCCACTTGCGAGTATCTTACTATTTATGTTGGCTATAGTTCCGGAAAGCTGGTTTATTTCCCCCACATCCGAGTTTATTTCCTGGCCGACCTGGTATTGGATATTCTTGAGTTGATTGTTCATAGTATTAAATGTCGTCGCCACCTGTTGACCGGCTTGCATAACAGTTTGTCTGATGCCGGCATCCTCGGGGGTTTGTGCAAGTGTTTGAAATGCGGTGAAAAGCGAATTCAATTGATCGGACAGGCCGTTCCCGGAAGTATCATTAAAAATGCTTTCGACGTCCGACATGGACTGTTGTTGACTTGTCGCCTGACTGAGATCCGAATTCACATTTGTCACTTGCTCATCAACGTATGCATCCCTGACGCGTTCGATGGTCTGGATTTGAACACCCGAGCCCAGAAAACCGTATGTCGTCTGGATTGGCGCTGCAGCTTCTGTAACTACTTTCTGTTTCGTGTAACCGTCAGTACTTGCGTTCGCGATATTATGGCTCGTGGTATCTAACTCCGCTTGAGAAGTCCCCAGAGCCTCGCGGGCTATGTCTAGTAATCCTGAAATGCCGCTCATGGATTTCTTCTCTTAAGCTTTCCTGTCGATAAGTTTTCTATTCCCACCGTCGGTCAAGATGTTGATATTCTGCTTTATGAATGCAAGCGAATGTTTAAGTAGAGCCCGGCTGATACCGTTCAGGGATATGACACGAGCAAATGCTTTTTTAAAATTCAAATGAAGAGGCATATAAATTTTTGCCTCCTCTTCACCTAATTTCTTGTTTAGCGCCGCAATATTATTTAAATCGCTACCCGATAGAGATAGCTCCTTTAAAACGGCAGCTCTCTCTTTTTCAACTCCGCGAATCTGCTTGAGCTCTTCTAATTCTTCGATCAAAGTTTTTTGCACCATCTGTGTATTCAACTTTGAAAGAGCTTCATGCTTCACGTTCAAAATGACCGCCATCTTTTCAAGCTCTACGGTTTCGCGCTCCGTCAATTCCATAAGGTTTTTCTTTTTATTGTCCATCATTATTCGTCCCACCTGTCGGTTTTGTAGATGAATCTTCACCTTCGAACATTTGAAGATAATTTTTTACTTTCTTTACGTAATTTTGAGTCTCCGTGAATGGCGGGACTCCTCCATATTGTTCAACCGCTCCCGGACCTGCATTATAAGAAGCCAGCGCCATCTCGGTGTCTCCAGAGAACTTATCTATCAAATTCTTCAAGTATTTTGTTCCGCCCATGATGTTTTCTCGGGGATCGAATGCGTTAGTAACTCCGACTTCCTTGGAAGTTGTATCAACAAGTTGCATTAACCCTTTGGCATTTTTCGACGACAGCGAATCTGCTTTACCTCCGGATTCGGCAGCGATAACGGCTTTTACCAAATTGGGTTTCACGTCGTACTTACCTGCCGCTTCATCTATTATATCGGAGTATTTTCCAACGTTCTCCAATACGGAGCCCGAACTGTAAGCATTGATTTTTTGAAGAATTCGCTGTTGAGCGCGATCGCTGGAAAGAATTTGCCCTAATGGGTTAGTTGTAGAATTCGGACCGCCGGAAATTTCGGAATCCATGTCTTCGCCTGTGAGCTGCCTGTACAACATGTTTCCAATTCCGAGATTGGAATTATTCGACATATATTTTGCCAGCTCAGTATTAAAAAGTCCGGTCATTATATCTTTTCCATATCCCTGTGAGTCATCGCCCTGGCCATCAATTTTCTCGCTTTCCTGCATGGACTTAAGCATGTATTGCGTGAAAACTGCTTCAAAGTCTTTGGCGGCAGCTTTGAGCTTTGCCTTCTGCTGGTCATTAAGCTGTATATGAACTGTGGGAATATTTGACTGTACTTTATCCATATTACATTATGACTAATTCCGCTTTCAACGCTCCTGCCGCCTTTAAGGCCTGGAAAATGGCTATTATGTCGCGTGGCTTTACTTTTAAGGAGTTCAATGCAGAAGCAATATCTTGTACGGTGGCAACACCGTTTATCGCAGTCACTGAATTATCTTCCTGGTCGACCTGCGCAGTCGCCGCTTGAGTTACAACCGTTTGTCCTTGCGAGAATGGTGCGGGCTGCGAAATGACGGGGTAAGCCTGAATCTCGATGTTCAGATTCCCGTGAGAAATAGCGACGGGAAGTACCGTCACGTTCTGACCAACAACCACCGTTCCGGTCCGTTCGTTTATTACGACCCGTGCCACTACATCAGGGACCACCTGAAGGGATTCGATCTGCGCGATGAACTGTACCACCTTCTCCTTCGATTGAAATGACTGGGGAATCTGAACATTTATCGTTCCTCCATCAATTGCATCAGCTATCTTTGAGCTTGTGCTTTGGTTGATTACATCGGCCACACGGTTCGCCGTTGTAAAATCCTCCTGCGAGAGGACAATCGACAGCATCCAGTTGTTGATGAAATCGATCGGAGGCGATTGCTGAACGAGACCGCCGTTTGGAATTCTTCCAGTAGTCGTGAAATTTCTTTGAACTTCCGTTCCGGCCGCGCGAATGTCAAAACCGCCGACAGCCAGCGGGCCTTGAGCGGTTGAGTAAACTTTTCCATCTTGCCCGATCAACTCGGTAAGAAGAAGCGCTCCACCCTGCAAACTTGTCGCATCTCCCATCGACGAAACCGTCACATCAACAGACGCGCCGTTGCTCGAAAACGGAGGGATTGATGCAACAACCATCACAGCGGCAACATTTCTCATCCGCATCTGCGATTGCGCGACCGTAATGCCGAACCGTTTCAACATACTTGCAACTGACTGTTCGGTGAAAATCGATATTTGAGAATCGCCGGTACCGTTAAGACCAACCACAAGTCCATAACCAATAACCTGATAATCGTTCACGCCTTTTACGTAGGCGATGTCCTTGATCCGAGTCGCATCAGCGACTGACGCGAGAAACAAAAATATTATAAGAATTCTTTTCATATGTACCTCAGAAAAACCAATGGAAAAATTTTGTCAGCCAGCCAGGGCTTTGCGACTCGTCAATCGATCCTTTGCCCTCAAAAATAATTTTCGCGTCTGAAATGTAAGACGACGAGATCGTGTTGTCGGGCTGAATATCCGAAGGACGAATGACGCCGCTGATCTTTATAACCTGGTCCTGGCCGTTCACGGAGATGAGCCTGCTTCCCGAAATCTCAAGATTGCCGTATTCATCGACCTTAACGACACGTGCACTTATCACAGCCTGCATGGTCCCGGTTTCACTAGTCGAGCCGGTGCCCTTGAATTCGTTATCCGTCCCAACCTGCAAACCAACCGACGGAAGATTTTTGCTACCTACGTTGCCGGAACCGGTAGCGTTGATCGTACTCGCCCGGCTCGTGTTCGTAGAAGCATCTTTCGAAGCGGAGTTCTGTTCCGTCACAATTACCGTAACAGCATCCCCGACTCTCGATGCTTTGTAGTCCGCAAAAAGTGAACTGTTCGGGTTTTGCATTACCTGACCGAGTGCAGCTCCCGAAAATAAAACTATAGTCATTAAAATTTTCATCATTTCGACTCCTTGTAAGAAGCAGGGACGAGTAGGCCGATAAACAGCATCCGCCTTATTTCTTCGTCCCATTACATTTATGTTCCTTAATGTTTTCTTTTCCATCCTTAATTCACCAGTACAACTTCGTCTTTGCCAGTAATCCTGCCTCGAAGAGTTTCTCTATATTCGTTGGTTATTCCTATTATCTCATCAATTTTGCCGTCCTGCAGCGCACTTCCCTTTTCCCGGACTACGACATTTTTAGTCTTCACCATGATCAATACGTCATCCCCCCGTTTAACGACGGGCTCGTTATCAAACATATCAAACGTCAGCACTTTCCCATTTTGAATCCATCTTGAGGTCCACTTATTCGACAACTGATTCAAGTCAGTAACAGGATTTTGCAAGTCGGTCGATTCCGTTTTTACAAGGTTCACTTGATCTGGATCGATTTTACAATGTGGCTGAATCGTCCGAATTGCAACTAGTACATTCTCAAAAGTTCTGATTTTTGCCGTGACAGGAAACGTCTGGTCGTAAATACCTTTATGTGAATAGCTTATCTTTACAAGAAACGTGACCAACCCCTTCATGTTGACGGAATTTGCTGAAGAGACCGCAAGCGTCCATTGTTTTTCAGAAACCGCATAATACTGCCTAAGGTCCCTAAGCTCAATAGTAGCATCGACATCAGCTGGCACAGATTTCTTAATGTAATTCTCGACGGCAGTCCGCACCAATTCGCCGCTGATAGTTTGCGCCAATAATTCTGCAGGTTGGGATAGAAATATCATCAAGATCATAACTCCATAAGTGAGACGCACCATATTTCGCTCCCCTGTTCTTCTATCCATTTGTACCACCGATCTCATCCTTACTGACCTTTTATATTATTAGCGAGCTGCATCATGCTGTCTACAGTCTGGATCGCTTTGGAATTCAGTTCATATGACCTCTCGGCAGCGATCATGTTTACCATCTCCGTAACCACGGAAACATTCGATGATTCTAGATACCCTTGCTGAATATTACCGAATCCAGTGGAACCCGGATTACCGAGAATTGGAGTACCAGAGGCAACGGTTTCCTGGTACAGGTCACTTCCAACGGCATGTAAACCTGCGGGGTTGATAAATTTTGCAAATTCCATCTGTCCGAGAGTGACGGGATTTGTCTGACCCGAGACCGTTGCCGCCACAGTTCCATCCGCACTCACCTGAATTGATGTCGTATCCTGCGGAATGGTTAAACCAGGTTCAACGGTATAGCCGTTTGAAGTAACTATGGTTCCGTTTTCGGAAACCTTGAAGGATCCATCGCGGGTGTAAGCTTCCGTTCCATCCGGCATCCTGACCCTGAAGAACCCATCGCCCTGTATCGCAAAGTCAAGCTGATTATTTGTCTGGGTGGTTGAGCCCTGACTGAAGTCGCGGGTCGTCGCAGACGGCACCGTTCCGTCGCCGACCTGGAGCTCTGCGGGTGGAGTACCTCCCTGCTGGTCTGGGACACCGGTCGCTCGAAGAGTCTCGTACATTAAATCTTGAAACTCAACCCTTGTGTCTTTGAAACCTGTCGTATTAACGTTAGCAAGATTATTCGCGATCGTATCAACGTTTAACTGCTGGGCATACATTCCACTTGCTGCCGTTTTCAATGCTCTGTCCATTTTTCCCTCCTTTTTAAAATCTTAATGTTTGTAATTAACAACCGGAAATATGTTTTCGCCAAAGCCCCTAAAAATGTCGATGCTTCACCTTCGACAGACAACTTTCCTTTTTTCAATTCGCACCGTAGTCTGCCGTCGATGCTATGGATTGAAACAAGAGTCATACTTGTCCCACCTGATTTGCCTGCCCTAACGAGCTGTCCTGACTTTGAATTGCCTTTTGTCCCGCTTCGAAGTTCGACTGGATTTGGATCATCGCAACCATTTCGTCGATGGGATTGACATTTGAACCTTCAAGAAAACCCTGCCTAATGCTGACCGCTGATGGATCAACCTGCTTCAAGACGCAGTCACTTTTATATGTATACAAATTCTGCCCCGCTTTGGAAAGCTGGTTCAAGTTGTCAGGAGATAAGACCTCAATCTGCCCGTAAATTTTGTCTCCTGCTTTGACTACTCCGCTGCGCTCTATCACAAGCTGACTCTTTTGCAGATCCTGCATATTGTCTATCCTGATAGGACCGCCGGTACCCATCACCGGATCTCCGTTAGTCGTAACGATTGTACCATCCGTCGAAATTGAAAATGAGCCGTCGCGCGTGAGTTTCAGTCCTTCGTTAGTCTGAACCGCAAAGAATCCCTGACCGTCGAGAGCGACATCCAGCGGATTGTTCGTCTCCTGAAGTGTCCCCTGGGCAAAATCGGTAGTGGTCTGTTCGCTAATATCCTTCTCACTGGGGTCGGTAGTTCCACTACGAAGAATCGAGCCTGCAGAAATAAGTTCGTTCGCAAAAGCGTCATCTCTCTTGAAACCTGTTGTGTTCACATTGGCAAGATTGTTCGCAATCACTTCAAGCTTTTTCTGAAGAGGCAACAGCCCAAGAGCGCTTGTGTAAATTCCTTTAATCATTACTCACGCCTCTCCCTTCGGACGATCATTGCCAGTTAGTTTTCTTGAGTTGGCAATTTTACTCTTTTTGAGTGCAAGAATGAGCTCAAGCTCCCCTCTTCCCATATTTAACTGACGCGCGAGGACATTCAGATCTGAATCTTCACTGACCAGGGTGAAGGCTTCCTTAAACTTAGCTCCGGTTTGTCTCGCAGCCTGAGATGCGGCAGATATCGCGAAGTTGAGTCTTTCGGACTCCATGTGATGAGTCCTTGCCATTTCGTGAACAGCGGCGCCTGAATCAAGTCTTCCACTGTAATCGACATAATAGCTGCCGTGAGCTATCTCTGCGGCCCTGGTTTTTTCCGACGCTATTTGATTCAGAATTCTCTCGATCTCTGTCCTCGAAATAGACGGAGGTCTTTTTACGCCCATCCTTTGTTCTGCAACGAGTTTTTGTTTCTGTTCCTTCGCAATTCGGCGAAACCGAACAACCAAAGTTATAAACAGACCCGCCATAATAAGGATCATCGCAAGCTCGATGATCAGCACAAATTCCGATACTCCGAATACTCGTTCAACAAAAGGTTGACTTACATTAGCAGAACTTGGGTTTGTCGCCTTATTAATATCCTGAGATACTAAGGCTCTGATATCGACTGCGGTAGTATCTGAAAGTAAACACAACAACATTCCTAACATTATCTGTCGCCTCCATTCATTAAATCTAAACTTTCCTTCGCCGGCAGAAGCACCGTGAAGGTTGTTCCTCGACCTTCGACACTATCCACTTTAATGTCCCCGCCGAATTTCCTCATAATTCCTCTGGTGATCGGAAGCCCCAGCCCCGTTCCTTTGCCCGGCTCTTTAGTCGTGAAGAATGGCTCAAATATTTTCGCAAGATTCTCTTTTTTGATTCCCGTACCGGTATCGGAAAAATGGATTAATATTTTCCCGTTACTATATTCAGTCGAAATCAGCATCTTGCCGCCGTTTGGCATAGCGTCTTTGGCATTCAACAGGAGGTTGAGAAAACCCTGCTGCAAATAATTCTTGTTTGAATCAAGAGGGGGAAGCTCGTCTGAAAATCTAAGATCAAACTCAATTCCCCGATTTTTGAATTGATAATCAACCAACGCGATCATTTCATTAACAGCCCAGTTGATATTTAAAGGCTCATGATCAAGTTCTTCCGGGACACTCCGCGAGAAAGAAACAAGCTGCCGGGTAATCTGTGCAATCCGCTGGACCTGGTTACGGATGATTTCAATTCTATGCTCGACATCTTTTCCTTGCGAAAGGAGCGTAACATGGCCGAGCAGAATCTGAAGCGGGTTATTTATTTCATGAGCTATTCCACCGGCAAGTTCTCCAAGCGAGGCAAGCTTTGCAGCATGGACCATCTGCGCCTGAGATTTTTTCAATTCGTCCGCCGCATTCTTGAGTTTTTCAATATTTCGAATATTCTCAATTGCAACGGCTGCCTCGTTTGCTAGTACCCCGAGAAGAGTCAGTTCCTGATCCGAAAAGGCTCTACGGGTTTTGGCGGATCGTATCACATAAACGCCGATCGCCTCATTGTTCAACACGAGTGGTACAACAACAAAATTTCGCTCACCAATTTCTCCAACCGACGCATTCAAATCGGGGACAACAGTCGTTTTCTTTTGCTCGATTACCCAGTCAAGAATTCCTTCTTCAAGCAAATGCTGGCAGCCCTTCGCCATATATTCCGTACATACAGAAAGAAATGGTTTCACGCGCGATCTGGAGTCCCCAACTTCGAATATCATACTCTCTTCAACAGGAATAACCTGGCGGGTCAGGTCGAGTAATGAATCAAATACCGAAACCGAGTCACTCGCCGTACTGATCACATTTCCAAGACGCTGCATAGCGATCAATTCGTCAAGGGACTGTTTTATTGTGCTTTCAGTTTTTTCATGAAAATCTATCTTGTTCTTGAGAGCCTGAATTGTCGTTTCCAGTGCGTGTATATAACTTTCCCGCGTTTCCATGAACCGCTCAATGGTTTGGGCAACGTCAGAACCGCTTGTCTTCGGGACCCGCACTTCCAGTTCAACTATTTCTTTTTTCATGGCCAATTCCATATAAATGAATCAGATTATACTCACAAAAGTACGCTCGAGATCTTCACGAAGTTTTGAACCGAATGAATCGAGAAATGATTGGGTGATCTCTGCCTCGGATATATTTAGAATCTTCAGAGCTTCCAAACTGTAGGTATCGACTTTTTCATAAGGAAGCGCTCCTATCTGAAGTTTATGGCACAGGTAATCCACAAAGTGAATCAGGGCGGTCAACTGCGGATTTTTTTCGGCAAGTTCAGGCTTGTGATGAAATTTTATCGCTTCGATGAGCTGATCAGGAAGATTCCACCGCTCAGCGAGCCATCCGCCGATCTCTCCGTGTGTCGCGAATAACACACCCTGCTCGGTATCCTGGAAGGTCGCTTTGCCCTCGGTAACTGCATCGACAATTCTCTTGTAGTCTTCATGGAAATACTGATGCGTGACAAGGATGCCGATATCGTGGAGAAGTCCGGCAACAAACGACTCGCCGCTGATCCTATACCCCAGTTGTCTCGCAAGTGTGCGGGCTGCGATACCGGATGCAAGCGAGTGTTCCCAGAACTCGCGTGAATTGAAATACTTGTCCTGCTTTTTTTTGAACGCGCTTATTAATGAAACGCTGATAAGAATCTCCTTAAGAGAATCGAAGCCGAGCACCATGATTGCAAAATCCAGAGTGGAGATTTTTCTCTGAAAACCATAGAACGGAGAATTAGCAATCTTAAGTACTTTTGCAGTCAACACCTGATCAGCAGAAATTACTTGTGTGAGTCTTGAGACGCTCGTGTTCGGATTATCGATGAGTGACGCCACCTCCACGGCAATCGTCGGGAGAGCCGGAAGCTGGATAATGTTCTGTACTTTTTCTTTTAATATTTCGTTTTCCATTGGTCCAGCCTATTTGTTAGAATTGCTCGTTCTGCCATCTGTTGAAGTACGGAAATGGCATTCTTATAATATTCGGCGACTCTCGCCTCTTCGTATCCGAGTACTACCGCTACTTGCCTTATTTCTAATCCTTCATAAAGCTTCAGCGTCAGCACAAGTCTTTCAGTCGAAGGAAGAAGTTTGATGGCATCTTTGAAAAAACTCCGGAGAGTTTCATCGGTTGTTTGTCCCGTTGAATTTGGCCCTTTATTTTTTTCCCCGTCAGAATCTTCTTCAATCAGAGCATAGTCCATTACGGGAACTTTAATATTTACCGTGAGTGACGGATCGTCATTTATATATTTATCGACAAGACCCTTGACTGAAATCCCAAGTCTATCGATGCCGACAATCTGGACCGCTGCCACATCGAACTTTATCGGTGCATCCGAACAAGAATACCCGTCGTAACATGCGATTTGATTTGCGACATGAACGATTGCGGTCAACTCGGGATTAATTTGGGCGTATGCCGGGTTATGATGATACCGTATAGCTTCGACAAAATGCAGCGGGAAACTCCATTTTTCGGCAAGCCAGGCCCCGATATCGGCGTGCGAAGTTCCGACAACAACCGCCTCAGCCTGTGAAAGGAGTAATCCATCTTCTTCTACTAATCTCTCAATCTCGGCGAAGTCATCCTGGAAAAACCTGTATAAGACCAGGGTGCCAATATCATGGAGAAGCCCGGCCGCGTACGCCTCACCGGGGACTCTATTCTTCATTTCCTTTGCGAGTGATCTTGCTGCAGAGGCTGTGTCGATAGAATGTTTCCAGAATTTTCTTGGATCAAAATGATTCGACGCTGTGCCCCTGAAGAGATCAATCAGAGTCAGGGACAAAACGGTTTCACGAAGAGTTTCGAAACCGAGAGCTACTATGGCCCATTCGATCGTAGAAATCCTCTTAGCGAAACCGTAATAAGGCGAATTTGCGACCCTGAGTATCCGCGAAGCAAGCGAAGGATCTTTAGAAACTATCCGGGAAAGTTCGGCCGCGCTTGTCTCCGAGTCGCTCGCGAGGCGCATTACCTCCAGAGCCGTCGTGGGGAACGTTGGCAGCTCCCTGATTGATGATAACTTGTCTGTCAATTGTCCAACCTCTATCATAGTTCAACTGCCTTCCTGAAAAGTTCTTTGACCTTACCAAGAACTTCAGAATGTATTTGTGAGACTCGTGATTCGCTTATGCCGAGCGACTTGCCGATTTCTTTAAAGGTGAGCTCTTCATAATAGTAAAGAGTGATTACGAGGCGCTCCCTCTCAGGAAGTTGCTTCAACACTTCTATGAGTTGTTCCTTCATCTCCGCGTCTTCATATTCCTCGACAACCTCGCTATCGCCGCTGATGACATCTTCGAGGGTCATGTCATCTCCGATGCTTTTGGTAAGCGACACCGCCTCGGAATTTGCCAGATATCCTTTAATTTGATCGAACTCCCTGAATGTCATATTTATCGCTTGAGTATATTGTTCTCCGTTAATAGTGTCCATATCAAGTTCACTCAACGACTTCCATGCTTTCTTGTACTTGTCTCGGATTGACCTCGGCAGCCAATCGACCTTCCTGATTTCATCAAGCATGACTCCCCGTATCCGCTGCGAGGCAAAAGTCTCAAACTTTACTCCACGATGAGGATCAAATCTATCAATCGCCTCATTGAGTCCTAAGATCCCGATGCTCAAAAGGTCGTCATTATTGAAGACGCATCTTGAAGGAAGATTTATTGCCCTTGCCGCGAACTTAATAAGGTTCAGATAAGAAAGGACAAGTTCTTTTTTAATTGCCGAAGTCTTTCGTTTTGAATATCTTTTCCACAATTCTTCGGTCGTCATGCCTGCATCTCAACTTTCTTCCCAGCGTCCTTGACGCCGAGAGTTTTTACATTTCCCGGTTTATTTTCCCGTAAAGTCAAAAAGAACATCAGCATCATGGTTAGCAACAAAATGATCAGGGCAACCCCGAAAGCAATCAGGAAAGACTTGATAATTGCATCGATTATTTCGAAACCGGTCGATGCGAAGTAGATGACTGATAAAAAGAAAATCAGCACGGGGATCTTCAAAGCTAATTTTTCCATTACTCTTTCTTTCCAATGGACCCGGATTTTAGCCGGGACAAAATTTTATCGGCGATTAATTTGATTGAATTAGAGGACGGTGAATCCGGAAACTCCTGCAATAATGGCGACTGAACACTCACCGCATGTTCAATAGATTCATCCGAAGGAATGAAACCTGCATAATCTATTTTTAGATTGAGGAAATGCTCGCTGACGAGGTCGAATTTTGTTTTAACCTCCTGCGCTTCCTCCATATTTCTGGCATTATTAATAAGAAGCTTTAAATTTGCATTCGAGTTGATTCGCTTGAGGGCCTTCACAAGAACGTAAGCATCCATAACCGCTGTCGGCTCCGGCGTGGAAATCACAAGCACTTCGTCGGATAACAACGCAAGTGAGATGGATTCCTGAATAATACCGCCTGCAGTATCAATCACGGCATACTGGAACACGGGTTCCATCAGTCCAACTTCCCTGAACAAAGTTGCCGCGTCGTTCGAGCTCAATTTTTTTAATCTGCCGTCGGATGAGCCTGCAAGGAGAAAGACGTTCGGCGCTATTTCTGCAATTGCATCCTTTAGCTCTGCCGTCCCCTCAACAACATCCAGCAACCGGTGCTTCGGAGACACGCCGGCTAGAATATCTAAGTTGGACAAATTCACATTCCCATCGACCAGTAAGATCCTCGCGCCATCTCGTGCAAGAGCAAGCCCGATGTTCAGGACGATATTACTCTTGCCGACGCCTCCCTTGCCGCTGACGACCGCAACTTTGTACGGAGTTTTGCCCACAGACAACACTTTCGTCTGTGCACTTACGACTTCTCTTAATCTTACAGCCTGATCAAGCATGCGTTGCTCCTGAAAGTGCCCAATCGGAGACGCCGGTTCTATAAATCATTTTCGCAAGTTTTTTTCCGGACACCGGTTCGATATCATCGGGAACATTTTGACCGTTAGTTATGAATGAGAATGGCAGCCTGGAGTCCTGCGCTAAGCTGAGAACGGTTCCGATAGAAACGGCTTCATCGGTTTTTGTAATCAACAACCTGTTCGGTTTTAAGCTCTTAAATTTTTTATACACATCCCGGACAACCGGTAAAGAAAAATTCGCACTCAAGACGAGGTGTACTTCATTAGGATCGGCTGCATCTATGAAACGACCGAGCTCAATAATTTTATCCGCACTCCGCTGGCTTCTGCCAACGGTATCTATATAAATCGTATCGAATCCGGAAAATTTCCGTATTGCCATAATCATTTCATCCGGTGTATAAACGACCGACATTGGAATTGAAGCGATGTCTGCAAAAGCTCTTAACTGGTCGATCGCACCGATTCTGTAAGTATCGGCAGTTATAAGACCTACTTTTTCGCCCCTGACCAATTTGCTGATTGACGCAAGTTTTGCAACCGTTGTTGTCTTACCGACACCGGTAGGTCCAACGACCGCCACGACATAACCTTTTCTCTCAAGCCTCCTGGCTGGAGATTCGACAATTCGGTGGGCAATCAAGTCGTGTATAAATGCATCCACTACCGACTGGTTGTCTAACTCAACTCCGCTGAGTTTATGATTGCAAGTTTCCACAATCTGGAGCGCTATGTCTTCCTCTACTTCGCTTTCTACAAGCGACACATATACATTTTTCAATGTCTCGGGGAGCACGGGCATTTTCGAATGTTTAATATGTTGCGCCAATTCTCCGAGAGCGCTCTTGACATCATTTAGTTCTTGCTTTAATAGCTCGCCGCCCACATTTAATGTTGTTTTGGTTTTCTCCGGAACGGCCCGCCTCTGATTGACATCAACTTTTCTCTTCTCTTCAAATTGGGAGGTGAGATGACGCAGACCATTTAACACTTCTTCCCGGGCATCGGCCGGGACCGGCTTAGATTTCACGGGAGATTGCGGAGTCAACATCGGCGCTTCGTCGAATGCAGCAGTGACCTCGAAATATTCTCCGCCGCCGATTCCTAGCAGGCCGCCTTTTGCAAGTCTTCGTGTGTTAAGAACTATCGCCTCTTCACCATATTCAGCCCGCATTTTTTCTGCAGCCTCTTTCGCCGTAACCCCGAAGAATTTCTTTATCCTCATTGCGCTACAATCCTTCCAATAATGTCAATCTCTGAGCGAGCAGGAAGCTCCGTATAAGACGTAACCGAAATTTGTGAAAAGTTCGTATGGATAAGCCTGTAGAAATACAGACGAACTGTCGCGGAACAGATGACTACGGGATCATATCCAAACGCCTGTGCATGTTCCACGTTCTTTGACACACTTGCGTTGATCGCTTTAGTAACATCAGGAGAAAGCCCGAGAGTGGTTGTGATTTCCTTTTGCGTTTGCAGTGAGTTGGATAATATCTGTTCCACACTCGGATCCAATGCGATAGCGTGAATTACGCCGGAAGGATCCGCATAGAGTGCAGCGATGCTTTCCGAAAGCGCGTGCCTTACATACTCAGTAAGGACCTCGGTGTTCTTTGTAACTTTTGAATAATCCAGGAGAGACTCAATAATCGTCACGAGGTCGCGGATCGGAATTCTCTCCTTCAACAGGTTCTGCAAGACTTTCTGGATCGTCCCTAACGGCAAATGATCCGGGTTGATCTCGTCGACGAGCGCTTGATAATCTTTTTTAAGATTGTCAATCAAGATCTTAACTTCCTGTCGACTTAATATTCTGTCGGCGTTCCTCTTGAGTGTTTCAGCCAGATGTGTGGAAAGAACTGCGGGTGCTTCCACAACTGTGAAACCCAGAACCTCCGCGCTGTCACGCTGAGATTTTTCAATCCATACCGCCGGTAGCCCAAATGTCGGATCTGTCGTAAAAATACCGGGAAGATCGCCCTCCTTCATATTTGGACTCATCGCCAGATATTGATCCATGTACAATTCACCGGAGGCAACCTGCACACCGCGTATTCTGACTACATACTGGCTCGGCTGCAATTGAAGATTGTCGCGCACTCGAATAGGCGGAACAATCAAACCGAGTTCGAGCGCAATCTGCTTCCTGAGATCTGTGATACGCTGGAACAGATCACCCCCCGCTTCTTCATCAACCATGGAAATTAAGCCGTAACCTATCTCTGTTTCTATCGGATCAACCTGGAGATAGGACTCGACTTTTTCTTCTTTCTTCAAGCCTGTTTGGGTTTCAGCGATTCCTTTTTCCGGTTCCTTCTGTATTGTTTGCGAACGCATATAACCAGCGGAGATCAGAATTGAGGCTAGGGCGAGGAATGGTACGGTTGGGAGACCGGGAATTATTGCGAAGAACCCGATGGTTCCGCCGGCAATGTAAAGTGCTTTAGGCCGCGAGAGAAGCTGGGTCTTCAATTCTACATCGAGCTGATTGCCGGAAGCGCTTCTTGTTACGACCATACCCGCAGCGGTCGAAATAACAAGGGCGGGGATTTGAGTTACCAGGCCATCACCTATTGTCAACAACGTGTATCTCGCCAGCGCCTCCTGCAGAGTCAAATCCAATTGAACCATTCCTATGATAAACCCGCCAACAACATTTACGAGAATGATTATCATTCCGGCGATGGCGTCGCCGCGGACAAACTTGCTAGCACCGTCCATGGCCCCAAAGAAGTCTGCTTCCCTCTGCAATTTTGTTCGCCGCTGCCTTGCCTCTTGTTCATTTATAAGACCCGAATTCATATCGGCGTCAATACTCATTTGTTTCCCCGGCATCGCATCAAGTGTAAATCTTGCGGTAACCTCCGCTATTCTGCCGGAGCCCTTGATAATAACCACGAACTGAATCGTGGCGAGAATGACGAAGATGATCACGCCCACCACATAATTCCCCTGAACGACAAACGAACCGAACGCATGAATCACTTCACCGGCGTATCCCCGGCTGAGAATCAACCGTGCCGATGCAACATTCAACGAGAGCCTGAAAAGAGTGAGGATAAGCAATAAGCCCGGGAAGGACGAAAGCTCAAGCGGACTCGTAACGTACATAGACACCATGAGAAGAACGATGGAGAAAGTTATATTCGCAGAGATGAGGACATCGAGCATGAACGGCGGAAGCGGAACGATCATGAGGGCAAGTATCAGAATTACCAGAGCGGCTAACAGGAGATCTGTGTTGCTTCCTATAAGCTTAAATGTTTTACTGCTTGAAATTCTTTCTACTGCTGCTGACATCTTAGTTTCTTCCGAAGTTTGGCTTTATTTTTTTCAACTGATAGATATACGCGAGTATCTGAGCCACGGCTTTGAATAAATCCGGCGGAATCTGTTCGTCGATCTCTACGGTCTTATACAATAACTGCGCTAACGGTTTGTCTTCCACTATAGGTACATCGTTCTCGATTGCGATCTCTTTTATTTTTTGAGCGATATAATCTTTGCCTTTTGCCACCACTTTGGGGGCCGTCATTTCTTTCACATCGTATTTTATTGCTATCGCGTAGTGAGTCGGATTAGTCACGACGACATCTGCTTTCGGAACCGATTGCATCATTCTCATGCGGTGTCGCTTTATCATCTCGCGGCGGATTCTCCCTTTGATTGCAGGGTTGCCTTCCTGTTGTTTCTGTTCTTCTTTTACTTCCTGCTTCGTCATTTTTGTATCATGCTCGAATTTTTTTCGCTGGAAGTAGTAATCGATCACGGCAACCGCAACAAAAACCGATGAGACCTTTATTGCGACAGAGAACGCGCTGGTACCCATATACGAGAAGATTTCAGAAGGCGAACTGTCTGTAAGCTTCACGGAACTAGCTAGGAGATCTTTGACGGTAAAATAACCGAATACTCCGACGAGGGTGATCTTCATGATACTCTTGGCCAAATGCATCATAGATTGTTGTGAAAACCCAATCTTCTTAATTCCATTCAAGGGATTGAACGTGTCGCCGTGCGGCTTGAAAGGCTTTAATGTGAAGATAAAACCGGTTTGCAGCAAACTCGTCGTGACACCTGCAATCATTATCACGAGCAGGATCGGGGCAACAATCATAGCAAATCTAACAGACAACGATAAAGCAAGGCCTGCTATGTCTCCCTGGTTCAGGTCATTTCCATAAGAAAGGGAAAGACAATCATTCATGATTCCGGCTATCTGCGAGACAAATTGCCGGCCAAGCATATACATAACTATGGTGCCAACCAGAAGTACCGCCGCGGTATTGAGTTCCTGACTTTTCGCAACCTTGCCCTCACTCTTCATTTCCTCCAGTCGTTTGGGGGTTGCGGGTTCTGTCTTTTCCTGAAAGCTCTGCTCGGCCACCTTACATCAACCTTATCATTTCAATTACGTCTCCCTCGAAAACTTCCAGCAATTTCCCGAATACAAAAACAAAGAACGGGAGCGATGCCATTATCGTAAGCAGACCAATTCCGGCTTTGACAGGCATTCCCACGAAAAACACGTGAAGCTGGGGAACCATCCTCGACATTATTCCCAATAAGATGTCTGTCAAAAACAATGAGACGATAACGGGAGCTCCGATTTTTACTGCCGTCAGAAAAAACCATTCCCGTCAGGTGAACGAATGTGTTTACAGCGGCTGCACTAATCTTCAATCCCGAAATTGGCACTGCAACATAGCTCATCTTCAAAGCCTGGATCAGGAAAAGATGCCCGTTCAAAATCAGGAAGATGAAAATTGCCATGACATACTCAAACTGGCCGATAACGGGAACATCAAATCCATTTTGACGATCAATCACGCTGGAAATCGAAAATCCCATCACAATGCCAAAAAGGTCTCCGGCATAAATTACTCCGTGAAAAATAATTCCAAGTGAAAAACCGATTGCGGATCCCATGACCGCTTCCTGAACCGCGAGAATTATGAGAGAACCGAGGTCAAGTGATACCGCCGGAGATCCGGAAGCAATTAGAGGAAAAATCGCGTAGGCAAAAAAAGCCGCGGTCCAGATCTTGAGCTGTCCGGGAATTCCCTGGTTCCCATATAACGGTGCGGTCGCAAACATCGACACCGTTCTGATGAAAACCAGTAAAAAGATTACGAATTTTTCTGCGTAGAAGTCCATTTATTTCAAAGTCGGAATTATGTCAAAGATATGTTTCGTGAAATCCAAAACTTTCTCCATCATGAAGGGAAGAAGGATGATGCAAACGATTCCGATGGCAATGATCTTGGGAACGAAAGTCAGTGTCATTTCATTGATTGAAGTGGCAGCCTGGAAAATCGAAATCAATAGGCCGATGACAACAGAAACCAGCAATGCGGGTGCTGCCACTATGAAAACCGTATAAAAGGCATCTCTCGCGATTCCGATTACAAATTCTTCTGTCATTTTGTCCTCACTTAAAACTCTGAACAAGCGAACCCACCAACAAATACCAGCCGTCGACTAAAACGAACAGAAGTATTTTCATCGGTAGTGAAATCATCATCGGAGGGAGCATCATCATTCCCATCGACATAAGGATGCTGGCAACAATCATGTCTATCATCATAAAAGGGATGAAGATAAGGAACCCGATTTCAAACCCTATCCGCATTTCGCTGATTGCAAATGCCGGGATTATAACGTATGTCGGCAAATCGTCCGGAGTCTGAGGACGTTCAAGGTTTGCAAGGTGTACCATCATAGCGAGGTCTTTTTCCCTGGTTTGCTTCAGCATGAAAGCGCGGATCGGCTGTATACCGATATTATAAGCGGAATCAATTGAGATCTCGTTTTTCATGTACGGCTGGAATGCCGTCTCGTTCACCTTACTCCATGTTGGCGCCATCACGAAGAAAGTCAGGAAAAGCGCAAGCCCGATCAGCAGCTGAGAGGGCGGCATGGTTGAGGTTCCGAGCGCCTGTTTCAGAAAATAGAGCACAATAATTATCCTCGGAAACGCAGTAGTCATAATCATAATTGCTGGCGCCAGCGAAAGGATCGTCATGAAGAAAAGTATCTGCAGAGTGACCGCAACATCCTGCGGCTTCGTTGCTTTATCGATTCCAAAAGTAACTTTTGGGATCGGAATTGAAGTTTGGGCATGTAGTGCAGGGGCGACTGTGAAGAGCAAAATAAATATCAGCAATAAAGCGAAAGTCTTTTTCATTTGGGAGAAAAACCCTTTCCGGAAGGGATCCATTGGGACAATATCTCGGCAAATCCTTTTCCGTGACGGGCTGATTCTGAAGCTTCCAGCTTATGAAGAATTTCGGAACTCGATATCTCTCCGAGTGCGGAAATGCTGTTGTCACTTACTCCGACCAGCATGACTTTATCGAATACTTTTATGAGATAGATCGCTTTTTTCGGTTGAAGATGAAGAGAAGTCAAAATTTTCAAATTATCGTTCACAAAATGCGGTTTGGTATGGAGATATTTCCGCACGATGAACAAAACGCCGAACATTAGCGCGAAAATAAAAAGGAGCGTCATAAACGTTTTTAGGATGAGCCAATCCATTACTTCTTCAATCCCTTCAGTCGTTCCGACGGGTCAACCAGACTGGTTACGCGAATTCCAAAGTGTTTATCGACAACGACAACTTCTCCTTCTGCCATTTTTCTTCCATTGACAAGGATATCAACGGGCTCGCTGACAAGTTTGTCGAACTCAATAATAGATCCGCGGCCAAGTTCAAGGATTTCCTTTATAATCATGGAAGTCTTCCCGAGCTCTACACTTACTGTAAGGTTCAGATCGAGAAGAAGATCGATTTGGTTTTCCTTCCCATTTGGTTCGTTGCGATGAGACTCCGCCTCGGATAAATTTTCGAACGCGGGGTCCTTGGCATTCTTCTCGGAAGGATTATCTGTCTCGATTTGTTTGGTGATTTCGGGTGTTTGGGTTGTCTTGTCCGCCATCTAATTATTCTCCCCTATTTTTCTATTCATGTTCATTAACGTTCCCAATTTATTCTCCGCTTTGTTCCTCTTCGGACGCATTTCTGATTATCTTGACTGCTTTGTGACCATCATGGACACCTACTTTTGCAAAAAATTTTGTCCGGGAGGCAATTCTAACCGGCAGTAAGCCGTCACGCTTGCTATCTAAAAGTATCACGTCCCCGTTCTGAAGTTCGATCAGATCACGGAGCGAGATCACCGACTTCCCCAGGATTACACTTACCGGAAGGCTGGTTGAAGATAAATTTTTGACCGCCGCATCAGATTTCGTTCTTGGCCTTGTACCACCACCTGCAACGGGAGCGACATGCTGCACATTCAACCGTTGGATAGTATCTTCTAAAGAAAACGTCGGGAAGCAAAGGTTCATTAAGTAACCAGTATTTGCGATCTGGACATCAAAAGAAACGACCAGCACTATTTCGCTCGCCGGAGCGATCTGCAGGAAATCGGATTCGCTCTCGAACCGATCAAGTTTGAACTTCAGATTACCTATGGACTTCCATGCGTTTTGGAGATCTTGCAGCGCTTTGTCTACCGTAGCTTTAACAAGACTCTTTTCGATTTCAGTCGCAGCGCGAAGTTTACGGTTTGGCTCTACTCCACCACCGCCCAGCAAACGCTCAACAATGGCGAAGATCAAAGTCGGAGATAATTCCAAAACTCCCCGTCCCTCGGAATTCTCCATGTTGAACACATAGAGACATGTGGGACTTCCAATCGAAAGTTGATATTCAGAATAGAAAAGCTGGTCAACAGAGCTGACCGCAATTGAAACTTGGGTCTGAAGTTTTGATGCTAAATAGAAACTGAAAAGTTCCGCGAACGTTTCATGAACAGCCTGGAGAATTCTTAATTGATTTTTTGAAACTCTGTTGGGTCTGCGAAAATCAAATCCCTGAACGTCGCGCTCTTCTTTTGTGGTGATCGCAGCATTCTTTGCACCTTGTGCAGGTTCCTTCCCGATCCCGGCAAGGAGATTATCTATTTCCGATTGTGAAAGTACTTCCGGCATTATCGATTCACTGTATTATGAACTTGCTGAAATAAACATTGACTACTGTACCTGTAACTAGCTCTTTGTTAATCTGGGATTTAATGGAAACCTTGAGCGTATCTCTTGTGCTTACATCGTCAAGTTCCGGCAGGGTTTTGCTCGTCAAAATACCGATGATTGAATCATGAATTTGCACGTCCCGCTTTTCCAATTCTTTGACAGTCTCCTCAGATGTTACTTCCAATCCGATTGTGGTTAGTAAGAATCTTAAGCCGTTTGTTCCTGCGGGGTTTACAATCAAATCTTTTACTACATAAACATGGTCAAAACTTGGATCATCGCCTCTCTGCGAAACAGCCGCTTGTTTTTCCGAAACTGGTGCGGGCGTCCCTGGCGAATCCGGGTCATCGTGCCGCAGGAAGAACCCGACCAAGAAATATGCAGCCACTAATTGCAAAGCGACTACAGCCGTGATTATTAGCGCTTTCTTGGATTTGCCTGCGGGTTTTGCGACGACTGTTTGTTGAACTGTTTCTGCCATCTTTCTTACGCCTCTTCTTCGTATTTTGGGGTTTCCATAGTTCCTTTCAACTCAACCATTATGCCGATATTAATAGTAGAATTGAGAAGATTTGAAGTCTTTCTGATCGGCTAACTCCCCCGGTATGCTTAATATTAAACAGGTGGTTAATATTGTGATGAGCTAAAGAAGATTTGAAAAACGGAGGAAAAAACGAAGAAACTATGGATTAATAATAGATGGGCGTTGTTGTTCTAATAACAGAGGCTTGATAGATCAATCTGCTCTTATTCAGCTATCAGATTTATTTTCCACTTTTGGAATGGCTAATCGTCTTCGATATTCAACAACTTTTTCAATTATGGTATCGACTTCCTCTTTAACACGAATTCTCCTAGTCGTTGTCAGGGTAACAATTGTATCGTGAGCTTTCTCAACTGTTTCTATAAGTTCTGCATTGACGACTATTTCCTCACCGTTTATTTGTGTAAGTCTGATCATGGTGCACCTCATCTACCTCTCCCTTCCCTCTCCTATTTAAGGAGAGGGCTAGGGGTGAGGTCTGTTCTTTAGATTTTATCTTACGCTATTGACTAGGTCGCTCAACATTGAACTGCTTGTAGTTATGACCTGCGCATTAGCCTGGTAACCTCTTTCGGCAACGATCATGTTTGACAATTCGGTTGCCAGGTCGACGTTGGATTCCTCCAGTGAACCGCTGACGATTTGAGAAGGAATAGCGCTGCCGGCTTCGCCGATGATCGCGTTCCCCGTGCTTGCGGAAACCGAGTATAGATTTCCACCTTGCCGGATGAGCCCGCCGGGATTATCGAATGCCGCAATCATCACTTCACCGAGTGTCTTGGTTGTGCCGTTCGAAAATTCGCCGACGATTTTGCCATTCTGGTCGATCGATTCGCTCGAGAGCGTGCCAAGGCCATAACCGTCCTGCTGGCCTGAAACCGTCGTCGAGGCTCCGCTCATTTGTGTGAGTCCCGAGAAGTTTCCTGCCGAGCCGACATTGAGACTAAGGCTTATCAAGTTTGCGCTAAGATTTGCCGCATCGCCCACCTTTCGCGGGTTGATTTGCAATGTCGTCGAGCCATCGTCGAACGTAAAAGCATTTAATGAACCGTCATTGTTGAAAACAGCAGTCCCCGATCCGCCGCCGCTGATTTGCGCAGGATCGCTGACGGATGCCTTCCACGTCCAGGTGTTTGGACGGGTCACATCGCGCGTAAATGCGAGCGTAACATTGTATTGATCTCCGAGTGAATCGTAGACCGTTGTGGAAATATTTTGCTGAACATCCGTTGCAGCCTGGGTCTGGCTCCAGTCTCCCGCGCTTCCACTGAATACTCCGTCAAATGCGGTAGATGGGGTCGTTGCATCGGTTATATCGACGTCCATAATCGCATGCGCTGTACCACCATCCGCGTTGATAGTCAAAGCTCCCGTGGTCGGATCTATCGTCGACCCTGTGGAATTCGATATGCCGAACGCAGAACTGACGCTCTTCGCCAGGTCGCCATAAGTTGTCGTTGCGCCGACAACCTGCAGTACACCTTGTGGAACGGAAGTGCCGTTTACCTGACCGTTGATGGCGATATTGTCACCATCGACAACGCCCATGCTTTTACCTAAAGCATTCCTCAGGTTTGTAAGAAGGTCGGCAGAGGTGGCAACATGTGAGAACTCCTGAGTAGAAACCGGGTCACCGGCAGCATCCAGGGTGGTTGGGTTAGCAGCGCCCATAGCTGATTGTAAGACCGGGTTTGTGCTCGTTATCTGCAATGAGTGCGTGTTGGTACCATCAGTGTTTACGAAATCAATTTCACCCGTTGTAGTATCGATCGCTGCAGTAACAGAAGAGCCCTGCTGCGTCAAACTGTAATTCATCTCATTAACAAGGTCCTGCAGAGTATGGAAATCACCTTTCCCTGTTCCGGAATCTGTCGTTACATAAGTATAAGTGTCAGCTGTACCATCAACCGTCATGGTGAGTGTCGTTGAGTCGGGGACCATTCCGCTGACTATGTGGTTATTCCCACCACCGTTGTCGGAGGCCAGGAGCCCTTCAACATCGGTACTCCCGTCGTCAATTGCGAATGCTGAATTGGATTCTAAGATGGTTCCCAGCGGGGTTTGAGATGAGTCTAAGTTTCCCGTCATCTGAATGTAAGTCGATGCTTTTGCGGGTGATTTTTGTCCGAACGGAATCGTAATATTCTGGACTGCTGAGCCGACAGGCAGATTACCCTGGTCGTCGGCAACTTTTCCCTGGACAATTGCTCCAGTACCAGGATCGACTAATTGTCCCGTGCCATTAAACTGGAATGATCCGGCTCGGGTGTAATATTGACTTCCGTTCAGATTTACTATGAAGAAACCTTCGCCCTGTAGAGCAAGATCCGTAGGTTGACCGGTAGTCTCGAGATTTCCCTGAGTCATGTTTGAGTCAATTGATTGGACCGTCATGCCGAGCCCAATCTGAATTGGATTTGTACCGCCGCTTTGCGCGGAAGCGCCGGTGGCATTGCGGATAACTTCGTCGAATGCTTCGCTGAAGTTGACGCTGCTGGATTTGAAACCAATCGTGTCAACATTCGCGATATTGTTTGCGATCGTGTCCATCATGGTTTGATGGTTATTCAGACCGGAAACAGCCGAGGTGAGAGAACCACTGAATGGCATTTTGTAACCCTCCTATGTTTTTTGTTTAAGCGCGTCAGTCAGTCGGCGCTTAAGAGGGGCTTCTCCGTTTGCAAAAGAAAGCGGAGGCCAGCCCTTAGTTATTAGTTATTTGTTAATTAAAACTGCACTGTCGATGTTTGTGAAAACATTTTGATTCAAATTATCACCGTCAACCGCAGTCACGACAGTGCGATTCTTAACGTTGACGATGTATCCAACATTCTTCATAATTACCAATGAATCTTGTGAACCTTTTTGGCCTGCCCGATCTACAGCGTCGGTCAGCTGCTTGACGTCGTCATCGGACAACTTGATATTCCGCGATTCGAGGCGAGTCTGAGCATGCTGCGAGAATTTCAGGCCATCCAGTTCTCCGCGCAGGACTTCGTCGAAAGACTTTCCGCTTGGTGTACCGACGGGCGGCGTCGAATGTAATCCTTCGACTCCACCAATGGGAACGAAAGGTATTTTTACGCCATCAATTTCCTGTGCCATGTGATCTTTCTGACATTTTTAGTTACTACCGCCCAGAATTTCCTGTACATCAGATAAATTGATATCTGTCCCATTTACGATAAGGACGGTACCATTTGAACCGTACTTGACTCCCTGCACGACACCGAGTCCGAATGACGCCGAGGAAACCGCGCTGCCAGAGGAATCGGTGGCCGTGACGGAGAACGTATAATTTCCAGCCTGCATATTATTGCCGGAATCGTTTTTGCCATCCCAGGTTATTGTATTATCTCCCGATAATTTGGGGCCTGCATCGATTGTACGTACCACGTTGCCATTGGAATCTTCAATTTGGACAGAAACGTCTGCAGCATTTCCACTCAGCGTAACGCCGACGTTTGCCGGTGTAGTGCCGTCGTAAACAACGGTCGAAGTGTTCACCTTGATTTCTTTCCCTATCAATGTGGAAGCCATTGTATTATTTATCGACTGAGTCAACACGAGGTTTGCACTCGTAGAATTCTGAATATTGGTATTCATGGTTTGGAGTTCGCTGACCTGGCTGAACTGCGCAAGCTGGGCCGCAAGGTCCGTACTCTGGAGCGGATTTGTCGGGTCCTGATTTTGCAATTCCGTAATCAACATGTTGAGAAAATCATTTTCGTTGAGACTTGATGCTGAAGACAACCCTGCTGATTGCAATGCGCTCGTCGAAGATGCTGATGCTGCTGATGTTGCAGGGCTCGATGACGAAGACAATTGATTTAATATCATGCCCTCTCCTATATTTTTACTTCCATTGTATTGTAGCCGAAATTTCTCACCGAATCGGTCGGCTCGGAAATCGTTTCAGTTGAAAACTTCTGTGAGTTTTTCCTGGTATTATATTGCCGTTGTTTGGTTTGAGACTCGCCTCCGGAGAGAGTCACGGACAATTGTGACAGCGAAACCCCATTCGATTCCAACACCTGTTTCATCTGTGGAATTGAAGACTCAAGATATGTTCGCACATCTGTCGTTTTAACATTGAACTCTGCGCTTACCTTACCATTGTCGCTCGAAACCCTTAGGACTACTGACCCAAGAGACTCCGGCTCAAGTTTAACATTTAATACGGTTTTATTTGCCTGCATCATCATCTTTGCTTCACGGATGATGGTCTGAGCTACCTCGGATACGTCAGGTTTAGAAAATGTTGTATCGCGGCTGCTGTCGACCGCATCGGAAAGATCGTGCTTAAATTGCGACTCAACCTTGGAATTTATTGAGATAGTCTGAGAAGTATTGGTTGCATCATTTTTTATCAGATCCGCAAAACCGCTGTCAGGCTTAGACGAACTTTCCTTTTCAGTTGCCGCTGAAAGCTTACCGGTAATCTTATCAGTAACCGGGGATGGATTTTCTGACTTGGCATTGGTTTGGTTACCGCGAACCGTAGAAATTTTGTCGCTCTGCTTGGATGAATTTTCGGCTGACTGCAACATGGACGCCTTCGTTGAATCTTTGTCTTCCGATAAAGAGGAAAAACCTCGCGCCGAAAGAATTTTTCCGGAAAGATCTTGAGTCAAAGCATTACTGTCAGCCGGGACCGGCGAAGTGTTTCCAGTTTTGGTATTACTTTGGTTACCGCGCAGAGTAGAAGTTTTGTCGGCCTGCCTGGGCAGATTTACGGTCGGCTGCGATATAGAGGCGCTGATTGAATCTTTGCCTTCCGATAGAGAAGAAACTTGTCCCGAAAGACTTTTTCCCGAAAGATCCTGAGCCAAGGTGTTTCCATTAGCGACTTGCCGGACTCCCGCTTCAAACTTTTGATTCTGCAAAACATTCGCATTCGAAATTCTTCCCGGTATTTGCGAAGCTGAAAGATCAGATAATATTTTCTCCACCTCTTCAGAAGAGTTCTTATTGACAGAGCTGTTTGGTGAACTTGACAAAAGTTTTAGAAGATTTTCTTTTGTCGCAGGGTTTTCTGCTGCTTTCTTCGAAAGCATCGACATAAAATCATTTACCGAACCGGTCGTTTGAGAAGATTGAGCTACTTGATTTGAGTCGGTCCGACTTGGAATCGGCGAGTCTTCACCAACTGAATTTTGAGAAGTAGTCAGAAGAGATGCTAACTCTTGTTCCATTTTAACCGTCAACGGATGAGAGTTTTCCGTATTTGAACCGCTCGCTCCGTCCGCGGCTGACGCGTCCGTCCTGCCTGCAAACTGCACTGACGGTTCTCCGGGTGCCATGCCGAGAATTAAAGAAGACACGCCGGCATAATCACTCCCATTCGCATTTACCGATTTACTCTTTAATGTTTTGTTTTCTGAAACCGATGATCCATGACCATCCGATTTAACAATTTCATCTTTTGATATGCCCTCTTCTGAAGAGAGCGTCTCGGCAGAAATGAGCGTTTGTTCTCCAAACACCGTTTTGGGTTCAGTTTCCGAATTAACGGAGGTTCCATTCATACCGGTAACATTATTGAAAAGATTATCCAATAATTCGGCAAAAGGCTGTTTTAACGGAGAGGTGTTACCCTTTGGACCCTGGTCGCTTTTCAAGCTGGAGGCCGCGCGCAATGGATTCTGCATCAAATCATCCGGTGAGGACATCACTTGGGATCCAATATTCATTTTGCCTGACCTAAACTGGTCATCAATTTCGCTGCCCGCTGGGGATCAAGTTCACCAAGGATTTTCGCCGCCTGCTTTTTCTGGACACTAGATAGAATGAAAATGATGTTCTTATCATCCAAATTTTTCATGATCTTGGCGGCGGCGCCCGCATCCATATCATTATAAGCAGCAGCCATATCTTTCCTACGTTGGCTGTTCCATATATTAACCTGGTTCTGAAGGTCCGTAATCACAGTATTAGCATCGGAATTTTTCTTTTGAAGTTGAGTCACCGTTGAATTCAACTGCTGGATTGAATCGTTCTTTATGGAAATCGAGTCGTTCTTCTCGGCCAGCATGGACTTCAAAGTATTGATGGTCTCGCTTGACCCTTTGGTGGAATCACTCGATTCAACCGGGGTTTCAGTTGCTCCCAAACCAGGAGGAACAACCACATTTGATTTCAACTTCTCACTACTGGCACCAGAACCTGACGCGCTAAACATCCAGGGATATTTGTCAGATAGGAAATACATCCCACCGGCAATGACTGTGAATGTCATTGAAAACCCGAGAACATATGCAAGCGCAGTTTTCATGCTCAAGCACCCATTCTCTGAGCCACCGCATCAATTAATACTTGTTCTTTTCGATCGAGATCACGCCTGTTTTCCTCGAGGCGCTTTTCCCTCAGATGCTCAATTGCTTCTTTATCTTTCTTAACGTCGAGGACTTCGTCGATTTTTTTTGTCTCAAACTCGGTTAGGTTTTCGATCTGTTTGTTCTCAAAACGAATTTGTTCGGAAATTTTCTGGATATAGTCCTGGTGGATGACGATGTCAGCCGCTTTTATTCTCCCGCTTAAGGGAGATGAAGAAAGTACTTTTTCACGTTCATCCTCGAGGTTCTCAAGATTTTCACGCTCCTGCAAAATGCGCCTTTTGACTTGAGCAAGCTCGCGTTGAATTTTCTTTTCCTGTATTTCCTTAACTCTTATTACCGGCTGAAGCCTGAATTTGAATTTTGACATAATATTGCTCAACTAAATCGTGGTAAGCTCCATTAATTTTTTTATTGCGTTATCCAAGTCCGATCCTTCATCCATCCCTTGTTTCAGGAACGATCTTATCGGTTCGATCATCAAAACGGATTTGTCGATTTTCTGATTGCTTCCTTTTACGTATGCCCCGATGTTGATCAGGTCTTCAGCCTCGCGGTAAGTTGCAAGGATATCCATTATATAGCTCGCGGCTTTCCGGTGAGCCGCTGTCGTTACATCTGGCATTACACGCGAAACACTTTCAAGAACATCTATAGCAGGATAATGACCCGCAGAAGCCAGCTTACGAGAGAGAACAATATGCCCGTCTAAAATTGATCGCGCGGCATCTGCAACAGGCTCATTCATGTCGTCGCCTTCGACAAGAACAGTATATAGTCCCGTTATACTTCCCTTTTTTGCGTTTCCGGCCCGTTCAAGTAAACGTGGGAGAAGAGCAAACACGCTTGGAGTATATCCCTTTGTGGTTGGAGGTTCACCGATGGTGAGTCCGACTTCTCTCTGTGCCATCGCGACGCGGGTGACGGAATCCATCATGAGAAGGACATCGAGCCCCTTATCTCTAAAAAATTCCGCTATGGTGGTGGCTATCATTGACGCCTTTACTCGGATGAGGGAGGCCTGGTCACTTGTCGCGACAATGAGAACGCTTTTCTTCAATCCTTCTTCGCCCAGTTCTTTCTCTATAAAATCTCGCACTTCTCTCCCACGTTCTCCTACAAGCGCGATAACGTTCACGTCCGCACTGGATTTTCTCGCGATCATGCCAAGCGTGACGCTCTTGCCGACTCCACTTCCGGCAAAAATTCCGATCCTCTGTCCTTTTCCTATTGTCAGAAGTGCATCGATAGAACGAATCCCCGTCGAGATGGGGCTGGTTATCCTTTTCCGCTCCAACGGATTTGGGGGAGCGCTGTAGATCGATCGAACTTCTTCAAACTCGACCGAGCCGAGCCCGTCCATCGGTTTCCCTAAACCATCTAAAACCCGGCCCAATAAACCCGCACCTACCCCAACAGAAAAACTTTTTCCGCTCGCAACGATCTCACTTCCCGGGCCAATGCTCGACGCACTTCCGAGAACCATAGACAGAACCCTGTTGGTTCGAAATCCTACGACCTCCGAGAGACACAATTCTTCACCTTCGCGCGATTTGATGCTGCACACATCGCCAAGAGATGTAGTCGGACCGACAGATTCGATTACGAGCCCGATCACTTCCGACACCCTGCCGTTTACTTTGACAAGATCAAGTTTATCTAATTGGTCGATATATTTATCGATATGCTCCAAGACTGCGCTCATTATTTAGCCAGTTCCAAGAAAGCTTCTTCTATCAGCTCAAACTGGGTTGAAATTCTTGCGTCGATATTTCCAAGCTCACTTTCGATTACACATCCGCCACGCTCAACTTTATTATCTGCTTCCACCGAAATTTCCTTCACCGAATCAGCATAATTGCTGAGCTCGTTACGATGTTCTCTTATATATTCTTCATCGGCAGGATTAACATGAATCTTTATTCTCTCTACGCCGATAATCTTCCTGATTGCCTCTCGTGAGCGAGAGAGAACCGCGGCCTCATCGAGATCGATCTCGCGCACCACAACCCGCCTGGCAACCGCCAGCGCAAGTTTTACTACGGCTTTGTCGAATTCTTTATTATACTTCTCCATTTCTAGAGCAAGCTCATGCGCCATAGAGGTAAAATCGCTTGTTATAATCCCGACCTTTTTATCATATTCTACTTGAAGCAATGTCGTGGCTTCGTTTTTTCCGGCCTCGAACCCTTCTTCGAATGCCGTGGTAACTTCATTTCTTGGAGAACCGCCATTACCGTTCCCATTTACCCGGTCGAGATCTTCATCGATATCTTCCCCCTTTTCTTTGTCCATCAGGTCTCTGAAGTCAAACTTCAGTTTACTGTCCACCTCGATTTCTTCTAAAAAACTTTTATAGTCGACTATTTTCAGTTTGGCAGGCGAAGAATCCATTTTGATTATGTTTAATTTCCTGCCGTCATGTTTTTCTTTAGACAAAGACATCTTCCGGACTCCCTCTTCCTCCAATTATGATTTCTTCGCTTTCTTCCAGCTGCCGAATTACTTCAATTATTCTCGTTTGCGCACCTTCCACGTCACGCAACCTCACAGGTCCCATAAATTGTAATTCCTCTTTTACCATTTCCGATGCGCGCTCGGACATATTTGCAAATATCTTTTGTTTCAACTTCTCATCTGCAACCTTGAGCGAGAGAGTAAGATCTTTCTTATCAACTTCACGCAAAATCCTTTGTACGCTCCGGTCGTCAATGTAAAGAATATCCTCGAACATGAACATCAATCTCTTCACTTCTGCAGCAACCTTGGGGTCACGTTGTTCAATCGAGTTCATAAGAAACTTTGCTTGAACGATGCCGACTTTATTCAAAATAGCCGCCATTGACCTGGCACCGCCGCTGGAAGTACTGTTTTCATTTATAACTTCTTCTGCGACCTGGTCCACGACGTTTTCGATTTCCCCGACGAGGCTGGGGGCGACCCTTCCTAAAGTGGTTATCCTGAACGCAACATCAGCGCGCAATTCTTCCGAAAATGCGTCAAGGACTTCTGCTGCAAGGTCAGAAGCAAGATGGCTTAGGATCAGCGCGATTGTCTGCGGATGTTCCTTCTGGAGAAAGTTGGCCAGTTGCTTGGGCTCTGCCTTCTTCAATATTGAAAAGCCTTTTATAGTCGTAAGCTCTTTCACCTTTTCGATTATCTCACCGGCTCTCATCGAACCCAAAGCTTTTTCCAAAACCGAATGAGCGTATTCGATTCCCCCTTTGACGATGTATTCTTGCGCGAGACCTAATTGCTGGTACTCCTCCATTACCTTATTTATAACACCCGAGTGAACTCCCTGCATGTTGGTGATTTCCACAGTCAGTCTTTCGATCTCAGTCTGATCCAAATGCTTGAAAATATGCGCGGCGCTTTCGACATCTAACGCAATCATCAGCACAGCGGCTTTTTGCCTCCCCGATAGTTCTTCAAAGGTCATCGATCGAGCAACTTCCCTAGACATCATTCACCGTCCGTTAGCCATACTTTAAGAAGTTTCGCTGCATCTGTCGGTTTGTTCTGAATGTAGCTGCTCACATCCTCTTTAATTTTTCCGGCTTGTATCACTTCTTCGGAATATTCTGCCGCCTGTATTCTATCGATCTGATCGGACACGTGACCTAATGCAGCTGTGGAATTCTGGAGCGTGTGTTTCGGCTGCGTCAAAACCGCTACAGACTCCGCAACAGTCGATTGACTTCTTCTTACCTTGCTGAAAATTGAAAGGAACACCACGACAGCGCCTATCATGGCTGCAAGGACTACTAACTTATCCGCATAATCCTGAATCTGGAAACCGGGTTTCTGTTTGACCTGGAAGGCCTGGTCACCGTTTTCAAACGGGATATTCAGTAATGATACATCGTCTCCACGGGTGGCGTCAAATCCTATCGCAGTCTTCACAACATTGGTCAACTGTGCAATTTCGTTCTCGTCTCTTGGAGTATATACGACGCTGCTCTGGCCATTCTTTTCTATCGATGTATATTTCCCGTTTACCAGTATTGCCGCCGAAAGTTTTTTTATTCCGCCCGTATTTCCGACCATCTTTTCGACAGTCTTCCCGACGTCATAATTTGTCACGGAGTTAGTTCTCATCGAGTTGTTCGTGGTCGTGTCCCCCGGCACCGATGAATGTTCCTGCATTGTTTGCTCGCTTAAGACAACGCTATTGGGATCGTACTGCTCGGTGGTTTTCTCAATCTGATTGAAATCGAGCTGGGCAGTAATTCTAACTATCGCATTTCCCGATCCGAGGACACCATCTAGCATCGACTGCGCTTTGTTTGCCAGATAGGATTCAACCTTGGTTTGAATGTCATATTGGGCAGCCGACATCGCTTCGATTCCGTCATTCTTTGTCGACAATAGGTTTCCTCTTGAATCCACAATCGTTACATCATTAGCGTCAAGACCCTCGATACTAGCGGCTACTAAACGCTGTACTCCGCTGATCGCTCCCGGACTCAAGTGCGCGCCATCTTTCATTTTCAAGAAGACGGAGGCTGTTGTCTTTTTCTGCTCGCTTTCAAAAAGAGCCTTCTCCGGAATAACGATGTGAACGCTTGCTCCATCGACCTCGTCGAGCTGCAGAATGGTTTTTTCTAATTCGCCCTCCAGCGCCCTTTTAAAATTTATCTTCTGAGTAAAATCCGTCATACCGAAGGAAGGTTTATCGAAAATCTCGTAACCGACCACACTGCTTTGAGGAAGACCCTGTCCCGCCATCTGGAGACGCAATTCATAAACTCTATCCTTTGGCACGAGAATGGCTTTCCCGTCATCTCCTATTTCATATTCAACCGAAGCCTGCTTTAGCTTGTCAATTATTTTGGAAGCATCCTGCGCCTCCAAATTGGAAAAGAGGACTCCATAGGTAGGCTTGTTCGCCCACGTTATCAACATGACCAGAGCAACTATTGACGCAATTGCAGAAACCACGATGCCGGCTTTTTGACCGAGAGTGAGCTTCTTCATCACCGAAGCTATCTGTGAAGAGTAACCCGAAATTGGATTGGCCATGTTTTAGTTGTTTATACCTGCATCTGCATAATTTGTTTATACGCATCCAGCATCTTATTCCTGACCTGGAGCAGCAGATCGAAGCTCACCTTCGCTTTCTCGACCGCAATCATTACTTCGTGAACGTCTGCCGCTTCGCCCGACGCCATCTTGTCGATGGCGGTGTCCGCGCTGTTCTGCAAATCATTAACATTGGATACGAAACCATTGAGAGTTTCCTGAAAATTCTTTGTCACATCTTCAGTACTCTTGCTCGCTGAAATGTCGGGAGCTATCTGGCTTATCGCCGATTGAATATCGCCAACTTGCATATTATCCCTTTCGATTTACTATCTGTCCAAGATTTACGGATGCATTAAAGCCGGTCGCGGAGTAAGTCTTGGGTGGATTGGATTGAACAGATGAGCCGGGAAATAACTTCGCAAAGAAAGCTCGTTCCGCGCCCGACAGTCCGTTGTCGGGAGAAACGGTATTCATCTGTGTTCGCTGATTCTGGTTCTGAGCTACTTGCCTTACATTTGCTCCACGACCGGAGCTTCCTATTTCTTGCGTGTAACCCGGGTTGGAGATTGAATCAATTTTCATGTCGCCCCTCAAATATTGAGTGAATCTTTTATAATGTTCTTGGATGCATTAATAGCTGTAACGTTCGCTTCGTATGAACGAGTTGTAGTAATCATGTCAACCATTTCAGTCACAACATTGATCTTTGGCTCAGTTACATAGCCGTCTTTATTAGCATCTGGATTTGATGGATCATAAACCGTTTTTGTCGCAGATGGATCCTGCACAACCTTCCCCGCAACTTCCCGGACCGTATAATCTGCCGAAGAAGAGTTCTCGGATAGATTCGCTATATGACCCTGATCCGATGTTACGAGTGGAATGAGTTGATTGTTCAATTCGTCTGCAAATGGTATCGACTTGCCTGGAACCGCCTGGACATCCTGTCTCTGGTAAGGTTTCCCATCCGGTCCTATGGAATCGACATTTGCAAGATTTGAGGCGACGGCGTCCATCTTTTTCCGCTGAAGTGTGAGACCTGAAGCACTTATATCAATCGCTGAAAATATTTTCCCAATCCTCATTGTCCATCACCGTTCGCGCTTTTGTCTAACATTTGAAATGTTTCTCCGATCAACTTAGAGGCTAGACTAAAATTCAATTGGTTTTTTGCGAGTTCCGCCATTTCATGGTCGATATCAATATTGTTTGCACCGTTCCCATTTTGATTTGCCGTATCGATCTCTATCTCCGGTTCAACTTGATCAACCTTACCGCTGAGATCGACGGAATTATTCGCATCAGAAATGGCATCTGAAAGGTCCTTTTCGAAACTTACATCAAGTCGCTTGTAGTTCGGTGTTCCAATATTTGCGATGTTACTCGCTATTGCTTTGTTACGGACAGAAAAAGCATCCATCTCTTTCTCTAGGAGAGGAATTCTGCTACGATCAAATAGATTTATACTCATGGTTAAATTCCCAAGTAATCTGTGGTTGAGTCATTATAAGGATCCCCAATATTCCCATCGTTATCTTTCTGGGCTTTTATTAATGCCACAAGCGCTGAAGCGGCGACCACTGCCGCGATTAATATCAAAATGTTTTTCATTTCAATGCTCCTTAACTACGGAGATAAATGTCAACGTTTGTGCCAATTGATTGAACGTAAATATCCTCTGTTTTTCATCAAAAAAGGGCAAATTTAACAGATTTTCTCCGGATGGCTGGTTAAGAATGCTCAATATTCTCCAAGGTTGCATACTATTCACCAAAGTATTAGCTTTGTTACCCAAATATTTTGAGGGCTGTTATCTTCATAGACCGGCTTAGCCGGTATGATAGGGAAACAGGACTTGATTAGACAGGTTTTAGCGATGAACATTATGTCGTGTATGCACAAATGTTCAAATATAAAAATGATTCTTTATAAAGAATTTTCGTTTAAGATTATGGATACCAGTTTGAGAGCCTGTAAGATTCTTGGTCGTGCGAATATTGATCGTGTGTTTCGTCCAATTGCGCCATTTGTGATCATACAAAGGCCAGTCGGACATACAATCCAAGCAAACAGATTTCTTGGTGATTATTATTCAAACTCGTGGCTAATATTCATCATCCCAATTCATTCTATAACCAACATTATAGAAAATGAGACGGATTCCGATGAATTGGTACGGCACACCAATTGAGCTTGGATGTATTTATGAAAACAGTACTTATACACGCACAAGACCCTGAGCTTTCAACAGCATGGGCGACTTATTTATCAAGAGATGGATCCGCGGTATTCACGTCTGCAGATCCCCTCGAAACGGCTGAGATTTTATCCATGATAAAAGTTGACGCCGTTCTGATATCCACTAATAATCCCGAAACTTTTCTGCTGCTTGGAAAAGTACTGAAGGACAAAAAGGATTCGGCAAACATCGTGGCTGTAACTGGAATTCAGCCTTCTCAGTTAGGGTTGCTCCTCGGCAATGATTCTTTCACAACTTTGACTTCGCCATTTACTTTCAGCAGTTTAAGCGGAGTGGTTAACACCTCTCCAAATATATCGGAGGTAGTAGGTAATGCGTTTGTTCTACAAAATTATTAAGCCTGTTGTCATTGTTTTTCTTATTGCTGTAGCTTTCGTTAACACGCCACGCGCGCTCGAATCGAATGCGACTCCCCTCCAATCAGTCTTTATGATTAAACAGCTCATTCCCCAGACTCAGACGATCGGATTGATGTGGAACCAGAATAGAACAAATACAGGCGAGCTTTTGACAAAGATAGAAAGAGCGTCTGCATCAATTGGCGTTAAGGTTGTTGTCGAAGACGTCGAGGAAATGAGAGACGTGCCACAAAAATTCAGGGAGCTGAATGATAATTATCATATACAAGCCCTTTGGGTTATCGAGAATAACGCACCGATGAGCGATCCCATAGGAAGAGATTATCTTGTTAAGAACTCGATCTTAAACGGAATTGCTCTTTTCGCACCGAATGCCGAGTGGGTTTCATCCGGTGCATGCGCTTCGCTGCTTTCCGACGGCAACAATGTTAAACTAGTTGTAAATCAAAAGACAATTTCAGCATTAGGAATAAAAGTTCCGGAGAAATACCTCCAGGATACACAGTTTGTTTCAACAAATGAAAGTAAATAATATGCGCGCCAATCAGAGACTTGCGGATTTAAGCCTGCGTAAAAAGTTCTCCTTACTTTTGACCGGGATCATGCTTTTTGCTTGGGCTTTGCTCTTTATCTACTCAAGATATTCTTTGAACACATCGGAAAATGAATTCAACGAGAGGGCCAATCTTCTCGCCCAAACCATGGGCGCCCAATCGCAATTCGGATTGATGATGAACGACACCGGCGGACTTACCGATGCACTCAAGAATGTAATAGGTGCAGGCGATGCAGTTGCTGGCGCCTTTTACGATCAATCCGGTAAGCAGCTGGCGGAAATGAATCTCAGTTCACTTGATTGGAGTCAACCCGATCTTTTATCGCTAACTCAATCGGTTCAAGCGGCAGATTCTAAAAGCGGCAGCCCTGTACTTGTGGCCATCACTAAAATTGCAAATCAAGCAACGCATCAAAATCTTGGTTATGTGGCAATAGCGATCCCCGCAACATCCCTTGAGGCACAAAAGACAAGCAGCATAATCATATCAATCGTTTCACTTTTGATTTTTAGTCTCTTTGGATGGATAGCCCTCTTCCTTATGAGAAAAGGAATAATAATGCCGGTTGAATCCTTAAAGCAATCTGCACAAAAAGTGGCAGCGGGAGATTTCGACGCGAAGGTGGATGTCAATCGTGGTGATGAGATCGGAGAACTTGCCGTAGCGTTTAACATAATGATAGAGGACAATAAGAAAGCCATAGATGAGGTGAATCTAAAAACTCGCCAAGCCGAAGAAGCCCGAAGGCTCGCAGAAAGTATGCAGCAAGAAGCGGAAGATCAGCAGAAATATCTGAAAGAACAGTTCGGAAAAATTTCCGATGTGGTAGAAGCTGTAACTAAGGGCGATCTGACAAAAGAATTGAAGGTCGAGAGCAACGATGAGGTCGCTATTCTGATGCAGAAGGTCAACCAGATGATTCGTGATCTGAATTCTCTGATTGGAGAAGTGCATACCGCAGGAAATTCCTTAGCGGAATCTTCAACTCAAATCTCTTCAACAGCCGAAGAGATGTCAGTCGGTGCAGGTGAGCAAGCTAACCAGACACGCGAAGTCGCCACAGCAGTTGAACAAATGTCGAAGACTGTGATCGAGTCGTCAAGAAATGCAACGGAGGCGGCCGAGATGGCAAAGAAAGCCGCAAGCCTTGCAAATGACGGCGAGAAAGTATTCCAGGAAACTATTGGTGGCATGACGAAAATCGCCCAGCTTGTAAAGAAATCCGCTGAGATTGTCGATACACTAGGTAAGTCAAGCGCACAGATTGGAGAAATCATACAGGTTATAGATGATATTGCAGATCAGACGAATTTACTGGCGCTCAATGCCGCAATCGAAGCCGCAAGGGCCGGTGAGCAAGGACGAGGCTTTGCAGTCGTTGCCGACGAAGTCCGGAAACTTGCTGAACGGACAACTTCAGCCACAAAAGAGATTGCCGGCATGATTAAGCGGATTCAACAAGAAACAACTCAGGTTGTGTTAGCGATGACCGAGAGCAATTCGCAAGCTGAAAATGGAATGCGGCTCGCGGACAAAGCCGCCGAGTCCCTTTCAGAAATTATCTCTTCTGTTAACGGTGTCGGCAATATGATTAACCAGATTGCTGCAGCTTCACAAGAACAGTCATCGGCGAGCGAACAAATTTCACACAACGTCGAAAGTATTTCTTCGGTCGCAGGCAATGTTTCATCGGCAACCGTTGACCTCGCTCATACCGCAGAGAACCTTAATAGTCTGACCGAGCATCTGAGGGAATTGATCGAAAGGTTCCAGCTCGATTCGAAGACTCAGCAGAAAAGTTCTTATGTGGTGCGACAAAACGGGAAATTAGTGAGCCTTCACAATGCCGGTCGAAGATCATAGAGGAGTGAAAATATGAATATGAACACGCAGGCAAACGACATGATCTACCAGTTGGTAAGTTTTGTGGTCGAGAATGAGGAATTCGGAGTTGACATATTAAAGGTCCAGGAAATAATTCGCACAGTCGAGATAACCCGCGTTCCAAAATCCCCCCCCCTTTGTCGAAGGAGTCATAAACCTACGAGGGAAGATCGTTCCGGTAATCGATCTCCGAAGACGCTTCGGCATCGAAAAAAAGGTTCATGACGGAGACACCAGAATTATTGTCGTGGAGCTGCCCGACAAGGTTGTTGGTTTCCTGGTGGATAAAGTAAAAGAAGTTATTCGGGTTGAAAAGAGTGTAATTGAGCCTCCACCGGAACTAACTATGAACATAAACGCCAATTACATCACCGGCGTAGCTAAATTGCAGGACAGGCTGTTGATCCTTTTAGATCTTGACAAAGTTCTCTCCACTGAAGAACAAGAACATTTGACTGAGATCGGGGCTGAAAAATTTGTCTAAAATTTTTCCGCTGCTGACATAACAATCCTTATAAGAGCCAATCGAAACAATATCGACAACCGAATGACCCCGATAAAGAACATAAACATCTCACTACGAATCATCATCTCCTTCGGGGCATCTGGATTGGCCATTCTCCTGTTTACTTTTTTCTTCAGTGGAAAACTACATGAAACCTCCATCAGTCTAAATGATGAGCTCATGCAATACGAGAACACAAACAAGATCTGCCGGGAACTTTATTCACTCTCAATTGAAATCGAGTCGGCGGCAAAAGACGAATTATCTCAAAATAAATATGACGCAACCTACGAATCCCTTGCGACGGAATTCAGCAGGAACCTTTCCTCCGCACTGAGCCAAGCAAATTCGAATCAATTAGATTCACTCCAAACAATCTCTTCGCTTTGGCAGGAAATAGAACGAGCAAAAGCTCAAGTTACACCGGGGATCGGAAAGGTTAGACGACAAAATCTCGATTCACTTAAAACACGATATTCAGATATACGATCAAGACTTGGATCGTATCTGGCGCTGCGGGACGATAATTTTTCGCGTGGACTCTCGGAAAAAATAAAAAACATCGCATCGGTCGAAGACACTTTATGGTACGCAGCTTATTCTTTTATATTCGTTCTAATTGTCGCGGGATTCCTCTGGTATCGTTCGCTGACCCATCCGCTTCATCTTCTGATAGAAGCGACTCGTAAAATATCGGCAGGTAAATGGGGCACGCGAGTCAATCTTGACTCAAATGACGAATTCGGCAAGTTAGGAGAATCCTTCAATGAGATGTCTGCGACTACAGCAAGACTTGTGGCATGTCTCAACGAGGTCGGCAACCCGGTCTATTCAATCGACAAGCAGTACACTTTACGGTTTGCAAATACAGCTTCTCTAAAATTTGCAAACGTAAAAAGCGAAGACGTTATTTTAAAGAAAAAGTGTTACGAGGTTTTTAAACTTCCATTGTGCCGTACCGCGGACTGTCCTGTGAGCAAAGCGTGGGAAGAGAGAAGAATGATTACCGGAGAATCCTTTGCAAACCAGCAAGACATTCAGACACCGGTTCTTTACCAGGCAGCGGCCGTGGGCGAGATGGATGGCCAGGTCTTGCGGGGTGTTGAAGTATTGACCGACATAACACAGATGAAAAAAGTTTCTGCCGAGATAGACAATGAACGGAAGTATTTGTCTGAAAGTGTGAATCTACTTCTTGAAAAGATGACCGATTTTGCCGATGGAGATCTCACAATCGATTTGAATGTGAAAACTTCGGACGACATAGGAAAACTTTATGAGGGGTTTAATAAATCAATTAAGAATATAAGAACCATAATAGAGCAATTGATCGATGCTGTAGAGTCGACCGCAGATGCCTCGGCTCAGATCAGCAGCTCGATAGAGGAGCTTGCCGCCGGGGTAAGTGAGCAGTCATCTCAAGCCGCTGATGTTGCTGCATCTGTAGAAGAAATGACAAAAACCGTCATTGACAACGCCAGAAACGCCGCGAAGGTGGAACAAGCAGCAAGAGAAAACGGTACGGTAGCCCGAGGTGGCGGTGAAGTAGTCCAAAAAACGGTTCTCAAGATGAAAGAAATTGCCGAGGTCGTCAATAAATCATCGGACACAGTAAATCAACTTGGCGAATTAAGCAAACAGATAAGTGAAATAATTTCCGTCATCGACGATATCGCAAACCAGACTAACCTACTCGCGTTGAACGCAGCAATCGAGGCGGCGCGTGCCGGAGAAGAAGGAAGAGGATTTGCAGTAGTTGCAGACGAGGTCAGAAAACTTGCTGAACGGACCACCCAGGCAACAAAGCGAATTTCCTCCATGATAAAAAATGTACAGTCGAGCACAAGCGAGGCTGTTGATGCAATGCGGAACGGGATTCAAGAGGTAACAGCCGGGCTTGTCCTGGCAGATGAAGCGGGCTCTTCACTGAATAACATCGTCGGCAATGCACATGAAATAGTTGATATGATCAGTCAGATTGCAGCCGCAAACGAGGAACAGTCGTCAACAAGCGGGGAAATATCGAAAAATGTAGAATTAATTTCTACCGTTTCCAATCAATCTGCGAATGGAATTTCACAAATTGCTCAAGCGGCAGATGATCTTAACAGGTTAACGAGTAATCTCCACTCGCTCATTACAAAATTCAAATTAACCAAGAAAGACAGTATCTATAATGAGTCTTCCGCCGTTGGGTTCCCCACCGGGGCAAAGCTGAGACAAAGCCATGAAAGCGGCAAAATAAAGTCGCCACTTGGAAATGACAAATTATCTAACGGAATGAGATAATGATTCAAGTAGAAAGCAGCGACAAGATGTCCCGAGGGGAAGGAATCAAGAAGACAATCAGAACCGAAGTGTCAGACGATAATTACGAAGCTTATATTATCGTCGACGAGTCGGATACTCTTATTTCGGAAATTCAAGCGGCTCTTGAGTCGAACAGGATGGTTTACGGGATTGATAATAACGCGCTTGATGAAGCTTTGAAGAATCCCGGCAGTCGAATAGTTGTCGCGACAGGTTCCCGCCACATAGACGGAAAGGACGGCTGGTTCGAGAGAACAGAAACGCGCCCTGTAACAGAGGCGGAAAGAAAATTTGGGATAACAAACATTTATGCCGGTGAGGTAATCGGAACTATTCATAAACCGACGCAAGGCAGCGTAGGTGTGGATGTGTTCGGCAGGAAAATCCAGCCGAAGCAAGGCAAACAGATTAATATTTTTACCGGGCCTAATATCAAGCGGACGGAAAATGAAGATCAAATAACTCTCGAAGCTGCAGTCGATGGTAATCTAAAAATCGAGACCGCAAGCATAGAAATCGCTACTGAACATATGATCCGCCAGGATGTTGAATACTCGAACGGCGAGATAGAATTTGCGGGTTCACTAAGAATAATGGGCGACGTCAAAGGAAGCTGCAGCTTAAAAGTTAAGCATAATGTTTTTATCCGGGGCTCTGTTGAAGATGTAAAAATAATATCGGGCGGCGACGTGGTCGTTAAAGGAAGTTTCGTCGGACGCGGAGACGGCCTTATTCGCGCTAAGGGTAATGTCGAAGCTCATGTGCTCCTTAACCAGATGATCGAGTCGGATGGATCCATAACGATAACGAAAGAAAGCGTTAACGCTCATCTAATCGCCGCGGATGCGATTTATGGTGAACATGCAGTTATAATGGGGGGCGTTGTCGCAGCTGGGAACAAAATCGAAGTGCGAATTTTGGGCGGCGAACTGTACTCTACAACGAGAGCCCGTTTGGGACTAAAAGAGCTGCAGGCAGAAGACACGTTAGCTATCGACAAGGAAATTGAAATCCAAAAAAAGGTTTGCGAAGAAATCAAAAGCGAAATATATCTATTAGTACGCGACAGGATCGACGGCAATAATTTTACCCCTGACAAGGTGGAGAAGTTGAAGCGTTCTCAGAATAAACTTCAAGAGCTTACCGAGCTTATTAAATCATTGACCGCGAAAAAGCAGGAAATCTCCACCGGGATATCCCGGAAGAAAAGTCCGAAATTGATTGTGCTTGGAACAATTCATCAAAGCGTAGTCGTCGAAATAAACGGCGTCCGGTTCGGACTCAAACAAAGTTTCAATAACGTCACATTCGAGGAGTCAAAAAATGAAATCATTCGAACAAAAAACCTCTGACAGCCTATGATAGAAAAATTAATCGAACAACTTTACGCTTCGGATCCTTCCGGAATAAGAGATATGCTGGAGGCTCTTTCCGATTTTCCATGCGATGACCGCGTTTTGGAAGCAGCAGCCACAATGCTCAACGCCGAAGACCGCGGAGTGCGAGAAGCGGCCTCGAGATTGCTAATCCTCTGCTCAAATGAAAAAGCCGCCTCTTTGACCGCAATCCACATGCTCAGCCATAACATCGCGGTACGAAACCTTGCCGGTGATGTACTAGTCCGTATGAACGGTGTCGCGTCGAAAGTAGTCCTCCCTTATGTTGAATCGGCAGATAAGGATGTTAGGAAATTTGCAATCGATTTGCTCGCCCAACTTCCTTCGAAACCGGAAGTCATTGCGAAAATAAAAGCGCATATCTCTGACGAGGACCAGAACGTCGTTTGCGCTTGTATCGATGCGCTCGGCTCTCTCCACTCAGAAGAATCCGTATTAAATATTATCCAGCTGTTCGATAAATTAGATTTCGCAAAACCCAACATAGTAAATGCCGCTGCGAAATTCCCCGAGAAAGTCAGCACTCAATTCTTTCTCGGAGCGCTTTCTGATCAAGATCCGGTTGTCCAGCTATCAGCCGCAGAAGCTCTTGCGATCCGCAAAGATAAAGAGGTTGTAGATGCTCTTGTAAAAAAGTTGGACTCGTTATCTGACCTGGCCAAGCCGGTTGTTCTCCATTCAATAGTATCATTTTTGGATCCTTCTAATTATGAAGGCAAAATCCCACCCACCTTAAAACCGCACCTTATCGAGATGCTGAGTGACACCGATCCTGTTTATGTACGCGCCGCGGTAAGAGGCCTGCGCCATTTCGTCGACGAAGAGGTGATTAAGACTTTGATAAACTGTCTTGGAAAATCGGAATCTGTTGACGAAGTGATTTTCTCGATACTGAAAGAACATGCTGAGAAATCTATCCGGATTATTTTAAATTCGTCGAAGAGCGGCAAAGACACCGCTGCCCTAGTAAAAATGATTATTGCCCTGATACAGAATCTACTTCAGACATACAACCTGAGCCTGAGCCCGCAGGTCATGGAAGAAACGACAAACTTCATCTCCACGAACTTTGCAGAGTTAGACGTGGATACAAAGATTACTGCTCTGAACACGTGTGAAGGACAAGGCCCGCATCGTTCAATAAAAGTTGTAAAATCCGGATTAGAAGATCCCGATCCAGCGGTTAAAAGTTATGCCCTCGATTTGGCTGCAAGAATCGGCCCTTTGTTCTTTGATAAAGAGCTTGAAAAACTCAAAGAGGACGATGATGAGGAGATACGAGATGGGGCGACTAAGCTATTAGCCCGGCTTAAACCCGGTAATCAAAACAAAGAATGACCGAATGAGCTATCTATCACAACCGAGTATCATACCCCCGCAAGGTGATAAATTATCCGATGACCTCTTCAAAACGTTTAGGCAATTCATATATACAAGAACGGGAATTTTCTTCGCGGATAACAAGAAATACCTGTTAGAAAGCAGAGTGAATCGCAGGTTGATGGCGCTCAGTCTGGACAGCTTCGGCAATTATTACAAGGCGCTTACTAACGGACAAGGTGACGCAGAACTGTCGCATCTTATCAATTCCATTACCATAAATGAAACTTTCTTTTTTCGAAACGAACCCCAATTTATTGCTCTCGAAGAATCAATATTACCGGAGTTAATCAGCAAGCGGAAAGAAGACGGCTCAAATAAAATAAGAATATGGAGCGCTGCCTCCTCAACAGGCGAAGAAGCGTACACTATCGCCATGATAATCACAGAAAAAATACTTCCCCGTTTTCCACAGATAAAATTCGAGATTGTCGGTACCGACATCAACACTCAAGCTATCGATACTGCCCGGAAAGCGGTTTATAAGGAATATGCGATTAGAAATATTCCAAAGAATTACCTTGAAAAATACTTTCATCGAGATGGGGAAAAGTTTATCCTTTCAGAAGAAATAAAAAAGATGGTTGATTTTAAACAATTGAACTTGTTCGACAAATCCTCTATGCGCATGATGAGAGGAATCGATGTTACGTTCGCTGCCAACGTATTAATCTATTTTGATTTTAATTCCAAACAGACCGTTGTCTCTTCTATTTATGATAGTTTGAACAAACGGGGATACTTCTTTGTCGGCTACTCGGAGACGCTTTACGGTCTGTCGCAGGCATTTAAGCCTGTGCATTTTGAAAAAGCAATTGCTTACGTAAAGGAGTAAGGGATGTCAGCAAAAGTAGTAATGGTCGTCGATGATTCCGAATCAATTAGAAAATTTCTTGTGTTTGCCATCCGGGCCCAGGGACTTGGTGTAATCGCCGCGAGGGACGGAATGGACGCACTCGAAAAACTTTCTAAAAACAAAGTTGATCTAATCATAACCGACCTTAATATGCCGAATATGGACGGGTTCGAGTTTCTAAAAGCTCTTCGAGAAGATCGGGAGTACCATGATGTACCCGTGATAATCTTGTCCTCGCTAACCAATGAACAGGACATAGAGACCGGGATGAAGCTTGGAGCAAATTCCTATCTCCTGAAGCCTTTTGATCAGAAACGTATACAATATGAAGTTGCAAAGTATTTAAACTGAGGAGTTAAGATATGAAGTTTCTTGTGGTTGACGATTCCCAGACAATGCGAAGAATTGTCAACAATGCGCTTAAGAGTTTAGGCTATGAAGATATCGTTGAAGCAGAGGACGGAAAAGATGCAATCACGAAACTTTATGGCGATAAAGTGGATTTCGTGATCACCGACTGGAACATGCCGAACATGAGCGGACTTGAATTCACAAAAGCGGTTAGAGGAGACGAGCAATTCGCCAACCTGCCGATACTCATGGTCACCACTCGCGGAATGAAAGAGGATGTGATGGAAGCGCTGCAGGCAAAGGTAAACAACTACGTCGTAAAACCGTTTACCCCGCAGGTCCTCAAAGAAAAAATAGACCTAGTCTTGAAAATTGTATGAGAAAGAACGAAATGAACTCAAAGAATCTTGGCGGAATTTTAGATAAAATAAATGAATTGCGTGCTCTATTTATCTTCGGGCAGCGCGTTATTCCATTTCTGGAGGAACTTTTTTATTTCGTACACGATATCGTCCCTGTTCTCGAAGAGATTAATGTGTCGATTTTTGAAAGCGCAAATAAAATTCCTCACGCATCATCGCAACTGAGTAAGGTGACCCAGGCTACGGAGCTCGCAACTACGGAGATTCTGGACAACTTGGACCACGTGCTCTCACGATTGAATACGATCGACTCAAATTTTGAAAATGCCACGAGTAATCTGGAGGCAATAGATATGCTCGACAGGAAGACTCTTGATGCCGTGCGCTCCGCGACCAACGGCAGCAACAAGGCACTACTTCAAGAAATCACTCAGCTCCATGACCAGAAACAAATTCACTTGAAGTCGGTCAGGGGACACGCCGAAAAACTGGATCGGGATCTCAAGGAAATTCGCGCAAAATCAAACGATATCATGATTTCGCTTCAGGTCCAGGATATTACCGCACAGCAAATAGCCTCCGTTAATCATCTTATCGAGTCGGTGCAGGAAAGACTTTCAGGCCTGATAGACCGTTTCAAGCTGAGCGGAGCCGAACTCGTGAACGAAATCGAAAAGAAAGGTAATCACACCTTCGATCCGCACGCGACCTACGACCGTTCATCCGGCAAGCAAAAGACCGCAGATGATATCATGAATGATGCGAGCATACTAAAGAGCAAACTCGATTCGATAAGGGAAAACCCTGCAAATCCCACTTCGCAAGACGAGATCGATAAGCTCTTCGGGAATGGAGGTCAAATTCAATGAGCACTCAGCATCCGATGTTTGCCGACGAGATGAAAGAAATCGTCGATAGCTTTGTGGTCGAGACCAAGGAAATATTTGAGAGGCTCGATAACGAGATCCTTGAAATTGAGAAGAGACCCGAAGACAAGGAACTCATTAACTCGATCTTCAGAGCCGTCCATACGGTAAAAGGAACGTCCGGCTTTCTGAGCTTCGAACAAATGAGCGTTCTTGCTCACAGGTTTGAGGATGTCTTAAACAAACTAAGACGAGAGGAGCTGAAGTTTGATCCGGCAATGCTGGATGTAATGCTTGAAGCATTTGATTTGATGAAGGTCCTTTTGAAGCAAGTTATTGATCACAACATAGAAGAAGTTGATTTATCTTCGACTATCAATAAACTCGCTGTGCTGTCCAGTGGCGCAAAGCCGGGAAATGCTTCGCCAGCTCCAAAGAATGATCGGATCCAACAACAGGAACAAAAAGAATCTTTTCATAACATTCCCCCGGAAGTTCCGGCGCAGGAGATGTCCGACCAGAAAGAATTGCTGCACCACGAAACTGCGGCGTCGACACAACAATCTCTCCAGGCTCAAAAATTAGACAAGATGGCGGACACAACTATCCGTGTTGATGTCGGCAGGCTCGATCAACTGATGAATTTAGTTGGCGAGCTTGTTCTCGGTAGAAATCGGTTGTCGCAAATCGTTACTAATGCGGAAGACAATCCAGAAGGCGAAGACTTCGTGCGACAGTTAAACGAAACGAGTTCACAAATAGATTTCATAACAACTGAGCTTCAGACCGCCGTGATGAAAACCAGGATGGTTCAGATCGGAAGAGTATTCAATAGATTTCCCCGCCTCGTCCGCGATATAGCTAGGGAATTTGCAAAGGAGATAGATCTCGTTATTCAAGGTGAGGAGACTGAGCTTGACAAATCTATTATCGAGGAAATAAGCGATCCCCTTGTCCACCTGATCAGAAATGCCGCCGACCATGGCGTCGAATCACCGGATATAAGGGAGACACTCGGTAAGCCTCGACGCGGCACGATTCATTTGTCCGCCGGACACGAAGGGAATCACATCGTAATTGAAATACAGGATGACGGTGCCGGAATCGACCCCGAGAAATTAAGACTAAAAGCAGTGGAGAAGAACATCATAACGCAGGAAGAAGCCAACGAAATGAAGACAGAGGACACATATGCTCTTATCTTCATACCCGGTTTCAGTACTGCACAGAAAGTCAGCAGCGTTTCGGGAAGAGGCGTGGGGATGGATGTTGTAAAGACCAACATAACGAAACTGAACGGCATGATAGCTGTAGAATCCGCAGTAGGCAGAGGCACAAAATTTACTTTGAAATTACCGTTGACACTGGCGATCATCCAGGGCTTGCTCGTAGGCGTTGGAGACGAGACCTTTGCCATCCCTTTGAGTTCAGTGCTGGAAGTGGTTCATACCCCGAAGGAAAGCATTTCGACAGTTCATGGACGGGCGGTAATTAGGTTGAGGGAAATAGTCCTTCCTCTCGTCGAAATATCGGAGATACTCGACGTTCCTGGCCAGGACGAGAATGCTCGAAGTTTTTATACCGTGGTCGTAGGTGTCGGTACTCACAAATTCGGAATAATCGTAGACAGACTTATCGGACAGAAGGAGATTGTAATAAAACCGCTGGGTGCATATCTCAAGAACATCCCGGGAATCGCTGGCTCAACAATTCTCGGAGATGGGAGAGTAATAATGATTTTAGATACGGGCGAACTTCTACGACTTGCGCAAAAAGAAAGCGGTCAACGGGTAAAGGTTCCCGGAGAAACGAATTCATAATGACAATTAGAGTGCTGGTTGTCGACGATTCTGCCTTCATGAGAAAGGCAATATCAATGATCCTGGAGGAGGATCGAGAAATCGAGGTTATTGGAACGGCCAGGGACGGACTCGAGGCAATCGAAAAAGTGAAAGAGTTGAAACCAGACCTCGTGACCCTTGACGTGGAGATGCCGAGGATGGATGGGATAACGGCATTAAAAAATATAATGAAAGATACTCCCCTGCCGGTTTTGATGCTCAGTTCTTTGACGGTGGAAGGGGCACGCACGACGGTCGATGCGCTCGCCGCCGGAGCAGTCGACTTCATACCTAAGCAGCTCTCTTATGTCTCACTTGATATTACGAAGGTCAAGGAAGAATTGATTTCGAAGATAAAGGCAATTACCCGAAGGAAAACAACGATCAGCTCCTTGCCTTTAACGAACAAGGTATCTTCGTCCAAGAAATCTCCAGCACTTGGCCACTCGAACGCCCGGATTGTAGTTATAGGAATTTCCACCGGCGGTCCTTTCTCACTTCAAAAAGTGATCCCATCTTTTCCCGAGGATTTTCCACTGCCCGTTGCAATAGTCCAACACATGCCCCCACTTTTTACGAAGTCTCTTGCCGAAAGATTAGATTCAATAAGCCGCGTCGAAGTCTGTGAAGCAGAGAACGGGATGGAGTTGACAAACGGAAAAGTCTTCATTGCACCAGGCGGACTTCATTTGAAATTTCACCGGGAGGGCGCCAAGGTTTTAGTTGATACCACTAAAATTCCTACCGATAGTTTGCATCGCCCTTCTGTTGATGTGATGTTTAGTTCAGCCTATGATGTATTTGGCGGTAGAATACTTGCGGCGGTGATGACGGGAATGGGAAAGGATGGACTTGAAGGAGCGAAGTTGATCAAGTCTGGCGGTGGCAAGATCTTAGCTCAAAGCGAAGATACCTGCGTCGTTTATGGAATGCCGAAAGCAATAGTCGATGCAGGAATAGCCGATGCGATAATTCCTCTTGAAGAGATGGCTTCTGCAATCAACTCCGCCATTTCATTGGCTGCGGTAACTACCTGAATCCCGCTTCGTCGGAGGATACCCTCGACGATTATTTAAATCACCTAATGATACTCAACCAGTTGAGCGTTGTGGACCGGGCTCAATATTCTTTCACATTCGTCACAAAACTTTGCCAGTACATTTGATCTCAACTTGCCGAGATCTATTGCCCTCCGACAAAGCAAGCAATTACCATAATTCCCTATTACAATCTTGTGGAAAACCTCAAACAGGTCGAGTAAATCCTCATCCGCTTTGAATGACTCGATCCGTTCCAGTACTTTTACAGCGGCTTCCGATTGTGAATTGCCATCGATCAATGATGTCGGTATGAACTCACCGTATCTTTCAAAAACAATAGCCCGAATGCGAGAGATGACGTCGTCTCTTATTACTTCCAAACTTTCTTTATCCATTTTTCACTCTCCTTTTGGCGTTCTGCTAACGCCATCTTCCCTGCTTCCCCTTATCTTTCCCCCTTACAATAAGTCACGATGCAATACCAAAGCGCTGTAACTGAAAAAAGTGGAACGCTCTCCGGCAACTACTTCTGCTTGACTAATCTCGGATATTTCCCAGTAAATGTCAAATCCTAAAAATGCCCTCTCAATTCTCTCAACCTAATTCTGCCAAAGGTACTGCAGCTTCACAAAGAACTGCTGAACAGTTCTCTCCACGCCGAATGGAGTGCCATAGTTTGCAAAATTATGATTCGAACCGATATAGAAAACCGTGAACGGGTTTAGTTTGTAGCTTACCATCGGGTCAACCTGAATCTGCTTTGCAAATTGATCGTACTGACTTATCAATCTGACTAAGAGCTCCGAAGAGAATTGATACACAACGTCACCACGCGTTATGTACCCGTCATAGAACAGCGCTCCGGTATTGACAGACCACAACCGGGAGCGCGCATAGCTCAAATCGAGTGAAAATTTTTCCGTGGGTTTTATTATCGCTTCTATGGACAAATTATGCCCCCTGCCGAGTTCCGGATTGTCAGCACGATAGATAAATCTTCCGACAGAGCCGTTGAAGTATATCGCAATGCTGCTGCTCGGATTCGAATTGATCGTGAACTCGGTGTGGTAGTCATGCCTAAAATACACGTCATGGAACATTTCATTGTCAAAAGGATAGTACCCAACATAAACGAATGTCTGACTCTTGAGTTGCGCTTAAGCACCAATCCAAATCCATCTTTCTTTCTGAATCCCGGCATCATCGAAATGGTATCCCGTGTTTGTCTGGAGTGATGCATTTTCGACTATTGAATTATTCGGATAAATGGTGTAGCCCTGCCAATAACTAATGTTCTGTGTCCCTGTAGAAGTTATGAAGCCGTCTTGAGCCTGAAACGTCGGGGATGCGTTGTTGTAGCCCAAATCGAAACTGTAGTCTCTTGCGTTGCGCTTGAGGTCTACTTGCCCTCCTGCTCCCGAGTAGTGCTCGCCATCAAATGTCGCCGTATTACCGGATGAGCCGAAGAGCCTGTCAGTTGAGAAGAGGGATTGGTTATCAATTTCCTTCGTGTCGGAATATGCAGCCTGCCCGGTGAAATAGAAGTTGCTCCCAAAGAGAAAATTCCAGTCCATGCTTCCCACGTAATTATGCGCGTTGTAAAAGTTTCTGGTCGTTGCCAGCCCGCCGATGAACGACTCGCTTCCCAGATCATACCTCGCGCGGGCGATGTTGCTGAACGATTTCATGTTCGTTTCGACGAAGTCGCTCCCTTCTTCCCCCGGGACGATAATAGGCGAGTTCCTATCCTCGGCGGCAAGGTAGGCCAGCGAGAATGCGCCCGACTTCTCCGTCAGTTTCACCGACGCGAGCGGATCATTGATCATGCGTGAATAAAATATGCTCACGGAGGTATTGAACAGGTCGGCACCCTCAAGAAAGAACGGACGCTTCTCCGGATAAAAAATCGCGAAAGTATTATTTACGCTTATTTGAGTCGCATCGGATTCGATCTGGCTGAAATCGGGATTCAATACCGCGCCGAACATCAGAGAAGATGACGGAGAATATTTTATTCCTGCTCCCACTCTTCCTGTGACCGGACCATTTGTGAATTCAGACGTCGGATCTCCGGCATCGCTCGTTGAACCTGTCTGAGCCCCCATAACATATGGTAATAGTTCAAGGTTGTCCGACGACTCGATGTCATTGATTCCGTCTATCGTCCCTCCTTGACAAAGGATACATGGGTTATTGCGGTCTATCGGAGTCCAGGTCATCTGGTATCGGCTCTCACGCGGCATGTTACGAACCAACTCTACCTTCCAATGTTGTTCTTTGTCAGGAGGAAACCGCAAGCTCTTAAACGGGATCGCCATCTCCACCGTATAACCCGAATCGTTCAGGCTGCCGACAGAAATCCAATCCGCGTCAAAACTGGCATCCTCATTATTGCTGGTTCTCATCGCGTCGAACTGTATCCCGTAAGGGTTCGCAAAAAATTCGTAGCCTTCCTGCATTGTGCCATATGAATCGAGAATAATTCCTACAAAATCATCGTCTGTCATTTTATCGCGATCCGTAACGTGGGACCTTATCGCTTTTGAGTTTGAATCACTGCAATAGAATCCGAAATAGATGTAATCGGAATTATACAGAACGTATACCAATGTTTTTTGACGGGCAGGCGTATTCTCCCCCGGCTGTATTTCATAACTTATGTCTGCCGGTTCGGCAAGCTTCCACAACGGATCGGAAAGTTTTCCGGTCATGTCAACTTTTCTGTCGATATGAAGGGCATTCAAATGATACTTTTCCGGATTTGCTGAATCAAACGAGAAAGCCTCTTTCGGAAAAATAGCCATGCACATTCCCAAAAAGCTGATGAGTACAACGCCATCCCGACCAAGGAACCTGATAACACGACTAGAATGCTTCTTCGACATTTTCTTAACCCTGACTTTTTGATGATTGACATTAAACCTTACGTGGAATATTAAGAAAATGTTACTTCGACTGTGTCTGTCGTTCCCAATTTTAATAACCTCATACCTGCATGAAATCTCCGCTTGCTTCTTGACTTTATTCCGAGTAATCTTTTATGAATTAGCTCTGAGTCAACCTTTCAGAGTTTATTCAAATAAGTTGTCGTGATTTCTTCAAACAAAATTAAGGGGGAGTATGCTATGAATCAGGCAATCGAAGAATTTGTTAAGTCAAAACGTCTGGCAGTCGTTGGAGTGTCTCGAACGACCAAAAAATTTGGTAACAGTGCTTACACCGAACTTAAAAACCGGGGTTATCAAGTTTTCGGAGTAAATAGTAATCTGCGGGAAATCGGAGACGAGAAATGCTACAAGGATTTGACGTCACTGCGCGGACAGATTGACGGCGCGGTCGTGTGTGTTTCTCCGGAAAAAGTCGGACCGGTATTGCGTGAAGCCGCGGCAATTGGGCTCCGCAATATTTGGCTCCAGCAGGGGGCTGAAAGCGCAGAGTCAGTGAAGCTCGGAAACGATCTCGGACTAAACCTGGTTGCGGGGAAATGTATTTTGATGTATGCCGAACCGGTGAAGGGATTTCACAACTTTCACAGATTCTTTGTCAGGCTTAGTGGGAGATTGTAAACCCGGCATTCAAATTTTTATCGCCCGCAAGAGGACAGGTACTTAAAGTCACAAAATCCGCTATATTTTCACATTTTGCCCACCTCGTTTTACAAATCCTTAACACAACCTTAACGGACAGGTCAACGTATTCGATTAATATTATGTCTAAAAAGGAGTTACAGTGCATTTGCGTAAAATCTATACTCTTGCCGCCATCCTGCTTTGTGCAGGTATGGCATCAGCTCAAAACATGCCAAAGTTTTCAGGGCTATTCTTTGGCGACTATTACTACGTGGTTAACCACGACGCTGCAAACACGGTGAACCCGACTTCAACTTTGGGGAATGCCGGACTCTTGCAGAAAGGAATGGGAGCGTTTGATTACAGACGTATCTATCTGACCACCGATTATGACATATCCCAGGACTTCACATCAAGATTCCGTTTGGAATCCGATCCAAGCGCCTCAAGCCTCGGTGCCGGAAATAATACAGGCAAAATGTCTGTGATGGTCAAGGACGCTTTCATAAACTGGAAAAACGTAACTGACGGCGGCAACATCATCATAGGTTTGCAAGGAACGCCTCAAATCAATATGGCTGAAGGGATTTTCGGCTATAGGTCTTTGGAGAAAACAATAGAGGATCTTCATGGAATTTCAGCTTCGAGGGACCTTGGAGTTTCTTTCAATCAGAAGTTCTCCGACTCTTTCACAGGCGGTTTGCTTGTTGGAAACGGCAGCAGCAACAGTGTTCCAACCAATAGGTACAAAGCCGCATATCTCTACTTACAGTTCAACCCCATGAAAGAGTTCACCATCTTATTGAACGGTCAATACAATGGGACTGGCATTGACGTTTTCAATAGAACCGGCGATGTAATTGTGAACTATGCAAATAGCGACTTCAGCCTCGGCGCGCAATATTTCTTAAACGGAATTAACACGGCCGGCGGTGCGACTACGAAGAAAAACGGCCTCAGCGTGAATGGCTGGGTCGGATTGATGAGTAACTTACGCCTCGTTTTGAGATATGACATGTATACTCCAAATGGTGACTTAAAGAACACGACCACAATCGCAGTGCCATCGCCATATCCATATAGCACGCAGAGCCTCATACTTGGAGCATTGGACTGGACGGTCGAAAAGAACGTTCACCTGATGCCGAACGTTGAAACCGTATCTTATGGCGGATCCGGCACCACTGCCGATCTCCTTGCGAGAGCCACGTTCTACATTTCATTCTAAAGTTTCATCGAGGCCTCGGATTTACCGGGGCCTCTTCAATTTGTTTTAAGCACAACCAGAGGAGGAACAGAGAAATGCAAAGAAGACTTATAATGCTGATAGCGGCTGTTTTTGTTTCAGCAACCGTTTTGCGCGCGCAAACGACCGTGAATGGAGCAGGATCAACTTTCGTCTATCCACTTTTTTCAAAGTGGTCAGAAGAATATCACAAGATGAAGCCCGACATTCAGATTAATTACCAGTCCATTGGCAGCGGCGGCGGAATACAGCAGCTCATTGCCGGCACAGTGAACATTGGTGCCAGTGACGCGCCTCTCACAGATCAGCAAATCGAAACAGCGGAAAAGGCACATGGGCCAGTGTTGCACATTCCCGAAACAATGGGAGGTGTTGTTATGATGTATAACATTCCGGGAGTGAAGCAGACTCTCAAGTTTGACGGCCCGACACTCGCCGATATTTACCTTGGCAAAATCACATCCTGGGACGATCAGAGAATAAAAGCGCTGAACCCTGGCATAGATTTTCCCAACACTCCAATCATTCCGGTTCACCGCGCCGATGGAAGCGGCACAACTTATATATTTGTAGATTATCTGTCTAAGATAAGTCCAGAGTGGAAAGAGAAAGTCGGCGTTTCTACTAGTGTTAATTGGCCGGTAGGCATCGGAGCAAAAGGAAGTGAAGGTGTATCCGGACAGGTTGAGAGAACTGCAGGAGGTATCGGTTACGCAGACCTTATATATGCGTTACAGAACAACATAAGCTATGGTGATGTCAAGAATTCATCTGGAGTTTTCGTCCATCCAAGCCTTGATGGTGTCACAGCGGCAGCTGCGGCGGCGGCCAAGTCTTTCCCCAAGGACCTGAGATTTTCTATCACCAATGCGCCCGGAAAAGATTCTTACCCTATTTCAAGCGCTACATGGCTGCTTATATTTGAAAATCAACCAGATTATACGACAGGAGAAGCGACTGTGGACTTCATCCATTGGGTGATAACGGACGGCCAGAAATTGTGCGCAGGCCTGGACTACGCGCCGATACCAAAGCAGTTGCAAAAGCTATGTGAGGAAAAGTTGAGCCTGGTGAAGAGCGACGGAAAGAAATTAATGAAATAATATCACACACCCCTTTTGGGGCAAGAGGATGCGGGGCCAAGGTTCATTGAAAGCGGACTACGGCTCCGCTCTTTTTTTTGCACCTCCTGATCGCTCATAATAGCCCGGCACGACCCTCCGCGGACAGTCCACCGCATTATTAACCACAGTTTACTCCTCCTTAACCAAGAATTAACCCACACATCATACGCGCCTGTTAAATTGCTACGTGCATTAGGGCGCAGCAAATTCTCATACCCTAGAGAAAAAATTTTTTATATCTACCATATAAACAGCTTAAACCAAACAAAATTAGGAGACACTTCATGTTAAAACGAGTCATCGCTACACTTGCATTCGCACTCATGTCATTGGCTGCGACGCAAGCACAGACGATTATCAATGGCGCAGGGGCGACCTTCCCTTATCCATTGCTCTCGAAATGGTCAAACGAGTACCATAACCTCAAACCGGATGTTCAAATTAATTACCAATCGATCGGCAGCGGAGGAGGAATAAAACAACTTATTGCAGGAACCGTAAACTTCGGGGCGAGCGATGCGCCGATGAACGATGAGCAGCTCCGCGTCTCGGATTCGGCTCATGGCAAAGTTCTGCACATACCGGAAACCCTTGGAGCCGTAGTAATTGCATATAACATCCCGGGCGTTAACCAGACATTGAAATTCGACGGGCCCACAATAGCGGAAATTTTCCTGGGAGAAATAACCTCGTGGAACGATGCGCGGATCAAGGCACTGAACCCTGACGTGAATTTTCCGGACCAGCAAATAGTCGTAGTGCATCGCGCAGACGGAAGCGGCACGACTTATATCTTCGCGGACTATCTTTCAAAAGTCAATTCTGAATGGAAAGACAAAGTCGGCAAATCGACAAGCTTGAACTGGCCCGTCGGTATCGGCGGTAAAGGCAACGAAGGTGTAGCCGGACAGGTTGTCAGAACACCCGGAGCGATAGGATATGTAGAGCTCATCTATGCACTGCAGAACAATATTTCGTTTGCAGACGTAAAGAATGCAGAAGGTGTTTTCATTCATCCTTCAATCGCCGGCGTAACGAAAGCCCTCGCAAGTGCGGCAACAACCCTTCCCGAAGATTTAAGATTTTCCATTACGAATGCGCCCGGCAAGGAGTCTTATCCCATTTCCAGCGCAACATGGCTCCTCGTTTATGTTAACCAGTCCAACTATGACCTGGCAAAAGCCACGCTTGAATTTATCCAATGGGGAGTTACGGAAGGACAGAAATATTCCGAAGGCTTAAATTATGCCCCGCTTCCTGAGCAGATACAGAAACTTGATTTGAAGAAGCTCCATGAAGTGATGTGTGATGGTAAACCCGTTCTAAAGTAAGCAGGATTTTTGGAAAGAGAATGAGGGATCCGTCCGAAGGATGTCGGATGGATCCCTTTTCTATGATACGTTTTTTCCGGGGGTGAGATTCTCCCTCAGCATTCCCTTAACTTAATAGCTGCCTAACATAAACAAAATGATTCCGCAATACTACCGAGATAAATTGTGATGTTCTCATAATAGAGATCGATTAGTCGTTCATTGAGATTTGATCTGGGAAAGTGCGAAGGGGGCTTCTAATTTTCCAATTCTGAAACGATCGACAATCCTCTGCCCGGCTTTTTTAAACAGTCTGTCGGCGGGATCGTCCTCACATTTTTGGAGAATTAATTCTTATTGACGCCAGGCGGTCAAATCCGGCATCTGCAAAATAATTAGAATACTTCTTGGTGAAAATAAAAAAGGAATATTACGTTGAGATTATTCATCTTTATTTCTTTCCTGTCTATCTTAAATTTTTGCGATCCTCAAATAGTTTGCAGTCAATGGAAGCAATCGGAAGCGACGGGACTTCATAACGGGGACGTGAGCTGTTTTGCGACCGACGGCGACAAGCAATTTGCCGGGACGTGGGGAGATGGAGTGTTCCTATCGGGCACATCCGGTTCCGCATGGATGCAAACTAACGTTTCGGTCGCCTCCGTTGATGTAAACTCGTTAGCCGTAATCAACCATGAAACCGACAAAGAAGAAATTGTTGCAGCAACAAACGGAGGCATTTACGTTTCCACAAATAGCGGTGCAGACTGGATACAAAAAAATAACGGCTTAAGCAACGCGTTCGTCCTATCTTTGGCTATTGTTCGCGGCAAAAATGGTACAGTCTCGTTCTTTGCTGGAACCTGGGGCGGCGGTGTTTTCCGATCGACTGACGGCGGCCAGAACTGGTCGAGCACATCCTCCGGATTGACCAACGGTTGGGTTTTTTCTCTCGGTGCAACTAGAAATCTAAGCGAAACAAACCAAACGACATTATATGCGGGAACAAAGGACGGCGTCTTCCTTTCAAAGGACAACGGAGCCACATGGCTGGTCACTTCATTAAGCAGTCATAACATTAGAGCAATTCTCGTTTCAGGTACAATGATTATGGCCGGAAGTCAGGATGGACTTTTTACCTCAAAAGACCACAGTTTAACCTGGTTTAAAACTTCACTCGCGAATAAATCTGTCCGGGCAATCTTATCATTAGGGGCAAATATTTTTGTAGGGACAGCGGATGGAATTTACCTGTCCAATAACAATGGTTCGACATGGTCGACAATAAGTGACGGCCTCTCGAACCTAAACGTTAATGCGCTTGCTGTATCAAAAGGCTACCTTATCGCAGGCACCTGGGGTGGCGGGATATGGCGAAGGCCGCTTTCCGATTTCTGATTAGCCGGAAAGAGCATTCAAGGATTGAGAGATCAGCTGAACTAAGTAAATCGCCGACGCTTATCAATGAGGAGAACTCATGCAAGAACAAAAGCTCGATGATCTGACAACTCGTAGCGGAAGAGAAATTTTTTATCTGGTTAAAACGGAAGATAGTCCTTTCTCGGAGTCGTTGGAATTCGTGCATTGTCATGGAGGAACAGTACTGGGATATGAAGCCGAAGAATTATTGCTGAACAAAGACTTATGGAACTCCATCCTCCATCCGGATGACGTTGAGTGCGTTCGGGAAGTATCCAGGAAAATTACTGTTCATCAGATTCCGTTGACCAGGACATACAGAGCGAGGCACAAGAAAACCGGAGTGTATCACATGATTGAAGATCGGCTTTTTCCGAGATACGACGTTAACAAATTCATCGGTTACATGGGATCTGCTACCGATAAAGGAGAAATAAATTCCGGGTTTCAGAATTTCACAAATGTAAAAAATTTACCCCGTCGAAGAGAAGGATTTCTGAAACGAATTATAGAAACCATTCCCGACGGGATTATGATTATAGATCACAAGGAACAAATCTCATTTGCGAACGCTGCAGCAGAGCGCATTCTGCATTTAAAACGAAGTTCCGATCCGGATAAAGTTTATGAAGACCCGAAATGGAAAGTCCTCTCGATCGATGGCAGGCCCCTTACCCCGGAAGAATCGACATTTGCCCGGGTCAAAAGAAACTGCGAACCATTATATGGCCTGGAACACATCATTGAACACTCCGATGGGAACCGAGTAATCGTCTCGACGAACGCATCGCCTCTCCATGATGAGAACGATAAGTTCATGGGAGTAATCCTGGTGATGAGCGATATCACCCTTCGAAAAAGGATGGAAGAGAAAATTGCAGAGTCGGAAAGAAACTACAGGGAACTCGTCGAAAACGCTCTCCTTGGGGTCTATAAGGATAACCTGGCCGGCGATTATATCTACGTCAATAAAGCAATGGCAGACTTGTTAGAATATGATTCGCCTGAAGAATTAATGAGCGTAGGGGCTTCTTCACTTTACAAAAACCCCAGTGACAGGGAAAGGTCACTGGAAGAATTACGGCAGTCGGGGCAAGTAGGGAGCGCGGAATATGAATTCGTAACAAAGAGCGGCAGCGTAAAAACCGTTCTCGTGAGCAAGTGGCTCGATGGCGACGTCGTCTCCGGAGTAGTTAGAGACATAAGTGAGCTGAAGCGATTGCAGGAGCAGCTGGTACAAACACAAAAACTAGAGGGGCTCGGCAACATTGCAGCGGGAGTCGCACACGATTTTAACAATATCCTGGGAGTTATCCTCGGTTACTCTCAATTGCTGGATCCTAGCTGGGACACGGTAAAATTTCAACGAGCCAAATTAGCCATTACTACTTCAGTCGAACGGGGAAAATCGTTGGTCAAACAGCTCCTCACGTTTGCCCGAAAGACGGAAACAACGTTCGAATCTGTCCAGGTAAGAAACGTCCTCGTGGAGATCGAGAGCCTCTTGAAAGAAACTTTCCCAAAAACAATTGTAGTATCGATAGATGCGGAGGAAAATCCTCCCACAATTTTAGCAGACGCGACACAAATCCACCAGGTGCTCCTTAATATTTGCGTAAACGCGAGAGATGCCATGCCGAAAGGAGGGAGATTATCCATCATAGCAAGAACCGTTTCCCGACAGAGTATTCTCCCGCGACACCCTGAAGCAATCGCACGCGAATACGTTGAGATTCAAATCGCGGACGAAGGAATCGGCATGGATGAGGCCACCATCCGAAGAATCTTTGAGCCTTTCTTTACCACAAAAGGAGTCGGGAAAGGTACAGGTTTAGGCTTATCGGTTGTCTATGGGATTATCGAGAGTCACAGTGCATTCATAGAAGTGGCAAGCCAGCTAGGAAAAGGGACGACGTTCACCACATACTTCCCTGTCGAGGAACAGCGCACGGGAACGATTGAATTAGATGAGGACTCAATGGAGAACGTATCCGGAGGAACGGGAACCATTCTCATAATCGAAGACGAGGAGTGGTTAAGAGATTTGGCGGTGGATACTCTCGGCTCATCCGGCTACCAGATTTTATCGGCCCGGGATGGAGAGGAAGGGATAGAAACTTTCAAAGCGAACAAAGATAGAATCTCGGTGGTGATCTCCGACCTCGGACTTCCAAAACTAAGCGGTGAAGAAGTAATCGATTCGATAAAAAAGATAGATCAAGATGTAAGGATAATCGTAGCGAGCGGTTATATCGATCTTGACGTCAAGACCACCCTCAGCAAACAAGGCATCAGATACTTCATACAGAAACCTTACATGTCAAACGAAATGCTCAGAGCAGTTCACAATAGTATTTCCGGGATAGAATGAGTTGAAGCTTTATGCTCTCAAAGATAAATAGAGAATTTATGGATTTCGTCAGCGATGAATTGCCTCAAGAATGTAAAGTGATGCTCGGAGTCTATTCATTGGATTGTTTCTTCGGGACTCCACAGATACATTTATTCTGTCAGTCGTGAATTAATTCAGCACAAAAAACAGCAAACTTCTAGGCTATACAAGCCAAAAAATTAAGCGGTCCAGTTACACGCAGCATTCTTGGTAGTAGATTCTTGTTGTAACGATCTACAACGGATAAATCATAGTTATCAAGAGAAAGGATTAAAATGTTATTCCACCGGATTGACAAGAAAGATAACAGAGTCTTAGAAACCCCGCCTTACGCAATGGATTACCCTGCAGATGTCGATAAAGTCCCTGAGAAAGTCGGAGTCTATATGTTTATCGATTCCTCCGATGAAGTTGTTTACGTAGGGAAAGCTATGGGTACCAAACTAAAGGATGAGATTAAAGCAAAGAATGGGGCGGATGCGGCAAAGGGGGCAACAAAATTCAGATGGTTCAAAACCAAAAGCAGTGATGCTGCCGCGCGCCTCGAAGCAGATTGGATCAAGAGATATCATCCGAAGAATAATCAAATCGTGAAATAATATCGGTCGATGCTCAGACGGAATTTGTGTAATATCGTCTGAAACCAAAATCACGCGGTCTAACGCAAAAAACTTTAGTCGACCCTTCTATCCGGAGAGTCCAATCCATCGTTGACCGATTACTATAGCCGCTTGTTGATGGAAATATTATGCAAATCCATCGCAGTTGAACTACGGTTGAAACATACGAATTACTTATAGTGTTGTTATACAAGATAGTGCAAAACGTTGGCAGTCTTGAAACAATGAAAATGTTATGAGCCAAAAGGAGAATGATATGGCAGGCAAGGTATTGGTATCGGGGGGTAGCGGTTATATCGCGGGTTTTTTGATCAGGCAGTTAGTAAACGAAGGCTGGATGGTGCACACTACCGTCCGCAATCTTGCGCGCGAATCCGAAGTTCGCAAACTGATCAATGGCGATAATTCGAAGCTCAAATTCTTTGCCGCCGATTTGATGTCAGACGACGGCTGGGGAGAAGCAATGGTTGGGTGCAGCCATGTTGCACATCTGGCGTCACCCTTTCCGACCGGTGTGCCCAAAAACGAAGATGAGCTGATCATTCCCGCGCGTGATGGTGCGCTTCGGGTCTTACGCCTGGCGAAGGAGGCTGGAGTGAAGCGTTTTGTTATGACCTCCTCATGCGCTGCGATCGCCTATGGCCATGGTAACAAGGTGCAGACTTTTACGGAAAGCGATTGGACCAATGTGGCAAGCCCGGATGTCCAACCGTATATCAAATCTAAAACAATCGCTGAACGCGCCGCGCGTGATTGGGTGGCTGCAGAAGGGGGCGATATGGAGTATTGTTCAGTAAATCCGTCCGGGGTGCTTGGACCGGTCTGGAGTAACGACATTTCTGCGTCCACCGAGATTGTTAAGAAACTCCTCGAAGGCGCACTACCCGGTTGTCCTGATATCGGTTTTTCCATAGTTGATGTGCGCGATGTTGCAGACATGCACGTGCGCGCGATGAATGCCCCCGGCATGGCGGGCGACCGTTTTATTTGCGCCGGTCCATTCCTCAAAATGATCGAGATCGCCCGGGTCCTTAAAAGCAGGCTCGGGGCCGAAGCGAGGAAAGTCCCAACGCGCAGATTACCTGATATTCTCGTCAAGTTGGCAGCGATGTTCGATCCGACGGTCAAACAAGTCGCAGGCGAAACCGGCAAGATCAGGAATGTAGATCCGAGCCATGCCCGCGTCGTACTCGGCTGGGTTCCGAGACCGACTGAAGAAACTATCATCGATACTGCCCGCAGCCTTATCGATCTGGGAGTCGTTAGGGTTTGATCAACTAAGCCATTGAATATTCGACAGCGTTTGTTCTGACCAGCCGCCCAACGATACTTCAACCCCGTCCAGGTTTGTTTATTCTCGAACATCCGCATATATTTTGTCGTGATGCGAAAGAAGATGGCACACATTATTACTGCCACTTACCTGCTGTCATTGGGGGATGATGTGCGGTTAAAGTCTGACCAATCAAGCAGGACGTTAAGAAATACTGAAGGGAAACGACCATGCCGTTAATTGAGAGTTACAGATCAATCATCCTCGGCTGTATGATGCTTATTTGCGGATTGATCAGCGCATTCTTTATTTTTTATACGATTCGCCTTTTATATATGACGCGAGCGTTAACTATGATTCGCGCCGGGGGAGAAGGAGCATATATCGGTGCGGTCGCATTTCCAGCGTTGGCCGCCTTGTTTGGTTTTGTTTCCTGGCGTCTTCTCAAAGCTGCCCGTAAAAATAAATAGGGAGAATCATGCCACGATCTCCCATTTTTTCTGTTAGATGCGAAAGAGAATGGCACGGATCGATCTTTTTGCGGGCATGTTTCGCGGATATCCTCCGCGTGACCTGCACTTTGGCGCGTCATTTAGATTAATCGTCACGTTTTAAAAGAAGGAGAGTTAGTCAATGACAAATCACAAGGCTCCTTATTTGGGCGTTATTATTTGCTTCGTGCTGATCTGTGCACGTGCCGAGGCGCAGGATTCTGTCGGAGTCACCAGGTATGAATTCGGCGGAGTTTGGGTGGGTAAGATGATTCAACCCAATGGACCGCGCGGGGAGGCCGGCTACAGCGAGTTCCTCCACTTATGGGTGCATAAGTATTCCGTACAGGGAGTCGCACGGATTGAAATTCCTGACACTAGCTTCTTCGCGGAAATGTTATTCTCCGGAACGATCAGAGATGATTCCCTTTTCTTCAGAGAGGATTCGATTCTAAGTCAAAAGGCCCGTGACGGATATCGCTGGTGTTTAAAGGAAGGTGTCCTCGTCTTGGACAGAGATTCGATGCGTTTGTCAGGCGAATGGCATTCACAGGTTTGCGCTCCCGGAAGGATTGAGCTCCGTCGTATTTTTGAGCAATAAGATGGATATGGCACAAGGCAAGCTCATGTTTTTCTAATACAACCCAGCCATAGTATGTTCCAGATTTCTCTGATTCAAAATTTGCCCGTGTCAACGGACAATTTTTGCTGAAGGCTCTGTGTCTATGTTTTGCGATTACTAATTATTTATCGGGGTATCTATCTCGTAGGTTTTTATCTTGAGATAGAGTGTCTTCAGGCTGATCCCCAAAGACTTCGCGGACTTGGTGCGATTGAACCCGTTTGACTTGAGGACATTCTCGATATGGATCTTTTCAAGCTCCGATATAGACAGGCGCGTCGGAATCCTGCGCAGGTCGGCCGATTTGGATTTCGAAGTCAGCGCTATGTACTCCGGCGTTATCACATCTTTCGGTGCGAGGATCGCCGCCCGCTCTATCACGTTCTCCAGCTCGCGTATATTTCCAGGCCAGTCGTATCCCGTCAAAAGCTTGAGCGCTTCATCGGAGATTTTGTTTACGCGGCGTACCTTCTGCTTTTTTTCCAGGAAGTGGCTGACAAGTATCGGGATGTCTTCGCGCCGCTGGCTGAGCGGAGGTACTTCGATGTGGACGACGTTCAACCTGTAGAGCAGGTCCTCGCGGAATTTCCCTTCTTCCGCCTCATGTTCAAGATCCTTGTTGGTAGCAGAAATGATCCGGGCATCGACGCTCATCTCTACCGTTCCGCCTACTCTCCGAAAGGTTCCGGTCTCTATAAACCTGAGAAGCTTCGGCTGGACTAAAAAGTTTATGTCTCCTACTTCATCTAGGAAAAGCGTCCCTCCATTGGCAATTTCCGAAAGGCCCTGTTTTAGCGAATGGGCATCGGTGAATGCTCCCTTCTCATGTCCGAAAAGTTCGCTCTCAATCAGAGTATCCGGAATGGATGCGCAGTTAACAGCCACAAAAGGTTTCTTCGCTCTCTCGCTGTTTTCATGGACGAGGTGGGCGATCAGCTCCTTCCCTGATCCGCTCGGCCCGGTAATCAGAACGGATGCGTCGCTCGCAGCGACCTTCATTGCAACATCGACTACCTTTTTTAGCGCAGGGCTTTCTCCAACGATCTCATACTTCCCCTCGCCGATCTGCATCTTCATAATTTTATTGTCGACGATAAGCCGGCGCATATTAAGCGCATTCCTTATCGAGACAAGGAGTTCGTCGAAGTTGTACGGCTTCGTGATAAAATCGAATGCCCCCATTTTGATCGTGTCAACTGCAGTCTTTATATCGCCGTAACCGGTCAGGATCAGGACTTGTGAATCGGGCTGGTTTTCCCTGGCAAACTTTAATACTTCTATCCCGTTTACCCTCGGCATTTTCAGATCGAGAAGGATTACGTCGTACGGCTTCGCCTGAATTTTGTTGATTCCGATTGCCCCGTCATTTGCGGTATCAACGATGAAATCCGATTCCTCAAGCTGGAGCTTCAGGAGCTCGGTTACATTCTTCTCATCATCAACAATGAGTGCATGTACGCTTCCTGGCATGCGGTCATTCAGTCAGGTCTATCATCTTAATATTGCCAATATAGGCAGTAACTTTATCGCCTTTTAAGTCACGCAGTTTTGCTACAACTCCTTCTATTCGCTCAGTATTTTCCTTCATGATCGACAGGTAGCTCATAATATCGGGAGCCGCCTGTTTTCTCTGCAGGACGTTGATCGCTAACTTCAGTGCCGCGAGCGGATTATTCAGCTCGTGGGAAATGGTGACGATGAGACTCTTAATTCCATCGATCCTCTCGCGTTGTGCCACTTTGTTTATTTCGGCTTCTGCAAGTTTCTCCCGAAGCCTCACGCGCTCAACAACGTTCAGTATGATGCTCGGAAGAATAGAAGTGATTGCTTCTTCTTTCAACAAGTAATCCTCAACATCAAGTTTCATCGCCTCGATAGCAAGTTTGAAATCGATTGCGTTAGTCAGGAAGACGATCGGGACACGGATCCCTTTTTCCCTGATTAATCGAGTAGTCTCAAGCCCGTTGATTCCCGGCAACTGAAAATCGACAAGAATTACATCGAGGTTTTGACTGTCTGCAAGAAACTTTAACGCATCTTCGCCGGTCTCGACCCAAACGAGATTGAATTCGGCATCTTTGTAAGGCTTGAGGTAAAGTTTGGCCAATTTCGGTATATCAGGGTCATCCTCTACCATCATAATGTTGAGTTCACGTTTTTCCATAGCAAACAGTTTCCTTATATCGGTAACAGAGTTTAAGGCTTCCATAAGAATAATTCCATCCAGAATTTTAGTCCATAACTTTTCGTAAAAATGCAGGCCTCTCGCCAAGCTTCGGTAGAGTCGATTCGTCTTTTCCTTCCTCATCCATCTGATTCAAATGAATATTGATACCGTTTCTTTCAAAAGTAGGTTCGTCGAATGAGCGCCAGTCCTTAATACTCCAGCTCTGGTCTTTCATTTTCTCTTTATCTTTATACATCAATTTCTTCCTCGGATCAGGAGTAGGCGTTGGAAGCGGCTGCGTGCGGCTGTTCAGACCAGCAGCTATGACCGTGACGATGACCTCTTTCTCGATCTTGTCGTCGATTGAAACGCCGACAATCACTTTGGTTTCGTCATCGCCGTTCTTTGCGACACTCCTTACGGTTTTTACAATTTCATCGAATTCATGAAGGGCAAAATTATTGCCTGCGGTGATGCTGACCAGGATGCCTTCAACTCGCTCGAGCGAGACTTCTTCAAGGAGCGGGTTGGAAATTGCCGCCGCGGCAGCTTCCGCAGCCCGTCTTTCACCGCTGCCGACTCCGGTTCCGATGATGGCATCGCCTCGTGAGGCAAGTACAGTTCTCACATCGGCAAAATCGACGTTGACAAATCCCGGTTTTGTAATGATTTCAGAAATTCCACGAATCGCGTCGTATAAAACATCGTAAATTTTCTGCAGGGAAACAAGGTACCCTGCAGATTTGTCTGAAATCGTCAGAAGTTTTTCGTTCGGAATGACGATCAATGCGTCTACGTATTTTTTTAATTCATCAATGCCTGCGTCCGCATTATGCATTCTCTCTTTAGCTTCATTCGAAAACGGTTTTGTGACGACCGCAACGATAAGAGGAGTATGTTCTTCCTGTCCTTCCTTTTTCACATCGTCGCGATCTACCCCTTTCAAGATACTCGCGACTACCGGTGCGGCGCCAGTTCCGGTTCCACCACCCATACCTGCGGTCAGGAAAACCATGTCGCTGTCTTTAAGTGCACGTTGTATTTCATCGCGTGCCTCGATCGCGGCGCGCCTGCCGATGTCCGGGTTTGAGCCCGCTCCGAGACCGCGGGTTGTCGTCTTGCCGATCTGGATCTTATTCGGGGCAACGCTCCGTTCAAGATCCTGCATGTCGGTATTCATTGAAATCAAATCGACACCATGGATGCCGCGTTTAGCTATACTGTTGACGGCGTTTCCACCGCATCCTCCAATACCCACTACTCTTATTCGTGGACCTTGTTTGTCTGTGTCTAGTTCGAACACGTTATGCCTCCTTCTTAAACGTTGTCAATGTTTTTGTTAATAAACTTTTTCAAAAATTGCATTCCTTTTCCGACAAAACTTTTTCCATTCTTACTCGGAGCTTTTTCATCTATAACTTCTTTTATGTTTTCGGCAAACTGAATCGTCGACTTTCCTGCACCACGTTTGAGTCCGTATTGAATCAGCCCGACCGCGGTGGCATAAATCGGATTTTCAACTTCTCGTACAAAGCCGCCGTCGAAACTCTGCGGTATCCCGATCTTAGCCGGCACACCAAGGACGTATTCGACAAGCTCGGGCATTCCTTTCAGGAGTGCGCCGCCGCCGGTGAGCACTATACCGGCAGACAGGTGCCGCGAATATCCGGAGCGTTTGATTTCCATCGCCACGATGTCTAAAAGTTCTTCGACACGAGGCTGAATTATCTGCGCGAGAAGTTTTTTGTTGATTTCAATCGGCTTGCGCCCGCCGATCCCGGGAATTAAAATCGGCTCGTCATCGATGACTTCGGCAACCATTGCGTAGCCGTGATTTACCTTCAGCTCTTCCGCCTGTTCCGGCAATATGCCGAGCCCTTTGCGAATGTCGGTCGTTATATGATCTCCGGCAATAGGTATGACGGCTGTATGCCTGATTGTCCTGTCCTCAAACACTGCAAGGTCTGTGGTCCCGCCGCCGATGTCTAACAATGCTACTCCGACTTCCTTTTCATCTTCGGTTAGAACAGAGTAGCTTGAAGCGAGCGGCTGGAGCACCAACTCTTCAACTTTCAATCCTGCTCTCTCTACACATTTGTGTATGTTCTGAGCAGCCGTCACCAATCCCGTAACGACATGCATCGAAGCTTCGACCCGAACGCCTGCCATCCCGATCGGATCATGCGTAACAGTTTGGCCGTCGATTATGAATTCCTGTGGAATTATGTGAATGATTTCCCTGTCACGAGACAGATGGACTCGCCTGGAATCTTCGATCAGGCGATCAATATCGCTTTCTGTAATTTCATGGTCCGGATTGCTGATTGTGATAATGCTGTTTGTCTTGAAACTATCAATGTGTTCTCCGGCAATTCCGACGATTGCGCTTTTTATTTTCATACCCGGTTTAGACTCGGCAATCTGCACCGCCTCTTGAATTGACTTTACGGTCCTGTCGATGTTCGCGACGACTCCGCGGCTCATGCCGCCGGATTTACTCGTGCCGATTCCGAGAACGTTGATTTTCCCGTTTGAATCGACTTCGACTACTAACGCGCAAACCTTAGTCGTCCCAATATCAAGAGCCACTATCATGTTGTTATTCATTTATACACCTTAATTTACTTTTCCTGAAGTCCCCGAAGTCGTGACCACAACGTGTGAGTCCTCAGGTCGAGAGTTTTCGGATTGTGTGCCTAGCACGATCTGACCGTCGAATCTGAGATCGACATAGCTGCAATCAGGATCGCCTGCCCCGACAATCTCCGTCAGGAACTTCTGCAGATATAAAAGTTTTCTTTCAAAATTTCCTTTACCGATTACCACCGGAAGCGAAGATGCCGTTGTAAAGGCGACTAAATTGTCTCCCTGCAATTGAACTTCCGCAATGCCGGCGCTGAGTGAAGGGCCAAGTTTCTCGGCTCCTGAAAGGAATTTTATCGCCTGCATCAAATTGCCTTTGACAGTGTCTCCAACCGCCAGTTGTCCGGAAATATTCGTGATGACCGGCATGTTATTTTTTCGTTCCAAAGGAAGCGGAAGCACGATGCCGTTTTCATCCACGGATAACATCGACGCCGGCATCGCCAGAAGAGCCAGCGGATTCCTTTCGTACACAGTTATTGTCAAATCATAAGGAAGCGCGCGCACTACGACGGCTTCTTTCACAAAAGGATTTTGTCTGACCCGGTAGGAAATCTCCGAAAGGCTCAACCCGTAAAGCGAACTTCCCGCCTGCACATCCGCAAGCGTTTTAACTTCATCATTTGTCAATATGCCTGCATCATAAACTTTGACATCCTGCAGCACAAGCTGGTTCTTCCAGTTCTGCGAAATGAGGTAAAGAGCTACGAGCACGCAAACGGCGAGAGTAAAATTCAAATATGCACGCTCAATTTGTTTCATGCTTCTTTGCCTATTAATTCTTCCATCGGTTTGCTGATTCCTTCAGGGAATCCCAGCATCCGCACCGCAAGCTCCATCATAACGCCGAACTTCGATTGCACTTCTTCTTCTATTCGATGGATAATTTGGAGTACGTCATTTGAGCTTGCACCGCCGAGGTTGACGATAAAGTTTGCATGCTTCTCCGAAATTCTTGCATTGCCGATTCGTAGACCTTTTAGGCCGCAATTCTCTATTAATCTCGCGGCCGTGTTCATCACCGGGTTCTTGAATATCCAACCGGTATCGGCGGACTCATCTGGCTGCGATTCGGTCCGTCTTGTCAGAAGTTCCCGGCAAACTCTTTTCATCTCCGGTTTATCGCCAACCGGAAACCTGAATGTTGCACTGACAACGATATCATCTTGAAGCGAGCTGTACCGATCTCCGAATATCAATGCTTCTTTCAGGAGTCTGGTCAACTCGCCTCTCCGGATTACCTCCACTTCAACAAGGTGGTCGGATATTGTTCCGCCATAAGCCCGCTCGTTTGAAATAATTGCGCCGCCGAGCGTCCCCGGAATTCCTGCGAGCATCTCGACGCCGTGCAAACTTTCTTCAATACAGAAATCGACAAACTCAGCTAACCTTGCACCCGCGCCGGCTTTGACGAATTCTCGATCTAGTTCGATCCTGCCAAGCCCGCGATCAAGATTAATTACTCCCCCGCGGTAACCACGGTCGCTCACTAAAACATTGCTCAGGTTGCCCATTATCACGTACGGGAACTCGCGTTCACTGAGGAGGTTAACCAAAACGGCAAGGTCGCCTGCATCGGCAGGTTCAAAATAAAAATCCGCCTGCCCGCCGATTTTGAACGTGGTCAATCTCGCCAACGGCTCACTGATTCCGATATAGCCTCTGAACAGTTTCTTTATTTGATCTACGGAAAGCATTTACTTTCTCTTCGTCCCCGGCTTGACGTTTGCCGACTTCAGTTTCTCTATAAATTCTTCCGCGTATTTCGAAATGTCGCCCGCACCGAGTGTCACGACGATGTCGCCGTTTTTTTTCACCTTCATTAAAAATTCCGAAAGCTGTTTTTTATCCTGGACATAGTATGCTTCTTTATGGCCGAACGACCTTGAATCATTGACTATCAGCTCACCCGTAATTCCCTGTATCGGTTCTTCGCGCGCAGGATAAATTTCAGTGACGACTAAAACATCCGCGTTTAGAAAGCTTCTTCCGAATTCGTCGTGAAAATCTCTCGTGCGGGAATAAAGGTGCGGCTGAAAAACCGCGATGACGCGTCTTTGCGGCCACCCCGATTTCAATGCGGATAAAGTTGCTTGAACTTCGGTGGGATGATGGGCGTAATCGTCGACAACCATCACTCCGTCGACTTCAGCTTTCAATTCAAGCCTTCGGTAAACTCCCGTAAACAATTCGACCGCTTTCTTGATCTTTGAAAATTCTATTCCCAATTCCAGACCGATACCGATTGCCGCGATCGAGTTCTTGACGTTATGCAAGCCCGGGACATTCAAGTTGATTGCGCCAAGGTCTTTCCCAAAGCGGAGAAGATTGAATTTGCTATGGTTTGCATCGAACGAAATGTTTACCGCGCGCAGATCCGACTGGGCATTTATGCCGTAAGTAACGATCTTCTTCCTGATCAACGGGAGTATCTCCTGGATCGACGGTTCGTCCAGGCAAAGAATCACAAATCCATAGAACGGGACTTTGTTTGCGAATTCCACGAATGCCCGTTTTATGTCTTCGAGGTCGGTGTAAATGTCCAGGTGTTCGCGCTCGAGTGTAGTGATTGCCGCTATGACGGGCGTTAGTTGAAGGAACGACCTGTCAAACTCGTCCGCTTCGACCACGATATAATCTCCGTGGCCGAGCCGCGCATTTGTCCCGCCGAAGCTCGAGAGCTTCCCTCCGACGATTACCGTAGGATCCAATCCGCCTTCCATCAAAACCAGGCTTGTCATGCTTGTTGTTGTCGTCTTGCCGTGTGTGCCAGCGATTGCGATACCGTATTTCATTCGCATAAGCTCGGCCAGCATTTCCGCCCTTCTAATCACCGGAATTTTCTTTTCAGCCGCCGCCGCAAGCTCCGGGTTATCCAGGTGGACCGCTGATGAATAGACTACGACATCCGCTTCGTCAAGGTTTTTAGCTGTATGACCCTTATAAATTTTTGCTCCGAGTTTTTCGAGCCGCTCGGTTATTTCACTAAGCTGCCTGTCGGAACCGCTTACCGCGAAGCCCTGGTCTAAAAGTATTTCGGCGATCCCGCTCATCCCGATACCGCCTATGCCCACCATGTGAATTTTTCTGACACTTTTAAACATTTTTTCTCCTGAACGTGCGAAGCTTTCGTTTAGGAGGAGTCGTGGGGATAATCTTCTCACTTAGCCCCGTAAGAACCTCCATCATCCCCTCTTCATCATGGAAATGAATCGGGTTGATGCGAACGGCCTTCAAATGGTTTTTTATTTTCAGCTTTATTACTCGATAACTTCCGCGAACCTTCATCCGCTTTGCCCTCCCGACGCGAATCCATTCTATGTCGGAAAGATTGATCGTCTTACTGTCAAACCTGTTTTGAAAAATAATCGAATCTTCGGTGACGACGATGTCTCTCTGGTAGAGCATGTTCATGAAAAGTACAATTACCGAATAGATGAGCACACAGATAAAGGCGTACACTATCGGATCTTTGAATACTAACTTGAACTCGCTCTCGGCAAATGTCCCTCTTATGACCGCATAGAGTATCAGCGCGACGGCATAAACGGCCACCGACTGGTAATAAAATTCAAATCTTCGTTTAAAATGTTTACGCATCGGCTCCCGCAATCTTTAAAACGGATTTCGCAATGACACCTGCGGCATCTGTATGCTGCAAAGCTTTCACTTTCTCCCGCATCGTCGCGAGTCGATCAGGTTTGTCAACAAGAGTCAAAAGCTCTCTCTTGAATTTTTCTTTTATTTCAGACTCCAGAACCATAACGGCAGCCCCGGATTCAACAAGAGCCCGGGCATTTTCAGCCTGATGATTAGCGGCTGCATAAGGATATGGGACAATAAGAGCTGGAAGATCAAAATAGATAAGCTCCGCAATTGTAGTTGCGCCGCCTCTGCAGACGACAACATCGGCCGCCGAGTAGGCGAACTCCATTCTTTCTAAAAATTTTTCAACCCTGATGCAATCCTGATTTTTCAGGCGGCTCTTGATGATTCTTTCAAAATCGACAGAGCCTGTCTGCCATATCAACTGATAATTGCGGCTTATTAAATCGTCTACGACCTCTGACATTGCGCTATTGAGTCTAACCGCTCCAAGGCTACCGCCCGTTACGAGGAGAGTTTGTCTCTCAGCGCTCAAGCCGAAGAACTTCAACGCTTCCTCACGACCGATCTTCGGCAACTTCCTGACTGGACTTCCCGTCAGATAAATATTTTTGCGCACACGAAAATACTTTTTCGAAGCGTCAAAAGCAATATGGATCTCCCGCGCAAACGGCGCGAACATTCTCGTCATTACTCCTGGATAACTGTTGTGTTCCTGAAGAACGAGCGGCGTCCCTGTCATCACCGCCGCCGCACAAACCGGACCGGAAACATATCCTCCGGTTCCGACGACAACCTGCGGCTTGAAGGCCATCAGGAGTTTCAATGATTGAAAAACCGAAACGAATATTTTAACGGGGAGGAGGAAGTTCGATATCTTGAATTTACGGGAGAATCCTCCGATCCATATCGCGCGGAACTTATAGCCGAGCTGCGGCACAACTCGAGCCTCAATTTTATTTTTCGTCCCGACAAACATTACATCAACATCTTTTCTTTCCATCAACCTTTCGGCAATAGCCACTGCCGGAAAAAGATGACCGCCTGTTCCGCCTCCCGCAAACACGATTCGTACCATCAGCTATAAACTCTCCCGACGACAGGATCGTCGTTCTTAATTTTGATCTTCTTCGACCGTTTGATACCCGCGGAACTAACTTCATCCGCAGCAGCCTCGGGAATTTGCTTTGAAATATTCAGAAGGACTCCCACCGCTATCGAATTTGTTATCATCGCCGTACCACCATAGCTCACAAAGGGCATTGGAAGGCCGGTTGTCGGAAATAAACCGATCGCAACTCCCGCGTTAACGAAAGCGTACAAACAAATTCCGCAAGTTATCCCGGTCGCGAGCAAAGATCCGAACCTGTCCGGTGCAAGTTTTGCAATCGCCGTCCCGCGCAATGCAATGAACAGAAAGGTCAACATGACTAAAACCGAGCCCCATAGACCATATTCTTCCCCGATTATGGAGTAAACAAAATCGCCGTAAGATTCCGGCAGGAATAAATTTCTTTGCCTGCTGTTGCCGGGTCCGACTCCCATGATTCCGCCGTTGCCGAACCCTATGATTGATTGTTGAACCTGATAACTTCCCGATCCATGATTCATCCATGCTTGAACGCGGGCAACGCGGTACAACTCAAACATCAACACACCGGCACCAATTACAATTACACCCGCGACTAAAATGGCAAGATGTGTCTTTCTAACCCCGCCCACAATAAACATGAGCCCGACAACCGCAAAAATCATCAACGCGGTGCTGAAATTTGGTTGTAAAACGATCAATCCGGCAATTATTCCGGATGCGATGAGAGGCTGAAATAGGTTCCTGTAATCCCGAAGTTTCTCCGCATTTTCAGCCAGGTAAGCCGCGATGAAAAATAAAATCGCAATCCTGGCGATCTCCGAAGGTTCAAAGCTGAAGATTCCGAGATGGATCCACCGGGCCGCCCCTTTTATTATCACTCTCTGGCCGAGGGCTACAACCAAAAGGAATCCGGAAATAACGAGGATGTGGAATGCATACTTTTGATATTTGTGGTAATCGAATTTCGCGACAATAAATATGAAGACCACTCCGACCAGGACCTTGAAGAGATGGCTTCTCAATAAATAGGCGGGATTCTGAAATTTCAATTCCGACCAGAACGCGCTCGCGCTATAGACAACGACAAGACTCATAAACATGAGCGAAAGCACCGCGAATAGAAACCACTTATCTGCCGCCTTCAGTTGTTTACTCAAAGCTCCATCACCAATCTTTTGAACTCCCGTCCGCGGTGTTCATAATCGTGGAACATATCGAAGCTCGCGCATGCCGGCGAGAGGAGTACTATATATCCAGGCTTTGCCTCGGCACGTGCTTTAGAGACCGCGTCCTCCATTGATGACGCCATGACGCATTTTGTCTTGTCTGCAAACTCTTTCAACATCTTAGGGGCGGCCTGTCCGATAAGAATCATTGCCGGGACTTTTTTCTTCACGAGATCAAAAAGCGGCGAATAATCATTCCCTTTATCTTTCCCGCCGGCTAACAACACGATCGGAGAATCGAAACTTCCGAGCGCGTACCAAACCGCGTCGACGTTAGTAGCTTTTGAGTCATTGATATATCTCACGCCGTCAAGTTCTCGTACGGGCTCGAGTCGATGCTCGACTCCCGGGAATTCCCGCAGAGTCTCGGCAATAACTTTGGATGAAACTCCTAAGGACCTTGCAGCGAGAGCGGACGCGGCGGAATTATAAAGATTATGGATGCCGCGAATCTTTATCTCATTGGCGTCGATCAATAGATCCTGTCTTCCTTCTTCGACAAGAAAAATCTTCCCGCCTTCTACAAACGCACCGGCAGAAGTTCTCCCTTTCACACTGAAAGGCAATCTGGTCGTATTCAATTCGCTGCAGTATTTGTCGACCGCTTCGTCGTCGTGATTATATATCGCAAAGTCTGAATCCGTCTGGTTCATGAAAATTTTGAACTTCGAATTCATGTAAGCCTGGTAGTTCTCGTACCTATCGAGATGATCCGGAGTAATATTGAGAAGTACGGCGGCTTTGGGTTTAAACGTATCGATGTGATCTAATTGAAAACTTGACACTTCCACTACCGCGACGGATTTTTTATCAGTGTCGAGGACATAGTCCGAAAATGGAAACCCGATATTTCCCGCAACGATTGTTTTAAATCCCGCATTCTCGAAAATTTTTCCTACCAACGTCGTGCTCGTCGTTTTTCCATTGGAACCGGTTATTGCAACAATTGGGGCGCGGCAGAACCATGATGCTGCCTCCACCTCGCTGTAAACACTTAAACCGACTTTCAGTGCATGTTGGACTAAATTTGAGTTTGATGGTACACCGGGGCTAATCACTATGAAATCTGCATCGAAAATTCTATCGGTATGAGCGCCGAACTCATACTCAACTCCTAAGCTCTCCAATGTCTTAATCTCTTGCGCCGCTTCCTCCTTGGCTTTCTTATCGCTCATAAACACAATCGAACCCTGCGACTTCAGCAGTTTTGCAACCGACATCCCGCTTCTAGCCGCTCCCAAAACGGAAACCCTGGCTGATTTTATTCTATCAGGTTTTGCCAACTTATCTCACCTTGAAAGTCGTTAAGCTTAGTATTGCCAATAGAATTCCAACGATATAAAAACGCGTGACGATTTTCGGCTCGGAAACACCCGCGAGCTCGAAGTGGTGATGAAGAGGCGCCATTTTAAAAATTCGTTTTCCTTCACCGTATTTCCTCTTCGTGTATTTGAAGTAGACGACCTGCAATATCACGGACAGCTCTTCTGCCAGGAAAATCCCCCCCAGAATCGGAAGGAGTAATTCCTTTTTAATCATTATTGAAATTCCTGCGATCGCTCCTCCGAGGGCGAGCGAGCCGGTATCCCCCATAAAAACCTGTGCCGGATAAGCGTTGTACCACAGGAAGCCGAGTGATGCTCCGACAAGAGCAGCGCAATAAACCGTAAGTTCACCGGTACCGCGAAGATAGATTATGTTTAGATATCGGCTGAAATCTATATTACCTGAGATGTAACAAAGCAGTGCAAGAGTCAACGCTGTTATACCTACTGTTCCGACTGCAAGGCCGTCAAGCCCGTCTGTAAGGTTCACGGCATTGGAGGTCGCAGCAATTACGAAAATCATAACGGGGATATAGAAATACGAGTAATCAAAATTCAGGTTCTTGAAAAACGGAACCGTCGTTACCGAGTTGAGCGGATGGAACTGAGGCGAAAAATACAAAGCCGCTGCCACGATCAGCCCGATGCCGAACTGTCCGATTAATTTGTACCGCGCAATGAGGCCCTTCCGTTTCTTTCTTATGACCTTCATATAATCATCTATAAATCCTAACAGACCCAGCCAAACGGTAATCAGCAGAATCAACAGCACATAAGGATTTCCCACGTCTCCCCACAGCAGAAGAGGTATTACGACCGACCCGAGTATTATTAATCCTCCCATCGTAGGCGTACCTGCTTTCGACAGGTGAGAAGCCGGACCCTCTACTTTTGCCTGCTCACCGATCTGGTGCTTGTGAAGTTTCCGGATGACGATCGGACCGATCACGAAGCTGATCAACAGTGCGGTAATCGCAGCGAGCGCAGAACGAAAAGTAAGATATCTGAACACACCGAAACCCGGGGGATGAAAATGTTTTTCAAGGAGATCGAACAAATAATATAGCATCAGTGAACTCCCTCATTCCGCAATTTGCCCGTCAAAGCGGCCACGACATCTTCCATCTTCATTCCGCGTGATCCTTTTACAAGTACCACGTCTCCAGCCGAAATTATCTGCAGGAGTTTTTCTGAAAGCACCTGTTTACTATCGAATGATTCCGTTTCCAACTTGTGCGGTGAAGGAGATCCCGCGTGGTTGCCGGCAGCAGCCGCAATTTCACTCGCGAGATTTCCGAATGTGAAGAGGTAATCGAAATTTTCCTTCGCGATTTCTGCGCCGATTTTCCGATGTTCTCGTTCGGAGGATTCGCCGAGCTCAAGCATGTCGGCAAGGACCGCGATTCGCTTCCCGTTCGTGCGAACGACTGACAGCCAGTGAATGGCTGCCATCGCAGATTCGGGATTTGAATTGTACGTATCATTGAGAATCTTCACCCCGCCGGCTTCGATAATCTGCATCCGCTTTTCAAAAGCTTTGTAATTCTCTATTGATTTCCTTATCTCCGGCAAACTTATTCCGTAACGACACCCGATAGCCGCAGCGGCAAGAGCATTCATTGCGTTGTGAATTCCGGGCACTTTCAAATGTATCAGCTCTGTTTTGCCGTTATATTTCACCTCGAATAATGCGCACCCTTTCCTGTCCATGCCGAAAAATCTGCCCGAAAGATTTCTCCGGGTTGAAGACCCTGAATGAAAACCGTAGCTGAATTTGTGCCCCGGAAGGTTCCACATCCCGACAATATTTCCATCGTCCGCATTGACGAAAGCGACACCGTTTGACATTTTCAAGAAATCAAAGAGATCCAACTCTTCCTTCTTAACACCGTTCAGATCTTTGAAAAATTCCAGATGTTCTGCTCCGATGTTGGTGATGAGCCCGGCACTCGGCTCAAGTACTTCACACAATCTTTTTATTTCGCCGAAATGATTCGTACCGATCTCGACAACGGCAGCTTCATGATATTTCCTGAATTCGAAAATAGTAAGCGGCACACCGATCTGGTTATTATGGTTTCCGGAGGTCTTAACGACCTTAAATTTCTTTCCCATGACCTTCGCAGCCATTTCCTTTGTCGTGGTCTTGCCGTTCGAACCGCCGATCGCGATTACAGGCATTGAAAATTTCCTTCGGTATATCCTCGCAAGGTCACCAAGCGCGCGCGTTGTGTCCTCTACGACTACGAGCGAAAGATTGGCCGCCGCCTCTCTTTTTTCCCGATACCATTTACCGTCCACAACCATACAAGCGGCTTTTTTTCCGATTACGTCGGAGACAAATTTGTGCCCATCAAATCTTTCCCCGCGAAGAGCGAAAAAGATGGCCCCCGGAGAAACCGCGCGGGAATCCGTGGAGACGGACTTAACCGATTTGAAATTCAAATTGTGAAACTCAGCTTTTGGAATACCGCGTATGTCCTGCACGGTAATCAACTTCTCTCCGGGGAAAAGTTATTCGATAATCCCAGCGCTTTTTCGACCTCTTCACGGTCGTCAAAATGATGCTTGATCCCTTTTACATCCTGGTAATTTTCGTGTCCTTTTCCGGCGAGTAACACTAAATCGTTAGGACGTGCAAGGGCGATACATTTTTCTATTGCCTTGCTCCTATCGACGATTCGCAGCACCCCTTCGTCATGAGGCTTTATTCCTGCAAATATTTCGTCGATGATTGCCTCGGGATTTTCGAACCGCGGGTTGTCTGAGGTAACAATAGTTATATCGCTGAGGTCTTCCGCAATTGTTCCCATCTTAGGACGCTTCGTGCGGTCACGATTTCCACCGCAGCCAAAGACAGTTATCAGCCTTCCGCCTTTTCCCTCAGATGACAATATCTCTCTTGCAGACTGTAAAGTCTTCTGAAGTGAGTCCGGGCTATGCGCGTAATCGACGACGACCATGAAACCCTTCCCGGAATCGATACGCTCAAAGCGCCCTTTTACGCTCGGCACTTTGCGCAAAGCGTCGGCGGCGAGGCCTGGATCATATCCTAATGAAACCGCTGTTGCAAACGCGCCGGCGAGATTGTAAGCATTGAATTTTCCAACCAGCATCGATTTGATTTCGAATTCTTCGGCTTTGTATTTTATTGATATCTCTGTTCCGTTAGCGCCGAATGAAAAATCGGCAATCTGAAAATCCGCCTTTGAAGAAAAGCCGTAGGAAATTTTTCGTGCCGAAGTGCCCGCGGTGATCTTTTCTCCATATTCATCATCTATATTCACGATTGCCAAACTGTCTTGCGTCAATGTATCGAACAGAGTCTTCTTCGCCTTGAAATACTCTTCCATGGTCTGATGAAAATCTAAGTGGTCCTGCGTTAGGTTGGTAAAAAGAGCGGCCCTGAACGGAATACCGAAAACCCGGTCCATTACGAGCGAATGCGAAGAAACTTCCATAACCGCGCACGTCGCTTTTTTACCCACGGCGGACGCCATCATACGATTCAACTCGAATGACTCCGGGGTTGTGTTTGTCGCCGGCTCAAACTGCTCGCCATCGAGTATGTAATTAATTGTCCCGACGAGGAGGACTTTTTCTCCAGCCGCTCGCAGAATCCACTCGATCAAATATGTGCTTGTCGTCTTGCCGTTGGTTCCCGTTATGCCGATCACTTTAAGTTTCTTGCCGGGCCAACCAAAGAAGTTTGCTGAAAAGAGCGCAAGAGCGCGGCGGGTACTGGGGACAAGTAGTTTAGTGGTGTGGTGAGAGAGGAAGTATTCGTCATTGACGATACTGTTGTCCTCGACCGCGACCGCGCTCGCGCCGCTACCTATGGCATCGACGATGAATCGATGGCCGTCAAATTGCGCGCCTTTCAGTGCAACAAACAGCGAACCTTCTTTCACTTTTCGTGAATCATAAACGATATCGGTAATCTCCCTATCCGGGTCGCCGAATATTTCTTTCACCGAAATGTTCTTAACAAGTTCGCTAAGCTTCATTAAAAAATGCCCGACACATTGAAACTTTTATTATCACAATTGATGATGACCGTCGATTTCTTGTTTATCGGCGAACCGGGATTGGGTGACTGGCTTATGATTTTTCCACTTCCGATAACATGAAACTGAATCCCGGCTGAGAGAAGAAAACTTGTTGCTTTTCTGACACTTGCTCCGTGGAAATCAGGCATCTTAGATATTTTTCTAGCATCTACAAGAACCAATTGAACGGCTGCTCCCTTCAAGATGCTCGTTCCTGCCGCCGGTTTTTCAGACTTCACGATAAAACCATTTTCGGTTAAATCATCGGATGTTGTGAGCCCGCAATTTTCCAGGATAGCTTTTGCTGAGGTCTGATCTAAAAAGGAAACGTCGGGCACAATAACCATTCCTGTATTCGCGGCGGTTGACCAATTATCTTTTGCGGAATTGGCCGGCAAATTTTGCCTGCTTGCTTTTTGTCCTTTCTGAGAATTCGGCGAAGTATTAGAAACCATTTTTAAATCGTCATTCGAAAAATCCGTGGTCCTTCGCTGCATGATTCCATAGATACGAGAGGCAATTTTTTTGAAGATTGGCGCGGCCACACTCCCTCCGGTGTATCCATTCATTGGAGAGTCAATCACTATATAACCGACGACCGCCGGGTTCGGAACGGGGAAAAAACCAGCAAACGATGCGTGATAAAATTTCTTCGAATACTTTCCATCGGCCAGTTTCTGCGCGGTACCCGTTTTGCCGGCCATGAGCATGTCATTGATCTTTGCCGGCATCCCCGTACCATGTTCGACGACATCTACAAATAATCCAGTCAAAGTTTGAGAGACTTCAGGGCTTACGACACGACGAATTTCGTCCGGTGAATTCTGAAAGATCACGTTTCCCTTCGAATCCGTTACTTTGTTGACTATGTACGGTTTCATTAAAGTTCCGCCGTTTGCAATTGCCGCATACGCCTGGGTCATTTGAAGCGACGTCACCAGTACTTCGTAACCGAATGACATGAAAGGCTCGGAGATCTTGGACCATTCGAAAGGCTTTTCCAATTCTCCCTGCACTTCTCCCGGAAGTTCGATTCCTGTCGACGTTCCAAAACCAAAATCTCTCGCGTATCTGTAAAATTTATCGGGAGGAATTTTCATCCCTATTTTTGAGAATGCGATATTGCTTGATAATTCTAAAGCCTGTCTGAATGTTATCCATCCGGCGCGTTCAAAATCTTCAACGGGCCTCCCATATAAATAGTACTTACCATTCTCGGCAAAAATTACGTCGTTAGGTTTTTCAATTCCTTCTTCAAGCGCCGCTGAGGCGGTCACGATTTTAAATGTCGATCCCGGCTCGAACACATCCGTGATGGCCTTGTCTCTCGAATCATCCTGAGAATATTTCGTGTAATCGGAAGGATCAAACTGTGGATAGTTTGCGATCGCGAGTATCTCTCCAGTATTCGGGTTCATGAAAACCGCCGATCCGCCCGAACCCTTGGCACTCTGTACGCCTGCAGCGAGCTCCTCGTCAACGATCTGCTGAATATTCATATCGATGGTCAGCTGGACGCTGCAACCGGGAACGGGGTCGACGCGCGGATAATCGACGGATGGCATTTTCCTTCCGATTCCATCCCGCTGCATAATTTCATAGCCGTCTTTTCCGACAAGAAGGGAATCAAACTCAAGTTCGATCCCGCTCGCACCTTTACCGTCGACGTTCGTGTACCCAAGAACCTGTCCGGCAATAGCGCCGTATGGATAAAGCCTCTGCTGCTCTTGCAAACGGATTAACCCGTACGTATTAAAGCCTTGCAGAGAAGCGGTTTGGTTGGAATTTATATCGCGGGCGAGCCAAACGAATCGCGATTTCGTATTCAACTTATCCAGGAAGAAACTCGTAGGTTTACTGAAAACTGCTGAGAACTTCTCCGCAATTTTTTGTTTGTCGGCGGAATCAAGAAGCTGAGGATCGGCTGCGTACGAATAACCGTAATTATTCGAAATTATCAGGCTGCCGTTCCTGTCGTAGACCATTCCGCGATTCGCATGCAGCGGTACCTGGCTCTCATATTGCTTTTGCGCAACTCGTTGGTAGTAGAAACCTCTGACCCCTTGGACAAATCCTAACTTCACGACAACGGCAACAAACAGCAGCGCGAATATAACGCGGATAAAATTTACCCGGTTTCGATAATTGACGGGGACCGAAGATTTATCGACAGCGGCCTTATTTTGTTGTGTCTCTTGCATCCCTTTGTTCTGCTTTGTCTAATTCGTCTTTGTCAATCGCGATCTGGTCGAGTGTCTGACTGCTGTAAACAAGACCAAGCTTCTCGGAAGCGATCCTGGTAATTCTTTCGGCACTTGATAATTTTTTTAATTCTCCCTGCAGCGAATCGTTACGAAATCTTATTTCCCTGTAGGTCGAATCGAGAGAACTTATATCGCTAACCAACCTATCCACCGTAACGCTGTTATTAACGATTATCAGAAGCACGACAACAATTCCGCCGAGGACGACAATGAATTTCGAGACGGTTATCGACGACTGTTTTGTTTGTCTTGGCCCGGCTTCACCGGAGACATCCTTTTGTTTACCGGCTGTTTCTTCACTCATATGATTTTTTCTACGACTCTCATTTTGGCGCTTCTCGCCCGGCGGTTGCGCGCTATCTCATCACGGCCCGGTAAAATTGGCTTACGTGTAAGGACCTTCGCACGCGCAATTTTCCCGCAAGTACAAATGATCGCCTGCGGCGGACAAACACACGTTGCCGCTTCATATTTAAACTTTTCCTTGACGATCCTATCTTCTAAGGAATGGTAGGAAATTGCTACAACCCTCCCGCCGCGAGAGGCAAGCCCGACGGCAGCTCCCAATCCTTCGGAAAGAGAACCGAGTTCGTTATTAACCTCGATGCGAATGGCCTGAAAAATTCTCGACATGGCTTTCGCGGAATTTCCACAAACTCCCCCGACAATTTCGGCAAGTTGTAATGTCGTCGTGATTTTTCCTTTTTCTCTCCTTTTTACGATAACCCTTGCTAAAGTGCGGGAGCGGGGCTCTTCACCGTATTTACTGAACACTGCGACCAGTTCTTCTACGCTGTAAGAGTTTATTACTTCATAAGCAGAGATTTCTAGATTCTTATCCAAACGCATATCGAGTTTTTCATCCCGCCTGTAACTGAATCCCGGCTCGTTGTCGATTTGATAAGAGGACACACCGAGATCGAATAAAAACCCGGAGGCTGATTTAACTATATTTTCTATTTCAGAAAAATTCCTTTGCACGAAAGAAAGTCTGTTATCCAAAGATGAAAGTTCATTTGCTGCCTGGCGGGAATTTTCGTCTACGTCGAAAGCGATTACTTTCGCATCGGAATTTAGCCGTGATAGAAGTTCCCGCGAGTGTCCACCCCCGCCGAATGTTGCATCCACATATGTTCCACTCAAATCGGTAATCAAAAAATCTATGCTTTCCTTAAGCAATACTGGTTCATGAAAAAGGGCCATTATTTATTGACATTTACCGCCATGATTTGTTCGACAACGTTGGCGTAATTCTCCGGTTGGGAATTGAGATATTCGGTGAACGTTTTCGGATTCCATAATTCGATCCGTTCAAGTGCGCCGATAATCACCACTTCTTTTTCGATCTCGGCAAATTCGAGTAAATTTTTGGGAATTGTGATTCGTGATTGTGAGTCTAAAGGAAATTCTTCCGATGCCCACATTAGGAGGGTTCTGGTGAAGTATCTGTGTTTCTCCAGAAATTGATTTAGCGAGCGAAGCTTTTCTTCAAGTCGCTGCCATTCATCGAGGGGATAAACGTAGAGGCATTTCTCGACTCCGCGAGTGACCACGAAAGAGTCGTGGGAATCAGACGAGAGACTCTTCCGCAATTTTGCGGGAATGCTGAGCCTTCCCTTGGAGTCTAAAACGTACTCGTACCGTCCTTTGAATGACGACATATTCCTCTAAACTTCCACATTTTTTTAGTAAACAAGGGAAAAGCTGGGAACCTCCCCACTTTTCCCCACCACGTTGGAAATTTAACCAACGAGCTCCAAAAGTCAAGAGGCTTTTTATCGATTTTCCCCACAAAAGAAAAACACTTTAAATTCGAGGAAATTGGAGGTGTTTTAGACATTAGCTGCCGTTATAATCTTTTTACTAAACAAAACAAACAAAACTTTAGTAAACTTCTTGACAGCTAAACTTGTGTTTTGTAATTTAAATTGCGATGGCAAGAGGTCTTACAAAACGGCAGGGCGAGGCTCTCGAATTTATACGGCGATTTATGAAGGAGCATTCCAAGCCTCCGACATTCCGTGAGCTAGGCGAACAGATGGGAATCAGCTCTACTCGTGCAGTCAGCGATTTACTCAAAGCCTTAGAGCGAAAAGGCTACATCGAACGTGAAGCGGGCCGCTCACGTGGAATTAATCTTCCGAAAACCGAGCTCACGAATCCAGATCTTCCACCATCTGTACGAACGATTCCGGTCGTCTCGCGTATCGAATCGCGCGAAATTATTTTTTCAAATATAGTCGATGTTCTCCACTTCGATGCGAAACTCCTTCCCGACGGAGAATTATTTGCAGTAAAGGTTTCTGATGACGCCATGAATTTTGTCGGGCTGTTCAAAGGGGATTACGTGATTTGCAGGAGAGTAGCTTTGCCGGACCAGAACTCGCTCGTACTCGGAAGTGCCGCCGGAGTCTTGATCGTCAGATTTTTTGAATTGGCAAACGAAAAAATACATCTGAAACCTTCCAATAAATCTTATCAAGTTCTGAGCTTTTCTCCTGACGACAGACAATTCTTCGTCGCCGGCGAAGTTGTGCTGACCTTCAGAAAAACAAAATAAATTATCGCACAGGGAAAGTGGAGAGAATAGAATTAAGGATCGATACGCAGCAACCTTGTGATTGGAAAGTTATCGGAACGGCAGCTTAGCCACCCGCGTTGGGCCACCTTCAAAGGAGAAACAATGAAACTTCAGCTACAGAAATTGACAATATGGTTTACACTCCTGATCGGGATACAGTGCCTGCATGCACAACAGCTGCGATATGTGCAGGTACGCACTGCCGACGGTGTGCTGGAGGGTGTGATCAGCCCCGATGGAAAAGTACGAACCTTCAAAGGTATTCCTTATGCCGCGCCGCCTATCGGTCCGCTGCGATGGAAGGCGCCGCAACCGGTTCAACCCTGGAACGGCGTTCGGAAAGCGACCGAATACGCGCCGCGTGCCATGCAGGGACGGATCTACAGCGACATGGTCTTCAATGACGCAGGGCCCAGCGAAGACTGCCTATACCTCAATTTGTGGATGCCGGAATCGGATCGTCCGCCGGGCAGGCTCCCTGTGATGGTCTGGATCTACGGCGGCGGTTTCGTCGCGGGGTCCACTTCTGAGCCGCGACAGGACGCCGGGAACCTGTCGAAGAAAGGCGTGCTGGTCGTCAGCTTAGGCTACCGTCTGGGGATATTTGGGTTCTTCGCGCATCCTGAGCTTAGCAAAGAGTCGGGACACGATGCGTCAGGCAACTACGGCCTTATGGACCAGGTTGCCGCGCTCAAATGGATTCAGAAGAACATCGCCACATTCGGCGGCGACCCCGACAATGTTACGATATTCGGGGAATCGGCCGGTTCGTTCTCGGTCAGCGCGCTGATGGCATCGCCTCTGGCGCGGGGCCTCTTCCGTCGCGCGATCGGAGAGAGCGGCGCATTCTTCGGGCCAAGCCTGGAATTAAAATCCCTCGTCGAGGCGGAGAAATCAGACACGGGATTTGCGGATTCCGCGTTTGGGACTACTTCACTCGAGGCGCTGCGCGCCATGCCTGCCCAGAAGTTGCTTGAGGCGGCACTGAAGCTGCCACACGAGTATTTCATACCGGTCATCGACGGATATTTCCTGCCGGCAGACTGTCGTTCGATCTATGCTGCAGGCGTGCAAAGTCACGTCCCATTGCTGGCGGGATGGAACAAAGACGAAGGCGGCTTCAAATCTTTCTTTGGCAATGACAAGCCGACAACCGGCAACTATGTCGCACATGCTACAGATTTGTTCGGGAGCAACGCAAAGACCTTTCTGAGACTCTATCCCGCAGTGACCGACAGCGAGGCAAAGCGAGCGGCGCAGGATTTCGCCGGAGACAAGTTCATCGCATACTCCACATGGAAATGGATAGAGATGCAGCTCAAGACCGGCGAGTCTAAAGTTTTCAGATACGAGTTCGATCAGACACTTCCGCTGCCGGCAGATGCAAAGCCGGGCACGGAGCCGAGTGCCCCTCACGCTTCCGAGATTGAATACGTCTTTGAGGTACTCTCATCGAAGAACCTGCCATGGCGACCGGCGGACTATGAAGTTTCAGAACTCATTTCTTCTTACTGGACAAACTTCGCAAAGACCGGCGATCCAAACGGGCCGGGCCTGCCTCCGTGGCCTGCGTACGACAGCCATGATGGTTATCAGGTTATGCATTTGAAAGCTACGCCGGGTTCTGCTCCGGACACCCACCGGGACCGGTACGAGTTTCTCGACTCCCTGAGTTCGATTCCGTAACCCCAACTTTATGAAATGATCTCAGGGTAAGCCCGGATTCGGAAATGGGATCGCGATTGGAATCCGAATTGGCCCAATTGCGTGAGGTCAAACCGAACCTCAAGGTCACCCCGGCCTCTCGTCCCGCCATGTCATCTACACGAGGTAGACGCGATTTGAACAGGCTGAAGAATTAATCGCGTAGAATGTCTTTGAGCAGCTCATTCCTCGAGTGTGCTCAAGTCTCCCTCCGGCATTCCGAGTGCCCGCGCTTTCAAAACGCGCCGCATGATCTTCCCGCTGCGAGTTTTCGGAAGCATAGAAGTGAATTCGATCTTCTCCGGTTTCGCGATAGGACCCATCTCGTGCGAGACGTGCTGCCTAAGTTCCTCTGCGAGCGCTTCGTTCCCGTCAAACCCCGCTTTGAGAATCACATAGGCGTAAATTGCAATTCCTTTTATTTCATGCGGCAGACCGATCACCGCAGCCTCAGCAACTGCATGGTGGCTCACTAACGCCGACTCGAGCTCGGCAGTGCCGAGCCTATATCCACTTACTTTTATGACATCATCGACTCTACCTATTATCCAGAAATATCCGTCTTCGTCTTTTCTTGCGGAGTCGCCGACAAAATAATATCCGGGGAACTTGCTCCAGTATGTATTGACATATCGGTCAGGATCTTTATAAACAGTCCTGAGCATTGCAGGCCATGGGCGTTTTATGACCAAGAAGCCTTCCTCTCCCGGCTTCACCGGTTTCCCTGCTTCATCGACCACGTCGGCATGAACGCCAAAATACGGCTTCGTTCCTGAGCCGGGCTTGAGCGGCATCGAAGGTGTTGGCGCAATCATGAACATTCCGGTCTCCGTCTGCCACCATGTATCCATGATGGGACATTTTTCTTTCCCGACGACTCTGTGGAACCACCGCCACGCTTCCGGATTGATCGGCTCACCGACCGAGCCAAGGAGTCGCAGCGTTGAGAGGTCATGCCGGTTCGGCCAGGCTTCGCCATAACGCATCAACCCGCGAATAGCCGTCGGTGTCGAATAGAAAACCGTGATTCCATATTTCTCTATCATTGTCCACCACCTATCGGGATACGGATACGTCGGCGCTCCTTCATACATAAACGAAGTTGCCCCCGCGACGAGCGGTGCGTAGACGATATATGAGTGTCCGGTCACCCAGCCGGGGTCGGCAGTGCACCACCACCTGTCTTCTTCCTTTAGATCGAATACGTCTTTCAGCGTAGAATAAGTTCCGACCATATAGCCGCCATGAGTATGAAGAATGGCTTTGGGTTTTCCTGTCGTTCCGGAAGTGTATAGAATATAAAGTGGATCTTCGGCATCCATCTCTTCGGTGGGTGATTTCCCGCCATTGCGGCTCAACGGCAAGTTCATCAATTCATGGTACCAATAATCCCGCCCTGCTTCCATTGCGACCTCCCTGCCGGTGTGTTTCACGACAATTACTATCTCGGGGGCGGCAGTGCGCTTCAAGGCTTCATCCACAATTTTTTTCAGCTCTATAATTTTCCCGTTCATGTTTCCGCCGTCAGCAGTTACAATAACCTTGGACTCGCTGTCTTCTATTCTGCCATGAAGGGCCTCGACGGAAAACCCACCGTAAACAACTGAGTGTATTGCGCCTATCTTAGCGGTTGCAAGCATGGCAATAACTGTTTCGGGAATGCGAGGCATGTAGATGGTTACCCTATCTCCCTTTCCAACTCCCATGCTTCTCAATACGTTTGCAAACCGGCAGACTTCTCTATTCAGGGCGTGATAAGAGAATGTCCTAAGGTCACCATTTTCACCTTCCCAGATCAAAGCCAGTTTATTCCGACGCCACGTCTTCACATGCCGGTCGAGCGCGTTAAGGACAATGTTCGTCTTCCCTCCGACAAACCATTTATAAAACGGCTTGTTCGAATCGTCGAGCACTTTGTCCCACTTCTTGTACCATTCAAGTTCACTGGCGCGCCTGCCCCAATAGGCCTCAAGGTCATCTTCCGCTTCCTTGTAAACGGAATCCGGATTTTGAACATTTGCCTGTGCTACAACTTCGGGGGTCGGATAGAAGACTTCTCCTGTGAGTTTCTTCCTGCTGCCGGTATCTTTGTCCGCCATTTTTGCAACTCCTTCTTAAATTCCATTTGGTTAACTATTTCCACTTTTAGAAAACAGAGAGTGAAAATTTTTAGTTCACTTCATAACACGTTCGATTATATCTATAAAGACCAACGTAAAATTCCCGGCCGAACATTACCCGGCAATGGGCTTACCGAGCGAGATGACCGATCGCCCAAAAGTGGAATTGACTACTTCGGCAAATGAAACAAAAAGCGCGTCGAGCCCGGTCAGCAACCCGAGCCATCCACCTATCTGACCGGTGCCAAACCCGTATTCACCGCCGGCAAGGAGAAGGAAGGTTATCCACAGAAGAAGGAAAATGCTCCAAACCCCTTTGTTGCTCTTGAACGTCGCAATCCACATATAGAAAGTAAAAACGCCCCACATCAGAAGAGTGGTGGCGACCCCCAATGCCGCAGGAGGCGCAATTAACTTTGCTCCAACAGTCCATTGCAGGAATGCAAACCACCACCAGAAAAGTCCATAGGAAGTGAATGCCACCATGCCGAATGTATTATTATTCTTAAATTCAAGAACCCCCGCAATAATTTGAGCCGTACCACCATATGCGAACGCAAGAGGAACCACAGCCGGTATCGCCTCTTTCGGTAATAAGCCGGCGTTGATTGCACTCAAAATTACGGTCGTTAAACCGAATCCCGCAAGACCGAGAGGAGCGGGGTTCGCAGATTTGGCTTCACCATTTGCCATAACTTCTCCTTCATTTGGTTTTTGTTGGTTTGCGTCATCTCACAATTTGAAGATATCAAGCCGCTCAATTTTCACCGAACGGCAATAACATGGTACGCTTGAACTAAGTTCTTCCCCATAAAGATTTTTACGGTTGCAAAACATCATCAGGAGATAACTGCTGCGCTGAAGGATATGCCACAAGGTCCTGTCAGGTAAGGTCTTTTAAATGAAGAACTGGGCTTTACGCGCATAACTCCATGTTATCCTTAGATCGTATTCTAAAATGATATGTCTGGTCAAAAAGGGAAAAACTACTCAGCTAAACCAATACCTCGAGAAATCGAAGAATACAATTATCAGTGAATTCGAAATCGTTGCGATTACTTTTCTAATTGTTCATCTCATTTTTTTCGCAATCACAAGAATAGGCCGCTTACGTACACTTCACCGCTTTGTTTTCTAATTTCATTCATAGTCATTAGGTCAACGATTCCATCTTAATAAACCAAAACACCCTATTTTTAGTTCAAGGATTCGCCCTAAATCACCACACAAAAAAGAGCCATCACTTTCAGACCGGATATCCGGCGAGTAAAAAGTCTCAGAAAATGAATCCCGGATTCATTCCTTCAAAGAAATAGCTCAAATCCCATCTTAAAGTTTTATTACTCCATTAATTGCCGACCACAATTCCTGTGTAATCAGGTCGTTTTTGGTCATTCTGAGAGAAAATCGATGTAGAATAAATGAACACGGACCGACCCCCCTTAACCAAATATATTACAGTGTCAGAATCGGACTCTCGTCTCTTTTTGTCTCAAGACAAAAATCCAATTTGCAGACCGAGGCTTTTTTCACTCAATTTAAATGAGGCATGGTGGCACAATCGTTGATGCCTTTTGTTTAACTAAACTTCTGGCTGACAATGAATACAACTCTCAAACTCAGCGCACAAAATTTTCCGCAGCTTTTCACGGCATTAAAGAGCAAGGGTTATACGTTAGTTGGGCCTGTCCTGCGTAATGGTACGATAGACTACGACAAAGTGGAGTGTATCGACGAATTACCTGCCGGCTGGACCGACGAGCAAGGGCCATCAACCTATCGCCTCTCAAAGGACAACAAAGGAAGATACTTTGGTTATCATACGGCGCCCCAGTCTTGGAAGCGATTTCTCTACCCTCCGCAAAGCAGCTTGTTCCGGGTTAAAAGGAGCACTAAATCACTCGAGCTTCAGAAAGACGCAAAGAGCCAGATCAAATATGCTTTCATTGGAGTACGACCCTGTGAATTAAACGCAATTCTTGTTCAAGACTTGGTTTTTAATTCGGAGGTGTACGGAGATGAGGATTATAGACTCCGACGTAAAGAGGTGTTTATCGTTGCTGTCAATTGCACCGATTCTACCGAAAATTGTTTCTGCTCTTCTTTGAAAACGGGTCCGAAAGCCAAGAACAGTTTTGATCTTGCATTGACTGAGGTCGTTACAAAAGGAGAACATTACTTCGTAGTTGAAGTTGGGAGCGAAAAAGGGGCATCCGTCATTGAACAGACAGATGCATCGGAAGCCACGGAACAAGAGATAAATGACGCGGCAAAACTTACGAAGCATGCCGAGAACAAAATGAAAAAGTCGGTGGACACTTCCGATCTTCCGAAGCTTCTTTCCAGTAACCTCGAACATCCCCATTGGGATAATGTTGCAAAAAGATGTTTGACATGCGGGAATTGCACGATGGTTTGCCCGACCTGCTTCTGCTCCACGATAGAAGATGTTACCGACCTCACCGGCAGCGTGGCGGAGCGATTGAGAGAATGGGACTCCTGTTTCACAATGGATTTTTCCAAAGTCGCCGGAGGAAACTTCCGAATTACTTCGAAATCTCGCTACCGCCAATGGGTAACACATAAATTTTCATCATGGATGGAGCAGTTCGGCGTGCTAGGATGCGTGGGATGCGGAAGATGCATCACGTGGTGTCCCGTTGGCATCGACATAATCGCTGAAATGAACTCTATAAGAGGTGCAGAAGTCTAACAACAAAAAGAGGATGGCAGGCATGGAACCACAAGATCTAACCCAGTCTTTGCACAAGCATCCGTTTTTACACAACATGGATGAAAGCCTTATCAAGACATTGACGTCGTGCGCGTCCAATGTTGTCTTCCAGGAAGGAACCCGATTATTCCACGAGGGTGAGGATGCAAAACTCTTTTTTCTTATACGGAACGGAAGAGTAGCCCTCGAAATTCAAGCAGGAGAAAGAGGAGCAATCAGAGTTCAGACCGTCGGTCCTAATGAGGTATTAGGCTGGTCATGGCTCATATCTCCATATCGGTGGCATTTCGATGCGCTAGCCCTCGAACAAGTTCATGCCTTTTCAATTGACGCTAGCTGTTTGAGGAATAAATGCGAAACAGATCACCACTTCGGATATGAAATGCTGCGAAGATTCTCGGAGGTTTTAGAAAGACGTCTCGAAGCCACGCGTCTGCAGCTTCTGGATGTTTATTGCGTAACCGACGGTGGAAGAATAGTACCACGCGACAAAACGAATCAGCCGAAAGAAAATTGAACCGCAGTGGCGGAAATGACAGCATCGAATAAGTTTAGAAATTATTTCTTTCACATTTATCGGAGCTTATTCAATTGAGCGAAACAATTATTGAAAACCCTGTTGATGTCGAAAGCCCGATGATCCCGTCGTTTGCAGCGATACGACGCGTTATTTGGGAGACTGACGACACGTTTACTCTCCTCATTGATCCTCCACAGAATGACGGTAGAGGCTTTTCATTTGTCCCCGGTCAGTTTAACATGGTTTACGCGTTTGGAGTCGGAGAATCCGCGATTTCCATAAGTTCGGATCCCGCAAAACCGCATGTCCTTGCCCATACGATTCATCGCGTTGGGACGGTTACATCTGTCCTTTCCAAAATTAAACGCGGAGACTTGATCGGGATTCGCGGTCCATACGGCAGAGGATGGCCATTGGAAGGTGCCGTCGGAAAGGATGTTTGCATCGCTGCCGGCGGAATCGGGCTGGCACCGTTGCGGCCGGTAATCTATTCGCTGATCAGGAGAAGAGATGAGTTCGGAAGAATAATAATTCTCTACGGAGCAAGGAGTCCCCTCGATTTGCTATACAGGGTAGAGCTTGAACAATGGAGCAAACTTCCTAACACCGAGGTAATCATTACTGTTGATCGCGGAGACTGGACATGGAAGGGCTACATTGGGGTTGTCACAAATTTGTTCTCTTACATCAAGATGGATTCAAGAGAAACTGTGGCAATGGTATGCGGACCTGAAGTCATGATGAAATTCACGGTTGAAGAGCTGCAGCGAAGAGGGCTTACACCGGAGCAGATCTACATCTCAATGGAGAGAAATATGAAATGCGGAGTAGGGCTCTGCGGACACTGCCAATTCGGACCAAAGTTCATTTGCAAAGACGGCCCCGTTTTCAAACTCCCGGAGGTATATCACTTACTCGAGAAAAAGGAAGTTTAATATGCCCAGACACGCAACCGATAGAAAACCGAAAGTGGCGGTTTTTAAGTTCGCTTCATGTGATGGCTGCCAGCTTTCTCTACTTGACGCAGAAGAAGAATTTCTTGCCGTAGCAAGCGCCATCGATATCGCATTCTTCCCGGAGGCGAGCTCAAGGATGCTCAAGGGGCCGTACGATATAGGAATTGTCGAAGGTAGCATAACCACCCCGCACGATGTCGAGCACATCAGGGAAATAAGAAAGTCGTGTTCAGTGCTGCTGACAATTGGTGCATGCGCAACCGCCGGTGGAATTCAATCGCTCAGAAACTGGAAGGATATAAAAGATTTTATCCGGATCGTTTATGCATCGCCCGAATATATTTCCACTCTCGACAGATCCCTTCCAATCGGTTCGTTCGTTCATGTGGATTATGAGCTTAGAGGTTGTCCGATAAACAAATACCAGCTTATTGAGGTCATCAGCGCATTTTTAAACAAGCGGAAGCCCAACATCCACACCCACAGCGTCTGCATCGACTGCAAGCGGAAAGGCAATGCGTGCGTCATGGTAAGCCAGGGCATTCCTTGTCTCGGCCCCGTGACGCAATCGGGATGCGAAGCCATTTGTCCCGCTTATAACCGGGGCTGTTTCGGATGCTTCGGTCCAATGGAATCCCCCAACACATCATCTCTTGCAGAGCACTTTAAGGAACTCGGTGAGACGAAGCTTGATATTTCGCTTGCCTTCCGAAAATTTAATGCTTATGCGGACGCTTTCCGCAGAGAAAGTGAAGTCCATGAACAGTAGCAGAACTCTGAAAGTAGACTATCTTTCGCGGGTCGAGGGAGAAGGAACTCTTCTCATCAAGACAAGAAATTCTCATGTGGAAGATATCAAGTTCAAGATTTTCGAGCCTCCCCGTTTCTTCGAAGCATTCCTGCGCGGCAGAAAATATTCCGAAGCTCCCGATATTACCGCACGTATTTGCGGAATCTGTCCGATTGCTTACCAGATGAGCCTCCGTCCATGCGATGGAAAATGCCTTTGGAGTTAAAGTGGAAGGACAGCTCCGGGAATTGCGCAGACTCCTTTACTGCGGCGAATGGATAGAGAGCCATGTACTCCATGTTTTTTTGCTCCACGCTCCCGATTTTCTCGGATACCAAGATGCCATTCAACTTGCAAAAGATCATCCTGATGCCGTCCAGCGTGGATTGCGGCTGAAGAAAACCGGCAACGATTTAGTCACACTCCTTGCAGGGAGAGAAATTCATCCGATCAATGTAAAAGTCGGAGGGTTTTACAGGCTTCCGCGGAAAGAGGATTTTTCGGAAATACTCGAGAGGCTTAAACGGGCAAGAGATGAAGCCTATGAAACGGTCCTCTGGACTGCGACTTTGCCTTTTCCGAATTTTGAATACGATTATGAATTCGTCTCCCTCAGTCATCCGAGCGAATATCCATTCAATGAAGGCCGACTTATATCGAACAAAGGATTAGACATAGATATTCGAGAATACGAGCTTATGTTCCATGAAACCCACGCCCCATATTCAAATGCGCTCCAATCTACAATGAAAGGAAAAGGTGCATACCTAACGGGTCCGCTGGCAAGATACAACCTGAACTTCCAAAAACTTTCGCCAATGGCAATGCAAGCCGCAAAAGAAGTTAAGGCGGCACCTCCGGTTTTAAATCCTTTCAAAAGCATTATTGTTCGTGCTATCGAAACTGTGTACGCTTTTGAAGAAGCCATCAGAATAATTGAGAATTATGAACCGCCTGCAAATCCCGCGGTAGAATATTCGGTAAAGCCCGGATTTGGATTCGGATGTACCGAAGCTCCGCGTGGAATACTTTACCACCGTTACTTAGTAGGCGATGACGGACTTATAAGGGACGCTAAAATTGTTCCGCCTACTGCACAGAACCAGAGAATGATAGAATCTGACCTTAGAAATTTTGTGACGGCAAATATCAGTTTACCGAAACAAGATTTGACCCTCCAATGTGAGCAATTAGTACGGAACTACGATCCATGTATTTCGTGTGCAACTCATTTTTTAAAGTTGACGATCGAAGAGTCGTGATGGATCGAAACGAATTGGTTCAAGGCATTTCGCAGCAGGTGAAAAAAGGAAACCGTTCGATAACAATTGTAGGGATTGGTAACGAATTTCGAGGTGACGATGGTATTGCACTAATTATTTTGAGAAGTCTAAAAACCGCAATTCCCGCGGAAGTCAAACTTGTGGAATTGACGGGTGATCAGTCAAACCTGCTTGAGTTGATGCAAGATACCAACAATCTGATAATTATTGATGCGGTCAGCTCGAAGGCTCCTTCCGGGACGATCTTTCACATCAATGCAAGCGAGGAATCATTCCCAACTAACTTTTTCTCGGTTTCCACTCACGGCATCGACCTTGCCGAATCGATTGAACTCGCACGAACAATGAAACAGCTTCCTGAACTCGTGTTATTTTATGGGATTGCAGGGAATGATTTTTCATTTACGAGGTCTGTAAGCCAACAAGTAAAAGACTCTGCGGAGACAGTTAGAAACAAAATCCTCACCGACGTCGACGAAATATTAAAAAACGAAAAGGGAAATTAAATAGATCCGGAAGTTTCAAAAAGTCACTTTACCGGATTCTAAGATATCAGCAACCAGGACTCACCATTAAGCTTTTCCACATCGTAGAATGAACAGGTTTGTTTTCTACGCTTAACAGAGAGCCGCAACGAGATTTTGGATTTGTATTAAGGGAAATAAAGGCTGTCTCGCCGGACCGAATATTACTACTCGACCTTTGCTTCAGCCATATAATAATCTAAGTTCGTCGCATAGGGCGAATCGGGGAAGTTTTTTTGGACACGATTCAGCAAATCAATTGCCCGGTCTTTCTTTCCAATCTTGATATAGCTCCTGGCTGCGCCGATAAGATACTGTGGAGTAAGAAAACTTTTCGAATCGCGAGAGGCCGCACGGTCGTAGTACTCGGCAGACTTTTCAAAGTCTTTACTAATCTCGTAAACTTCGGCTATACCCGCATCAGCGCTTGTTTCAAGCAGCTTGTCGCTTCCGTCGTAATCTTTGAAGTACTTCATGGCGTTGTCGTAGTCACCGAGATAATAATAACAATCCGCAAGATAAATCTTGGCTTGCTCACCAGTCTCAGAACTTCCATAGTTGTCGACTATGGTTTTCAATCCCGTGATGTTGCGCGTCGGATCGCCATTTATGGCCATTTGATATGCCCCACCGTCAAATAAATTCATAACCTGTGATAGATCAGTTGCAGCTTTCAAATTGTCCGAATGCCTGTTGTTCAAATAGGCGATCACCACGATAACAGCAATTACCAATCCGGTTAATGTGCCACTTACTACTTTACGGTTGTTCCTGAGAAATTCCGTCGTTTTGACATAAGTCGTAATGAGCTGGTCTTGTTTAAGTTCCTTCTTGGTTATTCTTTTTCTCGGTTTGAGCATAAATTTAATCCTTTAGCAATTTCTCAAGTTCTTAAATGAAACGGAATAAAAATTTAGACAAAAAAAGCCTCCCGTAAAAGAGATATTTTCATCCCGAGATTGACTCATGCGAAATTTTGGAAAGAATAACGAGGGAACAAATTACTAAAGCCGCCGGCCAGGACAACCTACTTTTGGGGTGACCTTTCATTATGAAGCATCATTTCATCCTAAAACATGCGTTCAAAAACCATGTGAACCTTTATTCCGAACTTGTCGCCAATTGATATAAAAAATATAGAGGGCCTTTCAACATTATAATCGCTGAAATTAGCGTCGAAGCCACCGTCGCAAATCGTCTTTCCTTGTTCGTAACTTATGGATACCAACATTGATACCTCATGCGTGACCCCGTGAAACGTAGGTCTTCCAACGACACCTAAAGTCGAATCGGAAAAATAATTGATGGTATCGCTCTGAAAAGTAACCTGTGGATAATATGCGGCATCAATGGCAGCCATAGCATTCTTATCACGGCTCGAATTACCGCTATTGAACGTAATCACGTCGGCGAAAACGCGTATCATTTGTATTCTGTGAGTGACGCTATCCATTTTAGCAAAACAAGAGGCTTCTTTACTTATACCATCAACCGAATGAAAAATATGATAGACATGGTAAGTAATTGAAGATAAATCCTTATCAGCCCCGACATTGTCGGTTTGTCCATAGACGACTGCGAGCGTTGTAAAAATCGTAAATATTAAAAGGAACATCTTTCTCATTTTGAACCTGCTTTTAATTAAACCGGTTTATTTAGATCTATTTCCCTGGAGTAGAAAATTGAAAAGTAATAACCGACAAGTTTCTTGAAGGGATAACTAAGGCTATCGTATGATGGTTCCTGCCAGGATGAAGGAAGAGATTTATATCACAGCCGAAAAAACCGGGAATGACAAATTAGGAAAAACAATTAGATGAAAGCTGGGAATACTCCTGTGTTAAGGATCGTAAGCTCCCTAAAAAATTGCCCGATAAGGTCTGTAAAACTCACTTCGAGTTTTTTCCGGCGCCCAAAAAATTCGTCTTACATTTTCTCCGGCGCGCCGATACCTAAAATTTTAAATCCGTTTGCTAGAACAATCTTTGCTGCAAGGCACAACGCCAGCCTCGATTTAGCAAGTTCTTTCTCGGGGATCACAACTCGATGCACGTGGTAAAATCTGTGGAATGTCTCGGCGACTTCTTGTAAGTAATTAATAATCCTGTGGGGCTCGAACGTTGAAGCTGCCGCCTCGACAACCTCCGGAAATGTCCCAAGAATTTTCGCGAGATCAATTTCCTCTTTCTCCCTCAACAAGTCGATATTGACATTTTTGATCCCAGTGCTAATTTCATCCTTCGTTAAAATTCCTTCAGCCTCGGCGAAGCGAACTATGCTGGCAATCCTTGCGTGTGCATACTGTAAATAGAAAGCGGGATTTTCTTCGTTCTGTTTTTTTGCGAGATCGATGTCGAAATTCAGATGCGTCCCGATGTTCCTCATCAGGAAAAAGAATCTAACGGCATCCGGTCCGACCCATTCTATCAGTTCGTCAAGTGTAATGAAGTTAGCCTTACGCGTCGACATCTTGACAACTTCTCCATTCTGCAAAATTGTGACGAACTGGTGAATCAAGACTTTTATTTTGCCGCTGTCATAACCAAGCGATTTCAGCGCAAGAAGAACGTCAGGATAGGTCGCAATATGATCAGAGCCAAAAATATCCACAACAAGCTCGAAGCCGCGGCGGAATTTTTCAATGTGATACGCGATATCGGGAAGCCTGTATGTCGGTTCGCCCGTGCTTTTTATTATGACCTTGTCCTGATCCCCTCCGACAGCGGTGGCCTTAAACCACTTTGCACCATCTTTTTCGTATGTAAGTCCTGCGGAGTCGAGTGCTGAAATAACTTCCTTTATTTTTCCCGTCTCGTAAAGTGAGTTTTCGTTGTAAAAGACGTCAAATTTTATTTGAAGCCGGCTCAACGTTTGTTTTATGTCTTCAAAGATTTCCTGCTCGGCTCTTTCTTTAAAAACACCTTCTGGAGCTTCAGCCCCATACTTATCGCCGCCCTCATCATATAAATGTTGCGCTATTTCACGGATGTATTCCCCCTGATAATAATCCTCCGGGAAATCAATCTTCTCACCGAGCAGCTCTTTATACCTTAAACGAACCGAATCACCGAGCACCCGCATTTGTCTCCCGGCGTTATTAAAATAATATTCGCGAGTCACGTCATGACCCGTCCACTGAAGAACATTGGCGATCGTATCTCCGAAAACTGCATTGCGCCCGTGCCCGACCGTCAAGGGACCCGTGGGGTTTGCGCTCACGAATTCAACCTGTGTTTTCTTTCCTGCAGCGGTATTCGACCTGCCGAAATCCTCGCTTTTGTTCAAAACTTCATTTATGAACGAGAGGAAATATTTCTTCGTAAATCTAAAATTGATGAAACCCGGACCTGCAATTTCAGGTTTATCAACCAACGACGGGTCAAGCTTAAGAACTTCCACGATTTTTTGGGCGACATCGCGCGGTTTCAATTTCGATTCTTTTGCAGCTAGGAGTGCAAAATTAGTGGAGAGGTCGCCATGCGATTCCACTTTAGGCTTCTCGAAGGAGATCTCAACGGATGTTTTGATCCCTAAATTTTCAAGCGCGTCCAAAAGTTGCTGTTTTAGATAATCTCTCATCGTTCGGTTTGCCCTGCCTCGCTGGACTTCTTCGGCTTTGACGACTTTCCTAGTTTCTTTTCCCTCGTGCCGGTTATTCGATCGGCCACTTTCTGAATTTTCGCGTCCCCCCATAGTTTTTCAAGACCATAAAAGGATCTAACATCTTTGTGAAAAACGTGTACCACGACGTCTACATAATCAAGCAAAATCCATTGCAGATTCTGCAAGCCCTCGGCGTGCCAGGCTCTTTCTCCAAGTTCCTCCATGCCCGACATGATTGCGTCTGCAATCGCCTTCACCTGTGGTTCCGAGTCACCGGTGCATACGACAAAATAATCGGCCATGGATGTAAGCTTGCGCAAATCTAGAATTATTACATCCTTTGCCTTTTTGGTCAATGCAAGCTCTGCAATTTGATGTTGAAGAGTTTTCTTTTCTGTCATGCTATTCAATACTCTCGTTTGGTTTCAAATTCTGGTAGTCCTTCCCGATGAAGACTTCTACATCCACGTAACTTCGTGGATCTAATTTGGTGATGACATTCTCTTTTTTGACTCCAAGTGCTTCCGCAACTCTAATTGCGTTCTGGTAATTTCCCGCAGCGTCAACAACCGTGGTAATTCGTCTATCTGGGACTGATCCGTTGATTGTCTCTACCACATCGAAGCCCCTCTTTCGTAAATAAAACGTGAAACTCATAGCGATATCTTTCGCGCCACACTCGTTTCGTACGCTGACTTGAATTAGTTTCTCAATCTTTGTCGGTGGATTTTCCTCTACACGGTTTGATTTTATCGGCGGATGGATCAAGAACCGATCGAGAAGAGAATAAACAAGAATAACCGCAATCAAAACTACAAGGGCTTGAGATACAACGGTAACGGATTTCTTCGCATTTGGGGAAAATTTTTCCTTACGCCTCTTCATCAACAAACACAAATGTGAAGGAATAAACTTGTGAACTGCTATTCCATCGAGAACTTAAAAGAAGAAAGCCCGCTGACTGATTTAACTGACCGGATGAGAACGCGATGCGGAAAAGACGAAGAAAACTTTTATCCAAGTGACCCCGGAATCCCGTCACCATCCCCAAGGATTGTAGTAATAGTAGGGATTGTAATATCGGTAAAGCGGGTTCTGGCTAAACTGCAAGTCTATCTGGAAATTATTTGAGGGATGATAATTAAGGTCGGCACGAGTCAGATAAATACCGTTTAGTCCTTGTGAAAACTTACTCCCCAGCGAACTATATGGAGAATTCAGAAGACTGACATCTGCACTTAATGTAAGCGGATTGCTGATCTTGTAGCTCATACTGTTCGTGTACATGCCGAGAGCTAGACCTTGATTTCCGAACGTCGTATAGCTCATCGAAACCGACTGACGCATGGAGAAATTTGCCGGATTAAAAAAACCAAATAACAAATCGCCTTCATCCGAATGTATCAAAGAATTTTGAACACTCGGTTCATTCGAGAGTTGATCTTTGAATTGCGCAAAGCCGGCTGAACTCAGAATGAGCATCAAAGCAACTAAAACACCGATTTTCTTCATCGTTTCCTCCGCATCCTCAGGAAATTTTAAATAAATTTCTATTAAATATCAAATCACTAAGTTAGACGCTTCATTACCTGAACGGTTCAACGGTAAGATTTTGTTCCCGGAAATTATATCCGTCCTGTTCGCAATATCTGGTTTTTTGTCGTTAAAATTTCAGAATTCGATTTTAGTGGGTTGCACTTTCTAAAAAACCGATTAACTTGAATAGACATAAAAACGGAGGGTTTATGATGAACAACGCCGCTTTAGGAATTTTTCATCGTGCTTTTCCGGTTGAGTTGCCCGATGGACCGATAAGGTTTATGACGGCAGAAGTAAAAAATGTTGCAGATATAGATCGGCTCAGATTCGAAAAATGGGTTTCGAAATCTGAAAGTTCCGTTTTCACTCTCGGTGAATTGGCTTTTGGATACGGAAACGGAATGGAAAAATTTGCGGACAACGGTTTTTCCGAGACACAGGTTATTCTTAAGGACTCTCCCAGACTCGCAGAGGGATTGATAATCGAAGGACTCGTTGACGACGCGAGAACAAGGGGAAGACATTACTTCGGAATTTATCGCAGTTGTGTTAAGATGATTTCAGATTCCGATTATATCGTTCGGAATGATTTCATAATCCGCGTCGGCTATGATTTAAAAGCTGTCCATTGGAATCATGAAGAATCAACTATGTTTGCCTTGATAATTGAACCGTCATGGACAATTCAACGCCTGACGGGAAACAAGGGAACCAATTACAAATTCTCCCCGGATTTTGAAGTGGACCTCTTGTCCGTCCATAGTGTAGAGCCGGCGGATGATTATATAATGTCTTTCGTGGATTCGCATCGGGAATTTTTGCTCCCATGCGGAGGAAAAGCAAGATTGAAACCCGAACCGCTGACTGTGTTTACTGAAACGACGGAGCTATTGTAGCCGTAACAACTATTTGCCGGAGTACGGATACAAGGGAATCATCGCTGCGGTCAGCGACGCAGAGGAGACTTCATCGAAGTGGATTATTTGCTTGCGGCTTCTTTGATAGTATTCACTACCCGACATGCTGCAAATGCCGCAGAGAAGCCGCCGTTGATGTTCATGACTGCAATCCCCGGTGCGCATGATGAGAGCATCCCAAGAAGAGCTGAAAGTCCTTTGAAGTTGGCTCCGTACCCGATGTCGGTGGGAACTGCAAATATCGGTTTAGACACCAGTCCGCCCACTACGCTGGGTAGCGCACCCTCCATCCCTGCAATTACAACGACCGCGGATGCCTTTTGCATTACGTCCACATTCTTCATGATGCGATGAATCCCGGCAACGCCGACGTCGTAAAGTTTTGTAAATGCAACTCCCATCGCAGCGCAGACGTCAGCAGCTTCCTCGGCCACTGGAATGTCGCTCGTTCCAGCGGTTACGATGCAAACGTACGGCTCTTCGTGATGATTTTCCTTGAGGGGAATCGGATTGACGGTAAATGTATTTGAAAGAATATTTGCGGACCCTTTTGGAAACTTTCTTTTCAGAGCCTTCATCTTCACGTCGGATAATCTTGTGATCAAGATCGGCTCTTTTGACTTGGAAAGCTTTTCCGCGATACCGAGAATTTGTCCAGCTGTCTTGCTTTCGCCATAAATAACTTCCCCCAATCCAAGTCTAAGGCTGCGACCATGATCTACTGTAGCATATCCCAGTTCTTCGATGCCGAGCGGCAAAAACTTCATTTTATTATAACCTTCATTCGCGCTCAGCTTTCCTTTTTCTATGTCGGAAAGGATTTGCCTGACATGAATCTGTTTCCTCATACTGTTCCGCCGCCTGCTTTGTATCCTTCAAGGTCAAGAGTTACCCACTCGTAGCCGCGCTCTTTCGCCTCCTTCACCAACTTATCTTTTAACTTAACTGCAAGCGAAATCTCCTCGGGTGAAGTTTCCAACCTTAAGAATTGTTTACCATTTAATTCATGCAGCCGCAACCGAAAAATTTTCATGCCTCCTTTACGCAATATATCTTCAAGGACATCGACGTCTTTCAATTCTTTTTTCGTAATTTGAACTCCCCTCATGATTCGTGAACTTAAGCAAGGGCTCGATGGTTTGTCCGACAATTCGAGGCCTTGAACCCGCATCCATTCCCTGATTTCTTCTTTCGTAAAATCATACGCCGCAAGAGGAAATACGATATCATTTTCGAGCGCTGCCCTGTGTCCCGGTCTAACATCGGACTTGTCCGAAGCACTGTAACCATAGGCAATTCTTTTGAGGTTGTTCTCCACAGCAACTTTTTTCGCGATGTCGAACAGTTCGGTTTTGCAATAATAGCATCTTAGTGAATCGTTCTTTAGATAATCTGGATTATCGACCTCGGAACTGTTTCTCCATATATGCCTGACACCGGTTTTTCTTATGAACATTTCCACGTCGTCTTTGTCGTGCGCGGGCATACTCTCACTGTCAGTGGTAAGCGCGACCAGACTTCCCCCATATTGTTTCCTTGCTTCTTCCGCCACCCAAAGCAGAAAACCGCTGTCAACTCCTCCGGAAAAGGCGACAACCAATCCTTCGTTTGTATATTTTCCAAGACCACTTTTCAACGCATCATATTTTTGAAGTAAATCATTCATCGGATAATCTATTTTTAAATTTTCATTTTGAGGAATCATCTGCTGATCCAATTTAACATTTTACCGACCTTTTGGAAAGGCGAAATTGAATCAAGGAAGAGGTAAGGTTATATTATGACAGAAAATGCAGAAAGAGAATGGTTTCCGCAAGTATTACAAATTTCCATTTTATCTATAACCAAACCGTTAATTCATGAGGATTCTGATTTGAACAATCAAAAGAAGGAATCTTTCCGACAAGATCCTCATTTCTTTAACAATCTTCCCGAGGAAATTCACGGAGAAGGTTCCATCCTTGTTCTTCCTTTTGAAGATGTTGAATTGGTTTCCATATTACAGACAAAATATCCCCATTCAATGATAGAGGTTATTCGCAAACAGGATATCGCGGGAATTCAGGTGCTCTCACTTTTGCACAGGTTGCGGAAAGACAGAAACGATCTCGTTGTCGCATCGCTTTACGACTCGACGGCAAAACGGACAACGAGTATGACGGAATTGATGTTGAGCGCTTGCAGATCGCGCCAACGGCTCATCCGGGACTTGGATGGGAAATTCCGAAGAATCACCTTTGGTCGTATTGCGTTTGTCGTTCTTCCACAACTTATTTTGGGTTCTGTTCTAGGGGTAATGTTCTTAGTTCTGAACGAATTGTTTTCTTTCTATGTGTCATCGATATCAACACCAAAAGAACGACATCTCCCTCACGACAAAATCGCCGGAACCATTTTGTTTTTACGTACCGATCTCGCGGGAGAACTTAAAGCGGGAGGATCAGTCTCTCATGTAAAAGGCATCGTAAAGGGTTTTATTGAATTAGGATATAAAGTTGTTTATGTAGCTGACGCAAAATTGCAGGCACTTCCGACTAGGGTTGAACAAGTTGTAATCCAGCCAATTCGAATGTTAGATTTCTTTGATGAGTTTCAACTTCTCGCGTTTAATATTCAATTGATATTTAAAGCGGGTTTCTTGATAAGACGTTTCGAGCCTGTAATGATTTATCAGCGTCTTTCTGTTTTCAACTTTGCCGGTGGAATCATCGCTAAGAGAGCCAATGTCCCGATGATTCTCGAAGCAAACGCCTCGGAAGTTTGGGCAAAGAAGAATTGGAGCCGTCTATTTTTCGATTCCCTGGCTAGTCGCTGTGAATCGATTGCCCTTAATTTATCGGATAAAATATCAATTGTCTCTGAAATTGTGATGGAGCAACTTTCGAAGTACAATGTACCCGAAGGGAGATTCATCGTTAGCCCTAACGGAGTGAACGCAGACGAATTCAATCCGAACATCGACGGATCGGAAGTGCGAAATCGCTACGACCTCGACCAAAAAATCGTAATCGGTTTTATCGGGACTTTCACGAAATGGCATGGAGTCGAGACTCTTTGTGACGCGGCAATAACTGCGATCAAACAAGATTTACGACTTCGATTCCTAATGATCGGCGACGGCGATCTCAAATCCGCTCTGCAGAACAAAGTTGCGGAAATGAAATACGAACAATATTTTGTGTTCACGGGACTCATACCTCACCATGAGGCACCGAGGTATTTGGCCGCTTGTGATATTCTTGTTTCCCCACATCTCGGTTTCACTGACGGGACAAAATTTTTCGGGTCTCCGACAAAACTCTTTGAATATATGGCGATGGGTAAACCGATAATCGCGAGCAAGCTTGAGCAAATCGGAGAAATTATTATCGACGGCGTTAACGGACTGTGGATGATCCCCGGAAGCCAGGAAGAGCTTGCGGAGAAGATACTCCTCCTTGCCAGCGATACAAAGTTGAGAAGACAACTTGGCAACGAAGCCAGGAATGAGAGTGAAAAAAAATATACCTGGAAGGCAAACGTGGAAAACCTCCTAAAGCAAATAAGATGAATAGACAATATATAGCCTCATGATCTTGAGCGATAAGCGAGATTGAGTTCCATGATACCTCAAAGCATTTAACATTCGACAATAAAAATGTAACTTTTAGAAAAAGGAATTTCATGAAGAGTTTAGTAACCGGAGGCGCTGGGTTTATCGGATCACATGTTGTTGATTCATTAATCGAGCGGGGCCATCAGGTTGTTGCATTGGATGACTTGAGCGGCGGATTCAAAGATAATGTCAACCCGAAGGCTACATTTGTTGAAGGAAGCGTCACTGATGTTACACTGGTAGAGTCGCTCTCCAATAAATATAGATTCGATTATGTCTTTCACCTTGCTGCTTATGCGGCTGAGGGGCTCAGCCATTTTATTAAAAGATTCAACTACGAAAATAACTTGATCGGCAGCGTAAACCTGATCAATTGTTCTGTAAATTACGACGTAAAATGTTTTGTGTTCACGTCATCCATAGCGGTGTATGGCAAGAACCAGCTCCCTATGCGCGAAGACTCCCTGCCGATGCCTGAAGATTCTTACGGCATTGCTAAGCTCGCAGTTGAGAAGGAGCTCAAAATCTCTCATGATATATTCGGCTTAAATTACGTGATATTTCGCCCCCACAATGTTTATGGAGAACGACAAAATATTGGTGATAAATATCGTAATGTCGTGGGGATATTCATGAATCAGATTTTGCAAGGGAAGGAACTTACCGTTTTTGGAGATGGAAACCAGACTCGTGCGTTCAGCTATATTAGAGATGTCGCGCCCATAATTGCTGAATCAGTTGAAACGCCTAAAGCGTTTAACAACATTTTCAACGTTGGCGCCGATACGCCTTACTCTGTAAATGTACTTGCAGAAAAGGTTGCTGAAGCAATGGGAGCAAAGGTAAAAATCAGGCATCTCCCTCCAAGAAATGAAGTAGTGGATGCTTATTCCTCCCATGAAAAAGCACGAAGCATATTTAAAGTTGGTCCTCCTGTCTCGATCGAAAAAGGAATTGCCTCAATGTCAGCATGGGTAAAAAAGGTCGGAGCAAGACAAAGTTCCAAGTTCAAAAACATAGAAATACTAAAAAACCTTCCTCCGTCGTGGACTGAATGACAAAGGACGTTACCCTGATATGTAAATCGTGCGGGGCCGTCGAGTGGCAATTCCTTTTTTCCGCGAACGATTTGCGGTTTGGCCTACCCGGAGAGTTTAAGATATTCCAATGTAAATCGTGTGATCTCGCCTGTATTCAGCCGCAACCTCCACAGGACGAACTTAGACTACACTATCCCGACAATTATTATACCCACCTTTTACCTAAGAAGAATGTGAAAGAAAAGCTAGAATCCATCCTTCTGAATATCCTTTTTGTAATTTTTGAAGGGACACATGCTTCAAAAAAGAAGAATGTTTTATTCCGAGAATTGGCAAGAGCAGCAAGCCGTTCTTCTCAACTCATGCATAAGGTCGAGGTAAATGCCTTCGATTACCTGACGATAAACGGTGGTGAACTCCTTGAGATTGGTTTTGGAAACGGAGCGTTTCTAGATTTTGCTTCAAAGAACGGTTATTCAACTTATGGAGTAGATCCCGATCCAATAAACTGTCGTAATACCGAAGGTCGCCAGCATAAAATTATTTGCGGCGAACTTACAGATGCAAAGTATCAGGACAACAAATTCGATTTCATCAGGATGAGACATGTTCTTGAGCACGTCACCGATCCTGCTAATGAATTACGGGAAATCCTCAGAGTACAAAAACCAGGCGGATATCTTTTTCTCGAGGTTCCAAATTTCGGCGGGCTTTACGCAAGGATTTTCAAAGACTTGTGGGCTCAACTCGAGGCACCCCGACACCTATTTCATTTCAATCCGGAAAATCTAAGAGGCATCCTGAAGCAATCGGGTTACGAAATTATTAGGACTACTTTCGAGACCCAGCCATGGCATTTACTTGGAAGTATGAAGTACGCAATGAACGGAATGGGCAAGTCCACGGATTCAGTCGGCACATCTCTCGACGACATCAGATTGGACGGCAGGGTTTCTTCTTCACTTCATACCCTCTCCAGATGGCTCGTCTCACATGGATATGGCGACAACATAATTCTGCTCGCAAAAAAACCTTCACAATAGGCGCGACTTTCAATTGAGTGATCAGTCGGACAGCAGCCAAAACCTTCTCTTCTACAGAATTAAGAGTGTCACAAAACACTCAATGGTTTATGGGCTATTCGATTTCCTTGGAAAAGCCGGATCGATCATTCTCGTCCCCCTTTATGCAAAGATGCTTGGGCCAGCCGACTATGGGATGCTCGAATTATTCACGGTTACCGGCGCCCTTCTACTGGTTGCTTGTGTAATGGGTTTCAACTCCGCGCTTATCCGGTATTTTGTCACGGAAGAAGATAAAGACGAGCGCAACAAAATATTTCAGACCGCTTTTTTTTCAGTGCTGATCGCGTCAATCGTCATAACGTTACTACTGTATATAGGAGCGGCAAGAATCAGTAGTATCATTTTCGGCTCCGTTACGTACGCAATTTATTGGCGGATATTATTTCTGACAACCCTTTCGGACGCCACCAGTACGATGCTCCTGGCCCTCTATCGGTCACAAACGCGGCCGGGTCTCTACTCCGGAATAAATTTCTTCAAGCTGTTCCTTACCCTTTGTTTAAATATTGTCTTCGTCGGGATTCTACATATGGGAATCTATGGTGTGCTGATCGGAAATTTAACAGGTTCGGCAATCGGCCTATTCATTAGTTTTTTTTATGCGATACCCCTCATCCGCATAAGGATTTCCAGGCGATATTTAATTCTCCTGGCAAAATTTGGATTGCCCCTTCTGGTCAGTGGATTCGGTTTCTTTATAATCAACTCTGTTGATCGTTATTTTCTAAAAGCTTACACGAGACTCGGCGACCTGGGAGCCTACGCTTTAGGGTACAAGGTCGGAATGCTGATGTCGCTTGCCGTTAATGCCTTTGTAGTTGCATGGCCGCCGCTAATGTTCAAGATCGCCGGCGACCCGGAGGCAAAAAAAACATTCTCCACCGTATTAACATATTACCTTTTTATTGCTTGCGGCATAATGGTGGTGATAGGTTCTTTCGGAAATGAAATCGTGAAATTGATAAGTAGTCCCGAATACTACGCGGCGGGAAAAATTATTATATTTGTCCTGGCTTCGTACCTTTTTCAGGGCGTGTATTATATCCTTTCCACCGGTGTAACCATTACGGACAACACCAAAGTAGTCCCGGTGATTGTTGGAATATCCGCAGGCCTAGATATTGCCGCCAATTTTCTTTTAATTCCCCCATACGGCATTATGGGCGCCGCAGTTGCGACCGTGATCTCATACGCATTTCTTCCGGTAGGGATGTATTTTGCAAGTCAACACTATTATCGGATAAGATTTGAGTCCAGGCGGCTACTTAAAATAGTTATGTTTACCACATTAATATTATCGGTCAACATCGGCTTCATTACTAGTCGAGGGATCCTCCCCGCAATCGGAAAATTCGCGATTGTATCGTCTTACCCATTTCTATTGCTAGCCATCGGCTTTTTTACTGCTGATGAGATTACCAGAGGAAAAACGGTCCTTAGAAAAATAATTCGACGGATTCGTCCATGAACAAATTGAAAGTTTCCATACTCGTCCACAATCTCTCGGGGAACAATGTGGTTCGAATGTATCCTATTGCTAAAGTAATGGAAAGATTTTGTGATATTGAAATAATCGGCTTCGTCCAACCGAATGGTGTCTTCCCACCTTACAAGGATGAATTTAGTTACAAAACTATTCCTTTAGCTTTGTTCCCTTCGATTTTGCGAAATGCAAGGATGCTCAGTTCAATTATAACCGGAGACGTGATCTACGCTTTCAAGCCAAACATCCTTTCTCTCGGAGTTGGATTAATCAAAAAGCTGTCTTCGCGTAAACCGGTTATTGTCGATATAGAGGATTACGATCCTGCTTTTCAATACACACGGGGTTGGCGCGCAGCTACAAAAAATGCCGTCATGGTTTGGGATCCCTTTGCTCTTCCCTTTCTCTGGATTGGAGACTGGCTCGCACGTTTTGCCAATGAACGCACAGTGGGTTCGACTTTTCTTCAGAAACGGTTTGGTGGAATTCTCCTTCCACACGGTGCAGACTCTTCTTTGTTTGATCCGAAAGCCTATGATAAATCGATAACACGTATGAAATGGGGACTGGAAAGAAAATTTATCATTCTCTTCGCTGGAAAAGTAAGTGAACATAAAGGAGTTGATCAACTTCTTGAAATCGCAAAAGAAATAAACAGAAAACACTCCGAGCATCCCATTTGCCTTGTAGTTGCCGGCGGCATGGAAAATGATACCAACATCATCAGGCTAAAAGAATCAGGCTCGGATTCTTTCCGTCATATTCCTTCTCAGCCTCACCATTTAATGCCTGAAATACTGAGCCTCGCAGATTTGGTTGTCCTTCCACAGGTATCATCTTTATATACTCAAGCACAAATACCAGCCAAGGTTTATGAAGCCATGGCAATGGCAAAACCGATTATAGCGAGTCGGGTTTCGGATCTCCCAATAATCTTACAGGATTGCGGCATAATTGTGAAGCCCCAAGAAGAGACAGAGCTCCGAGATGCTATTCAAAATGTCTATTCGAATCCGGAGCTTGCACATTCTATAGGAATGCGAGCTAGAAAAAGGTTTGAAGAGAAATATAGCTGGGATGTGATGGAAAATATACTCAAGGGAGTATTCTTAAAATACCAGTAGAAAAGTTACCGTTAATATCTGAATATTAAATGGATAACAATACCATTTAACGAATATTGGGACTGCTCGCGAAGCAAGTACTCATCCTGCCGCTATTATCAACGCCTGTATAATAAATTCTATATTCTTGGCTGGCTTTGAGAAGAAACGGGTAATCAATCTCAAGCCAATTCTGATTCGAATTGCTCAAAGAAAAAATTGGATTGCTCGCCCCTTTTGTCCATGTGAATCCATCTGACGAATAAGCTATACCGAATTCGTTGCGATCGTTTCTATTGTAAACCATTACAAATTGATTGTTATCGTAGATGACCGACGGGTTGAGAATGCCGCTCCCTTCCCATGATGCATTCTCAGTAAGTACAGGGTTCCCGGAATATTTTGTCCAGCTCACTCCATCCGAGGAGGTCGCAACGTTTATAGTCCACGCGCTGGAATTACCAATGGGATACGCATCATAGTAAAGGTAATACGTGCCGTTGACTAACAGTGCCGATTGGACACCTATGTGATATTGCGACGAGCCGTCAGGAAACAACACAGGTGTCTGGAGTTTTTGCCATGTAATACCATCTGTTGAATTTGCAAGACCGACTTCCACCTGGCCAGAAGTCATTACTACGTTGTAGTAAAATCTATAGACATTCCCATCTTTCATTACCTGCCCACCACCAATTGTACCTCCAAAGTCCCAAGCAGCTGTATCACTAGTCGACAAAACCGGACGGGTAACACTGCTCGACCAGCTTATACCATCGCTGGACTGTGCGTACCAAACTTCAGGCTTTAAGTCGGAATAAGTGCTAAGATACCACATCTTGTATGTGCCATTATCCAAGAGAATCTTGGGGAATGCGACTCCAACGGGACTGGACGGATTTTGACTTACGGTGAATACCGGATTGGAAGCATAATCGACAAAGTTAGGCATTGTTGTTCCCCAATTTACGATTATGTAAATACTTCCCGTTCCCTGACCGACCGGTACAAGCGTTAAAGTAACCTGAGTTGTTACACCACCAACAACCGTCACATCGGTTTGACCCGAATAAAGAAGATTACCGTTCTCATCCAACGCGCTCACCGTCAGATGCCATTGTCCAACGGTTATGCTGTCCACAGTTATGCTTGCGCTTGTATCGGACACCAAATCTAAACTAGCTTTTAGTGTGTCATGACCGGATCGACTTAAGACGGCATTTACGACCGACACGCCTTGCGGAACGTTAGTCTTGTTAAGCCTCAGAGATACTGATCCCTTTGCAGTATCAGAGAACGGAGACATAACTGTAGACTTCAAACAGCCACTTAAAGAGAGCGCCATTAATACTAAGACTAAAAATGATTTTTTCATTTCGGACTCCTGACTAATCCTTATGAGAAAGCTGCACACTTGAAAACAATTTACCAGGAACGACCGCTGATGTCAAGGACTTCCAATAATTGTTCCCGGGTTTTACCCGGATCAAGAACACAGGACTTAACCTTGCACCAAATTGTACTCTTTAATTTTCCTATACAATGTTTTTCTGTCTATTCCTAAAATCTGGGCGGCTTTCGACTGGTGCCAATTTGTCCGTTGAAGTACCTTGACTATATATCGTTTTTCCACTTCAGTCAAAGGCATATTGTCGGTGGCAAGGTCATCAATAAGATCGCTGGGCTTCATCTGGAAAAGATGCTCCGGAAGATCTTTCGCATCGACCACATCTCCGGCGGAAAGTGCGATGCTCCTCTCGATTACATTCTCCAATTCCCGGACATTCCCGGGCCAGGAGTATTTAATGAGACATGCTGATGCTTCGTGTGTTATTCGAATGTTTGATTTTCCGAACTGCTCGCCGTATTTCTTCATAAAATGCTCGACCAGAATAGGGATATCTTCAGGCCTGTCCTTTAGATCCGGAACATGAATCGAGATTACGTTTAATCTATAAAACAAATCTTCTCTGAACTGATCATGTTTAATCAATTCTTTCAAATCACGATGCGTCGCGGCAATTACTCTTACATCCACTTTCTTCACGTCATCGCTGCCGACGGGCCGGACTTCACCAGTTTCCACAACTCTCAACAATTTCGACTGTGAACCTAACGGCATGTCTCCAATTTCATCCAGGAAGAGTGTTCCTCCATTCGCAGTTTCGAATAGTCCACGCCTCGAAGTTATGGCACCAGTGAAAGCCCCTTTCTCGTGTCCGAACAGCTCACTCTCAAGAAGAGATTCCGGAATGGCACTGCAGTTGACTGTGACAAGCGGCATCGCCTTCCTGTCGCTATTATAATGAAGGGCCTTCGCTATCAATTCTTTTCCGGTCCCACTTCTCCCTGTTATTAAGACGTTGCTCCGGGCGTGAGACAACCTTTGAATCAGGGCAAAAATATCCTGCATTGACTTGCTCTTGCCGATAATGTTTGAGAAAGAATACTTGCGTTCCACTTCCTGCCGGAGGAACTCGACCTCACGCTGAAGCCTTCGCTGCTGCGTCGCCCGCTCAAGAAGCGCAAGGATCTCGTCTATGTTGAAAGGCTTGCTGACGTAATCATAGGCACCGGCTTTCATTGCATTAACCGCAGAATCGACTGAGCCGAACGCGGTAATCATTATAACCATACTATCCTTCTGCAACTCTTTCACGCGCTTCAAAAGATCCATGCCGGTGGCCCGAGGCATCTGAATGTCGGTGATGACAATATCATAGTTCTTATCATCGATCAGGGACATCGCCCTCGTGCTATCCGAGGTCGTTTCTATCGTGTAACCGGCTCGCTTCAGAAATTTCTCAAGCATCGCCAGCATATTTACATCGTCGTCAACAGCAAGAATTGATATATCTGCTCTCATGTCTGTGCCGGATTATTTTTAAGAATTGGAAAAATTAGTTTAAAACTCGTTCCTTTGTTAACCACACTCTCGACCGAAATTGTTCCCTTGTGGTCTTGCATTATTCGTTGCGTAATCGCGAGGCCAAGCCCGGTCCCTTTTCCCACTTCTTTTGTTGTAAAAAAAGGATTGAATATTCTTTGTAAATCTTCTTCCGGGATCCCACATCCTGTATCTGCTATCGTGACCTCCACCGAATCGCTATTTTTGTCTTTAACAAATTTCGTCTTGACGGTAAGCCTGGGGGACGTCTGGTTCCCGTTTTGTTCTTCCATAGAGTGGATTGCATTCACTATTAAATTTACGAAAACTTCCTGAAGTTGGGCAGAGTCGCCAAATATGAACGGAAGATTTTTTTCAAGGTCAAGTTCAAGCTCGATGGTGGACTTGTCAATTTGGTTCTTTATTAATTGAAAAACCAGCTTGATCTCGGAATTCAAATCGACCGATCTGGTTCTCATCTTCTTTGGGCGCGCAAAATCAAGAAGCTGTTGGATTAGTTTTGCTATCCGGCTCGTTTCACCGACTATCATTTTCAATTCATCATAGCTCTTTTCGCCGGGTTTCATATCCATCATAAGATATTCTGCGTTGCCCAAGATTATGTTAAGCGGTGTTCCCATTTCGTGGGCGATACCGGCTGACAGCTGACCGATAAAAGAGAGCTTTTCGGTCTGTCGCAGCTCTTGTTCATATTGTTTGAGCTGGGTTACGTCCCGGATGATCAATGCCTTTCCAATTGAAGTCCCCTGCTCATCTTTCAGAATACTTCCAGTTAAACTCACAATGACTCTTTCTCCCACCTTTGTCGTACAATCGAGCTCAAAGTTCCTTACAATTTCTTCATCACGGATGCGTTTGAGAATAATCTCATCGTATCCGATCAGTCTTTTCTCTCGAGGCAATAAGATGGAAAACGGTTCTCGATCCACTTCATCAGGCTGGAACCCGAAAAGAAGAGTGGCTCCCTTATTCCAGGAGACGATCCTGCCTTCCTCATCCAGTCCGACTATCGCATCGGCTGAGTTATCAGTCAATATCGAAATATAGTGCGCCTTGGAAATAACTTCCTCTTCAAGGAGGAATCTCTTTAGGCCATAGCCGAGCTGATCTGCCATTGCAAGAAGGATGTTCAAACTCTCTTCCTGCAGGTCTGATATGTTGCTTTCTCTCATTGGAGCGGAAGGAAATGCAAGAAGTATCAACCCTACAAGTGACTCTCCGGCGGAAACCGGAAGCATCAGCACAAGTCTTCTATGTCCGAAAACTTCCTGCATCATCGCATAGCTGCGTCGCGCGGTTGATTCGCTGTTGAACTGTGTCGTCAATGCATCAAGAAAGTCACCGCTCGCCGTCGGCACTTGCTCCGGAACAGCCAGCGCGAAAGTCAGCTGTTGAGTGCCTTGCTCGAACGAAAAAAACTCGGCAGCAGTGGAACGCGACTCTTCTTTTATTATCTTGATCGCAGCACTAAGTGCTTCGGCATAAGAATTCGCGGAGCCGATAGCGTTCGTAAACTTTAATAATGTCTCGCGCTGTTGCTCTATAGATTTTCTTCGAGAAACGCTGACTTCATTTTGATATACCTGATAGGCGTTCGCATATTGATAAATAATCTCGTGAAAGCATCCGTCGACTCTCCGGGAATACTCGAAGGTGTTATCCTCGTTTTCCATTTTCTTTTTCACGACAGAAATGATGGAATCCTCGCCGAGCAAAAATGTTTCATGAACTGATGTGAGGGTCAATAATCCGTTGTAAGGAGGTTTAACGATCCGTTCGGTGAATCTAATCAGGCGGGAAGGCCCAATATTTTTAAGGAGGTCAAGGATGCAATAAAGAAGCTCCGTTATTTGACTTCTGTAAAAAGGTATTTGAGTACTGCCAAAATACTTAGGAATGGACCCTATCGATAACACCCACTGATCGGCTATCGAATCAAAATTATTCGTGACTATTTGGACAAGTTCATCCATGAATCAAAATCTCAAATCCCGTTATGAATTAACAATTTACCATTCCTCGAAGAAGTTCTTCGAACAAAGTTAAAAGCCCGCACCTATTTCACTCCGAAATACGCGGTAGCAATCCCGAAAGTCATGGGAACCGACTGCACTTCGTGAAAACTTATTTCACGCAATATGTTTTCAAAGTCTTCCCCGTCCGGAAAAGTTGCAACAGAATTCGGAAGATACGTATACGCCGCATGGTCTCCTGAAATCAAGCGTCCGATCAGCGGCAAAATTATCTTGAAATAGAAAGAATAAATCTGTTTAAATAAAAAGATCCGCGGCCTGGAGAATTCTAGGACTACGATTCTTCCATCTTTCTTCGTGACGCGGCGAATTTCGTCAAGGCCTCCCTTAAGGTCTCCGAAGTTTCTTGCACCGAACGCAACCGAGACAACATCAAACGTGTTGTCGGCAAAAGGAAGTCTCTCTGCATTCGACTGAACCGCATCAATCTTACCGTCAATGTTTAAGGTTTTTTTCTTCGCCCCGAATATCCGAAGCATCTTCTCGGCAAAGTCTATCGCAACTACTCTTGCGGGGTTCCTCTTCATTGCCTCAATCGAAAGATCGCCTGTACCACAAGCCACATCTAGGAACAGTTCCCCAGCATGAAGCAGAGAAATTTTTATTGCTCGCCGCCTCCAGGACCGATCAATACCTCCGCTCAAAAAATGATTTAGAAAATCGTACCGTCCGGATACGTTGTTGAACATTTGCCGAACATAAGTACTCTTCTGCTCGGGGGAGACAAATTCGTCACCCATTTGTTCTCTGTGCCAGCTCGGTAATCTTCTTCCGGTAAAGTTCGGCTTGTTCAGGTTTTTTCCGTATTAAAATGTTATATGCTTCAATGGCGGTTTTCAGTTGCCCCTGCTGTTCAAAAATCATAGCGAGCGTTTCGGTTACTATTTCAGGAGTTAGTTCAATACCGGATTCCTCACTTCGCTCTCGTGGATGATTGTCGGGGGGTCTTATCGGCCCGGCGGACTCAAGCTCTCTCGCCAGCGTATCAAGATCAAATTCGCTGAACTCCTGGGGAACCTCATCTACACCGGGATCCGAGGGGACATCTTTCACGGGATTAATTTCCTGTACAGATGGTGGCTCTTCTCCTACCACCTCTTCCTGTGTATGAGAATTCTGGTCCGATTGCGATTCTGATTTTGCTTCAATCTCCTTTGCCACCTTTTCTATTATTGCCCTGGCAATCGTTGATGCCGAGTCTCCGCTGTTTGTACTTCCCGATATGTCTTGCTTCTCCGCACTAAGTTCGGAATACTTCGAAGGAATTCCCTGTTGAGAAGGTAATAATGTCGGCGTGTTTAATTGTGGAGTAATTCTCGATGATTCGTCACCAATTATAGCATCAAGGCCCGGGATAATAAAATCTTCTCCCGACTCTTTAGGCCGGTACGCCTCGATCGTATCTTCGACCGTCTTCATTATATCCTTGCCGCCTGGCCTGTTCTTGTGAAATTGTTCGGCAAGTTTTCTTCCGATTTCATCGGCTTGTTCTTGTTTGTCGAGAGCTACTGTTAAGCTTTTGACGATTTTTGAGCTTGGATTGAGGTCGCCGGCTTTGGCCAATTCTTTCCTTGCGTCATAAAAAAGTTTGGCTTTCATCATAGCCATTGCAAGAACTACGTGGCCCGTTGCATAATTGGGGTGGGCAATCACGCCGCGTTGAGCTACAGACAATGCTTCAGCAATCTTATCTATTTCAAGATAAAAATACGACAGCATCGCGAAAAAAGACGAGGATGGATTTTTCTGTACCCGTTCCTCAAGATATTGAAGAAGGATTACATCTTTGCCGCCATAACGATAGTTCATCGTCACGAAAGGTATTTTGCCAGGTTGTTTATTCCGTTGAGTACGGATCCGTCATTTGAACCGGCATAGACGCCATCGGTTTTATTTGGCAATATTTTGTACAACGGGCTCTGTATTTGGCGCAAATCGAACATTAACTTTCTTTGCGAGTATAGCCTGCCTTATGGAAAGATAAGAAATAGTACCGAAGCCTGTGAAGTACAATAATTGAAATGGAATAGCCGCAATCTCCAGGTAAACAATCGACATGATTATACCTGCCAGACAATAAAGCGCCAAAACAAACTCTGCAATCGACACCCAGTTTATTTTACGCTGAGTGTACTTCTTGTCTGCCCATGAACCTTGCTTGCCCGTTCCACCATATTTGGGAGTGCGGACGAACTCGGATTTCTTGTTTATCAATCCTTCGATCACCGCTTTTGTATTATTCACCGAAAGTCCCATGCTTCCCGCCATAAAAACAGGGAATAAATAAATTCTTCTCCTCCAATCCTTATAAACATCCTTTTGGCTGTACAGATAAAACATAAAAGAGCCAAAGAACGCAAAGATGAATCCGCTCATTAATATAAACGTCGCATCGTACTGCCCGCCATGTTTGATGAAAACGATGGGGACTTGAAGGATCCCTATCAGCAGTACAAATGGATAGACCATGCTCGCGGAGAGATGAATGGTGGAATGTATTTTGACACGGATCGGCAATTTCGATTTCCATACTTTCGGAAGAAGTTTCTTCGACGCCTCGATTGCCCCCTTAGTCCACCTGAACTGCTGCGAACGAAGGCCGTTTATGTCCGACGGAAGCTCCGCCGGCGAGGTATATTCCTTCATGAACACAAATTGCCAGCCTTTAAGCTGTGCTCTATAGCTCAAATCAAGATCCTCTGCAAGAGTATCCGACTCCCAATTGCCGGCGTCTTCTATGCAGCTTCTTCTCCAAATTCCCGCTGTGCCGTTAAAATTAATAAAGAACCCGGCCTTGTTGCGGACCTGTTGTTCAATTACAAAATGTCCGTCAAGAGCAATTGCCTGTGCACGCGTAAGGAGTGAATAGTCGCTGTTGATATGCTCCCACCTGGTCTGCACTAATCCGACCTTAAAGTCCGCAAAATAAGGAAGTGTCTTTTTCAGGAAATCTTCCCGCGGAATAAAGTCCGCATCAAAAATTGCGACGTACTCGCCACGTGCTTGCGCGAGTCCAAACTTCAATGCGCCCGCCTTGTAACCTTGCCGACTTTCTCTTCTTATATGCTTGATATCGAAACCTTCACGTGATTTCTCGAGAATTTTTTGAGCTACGATAGAAGTCGTTTCATCGGTAGAATCATCCAAAACCTGGATTTCAATCATCTCTCTCGGATAATCCAGCAAACAAACTGCATCCACGACGCGGTTCACGACGTACAATTCGTTATAAACTGGAATTTGAATCGTAACGACCGGAAAATCTTTTAATTCTCGCTTTGGGGCAACTTGTTTTTTCCTATACTTGAAATAATAAAAGATCATTAAGAATCCGTTCGACCCAAAGATGAAGGGGAAACTCAAGGCAATTATGTACAATATTAATAATGCGTTTTCGACGCGGGGTGACATCTTATCATGCTCCTTTGGCAATTACCAATTCGTGACCACTGCTAACAAAACATCTTCAGTTAATTTATCTTCTGCCTGGCTTAAACCGGCATCTCTGTTCGAAGGACCAGCGCTTGGATCATAGTCTCCCCAATCGGAAAAGTCTTTCGTCCAGATGTTTTTTTGTGTCTTCAAATTTTGAAACTTTATTGAAACATTCACTGTAATGCGCCATTTGCCGACTTGTTGATTTCCTTCGACCGATGTGGCTTGTGTTGTCACACCGGTCACCGTGCCGATAATCGCAGCATCGGCACTTGACATATTTGTTACTTGAAGCGTGTTGTCAGCAACCAATTTCTGATTCAACTGATTCGTTAAATCAATCCTCAGATTTGGATCGCCGAAACCGCTATTGTCGTCGAAAACCTGGACGGCTACGGTATGAACTCCTGGCGGGAGTGAAGCTCCGCGAAAAGAGTATGTGCAGCCGCCAAAAGCCAACAAAACCGTCAAAACCGCACAGTATTTCATTCAACATCCTTTAATTTATATTCTTGAAGCTTGCGATACAAAGAACGCATACTTATTCCCAGGGCGTTCGCAGCAAGCTGCTTATTACCATAAAATTTTCTGAGTGCTTTCAGAATCAGAAATTTTTCCATCTCTTCAATGTTCAACTTTTCCCCGTTTTCAGATCCGTTCGGATTTTCGTCAGTCACGGATAATGGAACAGGCAAAGCCAATTTCTTTTCAATCGTATTTGAATTAATCGAATTTCTAATATCCACGATGTCGTTTTTTATTTCCCACAGGGCCCGCAGGATCAATTCTCGTTCCGACTCTTCAGGCGTCCTGCCGACCCGGACAGGGAGAAATTTGCTGGTTGCTTCGGTGGAATAAAATGCGCCTGGTCTCGGAAGATGCTTATCCAACGCCGATGCGCTCACCTGGTTACCTCCTTCAAGAACTATAATACTTTCAATTAAATTTCTTAACTCGCGAACATTTCCGGGCCACTCCAGGCCAATAAGTGTATCCAGCGCTTCGGGTGAAAATCCTCCAAATTTTATTTTGTGGCTCGTCGTAAATTCTTCCACAAATTTCTCGACAAATATCGGGATGTCTTCGCGGCGCTCCCTAAGCGGCGGGATAAAAATATTAACGGATCTCAATCTGAAATAAAGATCCTGCCTGAAATATCCGCGCGCAACTTCCGACTCGAGCGACTTATTGGAAGCGGCAATGACTCTAACATCAGCTTTTTGAGTTGACGATGACCCTACGCGCATAAATTCGCCCGTCTCAATAATCCGCAGCAGCTTGACCTGAGTCGATAACGGCGTGTCCCCGATCTCATCAAGAAACAAAGTACCGCCATCGGCTATTTCAAAATAACCTTTGCGAGATTCAATAGCTCCGGTAAACGCCCCGCGCTGGTGCCCGAATAACTCTGACTCAAGGATCCCTTCGGGGATCGCGCCGCAATTTACCGCCACGATTTGATTGCCGGCTCGCTTGCTGGCGCCATGGATCGATCGGGCAATTACTTCTTTACCAACTCCGCTTTCTCCGCTGATCAGGACCGTTACATCAGTCGGCGCAACCTGCATCACAGTGGCAATAACTTCTTTCATTGCCGTCGACACGCCTATAATTCCGAATTTTTCTTGAAATTCTTCGACAGTCATTTTTTTTTCAGATAGTAAAGACTTGTCCATCATGGACAGTATTTATATTCTTTATTCCAAATTTGGAGCTCAACTCTTTTCTCCATATTCCATCGATTTCGAGTTCCTGGGGAATGTGTGTGAAAAAGACATTACTACGCGCGCCATTAGAAATTCGTGCTATTTCTTCAAGCTTCGGATGCGCGGCTTCAATGAACGACAGAGAACTATTCATGTTAGAATTGATTTCGTCAATCGAATCGATATCGCTGCTAAAAAAGAATGATTTCTTTCCCTCTCTTACGATCACCGAAAAACTCATCGGATTAAATCCCGACCTCGATGCGAATTCCATATATTTCTCAAGATGGTTTGTCCGGATAAACTCGAGCTTAATATTCTCGTCAAGATTCGTCTTGCCGGCATCTAAAGATGATAGTTCAATCCTGAACGACATTCTTTCGTTATAAATGAACAAGTTCGCAAACCATGATTTCACAAATTCGAACTGCGTTAGCGGGACGTGGACTTTTACAGGATCCTTTCGGTCAAGGACATGCATCGCCGTTAGAACCGCGGGGAGCCCGGCACAGTGGTCAGCATGCATATGAGTCAAGAAAATATCTCTAATCGAAAACAGATTGACTCCGGCCTTTTGCAGCGCACGGAGTGCATCCGAGCCGCAGTCGATCATAAAACTCGATTTGCCAGCCTCCACTAAATAAGCACTGTTAAACCTTGTCAGGCTGGAAAACGCAGAACCCGAACCCAATACGGTGATTTTCATTCTCGTGATTCTCCCGTTTGAACCACAATGCAATCAATAGATCTATTTCTCAAATCTGCTGCAAAAGTATCCGCAGCCTCACGCGTTGGAAAATCCCCGGTGGTCACGACATAAAGGGTTTTGTTAGCTCCGATTTTTGAAGAGACCGATGCCTTGATATCCTCGGCTTTCAAATGGGCTACAAACCTGTCGGCATTTTCCTGTGACGAGAACACTCCAAGCTGGATCGAGTAGCTTGTGGGCTCGTCCGACGTTGACGGAGGAGGAGTCTCCGTATTCTGAGTCGGCATAGAAGGGGCGGTATTTTGAAGCGTGTCTTTCAGACCCGCAGGATCAGAAAGCTGAGTCATACCCGGATATTTACGTAATTGTAAATAATCAGTGTGGGCTAAGCGGTAGTTCCCGGCTGCATAATGATATCTGTAAAGTTGGAGGAGTGCTTCACGAGCAATAGGTTTGTCAGGATATTCAGCAACGATTTCTTTGTAAATACCCGCCGCTTCAGTGGCATCCTGAGTCAAACCTGCACGCACATACAATGAGAAGGGATTCGAAGCGTCCGCTAAAGATAAATATTTTCTTGCATCCTCAAGATTTCCCGTTTTAAGAGCGAGATACGCTTTCTCGGCATTTATAAAACCTGTATCGGCCTTGAAAGATTTCTGGCCGGTCTGATCTCCACTTGAAAATCTCTGTGCAACCACTGGTCTTATATTTATAGTCATGGTCAAGAGGATTGATATAACAAAAAAGTATATCTTCATTTCAGTTAAAGCTGTTGACAGCCTCTCCGAATAATGTCGCAGCCGAAGCTCTATCTATCCTAACCTTCGCGATGTCACCAGCTGCGAATTGACCGATTGGAAAAATGACCGTCTTATTTGTATCCGTTCTACCACTAAGCTGCATATCTGATTTCTTGCTCGGCCCTTCAACCATCACTTCGATTACCTTGCCAACCAGCGATTGGTTCACTTCGTAAGAAATCTTCTGTTGCATCGCGATGATTTCGTTCAGTCTCAGGCTTTTTGTCTCATCTGGAATATCGTTGCCTAATTTATACGCCGGAGTTCCTTCTCGCGGAGAATACTTAAACATGTAAGCGCCGTCGTAACGAATTTCATCCATCAAGCTAATGGTCTCGCTATGTTCTCCATCAGTTTCGGTGGGAAAACCCGTTATTATATCCGTTGATAATGCAACATTGGGAATCCGCCTTCGAATCTTGTGGACAAGCTCTATGTAATGTTCACGAGTGTATGTCCTGTTCATTGCTTCGAGAACCCTGTTCGATCCCGATTGCACCGGCAAATGAATATACTTGCATAGATTATCATGGCTAGCAATGGTATCTATCAATTTGTCAGACAGATCTTGCGGATGTGAAGTAGTGAATCTAACACGAAGCTTTGAATCGATATTCGCCACCGCCGCAAGTAAATTGGAGAAATCAAACTTGTCGTCGCGATAAGAATTAACATTCTGACCAAGCAAAGTAACTTCGCGGAATCCTTGCTCAAGAAGCTGTTCCACTTCCCTCACGACACTATTAAGAGTCCGACTTCTTTCACGGCCGCGAGTAAATGGGACTATGCAGAACGTACAGAACTTATCGCATCCGCGCATTACGGAAATCCACGCGGAAACTCCTTCGGTCCTCAAAGGTACAATGTCATCATAAGTTTCTGTTCGAGACAGCCGGACACCAATTCCTTGTGTCCCGGCAACCGCGCCTTCTAAAAGCTCGGGGAGTTTGCGATATTCATCGGGACCAACCACAACGTCAACTTTATGCTCATCCATAAGATTCGAGCGAAGACGTTCCGCCATGCACCCAAGAATCCCTACCACCAAATTAGGTTTTTCAAATTTTTGTTTCTTTATAACTCTGAGCCTCTGGTGGATCTTATCCTCGGCGCGTTCCCGAACACTGCAAGTATTTAGGAGGATCACGTCCGCATCATCTATATTTTGGGTTTGTAAATATCCTGATTTGCTCATTATGCCAAGAACTATTTCTGTGTCAGCAAGGTTCATCTGGCACCCGTACGTCTCGACATATATTTTCATTCTATTCTCACTGTTCATCTGCGCCATTTTGTCACTATAATGTAAAATTTCGTCAATAATTTAATCCCGACGGGATGAATAAACAATCCACGGTGGAAAAATCGGGGATAAAACTTGATTAAAGTTTATTAATGAAATAACGCACGAAGTCGTTCATTTAAAGTGGTATCTAACACCGAGCCATGCGCCTTCTAAATTTGAATTGCCTCCTAACTCTCTTGACATACCAGATTTGATCGAGAGCATTTCGTCAATTCGATAATCAATGCTGATGCTATACCCCCCGTAATCAGAGCCGTTAAGTCCTCGTACATCCAAGCCAACACCGCTGCCTATCTATAGATTGAGTTTATCGGTGTCGAATCCGCTTCCAAGCCTGAGAGTCATTATTCCAGATGAAGCGAGAGGAAACTTATGCCCAAAACCTAGATCGGCATATAGAATTCTTTTGCTCCCGAATCTAATATTGGGAGAAATAATGGGCGCATTATTACCCAACCCCAAACCCATGCCCAAATACTTCCACAAAATCCATACCCACGTTAATGTAACCGAGAAGTTTGCTCCCACCTCTATATTCATCAACTGGTTTTAGGTCGGTTGCAATGAGTCCACCATCTATATGAACTGTAATTCCCTCGGATGACTTCTCTCTGAAGCCTGCATGGATTTCAAGGAATGCACGGCAACTCAACTTCACCCTCAGCCTCCTTACAACGTCTAACTCGAATAAGTTGGAAATAAATTGCGAATAAGAAAGGTGCAGGTAGGCTGTCGACAGAAATTATCGTGGTCTAATAAACAGACCTGTTTCCCAGAAAGAAAGGTCGTTAAGTCTACCGAACCATGATGAGGCTTAGTAACGTTCCTCAGAAACCCCTTTGACTATTTTCACACTCCATTGGGAACATCCACACAAGAAGTAATTAATGGAGTTTGTATTTCGGCACGCTGTTAAATAACTTGTGATGACAAGATTGGGATTTAGATATTGTCTGAAAAGCACCTTGGGATCAAACAATTTGGAGTTTAAGTGAAAATTGCAGTTCTGCTGGGCGGGAGCTCGCCGGAGCGGTTGGTTTCTATATCATCCGGCAGAGGGATTATCAAGGCACTTAGAGAACTGGGACACGAAGTAATCGCTGTCGACCCGGCTCTTGGAAAACATCAGATTTCGGAATCTGACCTCCTCTCGCAGTCAATTGAGGCCAATCCCCCGACTCAAGAATTCCTTTCAAAATTATCACCAAAAAATTATTTAACAACCGTTGAAACACAGATCGATGAAGATTTTGATCTGGCATTTATCATTCTTCATGGCAAGTGGGGAGAAGATGGAATAATCCAGTCGATCCTTGAATTGGCGTCTATCCCCTACACAGGTTCCGGCATCATGGCAAGCGCTATTGCAATGGACAAAGTTATGTCAAAAAAATTATTCCTGCACCATGGAATACCAACCGCAAAGTGGTTCGATTACCAAAAAGGTTCTTCGCCGCGGCCTGCATCGATTAAGACAGAGATTTCAAAACTAGGATACCCAAACGTTGTCAAGCCGAATGACCAGGGATCTTCCGTCGCGATTACAATTGTAAATAACGAATCGGATCTCGACGCAGCACTTGACGAAGCCGAAAAACAATCCAACGTGGTGCTTGCAGAAGAGTACATCCCGGGAGCCGAGTTGACGGTAAGCATTCTTGGTGATGAACCCCTGCCTGTAATTGAGATCAGACCTCATGGTGGGTTCTATGATTATCACCACAAATACACAAAAGGAATGACCGATTATCTTACTCCCGCACCGATCGAGAAATCCTTCGCTGTGAAGTTGCAGGAATTTGCGCTACTCACATTCAAATCGCTTGGCTGCAAGACTTTCGGACGGGTCGATTTCAGAGTCGGGATTGATCAGATTCCTTATTGTCTCGAAGTAAATACAATCCCGGGGATGACCGAGACGAGCCTCGTCCCAAAGGCCGCCGCTGCGCTTGGAATTTCTTTCAAAGAGCTTGTAGGAAAAATAGTCGATTTAAGTTTGAAGAGTAAATGACTTTAAAAGGTTTCCAGGGATTCATAAAAAGGTTAAAGAAAAAGAACGCAGCTATTCTTCTTATTCTCTCAATAGGATTCGTATATATTCTATTTGATTCGCGGGGGCTAATCCAGCGCATCAGACTTGAAAGCGAAAGATCTTCTGTCGAGAACAGGATCCGGGAACTTGAAAAGGAAAATGCGTCGATTCAAGCAGAGATACAAAAACTGAAGACCAACGATCAAGAAATTGAACGGATAGCCCGCGAGAAGTATTTTATGCATAGAAATGGCGAAAAAATCATCAAAGTTCAGCCCAAGTAACCGATCCTCTCGGGGTCACGGACCTGGACTGTTCTCTCCGCCAAAAGCTATAATTCCTCTTGCAGAAAGAGTCCGACCGCAGGTGTTTGACGAATTTGTCGGGCAGGAACATTTAGTCGGAGAGAATGGTACTCTTCGAAAAATGTTAGACGCTGGAAACCTGCGGTCGATGATCCTGTGGGGTCCTCCAGGCACCGGCAAAACCACTCTCGCACGTTTAATAGCAGGAAAACTCCAAGCGGACTTTTTTCAGGTAAATGCGGTCTCATCGGGTGTCCAGGAGCTACGTGAAATCATTTCTACTGCGGAAAAATCACTCGAGACGGGAAGGCGAACAATATTATTTATAGATGAAATTCACCGGTTCAATAAAGCTCAACAGGATGCACTTCTCGGGAGCGTAGAGAGCGGATCGCTAACTCTAATCGGTGCGACGACGGAAAACCCTTCATTCGAAGTTATTTCACCCCTCCTTTCAAGGAGTCAGGTTTATGTCCTTGAAAACCTCGGCGAGATGGAACTCAGAACCATTCTTAATCGTACTCTTCATCACGATGAGATTCTCAAGAAAATTGGCGAAGGAGCCGGAAAAGATTCCATCATTTCACAGGATGCTGAAGAAGAAATGATCAGGTTAAGCGGAGGGGATGCACGTGTAATGCTGAATGCGCTTGAAGTTGCTATCGATCTTGCCGGAAAACAAACCCCTCTTCGGATAAACCGGGAGATCGTTCGCGAGGCTTATCAGATCAGGCATTACAAGTACGACAGGGCGGGCGAGGAACATTACAATTCGATCTCGGCATTTATAAAAAGCGTCCGCGGCAGCGATCCCGATGCGGCGGTTTACTATCTTGCCCGAATGCTGGAAGCCGGAGAAGATCCGAAATTTATCGCGAGGAGACTCATAGTTCTTGCGTCTGAAGATATCGGCAATGCAGAACCTTACGCCCTTACTCTGGCTACAGCATGCTTCACTGCTGTCGACTATATCGGCATGCCTGAAGCCCGTATCATACTTGCGCAGGCAACCACTTATCTCTCAAGCTGTCCGAAAAGCAATGCCTCGTACATGTCGATTGAAAAAGCCGCTGCAGATGTACAAGAAAAACCTTATCTTCCGGTACCGCTTCACCTGAGAAATGCTCCAACAAAGCTCATGAAGGAACTCGGATACCATAAGGATTACAAATACGCTCACGGATTTCAGAATCATTTTATCGAGCAGCAATATCTGCCCGACGAAATTAAAGACAAAATATACTACGATCCTACGGAGATCGGCAGAGAATCAACCCTAAAAAAATATCTCGAATCAATCTGGACTAAAAGAAAAAAGTGATCCGACAAGCACAAGCAATGCGGATTGCGGAAAGTAATATTAATAAATGAAATACATTATCGGAGTCGACCTGGGCGGAACATTTATTAAAGCGGGCGCAGTTTCAAAAGAAGGGAGCATTCTTCATGAAATATCCATCCCATCTCATGCTGAAATCAGTCCTCAAGCAGTTGTTAATCAAATCGCAAGCGCAGTAAACTCTATAAAAGGAAACCTCAGTGGAAACGATCTGCAAGGAATCGGGATAGGCTCGCCCGGAATGGTGGACCTTGACGGCGGTATCGTGAAATATCCCCCGAACTTTGCAAACTGGACTGTATTCAGATTGGGAGAGGAAACGTCAAAACTGGTCGGCGGATCTGTTCAAGTTGAAAATGACGCCAACGCCGCTGCAGTCGGAGAATTGAAGTTCGGTGCCGGAAGGGACCTGAAAAATTTTGTAATAGTTACTCTCGGAACGGGTGTTGGAGGCGGATTCATTATTGACGGCAAAGTTTTCCGGGGCGAGGATGGAGGAGCCGGCGAAATTGGGCATACCACAATCGATTACAACGGGCCGTTATGCAACTGTGGTAACTATGGGTGCGTTGAAGCTTATGTTGGACAAAAGTATCTCTCGCGAAGAGTCATCGAAAAACTGAAATCGTACCCCGATTCAATTATAAATAAATTCGTCGACGGCAACGGAGAGAAGTTAGAACCAAAGCTGATCAGTGAAGCTGCAGACAAAGGCGATAAGTTCGCCCTTCAAATTTGGGAAGAAACTGGAATGTATATTGGAATTGCAATCGCTTCAGCTCTCAATATGTTCGACCTCGCGGCGGTGATAGTTGGCGGCGGTGTTGCAAAAGCAGGAAAACCTTTGTTAGACTCAATTGAGAGAACAGTAAAGGCTCGCGTCCTATCGTCTTTGAAACCGAAAGTAAGAATCTTACCGGCTCAGCTCAAGAATTCTGCCGGCATACTCGGCGCCGCGGCGTTAATCGCAGACTAAGATTAAACCGTTATCTGAAAGATCAACTCTGATCATTGATGTGCTGTGAGAAATCTTTATCCGATACTCATCCTGTTTATCGCACTCCCGGTTCTTCACGCGCAAGATAGCACGAAAACTTTCTTGAGGGCCGACACGGCAAAGATTTCCCAGAAAGCAACCGAGGACACAACAGGCGCAAAAGCAGAAATAGATTCCATTGTAACATATAGTGCCGCGGACTCCGTAGTCTATTCCATCGACAGCCGTCAAATGATGCTTTACAAAAAAGGCGACATGAGCTACAAAGATTTTAAACTGAATGCCGGCCAGATCGATATCAATTGGGACACATCGATACTTACGGCGCAGGGCCGGAAAGACAGCGGCGATACAATTACCGAGCCGCCGGTTTTCACCGACGGCGGAGAAACTTACAAAAGTTCGCACGTTACGTACGATTTTAAGAGCCAGAAAGGAAGAGTAAATGTCGCGAACACGGAAATAGACAAAAATTATTACCACGGCGAACTGATTAAGAAGTTCGGAAAGGATATTCTTTACATCGAGAACGGCAGATTTACAACGTGTGATGATCCTGATCCTCATTTTTACTTCCAAAGTTCAAGGATGAAATTGGTCGTGAACGACAAAATAGTAGTGGAGCCGGTAATTTTTTACCTAGATGGCGTGCCGGTGTTTGCGCTTCCCTTCGGTGTATTTCCCAGCAAGGCAGGAAGAAGAAGCGGAATAATTACGCCGTCGTTCGGCGAGAGCGCGAATGCGGGGAGGTACCTATCACACTTCGGTTACTTCTGGGCAATCAATGATTACTCGGATTTAACTACCACGGCAGACTGGTACACCCGCGGAGGCTATGAGCTGAGAAGCGGGCTTAGGTATAATCTTAGATATTATTTAAACGGAAGTATTTACGGCGCGTATAGCTACAGGTATATAGGAGAACCCAGCGATCCGACGTACAAAAGCTCTCTTCAAAAAAATTGGAACTTGCAATTCACGCATGACCAGACAATTGACCCGACGACCAGGCTTGTGGCAAATTTTAACATGAGTTCCGGAAACTACTTCCAGCAGACAAGCACCGATTACGATCAGATTCTTCAACAAAATCTCGTCTCAGACGCTTCACTGTACAAAAACTGGGAACAATCGGGCAACAGCCTTTCTCTTAATATCCACAGAGACCAGAATTTACAGAACGGATCCATATCCGCTACACTTCCAAGCGTGAACTTTTCGCATTCAATGAGCTATCCGTTCAGAAGCGCGGAACATTCAAGCGATGTCAGCGATAAGCTATCATGGTACGAGATGATCGGGTATTCATATAGCGGACAGTTTCAAAACCAGACATCTAAAACATGGGACACCACCGGACTCGCAGCACAAAAGATTTTGGATTCAACTGCCGCCGGACACTACGATCGGTCTAGTTTATACGGAGCGCAACACACTATTTCGATCAGCGCATCGCCGAAAGCCGGAGTTATCACGATCTCGCCGTTCGTGTCTATCACCGACAAGATGTACGGCTCCCGGATGGTGGTTTCAAAAGATTTAAAAAGTGTTCTTAATGGAACTGACAGCCTGGTATATACTAAACAACCAGGTTTCAATAATATCGGGTATTTCAGCACCGGCATTTCGGCGAGTACGAGGCTCTTCGGGATAATGCAGCCGAATATCTTCGGGATAACCGCCTTCAGGCACACACTGCAGCCAAGCATCACTCTTACTTACCAACCGGATTTTTCAAAACCATCCTGGGGATATTACGGATCTTACAAAGCACTCAATGGAAGTGAACAAAGGTATGATTATTACTCACAGGGAATATACGGCGGTGCTCAGTCCGGGACTGTTGCATCAGCGGGTTTCGACCTAAGTAATAACTTTGAGATAAAGACTCTATCGAGTGACACTTCACAGACCGAGAACAAGATTCAACTTCTCAATCTGGATTTGAACTCGGCTTATAACTTCGCAGCCGATTCGATGAACCTGTCTCCTCTTGCTGTCAGCTACAGAACAAATATTGCGCAGAAATTCGATATCGGCGGAGGAGCCACTTTCAATTTCTATCAGTTCGATACCGCTTCAACTGTCAGAGAAAGAATAAATAAATATCTATGGTCTGAGGGAAAACTTCCCGACATGACCGACTTTTCACTCAGCATTTCTACTTCCCTCCACGGCGAGAGAAAAAAGACGGGATCGCCCCAACAACAGCAATCCTTAGATTCTCTCGGAGAACAGGATTCGTTGAAATCCTTACAGCAATACAATGGATTTTATCACGAGATCGAATCTCCAGATCTCAGCATCCCCTGGAATCTGAGTTTTGGAATTGTCTATGACCGATCTAAACCCGCCCCCGATGAACTCAGCCAGACGGCAAGTCTTAACTTGCAGCTCGGATTCAACTTGACTGAAAACTGGAAAATCGGACTTACCGGAGGATATGACCTTCTCCAACACCAGATAGTCGTACCGACAGTAACGGTCTACCGCGACCTGCACTGCTGGGAAATGAATCTGAGATGGAACCCAATAGGGTACTACCGTGGTTTTAATCTTGAAATAAGGATAAAAGCTCCGCAACTTCAAGATATAAAGGTTACAAAGAGAGAGGATACATTAGTTGGATATTGACATAAAAATCCGCCGGGCAAAAGTGAGCGACGTTCAGCAAATAGTTTCGCTGATAAATTCCTACGCCGAAAAAGGAGAGATGCTTTATCGTTCGCAAAGTCAAATCCTGCAGCAAGTAAGAAATTATTTTGTGGCGGCTGCCGTGAACTCGGATAATCACAACAACGGCAACACTCATCCTGAACCCTCGGACTCCATACTCGCTTGCGGCTCTTTAGATATAACATGGAACGATCTTGCAGAGCTTCGCTCGTTGGCAGTCCGTCAAGATATCCAGGGAAACAGGCTCGGGACACAGGTCGTTGAAGCTCTCATGGGTGACGCAGCAGAGCTTGGCTTAAAGCATGTTTTTGCATTGACTTACAAGCCGCATTTCTTCGAGAGACTCGGATTTAAAATAATAGACAAACAGCAGCTACCGCATAAAGTCTGGAGTATATGTATTGATTGCTTGAAATTTCCGGTCTGTGACGAGGTAGCAATGCAAGTCGAAGTTGAGGATTGGGTAAAAAACAGAACTTTTTCCGAAGCAAAGTAGAAATTCTTACTCTGCTACTTCACCGATGGTAACAACCTTAATGCGATTTTTCCGAACTCTATAAGCTTCGATTCCATAAACCATTCCAACCATAAGCGACATAACGCCCGCAGCGAGAAGGATAGCAATAGCCGGGTCTGTCCCTCCGGGAATAAGCTGGGCAAGCCCCAGATTTATCGGGGAACCATAAACTATCATCAGGTGTACGACATAAACCGTAAGTGAACTCTTCCCTATAGCCGGAAGAATCTTCGGAAATCTCGTAACCTTCAAACTCAAATATCCAACGCATGCAGCCACGAAGGCAACGATACCGAAACGAAGAAAATTAACCGCGGGCAATGCACGCCAATAGTCTATGTACGGAGAAACGAAGTAAAGCTGGATGGGGAAAAAAAGGAGGAACAAAAGGAGTGAGATTAAAGCCGCCTTCATGAAATTATCCGACAATATACGGGCGCGATTCTGTACAGGCATCGACAATGACGCCGCGCCGAACGACGCACCGGCAAACAGGTAAGCGGAAAATGGGAAGAAAGTAAAGAACGACCCGGAACGGAAGGTCAGGTAAGAATAGAAAAACGGATTAAGAAAGTTTTCCCATCTGATCGGCTCGGTTATCGGTGCTATCGCAAGCGACAAAACTGCAGCTACAACATAAGACCAAAACAATTTCTCGGTTCTTTTCGTGAACAGCCCAATAATGAGAATCACAAGGAGGGACAGCGAAATGACATGAAGTGCATCAACAAAAAAGAATATTTTTAAATTTTCTGCGGGAACCGATGATGGATCATAAAAAAGTTCGAGAGGCAAATGAAGGCCGTAACCCAAGAGGAGAAGAATAACAATCCTTTTTATCCGCCTATATTTTGATTTCTTTGAAATACTGATAACGCCCGAATTGTTCTTAACGGTCGCCACTACGAACGCAAGTCCTGCCGAGAAGAAAAAGAATGGAGCTGTCAAGCCCCTGAAAAAAGTCCACAACTGGAACATAAACGTGGAGCCGTTTTTATATAACGGACTCAATACGGCATCAAGCGTATGCCCCTGGATCATCAGCATGACACCAACCGCTCTTAAAATATCCAGTAAAACGAGTCGATTCTTATTTTCTATCATGAGTTATAAATTTACACATAAAATTTTACACTTGTATATCTGACGTTCTCACAAACAAAAAGTTAAAATACTTTTCGGGAATTCTTCCCTTCTGCAGCCCGCAACTTTTGGAGAGATAACTCTCGCACAAGCGTATTTCTAGATCCTACTTACTGGGAACGCTCTGCGATTTTATGTAATCCTGAAATTCCATTTTCTTATACTGGTCTTCACCGATGTATTTCAACACCTGCAAAAATTCCGCACGCTTCATGTACCCTGGAACCGAAGTGATAGCCTTCCCATCCGTTGTCAGAAAAAATCGTCGTCGGATATCCGTTAACCCGAAAGGCCGACGCGAGATTTGCCTGGGTGACTTCTTCGTTGTCGAGCATTTCCTTCGCATCGCTTTCAGCATTCAACTTGACCAGGATGTAATTCTCCCTCAGATAGCTTTTGATGTCCTCGTCACTATAAGTATCACTCTCCATTTTCTTACACCAACCACACCAGTCTGTATATACATCGATAAGTATCTTTTTATTCGATGCCGAAGCTTGCCTGACACCGTCGGTAAAATTTGTCCACTTAAGATCGCCACCGTCACCCTTATTCATTTTAAACCCTGTGTTTATGAACAATAGACCGCTCAACAACGCAACCAAGATCGAGTTCATTTTTTCTCTCCTCGAATTAGAAAATATCGTACTGATATATAAACGGTGCACGAGTCCTAAAAAGTTCATCGAGTTTTGCCGCGGTCGCCTTTTCTCCGTGCGCAAAGCCGAGATTTAATGCATCGCTGGGTTTTAAAAAACCGGAGTAAATCTGCGAAAATATTTCAATATCGGATTCAAACTGTACGCTCCGCTTTGTCTCATCGACAACAGTTTCGCCGTTGTGAACGTGCAGATTGAGAGGCCGGGAATTCTGAGGCAGGTTACCATCGTTGACTTTGATTACAAAATCGGCCGGAGCCTCAATAGTATGGTGTAATTTGGTGAGCGCATCAGGAATATTTATAACCCTGAGCATGAAGCCGGATGCAAGCGTTGAAAAAGATTTATATTCAAAGAATAACCTGCGGTAATCTGATTCCCTGGGCTCCCTGAGGAAAAGGTGAATCGGGTAATCTGAAGGAGCAAGAAACTTGACGCGCGTGACCTGCTCGCCGAGTGCACCGACAAATCCCCACAGCCCCCGATGCACCGATGCATCAAGTCCGACGAATTCCTTTATGTTAAGAACCGTATCTCCGGTAAGCCCATTCGATGCGCCGGGCTCCTTATAAATCTCAAAAACCATGTAGCCCTTCAATTCACCGTCGTCATAGACATAGGCATCCTTGAACTTTGGGAAGACCACCAGATCCCAAAAATTTTCAGGCCTCAAAAGAGTGAAAGATCCATTCGTCTGGATTTCCTGTAGTAGAACTCGTTTGATCTTACTCTTGTCCGCTTTCCCGAATGCACGGACATGAGACCGCTCCTTACCCGACGACATTCCAGATGCACCAGAAAAATTAGAAATATTATTCGGAGTAAATTCATATTGCGTCAAGTTACCGACATATCCATAGCCGAACTTTTTGTAGAAGTGATGTTTAAATGGAAACAGCATCGATATGGAATAGTCCATTTCGTACATCTTTCTCAGCGCGTCCTCCATGAGAGCTTCTGCAATCCCGTTTCTTCTCGCTTCCGGCTGAACCGCAACCGCGGCAATCCCTGCCATCGGCATCTTTACACCGCGAGAGTAGACTTCGAACGGAGTAATCCGAAGACACCCTGCGATGCCTGCATTCATACTCTTGTCTTCGACTACGAACATGTCGGATAAAGAATATCGCGGATTATTTTCTATGCTGATACGAATGACGGAAGTATCTTCCAGAAAAGATTTCGAGAGAAGAGCGGCTATCGCGTCGGCGTCACCGCCTGAAGCCTGGCGAATTATCATCTGAAGTGCCGGGACTCCTCGGAATAAACCGGGTCGGTATTACTTATCATTTGAATAGCTGAATCAAAAACTTCCTTTACGGTGATTCCGGTTGTCCCATCGCTAAAACTGCACACGTGAGGATCACCCGGGCACTTTGCCTGGCAGAATCCATCAGGAGGAAGAATAACTTTAGAAACGTTTCCGACCGGACCCCACAACTTCGGAGAGCATGCCGTCAACGGACAAAACATCGAAACAGTCGGAGTACCGACGGCGGCAGCCATGTGCATCGGCCCCGTGCTTGAAGAGACAAACAAATCCATCTGTGATAGGACTGACGCCAGTTCGCGCAATGAGAATTCGCCAAAAGAGGTTTTTATATTTTTGTCGTGAATTCCCAAGAAAGATTTCTCAAGATTTTTTTCATGGTCCGAACCCGAAACGAATACCTGCACACGGTTCAGTGCCAGTATCTTTGCAAGCTCAGAATACTTTTCGACTCCCCAGTTCGGGGATGAGTGGCCGCTGCCGGGATGAATGCCGACGATGGACCGATCCATATCGAAGCCTTTTCTCCCCAAAAATTTACGGGCAGATTCCTTTTCTTCCTCGTTCAAAAAAATTTCTGGCGTTGTCGATATTTTCTCTGCACCGATTTTCCTCGCAAGGTCTAGCATATATTCAGACTCGTGCCTGAGCGGATTGTATTTTTTCCGCGAGACTCCCTGCATGAGAGTGATGACTTCATATAAAATATGTCCGACCCCAACCCGATACGGAATTCCGGCAAGAAACAAAATATAAGCAAGGCGTTTCGTTGGCATGAGGAGTAGCGCCGTGTCGAATTTATATCTTCGGATTTCTTTCACCTTGGCTCGAAAATTATTTCGCCCGGGATCGTCCGTGATTACAACATCTATAAAAGGGTTGCCGTCTAAGAGTTGACTCGTATATGAAGAAACAAGCGCTCCTATGAACGAATCCGGAAAAGATTCTCTGAGTGTTCGATAAACAGGCGTGGATAGGACAACATCCCCGACTCTATCGGGTCTCACGACTAAGATTCGTTCATGGTTTCTGCTGAAAATTTTCGGCAAATTCGACTCACTTCTGTTTTTAATATAAGAAATTGTATGGTGTGTTGCATTACAGCCGGCTTAATTGATCAGGGAAATCCGCTCGTTGAACGATGCAATTCATCGAATGAGGACGGGACTTTTCTTCTCAGGCTCTAAGCTTATGAACGACAATTTTCAAGTTTTCCCTTGCATTAACAGGAATGTGCAACTATATTTAATGCGAATTTAATTGAGTTTCGACGAGGATCCCACCCTACCCCAAGAATCCTCGGACTATCCGTACCGACCTGCTGGCTACCCCACAGCGGGTCGGTTTTTTTTTGGCGGTACCCGTCAATCTTTGAATCAACCGACATCTTTTCATAACTTGTGAAAAACCCGGAGCAATCATGGACCTGGAAAAGATTCAAACCGCAATCCGCTCTGTCGGCATTGACGGCTGGCTCTTCTTCGACTTTCACAACCGCGACCATCTCGGCTTAAAAATCCTCAATATGGATCCCCACGCCATGTCGACACGACGTTGGTATTACTTCATACCTGCAAGCGGCGAGCCTATAAAACTTGCTCACCGGGTAGAACCGACGAAGTTAGATCATCTCCCCGGAAAGAAAATGATGTATTCAAGCTGGCGGGAGCTTCACTCAAATCTCAAAGAAATTCTCAGCAAACCGGCAAGAATTGCAATGCAATATTCGGCGATGAATGCGATTCCATATATTTCAATCGTTGATGGCGGAACAGTCGAACTTGTAAAAAGTTTCGGACACGAAATTGTCTCGGCGGCGGATCTGGTACAGCAATTCGAAGCACTCCTCGACGATAAGGCGATCAAGTCACATTTCAAGGCGGGAAAACTCATCGACAAGATTTTGGATGAAGCATTCGGTGAAGTTAGAAAGTCTTTGCGGAACAAGAAATACAAAACCGAATATGAAATCGAGCAATTCATTGAAAAGCGTTTCAAAGCAAATCACCTCATAACAGACGACCCGCTCATCGTAGGCACGAACGACCATCCGGCGAATCCGCATTTTGCTCCGACGCCGAAAAATTCCAGTAAGATAAAGCCGGGGGACAAACTCCTCATCGACCTCTGGGCAAAACTAGATAAGCCTGGCTCCATTTATTACGACATAACATGGTGCGCCTTCGTTGGCGATGAGCCGACTGACGAATATGTAAAAGCTTTTCATACCGTCCGCGATGCGAGACGCGCCGGATTTAAATTCCTGACGGAAAGGTTAAATTCCGGCAAACAGGTCGCAGGGTGGGAAGTTGACGACGTATGCAGAAATGTCGTGAAAGAAAGAGGCTACGGCGAATTCTTCACTCATCGCACGGGGCATTCCATCGGCGAGGAAGTCCACGGCAACGGCGCAAATATCGACAACTTCGAGACACAGGACACGCGATTTCTTGTGCCAGGATGTCTTTTTTCACTCGAGCCCGGAATATATTTAGAGGGCAAAATGGGCGTCCGGTCCGAACTGAATGTTTTAATCGACAATTCACACAACGCCATGATAACCGGAAGAGAGCAGGAAGAGCTGGTACTGATCCATTAGATGCCAGATATAAGAGACAAGAGATCAACAAAATTTGCGTTTCTTCTTTCTGGCTTCTTGCCTCTTGCTTCTATTTTCAAGCTTTGACTTTTGACCTTTGAGTTCTAACTTTTCATTATAATGTCCAAACAAACAATCAGGTTCGCATGTCAGAACTGCGGGTACGTTTCACCTCGCTGGGTCGGGCGATGCCCCGAATGCGGAGAGTGGAATAGTTTTGTCGAGGAACTAATCAACGAACCGCATGAAAAAAAGAGATCAAACAGTCACATAGAAATCGTCCCCCTGAGCGAGGTCGAAGTAAGCGAAGGGAACCGGATCTCGACGGGAATTGAAGAATTTGACCGCGTACTCGGCGGCGGGCTCATGCCTGGGTCGATCATTCTCATCGCAGGCGATCCTGGTGTCGGCAAGTCAACCCTGATGTTGCAGCTCGCGCGAAACGAGAAATTAGGGAAAATACTTTATGTAACAGGTGAAGAGTCACGTGCCCAAGTCAGAGTACGTGCACAGAGATTGGGCATAACGAGCCTGGACAAGCTATTCGTCCTAGCAGAAACGGATCTTGAATCGATAACAAAGGCAGTCTCTGAATTTAATCCGCCTGTACTGATTGTCGATTCCATACAAACGATATATCACCCCGAGGTTGTGTCGGCTCCAGGGAGTGTCAGCCAGGTGCGGGAATGTTCGGCGAGACTTGCGCAGCTCGCAAAGCTTACAGGGACTGCCGTTTTCGTCGTGGGTCACGTGACAAAAGACGGAATCGCCGCCGGACCGAAAGTACTTGAGCACATCGTCGATGCAGTTTTACACCTTGAAGGAGAACGGCACTACGCGTTCAGAATTCTCCGGGCAAACAAGAACAGGTTCGGATCGACGAATGAGATCGGAATCTTCGAGATGAGAGAAACCGGTTTGGTCGAAGTGGAAAACCCCTCCGAGATTTTTCTTTCGGAACGAAGTTATGGCGCAAGCGGCTCGACTGTAACCGCCGCGATCGAAGGAACCCGGCCGATACTCCTGGAAATCCAGGCCCTCGTCACGCCGACAGGTTATTCCGTGCCACAACGCACATCGACAGGTTTTGATTATCGACGACTCAGCATAATCCTTGCGGTGGTCGAAAAAAGACTGGGTATAAAGCTGGGAGGCTTCGATGTGTTTCTGAATGTTGCCGGCGGGGTGAAAGTTGACGAGCCTGCAATCGACCTTGCCGCAGCAGTCTCGGTCATTTCAAGTTATAAAGATATTCCGGTAGACTCGAGCACAATTGTAATCGGAGAAGTCGGCCTCGCCGGAGAAGTAAGAAGCGTCAGCCAGATCGAGCGGCGCGTTCAGGAGGCGGCGAAACTCGGATTCAAAAAAGCCATCGTGCCACGCGCAAATTTCAAAGGAGCAAAATCAAAATTGAACATCGAAATAGCCGAAGTGCAGAAAATTTCCGAAGCGGTAAAATTACTGATATGAAAAGATGAAAGTCATCGGACTAATCGGTCTAATTGCCATCGTCGCTTGCTGGATTCCTCAAACACTTGAAGTCGTCAGGACCAGGCGCTCCGGAATGAAACTCTCCTTCCTTTTGCTCTACTTCTCCGGGAGCATCGCGTTGACCATCTATGCAATCGGAGATCCGATTTTCGTGACCCTGAACTTACTCACGACAATCGGGAGCGCAATCAATCTTTATTTCAAAATATTTGCCAAACAAATCAAGAATGGTTACGATTAATTCCCACGATAAAGTGATTTTATAAAGACAACGGATTAGTGTAACTTTTGGCTTAAAATGAAATTCATGAAAATCGTTCTTGCAACACACAACCGACACAAGGTGGAAGAGATTAAAAGTATTCTCTCCGGCTTGCCATTTGAACTTTTGTCTCTGGACAATTTCCCCGGGGTCGGCGAAATAATCGAAGATGGCGAAACACTCGAAGCCAACTCCAGAAAGAAAGCGCGAACGGTTTTTCAGAAGACCGGACTCCTCTCGCTTGCAGACGACACAGGCCTTGAGGTAGACTCACTTGGCGGTAGACCGGGAGTTTACTCCGCGAGGTATTCCGATGAGAACGCAACTTACGAGCAGAACAACAAAAAACTTCTAGCTGAATTGAAGGACGTCCCGTTTGAAAAGAGGAACGCAAAATTTCGCTGCGTGATTTCGATAATGGGAAAAGGCATAGATGAGATTGCTTCGGGCGAGATCTCCGGTAGGATTCTGAATGAAGCCCGGGGCAACAACGGGTTTGGATATGATCCGTTGTTCCAGCCCGACGGATATGAAATAAGTTATGCGGAAATGGAATCGGAGCTCAAGAATAAATTGAGCCACCGGGCAAAGGCATTGGAGAAGGCAAAGGAGATTCTAAAAAGTTTGGCGAAAAACCACTAAGCACCATGACCACACAACGCGTTGCTATTTCTTCCATCTAAAATTAAATTGATAAAAACCTGAGGGAGTGATGGCGAGCCAATCACGGAGTCCCCGACTTCAGTCGGGCAAAGTTTTCATTTCTATTGCCGGAAACATCGGGAGCGGGAAATCATCACTCACCAAATTACTCGGTGATCGTTTCGGCTGGGTCCCGTTCTACGAATCGGTCGACGATAACCCGTATCTCAGCGACTTCTACGGCGATATGAAGCGATGGTCGTTTCATTTGCAGGTTTATTTTTTATCGAACCGCTTCAAGAACCATAAGAAAATCATCGAAATGCCCGAGTCGGTCGTGCAGGACAGGTCTATCTACGAGGATGTCGAAATCTTCGCACGCAACCTGCACGAGATGGGTAACATGGACAAACGAGACTACGAAAACTATTGCGAGCTGTTCGGCATCATGGTAGGTTACCTTAAGCCGCCCGACCTTCTCATCTATCTCCGCGCAAACGTCGACACTCTGATGAAACAGATACGGCTTCGCGGGAGAGAATATGAACAAGGCATAAAGAGAGGTTACCTGGAGCGGTTGAACGTAAGCTACGATGACTGGATAAAAAGATATAAAACCGGATTGAAGCAGTCCGCGACAAACGGGGGGAAACTTCTCGTCATCGAGTCGGACGAGATTGATTTCGTAAACAATAGCACTCACTTGAAGGGCATCATTGAAAAAGTGGAACACGAATTGAACCTGGCTTCGCCAAAACAAATCAAAAAATTAAAAGCCATTAACTAAACGTTTGCTTTCCTTCGATCATAACTCATCGTCATTTCAGCCGGCGCCACCAAAATGAATCCCTCTTCCTTTGGCATTAGGCGTTCAATCGCGGAGACCGATGTTAAATATGTGAAAGGCGTCGGACCGAAGCGAGCGGAAGCCCTTGGAGCGGTCGGTATAAAAACTCCGCTCGACCTCCTTTACTATTTTCCCAGAAGATATTTAGACAGAAGCAGGATTCTCAAGGTAAAAGATGCTCAGTCCGCACTCCTGATGCCCGACGAGGTAACATTTGTCGGAAGAATAAAATCACTCTACGTTAAAAGGGGAGCAAGGCGGTTTCTTTTCTTAAAATTAGCAGACGAGACAGGGAGCCTGCGATGCGTCTGGTTTAACGGAGTGCAATACTTTGCCAACGCATTTAAAGAGGGCGAACTGATCGCTTTCTCCGGGAAAGTAACGATGTACCAGGATGAGCCATGTTTCATCCATCCCGATTACGATCACCTTGAAGATGAATCGGATGAAGAGTTCCTGCACACGGGCGGGATAATCCCGGTGTACCCGACGACGGAAGGTTTAAGAAGGGTCGGACTCGACTCTCGCGGACTGCGAAGAAGCGTCTGGAAAATTTTAGAGTCGCAGGAGAATTACGATTTTCCCGATGACAATCTCCCTGTCAGCGTCCTTTCTACAAACTCTCTCATGAATTTCAAAGAAGCACTTGCTTCGATACACTTCCCAAAAGACGAGAAGGAGCTTGGCTATTCGCTTCGGAGATTTAAGTTCGAAGAACTTTTTTATTTGCAGCTGCTCCTCGCCATAAGGAGAAGCTTGATAAAACTTGCACCGGGCATTTCAATGTCTCCGGAAAAAGATCAACTCGTCAGAAAAACTGACAAACGAGATACTTCCCTTCAAGCTGACGGAATCACAAAAAAAGGTTTTGCGTGAAATAATCCTCGATATGAATTCGAGTCACCCGATGCACAGGCTCCTTCAAGGGGATGTCGGCAGCGGGAAAACCATAGTTGCACTCATCGCGATCCTTACCGCGGTTGAAAACGGCTACCAAGCCGCGTTCATGGCACCGACAGAAATTCTCGCCTCTCAGCATTTTACGACGATAAAACAATATCTCGATACACTCGGAATCGGATCCACCCTTCTAATCGGCGGGCAGAAGAAGGGACAGAGGACGCAGATTTATTCGGAGATTGAAGAAGGCAAAGCCTCTGTTATGATCGGCACGCACGCACTCATCCAGGAGAAGGTAAAATTCAATAAGCTTGGACTCATAGTCGTCGACGAGCAGCACCGTTTTGGAGTCGTCCAGCGAATGACGCTTCAGGAAAAGGGAGAAAACCCGCATCTGTTAGTTATGACGGCGACGCCGATACCAAGAACGCTCTCGCTTACAATTTACGGCGACCTCGACGTTTCCGTTATCAACGAGATGCCTGTCGGAAGAAAAAAGATCAAGACCGCGTTACGGGCTGAATCAAAGAGAGAAAACGTTTATAAGTTTATTCGTGAACAGGTCCTGGCCGGGCGACAGATTTTTATCGTATATCCGTTGGTTAATGAAACAGAGAAGTCGGATCTGAAAGCGGCGACGCAGAGTTTCGTGCGGTTGAGAGATGAGGCTTTTCGCGGATTCAAAGTCGGTTTAATCCACGGGCAGATGACGGAGACCGAGAAGAACGACATTATGTTCGCATTCAAAAAAAACGCGATAAACATTTTGGTGGCGACAACGGTGATCGAAGTCGGTATCGACGTTCCAAATGCCACGGTTATGGTGGTCGAACATGCCGAGCGATTCGGCCTGAGCCAGCTTCACCAGCTTCGAGGAAGAATCGGGCGGGGCGTGCATCAATCTTACTGCATTCTAATGACGGATGAAAAATATTTAGACGAGAAGAAAATCCAGACGAGAGAGGACGCTGTCGCGTACCAGAGACTCAAGCTTTTTACTTCAACATCGGACGGGTTCAAGATTGCGGAATACGATCTCATGCTCCGCGGACCGGGAGAATTTTTCGGCGCAAAGCAAAGCGGCATGCCGCCGTTGAAGCTTGCAGACCTGATTAAAGACCGCGACCTGATAATTCAGGCGAGAAGATCGGCATTCAAGATTGCCGAGCACGACCCGCATTTGAGAGAAAACGAACACTTGAAGCTAAGAGAAACTCTTTTGAAGAATTACAAAGAGAGTCTGGAGTTTCTGAAGGCAAGCTGAAAAGGACTCCTGAAGGGAACGAACTCTTTGTGATCTGACGACCAATATCCGGAAAGCAAATTTCCTGGCGTGCAGTGTTGCGTAAACAAGAGAAGGCGCGGTAAACGATATGCGCTCAATGCAGATTATTTTGCTGCCGAAGTTCTCGTCGTATTTATATAAACGCTCACATAACCTTTTCCTGTCTTAATGTCGACGTTCGCGACAAGAGCGTCGATGTCTCCATCGCCGTCAATATCTCCCAGTGCCACCGCCACCGAGTTGCTATTGCCAAGCCGAAGTCCGGAATCTTTGAAGTTTCCCTTTCCATCATTTAACCAAACTGTGTTAGGCTGTCCATTGTCTTCGGGCATTCCATTTGCAATAAATATATCTGGGCTGCCGTCGTTGTTGAGATCGGCGACTTTTGCATCGGCGCAATCATAACCCGAGTCTATTTTTTGTCCGGTGTCCTTAAAGTTTCCATGGCCATCGTTAAAAAGGATCTTGGACCAGTTGTCATCACCGGCAATTGGATATCCTTTTCCCATGAACAAATCGAGTTTGTGGTCGCCGCTGAAATCTGCTAAGACCGCACACCTCGTCTGAAAATTTTTGCTGGGCAGTACTTTTTCGGTAAAACCGCCCTTACCGTCGCCGAGCCAGATTTTATCATCGACCAAATCATTCGTTTCCGGCGGAGGTGTATGCGGAATCGCGACAACAACGTCTTTGATGTGATCGCCGTTTACATCGCCCATTTCATACTTACACTGTGCCCAGCCGCCGAAACTTTTGCCGCTGTTTGTAAAATGACCGTTCCCGTCGTTGTACCATATCCGGTCTGAGTTTTGCGTACAGGCAATAGCATCTAAATATCCATCGCCGTCCAGGTCCAGCAACCGTACGACCAGCACGCTGTCGCCGAATGTCTGGTCCTGCTTTTTAAAATTCCATTTCCCGTCGTTCATAAAAATATTGCCGCCGCAAACCGCGTCGATGAAACCGTCTCCGTCTAAGTCGCCAAAAACAGTTGCTTTGGTCCCGAGAGATACGTCGCTTTTTGTAAAAACTCCTTTGCCGTCGTTGATCCAGAATTGTCCATCGATACAGGCATCCGGAATACCGTCCCCATTCAAATCCTGGAGTGAAACGGACCAGCTGGAAGTTTCTCCTAACTTCTGTCCAGTGTCAATGAAGAGTGGTTGTGATAAACCAGCTGAACAAAACAGCAATAACAACGTGAATATCGATAGAGTAAAATTCATAATTGTTGGTTCATAAAATAATTTATGCCTTACCGAGTTAATTTCCATTCGTTTTCTTATGGCCCGGATTATTTGAGATTCATGGATCTTCCGAATCCGTCTCTGGTTAACGCCGTTGAGTGTTATCTCACTCTTTATTTTGTGATCTCAGATTTCCCCGAATTAACAGCCGAGAAAATGAAAGCATTAAAGACTCCCAGGATAGTCAGGGCAAAACCGGCATATAGCATCACTTTACCGTGGTGGTAGTATCCATACCCCATCGACAACACTCCAACAAGAAGAATTATTCCTAAAACAACTGACCATGTTGGTATTTTTTTGAATCTGAATCGTCGAATGGACATCTCTCTTTTCCTTTTTTGTGATTATGAATTCATAACTTATTATTGATCAAGCATTTCCCATCCGGCCGGTCAAGAATAGAGATGGCACAGAGTGCCACCTGTCAATTTGTTGCCACCCGCCGATGCGGTGATAAACTCCGGCGATGATAAAGGGATAACGGTTCTTACATTCTAATTAACTTAAGCATTCCCTGAACATTCGGGCCCATCATCGGACTTCAATAATTTTATTCAGCATACCTCCGCGTACAAAAAGCCGATCCGGATGATCCAGGCACCCTTATATGAATTTATATACTGGCGGGCTAATAGCAAATACTCTTACAAGAAATTCCGACCTCTACATAAAAGAATTTAGATTTGAAGAGAATCATCTATCGAGTGCGCGCACCGTCGAACTGCTATTTCGCTTTGTAAAATTTCTTCACCGCAGGAACCAGATATTCTTCAAATGCTCTCTCAAATCCGTAAGCAGGATTCCATCCCCAATCTCTTCTTGCTTCCCGGTCGTCGACATCTTCAGGCCAGGTGTCGAGAATAGCCTGCCTCTTCAAATCCGGCTTGAAGTTTACGATCGAAGAGGGAAAAGCTTTCATGACGCGAAAGTTTAATTCGCTAGTTGATGGACTGAAAGAGCCGACGTTGTAGATTTGCCTGCTGAGTTTCTCGCGCGGAGCCGCATCAAGTTCGAGAAGCGCGGAGACCGCGTCAGGCATAGCCATGAATGGAATTCTAGTGTCTTCACGAACGAAACATGCGTATGGCTCGCCCCTCACGGCATAGTGGAGCATCTCCGGTGCAAAATCGCTTGTCCCGCCCGACGGAAGCGTGAACGCACTGATCAGTCCGGGAAACCTGACGCATCTGAAATCAACTTTTCCGGGTATCGGCTGCATATCGAGCTGGCGATAAAAATTCGTATAATATCTTCCGAGCCTTTCGCAGTAAAGTTTATTGATCCCGTACATCGTCCTCGGCTCCGTCCATTCGTCTTCCTTTATCTTCCCCGTTTTGTGTTTAGTCGAAAGGTCGGGCAGCCCGTACACTGCAACAGAGCTTGGATAAATGAATTTCACTTCTTTCCCCTGCAGGCGTGATTGCGTAATAGCCATCTCGAGAAGATTGAGCGTCCCGTCCACGTTGACTTTGTGCGCGATCGTCGGCTGGCGCTCGGCACGCGTGGAAAGGAGGGCGGCAAGATGGTATATACTGTCGAAGTCGTGACCTGTCGAAAGCGATTCTAGAAAACGGTTGTCGAGAATATCGCCCGTGTAAGTTTTGTAGCATTTCGCACGTGCCGGTTCATCGAGCGTATTCAAGTCGAATGCAACAACTCTGACGTTTTCCTTTTCGGCAAAGTGAGAGATCAGGCCATGGCCTATCTCTCCATTCGCGCCGGTTATTAGGATAGATTTTGTTTCCATTTGCTGACTAAGATAAATCATGAAATCTGAGTTAAGCAACCCCCAACGGCATTTTGTTGAAATTACAATTGGGGATGGCTATATTTTTGCCCGCTTCAAAATTTCTTCAGGATATCCTTAGATTGTTCGACGAATTCTTCAATTACAGTTACAAGCCTTACCTGAGATCTCCGTTCAACGTCCTTGCAGAGACGCCCACAAACATGTCGACGAATTTTCTGACGGGGGCAGGGGGATTCCTCCAGCAGGTCTTGTTTGGATATACTGGTCTCCGAATTACCGAAAACGGATTGGTGAAGAAATACCCGCCGATGCTGCCGAAAGAGGTGAAGGAAGTAAAGATAACAGGTATTAAATTCAGAGGAACGGTTTACGACGTTATCGTTGAAAATGGAACAACTAAATTGATTCGACACCATTGAAGAACTCATGGCACATAGCGCTCGTTCTCGCCACTCTCCTCTCTCTTGTACCCGCCTTCGCACAAGAACGGGTAGATATCTCGTTCAAGGTTCTTGTCCGTCCGACTCTTGATTCTCTCATTGCCAAAGAAGACACCGACCACGACAAGAAAATCACGATTGACGACCTGCACATTGCGGGCACCGACAGGGGCAACAAGCGATTCTGGATAACCGCGCTCGACGGAAAGAAATATGAAGTCGCGGAGACTTATTACCTTGCAAATCTCCTGGAAGACCTGAAGTTGGCGGAGGACGAAGGGGAAGATACGATTACACTAAATACTTCCGACATCTTCAAGCCTCCGGCAGAGCATATCGCACAATCGATAAAGGATCTTTACTGGAATGCACTGACGAGACGCATCGACGAGAGCGGCATTGAAAAAATATTCAGAGACGAAAAAACACAGACCATCGATGGACTCAATTATGTCTATGTTCCGCATAACGACACCATGGCTTATAATTATTTCTATGATCTTGCGTCGAGACGGCCCGAACTTAAAATGAAGGTCGTCAAACTACCTGAGAAGATCACCCCTAAATATGTGGAGAGCCTCAACAATAGATCTGGCATTCTAAGCCTTAAGCTTGTCAGGAAACCTGACGGCAAAATTGAAGGCGCGCCCTTCGTCGTACCCGGCGGAAGATTCAACGAGATGTACGGCTGGGACAGCTACTTCATCACGCTCGGTCTGTTACAAGACGGCAAAGTGGATTTAGCAAAATTCATGGTTGATAATTTCATCTACGAAATAGACAATTATGGAAAATTTTTGAACGCAAACCGCACTTATTATCTGACGAGATCTCAGCCGCCATTCTTCACGTCGATGGCGCTCGCGGTTTACGAAAAGCTGCCAACGAATGATGACACCAAAGCCTGGCTCAAGAAAGTTCTAGAGGCAGCGATCAAAGAATACAACAACTACTGGATGGCACGCCGTCATCTCACGAATACCGGACTCAGCAGGTATTTCGACGATGGTATCGGCCCGCCGCCCGAAGTTGAGCCGGGACGCTACGATGCAATTTATGCCGAGTACGCAAAAAAGTACGGAAAGGGTCCGAAAATATTCGAGCAGGAATACTTATCAGGCAAGATCAAAGTACCCGCACTCGACGAGTTTTTCACTAATGACCGCAGCATGCGAGAGTCGGGACACGATGCGAGCTACCGCCTGCAATACGACTGCGCAGAGCTTGTTACGGTGGACCTTAATTCCCTTTTGTACAAAGAAGAGACAAATATAGCAGACATTATTTCCGACGACTTCGGCGGACAAGTCAGGTTAGATAACGGCGCCCTCGAAAAAAGTTCGACTTGGTACGATAGAGCGGAAAAACGAAAATCGCTGATGACCGAATACCTCTGGAATGAAAAAAAAGGAATGTTTTTCGATTATAACTACGTAGAACGAAAACAAACAAGCTTTGTGAGTTCTACGACTTTTTATCCGCTGTGGGCGAAGTCGGCAACAAAGAAACAAGCGGAGGCTTTGGTCCAAAATGCGCTACCTCTCCTCGAAATGCCGGGAGGAATAGCTGGTTCAACGGAGGAATCTCGCGGTCAGATAGCGGAGGATCATCCGCAGACACAATGGGACTATCCATTCGGCTGGGCGCCTCATCAGATGCTCATATGGAAGGGACTTAAAAATTACGGAAAGAGCAAGATCGCGCGTGACCTCGCCTATCGCTGGCTTTATACGATCACAATTAACGCCTACAACTATAATGGCACAATAGCAGAGAAATACGATATGACAAATAGGTCATCCCAGGTATTTGCCGAATACGGAAATGTCGGGACAAAATTTTCTTACATAACGCGCGAAGGCTTCGGATGGACAAACGCGTCTTTCGTTGTGGGACTAACTCTACTTACAAAAAAAATGACCGATGATTTGGATATGCTCCTGCCGCCAGAATGGGTGTTTAATGCAAAGAATTACGAATAAAGATTGCTAAACACGCGGCTAAAGCATGTTGGGAACATAACAAGAAAAAATAATTTCAATACTTTAAATCAGTGGTTGTGAGGAGGAAGGGTGTTGCATTTGCATCATAAAGGGATTTTGCATTTGCGGCATCTGAATCATTTGCACTCGCTTATTCCCAGCACTATTTTGGATTATCTTGAATATGGGAGTACGGTGAAATATTTCCAAGAAACAATAATATACCCCCATCACCTTATCATAAAGTATTGGATCGTCGTCAAGCCGTTTCACCTTGAGCAATCCGTTAAGGTTTGCGTTAATTTCAGTCAAACCGATTCTTCTTGCATGAGACTTTAGCAATTGATGGTTTGCGAAATATCTTACAACGCGGGAGGCTTTTCTTGTTCTATCCGCTTTCTTAGAAACAGATTGAAACATGTATTTGCATAGCCATGACTTCACAATATCTTTTGACAGTTTTATAGCGTTTTTGCAGTCTTGATAAAGCGATGGACCATAGACGGGTAGAATAGGAATCCATGCTGGAAGTCTATTAGGATGATCGGACAAATCTTTTTGAGCGGTTTCAAATTGATCAATAATAGCTTGAGCAGCGGATTGAGTTATCATGCCATCTTTTCTTATAATCATCTGTGGGTCAATTGGTCCAAGCTCTGCGCTACTTGCAAGAAATATCTCATCTCCAGATAGCACCAGCATAGTTGCCGCACTTTTTGCGGTACCTGGGACAAAAAAGCGAATTGGATTAAACTTTTGTCTTAGAATATCTACAATGGTTTCAGCTGCTTCCAAAGAACCACCCGGACTATGAATTATTATATCAAGAGGGCCTTTCGGAAGCAATCTTGTCGCTTCAACAAAACCATCTTTATCCGAAATAATTATCGAAATTTCATTCCCTGCAATAGCGGCTTTTTGGCCGTTGAAAAAATCAACCATATAAATCAAAATCGGTATATTGGTATGCACAAACAATTCGTTGATATGACTATCAACGATCGGATCAAGGTTGAGAGATAGAGGCTTCCCCGGTGTAAGTTTAACTTGTTCGGTGGCTTCTGCCACGGCTTTGTTAAACTCTTCTTGGATTCTTTTTAACGAATTTTCTTCGTCTGCCACTAAATTACGCTTCTATTTCGATAACGACTTTATCGGTAGTGGTAATTTGCGGCTCTTTTGATTGCAGTGCTTTTATGTATTGTTCTTGGGAAATTTTGAACAAATCAAGGGCATCTTTGATTTTGGGATTTGCCTCTAAGAACCTATTTAAGTCCTCTTTTGGGATCGGACTGTCACTCTGCTTTTTCATAACAGGTTCTCCTTTTGATTTTATCCACTGTTGATTATTAGTGCTTGTTTTAGACTCTTTTAGAGCTAATCCCATAACAAGATAACCTTTTAATTAGTTCTGCTTAGATAAACGATAATTACACAAAACCGTTTCATCAAGACAATTTCCAAGTGCCGCTGACATTATGTTAACATTTTGTAACACAATGTATAACTTCATTTCCATAGTGTCAAGTGTCATGGGACACTCTTAATTAGTGTCTCGGAGTTATTTCTGGTTTCTTTAGTGAAACTGGACTTTATACTTGACAAGTCAAGCAAGGTGTATATATTTTAAGTGATGATAAAACAAGGCAAACATAAGTAATGACTTTCACTTGAGAAGCGGACACAGATCATCGGACTACTTGTTGAAAGTAATAGCTTGCGGGCGACCTTACGCCTTGCTGATGTATCGTTTAATACCGTTTTAAAACTACTTCCTGAAATTGGAGCGGCTTGCCAAAAGTACCATGACGAGAATGTCCACAACGTGGATTCAAAGCGTACACAATGCGATGAGATATGGAGCTTCATATATTCCAAAGAAAAGAATCTTCCTGAAAATCTTCGCGGTCAATTGGGAGTCGGAAATATTTGGACTTGGGTTGCATTAGATTCAGATTCCAAACTTGCTATATCATGGCTTGTCGGAAACCGTGACGCTGATTATGCGAAAGTCTTCATGCAAGAGAGAACGTTGCCTCGCGTCTCAAGAACCGCGTACAGCTCACGACAGACGGCTTAAAAGCCTATTTAGAAGCAGCTGAAGAAAGTTTCTACGATCAAATCAATTTTGCTCAATTACCAAAATGTACTCTAAACCCCTCGATGAAGAACACCGTTACAGTCCTGCGGAATGCACCGGAACCGAAAAGCATATCATTAGCGGTCACCCGAAACCCGAACATATTTCGACAAGCTATATTGAGAGAGCAAACTTGACGCTTCACGTGTCCTCAAGACGGTTCACAAGATTAACTAATGGCTTTTCAAAGAAAGTTGAAAACCACGCGCACGCGATAGCGTTGCATTTCATGTATTACAATTTCGTTCGCATTCATAAGACGTTAAGGGTTACACCAGACATGGCAGCGGAAATCACAAAGAAATTGTGGACAATTGAAGATTTAGCACAACTATTAGAAGAGTAGCAAGTGTGCTTAACTTGTTTGTTTATTCAGATAGCTTTGTCGGTTTTTTCTTACCGAACGTTACAAGGCCTTCGTCTATTCTTCTTCCGAATTCCATACGACAGAGAATAGCATCACCCTTGAAATAACACTCACCTTCTTCAATGCCGCGATCCCTGTTTTGTTGTATGGCCTCAAAATATCTTTTCTGTAAATCCTCATTGCTTAATTGCATGAGTTGCCTCATTATGGGGAAACTGCCATCGTACCACGCTTGCTTGTTGGGTACTTCCCATCTACTGTGCCTCCATAGCATTTCATCTAATTGAGTAATTAGTTTGAGCTGTTTGTTATTTATCCATTTCATCGCTCCGACCCACAATGCCAAGAGGAATGCCCAAGCAACGAAGAATAATATAGTGGACTCGTATATCCATTCTAAACGAATAAGGTATGCCAACCAAATGAAGACTGCAATTGAAAAGCATATCCGAGCTACCTTAAAATCAGGAGGTATCATATTAAATGCCATACCAGCAAAGGCAACAAGAGCCGTCGAAATAATAAAGGCAAATAATACAAATAATTCGGAAAGCACTGTTGACAGTATAATAAGTCCGCTATGATCGAGCAATTCCTGTGTATTAATTGCATAAAAATGAAATCTTTTTTAAAATGAGTCACTACCGGAAATTGATTTTAAATGAGGAGCCTTATAGTTTTATGTATAGTGCTTTTGCTTGTAACTAGTCAGGGAATTCCATGAGGAGAAAATCGTACAGAATCACCAGAGTCGGCTCACTTAATAACCTCAATCTGCTCGAGGAAGAAATCGGTAAACCCGCAGACGATGAAGTCTGCATCGAGGTGAAGGCGATCGGCCTCAACTTCGCCGATGTATTTACAATTTTCGGACTGTATGGAGCCGCACCGAAAAACGATTTCATTCCCGGACTCGAGTTCAGCGGAGTCGTTATCGACAGAGGCAAAAATGCCGCAAGCTTGAAAGTCGGCGACAGGATAATGGGGTCGGTCAGGTTCGGGTCATACACAACTCACTTAAATATAGATCACAGGTATGCCTTAAAACTTCCCGATGATTGGTCGTTTGAAGAAGGAGCTTCTTTCATCGTTCAAGCACTGACAGCATACTACGCCCTCATTCCGCTGGGAGATATAAAACCAAATCAGACTGTCCTCATACATAGTGCGGCAGGCGGGGTCGGACTCTACGCAAACCGGATCGCTAAGAAATTCTCCGCATACACTATCGGTACAGTAGGAAGCCCATCGAAGATCGACCTGCTGAAATCCGAAGGATACGACGATATCATCGTGAGGAATCGGAATTTCAAGAGCGAGCTGGTACACCATCTCGATGGAAGGAAGCTCGATCTCGTTTTGGATGCCGTCGGCGGCCAAGTCCAGAAAGACAGCTTCGATTTACTCGCGACAACCGGCAGACTGGTTGCCTATGGGCTTTCACAATTCGCATCTCCCGGTGCAAGGCCGAACTACTTCAAGCTTGCCCTCCGTTTTATTTTAATGCCACGGTATCAGACATTAACGCTCATTGAATCGAATAAGTCGGTATTGGGATTTAACCTAATATGGCTTTACGAGCGTTACGACCTGTGGATGAAATTGTTAGGTGAGATTGAAGCGCTCCATCTTGATAAACCTTACGTCGGACAAGTATTTCCATTTGAGAAACTTAAAGATGCTGTCAGGGTGTTTCAGGCCGGAGGAACGACAGGCAAAGTCGTTGTGAAAGTAACGTAACGGCATGTTTCATAGAAAAGCCCAAAAATGAAATAAGGTAAACCACCGAACCTTGCACTTGATAAGGACGTCAATTTCTAATAGAATACTGAGAACTAACCTTTAATTTTAGACTTGGGTTAATTGGAGGTGTGAGATGACGAAGAAAGTCTTTAGCTACCTGATTGCCACTCTGATGGGGGTAACTCTGCTGACAACGACGGGGTTTCCGCAAAATTCACGGCGCGTCACAGTTTCGAATGCAACAAAGTTGAACGAGATTCCGAACCTTCAAAACTCGTCGGTGGGTCTAAAGTCTCAAAAGAGGATCTCCATATTAACCCCACGTGAGAGAGTCGCCGCTTCTGATTCAGACTGGGATTGGACAGAAGATTCGCTTCAAACGCTGGCATTCTACGGCATCAAAGATAGCATCATGGTACGACTCCCCTGGTTCCTCACTGGAAGTGCAACCTATGAAGGATTAGGGAATTATGTGCCGGATCAGATAGATTTTCATAAACGACAAGGGTGGGTGCTTCTATATAAAGACTTCGGGCCAGCAGTTGCGAACCCCGTGTTCATTCTTTACAACAGATACAGAGGCATTCTGCGCTATTTCTTCTGGAACTACCTGATCAATGGATCGAAGCCTTTCGATTATGGACTCGTCGAGCTGAGCATAGGAGGATATGAGGGTACGACGCCTCTCTTCACTTTCTATCCGGGCGTGCCTCAGTTTTCGGATGAATATCTGCCTCAATTCCCGGACAATTCTGAGCTTTGTTCCATCACAAATTTACAGAACGACTCATGGTGCTATGCCGACTTCAATCTGACTGGCTTCGATGATCAGATCGGTTCGAAATATTCTTTCTTGAATCTTCAGATCTGGGGGATAGTCGGATACCTGAACGTCAACGAAAACCTGCCTCTTAATAATGTCATTGCCGGAGGAAATTCTCAGGTAAGTACTGCTTTGAATGTGCAGGTCTCCGGTTCCGAGCCGATAATGAATGCTTTCAAGGAAATAAAAGGACTCGGAGGCCTTCACCAGGAGATTGCAAACAATAATGACAGCATGAGGACAGGGTGGCGGAAGAATCTTCTTGCCAGAGTCGCTGGAGAGGCAAGTTCGACTTCACCATCATGGATCGGAGACATTTCATCGCTCGCCGGTATCGCCGATGGCTTCATCGGCATTGTAACCGATGGCGGAAAAGGGAACGAGGTATCTGCCGCAATGCCGTTCATTTTTAACGGGATGACGGCGCTGAGTGGAACCATCACTCCGCTCGCCATTGGCGGGGTAGATATTCCAGTTCCAGGATCGTGGGCAAGTGTCGAAATACCTCCTGACGGAAAAGGCACTTACGATTCTCCGTTGGGAATCTTCAATGTCGTCACCGAACCGACCGTAGGATATTGCTATAAAGTCACTTCCTTCCAGTCAAATTCGGGAGTGCGCGCAAGCTTTGTTTACGGATTACCGCACTTCACTCTGGAGAGCCCCGTCCAGATAGTTTACAATCCTTTTGATGGACTTACATTGGCAAGCGCGACTGCAGCGCTGGTAGATACATCACATGGTCCTGTGACCGCATATACCGATCTTAACTCGTATTCAGATTTTGGCTTCGTTTCCTCTGCCCCGGTAAGAATTTCAGCATCCTCCTCAAACAATCTTGCAGAGAAAGTCGGACAAATAATCGATGGACCACGAAACCACCTGCCGTCGGAGATCGCGCTGCAATTGAAGTTCACTTTCTTCGATTCTCTAACCAGCGGCGTGGATACAGTTTATTTTCTAAAGACTTATCCCGTAAAGCTGGCGTACGATCCATCCATCGCTGACCTTCCGCACGGCTCCATGTCAGGTTCGGACAGCGCGTCATCTCCGGGAGGGCTTCCCCCTTCCGTTACGGTTCGTAATTTTCCAAACCCATTCAATCCCGCGACAACTATCGCATACCAGCTTAAGGCACCAAGCCACGTCACGATCATGGTTTACAATTCCCTTGGACAGCGGCTGGCAAAACTCGCCGACGAGATGGAGACTACCGGATATCATAGCGCTGTCTTTGACGGCTCTGGTTTCGCCAGCGGCCTGTATTTACTTCGTTTTATTGCTCAGCCGCAAGACGGGGGCAGACCCATTCAACAAACCGAAAAACTTTTGTTGATGAAATAAAAGATCTGTCCAATTTTTCCGAGTCGTGGTTTAGAATGCTCTCGTTCTAAACCAACCCGTGAAAATCTGTTAGGCACGACAGTTTTAGATTAGCTGAATCTGCCATGCAAATCTTATGAGGAACCTGTCGTGAAATATTTCTTATTTGCATTTTCCCTTTTTCTATTCGTCTGGAGTGGTCAATCGTTAGATCAATCTTCAGGGTTCTCTCCGAATGACAATCTTACTAAAGCCAAAGAATTGTTCAAAGAAAAAAATATGACAAATCGAAAGCCCTTTTCCAAAAAATGGTTGATAAGAACGGAAAACAAGCTGAGCCTCATTACTTCCCTTCGAAAATATTCTACATCAAGAACAACGTCGATAATGTGGAGGATGAGGCGGAACGGGCGCTTGAGATCGATCCGAATCTAAGAAACGCCCGGGAAAAAATAGAATAAATAAAGAAGGCGATGGAAAGTTCAGAGAAAAATTAGAAGGATGAACATTTTCGAGACGATACTCTATTTACGCATTCTGTCGAGAGCGAATTTTCTGAGGTGCAATGCGGGTACATCTTTTGGATAATAGTTAAGATAAGAATCCACGGCTTCTATGGTATCTTCAAATTTACCCTGGTAGTAATATGCGAGTCCCAACACAAAGTAAATATCGGGCATAGACCCGGAAGGGGCAAGTTTTATAGCTTTTAGAAAAAGCCGTTCTGCTTGAGGCGCGTAATCAAAACCGGTATTAACATATAAGGTGCCCAGCAAGAAATATATTTCGGGATCACCAGGATTTAGAGACAAGGCCCTTTTCAGATGCATTTCCGATTTTTCCCAAGCCCTTGGTTCATTTAGATTATGTCCCATCCTGTAAACGTTGCCGAGACGCTTTTCAATATTCGGATTGTCATCGTGGCTCGTGAGCATCGACTCAAGTTTCTCCGCGGTCGAATCGAGAAATCCTTTTGCCGCAGTCAACTGTGATTCGCTATCCGGATTTATTCTCGTCGGAAAAGTATCCGCAAAAGTCTCAATAGAATCTATTCGTTTGTCTATCCCGATAAAAGAAGTGCTGTCCTCACCGTAGTTGTTAGTAGCTATCGTAATCGACTTTATAAATTCCAACATATCTTTTTGGACCGCCGGAAAAACCTCGGCCGTCGCGTCTTCAATGACTTCAACGCCCAAATAATGATTTACAAAAAATGCCGCGTATATTCCGTGAGCGACGTTTTCTATATCGTATTTTCCTTGAAATATTTTGGAGTTTTGAAACTCCGAATGTTCAGGATAACCACTCAACGAATCGAATTCAGGTGAAAATGGAAATTCCTCAATCCTCTTGTCGGAAAATTCCGACACATCCGCGGAGTCAACCAATTCATAAATCATTGAGATGGTTGGCCTTATCGGGCGTCCTTTCGAATCAATTAACGGGTCTCTCATGAACATGACAACCCCTCTTGCCGAATCGGAAGGCGCGGAATTCCGAACAAGTTTCCACACTGTAGAGTCAGGCGGGTGATAACTAATAGCCGATCCGAAATCATTGATATTCGTTTGACTAAAAGACACCATAGGGAAAAGGACGCTCAGCAAGAGAACGAGAATCATTTGTTTTTGCATACCACCAATTCCCTTCATGAGCCGGATTTTTAGTTTGAAAGAAATCTCAACATGAAAAGGCGATCATTAATTTTTCCGGTTTTCCCGAAGTTTCAGTTTCCGATCTCCTTTATTGACTTTCTACTTAGGCACCACCGTATCGTACCATCTTCTTTTATCCCGGGGGACTCCGTCGTCAACATGAACGTGTTTTACCTCCAGGTATTCTCCCAATCCGATCCTTCCGAACTCTCTCCCGATTCCGCTCTGTTTGTAGCCGCCGAACGGTGCTCGCTCATTGAGCAAATGCCACTCGTTAATCCAAACCGTTCCCGCTTTCAACCCCGCAGCCATTTGTTTTGCCCGCTCGATGTCCTTACTCCACACACCTGCGGCGAGCCCGTAAACCGAATCGTTTGCGAGAGCAATTGCCTCATCATCCGATCTGAATTTGCTGACGATCAAAACCGGTCCGAAAATTTCTTCCTGCGCAATTTTAGATTTGTTGTCGACATCGACGAATATTGTCGGCTCAACAAAATTTCCCTTTGCTAACTTAGGTGTCGACGGCAAGCCGCCTCCAAGCACGATTTTGAAGCCGTCTTTCTTACCGCTCTCGATGTAACCGAGGACTCTGTCCCGCTGTTTCCTGGAAATAAGCGGTCCTATGTCTGTCGCAGGATCTAAAGGGTTTCCGATATTCAACTTCTTTGATTTCTCGACAAGCGCAAAGATAAAATCGTTATAAATGCTTTCGTGAACATAAAGACGAGACGCCGCCTCGCAGCACTGCCCGGAATGATAGAAAATTCCATATATGCTTCCGTCAACTGCAATATCCAGATCGGCGTCATCCAGGATGATGTTAGCAGATTTCCCACCGCATTCAAGCGTGAGTCGCTTAAGATTTTCTGAAGCGAGGCACATGATTTTTTTCCCGACCGAAGTGGATCCTGTAAATGCAATTTTATCTACATTCGGATGCCTGACGAGTGCTTCGCCGGTGTCCGGTCCGTTTCCCGGAATTATATTGACGACTCCAGCCGGCAAACCGACCTCATCAATTATCTTAGCAAGCTCCATCGCAGTAACCGGAGTAAGCTCCGAAGGTTTCAGCACAATGGTACATCCGGCGGCAAGCGCGGGGCCTAATTTCCAAACGGCCATCTTAAGCGGGAAATTCCACGGGATTATTGCGCCGACAACCCCGACCGGCTCGAACACAAGAGAATTTTTTGCAAATCCCGGTTTCGAGACTTCCGCGAGGTCGGATTCGTAATTCATCACTCCCAATTTGCCGAATACGTTAAGTGCGCGAGCGCTTAACGCAATATCGTCTTTGGCTTTCTTTACCGTTGAGCCCGAGTCGAGGACCTCCAATTCAACAAGTTCATTCGCAAGGGCGCTTATTTGTTCGCCGATCTTTCTGAGATACCCGCCCCTAACTTCAGGAGAAAGCTCGCTCCACACTCCCGAGTCAGATGCCCGCCGCGCCGCTTTAACCGCTTCATCAACATCTTCTGCAGAAGCAACCGCAAATTTTGCCACGGAAGAACCATCAAATGGATTTAATGTCACATCATATCTGCCGTTTTTCGGCTCAACGAATTTTCCATCGATGTAGAGTTTGTATTCGGCCATGATAATTTCTATTTAATCTTAAATTTTCTTTTCGTCTTTTCAATCATTTTTGTGTGGTGTTCGACATGCTCTACCGCTTGTTCCAAAAAATACAACAAAGTTACCTTCCCGTTCTCGGTGTGTATTCCGGTTCTATCAAAATCCTTTTCACGTAAACCTTTCAATATCGGCAACATCGTGGTACGAAGCGTAAAGAAAACGGCAATCGAATCATCAACCGATGCCTTATCATAGAACAACCTATTTGCCCACTTGTCCTGGTCAAAGGCGGGGATTAGAGGATTGTCTTCTGCGATAATTTTTTTCATGCGGTGGACAATATTCATCTCGCAATCCGCCAGGTGATTCACCTGTTGCCTGATGCTCCATTTGCCGCGCTCGATCCGTTTGTCAAATTCGGATTCCGTCAAGCTTTGAACCGCGGCGATCAAATCACCGGATTGATCGGAATATTTTACGATGAGTTGGGCAATTTTAGATTTCATGGGACCATTCTTTCGTGAAAAAATCACTATACTTTAGACAAAGTTAAGAGTAAAATCAAAAGAAAGAGAACCCAATTGATCGCGAAGAAGATTGTTTGTTTCTTGTTAAGAGAATTCATTTTATCGTCGATATCTTCGGGCGGATTCGGCTGGCTCAGATGTTCAAGGAGCGCCAATCTTTGGCGGGCTGTTTTCGGACTTAATGCCATTCCCATAACGAGTAGCACAACGAAGATCAGTAATTTTATTCCGAGCCACGCCGCACTTCCGAATAAGCTTCCGAACGTGATCCCAAGTGCTACCATATTCCCTATTCCGCTTATCACGAGGACGAGAGCGCCGAACGGAGAGAGAAGACCGATATTACGCAGAAGTTTTGCGGAATGCCGCTTCATCGTGACGTCATTTTCATACCTGAAATTCGATTCGAGTATCGGTCCAGCAAAAAGAAGCGTGAAGATCATCCCGACTCCGACCAGATGAAATAATAAAGACACCTTAAACCAATCCATTTGTCATCTCCTTAAATGATTTCTTCGTGACTCAGTAATTTAGAACTTAATTCCTTCGTAATTAAGTTAGCTTAACGATCGTTGATATTCCCTGTCCGACTCCGATACACATTGTGGCGAGCCCGTACTCCGTTTTCCTTCTCTTCATCTCATGAAGCAGCGTCGTCAGAATTCTCGCACCGCTCGCACCGAGAGGATGGCCGAGGGCGATTGCACCGCCGTTTACATTTATGATCGAAGGGTCAAAGCCAGCCTCTTTGATTACTGCAAGAGCTTGAACGGCAAATGCCTCGTTAAGTTCGATGAGTCCGATCTTGCCTAGAGACAATTTTGCTTTTTCAATTGCTCTCTTGGTTGCAGGAACCGGGCCAATTCCCATATAACGCGGATCCACTCCAGCTACTCCGGAAGAAATTATTTCGGCAATCGGAATAAGATTATTAGACTTCATGAAATCTTCGGAACAAATTAGAACTGCTGCGGCTCCATCGTTGAGTCCGGCGGAATTCCCGGCAGTCACGGTCCCATTAGTCCTGAATGCCGGCTTGAGCTTTGACATCTTTTCCGAATTCGTATCCCGCCTCGGTCCTTCGTCAACGGAAACCCTTATCCCATTATCCTTGGCATCGGCTATATCGACCGGGATAATTTCGTTTGTAAATTTTCCGGAATCTTGTGCGTCGATCGCCCGACGGTGGCTTTCCAATGCGAATCTGTCCTGTTCGTCTCTCGTTATTTTGAATTTCTCGGCAAGATTTTCCGCGGTCTCCCCCATACTTTCAAGTGGAAAGCGGGCAGCAAGTTTCGGATTGGGAAACCGCCAGCCAAGCGCACTATCATAAGCGGGCAGGTTGCCGAACAGGACTTGACCGGTCGAGTTCTTCGGAATGACGTAAGGCGCACGGGTCATACTTTCGACCCCGCCGGCAAGGACGCAATCCGCATCTCCCGTTCGTACCATCCTCGCGGCTGAGTTAACAGCCTCAAGACTGGAACCGCACAATCGGTTTACAGTAAATGCGGGAACATCGTATGGGAAACCGGCAATTAATGTTGCCATTCTCGCAACATTCCGGTTGTCTTCGCCAGCTTGATTCGCGCAACCTAGAATTACTTCATCAATCTTCCCAGGTTCAATGCCGGTTTCATCCACCACTCCCCGTATAACAATGGCTGCGAGATCATCCGGTCTCACATCCTTTAGCATGCCCCCATATTTACCGACTGGGGTTCTCGATGCGCGGACAATATATACCGGACCACGATTATCCATATTCAATTTAGCTGTACCATGATCGGGCTTGAAGCAGGAAAAACTTAATTAGTTCATTGCGAAAGTAATTGTACGTCGAGCTCCAAAATTCCGGCGTCATTTTATCCGGTTGCTATCTTTACGGGCGATCGCTTTCAGACCGTCTGTGTCCGTCTTATCGAGGAACGGATATAGTGCCCCTGAATCCGCTACGCCATCTCCACTAATTTCGATCAAAAACCTCGTCGCTAAACTAACCTGCAATTTTGCTTGATGGAGGGTGGTGTCATAAGTTTCAATAACGCTCATGTTTTTATAGTCTAAAGTCCTTCTATGTTCAGATCCGGCCGAAGTATCAGGATTTCCGGATGTCGATGGCTTAATGGACATATATGATGATATGTTCAACATGTCGGTGATTTTTATCGAAATCGTGTTTTTGTTTGAATCTCCAATCGATGAATATTGGACTTGAGCCCATGATGTTGTGAATCCCATCATGGTTGACGTTTCGCCGTCGATTTTCCCACGAGAATAATTTGCAAATTCTTCTTTCGGGAGAAATTGCTCCAACTGTTTGAAGTCCACCACCTGCGGCTGCGCCGACAATGAAGCAGAAAAGAAAAGAGAAGTAAAAAGGAGCAGCCTGTTCACAATTAAATTATCCTCTTAATCAATTTGATAACAAAAGACTTGGCCTATAAATGTCGCCGTAAGCACGACGCATTGACCCCAGGAATTCCGCGATCAAGTATTTGCCAATCGAATCTGCAAGCTCAACAGGCCCCTTCGGGAAATTTGTGCCTAATTTCATTGCAAGGTCAATATCCTCCGCGGTGGCGACTCCTTCTTCCAACATGAAGAACGCCTCGTTAACTATCATGGACACAGTCCGGGCAAGAATGAGATGCTGTGTATCGTTCAAAGGGGCTTTCATTTCAAGTTTTCCAGATATTTTATGTGCCATCTCACGAAGACTTTCACCGATAAATAATTCGCGGCGGTCTATTTTCAATGAGGTCCGTGAGCCTTTTCCGTTATAAGAGTAAAACCCTTCTCCGTTCTTCCTGCCGAGTAAACCCGCATCTACCATTTTTTGCTGGAGGACTACCGGCCTGAATCTAGGTTCAAAGAAAAATTGCTCGTAAATAGATTTAGAAACGAGCATATTGACATCGAGCCCGACAAGGTCTAGAAGCTTGAAAGGCCCCATGGGAAAATTTGACGACTCGAATGCAAAATCTATCTCCTCTATACCCGCCGCTCTTTCCGTAATAAAGCGAAGCGGCTCAAGATAAAAATGCCGGGCACATCGGTTAACGACAAAACCGGGAGTGTCGTGAGCAAGTACCGGGGTCTTCCCGATCTGCCGGACGATCTGCGCAAGCTCGACGGCAATCTCTTCAGAAAGGAAATTTGTTTTTATGACCTCGACCAATTTCATCTTATGAGCAGGATTGAAAAAATGGAGGCCTGCTATTCTATTTCTCCCTTTGCAGTTCTGTCCGATCGCCCCGATTGAAAGACTTGATGTATTTGATGTTAGCGGGACACCAAGGTCGCAAATCTCATCGAGTTTCGCAAAGAGGTTCTGCTTCACCATAACATCTTCGGTTACCGCTTCAATGACAAGGTGTGCCTCGGCAAAATCGGCAAGTACCATTCGCGGATGAATTCGAGCTAGCGAAGCCTGAGCATCCTCGGCTTTTATTCTTCCCTTCTCGACTTCCAGTTGAAATTCCTTGCTGATTACTTCGAGCGCGCAGGTAACATTTTCTTTTGCAACGTCATATACCAGTACATCCCACCCGCTCCTGGCAAAAGATATTGCGATGCCCGCACCCATCGTGCCGGTGCCTGCGATTCCTACGGCCTTCATCAGCCTGAGATCACTCCATCTTCTTCGACCCTCTCCCGTTCGGGATTCCAGTCGGGAAGACTCAATCCCCATTCACCGCATTTCAATCTTACCTCCTCCGAGAACGCCTTGCGGACGTCCTCGTTGTCTCTTCGTTTAATTCCGTATTTTCTATAAATTTCGTTCCGATGAGTCTGCGGTTTACCGAAAATGTTCATGGTCCGCGGATACCATCTATTGAGAGCTGCCTGAACGTCGTTCCTTGTCGATTTATCGAAGGATAATTTTTTCACCCAGTAATCGCCATGGTTCACATGCATCATTTCTTCTTTGAAAATGCGCTCGATCTCTCTTTTCCACGGGCCATAAGTTGACTTTCTGACATCTTCGAGCTGGTGGCCTGCCCCTCTATCCATACAAAATTGGAACATGATGAAATCAACCCAGGTATCTATCGGATAATAAAAAATGTTCACGCGCCGGTCGTCCGCCGCACGCTTGTCTTTTAACTCGTCGGTTTTCGAATCCACTCTAAAAGTATAATCGTGTTTCGCGACGTGAGAATCGACGTCAATGCCGAGATCTTCCAGAAGCCGGTACATTGCCCTGGCGTGGCGCACTTCGTCTTTAACAATATTAGCAACCGCCAGTTTCTCCTCGGTCGTGGGCGCCTGCATAATCCACGGAACGTAACCGAATGCTCCGGCAAGCTCCGAGTCAGCCTGCTGGAGCATGAGATTGACGAGATTATTAAAATAATCGTCGCTCATCTCATCCATGTTTTCTATCGCTTCACCTGAACGAATCTTTTCCCACATCCTTTTTTCCCGATCCTCATTGGAAAGTTTCGATGCATTCTTCACGGAAAAAACATTTTCATTTGCCATATTATCCTCCTCTCCAGGTCCGTGAAAAGTCTAACTCCCGTCAAAGGCATCCACCGCCATCCCGGAATCCTTTTGTTTGAAAAAACAAGGATCCGCGATAGAAACGAATAGAAATGACGAAAGACGAGATTCCTTTTTTGTTCCTAAAAGGCTTCTTACAAATTTTTCAGTCGAAGTTTTTGCCATAATTTTTCAGCTGTGCTTATCAATCATTTACCCTTGAAAACCGGCGAACGTTTTTCAACGAAAGCTTTTACTCCCTCATGTGCGTCCACTGTTTTGCCGGCAATTTCCTGCAAATAGGTTTCGTATTCAAGACTTCTGTCGAGAGATGCACCCGAAGAAAAATTCAATCCTCTCTTTATCAGCGAATATGCTTTTGTAGGACCATTTGCAAAATGCTCAAGGATCTTTTGAGATTCTTCAGGAAGCTTTTCTTCTGAAAAAACTCTATTTACAATTCCCATCCTCAGAGCTTCATCGGCAGAGATTTCGCTGCCTAATGCAGCAAGCTCAAAGGCTTTCGAATAGCCGACGATCCGCGGCAGGAAAAATAACGAACCGGAGTCCGGAACCAATCCGATTTTAATGAACGCCTGGACAAGCTTTGCGCCCGAACTCATTATTATGAAATCGCAGGCCAGCGCCAGGCTCATTCCGGCACCGGCGGCAACTCCGTTAATTAATGCAACGACGGGCTTTTGCATTCCGGTAATCAGCATCACTATCGGATTATAACGCCGTCTCAGCGAATCCCGGAAAGATGTTTCCGATGAAACCTCTTTTAAATCCTGGCCTGCCGAAAACGCACGGCCGTTCCCCGTGATCATAACACACCGGACATTCTCGTCCTTCGCAAAACTTTTGAGTGCCGACTGAATCTCATCTGTCATTTTCTCGTTGAACGCGTTTAATGATTCCGGCCGGTTGAAGATTAACATGCCGATGCCGTTTTGGATTTCTGTTTTTACTGTCGTTAAACCAGTCGTCTTGTCCATTAAAATTTTTAATTCGAATTATAAAACTATACAGACTCCATTGCAGCAGAAGAAGTCTTTCTTGATATTCCCGGAAGATTCCGGGTTTTAACAGGTCTGAATTTGCGCAAATAATTCAATACCGACCGCATATCCTTCGGCATTTCCGCCGTGAACGACACTCGTTCCATCTTCAAAGGATGCATGAACGAAATTGATTCTACATGAAGAGCGGTTCTCGAAAGAAGCGGTTTTTCTTCACCTTCGGAAAAATATCTTCTTTTGACTTGTGAAAGGAAGAACGGCTTTCCGTCGCCGTAAATACGGTCACATAAAATCGGAAGCCCTATGGAGGCGAGATGTACCCTGATCTGATGTGTCCGACCCGTTTCCGGTTTTATCTCAACGAGAGCATAACCTTCAAATTTTTCACCGACATTATAGTTAGTCGTGGAAGGCTTGCCGTGCTTGTAATCTACTTTCATGACGCCCGGATGCCTTTGACTTTCCGAAATGGGCGCTTCAATAATCCCATCATTACCGGTGGGTGTCCCGGCAACAATAGCCCGGTAAGTTTTCTTTACTTCTCTTCCCTCGAATTGCGAATTGAGTGCGGCATGTGCGACGGCATTTTTGGCGAAGACCATCACTCCGCTCGTCTCTTTGTCAATCCTATGAACGACAAATATTTCACCCAGCTCTTCTTTCAACATGTGATTTAAATTCGGAAGCGATTGATTATATCGGTCGGCAAGGACAAGAAGTTGAGTAGGCTTATCGATCACTATAATGTCCTCATCCTCAAAAATTATCGAGCCATTATGGAATTTTAATACAAAATCAATTTTTCTTTTCATCTTTTCAGTCTTCATATTTCACCTGCCAACTATAAACTATTTTCCACTCCACTTAGGCTTGCGTTTCTCAACGAATGCCCTCATCCCTTCTTTCTGGTCGAGACTTGAGAACAGCATGTAAAAATTTTTCCTCTCGAATTCCAGTCCTTCTTTCAAAGGAGTCTCGAAGCTCTTCAGGATGGTTTCCTTCGCAAGCCTCAGGGCAATAGGTGGCTTGGAAGCTACGAGCTTTGCCAGGTTCTTCGCTTCTTCTAAATACAATTCTTCCGGGACAACTTTGTTCACCAGTCCGAATCGCAGCGCATCCCCGGCATCGATCATTTCTCCGGTCAAAACCATTTCCATTGCTTTATACTTTCCAACAGTTCTTGTAAGGCGCTGCGTTCCGCCGGACCCGGGCATAACACCGATGTTTATTTCCGGTTGTCCAAACTTCGCAGTCTCCGACGCAACGATCATGTCGCACATCATCGCAAGCTCACACCCGCCGCCGAGCGCGAAGCCGCTCACGGCGGCTATTAAAGGCTTTTTTATTTTTCTGATCTTATCCCATATACTGAGGTTATCTCTCGATAACATCTCAATCGTGCCCGCATCCGCCATTTCCTTTATGTCGGCACCGGCGGCGAAAGCTTTTTCATCCCCTGTAATAATGATACAATTTACGGAATCGTCCATGTCGAGCTGTTCAAGACATTCGGTAAGCTCGGTCATCAGCTCACGGTTCAAAGCATTAAGAACATCAGGACGATTAAGCTGGATTATTGCGATGGGAATTTCTTTGGAAAGATGAATATTTTTGCCGCTGCTTTTTTGAAATTCCATCCTCTCTCCCGGTTGGTGTACACCTTCATGCCGAAACTTCACCGGACAAACCGTTCTGTCGGGTGCTTCAACTATGCTTGAAGGCACGAGAAATTTATGGACGTACTTAAAAAGAAACAAGGAGCACGCAAGTCAAAAATAACTTGGAGGTTTCAATTCGGCAAACGATCAATGGCTTTCCCGGCTTTCATAAATGCAGACGCGAAAACACCTAAAGGTAAAAAACGAGAAATCAATCTGTCCCTGCACGAGGATCTAAAACGACCCTCGAATTATGAATGAATGGGCTCTGTTCTTTCTCCGAAGATGGCACTTCCAATTCTTACCATTGTCGCTCCCTCTTCCAAAGCAATTTCAAAATCGCCCGACATACCCATCGAAAGTTCTGACATTTCAATTCTATCAACGGCCTCACCACGAATCCTGTTAAATATCTCCTTGAGCCTCGCAAAACATTCGCGTACCACGTTCTCATTTCCTGTCAGCGCACCAATTGTCATCAGTCCTTTTACGTTCAATGTCTCAAATCGCGCGATGGATCGGACAAGCTCCATCGCTTTCTCCGGTTCAACCCCATTTTTACTTGCCTCTCCCGATGTATTTACCTCGATGAGAACATCCCTCGACCCCCTTCGGTTTTGAAGCTGCCGCTCCAGTTCAATAGCTACTTCCAGCCGATCCACGGAATGAATTAATCTCGTAGGAACATCAAGAAGCTTTTTTACTTTGTTCGTTTGGAGATGCCCGATGAAATGCCACTCGGCTTTTTCACTCTTGAGCTGCTCGGATTTAAATATGATCTCCTGGACGCGATTCTCTCCAAATCTAAAAAGTCCCGCATCCAGAGCATCTTTGATCTTTTCAACGGGAAAAGTTTTTGACACTGCAATGACTTTTACCTCTCTCAAGGGATCGCCCGACCTTAACAGCGCCTGTGAAACTTTACGGTTTACCGCCGCTACGTTTTCAATTAACGTAGCACCGCTATGGGCGATCGCCAACTCGCCTAATCCTGGCTGAACTTCTTCGAGAGATAAATCGACGCGGCAATTATTTTTTCCTCTTCATCTCCCTGTCTTGTCTTGAGGTCGTATGTCTTGCATATGCTTTCGAGCAGCCGCAGGACCCTGTTTGTCGAGTGATGCGGAATATTCAATTCTTCGGAAAGTTTTTGAGATATCAGCGGAGAGAATTTATGAATAAGTTTCCACGCATCCCTTAGATTTCTTTTCGTGCGAAAACCGTTCGGGAATATCCGCCGCATTGCTTCAACATCTTCGAGCAATTGTTCGGAGGAACTGACGTCCTCATCGTCCGCGCCATAAAATTCCCGGATCGTCATCTTTACTCTCTCGATCGGGGCATCCCTTTTGTTTCTCTTGTTCAGCGGCTCCTGGTTGCCGATCTCGTTCATCTTTTTGTCGACGTAAAGAAGTTTCTGAAGAGCCGGCGTCTTGGAATAAACTCGCCGCCAATTACTTCCGGGAGTCAGCCATACGGCAAAGGTTTCAGCCCAATCTTCATCAGGATGTTTCTGGGCATAGTAGTCCGGAAGATGTTTTACGTGGCGCTTGCTCCATGGATTGAAGCGGTAGTAATCCGAATACTTCTTATTAAAATTTCCAAACAACTTTCTCCACTCGGAATCGAGATAAAATTTGTATGCGTAATTCAGAGCGTGACCGAATTCATGACGCAGACCCATTTTGATTTCACTTTCGTTCTCAACTCCATCATAGGCCATCTCGTCTTCGATTGCGGTTAAAGTTTCGTTCTGAAACCAAAAGGGAATCTCGATTGATACGCTCTTGTTGACGCAACCCCAACCGATACCTAAATAATACTCCGGCCTGAATTTTACATTTTTCCTCGAAGCCTCCGATTCGACTTGTTTTATGAGTTTTAGAAAATTTCCGCTGATTTTTGTGGATAATTCGCAGATTGGAATATCCAAATACTTCAATTTTTCCAATTCTTCTTGGAGTTCAACCCTGGTCATCAAAACCTTTCAATTGCTCAATTTTACTGTGGTTTTCATTTTTTTGCGGTTTAAATAACACCAACTCATTTGAAAATACAAGTCATTTTTCGCACCACATTTTGTCTCTAATTTGGTAATCTCAAATGCTGGAACTCAAGAGTGATACATTACGGTTAATTCTATATCCCACGAATTTAAGTCGTTCGTTAGTGAAAAGGATAAGATGAATTTTATTATCGCTTTACTTGTTCTATTCGGAGCATCAAAGGAACCGCAGATTTTCTATAAGGATGGAAAAACTCTGACAACGCTCAAGACAATATTTATCCCAAGTATCCGCCACGAAAGTTTTAAGTTTTTTGTTGAGTCGCCGTACGAGCTTAGATATGCTTCAGTGGATTCAACAGAAATTGGCATGTGCCTGGCTGATCAAACAACAATGAAAGAAATGCAACTAAAAGGAAGATGGTACAAGATCGATTGGGAAACAGATTTAAAAACCGGTTCCATGAAACATACACTTTTTCTTAACACGCGTTCGGGGGCTATTTTCAAAAGAAGCTTCATAATAAACGTCGAAGGATCAAAAAAAATCGGAAAACCATCGGGAGAGGACAGATGAGAAGAACTCTAATTATCCTTGCCATCATGGTGGGAATCACCATTGCGGGAATTGCGAGAGCACAATCGGATGGATCACGCGAAGAAGGAGACGCAGTCAAATTAAAGAGGCCATATCATTGGGAGCTTCAAAACACTCCGATGATTCCGGCGGGGAGGCTTTTCAGGACACAATCACAAACATGGGCGCCAATCGGACCGGATCCGATGAGCAGTAGCTTCTATGCAAATGTCTCCGGAAGAATCACGTCGCTCGCAGTAGACCCTACAAATTCGAACACGGTCTACGCTGCGGCAGCGGGAGGCGGACTGTGGAAATCCACGGATGGCGGTGCATCATGGACTTCTCTAACCGACGATCTTCCGAGATTATCATCAGGGTCAGTTGCGATAGATCCGAACAACCCGGCAACAATTTATTACGGAACCGGAGAGCTGAATTTTAATATTGACGGCTATCCCGGGGCCGGGATTTTCAAATCAACGGACGGCGGCTCGACATGGGCGCAATTGACATTGCCTCCATCAGGCGGGATTTATTATACCGGCAAAATTGTTGTCGCACCCAACAGCACGGTCTATGCCGGAGGATATTTTGATGCGTACCGCTCAACCGATGGAGGACAGAACTGGACAGAGTTGAATTTAACAGACGGCGCTGTTGACGATATAGTTGTTGATCCGGCAAACTCAAATGTAATTTATGCCTCCTATGGCTCTTCGTGGACGGGAGACAGTACGAATTACGGAATACACAAGTCCACGGATGGCGGCACTTCATGGACAACGCTCGCAACCGGACTTCCCCCGGCAAGCCAGATGTCCCGTATTTCTCTCGCGATAGCTCCGAGCAACGATCAAATCCTCTACGCCGCCATAAATGGAAACAAACCGAGCAGCACAACGGTCGATACAAATCGCGTTTATACGTCTACTAACGGCGGTGCATCATGGGCACTTCTTCACTCGGTGTCTTCGACGACCGATTTTGGTGGCAGCCAGGGATGGTACAACAATATAATTGCCGTTGACCCGACTCATCCCGATACGGTTTATGTCGGCGGAATCGATTTCTGGAAATCGACGAACGGAGGACAAACGTGGACAAATCTTACAAACGGCTACGGGACATACAACGGCCAAAACATCCATGTTGACCAGCATGCAATTGCTTTCGCAAATGGAAACGGCTCGATATTTTACATGGGTAATGACGGCGGAGTTTGGAAGACAACTAACGGCGCATCGTCGTTCACGAACTGCAATACAAATTTACAAACGATACAATTCTACGATATCGACGCCGACCAGAATAGCTCCGGGAAAACCATTGGCGGGACGCAGGACAACGGCACCGAGTCGGACAATCAACCGTCCGCAGCGTGGAGTGAAGTATACGGCGGCGACGGAGGCTATGTCCTGATCGACCCGAAAAACTCAAACAACGTTTACACAGAATATGTCAACGGAGAGATTTTCAAATCGACAGACGGCGGAAGCAGTTTTCATCAGATTACCACCGGTATCGGTGAAGCAGGTTACTGGCTGACCCCGTACGTTATGGATCCCGCAAACGAAAACCTTCTATATTGCGGGACCGACCAGATTTACAAATCGACGAACGGGGGAACCAATTGGATTTCGACTAGCCCCATCCTCAAATCTTCAGACGACCTTGTCACAACAATGTCAATTTCATCGGTAGAAGGAAACGTAATCTATGCCGGAATCAGCGGCTACCGAGGAGCTGCGGATACAGCTTTTCTCTTTATTACAACAAATGGGGGAAGTTCATGGAATAACATCAGCAGTAACCTTCCTAAGAACGCAGACTTCGCCCGCGTCACGGCGGACCCGACGCATAAAGGCGTTGCATATGTCGCGGTCTTAAGCGGCATCGCCAATCACGTGTTGAGAACAACCGATTACGGAAACACGTGGACCGGATTGGACTCACCAAGCAACGGGTTCGATAACGTTCCCACAAAAGTAATTAGCGTCGATTCTACAAGTGGATATATTTACGCAGGCACTTACTGGGGGATATACAGGTCGACCGACAACGGTGCGACGTGGGCAAGGTTCGGGAGCGGTTTGCCGGATGCTGTTGTCGACGACATTGCGATCCAATATTCGACGGACGCCTTGAGGGTCGGGACACACGGGAGAGGCGCGTGGCAAATTGATTTGATTACCGGGATCGCATCTCCATCAGGGACGCCACTCACTTTTGCAGTAAACCAGAACTATCCGAACCCATTTAATCCTTCAACATCCATCAGCTACGATCTACCGGCCAACAGTTTTGTAACAATCAAGATTTATGATGTACTGGGAAGAGAAGTCTCGGCGTTAGTAAATGAGCGTCAAACGGCTGGTAGTCACTCTGTAAATTTCAACGCGAGTAATCTGCCGAGCGGCGTTTATTTCTACCGGCTTGTTGCCGGAAACATGACCGCAACAAAGAAGATGGTGCTCTTGAAGTAATAAGAGTCTACCGGGGGTTTGATTAATCAAACCCCCATATTTTCATCCTAATATTTGTGTTAATTCCCTCGGGGCTTATTATCTTTTCCCATGATACTGTTTAAGAAAAAACTAAAGCCAAGTTGGACGTTTAAGAGCGGAAAAAAAGTTTGGCGGCTGCTTACCGGTGACGGAGTTCTTGTGGCAGAACTCCGTGACACCGATCAGAAAACAACGGAATTTATCGGGATAGATCTATCTTCAGGTTCGGTTCTTTGGAATAACAATCAGCTTGAAGAAAAATGGTGGACCACTTTGAACATAATTTACAGAGACACCATTCTCCTGCAACAATTTTCCAGGCCCGATATGCCGACTTCTGAGAGGATTTTCGCGCTCGATCTACATACCGGAATATTGTTGTGGCAAAATCAAGAAGTCTCATTCATGAATGTCTCCGACGACACTATCTATTGTCTGAAGAAATCATTTTCGTCAGAAACAATAATCGGGCTGAATTTTAGAACCGGTATCGAACTGGGGATTTCTCCTGCAGATTTATCTCATGTGACATCTTTTCTCGAATCGGAAGTGGTACTTCCAGAGCCTATCGATGAATCAGCGGAAAATCTCAGTGAACAAATCGATGAAGGTGATCCTGCTCAAGTGGTGAGACGAATCGCTCGTGCAATTATCCCGCCTGATTCAAAAGACCCGACACTTCTCAAACTCGGGCAAAAAAATGTAATCAGTTTTTATGCGCCGGCAGAAAACAACGAAAAGGGGGGCGTTCTTTATGATACGCACTTGATCGTTACCGATTCGGCAGGGAAAATTGTTTTCAGAGATATTGCCGACAAAAAAGTTCATGCGACGCTGGCAGATTTTTACTTTGGCGTCGGCGGACAATTGATATACATAAAGAACTCCGACGAAATAGTTGCTTTAAAATTAGACTGATTCTTCGGTTGGAAACCTCTCGCTGCTTAATGATATCCTGCAAGCTTCGGAGTATGGACAAAAAGTGCAAACTCGTTCGTAGGAAAACTCGGTCAAATTAAACCGGCCAGTCTTGGCTTCGGCAACTCTCTCGTTGAAAAACGATTCGGTTTCAGTCAATAAATCGTCCATCGATTTCGGATATCCCTCCGCCGCGCCCAACTTTCTCCCGCTCCCAAAGGTCGGATTATATCGCAATGTGGTGCCATCCGTTTGCACAATAAATTTAATTAAATCTTTTCCGTCATCAGCACTCATTAGTTCGTCCCGACTTATCGAAATGAAACCAGCGGCTTTACCCTCGAGCTTGTTTTCCTTCTCTATTTGTTTCAAAGCATTAAGATATAAAACTAACTGAGGCGAGATCTTGTCGCCAATGACATCTTTATGACCGGGGATTGCTGAAGAGGTTTTATAATCAAAAATAGTAAACCCATTCGAATCAGCGTCAATTCTGTCGATTTTTCCGCGCATTAGTATATCGCCGATCTTCAGGGGGGGAATTTCGTCTTTGTCCCGCTTCATCCCGAATCCTAATTCAAAAATCTTCGGCTCGAAACCGTATTCCGATAGTTTCGACTGGACTTTCTCCAGAAAAAGTTCCAGCGTTCCCTGGATCCCGACGGCGCCGAGAATCGTCTCCCGCTCAACTTCGAATAAATCATGTTTGATGTCAAGCGAGTCAAGAACCCGTCTGCCGGTTTCAAGAAGAAGTCCCAACTCATCTTTCGCATTTCCAAGTCTGTTTGCTTTCGACAGCTCATTATAGAATAGGAATAATATTCTATGAAGTACCGCTCCCCTTTCAACCGCGGTGAGAGATGTCTCGATGTCCGGTACTTCCGCGATTTGCAACACCCGGCGCGCGAAATATTGGAAGCCACATCTGGCTAATGATTCTAACTGCGCCGAAGAGAAAATTCTTTCGTCGAAAATGCGAGAAAGAAGTTCAATCGAATCACCTTCCACAATTTTCCCGTGGAATTCACTCATCCTGTCATCTTTATACCTCGAACGCTCCGCTTTCTTGCACCGATCCAGATTCACCGGTATGATATCCGCATTTCCTAACGCGACGAGTTCCAAAACTTCGGGAGAGGCTTCTATCGCTTGCTGAATATTGTAAATGGCTCCAGTCCGCTCTTCGTCCTTCGAATCATCGACGTTCGTACAATGTGCTACGTCATTTACCGCATCGATAAACGATGATTTGATGAGGCGTACGTCGTCCGTCCTCAAGGAATGAACCAGGTATAACTCTTTTTTGAATGAGCTCACCGCTTGATAGAAAAGATGCCTCTGAAGGTATGGCTGCATCTCCCGGTTTTCTCTTTGCAAAACGAGCGGGAGAAAAATCTCAGGACTATATTTTGTCGGAAGCTCGCCTTCATTAAGTCCGACGATAAACATGTAATCAAATTCAAGTCCGCGGATTTCCTCCAGCGAGGTCACGTACACCCCATAGCCGTATTTTTGACGGACGTTATACCGTGTCAACGAAAGGGCTGAGCGAAGTTTTTCCATCCAGACATCCAGCTCAACCCTTCTATTTGCCTCCCCCGCTTCGACATCAACTATCTCATCGATGACTTCGAGGAAGGCAGCAACGGCCCTTGCCTCGCGCTCCACAGTCTCAGCGGGAAGGTTCTTAATATCTATCCTGACGATACTCTCATAAACTTTCAGGCTGTTCAATAAAGATTTCACGGCATCGCGAAACTCAGACGGCAACATTTCCTTACTGAAAGGCTCCAGTTTTGTTTCGACAGAATCCAAGATAGCCCGGGCCTGTTTGAGAGTCTCCTTATTCCGGCGGATTTGAATCTCATCTTCATCAAGGTCCTCCGGGCCAAATTTGCTGAGGAGTTCAAGCCGGTATGCGATCGCCTCTTTGAAACTCTTCAACCCTCTTTCAAACTTGCATATAGCAGCTGCATTATACATGATGCTGCCTGCTGCGCTTGGGGTCAAGTATTCATTGATAACAATAAACCGGTTTGTGATTGAACGGAGCAACGCACCGCGTTCATAATCTGCCGACCTTATGTCGATGAACGACAAGATCGCGTTTACGATACTGTTGCTTTCAAGTGTAAGCCGGTCTGTTACGTTTGCGGGAATCCGGTATTTAGCAAAAACTTCCCTGATGATCTGAGAATAATTCTGCGGAAGATAAGCTGCGACGCAAATGTTGTCCAATTCCTGACCGGGGTTATCCTTAATTATCTCTTTGATTTTTTCCGCGACAAATTCCGCTTCACGAAGTTTATCGCGCACACTCGTCACAAAAATTTTGCCGGTGAGATCGAGTTTTACAGCCGGGAGGTCTTCAACGAATAAATTTGAAGAGAAATATTCTCGAAGACTCTGCTTTTCTTCTGCCTTTTCTCTTTCCGCTCCTATCTTCTTGAATCCTCTTGCCATCAGGTCCGATGCCGTTTGGATCATTGTTTTAAAAAGATTCTCGTTGGCGTCAACACAATCGAGTTTGATAAGGAACGAAAAATTTTTGCGAGTCGAAAGGATTTTCAAAAACTCGAGCTCCGGTTTCTTAAAGTTGTAGAAGCCTTCAACAAAAAAGGTCAGGTTGCCGGGTAAATTTTTGTCGATGAATTCCTGCATCCGGGATACTTCATGATTCACAAGAGAGAGCAACCCCGCGCTATCGATTAGTTTGTCCCCGAGGTCCCTTTCATATTCCTTATAAATTCGCAGGAATTCTTCCAGTTTTGGCCGCTCCGAATATTCGACAGCAACGAGCATTTTTCGATAATCTTCGGAAGAAACTCCATTCTCTCTCAGATAATCAATCTGGTCAACAATTCTCTTGATCGTGCCGGCCGGGGCAATCCCTCTTCTACCGCCAGGGCGAAATGACAAATATCTGAAAAATTTTAAATCATCCCCGGACAATATTTCGCCGACCATTGCCCCCTGCATTGATGGGGATATTATTCTCTTCCCCGTTTTTAATTTTGTGTACACTTCACGGGCAAACAATTCAAGTGTATAAATAGGGAGCTTTCCAAAAATGATTTCACCGACAAGCTGGCGTTGTAATTCACGTACACGCCGGCGGGTTGGAACAACATAAAAAAAATCGAAAGATCCGTCCTTGCGGCAGATTGCTGAGCGCTGCCTCACTGCAGCGGCAAAATCATCTGCCACCTCACCCTCAAAATTTCTTGTAAGAATAATCGGCATTATTCTATTTTTTTCGTTTCATCATCAAATTTCGCAATTCCCCCAAGTCTTTCCCTGAATCTTCCCAGAGCTTCATGGGAATCGCCATATTTGTTAGCGGCATTCTTCAGGTGTGTGCCGAGCGTCTCGAAGTGATCGTCGAATTTCGAAAGAGAGTTTTCAAGCTGGGCAAGCTGGTCGCGGACCAACTGGGCATTCTTTTCAATTTGCATCCCTTTGAGTCCGATGGCGATCGCCTGGATGTAGGCATAAAAACTATTCGGCGACGCGGGAATGACATGCTTCTTCATCGCGTAGCTATATGCGCCATTCTCATTACCTTCCTGCATGAGGAGCTCGTAATACATACTCTCCGATGGTATGAACATTATCGCAAAGTCAAAGGTGTTTTCCGTCGGCTTGATATATTTCCCGGCGATGTCGTCGATTTGATCTTTCAAAGCTTTTGAAAACTTTGTCAGCGCGTTATTTTTTTCAGAATCGGTTTCAGCGTTGACATAACGCTCAAACTCATCTTTCGGAAATTTCGAATCGATCGGGATGAGTCTCTCGGATGTTTTTATAATCGCATCTACTTTTGCCCCGTCGCGGAAAGCGTATTGAAACTCGTAGAAGCCTTGCGGAATGACCTGCTTGATCAAATCTTCAAGGAGCGTCTCGCCTAGGTTACCGCGGAGCTTCGGCGAGCTCAAAATATTCTGCAGCTGGTTTATCTGTTTTCCGATCTCAACCATATTGTTGCTGGACTCTTTCAACTGGCCGAAATCCTGCTTAAGAGATGAAAACAAATTATTGGCTTCGGAAAGCTGTCCGCCAAGTTGAGAACCGATATTTGTAAGGCGTTCTTCAACCGACCCGCGCAGGTTCTCGACCTGTTTACCGACAATGCTCGTCAGCTGAGAAACCTGGTTCGCGAGCTGATCGACCTGGGCATTTGTCCCTGAACGGTTTTCCTCCATCCCTTTGGAAAGCGTATTGGTGACGAGCTGGAGCGTGCTTGCCATCGCTTCATTACTGGAACGAGTGGTTTCGGAAACCGATTTAATCGCGGATTCGACGTCCGATTTGAACATGGTAAACATTTGCATTACCTGTTCCGATGAAGACTGCTGCTTTGTAGATTGGTTCTTGTATTGCAAAAAAATAAATACAACTACCACAAGCATTATTGCGATAACTGAAAGGATTATTGTCTCCACGCATTCTCCTGAGTAACCTTGAAGATTTAAGATCTTAATTCAACAATCTTAAATCAAAATATTTAAAACATCTTCTTTCTTCTTGTAAGATATGCGGTCAACGCTTTATCGAAAGGCGTCGAAGTACTGATAAGGGCATAGTCTATATCGTTCTCGAAGCACTTGCTTTTCAAATCATGGACAAAGTTATTCATACTTTTTTTATAAGCCGTCTTCAACGCGGAAACCTGTGTGGAAATTCGTTCTCCAGTTTCGAGATCGGTAAACAAAGTGTCTCCCGGAAAATCGAGATTTATTTCCGCATCGTCAAGGATGTGAAAAGCTATAACTTCGTTTTTCCTGTGACGAAAATGTTTCAGCGCAGTAATGACGCTTTTTGTTTCATCCAGAAAATCGCTTATGACAATGATTAAGCCGCGGCGTTTTATTCTTTCAGCAAGGGAAGAGAGTGCCGTTGCCGTCGAAGTTCCGGAATTCGCCTGCAAGTCGGACAACTCGCTCAAGAGTAATTTCATATACGAATAAGTGAGATGCGGCTCAAAGAAACGCCTGACCGTCTCGTCATAAATTGCAAGTCCGGTCGCATCCTGTTGCTTCATCATTAAATAAACCAGGCCGGCGGCAAGATAAGAGGCATACTCCAGTTTGGTTATCTCCCCGCTGCGTTTGAATCCCATCGAGCCGCTTGCATCTATAAGGATATAAGCCTTTAGATTGGTCTCCTCCTCGTACTGTTTTATATAGAGTCGATCGCTTCTTCCGAAGACTTTCCAGTCGATGTTGCTTATATCGTCACCCGGAAAATACTGTCTATGCTCCGCAAACTCGACGCTGAAACCGTGGTACGGGCTCCTATGCATCCCGACCAGAAACCCCTCAACTATCAGCCTTGCTCTCAATTCCATCCCTGATAATTGAGAGATAAATTTAGGCGTTAATATCTTGAGTGCATTCTCGCTCATTTGTAAATAAATTTACTGAAACAGCAGACCATTTCCACTCCCGAGGCAATCAATGGCCGACATAGCGGGTCACCACAAGAGACTGTCATAACTTTTCCGAGTTCATTTCCCTTTTTGCAGAAGCATTTCTTTTCTCCGGAAAATGTTTCTACAAGAATCAAAACCAATCTTTTTCACTTGACAACGAATTGTGGATTCCATTATATTATACTTGGATTAAGTCTAAGTAACGACAACAAGAACCGCGTCGCGGAACAGATAAAAGGAAGAAGTAATGCCTATAAATGCTTTTCCAAAAGATACATCACCCCTATTTGTAAATTTCAGAGCAAAAGTTTACCGTTCCAATAAAGCCGCCAAACTCTTAATAACGTTCTTAATTTCACTTGCTTTGCCCGCCCTAGCGCAAACACCCGATTCGACATTCACCATGAAGGAAGTTACGGTCGAAAGCAAAAGGATTATGGATGGAATCGGACAGATGGCTGACTATCATGACGGAGTGATTTACGCCGGGATGAAAAACGAGGTGCTCGACATAGACAGCCTCGATGCCAATAAAGCTATCAACAACACCAGGCAGATAATCGGGCGGATTCCGGGGCAGACATCACTGAGAATGAAATGGGAGGATTCACCTCCAACGGAATAGGCTTTCGCGGATTCAATCCTTATCAAAGCATCGAGACGAACAGTAGACAAAACGGCTACAACATTTCGGCTGACTTATACGGATACAACGAAGCTTATTACCTGCCCCCTATGGAGGCAGTGAAAGAAATAACCATTCTTCGTGACGGTTCCGCGTTGGCCTTCGGTCCACAATTGGGCGGCGTTGTAAACTATGAGCTGAAAGACGGCGGACCGAAATCTCTCGATATTAACTCGTCCCAGACTGCTGGGAGCTATGGACTTTTTAATAGCTTCAATTCTGTCGGCGGGACCGACGGAGATTTCAGGTACTATGGCTTTTTACAGTACAGGGGTCTCACAGGCTGGCGCCAGAATTCACAACAAACCCAGTGGTCGGGATTTGCAAGCGTGAAATACAATCCGTCGGAAAACCTGAATGTCGAAATAGAATACACGGGTCTGCGCAATTTAATCCAAATGCCGGGCGGAGAGAACGATTCGATGTTCTACGCCAATCCTCAAGGGTCGCTTCGGAGCCGGAATTGGCTCGACAGCCCGTGGAACATCGGAGCCGCAAATATCGATTACAAAATAAGCGACAACTCTTCCCTGAATCTCGTGTCATCTTATCTCCTCAGTCAACGCAATTTGGTCTGGAGGAACGAAGATGTACCACCTTACGTGCCGGACACCATTACACCAGACCTGTCTTTCACCCCGCGCGAAGTAGAGGAAGAATTTTTCAATACGTTCACAAATGAATTCCGGTTCCTGTCTAACTACATCTTGTTCGGTCAGAACCAAACATTCACGTTCGGTTTGCGATATGCTTATTCACATCTTGTGAGAAAGGACGGCGCCGAAGGGACGACAGGTGGTGACTTTGATCTGACCACGCTTTCTCCATGGGGACAGGACATGAATTTTTACACCGCCAATGCCGCGCCATATTTACAAAACATCTTCCGAATCAATAACGCACTGAGCATAACGCCCGGCTTGCGCCTTGAATATTTGAGCACGACTGCGAACGGCTACGCTGAGAACGAGGTGGATGACACAAGCCAGCCATACGTATATGTAAACAATGAAGAGCACACGCGGACATTTTTGTTAGGAGCGGTCAGCGCCGAGTTTAAAACATCTGATGTAACCAACATTTACGCCAATTTCAGCCAGTCATATCGCCCTGTCACGTATGACGATCTGACGCCATTCGGAACAATCGCGAGGATTGATCAAAACCTGAAAGATGCTTCGGCAAATGATATTGATCTTGGATTTAGAGGCTTAGTCGGAAACTTCCTAAATTTCGACCTGAGTCTTTTCCACATGCGTGTCAAAAACGATATTGGAATCGTCGAACAGAGAGAGGATACCTCAACTTATCAATTCGAAACCAATACAGGAGCCGACGATCACAATGGAATAGAAGCTTACATTGAGTTGAATATTTTAGGCGGCATTATTCCCGATGAAGAGTTCGGCAGGGTCGGCGTATATAATTCTTTTGCATATCTTGATGCACGCTATGTCTCAGGAGAATATGATGGCAATTATGTTCCCTACGCCTCGAAGTACACAGACCGGATAGGGATTGACTGCACCTTCGACCGTTTCTCGATGAATGCCCAATATTCTTACACCTCCTCGTGTTACACCGATCCCGGCGACACAAAGTTTTCTCCCGACGGTCTTGTGGGACTTATACCATCATACGGCGTTATCGACCTCTCCGCTTCCTATAAGATCTTGAAATATGAGTTCAGATTAGGGATCAACAACGTGGCCAATGCAAATTATTTTACAATGCGGACTGACGAATATCCCGGTCCAGGAATCATTCCGTCGGTAGGAAGAATGGTTTACGCCGGATTATCCGAGGCGCTTTGACAATGAAAAATTCAAAACCGGTTTTTTTTCATTTATGAAACTCCCATCGTTGCAAAAAGTCTCAAACTATGTATCTTCAGCTTTGCAAAAAAATCTCAAACACATCGAAATCGCCAGATTTCATCTCATTAGTAAAGGGCATACGGCTTGAAAGAGAATACCTCGACAGATAACTTATTTAGACTTAATTTAAACTACACAAACGAGATGGAAACTGCAAAACAGAAGCTTGAAGATTACTTGCGACAGGAAGGTCACAGGATAACGCCTGAGCGATTTGAGGTTCTCGATGCCGTGATGTCGGCATCGGGTCATTTTGACGCGGACGAATTATTCCTGAACCTAAAGAAAACCGGGAGCAAAGTTTCGAGAGCAACGGTTTATAACACGCTTGACATTCTTGAAACCTGCGCGCTCGTATTCAAAACACGCCTGAAGGATCACGGCTCGCGTTACGAAAAGGCATTCGGAAGAGCCCACCACGATCATCTCGTGTGCGTGCAGTGCGGAAAAATCGTAGAGTTCACGGACGATAATATCGAGCGCAGCCAGGAAGCGGTTGCGAAGAAATTCAAATTCAAACTGATCAGTCATTCGCACCAGATTTTCGGATTGTGCCCCGGCTGTAAGAAGAACGAATAGAATCCTTGTCAGAAAGCATCGACCTTAGAATGAAAAGTAAATCCGGCGGAACAATAAATAAAATTCCAGGTGCATCAAGAATCCTTGAAGCGTCTTCGTCCCACAGGAACTTGAAGGAACTTGAAGTCGGCGAAGCTTCACAAATTCTCGGCTTCATAAAACACGACGATACCGTGAAAAGAATAGAAGCAATGGGACTGCGAAAAGGAAAACAGATCACTGTGCTGAGAAAGCTCGGCAGAGGTATACTGGTAAAGACCAGCAACACAAGGATTGTCATAACCTCCGACGTCGCGAAAAACATCGAGGTAAAATGAGCAAGAGCATCAAAGTCGCGTTCGCTGGAAATCCAAACGTCGGAAAGACATCCCTTCTTAATTACGCGGCAAAAACAGACCTTAAAGTGGGCAACTGGTCGGGAGTTACCGTTGAGAAGCGCGAAGGCTTCATGAATTATAAGGGATATGACATCCACTTCGTCGATCTTCCCGGGATTTACACACTGGAGCCTCTCTCTGAAGATGAATGGGTGGCTTATGATTTCTTGGTGAAAGAAAATCCCGATGTGGTAGTTAATGTCATCGAGACCACGAACGCCGAGCGGGATTTGCTTCTGACGACAGAGCTCCTTGAATTCGGCAGGCCTATGGTCGTTGCATTGAACATGGTTGACGAGGCTACCAGGCACGGGATAGAAATAGACAGCAACCATAGCCGGGAACTTCTTAACGTTCCTGTCATTAAGACAAACGGGAGGACGGGTCAAGGGATTACGGAGCTGTTAGACGCGATCATCGACTCGGCCGATGGGAACGCGATTCCAAAGCCGGTGAAATATAACGACAGAGTTGAAGAAGCTCTCACCCGAATAGAGCTGGAAAGACATGACGGCAAGATCGACAAGCATACGCTCATAAAATTGCTATCGCAGGGAAACGGCGAAAATTTAGAGAAAACAAAGCTGGAAAAGTTTTACAAGAAGAATATCCTCAGCATCGTCAAAGAAGAGCGGTACGCATTCGCCAACGGGTTCTACAACGAAGTTTTCAAAAAGAAAAAATCAACCGCAAGAGATATAACCGACCAGATTGACAAGGTTATCCTTCATCCTTATTGGGGATTTGCGGTGTTCCTTCTTGTGATGTTCCTTCTATTCAAAGTTTCGTTCGACTTTTCCAATCCTCTTATGAACTGGACAACCGGATTGATAAATAATTTCGCCTCACCGTTGATATCCTCTCTACTAACAAGTATCGGCGCGAGTAAATGGGTTATGAAGTTCTTTTCAGAGGCGATTGTCGGCGGGGTAGGTTTCGTCATAACATTTGTCCCGCTGATCGGCGCAATCTATTTTCTCCTGGCACTCCTCGAGATGTCCGGCTACATGCCGAGAATAGCATTCCTCATGGACAGGTTCATGCACCGGCTCGGGCTTCACGGCAGAGGAATGATTCCACTCCTCCTGGGTTTCGGCTGCAACGTACCGGCGATCATCGCGACAAGGACTTTAGAGAACAAGCGCGATAAATTGCTGGTGATGGCGATGATCCCGTTCATGAGCTGCCCGGCAAGGCTGGTCATATTTTCCTTCTTCGCAATTCTATTTTTCAATCACCCGGCAATCGTGATATTCTCTCTATATCTCGGCGGAATCCTTATCGGTCTTCTGACGGCATTCTTCCTGAGAAAAACCGCTTATAAAGGAGTTCTCTCGCATTTCGTGATGGAACTGCCGCCGTACAGATTACCGAGGATACGGACCGTTCTTCGAATCACGTGGGTCCAGGTAAAAAGTTTTCTATACAGAGCCGGCACTTTAATCTTCGCGGCATCGGTAGGAGTGTGGGTGTTGTTAAACACTCCGCCGAACATCACAAGCCAGTCGGACAGTGCTGCAGCCTACATCGGCAAAGCAATCACGCCGGTGTTCAAACCACTTGGCATAAACGATTGGAGAATTTCCACATCGCTTATTCCCGCCTTTCTAGCCAGAGAAATAGTTCTGAGTTCAATGGGCACGATTTATTCCGAGAGCGTACCTGCTGACACTGCAAAGTTTCATTTCTATTCCGCCCTTGGCGGGCAAGCAAAGTCTTTTGGCTCCGCACTGAAGGAAAGCTTCTCTTCACTTCTCACCCCGACGATCCAAACGCTTCAAGCTGATGATGCCAATGAAAACCTGCGTGCCATGATAAGATCGAGTTTCACGCCCGCATCCGCACTTTCGTTTATGATTTTCCTTCTACTGTATACGTCATGTCTCGCCACGGTTGCCGTGATGGCAAGAGAAGGCGGCAAAATGTTCGGTTTCCTTTTTCTCGGCTACAGTTTTGCGATAGCATGGATCGTCGCATTTGTCGTATATAATGTCGGCAGCTTAATATGACAGGCGAGATTGTGTTCATGGCAATCCTGGCGGTTCTCGCAGGAACAATTATCTGGAGGTCGGTGAAAAAGAGAACGAAGAAGAGCTGCTGCGAATAACGGGTAGCACGAGACCCAACGGGTTTCGTATGCTGGAAACGCAAGTAGATACTCTTTGACGATTCCGAAATTGAAAGAAGAAGGACACTTTCACTGTGGGAGGCTCAAAAAACTCTTGTAGATTGTTTTTAATTGGCCCACCATTTCCCGGGAACATATCTTTTGATGCTAAATATCAATCCCTTAGTTACCATGGAGGTCAAAATGATTGGATTCTAAGACATGGTGTTTTCTTATCTAACGCAGAGACTTAAATTATTTTAGGAGGAATTCGACGTTGCGTGGATCTTACAAAACACTCGTTGCTGCTATGATGGCTGTCCTCTTTGTTTCGAAAGCGAACGGACAGTTTCAATCAGGAAGCATCTACTTGGGTGCACATACGGGTCTGATCGGATTAGGAAGCGCAATTCCGTTAGGATTTGACGGCGAGATCGGACTAGGCAAAGTCGGTTGTGGCATCATAGGGATTGGCGGGATTGTTGATTACTACTCATACCATGGATACGATGATTACTTTGGATACACTGATATGAGATATGTGGATTTCTTACTTCCGGTTCTGTACCATTTTGAATCGGATGATGAGCAATCGGATCCGTTCTTGGGCTTTTTCCTCGGTTACAAAGCTGCAGATTATCATGGCAACTTCGGTAACCTGAGTAACAGTTCTCCCACTCTGGGTCTTATTGGAGGTTTCAGATATTTCTTCAACGACAATTGGGCTGCAGAAGCAAGGCTTGGAGGCGGATTTCGATTTTATCTCCTTGCTCTTGGCATAGACTACGGAATTGTCCCAAAAGCGGATGCGCAATTTGATAATCAAAAGAATTACTGCGGCGTACATCTTGGGCTGGGCAGTCATGGTGATCCGCCACCGCTTACACTTGGGATTAATTATGAGCGCGGAATAACCCGCGCCGGCGAGGCTGGCCCAGGAATTATCGGAGTCGGAGCCCTTTTTGATTACTATTCTGGCAATTCTCCTGATTACGGTGAGGGGAAAAGAACATATGTGAATTTTGGCGTTTCGGGAATGTACCACTTTGTGCTCGCGACGAAGCAATGGGATCCGTTTCTGGGAGTGATTTTCGGCTACGAACATGCGTCAAAATGGCATTTGTCTGAATGGAGCTCCGACACGCAGGCAAGCGGGTTTGTTCTTTGTCCAATATTAGGTTTTAGATATTTCTTCGCTGAGAATTGGGGAATACAGTTCAGGGTGAGCTACGGGTTTTACGATTTGGCCTCCGGTATAGATTATAGGTTCTAAATCGGCAAGCAGGGAAACATTAGTCAAGTTTTGCGTTAAAGGGATGACAAAAGTAGAAAATTCCAGCTTACCTTTTCATCCCTTCTGCCCACGCGACACCGTACCACAATGCTGCTTCGGGTTGTTTGCTCCAACTCCCAAAGGAAGAAATTACCCGATCAAATCTCTTCTCCTCAAATAGTCCCTGCTTCACTATTTCCTCTTTTGCTCCCGCAATTACTCCGATAAGATTATCGACGTAAATGTCGAAACGTCTATCCCCCGAACAGCTTCCAAAAAATATCCAGGTGTTGCGGACCGGAGCTGCGCCTGCTTCGTGCAGAAACGAAACGAGCTTCCTGCCGACGATTGGATCGTTGCCGAGCGCGGTGTACGTTTGCATATATGCGTTCCACAATTTAACAAACTCCGGGATCTCAGGGTACAGACGTAGGATGTCGTGGTCGTCATCCGCGAGCACAACCCGGGCTCCCTTCCTGACTGCGCGGACCATTTGCTTCACCACGTTCAATGGATCGGGAACGTGTTCAAGAACAAACCGCGTCCACGCTAAGTCGAACGTTCCCCACTCGTCTTCCCGGAGCGGAAGTTCCCTTGCGTCACCTTTACGAAACTCTACCAGCCCCTCCTCGTGATCCGTTTTTGACTGACGCCGCGCCTCGCCGATTTGTTCTTCGCTTCTTTCTATACCGAGGACTACAGTCTTAGATTTTCTCGCCATCGCTCGTGAGAACTGGCCTAACCCGCTCCCTACATCGAGAATCCTTTCTCCGCCGAGAAGCCCCATTTGTTTCAGGCATTCTTCGTTGAGAAGAACCGTATTCAGCAGAGTAAGGCGCTGCTGCTCCTCTGAACCGGTCCCGTGTATGTAATGTGACATCATAATCCTGTATTCTTGTTCTTCATGAATTAAAGTCTCATAAAAAAAGCGATAGGTTCAATTGCACGAGCTGTTGTGGTCGGTAAGCCACGGTAAGAAGGAAATCTTTTCGGTAATAGCTCATTTCTTCTTCCCGTTCATGATACACTTCCGTGTTTGTTCGCCGACAAAATACTCGCAGTAAACACAATGTGGAGTCAGAGTAGGGAGTCCCGAAGGATAGACTCCACTGTCGGGTTCAATGGCCTTGATTTCCTGAAGCATCGATGCCAGTTCGCTTTCGAAATCCTCAAGGTCTTTATTTGAATAGCTTTTCTTCAAATACTTACGCGGTTCTCGTGTGAAGACAATTGTAACATCGAAATCTGTTTGACCGGGCTTCAGTCTGCTGCAGAGTGAGGCATAAAGCTTCATCTGGATTTCATACTCCGCATAAATTTCGGTTTCCGGTTTATCGAGCCTATTTGTCTTGTAATCGAATACATGAAAGCCCTTCTCGTCCTCCACAAGCAGGTCCAGGGTACCTGTCAGGAAATCATTTCCGAACTTTCTCGTTATTGTCTGCTCGGGAAAGAACTTCTCGAGTTTCGTAATGTCCTTGAGTGTCCCCACGGCATTCGTGACATTCTCTACGATCTGGTCCAGGAGTTTTGCGGTTTCTTTCCCGTTTACTTTTTCGTCGAAATGCGACCCGAGAACGCGTTTCGCGCTTTCAATCACAAACTCTTTGTCCTCTCTTCCGGCGGACAGGACACTTTCCAAAGTCGCGTGAATCATCTCGCCTCTCACGGTGGCAAGTATAGAATCGTCGTACTCCGCAAACTCGTTACCGGTGGCCTTTTTGGCGAATTGATCTTTCACCAACTCGGGTCCCGGCATTCCCAAACGATACCTGAGAAAATATTTTGTGGGACAGAGTTTGAATGTCTGCAGGAGAGTTGCCGAATAAATTTCACCATCTATATCGGCAGGGACAGGGTCGAGAAAAATTTTAACCGGATTCGAATCGGCCGCAATCTCCGTGACGTGGTTTTCACTTGTTGAAAGGACCCTTTCGCCATTCTCTCTCTCCAGATAGATCCCTTTAAGTGAAGAACTGACAAAGACTTTACAATCTGCGAAATCATAGCGGCCGGATTCGGGCAAAGAAGAAATATCAAAAGATTTAGAAATGATTTCGGCAAATGAATTTGCTTCCCGTGTATTCGGTTTCTTGGGAGCAGTAGTAAGGATGAGCCTGTCCATTGCCCTCGTGCAGGCAACATAAAACAGCCGCGTGATCTCCGCCTGTTCATTTTGTTTCTCAAACCTTTGATAAAGCGACAACTCAGCGGGGACTTCATTGGAAATGAATGGGAGTACACCGACCTGATCGTTGACGATGAGACTTCGCCGCTTCCCCGTCATTGCATCGCAAAATGGTATAACCACTACCGGGAATTCGAGACCCTTCGCGGCATGGACGGTCATTATTTTCACAACGTCCCCAGTTTCTTCTACCGCAGCCTGACCTTCGCGGGCAGTTTCCTTGAGATATTTCAAGCGCTCGACAAAATCATAAAGGTTATTGAAGCCGCGCCCCTCAAACTCCCGTGCAGTGCTTAGAAGCTTTCTCATATTTGCTATCCGCTGTTTCCCCGTTACCGACAGCCGATAAGCACCAAGCCACCCGGTCCGCTCGAGAATCCGGTTTATCAACTCCGGTATCGTGAACCTGTGAGCAAGCTGGATTTCGTCATCCAGCACCGACACAGAATATTTAACTTCATTGGAAGCTTTTTCTGATTCGGCAAATACTTGAAGCTTCTTGAATAGCGTGTCTCCATCACAGAGAGAAACTTTGAATAGTTCGTCTTCGGAAATTCCAAAGAACGGAGAGCGGACCACCGTCAGCAGGCTGACGTCCGAACTATTATCAAGCAGGAAACTTAAATAGTTGGTCAGGTCGAAGATTTCCTGAGCGGAGTAGAATCCCATCCCGGAAGTTACGGAATATGGAACACGTCTTCTATTAAGCGCTTCCTCGATTACTGCGAGCCTCGAGCGGCTTCTCAAAAGTATCGCAATGTCCCCGTATTTAATTTTTCTCGTCTCCTCACCCAGCCTGACATCTCTCACGGCCTCATTTCCGTCAATCATCCTTCTTATCCGCGAGGCAACGAACAACGCCTGCTGTTCACTAGAACTAAACTCAGGAGGAGAACCAGCGCTTAATTCATCGACAGGAGGTTCAGCATTATTATTTCCGCCGGCCAGGAAAATTTCAACCGCGGGTTCCATTCCTTTAGGCCGTCGAGCGATCAATGGTTTGTATTCCGTCTGCTTAGGTAAAGGTAACCCTGTTATATCGAGGGAACGGTCTCCGGGCATAGCCCTCGAAAAAATCTCATTCACAAAAGAAGCCAGATCGGCATTCATACGAAAACTTTCAAGAAGAGAAACCATGGTGCCGTTTTTCAAACCCGAAATTTCTTTCTCTGTCTGGGCGGAAACCTCAACTTGAGCATTTCGAAAACGGTAAATGGACTGCTTCGGATCGCCGACGACAAAGAGTCTTGCATTACCGGCAAAGCTATCGATGAGATTCAGGAAGATGTCGTACTGTAAGAAATTTGTATCCTGGAATTCATCAACCATGATGTGCTTGAATCGCGAAGTGAGTGCTCCCCGGACGGTCTCGTTCTCGCGCAGCAGATGCATTGTTTTAATTTGCAGGTCGTCGAAATCAAGCGCGCTCATCGAGTATTTCTTCCTGTTGTAATGCTCGACACTCTTTTCAAACATCTTCATCAGTGTCTGAAGGAGCAGAAAGTAATCCGCAGCTTTCTTGCGTTTTGGAGAAAGGTTGGTGAGCGATTCATGAATAATTTGAAGTATGGAAAGAGCAATCTCTAAGGGATAAGTCTCCCCATCAATAACCGCCACTTCTCTCTTGCGAGGATTGCCTTCATTTGTCAGTATTTTCTGAAGGAGAAATCCGAGCGGACCCAAAACATCTCGGTCGGCTTTGAGAGAGAGCTCTACTTCTTTTATTTCTGTAGTTAGATCGCCTTTTTTCAGTCTTATGTTTTCCCGTGCAATTTTTATTGCTTCCTCGGACAATCTACGCCATTGCTCACGCACAGTTTCCTCAGTCATGAGGAGTTTGTGACCTCTGACTTTTATATGCTCGATTTTCTCCCGGCTGTTAAGCAAGTCAATTAAAAGAGCTAGAGTTTTTTTATATCCTATTCTCACGAGAAGGCTATACGCATCTCCGTGATTTGCTCTTTCTTCGGCGAGGGCTTCCCTGACGGCGCGATCACAGGCTTCTTCCTTCAAGGTTGCCGAATCGAAGTCTTCCAATACTTTGAAATTTGCGTCGATGCCGGCTTCGACAGGAAATTCTCTCAGCACTTGTGAACAGAAAGAATGAATCGTGCTGATGTTAGCCTCCAGCATTTTATTTCTTGCGGCCCTTAGGGCGTCGAGATGAGTACCGTGCCCACCTAATTTTTTTCCCGTTGCAATTTCCAGGTTAATCCTTTCCCCAATTTTTTCTCTGAGTTCCAGTGCAGCTTTCTCGGTGAATGTCAGACAAAGGATTTGTTCGACGTCAACGTTGCTTTTGACGGCTTCAATGTATCTCTCGGTAAGTACGCGCGTCTTTCCGGAGCCGGCATTTGCCGCCACGGAAATGTGGCTGTCTAAATTAAGAGCTTTCTTCTGTTGTTCTGTCAGCCCTGCCATTTTATTCCGGCGAGAAGTTCCTTCCATTTTCCGTAAAGTTGAGCGGTCGCTTTTACATCGCCCAGGCAGTATTCGGCAATTTCGTCGAATCTTTTGGCTCTGAAATAGTCGTTGATGTCATATCCGGTGAGGCCGTGCGACTTTGGGCTTTCGATGCCGAACGACTTGCAGTAAAAATCGAGATTGAATTTCCTGGTCGCGCCATGATAGGTCAGTTCCTCCAGCAGGTCGATGTGGTGCGGCATCTGGTAACGGGTTCCCGTCATCAGGTCTCGAGTCGGTCTAATTCCGAGAACAGCCGACCTGAGCATCAGAAAAGGACAGTCAAAGCTTCTGCCATTGAAGGTAATGAAGTCGTCGAAACGCGTTATGTATTCCCAGAACTTTCCAAGCACTTTTTTTTCCTCTCCGCTGATATATAGATAGGTCTTATCGCCGTCTTTCTTCTCGGATTCGGAATCCTGATCGGCAACGTAAAGCGAAATCCCGTTCCCGGATTCAATGTTCAAGAGAGAGATAGCCACAACTTTGGCAGTCAACGGCCAGAGGTTCAATTGTTTTATCAGCTCGTCCCGCATCTGCTGGCGTTTCTCCTCGTTTTCTTCTTTGTCCGCACCCTTCAGCAGGTAGTCGATCTGCGCGGCATCAAATTCTTCCGGTGAAATACCCGATGTTTCGATGTCAAATACTACTGCAGCCATTATAGCCTCCTAACTTTTGATAATATGAGGGATCTTATTCGACGGAATCTTTATATTGAGAATTTATTGCTCGGCATTTATTTCCAACTGAACGATTTCATAACCCTTTTTCGATTCCAGAACACCGAATACTACACCGACAAACACCATTATCATTCCGATCATAAATGCGGCGGCGGAGATATAATGGATCGCAACAAAACCTTGAAACAGCGCAAGCCCTATCAGCAGCGAGCTTATCACGAACGCAGCAGCAGCAGATGTGTAACTCAACACACTGTTACGAACTAATTTTGCCCGCATACTCAGGTCATTCAATTGCCGGGCTGTGCTTTCAAGGCGGAGGCTTTCTTCAGGGGTGAAATTACGATCGACTGCCTTCAAAATGAGACGACGTTTCTCATCGTTGATCAATCTTATTCGATTTACTACGCTTGAATATTTATTATTTGCCCCAAGAAGCAAAAGTCCGCAGGCACTGATCATCACCGCCGGTGAAAGCATAAGCTGAATGATTTTTGATGCGTCGATGCTTTGTTCTGCAAGAACCATCATTAGAATTCCATCCTTATTGACAACCGGTTTATTATCATAATATAATCCGTTCATGTTCCCCAGAAAAGATTTTGAACAAAGATAAACCGGACCTTCCGCATTAATCTCCTATGTATCTTCCGATCCAATTGAGCACAGTATCGTACCACAGGCGAGAGTCCTGCGGCTTAATGACAAAATGATATTCGTTCGGAAAGTACAACATTTCCGACGGGACGCCCTGCATTTGAAGCGCAGTGAATAATTGAAATCCCTGGCTCACATCGAGACGAAAATCATTCTGGCTGTGAATAACGAGCATCGGAGTTTTGAATTCCTTTACATAAGAACTCGGAGACCATCTTTTGTAAAGATCGGGGTTAGACCACGGTGTGCCTTTGAACTCCCAAATTGGAAACCACAATTCTTCGGTTGAGCCGAATGCGCTCACCGCATCATACAATCCATCATGGCTCACAAAACACTTAAATATTTCCCTGTCATTGTGCCCTTCCATCCAGTTCATCATATAGCCTCCGTAGGAAGCTCCTGCCGCGGCAATTTTATTTCTGTCGATAAACGAATAATGGCTCGTTACGTAATCGACGCCGTCCATCAAATCATCGAACACTTTTCCTCCCCAGTCGCCGCTGATTTCGTCGGTAAATTTCTGGCCATAACCGGTCGAGCCGCGCGGGTTAACCATGACCGCGACATAACCCGGCGCGGCAAAGAGTTCGGCATTCCATCTATAATGAAATTCATCCAGCCATTGTCCCTGCGGACCGCCGTGAACAAGATAAACCATCGGGTATTTTTTCTTCGGGCTAAAATTCGGTGGCTTAATCAAAAAGCCTTCGACCTTTGCGCCTCCGGGTCCGCTAAACCAGAACGACTCCCATGGATTCATCGCAAGCCGTGAAAGGAGCGTCTCGTTTGTGTTTGTAAGTTGAGTGACTTCACGAGTCTCGAGATCCATTTTATAGATGTCGTTAGGGTGGGTTACCGACTGGCGAAGAAATACAAGATTTTTCCCGTCCGGGGTGATTGCAAGTTCGGTGTTGGTTGAATTCTCGGTAATCTTCCGAACTTTTCCAGTCGTCGCGTCAACTTCAAAAATATTATGGTAGCCTTCGTCATCGGAATTGAGATACAGATTCTTGCTGTCCGGAGCCCAGACAACCTCATCGACGGAGCGGTCAAATTTCTCGGTAAGGTTTATTATAGTCCCTTCCTTTCTGTCATAAAGCATCAGCCTTGATCTGTCGGACTCGAAGCCGGGAATCAGTTGTGCCCGGTAAGCGATGTAGCGTCCGTCCGGAGAATACAGCGGCTGGTTATCATTCGACTCGTTGGTCGTGATTCGTTTCGCGTCACCTCCGTTTATATCTACCGTGAATAAATCGTTATTCGTACTAACCGCGACCATCCTGGCTGTGTTCTTTACGTAACAAATCTCCTTACTGTCCGGAGAGAAAGCGTAATCCATCCTTCCACCAAGATCGATCGGTGGAGTATCATAGTCACCGGGAGCCAAGTCCCTGACTGTACCACTATCTGTACTTACAACAAACAGATGACTTCTTTTTCCGTCTTTCCATTCGTTCCAGACTCTGTATGGAAGGGTCGTAAACAATTTTGCCTTGACTTTTCCGGTCTCAAGGCTTTTCTCACGTAAGGCATTTTCAGAATCGGTTTTGCAGTCGGGAAAAACGTCCGAGGTGAATGCGATATACTTTCCATCAGGCGACCAGAGAAGCCCGCTTGCACCGAGTGCAATACTCGTAATCTTCTTCGGATTGCCGCCGTTAGCTTTTTCAATATATATTTGAGGAGTACCGCCCGTGTCATCTGCGACGAAAGCGATTTCTTTCCCATTCGGCGACCACGATGGTTCACTGCTCGATGTTTGGCCTGTCTGGAATTCCTTCGGTGCACCGCTGTCAATCGAGACAAGAAGTATCTTGCTCGTCCCTTTGTTTGCATCCATATCGTAACTGGTCACGATATAGGCAATTGTTTTCCCGTCCGGTGAAACCTGCGGTTCGGAAACTCTCCCGACCTTCCACATGTCTTCAACCGTGATTGGATGTTTTTGCGCAAAAGACACCAACGGAATGAGAACGACAGCCAATGCAAGAAAGGAAACAAATTTTCTCATTACATACTCCTTCAAAATTTTTATACGAAAGATCGTAGATATATAATCAATATGATTTTTATAATTTAACTCCAGATGGCAAAAAAATCTCCCAGATAGACTATAAACTTCTCACAGTGGATTTCTCTCCACTCGAAAAAATTTTATTGAGTCTATCGAGTTATTAATCGAATTATTTTCAGGCGCAATTCCAACTCCTTCCATCCAAAATTTCATGTTAAAAAAGGACAAAACATATAATTACCACTAATTTTAGTTCAAAACCACAATCTTGACTTTTAAATCCAGATTAGCTAAACTGATACGTCGATGTATCGAATGATACCTTGGCGTATCGATTTAGGAGTTAAAATGAGCAATGAAGTAGTCGAAAAATTAGCGAACACAGAATACAAATACGGTTTCGTTTCGGATGTTGAAGAAGACAAAATTCCGAAGGGATTAAGCGAAGATGTCGTCCGTCTGATCTCGGAAAAGAAGCGCGAACCCGACTGGATGCTCGAGTGGCGATTGAAGGCCTACAGGTATTGGCTGACAATGAAAGAACCACATTGGTCAAACGTCAAGTACAACCCGATTGATTATCAAGACATCGTATACTACGCAGCACCGAAGAAAAGACCCAAACTGAACAGTCTGAATGAAGCTGACCCCGATCTTCTTCGGGCGTTTGAAAAATTAGGAATACCTCTTTCAGAACAGAAGCAACTTGCCGGAGTTGCCGTCGATGCTGTTTTCGACAGCGTCTCAGTCGCCACGACCTTCAAGGAGAAATTGAGCGAGCTTGGAATAATATTCTGTTCAATGTCGGAAGCGCTTCAAAATCATCCGGATCTCGTAAAAAAATATTTAGGTACCGTCGTTCCATACACCGACAATTTTTTCGCGTCGTTGAACTCGGCAGTTTTCAGCGACGGCTCGTTCGCGTTTGTCCCGAAGGGCGTCCGCTGCCCAATGGAGCTTTCAACATATTTCCGAATCAACGCTTCAGAGACCGGACAATTCGAAAGAACGCTTATCGTCGCTGAAGAAGGAAGTTATGTCAGCTATCTCGAGGGATGTACGGCTCCAATTCGCGACACGAACCAGCTTCACGCGGCAGTAGTAGAACTCGTTGCGCTCGACGATGCCGAGATAAAATATTCGACGGTGCAGAACTGGTACCCCGGAGACAAAGACGGCAAGGGAGGAATTTATAATTTCGTGACGAAACGAGGTGCCTGTCGCGGGGTGAATTCCAAAATATCATGGACACAGGTCGAGACCGGCTCCGCAATCACATGGAAATATCCGAGTTGCATCCTGCAGGGAGACAATTCGGTCGGCGAGTTTTACTCCGTTGCGATGACGAACAATATGCAGCAAGCCGATACCGGCACGAAGATGATACACATTGGGAAGAACACGAAGAGCACAATCATCTCGAAAGGAATCTCAGCCGGGAGAAGCAATAATAGCTACCGAGGCCAGGTGAGAATTACAAAGAAAGCGGACAACGCGCGAAATTATTCGCAGTGCGATTCGCTTCTCATCGGCGATAAATGCGGGGCACACACATTCCCATATCTTGAGACGAACAACCCTACTGCACAGGTTGAACACGAAGCCACGACATCAAAGATCGGTGCGGATCAGATTTTTTATTTGAATCAAAGGGGAATATCTACCGAAGACGCAGTTCGAATGATCGTCAACGGGTATTGTAAACAGGTGTTCAAACAGCTTCCAATGGAGTTTGCAGTCGAGGCGACCCGGCTGTTGGGGATGAGCCTTGAAGGAAGTGTTGGATGACCGGGGTTGTCAGGTTTAAATCTTAACTTTTTACTTTAGGGAAATTAAATGTTAGAAATTAAAAATCTTTACGCGTCTGCTGAAAAAAAGGAAATTCTTCGAGGAATCGACCTGAAAGTGAATGCGGGCGAAGTTCATGCCATTATGGGACCGAACGGTTCCGGCAAAAGCACGCTCGCGAACGTTCTCGCCGGACGACCGGAATATCGCGTGACGAATGGCGAGGTGATTTACGAAGGAAAAGACCTTTTAGCCATGGCGCCGGAAATCAGAGCACGGGAAGGTATCTTCCTAGCGTTTCAATATCCGGTGGAGCTGCCGGGAGTAAACAATACGACCTTCCTGCGGGCCGCATTGAACGAAACCCGTAAATACAAAAACCAGCCGGAGGTCGGCGCCGGACAGTTTCTTTCGCTGCTCAAAAAGAAAATGCAATTCGTCGAGATGAGCGACACCCTATTGAGTCGTTCGGTCAACGAAGGATTTTCAGGCGGCGAAAAAAAACGAAATGAGATTTTACAGATGGCGGTTCTCGAACCGAAGTTAGCCATACTCGACGAAACCGATTCAGGTCTTGATATCGATGCCCTGCGGATTGTCGCTAGCGGCGTCAATAAACTTCGCTCGAAAGACAATGCCATCATACTCGTAACGCATTATCAGCGCCTTCTTAACTATATCGTGCCCGACTTTGTGCACGTTCTTCATAACGGTAAGATTGTAAAATCGGGCGGCAAAGAATTAGCCTTCGAACTCGAAGAGAAAGGCTACGATTGGCTGAAGGAAAAAGATGAAGCGGTCACAACCGCATGATAATGGATCGATAAGATAATGGCTGACACTTCTCAAATAAAGAATTGGTATTTGTCTCTCTTCAAGGATTTAGAAAATCATTTGAACGGTGAGAAATCGTCCTCTTTTCATAAAATGCGCAGGGAGGCAATCGAAAAATTCGCCGAGCTCGATTTTCCGGATTTGCACCAGGAAGACTGGCGCTTCACCGACATCAGTCCGATCCTGAAACATAATTTCGGCTATCCGGACAAAGACATTCTCCCATCGAAAGGTGAAATTGCGAAATTCATGTTCGATGGAATGGAAAGTCATACTCTCGTATTTGTGAACGGCTTTTTCTCACCCGACCTTTCAACCATTCTGCCGCTCCCTGATGGAGGATTAATCGGAAGTTTTGCAACGGCGATGAAACGAAACGACAACGGACCCTTCGGGGAGAAGTATCATGCTTTCGACAGTAACGTGTTCACCGTCCTCAACACAGCTTTCGCCATAGATGGCGCATTCGTCGATATTCCGGAAAATGTCGTAATAGATAAACCCATCCACCTTATTTTCCTTTCGTGTGGCGAAGGAAAAACAATATCACAGCCGAGGAATCTCATTATTGCCGGGAATAATTCCCAGGCAAAGGTTATAGAGCATTATGTCGGTTCAGGCGACGGAGTTCATTTCACAAATGCCTTGACTCAAGTTTATCTCGGAGAGAATTCAAACGTCGAAACCGTTAGGATCCAATCCGAAAGCGTGAACTCGTATCATGTTGCTACTACCGAAGTCTCGTTAGAATCAAACAGCAATTATGAATCGCAGGCGGTGTCGCTGGGCGCAAATATTTACAGGCACAATTTGAACGTACTATTGAAAGGCGAAGGCGGAAATGCCTCGCTTGAAGGGCTATATCTCACTTCGGGGAGCCAGCTTTCAGACACTCACTCGTTGATCGATCACGCGGCTCCTCACTGCACGAGCCACGAACATTACAAAGGCATCCTCGACGGCAAATCTCACGGCGTCTTCAACGGCAAGATCATGGTACGAAAAGGCGCACAGCAGACAAACTCGTACCAGGAAAACAGGAACATCATTCTTTCCAATGAAGCAAAGGTCGATACAAAACCCCAGCTGGAAATTTTTGCGGATGATGTGAAATGTTCGCACGGCGCGACGGTCGGCCAGCTCAACAAGGAATCGATTTTCTATTTGAGATCGCGCGGAATCGGAGAAGAACAGGCAAAATTGATTTTGATTTACGCGTTCGCAAACGATGTATTAAGAAACATCAAGATTAAGGAGATCCGAAATTCACTCGAAGAGTTATTGTCAAAGATGTTTTTGAGAGGTTGAAATGTCTGAAGAACCTAATACAAAAGTAATGGATAAAAAGGCAATCGAAGACAAAGTCATCGATGCTATAAAAGAATGCTACGACCCGGAGATTCCGGTGAACATATGGGAGCTGGGCTTGATTTACGAAGTAAATGTGGACGATGATCCTATCGTCAACGTAAAGATGACACTCACTGCTCCCGGTTGTCCCGCCGCTCGTTCGCTGCCGATTGAAGTTCACGAGAGAATCGCGCAGATACCGGAAGTTAAAGACGTCAAAGTAGAAATCGTCTGGGAGCCGCCATGGACGCCGGAGATGATGTCACAGGAAGCGAAACTAGAATTAGGTTTTATGTAAAAGGAGGGATGAGGCACATGACACGAAAAAAGGTAGAATAATTATGAAAGTAAGCGCACAGGAAGAATACGGTTTGCGATGCCTCCTTCGCATAGGGAGCTCAAATCTCTCAGACGGACTGACGATTCCGGATATAAGCAGGATGGAAGGACTTACTTCAGCCAACGTTGCGAAGCTCCTGCGGATACTTCGGCTCGGCGGATTCATTGAAAGCGCACGCGGACGTTCGGGTGGATATAAGTTAGCACGACCGGCGGATCAAATAATTCTCGGCGAAGTCCTTACGGTTTTAGGCGGGAAAATTTACGAAGAAAAATTCTGCGATGCACATACGGGTGCAATTGATATATGTAACCACATTATAGATTGCTCGATGCGCTCGCTGTGGCGATCGGTACAGAGCGCGGTCAACGTTGTCCTCGGCAGGATAACACTGAAGGACATGCTGGGGAACGAAAAAGTGGTGACGGAACTTGTCACGATGTTGAATAAAGAGATTATCGAAGATCCGGTACAGAGGACGGAAACCCAGCCCGCCTAAAAAGAAACAAACTCGTCAGATCATTGATTGCTTGAATAGTCCCACTATCATGGGCGTCACGTCGGCGATTGATTTCAATCTTCCCTTGAAAAACTCCGCGTGTTTACCTGCCACTGCGGTGAGCGATGGATTGAAAGTGTGCGTCTTTACCGAAAGGTCCTCGACATTTCCGTGATCGCTTGAAATTAGAATTGTCAAATTATTCAATCCCCCATCTACAATTCCACCGAGAAATTCGTCAAACATCTCCAACACTTTTTCTGCCATCGCTTTATCCTGCTTGTGCCCGGCTTTGTCGGTCAAGAAGAACTCAAACATAGTAAAATCACGTTTCTCAGCAATTTGCCGCAGGACTTTTCCCGTATCAAAAGCTTTCATCGGCATGATGTCCGAATAGTCGAGCTCGTTATGCCATCTTTCGGCGGTTATGTCCGCAGAAATTCCGTCGCCCTTCCGAAGTGAATCGGCATTGCAAAGCGGGATGCCGCTCATCAGACATGAAAGCGAGGTCGCACTCAACCTACGCTGACCGGATTCTATATACTCGAAGAATTGTCGTGGGAATGCGTTGGCAAAATGAACATCCGCACCAAGGTTCCTCAAAACCTTGAATATGTTTTTCTCTTCAAGAAGCGGTCTCGTTTGAGAATGCGGGTAAGGACCAAAATGCATCCCGATAATCTGTGCGGCATTTACCCCGGTGAACAGCGTCACCTGTCCCGTACCGCTTTGCGGAAACCCCTCTACTCCTAAGATCGCATCCGACGGTTGAACAAAGGCAGAACCGTTTTCCATAAAGGAGTTTTCCCTCGACGGGATACCGCCGAATATCTTTTTGAACGCCCCGAGCTGAACAGAAAAGAAAGGATTTATCTCCGGATCTTCCTCACCTATTCCGACGCCGTCGAGAAATAAAAAGAGGAAGTGGGAGAAATGGTCCATAAATTAAGGCGAACTATTTTGTCTCTGCTTCAGTTTTAAGAAAATTGTGCCAGTCGCTTTCCAGTTGTTCGGGTTCCGCGTTAAATAGCTTTCTTACGGCATCCTCGAAATTGGTCTCATGCTGAAACTCGTCGACAAGCCGGCGGAGCGCACCGGCTCCGAATCGCAGGTCGAAAAATCTTCCTGTGCTTCCGAGATAAAAACATAAGTCGGTTAATTCCGTGGGCGATGCCGCGGTTTGAATTTTCTCATTGAGATCGGAGAAGTAACCGATATATTCGATCGACGGAGATGTGCAATTTTTGTATTCGCCGCTTTCGTAAACAGCCGCGGAATTTACGAGCCACCTTGGAGCCCCGTTCTGAAGTAGCCCGTCCAATAAGGCTCTGATAACTCCAGCTTCAAGGATCGATCTGTAACTCGAATCACTCAAGTCTCCCTGAACCGCAATGTAGAGTACGCCGTTTTCGGTGGTGCGATTATTCGCCTTCCACACCGGCGAGAAAAGAGAATCCACTCCTGTAAGGTTGAGAAATTCATAAGCGTCGCGACAAAGTCTTACCTTCAATTTTCCTCCGCTACGGATCTTAAACTTTCCCCTGTCATCAAGATACATTCTTTCAATTGCCGATAAATAACTTCCAGCGGTTGATGCATTAATATTTGCCGGATAATATATAGTTACGTTTGCGCCTAAGACATGATGCAGCGGTGATTGAAGAACCGCGAAAAGCAAAAATAGATTAATCATGTTCCCTCGTTTCGATTATTATTGTCACGGGGCCGTCGTTGATCAATTCAACATCCATCATCTCTCGAAAAATTCCCGTGGCGACTTTCTCTTTGCCCAGATATTTTTCGAGAGTTGAAACAAAAAGATCGTAAAGCCGCGCCGCCTGCTCCGGCTTTGCGGCTCTCATAAAGTTCGGACGATTCCCCTTCCTTGTATCTCCATAAAGAGTGAATTGTGAAACAACCATTGCGGAGCTCCCCGTGTCTTTGACCGACAGATTCATTTTCCCCTTTGCATCGTCCAGAATTCTAAGCGCAGCGCATTTTCCGGCGAGACTATCCGCATCTACCTCCGTGTCCTCTTCATGTACTCCGAGAAGGATCAGAATGCCACGACCGATTTCACTTTTCACTCCTCCGCTGATTCTCACCGAACACTTCGTAACACGCTGAATAACTGCTCTCATTTATTCGGACTCAGCTAATCGGTAAAAAATCTCGCCCGTACGACTCTGTCATTATTGGATAGATCCTTCTTCACATCCAGATCCCGGCCGCCCGCCTCCCGAAAAATCTCTGAGACGTTCTTCGCCTGGTCGAATGAAGTCTCTACAAAAAGCCATCCTCCGGAGTTCAGGAAAACCGGAGCCACTTGTGCAATCTTCTTGAAAAACGTCAGCCCGTCTGCCCCATCGCTCACGGCATCTATGGGTTCGAATTCCCTTATCTCCACTGCAAGTGTTTCAAAATTGTGCTGAGGAACATAAGGTGGATTTGAAACAACAATGTCGAACTTTTTGTCAAAGATATTTTTGTCGAGCCCGAGAAAATCCGCCTCGTGAAATTCGATCTGTTTTTCAGTTTCCGTCAATCGCGCATTCTCAATGGCCAGATTGAGTGCATCCCTGCTTTTATCCACCGAAGTGATCCTCGAGTTTTTCACGAATTTCGCGAGAGCTATGTCTATACAACCTGAACCGGTTCCGACATCGAGAATATCCAGTCTTTCTTTCTGGGAAAGGTAAGTCCTGCAGTGTTCGATGACGGTCTCGACGAGCGTTTCTGTTTCGGGGCGCGGGATAAGAGCCCGGCGATCTACCTTCAATTCTATCGAATAGAAATTAGTCTTGCCGAGAATATATTGGACCGGTTCGTGCGCGAGTCTCCTCTTGAGAAGAACCTTGAATCTTTCAAGTTCCTCCTTCTTCAATGGCTGGTCATGCCTGACGTAAAGATCGAATCTTTTCATCCCCAGGGTCGCCGAAAGAAGTAGTTCGATATTCAACCTTGCCTCATCAAACCCCTTTTCGGTCAGATAATCAGTTCCCCATTTTATTATGTCCAGTACTGTCCAGATTTTTTCTTGAACGGGCATCTAAAATTAATTTTACTTATACGAAAAATTTAATGTGTATCTTCCGAAGGTTTACCATGTTGTGCGGCTCCCGTCGAGTCGCTCAATATCCCCACAATGTTGTCACCGATGTCTCCTTTCGGCTCTTCTACAATCCTCCCAGTCTCTTTTCCATCATGATAGAAAATAAAAGTCGGCACTTTCTCGATATTAAGTCCGGCTGTTAACTGGTCCCGCCAGCCATTCGATCGCGGCACAGCAATAAATTTCAGTTTACCGGATAAGGTCGTGCTGTCAATTATGCTGAGAAACATAGGAACCCACATATGGCTGTCAGAACACCAGGAGCCGAATACAACCGAGACGGAATCGCCGGCGTCCAGTGAATCTATATCATGAATCAGTTCCATATGCGGTTTGTACAAAGTATAATTCTCCTTGTACCACAATGAATCCTGGAATGCCGATCTTTCGACTGGACCGACGAGAATTTTTTCGTGTGAAATCGAATCCGTCGCAAATGTTTGTGCGTTAGCTTCAATCGAAAAGGTAACCGTGATTATGACGGCAAGAATTAATCTCATCCATTCTCCTTTTCTTCCGACGATCCACCGTTTGATCTTATGTCGGCCCCCCACATGAGCTTTGTTCTCAGCAAATTGAAAAATCCATTCTTCCTTTTCCTTAGAAGTTTTATCCTGTGTGCCGCAAGGGAAACTTTTAGTTCCGCCGGCTGCGATAAAAGGTGCGACGTCTGTCCGTCGGCAGTCAGCATGACCTGCTTTGAGCTGGAATGTACCACGATGCGTATTTCGGAATCGTCGGGAACAATTACGGGCCGTGCTGTGAGCGTATGCGGTGAAATCGGGCTTATCGCGATCACGCGGCTCTCCGGGGAAATTATCGGGCCGCCGGTTGATAACGAGTAGCCCGTGGAGCCGGTCGGTGTGCTGAGGACTATCCCGTCGGCGCGGTATGTAACCAAATATTCCGAATCGACGTAAGTTTCGAGGTCTATCATGCGGGAAGAGCCGGCTTTGTCGATTACGATATCGTTCAGCGCGAAGATAGTCGACGCTTTGCCGTCTTTTTCAAATACGGCATGAAGGGCGGTGCGTTCTTCAAGATTAAATTTCCCTTTGAAAAGCTCATCTATACTGTTTCTAACTTCGTCGAAATTCAATTCCGCAAGAAAGCCCAGCTTGCCGAGATTAATTCCGAGGATCGGCTTTCCGCTTTCACCGACCATTTTTGCAGTCCGAAGAATCGTTCCGTCGCCTCCGAGAGATATGATAATATCGGAGCGGCTGGGGATTTCCGATGCTTGCAAAGCGGATCGGCTTGCATCGAAATTGCAGGCCGTTTTCATCTGTGCCGCGATCTCGCTCTGGACAGAAAATTTTATCTTTCGTTCCTCGAGAATACCGATCAACTCACAGGCTGTTTTGCAGGTTGTAGGTTTCGCTAAATTGCCGACAATACCTATCGAAAGATTTTTCGGTGGAGTAAATTTATTTTTCATCTCTGGTTTGCGATTATAGCTCCTAAATGAGTTTAGGTTAAACGACATAAAATTTCAATTGCAGGAAGAAACCAAACATCGACAGGCAGGCTTGAGCCGTATTGTTTTCCATGCAGCACGAATCGTATCCCGATATCTTGAAATCAGAGGAGGAGCTTGAGTGCATCACTCCAAATTTGTTTCTCGCGAACTGGATCAGGACCGTTTATAGTCGCTTCACGGAATTGCCTGAGGATATCTTTGATTCTTGCCTTATCTATCTGACCACTCTGCAGCCGAATTATTAAAATCGCATCGATGATCGGAACCTGAAGGTTTTTCTCCTCGACGTAGAATGAATCCAATCCATCACGAATCTGACCTACGTTCATCCCAATAAAAGCGTCATTAAAATTGATCGCATCGGCCTTTAAATCGGCATGCTCCGACCAGAACGCGGACATATTGTCCAATCCATCGACGTAAAATGTTTTCCGCGAAAGGGTCTCTTCGGGTGTGCCGATGACGAGGTTCTTCCATGTTATGCCGTCCTGTGCGCCGACCATCGGCTCCTGTGCCGGTAATTTATGGAGCGGAACAAAAAGAATGCTCACTGCTAATAATGCAAGGAAATTACTTATCTGTGTCCTTTCATCAGTTCTCATGTCGCCACCTCTTATCTGTTTTCAGTTTTCCTGTTTTGCACGAATATCATTCTGATATTTAAGAAAAAGAAAGCGTCTCCCATTTCTTCGATGAATCGATTGCTGAAACGATTGTTCGGAAATCTTTGTAAGCCTCATTGAACGTGCTGACCGGCTCCTTTCCGCCGACGATGCAATCGTAAAAATCTTCAAATTGGTGTTGGTACCCTCTTTCGGTCTCAATTTCTTCTTTAATATCCTCTTTACCCTGACGTTTGAATGTGATAACGTTTCCCACCATTACGAGCGTTCCCTTATTTCCAAGGATCATGAGACGGCCTTCATCGACTCCCTGCGCACTGAAGTACATATTGAATATTCCGTTTACTCCGCTCTCAAAAATAAATTGGAACGACATCGAATCCATCTTACCGATTGCGGGATTCACTCTTCGATTGAAAGCTATTCCGGATTTGAACTCACCGAAAAGATCTCGAAGCACAGCGATATTATGCACGCCAGCGTCGGTCACGAATCCGCCCGGATACTGGTGATTGATGCGCCATTTTGTCTGCGCGTATTTGTTGTCGGTGTCGGTCACCGTGAACTGGTCCCAGAAAACCGAATAAGGCTCTCCAATCTTCCCATCATGAACCATTTCTTTAATTTTGATAAATACAGGGTTGTACCTGTAGTTTTCCGCGACCATCATGACGCGTTTGTATTTACCGACAAATGTGGTCATGAGCTCGGCATCGTGAAGGTTTGCAGCAATCGGCTTCTCGACAATTACATGTTTTCCCGCTTCGAGGGAATCTCTAGTCACGGTGAGATTAAGCTCGACAGGAAGGATTATATCAACCGCATCCACTTCGCGATTCTTCAGCAGTTCGTGATAATCCAAAACATACGGCACTCCTCCGACAAGCTTTGAAAACTCCTTCGCTTTCTGCTCGGTATGGTTGCACACCATGGCTATTTCAAATTTGTCTTTAAGATTTTGTAACGCCGGAAGGTGCAGGTCCTGTGCTGCGATTCCGGTCCCGATAATTCCAAGTTTAACTTTCACTAATTAACTCCTTTTCTCTGCAACACAATTTAGCAAAAAGTAAAACGGGATGCCCCTTCCCCTTCTATTTAGAAAACATTGCTATTTTTTTCCCTTTGGTTTCAGGAAAAGTCCATATCCAGATTCCGGTCAATACTGCAAACAAAGCGGCGATTGAAATTCCTCCCGAGAGCCCGTACTTGCTTGATGCTAAGGCGATAACGACAGGTGTAAAGAACTGGATGCCGCGGGCAAGATTGAACGATGTTCCCATCGCAGTGTTCCTGATACTCGTAGGAAAAAGTTCGGCGCACAAAGGTCCGAAGCCGCTGAATACTCCCGTTCCGAAACCTACCAGGAACATGAATCCCAAAATGAAGACCGGGTATACAATGACCGAATTCCAGAAAATTGTTATCATTAACAATCCGACAGCCCATAGTATCGAATAGATGGTGAATGCGGGGCGGCGTCCGATCATATCCGCAGCGATTCCGAATGAAACATAACCGAGGACTCCGCCTCCCTGTGTAACAATCATCCAGAGGGCGGATCGTGTCAAGGTGAAGTGACGCTCCTCGTGGAGATAACCCGGCAACCATGAATACGTAAACCAGTATGCAGACATGAGAAAGAGAGCAAGAAGAAGCGATTGGACAAAAGTCTTAACATAATCCTTCGAAAATAGAATTCGGAATTTTGCCTCGCGTTCGAGTTCAAGTTCCGCAGCGTCCAATTTTCCTTCCCTGACAATGCGCCTGTGCTCGAGCCATACATCCGACTCAGGAAGATGTTTCCGCACGAACACGACGAGAACCGCCGGAAGCACGGAAACAAAGAAGCACATTCTCCACCCAACAACGGGTTCTAAAAATCCACCGACAACCGATGCGAAGATAATCCCTATCGGTGCGCCGGTCTGCATTAAAGCGCTATATCGTCCGCGAATGTTGGGAGGGAAAGTCTCTCCGATGAACGTTTGCCCGGTCGCCCATTCCCCGCCGACTCCCAGACCGGTTACGATGCGAAACACAAGAAGCACGCTTACGTCCGAGGCAAATCCGCTTAGAAATGTTCCAATGCTGTACATGAGAATCGTCCACTGAAGGACTCTCTTCCTGCCGAACTTGTCGGAGAGAAATCCGAAGATTATTCCGCCGATCGCCGTGGCCGCGAGAGACGCACCGAGGATCAAAGAAAGCGAAACATTCGAGAGAGATAACTCTTTTCCGATCGGGATTAGCAGAAAAGTAAACAGGATCAGATCGTAAAAATCGAAAACCCATCCGGCCCAGCTGAGAGTGAGAATCCGGAAATGAGCTTTGGTCGGAGATTCTAATTCGTTTAATAATATCATCTAAGTTTTTTGGCCGTCCTAGCACTTTCCGTTTATCGTCATTCCAATAGATAGAACAGCGTATCGCCGAACACCGAATAGAAATGCCCAAACGTCAGAGACGTATCATGCATAGCTACTCCAAACGAATCCGCGAAAACCGGATCGCAGTAATATCCCGTGTAGTTCTGCTGAATATTAGAAGCAAGCCCGTGCAAATAATAATGGACATTACCTTTACTTACGCTTCCTGCATAATAGCCGCTCCAGTACCAGTTTGAATTTATCCTCTTCATGTAAAATGTGGAACCATAAATGGTCTCGGCTATATTGTAACCCCTGCTGTTAAAAACAGTAGAATCGTAAGAGAACCCATACCCGCCGGCATAGACCTGTTGTTCAAATGATTGAATCGTTGCCGGTGTAGTGGTCATTCTAATAATGAGGGAATCCGTGACTCCGGCAATTGATGATCCGAAATGCCCCGTGCTCCTTACTGTGAAAGATATCTTGGTGGTACTTATAGAAAGAGTGGGAATCGTACCGTTAAATGTGATGCCACCCTGAATCAGATTGATAAGGGGACCATCTTCATAAGTTATACCACTTAAGCTGATGGAAATGTTTTTCAAATACGAATCTACGGAGAACAGATTGTATGGAATCGTATCTCCGGCACGGAAGGTTCCGTAATCCTGCGCAAAATAAAAAACCAGTTCGATTGAATGACCGGGAACTGCATAAGAATAAACCCCATTACTGAAACTGAGATTCCTTGCCGAAAGAGCGCTGGTATCCAGGCCTGTCTCCGCCATACTGAGAATTAATCCACAGACAAGACTCGATAGATTTGTACCATCTTGGCAATATCTGGCGACAACTACCAAATCGCCGTTCAAAACATCTGCGAGATTGTTCTTTGAAATGGTTCCATTGCAAACAGTTATTGAATCTTTCTTCCCCGCCAAGGTGTCGTTACTCCCACCGCCATTATTATTGTTACTTGCCGGATTGCTGCAGACCATAATGGAAAAAGACAAACCGACCAGCATTAATGACACGACCGATTTCTTTACTAAAGTTCCCATCCCTGATCCTCATATTTGTTTTACAAGAACGTTTCTAAGGTAAACGGAGACCTATAAAATTCCAAGCTTCAGCGCATAGCGGTACAATTACTTGATCTTAGACTCCTCTCCAAGTTCGGAGATGTCCTTGTTTTCTAATATGCCCTTTGAATAACCGGTCATGGATACTTCTATCATCGCGATGCCGATTTCCTCTAGGGTGCAAACGTATTTAGGGAAAATTGCTTTCCAAACGGGATACAGCGCTCCAAGCAATCCCGAAAGAGGATAGGCATTTTTCAGGCCTTTGATGGGCTTAATAAATCCGGGTCTGAACATGTACGCAGCTTTGAATGGAAGCTTCATCAAGTCGTTTTCAGTTTTCCCTTTTACTCTTGCCCACATCAGGCGGCCTTTTTCTGTGCTATCGGTCCCCGCTCCCGATACATAGCAAAACGTCATGTCCGGATTGAGCTGCGATAATGTCTTTGCGGCCCGCATCGTCAGGTCGTAAGTAATACGAGTGTAATCGCTTTCTTTCATTCCGACCGATGAAACTCCAAGACAAAAGAAACAGGCGTTGTAATCCCTGAGCTTTTCCTGGATCGTCGAGTAATCGAAGAAATCGCCATGGATAAGTTCGTCCAGTTTCTGGTGTTTGACGTTGCACGGTCTTCTGTTTATAACAAGGACAGACTCCACATCCGGATGTTTGAGGCTTTCATGGAGAACTCCTTCTCCAACCATTCCGGTAGCCCCGAAAATTATAGATTTTATTTTCATAATGAAAAACCTTTATTCGTAAAAGTAAAAAGTAGTTGTCGCATAATTGAAACCCCTAATCCATTTTCCTTCCTATGTGCCATAATAGCCACGGAATGAATACGGCAACGAATAACACATTTAGCCAGGCGAACCAATCGCCAGCCGCTGAATAAAAGGTTTCACCGATTCCCGGCGATATTGAACTTTGCAGTATCGCATCGGGGCCGCTTACCTTCTCCGCAATAACTTTTCCTTTGCAGTCACTCACCGTGAGAAGCCCTTGTTGAGTGCATCTTACGATCGAGAATCCGTTCTCGACGCCGCGCATTACTGCCATGCGTGAATGGAAACGGCCATCTACGGAAAAATCCCAGGCGGGAACAAAAAGGACTTTCACATCACGCTTGCCATATTCCCGCGACCACGATGGGAAATCCATATCTTTACAAATCTCGACGCCGATATTGACGCCGTCATACTGGAACACAAGAGGCGTACGGCCCCGGAGATAATTTAATTCTATTCCCGGAACGAAATATCTCTTTTCGTAATGGAGAGTCATTTCTAGCGGAAGAAAAACAACGGCTTCGTTCAGGCTTAACGGAGATTCGATGTGGTTGAATCCCGCAATGATGATAGCTTTCCCCGCGCGGGAGGTCTCCTTAAATACCGAATAAACAGTCGTGTCATATCTGGAAGTTATCCCCACAAATTTCTCCGGAAGCAAGACAATTTGCGCCCCTTTTTCGGCAAGTTCGGCCGCTCGCTGCGCGTACGCCCGGACAACGGGAAGAGCTTCCTGAATTTCTGCTGACCCAAAATGTTGGACCGAAGTATCTGATTCTGCCAACCCCACCGGGATAGATTGATTTGATTCCGGCCGCTCAAGACTAATAAAGCCAAATATAATTACAAATAAAATCAGGATGGCCGGCACTGCCACCACCTGAAACATTTTCTTTGGGAAATCCCGGACATGCCATAACACAGCAACTGCAGCAGGGATTAGAGTTACCATAAATGTAATGCCCCAGATTCCTGTCAGTGATGAAACCTGGATCAACGGCAGATAATCAGTTTGTGTATATGCGATGCTACCCGCGGTCCCGTTCGGTGACGCAAGCGATAGGAGATATTCATAGGATGTCCAGGCCGCAGGAAATGCGAACACTGCTAACCATGGCCTTGCGCGAAGAGTTGCCGCTCGCGAGGAGATTACCGAGAAAGCAAATGCAATTGATGGCACCAGGATGAAAATTATGGTTAAGGGAACCGGTACCAGCATATTCAAATAACCAACCATATTGAGCCCGCCGACGGCATACGCGATAACCGAAGCCGTGAATGCCATTCTAACAGACACATGATTTGCAAGTATTAGGATGGGAATAGGCGCGATAAACAAGAGTATCCCGAACCCGTTCAATCCCGTCGAATAGAAATAAAGCGCAGATGATATAAGAACAGCGGTTACCGTAAACAAAAGAGGATTTCGGTTTGACTGTTGTACCATCATGTTCTCGTCCTTTTTGAGTGAATGTTAGCGTGACATGATAATAAATCAAAACGGGAATGAGCAGGATAACAATTCCCGTTCGACCGATCAAGCAAACTCAAAACATCGGGTGGCTGTTTGCCGCTTTATCAGGAACGGCCTGTGCGACATCCCAGTGCTCCACGATCTTGCCGTCCTTTATCCTGAAAATATCGATGACCGAAACGGTTTTGGCCCCTTCATGACTTTTTAAATGTATGAATACTAAATCCCCATCAGCGGCAATGTGCTGGATGTCTATTTTTTCCTTCGGCGCATTTTTAAACCACTGTTTGCACCCATCGATCAGCGCCTCTTTACCATCGGCAACATACGGGTTGTGCTGTATATAAATGTCGCCAATATATTTGTTTATCGCGTCGATATTTTTATCTCCAAACAATTCCTGGTAAAAATCGGCAACTATCTTCTTATTATTCTCCAATTCCAGTCGTGCCTTTTCGCAGTCGGACATTTTTTCTCGCGGCAACTGCTTCATTCCGTAAAACATCGTTACCGCCACCGTCAAGGCTATCAACGACACCTTCATTTTATTACTCCTCCCTCTAATGACTGATTTAACGGCGTAGTCAATTTGCACACATATCCCCCGGGTCCAATCCGGTTGAGGTCGTTTAAGTTGGAATTGCATGCAGCATCCAATTTATTTCTTCGGGAAAAGTAAACAGTCACCCGTGAATTTTCAAGTTTTGACACCAAAATCATCACAATTATTTGATTTTCAGGTCTCTCTTTTATATTTTATCAAGTGCACGGCGAAGTTATTTTTAGGAATCATTTATTTTTCAACTTTGCACGGCCGCTGTCTCTAAGCGAACAACTCCCTCCGGATGCATCTTCGACTTCTCCCGATATTTACCTGACAAGAAAAATCACTTTTTCAGTCGTCAGCTTTTGCCTCACGGTAACCTATTTAGCGCTCATTACCTTCACGAGTTTTAAATCTATTTTCATAAATCTAGCCTCTTTCAATCAGAACAGCTACATGCAATTTCTGTTTTTCGTTTTCTCGATCGAAATCTTCTTTTCAATCATAAAATTTCCCTTCGATTACTACGCGGATTTCCTGACCGAGCATCGGTTCAAACTTTCCAACCAGAGTTTTGCAAAATGGTTCCTTCGAAAGTTGAAGGGCGCGTTGATCGGAAGCATCCTCGGAGTGATACTGTTGCTTGTTTTTTATTTTCTACTGGTTCATTTCCAGCAAATTTGGTGGCTCCTTTTCGCGGGATTCTTCTTTCTCTTCCAGGTTGTCATGGCACAATTATTTCCGACGCTGATACTCCCGCTGTTTTATAAACTCAAATCTCTATCGAACGACGGTCTGCACGACAGATTGAATAAGCTCGTCGAGAAGTTCGGATATAAGATGAGCGGAGTTTATTCCTTCGATCTGAGCCGTGAGACGCGCAAAGCAAATGCGGCGCTTACGGGATTGGGAAAGTCCAGGAAGATCATCATAAGTGACACGCTATTAGAAAATTTTTCCGAGGATGAGATTGAAGTCGTGCTCGCGCATGAACTTGGACATCTCGTGAGACACCACATGATGAAGGGAATTTTAGTCAGCGCTGTCTTCAGTCTGATCGGATTTTCCATAATGGCACAGGCATATTCATCTTACGCCGGAATGCTTCACGCGCAGATTTATGATCTCACGGCATTACCGTTTCTCGCGCTGGTAATGACAGTTTTCGGAATCATCGCAATGCCTCTCGGGAATTACTATTCGCGAAAAATCGAACACGAAGCAGATCTTTTTGCGCTCGATTCAACAGGGATGAGGAGAGAATTTGCGGAATCGATGAGGAAACTCGGCAAATTAAACCTCACCCCTGAAAACCCGCCTGCGTGGATCGAGAAGATTTTCTTCAGCCATCCGTCAATCGGTGCGAGAATAAAGGTTGCGCTGCCTGAAGGTTTGAGCGAGGCGACACGATGAGGTTTTTCTTAGGCGCGATTACGGCCGGTATCATGACGATAGTTTTCTCGGGGCTCTATCTTCTGACAATTCCTTTCGATAGAAAGAACCGGACGTTTTCTTTCTTCGCGTATCACTGGTCAAACACGGTATTGAAAGTTTCGGGCATCAAGGTCAAGACGGTCGGCCTTGAGAAGATAGATTTAGCAAAGCCATATGTGTATGTCTCCAACCACGCGAGCATGTTTGACATAACAGCGGTGGTGGTCGGCGTGAACAGGTACATTCGCTTCCTCGTCAAGAAGGAAATCGGTATGATTCCTATTTTCGGCTGGGCAACCGCAAGGGCACATATAATGATCGACCGGGAACACGGGAGAGAGGCTGTGCGAGGCCTTGAGAAAGCCGCCCGGAGAATCTCGCTCGGTGAAAGCGCGATCCTTTTCGCCGAGGGGACGAGAACGAGAGACGGAAATCTGCAACCGTTCAAGCGCGGAGCATTTTCTCTTGCTATCGCGGCCGGAGTTCCGATTGTTCCCCTGACAATACTCGGAAGTTTCGCTATCATGAAAAAAGGAAGTATAGGGTTACGTAAAGGTGAAATCACGATCATCGTCGATCCTCCGATAGAGGTTACAGAATATCACGATAAGCGTGGAGCGATAGAATTGATGAACAAAGTCCACGAAATCATAGAGAGAAATTACACGAAGGACATAGCGGCTTAATATTCTATGTCCATACGGAGGAGACAAATATGTCGGTAACAATTAAAGATGTCGAACATATAGCAAAGCTTGCGAAGCTGGAATTCAACGAGGATGAAAAGGCGAAATTCACCGAGCAGTTCAACGAGATACTTGCGTTCATGGAAAAATTAAATGAACTGGATACTTCTAAAGTCGAGCCATTGTCTCATGTAATTGAGCTACAGAATGTTTTTCGTCAAGATGAGATTCGGCCTTCTCTCCCTACAGAAGAAGCGCTGAAGAATGCTCCGGCAAAGACGGACCGGTTCTTCAAGGTTCCGAAGGTGATTGATAAATAGGAATTGATAATTGCCAATTTTCGATTGATGAAGCGGCAAGTGGATTTTCAGACAAACAAGATGAAGAAAATATCAAATGCGTTCCTCAAGAAAACTGAGAACTAGCTGCTAATGCCAAAAAAATCAAGAACCGTTGCTTTTATTCCCGCCCGATTTGGATCGACTCGGTTTCCCGGCAAGCCGCTTGCCTCTATCGCCGGCACACCGATGATCCAGCATGTATATGAACGGGTTAGCGCCGCAAAAAGAGTAGACGAGGTATTTGTTGCTACGGACGACAAGCGAATTGCAGAAACCGTAAACAATTTCGGCGGGAAGTTTGTCATGACGCCGTCATCACTGAAGAGTGGAACCGACCGGTGCGCTGCCGCAGCAAAAAAAATCAAGGCGGATATCGTAGTAAACGTTCAGGGGGACGAGCCGGTCATCTCACCTAAAACAATCGACGCTGCAATCTCCGCACTTCTCAAGTCGCGAGACACCGTCATGTCGACCGCCGCCGTGCCGATCCGGGATAACGATACACTTTTCTCTCAGAACGTTGTTAAGGTTGTGATCGATAAAAACGCGAACGCATTGTACTTTTCAAGGACTGCTATACCGTTCTTGCGGGGCGTTCACCAACAGGATTATCTAAGACACTTCAATTTTTTCAAACATCTTGGGATATACATATACCGGAACAGCTTTCTACAAAAACTCACCAAGCTGACGGAAACTTCTCTGGAGCATTCAGAAAAACTAGAGCAGCTCCGCGTGCTGGAGAACGGTTATAAAATAAAAGTGGCAATCGTGGAGGAAGACACGATTTCGGTTGATGTTCCATCCGATATAATTGCCGTGGAAGATTTTTTATCGAATCAATATCAAGAAAATAGGGGGCATTAAAATTGGCCAAACGAAATATAAAATATATTTTTGTTACCGGCGGCGTTGTTTCTTCGCTCGGAAAAGGAATCGCAGCCGCTTCACTCGGCTTACTTCTCAAATCAAGAGGGCTCAGCGTAGCGATGCAAAAGTTCGACCCGTACATCAACGTCGACGCGGGCACGATGAACCCGTTCCAGCATGGTGAAGTTTACGTCACAGATGACGGCGCGGAGACCGATTTGGATCTCGGGCACTATGAGCGGTTTCTCGATATCACCACAACGCGGGCAAGCAACACAACCACAGGTCAGGTTTATTATGAAGTAATTTCCAAAGAAAGACGCGGCGATTACCTCGGGGCTTGTGTCCAGGTTGTCCCGCACGTGACAGACGAAATCGGGAGACGATTTTCCGCACCTTATGAAAACGGGAACTATGACGTCGTCATCACAGAGATCGGCGGAACGGTCGGCGACATTGAAGGTCTTCCGTTCCTCGAGGCGATGCGGCAATTCATGTTGAAGGTCGGAAGAAGAAATGCGATCAACATACATGTTACTCTCGTGCCCTATATCGAAGCGGCGGGTGAAATCAAAACGAAGCCGACGCAGCACAGCGTGAAGAACCTCTTAGAGATCGGGGTACAACCGGAAATTTTAATTTGCAGAACAGCTAAGAGAATTACGCGAGAAGTGAAAGAAAAGATCGCGATGTTCACAAATATCGAGGCGGACTCGGTCATCGAGGGTAGAGATGTCGAGACCATTTACGAGATGCCTCTCATATTCCGGAAACAACGGCTCGATCAAATCGTTCTCGACAAATTGAATCTGCGCGCAAAGGAAGCAAATTTGTCGGACTGGGAAAAAATGGTTGAGAGGGTAAAGAATCCAAAATACAATGTCAAGATAGGGATATGCGGAAAGTACACCGAGCTTCGCGATGCTTACAAAAGTATTCGTGAATCTTTTATTCACGCCGGGGCGGAGAACGATGCCAAGGTAGACCTTAAATGGATTGCCGCTGAGGATATCGAAAAAGATGGTACCGAAGCTCATCTATCCGACATCGACGGACTTCTTGTGCCAGGGGGATTCGGTGAACGAGGAATCGAAGGGATGATCACCGCGATCAAGTATGCCCGCGAGAAAGGACTTCCATATTTCGGTATCTGTCTTGGAATGCAGACGGCAATCATCGAGTTTGCGCGCAACGTCGTCGGATGGAAGGACGCAAACTCGTCGGAATTTAAAAAGACGGCTCATAATGTAATAGACATCATGCCGGGCCAGAAAACCGTGAAAGAAAAAGGGGGCACCATGCGGTTGGGGGCTTATATATGTATGCTGCAAAAAGGGTCGAAGGCATACCAGGCTTACGGGACGGAAGTTATAAGCGAACGGCACCGGCACCGCTTCGAAGTAAACAATAAGTTCAGGAAAAGAATCGCAGACGCCGGAATGAAGTTCAGCGGAATATCCCCGGACGGTGAGCTTGTCGAAATGTCGGAGCTGCCTGATCATCCATGGTTCGTCGGCTGCCAGTTCCATCCGGAGTTAAAATCTCGTGCAGCTAAAGCCCATCCGTTGTTCAGAGAGTTTGTCAGAGCGGCCCTCGAAGGAAAAACGAAAGATTGATTTTTTGCTCCGACGCCGATAGCCGAAGCATTTGCAAGTAAGACTGAAGATACTAATCCCATTGAACTATCTTTTTTATTAAGTTTTCTACATTTTGGTATTTATGTCTCACGGGCTTCCTTTCATTTTTCACACTTCTTTGCTAATATTTAAAAGGCGATAAGATACAGGGAAGGTCAACTTAACGGCAATTTTTTGGCCTATTTTTTGTTAAAACATTAAATAACCATCTGAGGTATTGTATAAAATGAAATTCTTCATAGACACCGCAAATCTTGATGAAATAAGAGAAGCAGCCGAGCTTGGCGTGCTCGATGGAGTAACAACAAACCCGAGTTTAGTTGCAAAAGAAAAATATGACATTAGTTTCAAAGATCTTATCAGAGAAATCTGTAAAATAGTTCCGGGTCCCGTGAGCGCAGAAGTCGTCTCAACGGATGTCGAAGGAATGATGAACGAGGCGCACGATCTCGCAAAGATCGCAAGCAATGTCGTTGTAAAAATTCCTTTGATTAAGGACGGGCTCAAGGCAGTGAAGCGTCTTAAAGCTGAAGGAATCAAGACCAATGTTACGCTTTGCTTTTCACCGAATCAGGCTCTCCTTGCGGCAAAAGCCGGCGCTGCGTTTATAAGTCCGTTTATCGGGAGACTCGACGACATCAGTCAAGAAGGGATGGAACTTATCGAGCAGATCGTTACGATATACGGCAACTATGGTTTCGATACCGAAGTGCTCGTGGCGAGCGTCAGGCATCCGATACACGTTGTGCAAGCGGCGTTGCTGGGAGCAGATATTGTCACTATGCCTTTCAAGGTTATCGACCAGTTAATAAAACATCCGTTGACAGACATCGGGCTCCAGAAATTTCTTGCAGATTGGAAAAAAATAAATCCGAAATGAAGAAGACGCCGTTTAATGAAATACACAGGAAGTTGGGCGCAAAGATGGTTGGATTCGCTGGATTTGAAATGCCGGTGCTATACTCGAGTATCGTTGGCGAACACAAATGCGTTCGCGAAAAAGTCGGGGTCTTTGATGTTTCCCACATGGGCGAATTCTTCGTTCACGGAAAAGATGCTGAAACATTCCTCCAACGGAATACGTTGAACGATGTAACAAAACTAGTTCCTGGACAAGCGCAATATACCGCACTCGTAAATGAAAACGGTTTTCTTCTTGACGACCTCATCGTTTACCGTCTCGCTGATCCGAAATGCAGTCACATGATAGTCGCAAATGCTTCCAATATCGAAAAAGATTTAAAGGCGTTTTCTTCTCGTCTCTCCGGTGACGTGGAGCTTGAGGACGCGAGCGATCGCACCGCCTTAATATCCATTCAAGGACCGAACGCCGTAGCAACACTGCAGAAATTAACCGAAGTAGATTTAAAGTCGATTAAGTATTACCACTTCGTTGAAGGAAAGATTGCCGGGATAGACGCAATTATTTCACGGACCGGTTATACCGGAGAAATCGGGTTTGAGATTTTCTTTGCTGTGACTGGAACAAATTATCTGGAGTTATGGAATTCTATTTTTGAAGCAGGAAAAGAATTCGGGATCATGCCGATTGGGCTGGGTGCGAGGGATACTTTAAGGCTTGAAATGGGTTACTGTCTTTACGGAAATGACATTGACGAGACGACAAATCCCATCGAAGCGGGATTGGGCTGGATAACTAAAACAGAAAAAGGAGATTTTGTCGGAAGAGATGCGATTATAAAGGCGAAACAAAATATTTCTCGCAGGCTCGTGGGTTTTAAAATGGATGAGAGCGCCATACCACGCCACGGCTACGAGATTCAATCGGAGAGCGGGAAAATCGGCAGCGTCACAAGCGGGACATTCTCGCCGTCGCTAGAAATCGGAATCGGCATGGGATATATCGAAGCGCCGAGAGCGACGGAGAACAGTCGGGTGTTAATCGATGTTCGAGGGAAGAAAACGCCGGCGCATGTCGTGAAACTTCCATTTGTCGAAAAGAAAAATTGAGGGTAACAATGAAAATTGATGTTTTCTTTTCACCCGCAAGTGTGGACGAACTTGGTATGCGCGGCAGAAATGTCGTCATCATCGATGTTCTCCGCGCTTCCACTACAATTTGCACGGCTCTTAGAAACGGAGCGCGCGAAGTTATACCTACCCCGGATATAGAGAACGCCACAAAAATTTCCGCGAACCTCAGCGGCGGCTCACATCTCCTCGGAGGAGAGAGGCAAGGGAAAAAAATCGACGGCTTCGATCTGGGTAACTCCCCGTTCGAATATACTCAGGAGAAGGTCGGCGGAAAGACAATCGTCTTTACCACCACTAATGGAGCGGCTGCCATTTACAAATGCCGCTATGCTTCAATCGCGCTTGTCGGAACTTTTGTCAACATCTCTTCGATAGTCCAGACAATTATTGACATCGGTGGAACGTGGACTATCCTTTGTTCAGGAAGACAGGGTGAGTTTTCCGTTGAAGATGCAACCTGTGCAGGAATGATTATCACAAAGGTCGAAGCCGCAACTGAAGTCGAGACGGATGACGCCGGGTTAACAGCGACTATATTGTACAAGAATTTCAAAAGAAGTATTCTTGGAATGATGAGGAAATCCGCCCACGGTAAATACCTGATATCGATCGGCTTTGAGGAAGATCTGAAGTTTTGCGCCAAGATCGACAGTGTCCCGGTAATTCCCATTGTAGACGGAACCGGAATTAAGCTCAAGCAAACCAAATTAGTGGTAAATGGCTGAAATAAAAGAAAGACATGATAAAACCGAGGAAGGCGCTCCACGACGTTCTGTAAATTTAAATCCTAAAAACAGCGAACGGGAGAAGAAACCGAAGAAGTCATTACGGTCGGAGGTTATAAACTTTTCTCTGATCATATCTTCGATTCTCGTCGGCTTAAGCATAGTTTCATATTCCCCCGCGGATGACGCAAATTCCGAGATCGGCTTCTTAGACATGTTCAAGCTGTTTCTCGGTGATGAAGCGATGCGCGCCAGGGCGGATATGATCCACAATTGGCTCGGAATTTTCGGGGCTTACATAGCCAACTTCTTCGTCAATTCCACACTGGGATATTTCTCAATTGCGTTCCCGGCGATTCTGTTTATCTTCAGCTGGACTGCGCTTCAAAAGAAAGATTATATTAAAGCCGCGCGCGCCAGCACAATGGTACTAATCTATGGTATCATCATCGCGGCATTTTCAGGATATCTTAAGACGCTCTTCGGAACCGATAAATTCGGCAAGGAATGGTACGGACTTATCGGGGAATTTTCTGCGGTCGCTTTGATTCGTGCATTCGGAGCTATCGGCGGAGCTGCCGTAATTTTTCTCGTGTTGTTCGCTCTAATCGTTTTTACTCTGAAGATTTCTCCACAGGAGTTGATAAACGCGTTTGGATGGTTTTTCTCATTGATATTTAAATCCATCGGTTCATTTTTCGTTTCCGTTTTCTCGCAAAGAAAACCAAAAGAAGAAATCATCGTCGCAAAGACTGAAGATAAAGAAAGTTTTCGAGGAGATCCCGTCAAGATCGTTCGTGATGATTTAAAACCCAAACACGATGCAGGGTTAATCGACGAAGCAAAGGAATTGGTCAAAAGATCTTTTTCCAGGGGAGAGGAAACCGAAGAAGAGATTTCCGATGATGAGCCTGAAGAAGATCGGGAAAAATTACCCGTCACAAGAAAGGCCATCGCACCAGCACCAGTCGCAGCCGGCGAGCCAACTGAGTCGGTAAATCAAGATGAAGAAATCGAGTACACCCCTCCGCCATTAGACTTACTGGATGTCCCAATTCAGGTGGACAAAATATCCGATGATGAACTCCGCGCAAATGCCGAGCTGTTGCGCTCGAAGTTGCAGGTATTTGACATTGAAATAGAAAATGTGAGCGTCATTCCGGGCCCGGTCGTCACTCTATACGAGCTGGTTCCTGCCAGCGGCGTGAAGATCAGCCGCATCACAAATCTCGCGGACGACTTAGCGCTCGCCCTTCAGGCACGCGGAATAAGAATCATCGCACCGATTCCAGGCAAAGGTGCTGTCGGCGTCGAGATCCCAAACCACAAACCCCAGCTTGTTAATTTCCGCAGCGTGGTTTCATCCGCAAAATTTCAAGATCTCCGGTTTAATCTTCCGATCGCAATGGGAAAGACCATCACGGGTGAAATTTTCGTCGATGATCTGTCACGGATGCCGCATTTGCTGATCGCCGGCGCGACCGGATCCGGTAAGAGCGTCGGCATTAATACCATCATGATGAGCATGATCTACAAGCTTAAACCGTGGGAAATAAAGTTTGTAATCATTGACCCGAAGAAAATCGAGCTTTCGCTTTACAAGAAGCTGAGCAAGCATTTTCTCGCAGTGTCGCCGGATATCCCGGAAGAAATTATTACGGAATCCAACAACGCAGTACTCGTACTTAAATCCGCGGAAGCAGAAATGGATTCGCGCTATTCCCTTCTCGCGAAAGCCGGAGTCAGAAACATTCAGGATTATAACAAGAAACTCACGGACGGCAAACTAGAGGATACAGACGAAGCGAAATTCATAAAGCTTCCTTACATCGTCATCGTTATCGACGAACTTGCCGATTTAATGCTGACCGCAGCACATGAAGTTGAAGATCCGATCACGCGCCTGGCACAACTTGCCAGAGCGGTCGGAATACATCTAGTACTTGCAACCCAGCGCCCTTCCGTGGACGTCATCACGGGACTGATCAAAGCGAACTTCCCGGCAAGAATTGCGTACCAGGTCGCTTCGCGGATAGACTCGCGCACCATTCTCGACCAAAACGGTGCGGAGCAGCTTCTTGGGAACGGAGACATGTTGTACCTTGCAGCAGGAAGTTCGAAGCCCGAGCGAATGCAGAATTCATTTCTCACAACTGAAGAGATTGAGAAAGTTGTTGATTTCATCTCCGCGCAGAAAGGCTACTCAAAACCGTACCAGCTTCCATCCGTCCTTGTAAGAAAAGGCAACGGCGGATCAGGCGGCGGAGAATACGATGAAATGTTTGAAGAGGCGGCCAGGCTGGTTGTCAGGCACCAGCAGGCTTCGACATCGTTCCTCCAAAGAAGATTAAAGCTGGGTTACGGCAGGGCCGCTCGCGTAATTGATGAGCTCGAGTCCGCGGGCATTGTCGGGCCTTTCGAGGGGAGCAAAGGTCGAGAAGTGCTCCTCGAAAGTGAAGCCGAATTAGACGCCAGGCTCACCGAGATGGGAATGTAATGAGAATGCAGAACTTGAAATTCAAAATCCGACATGGCGCGTTGATTTGCCTTTCGCTTTTTGCCAGTTCCCTCGCCTTCGCCGGAAGTACACCGACCGCATCTGAAATCGTTAAAAATATCCAGAAAAATTACACCCAGACAGATGATGCGGTGATCGAATTCACCCAGACTGTTGTCCTGCCTCTTTCTAAAATAAAGAAGACAATAGACGGAACTCTTTACTTGAAAAAAGGAAACAAATACAGGATAGAGACGGAAGATAAAATCATCGTTACCGACGGGAAGACTTCGTGGATATATATGCCGGCTTCGAAACAAGTCGTAGTCGACAACTTCCGCGAAGATAAGAACACCGTTTCGCCGGACAAATTTCTCCTCAGTGTCCCTTCGGATTATTATGTTGTCCTCTTATCGTCAAAGCTGTCCGACACAACCTACACGCTCCGACTCACGCCGAAGAGTGATAACTCGTTCATACGCTCCATAAAGTTAGTTGTGACCGGCAACTGGACCATCCGTAGTGCAGAAATATCCGACATGAACGATACGCAGTACACATATACCGTGAACGAAATAAAAACAAATTCAGATTTCTCCGATTCCAAGTTTGAATTTAATCCGCCAAAGGGCGCACAGGTCGTTGACCTGCGTCAGCGTTAAAGAAGACGATTTGATTTCCCCGCAACAAAGGCTGACTCATTGAGTAAACCTCGCTATCTCAGAACTCTTATCGGTTTTCTCATTGCCGTATTATTTGTCTTCCTCGCATTTAAGGGGATTTCTTTTAATTCACTCCTGCACGATGCACTTCAAGCCAATTTTTTCATCCTGATCATTACCGTTCTTGTCGTTTTGTTCAGCCACTTCCTTCGCGCGCTTCGCTGGCGTGTTATTCTCCGAGAAATCAAGCAGGAAATTTCAGTCGTCGATACATGGGGGAGCATCATGGTTGGGTACCTCATGAACAATTTTGTCCCGAGACTCGGTGAGATCGTCCGCGCCTATACCACAGGAAAATTAGAAGGAACAAAAGTCAGCGGCGTTTTCGGTACAATTGTACTCGAACGGCTTTTCGATATGCTTTCCGCTGGCTTATTATTCGGAATCGCCCTCGCAACCTACGGTGGAAGTATTGTTGGCGTTTTCCCATTCCTCCGGCTGGCTGGAATCATACTAATTGCGGGATCTGTCATTGTCGGGGGAGCCTTTTATGTGGCTGCTACTGTGAAAGGTGCGAACGATTTACTTATAAGATTCATCAGGTTCATCGTACCGAACAAATTTTCTCAAAAGGCTGAAGGTGTTGTTGGCTCATTTCTCTCTTCGTTTTCGATTCTTCATTCACCGAAGAGTCTCCTTTCGGTCACGCTCTATACCGCGCTGATCTGGATTGTTTATGTTCTCACAATTTACATCCCGTTTTTCGCTTTCAAAACTATGTCGGCACTCACCTTTTATGACTCGTTTATCCTCACCATGATAACTACGATCGCGTGGATGATACCGAGCCCGGGCGCGCTCGGTGTTTATCATCTTCTGGTTTCGCAAGCACTGATCAGATTTTTCGGAGTTATTCCCAACGAGGCGTTGGCCTACGCGACACTCACCCATCTCTTCGGATATATCGCAATCACAATTGTTGGAACGATCTTCGCTTTTATCTTCACGCAGCGATTAAAAATTCGATCTGTCGGCAGATTACTTAAACCTGAAGAAGAAAAAGAATAACAGACTTTTTCTGCTGGTTCCCTGATGTAAAGAAGATGCCGCCAGAAAAATAGCTGCTGCTTCGGTATTTGCGACACTGCATTTATTTGCCTCTTTTTGATGTTCAGATTTATTCGGAAGTTGTTTCTGACTCTTTGTTTTCAGAGCGCAGGGGCACCACGAACGACAAAGAATGTTTTCCAACAGTTTCATTGCCGCAATCACTTGACATTTGAACGTTGACTTCCCAAATTGTAAGTGAATTTAAGAGGACCAAAATCAGGGCATGTTTGCGACGCATTCCATTACAGATGAAGGACAATTTGTGACTGTGGGTATTCCTTCCGTGAACATTTCCCGTCATTTCTTTATATAACCAAACAACAAAATTAGGAGGAACCAATGCGGATTGCATTGACCGTTTTCTTCGTCGCACTTCTTACAATGAGTGCGTCAGCACAAACGACCTACACGTGGAATCAAACCAGTGCCGCTGCATTCGGAACTGCGGCAAACTGGACACCTACACGAACCGCACCGGCGACAAATGACATCCTGGTTTTCGATGGATCAACCACGCCGAATGCCGTCGTCACCGGACTTGCTACCCAAACAATCGGTGAATTAACAATCGAGAACAATGCATACGTTACGTTCATTGCAAGTTCCGCGGCAACATTGACCGTCGGAGGGGGCACTACTGCTTTGCAGATCGGCGCCGGCTCAACTTTGCTTGACAGCGCAAACTCTGTAATTACGATCGCGCTTCCGACCGGAAGCACCGGAGACATTTCCGGAACATTCCGTGAAAGAGGAGCGACTGCCGCCACGGCACACAAGCTCACTGCAACCGATGCAAGTTCTCTTACATTTGAAAGCGGAAGTTTCTGCGTAATCGACACATTGTCCTCAAGCAACCTCTTCGGGACAACCGCGTTGAACTCAGTTGTATTTAAAAGCGGTTCGACTCTTATCCAGAGATCGGGAAGTAATCCATTCGGAGCCAGCGCACCTAGCTCCGTTATTGTCTTACAGAACGGAAGCAAATTCAGCAGCCAATGGACAGGCACTCCTTCTTTTTCCGGGCGGACATACGCCGACTTCGAGCTTAACGCACCGGGAGGTGCTGTCACAGTAACTGGCGGAACCGCAACATCGATAAATAACCTTATAATTACCGCAGGCAGACTCAACTTCAACATGACTGGCACACCCGGACATTCTATCAAAGGAAGTATCACGGTTAATGCGGGAGACACACTCGACTTTTCGCCATTGACCGCCGGCACGGTGAACCTTAATGGTACATCAACCCAGATCATCAGCGGCGGCGGAATAATTTTCAGCGGAACAAACTCCACAATTAGAGCCAACAATTCCGGAGGGGTTAATTTAGGCCAAAGCATGCTTGACTCCGGTTCCGTGATCGTGGATTCCAGTTTGAGCGCAAGCGTGAACTCATTTACAGGACCGGGCAGCTTTACCCTATCGTCGGGCGCGGCGCTTTGGCTTGGCGGGCCTAACGGAGTAAACGACGTAATAAAAACAACGGGAGCGAACTCGTTGAGCACCGGAGGGAAATACTATTTTGATGGCGGTGGACCTCAGGTAACAGGGTCATTGATGCCCGATACCATTGCCGAGATCAAGACATTCACCTCCACGGGGTTGACGCTTAGCAAAACCACCGTAGCAAATGCAGTCACACTTACAGGTGCAGGGAATATCACAACCGGTGCCGATACTTTGATTGCACCACATGGCGTGAACGGTTCTGGAAGCGGAGCGTATGTTGATGGTAATCTTTTATATAACGTCACTGTGACAGGAGCTTGGATTTTCCCTGTCGGTTCCGGATTCACCAGCTACCTTCCGGTCACTCTCAACTTCTCAGTGCTCACCGGAAGCGGGGCAGTAGTCGTCGGGGCGGTTGACAGTACAGTTACCTCGCCGTCGCTTTCTCTCGGCGATTCTATTAATATGCTCCGGCATTACTATAAAGTAGGCAATGCGGCGGGAATCACCGGCTTTACCGCAAGCGTTATATTAGGTTATACTGCTTCAGATGCTGCGAGACTGGGAATTACAAAAGACTCAACCCTTCATGTTTATCAAAGAAACGGCTCCAACTGGATCGATCTTCCCGTAACCGCGAGAGATGTCGTTAACAAAACGATTACGGTTTCAGGAGTCTCATCGTTTGGCACATTCATCGTGGGCGTGCCCGGACCCAAAAAGGTAACCATTGCCGAAGCGAGAAAAGATCTCAACAGTGATCTGATACCCGATCATTCCGTTACCGGTGATACACTCGTCATCTACGGAATCATAACGACTCCGAATCTGCAAGGGAGCACAGGATCATCATATTGTATCCAGGACTCGACGGGTGGAATCGACGTGTTCAAGTCGGGGACGCCTCTGAATTTCAGCCGTGGCGATTCCGTATTTGCCATCGGTACAGTGGCTCAATACCATGGTCTGACGGAGTTCGCTCCTCTTGTCGCAGACTCTGCGCACTTCGGATATTTGAAACATAACGCTTCGCTTCCGAAGACAAAGCATTTGACATTGCACCAATTTGTTCAGAGTGCTGAGACCTACGAGAGTCAGCTCGTTGAAGTTGACAGCTTGTACAAAGCATCGGGCACATGGCCCGGCGCCGGTTCATTTGCAAGTATTTATCTGGTGAATCCTAACAGCCCTGGCGATACTTTGCAGATGTATATCAACAAGACAACCAACGTAGCGGGCTGGACAGAGCCATCATATCCGATAAACCTTGTCGGTGCAGTGAGCCAATATTCTGCCGGCACCACGGTCAACTCGGGATACGAGATTATCCCTCGCGATACCCTCGATATCTCAAAGACTAAGTTCGCAGCCAAAGTAACGATTGCCGAGGCGAGAAAAGATCTCAACAGCGATCTTATTCCTGATCATTCAGTCACGGGCGATACGCTGATGATATATGGAATTGTAACGACACCGAACTTACAGGGTACAACCGGTTCCTCGTATTGCATCCAGGATTCGACCGGTGGAATCGATGTATTCAAATCAGGAACGCCGTTGAATTTCAGCCGTGGCGATTCCGTATTTGCCATCGGAACGGTGGCACAATATCATGGTCTGACAGAATTCACCCCTCTTGTTGCAGACTCTGCGCACTTCGGATATTTGAAACATGGAGCTGCGGTTCCAAAACCGAAGCTTCTTGCTCTTCATGCATTTATTCAAAATGCGGAGACTTACGAAAGTCAACTTGTCGAGGTGGACACCCTCGATAAGGCATCGGGTACGTGGCCCGCAACCGGCGCATTTGCCAGCATATATTTAACTAACGCCAAGAGTCAGGGCGACACTCTGCAAATGTATATCAACAAGACAACTAACGTTGCCGGTTGGACAGAGCCCTTATATCCGATAAACGTTGTTGGTGTGGTAAGCCAGTATTCAGCTGGAACAACAGTCAATGGCGGCTACGAAATCATACCTCGCGATACCAGCGACATTAAACATATCGTAATCGTCTCCGTGGATGGCAAACTCAACGGAATCCCTGATAAGTTCTATTTGAATCAGAACTATCCTAATCCGTTTAACCCATCGACGGTGATTAAATACGGGTTGCCGAAGGAAGCGTTCGTGCAGATTGCGGTTTACAACATTCTCGGACAGCGTGTTGCTCTGCTCGTTAACGGCAATGTGAAAGCTGGAGATCACCAGGTCGTCTTCGCAGCCGACAGATTTGCAACAGGTGTTTACCTCTATATTATGCGCGCGGACAATCAGATCTTCAAGCAGAAGATGTTATTGATTAAATAAAAGAGCTTGAGGAAATTCAAAATGGTAAGCGGGAGATGGTTATCTCCCGCTTTTTTATTTGCAACTGTTTGTTGAATTCCCATCTCGTTAGTGTGCCCCATCGATCTATCTCGCCCGTGCGATTTCTTGCACTACAAAATCCTCGGCGCACCCCATTATCGATGTTCGGTTGGCCTGTGTTAAGTACTTGATCCTCTGTTCCGCCATTTTTCCGGGCTCTATTTCTTCAGGTTGACAACGGAGGAATTATTCGAAATTAAAAAGCTCTTGCATCCGGAGTAATCTCCGGCACTCTTACCTTTGCCTGATTTTGAACGTGAGTATCGCTATGGTAAGAGCAAGCGTCGCTCCGTTTGCAAGCATGATCGGCAGGGCATGAAGTTGAATCCCATAGACCAGCCATAAGAAAACCCCGGCGCTCATCATCAGGTACATGCGAAGGCTTATATCCTTTGTCGAGCGTGTTCTCCAGACTTTGACAAACTGGGGAACAAAAGCAGTGGTAGTCAAGATTGCGGCAATGAATCCTATGGTCTCGGTCACCTCTCTTTTCCCTTTCTAATCGGCTTTTCCTATATTTGACATTTTCCTGGCGACCATTTGGGCATTATAATCTTCAAGCCTCTCAAGCTCTCTGATAATATTCCGGTAGTCCTCATCATTCCGATTCTGGCTCATCTTATATGCGGCTTCGATCTTTTCAACGTCTATCTCGAACCCAACTATCCCGTCGATCTGTTTTTCGATTTCGCTCTGCAGGATTTCTTTTGTCATAGGATGATTGGAAATTTGTTCGTGAAAATGCGTCATATTCTCAAGATTTTTTTTCAACCTTTCGCCTTCCACAATTCTCAGTTTCCCGTATGCCTGCACGCTCATATAGTTCCATGTCGGCACATTTGGCTGACTATACCACGAAGACGAAATATAATGCTGGAACGGGGATAGAAAAACCGCAAGCACCTGCGGCCGTTCCTTGAATAGTTTCGAATGAGGATTTCCCTTCGAGACATGTCCGGAAAGAACCGTCACACCGTTTTCATTTGTTTCTAATTCCAAAGGTATATGTGTTGCAAAAGGATATTCGTCTCCTGGACTTATAAGAGTCGCCAGCGGAGTCTCTTTGATGAAGCGCTTGATCTCCGGCCAGGAATCTATTTTAAAGTATGCCGGCACGTACATACCGAAGCCCTTTCGATAATTAGAATTATTCCTAATGAGAATAAGAAAAGATCAGACCGATTTCAACGGGGATCTGCCGAACTAGCTCTCTCCGAAAGTTTTCGCGGCTTCCCATCCGACAATCACTGCCTTACGCACATTTCCCCAGTGGTAATCGCCAATCACTCCGGTTGACTTTATTACCCGATGACACGGAATCAGATAGGCAACAGGATTACTTCCGACAGCGGTCCCAACCGCTCTTGACGCATGCGGATAACCGATCGCATCGGCAACTTGAGAGTATGAGGTCATCTGACCGAACGGAATCTTCAGCAACGCTTCCCAGACTTTCAATTGGAACGGAGTCGCTTTCAAGTGAAGTTTGATTTTATGAATGTTATTCCAATCGTCCCGGAAGATTTTCAAAACATCACGCTGAAATGAATCTCTTTGGCGAACGAGCGAAGCATTCAAATACCTGTCTCGCAATAGCCTCAAGGAACGCTGTTCGTTATTTGCAAACCCGATGTGACAAATTCCTTTCGACGTCGAAGCAACTATAATTTTCCCAAACGGAGTTCCATAGAATTCGTAACTAATGATAAGATTTTCTCCTTTGTTCTTGAATTCACCCGGAGTCATCTTCTCTATATTGATGAACAGGTCATGAAGTCGCCCCGTCCCTGATAGACCCACTTGATAGCTCGTCTCAGCAAGCGAAGCTTTTTGTTTCAGTAAGCTCTTTGCATGCTCGACACTGATGTATTCCAGGAATTTCTTCGGGCTTACTCCAGCCCACCTCTTGAAGAGCCTTTGAAAATGAAATTCGCTCATGTGTACTTCACTCGCTACGCGTTTGAGATCCGGTTGTTCACGGAAATGTTCGCTTAAATATGAAATTGCTTTTGCTATTCTTTGATAATCTGTTTGTTTAGATTCTTCGGACATTTTTTTCTCCATTTTTCATAAGAAAATTATCTAAAAAACCTCGTCGGAAAAACCCGATTCTTGCTGAAATAAGGCATGATTAAATGGAAACCGGGTGAAGATTCCTGGAGTGCCTGCGGTCTCGAAAGTTTATAATGGAACGATTAGATTAAGACGTTCTTTGCTTTAAATATCTTATAGATTGCTTTTTAACAAACCTAAGCCGTGGACAAATGATCAAAGGGATATTGCCTCCAATAGCTACGCCTTTCATACGAGATGAGGTTGCATATGATAAACTTAAAAGCAACATCTCACGATGGAACAAAACTGGATTGACCGGTTACGTTGTGATGGGATCCAACGGCGAAAGCGTTTTCCTGACGAGAGAAGAGAAACTGAAGTTAGTCGAAGCCACCAAGGATAACATGGATTCCGGCAAAGTGCTCATAGCCGGGACCGGCTCAGACTCTATCAAAGAAACGATTTCGCTGTCGAACGATGCAGCCAATCTCGGCGCCGATTATGCCCTTATACTAACGCCATCCTTTTATAAAAGACAGATGAAAAGTGAGGCGTTCGTCCGATACTTCACCGAAGTAGCGGACCAAATCAGAATTCCGGTGATCATCTATAATGTCCCAAAATTCACGAGCGTAAACATAGAAGTCGATGCCGTTTTGAAACTTTCCAATCACGGAAATATTGCCGGACTGAAAGATAGTTCTGAAAATTCCGCACACACTGCGGAAATAATCGGGAATGTCGTGAAAGAATTTTCGGTTCTTGTCGGCACGGCATCGGTTCTTTATCCCGGTCTTGCATCAGGAGCGACAGGCGGAATACTGGCCCTCGCTAACATAGCGCCGAACGAATGTATCCATGTACAAAGACTTTTTGATGCCGGAAAGCATGGCGAGGCTTCAAAACTGCAGATGAAATTGATTCCGACTAATAAGGCCGTGACCTCAAAGTATGGAGTACCGGGACTGAAGGCTGCGATGGACATGCTCGGTTACTTCGGGGGCGAGCCTCGAAGTCCGCTTGAGAAGCTCGGTCCGGCAGAACTTGAAGACTTAAAGTCAACACTAAAAACCGCAGGACTACTTGATTGATTATTCCGTTAAAGTCATCGGCAATCACCTCTTTTACTAGGAGAACGAGATGAATCCTTTCCGTCCACCCAACAGAATCCTGATGGGACCCGGCCCGTCGAACGTGCATCCACGCGTGTTAGCTGCAATGGCTCTCCCGACAATCGGCCATCTCGATCCGGCATTCATTGATTTAATGGACGAGACCAAGTCGTTATTGAGAGATACCTTTCTTACGGAAAATGAAGCAACATTCCCGGTCTCCGGCCCGGGTTCGGTCGGTATGGAGACAGCTGTACTTAACATGGTCGAACCGGGCAAGAAAGTTATCGTATGTGTTAACGGGGCATTTGGCGAGCGCATAAAAGAAATGGTAGAGCGACATGGTGGCACACCCGTTGTCGTCGATGCACCATGGGGAGAACCGGTTGATTCCAGAAAGCTCGAAGCGGCACTCGTTCAAAACGCTGACGCAAAGATAGTTGCATTTGTACATGCCGAAACGTCGACCGGCGTCCGCTCAGACATAAAAGAGCTGACCCGGATCGCTCACAAGCACGACTGCCTTACGATTGTTGATACCGTTACGTCGCTCGGCGGGATCCCGGTCAAGGTCGACGAATGGGAGCTTGACGTCGTATATTCCGGAAGCCAAAAATGCCTTTCCTGCCCGCCGGGACTTTCGCCGGTTACTTTTAACGACCGTGCAATCGAAGCAATAAAGAACCGTAGAACAAAAGTTCAGAGCTGGTTTATGGACGTAGGGCTTGTCTTAAACTATTGGAGCGGCGCTAAGAGGACGTACCATCATACTGCCCCGATCAACGCATTGTACGGGCTTCACGAAGCGCTCCTCTTATTGCACGAAGAAGGACTCGGTAATTCATGGGCACGTCATCTAAGAAACTCGGAAATACTCAAAGCGGGACTCGAGAGGATAGGAATCAAAACTTTTGTAACCGGCGATGCAAGTTTGCCCGAGCTGATAACAGCGGTCGTTCCTGAAGGCGTAAACGACGCATCGGTGAGAAATATATTACTTGAAAAGTACAATATAGAAATCGGTGCCGGACTCGGACGGCTGGCAGGAAAGATATGGAGAATAGGCTTGATGGGCTACACGTCAAATGAAAAGAATATCAGGTTATGCCTTGAGGCGCTTGAAGCCGCGTTGAAAAAAGATTAGAATAGAGAACTAAAGCAAGCATCTCTTGAACGGAATAATTAAAGAGAGAGGAATTACAGTGTCAAACGCAAAATTCGAAATCCCTCTGCCGCCGAATGAACCGGTGAAGAACTATCTTCCTGGGTCGCCGGAGAGAACATCTTTGAAGGCAAAACTGGAAGAAATGCAGAATAAGCAAGTTGAAATTCCGCTAATCATCGGCGGGGAGGAAATCAAGACAGGTAAGATCGGCAAGTGCGTCCTTCCGCACGAACATAAAACCGTCATAGGAACATTTCACCAGGCCGGCGAAAAAGAAGTGAACATGGCGATTCAATCTGCGCTTGCCGCTCGCAAGATGTGGGCGTCGTTAGATTGGGAAGAAAGACTGTCGATTTTCTTGAAGGCAGCTGCACTTCTGTCGGGTCCGTGGCGAGACACGATCAACGCAGCGACGATGCTCGGACAGAGTAAAAATGTTTTTCAAGCCGAGATAGATTCTGCCGCTGAACTAACTGACTTCTTCAGATTTAACGCTTATTATGCGATGCAGATCTTTGAGCAGCAGCCTCTTCATTCTCCGATGGATGTACGGAATAAGATGGAATATCGACCGCTTGAAGGATTCGTATTCGCAGCCTCACCATTCAATTTCACATCCATCGCAGGAAATCTACCTACCGCTCCTGCAATGGTCGGTAATGTTGTCCTTGCCAAGCCTGCATCGAGCGCAGTCTATTCAGCTTATCAAATCATAAAACTTCTCGAGGAAGCCGGAGTTCCACCCGGAGTAATAAACTTCGTTCCCGGTTCAGGCGGAACAGTCGGCCGCCCCGCAATGACTTCGCCTCATCTTGCTGGAATTCATTTCACGGGGAGTACCGCCGTGTTCCAGGATATGTGGAAAACCGTCGGTGAGAACATCGGCAAATATAAATCGTACCCCCGAATTGTCGGCGAAACGGGCGGCAAGGATTTCATCTTCGCACATAGAAGCGCCAACATCGAAGAACTCGGGGCCGCCATCATACGCGGCGCGTTTGAATACCAGGGACAGAAATGCTCGGCGGCCTCCCGGTCTTACATACCGAAATCGTTGTGGGCAAATTTGAAAGATTACATGGTCAGCGAGCTTAAGACCGTAAAGATTGGCGACGTGTGTGACTTCACGAACTTCATGAATGCCGTTATTGATAAAAACGCTTTTGCAACGATTACCGGGTACATCGAGTATGCCAGGAAATCCAGCGACGCTGAAATTGTTTTTGGGGGGAACTTCGATGAATCAAAAGGATATTTTATAGAACCGACGATAATTCTTACAAAGGATCCTCATTTCAAAACAATGGAAGAGGAAATTTTCGGACCGGTCATGACTATTTTTGTTTACGACGACGACAGGTACGAGGAGACCCTGCAACTTTGCGATGAAACCTCCCCCTACGCGCTGACCGGGGCGATTTTTTCGCATGATCGTTACGCCATTGCGACGGCAAATAAAATCCTTGTCAACGCATCAGGTAACTTTTATATAAACGACAAGCCAACCGGCGCCGTCGTGGGCCAGCAGCCGTTCGGCGGCGCGAGGGCGAGCGGCACGAATGACAAAGCCGGAAGTCTTCTAAACATGATCCGATGGGTTTCTCCGCGAAGTACGAAAGAAAATCTTGTACCTCCTAAAAATTACCGTTATCCGTTCATGAGCTAAAAGTCCGGGTAACTAAGACAACTACGAGTCTGCGTCAAAGTAAATGTGTGATTTCTCTATCTAAAATGACCCGCTTAAGATTCTTTGGCTTTAGACCGTCCCACCCCCGCATATTTTTCAGAAAGAGCACGGAGAAAATAAAATTAATTTCTCCGTGTTTCCTGAGTTTAACTTCACAATGGGATGTTTAGAACGGCAGGTCTTCTTTTTCTTCCGATACGGCGGGCGGTGCACCCGGGGCCTGCTCTTCCTTTTCTCCACCTTCCTGACGCGGCGAACCTAACATAACGAGATCGTTCACCACTACTTCGGTGACGTAACGCTTGTTCCCGTCCTTGGTTTCATAATCCCTGTATTGCAACCGACCTTCAATATAGACTTTGCGACCCTTCTTCAAATATTCCGCAGCAATTTCGGCCAGCTTGCCCCACACAACGATGTTGTGCCATGATGTACGTTCCTGTGGATTTCCCTCCTGATCTTTCCATTGTTCACTTGTCGCGAGACTGAAAGACGCTACGGCCGACCCACTGGGGGCATAGCGCAGCTCAGGATCTTTTCCGAGATTACCGATAAGAATAACTTTGTTTACGCTACGAGCCATTTTTACTCCTTCCTTAATCGATTAATTGTTAATTCAAAATAACAGTAGAGACCGTCTATGTCAACGGAAAGAAGTCCCGCTTCCGCTGCCGACCCTCTGCTATTACGGCAGGGCTTCATTTCTCTACTAACGAATGAGCTACGAATTAATGCCGAACTCAGGAGCAACCTGCTTCATGGCTTCGTAGATTGCCTTGAAATGATCCGAAAAGACCATAACCCTCTGTTTGTCAAATTTGCCTTCGGCGTTTCTCTTGCTTTCGGTGAAAACAAGATACTTTGCTCCATTTTTGGCTTCCTTGACGTTGATAAAATAGGTTCTTTGACCCGCTGGGATTTTGATCCCTTCCGAAATCTCTTTTCCCATTCAATTCCTCCTAGTTTTTGAATGTTAGAAAGCCTCACAATGGGATTATTTAGTTATTTTGTGCCACCTTGCGAAAATCGCCTACTTACGACCGCCCGGAGCACGACTCCCATAGTAAGCAATCCTAAACTGAATCTAAGAAAGATGGTTTCAAAAGTCAAACTCAAAAAGTAAACGGGTCACGATATGTCTAACTTTGAAACCGTGGTAAGAAAGAGATTCTCCAACGCTTTAAAGCAAAGCCGAATCTCTTTTCTCGTGCACAGAGTATTTAACAATAACTTCATCTACGCAAGCTTGACATTTAAACGGCCATGATCCAAATTACATTTGTAATTGAGCGTGCAAGCGAAGGGAGTTTGTGGTGAGAGAGCATGAGGTATGCATTCTCAAAGTCTTAATGGTCACCGCAGGCCTGCGCCTTCCCAGAAAAAATTCTAAGCAAAACAATCAGGAGGAAACATGAAGTTTGTTTCAACACTACTTTTTGTCGCACTTGTAACCACGAGCGCGTGGGGGCAAATAGCTGCGTGGAATTTAACTTCCACTACTACAACGGCCACTGCACTTGATGCTAACTTGACGGCAAGCGCCGTTACCGTGGCTCCTTCGACGACAGTTTCTTATCAAGCTAGTCCAGGTGATATATACTGTGGAACATGGCCGACGTCTTCGACTTTTTCCACAGCAGGCAAATACTGGCAGTTTTCAATCACACCAAATTCCGGGTATCAAATCGCCATCTCGTCTTTAATGTTTAAAGGCGGCGCTACCAGTACAGGTCCGCAGAAATTACAGGTGCAATATAGCTTAGATGGTTTCACAACTTCAGGGACAACCGCGCTCGGCGAAAGCCCAAACACAAATACATCTTCTTTAACTCAATTTACACTTACCGGCTTACCTTCCACCACCACAAATGTTGTGACTTTTAGAATTTGGGGATACGCTGCTTCAAGCACTGGGAACTTCCGCTTAAACAATATTGTAATAAACGGCACTGTAACTTCGACTGGCGGAACTCCAACAAAACTTGTTGTTACAACTATCAATGGGAGCTTAAGCCCATCCGCTAATACACCGTTCGGTGTGGTTATCCAATCTCAGGATAATTCCGGTGTTGCCCAAGCGGTATCGGCAAATACTGATGTGACGCTTTCATTGGCAACCGGCAGTGGTTCACTTGGTGGCACATTGACAGGAACAATTTCAGCAGGAACCAACAGCGTAACCATTTCAGGTGTCACATATAATACTGCAGAGTCTGGAGTTTCGATTACCGCAACGCGAACGAGCGGCGACGCGCTTTCTGCCGGTACAAGCTCAACATTCACAGTCTTAAGCGCCGCCTCTAAATTGGCTTTTGTCAATGTCCCGTCGGGAGGACAGAAGAACGTGAGCCTTGCTTCCTTCACCGTTCAGGCGCAGCGCAGCGATAACTCCATCGACCAGAATTACACCGCAAGCATTGCACTTTCCAAGGGATCGGGTCCTGGCAACATCTTCGGCACTTTGTCGAAGCCAGCCGTTGCTGGAGTAGCTACCTTCAACGATATCAAGTTTGATGCATCTGGCAGTTACACGATATCTGCTTCAGCAACTGGTCCAACTAGTGCGACAAGCGGAATGATCTCCGTTCTTTCTACTGCGCTTCCCCTCGTCGAGACGTTCGATTATACGCCCGGGACTACTCTCGTATCGGACGGCTGGACTGCCCACAGCGGCGCAGGATCAAATTCAATTACCGTCGCATCCGGCGCGTTGACCTATTCAGGATATGTTTCTTCTGGAGTAGGGAACAAAGTCACCGTCGGAAATACCGGTGAGGACGTAAACAGGATATTTGATTCCGTTTCGACCGGTTATGTGTATGCGTCTTTTTTGGCTAACATCAGCGCAGCAAATACGGCAGGCGATTACTTCTTCCATCTTGGTCCTGCCGGCACGACGTCTGCATTCTATGCGAGAGTATTCGCAAAAGTAGATGGTTCAAACAACCTTGCGTTCGGGATTGCCAAGAATGTGAGCGCCTCCGTCTCTTACACGCCGTTTAGCTATTCGCTGAACACAACCTATCTCATCGCCGTAAAGTACATCTTTAATTCAGGCACGACAACAGACGATCAGGTGGAGTTATGGATAAACCCGTCCCTTTCTGTCAGTGAACCTGCTCCCGAAGTGACCCAGACTGATGCTGGTACAGATGCTACCGCCTTAGGAATGGTTGCATTCCGGCAAGGAACCGCCGCTAACGCCCCAACTTTAACTTTAAGCGGACTAAGAGTGGCAACAGGCTGGACTGATGCACCTCTTCCTGTCACCATGAAGGGCATCACTGCGAAAGTCAGCGCCGGACAAGTTCATTTGAGCATTGCAACCGCAACCGAAATCAACGTCGCGGGATTCAATGTCTCTCGTTCTCTTTCGAAAAACGGACCGTTCGAATTGATTTCAAGTTATGCTTCGAACCCTGCCTTGAGAACTTCCGGCAGCGCAACGACTGGCGGTTCATATTTGTTCGTCGATTCAAAAGTATCCGGCGGAGAGACATACTATTACAAAATAGAGTGTGTCAATAAGTCCGGCGCTTTCGAACAGGTCGGGGAAATCTTACAGGTAAATGTTGCACTCCCGAAGGATTATGCAGTCTACCAGAATTATCCTAAAGGATACGTTGCCAAAGAGGACGAATTGGAAGTTTGAGGAAGCATGCATAAATGGATGGTAATATCGTCCTGGGATACGGTTATGTTCTCGGTAATAGTTTCAACAATCTTCCGCTTGTCCTCAAAAGTAAGGGAAGGCCAATGATCCTGGAGGTTCTTCGCTTCATAGACGACCTCGTCCTGGGATAGCCTCTGAATCTTCAGGAAATCGATTTCCGCCTGAAGTTGGGGTCTAAGGTCATTAATCTGCTTTAACCGCTCTTCTAGGGGCTTGTAATGGGTGCCCACCGCTTCCTTCGTCATCACCTCATCAAGATATAGCCTCACGATCTGGTTCATCTCATCCCTCAGTTTCTTTGCTTCGTTTTCGATGGTCTGGAGGAGATCCACCTTTTCCTGCAAGGTCTCATCAGTCTTTTCAAAATATCCCTGTATATCTTCAGATGAAAACACGAAGGATTTGAGCTGTTCTTGGAAGATGGACTCAAGGTCATCAATATTGATCTTGTTCTTGCATTTCTTGCAAATATAACTCTTGCACTTGGATGGCACCTTCATTTTCTCTCCGCAGAAACAGGAAACGAATCCGGTGAAAAGATATACGGGAGGCCTTGATTTGGGAACCACTTTCTTTTTCTGCTCATCGAGTATCCGGTTACACTCTTCCCATACTTCTTTCGAGACAATCGGTTCGACGGTCGTATATATCCACTCGGATTCCGGCTTGAATTCCCACTTCTTGCCTTTTGACAGGGTGTGGGTATAGTTCTGGAGAAACTCACCCTTGGCGCTCGGATCACGTAAATTACGGCCTACCGTCGCGTCACTGAATTTCGATCCACTTCTTGTCCGGTATCCTTGTTCGTTAAGCTTCCTCGCCACGACCTTCTTCCGTCTATGTTCAAGGAAGAGGTCAAAGATGTGTTTCCTGACCGGTGCCCACTTGGGATCAATGACAAGCTTCTTTTCGACCCACTGGTATCCCAAGGGAGCCGCGCCGCCAAGGGGCTTTCCGAGCTTTGCCCGTATGGGAACCGACGCTGCAACTCGGTCTGCTATCTCTTCCCTTTCCCACTGGGCCATGGCTGCGATCATGGTATAGAAGAAGCGACCGGATGGAGAGGAGGTGTCGATGGATTCCTGTAGGGATATGAGATCGGCATTATGATCACGAAAGAAATCGGCGAACTCCAGAAGCTCTTTCGTATTACGAGCAAGACGGGCGAGCTTGGAGAATATGAGTCCTGCGATATGACCTGATTTGATGTCACTCATCATTCTTTGAGCTTCGGGATGTTCCTTGACCGATTTACCCGACACAGCTTCAAGGTGGTACACCTCTTTCACGTCCCAGCCCTTCGACTCGGCATAATATTTGGCCCGTTTCTCGTGGTGCTCAGGGCTTTCGCCTTTTGCTTGGTCTTCGGTCGAGACCCTTATCCAGATGCCGACAGACTTGGTTTGTCCATTTGATCCATCATATTTCATTTCAAATCCCTCCTAAGAAGATTACGGAAAAATATATAAATCAATTCGTACCGATACAAGTAACAGAAAGGGAAATTGCCGCTTCCGTATATTTTGCCCGCCTTATGTCGCCATCTTCCCACTGATACGCTGAACCCCAGTTCATCAAAAAAGAAAGGAGAATACGATGGATATTGCGATCCACTATGCTGGCACGGCGAAGGGTCCTGAGGCGGTCGGAAGAGCGGAGACTTTTCACGCGCAATCGAGATTTCGCGGTACACGGGAGGTTAAGAACGCCTTTTTATTTTCCCGGTTCTTTGGTAAAATGAGTATGATGCATATGGAAATTCTCGATGCGAGAAGGAAGAAGCTCCTCCCCAGGTTCGGTTCTTTGAACCGCTACGGCTTCTATTTAGCCGGCGGCACGGCCCTTGCGCTCCAGATCGGCCACCGGACGTCCCTCGACTTCGATTTCTATACAAAGAAGGATTTCGATCCGGAGGTGCTCCTCAAGAAGCTTGAGGCAAATTTTGAGGAAGTCGTCCTTTTGCAGAAAGACAAGGGGACGCTCATCGTGACGGTTGATAAGGTCGCAGCGAGCTTCTTCCGGTATCAGTACCGGCTCCTCAAGCCGCTCGTGAAAGCTGACGGTGCGAAGCTCGCATCGAAGGAGGATATCGCCGCAATGAAAATTCTTGCCGTGACCGGCCGTGGTACGGAGCGGGATTTCATCGATCTGTACTTTCTCCTCCGTGAATTTTCCTTGGAAGAGATCCTTAAGTTCACCAAAAAGAAATACCCCGAATTCAACATCTACGTGGGGCTTCGGAGTCTCACCTATTTCGCGGACGCGGAGAAAAGGCAGACGAGGAAGCTCAGGATGCTCCAACCGGTTTCCTGGAACGAGGTCAAGAAACGCATTGTTGATGAAGTGAAACGGTATCAAAACCATGCGTAAGAGCGAAAGGAAAATCCCCAAATCCATGGATTGGCTCTTCTGGTCGTATGACCCGGAGAGCTTGGACCTCCGTACCGACAAGGAGTACATCGTGACGCAGGTCTTGAACTACGGGAAGTGGGAGGACGTGCAGTGGCTTTTCAGGGCGTATGCACGCAAGGAGATTGTCGAGATCGTGAAGAATCCCCGGAGGGGCAGCTGGTTCCCCAACGTCCTCAATTACTGGCAGACGATATTCGGCATCCGGATCAGGAAAGACATCGCGGAGAGGGCGATTCGGCTAGTGCGATGAGGAGCACAAGGAACGCACTCAAGGCATTACTTCAACCGTTGCCAATCAAATAATGCTTCCTAACCAGCCTCACCAACGGGCTGGTTTTTTATTCGCCCTAAACCCCAATCTCATTTTCTACAAAACATAAAGTACCTGAAGCGATTTCGGTTTGCCCAAAGTAAATTGGCAAATAAAGAGTTGCCGCTATAGTAAAATTCACCCTCCTTACGTGACCATAGTCTCCTTGATACGATGAACCTCAGTTCATCAAAAAAAGAGAAAGGAGATGAGATTATGGGAATCACGATCCACTATGCAGGAAAGGCGAAGGGTATTGAGGCCATAGACGCACTCGTTAGGGTTATGACAATTAGAGCTTCGGTGCTCCACTGGCCGACGAAGCTCATCGATCAAGATTTGAAAGGCAAGCTCTATCCCAACTGGGGTCATGGGTATGAATACGTCCCTTCGAAAGAAGAAATGAAGGAGGACAAGATCGAATTCTTCCCGAAGATGGTCAGGAAGAAGTGCAACGGATATTTTGAGATATTCGACACGACATTTTCGAAAAAGGTACGGAATGCTTTGAGGAGAGGAAAACACCCTGAGTTCCACATTAACACTCACACTAAAGGGATAACCCTTTACCCTCACAAGAAATGCGAAGCCCTTGAGTTTGTCTTTGATTTAAAGACCATGGAGCTTGTGAGTTACGAGACATGGAACAATGAGCCGGGTATAGTGTATGGATATGACCCATGTTCCTGCCGGACTCAGTTCTCGAATTTCAGGATTCATGCGCTCGTCTGCGAGACGATCAGGTGTGCCGAAAAGTACATCAACTTTTCTGAGATCAGAGATGATACCGGATATTACCGCTCAAAAGACCTTGCCTTGGGAGCCAAGAACTTCAACGATATCCTGTGGTCGATACGGGAGATGGAAAAGATTCTGAATGAGATCGGGAGGGAGTTTGGATCACAGGCGAAGGTAGGAGATCGGTAAAGAAATAGCCTCACTTTGGCAGTGGGGCTATTATTTTGTTTCGGGCTGGATTTGCACTACTCAATCATAGATGAGTTGCGGACTCGTTAAACTTAAAACATTCCATGGTTATGGTTTAACCAAGAGTTGGGGTTTGACCCAATGAGATACTTGATTCCTTTGACGAATGTAACGAAATTAATTTGTAGTGGGTGTCGCCTAGGTGGTGTTTCAGATTATGTATGGTTTCATACAAATCAGAACAAGCGACGAAGGAGAAAGTAATGCGTAAGTTTTACCAATTAATTAGTCTTGTATTGCTTTTCAACGGGGTAGTATTTTCCCAGACACCACTATATTCTATCGGAAATACCGTTCAGGTCGGATCACAAACTCTCAATGTGAGATTGTCGGCAGCTGGTACTTTGGTTGGAACGCAACCTTCAAGTCAAACGGGGATAATTATCAACGGGCCAACAATTGCCACGTATCAGGGAACTTCCTACGTGTGGTACGATGTCAGCTGGCATACAGGTGTGAATGGGTGGTCTATTCAAGATGGTATGGCCCTCGTTACTCCTCCAGCTCCTTCCCTGACTTCTCCGGGAAGTAATTCCAGTCCAGGCCCTACTCTCACTTCTACTACACTGACATTTATGTGGTCTTCAGTGAGTATCGCGACATCATATGGACTATACATCCGTGATCTTAATACTGGCGTCCTGTCGCAGTATATAATAAGTGCCCCCACAACCTACTCAACTCAGACATTGACAAACGGACATCCCTATCGCTGGAATATGCAGGCGTTCAATGGTACAGCATCAAGCTTAACCACAGGGGACTACTATTTTCAAATAAATGCTGTGCTATTACCGCCCACTCTCGCCTCTCCCATAAACGGCCAGATCGTCAATGTTGCTACGTCGCCAGGATCGGTGTCATTAAACTGGAACAGTGTTAGTGGAGCCATCGGATACCAGCTTAACATTGATGGAAGTTGGGTAACCATCAATAATGGGACGCAGATGACCTATTCAGCAACATTGAATGCGGGCAGTCACCAGTGGCAGGCGAGGACTGAGAATAGTGCGGGTGTGTACGGCTCTTGGTCGTCTTACCAGAGTTTCTCAGTACAGGTGACGCAGGTAGTAATGCTTGTGAACCCCAATAGCGTATTGGACTTCGGGAGTGTAACCGTCGGGCAAAGCAAGACGTTGGGGATTACCTTCACTAATGAATCCCAGTCAACAACTAGTCTAGTAATAGGTTCGAATTTTCCGACAGCCCCGTTCCAGATCGTTAACGGTCAAAGCCTGGATTTATCTCCGGGAAGTAGCACTACCCTTAATTTCACATTTACACCGACCTCGGCGGGTGGTGCCAGCGAATCGTGGCCATTCACGGACAACGCAACAAACTGGGGAAGTCCATGGACTATCACTCTCCAAGGTAACGGCGTTAGTTCAACTACTTTCGGAAAGGGATCAAGGGTTATCGCGGGCGAAGTTGATCTGCCAGTGAGAAGTACCCCTCCTCAATCGTCAATACTTTTCTATCAAGTGGAGGGCGTGCACGGGACGATTGTCGGACCTCCGGTCTACACTGACGGTAGTAACCCTCCCTATTACACAGGGAACTGGTGGCAAATACAATGGGATTCGCAGCCACCTTATTTGAGTGGTCAACAAGGTTGGAGTGCAGAGTCATACATCAAGTTAGACCCGACAAGCGTAGATATCACTGAACCAAACTTTCAAAGCCAGTTCTACACGATAGATAATCCCTTGTGGCATGATGGTTACGCTCCCATATCAACGAATCCCACAGCGAGCTATCTTGGAACAGCACTGGGCAATTGTACTTGGTATGCCGAAGGGCGAATGCTTGAACTAGGATTTAATGCAACAGAAATCGGTTATCTGGTTGGAGATGCAAAAGACTGGGCCGTCGAAGCACAAGCTATTTCCCTTCCCAATGCACATGTTATAGTCTCTTCTACTGCTACCGGCACAATACCTCCAGGCCACCCAATAGTTCAAAAGAACGCTGTTCCAGGTTCTTTCTCGCTCGGACACGTGGCAGTGGTCGAGAGCGTAAACGGTGACGGTACCATAACCGTCACGGAATCTTCATCCACCGATAATACTGTAAGCCCGTGGATGTTCGAGTGGCGCCGCCGAACAGTATTGCCGACTTGGTTTGATAATTTTATCCAGTTGGACAAGGATCAATCTCTTGCAGTTCAAGTTTCTACCTTTACGGCAGTTCCTTCATCCGGTGTCGTTACACTAAAGTGGAGAACACGGAGCGAAACAAACAATAGGGGTTTCATCATACTCAGGAAAAGTCTCATTGATACTACCTTCAAGCCAATCTCAAGTTACACGATCAACGATTCCCTATCGGGCCTTGGCACAAGCTCGAATGGAAGAGTTTACACATACATTGACGCGCATGTTTTATTTGGGACCACGTACAATTATGAGCTTGAGGCAATTTCATACGATGGCGTTGTAGCAGCTTGTGGAGAGCTCGGGGTTTTGTTCAACGAACCTTTCGATTATAGCCTATATCAGAATTATCCCAACCCGTTTAATCCTTCGACCACGATACGGTTTGACCTCAAGCAGGCTTCAACCGTAATTCTGGATATTTATGATATCCTTGGTCGGAAGGTATTGGAAGATAACAACGGGACGATGAATGCTGGAAGATATGAGAAGAGCATCAATCTCGATGCATATTCTAGTGGTGTATTCTTCTATAGAATTGATGCTGTCGGTGCTGACGGACAACGGTTTGTGTCGGTTAAGCAAATGCTGTTGATTAAGTAGGTCCAGTCTACAAAGCCACTAACCCAAACTCTGACGTTAATTAGTGGAAACTTTTGGTTGGTCTTTAAGACGCTTCCTTTCGGGCTGCGGACGAAATGCGGTTCTCATCCCCTCAAAGAACATTTAATCAGCAATTTCAATAGTCGTCTTAGGATCGCCGATGACCACCCCCATCCATGAAAGATACGGCGAGTCTGCGTAAAAGCTTTCTGCGAGGTTGTACCCGCTCGTATAAGCGGTGAAAAGAGTCGTCAAATTCGGCATGGCCGACGTGTACGGTTCGTAGGTATACCCCTCAGCACCGGTTACACCTTCAGCGATAAGATCAGCGATGAGAGATTGGCCGTATTGGGGAGGCCAAGTGAAGGTCCTGGCTGAGCCAGAAACAAAGGTTTCCGCGATAGCTCCAGCGTGCCAGATATTGTGAGGATCAGCATTAATTGTGGTGCTCGCAGCAGTTGGGTCATTGCTGCCAAAGCTCACATACCCTACGACGTCCTGCTGGTTCGTGAGGTACGATGATGTTGCGTCTAACACAACATTGAATCCACAGCCTTGCAACGCGTTAGCGATGGTCGTCATTTCACCATTTAAACCGTACTTTAACGGGCCTTCGTCAAAGACGAATTTGGTTGACGAAGAAAACGGTATCGGAGTGTTCGCTTCGTCAATGATCTTTTCTACCTCAGGCACCGTATATCCATCCAGCCGGGTGACGAGATATATTCCGTATTTTGCCCTGCTGAAGTGAGCCATGTTCTGATAGTTATCGAAGTAATATGGAGAATCCACTGGACCAGCTTCTCCAATTGCCCAACTCAATGGAGAAAAAATTAAGGCTAACTCACTGTCAACGGAAGCAGAAGTCACCTGACTGGTTTCAGCGGAAGGTGAACTCTCCAAGCCGGCATCCAATCCGCTTTCTCTCGCGACTTTCAGCGGCACACCCTTCGTCGTGACTATGTAATCTATTTTATTCTCTAGATTATTGGCTGAGATGTATGACTCAATTTGCGCACGAAGATCCTGAAACTCGGCATCGTTTATCTCTTCGTCTATCGATGTCTTGATGTGAACGATGTTCGCTGCCGGGATATTTCTTTTGCTCGCAAAATAGTCGCCGATTGCCACGGAAGAAGAACTGTTAGTGTTTTCAATGACCAATACATCGCTATAGTCGGTGTTGTTTGGTGGAGGCTTTACCGAAACAAGTTGTTGCCTCGTTTGGCAGTAGTTTTTAAATGTATTGTCCATTTCCGCCTGGGTTGAGGTACCTGGTATGCCTTGCGGAGAAGTTTGCAGACGTTCTAATTCGATTACACGAGCCGTGCTGAGGATCTTTTGCGCCACAGGATATTCAGCCGTACCTTCCAATTGCTGTTGTGTTAAAGATATCTTGTTAGAGTTATCAAGCGGTTGTTGCCATGGTATCGGAACTTTAACAAAGCCGTTGTAGATAACCGTTGGCCCACTATCTGAAAGGCAAAATTGAACCAAGTAATATGCCCCACTTTTTTCATAGCCGGGTGCATCGTAAACAAGCGGACTCCACGCTCCGTAAGGTGAATCACGGACAGGGTCATTACATGGGAAACGCAATTCAGCTAACTCACTCCATGTTGGTGGTGCCTTAAACTGAAATTCGGCTGCCGGGCCAGAATAGTCAGTTAATGTCTGCCAAGATGAAATATCCAAGTTGCTAATTGAAGAGCTGCTCTGTACCAATGTCGATGAACTACTGATGATCTCGCCGTTATAATTGGAAGCCGTTGAGTGGATGGTTCTATTCGGCAAGACAAAATAAGCCATCACTCCCGCAAGCAAGATAACAAGAATCAAAATTAAGATCGGAGCAAACTTACTATTCATTTGTATTATAAAACCATAAAAAGTGTGCGCCCGCAAGGGATTGCATAGAATCATAAGTGACTCAATTTTTAATCTTCGTACCAGTATTAGGGTTATAATTTTTGGCTATTCCTTAATTTTCTGCGACCATTCGAGTCATCTCTCGAACAGTTGACAGACAGTTTTTTGTGTGCCATGATCGAAGCGTTCCTTCGGATTAGGAACAACTGTACTCTTAACAAATCAATCACTAATTAAAAGAAAGGAAAGGTGTGCGATGAGCAAAATCATTGCGAACCAAGTAAGCCCCAGTCATGTGTCCGGAAGATTGGCCACCTGGCACCGTGTCATGGAGGAAGCAGGCCTTACCTATGATGACTTGCAGAAACCAATTGATGATCCTGTATTGCGTCAGCATTTGGTGCGCTGTTGGCAGAATACTGCCCATGCGGTCAGCGAAAAGGATGCCCATGGAATAATGGGCACTAACTGTTTTGGCACTTCGGAGGCCGTAAAGTATCTTGGGGTAAGACCATCATCTTTACCAAAAATAATGTTCACAAAAGAGACCTTGGAAGAGTGCAGGGAAACTCATATCCTAGTCGCTATGTTCCCGTTGTCTATCCTTGATATCCACTCAAGAATAAATATCGGGTTATTCTATAACTGGGTAGCATATTGCAATGAACCGTTCGCTAAATATTCCGGTCATGCGAGCTGGCAACTGATCCGTAAAGCACCAGTTCCGAATTCGATAAAAAAGACCTGGCTAGAGCAGCGGAATCTTCTCAGAGATGATGAAGGAATATCGACTGCCATAGCGATGGTCTACACCATTCTTGGCCATTATCTGGCTACCGATGAACGACTATTCAAAAACACTTTTGTCAGATGTTATGATACGTTTTCTGATAAACGTCGAGTCCAAATCGGCCACTTTGGGCAAACCGGGCTCATTGTCTCCGGTGTCACAGACGACAGTCGTTTTGACGATCTCGGCCTAGCATCCGTTCAGACGAACGACAAGTAGAAGAATATTTCTTCTAAAGCTTCGAACCTTCAATATGCTTATTGAAGGTTCTTTTTATTCAATGCGTATCGTTTCCACCCTTCTTTTCTGTACCATCTTCAAGGCATAAGGATACTACCATTGAAACTTGTCAGAGTTGTTTTTGATTTGAGACCGAGCTAAATTTTTATGAACTGGTTATGGTTGGTCGATACAAGCAAGATTAGTTGTCCAGCATGTAAGAAGTAAACAACATGAAGGTGGGCAAAAAATATTGGGCAAAACCCAGGAATTAGGATTGCAAGAATATGCAAGATGCTGAGAAACTCAATGAGTTCCTGCAAGGCTATAAACTTTACGTCACTGATATTCTTCAACCGACAAGAAATGAAGTGAAAGCTTTGCTTAAGCAGTGGAAAGAAGTGGGATACTGGGCAAAATATGTTGGTAAAACTCGACTTCCTTCGCCATCTCCAATCCAAAGAGCCTTTAGCAGGATCAAGCGACCGGAAAGTGTTGTTGACAAGATTTACCGCAAGCCTATTGATTATCCAACTGGGTTGTCTTCAGAAAGTTTCTATAAAATGTATGACACTGTAGGGGCACGAGCGATAGTGTATTTTATGTCTCAACTTCCACTTATTGACAAGGAACTGAGAGATTCCAGAGATTTTGAGATTTCCGAAAATTTACCTCCGATTGCCTACCTTAGTGCAGATCTTACTAAGAAATATGGGCTCAATCATCTAAAGCAAGGCGAGAAAGAAAGTGGCTACTCTTCGATTCACTACATCTTGAGATTGCGTAACAGCAAAATTGAAATAGACAAACGACCTTGGTTTGAACTACAAGTTCGTACGCTTGCTGAAGATGTCTGGGGTGAAGTGGAACATATCATTGGATACAAGCCCGATAAGAAAACTTCCTTCGCCGTCAAGACTCAATTTTACGTTATAAGTAGAGAACTTTCAGCTATTGATGAGCATTTCAATCTTCTATACGAAGAGCTCTTACGGTTTCAAGATGAGGTGGTTAATATCCATGACGCAGATCCATTAAATGCCGAAAACCTCCCGTATATTCTTTCTGAACTTGGCGTTGGATGTGCACAGCAAGAAATTTACGGATTGCTGAAATTATTGGCTAGCCGGCATATCACGACGGTTGGCTTGCTTCGTGGGTTAGCAACGGCACGGCGGCTGGAAGTGATTAAGAACGCATACAGGGCAGAGAAAGGTAGGGCTGCGGTAAATTTTGAGGTCGTGGCTACTCTAGCGGCGCTCAAATCTGCCTCGAACGATGAAGAAGAAATCGGACTCATTAATGCTCAGATGGCTTTTCTGGATGCTTGGGATTTGCTCAAGAAGAGTTTTACTTAATACAATGTTTTTTACTTTATGAACCTTCACCGGTGAATTAATTTGCTTTAACCACATTTATACTTATTGAACGTTTTTGTAAGATACTGTACTATCATCCCTTCATAATCCACAGTTAACGTCGGGCAAAATATCCACTCTCGTCAATTCCGCCCCTCTTATATCTCCCCCCGCCCTGTTTGAAACTAAGGGAGACCACCATGATCTCCCAAAAGCGGTTGGAAAAACTGAAAGAGCTTTTCAAAGAGGATGGCATCGACATTTCCGATGCCCACACCTTGGACGCGGGTCTCTGGCTCCTTGAAAGAGTCAAAGCCGTATGTATCCCCATCCCTCCTGAAAAGGAGACCCTGTACCATGAAATAGTCAAGGAAATAGAACCTCTCTGGGCTCTTTACAAAAAGTCGAGCCTAGCTGATAATCGGGCCAAGCCATGCAAGAAGACATAAGGAAACTCATCATTATCCAATACCGCCGGAAGTCCACGGAAGGAGACGAACGGCAGATCGCCTCATTACCCGACCAGGCGGCCGCCATCCTCAGCCTGAAGGAACATTTGGGCATCAAACCCTCTCAGATTCTTGATGATGTTGAGGAGGCGAAGAGCGCCAAGGAGCCGGGAAGGATCGGGTTCAATACCAAGCTCATCAGGCAAATTGCACAAGGAAAAGCCAACGCCATCATGTGCTGGCATGCTGACAGGCTATCGAGAAATGCAATTGACACTGCTGCTCTCGTGAACCTAATGGATTTAGGGAGACTCCATGCGATCATCACGAACCAGCAGATATTCTGGAACACTCCGATGGACAAGTTCATGCTGGCCCTGCTTTGCGGTCAGGCAAAGCTCGAAAACGACAACAAGAGCATCAACGTCAAACGTGGACTCCAGGGAAAAGTCAGGAGAGGATGGCGGCCTGGCGTAGCTCCCATCGGGTATCTCAATAGCAAAGCGAAAGAGAAAGGAGAGCGTGACATCGTGGTCGATGAGGAGCGGTTCCTCCTCGTCCGAAAGCTTTGGGACTTGTTTCTTTCAGGGGAATATTCCGTGAGGCAGATACACAAGATGGCTAAGAATGATCTGCTCCTCAGGACAAGGAAAACGAGGAAGAAAGGCGGCAAGCCGGTAGCCCTGTCCCAAATATACAAAATCCTTATCGACCCTTTTTATTACGGCTCATACCTCTGGATGAACTCGGATACCGGAAAGAAGGAGCTCGTGAAAGGCAGCCACCGTCCCATGATATCCGAGGAGGAATACCGGAAAGCTCAGGCGATATTGGGAAGGCCAATGAAATCTCAATACAGAGTTCACTTCTTCCCATATACCGGCCTAATTCAATGTGGTGAATGCAAAGCCCAGGTCACCGCTGAGGAGAAGTGGCAGGTTATCTGCGGCTCCTGCAAGGAGAAGTTCGCCTCGGAGAACCGGGATAACTGTCCATCATGCAATACCCGTATCGAGGATATGAAACAGAAGAGACTTCTCCACTACGTCTATTACCACTGCACTAAGCGGAAGGACCCTCATTGCACCCAGCGGTCAGTCCATGCTGAGGAGCTTGATGAAGCAATCAGGCTTGAATTACGCATCATCAGCATCAAGGAGAAATATCTCAATTGGGGTATCGAAACGATGAGAGAACTAGACAAAGACGAGAAAAGGCTGGAACGGCAAACTGGCACACGAGTTGAACGGGAAAAAACAAGGCTCAAGGAAGAACTTGAGGAGATCAACCGGTTTATCATCAGGCAGGAGATGAGCGGATGGACGCTTATGACAAATGAGGATGCGATTGCGGAGAGGTCGCGTATTGAGGGACAACTCAAAGAACTTGAGGGCAAGGCTTCCCAAGAGCAATCGGGCAGCTCTCTCGATGCCGCAATAGATACCCTGAAGTTCGCCTATTATGCCGGGTTCTGGTTCGGAGAAGGCACCATGGCACAGAAGAAGTCCATTACGGAGAACCTCGGTTCGAACCTGACCCTGATGGACAAAAAGCTCAATATCGCTCTCGCTTATCCGCTTTCCGAGATCGCGCACATGGTGCAAATCGCTCCTGAGATTTCAGGAGAGTTCGAACCTAAAGATAATGAAGGAAAGAAAAGGGCTTTTGAGTCTTTCCAAGCGAAAATTCCTTTGCTGCGGCGGAGTCTGAACGCTATTCGAACTTGCCCAATTGAGCAACTTCTGCCGTTCAGTGAACTCGTAAAGTCATTATCGCAGGAAGAGGATTAGGAGGAAAGGAGGGAGAAAATGACGGAAGAAGTAATTGTTCCTATCACGGTCGAACAAACTAGACAGGTACTTATATCTGTGGTAAGAATGAACTAAACGAATAGATCTTTGAAAACGAAAGGAGGATAGCATGCGTTATATGCTGGCATCATTCTTTGAGCCGAAATCTAAAGGGGAGATAATGTTCGAGAATTTTGTTCAAACACTGGGCATCATCTTGATAATTGGAGTAATCGTAGGTATGTTTCTCCACTATTATCCACCGCAGCCAGCCGATTGGACAAGGTATACTTCCATTGGAATATACCACATCCAGATTCCCCATTATTCTTTCCCCAAGAGGCCATAATCTTATGGTCTCTTATTAGTTAGTACTGTTTACAAATAAAAACACCCTGTGCCATGAAAGACACAGGGGCCGCTGTTATCGAAGGGATCCGCGGACCGATCATATTCCTTTACGCTATCCTGTCACTGATACCATGGAGGGCCGGATAGGTCGCCCTCAATGATAATTGCTTACTTTGCCTGCCACATGATCATTGCGGAGTTTGTCATGCACCCGTTGAGCAGCTCACGACTCTGAGGACGCAGGGCAAGACCACAAATCGCAACGACGAGCATAACCGCAACGGCAAACGTGTAGAGACTGACTATAACCTCGTTTACAGTTTCCTTCATAATTTTCCTTTCGGTGTATTGTTTGGGAACACCTAGGCCTCCTTCCAATGCCAATCCCATATTATAAAAGGACTAAACTTATTACTTGTTGCAAGTATATCATAACTATATAAGCTATGTCAATAGCGGGCATTAAATGAGTTTGCCGTCTACTTGAATACAATAATGCCCACCTCGTAAGGTGGGCATTATTGCCTATTTAGGCAACTTGCGGCGGAGTCTGAACGCTATTCGAACTTGCCCAATTGAACAACTTCTGCCGTTCAGTGAACTCGTGAAGTCATTATCACAGAAAGAAGATTAGGAAGAAGGGGTGGTAAAGTTCCCGAAAACGGCAATTAATGTTTTCGGAGTTGAGCGTCATTAAAGTTTGAGTGCTGGTTAAAAGATCACGATATTGTGATTACCGTTCAGTTGGGTAGCGCGTTGCCAATCGCCTGTGCAAGGGATTACCCATTTATGGGAGTGACCGTGTAGATTTTAATATTTTAAAAGGCAAAAGCGTGGCGTAACCCTTGCCATAAATGGATAGATTAGAACTTGATGCAAGAGCTTTTGACATAATGTCTTGACTTCGAAGAGGAAGTCGTTGAACCTAGCGGAAGTCAGGTTCGCACCATATATATGTATCACTGGCAATGGAAAAGGTGATGGTGAACTGTTTTAACAGAGAATTCATTAATTGAAGACTCGGGGAGCGCAGGGCAAAGTGTGCCAGCTCGTCCCGTGGGGATTTATTCGCATTGGAGTCCATCTAAATGAGGTAAGTCCACATGAGCAAAAAGTTTTTACTACCTTTCATAACACTTATTATCGCAGGGCTTTCGTGCAACAAAAGCAATCCGGTCGGGCCAGGCAGTTCCGGTTGGACACAATGTCAAGGTCTGCCAAATAATTTGCCTGTTACAGGTTTTGCCGCAAGTGGAAATAACCTTGTTGCCGGGACTTATAACGCCCTGCTTTCACAGGCTTACATCTACATCTCCGCTGATAATGGGTCAAGCTGGTCGCTTGATACCACATTTCATACTAATAATCACGGTCCTGGCACCCATTATTATGTCGGAACACCAGTTACGCTCTTTTCTGAAAATGGGTACATTTTTGCGGGGATCGCGGCCAATAGTGGCAATGTATATTTATCGACAAACAACGGCGTAACCTGGGTTGAAAAAGACACCAATTTCATTGAAGGTGTTAATTGTTTCACCTCCCTTGGTGGAACTATCTTTGCTGGCACCAATGGAGTTTTCAAATCGACAGACTATGGCACGAGTTGGAACCCCGTAAGTACTGGGATGTCTTATCCCGTTAGTGGACTTGCAGTTGTCGGTTCTAACATTTTCGCTTGCACTGAGGGGGAAGGAATTTATCGCTCAAGCGACCTCGGTGCAAATTGGAATGGGGTCAATACAACGCCTTTCGATTTTCACAGCCTTGTAGTAATCGGCACAGACCTTTTCACTGGATTTCCCGGTGGTTACTCTAATGGTGGCGTTCTCAAGTCCACAGATAATGGAACAAGCTAGAGCGCAGTAGACGTTAGACTGGTAGATTCTTCAGTTAATGCTCTGTATGCGGACGGCACGAATCTTTTTGCGGGAACGAATATGGATATATTTCTTTCTACAAACAGCGGAGCATCATGGATAGATCTTTCAACGGGAACGCCTATTGATTCATCAGGAGCTGTTGCGCTTTATGCCAGCGGTTCGTATTTGTTGGCAGGAACGAATGGCAACGGCATCTGGAGATACCCGATTTCACGAAAGTAAACTGGTCCTAATCGGATACAAGAATTTTTAATTTTGGACATAAAAAGGAGGAAGAAGTGCTGAAGTTCATATAACTATAGGCGGCGTAGCAGCGCGCCTATAGCAGAAACGGTACTTTCTCACCCCTTTCTGTCTGGTTTACTCTGAAGTCAAACAGTCAAGGGAATCCAAGGGGCGGCACAAAATAGAATAAAATCCTAAGATTGCAGCGACTGCGGTCTGACTTCGACACCACATTTAGTCCTGACTTGAACCGAAGTATAACGCCAAATAGTATTGGGAGAACCTTGGGGTTTGGCCCGATGCTAAACTTCATTTATGAATTGGGATGTAAGTGATGACCCATCCAAGTGTAACAGCTTTCCCAATCGGTAAGAAGATCGTTCGGGTTTCAATATTTTGACAGAAAAAAGGGTGGCACAGATGTTGCGAATTGATGGGATAGCTTAGTAAGTAGATATCCTATTCGTCAGAGCTGTTTACTTTCGGGACTTAGATTAAATTCGTGCAAAGCGGTTGTCCTAGTTTCGTGAGGCGATTAGGCTACATAACAAATGAAGGCAGATCGTGAAATCTCTACATCAAGAGGAGGATGATGATGTTAGGTAACTTGGAAATGGAAACCTTCATGAGAAGTGTAATGCATCTATTTCAAATATCGCATCTTCCTCCACGATGCAGTTTTTAAATGAAACCGTTTAAATCAGAAAGGTAGACTTACATGCAATCTTACTTTAGTGCAAGAACGCTGGTCTTGTTGATTCTATTTGATCTGATGCTTTGGTCCCCATCTTTTTCGCAGACCAAAGTGGAATCGACCGGGCAAAAGAACAGATTAGATATTTCAAACTACTTGTCCATCCTTGATGAGAAAGCACGTTTGGTTAAGGAAAACCCATCGGGGAAGGGGGCCGACAGTGTCTTCAGATCAATGAGTATGGGAGAACTTAAGAACGCAGCAAGTTTGATGTTTAAAGCATCGGATGTCGATGCAGTCGCTATCCATGATTCCTTGACTGCCAGATCGGATCGGTTCATGCAAGAATATGCAAAGGGTATTAAAGGAGGCATAAAACCTGGACTTGTCCAAGTTAAGATACTCAATGAGGTTAAAAAACAAATATCGCCCGCGGTTTATGCTCTGCTGAGGTTCGCCTATTTGTTGAAAGTCCGCGTGACCAAGGTGGATGTCGTGCCGGGAGGTTTATCGCTGATGCCTAATGCCAAGAGGACTGTCGTTACAGCATCTGTGCTTCAAGTTTATAAGGGTTCAGGGAAACTCAAACCAGGAGACGAAATTCAATTTTATTATTTTGATCTATGGTTGAACCATCCGGTGGCTTTCAAGAAAGGCCATGAATATTTGACACCACTTGAGTACGATATGGCTTTGTATGCCGGCCTTGATAGATCAGATGCATATTACCCCATCGAAAATGGTGAATTGACTGACGCTTACAATCTATTCGGGTTTGGCGAGAGGTTGGAGTTCACAACCTTCGAAGCAAAACTGGACTCACTGATTACGGAGGTGAAGTCATGGTAGCGAAATTATCAAAAGCAGCATTTACCGGCACAATTTTCTTTGTGATTTGTTTCTGTCCGATTCGCACCTTTGCACAAGGTAATGAGACCTACTTCTGTGTAATAGATACCACATTGACGCAAGTCTCTATTCCGCCATATTTAACATCTCAAATCGTCATTTGGTCAAAAAGTGCGGCAAAGTCTATCCCCCTTTATTTTTTAAACTGGAATATTGATTCTGTACCAGCTGTCCTGCCACCAATTAGAACGGAGAATCAGGTGATGGAAGCTGGCGGGGTTTGGTCGTCGGCTTCAAATAATGTTTTCGGTTTTACGGTCGCGGCGTCTCCGGGCGTTTATGTTGCGTTCTCTAAAGACGGCGGGTATTTCCCGCCGGGGAGGAACGATGTCGCTGGCATGACATATAACGCTGTTGAGTATAGCACAGACGCATCCCGGGATCTATTTGCCATTAACACGAATAACCCTGAAACAGATCCATCCACAACGCCTCAATATACAATAGTCGTTTTTAACAACACATCGGTGTTTACTAATGAGTATGTGTGGGACATAGATACAACTTCCGTTCCTTCTGGCGAGTTCTGTTTCATGCAAGTGGCATTACATGAATTGGGACACGTCATAGGATTGGGAGATGATGGTTATGTTACCAAGATTTATGACGCTGGATCCGTAATGGGATCTACTAGTGACGGAACTGATTTTCATGGATTGAGTAGTGAGGATAATTCCGCCTTGAACAATGTGAAGACACAGACACTGACCGGCCTTGGCGGCGGCGGCCCCTCAGGCCCACCAGCACCGACAGGTTTTTCTGTTTCGATTGTAGGTCAGGATGTTGTTTTGTCGTGGGATCCAGATCCAATTGGCAGTGAATCAACGTATTCCGTTACCAAGGCTTACAATGGTACTTTTACCGTCATATCCCCGCCAAATTACAGTTCCACGACGTTTACGGATCAAGGCGCAGTAAATAATCTGCCTCCAGCTAATACCCCTTCGGCTTATTATGTTACAGCATCAAATTCCTATGGTAGTAATTCAGCGCCATCTATTACTGTGTGTTTAGCACCGTCCTCGGGCAATATCAGTCCATGGTCGGGTGTGCTGTATGTAAATAGTTCGATTACAATACCGTGGGACTCACCACTTACGATAGAAGCAGGAACGAAGGTTGTATTCAACGCCGGACACAATTACAGCTTGGCAACTAGTTCTCCTCTGTATATCAATGGATTATCTTACAATCCTGTTACTTTCACATCAAGCTCTCCATCACCGTCGGCAGGTGATTGGGGAGTGATCGCATTAAGCAATTCCGGTGCAAACGGCTCGAATATAAACTATGCAAATATTCAATATGGTACAGAAGTCTATGCAACTGGTGCCAATAATGTTACCATCCAGAACTGTAACATCACAAACAACTCAGGTCACGGTATATATTTCTACGAATCCACCGGTTCATCGGCAACTGGCAACACGATTGCCAATTCAAATGTCAATCACGGGATCTATGCCCTTGCGTCCACGGTTAACTGTTATAGTAACACCATCTACAAAACGAACCAAAATCAGCAAGGGGCCGGGATATTTTATTCCGGTTCGAGCGGAACTATTGGAGAGAACGACGTTGATTATTACAACTGGGGGATTGCCGCGATCTGGGGCTCGTCACCGAACGCTGACCAATACCCTGCGACGAAGAACAACCGCGTTACCCATTGTCAGCTCGGCCTCAATATCTACTACCAGAGTTACTGCGACTTCGGGAATCCTCCGGCCATCGCTTACATAGGAAACAGTATCTATGGTAATCTCCCCTATAATGTTGCGGTTGGGTATTCATATCCGACCGTTGCAAGCGGACTCTATGCTTGCGGGGACTGGTGGGGAAGCTATCCGCGAAATTCGTCACTGTTCTATGTAAGCTCGGCCTGTTATGGCGATTTTGATCCAGCCAATCAGACCGACCCATGGTTAAGTTTTCCATTGCCATCTGTGCAAACCAAAGGAGGAGTAAAGGGCAATGTTCTGGCTTCGGTCGTTTCAACGGAGCCGCCACAAAGTCCAAATATTGTTGACCCATCTACATCCGATTCACTTATTGAAGGGATTCAACTTCGTGCCAGCGGGAAATTCAGCGAGGCAAAGGATTTTTTCCTGTCATATCTTAATAGGCATCCTGATGCTCAGGCAGCGTACGTCTATCTCTACTCTTGTGCTGACAGTGAAACGATGCCAAGCATAATTCAATACTTCGAATCTCTGCCGGTGCAGGCAGCGAAGGCACATAAGCTGCTTCTTTCGTATTTGTATCTCAGGAGTGGCGATGTCAATTCTGCAAAACTAATTAACAGCGGTATTATCGATGCCAATCCCAATACGCCGCTTGCCGAGAGAGCAAAGCTGAACAATTTCTATATCGCTCTTTATAACGATAACGAACCGAACAGAGCGGCATTGATTCTCAAGGACGTGGAACAGAACGCTAGTCTTTCCACATCGACGGAGATAAACGATGCGGAACATGCCTTCTCTGTGTATGTCGATCCGAAAACCGGAAAGATGCCGAATTTCCAGGGATCACAGAGCATGAGTCAGGCAGTTTCCCAGGCAAACGGCCTTGTACAGAATTATCCGAACCCGTTTAACCCAACTACGGTAATAAATTACAACCTTCATGCAAGCGGGCACGTTACATTGAAGGTCTATGACGTTCTCGGCAGAGAAGTCATGACCCTCGTGGATGGATACCAGAACGTGGGGGTACATAGCGCCAGTTTCGACGGTTCAAACCTTTCAAGCGGCATTTATTTCTATCGCATCACGGCGCCGGGAATAAATCAGGTAAAGAAGATGATCCTTATCAAGTAATAGTATTTCCATAACTGTAATATCGCTAAGGTCTGAGTCCCTTTCGAGACTCAGACCTCTTTTGTTTTACGTACAGCCTGATCTTATACTCAAGATTTTCACCACATCATGGATTAAGGTTTCTCTTTGTAGCTATGCACCACCTATTCCGTCAATCCCATTATTGGGTCGTTGTAAGCTTTAAGCACACAAACAATGTTCTTGTTGTATATATCTTGTTACTTATTATTGTTTATGTCCTCCTTTTCACACAGGTCAGTTGCTTCTGATCTCACACCCCCTGTGCCGTGAGGGAACATCTGAGGGGGAAGAAGATAGTATGTGTTCCCTTTTCCTACAGCTTTTGCACAGATTATCAACTGAACTTCCCCGAGTTTCTTGATTGCCTTATTGACCGACCACCGGGAACAACCGATGTGCTCGGCAATGTATCCCTGGGATGGATAACAGGTCTGGTTTTGGTCAGCCATACTCGCCAGGAAGTGGTACACTAAGACAGGCAGGCGTCCCACTTCCTTCGTGTATTTCTGGATCACCACCTTATCGACCCAGTACCACTCGCCGTGTTTCATGGAACGGATATTTCCCATGTCTTCAGCGTAACAATAAAGGTCATTAGAGAATAAGGTGGGCGAAATTTACACTTCAGTCTAAAATGCACCCCATTGAATTTGACATGCGTAAAATAATGTGCTACACTAAGCAAAGCTCGTCAGGTGACGTATTTTCTCTTTGGCTGGTAATTGTCGGTCTAGGAATTATTTCGGGGATCGACAGATTGCTAACCAAATTGAGGAGATACTTATGAAGATCATTAGGAATCTTTACGGCTATATCGACCGTGAAGTTCAAAGCAGTATCCGCGGCTTCATCGGAGGCATCAAGGAAATTGTCTCAGTTTTCAAAGAGGCAATGGATATGGTTCGTCGATAAATGCAAACAAACGCCCGTTCTATTAATAACGGGCGTGATTTATTATATTGCCAACGGTGAGAGCGACTGCAAAGCATAGGAGGTAGAAGTGAATTTTTTCGAACGTGTCGAGCGATTTCTTTCTCAAATCATCTCATCCCTTGAGCAGGCGTCTGCATGGCTCAGCAGGTCGGCGGACTATACCCTCGTGTTACTCTCAAAGGCGACCGATTTCATAGCTCACTTTTTGAACATTGCGGTACATACGATTGCAGACCTACTCAAGAAATTTCTTATTGCCATCATCAAAACAACCGGGCAGCTCTTGCGGCTTCTCGCAATGGTTCTTTTGCTTGTCTTTATGTGGAGTTATGGCGAGGAAGTAGATGCGATTACTACAGGCTTTATCCTTGGTTCGATCAGTTGGCTTCTCAGAATCTGCGCCATCGCTGGTGGTATTTTCGTTGTGGCTTCACTCTTGGCATAGTTGGGGAAAGGCTCGACAATGTCAGCCAGCGTTGAGACGAGCATCAAGGCAGGCAAGCACAATTTCGGATTCTTTTACTTCATGGATTCGCTTGCGATATTGCTTGTTTTTGTCTTTACCCGCTGGCCAGGGCATCGATTTCACTCAGGGCTTCTAGTTTTTATCCAGTCTTTCGCGGATCGGCTGATTGGTTTCTTTCAGAAGATTCCCAAAACGCAATGATGATTTTCAAAAGTTCATCGTGCTTATCGGGGTTGCTCACCTCAGAGGCGTGGTACATCAGGAGCTTGAATCTTGGCGGCAAATAATTGAGAAGCTCGGAGGAGATTGAGTGGTGCCATATTTCTTTTCGAATTCGAAGGCCGTTTCAACGGCTATTGACGCTTTAAAAACGTATCCCAATCTTTTCGGATTGATGAATAAAGATGATGGGCTGTTTGATTTCTGGTACTCCCAACTCAAAAAGCATAATGAGGGCTTTGAGTACTTTTCATCTCGGCGATTGACCGTGCTATCGATAGCTGGAATTGTCGGTTATGCAAAGGCTAATGATATATCTAATGAATGGCGTGACTCGCTTGAAGGAATGCTGCAACGATTGGAAAATAGTATCCATTGTTTGCAAGGGTCAAAGAATCTCGATAAATTTCAACACAAACTTCGGAATCCGATTGGCAAATCGACAATCTCTTCTTTCTCCGAGCTGTTTCTTGCTCAATATATGCAGAGCAGAGGCTTCTCCGTAGGGTTTGATTTCCCTTACCAATTTTACGAAGATGGGATTCTTCAAAACCGAGACTGTGATCTCAAGGTAGAGAAACGCGGGAATACTTTTTACTTGGAAGTTTACACCCCATTTGTGCCTGTTGATGGTGGAGAAGCGTTCGCTTCTAACATCGGGGAATCATACCCGGATTTCATCGCGCAGATCAGAGAAAAGGTCAAATACAAATTCGGGCAAAACCAAGAGGCAAGTGCCGCGATTCCTCTTTCCCGGGTAGTGCTTGCGGTTAATATTTGGTATTACGATATGGTACAGGTCGATTTGAATTTTTTCCTCGGTGTTAAGGCCCTTGTAAGTCAAATCCGCTCCACGTTAAATCCCGACTTTCCGGTAGGTGGCTTAATTATCTATCGAACCTATGATGGGGCAGCTACAGTACCCGTTGTGATTCAACACTTCGAGATTAAAGGAATTGGCGATGTCGACTAGCGATGTCACACGATGCTCCATATTTATTGTAAATACAAAGTTCTTGCTCCATGCTGCCTACATTTTATTTTTTCATGGAAAGACGACATGGCGTGTTTCGCACACACTTTTGCATCATACCTGCCAAGAGAAAGGAGTAATCAATGGTTGATAACGTACGAGAGAAGTCTACCGAAGGAAACGACGCCAATTCCAACAACCAAGAAGCGCCCCCCGTTGAAGTAGAAGTCAAACAGTTCGACGAACGCATTAGAAATGTCGAGAGGGTTGTCGACATGATTAAAGGCATCTCAGACAAGGCGTTTGAGCTTGGGACTGATTATCTCATAAAGAAAACCGAGTATGAACAACGCCAGCAGGAGCTTGATGACACGCAGCACAAGCGTAGCGTGTCTCTTATCGTTTTTGCGATCACTGTCGTATTTGTGCTGTGCATGACAGCTTTGTTGGAGAATCAAGTTGATCTGGTCAGGTTATTTATTAATTCAAGTCTCGCCGCTGCCGCGGGCATGGGAGTCACTTCACTTCTTAGAGTAGGCGGTAGAAAGAAGAAAAAGGGGGACGTGAGCTGAACCTGCCGGGGCATCTATGAACAACCATGAAACATAAAGTGGCAGGAATTTGCACTTCGTGAAAAGGAAGAATAAATTTTAAGGTCGAGTTAGGAGCAGCGTCTGTGAAACATAAAACCAGCTTTGATTTTTATTGTCGTTATAGGTTTAAAAACATGGTAGTTCATGATGTTAGTTATGTGAAAATGGCAGCCGCATCAGAGATTGATTAAAATGACAAGAGAAGAGAACATGGAGTACAAGTCTGAAAATGTTTTTGGAGTTGACCTCACTAAATCACTGTTTCGGGTCTATTCATCAACGGATTGGTTTATTCAAGCAGTAAGAGAGCAAGCCATCACCCTCGTCAAACCTGAAAGGTGGGATGACCCATTCGAGAACTTCATTCTCCGTTCATCGGCAAAGATGAAAAATGGCCAAACTGTTCATTTCTCGGAAATAGGGAAACTTCTTTACGGACTTTGTTGGACGCTCAATCCCGATGAGACCGATGCCCTTTGGCGCATTTATTCACCCAACAAGGTAGGAGTAAGGGTGAAGGTAAAAGCAGACAAACTGTTTAGCTCCTTTTACAACCTTGACGACCCTTTTGCAACCGTTTCTTACTTTATAGGAAAGGTTGAGTATAAAACCGAGTCCCACCTTAAGACCATATTCGAGAAACCTGATAATCTCCGGGCATTCATATTCGATAGCTCAACAAAGGGTCACATTCGTACGCTTCTCTACAAACGTAAAGAGTTTTCACACGAAAACGAAGTCAGGCTCGTTTACCATGCTGATAAGGAGAGATACCATCCTGCCAATCCATTGTACGTGTTTGGATTTAATCCCAACGACCTTTTTGAGGAAGTCCTTTTTGACCCGAGGATGAACGAGGGTGAGTTCACAAAATACGAGAATGAGCTACGAGGTCTCGGTTTCTCTAACTCTATTAAGAAATCAAAGTTGTACTCATTACCAAAACTCAACTTGAAGTTGGATATTTAATGAGGCGGCTGCCACTTCACATAACGCGCCGCCTCACGACACTCGTCATTCTATATTCAAGGTGCTCACTCAATGGGGCCGACATAAAAAGATATAGCGCGGCGCCACTGCGTGATGTGGCAGGACGTTAGGCGCAATTGTGATCTGAAGCCCAAAGGAGACGAACCATGAAAACTCTGAAAGACATCGTTGAGCAAATCAATGCTCTGGCCAGTGACTATCAAATGGGTCAATTCCAAGAAATAAGACAAAAGTTGCATGGCTTGTCACGTGTTAGATCGTACGACATTTTTACAGACCAGACCACCTTCGATACTTATGCTTATCACTCAGGTGGTCGCAAAGAATTGCAATTCAACATTGGTTTCACTGGCGAGCAGGAAGAGTGGTTTCGATACGGAGTTGCCTTTTCGCTTGATCCCAGTAAGACCCTGCCTGATCCACTTATATTGAAACCGAAGATTCTAAAACTCAATCAGTTCTTCTTGAAGAACCGAGCGGAACTTGAAGATCTCAGGTTTTGGTATCATTCCGCTATAGGTGGTAGGAGCCCCATCTTTCCAGCGAAGCCAGTTTCCGAGAGCCAAATCAAGCTCAATACATTTCTTTTTTGGGGTAAGCTTTCAAAAAGAGATGAGGCGAATCCCAGAGAAGTCTTGTTTCTCTTCGATCGACTTCTCATCCTTTACGAATACACTGAAGGAAACAAACCTCTTACAACCGTGAGCGCCAACCTTAAGAACGGATTCCAATTCAAATCAGGCGCTACACTCAAGGCTGACTTTGCAATTCAGTCAACAAAAAGCAGTACAAGAACGATACAACTTCGTCACAACAAGCTCCAAAAGGCGCTATTTGAACTTCTCGCATCTCAATTTGGTGAAGGCAATGTTGGTGAGGAAAACGATACTGGAAGAGGTTCTCGGATTGATCTCGTAGTTCGTAATGGCAACGAACACATTTACTATGAGATCAAAACATACCCTGATATTAGAACGTGCATTCGTGAAGCGATCTCTCAATTAATGGAGTATTCTTATTGGCCGGGTGGCAATTCCTGCGAACGTATGATAATCGTATCCGAAAATCCCATCACTGCCGACGCAAAGCATTATCTTGAGACATTACGCAATAGTTTTCGTCTGCCTATATATTATCAGCAGCTTGATGTGACGAACAAATCTCTCGGCAAACCAGAATAATCAAATTGCCACAACTGCGGCTAGGCCTTACAAAAGGTCAAAACCAAGAGAGGAAATATTACTTCGAATAGGAAAAGCAAAATATCTGATCAGCCAAAAGCCATCATTAGTTATCTGAGCGTCTGTATCTCGGTCAACAATTTTTCTAACCTTTCCCTTACCTCCCCCTCCAGTTCACATTCTTCCCTCTCCCATTTTCGTAGGGTTTGCACAGCCACCCCGAGTGATTGTGCGAGTTTCCGTTTACTGAGCCCTTTGAGGAGACGATATGCGGTGATTTTTTGGCCAAGGGTTTCTGTTCCAAGAAAGGATGGAATATAGCTTAAGAATTTAATAATCTTCAGGCAACTTTTAGGATATGGTTTCTTTATATCATATTCCCAAAGGTAAAGCGTATTCGGCATGATTCCTAGAAGCTTCGCAGTATCTCCACTGGTCAGCCTAAGTTCTAACCGCCTCTTTTTGAGGCACTCACCCCAAGTCTTTGGATTTTCGATGGTTTTTACTGGTCGTTGTCCCTTCAAAGTGATCGCCACTTTGGCAACGCGACCTAACCCGTTCAACCCGACGACAAACATCCGGTTCGACCTCAAGGCAGATGCGAGTGTTACGCTCGAAGTTTACAACGTACTCGGCATGAAAGTCAGATCGTTAAACAGCGGAACTATGGGTGCAGGTACGCATGAGATTCCGGTCGACATGTCCAGGATGTCTTCTGGAGTTTATTATTACAGATTCATCGCGATTGATAATACCGGAAAGGCGTTCTTGCAGACGCAGCGCATGGTCCTGATGAAATAATCAATACGGTGATCCCATCAAGGGGAAGCATCGCAGATAATTTGAATATGAAATAGGAACAACCGTATATTACAGTCAAATTCAGGAGTCCCGCAATAGCGGGACTCCTTATGTTGTGAAAAATCTGAAACCATAGGCTTTATGCCCACATTACTTGAAAACACTGTTGTGTCGGGGGACCGTCTAAATAAAGGGACTAAAATGAAATTTAAAAGTATTCTGGCGATTTTCTTTTCAATATCTTCGTTCACGGTAAATCTAGTTTTAGGGCAAGCCGCAAATCATGCAGTCATCAGCGAGGTCTATGGAGGCGGTGGAAACTCAGGCTCCACGTTGAAGAATGATTTCATCGAGTTGTATAATCCGACTGCTTCGGCAATCAGTCTAAACGGATGGTCGGTCCAGTACAGTTCGGCAACCGGCACATCGTCGTGGCTTGTGACGAATCTGACCGGCACAATTGCTCCTCACGGTTTCTTCTTGGTACAGGAGGCGCAGGGCACCGGTGGTACCCAGGCTCTCCCGACACCCGATGTAACCGGAACTCTCGCGTTGAGTTCAACTGCCGGGAAAGTCGCACTCGTAAATTCGACCACGGCACTTTCCGGCGCAGTTTCGAGCGGATCTTCCATAGTGGATATGGTCGGATTCGGTACGACAGCAAACGCTTATGAAGGTAGCGGACCAGCTCCTGCGCCGAGCAATACAAATTCCATTGAGAGGAAGGCGAACAGCGGCTCAACTTCGACGACAATGGGAGCCGGCGGTGCGGATGAACTCGCCGGTAATGGCTATGACAGCAATAACAACTCCGCCGACTTTGTGACGCGCTCTGCCCCACAGCCGCAAAACTCTTTGAGCCCGATAGAGCCATTCTTAAGCCCGACCGGCAGCGGGATCGGCACCGCACAAATTTCGCCCGCCACTGTGTCAGCCGGGCAAAGTTCCGATTTCACGATTAACATTACCGGCGATGCCGCCGATACTATTGCTAACATCGTTATCGTAGTCCCGTCAGTGTTCAAGTGGTCGATGAATTCATCCGGCGTTTCTCTCGCGGGTAATTCCCTTACGAGCGCAAACGTTGGTGTCGATCAAGATACCATAAGTATTACCGGAGCGGCTATCACAAGTTCGGACAGCGGACAAATCGTAATTCGTTCAGTAATCGCTCCCGATTCAGCAGTTGTGGGAAATTTCATAGTAAAAACCGCTGTCGATACCGGCTTACCTTCGCCCATAATTTCACAGCTCCTTGTTACCGTAACGAAGATGGTACGGATTATAGATCTCCATATCAACGACTCGCAGGGAGTTCCCGTTGCGCCGTACCAGATCGGCGCAGTTGTGACCGTGAGCGGAATCGTCACGGCAGATTTCAGTACTCTGCCCCAGACAAATATTTTCATCCAGGATGCAACCGCCGGAGTAAATATTTTTAGCTATACTCATCCTTATAATTTCCAGATCGGCGACTCCACAACTATTACCGGGACAATTCAGCAGTTCCGCGGTACGGTGGAGATCGTGCCCGATTCGTCAAAGACAATTATTTATTCACACGGTAATCCAATGCCGGAACCGCTTCTACTGACTTGCGCGGATGTAAATCAAACCTTCAACCACGATTATACCGAACCGAACGAAGGGAGGCTCGTCAGGGTAAATGGCGTTACTTATAATTCCACAAATACGACAATTACCGATGTTACCGGGACTACGGGCGGATTTATCCCGACTGCGTTTGCTGCTCCCGCAGGCACCTTCGATATAATAGGGATTCTTAAGCAATACAAACCCGGAACAACCGCGACAATGACTCCTCCATACACTTCTGATTACGAGGTCGAAGCCAGAACGCAATCCGATGTCATTACAAGTGCGGGACCTGCATTTGTGGAGCAACCTGCGGAAGAAAACATTGGACCCAATTCCGTAACAATCTATTTCAAGACTGCATCACGATCAAAAGCCGTGGTTAGATATGGCCCAAGCTCGACCTACGAAGATTCTGTCGTCGTCACATCGACCGATACCGTCCACTCGATTACATTAAACGGCCTGTGGCCGGCAACCGTGTACCACTATCAGGCTGTTGCGAGCGATACCTCCGGAACGAACCAAACCGGCGACGCCATTTTCAGCACCGAATCTCCCGCAGGAACGACCGGAACCATGGATGTCTATTTCAACAAATCGGTGGATACTTCTGTTGCCCGCGGCGAGAAAGCTCAAACCGTGGACATAGTCTCAAAATTTATTTCGAGGATAAATGCGGCCAGCCATTCGATCGATCTTGCCCTTTATAGTTTTAGCGGAACCGTCGGCAGCAACATAGCCACCGCCTTACTCAACGCAAAAGCGCGCGGCGTAAAAATCAGAATGATTGTCGAGAACGACAATTCAAATACTTCGCCGATGAACACGATGAAGAACAATGTCCCGTTCATCACAGACACCTTCGATCCGACGAACGCCGGGAACGGTTTGATGCACAATAAGTTTGCCATATTCGATTTACGGGACACGAGCTCATTTACCGATGACTGGGTATGGACGGGATCGTGGAACGCCACAGATCCGGGAGACAATGATGACGCACAGAACTCGATCGAAATACAGGACAAGGCGCTGGCTAACGCTTACACGATGGAGTTCAATGAAATGTGGGGAAGTTCCACCGACACACCCGATGCGACACATTCGCGTTTTGGCGCAGATAAGACGGACAATACGCCGCATAAATTCAATATCGAGGGAACTCCGGTCGAATTATATTTCAGCCCGTCAGACCAAACCACACTTCATATCTTCGAGACACTTAGTGGTGCGACAAGCTCAATCAATATTTGCATGCTTACTTTCACACGGAGTGATCTGGCTCAAGAACTTGTCTCCAAGAAAGCCGCAGGCGACAAAGTCAGGGTCGTCATGGACAACAACACCGACAGCGGCAATCAATTTAGTTTCCTGCAAACAAACGGAATGGATGTGCACCTGAAAGGAAGCGCGCTGGGATCCGGCCTTCTTCATCACAAATACGCGGTTATCGACGGAGAGAATCCAAAGGCTGACGAAATTGTAATTACAGGATCACATAACTGGTCAACATCGGCGGAAACAGCGAATAACGAGAACACCCTGATCATTCATAGCAACCGCATCGCAAATCTTTACTTGCAAGAATTCAAAGCAAGATATTTGGAGGCGGGCGGAACCGATAACATAATCCTCGGAGTGAAACAAATCGGCAGTGATGTGCCTAAATCGTTCGGGCTGAGTCAGAATTATCCGAACCCGTTCAATCCAAGTACAATTATCAGTTATCAATTGTCATTAAACAGCCGTGTTACTTTGAAAGTCTATGATGTACTCGGAAGAGAAGTGGCAGAACTGGTGAACCAAGAGCAAAATGCGGGCTACTACAATGTCACTTTCGATGCAGGCCGGTTCGCATCGGGAGTATATTTCTATTCGCTTAATGCAGGCGGAAAAATATTCATGAAAAAAATGTTGATGTTGAAGTAACGTCATCATTCTACTGAATCTTCTTGTTTTCAACGGAGTTGACGACTAAATAATCTCAATCGTACCGTAACGATTAGAAGAACAAAAAGGAAACAAACCGGGTTTGCGGAATGCGGTCACGTGAGCAGAATGAATTTCCACTGAAGCTGCATAATTACGACGCATCCGGTTTTATTCTTGATTCTTTTCCATCACAATGGTAAAATCAATCAACGTCGGAGTCAACTCCGAGTTTTCAAATAGACGGATTACTTTTAAGACCGGGTTACTTAGTACTATTTACAGATAAATCTTCGTGTCCGTATGATGATTTCGATTGAGCCAACGCTGATCGATTATCATGCGGGATGTCTAATTAAATTTTCAAACAGGTTAAAGAATAAAGGAGAGTACAATGGAAACCATGGTCGTTGACCACCGACAACTTTATCGCATGCCGTGGACGTTGCCGGACAATGCAATTTCATGGCTGGAGCCGACGTCGCAATGCAACCTTTCCTGCGACGGATGCTACAGGGAAAATATGACAGCTTCCCACAAGCCCCTTGAAGTAGTGAAAAGCGAGATCGATACATTTGCAAGACTCAGGAATGCGGACGGCATTTCAATTGCGGGAGGCGACCCGCTGATGCATCCAGAGATAATCGACATCGTCAAAGAAGTTGTCGCGCGAGATATGAAGCCCATCATCAACACAAACGGTCTCGCGCTCACCAAGGAACTTTTGCGCGAGCTGAAGAAAGCAGGAGTCTTTGGATTCACCTTTCATATCGACAGCAAACAGAATCGTCCGGGCTGGAAAAACAAAAACGAACTCGAGCTTAACGAGCTGAGATTACAATACGCCAAAATGCTTTCGGATGTCGGCGGAATTTCATGCTCATTTAACTCGACGGTTTACGAAGACACAATTCAATATGTCCCTGAGATGGTCGAGTGGGCGGCGAAGCATATAGACATCGTTCATGTTATGGTATTCATTGCATTTCGGCAGGCGGTGCCGCAGATTCCGATGGACTGGTACGCCGGCGGCAAGAAGATCGACATGGGCGAACTTGTTTACTCTACCGTCGAGCAGCGCAAGGTGGACATAATGTCGACCGACGTCGTGTTGGAGATTCGCAAGCGGTTCCCTGAATTTACTCCATGTGGATATCTGAACGGCACGGAAAAGCCGGATTCGTTCAAATGGCTCTTATCCACACGCGCAGGATCGAAGGAAAAAATATTCGGTTATATGGGAAAGAAATTCATCGAATTTGTACAGACTTATAACCACTTCAAGCATGGAAAGTATCTGGCCTATGGCAGCCCATCGACATTGAAAACGGGAAGGTCGGGCCTTGTGGCGGGGTCGCTTCTCGATAGAGGCGCCCGGAAAGCATTTCGAAACGGGTTGGGGTGGCTCATTAAGAATCCGCTTCGGATCTTTAAACGAGTTTATTTCCAATCGATAATGATAATTCAGCCCATCGATGTGATGGAGGATGGCGGACAGAACATGTGCGACGGCTGCCCTGATATTACTGTTCTCGACGGAAAACTCGTTTGGTCATGCAGGCTTGAGGAACCGAAACATTTCGGCTGCTTCGTCCGCACTGTTCCAAAAAACGGATACAAAGTACACGCATAGAAGATAATTTTTTGGGCCGAAACCGTAACTGACGGAACCTTTTTCGGACGGTGATTTATGGATGATGCCAACAAGATGATTTGAATAACCAAGAGAGAGTTTGAGGCCTATCGGATCAGGACTTCTAAACTCTCTCTTTCTTCATTCCTATCAATTACCTACTGACGATTCATTAGACTGCGTTTTCTAAAAAATCTCTAACGATGCAGTCTATCAATCCCCGTTAATACAGACGTGAACGAACTTTTCGGAACAAATCGAACGCCGCCTACCAATTCCCCGTTGTTTCCGTTGCCGGTTCGATCCAGCACATAAGTATCCGAAGCATTTTGATCGAAGTTCCAGTAACCGACAAGCCCGGGTTCTTTTCCGGTCAGTTTGCTGTTCATCGAGGAATCAATCTCCGCTTGCGAACGGGCATAATTCCATATTCGAAGCTCGTCCATAGCTCCCTTGAAATATGACATACCGGGGTAATAAAATGAATTATAAGCCATTCCTAATGAAAACCCGTGGTTACCATAATAGATGGGAGAAGTCAATGCAGTTCTAGAAACCAATTGGCCGTCGATATAGAGGCTCAGGTATCCCTGATCATAAGTCCCTGCGATGTGAACCCAGACATGATATGGGACTGTATACTGATAGACGGTCGGCACGCCGAGATTTGACTGGATCGCAACACCGAATCCTATACTCCCATACTCTTCCCTGATTGTGTAACCGTCAGCAGTGTTGTAACAATTCGCGTTTGTAGGGGCAAGCAACGGATAAAGAGTCTCGCTGGTATCAAACCACACCCTGAACTCTACAGTACAGTTACTGGGCTGCAACGCTGTGTTCGGCGCAAACACCACATGACCCGATACGCCGTCAAACTCCATGGCCATATCCGTGCTGTCATTGCCGCTCCATGTGACTACAACCCCAACGGAGCCTATTGAATCCGCAGCAGGATTTAACGTAAGGGACACCGGAGTAACTTCACCTGCCAATACCTGCACATCCGTAGAGCCCGTATACGCAAGTGTATTTGACAGACCGTAGGCATTAACCTGCAAAAGCCACGAGCCGGCAGGAACATTGCTAAAGGTGCAAGTCGCGGAATCATTATTAATGACAAATACGCTTGTATCAGCAGGAAAACCCTGGCGGGAAATTACACCCACAATTGATGCCACATCCGAAGCGGCTTTCTTCATTGACAACCCAATCGAAAGGCCGGAAGCCGCCTGCTTCGCATTTGGTTCTACCACACTATTCTTAAGGCACGACGTCAAAGAAAATGAGATCACAATAATCAAAGATAAAATTGAAGTTTTCACAGCTATCTCCTTTTCACAAATCGATTTAACGTTATCACGCGACGATCTAAAAGTCAAGCCAATTGCCCAGTGGCTTGTTTGCGGAACGAATGATATATTATCACATATTTCTAGAATTAATCATGGAAAAATCTATTTCAGTAACTCATTTGCCTCTTAGTCTTTCCATCTTTTTCCCCTGTTATAATGACGCCGGAACCATTCCGTCGATGGTCATCAAATCTGATGCTGCGGCTAAAAAGATCACCGACGACTACGAGATAATTGTGATCGACGACGGCAGCACCGACGGGAGCAGGGAAATTCTCAAGTCTCTCCAATCGACTTATGCGAAATTGAAGCTTGTTTTCCATGATAAGAACCGTGGTTATGGTGGAGCACTGAGATCGGGATTCGAAAACTCCGTTAAGGAATGGATTTTCTATACCGATGGCGATGCGCAGTATGATGTAAACGAGCTCGAAAAGCTCATACCGCTCGCCGGTGACGATATCGACTGGGTAAACGGGTACAAGATAAAGAGACACGATCCGTTACACAGAATTATAATCGGGACGACATACCAGTACCTGATAAAATTCGCTTTCGGAATAAAAGTCAAAGACGTTGACTGCGATTTTAGATTGGTGAGAAAAAAAATCTTTGAAAAAGTCACGCTGGAACATGACAGCGGTGTTATATGCGTCGAAATGATGAAAAAATTCCAGGACTCTGGTTTCAAGTTTGCCGAAACAGGTGTACATCACTACTTTCGTGTTTATGGAAAGTCACAAATATTTAATTTCAAACGGCTCGCGAAAGTATTGATAAATCTCGTCCAGTTGTGGTTCGAACTCGTAGTTTTCCAAAGGGGGAAAAGAAATGGATCATGATTTAGCGGATCAATACAAAGGAAAAAAGATACTAATCACGGGAGGGCTCGGCTTCATTGGAAGCACACTCGCTTATAAGTTGATTGAATATGGGGCCGATGTGCTCCTGATCGATTCCCTTTTTCCTGAGTATGGTGGGAACATGTTCAACATCCATGGTATAGAGCCGAAGGTGAAAGTGAATATTTCGGATGTCCGCGACCGCTACAGTATGAATTACCTCGTGAAGGGCAAAGACTATATTTTTAATCTTGCGGGAACGCTTTCTCATATAGACAGCATGAAGGATCCATTCACCGATTTAGAAATTAATTGCGTCGCCCAGCTTTCTATTCTGGAGGCGCTGCGCCATAATAATCCCGAAGCGAAGATCCTTTTCGCGGGCACTCGCGGCCAGTATGGCAGGGCGAAAAAGCTTCCGGTAACGGAAGACCATCTCATGCAGCCGACCGACGTGAACGGCATAAACAACATGGCCGGTGAATGGTACCACATTCTATACAACAACGTTTACGGTATCAGGGCAACCTCCCTTCGCCTGACAAATACATTCGGCCCGCGACACCAGATGAAACACCACCGGCAGGGAATTCTCAATTGGTTCATCCGGCAGGCGATTGACGGAGTCAAGATCAAGATTTACGGTGACGGAAACCAAATCCGCGATACGAATTATGTAGATGATGTAGTTCAGGCAATGCTGCTCGCAATGGTTGATGAATCTACAAACGGCGAAGTTTATAATCTCGGCGGCACTCCAATTGGCCTAAAGGATTTTGTCGAAAAGATGATAGCCGTTCATGGTAACATAAGTTACGAGTTAATTCCCTTTCCGGCAGAGGCAAAAAATATCGAGATCGGCGATTACGTTGCCGACTACTCGAAGTTCAGTAAATTGACGAACTGGAAACCGTCAATTTCCATCGAAGATGGGATTAAGAAAACTTTTGATTACTATCAAAAAAACAAAGGATATTATTGGTGAACCATGCCCGTGAACTATAAAATACCGTTTGGTGATCTTAGCCGTCAGCTTGGACAGATCCGTGCGGAAATTGACACCGCCATTGACGAAACTTTGAAAAGCGGATGGTTTGTTCTCGGCAAGGCCGGTGAAAAATTTGAGATTGAATTCACCAAATATATCGGCGCGAAGTACGGAGTCGGAGTCGGTTCGGGCACGGAAGCTTTGCATCTCGCGTTGTTAGCTGTCGGAGTTGAGCCGGGCGACGAAGTCATAACCGTAGCGAACACTTGTATCCCCACAGTCTCCGCAATATCATTCGCGAACGCAACTCCCGTTCTGGTGGATTCCGATCCGCTTAGTTATAATCTCGATCCGAGAAAATTAGAAGCCGCGATCACGGATAAGACCCGCGCAATAATGCCGGTGCATCTTTACGGGCAGGCGGCAGATTTAGACCCTATGGTTTCGATCGCGAAGAAACACGGGATACGAATCGTAGAGGATTGCGCGCAGGCACACGGGACAGAATATAAAGGAATGAAAGCCGGCACCATCGGAGATGTTGCCGCATTTTCTTTTTATCCCAGCAAAAATTTGGGTGCGTACGGGGACGCGGGAATGGTGGTAACAAACGATCAAGAAATTGCCGACCGGTTGCGAATGCTCAGAAATTATGGGCAGGAAAAAAGATATTATCACAGTATAAAAGGCTTCAATAGCAGACTTGATGAAATTCAAGCGGCAATTCTTTCCGTCAAGCTGCGGCATCTAGCTTCGTGGAACGATCGGCGGAGGGAAATAGCCCGGATGTACAGCTCTCTTATAAAAAACCCTCATGTGCACGTCCCGCAGGAAATGACTTACGGAAAGCACGTCTACCATTTATATCCAATTCGCACCAAGTACCGGGACGCGCTGCAAACATTTCTTGCGTCATCCGGTATTCAGACATTGATCCACTATCCGATACCAGTGCATTTACAAAAATCGTACTCGGATCTTGGCAAACCCAAAGGATCGTTTCCTGAAGCCGAAGCGCATGCTTCAGAAGAACTCTCGCTGCCGATGTTTCCTGAATTGACAAATGATGAGGTGATAAACATAAGTGAAACTGTGAACCGATTTGAACCACCCGCCGGCATATTATGAGGGATGATGAATATAAGCGTATATTCGAATCCGAGGATTCATTCTGGTGGTATGTTGGCATTCACTCGCTCATCGAAGATTCACTACGGAAATATCTGGCAAAGAAAAACGGTAATATTCTCGATGCGGGCTGCGGCACCGGTGGAAACTTGATGATGCTTAAAAGGTTTGCAAAGGCTTTCGGGATAGACATCTCCCCGGAGGCGCTGAGATTTTGCAGTAAATCGCGAGGCTTGACCGATCTCACCCAGGGTACCCTGGAACAGCTCCCGTTCCGTAACGATTCCTTCGATGCGGCAATCTCCATCGATGTCCTCTACCATTTATGGGTAAGGAACGACGAGACCGCTTTGCGGGAACTATACCGTGTCCTTAAGCCGGGGGGAATTATTATAATCCAAAGCGCCGCATTCGAATGGCTTCGAGGTCAACATGATGAAGTGGTCTATACCAGGAAAAGGTTCACGAGAAATGAGGTCTGTCAGAAATTGAGCAGCGCAGGTTTCAGTGTTAAGTTCGCATCTTACCGAAATACTCTTCTCTTCCCGATCGTATTTATAGTGAGAGTATTTAAAAAGAAAGGGGAAGCGTCGTCGTCGGATGTTTCTATGCCGTCACCTTTCATCAACTCGATTCTCCGGTTCATCATGAAGACTGAAAATGTTTTGCTCCGATTTGTTCGATTCCCGATCGGAAGCTCCGTCTATGCAATAGCCACTAAGGAGGCAACGTGAAATATTCGCCATCAACAATTTTGCTCCTGCTTATCTCCACCTTTGCCGGAGTTGCAGGCCAGCTATTCCTTAAGAAAGCAACTACAAACCCGAATTTTTCGTTCGACACCGGGCATCCGGTTAAAGCACTGCTCGCAGTTATAACAGACCCTTACGCGTTAAGCTGGATGGTGATGGCAGCCGTTAGTGCTCTACTTTGGGTAAAAGTGATCCAGGCGCTTGATTTAAGCCTTGCATTCCCTATCATGATGTCTCTCACGATAATTTGCATTTTAATTTTTTCTTATTTCTTCTTTGGAGAACAGATATCTTCTCTCCGTTGGATCGGAATAGTTCTTATGGTGATCGGGATATTCCTCACCTCAAGGTAGAAATCGAAAATATTGGACCTCGTTCGAAAAAATAATCTTTTCCTAATAATTCTAATTATATACTTCTGTTCCACGCTGTTCATGATCGACAGGTATCCGAGAGTATGGGTAGACGAGCCGTGGGAATCGGTAACTGCATATACACTCGAACATGACGGGCATTTGAATAATCCAACGTTAGCGGGGCGAGACGGATACGAGGAGCACTTTCTCGAGCCGCGCTTACTGCTGAGTTTCGTGGTTGCGCCGTTCTTTGCCGCTTTCGGTGTCGGAGTAGTTCAAGGAAGATTCGCTTCGGTTCTGTTCGGAGCGCTGCTTTTGCTTGCAGGATATATGTTCGGAAATCGTTTTTTCTCAAAAAGGGCGGGCGTTTTGATTTCATGGTGCCTTTGGATTGAAACCATGATATTTATCTCCGCCAGAACTATCCGCCCCGAAATATATCTCGCCGCACTGCAGTTTTTTTCTATGTATCTCCTTTTCTCGGCCTTAGAAAGCGGATCATTTAAGAACTATTTTTATTCCGGTTTGCTCCTCGGTGTCGCGTTGTGGACACACCCCAATGCAATTCTTTATCTCTGCGCTGTTGTAGTTATTTTCATTATCGAGAGGAAGTTATCATTTATCATATCCAAAGAATTCTGGTCGCTTACATTAGGAGCAGTTGTTGCTTTCGCCCCTTACGCCATATATGTTATCGCTGTTGACGCTCCCAATGGGTTCGCGACCTGGTGGAGCCAGCTTGCCGGGCGTCCGGGAGAGGTTACGCAATCCGGGTGGTTGACATCAAGCCTTATGGGTGAATGGCAGAGAGTGATCGATTATGTCCAATTTCCGTTCAGAGTTCCGATTCTGTTGATATACCTCTTTGCGATTATTAAGGGCGTCCGCTCGAAAAATAGGATTGTCAGATTCCTGTTGATCATTGCGGTCGTCGAGTTCATATTATCAGTGGCAGTAATCTCAAACAAAAGCACAGTTTATGCCACCACCTTTCTGCCGCTCCTCATCATACTTCTTGCAAAATTCCTGGATGATGCGTTGCCGCATTCTGACGGGAAGAAGAATGGCTCATCTCTTATCCCACGCCTAAGAACCGGTTCCTCTCTCTTCGCGATTTCCATACTTGGAATATTCACATTGAATCAACTTACAGGCGATGCATACCTTCTTTATAAGAACAGGCGTTGCTCGTATTCGCAAGTGCTTTCGGAGTTTCATCAAGCCATTCCCTCGAACGCCCGCGTCTGGGGTTCCATGAGTTTTTGGTTTGCGTTCTATAATCAACCTTACCGGACTCAATATACTTTCCTGAAGGATCTCGATTCGTTCAGACCGCAATACATGATTACGGGTGACACTGAAGTTTGGGGAAAGCCGGTCTGGAAAAATTTGAAGAACGAAGTGGATAGCGTCGTGGCGGGGAGAGGCGCACTCGTCAAAGAAATACGGACAGGTTGTTACGGAGACTTGCGGGTGTATCGAATGAGTTGGCGGGAATTCTCATTACCCGATTCATCCACGCATTGATTTTACAAAACCGGGAGCCTATCTTTTCCACGCGGCAATAAAAGCAAGGTGTGTTATGCTCGGATGGAAAAAGGGGAACTCAGCTGGGTCTGTCGGGATAAATCGTTCTCTATGGAAACCATTTCTCGTAGCATTATTGTCTGTCTCGTTCTTACCTACTGCCACTACGTTTTCCCAGGAGAATTTCTGGAGGCAATGCGCCGGCCCATACGGCGGAGGCGGCATAAACGCACTTGCGTTCGATTCAAATGGAGACGTCTTTGCCGCAGTTGCCTCGTTCGGCATCTATGTTTCAAGGGATAATGGTACAACGTGGATCCAGGATGATTCCGGTTTGACCGATTTGAATGTGCAATGCCTGGCGGCGCTTCCCGGAGGGGGAATGCTTGCCGGTACCTTCTCCGGAATTTTCCGTTCGGGCGGCTTGGGACACGGATGGACTCTCGTCAATAATCAATTCAAATTCGACATCAACGACAGTGCCGGAACTGCCGTCAACGCAATGATGGAAGGACCTCTCGACACCGTTTATTCGGCGACATCGGGTGGACTCATGGAATCGACAGATTCAGGAGCAACATGGTCGACACTCTTTACGGGTAAGTATTCCGTTAACTCACTTGCGATTTCGGCCGGAGGCAGGATGTATGCTGGTTCAAACAACTTCGTTCTCACTTCCGGAGACAGCGGCGCATCATGGACGAGTTTCCCTGTCGGCTTTGCCGAAATCCCAAGGCATTATACGATATCGATAGCACCGCTGCCCGACGGAAATGTGGCGGTCAGCAGCACGAGAGACGGAATCATCCTTTTTACTTCAAACGGGGACACAGCAAAAGGATACCTGACGGGTGTGAATGCTCCGGGACCAGGACTTCTTGCCGCCTGCAGACTTCCAGGCTCCGACACGTCCGTAGATTTGTATGATGGTACATACGATGGTCTCTATAAGCTTGCTTCAGGAGCGGCTAACTGGAGTCAAGTTGCACTCGACACGGCTGATTATGCCATAACTGCTCTCCTCTGCCATGGTGGGACGATACTCGTCGGAACTGCTTCACACGGACTTTACCGGTCCACGGACTATGGCGCAACATGGACTCATCCTACCTACGGAATGGCAGCGTTAAATGTGGTGACTTTAGTGGTTGACAAGTCACGATCTACAAATGAGTCGGATTACGTCTTCGCGGCGTCCAACGGGAACGGTATTTATCGTTCGACCGATAACGGCGACAACTGGACTTCAGCGAGCACCGGTTTAGACGGAAATGCTGATGCTTCCTTGATTTATCCACTTGCAGTAGGCCCGACTGGGAATATTTATACATTAACAGACAACGGAATTTTCGTATCGACCGATGAAGGTGTAAGTTGGAACTCGCTTAACGGTGCCCCGTCATACTCGGGTGGCCTCGCCGCCTTGAATGGCAACCTTCCAGAAGACACGCTTGGATTGTTGCTTACTCTTGGCATAGACGGGATGTACACTTCCACCGACGGTGGAATTACATGGTTAGTTGGAACTCTTGGTTTTGATTTACAAGGTGGTTTCGTAAAAGCATTTGCTTTTTTGCCGTCAGCAGGCAATGTCGGTGGCGGATATATTTTTGCAGGCGGAGGCAGCATTTTTAGATCCAGTGACAACGGTGGGACCTGGTATTTGGATATCGACGGACTCGGGAAAATTTACGGCATTACATCTTTTTGCATTCCATATCCTGTAGGCAGTAATGCATCTTCAGGAGAAATTTTGGCGGGTACTTCGTATGCTCAAGGTGTTTGTCGGTCGACAGATTTTGGTTTGCATTGGAATTCGATAGGGCTTTCAAATCGTTCGATATACTGCCTAGCGAGCGTAAGAGACGGCTCAATCTTCGCAGGGACTGATTCGGGCGTTTATAGACTCATTGATCCTACCGCTTCATCATGGCAGCCAACGAATTCCGGCTTGATAGGCTCACATGTAACTTCACTTGTCGTTGATTCCCTTGGATTCCTTTATGCTGCAACTGAGACTGGAGTCTTCAGATCTGTATATACAATCACTTCAATAACGGAAAAGTCTCATCGCATATCAAACGACTTCGTTCTCAATCAGAACTATCCCAACCCCTTCAATCCTTCGACCATAATCAGCTACGAACTATCGGCCAATAGCTCCGTTTCTTTGAAGGTCTATGATATTCTTGGGAGGCGGGTGGCCGTGCTCGTTGACAGGAAAGAAACGGCCGGCACACACACCGTAACATGGAACGCATCATCTCTCGCAAGCGGGGTATACTTCTATAATCTTACTTCCATCTCTTCGTCGGGCACTTTCACAAAAACGAAAGCGATGATATTAATTAAGTAAATGGATTAACCGACAGGATCGTTGTCTCCATTACCTCACGTATTTTATTCACAAAAAATACGGAACGATTTCCGTTGCAACTAAGCCTCAATGAGGATATTTTTTAGCTGGAACCGCTCATTGAAACAGGCTAACCCAACGAGGATATTTTGACAGGACTTTCGGCAGCCGAACTGAAGAAGCTGGTCGCTGCAAGAATAATCGGCAGGCAAACATACAAATTCACCAGGAAATCTGTAACCGAAGCAAGCCTTCTCAAAGAGTTTTCTGTCGCATCGGAAGACCCCCACGATTTTATTGAAACATTCAAACAGAATCTCAGGCGACGTTTCTTTATCAGTGACCTGAATAGAAAAGAATTCTATGTGAGCCTTATGACTTCCATCGGCGGGTTCGATTCCATCATGGACGATGCCGACCTGATTCACGAGAACAAGTTCAGAGCGCTTGGCTCCGATCTGTTTTCGTTCGGCGAGAAAATCGATTGGCATCTTGATTTCAAATCCGGAAAAAAGTGGCCGCTTCCGTTTTACACAAAAATAGATGCATTCGGCACAGGCGATCATTCCGATATAAAAGTTCCATGGGAACTCAGCAGGTTTCACCAGGTAATCTGGCTCGGGAGGGCCTACTGGATAAGTCACAGCGAAACCCATACGGGGAAGTTTAAGGAGATCGTGAACGATTGGATCGACAGCAATCCCGTTGCTTATGGTATCAATTGGGCGAGCCCGATGGAGGCTTCCATACGCGCGATGAATCTCATCGTCGGCCTGCTGTACTTCATCGGCTCGAAAAGAATCAATGATACTTTCCTGCTGAAACTTATGCGCTCTCTTTACGATCACGGAGTTTATATTCGCCACAATCTTGAAGTGACACTGCGAAGCGGCAATCACTATATCTCGAATCTCGTCGGACTCATTTATCTGGGAATCTTTTTCAAAGATACCGAAACCGGGACGAACTGGATTGAATTCGCCCGGCGCGAGCTCGAAGAGGAAATTCTTAAGCAGGTATATAAAGATGGAACCGACTACGAAAAATCCATCAGCTACCAGTGCCTCGTTACGGAATTATTAACTTCAGCGTACGTCCTTCTTGAACTAAACGATTTTAGAATGACGACTCACTTCAGTGGCCGGCTCGAAAAAATGTTTGAACTCATCGCTTCCGCAACGATGCGCGACGGTACCGTACCGGCAATTGGTGACTCTGACGATGGAAGGGTTTTCAGGATGAAAACCGACGACAACCCCAATGACAACAGAGATCTTCTTTCCGTTGGTGCAGTCTTATTCGAGAGAGGCGATTTTAAAACTGCAGCCGGGAAATACAGCGACCTTGCTCTTCTATTTCTTGGGACCGGTGGATTTGAAAAATTCACATTACTGCGGCAGGATCAAACGGTGAAATCTTCTATTTATCCCGATGGCGGATTTGCCTTTTTGAAAACAGAGAAGGATTTTTGTGCTTTCGATTTCGGTGATATTGGGAAACGCGGAAGAGGCGGGCACGGTCACAACGACATTCTCAGTTTCACTATTTCCGGAAAACACCCGTTTATCGTTGATCGCGGTACATATTGTTATACATGCAATGAAAAGCTCCGCAACAAACTAAGATCGGCCTATTCGCATAACACCGCAATAGTCGATGGAAGAGAGCCGGCCGAGTTCTCAGGGCTCTGGTCAATCAAGAAAGACTTCACTTACCCGGAACTATTGAATTGGAGTTCGAATGACGAGCAAGACGTAGTCGAGGCGCAGCATAGAGCTTATGAACGGCTCTCGCAGCCCGTAATTCATTGCCGCAAAATAACTTTTAATAAAAAACAGCGCACTTTCCTTTTGGAAGATAATTTCGACGGAACGGGTATGCACGAGATTGAATTGATGTTTCATTTCTCGCCGCAGGTAAAGGTCATCGAGGCCGGGAGGAATTTCCTTGCTCTCGAAGGGGAGGAATTCGCATTGATAAAGTTCAGGCATAGTTTCGCTCTGGAAAATTGGGAACATTCACCGAGCTATGGTGTACTTCAGGAGGCTAAGTCGGCTCACCTAAAGATCACTTCGGAAGTTCCTCTAAAAATCGAAACATTCATATTCATCTTAAGCAGCCTGGATGATATTCACCATATTCTTAACAGGCTTAGATAAAAGCACCATCCTCATGAAACTCCTTGTAGCACAAAAACTTACCAAAGAGATGATCGATTTTACACGTAAGAAGATCAACGACACCCTCGAAATGGACTTTCTCTATGGCGCCGACGAGATGGACCGCGTTAGATTATTGTCGCAAGCAGATATTATACTGGCAATGAATATCAAAAGGGATATACGCGAGAATGAATTCCAGTTGCTGGGAAATACCAGGCTTATTCAAATTACACTTGCAGGAGCGGATATAATTCCGTATGACAAATTCAATCCCGACACGATAATATGCAGTAATGCCGGGTCGTACAGTGAGCCCATCGCCGAACACTCTATCGGAATGATGCTCACGCTTGCTAGAAATTTTCTTCCGCTGCACAAGGAATTAAGCCGGGGAAGTTTCAATCAGGTTACTGTCCACAAAATGCTAAAGGGTTCGACGCTGGGTATAATCGGCTTCGGTGGAATCGGAAAAAGAACCGCGGGCATTGCACGAAGCTTTGGGATGAAAATATTTGCAATAAACAAAAGCGGCACGACAGACGAGAAAATCGATTTTGTCGGAACGCTATCCGATCTGGGTTTTATCCTGCGGGAATCGGATTTCATACTGCTGGCGATTGCCCTGAACAGAAAGACAAAGAACATGATCGGAAAGAACGAGCTTGAGATGATGAAACCGGATGCCGTGCTTATAAACATTGCCCGCGGCGAACTTATAGATGAGAAAAGTTTGTACTATCACCTCAAGACTCATCCGGATTTCAAGGCAGGAATTGAAGCGTGGTGGATCGAACCGTTCAACCATCCGAAGTTCGAAGTGCACTTTCCTTTTTTTGAGCTCGATAACTTTTTAGGCTCGCCCCACAACTCGTATCTGACGGAAGGTATTCATCTGAAGGCCCTGGGTTCCGCTCTCGACAATATTCTGCGGTTCGCACACGGTGAGAAGCCGAGGAATATTCAGGAACGTAAAGACTATTTATAATTATTCCCGGTTGACGCTGCTCCTCGTCTTCTTCTTTTCAGAAACTATTTTTTTCTCCTTGAGTCGCTTTTCTTTGACCGCTTTCGATGGGCGAGTTCGAATTCTTTTCTTAATTGGCTTGATGGCTGTTCTCAGCAGGCTGGAAAACTCCGCCAGGACGATCTCCTTATTTTCCCATTGACTTCTGGATCTTTGAGAAGTCAAATGCAAAATCCCGTTTGTATCTATTTTGTTTTTCAGCAGTCTGGAAATCGTCAAACGCTGTTCGTCGGATAACGAAGGAGAATTGTTTATGTCGAAAATAAGTTCGACTCGTGATTCCACCTTATTCACGTTTTGCCCGCCGGGTCCCCCACTTCGTGAACTTCGAAAACTTATCTCGGAAAGCGGGATGCTCAGCCGCTGGGTTACTTGAATAGAATTAAGATTCATATGTTCATAAGAAAGAGTGTTCTTGCATGTATTATCATAAGTTTGTTATGTTCTTTAAATTTAGCAATAAAAAAGACAGCACGTTAGGGAGAATAATCGTGCTGTCTCGGTTTAGCTTCGAGGTAGGCTCTTTGGTCATTAGAAGAAGTTTAAACTCATGACCCCATTTTGTTTTACGGGATAATTAATTCACCTGCGTAAAACAATTTACCGCAGCTAAAGTAATCTGTCTGTCATTTGCTTATCTGTTTTCTACTCCTCCTCTTCTTCATTCGAATGTCCGTATTGAACGGCTGAAAGGTGACCGGTGCCGCGGCACTTTTCGCATTCGATGAAATCAAATCCGTCGCCATTTTTCATGACACCGACAAAACGGGTGCCATTACATGCATCGCAGACTAAATCATGTTGATATTCATTCTGCAGCATCGAATTACTCCTTCTGTTTTCCATGTTTCAATATATTTACTTATACAAGCCAAGTCAATGGTGAATTCAAGAAAAATCACGTTTATCTTTAGCAACAAAGGCAATTACTGATTGTTTAACAATATTATAAGGAAAACACATCAATATCTTTTATAAATCTTAATAAATTTAGTCTAAAATTCCTCGAAGACATAACCGCTTTCGCCGTGTTGCGATAGATCAAGTCCGTCAACCTCATCATCTCCGAAGACTCGAAGCCCCATCGTCCTGTCTAGAATCTTCAGAAGCAACCATGTTGCCAGGAAAGCGTAGGCGACAGCAGCAACCAGACCTAAGATTTGAGACAATAATAAAGAGAAGTTACCATAAAATAGGCCATCGTTGCCACCCGGGTTAATGAGCTTTGAAGCGAATAGCCCCGTAGCAATCGCTCCCCAGGCTCCGCCGACGCCGTGAACACCGACCGTATCGAGAGAGTCGTCATATCCGAATTTTTCCTTCAACTTTATTCCCGTAAAGCACACCGCACCGCCGATAATTCCTATCGCAAGAGCCGCAAGCGGTCCCACATAACCCGAAGCCGGAGTTATTGCGACAAGTCCGGCTACCGCACCGGAGGCCGCTCCAAGAACAGTAGGTTTTCCGCGTGTATACCACTCAGCAAACATCCACGATAACGCCGCAGCCGATGCGGATATGTGGGTCGCAACAAATGCCGATGTTGCTAGTGTACCTGACGCAACAGCACTTCCCGCATTGAAGCCGAACCACCCAAACCAAAGAAGTGCGGCACCAATCAGAGTCATGGTCATATTATGAGGAGGCATCGGCTCCTGTCCGTAGCCTCTCCGTTTTCCAATGAGAATAGCGGCGGCGAGGGCAGCGACGCCGGAGCTTACGTGAACAACCAGTCCGCCGGCAAAATCCAAAGCGCCAAGATTCTTTATCCAGCCGCCCGTTCCCCAAACCCAATGCGCGAGCGGATCGTAAACAAAGGTCGCCCATAACAGCAGGAATACAAGGTATGTCTTGAATTTAAACCTCTCCGCAAAAGCACCCGTAATCAAGGCAGGGGTAATCACCGCGAACATCATCTGAAACATCATGTAAGTCTGGTGAGGAATTGTCGGGGCGTAATCAGGATTCGGAGCCAGTCCGACCCCATTGAGTCCAAACCATTTCAAACTTCCTATGACATGCCCGATATCGGGACCGAAAGCAAGCGAATACCCGATGAGCACCCATTGTACCGTGATGACACCGATAGCAACGAAGCTTTGCATGATCGTTCCGAGAACATTCTTTCTTCTGACCATTCCACCGTAAAACAACGCAAGCCCGGGAGTCATTAACATTACCAATGCCGTCGAAACCAGCATCCATGTTGTATCGCCTGAGCTTATTCCGTTGGCGGGATCCAATTGTGACGCCGGTAATTGCTGGACAACTTGCCGGGCATTAGCTTTAGAAACAAGATTATTGCCGGATTGAGCGGAAACCGAGTGGGAAAAAAATAAAACAAATGCCATTCCTAAAAGGAAATAATGATTTTTCATGCTTACTTCACCGATACTAATTCTTTTAAATTGTTTTGGGACTATATTGAGCTAAACCTATTCTCGCTGCGAAAAAACCGAGAAAAGTTCTTAACAAATTAACGAATTTATTTAATCTTGCAAAAGATATAACGGGGAATTTTTAAAGAAACTTAAAATGTTAAGGTTTTATCGGGGTGAGAGGGATCGTTTATTGCCCCCAAATGGAAAGGGAAAATTTTACAATGTCTAAGGTAATATCTATTTCTACGGCAGAGCCGTCTACCAAAGTCACTCAGGGAGAAGTACGAGAATTCGCGCGCGAACTGTTTTCCCGGCGTCGCGATGACCTGGATCGATTGATCGGCATCTTCGAGAATTCATCAATCAATTCGCGCCACTTTACGGAAGAAAAGCCATGGTATGGCAAGGATCACGGATTTGCCGAACGTAACCAGCTTTACATACGAAGCGCACTCAAGTTGTCCGAAGATTGTTCCACAAAATGCCTGGATGAAGCCGGACTTAAACCGTCGGACATTCATCACATTATTTTTGTCTCAAGTACAGGACTATCCACTCCGAGCATGGATGCGAGACTTTTCAACACAATGAAACTTAACGCCCATGTAAAGAGGACGCCGATCTGGGGACTTGGATGCGCCGGAGGCGCGGCAGGATTAAGTCGGGCCATTGAATATACCATGGCAATGCCGGGACATGCGGTGCTCCTTATCGCGATCGAGCTGTGCGGCCTGACTTTTCAAAAGGACGATTACAGCAAAAACAATCTCATCGGCACATCATTGTTCTCTGATGGAGCGGCGGCGGCAGTAATAGTAGGGAACGATCATCCGCTATCTAAAAAGAGGAATTCATCGGGATCCCTGAGCGGTGTCAATTTAATAAATTCACTTTCAACCATATTTGAAAATTCGTTAGACGTGATGGGGTGGGATGTTAAGGACAGCGGCCTTAAAGTAATTTTCAGTAAAGATATACCGACAATCGTTCATAATTGCGTGCGACAAAACACGGAAGACCTTGCAAACGAAAACGGAATCGGTTTATCAGACATAAAACATTTCGTGGTCCATCCCGGCGGTCCGAAAGTTATGGATGCTTACGAGAAGGCCCTCGAATTAAAGAGTGAGACCCTTCGCTTCTCGAGAAAAGTACTGCGTGAACACGGGAACATGTCTTCACCAACGGTTCTGTATGTCTTGAGGGAATTCATGCAGAGCGGAGAGTATAAACCGGAAGAATACGGGTTGATCTCCGCGCTCGGACCCGGTTTCAGTTCTGAATTAGTTCTATTCAAAACAAATTGAACTTCTTCCGGGTTTTTCTGCTTTTCATACTTGCCCAGAGAGCTTTTGAGCTGGTGATTGCCAGGAACCACGAGAAAAGATTAAAGAACGTCGGCGCGACTGAAATCGATAAGAGCGGGTATCGTTTCATTGTCGGAATGCACATCGCATTCTTCGGTGCGCTTATCCTCGAAAAGTTTTTACTACACCGATCTTTGAATACGTGGTGGATTATACCCGGCATATTTTTCTGCGCTGCACAGTTTCTCCGATATTTGGCCATTGCATCTCTCGGAATATACTGGAACACAAAAATTATCGTTGCCCCGCGCCATCCTATCCTGAAAAAAGGGCCATATAAAATCCTGCGGCATCCCAACTATCTCGCAGTCGTCACAGAATTAGCCGTGGTCCCTTTGATCTTCTCCTGTTATATCACGTCAATTTCTTTTACAATTTTAAATGCCTTTATAATTCGGAGGAGAATCCGGATAGAGATGCGCTCACTAGAATAACGTTGATTCTGGCCTTGAATCGAAATCTCATCCCGACGGTAGACAGAACACGTTGTGGAATGATAAGTAGCAACGGGTCGGCGCATAAAAGAGTCCCCAACCGACCTGTGCTATTTTGAGAGCTATTCTTTTATTTTAAAAGCATCAGCTTCTTGAAGGCTTCCAGATTACCGGAGGTATCCTCTAAAATGAAGTTCAACCTGTTATCACACTTCTACCAAGGGTTGCTTCGGGCATATTCGCGGTTATTATCCAGGTCTTCATTACGCATTCATGTATTTCATAAATCCCTGATACCACACACAATAACTCAAACCATCATTAATCATTCCTTGCAGAAAGGACATATCGCTGAAATCAATTGGAAATAATTTCTAAAAGATAGTCACCCGGCCCGATTTGGAAGATCTAAAGCATAAGATCTCACAATGAATACCCGAGCCACTTCAAGCGCCTTTCTACCTCGGTCAACTTCATGTGCAACAAAACCAAGATCACCTAACGATTTAATCCAGGTGATTATCGTCGGCCTCTTAACCAAACAACGTTTACTTACGAAGACGCGTCTGTTCTAGGACCCACATTGCCCCGGTCTCAATATTGTACATCGCCCGGATTCTCGTTTTCAGTTCTCCTTCGGTCCCTCCCAATCTCCGTCGCCTCCTTCACCCATTCTTGCCCGTTCCAGTACTCAACACCGTTCTTCAAATCTTCAAGATACTCTTTGTCGAACGTCCCATGAACTTTGCCCTCTGTCTTTAGAGTTGCATATGTCTCAAGAGTCACACTTGTGAATTTCACCTCCATCACCTTCAAATCCTTCATGGAAAAAATGAAATCAAATCCCCAGAAGCCAGCATGATTGGTGCTTCCCTGTCCATCGACGTTAACATGCAGGAGGCTGTCATCGCTTTCTCTGAGAATCCTTGAATTCCCTCCAACGCCTTGTGCTATTTCGATGTCAGACTTTGGCAGTTTGATGTAATATAGCTCAGCGTCTGAAACCGCAAAGCCGAACCCCGGGGTCTCAGGCGACTCTTCGTCGCCAACAATCTTTGTCGGGTCCAGAATTGCCAGGAATTCAAATTTACCCGCCGCCATATCGTCCATGTCATCTACGCCTGCGATGGCGACTTCCTGAAAGCCATCATGGTACATCCCGATCAGATATGGTGTAAAGTTCCCATAGTGCCAGTACCTCCCTAAAAGATCTAGATTACCATCGAGTCGAGCAAGGAATGATGGAGAACGTCCGTTAGTTGAATAAATAAACAAATTGCTACCGCCGTCGAGAACCCGATCAGCCAACAACACATCAGGCTGGAATGGAGTATCATAGTGTTGGCTTCTAAAAAAGACGCTTTTATCTTTAAAAGCAAACGAGTTCAGAAGTTTTCCCTTGCCGTCATATACTTTCACCGGATTGGGGTAAATGCCGCTGCGAAACGGAACCGTAGTAATGATCTCATTTATTCTATCATTTTTCAGGTCTGTTATTAAGGTTTCACGAATGTTCATTCGGTCTTCAGCTAATTTAGCTGCTTCAATGTCATACGCCGGCAAAGACCATAATAGCTTGTCCGAATTGCCATAAACCTCCAGGTCATTTGCTTTCGTGTTATAATAGTAATATGCGGGATTTTCTTGACTTCCCGATAGAAATCTCAAGGAAAGGACAAATACGGCGAGCAACATGGCCGCAAATGTCGAGCTGATGACCGGATGCTCCACTCCGAATTTCCCAACTCGCCGCCAGACTGTAGGCATCCTCACCTCTCGGCCGACGACCGAATGACCTATCGATTCAAAATACGGCTCAATCTCTCTCTTTCCAGGGATGATGGATTTCTCGCTGACGGGTGGAGAGGCACTTAGTTTCGAGTACTCCCGTTTCACATCATCATAATAGGCCAGTATCTCATCGTACAACGTTTTGCATCCGACACACTGTTGAAGATGCGTTCGGATTTCATCTTCTTTTCTCTTAACAAATGGATCCCCCAGGACGAAGAATTCAAGTGTATGTTCGTCTATATGATTCACTCTATATACATATTCCTTTCATTAACCGGGCCACGCTGAAAGAATCTTTAATGAACGTCAAGAATTCTTGTGACTTCATTTCCCGTAAGACGGGAGAGGTATTCAAGCCTGCTTCTGTGTATCTTCCTGTATTCGGCATCTGTCAAATCTGCGATCTGTTCCTTGAGGAGTTCATACAGCCCTTTCTCTTTCCCGTCGCCGGAAAACGTCAGGTTGAACCTGGCCTCTATCACCCTGAAATATATTTCAACCAATCCAGCATCTATTCGTTTCTTGCGAGAATAGTGTACCAGCATCTTCGCCTTGATCTTTTCCACAGCTTTGCCGATCGATTCTCTCAAGTCGTTATTCATCACTTCAATTTCGACCCGGTTTACTTCGGCATCACTCTGCGGCGCCATTGTGTAAATCGACCGAAACACAGAACCGGCCAGCGAGAGCGCGACTATCCTCGAACCTTCGGTTTGTTCTTGAAGAAAGAGCGCCAGCTTGCCCAGCATGTATGGCACGTTTTCATTTCCGTGCAAATATCCGGAAAGTCCGCGCTCCAGCTCGTCTCTCTCGAGAGACCGGAGCTGCATGAGCGGGTCGCCATCTGTCGGTACCAGGCACGGCTCTCCGAATCGCTCGACGAGTTTTAAACTATTGAACTGCTGAACAGCTAACTTGATGTTTCGTATGATCTTCCCAAGAATCGGATCTGCTTCATTGTAAAGCCGGAATATTCCCTGGTTGGCATGAGAAAACACGAGGCGGCGGAGGTGTGAAATAGTCTCTTCAGGTGTTAAGGCTTCGATTGGGTATGCTGCAAAGTAAGCGCGAAAATGTGGAAACTCACCCGTCTTTCCGAAAGCGAAAAGGTCGGCTATGCAATCGTAAGCAAAATCATTAATGTTGAGCCTGATGTTCTCCCGTAACACCGTGTCTCTGAAAAGTTTTTTTCTGATATGAGGGATGGCGAGAGCATGGCACACCCGGACAAGTTCGTTTACATCTTTAGTTTCATAGACGCCAGAAAGGATTGCTTGAAGCGGCTCCTCAATGTTCAGCATGAGGATGTTGTTGTGTCTCGATATTCCCGGCTCATCTCCTGACACTACGGGTTCCTGTTCTTCTCTTCCTGCAATTGTATTTAGAAAGGACGCTCTACAGAAATTAACCTTTCATTTTATATCGTGGCCGGAAATATTGCAAGCTTTTGGAGAATAATGCGATCTTAATTAGTCTAAGTCTTGGACCTTCTTGCACCCGGCACTAAACTATCGAATTCTTCGTGTTAAAAAAAGCGGAGTAGAGCGAACACACTTTGCGAATAACCACTTGGCACTCCCAGGAAAATGAAAAGCCGGGCGGAATTATCATATAGGGCTTGTTCTGACGCATCTCATCCTCCGTCCGGCTTTAAGAGGGAAAACCCATTTCTCGATTGATTGGTTTCATAGTGGTACAACCACGAACGGGTGATGAATACACAGGTATAATTAATATCATCAATCTTAAAATCCGGCAGGCCATAAGTCAGATTCATTAACCTGGAAGTCCAAAATTGCGTAATGGACATTTATGTTTTGGCCTTTTTCAAAATCTATGGATGCAGATAAATTTGCGGCATTTTCTATCTCGCCATTTTATGTTATCTTATTGCGGATAAATTAAGTTTTGGAGCACCATCTCACCGTGGTGAATTAACCCGATTAGGAAAATGTTGAAATGAGAGACTATAAACTGCGAAATATTGCAATAATTGCACATGTTGACCATGGAAAGACGACACTTGTTGATTACATGCTTAAACAGACCGGCACGTTCCGGGAAAATCAGAATATGGGAACGCGAATTCTAGATTCAAACGACCTCGAGCGAGAAAAAGGGATTACCATCCTTGCCAAAAATACGTCGGTAAGATACAAAGATGTAAAGATAAATATTGTCGATACTCCGGGACATTCTGACTTCGGCGGCGAAGTCGAACGAACGTTAATGATGGTGGATGGGGTGCTCCTGCTTGTTGACGCGGCTGAAGGGCCTCTGCCCCAAACTAAGTTTGTGCTCCGAAAGGCGCTTGAGCTAAACTTGAAACCAATCGTCGTCATAAACAAAATCGACAGGAAAGATGCCCGCCCCGAAGAAGTTTTGAATGAAGTTTATGACCTTTTTATTTCACTCGGTGCAAATGATGAACAAATAAGCTTCCCGGTTATTTACACGGTTGCAAAACGTGGAATTGCAAAATATTCCCTTCGTGAAGAAAGCCAGGACCTGTCGCCGCTTTTTGAAACGATACTTAAGCACATCCCTGAGCCGCCGGCAGATCCGGACTCGCCGTTTCGGATGCTCGTGATGAATATCGAATATAACGATTACATCGGCCGGCTCGGCATCGGGAGAATTTTTCGCGGGACAATAAAAGACGGCGCACCAATGCGGGTTGTTCACAAGGATGGAAGAGTCGATGATGCGCGCATAACAAAAATTTTTACCTTTGAGGGTTTGAAGAGGAACGAGGTTCTTGAAGCAAGCGCTGGAGAAATCATGGCCCTCGCTGGCATGGAAGACGTCGACATAGGCGAGACAATCTGCGATCCGGCGGATGTAACACCGATCCCGTTCGTGAACATCGAAGAACCGACGATCTCAATGAACTTCATCGTGAACAATTCGCCCTTCGCTGGAAAAGAGGGCAAATATGTCACTACAAGAAATCTTGCCGAAAGATTGCAGCGCGAGCTCCGTGCGAACGTCAGCCTCCGCGTCGAACCGGGGGACACTCCTGACATTTTTACCGTAAGCGGAAGAGGTGAACTTCATCTAGCTATCCTGATCGAGACAATGCGCAGAGAAGGATATGAATTTCAAGTCAGCAAACCGAAGGTTATCTACAAAACGATCAACAACGAGCTGCACGAACCGGTGGAGCATGCAGTCATAGACTTGCCAGATGAGTATGTGGGAACCATCATCGACAATCTCAGCCGCCGAAAAGGGGAGATGAAGAATTTAATTCCCAGCCATGGCAATACGCGATTGGAATTTATCGTGCCGGCTAGAGGGCTTATAGGCTTCAGGACGGAATTCTTGACGCAAACTAAAGGGACGGGAATTCTTCACCACAACTATCACGGATACGAGCCGTATAAGGGCGACATAGAGATGAGAAATAAAGGCGCCGTAGTCTCTCTGGAGACCGGGACTGCGGTAGCTTATGCGATGTGGAAGCTCGGTGAAAGGATGACTTTCTTCATAGAGCCGGGCACGCCAGTTTACGCCGGGATGATCGTGGGGGAAAGCGCGCGTGAGGATACAATTGTCGCAAATGTATGCAAGACGAAACATCTGACAAACATGCGTGCATCGGGCGCGGACGAAGCAATCAGACTTGAACCGCCAGTGGATATGACGGTAGAAAAAGCTGTCGAGTGGATCAATGATGAAGAGTTTGTCGAGTTCACTCCCAAGTCGATACGCCTTCGTGAAAGAGTCCTTAATCATGACGATCGCTATAAGGCAAGGAAGAAAACGACCGTCGGATAAAAGTGAGATTACGATCCTATCGGGGTTCATACCCGATGTACGATCAGCTGCTTTTACTTTTCTCATCCTTTTAGCAAATTTTTTAGATGAACCGGCTTTCCGAATTCCACCCACAAATAATAACCAAAAAGGAGATATAGAGTTATGAAACGTATTATCTTTGCCTCTATTTTCTTTGCAATTGCTTCAAGCCTTGCGATTGCCCAACCGCGTTCCCAGATGAAGTCACCAGTTGAATCAAATTCCGTTTACCAGATAAATCAGGGCTTCGTCGACGCGAACGGCGTAATGATTTATTATGAAGAATTTGGAAAAGGCGAACCTTTGATGATTGTTCACGGCGGGCCAGGCGCATCTCACGATTATTTTCTCCCGTACCTTGTTCCGCTTGCCAGGCACAATCGTCTAATATTCATCGATGAGCGCGGATCGGGTCAGTCTGAGAAGCTTGAAGACTCAACTCAATATACGGTCGAGAATATGGTCGAGGATGTGGAAGCTGTACGAAAAGCGCTCAATCTTGGAAAGATTACTCTTCTCGGACATTCTTATGGCGGTGTGCTTGCCCAAGCTTACGCATTGAAATATCAGGAGCATTTAAGCCATCTCATACTCTGCAGTACTTTTCCAAGTACCTCTCAAATGAACGACGTCCTCAAGAAGATAGAGAAGAAATTGTCTCCTGAATTAGGTAACAGGATTGACAAAATGGAGAAGGAGGGATTATTCGGTCACGGACAACTTTATGAACGGAATAGGTATACTAACGAATATATGATCGCCGCCTGGGGAGAGGGATATTTTCCGTACTTATACCAGCGGCGGCCGGATCCGAATTACGATCCAGTCTCAGGAGGAGTCATGTCGTGGGACCTTTATCGCGAGATGTGGGGTTCGGACGGCGAGTTCGTAATCGACGGAAATCTAAAGTCGGTCGAGTATGTCGACCGCCTCCCATCAATCAAAGTTCCGACGTTGATCACGTGCGGAGACCATGATGAGTGCGATCCTTCTCTGTCTGAGGAAATGCACGAAAAGATTGCAGGATCGAAGTTGGTGATATTCCCTCAAAGCGGGCACATGACTTTTGTTGATCAGCCTGACCTGTTTATAAAAGCAATTTCTGATTTTCTGCGGTGAGTTTGATCGCAGAGAGTTATTAATTGTTGCAGGGTTGACCTCGACTATCGCGTTTTGAAGCTTGTCGCAAGTCCAATTGGAGAATATGAAACGTTCAGACCGAAAATTATTCTGTTTCCTTGTGTGAATGCGGCAAAGAGCCCTGGGCTGAAATGCGAAATTGAAAAGAGTCCCGGGTAGACATTCGCTACAACCTGGTAACTTCTTTGTCCAGACGCGAGTACTGAAAAAAGGAGTGAGTTATGCCTGTCGTAAAAGAATCCGGCATTCCACTTTAATGTTGCGGTTTGTTTCCTCCCGCCGCTTTCATCTGTAACTGTAACATCCTGGCTGTTTCTCATCCCTGCTGCAAGACTGACCCACTCGTCATTCTTAAATTCGTACGAACCGCCGGCAAGTCCGTTCATCCCGCATTCATAGAACAATGCGCACTTTTTTGCGAACGGAAATTTATACTTGAATATAAAATTTTGCCCCGCGTTTTCAAGATTACCCGAAGTCGGGTTATAAGCGGGTTGGTAGGACCAGTCAGCCATGTTCAAGGTCTCGCTAAAAAATTGACACACCGGATCAAAACTGAACAGAACAATCCCGAGCGGATCGAAAACTCCAAGATCGGCAATGGGATCAACGGTTCGACCGACGTAACCGTTGTTCTCCATTGCTTCATTCAGGAAATGCTGCACCGCAACGGTGATAAGCGATGCCGTCTTTGGAAATTCGAATCCGTGTGAATCATACCACTCCACAATCATTCGGTATTCCATTCCTCCCCCGATTAGATGGAGCTGGTAATTCGGCCACCACTGCATGTTTTTCTCATTCAAACTCGAAGGAATAATTTCATCTCTGAAAAATTGCCCTGTGCCGTAATCCCTGATCGAGGTGAACGGACTTGACATATTGTAAGTAACGTTCTTGAAGCCTGTCAGGTAATGAATGTCTTTCAAGTTTCGTGATTGGCCCTCCGTCTGAAGAATATCGAAGGCACCGTTCAAGATGTAATAAACAGGGTTGTAATCTGCTTGTGAACCATACTCGAATCCGTGATAAAAATAGCCGTGCAAAGTTCCATCATCATTTTGAGCTAGTACAGAATCAAGACTGCACAAACATAATAGAAAAAGTAAACCCGGTTTCATTTGCCCTGACATTAATGTGCAAAAAGCTTTGATCAATCCACCCAGGTACTAGGTGGATGCTCATCTTCCCTTGTGCAACCGCTCGCCAAGAAATTGCGGCAGCCCGGCGGCGATAATTTTATCGGCGGCAGTACGATAGTCATATTCGATGCGGAAATTTGCGTAAGTAAAATTCTTGGTGTCAATTATTCCGAAACTCGCGCGGTTGTCGCCGTCGCGCGGTTGACCGACGCTTCCGACATTTATCAACTCTCTAATTTTCTCGCCGCTCCCGTCCGGATCAGAGCTTTCGAAAATCATCGGCACGTGGGTATGCCCGATCAAGCAGATTCTCTCTTTAAATGACGGCATCTCTATCTCTGCTTCGGCTTTCGTGAATATATATTTCCAACTTTGTGGCTCTGACGGACTGGCATGTACCAGCAGAAATTTATCAATCTTATGTGTTAATGGCAATTTGCTCAGCCATTCCCTGTTGCTGTCGGAAAGAAGATCGGCGGTATAATTGATTGCGGCTTTTGCATAGGAATTAATCGTCGCGAAAGTTTCTTCGCTGAAAACAGCGTCGTCGTGATTTCCCCTCACGACATATTTCGTTTCCCGGCGGATAAGTTCCACCACCTCATCAGGATTCGCGCCGTACCCTACAATATCACCAAGGCACAATATCTCATCAACATGTTTCCTGCCGATTTCCCTCAACACTGTTGTAAGCGCTTCAACGTTTGAATGAATGTCGGAAATAACGGCATACTTCATTTAGTTATTGCACCTTCATAATCCTTGTAAGGTAAAGACTCAAGTCCGGCAAATATGTGACGATCAACAAAGCCAACAGTGTTATTGCAAGAAAGGGCAAAACTGCCCTGTAAATTTTTACAATGTCCTTTTCAAAACGCAAACTCGATATGAATAAGTTCAATCCTAACGGGGGCAGCATGTAACCGATTTCCAAATTCAAAAGGAAAATGACGCCCAGGTGAACCGGGTCGATCCCGTATTGCGCCGCAATGGGAACTATAATCGGGACAACAATTATGATCGCGGAAAAAATTTCCACCATGTTTATTACAAGCAGAAAAACATTCAACAGGATGAGGAAGATAAGCTGGCTTGAAACAAATTGATGAATAAGTTGAAACAGCTGCATCGGGATTTGCTCATCTATGAGGTAGCTGGTCAGGCCGAGTGCTGTGCCGAGCACCACGAATATCGCGCCGACCAGCATCATACTCTTTTTTACAATACGAGGAAGGTCTTTGAAGAATTTCACATCGCGCAGGATAAAAACTTCGACCACGAAAACGTAGAAAGCCATTATGGCACTCGCCTCGGTCGCAGTGAAGAAGCCCGCATAAATACCGCCGATGATTATAATAGGCAGCGGGATTTCCCACGCCGCTTCCTTTAATGCAACGAGGGCTTCGCGCGACGAAAACGGCTGGCGTTTGACTCCAGAGCGTACCCCCGTATAAATGCTGAATACCGAGAGAAGTATGATCAGTAAAACTCCCGGAATTAACCCGGCTGCGAAAAGTTTATCAACGCTTATACCGGCGACAATGCCATAAAGAATTATCGGTAGGCTCGGAGGAAACAACAAACCTAAACTTCCGGAAGTCGTCATTAAACCGAGCGAGAACCTCTCCGGATAAGACTCTTTAACAAGAATCGGATAAAGAAGCCCGCCAAGCGCAACAATGGTGACGCCGGATGCTCCGGTAAACGCGGTAAAGATTGCCGTTGAAATCAGGGATACTATCGCGAGGCCGCCCGGCATCCATCCGAAAAATGCGAGAGCAATCCTCACCAGCCGCTTTGGAGCATTACTCTCCGCAAGCAAGTAGCCTGCAAAGGTAAAGAGCGGGATCGCGATTAACGCGGGGAGGCTCGAAAGACGATAGACTCCACTATTACTGCAGAGGTATCAACGCCAATTACTTTGAACAACAAAAGGCCGCCTGCACCAATCAATACAAAGACGGGCTCACCTAAAAGCACGAGAAGCAAAATTACAATGCCTACTGCGACATATAACATTTAATTAATACCCAATCTGGTTTTGTACGGAAACGATTTTGACAACCAATTTCCCAGAGGATGAACCTGTAATCAAATAACCTCGGCGGATCTCGGTCCGGTAACCGCCACTTCGACTGCCCTGAATAGAAAATGGAGTCCGACCAACGCAAATCCAACCGGTATGATGACCTCAAGATAATACGCCATGATATCTTTGCCGAGAAACGAAAAGAGCGGCTGAGTATTATATTTGATCTCATCGGATACGAACGATATCCCCGCATTACAGAGGAAATAACAAACCACGGAAGCGCTGAGGTCGAGTAAAACCTGAATGATGCGGCGCAGGAGAGGTGAAAGTCGTTTTGTGATAATGTCAATCGAGAAGTGGCGTGATTCCTTTGCCGCTAACGCCGCACCTAAGAATCCGATCCACAGAACCAGGTGACGGAGAAAAACATCAGCCCAAAGAATCCCGGTCGACCAGAACTCCCTTAGTACAACCTGCAAGAATGCCATTACAACGGTCACTGTTAAAAAAATTACGAGGAGTCCGTTCTCGATATATCCGAGAATGTTTTCTATTACCCTGATGATTTTCACTTTTCTCCCTTGCGAAATTCCTCAAGTGCAGATTCTACTCGATGCATGAGATCGGCAGAGTAGAGTTTGCCGACCAACATCTGGCGAGCTTCCTCGCCTGTTTGATAATAATACGAAAGGTCACTGGCAGACCGTGGATGGGTAATCGTTATCCCTTTTGATTCCAAAGTCTGAAGTGCCTTTTGATTATCCTCCCGGCTCAATCGAGTAAGCTTCGGCAAATAAATTTGACCATCCTTCAGAAGAATTTGTTGAAGATCCTGGGGCAAAGAATCAAAAAACTTTTTTGAAACAAGCACTGCCCCAGAGGAATTTGCAAGCGGCACATCAAGCATATATTTCATTTTGGTATACCATTGAAGTGGTATAATCTCGTAAGGCGGCGAATAAACACAATTTATCATTCCGGTTTGAAGTCCGGAGTTCACATCGGCAATCGAGAGCGGAATGGGAGCTAGTTTCAAGACCTTAAAGGATGCCTCGGCAATGGGATCTCCTTCCCACATCCACGCTTTGACATCCCTCATATCCTCTACGGAATAAATTGGCTTTTGAGTAAAGACATAGACGAAACCGACTTCCGCCCAGCCGAGGAAGACGAATCCACCTTGCTCGAAATCTTTTGAAAACTCCGGCGTGAATTTATTGTAGATGTAATCGATTTCAGCCGTATTGTGAAATAGAAACGGCGTGTCAATTATTCGCACTTCCGGAGCGATTTGGCCCAGCCCAACACCTGTGAAACCGCAGGCCTGCAGTTGTCCGATCCTGATTTTTCTCAGAACATCCTTCTCGTCGCCCGCAACCATACCAGGATAAAACTTGAATCCAAGCCTACCGCCGCTTTCCTTCCTTACCGCGGCATCATATTCCCTCATCACGTTCATCGGGGTCGTTCCCTCCGGGGCTACGGTCGCAAACTTTATTATGTACTGCTGGGAATAAGCCGTGATTACGGTTGAAACAAAAAATAAAATAGCGAATAGTAGCTTACTTGTTATCTTTGACATTTGATTCTTTCCTCAGAATTTTATCTCGAATTAAAAATAGTCGCTTTCATGTTCCAGTAATTCTTTTGCCTTCGACTTCGCGATCTCGTTGGCAAGATTTTGTTCGGGGAGCAAATTCTCCGGCGCATCGATAACCTTATGGAGAAGAGACTCGAAAAGATCTTTGTTCTGAGTCATCACCGCATAAGATTTGGCATAATAGTAATACACCATCAGGAATTTGCCGCCGGACGCCTGAATTGCCTTTTCGAAATGAACCTTCGACGAAGTCGTGTCGCCTCCGAACATTGAAGGAAGGCTCGATAAAATAGTACCGTAGAATAAGTCGGCCCCACCGTAGAAATAATTTTCACCATATTTCAGAACGAAATTCATCATGGCTTCCATCTTCGGAAAATCAGCGAGCGCGTCGACATTATCGCGGTTGAGGTTCATATAGCTTCCCCATGCGTTGGCGGACCAGAAAACCGCCGGGACATCATCCTTTCCAAACTCATTCAGTGATTTCTGAAAATTATCGAGATCGCCGTTAAAATTCTTCCGGAAGTCCTCGTTCTTGAAAAGGATTCTAAGACCGTAATCACGTGCGCGAAGATAGAATAAGCTGGCGCGCTCTTTCGACGAATCCTCCACAAAGCCGAGTGCATAGCTTGAATAGCCCTGTGCCCCGAGAAGAAGAAGCTTCTCGTTATCAGGCGACTCTAAAATTAAGCCGTCCAAAAGTTTAAGATCGGTCGGTATCGCCTGTGAAGCGATTTGAAGATCGGTCTCCCGGTTCATTGCATCGAAGCCGCCCTCAATTATGACACTCGTCGCGCCGATCGTAAGCTGAGTGAGGCTGCAACCTTGAAGAGAGAGTAACAGTATCGCAGAGAATATGAGACCAGACAGGCCTTTTTTTGAAGTAATCATCAAAATTTTCCGGTTTTATTCATTAGCCATCAGCCCCGGCTGAAGGCTAACAACTCCTCAAATAGACAATACCTTTGCCAATTCGACAAGACTATTGTCGATAGCTTTTTTCTTTTCCCAGGTGTCGCGCATTGGCGTGAGAACGACCTTGTCGTTGATTTCACCTGCCATCACATTTAATTCACCGGCTAATAGCGCATCCACCGCAGCGGAGCCTAGTTTAGCGGCCAAAACCCTGTCGCGGGCGGTGGGACTGCCGCCCCTCTGGATATGGCCAAGAACAGTGACACGGTAATGAAGGTGGACAAATTCGCTCATCCGCCTCGCAAGGTCAATTGCGCCGCCGTTAAAGCAGCCCTCCGCTATAACTACTATGCTGCTCCTTTGGCGGCCTCCTGTTGTCAATTTCTGGCGGATCGCCTCAAAATTCTCTTCTATCTCCGGGATGGCGATATACTCAGCGCCGGTGCTTATGCCGACATCCAGCGCGATGAAACCGGCATCGCGTCCCATAACTTCTACGTAAAACACTCTATCGTGAGCATCGGCAGTATCGCGAATTTTGTCTATTGAATCGACCGCAGTATTTATTGCAGTGTCGTATCCGACGGTAAGATCGGTACCGTAAAGATCGTTGTCTATGGTGCCGGGGACGCCAATCGTCGGAATCATATGTTCGTCATAAAGCAGGGTCGCGCCTTGGAATGTACCATTACCGCCAATCGCCACGAGCCCATCTATTCCCTGCGCGCTCAGGTTAGCGGCAGCTTTGGCTCTTCCCTCGCGCGTCATGAATTCCATCGACCTCGCTGTCTTTAGAATTGTGCCGCCTCTTTGAATTATTCCTGAAACGGAACGTGGACCCATCGGAATAAAATCGCCTTTCAACATCCCGTTATAACCGTGCTGTATTCCGACGACTTCGACATTGTGATAAACTGCCGTTCTTACTATTGCTCTGAGAGCGGCGTTCATTCCAGGTGCGTCGCCGCCGCTTGTATAAACTCCAATTTTCTTGATTTTACTCATTATCTCCTTAGGAAAACGAATTAAATTTATCATTTAAGCTAAGAAAATGCAAAGTGGCATAGAAGATGAGGCTAAAAACTTGTATTTTCTATTCTGATTTATTAAAAGTATATAACGATGAAAGAATTAACTCCGCGTCTTATAAAAAAATTGAAGCGGATCAGGCTTGTTGCGTCTGATCTCGACGGCACTTTGTTGAACAACGAAGGCAAAATCACTGAGGTGACCCGTGAAAGCGTCTGGAAGCTTAAGGGACTCGGGATAAGGTTTACAATTATGACGGCGAGGGCTCATTCCTCCGCTGAGCGGATTGCCGATGAACTTGATGTGACAATGCCCATAATCTCTCTGGATGGCGGACTCATCCGGCTACCTCACAGCAAAGAAAATATTTTTGCGAGTTACATAAAGACATCCGTAGCAAGGAAAGTCATCGCTGAGGCCGAAAAGCGATTTGCGAGTGTCGTGCTATTCGTGGATGATAAAATGATGTGTCAGGAAACAGAAACCATGATACCGAGTTATATCGACAGCTTCAAACTTGATCGAGTGGAAATAGAAAATCTTAACTCGGTTGCGGACCGGACTATTCAGATCATCGTCGGGGCTGACTCAAAACGCACGATTACGTCCATAGCACGTCAATCCGTCGGTTTTTTCTCAAAAGTTGATGTGAAGGTTTACAGAAGCTCACACTATGATGACCGGTGGTATCTTGAAATAAAAAACAAAAATCACTCGAAGGCAACTGGTTTGTCACATTTAGAGAAATACATGCGAATTGGAAAAGATGAAGTTGCTGTCCTCGGAGACTTCCAAAACGACATCGAAGCTTTTGATCGTGCAGGAATTGGCGTAGCAATGAAGAACGCCGTTTGGGAACTAAAAGAACGCGCCGATTTGATCACGAACGCAACAAATGATCAAAACGGAGCCGCTGAATTCTTTGACATTATTTTCAATTTGAGAATGAACGGTAGCCACTAAATCCCAATGTCGGATATCCAAAAAAAATCCAGGAATTTATTCCAAAGGATTGCCGGTATAAGCCAGGAAAAAAGCCTGCTGGTCAGAGTCTTAATTTTTCTTGCAATGGTGATCGTCATAACATTGTTAGTTCCATCTCAAAACCAACTTACGATTAATTACGACGTTGGAACGATATGGACTCACGAAGATGTAATTGCGCCATTCTCATTTTCGATCTATAAGGAAGAGGCCGACTACCAGAAAGAGGTAAGCCAAGCTGCTGCCCGTATCAACCCGGTTTTCGACAGAATAAACGTTAGAATAGATCCGATGGATTCAACTGCTGCAATGATCTCAACAATCAGGGATGCAATCAAACTCTGGATAAAGCTCGAACATGAAAGAAGCGGAAAAACCTTCAGCCAGGATTCCACCGAACTGCAAAGTCTATTTGCGAGATTGCCTTATAAATTTTCCGATGCGGATTGGCATCAATTGATTGCTAGCGCCTCAAGGAATCGGCTCCTTCTCGACAGACTCGGGAAAATGATTTCTCCTTTAAATTCCATTATTGCAAGTGCTTACTCGACAGGGATAATCAACAAGCCGCGGGACCAGATTGGTTCCAACATCGTCGTCGCTCGGCAGGAAAACGCCGAAAGCCCGATTCCTGTCAGCCAAACCTTCACCCTTAACGAGGTTGCCTACCAACTTTTTCTGTCCGGGAACGGCATTCTCAAGAGTGACACCGCCGTATCGCAGATCATTTCGACCGCAGTCACGTCACAGGTCAGACCGAATCTTATATTCGACGCGGCACAAACGCAGCGAGAGATTGCTGCGGCCATTGAACTTGTCCCCAGAACGGTCGGCTTCGTAAAAGAAAACGAGAGGATTATTAGCAAGCATGATCGGATAACAAGCGACATCAAGTTGAAGTTAGATTCGCTCGAGAAGGCGATGCGCGAAAGAACCGGAACCGCGGATCTGGTCCTTCAATTTGCCGGCAAATTCATTTTAGTTTTCGTTGTAATCGGATTACTAAGCATTTATCTTTTTCTCTTTAGAAAAAAGATTTTTTATAACAATAAATTGCTTTCAATCATCGCAGTACTCTTGCTCTTCGAGGCGCTGCTCATGTACTTTGCGTTCACGGCTCAAACCACTCTTCCGGTGGAATATCTCGTCCTTGTCCCTGTCGCCTCGATGATAGTCACAATCGTTTTCGATTCCCGTGTTGCTTTTCAGACTACTATTGCGGTTGCTCTTCTCGTCGGGGCAATGAAGGGTAACGACTTTGGTGCAGCGTTCGCCTCCCTCAGTGCAGGTGCCCTTGCAGTCTATACAGTGCGGGATATTAAAAACCGGACTCAAATCTTCAGGAGTTTAGTCTTTATTTTTATAGGATATTCCATTGCGACGCTTGCTATCTCATTTCAAAAAGTCGAAGATGCCTCAACTATTCTCGCCGAATTTTCTCTGATCGCGGTTAATTCGGTGCTCTCTCCGATCATCACCTTCGGGCTTCTGATATTTTTCGAAAAAGTGTTCAACATCGCAACCGATCTTACTTTGCTCGAACTATCGGATTTCAACCAGCCGCTTCTTCGGGAGTTGTCTCAAAAAGCCCCCGGCACCTTTCACCATTCAATAATCGTGGGTACTCTTGCTGAAAAAGCTGCGGAGGCAGTGAGTGCGAATCCGATACTTGCACGAGTCGGTGCTTATTACCATGACATCGGCAAGACTTTAAGGCCGGAATACTTTATTGAAAACACCGTGGATCCCGACAAATCAAAACACGAGTGGCTTCCTCCTGACATAAGCGTTCAAATGGTGGTTTCCCACGTGACTGATGGAATCGAACTGGCAAAGAAACACCACCTTCCTCAGCGTGTAATAGATTTTATTCCGATGCATCATGGCACAACGCTCGTGGCTTATTTTTACGGTAAAGCACTCCGAAGGCCGTTTGCCAAAGGAGATGTAAGCGAGGAAGATTACAGTTATGACGGGCCAAAGCCGCATTCCAAGGAAACTGCTATCGTGATGCTTGCCGATTCGGTCGAAGCCGCTACTCGCTCTCTCCAGGATAAAAGTTTGGAGAATGTAGAGTCGATGGTCGAAGAAATCGTTAAAAGCAGGTATGAGGAAGGACAGCTTGACAGCACGGATTTGACGTTCAGCGACTTAACAACGATTAAAGAGAGCTTCCTTTCGGTCCTGTCCGGGATTTACCACAAGAGAATAGAGTATCCCGATCATCCCGCCGAAACTCCCGAACCTGAAAAACCTTCTTCGGATGGTTTTCACGTAGACGACCTGTTTAACAAGGTCCCGGAGCACGTCGGTGAATTGAAGCAAAACGAGATCGATGCGCTTGCTGCACCGGTGTCGAACAAGAAAAGGAAGTCGAGGAAGCCCTTGCATCATGGCACGGCGAAACGTTCCCGAAAAAGAAATAAGTGAAAGCATTAAGAACGATTCGTTTGAAATTATGCTACTAGAAATTTGATGCGCGTAATTCGCTGCGCTGCCGGAGACGCTCATTTGCATTCTGGAAATTAATCTGTAATGCCTACTCCTGAATTAAACAAGAAAATATCCAACCAGCTCGACCTTTTTTTTGAGTTCGTAAAATTCGAAAAGGGATTATCCGATAACAGCTTGAGCTCTTATCATAACGATTTAAACCGTTACGCCGGATTTATTGAAACTCACGGATTAACGGGTCTTAACGAAGTCTCGCGGTCGGAGGTCAGAATCTATTTCAAGTTTCTTTTTGACCTCGGGTTGAAGCAGAGCAGTATTGCAAGAAATTTTTCGGCCGTAAAGAACCTGCACAAATTCTTGTTGTTCAGGAAAATCTCCGAGATTGATCCGACGGTTAACCTGGACCGCCCAAAGGCGTCAAAGAAACTTCCGGTTGTTTTGAATAGAGAAGAAGTCGAGCGTCTTATAAAAGCCCCGGACATCAATGATCGACTCGGCGTGCGTGACCGTACGATCATCGAGACTCTCTACGCAACGGGGATCAGGGTTAGCGAACTTGTTAATCTCAAAAAAAGAGATTTAATTAAGAGTGAAAATGTGATTAGAGTATTCGGTAAAGGTTCTAAAGAAAGAATTGTTCCCATCGGCGACATTGCACTCGAATGGATTGAGCGTTATGATTCTTCAGTACGAAACGAATTGATACACAACCGATTAAATGGAAACGATTTCCTTTTCCTGAATTTCAGAGGCGGAAAAATCTCCAGGATTTCCGTCTGGAGGATGCTGCAAAAATACGCCCGTACGGCAAATATCAAGAAACAGATTCACCCGCATACTTTGAGACACACTTTCGCTACTCACCTGCTCGAAGGCGGCGCCGACATTCGAGCAGTGCAGGAGATGCTGGGACATAGCGATATCAGTACAACACAGATATATTTGCATTTAGACCGCAACTATTTGAAAGAAGTTATAGACAGGTTTCATCCAAGAGGAAGATATGCTCAATGAAATATACATTTTGCCGATTTTACTTTTTTCTGTAATCATACATGAAATCTCTCACGGTTATGCTGCACTGAAATTAGGCGATCCGACCGCACGGGACATGGGACGGCTCACTCTGAATCCTATTCCGCACATCGATCTTGTGGGCTCAATAATCGTTCCGCTCTTCTCGCTCCTGACCGCCGGACAAATATTGATCGCGTGGGCAAAACCCGTCCCCGTTAATCCGATGAACCTGTCAAATTATCGGCGCGACAACGTGATCGTCTCCGCGGTTGGTCCGATCTCTAACCTGGTGATGGCAATTGCCTGTTCCATCATAACGATTATCCTTTTGAAAATTCAACCGGTGATTGGCGAAGCCGCGGCATCGTCGCCCTTTTTTGTGTTTTTCTTCAAAATGTTCTATAGCGGGATTTCCCTCAATATCATTCTCGGAGTTTTCAATCTTATTCCGATTCCGCCACTGGACGGCTCGCATGTTCTTGCAGCATTCCTGCCGGATTCAACCGCGGAAGCCTATAGCAGGATCGGTTTTGTCGGAATTTTTCTGATTCTTTTCCTCATGCGGGTTCCCGCGTTCGAGTCAATTTTCCAGGCCACGATAGAATTTTTCTATGCACCGCTCTACCGGCTTGTGGTTTTATTTGCATAAATCTTCATTAAGTTAAACTGGTTGCTCAAGCAACTACTGTGACAAATTTACCGCAAATGTTTTTAAACAAAGAATATTAAAATGATCATAATGAAATTCGGCGGAACCTCCGTCGAGGATTCCGACGCAATACTCAGACTAATTGAAATCGTCAAATCGGAGATCAAGAGGAAACCGATCGTCGTTGTATCTGCCTGCGCAGGCATAACGAATCAGCTTCTGAAAATTGCGGCCCTCTCGGCCGAATGGAAAAAAGACGAAGCCAACGACTTGATTACCGGAATTCGACTCCGGCACGAAAAACTCGTCGATGAACTTATACATTCCGAACTCCCCAAAAATTATCTCAAGGGGAAAATTTCGGTTTATGCTCACGAATTGAGAAATCTCTCCCAAGCAATTTCCGTGCTCGGAGAAGTTACGAACAGATCTCGGGATGCAATAGCATCTTACGGCGAACGGCTATCCTCTATGGTAATCGCTCAGGCAATGGAAGAAAATTCCATGAAGGCGGCGCTTATCGATGCAAGGGAATATATGATCACGAATGAAACATATACAAAGGCGACTCCTTTATTTGAAATAGTCGAAGAGAAGACCAAAAAGATTTTGATGCCGCTGGTGAATGAGGGTTATGTCGTCGTGACCCAGGGTTTCATCGGCGCGAGCGATAAAGGAACCACGACGACGATCGGACGGGGCGGATCCGATTATTCGGCTGCCATTATCGGCGCACTCCTCGACTCGCAGGAGATTCAAATCTGGACTGACGTTGACGGCGTTCTTACCGCCGACCCTTCAATTATACACGAGGCGCGAAGAATCAAGAAAATGTCGTTTAACGAAGCGTCGGAGCTTGCTTACTTCGGAGCAAGAGTCTTACATCCGATGACGATCCTCCCCGCAATCGAGAAGAATATTCCTGTCTATGTCAGGAATTCACGAAACCCGTCATATCATGGTACACTTATAACGAAGAACGATGAACTTGAAGAATGCGTGGCAAAGTCCATCGCATACAAAGAGCGCATAACTCTGCTGAACCTCGTTTCGAGCCGTATGTTCATGGCGTATGACTTCCTCGAAGCTGTTTTCGCTGTCTTCAATAAATATAAGACCATTGCTCATGCAGTGGCTACCAGCGAGGTAAGCGTTTCGGTCGCGATCGACGACACGACCAAATTAGAAGAAATGAAAAGGGAGTTCGCCGAATTCGCGGAGGTCACTTCCTCAAGCGGGAAGGCAATAGTTTGCGTCGTCGGCGAAAACATTCGTCACAGTCCCGGCATCGTGGGAAAAATCTTCTCGGCCATGAATGGGATAAGAGTAAACATGATTTCCCAGGGCGCGTCGGAAATAAATATCGGTTTCGTTGTCGATGAAAGCGATTTGGAACGGGCGGTACAGCTCCTACACAAGGATCTGTTCGGGCATTCCCGCAGCCTCTCAAGTGAAATCTTCGACTAAAAAGTAACGGGCATAATTACAATGACAAACCAAATATCTTATAGAAAAAATCTGCTGCATATCGAAGATATTCCGGCGAGCAATCTCGCCGAGAAGTACGGGACTCCGTTATATGTTTACAGCAAAAACCGGATCACTGAAAAATTCGAGATCTTGAAAGAAGCGTTTCATGGAACGTTGAATCTCAAAATACTCTACGCACTAAAGGCAAATTCGAACATCGAAATCCTGAAGCACATCAAATCACTCGGTGCCGGTGCAGATACCGTTTCGGCGGGAGAAATTTTTCTCGCCTTAAAAAGCGGGTTCACTCCCGAATCTATCTCGCTCGCTGGAGTAGGCAAAACGGATTATGACATTGAGTTTGCATTGTCGCGGAATATCGGGACTTTCATCGTCGAATCGACCGAAGAATTAAACGTCATTTCCAGGAGCGCGTCGACAAAGGGCAAAACAGCTCGCGTGCTTCTCAGGATAAATCCGGATGTCGATGCACATACCCATCCGCATATTTCCACGGGCCTCAAGGAAAACAAATTCGGTATCAACATCGACCGCGCAGAAGATGCGGCAAGATTAGCTGTCAAGCTGAAGAATATTGAATTTGCCGGAATCCATTGTCATATAGGATCGCAGATAACTGATGTTGCGCCGTTTACTGAAGCCGTGGAGTCTTTTCGTAAACTGGTAATAAAACTAAAGAAGCGCGGTATCCAGGTGAAACAAATCGACCTCGGAGGCGGCATCGGGGTACGATACAGGAATGCCATAAAGGATAAATCGTTGCCTCTTGAGAAAAACGAGGAGTTATCCGTCGATCTGCACTCTCTTGCAAAACTAATCAAAGAGAAGCTGTCATTTCCAGGTTGCGAATTTGCTATCGAACCGGGCCGATTCCTTGTCGCCGAGGCGGGTGTATTGCTGACAAAAGTTTTGTATAAGAAGAGTTCTTCCGGCAGAACGTTTATCGTAGTTGACGCCGGGATGAACGACATGATGCGTCATGCGCTTTATTCCTCTTATCATCAGATAGTCCCCGTAAGAATTTTCCCGAAGGGATCCGTCCGGAAAAAGGTGAAAATTGAGACCGTCGATATCGTCGGACCGGTTTGCGAGTCAACCGATGCATTTGCCCTCCAACGCAAACTGCCAGGCGTAAAGAGAGATGACTATCTGGCAATTTTGACGACCGGTGCTTATGGATTCTCTCTCGCTTCGAACTACAATTCTCGACTTAAACCAGCGGAGATTCTTGTTGAAGGAGATTATGCGCGCATCATAAGGGACCGGCAAACCCACGAAGATTTGGTTTAAACAAAAATTTTTTGTTATTTAAATAGCGTTAGAATTGAGGTTTGTGTTGGAACTGAATCACAGTCTCAGAAATTTCATAATTATTCAATAGGATTGTTAAGAAAATGAAATCGTATAATGTAGCGGTTGTCGGTGCTACCGGGCTTGTCGGGCGAAAGATGACGCAGGTCCTTGAAGAGCACAACTTCCCGGTAAAGACTTTGACACCGTTAGCATCCAAAAGATCGGTCGGGAAAGAAGTCTCATTCAGGGGTGAAAACATTAAAGTTCAGGAACTGACAGCGGACAGTTTTAAGGGAATCGAGATTGGGCTGTTCTCGGCGGGCGCGACGGTAAGCAAAGAGTTTGCGCCGATCGCGGCGAAGGAAGGAACCATCGTGATCGACAACTCCAGCGCATGGAGGATGGATCCGGCAGTTCCGCTAGTTGTTCCTGAAGTGAATAAAGCCGACATTTTCAAGCATCACGGAATTATCGCGAACCCGAACTGTTCCACGATACAGATGGTGGTCGTGCTGAAGCCGCTTCACGACAAATATGGAATCAAACGAGTTGTCGTTTCAACTTACCAATCTGTCACCGGCGCAGGACAGAAAGGCATCGACCAGCTGGACGAAGAACTTGGCAAGAAACAGGGGAACACTCAAAAATTTCCACATAAGATTGCATTCAATTGTCTTCCGCACATCGACGTATTCCGGGAAGACGGCTATACGAAGGAAGAATTCAAGATGATCTTTGAAACGGCAAAGATTATGGGGGACGACTCGATAAAAGTGAGCCCGACTTGCGTCCGCGTACCGGTATTCGGCGGGCATAGCGAGAGTGTGAATATTGAGATGGAAAAGAGTTACGAGCTTGAAGATGTTTTTAAACTCCTGAAGAAATCGCCGGGAATAATTGTGGAGGACGATCCGTCGAAAAATATTTACCCGATGCCGCTGAACGCTTACGACAAAGACGAAGTATTCGTTGGGAGAATCCGGCGCGACGAGAGTGCGCCGAACACGATCAACATGTGGATCGTCTCCGACAACATCAGGAAAGGTGCAGCCACTAACGCAGTCCAGATCGCCGAAGAGTTGATAAAGGGAAGAGACTGAAATAGCTGTCGGCTTTTAGCGATCAGCATTCAGCTAAAAGCGTCGGTCTCAGAAGCGACCGACCTAATGCCTAGGACAACGAGACTTGTCGATTTCCGAAGGACTTGACGGTTTTTTAGGTTGGAAACCTTAGCAACATCACGCCCCTTCAATATTCAGACTTTATTACCTTATGTAATTCAGAGAGGGTAATTCACTCCATGATAAGGTAATAAGGTTAATTGAGCGGTTGGTTGTCGTGGTTACTAAGGTTTGGATGAAGTGGTTCGGTAAGTTCGGCGACAGTCGAACTGTCGCGAGGTTTTTGTGCAGGAGTTCAACTCCTGCACAGCGGCGGATAGTGACAGGATAATCCACTGAACGATAGTATTAGTTATTCTTTTTCATCGATGCTCTCCGAGTTCTTTCAATGGTTCAAGCGGGTCGTGAAGATAACGATGCTGGCTACAGATGCACTTTATGCTCCCTCGAGTTCCTTTTTTATTTCGGGATGCTTCTGAAGTACCTTTACGAGGAGTAGGACTGGCGCTGGTACAAGGCTCCGCCCGATTTCCCATCCCTGAAGAGTTCTGACGCTTACGTGTATGGCTTGGGCAAGTTCAACCTGAGACATCTTGAGTTCTCTAGATCGCAGCGTTCGGAGTGCAGCTGCTCTCTTTTTTCTAAAGTCTTCGATGCCAGTGTGTGAAAGTGTCCTCTCACCGGTTCTCTTGTTCACCGTCCATGTGCGAAGCTTGACTTTGCCGGCTTTGAAATCTTCCCAACCTTTCAAAATGTCGTTTCCATTATTATTATTTTTCATAGCTTGATCCTTTTATTTCATCGATAACAACGGCAATCTGCTTTTTTTCTTTCGCCGTCAACTCTGCCTTCACATTCTTCGCATAGGCTTTGATAAGCCAGATCACGCCTTCTTCATCCTGCCAATAGTAAACAACTCGAGCGCCTCCGCTTTTCCCCTTTCCCGGCCTGCGCATCCGGACTTTCCGCGCACCTCCTGTTCCTTTGATGAGATCGCCCTTCTCAGGATTTTTGCAAAGTTCCAACTGTAACCCGAGAAGCTCCTCGTCGGTCGCGATGTCCGAATACGACTTTGTGAAGGAAGGCAATTCACAGAACTCAATCAGTTCCACAAATCAATATACGCAGATTGCGTATGGGAGGCAAGTAATAATGCTCTGAAACGAAGAAAGCAAGCCGGGATAAAGCCGTACCACCACCAGTGCAAACAAAAGATGGCACAAGCAATAACTAACAGGAAGCAAAAGCAAGGCATCGTGGCCGCTGCTCCCGCTCGGCGGGGTGGTGGTCATAGATTTATGTTGTCGTGGATGGGGGTGAGGATGCCGAACGTGCGAAGCTTAGCGACAGTTAAACTGTCTCGAGGTTTTTGTGCGGGGGTTAGACTCCTGCATGGCTGCGGGGAAAGAATGAGAGTTGTACTTTATCAATAAATAGAATAGCTTTGTGCGGTCAGTAAGGGCGAGCGGTATTAAACGAAACATTTAACGTTTGGCATGACAAATACATTGTTAATTGGTTCTACACGTAACCTTTCAATTTATTAGTTAAAAGGAAGTCCTTATGAAATCAAAAGATGAGGTAATACGTCAACTTGTTGCAACTGGCAGGTGGGGTAAAAGTGAGGTTGCGGCACGAAGAGGCTATCGAGCAAATTTTCATTGTGAATATTGTGGTCGCGATCTTCTGTCTTCAGTTGATAATTACAAAGCATGGAATGAGGAACATATTATTCCGAAAAAGAGCGGCGGTAAAGAGAACGATGACAACAATATTGCGGTAGCGTGCGACACTTGCAATCGGCTTAAAGGGAGATGGAACCCCTCATTGGTGTGCGGACCGAAGGCCAGCCGTGAAGAACTTATCAAAGCAGCGCGCGAGTATATCGAATCAAAACGCACAGGGGCTCTCCAAGAGATAGTTGATTTTCGGAGAATAATTTATTCATCAAGCAATGATACATGCGAATCCGCAAATTGAACGCAATGCTTAGTTAAAGAATCATGGTACAGTGAAATCGGAGGTTTCATTAATGAAATACCTTTTTTGCACTTTGGCACTATTGTCTTTGACAATTTTTGGATGCTCGAAAGAGCCTGATACCTATTTTAGACGCTTGGATTTGAGCGAGAACATGGCCATCAAAGGACAATATCCTGTTTCAGATGAGATGTATGGCAAAATAAACTGCTATAAACTGATTTATGACGAGGATGGAAGGATAACTAAGGTTATCTACCTTAAACGGGGAAGACCTCGCAAAGATGCCCTTCTGGAAGCTGCTCAGGTTGATATCCAATATTACGAGGGATTTGAAAAGCGAACATTTAAAGATGCAAAGGGCAATCCTATGCCACTTTCGGATAGTGTCTACTCGCAGCGATTAAAACTGGACGAAGATGGTCACCCCATCGCCTGTTTCAATTATGATGAGAATGGCAATTTGATTGAAGATACGAATCGGGTCGCACAATATTCGTGGACGCTTGATGATAATGGAAATGTAGTGAGGACAATTTTTCTTAATCGAGAAGGCAAAAGGATATGGACATCTCATGGAATTTACGAGAATCAATGGACATACGATAAAAGTAAGAACACAACCGAGGTATCTTTTTACAATCAGGAAGGAAAAATCGCCGAAAATTCTGACGGAATCGCTCGAATTCGATGGGAATATGATGAGAATGGAGATCAAACGCAGGAAGAATATTTTAACGCTGATGGGCGACCGACCGAGAATACTGATGAAGGGGTCTCCATGGTTAGATGGAATTATGATCAGAATGGAAATTGGATTGAGCAAAAGTTTTTTGGAACGGATGGACAATTAACTCAAAATATAGATAGCGTGTCGATCAAACGATTAAAGTATGACGAAGCTGGTGATGTTATCGAAATAAAATACTTTGGAATTGATGAACAACTGACAGATAAGAATGTCTATGGCGTGGCAATAGAGCGATATGAATACGACCAATTCGGCAACATGAAAGAGATCAGTTATTACGGAACAGACGATGAGCTGAAGAATTGTGCTAATCCTGATTTACAACGAGCTGCCATTTTGAGATTTGATTATACTGTCGATGGGGTGGATTCCAGCATACTTTTCTTAGACAATAAGGATAATTTTCTGTGGTATCAGGAAGAGAATGGATCTCCGTCACCTCATGTCGTGTGGGTTGACAAACAGTGCGACAAACAACCGCAGATTATCAAGCAGCCCATCTTGAAATATCCGGAGCTTGCCCGGCGGGCTGAGCTCGAAGGGGTGGTCTTGCTAAAAATTCAAGTGGATAAAGAAGGAAAACCTCAGAAGATACCTGATGCTGATGTTTATACTACCGCTGAGATTTTCGTCCAGCCGGCGATAGATGCGGCGACGGCAACTATGTTTTCTCCGGGAATCATTAACGATATTCCTGCTGAAGTTTCTGTTGTCGTGCTATACAATTTTAAACTTGATTCACCTTTAAATTAAGTCTTCCATAGTTTTCGCTGTTGTGCAGAAATTGAGCTTCTCCATGGAACTTCCTGCGACAGTTCAACTGGCACAGAGCGCTTACGTCCCATCTTGCTTCGTGCCACGACAGAATATAGGGAGCCCTAGAGCACATAAGAAGAAAAAGTGAGCGCCTGGCACCATCCCGCATATCCTATTTTAATAATAATGAGCGGGAAAGGTAGAATAATTTACCGAAGTTATTGAAGAAACAAACGGGGGTGAGCAGGAGTCAAACTCCTGCACAACAGCCACCTCTGCATACCGCAGAGGGGTACAACCGTCGACAACGGTGATCTTGCGCATGGGAAATACAAATTCTAACGTGTTGAGAGATCGTGAAACTCTTCAAGTGTGAGTCCGGCTTCACGGATGATTGCCCTTAATGTACCCTTTGAAATTTCTTTGTGATCCGGAACGGTCAGCCTTCGATACGGAGCTTTCACATTTCGAAGAATAATATGGCTGCCGGTCTGATGGTCAATTTCATACCCGATCTTCTTCAGCCTTTTGCAGAGATCCCTTCCGGAGAGCGCCGGCAATTTGCTCAAAGAGGAACCTCCACGATTTCCTCTTCGATCGGAGGAGGCGCAGGCTCGTTGTGTTTCTTGAGACTTTGGATATAACCTGCAATCGCATCTCGAATATTTTCAAGAGCAGCGTCCCGGGTCTCGCCCTGGGATATACAACCAGGCAAAGCCGGACATGAAACCACAAAAGTACCGTCTTCGTCACGTTCGATTTCAACTCTGTATTTCATACCTCATGCTCCTTTATTGAACTACTCGCAATATATTTTAAAAAACCTTCTTGTTTAATTTGCGGTTTTCGTCTTCAACAATCAAATGCTCAGTTATTTGAATTTTCGGAACAACCAGATTATTCCATTTGCGATTTGAACCCCTCACTCCAGTTTCATATATTTTTTCATGCCTAACCTAGCCGCAATAGATGTCGGATCGAATGCGATCAGGCTCTCAATAGTATCTGTTGACGGAGATCGAAAACTTTCCAGTCTCGATAACCTACGAGAGCCTGTCCGCCTCGGCCAGGATGTGTTTTCAAAAGGGTTGATCACTGATGCCACGTTGGAACAGTCCGTCGATGCCTTCACCAGATTTAAGGAAGCGATCGACCGCAATGGGGTGAACTGGTCAAAGGCAGTTGCGACAAGCGCTCTACGGGAGGCGACAAACCGCGACATGTTCATCGACCGTATTTCACAGCGCTGCGGCATAGACATCGTCGTCGTCGAACCGGAAGAGGAAGCCAGGCTGATCCATCTTGCGATTGCAAGCAAAATAAATCTTAAAAACAAAACCGCGATGCTCATCGACATTGGCGGCGGAAGCACGGAGGTGACGCTGACCGCGAACGGCAGCATCGTCTCGACCGAAAGTTACAGAATGGGAGCCGTGAGACTCCTCCAACTCCTCTCATCAGGAAACTCCGGAGAGGGAAAAAAACGCGGCGAAAAGGAATTCAACCAGCTTGTCAAGGAATATGTCGAATCGACACAGCAGCGGTTGAAAAGAGAAATCGGCGGGAAGAAGATCAATGTTTGCGTGGGTACGGGAGGAAACATAGAAACACTCGGAAGCCTGCGGAAAGATATGCTCGGGAAAGATCGAGAAAATTCAATCCAGATGGATGAGCTCGATACAATTGTCAAGAAACTTCAGGCTCTCTCGTTTGAAGAACGGATACAACAGCTTAGAATGCGCCCGGACCGAGCAGACGTAATCGTCCCCGCATCGATGATCCTGCAGCAGATCGCTAAGGTTGCCGGCGTCGATGAAATCCTCATTCCAAACGTAGGGCTGAAAGAAGGCATCCTGACCGACATGGTGCTCAATCTCTACGAGGAGACGAAGCATGCCTACCGTGATCAGGTTATGGCTTCGGCGCTTGAGATCGGCAGGAAGTATTTCTTCGATGAACCGCATGGAACAAGTGTCGCACGATATGCCGTGGAGCTGTTCGATCAAACCAAAAATCTTCATGACCTTAGCCTGGAACACCGCCTACTTCTCGAGGTGGCAGGACTCCTGCACGATATTGGAAACTTTATCAGCATGACCGATCACCACAAGCACACACAATATTTGTTGACGGCGACGCCGGTCATCGGGCTCAGCCGGTCGCAGATGGCTGTTGTCGCAAATGCGGCGCGCTACCACCGGAAATCATTCCCCAAACAGCAGCATGATGACTATCGCTCGCTTCCGTCAAAAGAAAGAGTCGTGGTGACAAAACTTGCCGCCATTCTGCGTCTCGCCGATGCGATGGATAATGAGCATGCCTCGAAAGTCGAATCGTTTTCTGTGGAATACAAGAAGCCGAAATTTGCAATCAGAATGAAAGGTGAAGGAGACCTTCTTCTCGAGAAGTGGTCACTTATGAAAAAAGCTGGAATGTTTGAAGAGGTATTCGGTGTTAAAGTCGTTGTCGAAGATTAATATCACGCCTCAAATTGCCGGAGTGGAATCTCATCCGGCTGTTTCCAAAGTAAACGGAAATCTCCGGGGAAAAACTGCAAGTGCCGTAAAACCAGACACCATCTCTATTCTGCTTCGCTCATTTGTTGATCGTCACCGGGTTTTTACTTACCAGCTTTCGAAAAGCAAAAAGAGAGCAACTGAAAAAGCAGTCCATGACCTCAGAGTTTCCACGAGGAGACTCATCGCCGCCGTGGATATTGTCCGGACAATGATTCCCGGCGCTACCTTGTCAAAAACCCGGAAGGAATTGAAACGCCTGTTGAGCTCACTAAGTGAACTCAGAGATGTACAGGTCCAGATTATTGCCGTGCGCGGTCTTGTGAATGAGTTTCCGGCTTTAAATCTTTTCCTGACGCTTCTCCTGGTACGCGAGAAGCAAATTCTCAGGCGCATGCACGCCGGACTCCGGGATCCACGGCTTGAACAAATTGACCAGGGAATTACTGAAACCGAAAAAAGACTGCAAACCGTGCTGGCAGACCCGACGCTCCGGGACGCTTCGCGATCGGTTGTTATCGGTAAACTTGCGGGAGCATTTTCCAGAACGGTCAATTTGAAACCCGCCGCACTCTCGGGCAACAGCGAAAGGATCCACAGCCTCCGCATCGCTTTCAAACGTTTCCGCTATACCGTAGAAGCTCTGGAAGCGATACTGCCGAACGTTACTCCTCGTATGATGAAATCCATGAATGCCTATCAGGTAAGGATGGGAAATATTCAAGACATCGACGTTCTGATCTCCGGCATTAGAGCGCATGCGAAGAGTCACCGGAAAACCGACCAGGTGCAATTCAAGAATTTAATCGATCATCTCCTGAACCAAAGAAGAGAGCTTGTACTCGAATTTATTTCTTCCGTGGACGAGCTCAGTCTCTTCTGGCGAAAGCTGGGAAAAGTCGAAGGATAGAAAGCATGAAGTTATACATTCTCAGGCACGCAATAGCGACAGAGCGAGGATTAACTGATTCCGGTCCGGATTCGGAACGTCCTCTGACGGAAAAGGGGGCAAAGAAAATGCGGCGCATTGCGAAGGCAATGAAGAATATGGAGATATCATTCGATGTCATTCTTTCGAGCCCGTTCCGCCGCGCAAAGGAAACAGCAGAGATTGTGGCAAAAGAATTTCACTATGAAAATCTTTTAAAGTTCTCTTCTCACCTAAAAGTCGGCGGAGATCCAGCCGCTCTGATTAGCGAAATAAATACCAGGTACAAAAAATTCGACAGCATTCTTCTCGTCGGACATGAACCCTCTTTGAGCGGGTTAATATCGATGCTTGTCTCCGGGAAGAACAGCTTGACGATCACAATGAAAAAGGGGGGTATCTGTAAGCTTTCGGTTGTGACCCTCCATTATGGCCGCTGCGCGACATTGGAATGGCTGATGGCACCGGCGCAGATACTCGGAGAAAAATAAACCGTATAGTTTTCCTCTTTAATTTATTTCATCTGTTTTCTCCCAAATTAGCGGTTTTTCCGTAATTCCATTAACAAATCCTTAACTTGTCTCGTTTATTCGTTCGAGCTATCTTTTAACGGAGCAGATTCAATAAAGGATATTATGCAAAATTCATCGAGCGATGAAAGGAAAGCACAAAGTCAGGACTTGAAGACGGAGCACGGAATTACTTTGTCTTCCGGAATTATTTCCGGCATCCGTAAACGAGCGAGCAGCACAAAACGCCGGCGAACTCCAGACCAAAAATCGAATCATGTCGAATCGCTTGTTGATCCGGCGCTCTATATAAACCGTGAGTTGAGCTGGCTGGAATTTAATCAGCGGGTTCTCCAGGAGGCCTGCGATCAACGCCATCCTTTGCTTGAGCGTATCAAGTTCCTTTCGATTGCAAGCTCTAATCTTGACGAATTCTTCATGATCCGCGTGGCAGGAATCAAAGAGCTTATTCTCGCGAACATAGTTGAGTATTCGCCTGACGGACTGACCCCTTCTCAGCAGCTTCATGCAATCCATGACCGCGTTTCTGTCATGATGAAAGAGATGTGCGATTGCTATAAAAAAGATTTGCAGCCTAAGTTAGCGGCTCACGGAATCTATCTCATGAAGATGGAAGAACTGACCGCGGAAGACCGCACGAAACTCGCCGACTTATTCGCAAAAGAAATATATCCCGTCTTGACGCCTCTCGCATTCGATCCCGGACATCCATTTCCTTACATCTCAAACCTCAGTCTCAGCCTTGCGGTAGTTGTGAAGACTCCTAACGGCGAAGAGCGGTTTGCTCGCGTCAAAGTTCCAGATGTCCTTCAGCGTTTAGTTCAGATTCCTAACGGTGATCCGCACGATCTCAAAAAGGGAGGGCGCTTTGTCTGGCTGGAAGATGTTATCGCGGATAACCTGCACTTGTTGTTTCCGGGGATGACGGTGGAGGAGTCTTATGCTTTTCGAGTTACCAGAAATGCCGACATAGAGATCCAGGAAGATGAAGCGGGCGACTTGATACAATCTATCGAAGAATCTATCCGGCTGCGTCGCTTCGGCTCAGTGGTTCGCGTCAGCATAGAAAACAAGATGCCCGGTCGAATCAAAGATATCCTGATCGAAAATTTGGAAGTCACTCCGGACGATGTTTACGAGCTGGATCCGCCTCTTGACCCGAGCCAGCTCATGACGTTGTTGAAACTTCCGCTTCCGGAACTGAAAGATCCGCCGTACATCCCCGCTACATTCACGACGGACGAAGACAGCGAAGATATTTTCGGCAGCATTCGGCGTGGAGACATCCTGCTGCACCATCCATACGATTCCTTCAACCCGATCGTCCAATTCATTCGATCGGCAGCTAACGATCCGAATGTCCTCGCAATCAAGCAAACTCTTTATCGGATTGGAAAAGAATCGCCGCTTATTCCCCTCTTCGTCGAGGCGGCAGCAAAAGGAAAACAGGTTGCGGTTCTTGTCGAGCTTAAAGCGAGATTCGATGAAGAGAATAATATCGGCTGGGCCAAACAACTCGAACGCGCCGGCGTCCATGTCGTTTATGGATTAGTCGGCCTTAAAACTCACGGCAAGATGGCCCTCGTGGTACGGAAGGAAAACGACGGGCTTCGAAGATATGTCCATCTCGGGACCGGGAATTACAATCCGATTACCGCGCGAATTTATACGGACTTGAGCTACTTTACATGCAAAGAAGAGATTACCGAAGATATAACAGAAGTTTTCAATTACCTGACAGGATACTCGCGTCGGGAATCTTACAAGAGGCTGGCCGTCGCTCCCGTTACACTGCGGCAGAAAGTAGAGAGTCTCATCGACCGCGAAATCCACAATGTACAAAGTGGGAAGACGGGTCACGTGATTCTAAAAATGAACGCTATCACCGACGTCAAGATGATCTCGAAGCTATATGAAGCCTCGAAAGCGGGAGTAAAGATTGACTTGATTGTACGTGGAATCTGCTCTTTGAGACCCGGCGTAAAAGGACAGAGCGAGACAGTTCGCATCATCAGTATCGTCGGGAGATATCTTGAACACAGCAGAGTGTTCTATTTTCAAAATGCAGGTCAACCAGAGCTTTATCTGAGCAGTGCGGATCTGATGGGCCGCAATCTCGAGCGAAGGGTAGAACTCATGTTCCCAATTGAAGAAGAATCTCTCGTGAAGAGAATCAAAGAGGAAGTTCTCGATGCGGCACTTGCAGATTGCGTTCGGGCGCGAGAGCTAAAATCCGACGGTTCTTACGTTTATGTCCCACCTCAAAACGGAAAAGAAGCCTGCGACCTGCAGGAGAAAACGATGTTATCACGAACCGAAGCGGCTCACTTACAAAAGCAGGTAATGCGCGAGGCTCCGGCAGAAAGCACATCCTAAAACTCTTTAGTAGCACTACAGGGTTTTTGAGAAAAGAAAAGCCCGGTTCTCGAAACCCAATTTTTCGTAAAACCCATGAGCTTCCTTCCTGTGGAACGCGGAATCCAACTCGATCCTGCGACACCCTGTTTCTTTAGCAATTACAATGAGTTGCTGCAAAATCCCTGTGCCTACCCCGTGATGTCAATAATTGTCATCAACGACAAGTTCATCGACATGGCAAATATAACCCGCCTGCCAGAGATTGTTTTTGATTGTAAGCGAACCGAACCCGATGACCTTTCCGTTCTCCTCAGCACAAAGATATTTTTGTGAATCCGAAGCGAGCGCCCTGTCGAAAACCGTCTTGAGAGAACGAAGATCGAGCTGTTTGTCAAGCCAAAGCTGACGAAGTAATTTTGCCACCTCGTCAAAATCTTCCGGACGGCAAGAGCGGATTTCAATCAAGGGATAGATATTTTCTATTTTTCCAGGTCAATTTCCACGACGGGCACATCCCAGTGTCCGGCCAAAATCTCGAACCGGTGTTGTTCTTCCTTTTTATAGACCTCCTGATTCGGAAAAAGCTGATGAGTCAACTCTGCTTCACTGAAGCCATCGTCGGTAACTTGAATGTTCTTCCACACGATCGTCACTCTGAAATCCCAGCGCCCTTCCTCGGTCGCGTGGAACCGCGGCTTCGTGAGCGTGAGGCTTATTATGTGTCCCATCTCTATTCTTTTCTTAAGGACCGGATGGTGATTCTTTTTGTATAGCTGGAGAAATTCTTCGGCATGTCCCCATTTGGCTTTGTAATAATACTCGACTATGTATGGTTTATCTTGATCTGGCATATCGCCTTCCTCTTTTGATTCTGATATGAATCTATTAAAATTAAAATCGGAAACGTTGTCATCTATTTTACTGATAATTGTCGTTAAAGAAAAGTTTGTATTTGAAAGAGTCGGTGATTAGTTGTTATAATATTGCCGCATTCAGCATCGCCTTGTCGGGAGTCTTAGAAAGGAAAATTTTATGATTCGTAAAGTGAAAAAAGAGAAATCTCGAACTGCTTCTGTTTTTGGGAATACGCCGTCGAGCGAGTTGCAAACGATCCAATTGCCGAGACCGACGCCGGGTCGTGACATGTCGGTTGTGAAAGCATTACAGCAAAGGAAAACTATCCGCGAGATTGGCGACAAGAAACTCTCTCTGCAATTGCTATCAAACCTTCTCTGGGCTGCATGGGGAGTGAACCGCAAGATTGGTCCATTTGAAATTCCAAGCAGGACCGCCGCGTCTGCAAGTAACTCTCAGGAAATCGATATATATGTTGCACTGCAAGAAGGAGTCTACTTATTTGACGCGTTCAATCACAGGCTCGAACCTGTACTTACCGGCGATCTTCGCTCATTGGCAATTGGTATCGGACAAGCGGGTCTGATTGCAAAGGCTCCGGTTCAACTAATCTACGTTGCTGACATCCACAGGCTCTCCCATACAGCGGGTTACCAGGAGCCGGGACTTCAAGATCCCGAAATTCAGAAGTCATATTATTATGTCGACATCGGCCTTATCGCAGGCAATGTTTATTTGTTTGCTACTTCTCAAGGTCTGGCGGCATGGTTCCATAATTGCAATAAGCCTGCTCTTACCGAAAAATTAAATTTACGCGTCGACCAGCGCGTACTCTTCGGCCAAACGGTCGGATATCCCACAAGAAAATAACGAAGAAAGATTCAAATGGAAATTTCAGGAAATACAATTTTAGTCACAGGCGGCTCGACGGGAATAGGTTACGCGCTTGCGGAATCGTTTCTTGCGACCGGAAACGAAGTTATAATTTGCGCCCGCCGGGAAGAAAGACTTCTCGAAGCACAGAAGAAACATCCGGAACTCAAAATCAAAGTATGCGATGTAGCTGAAGAAGCCGATCGGAAATCGCTTGTGGAATGGATCACTAATAAGTTTCCGAAGTTAAACATCCTTGTGAACAACGCCGGCATTCAGAGGGACGTTGATTTCACGAAAGGTATCGACGAATTCCTTGCCGGAGAAAATGAAATCAAGATCAACTTAGAAGCCCCGATAATTTTATCAGGGATGCTTATTCCTCACTTGGCCGGGAAGAAAGAAGCCGCTATCGTCAATGTTTCATCGGGATTGGGTTTTATACCTGCCGCACGAATGCCCGTGTACAGCGCGACCAAAGCCGCGCTGCACGCATACTCCATGGCACTCAGGCACCAGCTATCGAAGATCGGGATCAAAGTATTCGAAGTAGTTCCGCCGGCGGTCGATACGGAATTAAATCCTGAAGGGAGAGCCAGTCGAGGCAACTATAAAGCGGGTCTAACATCCGAGGAATTTGTAGCCGCCGTGATGAAAGGTTTGAAAGGCGACGTATTGGAAATCGGTTACGGCATGACGGAAGGAGCAATCAAAGCGTCGAGAGCGGAACTTGATGAGAGTTTTAAGAGAATGAATAGCAGGTGGTAAGGTAAGAGACTAGCGTCAAAATATATCTACCATTCATATAGATGAAAATTATTCATGCGTAATGGACTTCATCAAAGAATGCGGTAAGGCGTTTATCTATATCTGAACGTTTTTTCTCTTTGATCATTGTGAGCAATTCAATAATTCTGGCGTCGTCTAAGCTAATAATCATTCCACGTCCATCTTTGAAAGTGTCAATACATCGCTTTAAAAATAGCGAATGGTCCTCAAAGTCCCTGCAACACAAAATTCCAACAATACCCCTGTCACGAGAAAATCTACCACTTAGTTGATCAAGTTCTGGGTTGGCGATAGTGGTATGCTGAAGCATAGTCTGAGCCTGAAGGGATACTGTCAAGCGCGGCGATAAGTGATTCAGCAAGCACAAGTTCATCTTCAGATCCCTCACTAATCTCCGTGTGATCTCTTTCAATTCTATCTAGTTCTTTACGGTATTTCTTAAGGACTTCGGGATTAGTCTTGGAGAATCGAAAAAGGAACTCTTTTGAAAAGGGGTAATTGTGTTTCAGATCCTTCTTATAAACTACGTTCTTTCCGTTTTTCAACGCTCTAACAAGGCTGGAGCGAGCTGTCAGGTTTTCAGCTTGGAGAAAATTAATCACGTAGTTATTGTAGTAATCCCCAGAGTCGTAGTCGAGGGAATAGCGGGCTATGAACTTGGGTACGAGAAGAATTGGTTTCTTTTTATAGACCGGGAGTGAGTAATATTCACTGACCCAAGCATTATCATCTTTCGAGAAGTGTGGTGCAAGGGCCACCTGCTGAGTTGGTACGCTGTGAAGCTTACATTGTTCGAAGGAATATTCCGCAAGTTTCTTACGAATGACATTCGTTGTTAGGTCAGAAATCTTATCTACACTGATGCCATCAATCATAAGTTCGCATTCTTCAAGAGAAGAAATAAAACCAGTTTTTACCGCAGAGGATTCACTGATAGCTTTGAAAAGCTGGTCGGCCTGGTGACGGCCAATTCCCGCACCTTGCGGCCGATTCGATGAGAATCCTAAATGTGTCTCGTTTGGTTCCTGCAGATGTAGGAGAAGTTCTCTAGCTTTATCTAAGTTTTTCGAACGAATGCTCTCAACAATGAGGTGAAAGAAATAGCTTATCAGATCGTAACAATCTTGGCTCCATTGATCCCGGCGTTGAGATATTGCATAAGGATCAATGAACAGTCGAATATCTGTATCTAACGGAATATCCACAAAGTCAACCTCAGCTTGTGCCTTCTTTATTCCAAATACCTTTGTAAATGTCGACATTGATGCCTCCTTTTATACTGTTCCCAATGTCATTCCGTTTGCCACATAGTTTGGTAGTGTCCAACTTCAAAACAGTCCTTGACACCTCGGACAAAAATATGCGGCTCCGCCTCTAAGCAGCCGAGTCGCTTACAAACCATACTATTCATCATCTCCGACAAAATCAAACATTCAATCCTAATACACCACATCATGGCTCCCAATATCCACCGGTATTATTTTGTCTTTATCTATCAGGAAATAAATCGAAATTCGATAGGAGATATTTATGGAGACCGAATACATCTCGGATAATCTTCCGCGGAGTTTATGCAATCTCAGAGAAGGATGATAGGGGTTCAATTCCAGAAGTTTCAGTGTCTTTTCATACTGAGAGATCACTTCGGGATGTTTCTTGATAAATTTCTTTGCCCGTCTGATGTAGCTGTCGGTATAAACTATCTCAGCCACGCATAATTCTCTTTATATGCTTCTCCACAGGTTCCTTAATAAATTTTCCGGCTTTAATATCTCTCTTGGTTTCGAGCAGGGCGGCTTCCAATTCACACTCCCTGAGGTGGTTGTATTTCTCGATGGGCAGAACAACATATTTATGTTTCCCTCTCACCGTTATGATTACCTCGCTGTTGTCAGAAGATTCTTTATCTAAAATCGACACGCCTTTCGTTTTCAAGTCATTCGCCGTTATTATTTGAGCCATTTTAGTGGTCCTTCTATTAGTACTGTTTATAATACTATGAAGAGGACTCACTATCAAGAGAGCCTGTTCGGAAACATAAGTCTATCCGTATTTGGCTGAGCAAAAATCAGAATATGCTGCTCATCCCGACGCTGAAGAAAAGCGCGTTCGGTTTGCTCACCCGGTAGGTCAGGTCCATGCGGATCAGTCCGAGAATTTTCCCAAGGCCTATTCCCGCCTCATAATACCAGCCGTTCGTGGTCGATACCCCGTTCAACCACGACTGCGCCGCGGAGGCATCGACTAAAACTTCCATTCCTTTTTTATAAAGAGCCGGAATGCCGAGAAGCAGGAACGGAACATTCCGAAAGTTCTGCTCCGCGAAGAACTCGACAAACTTATCTCCAACGAACTGCACCGGACGGGCGGACTTCAGCACTCCGAATGGCACGAGCACTCCGATCTGCGAGTCGAGCACAAATTCTTTTTGTACGGGAAGTGTGCCTGTTGAAACACCACCGGCAAACATGATCTCGGTCTGCGGCGGGAGAAGATAATCCGTCAAAAAGGTATCGAAGTGGTACGATGCCGCGACCTGATATTTGCCGAAATGAAAATCGCTCGCGAGAAGCGAAGGCGAGGAGTATTCCGCATTAAACTCGACGGCATCCACCGGAATCAAGCTAAGCGGCACTGCTTCGTCTCCGTAGCGGACGTTGAATTTCACGCTCCTCAATTGTCCGGACATAATCGGTGGATTCACCCTGTAAATACCGCCGAAGGCAAGTATGCTGAAATTCGTATGGTCCACGACGCTTGCTTCGTTCTCGGATAAATAAGTGGCGGTCGCCTTGAAATGCCGGATAGGCATGATCGAATAATGAGCATCCCATCCGTAAGTCATGTAATAATCATAATAATCGTCGCGTCCGAAGAGTGAGGTTATCGCCGTCATAAAAGGGGAGTAAAACTGGTCCTCGGGGTAATGGTTGATGTCCCGGTAAAGCTCCAGTCCAATTTCATGCTTGATGTTTTCGCCGAACGGGTAGGCCCCGCCGATCCGCCACTTCGGTATCCTATCGGAAAATCCGTATCCTGCAGCAAGACTGAGCTGCCAGCCCTCGGAAGTCCGGGATATTTCCGAACCTTCGTTTGAAATCGTGAACCTTGTCTGTTTTTTTCCGGAGGTATAGGTGTACTTCCCGCCGAGGAACAATCCTTCGACTCTGTTGAACCGAACATCGACGTGATTGAAATACGAAAGAATACCGTTATCACCGAGAAGGGAAGCCGTGGCACCGCTCGGTTTGAACTGCTTTGCCAGAGTTTGAGTGCTATCGAGAGTTTTGTATGCCTTTTGTTCGGAAGAGGTCAGCGGAAGTACCTCATGCGCACTCCAGAAGGTGGAATCGAATTTGGTCGAGCTCGAATCGATGACGAGTGCAGGCTTCTTGAAAATTGAATCCGCGATCTGGCTATTCAATTCGTAATCATAGATGTCGGAAGTTTCGTCGATGACGAGTCTTGGAAGGGAGATTCCTGCAAATTGGACCTTCATCCCGAAGTCGGTTATGATGTCCGCCGGCATCCAGAACTTGTCTTCGTACAGCGAATAATGCTGGGCGAAATTCACTTTTAAATCCGTCAGGAAAGGAATGTTGAATGCCTCGTTGGGATGGAAGTCCACGCCCATTACCGCAAATGAAGAATCCGCAATCGAAATCCTCCCCGCAAAAAGAGGTACGATGCGGGAATCGGGTATGACGTCAATCTCATAAACTGCCACGCCATTTTTCTTGAATGTCCTGATGAGTTTGTATTTGTAATAATCGAGCGCGTTCTCCGCGATCGGACCGACAAATTTGTAGCCGACGAACTCGATTACGTCATCGGTGAAATTTATTATCTCTCCGACCGACGGTATGAATCCGGCTTCCGGCAAATTTTTGGTCTCGCGTTTCTGAGTCACAACTTCATGAAGCGAGTCACCTTGCTCCCAGTAGCCGTCAGTGTAAGATTCGGTAATCCCGGCGAGAGAAGTATCGCGGAAGATTGTTAACCTGGTAAACGCTTTAAAGCTATATGATTTTAGGAGTTTCGCCCACTCATGTTTTTTTTCGATCGCCTTTCTGATAATCGCATAGGCGGGGTCTTCCGCGACCGATACAATCTCCGGCAGGAAAATGTCTGCAGGTTCGAGTTTGACATCTTCAGCAATATTACCTGTTAGCTTAACACTTGCGGAGTCGGTTTGATAACCGATATAACTATAGATGAGAGTGTAGTCCCCGGCCTGAAGAGAAATAAGGTAAGAACCGTCAAGATTTGTGATTGTTCCTCTTGCCGAGCCCGAAACCCTCACGTTTGCCGACGGAAGAGGCTCACCGGTTTTTGAATCTATAATCCGTCCGGAAATTGTATAGACGTTCTGAGATATCGCCGATCCGTTGCAAATCAAAAGAGAAGTAAATAGAATCCCGCAGACGATCAATCGCAATTGTGATTATCCTTTTAATGTTAATTTTTGCTGCCAGATCCTATGCTGGCATCTCTATTTCCTAAATGGTATTGTCCATTAAAAATTCCACAATGTTGATTCTGGTTAAAAAGTGACAGCCCTGATTTTACTGCCGACCATTTTTTACCTGCTTAGTAATATACGGGCTCACGAAATTAAATGTTACTGGATTAGCACTTTTGCATGCCCGTGATGTGGTCGTGTCTTGTTCCGGCAATCAAATCGAATCTGTAAAATATTCCGGTAAGATCAAATTCTTGATAGTGCCACAATCTAATCTCTGCTACAGGCAGGGACCAAATTAACCGTTAAGATAGTCTAGGTGCAGAAATGTTAGGATTGACATCAGATCCGGGCGAATCTTTGCGGTTAAGAAAGACCTTTGGGTTCTGTAGGGAGTTGAAATTGCGGCACCGGCATCCATTCCAACTTTTTGAATTCGTCTGGAAAATTTATAACTTTTAATTCAAAGTTGTAAATAACAATCTTTTAACTGACCTTGCAAGGGTTTGGAGCCTTCGTAAGGGCTTAATTTTTCCTGAAAAATGAAAAAACCTTTCCGCGAAAGACTTAAAGACGGCGTTATCGTATGTGACGGCGCGATGGGAACGCTCCTCGAATTATACGAATACGAGGAGACGCCGCCGGAAATACATAACATAAAAAATCCGGACATCGTGGAGCGAGCCCACCGTGAATATATCCAGTCCGGCGCGGAAATCATCGAGACAAACACTTTCTCGGCTAACCGGATGCGCCTCGAAGCGTACCATCTTGCCGATAAGTTCAATGAAATAAACCGATCTGCTGTCGAGATCGCAAAGCGAGCAGCCGGCGAAGATGTATATGTCGCCGGTGCCGTCGGACCGACCGGAAAGCTCCTTGCGCCTCTCGGTAAAACAAAGATTTCCGACATAAAGAAAGTCTTTAAGGAACAGATAGAAGTTCTCGTGAGAGGCGGGGTCGATCTTCTTATCCTTGAGACATTCCTGGATTTGAATGAACTCGATGCTGCGATCGATGCCGCAAAAGAAGTTTCTTCGGATATACCGATCATCGCGCAGAAAACATTCTCCGAGGATGGCGCGATCTTGGCCTCGGATTTTCCTCTTGAAGTTGTAAGGCATATCAAATCCAAAGGCGTCGATGTTGTCGGATCAAACTGCACCGTAGGGCCGCAGAGAATGTATGGAATAATCAAATCCATGTATTCGGAGGACCTGATTTTATCCGCCCAGCCCGCGGCCGGAATACCGACCCTTGTGGATGGCAAATCCATTTACCATGCGACGCCGGAATATCTTGCAACCTATGCGAAACAGCTTGTTGAAGCCGGGGTCACCATTATCGGAGCATGCTGCGGGTCAACGCCTTCTCACATCAGAGCGATCGCAGAAGCCGTGCGCGGAGTGAAATTCGAACGGCGGGAAGGATCTCAGCCAAGTACGGCCGTCAGGACGGTAAAGAAAAAGGACGCTGCGAACAAAGTTGAAGCCGCAGAAAAGCCTTCAATGCGATCTGAGTTCTCCAAGAAAATCGGGAAGAAATTTATAACGACCCTCGAGCTCGATATTCCTCGCGGCCTGGATATTTCAAGCGTGATTGAAGGAGCCCGCTTCTGCAGGGAAAACGGATTCGATGCGGTGCACATTACGGATGGAGCACGCGCAAGGATAAGGATGAGCTCAATTGCAATCTCGAAAATTATCCAACAGGAAATCGGAATCGAAGCCATTACGCACCTGGCGACACGGGACAGAAACATGATTGGATTGCAGGCCGAACTCCTGGGGGCCCATGCGCTCGGATTGAGAAATATTCTTGTGATTACCGGAGACCCCTCCAAGATCGGCGACCTTCCCCAGGCAAAATCTGTGTTTGATGTCGACTCTATCGGGCTCATTAAGATAATAAAGAATATGAATTGCGGAAGGGACTCTGCCGGAAACCCCATAGGAGAAGCAACTTCATTTCTTATAGCCTGCGCCGCAAATCCATCCGCAGACAAATTCGATTATGAAATGGAGCGGCTTGGTCACAAAATCGAATCGGGGGCGGATGTGGTTGTCACACAACCGGTCTATGAGGTTGGAATTTTTGAAAGATTCATTAAGGCGATAGAACCATTCCATATCCCGGTTGTGATAGGAATCCTTCCTCTTCGAAGCCACAAACATGCGGAATTCCTCCACCATGAGATACCGGGGATAAACATACCTGAAAACGTGAGAGAAAGGATGTTTCGAGCCGGAGAAAGCGCCGCCCAGACAGGCATCGACATTTCGGCAGAATTTCTACGCGAGATTAAGTCTTCGGTTGCAGGCGCTTACCTCCTGCCCCCCTTCAAAAAGTACGAAGTGGCAGTCAGGGTTCTAGAAGCGGCCGGGATATAACCAAAGCCTGTGAAAAGATGATCCCTTGAGTTTTTTCTATAATTACCATGTGTTGAATGTCACTTCCACATTTGTATATTGGTGGCTCCTTAAACTTTTTGGTCATGATTCCGTCTTTAATAAAACTAAACGAGCTAGCAAAATATTCGATTTTCATGGTAAATGGGCAAATAGGGAACAACTGATGAATAAGAGGAGCGTTTTCTTGATTAACAGGCTCTGGAGTGTTAGATTATTCAGCAACTTGGGTTCTTAGCTCAGCTGGTTCAGAGCGCTTGCTTCACACGCAAGAGGCCACTGGTTCGAGTCCAGTAGAGCCCACAGAGGAAGTAAGTGCCATCACCCTCTGGGTGATACAGCCCACGGCGGATAACCGAAGAAAATGTTTATTCTTTATTGATATTTGATCTTTTAATTTGGCAATACTGATGAAAACACATGATAGAATACAATCGGAGGGGAAGACGAGACTTTGATAAGGTATGTCAAAATTAAGTCTCACTAAAGCATAGGCGAGGAAAACATGGAGAAGATAACAGGACTTCCCTCGGAGAAAAAGAAAGTACAAAAGAAGCAAATCGAGAACCCATTGAGCGACATCCTTGCCGATGAGGTTTACGAAAAGCTGATCGAAAACAGCCTTTTGGATTACAAGGCGGTTAGAGACTACCAGATTAAAAGGCGTTTCAAAGATTTGCGAAACTATATGAGCGTCGGAGATGCTATCGAAAAAATCCAGGATGAATATCCATACCTGCGATTCGATACCATTCGCAAAATTGTTTATAACGCCAAATCTGAAAAAGAATAATACGCGGTTTTCCCCGCTGATGATCTCTCACACCGTTGAGATTCATTTCATCAGCGGGTCGGTTTACCCAACGAAATTCAAAGCCAAATAATTATGCCCTCTTAATTTTGTCTTTAACTTGGGGAATTTTCCCCGTCTCATTTTAGTTTTAACTATTGTCTACGTAATTCAGTCGCGGCTTCCAATTCCCCGAAACCCGGGGAAATTGTAAAAGCCGCGATGAAACCACAGGACAGTTGATATTTGAGGTTTCATAAAGTCCGATTTCGAGATAAGGAGCGCCACCATGAAACGATACGTTTCAAACAAAGACGAATCTGCGAGGATGTTCCAGAGCGACATTCTTGAGTTCTTTTCCCATGTTCACCCGTCAATCCCGGCAATAATATATTTCCCGGTCATTGGCTATATGCTTTACAAAACGGTAGAAACCGGAGTTGCATTTACATACGCTCTCCCCTTGTTCATATTCGGTTTAACAATATGGAGTTTTACGGAATACATACTCCATAGATTTATTTTTCATCTTGTGCCTAAAAGCGGATGGGGAAAGCAGATTCACTTTATGTTCCATGGTGTTCACCACGATTATCCCAGCGACTCCACCCGTCTCGTGATGCCGCCAATCGTCAGTATCCCCCTGGCCCTTCTTTTTTATTTCCTTTTCGACAATATCCTCGGTTCACGTTTTCTTCCCCCATTCTTCGCGGGATTCATCCTTGGCTACCTCGCTTATGATCTGACCCATTATGCCGTTCATCATTTCAGCTTACACGGAAAGATCTCTTTATATCTGAAGCAGCAGCATATGCGGCACCATTACATGGATCCGGATAACAATTATGGCGTGAGTTCGCCACTATGGGATTTTGTCTTTGGGACGTACCTTAAGAAACAACAACAGGAAACCGTTACCACAGCAGAGAGATAGCCCGTAAGTCGGAAGTCAAGTAAGGACTAAGGCTCCGGAGTTATCCTGGCTTTCCACTTTTTGACTTTCTTTAGATATATCCCGCATTCTTCATGCTCAAATATCCCGTCGGCCCCACAATCAAATGATCGTGCACGGGTATGTCCAGGAATCCACCAGAGTAAACGAGATCTTTAGTGATCTGAACGTCTTCTTTGCTCGGATCAAGCTTTCCGCTGGGATGATTGTGTACCACGATAATACTCGCCGCGTCTTCGAGGATTGCAAACTTGAACACCGCTCTCGCATCGACCAGGCTTGCGCTCAATGTTCCCTCTGTCATTGTCTTCACGCGCTTCACTTTTCCGGACGTGCTCAGTGCGATCACCCGGAATATCTCCCGCTTCTCGCCCGCGAAATCCCTCATAACAAATTTATATACGGCGTCAGGGTTGTTGAGAAGCGCCGCATCTCGCCCGCGGTCGGGGATGTTCTGAATTCTCCTCCCTAATTCAAAGGCTGCAGCGAGAGTCACTCCCTTCACGATTCCGATTCCCGAAATTTCGGATAATTCAAGCGCTTCTCTCAACGACAGTAAGTCGAGCGAATTATCGAACGCCATCAAAACCTCCCTCGCAACATCTACCGCGGTCTTAGACTGTGATTTTGTGCGAGTCCCTGTTCTAAGAAGTATTGCAAGGAGTTCGACATCGGTAAGTTTTGTGGCGCCGTTGGAGAGAAGTTTTTCGCGCGGCTTTTCGCTATCAGGCCATTCACGAAGTGTGCGTTGTTTTACTTCAGGTTGTTTCGGCTTTTCCGCCATTGTCCAGCCCCCTTCCTTTAGACAAATTTGAAAGCTCTAATTCAATTACTGTTCACTTCGCCAAGGTCAATAATGTTTCCTCTTTTGAATTGAAGAATATGTATGTAGTGATTTGAATTGTTCCCCGAAAATGAAATCGTGGAATGTAAGCCGCGGTATGTCTCTGAATTCAGTGCGTTCGCAATGTCGGATCTGCCGCTGGTCGCTTTTATTACGCCAAGCAACATGTTTGTCAGATCATATCCGTAAGAAATTGTTCTGTCGAAATCCACATCGGAAATTTGTGAGAGTGAATCACTTGCCGCTCTATAAGCCGGTGAATTTGTATCGAAGAATGTATCGCTGCAAAATATTACCCCATCAATATACGAATCGTTATTCGAAAGCTGGTTCAAATCGTACCAGTCGTCCGTTCCGATGAGCTGGGTTTTCACATTGTAGTAAGCCAATTGAGCGCCGATGACGCCAATGTCTTTTGATGAGGTTAACGGAATGAAGATCGCACCGAGAGATCTAAGTGCGTCGAAATCACCGAGGACAGTCTTATTGGTAATGGGGATCCCCAGGGAATCCGCCACTTTTTGCGGATCTCCGGTGAACAGATCGTACGCATCGATGCTCCCTTTTGATTTTTCGAGCGAGTCTACAAAAGAGGAGGCAATGCCGTAGAGCTTCAGTTTCGATTGTTGTTGTTTGTTGAGTTTTGAGAAGTCAACATAAGGCTCATTTAGTGCGGCAGCATCATTTTTAATTTTCCCTATTTCCTGTGAAAGATCGGTAGTGCCGGTTTCAAAATAGACTATAGAAATCGGGGTGACATTAAGCTCTTTTAACCGAGCCACGAAGAAACCCGCAATAGTTTTACCATATGTATCCGAAGGCGAAAGAACAGAAATTTTTTGAATATGCAGAACATTAACCGCATATTCCGCCAGTGCCCGTGCCCGCATCCTAAAATTTGGATTTGATTGAAAGACATAAGAATTCCCGGTGACGAGTCCTGCCTGAGTCGCAGTCGGAGTTATCGTGGGTACCTTCGACGAGTTTGCAATATCGACCACACTCGATATTTCGTTGCTGAAGACCGGACCGATGATTGATTTAACCGCGTCGTCCTTGGCGAGAGCACGCATATCCGAATACAGCGACACCAGGTTGTTCCCATAATTTTCCAGAACCAGCCCGACTTTTGTTTGAGCAGTGTCATTGTAATCATCAAGCGCAAGTTGAATCCCCAGAAGAAGTCTGTCGCCAACGCCGCTTCCGTATTGCAGAGGAAGCAAAGCCCCAAGTTTTATCGGAGCTTGACTCAGAATCCTGTCTGCGGCTATCCTGTTAATCCACTTTATTATCTCACCGCTTCCGGCCCCGGGCTGAGGGTAACGCCGCGTAAACTCTTTAAGAAGACTATCCGCAGTCTCAATCCTGTCAGAAGAGTAAGCCCTTCGAGCGAACACGATCGAGATTGTCACCGCAGATAGACGAGTTCGGCACTGATTGAACAGACCTTTAATATCATCGAAACTCAAATTGAAGTCTGCCAGCGTCCGAAGACTTGCAACCGCCTGATCCTTTACAGTCTGATCGGATGCGGAATCTACAACCATAACGAACTGCGTACCCGCGGATTGGTATTTCCCCAGTTCGTAATAATTAACCCCGAGCAAGTAGACCATTTCATATTCATGTTCATCATTTGGGAAGCGGGCAAGAAAAGTATCTATAGCTGAAACCGATCCCTGGTACCGGTGCAGATTGAAAAGGCTTTTGGATCCGTAGTAAAAAGACTCCGCCGATCTCTGGTTCAGCGAATCATCCATCACCTGAAGGAGATATTGGTAGGCGGTCGAGTAGTCTCCCTCTTTGAAACTTTGTAAACCCAGATTGTAGTTCGTTTCATCGACTTGATTGAACGGAACTTGCGCATAGGCGCATGTCGCAAGGACTACGGTCAGGATAGCTGCAGCGATTCTCATCGTCAGCGTCTGTGCCGCTTCCTGGTTATTCTCGAAATATGTTCCAGCGTATCCGTGTCATCTTCAATCACAGCATTTGACCTGGCAAGTTCATCAAATAAAGACCGTGCTTTCTCCATCTCACCTATTGTGCTGTAGAGATTTGCCATCGATTGCAATACCTCCGGGCTTCCCGGGTTTAGACTCAGCGCTCTCTGCAGGTAAAATTCCGATTCGTCGGCTTTGCCGAGTCCTAGCAAAATTTCCCCGCACATCAGCCAGCCCGGGAAAAAATCAGGATCCGTATCTATCAGGAGCGTAAACTCCTCCAATGCATCACGCAAATCTCCGAGCAAATAAAATGCAGTGGCAAGGTCAAGTCGAAATTCGACTGATGATTCATTTAAAGCGAGTTCGCGCTGCAAGTACTTTATTGCATCTGGAAATTTTTTCTGTCTCAGGTAAATTCTTCCGAGGATGCCGTTCGCATCGGGATATTTCACATCCGACCTGAGAACCCGTTTTACTTCAGCGATCGCTTCAACAAATTCATCCTGCTCCAGAAAAATGGTTGCAAGGGCAAGATGAACGCTTGGGTTGCGCCACGAGTTCAGTCTTCTTAAAAGCGGCAGGGCATTTTCTAACTCCCCGAGGTTGTAATATAGACTTCCGAGAGCGTAAACTAATTTGTAATCGTCTTTTATTTTGACGATAGCGTCGGCAAGGAGCACTTCCGCTGCTTCGTATTTGTGCATGCCGATATAGATTTCTGCCAATCTCAAATAAGCTTCGGTATAACCCGGATCTGTCGAAATGATATTTCTCAGAATCTGGATCGCATGCAGTGGTTTCTCGTCGCCAAGAAAACCGACCGCTTCATCTAAAAGCCCTTTTACCGATAGTCCCATCTTCTATGCTCGTTGATACAACGAATTATAATCGTTGTCAAGCAAAGTTTCACTCCCACTCGATCGTTGCGGGGGGTTTGCTGCTGATGTCATAAACAACCCGGTTTACTCCGCGGACTTCATTGATAATCCTCCCCGACACTTTAGCGAGAACCTCGTACGGGACTTGTGCCCAATCTGCTGTCATCCCGTCTTCGCTGGTAACTGCCCGCAGCGCAATTGTGCATTCATAAGTCCTTTCATCGCCCATGACGCCGACAGATTGGACCGGCAACAGCACGGCGAATGCCTGCCAGATGTCGGTGTAAATTCCGTGTTTCTTAATTTCATCGATAAAAATATCGTCGGCTTTGCGGAGAATTTCTAGCTTTTCCGCCGACACTTCCCCGAGAATTCTCACGGCAAGCCCCGGTCCCGGAAACGGGTGACGGTCAATTATTTCATTCGAGATCCCAAGCTCGCGTCCGACCTGGCGCACTTCATCTTTGAAAAGAAGTCTGAACGGCTCGATCAATTTTAGTTTCATCACATCCGGCAGGCCGCCGACATTGTGATGGGTCTTGATTTTTGCCGAGGGGCCCTTGTGTGACTGCGACTCGATCACGTCGGGATAAAGCGTCCCCTGTGCCAGAAAATGGACGTCTTTTATCTCATGCGCAACTTTTTCGAATACCTCTATGAAAGTATTCCCAATGATTTTTCTTTTCTTTTCCGGATCGTTCACGCCGCTAAGTTTTTTGAGAAATGTTTCCGACGCATCGACATAATGGAGATTCATTTTAAAATTATTTCTGAAATACTCCACAACTTTTTTACTTTCATCCTTACGCATCAATCCGTTATCGATGTGGACCGCATGCAGCTTGTCGCCTACAGCCCGGTGGATCAGAACTGCCGCGACCGCAGAATCGACACCGCCGCTCAAAGCGCAGATGACTTTTGCGTCTTGAACTTCCGCTTTGATCTCACGGAGTTTTTCTTCGATGAAATTGCCCGCCTTCCAATCGCCGGTGCAGCCGCAGACCTTGAAGAGAAAATTGGAGAGTATTTCTTTACCTTTGGAAGTATGGACAACCTCCGGGTGGAATTGCACCCCGTAAATTTTTTTGGACTTTGAGCTGAACGCCGCAACAGGAGAATTATCCGTATGCGCAATCGGAGCAAACCCCGGCGGCAATTTAGTAACTTTATCGGCGTGGCTCATCCATACTTTTACTACGTCGCCGACTTCGGATAGAAGATCGCTCGAATCATCCACGACAAGGAGTGCCTTCCCAAATTCCTGGTGCGCGGACCGATCCACTTCGCCACCGAGAAGGTGTGCCACAACTTGAAGACCGTAGCAAATGCCAAGAACCGGAAACCCTGATTGAAATATACTTTTGTCGGGAAGAGGGGCGTTGTTTTGATAGACACTCGATGGGCCCCCCGAAAGAATTATTCCCTTCGGGGCAAGCTCGCGTATTTTTTCAAGAGGGAAATCAAAATTTTCTACGAGGCTGAGAACGTTCAGTTCACGAACGCGCCTCGCGATGAGCTGAGTATATTGCGCGCCAAAATCAAGAATTAGGACTTTATCCATTTCCGAATGTTTTCAAAAATTCCACAAACATGTCGAGCTCGTCCCGGGTCCGCTTTTCAGTAACGGCCACTAAAAGTCCTTTCTCGCCGGATATCAGTTTTTCAATGTCGATGCCGGCGAGAATTTTCTTCTGTCCCGAAGAAATCCCTCCGGACACTCCCGCATCAATGATTTTTCCGGGAGGGACTGGAGTTGAAACTAGAAATTCGTTAAAAAAAGGCTGCTGATATTTCATCCCGAAACCTGGAATTTTTCCAATTAGTTCGGCAAGATAATGCGCCTTAGCACTCGATTGTTCGGCAACTTCGCGGATGCCCTTTTTGCCCATGAGCGACATATAAATCGTGGAGGCAAGCATCATTAAACCTTCGTTGGTACAGATGTTCGATGTTGCCTTCTCGCGTCTGATCTGCTGTTCGCGGGTTTGAAGCGTCAGGACAAAGCCGCGAGTTCCCTCGGTATCAACAGTCACTCCAGCCAATCTTCCCGGCAATCTCCTTATTAAAGGTTCTTTGACTGCGAAAATTCCCAGGAATGGGCCGCCAAAACTCTGAGAGATTCCAAGCGATTGACCTTCACCGACAACTACATCGGCGCCGTAGTCTCCGGGTGGCACAAGGAGTCCGAGAGAAATCGGGGATACATCGACAACGTACAAGGCTTTTTTCGAATGGGCAATTTCACCAATCGTAAAAACATCGCTCAGCGTTCCGAAGAACGAGGGTTGCTGTACGGTGACTGCTGCAATACTTTCGTCAACATGTTCATTCACCGCATCAACGTCGGCAATTCCGCCTCTTGCCGGAATCTCAACGATCTCAAATCCCTGACCATGAACATATGTTCTGATAACCTGCAGATATAGAGGATTGATCGGGTGCGCCGCGATAATTTTTTTGCGGCCGGTATAGGCCACCGACATCAGAGCCGCTTCTGCAAGCCCGCTTCCTGCTTCATAAAGCGAAGCGTTGGAAACATCCATACCGGTAAGGCGGCAAATCATCGTCTGGAATTCGTAGATCGCTTGAAGTGTTCCCTGACTTACTTCGGCTTGATACGGAGTGTATGCGGTATAAAACTCGGATCGGCTTAGCAGGGCACCGACGGCGGACGGGATGAAATGATCGTATGCTCCCGCTCCAAGAAATGAGATAGAGTCCTCCGTGTTTACATTTTTACCGGCAAGACTCGAAACATGTCTGAGAACTTCAAGCTCGCTCATCGCCGGAGGAATTTTTAAATCCCCTTTTAGCCTGATTCCCTCCGGGATATCTTTTATTAGTTCGTCAAAGTTTTTGACTCCGATCGCGTCAAGCATCTCTCGGCGGTCATCGTCTGTATTAGGATAATAAGGCATCAGAAATTCTCCTGTAGGGACAGATTATGATTTGCCACTACACAAAAATTAATGTCCAACCATCTCCTGATATTTTGCAGCATCCAGAAGATTACTCAATTCCGATCTGTTTTCAATTTTTATCTTTACCATCCAACCGGCAGTGTATGGTTCTTTGTTAACAACTTCAGGCGAATCTTTCAATGCGGCGTTGATCTCTACAATCTCTCCGGTGACAGGAGCGTAAATATCCGAAACCGTTTTCACAGCCTCAATTGTGCCGAACTGCTTACCTTGTTGGAGTTTCGTCCCAACAGCCGGCAGCTCTACAAAAACCACGTCCCCTAATTCGCCCTGCGCATAATCGGTTATTCCGACTACGCCTGTGAGGCCTTCGATTCGAATCCACTCGTGGTCCTTCGTGTACTTCAGGTTTACGGGAAATTCCATTTTTCTCTCCTTCAGTCTGCAAAATTAAACGAATCTAAGAAGTGCGTGGTGAACTCGCCCTTCCTGAACCGCTCATCTTTCATGACTTTTATGTGAAAAGGTATCGTGGTTGCGATACCTTCGACGATAAATTCTTCAAGCGCACGAGACATCTTGTCTATTGCTTCTTCCCTACTCGAGCTGAACGTTACGAGCTTCGCGATAAGGGAATCATAATAAGGCGGGATTGTGTAACCAACGTATGCATGTGAATCGACACGAACCCCATACCCTCCGGGAGTATGAAATCCCGTGATAGTCCCGGGATTTGGACGGAAGTCTTTGTACGGGTCTTCCGCGTTTATTCTGCACTCGATTGCGTGCCCGACCTGCTTCAATTTTTTCTTGCTGACCCTCGATCCGGAAGCGATATTGATTTGTTCTTTCACAAGATCGAAGCCCGTCACCTGCTCGGTCACCGGATGTTCCACCTGGATTCTGGTGTTCATTTCCATGAAATAAAAATTCTTGTATTTATCAACCAGGAATTCAATAGTCCCCGCGCCTTCGTATTTCACGCTCTTCGCCCCTTTTACAGCAGCCGCACCCATTTTCTCTCGAAGCTCTGCGTCAACCACGGGGGATGGGGACTCCTCGATCAGCTTCTGATGGCGTCTTTGAATCGAACATTCGCGTTCGCCCAGATGAATGACTTCTCCATGTTGATCCCCCAGAACTTGAATCTCAATGTGGCGCGGTTCCTCAACATACTTTTCCAAATAAACATTTGAATTTCCGAAAGCGGCTTCCGCTTCCGTGCGGGCCATTTGAAACTGTCTTTCGAATTCCTCCGCTTTCCATGCCAGGCGCATCCCTTTTCCACCGCCGCCTGCGGTTGCCTTTATAATCACTGGGTAGCCGACCGACTCCGCAATTTCCTTTGCCGTCTTCACGTCTTCGATAACACCATCGCTGCCGGGAACAACCGGGACACCGGCTTTGCGCATTGTGTCTTTCGCGGAAGCCTTGTCACCCATCGACATTATCATTTCGGGTTTCGGCCCGATAAATTTTATTCCGCTGCTTTGGCAAATTTCGGAGAACTGCGCGTTCTCTGCGAGAAATCCATAGCCGGGATGGATCGCATCTGCGTTTGTAATTTCGGCGGCGGCGATGATGCGAGGAATGTTAAGATAACTTTCTCTAGCGGGAGGCGCTCCGATGCAAACAGCCTCGTCGGCAAACCTAACATGGAGTGCGTCACGGTCGGCCTCAGAATAAACTGCCACCGACTTAATGCCAAGTTCTTTGCAGCTTCGAATTATACGAAGCGCTATTTCACCTCTGTTTGCAATAAGTATTTTATTGAACAATCAGCTCTTTCTCAATTATTTAGCTATCAGCAGTTAGGTTAATTACGCGGGTTCTACTAGGAAAAGCGGCTGGTTGTACTCCACCGGCTTACCGTTTTCAACAAGTATCTCTACGATTTTGCCGGACACATCGGATTCGATTTCGTTCATTAACTTCATCGCTTCGATAATGCAGAGGACCGACCCTTGCTGAACGGACGAGCCGGGTTGTACATAGGGATCGGCATTGGGAGCAGGCGCACGATAAAATGTCCCCACGATCGGGGAGCGTACTTCATGAAATTTTTTCTCTTCCGCTTTTGGGTTTGCATGTGTTTCCGCCGCGGAAGGAGTATTTACTGTGGGCGCCGATGAAGATTGCGGAGCAGCCTGAGGCTGCGAAATATATTGCGGAATAAAGGCCGGAACCGGATAAGAGTTATTGTGAGCCTTGCTGACCCTGACCTTTTTTCCCTCCTCTTCAATTTCTATTTCATCAATTCCGCTTTCGTCCAGAAGTTTGATAAGTTTCTTGATGTAGCTAATGTCCATATCGACTCCGATCCGCTGATTCCATTATTTAAAATGAAAAAGTCCCGGTTTCGATCGGGACAATATATCCATCTGCCTGATGATGGATGGATTTATTTTACGCGCTCCACATATCCACCGGTACGCGTGTCTATTTTCAATAATTCTCCTTCATTGACAAAGAGAGGAACGTTTACCATTGCGCCGGTTTCCAGCTTTGCAGACTTCATGACATTGTTGACGCTGTCGCCCTTCATTCCTGGCTCGGTTTCAACGACTTTAAGATTGACAAATATGGGAATCTCAACACCGGTTATCTCTGTTCCGTTGAAAAAGAGTTGAATGGTTTCATTTTCTTTGAGAAATTTGCTTCCCTCACCGACGACTTCCTCCGGAACCTGTATCTGGTCGAACGTGTCGTTATCCATAAAGAACAGCATGTCTCCATCACGATAGAGATATTGGTAGGCTCGCTGCTCGATTCTCACCACTTCGATGTCCTCACCCGCACGGAATCTGTTTTCGACTACTCTCCCGGTCTTGATGTTTTTCATCTTTGCGCGGACAAAAGCCCGCCAGTTGCCTGGGTTCACATGTTGAAACTCAACGATTGTCCAAAGATCATTATTGTATCGAATTGTCAAACCTGGTCTAAATTCAGAAGTTGTTGCCATAAATTCCTATAAATCTTGATGTTTTGTGATATATTGCCTGAAAATATAGTTTCGGAGCCGCCAAGAATCAAGGAGGGGAAGTAAGCTTGAATTGGGTCTCCCCATACTTCCCGATGCTAAATGGGGGGCTATCGCTTTGTCAAACCTTCCTGCGGTTTCTAAAACAATATCCCGTGGTTAGCCTATTGAACCCCTTATAACAAAACCTCTATCCAAACAGTGGTCATGTCATCCATCATCTGAATCAAAAACTTCCTGTTTCCGGTTGAACAGATCAATGGTCCCGTCACTTGCCATGCGAAAAGAAACTCGTGAGCTTCTACAAAATCTTCGTTATGACCTCGACAGGATTTATTCCCGCAGCTATTTGATCAGCCAGCTAAAAGTTGAACCGATGTAGTATGGCCAGATCAGTATTGCCAGAACCGCTTTCCAAAATGTGAGTTTCAGGAAACCGATTGCGAACAGCCAGCCGATGATCCAAATCATTCCGGAAAAACCGGAATTCTCAATTTTAATTTTTTCCATAGTTTTTTCTCCGTTCATTGTATGCGGCGCATCAACGCTATTAAGTTATCCCTCCGATTTATGAAGTTCAACGGCATCCAAGACGAAAGACTGCTGATTGTCTTTTCTCGTGCTCTCTCACCCGGAAATAAAACAAACACGAATCATATTATGACCTGTCTTTTTCCGTCCCTAGTTTTGCTGTACCAGCTCCACTCTACGGTTCTTTGCTTTGCCGTCATCGGTGGCGTTCGAAGCTACAGGACAGTAGGGACCGACTCCTGAAGATTTTAATCGAGATGCGTCTATCCCACGACCGACGAGCGCCTTTACCACTGCATCTGCGCGGTCTGCCGACAGTTTTAGGTTTACATCCAGTGTTCCCACATTATCGGTGTGTCCTACCACATATAACAAAAGACTCGCGTTTTGTTTTAGGAGCTTTGTTATTTCATCGAGTGCGGGACCGGATTCCGGCTTGATGTCGAATTTGCCGGTATCGAAATATATTCCGTATACTACTGCTTTTCCTGTCTGGGCAATACTCTCACTGAAGGCCCCCGCATCTGCAGTCACTTCCTGTTCCATCTCTTTCGCCTCAACAATAACCAGCTCGTAATTTATTCCATCATTAAAAGCTTCAGCCGAAACATACGTTACCATTCCGTCCTTCTCAATTTTAGCATTAAGTGCTCTTTCGCTGTGGAATAGAATTTTTCCGCCTAACTTTTTGACTGCGTTCTCATAGTTACGTTCGATTTGTACCATACTGGCTTGTCTTGCGCCTGTCTTGATGTGGTAACTCAAATCAGTGAGTTTTCCTTCCCAATGTCCGGCGTCGCCCTCAATGTAAGCGGATTGATAACTGTCGAAATCCTTCTGCTCGTAATCTGTTAAATAAAATCCCGGCATTCTCGAGAGAAGCGGATGGTCCTGTCCGCCGTCGACATCTTTTTCTTCTTGTGCCTTGACGACGGAAACAGCTACCAGGAAGATTAGCCCTGCGGTTAGAATACTGCGTATCATTGATCCTCCTTTGTTTGGTGTAATCCCAGATTTGTGGAACCTTTTGCTGCCAATTTGCCCTAACATTCTTCAAGGGAATTTAGGAGGGAGCCAGCCCAATATCAACTAGTGAAGCATCCTAGCGTTAGATGGAAAATGTCATCTTTCAAGCGATTTGAACAAGAAACGTTTAAATTGCAGGAATTTTAGGCGATTTCCAACAAGGAAAACACCATTAAACATTAACAAACAAGACTAAACTTGACAATCCAATAAAATATTTGTAGCTTGTCGGTGAAAGGATTGAAAAACCTTCAAGAAAGGAGTCGTGTTATGAAAAGCGGTTTCAGTTTTACAGACATTCTGCCAGGTTTGCACAATAGGGATGAGTTCTTTGACGAGATTTTTCACGAGACAAATCCATGGCACCGTATCTGGCAGTTGACATTGCTCTTTATCGGACTGACCTTCCTCTACGGTGTGATCATGGGATGCTACAGCGGAGTCCAGCAGGCGCTGACAGCGGGAATCAAGGTGCCGGTAATGTTTCTTCTCTCATTGATAATCTGCTTCCCCGCATTCTTTGTCCTGCAATTCATATTAGGTTCGAAGATGCAACTGTCGCACATGACTGTCATCATCCTGTCGGGCTTCGTACTGACCGGCGCTATCATGGTTTCGTTCGCACCAATCGTTGTGCTCTTCGTCCTCACCGGCGGCAATTACTACTTCTTACAACTGCTGCACATCACTATCATTGCCGTGGCTGGAATCTTCGGAATGAAAACCGTGCTAGATGCGTTGAAGTATTCGTGCGAACAGAAAAACGTCTATCCGAAAACAGGTGTTGTGGTTTTCAGGTTCTGGGTTGTGATACTCGCATTTGTTGGAATACAACTGGCATGGAACCTGCAGCCATTCCTGGCAGATAAGACAGAGGGATATGCGCTGTTCAAAAAGTACAAAGGGAATTTCTATACTGCTGTTATCTACTCTATTCAGCAATTGTCGAATCCGGCTGATGAAGGTCTCCGCTCACCCGAAACGCATCCTCATTTATTTTCCGACACCACAAAGGTGGTGAAGTAAGATGCCGGATAATGAGATCATGACATTAGAGGAAGTGGCGGCATATTTGAAAGTGAAGCCGCAGACAATATACACGTGGGCGCAGGAGAAGAGGATTCCAGCGGCAAAGCTTGGAAAGGAATGGAGGTTCAAGAGATCGATCATCGATGCATGGTTCAATCAACACATTGATGAGAAGTTCGAACAAGTTGTCAAGAAAGCATCCGGGAACGACGAGTCCGGCAAGTAAAACTACTTCCGATCCCCTGTTTTTTCGTCCGATAATGCAAACTCCACGGCGGCCATGGCGTGAATCTCTGTCGTGTCGAAGACGGGAATGCTGCAATCCGATTGTTTGATGAGCAGCGGAATCTCTGTGCAGCCAAGTATGATTCCTTCGGCGCCTTTTCGAACGAGGCTGTCGATTATCTCAAGGTATTTTCTCTTCGTTTCTTCATTAAGGATTCCTTTGTCAAGTTCGCTGAATATAGACAAGTTTATGAATTCTCGTTGACTTTCGTCCGGAGTCAAAGTGTTGATGCCGAACCGAGCAAGCCGATCTTTGTAGAAGGAGAGTTCCATCGTGGGCTTCGTTCCCAACAATCCTGCTATAACAATCTTCTTCTCTTTGATCGCTTTTGCTGTCACGTCGGCTATATGAATAAGAGGGATGCGAATGTTTTTCTGCATTGAGTCTGCAAGCATATGCGGTGTGTTTGCGCAAATAACCAGGCATTCTGCGCCTGCTTTCTCCAATCGTAAGGCGATGTCCGTAAAGAACTCGACAGCTTTGACCAATTCTTTTGGATCTGTAGAAGGCTTGCGTTCTTCCTGGTTTACGGAGTAGAGAAGGATTTTTGCGGAATTGAGTCCGCCGAGAAGCTGGTTAACTTGCTGATTTATGATTCTATAGTACTCGACTGTGGAGACCCAGCTTGTCCCGCCGATCAATCCTAGTGTTTTCATTTGTTTCTCCTCCGATGTTTTTGTTCGACCGCATCAATCATCCGATGAAATCTAAATGGTCATCGAACGCTGCCGAATAAATTTTCAAATCGGTCACCTCAGCTTCCGTAAAAGAAAATTTCATTCCCGGGTTCTATTGTAAAGATCCCATAATTATTTCGATGCGGCGTTCACGAAAATATTTTTCCGAGAGCGATCAACGACTAAACTATAAGCCAGTGCCAATAGGCTAACGATAACTGCACCCAGTATCCAGATTCCCACGAATGGCAATACAACGATTGACATTACCAGCGATATCCAGGGGAGCGATTTCCTGAAACCCCGTTCTTTCAGAAGTTTGATTCCCGCTAAAGATCCGATGATGTAAACCAGGATGGCCCCACCGCTCGGGATCAGAAGCGCAATTTCAAGGTCGATGTTGAAAAAGTAATACGCCGCAAGAACAAGCATAGAAGAACAGAACAGCAAGAGCAGACTGCGATCCGGGACACCTTGTTCGTTCAGATGATAAATCTGTTTGGGAAGTCCTCCATCCTTTGCGGTAACGTAGATTACTCTCGACATTCCGGTTGTATACGCATTGGCTGTTCCAAAGATTATGAAGACTGCAAGGAAAGCAGTCCCGATCGTGCCGTAATTTCCCAGAACGTTCGAGAAAATCGCGGCAAATGGAGCAACACTCCCGCCCGCCTGGTATGCTAGTGTCCCGACAGTTACGAAAGCTACGGCCGTATACAGGAAACCGATGAGAATTACACTGAGAATTATACTGCGATGGAAGTCGCGCTTGGGATCCCGAAATTCTTCTGCAACGTTGGAGACATTCTCATATCCTAAGTACGACCAGAAGATCAGTGCAGCAGCAGTACCTATAGGTATGAATCCGTGAGGAAGGAACGGGGAAAAACTCTCTTCCTTTACGAGGCCGACCGTTGCAATTATGGCGGACAGAAGCAGGGCAATGATAGAAATCGTGACTGCGACCTGTACCTTGTTGCTGAAAGATATGCCGCGGTAGTTAATGATAAAGGGGACCACAATAACGATGGATGCGACTAAATATACCTCAAGCCGAGCCAATGGAAACGCATACCCGAGATAGGAATCAGCTATTACTACTACTGCCGGTGCCCCGGTAATGTACCATAATGCAAAAAGCCAGCCGGTAACCGTCGCAACATGGACACCGAAACTTTCCTTTGTGAATGCATAAACTCCACCAGACTCGGGCTTCCGCGACGAAAGCATCGCAAAGGTGTAAGCAAACGGATAGCTTCCAAGTGAGAGAAGAATCCATGCAACGAGAGAGGCCGGACCCGCAATTTTGGCTGCCAGCCCGGGAAGGACAAGCACCCCTGATCCAAGCACCGAACTGACATAAAGTGCTACGGCGTGTCGTAACGTTATCGCTTTACGAAGGCCTTGTTGAGGCGCAGAATCTGGTTTGGACATCATTTAAATTTATATTTCAGTAAAAGCTTCTGCAACTACATTCTTCCTTACTTGGCATTCCTTGCAACTCACACCCGGCGCTGGTAATTTGTTACGGTCAGTTTTCGTAACACCAATGTCGTGATATCGTATAATAAACTGTCAATTTGAAAAATTCAGGGCGGTCAGCCCCGATACGATCGGGGACTTCGACTAAAGTCAGGATCAGGGGCTATGACCCGTTCAGTTTTCTCGGCCTAAATGCTGTTTGTTCTGGTTTCCCTTTATTTGAAAACCGTATGCAGGAATCTATCGACAATGAAAATGTCAAAAGTAAGTCGTGCAATCCTTTTTTCTTTGCTTGCGCTCGCAGCTTCGGGTTCAGTGTTCGGTCAGGAAAAGTTCGTTCTCACACTCGACAAGGCGATCTCAATTGCGCTCAAACAAAATAGAGACGTCCTGATTGCTGATCAGGACCGGTCCCGAGCCGACGCGCAGATAGCTGAAGCAAGATCGGGTGCCTTTCCGCAACTATCCGCTTCTGTGCAATATATGCGGAACATAGCACTCCCAGTGATCTTTCTGCCGGCAAATTCACCCCCCTTTAATCCGACACCATCAACAATTTCCTTCGCGATCGGCTCCAACAATTCTTATCAGGGCGGTTTAACATTAATACAGGCACTTTACAGCCACCAGGTTAATGTCGCCCTCGATATCGCAAACACATATAGAGACCTTTCCGATGCCGGCTACGAGTCGACAAGGCAGAGCATCGTCCTTCAGGTAAAGCAAGCTTTTTACGGAGTCTTGCTGATGCAGAAATTGGTTGAGGCGAACCGCCAGGGGCTCGACGTGGTGAAGGCAAACTACGATAACGTTCAGGCGCTTTACAAGCATGGCCAGGCAGCGGAATTCGATTTGCTAAGAGCGGAGGTTCAGGTTGCCAACACGGAGCCAACGGTCATCTCTATCGAAAACAATCTCGTCCTCGCTGTGAACGGCCTGAAAAGCCTCCTATCAATCCCGCTCGACAGCAACGTGGTTATTGAAGGTGATTTCATGTACACCGAAGTTCCGCAGTCGGTGCTTGACGAAGGGGATCAAAGTGCCATGATGGCAAACCCTTCATTGCAGCAGCTCGCTTTTGAGGAGACAATGCTCGATCAAAACGTCAGCGTCGAACAGTCGGGCTATTTTCCATCGGTCTTTGCCTTCGGATCGTACCAGTGGCAGACACAGGATAACACCTTCCAATTCAACAACTATCTCTGGGCAAAGATAATGAATGTCGGCGTGACTCTATCATGGAACATCTTCGACGGCTTGAGGACTCCGGCCCGGGTTGAACAGGCAAAGATCGATTTGAGGAAAATTCAATATACACGATTGAAAGCTCAAGAAGGCCTCACGATCCAGATCCAGTCCACGCGCCTTAAAATGGACGAGGCGACACGGCGTATTCAGGGACAGGAGAAGAACATCGAGCAGGCGAAGAAGGCCGTGAGCATTGCCGAAACAAGATTCAAAAGCGGAGTCGGAACGCAGCTTGAGTTGCTCGATACCCAGGTCGCGATGACACTGGCACAGACAAATTACGCACAGGCAATTTATGATTACCTGGTCGCGAAAGCCGAGTGGGATTTTGCGGTTGGACAAGGATCGAAATGACCAATATCGGAAAGACATACGGGAGGTTTACCTTGACAAGAAAAGTTTATTCCATAAAGATATTTTTCGCAAGTGTTGCATTTACTTCTATGTTGTTGACCGGCTGCGGGAAACCGCAAGGCGAACAGAAGCAGCAGAATGCAGATCTTAATGCGACAACGCCTGTGGAAATGGCAATCGCACGCCGGGAGATCCTATCGGCGGCGAAACAATTTTCAGGAACTCTGGAAGGCGAAGAGCAGGCAAATATTGTCGCAAAGATTTCCGAGCGGATCACAACAATCAATGTTCATGTTGGAGATGCCGTAAATGCCGGGCAAGTTTTGGTCGAGCTTGATAAGAGCGGCGCAACTTCCCAGTTTTATCAAGCCCAGGCCGGTTTCAACAATGCCAAAAAGACTTACGACCGCATGAAGGCACTCTACCAGGAAGGTGCGATATCCCAGCAGTCGCTCGACGGCGCGCAAACAGCTTACGACGTTGCTAAAGCGAACTTCGACGCTGCAAAAAGCTCGGTCGAATTGACAACTCCGATACCCGGCGTTATTACCGCAGTCAACATAAACGTGGGTGACCTGACGACTCCCGGAGGGGTACTCATTACGGTCGCGAAGATAGGCCGTATGAAGGTCGACTTCGACGTAAACGAGATCGACCTCGGAAGTCTTTCCGTTGGTCACAGCGTTCAAGTCTACTCCGAAGCACGCCCAGATGCAAAGATGACCGGGCAAATTGTACAGGTGTCGAAATCCGCTGACGTTCGCTCGCGGACCTTCCAGATGAAGGCGTTGTTCAATAATACCCAGGATAGCTGGTTCAGGCCCGGAATGTTCTGCGAAGTCAATGTGCCGATCAATTCGAATTCAAAAAATCTTGTCGTCCCAAATTCTGCGATTGTGAGCGATGGAGTTACAAATCGTGTTTTCCTTGTCCGGAATGGGCGTTCTTTCCAACAGACCGTCCAGCCTGGAATCACCGACGGAAAGAATACTGAAATCCTATCGGGACTCTCGGAAGGCGATATGGTTATTACAACCGGCGCAACTAGTGCACGAGACAGCGGTTACGTAAGCATTTCAAATAAATAAAACATGAACCGAGTAATAGAATACGGACAATACTGACGGCGCGAATCAATGCATTCCATCCAGCACGGGGTCAACCCGTGAGCCACGGCTCCGAATAAGGAATAGCTAAAATGAAACTAGCAGATGTATCGATAGAAAGACCTGTCTTTGCAACGATGATGATCCTGGCACTTATCGTGCTTGGGTTGTTCTCGTTCATGAAACTTAACATCGACCAGTACCCCGACATAGATTTCCCATATGTTACGGTCACAAGTGTTCTTCCGGGCGCGGGTCCCGAACAGATGGAGACGGATGTCACCAAGAAAATAGAAGATGCCGTCAACACGATAGGCGGCATCGATCATATCACTTCTATTTCCCGCGAAGGCGTTTCATTCGTCATAGTACAATTCAAACTGGAAGTCGAAGGGAAGCAAGCGGCTCAGGATGTACGTGAAAAAATTGCGGCGATCCGTGCCGACCTGCCGACAGATCTCGAAGACCCCGTTATCCAACGAATCGATCCTGCAAGCACCCCGATGTTTACCCTTACGGTTTCCGGCACCAGGTCACAGAAAGAAATCACGACTTTCACAAAGAATGTTATTAAGAAGCGCCTCGAAAATGTTCAGGGAGTGGGGCGCGTCGATCTTGTCGGAGGAGCCGAAAGGGAAATTCAAATCGAGTCCGATGCATCGAAACTTCGCGCTTATAACCTGTCCATACAGGATGTCATCCAGGCGGTCGCTTCATCGAACATGGAAGTGCCTGCCGGCAACCTGACGCAGGGACCACGCCAGCTTCTTCTCCGGACGATGGGTAAATACACAAACGTAAACGACTTCAACAAAGTCATCGTGGCAACTCCCGGTGGAAAGGTTGTACACCTTTCTGACGTGGCACAGGTTATCGACGGTGTGAAGGAGCAGACGAGCCTTACCCGTGTGAATGGAAATATCGCCGTCGGTCTCAGCATCATCAGACAATCAGGAAGCAATACGGTTAGAGTAGCCGAAGCTATCCAGAAACAACTCGTCAGCCTGCAAAAGGAAATTCCTCCGGATATAAAGATTACCGTTGCCCGCGACAACAGCACCTTCATTGTCGAAGAAGTAAACGACGTACTTTTCGACCTTCTTTACGGAGGCCTCCTCGCGATTATAGTGGTTTATCTTTTCCTGGCAAATTTCCGCTCGACTATAATCAGCGCAATTGCACTTCCGACATCCATCATCGCCAGCTTCATCATCATGTATGCGTTGAATTTCACGTTGAACATGATTTCACTCCTCGCACTTTCGTTAGCGGTCGGTCTCCTCATCGACGATGCAATTGTCGTCATAGAAAACATTTTCCGGCATATGCAGCAGGGAGAAACACCGATAGAGGCCGCAAAAGCAGCGACGGCGGAGATCGGGCTTGCTGTCATGGCTACGACATTCACCATCGTGGCAGTTTTTATCCCGATTGCATTTACTCCCGGACTGGTCGGACGGTTCTTCTATCAATTTGGGATCACGGTTTCAGTGGCAGTGTTGGTCTCTTTGTTCGTCGCGTTTACTTTAACCCCGATGCTTTCATCCCGCTGGCTCAGTGAAGCGGACGAGAGGCTGACGAAGGAAGGGTCTTTTCTCCGAAAGGGGCTTTTCTATTTCAACCACTTTTTCCAGATCCTCAGCGAAAAATATCGAAAGGCAATCAGGTGGTGTCTTGCGCATCGAAAGACTGTCGTGTTCGGCTCGCTCGCGGTTTTCATATTGAGTTTCTTTGTCATGGGTTTGCTCGGAACATCTTTCTTTCCCGACACCGATGAAAGCGAATTTAATCTTACAATCCACTCAGCTCCCGGAAGCTCTCTCCAGCAGACAAGCGATATCTGTGAGAAAATTGAAAATGTCTTGAGAAAACAGCCCGAAGTAATAAATACTCTTACGACAATCGGCGCCGGGAACGACCCGGTAACGAGCGGAAACATACTCGTGAAATTGGTCAAGAAGAATCAGCGCAAGCGAGGGATCGCGAGGATAATAAGTGATCTGAGGAGAGAGCTCAGCACTACTGCCGGCGCCAACCTATCGTTCGGCACGCAGAGTGGTCCCGGTGGAAATCAGAAACCGGTAATCATGAGCGTACGCGGCGATGACATGTCAACTTTGAAGACGATGGCCGATCGCGTGGAGAATATTGTCAGGACAACCCCCGGCGCTGTCGATATAGAAAACAGTCTTGAGACGACAAAACCTGAAGTTCGGATTCGCATTGACCGCGAGAAGGCTTCAGACCTTGGCGTCAACGTGGCACAGATTGCGACCACGGCACGGGCACTTGTCGACGGATACGTCGCAACTAAATACCAGGAAGGCGATGAGCAATTCGATGTAAGAGTTCAGCTTCGAAAAGAGGATCGCACCTCATTTGAGAACGTAAATAACCTTACAGTAAAGAGCAATAAGAATATGGGGAACGGGGAAAACCTACTGGTACCCGTTAGCTACGTTGCCGATATACAACAGAGCTCCGGTCCGTCTCAGATTAACCGCTTCGACCGACAGCGCGAGATCCGTATAGACGCAAACATGTCCGGACGATTGCTTGGAGAAGTTCTCGGCAATATACAGAAACGAACCAACAGTCTCGATATGCCACCGGGATACAATGTCGGAGTTGTCGGACAGGGACAAATGCAAGCCGAGTCATTCGGAAATATCTTCCTTGTGCTCGGGCTCTCGATTATATTCGTTTATATCGTACTTGCGGCGCAGTTCGAAAGTTTCACTTATCCGTTTGCGATCATGCTTGCGCTTCCGATGTCACTCATCGGCGCAACTCTTGGACTTCTTGTTTTCGGAAGTTCCGTTTCGTTGATGTCGCTGATAGGAGTCATCATGCTGATGGGACTTGTCACAAAGAACGGAATTCTGCTCGTCGATTATGCAAACGTCCTCCGCGACCGCGGACTGGAGAGAACCGAAGCATTGATCAATGCCGGCGCGACGAGGCTGCGCCCTATTCTAATGACGACATTTGCCATGATTTTCGGAATGGTACCGGTTGCATTCGCAGTCAGCGAAGGAAGCGAGTTCCGCGCACCGATGGGACAGGCAGTCATCGGTGGATTGATCACGTCGACTTTATTGACGCTATTTGTTGTACCGGTTGTGTACTCAATACTCGATGACCTTGGGAAGAGAAAGTGGTTCGGATTCATCGCCAGAACTAGAAAAAATGAGATGGAGCACTGATAACACTGAAAATACGGATTTCCACGGATTGAAAACTATTCTTAACGAATGATATTGAAAGAAAAATCTGTTCGTTCCGTGATTTGTGCGTTCAATCCTTTTAGGTCAGACAAGGAGGCACCATGAAGATGGCATTCTCAGTTTGCAACGATGTCGTTTCGCCGCGAGTCATGAAACTCCTCGAAGCAGCCGGCATCGACTACTACACCCGTTGGGAACATGCAAAAGGAAAAGGGCATGGAACCGATCCGCATCTCGACACTCGCAGCTTTCCCGGCACGAATGTGGTTTTCATGATCGCCTTCGAAGAAGAAACCTCCCTTGAGAAACTAGTCCAGGAGATCAACGCTGCTAACAAAGAAATCCCCAGACCCGACGACCACATCAGGTTATTTCAGGTGCCGCTGGAAAGAATCGTTTAGATTCTACCAGCCCATCCTTTTCTTCAGAGAGGTTATGTGTGCAACATGGTGCTTGCCGTGCCAGGCATACATCTGAAGAGTTCTGTCAAGAACGCTCACGCCGTTTTCCGGATGAACGAATTTCCGCTGGAAATCTTCCGGCTTCATTGACCGCAGCAACAATACCCACCTTTGGTGAAGACCTTCGAACAATTTTAACGACATTTCAATGTCTGCCGTTTTCGCGTCGGGAAGTTCGGCCCAGAGCTGCTGCTCGTACGGCTTGATGGTCGGCTCATTCTCGGTCAATGCCAGCCTGAACCGAACATACGCATTCATGTGGCTGTCGGGAAGGTGGTGCGCAACTTGCCTGACTGTCCATCCCCCCGGTCTGTAAGGGGTATCAAGTTGTTGTTTAGATAATCCATTAACTGCCGTCCGGAGAACTGCCGGCGCGGCGGCGATATCATCAATCAACTGAATCCGTTTTGCATTCGTTAATTCCGGTTCAGGTTTGAATTTTCCTATCGGATAACTCAGGTCTTCCATAATCTTCTACTTCCTTATTTGATTTTCTAAAAATTATTGTCTTATTTCTTCGAACAACCTTCTTAAGTTGTATGAAACAAATCTTGAAGCGAATATTAAACGTCTATTTTTTCACCGGAGCAATCACTTCGACTTTTCCGTTATGTCTGAACATAAGCTGAATGTTCACTTTCATTCCGGCTTTCATGTCTTCTTTTACATTCATCAGCATTACGTGGTATCCACCCGGTTTGAACTCGATACTGTCACGGGCCGGGATAATCACGAAATCGACTTGCTTCATTCCGACCATTCCGTTTTTCCTGAACGTTTCATGGATCATTGCCATGTCGGTGAAATCCGCTTCCACGTCATATAACGTGTCGGAGATATCGGCGCTGTTCACGATTTTGAAATATGCCGCACTTGTCATTCCCTTGGCGGCCGTACGAACGAACGCATTCTCAACCTTGATCCCGTTCTGCGGACCGGAGACTCCAGTAAATGCCAGCACTAAAATGGAATATAAAAACATTAAACCTGTTTTTTGTTTCTCGATATTCATCTTCCGTTCTCTTCTTTTACTTCAATAATTTTATGTCTTTGACAATTTGTTGAAAGTCCAGTTGGCTGCCGCTATATACTCCGCGAACTCTCCCGTTTTGATCTATCAGAACGGACTTGTCGGTGTGAGTGATATAATAAACAAGTCCCATGTCTTTCGTGTAGGATGAATCTCCGGGGAAATATCGGACGTCCATTGAATACAAGACCGAATCCGTGTTGGCTTTTGTGCCGCTCAGGAAATCCCAATCTTTAAAATTTATTCCGCGAATTGCCGCATACTCTTTTAATATGTAGGGGGTGTCCCTGTTCGGATCGAAAGTCAGCGTGACAAGCTTAACATTATCGACCCCGCTTCTCGCAAGGGTGTCTTGAAGATGCTGCATGTTATTTGTCGTGAGCGGACAAACGTCGGGGCAATGCGTATAAATGAATGACATCACCACGATTTTTCCTTTATATGACGATGGGAAAGAAACCTTGGCGCTGTCCTGATTTAAAAATGTATAATTCATCTCGCTGAGATTGTAGATTGCCGGGAGGCGGCTGCAGCCGGAATAGAAGAAAGAGACAAGGATCAAAAAGACGACAGGAAATAAAGTCGCAGATCTAAAATAGTAAATCGGACACTGCGTGTCTAAATTGGGCGCTGCTCTTTTCATTTCTCTTCGACAGTCTCTTTGCTGAAATATGCCCTGATATTTTGAGCCGCCTTCGCGCCGACCACTTTCGAAATTTCCTCCAGCGAAGCTGCTTGAACGCCTTTCGCCGAGCCGAACTCTCGAAGCAATTTTGTCGCTTTAGTTTCGCCGATGCCTTCAATACCGGTAAGTTGCGTCGAGATAACACGCTTCTCGCGAAGGGACCTGTGAAAAGTTATTGCAAACCTGTGCGCCTCGTCGCGTATATGCTGGAGCAGCTTCAGTGCGGATGATGTCCGGGGAAGGAGAATGGATTCGCTCTCTCCAGGAATGAAAACTTCCTCGAGACGTTTCGCAAGACCGACTATCGGCTGGTTCTCCAATCCGATCTGACGCAAAATTTCTACCGCCGATGAAAGCTGTCCTTTTCCGCCGTCGACGACAATCAGATCGGGAAGCTGGCTCCCTTCTCTCATAACTCGCGTGTACCTTCTCTCGATAACTTCTTCCATGCTCGCGAAATCATCCGGGCCGACGACTGTTCTAATTTTGAATTTTCTGTAATCGCTCTTGCGGGGTTTGCCGTCAACAAAGACAACCATGGAGGCAACCGGATCGCTTCCCTGGATGTTTGAATTGTCGAAACATTCTATACGCCTCGGGGGGGCCGGGAGACGCAAATCTCTTTGCAGAGACTGGAGTGTGTGAGGAATGGTCTCTTTTCCTTTTTCCTTCTGAATTTTCAGTTCGTCAAGCATGAACTTCGCGTTTGCCCGGCACATCTTGATAAGCTTCAAGTCCTCAGCGTCTGTCGGCACCGTAATCTTGATTTCGCCGCCGCGTTTCGACTTCGCGATATCCTCAATAAATTCCACCTCGACGGGTTCGGCTGAAAGATAAATCTCCGGCGGGATGTAGTCCGCCTTGACGTAATATCTTTCGATCAGTGTTTGTATCATCTCCGGTTCCGACCGCTCGGCAACATTCGAGAGATAAAAATGCTGCTTTCCGATAAGCTTACCGTCGCGTACTTTGAAAATTACGCCGCATCCGTCGTCTCCTTCGCTCACTGCCGCGATGATATCTCGTTCAATCAGTTCGAGAGAAACCATCTTCTGTTTTTCCGAATAAACTTTTACCGCCTCGATCTTTCTTTTCACCTGCCCGGCCTTCTCGAATTCAAGCCTCTCTGAATATATAGCCATCTCATCGCTGAGTTGGCGGGCGAGGTCGCGAGTCTTCCCATGAAGGAGTTTTTCAACCTGCGAGATCATTTCGTTGTATTCTTCGAGCGAGACCAATCCTTCACAGGGTCCGCCGCACTTGCCGATATGATAATCGAGGCAAATTTTCCATTTCTTTTTTTCAATGCTCTCAGTAGTGAGGGGAAGTCTGCAGCTTCGGATCTGAAAAATATCGCGGACGGATTTCAGGGCATAACGCATCGTCTTCACGTCGGTGTACGGTCCGTAATATCTCGATCCATCCTGCTTGATCCTTCTCGTAACGTAAACTCTCGGAAACGGTTCGTTGGTCACGACGATATATGGATAGCTCTTGTCATCACGGAGATCGATGTTGTAACGTGGCTTTAGTTTTTTGATGAGCGTGTTCTCAAGAATCAGCGCTTCCATCTCGCTGTCGGTGACGATAACTTCGAGGTCCGCAATTTTCGAGATCATTATTTTTGTTTTGGGATCGTGGTTGTGTCCCTTTTGAAAGTATGAGCGGACCCGGTTTCTTAAGACTTTTGCCTTGCCGACATAAATAATTTTCCCCTCGGCGTTCTTGAATTGATAAACTCCCGGAAATCTTGGCAAGTTATCGAGCTTCTCTTTCAGCTCGAAACCGATGTCCTGTATTTCTATATCTTCCATTTGCAAACTCAACGATCAAATGTTAAAGGTCAAAGCAGGGAACGACAGGTTTAAGCTTCGGTTTTTATTTTTCCCTTTCGACTTTTCCATTTTGACACTTGACCTATTTCTGCTTTTCACTTAATTCCACAAGCACACCGCCCGTGGTCCTTGGATGTATAAACGCAATTAGATGCCCATCCGCTCCCAAACGCGGCTTTTCATCGATGAGCTGGAAGCCGGCGGCCTTCAAACGCGTGAGCTCCGATTTGATGTTCTCAACCTCAAAACAAACGTGATGAATTCCTTCCCCGCGTTTTTGAATGAATTTTGAAATTGTGGATGATGGATCAGTCGGCCCCGCAAGCTCCAGTCGCGACTCACCTATTGGAATCATTCCGACACGAACTTTCTGATCCGGGACTTCCTCGATAACTTCCACCTTGTTGCCGACGAGCGTCTCGAAAGCTTTGCGTGCGGCGTCAAGATCTTCAACCGCAATTGCGATATGGCTGATTTTTAGAAAACTCATGATGTGTCTCCTTAGATGCCGGTCTTCGCCGGGACTAAAAAATTTAGTCAACTTACAGACTAAAGTCTATGGAGAATGGCTTTCCCTGGTCAGGCCTGGCCAACATATCGCAATTTTGTCCGGGAAAATAAAAACGGTGTCCGTTTCTTATTCTCGAGCGCTTAATCTCACCCCCGGTTTGTTATATTTTCACCTTCGACTTTCTTATGTCACCCATCACCCTTTGGCTTTTCAAACTTGAATAAGACAAAATCTCTGCGCAACTTTAAACGATTAACCAGGACATGCGATAAAGCCGAAATGAAAAGATACGTATTAACGATTTTCCCGATTCTTGGTATATGTTTTTGCGTGGGTTGCTCTTCGTCAAGGAGCTCCGATGTTCCGCAGAAAATCACCGGGGAAATAATGGTGGTTGGAAACGAGCCATTCACAAAACTGGCTGCAAGAACCACCAACGGCGCCGTTTATATTATCGGATGCGATGAAGAGATCAGGGGATTATTGCTGTCACATCAGGGAAAAATCGCCGACCTTTTTTACAATGCAATCCAAAAAAATAATTCGGGCGATGAAATAAATGTCATAAAGGTAATTTTTTATTCAAAATAATTCTAATAAAACGTGGAGAAAGTCATGAGGCTGACGGTTCCATTATTGCTGCTATTGTTTGTAGGCGGACAAACTTTCGGACAATCGATCCAAAAGAGCCCGGTTCAGGAAACCAATTTCGCGAAGAGCTATCCCATCGATGGGACGCCGCTACTATGGAAGCATTACCAAGATGCTGCAAATTACGTCCTTACGCATCCCGATATGATGGATCAGGTGAGACTTCAAAAAACCGCCGCGTGGAATTTTACGGTCGGGAATGCCCACACATGGTGGGTCTGCAATTTTTCAACCGGCACCTACTATCAAGACGCCTCAACTTGCAGAGCCGTCGGGAAACATTGCTATATTTTCGTGGAAGACTCGATGTGGACGAGCGGCCGTGTAACACAGATTGCTGTCGATTCGATAGAGAACGATTTTGACAATCAGACTCCGGCAAATTCCGGGAGAGGAATCTTCGTAATGGACTCCCTGGCATTCGGCGCACCACCGGACATCGACAGCGACCCGAAAATCATTATTCTAATCTGCAATATACAGGATGGATTTACCGGAACCGGCGGTTATGTCGCGGGATTCTTTGACCCGAACCAGGAAGTCCCGACGATTTCCGGCGTTACTGAAAGCAACCTCGCGGAGATTTATTACGTGGATGCAAATCCAACCGATCTCACTACCGCAGGGGGAATACAGCTCGCAATGTCGACGACAGCTCATGAGTTCCAGCACATGATAAACTACAATTATCATAAGACCAATCCGGAACCGACATTTATAAACGAAAGCTGTTCAAAACTTGCAGAAGTCTACTGCGGTTATCCGGTATCCGATCTTGACCTCTATGCGAACGAGACAAACCATTACCTTTTCGATTGGAGAACCAACGACAATACGCTTGTTCTGAACGACTATGCCAGAGCGCAGAGATTGTCACTTTATCTGTGGGATAGATTCGGGATCGGAATTCTCAAATATATCGTTCAAAGCTCGCAGACCTCCGGGATCACAATTTTAAACGATGCTCTAACAAAAAGCGGTGTTTCCTTTACCTTCAATAGCCTTTTCTCCGACTGGTTAATTGCGAACGATCTGGACGATACTACTATGAACCGTCTTTACGGTTATGCATATCCGAACCTCCCGCATTCAACTGGAAAGATCTTCTTTAATCCGAAAGTGTCGGGAACAGACACTGTGAAAAACATTGCGGCAGAGTATTTAATATTTAAAAACGGAAGTAATCTTACCGCGACTTTCACGAACACCAACCATAATTCAAATCTCACAATCGAGGCCATCGAGACAGGAAATAGCGCGACAAATGTTGTCGGCGTCCCCTTCGGCACGCAGTTTTCTGAACCTGGTTATGGTACAACTTATAATACAGTAGCTTTCATTATTATGAACGAAGATGCGAACAACCCTGCTATTTACAGCTACCAGGCAAACGGAGTTGCTCCGACGAGCGTAACGGAACTTAAATGGGATGACACCGAACCGACGGGCTACTTTCAGCTGGCCACATCGGATACGATTTGTGTGGCATTCGATGCATTTCCTCAGGGCACCCTTGATTCGGTGCGTGTTGCATTAAGGAATGCCGGCACTATCAATGGAGGCGTGTACCAGTTTACCGGGGTGCAGGATCCGACACCACTCGGAAAGCTATTGGCACCTATTACGGCAACCATTTCGACGACGTCACCATCCCAGTATCCTGTTCCTTATCAAAACTGGGCAAGTATCGACCTGACATCGAAGAACATCTCTACCGAACAGCCATTTGCGGTCGCGTTTGTGATTGGAAGTAATTCGAAAATCCCGGGTGTGATGGCAACCGATTACCCTGGAACAAGCGCGTACCACAGTTACACGTATTTGGTTCCCTCCGATGGTGTTTCTACAGCGGGATGGTATTATCTTACTTCGTCAACTACGACGGTAGGGATTTACCTCATCCGGGCTTATGTCAGCCTTGTAACAGGAGTGAAACAGGTAGTGGAAGCTTCGCCCGCAGGATTCCGTCTTTCACAGAATTTTCCTAACCCGTTCAACCCGGCGACCGTCATCAATTATCAATTGCCGGCCAACAGCCATGTGACGCTGAAAGTCTATGACGTCCTCGGCAGAGAAGTGGCCACGCTCGTGAACGAGCATCAAAACGCCGGGCCTCATTCGGCGACTTTCAATGCAACCAATTTGACGAGCGGCGTATATTTCTACAGAATAACTGCCGGTAATTTCAGCGAAGTCAGGAAACTTGTCCTGGAGAAGTGAAACTTTTGGTAAGTCAAAACCAAAAAGCAATAAATTCGTTTCGAGTCCCATTTTTGATCTTTGACTTTTCAGTTTTGACTTGCTATCTCTGGGGAATGTAGTCATTGGAAGAAATGTTGGATGTATTGAAAACAACATGGAGAACACATGACTGCAATAGCAGAAATCGCTCCCGATATATATCGCATCTCAACATTTCTGCCCGACGGCAATATTCAGATGAACCAGTTCCTTGTCAAAGATGAGGAGCCTCTTCTTTGGCACACGGGACAAAAGTATCTTTTCACCGATGTCCGCGAAGCAGTTGCGAAAGTAATCGATCCCGGCAGGATTCGCTGGATCGGCTTCAGCCATTTCGAGCCTGACGAATGCGGCTCGCTGAATAATTGGCTGGAGAGCGCTCCTTCCGCGAAACCATTCTGCAGCATTGTCGGCGCAAACGTAAACATGCGGGACTTTGCATCGCGTTCTGTGAAGGGGATGTCACACGATGAGACTTTCACCACAGGCAAATACAAATTCTGTTTTCAATCCACGCCGCATCTTCCTCACGGATGGGATGCCGGCCTTCTGTTTGAAGAAACAAATGGGACGCTGTTTTGCTCCGACCTGCTCCATCAATTTGGAAACCCCTCAGCCCTCACTGAATCAGACATTGTCAGCGATGCGAAGAAGAACTTAATAGATATCGAAGCTGGTCCCTTCAGGAATTACATCCCCTATACACAAATCACCGAACGTCAGCTAAATTCTCTCGCTGACCTTAAGCCGAAGACTCTTGCTATAATGCACGGCTCAAGTTTCAGCGGGGATTGCGAAAAGAGTATACGCGAGTTTGCCTCTGTGCTGCGGGAGGTATCGGGGGGCAAATAATTTCGCGGTATTCTTTCGGAAATTCATGTAAGCGAGAAATTCTCCTCCCTTGACAGTCATAGCGAAACTTCATTGGACAAACAGAGGTAAAACAATTAACTTTTATCGAATTAAGGAGGGACTTATTCGTGGAAACTAAATCAAATCCGATGGACGTCTTTCAACGAGAAGCGCCGGAAGTATCAGAAGCGTTTGATGGGCTTATCGACGCGCTGCGAGGGACTAAGGGATTGGATTCAAAGACAAAGCAGTTGATTTATATCGGTATGAAATCCGCAATGGGCGACACTACTGCCGTTTATTTTCATGTTCCGATGGCAAAGAAATCAGGCGCAACTCGCGAGGAAATAAAAGATACAATATTGATGACGTTGACCGTTTGCGGGCTCAAGGGTGTCGTGAGTTCTCTGCCGTTAGCACTGGAGGTTTACGATAAGACGGAATAACCCGGGTTTGAAACTATAAGGGAGAATTCTGTCGTGTTCTATGATAAGATTTTGCAAATTAAATGCTGATGTGATTGACCTTCAACCATAATCGTAGCAATGGAGGTATATATGCGTAAAATCCGAGTCGTTTTTGCGATTGCCCTTTCGGCGATGATTTTAGGATGTCCCGCGCGATTTCTCCAGCCGTTGTTTTCAGGAAAAGACATTACCTACAATCCTGCACTCGTCGGCGCGTGGGGAGACGGTGAGGACACCTATACCTTCAAGAAGGCAAATGATAATAACTACGAGATTTTCTTCACCGAACAGAAACCTAACGATATAACGGGGCATCTGGAAGTTGGCAGCGACACTATGAGTTTTATAGGTCAACTCGGACGATTAGGGAAAACCTGGTTTCTGGATACTTATCCCACCCGGGAAACCGACGACTTTCACTTGCTGCCGACTCACATCATTTTTAAGATGCAACTTGAAGGCGACACCCTTCGGCTTGCATCGCTGGAAGGCGATTGGCTAAAGAAAACGATTAAGACCCATCACTTAAAAGTCCAATATGCACTTGTAAACGGAGATATAATCATGACCGGGCCAACAAGGGAGATCCAGGAGATTGTAAGAGGTTTTGCGAATGACCCAAATGCCTTTCCAAATCCCGAAAGATTTGCAAGGATAAAATAGATTCTCCGGCACTCAATTATTTAGGAGGGGGCCTTAATCACTCGCCGGGCTCCATAATATTGCTCCATTGCCATGCCTCCGGCAAGCATTGACACATAAAAAGGATGACTCTTCCGGTTGACATTAAGAATAGACTCCCGTTGCGTTTCATTCTCCGAACAAATTTCAAAGGACCGGCATCGACTTTTTATGCTATCTTCCGGATCTCAGAAAAACACTTCAGAAAGGGGACTCTATTTCCGATTAATAATATATCGGGATAAATTAAGTTGTTGCATATACCCGACGAGCAAAGTTCAGCAATCAAGAGCACTTTTGATGTTTTAATTAAAAAATCAATTTACTAAACGACAATGGTTCCTGCGAAAACGGCAAACAGAGATACAAGTCTGATTATTTCTTACTTAGCGATGCGGCGTATGATCGGCATTCTTGGGATCGGGCTCCCTTTCATTGTCATATTGGGAAGTTCTATTCAGGGAAGATTTATTTTACAGGGATCAATCAGCGGTTATTATTATACAAACGTACGGGATTTCTTCGTGGGGCTTTTGTGCGGCGTATCGCTCTTTCTTATTTCATACAAGGGGTATGAAAAGATCGATAACATTGTAACCAAGTTAAGCGGACTGTTTGCGTTGGGAATTGTCGCATTTCCTACCTCGATGTTTTCAGGAAAGGTTGTCAAGGTCGGAATATTCCTTATACCGGATGATATTTCTCAATATCTTCATCTGGTCTTTTCGATCATGTTCCTACTGCTGCTGTCTTTTAATTCAATATTTCTTTTCACGAAACATGGCGGTCATCCGAGCAGAGAGAAGAAAATGCGCAATATCGTATATATCGTTTGCGGCATTGTAATGCTGTCGTCGGTGATATGCATGATCGTTTACATCGCCTTCTTGACAAATACCTTTCTCTCAAAAGTATATCCGGTACTTATATTCGAATCGATTTCGCTCATCTCTTTTGGGATCTCGTGGTTGGTGAAAGGGCACACACTATTTAAAGATAAAAGAACTGCGTAATTGTGGTGTGCAACTATGTTGCTTCAATCAACATGACCCACGATTACGAAGACCCTAATATTAAATAGAGCCCAATTTTCTAATTCAGGAAATTCTCCGCAGTAAGAGGAACAAAAATGCACCAATACACGGTTAGGGGGAGTATAACACTCGAATAAACCATTTCATCAACATGAAACTGAAAAGGAGGAGGATTAGTCATGGGAGTTAAGCCAGTGCCCGATGGGTATCATACAGTTACACCAGGCCTGATAGTGGACAATGCGTCGGAGGTGATCTCTTTCGTTGAAAAAGTATTTGGAGCTAACGTGCTTTCGAGGATAGAAAGCCCCGATGGAAAGATCGGCCATTCTGAAGTCAAAATCGGAGATTCTATAATATTCATCGCAGACTCAATGGGAGGCGCCCCTTCCGCACCAGGATACCTCTATATCTATATTGAGGACGTCGACGCTGTTTACAAGAAAGCCATCCAGGCGGGTGCAACATCCGTTGAAGAACCGGTAGATAAGTTTTATGGAGACCGAAACGCAGCAGTAAAAGACAAAGCCGGTAACCACTGGGGAATAGCTACCCACACAGAAGATTTATCTCCAGAGGAAATAGAAAGACGGATTGAGGCTTTTAAAAAACAAGAGTTACAGAGTTGAAAACTGAAGTTGCTTTTAGGATGCAGATGAAAACCCGCTCGAGATTTAAGCCATATCGAGGACACGCCCGAACAACACATCGAAACTGAAACTCTTCGCGTTCACGCGTGATTCTATGAACTCGGCTACTTTTTGAAGCCGTGTGGGAATGGACATGATTTTTTCCTGCGCCTTCCGGCCGATCTCGTTGAGCTGGGTCAGGACTCCTACGTTCCATGATGCAATTAACTGTTCCACGATCTTCTGGTAATCGCGGGGTCCATAGATTCCGGATCTCCGTACAATGTCTGCATAATCGTTGAAGTTTGCCATAGAAATCCCAGGCATGTCGATGCTCGGCATTATATCCGCTGCGCAATTCAAGGCGTTGTTCGGATCCCGGGCTATGATTTCTTTGAACACGCTCAGATAAAACGCATAGTGTCTTGATTCATCCTGCGCAATCTTCTGGCTTATTGTGAATAGAAGCGGTTCCTGATCGCCGACAAGTTTGCCGGTATTAAGATGGGAAACAAATGTCGCCTTCTCCTGGCAGCTCGTATAAACGAAAACTTTATAAGGATCACCGTTCCAGCAGGGATGAAATCCCGACCTGATGTAATCGAATTGAAGTTTTTCTAGGGCGGAAAAATTCAGAAGCCTGGAGTCTCTGATGTAGTCACGGAGAATATTTCCGTGCCTGTCTTCCTCTGCGGTCCAGAGTCCATTCCACTCTTTCCAGTGATTGCCGTCTCCCAGGTTGTGTGCAATCAGCCTGTGGAAATGTGGAAGTCCTTCCTCGGTTAAAATATTCAGCGTGAGCGCGACTCTCGCGTTGTCGCTAATACCTTCGGCCCGTTTGCGGAGATCGGCGAGTTGCTTCTCGTTGTTTGTTCCCTGGTCGGCCGGGAGAAATTGGGAGGGAAACCAAAGCTCTCTTTTTGACTTATGGCTTGCTATAAGGTCGTTCACCGTACTCTCAAGGTCTCGCAGAACCTCGTACTTTTCCCTATGTAACCCACCCGGGGATTCTTGTTCTATTTGCATCTCTCATCTCTGTTTAAATGTGGGATATAACATCAGCCACGTGCTTCTCTCCTGCAACCAGCGAGGCTCTAGAGATATATATTATGAAAAATGAAGGCCATAAACAAACCATGCAATGAATTTGTCTTTTTGAAGATCCTCTTTTAGCTTATCGGAGAATATTCCATGGGTAAAACTTGAAATAACAACGGAATGGCCGTCATGCAAAAGGTAAATATTTCGGAGAAACTTGCTTTGTTCAGTAACTATTGGACTCCAAAAATAGTAGGCGAGTTGAATGATTCATACATAAAACTGGTGAAACTCAAAGGTGAGTTTGTCTGGCATTTACATGATAATGAGGATGAACTGTTTTTAGTGGTCAAAGGAAAGCTCGTAATAAAACTCAGAAACCGCGACGTGATCCTCAATGAGGGAGAATTCTTTATCGTACCGAGGGGCGAACACATGCCAGCTGCAAAAGAAGAAGTCCATGTCATGTTACTCGAACCGAAGACAACAATTAATACCGGCAATGTAAAAAACGAGAGGACTATCGAAGCAGAATGGGTATAGTCTATAAAACCGATTCCGATACTCTTTCTGTTGTCTTGTTTATGAGATCGTCCCTAAAAGTTAACCGGGAAAACCCCTCTTATCTGTCGGTAATTTGTTCATTATGATATTTTAACATCGGGATTTAACCTTCATGTTTAACGTCATCATTTTCGGTCTCACATCTTTCTTCACGGACATCTCGAGCGAAATGGTTTATCCGCTCATACCGTTTTTCCTTACCACGACTCTCGGCGCCAGTCCCGCTGTCCTCGGTATTATCGAGGGAGTCGCGGAAAGCATCGCCAGCCTCCTCAAAGTCGTGTCCGGTTACATCTCCGATAAATTTCGAAACAGAAAAATTCTGGCAGCCACAGGATATTTCTCTTCAACTCTGGGAAAATTCTTTTTGTTCATGGCAAATAGCTGGGGAGTTGTCTTCGCAGGTCGAGTTGTTGATCGCCTTGGAAAGGGAATTCGGACCGCACCGCGTGATGCCCTCATCGCTGAAAGCATCGATGAGAATAAAAGAGGTATGGCGTTCGGTCTCCATCGCGCTTTCGATACAACGGGTGCCGCGATCGGAGTCGTCCTTGCATATTTTTTTCTGACGCAATATGGCGGGAGATATACAAGGGTGTTTCTATGGTCGCTCTTACCAGCGTTGATTGGTGTCCTGCTTATTTTTTTTGCGAGAGAAAAACCGAAGCGGCTTTCGAGTAATACAAAGCCGCCGTCGCTTCGATGGAAAATTCTCCCGCAAAAACTCCAACGCTTTCTTATTGTTGCGTTTGTATTCACGCTTGGAAATTCATCCAACACCTTTCTCCTTCTTCGCGCGCAGAATCTTAACTTCCCCCCAGCCACGGCAATTTTGCTATACCTGGTTTACAATATTGTTTACGGCGCTGTTTCATATCCCGCAGGAAAGTTTTCCGACCGGATAGGCAGGAAACAAATTCTCGTTGCCGGGTACGCATTTTACGGACTCGTCTACTTGGGTTTCGCTGTAGTCTCTGCGCCTTCTCAAGCGTGGATTCTCTGGGGACTTTTCGGTCTTTACGGTCTCTACAGCGGGTTTACCGACGGGATTGAAAAGGCGTTAATAGCAGATTTAGCTCCGGCCGAAGTCCGCGCAACAGCTATTGGACTCCACGCGACAATCCTCGGCATCGGGCTTTTTCCCGCGTCATTCGTGGCTGGCGAATTGTGGCAGCATTGGGGTCCGTCCGCGGCGTTCTATTTCGGAGGCGGAATGGGATTCATAGCAGCGATCGGACTTTTATTTGCACTTTAAATGTTTTTTGAAGGAGGATGAATGGCTGACGACCGCAAAATAATCCGATTTGCCGCGACATCGCTCTTCGCAGCAGCTGGAACTATAATAATTGGATTTATAATTTTCCAATCCGCTATTTTCCAGATGAATAACAACGCGTTCCAGTTCGTTGCATTCGGCATCGTGGGAGGAATTATCTTTTCGACTTTCAGATTTTTGTCGAGATTCCAGGCAACTGCCGCAATGCTCCTCCTCTTCGTGCTGGATATGGCTCTTGAGCGTTCCACCACATGGAAGTTTATATTGCCGGATGTCCTTTATTATTTCGGGTTTACTATCGCAATTTTCTTTTTTGCATATTACTATTTCGACAAGCTTCATGGAGTAATTATCGGCAGAGTTCTTATGCTCAGTTCTATTGCCGCTCTGAGTTACGTTGTGATAACAATTATTCTTTACCTTGTTTTTCTTGTCACTTCAAACGAATTCGGGCTTAATCTTCTGCAGATGATCTACTTTAACCTTTCCCAGGGGTTTCTAATAGGATTCGGGCTTGGGGCCGGAATAGAAGCCGGAGAGTGGTTCGGAAGTAAAAAGGGAAAGGAATAGCCGCAGAATAAATGGAGGACTGAAACAAGTGAGCTCATAAATCGTTATTTTGTGTGAACAATGGCTGACTTGGAGGCTGATAAAATGACAGACAAGAGGAAACAGGCGGGAAAGGATCACGTTCTAAGAAGAACGATAGTCAATGATTTTAGGAAGGGGGATATACTTGAATCTCTGAGGCGCGATTTTAAAGAGCTTTATGGTTTTTATATAGATGGTGAGACCCAGGAGAGACTCAAGTCGGAGAAGAGATTCAGCCGGTTTATCCATTCGTCATGGCATCTGCTGAAAAATTTGATACTCAAGCTGACTCCGGCACGGAGATTCCTTCTCCTGGTTAGTATCGCCTTCTTTATGTTTGGTGATGCGAACATCTCCGACAGTAATTTCCACATCTCGATCCATAACAATATCTTCAGCTATCTCCTCCTTCTCCTGGTTCTAATGCTTGAGCTGAAAGACAAACTCCTCGCCCACGACGAATTGCGAATTGGGCGGGCGGTGCAGAAAGCGCTTCTTCCTGAAGAAAACCCTATTCTTGCCGGCTGGTCAATCTGGCTTTTCACACGACCTGCTAACGATGTCGGCGGCGATCTGGTGGATTACATAAATCTCGACGAAGAACGGCTTGGACTTGCGCTTGGCGACGTTGCCGGTAAGGGCCTCGGAGCCGCTCTCCTCATGTCGAAACTTCAATCAACTTTGCGCGCGATCGCACCCGATTATAAATCTCTATCCGAACTTGGAGAAAGAATCAACCTGATATTTTGCAGGGATAGTCTGCCGAATAAATTTGCGACCCTGTTTTATATCGAGCTCGCGCAGAATTCCGGCAAGGTACGCATGTTGAATGCCGGTCATTTACCCCCGCTTATCCTGAGCAGCAACGGCGTCAGTGAGCTTTCGCGCGGCGCGCCGGCTTTAGGACTACTCAAAACTTCGAAGTTCGAAGAGCAAGCACTTGAAATGAATCCGAGTGATCTCCTGGTGATATATTCGGATGGTGTCACGGAGGCACGAAATGAAATGGATGAATTCTTCGGAGATGAACGATTGAGATCGATCGTGGCTAAGTCGGTGGGAATTTCCCCGGACAGAGTCGGCGAAAGAATTTTAGAGGCGGTCGACCACTTCGTCGGGGAAGCGCCTCGCAGCGACGACCTATCGCTGGTAATAATAAAAAGATGGAGCTGAACCGAATGACCGACCTAAAAATTCTATATCAAATCGCCCCGATTTCATTTTGCTGAATCCATCCCTCTTTGCCGTCCTGTAGTCTGATCTTAACCCAGCTTTCGACCCGATCTAACTCCCTTACTTTCAATCCTTCGTGGATCACGAACGCGTCGTTACTCGTAGAGTCAGGCGCAAGCTTTACCGCTGCCGTCGGTTCAAGCACAACGGCATTCTTAACCGTAAATTCTCTGTTCAATGAGACGATCCAGATTGCGGCAGTAATTATTAGAAACACCGCCGATATCAAACCGGAAAACACGGAATATTTCTGTATGTTTAAGCCTCTTGCGAAAAAATAAAGTCCGATAGAAATTAGAAGCAGCAAATAAAAAATATAAACCGCATACGTCCATCCCGTTAAAGAGAACATGGCAAGGATACTTTCCCACCATTGGAACAAAAAGAATTTCGGCAAAGTATCGATTTTATCAACCGTCTTTGTATTTGCTATTGAGAGATTATGCGCAACGTCATCATCTCCCGGAGAAAGTTCAAGCGCCTTTTCGTAATACAAAATAGCAAAGCCGATTTTCCCTCCCCGGTAATAAGAATTACCGAGGTTGTAATACAGGGATGTTCCCTCGTAACCTGAACTGATGATGTTCTGATAAGTCTCGATTGCTTTTTCATATTCCTTGTCCTGATAGAATTGGTTCCCTTGCTTCATCAAATCATCCGCCCCGGAAGCAAAAGCGAATTGGGAAACAAAGAGGAATAGTAATGCGGTTAATGAAAAGTACTTCATATTATTAAACACGTTTTCTTACCGACATTGATTTTTCTATTTCAATGATGACGTTTGTCAATTCGTTATACATGTCCTTCATTGCGGCTTTGCCGTCATCGCCGGGAGCGAATCTGGCAAATTCACATTTTTCTATACAGCCTTTAAGATTGACAACCAGCCGGCTGTCAACATTTCTTTTCTGAAGCTCCGTGACTGCTTTTTCCAATGAAATTTCCGATTTCGAAATGTGAAGTTTGTTCTCGAGATAACCGAAAAGAGCCTGAGAAATCTCGGAATAAAAACCGGTCTGGTTGTTGGATTCCATCAGTTCGCTCGCCGTCTTGAAACGTTTGCGCGCAATTTTCTCGGCGCGTCGGTAGCGAAGAAGCTGTATGTTGCCTGATAGCCTGTCCTGCTTTCTTTTCCAGGTCACGAGTCCGCCAAGAACAAAAAGGGGAAAAACCGCTGCCGTCCAAAAACCGAATCCGAATAATGAAAGACCGCTGTCCTTCCTAAGATCGCCGGTTGAAGTCTTAATATACCTGATGTCCTGACCCAAAAGTTTGATCTCTTCCTTGGAATATCCGGCAACTTCCGTATTCCCCGTACTTGAACCTTGTTCAACATCGATTGAATAGGGAGGCGTGGACAGAGTCGCGTAAGATCTTGTTTGTGGATTAAAATAGGAAAATTGGATCGGAGAAATTTTCTTTGTCCCCGCAACTCTCGGAATGATCAGGTATTCAAAATTTTTCGTTCCGGAAATCACCCCGGTCCTATCGATCTGCTCGGAAGTCTTAGGCTCATATTTATCGAACCCGGTCGGAAGCTCGATCTCGGGCATGTTCAGGAGTTGAATGTTTCCCTTTCCGCTCAAATTAATTTTTAAAGTCAACGGTTCATTTGTTTTTACTGTTGTCGTGTTGGTCTGCGAAGAAAGCGAATAATCTCCCACGGCGCCGTCGAAAGACTTAGGAACATTCTGCGAAGGAAGCGGGATCACGTGCAACTTCACCGTGTTCGACTTTGCCGTATAGTTAACGGTCTGCACATTATTGAAAAAGGGATCGTTAAAAAATTGGTCGAAGATATCCCCACCCCCTCTTCGTTTTGCTTGAACCTGAACGGGGATCTCTAAAGCCATAGGCGTAACGGATAGCTCGCCGAGCTGGCTTGGAAACAACGCAACCTTCTTCAAGAGTCCGACTTTATATTGTTTCCCGTCATACGTTTCTGTTGAGAAGGATATGGTGTTCGGAACGTTTATTTCTTCAACCCAGAATCCTTCATAAGAAGGAAGCTTGGACACCTGCAATTGCGATGCGATGCTCAGTCTGGTGTATAATTTATAAGTCACCGTAACCTGTTCGCCCATGTAAACCCGCTGTTTATCCACAGATGCCAGAATAAAAAGATTATCCCCGATGTCTTTTGTCGCGCCGTTTCCCTGAGACGTTGAGGACTGATTAGACTGTCCTCTCACAACGTTTATCTCCATTGGCTGAGTGGTAAACGTTTTTCCATCATAACTTATCGTTCCGGGACCAATGGTAAATTTCCCGGTGCTCCTCGCCTGCAGGTAATATGAATATGTTGCCGACGCGGATACTGCACCGTTTATAATTTGCATGCTGGTGGATTGGTTCGGACCGGAGAGAATCGTGAATCCTTTGAAGTCGGGTGGATTGAAGCTCTTGATCCCGTTTACATCTTTACCTGAAAACGTGAATGATACTTGAAATTGGTCGCTCACACCCACGGTCGTATTGTCAACCGAGGCGGTAAATGTCTGTGCGGAGACAGCGGACGCAATTAAGCACAGAGCCGCAAATATTTTTGTTATTGAGTTCATAACTTCATTAAGAATTCAGACGATGCGTAAGTTAACTGGTTTCTTACGTCTTGCCTCTTACTCACCAGTCTTTCTCCGTTTTGGTTGGTGTGCCTTTCATTTTTCTCAACTGCTTCTGAAGGTTCTTCTCGTCGTTATTCAGTGCATTGAAAATAGCTTCTGCTTGATCTTTTGAAATCTTAGGCTGTTGCTGCTGGCTCTGTTGATTCTGCTGATTGTTTTGATTGTTCTTATCCTGCGGATTATTTTGCTGGTTCTTGTTGTTCTGATCTTTATTCTGATTGTTTTGGTTCTGTTTATTTTTGTCCTTATCGTTTTTCTTGTTGTCCTTATTCTTTTGATTTTGATTCTTCAACAAGTTGAGCGCATAAGAAAGATTATATTTTGTCGAATCGTCGTTCGGGTTCAGTTTCAGGGCGTCGGTATAGGCGCCGATGCTCTCTTTAATCTTCTGATCTTTCAGAAGAGCATTGCCGATATTGTGATAGACTTTCGCCTTCAACTCATCGTTACCGGCTTTTGGCAACGCTGCGTTATACGATTTCACCGCATCATCGTATTTGCCCTCTTTATAATATGAGTCCCCGAGATTGAAGTTCGCCTGAAAGTTATCCGGAGATTTTTCCAGCCCCTTCTTGAACTCGACTTCGGAATCGATGATCTTGCGATCCTTGTACAGATCGACGCCCTTGTTTACCGAAGCACGCGTGCTCTGGGCAAAAAGATTTCCATGAATAAGTAAGATTAGAATGAAATATTTTAATGAAGCTCTCATCTTTTTCGCTATTCGAGTCCCAGTCTTTTGCTCAAAACACCGAACAAACGGGATTTCCTTTCCGACATAAAAAATTCAATCAATAATAAAATAATTCCAGGCGCCAAAAAATAATAAAACCTATCCTCGTAGTCGGTGACTTTCTTTTCGCCGAACTCACTCTTTTTTATTTTCGACAGGTCGTTATATATAATGTCAAGTTCGTCCCTGTCGTTCGCGCCTCTCATGTACCGTCCGCCTGTGCCCGACGCAATATCTTTCAGGGCGGTCTCATCTAGTTTTGTCAAAACGGTTTTTCCTTCGCTGTCGGTTTTGAAGCCTGTCTGTTGTCCCTGGCTGTTATAGATGGGGATCGGGACACCGTCGGGCGATCCAAGTCCAATGGTATATATTGATATGTTTTTGGCTTTTGCTTCGTCAATTGCGTCCTGAAGATTTCCCTCGTGGTCTTCACCGTCGGTGAAAATAACAATCACCTTTTCAGTATTAGACGAATTTTCGAACGATTTGGTTGCCAGATTTATTGCGGCGGCGATTGCAGTACCCTGGTCAGGTATGGTGTTCACATCGGCAGCGGAAAGAAACAAGTTCGCGGCTGAGTAATCAGTGGTAAGTGGAAACTGGACGAACGGCTCTCCGGCAAAAACAATCAACCCGATCCGATCGCCTCTAAGTCTTTGGATAAGGTTTGAAATCTCGAATTTCGCTTTTTCCAATCTGCTCGGCTTAATATCTTGAGCCTGCATGCTTAAGGAAACGTCGAGTAGAATATAAATATCGATGCCGCTTTCCTTGACGTTTTCAATTTTAGTCCCGATCTGAGGATCCGCTGCGGCAAACAGCAGGAACGTAATCGATAGAATAACTATTCCGAACCTTGCTATTTCTTTCACTTTGCTGTACGCCGGAAGGAGAACGGGCTGCAATTTTCTATCTGCAAATCTATCCAACAACCTGTATTTATTTCGCGTCAGGTACCAGAACGCTAAGATAAATACCGGCAGAAAATACAGTCCGTACAAATATTCGGGATTTGCGAATCGAAACATAAACTTAAGTCAAAAATAAAAAGTCAAAGGTCAAACAGGAAATAGTCACATACATTACGTTAATCTTTTGAATCTTGACTTTGATAAATTATGGAATTGTTTTCAAAATAGTTTTCGATAGACCAAGCTCAAGTAACAGTAAAATCAGGCCTGCATCAAGCCAACCCGAAAAAAGTTCTGCCGCATTACGATACGAAGTGACATCGATCCTCGATTTCTCAAGCTGGTCAATCTTCTTATAAATTTCTTCCAGACCTGTGTTGTTAGACGCTACAAAAGACTGTCCTCCCGTGATGTCGGCAATATTTTTTAACAAATTCTCATCGACCGGAAAGGGGATCATCTGGTAACGAATTCCGTAAGCTGTCTGTATAGGATACGGGGCCTCGGCACCGGTACCTATACAAATCGTATAGACTCTTATTCCGTAAGTCTTGGCAATCTCGGCGGCGGTAAGGGGATCGATTTCACCCGCGTTGTTCGCGCCATCGGTTAGGAGGATGATCACCTTACTCTTTGCCTGGCCATCCTTCAGCCTACCCACGGCATCTGCAATCCCGTTCCCGATCGCTGTTCCATCAGGGATCATTCCGGGCTCGACTTTTTGGAGTAAGTTTTCCAAGACACGGTGGTCAATTGTTATCGGGCATTGCGTAAACGCATCTCTAGAAAAGACAACCAGCCCGATCCTGTCGTTCGGCCGGCCGTCGATAAATTTCTCCGCCACGTTTTTAGCCGCTTCGACCCGGTTAGGCTTGAAATCCTCCGAGATCATGCTCCCTGAAATGTCGAGTGCAATCACGATATCTATTCCCTCGGTCGTTACATTCTGACCCGAAGAAAAACTCTGAGGCCTTGCAAGCGCGATAACGAGGAGCCCGACCGAGATCGACCGCAAGGCGATCGGAACATGCCGGAGTTTTTCCTTCAGCGAAAGTGGAATCCCCCCGAATATCTTCAATGAAGAATACGTTATCGACGGCTGCTTTGCTTTTCCGACCTTCCAATACCAGAAGAGCATAGCGGGAATAATCGCGAGAAGCAAAAGCAACCACGGATAAGCAAATGTCAGATCATTTGGCATTGTCCGAATGGATCCTTTCGGTGTCCGGTATTGCCCCCGTCGAAGCGTTCATTTCCGTTTCTGCTGCAGGAATTGTTTTGTTCACAATTTCATAAGCCTGTTTCATCATCTCTTCGTTCACGGAACTAAGCGGCGTGAACCTGGCAAACTTTACCAGGTCGGCATTCGATAGAAAATCATGTGTTGTATTTATGATGGCTTCGCTTTCCTGCTTCCTGCTCAAAAGAGCAATCACTTCGGAAGTCGGAAGCTCCATGGCCGGCATTTCGAACCTGTTTTCAAAATATCTTCTGATGATTTCCGTAATCGTTGAATGATACTCCTTGATCATCCCTTTTTGCCAGAGCTTCTTTTCCCCCAACTCATTCAAACCGTTCAGGGCGATGACATGAGGCGGAAGGTTAACAACCTCCATCCCGGAGAGAGATTTTGCTCTCTTTCTTCTATGAAGCAGGTAAGAATAGAAAATGATTCCCGCAAAGAACAACGCAATGAGAGTCCAGAACAGGATCAGCTTCCAGTCAAGAAGAATTTTTATCGGCGGTTTAATGTCCTTGATTTCCCCTTGAGGATTAACTTTAAGAGTCTGAATTGTGAAGGTCACACCATTCGTGTAGGCAAAGTGTATTGTTGAATCGCCGGAGGACTGGTATGGCACCGCAACCGGTGGGATAATCACGCCGGTCGAATCATAACCGGAGAGAACATATTTATATATGACGTTTACGGTTCCGTTTCCTTCTTCTTCGACGGGATTTTCCTTTTGTATCAGCGAAATATTCTTAAGACTGTCGGTATTAAGAGCAGGCGGATAAATTTTCAAATCCTTGCCGCAATTGACGCTAATTGTATAGTTTATATAATCGCCGACGAGATATTCGGATTTATCGGTTGAAGCTTTTGCGGATATGTCCTGAGAAAAAACAGATGAAGAGACTGCCAATTGAAAAACGGCCACCAGCAAAAGTTTGCTTACATATCCCGGCTTGCGGCTTCTGCTTCTCACCATCTTCTCTCTCTTAATTTAAAAAACTGGACGAGAGGTTTTATATAATTTTGACCCGTTTCAATCTCGACGCTGTCCAGGCGGCTGGAAAGAAATAATAACTGCCGGTTTTCTTTATCTCTTCCTCTCATCTTCTTGAATAGAAATCTGGTCTTTTTGTCACCGGTGTCGATCCATCTTTCATTTCCCGTTTCGGCGTCAGTGAACTTCACCAAACCCATGTCGGGGATTTCATCCTCCCTCTTGTCGTTAAGAATCATTCCGATCAGGTCATGGCGCTTGCCGACAATGCGCAGAATTTTTTCATAGCCGGAGTCCATAAAATCCGAAAGAAGAAATACTATGCTTCGCCTCTTGATTGCCTTGTTCATGTATTCAAGAGCGACCTTGAGGTCTGTAGATTTTCCTTCGGGTTCGAAAGAGAGGACATCGCGAATGATTCTCAGGACATGCTTTCTTCCTTTTCTCGGAGGGACAAACTTTTCGATCTTGTCGGTGAATAAGATCAGCCCCACTTTGTCGTTGTTCTTCAGGGCTGAAAAAGCGAGAATCGCACTTATCTCAGCCGCAATTTGCTGCTTGGTTTTGTCGACAGAGCCGAAGATCAACGAGCCGCTGAGGTCAACCATCAAGACTACCGTAAGCTCGCGTTCTTCTTCGAATATCTTTATGAATGGATGGCCAAACCTTGCGGTGACATTCCAGTCAATATTCCTGATATCGTCCCCGAACTGGTATTCCCTTACCTCGGAGAATTCCATCCCCCTTCCTTTGAAGACCGAATGGTATTCGCCGGAGAAAACCTGATTAACCAGACCCTTTGTCCGGATTTCAATCTGCCTGACCTGCTTTACAATTTCTTTAGTTAGCAATGGAATTAATCTTCCGTTATAAATTCTTAATTCAAAATTGAGAATTTAAAATTTTGAATTTTGTTTATGGAACTTCCACTTTATTCAATATTTCTCTGATAACGTCCTCGGCTGTTATTTCCTCGGCTTCGGCCTCATAAGTCAAAGCAATTCGATGACGGAGAACGTCTGCGCATATCGCTCTCACATCTTCCGGTATGACGTATCCCCTTCTCCGGATAAATGCCATCGCTTTGGCACCGAGAGCTAAATTGATTGAGGCCCTCGGAGAAGCGCCGTAACTGACAAGGTCTGCCAGCTTATCCAGATAAAAATCTTTAGGGAAACGTGTCGCGTAGACGATATCAAGAATATATTTCTCGACTTTCTCGTCGATGTAAATTTCGTGAACGAGGCCTCTTGCCTTAAGAATGTCTTTTACTGTGATTACCTGCTGTACCATGCCATCAATCATGTTGACATTTTGCCGCATGATCTTCAGCTCTTCCTCTCTCGAAGGGTAGGTTATTTTTACTTTCAGCATGAACCTATCCACCTGAGCTTCGGGTAGCGGGTACGTTCCTTCCTGCTCGATTGGATTCTGCGTTGCAAGCACAAGAAAAGGTTCTTCGAGCTTGAAAGTCTGCTCACCTATGGTAACCTGTCTTTCCTGCATAGCCTCCAGGAGTGCGCTCTGGACTTTCGCGGGGGCGCGGTTTATTTCGTCTGCTAGGATAAAGTTAGAGAAAATTGGTCCTTTGTGGATCAAAAAATTTCCGTCTTTCTGGTTGTAGATCTGAGTCCCAATCAGATCGGCAGGAAGCAAATCCGGGGTGAACTGTATTCGTTGAAATTTTGCTTTCATTGCCGACGAAAGAGTTTTTATCGCAAGCGTTTTTGCCAGTCCCGGAACGCCTTCCAGCAATACGTGGCCATTACTCAGCAGGCCGACAATCAGTCTTTCGGCCATCGCTTTTTGCCCGATGATGACTTTGCCGATTTCATTCATAAGCAAATCAACGAACGCGCTTTCCTGTTTGATTTTCTCGTTTAATGCGGTGATGTCCACTGCTGTAAACCTCTTTTTGTTATGAGATAAGATTTTTTGGATGGTGTTGCAGGTTCTGCTTTTACAACTTAACTCTCAAAATGTGATGGTATTGCACATTAAGTGTTCCAAGCTAAGGTTTTTGAAATATATCTTTCAATACCATTAGATTTCTCTCTTTAGAAAACGTTTAATTATCAAAAGGGCATTCTCTGTTCAAAAATAAAACTATGGTCTGGAGAGATTAAAATCAATATTCCGGTTGGTTCGTGGCATAATTTTGCGTTTCTCGGGATGGAGCTCAAGGTTTTTTCATGAAGTAATACGCGTACGAAAAGATCTATCCTTTAAGCATTCGAATTTGCAATGCCAGCCGAGCCCCCGCCCGGGTGAAGCCAATCTCGTCACGTGAAGCGAAGTTGAAGTCGATGCTGCCGCCATTAAATACGGCGGCATCCTCCTCCACATCGTTCCGTTAATTCACCGGCGTAAACTTTGTCGAAATGAATTTCCAATCGTCCTGGTGCATCCTTCTTGCAGGACTCCTTCCGGCTGGGCTTCAATCCACGACGGTGAAAATCTCGCGGTGTCCTGACTGCACGATGGGAACAAACTTCCTGTACCACTGGTCGAATTCTTCTTTTCCCATCGTCTCTCCAGATTCTTTTTCGTATTCCGAAAGGCTTCCGTATGAATTCTCCATGACGATCGTGTAGAATGTCCCGGTAAGGTCCGTCATGAACCTCGGCGGGGTCTCTCCGTATTTCTTCATCAGGTTCCTGAATTCGTTTATCAGAACTTTTGCATCTTTGGCCTTTCCGAATTCAAGCTGGAACACATTGCGAACGACTATCACTGTTACCTCCTCTATTTGATTAACATTAATTTTTTAATGGAAACAAACTTTTTGTATAAGATTCGGCGGCCCAAGACGAAGCTGTCTTTAGGGCTCAAGATCAAAAAGAGATTATTTCCGAAAAACCGGAATTTGCCAGCATCTCACATTTTCCGGGAAGCCATGGATTGCGGGATAACGCTCCATCCTCCGGCTTGCCTGAGCCATGCAATTCAGTTAACACGCGCAGACGATATTTCAGTTCCAACAAAAAGTGAATGATATCATGTTTTTATTGAGCCGTGCCAGCGCATGTTTGAGAATCGGTTGAACTCTACCGTACATGAATCTATCTTCTAAATAAAGCCGAGGCTAGATGAGAATCCATTACCTCCAGCATGTTCCATTCGAAGACCTTGCGAACATCTGGATGTGGGCAAACAATAAAGGTCACTCTGTATCGTCTACAAAGTTATACCTCGATGAACAGCTACCTTCAATAAATTCATTCGACTGGCTCATCGTCATGGGTGGGCCGATGAATATTTATGAAGAGGATAAATATCCGTGGCTTGCGCGCGAGAAGAAATTCATCCATGAAACAGTCGCGTCGGGAAAATTTGTCCTGGGCATCTGTCTCGGGGACAGCTAATCGCCGATGTACTCGGAGGGAAGGTCGGAAAAAACGATCATAAAGAAATCGGATGGTTTCCGGTAAGAAGAACAGGAGGAATGTTTTTCGAGTCGCTTCCGACAGAGTTCATGGCTTTTCATTGGCACGGAGATAGGTTTGAGGTACCTGAAGGCGCGACGAAAACGGCGCAAAGCGAAGGGTGTACAAACCAAGCTTTCGAGTACGGCACGAACGTTCTCAGTCTGCAATTTCATCTTGAATCCTCGGAGGCAAGCATAAGCAGGCTTATCGACAACTGCAAAGATGACATGACCCCCGGAAAATATGTTCAGACTCAGGATGAAATTTTTTCGGGTAACGGTTATCTTCCAGAGATAAAAAGTTGCATGGAAACGTTATTGGACAAAATTGAAAAACATATCGTCGGCGGATGACAAAAACATTCTTGATTCAGAGCCGGTGAAGAGCGCCGCGGCATAAAACAACAAGTACAGGAATACAAATCGATGGTTACATACCAGGAAATTGCGGGAATGATCGATCATTCGTTATTGAAGCCGACTTTAACAGATTCGGAAATAACGGAAGGATGCGGAATCGCAAAACAGTACAAGGTAGCTTCTGTCTGCGTGAGGCCGTCGGACGTGAAATTAGCAGCGAACATTTTGGCCGGAAGTAATGTTCTGGTAACGACCGTCATTGGATTCCCTCACGGCACGACAACAACACTCACAAAAGTTGCGGAGGCGGAAGAAGCAATCAACAACGGTGCGGTCGAGCTCGATATGGTATTGAATATAGGCAAGCTGAAATCAAAAAACTTTGAATACGTAGAAAAAGACATTACGGCTGTTGCGGACCTTGCGCACCAAAAGAACGCTCTGGTAAAAGTGATATTCGAAAATTGTTACCTGAGCGAAGAAGAGATCATCGCAGCCTGTAAGATTTGCAACAAAGTCGGAGTGGATTTTGTGAAGACATCCACCGGTTATGGAAGCGGAGGCGCAGAAGACAAGGACATAAAGATTATGAGGAAATACTCCGATCCGAAAATACAAATAAAAGCGGCAGGCGGAATCAGGACTCTCGAGCGAGCAATTGAAATAAAAGAGCTCGGCTGCACGCGATTCGGCTGCACGGCAACGGTCGGAATCCTCGAAAGATTAAAATAGAATTCGTACGCCGGTATTCAATATTAACAAGCCATAACAAATCAATAGCTGGAAAATGCGTAATATCGTTTTCATCCTAATAATTTCTGCAATACTTTCAGTTTATGGCCTCTTGAATTATTACATCTACGCGAGGGGCTTGCAGGCACTTCGACCAACAGGAATTCTCCATGCCCTTTATGCGGCGGCATTTGTTTTTCTGGCCGTTTCATTTATTGCATCCGTTTTCCTGGAGCGCGCCGATATCGTAACGATAGGCAGGCCATTGAGCTGGGTGGGTTCGTTCTGGCTCGCCGCATTTGTTTATTTGCTCCTGATGATCGCCGCAATCGACCTGTTCAGGCTCGCCAACCATCTATTTCCCTTCTTCCCGTCATTCATTAACTCCGATCCCGGTAACGCAGCTCGAGTTGTTGCAATCGGTGTGGTATCGGTCACTGCGATCCTGGTTTTATTCGGCTTCGTCAACGCTCATTATATCCGCATCCGAACTTTCGACATATCGATAGAGAAAGCCGCAGGAGAACGTAAGACTTTGAACATTGCCATGGCTTCCGATATTCACCTCAGCTCCATAATCGGCCGGAACCGGATCGATCGCATCGTCGAGAAGATCAATTCACTTTCACCCGACCTTGTACTTCTGCCGGGCGACATCGTTGACGGCGACCTGAATCCCGTCGTCGATCAGAACCTCGGTGAGTCACTCCGCAAAATCAAAGCGCCCCTCGGAATTTATGCGGTAACAGGGAATCATGAATACATTGGCGGAGTGGAAAGAGCGTGCGAATACATATCGGAACATGGGATTAAAATCCTGCGTGACTCGGCTGTCTTTATCGACAAAAGTTTTTATATCGTAGGCCGAGAGGATAGATCGGCAACGAAACGCCGTTCATTAAAAGATCTTATGGAAAACGTGGATATAAAATATCCGGTCATTCTTATGGACCATCAACCGTTTCACCTTGAGGAAGCCGAGGCTAACGGGATCGATCTCCAGCTTTCGGGCCACACCCATCATGGACAGATGTGGCCTTTCAATTATATTACCGATATGGTTTACGAGTTGGCCTACGGCTATCTGGTAAAGGGCTCGACGCACTTTTATGTCTCTTCAGGAGTTGGAACCTGGGGACCGCCCATCCGGATCGCCGCAGATCCGGAGATCATAAATATCAGGTTGAGTTTCAATAATTAATCGTTTTAGGATGGGGCTACTGCTGAAGGAGTTTGAACCTGTAAAATTCTCCTTTAGAATTCATCAGCTCCTCATGTGTTCCGGATTCCATAACGACTCCGTTTTTCAATACAATAATCCTATCCGCGTTCCTTATGGTTGACAGTCGGTGTGCTACGATGAATGTCGTCCTCCCTTTTACGAGCCGCCGCAACGCTTCCTGAATCAAAGATTCGGAGGCCACATCGAGGGCAGAGGTCGCTTCATCCAGTACAATTACTTTGGGATTTCTTATGATAGCTCTCGCAATAGCAATGCGCTGACGCTGGCCTCCGGACAGCCTTGCTCCGTGTTCGCCGAGCGCTGTGTTGAGGCCGTCGGGTAGCTTTGAAACAAATTCCGCGGCGTTCGCCATTTCCAAAATCTCCCAGAGTTTGCGATCATCTATTTTATCCAGACCGTAAAAAATATTTTCGCGAACCGTGCCGCTGAAGAGGAGCGTTGTCTGTGGTACGACCGCCAGGAATCTGCGGTATGTCCGCAAATCCAGTTCCTGCATGTCGGTGCCATCAAGGAGTATCCTTCCCCCCGTCGGCCGCCGAAAGCCGATTACCAGATTCATCAAGGTCGATTTCCCCGATCCAGATTCACCGACAAAAGCAACCGATTCTCCGGAACTCACTTCGAGATTGACGTCATTTAGCGCCGGCCGCGGGGCTTTATCATCATGCGACGATGGATCTTTCGGATAGGTATAACTCATATGGTCGAAAACAAACCGTCCCTCGACCGAGGCCACCTTCCGCTTTCCCTCATTGTGTTCTATGTCCGGAGACTCAAGAATTTCACCGATCGACCGGATCGATTCAAATCCACGCGAAAGATCGGGATATGCGTTTAGAATCAAGTTCACGGCGCCGACGATCATCGCAAAGAAACTCTGGAACAATACCACGTCACCGACACTGATCATTTTTTTGTATGCAAGGATCGAAGTGAACATGAGACAGATGAGCATGACCACCTGGAAAGATGTCCATGAGCTTGCACCGAACCAGGCTCCGAGTACTTCGAGACGAATCCCTCTCGATTTTAATTTTTCAAGCCGCGAATGCATCTTGGTAACTTCGGTGTCCTCAACGGCATGCGCGCGCGTGATCGGAATCATCTGTATCATCTCGACAACGTTTGCCGAAAGCGATTCAATCTCGCTGCGGTATTCTTTGTTGCGGGCCGTCATCCTCTTTGAAAAAACAAACACGAGACTGGAGGAAACGGGAATCGAAACCAGATAGAATAATGCGACGATGGGTTGCCTGAATATGGTTACGGAAAAAGCGACGATAATTGTCAGGATCGCCGGCATAACCGTATTCATCAGGTTTCTTGAAAGAATTTCAAGTGTCTCGACATCGCGGAGGACTTTCGTTTGAAGTTTTCCGGACTGGAAATTGTCGTGGAATGAAATGGACAGCTCCTGCAGGCGTCTGACAATTGCCGATCTCAAGTTCATCTGCATGGTGTTGAGCGCGCTGCTGAAGACCCTTACATAAAGCGTGTGGGTCGGGATATTCTGAATGATAATTACAAAAAAAATAATGCCGATAGTCCACAGATCATGAATAGAATACTTTGCGGTATCAGTAATAATGTTGATCATCTGAGCAATAATTATCGGGAGAATCCAGACAGGCGAATGTTTTATCGCAAAAAGGACCGTCGAGATGACAAGTTTGAGATATTGTCCCTTATAAATATGGAGCAAATTTTTCAACGGATGTGTACTGTGGAAATTAAATTCCGGTAATGAGTATTTTTGTTCCGACATCTTTATTTTCGGTTTGTCCCGGTTAAATGAAATTCAAATGCGGCATGTGTAATAAAATTGTTCCAATTCCATGAAAGAAACAATTGAGTGTGTTTAAGTTTGATAATCTAAGGTCGGCATCTTACTTTTTATAAAGCCTTAAAGTTCCTATATCGGCAACAACGACAATACATGAATTAATTAAGGATCACAATGGAGTATCGTGAATTAGGGAGAACAGGATGGAAAGTTTCTGCGATCAGCTTTGGCGCCTGGGCAATCGGCGGCACCTGGGGAAAAGTCGAAGATAAAGATTCGTTGGCGGCACTTCACCACGCCCTGGATCTCGGCGTAAATTTTTTCGACACGGCGGACGTCTACGGCGACGGCAGAAGCGAACGTTTGATGGCACAGCTTCGAAAGGAACGGCGTGAAGAATTTCATGTGGCAACAAAAGCGGGCCGCAGGCTCGACCCGCATACCGCGAGCGGCTACAACAAACAGAATCTTACTGCGTTCGTAGAGCGAAGCCTGAAAAACCTTGAAACGGATTCACTCGATCTGCTGCAGCTTCATTGTCCGCCGAGTGAAGTCTATTACATGCCGGAGGTTTTCGGCGTGCTCGACGATTTAGTCAAGACCGGCAAGCTTCGCTACTACGGTGTAAGCGTGGAGAAAGTCGAAGAGGCGCTGAAAGCAATTGAATATCCGAATGTTCGGACGGTTCAAATCATCTTCAATATTTTCCGACAGCGGCCGTCCGAACTTTTCTTCAAAGAAGCGGAACGAAAACTGGTCGGCATTCTTGCGAGAGTGCCGCTTTCGTCCGGTTTATTGACTGGCAAATTCAACAATTCAAGTACCTTCGCCAGTGATGATCATCGAAAATTTAACCGTCACGGCGAAGCATTTGACCGTGGAGAGACATTCTCCGGCATAGATTACGAACTAGGGTTGAAAGCCGTAGATGAGCTTCGCTCACTCGTCCCGGCGGAAGCCACAATGGCACAGATGGCGCTTCGGTGGATTTTGATGTTTCCTGCCGTCACTTGTGCCATCCCCGGAGCAAAACGTCCTGAGCAGGTGGATGAGAACGTTAAAGCTGCCGATCTGCCGCCGTTATCGGATGCAACGATGAAAAAGATTGGCGAAATATACGGTTCACTTATCCGCCCACAAGTTCATCATTACTGGTGAGTCCATAAGTAAATCGAGGACTTTATAATTAAAAACAGTTGTTAAAAAGTCTTGTGTATTCTTAATCTTAGTTAACATAAACGCCATGGACTAATGTAATTGTGAAGCACCAAAACAAAGATTTTACGGGCTTTCCCGTGACAAATAAATCTCGTTCCTGGCCCACACCGTGGGCATTCGGCGTATTGATCCTCCCTGTCGCGATTTATGTCGGCTTCACTTCGACACCGCTCCCTTTTCTTCTGAGCAAAGCCGGAGTTTCCGTTTATGAGATCGGAGTAATCGGCTCGCTTCTACAGCTCCCGAATATACTTGTGTTCGTCTGGGCACCGCTCGTCGATGTCGGGTTGCGCAGGAGAACCTGGCTGGTACTTTCGGCAGCGGCGACGGCACTTTGTCTCTGGATAGCTCAACCGTTTGTCGGGACATCACAGCTGTATCTGATGACCGCGCTGCTGCTGGCTGCGGGCGTGACTGTGTCACTTGTGCTGGCTGCTTCCGGCGGACTGATGGTCACAACTTTGTCCGCAGACAAACAACCCAGAGCCGCATCATGGAACCAGGCAGGCTATCTTGCAGGAGGAGCATTAGGGGGCGCGCTTGTCCTGTGGCTCGTGACCCGTCTTCCGATATTTTTCATGGGGCTTATACTGGCAATTGTTCTATTACTTCCGGCATTGGTAGCATTTACCTTACCCGAGAAGGAACCAGAAGCTTCACACTGGTTCAAGGGCCGGCTTTCAGCGATCGGACGTGAAGTTGGTGGAGTTTTTAAATCACCGTTGAGAAGATGGAGCACGCTCCTGCTCATGGCTCCGGCGGGCACCGGCGCCGCGCAGCTTCTTCTTCCGGCAATTGCATTCCACTATGGAGTCGGCGCTTATGGAGTGATATGGATAAACGGACTGGGCGGCGGAATTGCCCTCGGATTAGGGTCGCTATGCGGCGCACTTATTCCAGCCGAATGGGACAATCGAGCCGTCTATGCAGGCGCCGGTCTTCTCAACGGACTTGCGGCAATCGTACTCGTGGCAGTTGACGGAGCTACCGGTTATCTCGTAGGCACGATCTTCTACCTCGTCACTCAAGGCTTGTGCTGGGGAAGGTTTACAGCGCTGATAATTGAGATCGTAGGACCAGACACACGTGACGCAAGCACACTTTACAGCGCTCTATCCGCTGCGGGGAGTATTCCTCTGGCTTACATGACCTGGCTGGATGGCTTCGGCTACCTTAAACTTGGAACGCACGGACTCTTGTGGACCGACGCGGCCGGCAACTTGATAATTTTCGCATTAGTCATTGCGGTATTTATGGTCCAGGGATTGAGATTCCGGCACCCACCGGGAACCATGACGGCAAAAATGGACCTGTGAAGCATTTTAATGACTGGTTTCAATATCTCATTCTGTAACCCTTAAAGAGAATGATGCTGTCGGAACTCCACCTTGCAAGTTTTGGTTGACACTTTTAAAAAATAGCTTCGGAGACTTCTTGAACGCCGACACGAAAATCCTTTATAGCTCAAAAGCGTACAGCATAAACGATTTCAAATGCAAATCAACTGCCGGTGAGCACTCGGGAATCGAATATCAACCCCATTTTTCGTTGAGTTTCACCCGAAGAGGAAACTTCGTCTACAACGTGTTCCGAAATTCACTCGACATTCACAACGGACGGATCCTGCTGAACAAACCGGATCACGAGCATACCGTCAGTCACGTGTACCATATTCCCGATGAATGCACCTGTTTTGAATTTCTACCTCAATTTTATGAATCAATAAAAGAGCGTTATCGGCATTTGGGGAATCGATTCTTCAAAAACCACGACGTACATTCACTTCTCGTAAAATCGGACGCGCAATTAGATTTCCTTCACCACAGGATTTTGCAATTGCTGAAAAACAAACACTATTCAAGTCTGCTGATTGACACGATCGTTTATGAGATTGTGGATCTGACCCTCAACAATTTGATGAATCTCGAAGATGTGAGAAATATTTCTGACTCGTTGAAAAAGTATCATCTTGAAACGGTAGAAAGAGCGAAAGAATACATTAACAATAATTACGCCCGAGACTTGGCACTAAGCGAGATCGCGGATAATTCTCACGTCAGTCCATTTCACTTCAGCAGAATTTTCAAGACGTTCACCTCGTATTCCCCTCACCAATATCTCGTCGACACGCGGCTGAAGAATGCGGAGAATCTCATAAAACAAACCGACCTGCCGATAACAGAAATTTGCTTTTCATCCGGCTTCGAAAGCCTCGAACATTTTTCGTCGGCATTCAAGAGAAAATATCGCCTGTCCCCGTCAAAATTCAGGGGAAATTAAATTCAAAAAAGCAAGATTTCTAAAGTTCCACTTCTTCAGAACTGCTAAATTTCTCCGTAAAGATTCGTAATAAACATATCAACATGGAGAAAATATTATGAAAGAGAAAGAGCTTTTATCGCGGGTAAAGAATTTCTACGACGGAGATGCTTCCTACGGGGATCCAGCGACGAAGATTTTGGAAGGAATCACTTCCGAATCAGCATTAAAGCGGCCAGACAAAAACACTCACAACGCCGCTGAACTATTGGCACACATCATCGGATGGGATGATGTCTACTTGAAACGACTTCAGGGAGATAAAGAAGCAACCATCGATCAAAGTCTTTCCTTCGACTGGAAGAGGATAGACAAAAACGAAAAAAGCGCGTGGCGAAGTTTATTGTCCGCTTTCGAGAAGAACCACAAATCGCTAGCCTCACTCTTAGGGCAGGACAAATACGACATTCGCCAGAAGGAGGATTTGGTAAACTCCATCATGGAGCATGACATATATCATCTCGGACAAATCGCAATGATAAAGAAACTGGTATCTTAAAGGAGACTCGATGGCAGAGAAAACGAAAGAGAACGCAGTGGAAGGGCTTAGTAGAACATTGTTGGCATTAGATCGTTCGCCTGAAGTTCCGGAAACTGAAGATGTGTACGGATGGCTGGTAGGAAGCTGGGAGCTCGATGTACACGATTATCAACCCGACGGGACGGTTAAAAAGAGCAACGGCGAGGTGCATTTCGGCTGGGTGCTCGAGGGAAGGGCGATCCAGGATGTGTGGATTATGCCACGGCTTTCCGATCGAAGACCGGAGATGACTAAGGCGGGGAATCGATACGGCACTACACTTCGCGTATGGGATCCTTCCATCAGAGCTTGGCGGGTAACCTGGATCAACCCGGTCACGGGCGCCCGAGACGAACTGGTGGGACGAAAAAGCGGCAACGAGATCGTACAGATCGGAGCAAACCATGATGGCACACCGATTCGTTGGAATTTTAGCGATGTTACTTCGGATTCGTTCAGGTGGACCGGCGAATCGATGCTGCCAGATGGTAAGACATGGAAGTTAGAAAGCGAGTTCAGAGCTAAGCGTCTAAGATAAATGAGCAGTGCCAGAGACTAAGCCAGCGCCGCTCCTTTTTCAGCCAGCAGCTCGCGGAGCACCGAGCGATGGCAGTGCCCTTCGTTCTCGCAGTAGCAGCCGACCGCAAAGTTGGTATGATGGGACAGCGCGGCGAGCAGCTCGAGAGTGTGGTTGTTCTCTGGAGTCGCCATTTCCTACCGGTACTTCCTGACGAACGCCGCCCACCGGGCTGGAGTCTCGGCTGCTTGAGCGAACTTCACAGTCTCGTTACTCGGCGCAAGGTTGGGGAACCACACGTCGTACCAGTTTTGCGATGCGAACTCTGACTTTGGCACGCCGCGCGGCGGGCGGCGGACCGTCCCGATACGAATACCTTCACCTTTTAATCGGGGGCTGCCGAGGCGGACGATGCGTATAGACATAAGTTGGCCCTTAAGTTTTATTCTCAAGTTTCATAAATATAACACTTGCTAATTCCGTCAGCTCAAGGGAGTGGCTAGTTTGCACTGAGTTTACCGTTTCGGCTAATAAGTTTTCTTATGGCTTGAAGAAGCTCGTCAAAATCCCATGGTTTGCTGAATACAAGTAATTCCTTAGGACTTACCAATCGCATATTGTGTATGGTTTTGAGAACGTCTTTAGTAAGAAAAGCGGAGATTATAATTGCAGGGACATCCCTATTTTGCTCATGTAATATTGACAACAATTGAAGACCAGTAAGCCTCGGCATAACTATGTCAGTAATAAGAATGTCCGGTGGATTATTTTTGATCTTCTGAAGTGCTTCTTCACCATCAAAAGCCTTGTCAATCCGAATATTCAAGAGACTATCATATAAAACCGCTTCTATTATCTCGACAATCCGTTTCTCATCATCAACGATTAAGATTTGTTGAACGTTAGGATTGGCATATGACAGAGGCTGTATCTCCCTATGATCCGTTACTGTTTTGCTAAGTTGGAGCAACGCTTCACGGTTTTTGTAGTCTAGATCGATCTGTTCCCGCAGGAGTTTTAATCTAAGGTGCTGGTACCAACCGTAGACTACTCCGCAAATTACTACGATGACCGTTATTGTCCCTTACCCCAGATTATGTTTAACCAGCTCAAAAAATTGTTTTAGTAATTCATCCATATGACAAACGACCGCTTTAGATGCTGATTCCTAATTATGATTAACTTGCGAAACATCCACCCGATATCCTCCCTGAACGGTGTTATATATCAACTTGTGTTGTTCCATGTTGTATTGCACTGCGATATAATATATCCTGAGGTCGTTGAAGAAACAATCTTGGAGGATTCATCCACGCGAATCGCAGATGTCTACATCAACTTCATTCGTGTCGTTTGCGTTCAGATAAATATGGCTTACTTGTCAATTTTTCGGTTGCGAACAAATGTAAATCGAGATTAGATTTAGTGCATGAATACAAATAGTGAAACAACGTTTTGGGATGAAGGCATAATGTATGATGCCTTCATGAGAAAGGATGTCTCTTATGAGGGTATCTTCTTCGTCGGAGTAAGGACGACCGGTATTTTCTGCAGACCGACTTGCAGAGCACGGCGGCCAAAGCGGGAGCACATCGAATTTTACCCGACGGCGAAAGATGCGCTCCTCAACGGATATCGTCCATGTAAAGTCTGTAAGCCGCTTGAACTGCTCGGTACGACGCCGGACTTCATACAGAAACTGATAGACAAAGTAACCGCCGAGCCATCACAGAAAATTACCGACTATGATCTCGTCAAAATGAAAATCGAACCTAGCAAGGTTCGCCGGTGGTTCAAAGCAAACCACGGCCTGACATTCCAGGGTTACCAGAGAATGCTCAGGATAAATGGCGCGCTTCATCAGATTAAGAATGGTGAAAGCGTGACCGAAGCTGCCTTTGAGAACTGCTATGATTCTCTAAGTGGATTCACCGAGGCATTCAGGAAAATAGTAGGTGCCAATCCAACCAATGGAAAATATGTCAACGTTATAAACCTCCATCGATTTCTGACTCCGCTCGGACCGATGTTGGCGGGCGCTACGGAGGAAGGAATTTGCCTCCTTGAGTTTACTGAAAGACGGATGCTTGAGTCCGAGTTTAAAGAATTGAGTCGGAAGCTCAAGGCTCACTTGGTCTATGGAATAAACGAGCACCTCTTGAAACTCGAGAAAGAGTTGAAGGAATACTTCGATGGCAAGCGAAAAGAGTTTGACATTCCGCTCGTGACGCCGGGCAGCGAATTTCAAAAGTCTGTTTGGCGCCAACTCATTACAATTCCTTATGGACACACGAGATCATACGAGGAGCAGGCAATCGCCATTAACAATCTGAAAGCGATCCGGGCCGTGGCAAGCGCAAACGGATTCAACAGAATCTCGATAGTTATACCATGTCATCGAGTTATTGGCAAAGATGGTAGTCTCACCGGGTATGGCGGCGGTCTCTGGAGAAAGAAATGGCTCCTGGACTTCGAAAAGAAAAACGGATGAGAACTGGCCCAACGGTTCATAGGCGATTTCTTGCAAAATGCGAAGTCAGGTGAGCGGCTTCTTGGATCAATTCAACATAGCGGCTATTAACCACGTTTCGTTTGGATTGGCTTTGACTATTTAAGCGGGTAGATTAATTTCCATCTAATTAGTTCCGTTCATTCACGAAGTTGATCCCCATGACCAGCAAAATTATTTTCATGTCGTTAGTTTTATTGAACGCCCGGTCGGTAAGCGCACAGACCTTCTCAACTCCTGAGGAAGCGTATGCAAGTTACTTTAATGAAATAAAGGCTGCCGAGGGAGAACATACGGATCTCTGGAACAGGAATATGTACGGCCCGTTGCTTCTGGTCAATCCGTCAAGCAGAGAAGTATATTCGAATTATCCAGACGCTGGCGGCAGCCTGAAGCGGAAGGGGGACATCTATTACGGGATCCTTCCGCTCGACATAAATACTTCGAACACTATTGTTCACTGGAACGGCAGAGACTGGGCCATGGTGATGATTCCCCTTCCTCCATATAAAGATGACCGTGTCAACCTTATGGCGCACGAACTTTTCCACGTCGCGCAACTGACGCTCGGCTTTCGAGGATATAGTCCGGACAATAGTCAACTCGATGAAAAGAACGGAAGAATTCTTTTAAGGTTGGAACTTGAAGCTTTGAGGAAGGCTTTGGAATCGACATCAAGCTACGAGGCGAAGAGACATCTCGCAAATGCGATATTATTTAGAGAATATCGCTACATGCTCTTTCCGCAGGCAAAAATTACGGAAAACCTCCTCGAACTTAATGAAGGCCTTGCGGAATATACCGGCGTTATGGTTTCTAATAGAACGCGGAATGAGACGTTGTACCACTTTGAAAGGAGCCTGGACGCATTTGTCAAATATCCCACGTTTGTAAGATCGTTCGCGTATGAGACGATACCTATTTACGGATATATCCTTCAACAAAGCGACGAATACTGGAACAAGAAGGTGACCCCTGAAACAAACCTGACGGATTTTTTTATACGAGAATTCGGGTTGACCCTTCCACAAGATCTGGCACCCGCCGAACGCGCCATTGAGGATCAGTACGATGGAAAGAGAATCCGGGCGGAAGAAACCAATCGGGAAATAACACGACAGGAACAAATCGAGAAATACCGAAAGGAATTTATCAACCAGCCCAATTTCGAAATCAGCCTGGAGAAAATGCATATCTCGTTCGATCCGAGAGACGTGATCCCCCTCGACGACAAGGGGACTGTTTATCCGACGATACGAGTGACCGACAACTGGGGAATTCTCGATGTACAGAACGGGGCTTTGTTGAGTCCGAAATGGGATAAGATTACTTTGAGCAATCCAACAAAAATCGAAGGCACGAATATAGCCGGCGATGGGTGGACACTTCAGCTAAACGAGTCATACACCATCGTCGAAGATTACAATACGGGGAATTATCGCCTTACAAAGAGATAAGAACAAATAGAGACGTTTCGCTCATATTATTTTCATTCGATCGGTGCGCGGGTTTTCACTAAGCGGGACAATTCGCTCATTTGGAACTATCCGGTATTAAGTCGATGTTTAGGAATGAAATTGTTAATAATATTTAATGCTTAAACTTCTCTCACGTTTTATTGTCAATTCAGTACAAATGATTCTTGGTGAAAAAGAGAGGAATATATGAAGACCATTTTAAAATTAGCATTCTTAGCGGGAATACTGATGACCGCAGCTCCATCGTTCGGCCAATTGTACATCGGTCTCGGTGTAAGAGTTGGCCCTCCACCGCCGAGGAGAGAAGTGGTTGCTGCAAGACCGCCGCACAGAGGTTGGGTTTGGATAGCGGGACGTTACGACTGGCGACCGCGGCCTCATCGATATGTTTGGGTGCACGGATATTGGGCGCGCCCACCCCGTCCACATGCTGTTTGGGTTGCGGGACGTTGGGAGCAAAGAAACGGCGAGTGGGTTTTCTTTGACGGACGCTGGGAAGACAGGCATTAACGGCTTAAGTTTCTTTATCAATAAATCTGTACCGCTGCCGGTCGACTTGGATGCCGGCGGCCTACAGGTTTGTTGAAGGATCGTCAGCGCTGGGTTCATAGATCGACGGCACTTTTCCTCCTGTTAATCGAATTTATACCGAGAGCTGTCCTCTGTGGTGGATTTGATTGAAGATCATTCCCAATATAAATTCGTCCGCGGTGGTTTTCTTTCCGGCAAACTCAACTGATTTGGAGAAATCTGCATGGGGCATTTTTTCAAGACTTGATATGATGTAATTAGTCTCCTTTTCAAAATCTGCAATGAGTGTCTGCAATTTTTCCGGTGCGTAGGTCTGGAAAACCGACCGGTCCATCTTTTCTCCTAACGCATAAGACCTGACCAGGTACATCTCAAAGACGAAGGTACGCATAACATTCCTGGCGTTTGATGATCGCTCGTGAGGAGTGAAAAACAAATAATCCTCCGGAAACGCCCGCATCGCCTTCAGGGTCGTTGAGGATTCCTTTTTGATGACCTTCAGCAGGTTCTCTTTTATAATCATGACTACTACCCTTTCACTTCTGCGGCAATTCCTGTTCAGCAAGCTCTTTTATCTTCGTGAGCACCATACCCCAGCCCCCAACGGTTTCTTCGTACCTTTTCTGTCCGTTCTCTACGCCGGCGAAGTCTCCCTGCGAGACCGTGAGCAACGTACCGTCGCGTTCCTGAGAGAGGTCATAAATGACAGCCAGGTAATTTGATGGTACGTCTTCATATTCTCCGTTTGGATTGAATGTGGTATACTGAAGAAATTTTTCCGGCTCGATTTTCAGAATTGCTCCTTTCACATACACCTTACCATCCGAAGCTCCTTTCCAGATAAGCGAACTACCCGCTTTCCAATCCGAGATCGCCTCACAATCGAACATGTACATCTTCGTCATCGCGGAATCGGTCAAGGTGTTCCATACTATCGCCGCAGGCGCGTTAATAAATATGGAATTCTTTACAACTAACTCTTTCTCCATTCTTCTACTCCATGCTGGTTTTTAAATCGTATCCATTGCAACAATGTTGGTTGCTGCATAGTTCTATTTACAATTTATCACCCCGATAGCAGCTTGTATTGTAAAAATGCGACAACCATCACGGCAAGATTAGATCGTACCGCTGTTCCCGCAATGGCTTTCCGAAAGCAGTCGATTCCTTTTCTTCCGTCAACTTGAATCCTGCACGTTTGTAGAGAAATGCCGCCCCGGTAAGTTCGTGAGTCGTCCACAGATACGATTTCTTGCAGCCATGCTCTTTCAAAAAAGCTGTGTAGAGGTTAATCAGTTTCGAGCCCAGCCCGATGCCCCTGAATTCCGGGTCGATAAGGAAATAACGAAGCTGTGCGGCATCACTCCTGTCCATCAGGAAAAGAGAGCCGATTATCTTCTCCCGGTGCTCACAGATCCAGGCTCTGCTCTTCTTAGGATCGTAATTCTCGTAAAACTCGCAGATCCCCTTTGCAGTGTACATCTCGCAATCCATCCCAAATTCGCGCTTTTAAAGATCGCCATGCATGTAAATTATGTATCCGATATCCCCAGGTCTGAGCTCCGTTCTGATTGAAATATCGTCGAGTTTGACTTTTTCGTTCATCTAAAAATCTCCGCGATGATTTGAAATTTTTCGTTGCGTGGCGATGTTAAACAAAATAGAATCACCAACTGCTTTTATTTCGCAAAACTATTTCAACCAACAAAAATGAACCAAGCCAAGTTCTTCCAGTCACCTGACAGATTTCGGAAATGGCTGGAAAGCAATCGTGCCAGCGCTCAGGAAATTTGGATCGGCTTTTACAAAAAAAGTGCGCGGAAGAAAGGGATCACTTATTCCGAAGCGCTGGATCAAGCCCTTTGTTACGGCTGGATCGATGCGGTAGTGATAAGGATCGACGAAAAGCGGTGGATGAAACGGTTCACTCCGAGGAAGCCGGGGAGCATCTGGAGTTTGATAAACATTAAACGCGCAAAAGAACTGACGGAACTCGGATTGATGACCCCATCGGGCCTTAGGGTCTTCAATGCGCGCCTCAAGGAAAAATCCGGGATATATGCATACGAACAAAAAGATGCTGAACTTGCCGGCGATTACGAAAGGAAACTTAAGGCGAATGAAAAAGCGTGGGATTACTTTCAGGCTCAGGCGCCGTCGTACCGAAAGACTGTGATCCATTGGATAATGAGAGCGAAGAAGGAAGAAACGAGGTTGAGGCGACTCAATGAATTAATAAAGGGTTCAGAAAGAGGGTTGAGGATGGACCAATTCACTTACTCTTTGCCGACAAAAAGAAAAACTCGTTTCAAAACCCGGACTCGTCAGGCTTAGTATCGTGCCATGGAACACGCAATGTCAAAGTTAGAACCGGGATCGACAAAAGGAATATTGAAGCCTGCAGCGCTTTACAAAAAATTCTTCCTTTCGCATCATGCACCATCAAGCAAACTTGCTTTTTTTATCGAACACTACTGGGTAGTAAGCTGGGATCTTCGTGGAGAGAACTCATACGAGTCAGAAGTCCTTTCATATCCTTCGGTTCATTTAGTGATTGAAGCGGGCAGGTCTGGCGTCTGGGGAGTCGTTACCGGAAGATTCACGCGGATCATAGAAGGCAAAGGAAGCGCACTGGGAATAAAGTTCAGGCCGGGTGCATTTTATCCCTTTGTGCAAAAACCCGTTTCTCTATTTACGGATAGAGTCCTCCAACCTGTAGAAATTTTCGGTCCGGAAGCAAAAACTTTTGAAAAAGAAATTCTCTCGACCGATAACCAAGAAAAGAGAATCAATCTTGTCGAAAGTTTTCTTGGAGCAAGATTACCTGCCCGTGACACCAATATTGAACTCGTCAATCGAATTGTCGACCGGATAATTTCCGACAGGAAAATTACAAACGTTGACGACCTGTCGACTCAATTCAACATTAATAAAAGAAACCTCCAGAGGATTTTCAGTCAATACGTCGGTGTGAGTCCTAAGTGGGTCATAAATAGATTCCGCCTTCATGAAGCCGCTGTACAATTAGCCGCAGGGATTGAAATCGATCTTCCAGGTCTTGCGTTTGACCTCGGCTATTTCGATCAACCTCATTTTATAAAAGACTTCAAGAAGATTATCGGAAAAACTCCTGCCGAATACATGAGAAGCACGGCGGTCTGATGGTTAATAGTTTACAATACTACGAACCATTTTATCAACAGGCTCCGCGCTCGACGACAACTTCGCAAGGGGATGCCGGCATTATCTCGACGCTTCCCGCCATGGCAAATGGCTCCATGAATTTCTTGACCTGTTGTTCGTTCGGTGCTTCCAGGATCAAATAAAGCGTGTGCTTACCGTTGATAACCCCTTCGCCTTTTATTTTCAATCCGTAACTTTCAGCGTTCTTCGGAGAAAGATGCGACAGTAACATACCGCCCATTTCTTTGCTCTGTGCGGGGCAGGTTTCACTCGAATGTTTGTGCTGGACTACAAATAATGCCATTTTCTTTTTCCTTTCGTCTGTTTATACAACAAATATCCTAGCCCGGAAATTTCAAGGGCAATCAACAAGCCGGATGAAGCCGCAGTTTATCGCTCTGGAACTTTGCTCACCTGGAGCCTTGTTGAGCTTGTGCATCCAATTTCTCCGGATTGCATCTAACGGAGTACAGAAGAGGATAATCACATGACCGAATACAGAAAAATAAAGAAATTATTTAAAAGCAAAGCTACGCTTGAAGGCGCCGGTGTGCACCTGAAACGCGCTTTCGGATTCCATGAAGTGAAAATGTTCGACCCGTTTTTGCTTCTTGATGATTTCAGGTCCAACAACCCGGAACAATATCTCAGCGGCTTCCCATGGCACCCGCACCGCGGCATCGAGACGATCACTTATGTTTTGAAGGGTGATGTCGAGCACGGCGACAGCATGGGAAACAGCGGGGTGATCTCCGCCGGCGATATCCAGTGGATGACCGCGGGGAGCGGAATCATTCACCAGGAAATGCCGAAAGGCGACAAGAACGGTGGAATGTATGGATTCCAGCTTTGGGCAAATTTGCCGAAAACTCACAAGATGATGGATCCGCGCTACCAGGAAGTAAAAAATAACCAGTTCCCTGTAGTGACGAGAGAAAATGGTACCACAATAAAAGTGGTGGCGGGAGAAATCGAAGGAGTGAAAGGACCCGTTTCCGATATAGTTATAACTCCACAGTATCTTGATGTGTCACTCCCGGCTAATTCTAACTTTGACCTGCCCACGACAAAAGGCCATAAAGTTCTTGCGTATGTCATCGACGGGAAAGGTTATTTTTCCCGCGAGAAGGATCTGCTCACTTATGAAGTTGAAGGAAACGGCGGTAAAACTCCGGAGCAAAAGCAAATAATCAATAACGAAACTCTGGTCCTCTTCGAAGACGGCGAAGCAGTTCAGGTCACCACTGCCGACGTGCCCGTGAGATTCCTGTTATTTTCCGGCAGACCGATCGGCGAACCAATAGCTTGGTACGGCCCGATCGTAATGAACCATGAAGGTGAACTCCGTCAGGCATTTGAAGAATTGGACAAAGGAACGTTTGTAAAGAAACACACCGCATGACTGAAGAAGAAACGGTACTTTCGGCGATAGGTTGGTAAAACATAAAAATCATGGCTCTTCGGTTTACAGAAACCCCGAAGGCCATTACGGTTGAGTATTGTTCGTAGAATGATTAACATTTGAAGGCGAGGTAAACGCTCGCTGAAAATGTTTCGTGAACCCACAAAAAAGGAGAGAACGATGAAGAAAATCGCATTGTTGTCGTTGGTTCTTATGGGTCTCTTTTTATTATCGCCAGTAATCCATGCTCAGGATGCCGGTATGAAATCCCAGGCCGGACCGAAAGTAGTCCAGATGAAGTTAGGCACCGGAGTACAGGATAAACAAATAGTCGGCGAAGATTCGACATTTGCTCTCAATTCAAAAGTCTATGTCTGGTTGAAGATCACCGGGAGCGCGGGTGATTCTTTAACCGTTACATGGAAACAAGGGGACCATTCTTACAAAGGTAATATCTTTGTAGGCGGAAATGGATGGCGCGTCTGGGCATACAAGACTGTAAGCATGGCAGGTGAATGGACCGTTGCGATATCTACTCAGGCTGGAGATGTTTTGAAAGACGCCAGTTTCATGGTTAAGTAAATCTCGATTAAAGATGCTGGACGGGACATCGTCCCGTCTGGCTTTTAAATCGAGCTCAATCTATTATGGTTTCCATTCGCGAAAGTTTCAGCAAAAAGCTTTCAACGTCATTTATGGAATTACTCGGGTGACGCCTTCTGAATATCAATCTGCCGAATTGTCAAAAATAAACCACGGGCAGATCGAAGCTGCCATCGATCACTTCAAGATCTCTCCTAAATCCGCGGTCCAGTCACAACCGGGATAATTGGCGCAGCCCACGAAGAATCCACGCTTTCCGCGTTTGACTTTTATTCTCCCCGAATCAACCGGACAACTTTCTCCATTCTCCTCGAGTATGGCTTCGATGATCTTTCCGTCGGCGGCGACCGTTACGCATTGGTTGTCTGCGCACTGTGCCACGATCATTCCCTTCATATCCTTCAGATCCAATTTCCCGCCGCAGACCGAACAACGCACGTCAACTTCTTTTCCGCCGGTCCCGGTAAGCTTGGAATTCTTCCGCGGCAAAATATAGTTGAAAACCCTGACGATCTCCGGTATGCCGATACGGAGACTGAAGATCTCATCGCGATTTAAAATGTCAAACACGTGCAGCGTCTTCCCGTCGATGATCCAGAAAAATAATTCAGACTTGTCGGAAGTAATGAGATTCGTGTGTTTGAGTTTCTGTTGAAGGACGCTCATCTCAAGTGACCGAAATTCTTTTGACGATTCCACTTCTTTGTTCATCACATATTTAAAAAACTGCAGGTTGGCTTTCACCGGCTGTACCAATTTCAGTTCTTCCGAGGATTGCTGGATGTCCCGCATCAAAGGAATAACGGAGTCGGCGTGGCCGTAATGTAAAGAGAGACCGGGAAAATTTGATCCAACAGAATTTTTCTCCACATTATTTCCAATCGGAACCGGGATTATTCCCTTGTCCCGTCTTATTTTACCAAGCACAAAACGAAGGAGTGATCCTTCGCTCGCCTTCGACGAGAGGTATTCATAATTTCCGACAAACAAAAGCCTTTTCCTTGCTCGCGTCATCGCGACGTTCAACAGCCTCTCGCCTTCTGAAATATCATCCTCGCCGTCGCGCTCATATGTAGAGAGAAGAACCCCAAGGGGCAACGGCTTATCGTCGACGAAATCGAAGACGATCACGTCGCGTTCGTTGCCCTGAAACGTGTGCACCGTTGCTGCCGAGATGACCGCGCCGTCCAGGCTCATGCTGTTCAACGCAGAACGAAGAAACCTCGCCTGTGCCCTGTACGGAGTAATAATCCCGACTGACTTTGCACCATGTTTCAACGATTCAACAGCAAGGTCGATAGCCGTGATCCCCGATAAAATATTTATTCTACTGTTCGAACTCGCTTCGCGGAAAGATTTCGAGTTCAGCTTCGATGTATCATAAAAGATTACCGGCTCTTCTTTCGGCTCCGATTGTTTTATCTTTTCGCTGGCCTTGAGTTTCCCCGCATAAATCCTGTCGTTGACGAGTTCCATTATTGAAAGCTGCATCCGATACTGAACTTCCAAAATACTCAACCGGGGATGTGTCTTTGTCATGTAGCGATGCATACTCGTCTCACGGAAAATATCTTTTGAAAGAACGTTTAGAACTCTCGTTGAAGATTGGGTGATCGGTGGAATCTGCATGAAATCGCCAAAGATGGCTACATGCTTTTTCGCGAGGGATGCCGCATAAACGACATACGGAAGATACAGCATACTCGCTTCGTCAATTAGAACCGCATCGAACCGCCTCGAGAAAATTTGGGAAGCTATCGCCGCCTTCGCCGCCGTACACGCAACAAGATTTGCATGCTGGACTATTCTGCTTTCTTTTCCATAAGCCTCTTCGCGAAGTGTGGAAAGTTTTTCACGGAGGTTGGATACTTTCTCTTGATTGACCCTCGACCCCGGGTTTCTGAGCCGTGCCATGACACTGCGAATGTCCGTCTCAATCTTTTCGATGGTCGCATAAAGTGCCGGACTTTTGTCACGAGCGACATATTGTGGAAGCGACCAGGGAAACTCGTCCAGCTCCGCAAGCCGGGGAACACCAAAGCGCACGAACTTCCCATTGAAATATTCGTTATCCTCATTCAGGTATTCGAGAGTTTTTTGAAGAGCCACATCGACAGCGATATTTGTATTCGAGATAATTAATACTTTTTCTCCAAGCGAAACCAGATTTGCCGCGGCATATGCAAGTGTCTGTGTTTTGCCGGTACCCGGCGGCCCCCATACAAACGAAACTTGTTTCTTTACTACCGAACGCGCCGCATTAACCTGATAATCATTCAGCACTTTGTGGTCAATGGTAAGGTCCTGTACAAATTCGCCGTTTATGTCTTCATTAAACAAAGCTTCGATGCATTCCGCGTCTTTGTCTTCAATTGAATCCAGTCTCTCGATCAGTTGTTCAAGAAGGAAGAACGGCGCCGTGCGGAGCGTTGCACGTTCGACGCTATCTCCAATGTGGGTTTGCAGAAGGAGTATAACCCTATCCCCATCTACGCTGACGATATTTCCCCTGACGATATCCCCTTCAACGTCAATTTCAACGGGCACCTCATCTCCCATTCTCACATCATCGTCTAACTTGAACTCATAGAGAAATTCGGTATCGGCATTACCTAAAAATTTTCCGGCTGAAATCGAATAATTTCGCGACGAATAGTTTCTGAGAGCTTCGATCTCATTCCGCAGCGCGGTTATATAAAGCGAAATACGCTTCTGAAGAGATGAATATTTTTCCGAAAGACTCATTTCATTTTCTTTGCCACGACCAGAGGCCGTTTATAAGTTGAGAGCGATTTTCCATCCGGTCCAGTCATTTCAACCAACAAAATATACAATCCGAACCTAACAATCTTGCCCGAACCATCTCTCCCGTCCCAAACTATTTTTCCCGAAGATGGAAGAATGGCGTTGTCCACCGGGGTCGCCATAAGCCTTCCGATCGAGTCGAATATTCGGACACGAACTTTCGCAGATGTAACGGGGAACGAATAACTAATGAATGTGAAATCGTCAATGCCGTCACCGTCGGGAGAGAATGGGTTCGGAGCAACCGAAATTGAACCCGTAGCGGATCCAGCATCGACGAACAGGCTGTTCTTCTTACCGGGTGTCCCGCCGTTTTGCGCAACACAAGTTGACCAACTCGTTTTTTCGTTTGACGGAAGGGATGGATTTATTTTCTCGAGTGAACGGCCGGAAGTGTTGGCGATGTCGCCGTTCTGCCATGCAGGCTGGTAATAAATGCTGTCAACAAGACTCCTCGATGGATCCGACAATATGATGTATCCCCCATCATCGCGAAGTGTCATCGACTTTACAATCTGAACCATGCCGGTATCTTGCATGAAACCGAATATTGAAGAGTCTGCAGCAACAACAAAATAATCGTTTGGCGAAAGAATCTTTTTAAGAGCAGCTAAGTAGAAGGGATTTGTTTGCGTTGAAGATGTGCGAAACGTCCAATCAGAAAGGTCAATGGCATTTTGTGAAGTATTATAGATCTCGAAATACTCTCCCATCTTTCCGGAACTGTACATGATCTCGTTAATCACAACATCATTAGCTTGGTAGCAAACATTAATCAACGTTGATAGTGTGTCATTCCATTGGCGCCGATCTTGCGGTTCAGAAATCTTAGCAAGAATTCTATATGCTCCGGGTTGAGTCGGTGTAAAGACAAAATTCAACATCACGCTGTCTCCCGGCGTTAAAGTTAGATTCAGTGGCTGCTCATCTAAAAGAATCGTTTTCCCGTCAATGCAACTCATGATTTCTATAGAGGCATCTATATCGCACATTTCATTTCTGCCGACGTTTTGAATAATGAGATTTATATTCCCGCGCTGACCCACATCGAATGAGGTTGCGCAATCCAGCCGTTTTAATGAAACATCATACGGAAGCATCGCCACGCTATTTACCATTCCCGGAGTCGCTCCCGTCGAGTCGAATGACTCATGCCAGTTTGTTGAATCATCTACTGCGAAATAATCGATCCGTTCAAGCGATTTTCCGTTCGACCCACCGTATGATGGTACATAATTTACGGAGTCCAGAAGATTTCCGAGGTTGTCGTAAATCGTCACGCAATCACCGTTATTACTCAGGGATGGGACTCCTTGTTCAACAAAATTCTTCACAGGATGATGGAGTTTCGAAACCGAGGAATCTTTACAAATTATAACGAAATCTTCCGGCGCAATTAAGGAGCCGTTGACAATTTTTATCGAGCCGCCGTGAGTACCGATCTTAAAATTCGATAAGTCGATTAACGTATCGCTGGTATTATAAAACTCCAGCCACTCTTGTTCTGGCGATTTCGGGGCGTACATTATTTCGTTTATAACAATCGAAGCATGTGGCAGTCCGACATTCACGGCGCAAGCTCTCGTATTGTTTGATTGGACTTCATCCTCAGGATAGTTTATAAATATGCCGAAGTGAAATGTCCCGGAGGATAATTTGCAGGAGGTGAAGTTTACTATTATGGAGTCGCCGGGAATCATTGGAGAACCCTTGGCGGAATCCAACGGCTCACCAATATCACAAATGCCGTTCCCGTTTTTGTCAATGAAAAACACAATTGTTGCCGGTCCAGATGATTTCAATCCATTGTTAATAACAGAAGTAGAAATCGTTATTCTCTCGCCGGATCGGACCGGGCTTGGTGAATAGCTTATGGTTCCTATTGCCAGATCATAATCACGCGGAGTTACGCTGTTGATTCTTGCCGGTGTACCTCCTGATGAATCCATTGAAGTTTCAAAATTTTGCGGATCGTTGGAATCTCCAGCCGGCAGGATTCTTTCCAGCGATTTGCCTCCTGAATTTCCACCCCATGATGACGCATAATTCACGCTATCGATCATGCCTCCGCAAGCATCATGGATCGCTACAACATCTCCGGCGTTATTGAGCGAGGGGATTTTTGTAATCAATACTTTTCCGCGAATCCCCCGGTAAATATTGAAGATCGCGGTATCGTGGGCTATGACGACATAATCGTTCGATGGGAACAAATAATCATCACTTGTAATAATTGCCTTTGTACCGGAATTATCCGCAAGCGTGAAACCATTGAGGTTAACCGAATTATTAGAGGTGTTGTACAATTCAACCCATTCCGGTTCAGGGCTACGGGGAGCATACATTATCTCGTTCACAACTAAACTTTTCGTGCTGTATGAAACTTGAAGCCTTGACCACATGATGTTGTCGGTGGTGTCTTGATCGGGAGCAAATTCAATATACGCGATCGCATTCACTGTGCTCAAATTATTCCGACTTGTTATTCCTGCAATCGGGACTTTTGGTAAGACTATCTGAATAGAATCGCCGGCATTGAGTCCTTGGATTTTATCGGACGTGCCAACAAGTTCGCCTGGCTGTGGGAGAAAATCCCCGTTGTAATCCAGAAAGACTTCAGCCTCAAATGAAGATATCGAACGTGAACCGGAGTTCTTGACATTAATTCTGAAATTAAGAGTGGAATCCGATGACGAGAGAACGGCCGAGAAATAGGTGATCTTCAAATCATATTGCCTTGCCGCAATGCTGTTCTTTTTGCCCGGTGTACTCCCTGTTGGATCGAGCGATGTACCCCAATTTGCGCTGAGAAATGGTGAGACATCGGTGGAGATTCTTTCAAGCGATTTGCCGTCTGAGCCGCCCCACGATGGCTCATAGAAAACAGAATCGACAACTGCATCGGTCGAATCGTGTATTGAAATCGTATCACCGGTATTGACCATGAAAGTTGATGGCAATGCGGGGCATATCAAGACCGGAGACGGAATCTCCTGATGGAATGAAAAAATAGTGTCCGACTTTGTTATAACTAGATATGAATCTGGAAAGATGTAGAAATTTGCACCTGTGATTGTGTACCACTTTGCATTTTTATTTCTAATTTTCCAATTCCTGATATTTATGCTATCGAGTGTATTATTATAAAGCTCGACCCATTCTGGTTCACCATTCTTTGGCGCGTACATCAATTCGTTAATTTTAACGGTCTGGGAAAGACCCGATGCGACAAATGCCAGAAGAAGAATGATCCCCTTTTTCAATGCCCACCTCACCTCTTTTATTCCACGTTTCATCCAACGACGCTCTTATTGCAAAACTGCAGAGTACCGAAAAATTATAAGGTCTCATACCAATTACGATAATGATGAGTACTGCAACGAACCTTGCATTGACCAGACCTGGATAGTTCGGCGTGTCAAATAGCCACCCACGGTTCCTTTGCCCTCAACTGCTTTGGTGGACTATCCGCAAAGTCCCGCATAAACTCAGCATTTATTGAAGCGCTCGTTATAAAATAAAAGCCCTTACATCCTCAAAATGCTACGCAGACATTTTAATTCCAAATGGAATAGTCCAAATTAAAAGAAAGATGAAGCCATGGAGCAGTCGACTTATTCTAACGGACTTTTCGAGGCGTCAATCAAAAACTGCTTATATCCCTGCCGAATATCGAAGTTTTAATCCAATCGAAAAGAACCAGTATCTTATTTTTTGTGCTCACAAGCCTCGTGAGATACGCCGATCTCCAAAAGAGAAATGCTCCAAACCCCTTTCCCTTGACATTCGGAAGATCGGCTAAAGCACGTCTCCCCCCGATATAAGTCAACATACCAAGATTGCGGTATCGAAATTCCGACACAGGTCTCCCGAATCCCATGTTATTAAAATTCTTTGCGAGAAATTTTCCTTCCTGCTGCGCTGCCTGCGCCGTCGCAGCAATAACCGTTGTGGCGGGCGTAGCACAATCTCCCGCCGCATAAATATTATCCATTCCTAAGACTCGAAGGTAATCATCAGTTAAAAGACGGGACGACGGATTTTTTGGAAAAGGGAGTGATTTCAAGAGTTCCGTCGGGCCGATCCCCGTTGACCAGACAAGTAAGCCGTAGGGTACGGCTGCGCCATCTTGCAGGAGGATAACTTCATCCTTTACTTCTCTGACCGGCGAATTCGTTTTTATGTCAATGCTTTCCCGCTGAAAAAGTCGCATCGTGTATTCGCCAAGTTCGTTATCAAAAGAGCTAAGAATCTGCTTAGCAGCCTCTAAGAGAGAAATCCGAACTTCGGAAATGAGTCCCGGATACCACTTCACCAAATCCTCTCGAAGGAAATCGTTCAACTCTGCAGCGAACTCGACACCGGTCGGTCCCCCGCCAACAACGACAAAATGGAGGAGCCGTCTCCGTTCTGCCTCCGGTATTCCTGGGTTGCCTGCGCGTTCGAAGTTATCTATGATCCTGCCGCGGATCTTTCTGGCATCGGCAAGTTCTTTAAGAAAGAGTGCGTGTTCGTAAACTCCCGGAATCCCAAAAGTATTGTTCACGGCACCAACCGCGATTACAAGATAGTCATACTTAAGTTCGAACTTCTCTTGTCCCTGCGTGGTTTCACAAACGACGGTGCTATCCTTTGCCGCCACCGAAATACATTTTGCCTGATAATATTTCAAACCACTTCTGGACCCCCTTATCGGTTCAATTATACTCCTGAACTCTATTGTCCCCACGGTCGTGCTCGGCAGAAGCGGCGTAAAAAGGAAATGATTGCGCGGGCTTATAATGTCGACGTTGTAAAAATCAAGATCGATTCTTTTTACGATGCTAAGCGCGGCAAATCCGCTTCCAAGAATTACGATTTTGCGTTTTCCATCTTTCATATTGCGGTTCAGATTTGTTTATCCGCTGCGTCACACCATAACGTTAAGACGATAGGAAAAGTTTTATGTTATCCCGAGGTATTCGTTCGATCCCTTTGGAACTCATATCCAACTTTTACAATTTCGACATTGTATCTGTGCTTTTTTACCCCTCGTGTTTTTGAGCGGTTTGACAACCAAAAATTTTTCAGTACTCCACCTCGTAGGTCTGAATCGGCCTGCTCAGCCCTTTTACGGCTATCGCTTCGAGCGGCTTGGTGCGCACTTCTTTGGTCGTCATCAATCTCCACGAAGATTCAGAAATAATTATTTGTCCGGGCTGGGCAATGGAACAGAGGCGTGCTCCTAAATTCATGTTGTTCCCCAATACGGTATGATCCATCCGGTCTTCGCTTCCGACGTTTCCGACAATTGCCATCCCCGTATTTATCCCAATACCTACCCGAATATCTTCCCGGGATTTCGAATCGATATTACTGATCTCTTTCTGGATTTCGGCGGCGCAAAGGATCGCTTCGTCGACCATTTTTTCCCCTTCGAAAATTGCGATCAGCTCGTCGCCGACGTATTTATCGACAACGCCGTTATACTTGGTGACAATCTGAGCCTGCGTGCTGAGATAAGTATTCAACAACTCGATTACGACTTCCGGCTCAACGCGTTCCGACAGCGCGGTAAACCCGCGAATGTCAGAGAAAAATACAGTTACATTTCTCCGCTCGCCGCCCAGCTGGATCTTACCGCCATCCTGCCGGATCATCCTCACGGTCGAAGACGAAATGAACTTCGACATCAGAAATCGTTCCTTCAAACCTAAAACCATCTCATTAAAGGATTGTGCCAGCAGCCCTATCTCATCTTTCGACTTAACCTCAAGGTGGAAATCATAATTGCCTTTGCGAATTTGCTCCGTTCCGCTGACCAATTTTCTCATCGGAGAAGCAATCCCCTGGGCAATGAAGAACGCACCCACAATCGCCACAATCAGCGAGAGAATGCCGACCCCAAGAATTACGTTCTCAATTGTCTGGAAGGTGGCAAGTGCGTGATCGATGGATACCGAAGTTACATAGACCGCATTATTCCCTTTTGAAGCCTGGGAGTATGCACACAAAAAGTTTTCACCGTCTAATTTTGTTTCCTGCTGAAAAGTCTTCCCGGCGTTCAACGATGTGTCGATTGATTTTTTATTCACCAAATAGGAACGATCGAGCTCGAGCTGGGCTATCTCCGACAACGTCGACGCCTCGACGCGATCACCGAGGATAAACGAGATATCGCTTTGTGTATCGTGCTTGAGTGACAGCGCTTCCTCCTGTGTGATAAGATTGCCGAGAGTAAGCGTTCCTATAAGAAAGTCCTGGAATATCGGGACAGTGACCGCCTGATACAGTTTGTCGTCAATCACCCAAATTGAAATATCGTCGGTGGACGGGTCCTTCCCGCTTAACGCCCTGCTGACGGAGGTTTGCGAGGATAACGTGTCTCCAAATTTTTCGGGGTGGTCGAGCCGGAAAAGAACCTGTCCCTTTTCATTCGTGAGTGTGAATAGGTCGACATGGACTAACTTGGCGGGACTCTCCTGGCGATTGAGTACATAATCCCTGATAGTCGCCGGATCTCTGGTGGAAAGCTGTGCTTTCAATACCGGAAGCTCCGAAATTAACTTACAGGATTCCACGAGCCGCTGGTTGCGCAGGGAAAGAAACCGTTTGAATGTTTGATAGGTGTTTACGAAATCCTGCTGGATCTTCGCGTCAGTAAGCGAATGAACTTCGTTCCGGACTATGAGAAGAACAGAGCCGCTGATCAATACGACCAACGCCATTGTTAAAACAAGGAGACGTTTGCGAAGAGATGGAGCGAAGATATTGCTAACGAATTTCATTTTCATGGAGATGCTATTCAAGAACCGGATGAACTGTTGTAGTATTTCCAGCTGTTATCGTAACGGTTTCGTCTTCAGAGCGAAGTCTTTCGTGCCAAACTTTCATGGTGTAAGTACCCGGTGGAACATTTTCTATCCTGAAAAATCCGTGCGCGTCCGGCTTTGTGAAAAATGGATTGTCGAGAACAACAATGAACGCGGACATGTAAGAATGAATATCGCAGAATATTTCAGCAACTCCAGTCTTGTCAAATTTAACCGGTACAACTTCGCCTGTCGGACGTCTCCCGATATTGAATTTCTTGGTCGGCGACAGCGAAAACACATCGTGGTACGTGTTGTCTTCGTTCACGAAATCGACGATATCGCCTTTTAACACGGGAAGGACATGCGGAATAAAGGTGGCATTTTTCTGATTCATTGTCTCCCGCTGCGGCTGTGAAACATCTTCCGGACGAAGTCCCTTTCCTTCGAGATAGATCACGACGTTTTCGTTTTCATTAATATGCCTCGGCATTTCAGGCATATTTGTCATCGAATTCCCATAACGGGTTCCGGGCTCCCTGCGAACGAGGCTGGTTGCATTGTGAAGTTCGACAGTTCCCTCAAGGGTTCCGGTCTTTACCTGAAGAAATTCCTCCGGAGCCGCGCCGGATTTTGTACCACTCATCCGGTTGAACGAAGTCAACAAGAGGGCAAACAGGAGTACTTTTCGGTTCAATGCGAGTTGATACGCCGAAGAGCGGATTTTCTTCATCCAAATTTTCAAAAGGAAACCACCGCCGCGAGACCGAAAACATCCAGCTTCGGCTGGGGTTTCATGGAGATATTGGTTTTCTGGTAATTCAATTTAATGAGCACGGAATGGACCGGCTTGTATCCCAGCCCAATTGCGAATCGATTCACGTTGTTGTCCCATGATATATTCTTGCCGAAAGTAGCTGAATACTGATTAGGATCGGTAATGTTACCGAACCAAAGCGGATTGTAGCGCAGCGCCAGGAATAATCCCGGGAAAAAAGCTGCGTCGATTTTCAAGTCGACCAGAAGCTCACGGCTGTCGAGATTCAACCAGCTTCCGGGCGGGAGTCCGCTGACATACTGATAATTATTAACATCGGTAATAATATACGGCGATTTGAACCGGTTGAAAATATATTCGGCGTCAAGCTCATAATACAGATAGGAGAGCGTGGCATCGGCACCCAGGGTTGTCTGCGTGTACTGGTTCAGCGAACTGTATGATTGCTGGAAGTATTGATTCACGGAAGACGGAGTCATGAAGGGCCCCGACGAGTAAGACAAGCCAAACGTTCCCCAGATTGCCGGATGCAGCGAAAGTCTTCCCTGGATCGATGGATTATTATTTACATTGTAGCCGCTCGCTGTTGAGGAGAGCGGCGCATTTGTCAATGCGACGTCATATTGCAGGAAGCTGTCCAGGAACGAACCAAACGCTTCGGCACCGATGTAATATGCTCCTGTATATATCGTATTCAAGCGCCCGCCATATTGAGCATTGGCCGTAGCAACCTCGGTCGGATCAAGGTAACCCGTCTGTGGGGAGACGTTCTGCGGATAAGTAAAGAAAAGCGGATAACCGATGAACGGATTTTCTGTCGCAAGCTGACGCTTCGCAAATAATCCGAACGGCGTCACGATTTTGCCGGCTGAAATGGAAAGTGCGTCACCAAGGAGGTCCGAGAACGTTACATATGCAAGCTGGAAGTTCACCCCTTTGAAGTTGGGCGAATCTTCCGGGCTGTTGGCAAGAGAAGTAGTGAATGTAATATTATTTTCAATATCGGCTTCCAGGAAAAGCTGGAATTGGTGTATGTTGACCTGGATGTAGTCATTCGGAAGGGAGTTCAAATCCTCCCTGCTATCCGCACCGCCCTTTAATATTTGAAAATCGTATATTCCCCACCACTTTATCTGTGCAAACGACGGCGTAGAACAGAGTACCCATACAACTAACAATATTAGTTTAGTATTCGGACGGTCAAAAAATTCCAATAAAATTTTGCTCCCGATCAAGAAGTGGTACAATAGTTTACAAAATACGTGACGAATATAATAACCACCGTTTCAAGCGAAGAGTTTCCTAAAGCATCAATAAAATGCCGAATAGAAACTATGGGTCGTGGATTCGTATAATGGCACCACGAATTCAAATACTAAAACCTTCTGCTCACCCCACGAAGTCCTTTGGAAAGCAGGAACTTCACAATCTTGCATATGAAAATGCGTGTGCTTAAACTCATTTCAATGGAATCGGAAAACAATAATGCCACAACCATCGTTATCGTGGCCAACCTTGAAATAATCAAGAATAAATCTGCGAGTAATACGTGACGCAGGAAGGAAACCTGAAGACGAATACCGTAAAACATAAAAGTCTCCTCAAGACAATTATGTGGGCGTGGTTATTGGCAGGGACATTAGACATAACAGCCGCGTCACTTTACTACCCGCTTATTTATAAATTCAGACTGATCCTTTTATATCAGAATATCGCAAGTGGAGTTTTCGGTGAGAGGGCGTTCGCAGGAGGAATCCCGATGGCGGCCATTGGATTAACCTTCCATTACCTCATCGCGTTAACATGGACCATTTTGTTCTTTCTGATTTTCCCAAGAATCAGAATGCTTTCTAAAAACAGCTTCGCCACGGGGATGATTTACGGAGCGTTGGTCTGGTTCGCAATGAATCTGATCGTTCTTCCGCTGAGCGGCGTTCAACGATCGCCGTTTGATATTGGCCGCGCCATCATAGCTGCGCTCTTCTTGATGTTTTGCATCGGACTTCCAATTTCATTGATTATCGGGAAGTATTATTCGGAAGTCACCCGCAAAACCAATTAATATATTAAATTGAATGAATGCTATTGTTTAGATTTACCCGTCTACTTGAAGAATTAGAATGACCGAGATAAAAAGAATTTGTGTCTATTGCGCATCCAGCAGCAAAGTGGACAGATCTTATTTCGATGCTGCCGAAAAACTCGCCATCCAGCTTGTGTCACGCGGAATTACCGTAGTCTATGGCGGCGGAGCTAACGGCCTCATGGGACATCTTGCCGACACTGTTATCAACCACGGCGGCCATATTGTCGGCATAATTCCTGAATTCATGAAAGAAATTGAATGGATGCATAAACGCGTCGAAGAAATACATGTAGTCTCAGACATGCACGAAAGGAAGAAGAAACTTCTGGAGGGAACGGACGCTCTTGTTGCACTCCCCGGCGGGAGCGGCACTCTCGAAGAACTTCTTGAAGCGATCTCTTTGAAGCGACTTGGACTTTACACGAAGCCGATCGTGATTATGAATGTAAACAATTACTACGCTCCTTTGATCGAGATGCTCGAAAAGAGCATACGTGAAAATTTTATGTCAGAGGAGCATCGAAAAATCTGGACCGTCGTTTCCAACCCGGACGATATAATAAACGCTATCGCGAATTCTCCAACGTGGTCCGCAGATGCGATCTCGTTCGCAGCAGTGAAATGAGCGTTAACCTTTTCCGAAAGCAATGATTCTCCTCTAATGACCGTCGAAGACGTCGCTCATACCAGACTCGTCAATCAGCTTTTATTAAAGGGAAGCGCAAGAACGCCTGCTGAAGTTGTTGAGAGACTTGGTGCAATTCAGGCGCAGGACTATACGGGCGGGGAGCTGTCAATCGGGCTCCGGCTTCACGGCTCGACTATCGCTGATATTGAAGGAGCTATAAGGAAACAAAAAATTATTCGTACCTGGGGAATTCGCGGAACACTGCACTTTCTCTCCGCCCTGGATATCGGTTGGGTCTTAGATCTTCTGGCACCGATGATCATCTCCAGACTCAATCGACGCTACAAGGAATTGGAGTTGGATGCCGCCACACTAAAAAAGACAAATTTGTTACTCAAAAAATCCCTTAAAGGAGGCCGACATCTGACGCGCAGCGAATTAGTGGCTATCATCGAGAAGAATGGAATCTCGTGCAAGGGACTGCGTGCCGTATTCATATTGTACCGAGCTTCACTCGATAAAGTGATCTGCTTCGGCGTTACGAGAGGCAAGCAGCAGACGCACACGCTATTTGAAGAATGGGTGCATAATGCAAAGTCTATAGACCGGGAAAAATCATTGGCTGAACTTGCGCGCCGCTATTTTACGAGTCATGGTCCGGCAACGATACAGGATTACATGTGGTGGTCGGGGCTCCGCACGCCAGACGCGAATGCCGGACTCGAGATGGTCATGCCGGAATTAACACAAGTGACCGTTGAAGGGAAGACATACTGGATGCCCGTCAAAGCACCTTCCCTTAAAGCAACTAAGCCGGTTGCCTTTCTGCTACCCGGCTTCGACGATTTTCTACTCGGTTACAAAGACCGTACGGCTTCGCTCGCGCCGGCGCATGCTCAGAAAATACAAGGCGGGGGAATCCTCAAACAAACGATTGTCATCAATGGCAGAGTGGTTGGAATGTGGAGCCGCACAATCAAGAAGGAAGTTGTCTTAATTGTGGTCAATACTTTCACTCCATTAAGCAATGTTCAAAAAGAAGCATTAGCCGTTGCTGTCGAGAGGTACGGGCGGTTCATCGGCAAGGAGCCCATCCTTAAAAGGAAATAAAAGTTTCAATAAGGAAAAAGCGAGTAAAGCCAATTCGTCTAGGCTTTATTTACTAAATCGTCACTATTTTTCCAGAAGCATCTTTCTAATTTGGCTTAAACTTCCGGCCCTCAATTCGTAAAAATATACACCGTTTGCAAGACCTCCCGCATCGAACGTCACCGTATGCGGACCTTCGGCTTGTCTCGCGTCAACAAGTGTTGAGACTTCTCTGCCGAGGACATCATAAACTTTCAGCGTAACATTGCTGACGGCGGGAAGTTGATAGCTGATCACGGTTGACGGATTGAATGGATTAGGATAGTTCTGACGTAATTCAAAAGTTTCAACTGAACGGACCGGTTCGTGAACAGACGCCACGTTTTCCAAAGGTAAAGTTATCTCCCATAGCTTCGGAGAGTTATTCGTATAGTTCAAGCCGGTTTCAACCACATATAGCTTATTACCTACAAGCTCCTCTCCGAGCGGTGAATTGAACCCGGAAACGAGTCTTGTCACATGCGCTGAGTAGCTGCCGCTGTCTTTTGATAGATTAACGAGAAGGAGATCCTGGCTCGTATCTCCGAGGGCGGTAACAAGGCTGCTGTTTGAAAGACTTATGACGAAACCTCCGCCCTTCAAATCGCCCGCAAGAAGCAAATCTTTATCGAAAACAATCCCGTCGGGAGAACGATGCGGAGTGAAGGTATATATCTTCTCGCCAAGCTGGCTCGCATCTTTAACCTGTCCTGTTAGTGTATCGCGGAAGTGGTCGGCATCAGGCCCGTAGCTCGGGATCGGATTTGTGAACTCAATGGTATCCGGGGCCTGCGGATAAGTTGAATCGTTGCTGAATGTCTTGTACAGATTCCCTCCTCCCCATGCGTTTGGACTCAACAGCGGGTCGGTGTGTGGATCATACGGTGTGAACTGTTGCGGAGTATTATCGACACTTATCCGCCAGGGGAATCCATAATGGTGACCGAATCTTAACCAGTTCAGTTCTTCGGGATCATCGCGGTCGCCGGAATTCTCGACGCCGATCAAATCTCCGTTCCCATCATAAGCGAAGTCGAAATTATTCCTTGTACCCTCGCACAGTACGTAGCCGTTCGAGCGGAGCCAATTCCAATCATCTTGAAGTATGATATTGCTTCCGCTGATCGGCAGTCTTAATATCTTCGACGTCAAACCGACTTCACGATAACCGCCGCTTTCTATTTCACCGTGATCGGTACCGGCTCCACTATTTACATAAAGAGAATCCCCGGTAGGGTTTAATAGGATTCCGCTCATCCTGTGATTGTAAATATTACCATAAGGATATAGCGCGGTCGTAGCAATCACGCTCCATGTGCGCTTCTCGCTACCCGGTGTGTCGGGAACTCCTTTCACGACAGTCGCCGTTCCGAGAACACTCGTTGAATCGTTACCGACTAAATACATTGTGCCGTCGCCGCCGAATGTCATTCCTAATGGAGCGTTGAGTCCATGGTCCGACGTTTGATAAACTGTCGTAAGGGTTATCGCTGTACTATCGGCGTTAAAATTGACTCGCTGGATAATTCCGTTATTCTGCAAAACATATAAATTCCCGGAGGTTGGATCTCTTCGTATTCGAACCGTGTTATAACCGACTGTTCCGAGTAATCTAAATGTAATGTCTGCACGATTTGATTTAAGCTGCGCGTTGACACAGACGGCGTTAGTGCAAATCATGAGAAATATAGTAAACTTCAGAGTCCTCCCCGTAGAATGAAACATAACTGCATCTCCTCTCTCTTTATTAAATAGTGCTTCGTTTCGTCATCAAAGTTATGGACTACCGCTCTTTTTACCAAAGTTTACTTAGAGACAACTATGAATTTGAGAACCCTATTCCCTGAAACCCATTTCCATCTACTTTTCGCAAGGCTCACTAATCAGCCTGAATGTTTTGAAATGCACAGGAACGATATCCGTGTCTTGAACAAAGCCTTTCATCGCAAACAAACCGATGAACTTGGGTTTCATCTCAAACTCGTAGCTGACAACTTGTTTGAATGCGGAATTTTCCATGGCGCCGTCGGAAAACAAAAAACGAAAAGTGTTGCCTTGTTTCTCAATTCTCAGGGCGGAGTTTTATGGGTTTCCTGGAGGTTATTCCTCTTCTTCTTCAAATAGATCCGTTTGTTCACCGTTCGCGCTGTTCCCGTTTTCTCCGGGAGTTTCCTCGGCTAGAACTCTGGCGACGGCGGCGATACTGTCGCTCGGCTGGATTTTAATGAGGCGTACACCCTGTGTGTTCCGGCCGGCAGTCCTGATATCTTTCACGTGCTGGCGAATCAGGAAGCCCTTTGCGGTAACGATCATAATGTCGTCGTTGTCGATGACTTCTTTGATCGAGAGAAGTTTTCCGTTCCTGTCGCCGGTCTTGACCGTGATGAGTCCCTTACCTCCACGGTGGCGCAGCGAATATTCTCCGACTTCGCTACGCTTTCCGAAGCCTTTATCGGTCACGACAAGTACGCTAGCACCGGGCCTGCTTACTACGATCATGCCGATGACCTCGTCGCCTTTCGAAAGGTTCATTCCTCTTACTCCTCTTGCGTTGCGTCCCATCTCGCGAACATCTTTCTCGTTGAACCTCATCGCAAGCCCGTTCTTGCTCCCGATAATAATGTCCTGCTTGCCATTCGTAAGCCACGCGTCCATGAGCCGGTCGCCCTTATCGAGACCTATTGCGATGATTCCGACCTTCCTCGGATTCGAGAACTCACTCAGTGCGACTTTCTTTACGTGACCTCGCTTTGTCACCATGGTCACGAACATATCTTCAACAAAATCCTTCACGGGTAGGAATGCGGTAATTTGTTCGTCGGGCATCTTACCGATCAGGTTGACGATGGATCTCCCGCGGGAAACCCTTCCTCCCTCGGGAACTTCATGCACCTTCAGCCAGTAAGCCCTCCCTTTATCGCTGAAGAAGAGGATGTACTGGTGAGTTGAGCCGATAAACATATGCTCAACAAAATCGTCTTCACGCGTCGACTGCGCCGTGATTCCTTTTCCGCCCCTGCTTTGCCGCCTGTAACCACTCACAGGATAGCGCTTAATAAATCCATTGTGCGTAATCGTCATGACGACGTCCTCTTCAGCAATCATATCCTCAATGCTGAACTCGGAAGCCTTCTCAATGATTTCGGTCCGTCGCTCATCACCAAAATTCTTTTTTAGTTCAACGAGCTCTTCGCGGATAATCTCCATCCGCATCGCTTTGCTTGCAAGTATCGCCTTCAGTTTCTCGATCAGCTTTATCGTCTCACGATATTCATCCTCAATTTTCTTTCTTTCCATACCTGTGAGCCGCTGCAGTGTCAACGCAAGGATGGCTTTTGCCTGAATTTCGCTGAGCTTAAACCGCTTCATCAGGGCGCTTTTTGCCGTCTCCGGGTCCTTTGACTTCTTTATGATCTGTACCACTTCGTCGATATTGTCCAGCGCTATTTTGTATCCTTCGAGTATGTGCGCTCTTTTTTCCGCGGCGTCGAGGTCAAATTTAGTCCTTCGAACGACAACCTCGTGCCTATGCTCAATGAAGTATTCCATCATCTGCTTCAGGTCCAAAACCTTTGGCACACCGCCAACCAGAGAGAGCATTATCACGCCAAACGTCGTCTGCATCTGCGTGTGCTTGTAAAGATTGTTAAGGACCACCTGCGGTTCCGAATCGCGTTTCAGTTCGATTACGACACGGATTCCATCTCTGTCGGATTCGTCCCTGATGTCTGAAATATCCTCGATCTTCTTTTCCCTCACAAGGTCGGCGATTTTCTCTATCAGGTTTGCCTTGTTCACCTGGTAAGGAACTTCCGTTATAACGATGCTTACCCGGCCGTTTTTCTGCGTCTCAATGTTCGCTTTCGCCCGGACAACGATCCTGCCGCGCCCCGTTTTATAGGCATCCTTTACTCCCTCGTACCCGAAGATTATTCCGCCGGTGGGAAAATCAGGGGCCTTTATAATTTTGATCAGTTTATCGATGGAAATATCCGGACTTTTTATCAGGGCAATAATAGCTTCGACCGTGTCGGACAAATTATGCGGCGGAATGTTTGTTGCCATGCCAACGGCGATTCCGCTCGAGCCATTTACAAGAAGATTCGGAATCAGCGAGGGGAGTACAAGGGGTTCCTTAAGAGATTCGTCAAAATTAGGCGCGAAGTTAACCGTGTCCTTCTCGAGATCACGGAGCATTTCTCCTGCAATTCTTGAAAGCCTCGCCTCCGTGTAACGCATTGCCGCGGGCGAGTCTCCATCTATCGAGCCAAAGTTACCCTGTCCATCAACAAGCGGATAGCGCATCGAAAAATCCTGCGCCATCCTGACGAGCGTATCGTAAACCGCAACGTCGCCATGGGGGTGATATTTGCCAAGCACCTCTCCGACTATTCTCGCGCATTTCTTATACGGTTTATTGTAATCGAGACTGAGTTCCGACATTCCAAAGAGAACTCTTCTGTGGGCCGGTTTGAGGCCGTCCCGGACGTCGGGGAGCGCTCTCGCTACAATTACCGACATTGCGTAATCTATGTACGACCCTTTTATCTCGTCCTCGATATCTACCGGGACTAATTTTTCATTCAAAGCCATTTTTGTTCCTGTTAATTAAAAGTTCTTGTCAATTTCTTGACTCCGCCAAACAAATTCGCCTCTACGATTTATATAACCGTAGCTATTAAAGGTCTTAACGGATGCAAGACCATGGACAAATGGATTAGCTTGCAAAAATGTGGGCTTAATGACCTCGGCACCGTTTTCATCTATGTATTCCCACAGGCTGTCAGCCTGGATGGCAGCAAATCCATCGGAGAATGGAAGGGCATTCTTAAATTTGAGATGTGGAAATGCGTCGTCACCGTTCGACCGGATGTATCTCCATTCACTACCATTCCTTACAAGCGCAAAACCATCCGCAAAGTCTCTCGCGTCGTCGAAATTACCGGGTATGACCACGTTTCCCCTTGAATCGATGTATTCCCACTCGCCGTCAATTTCGACGGGAGCAAGCCCGTTTGAAAATTTTCCCACTTTATCATAAAGAAAGCTGATTACGGTTTTGCCGGTCGTGTCGATGTATCCACGTTTCCCGTTTAGTGTGGCATTAGCAAATCCTTCGGAGAAATCTCCGACAGATTCATACTTGTAATCGATTACTACATCCCCTTTTTTATCGATAAACCCATACCGGGTTTCAAACGAGAAGAATCCAGCGTTATTTCCTACCCGCGCGCGTCCATCATGAAAATCTCCTGCCTCTAAGAATGATCCATTGATTATTTCGTTTCCGCTCATATCTATATAGTCCCACCCTCCGCCCGAAAGGATCGCGGACTCTCGAACCCTTGCCAGGCCCTCCGAGAAATTTCCGCCCTCGACAAAATCCGTGTTGATTGCTAAATCTCCCTTAGGGTTGATATACGACAGGTGCCGGTAAAACCACCAATAGAAGGACACAAGAACTTCCGGAGAATATCCTTCCGAAAAATGAGATCTTGTTTTATATACTGGTGGGATAGCTACATCGCCGAGCGAATCTATATAACCATACTCTCCGTCGTTCTCTATGAGAAACCTAGATTCTTGAGCATCAACAATCGTATTGCCGAGATACGTTACAAAAAATATCCCTGCAACTATGCCCACGTTCATCAACATATTAACAACCGAACTCTTGTTATGTTCATTCTTCTCGAACCTACAACCCCACCTTGTTCAACAAATAATCCAACTTCCCGCGGAATCCTAAACTGTAGCCGAACTTCGATGCCGTCCCTCTTCCATAATGTTTGATATAACTGGCAATGTCGAAATTCCTTAAGATGTACCCTTCTGATCTTGCAACTGAAAAATTATCGAGCGTGGGCATCCCATGATGTTTGAAAGGGGTGAGGTCAAAATATATTTTCCGTCTCAACATCATGTATGCGGAGATCAATATCGCTTCTGTTCCATCTTCCGTGGCGAATCCTCTCTTGTTGACCATGTCGACTCTCCCCACGCCATATACCTTTTCGTCGCGATCAAATTCCTGCAACATTAACTCTATGAAGCCGCCGCGATTAGTCTCGGTATCGGTGTCTAAAAAGAAGACGATCTCCTTGCCAACGGATCTCATCGCCCTGTCCATGGCCGGACCATGATAATAATTTTTGTCCAGCATAATCGATCTGGTTTTATTCGGATTCGACTTAACAAATGTTCCGATCACATCAACAGATCGATCGTTAGAGCCGTTATCCACAACAACCAATTCGACCTCGGGATAAAATTTTCTGAATGAGGTCATTGCTGTTTCAAGAATGTCTGGCGTGCGGTAATTCACGATAACTGTGGTTACGTCGTCAGACGTCAAGATTTCTGACATACTTCGCGTTCTTCTCAATAAAATTTTTCCTCGGCTCAACCTCTTCACCCATTAGAATCGCGAACGTCCTGTCCGCCTCGGCCGCATTTTCTATGCCAACCTGGAGAAGAGTTCTCTTTGCCGGATCCATCGTTGTATCCCAAAGCTGCTCCGGATTCATCTCACCAAGACCTTTAAACCTTGAGACTACAACATCGCCATCAGTTCCTTTTCTCATTTCCTTAATTAAGTCTTCGCTTTCTTCGTCACTGTATGCGTAATGCTCAACCTTTCCCTTTTTCACTTTGAATAGCGGCGGCTGCGCTATATAGATTTTTCCCAATTCAATAAGCTCTTTCATGTACCTGAAGAAAAACGTGAGGAGGAGCGTTCTGATATGGCTTCCATCAACGTCGGCATCCGCCATCAGGATAACTTTCCCATACCGGGATTTCGACGCGTCGAATTCATCTCCGCTGCCGATTCCCGCGCCAATTGCCTGAACGATCGCGCGTATTTCATCATTCTCAAGAATCTTGCCCATGCGCGCTTTTTCGACATTCAAAATTTTCCCTTTCAAAGGAAGTATCGCCTGGAACTGCCGATCTCTCCCTTGCTTTGCTGAACCACCCGCAGAGTCTCCTTCGACGATAAATATCTCACAGTGTTCCGGATCGTTGATGGAACAGTCCGCAAGTTTGCCGGGCAAGTTGGAAGATTCGAGTGCATTCTTTCGCCTGACAATGTCCCTCGCCTTCCGAGCGGCCTCGCGGGCCTCCGCGGAATTTACGGCTCTTTCGATGATTCTTTTTGCAATCCCGGGATTCCCCTCCAAGTACTCGCTGAGCTTATCGTTCACAATTGTCTGAACGATACCCTCTACTTCGCTGTTGCCGAGCTTGGTTTTTGTCTGACCCTCGAATTGCGGCTCCGGCACTTTTGTGCTGATTACAACGGTGAGTCCTTCCCTGAAGTCGTCACCGGTTATGGTTATCTTATCGGACTTAATAAGGTTATTTTTGTCCGCATAAGATTTCAGTGTCCTGGTAAGTGCGCTTCTGAAACCGCTGACATGTGTACCACCTTCGACGGTATTTATATCGTTTACATAGGAAAACAAATTCTCGCGATAATCGTCGCAATATTCGAAAGCCACTTCGACCGATACGCCATCCTTTTCTCCTGAAACAAAGATTGGGTCTTTTGAGAGTGTCTTTCTTGTGCCGTCGATGTACCGCACAAATTCGGTAATTCCTCCTTTATAATGGAACACCTCTTCGTTGCCGTCGCGTTTGTCCTTCAGCTTAATGGTTATTTCCGGATTCAAGAACGCAAGTTCACGCATCCTTTCGGCGACGGTTTCAAATTTAAAATTTCTGTTCTTGAAGATTTCCTTATCCGGGGTAAAAATGGTTGTAGTTCCGGTTTTTGATTCCTTGCCGATTACTTTCACAGGCTCAACCGGTTCGCCTCGTTTGTATTTCTGATAAAATATTTTTCCGTCGCGGTAAACATTAACTTCTAAAGTTTCTGACAGGGCATTTACGACTGATACGCCGACACCGTGAAGCCCCCCGGATACTTTATATGCCGATTTGTCGAACTTACCTCCGGCGTGAAGCATCGTCATCACGACCTCAAGTGCGGACTTCTTTTCCTCTGGGTGCATATCTGTCGGGATGCCTCGGCCATCGTCTTCAACCATGACGCTTCCGTCTTTGTTGATCGTAACCGCGATGTTCTTGCAATATCCGGCAAGCGCCTCGTCTATAGAATTGTCGACTACTTCATAAACTAAATGATGCAGTCCTCTCTGTCCGATGTCCCCGATATACATTGCCGGCCGTTTCCGAACTGCCTCAAGTCCTTTAAGTACGGTTATACTTTCCGCGGTATATTCCTTACCGTTATCGGACTTCGCCTTCGGTGGTGTTTCTAACTTTGCTTTATCTATGGTCGTACGACTTTGGCTTTCTGGGTTATCTTTTGGCGGCTTGTGGTTACTGCTGGATTTCTTCGGTTTGTTTTTGGTTGCCGCGTCTTTTTTTGACATGAACTACCTCGTTTAAATGAAAAATATATTTTCTACTCCCGATGTGGGATAATTTTCTCTTATCTTTTTCAATATTGCCGGTCTCATAAAAATCAGTTCGTTGCGCCACGCACTATTCTTTGCCCGCACGTACAACGTCCCGTTCTCGATCCTGATGATATCCGTATTTTTTCCTATTGTGTCACCGACAATTTTTTCCCAATCGCCGACAACCTCGAAAGACCGCAGTTTCTCTGATATGCTATCTCTGTTTGTAAATTCTTTTATCAGCTCGCCTAGTAATCTTGGTTCATGCATTCTCGTAAACCACATTTCCTTCGCGAACAAAGTGAAACTTCGCCTCTTTCATATCGACCATTTTTTCATCGAAGTTCATCATGTCCGTTGCGGTTATGAACGTCTGCCCGAGAGTTGAAACGGCGTGAACAGTTTTCGTTGCCCTGGAATAATCCAACTCCGTCATAACATCGTCCAGCAACATTGCCGGCGTTTCACCCAGCTTGGATTTAATGTAATGAAACTCCGCCATCTTCAGGGCGACAAGGAATGTTTTATGTTGACCCTGTGATGCAAATTCGCGAATCGGCAATGTGTTTAAAATAAAACCGATATCGTCCCGATGGGGTCCGGCAAGTGTAGCTCCGCGGGCACGTTCCACTTTAGCAAGACGACTCAACGCGGCGTAGAACGACTCGGTTACGTTTGCATCGCCGTTGTCAAATCGAAACGACGGTTCGTACGCAAGACGGGGCACTTCTCCGTATTCGACTAACGTCAAGTATGCCGTCGAAAAAGTTGGTTGGAATTCCCGGATAAATTCCGCCCTTTTCGTCATCACCCTTGTTCCATGCGAAACCAATGCGTCGGTCCATGCGGCAATAAGGTCTCCGTCGAAACGTCCAGTTAACTTTCCGTCTAAAAGAATTTTATTCCTCTGTTTTAACGCGCGTTTATACTCCATTAGTTCTTCGAGATATGAATGCGATATTTGTGACAAGACCATGTCCGCAAAAATTCTTCTCTCGCTCGGGGAGCCGCTCGTCAGCGCAAAGTCGCCTGGCGATAAAACGACGATCGGAAACATCCCGATTACATCGGCGCTTCTTTTTATCTCATTCTTGTCCAGGAAATATTTTTTCCCGATTCCGTTCTCATATAGTACCCGAACGTGGTTCGTAAGATTCCTGTCGCTTTCTATCGTAGCATCGATGGCAAACGATTCGCTTCCGAACTTCGTTACGGTTGTATCGGTTTGGTGGAGAAAGCTTTTCGTGAGACAGATATATGACAATGCCTCGAGTATGCTTGTCTTGCCCTGTGCATTCGCGCCGGTAATAAAGTTTATTCCGCCGCTGAACTCAAGCGCGGACTCGGTGTGGTTCCTGAAATTTGTAAGCTGGATCTTCTTGACTCGCATTACTCAATTCAATCTCAGCGGCATCACAAGAATCAGTATTTCTTGTGTTCCTGCCTTTCCGTCCTCTGGTATGGGTTTGATTGTTGCGGCTCGTGTTGATGTAGAAAAAGCAAATCTGACTTTCTGTGCACCTATGCTGCTCATCGCTTCCGTCACATACGCCGAGTTAAATCCAATGTTCATTTGTTCGCCGCCGTTCCACTGTACTTGAAGTCGTTCCTCCCCCATCTCTCCCCGGTCCGTGTCTTCGGTGGAAATGACTAAATTATCTTTATCGACCGTGAACTTGACTAAATGATTTACCGAGTCGGAGAGTATTGCAACTCGTCTGACCTTTTCAAGGAGCTCTCCTCTACTGACGGACATTAGTTTATTATTATCTATGTCGCTGGGTATAACCGCTTCATAGTCGGGGTGCGGCTCTTTAATTAACCGTGTTATTAACTCGGTCTCGTTACTTTTTAGTCTTATGTGTTCGTCTGCAATCGTAATTTCAACATCAGATCCCTTGAAGCTCTTTGCTGCAAGCGAAAGTGCTTTTTCCTGGATGTTTGCTTCTCTTTTCAGCGGCTTATCTACAAGAGCTTTGTCTTCAATTCTAACCAGCCTATGTCCATCTGTCGAGTATATTTTTGCTCCTTTACCTGAAAACAAAAACAGCACTCCGTTCATTGAACGCCGATGTTCATCTTTTGATACTGCGAAAATTGTTTTCTCTATCACGTTGCGTAACGAGTCCGCGGGAATAGAAGATGTCTCCGCACTTTCGCTAATTGTAGGCAGCGTCGGATATTCTTCCGCAGACGTGCAAGCGAATCTGAAAGAACCTGATTTTGTCTTTAGCGTCAGCTTTAGGTTTTCATCAACAGATACTTCGATGTCGGACTCGTCAAGGTTGCGAACGATATCGAAAAACTCTTTTGCGTTTACCGTTACTTTTCCATCGACGCTATTGTCAATATCTACTTGCGTTGACATTGAAATTTCAAGATCCGTTGCGGAAATGATTAATTTTTTCTTGGCTGTTTCAAGAAGTAAATTCTCTATTGCCGGGATAGTAGTCCTGATAGGAACTACGCCGATGATTCTTCCGATGACATCTCGAAGTTCCCTACTATTCACCTTAAATTTCATTTCCACCTCCATTATTTACAGAATATTGACGCGTTGCTGTTCTGTGGATTTTAAATAAATTTACGTTTTTTGGGGTTAATATTCAATTTATCAGATCGACGTGCATACAAATTTCTTGATGTGGATAAGTCCCAAGTATTATAAATATATATCTATATATACATAAAACAATAATAATACTAAAGGGTGTTAATATGTTAACAACGACCTCGCGCTCTCATAATTGCAACCACAATAAGTACTTGAAGAAAAACAGGAAGTGAGAATTCTTAACAAAAGTATAACGAGAGGATGTTAAGTAATGGCGAGATGTTAACATCAAAAAGATGTCGGTGTTCTCGATGTTGAAAGAAAAACAATTATCCACAGGAGTAACGCACTTCTTCACAAAGAAATAAACAAGTAATTCACAACTCAATCAGTTCAATTTTCTTCTTAATTCTCTCGTATTTTTCCCGGAATCGTTCGTCGTTTGCCAAGTATTCAGAAATTATCTGGCAGGCATAAATTACAGTCGAGTGATCTCTTCCTCCGAAGTGACTTCCAATCGTCTTAAGGGGTAATCTCGTGAGCTCTTTTGTCAAATACATAGCAGTTTGCCGGGCAATTACTATTTCCTGTTTCCTAGTCTTTCCACGAAGGGATTCTTCGGTGACATCAAATACGGTCGCGACTATTTTCTGAATATCTTCAACCGTAACTGCCGTTTTCCTTGTTACTGCAAGACTTCGGACAATTTCTTTTGCCAGATCGACGGTTATTTCAAGATTGTTTAGACTTGCTTTTGCAAGGATACTAATTAAACTTCCCTCAAGCTCACGAATGTTTGATGTAACATTGGCAGCCACGTACTCAATTACGTTATCAGGCATATGAATACCGTCATCTTCGCTCTTCTTCCTCAAGATAGCAATACGCGTTTCCAAATCCGGGGGCTGAACGTCGACGGTCAAACCCCACGTAAATCGACTGACCAGCCTGTCATCAACGCCCCTCAGTTCTTTCGGCGGCCTGTCTGAAGATAAAACAATTTGTTTTCCTGATTGGTGGAGGGCATTGAACGTATGAAAGAATGTGTCTTGTGTTTTTTCCTTGCCGGCGAAAAACTGAATGTCATCAACGATTAAAATATCCATGCCTCGATAAAAATTGGAAAATTCATTTGCCCGGTCTTTCTGAATAGCTTCTACAAAATCAACGGTAAATCTTTCGCTTGATACATAAAGAACGCGCTCGGCTTTTCCGGATTGATGGGCGAAATTTCCAATGGCCTGGATGAGATGCGTTTTGCCCAATCCCACACCTCCATATACAACCAGTGGATTAAAAGATGTGCCGGCAGGGTTGTTGGCAACGGCGTAAGCAGCAGCTCGCGCAAACTGATTGCTGTCCCCCTTTATAAAATTTTCAAAAGTATAACGCGGATTCAGATTGCTCTCAAATGTAGATCGAACCGTTCCCTTTTGTGCCCCGATCTTTTCTGTGTTTGAACCTGGTCTAGCAGACTGTGGGGGGCGGTAGAACTGTCGTTCAACATCGCTTGTATCATCGTCCGAAATTGTGTATTCGACCCTAGCGTTTTCACCGATAACAGATTTTACAGACTCCGAAACCACAGTAGAGTAATGTTCCTCAAGCCAATCATGAAAAAATTGACTCGGGACCCTTAAAACAAGGTTGTCATTATCCAATGTCATCGGAACAACAGGTTCGAACCAGGTCTTATAACTTAAATTATTCACCCGTCCGTGAATAATTTTCATGCATTCGATCCATCTTCCTTTGGCATCCGTAGTTGTCTCCATAAACGATTTCTCCCTTCCTCCCTGTGTAGATTTTCAAAAAACTGTCCACATTACTGACAATGTTATCAACAACACAAAACATGCGTAACTCATTATTGATTAGCGTCTTATCGCAACGAGTAACGCACACTTAACATGGTTGTGGAAAACCCATCCAAATTACGTTTGTCATTTGGAACTCCAAAATGGTATAAAACTTCGGGTTTTCCACAAATTATCCACACCAAACCACATAAGAAACTTACGTTCAATAATAACAAAGCAAACGTGGTGAAGCAAGATGCCACAAGGAAAAAAACGTTATTATAACACATTGATTTACAATGCGTTACATAGCTAGCCGATCTTCGCCATGTAAAACCTTGATTGTCAAGAGTAATGGTGAAAAGATGGAATTTCGGCTTAAAATTAGATGCATTGTGGAAAAGTGGAAAAATTTTGTGGAAAACAAACTCCAGTTCAAAGAATAGTTCAGCCATTGGCCAAAAATCTTGAATTTTGTTGGCCCCGGAGCTATCTTAAGCAACTAAATACAAAACGACCGGGAGCTCTTTATGAAAAGGACATTTCAACCGCACAATACGCGCAAAAGAAGAACGCACGGTTTTCGTGCGAAGATGGGAAGTAAATCAGGACGAAAAGTGTTGGCTCGAAGACGGGTGAAAGGACGTTGGCGTCTTACTGTTAGTGACGACAAGTAATGCAATTCATGCGGACTTGACCGAAAAGAGAAGGCTCTCAAAAAAAGCAATAATTCGATCATCTCGTGAAATCGGGAACGCTCTTAAAGAGGGAAAACGTTCCAACGGGAAATATGTTTCTGTTGCTTACCTGCTATATCATAGTCGGGAGAACATCAGAGTAGCTTTTACCGTATCAACAAAAGTGAGACGTGCGGTGGACCGAAACAGATTGAAGCGTCTGATGAGGGAAGTGTTTAGGTTGAACCTGGACAAACTGAGAGGAATAGGCGGTCAAAAGAAAATTGGTTTGGATGTGGTGATGTACTGCAGCCATACCCCAGCAACCATATTATTGAGAGATATTGAAAAAGATTTCGAAAAATTTTTATTTAAACTCAGCTTGGACACCGCCGAGTAAATCGGCGGTCGCCGTAATTTTATTGTACAAGAAATTAATCTCGCCATTATTTCCGCCATCATGCAAATTCTATCCGAGTTGCTCATCCTATTCAATCGAGGCATTTCGTATCCACGGTTTCTTTAGAGGGACGCTTCTCAGTTTATGGAGAATAGCCCGGTGTAATCCATTCAGCAAAGGCGGATTCGATCCGGTAAAGTAAAGGAAGCCAGATGGGGAAATCAGAAACAATTGGAATTATATTAATCACCCTTGTGCTGTTCGTGTGGATGTACTTCAACACACCCAAACAGCCTCCACATACTCAGCAGCAAACCGAGCAAACCCTGTCGGTTCAAGGAAATAATAACAACGCGGTTTCGTCAAAAGAATCCTCTGCTGGAAAATCTCCCGAGAACACCGTTGTGGAAAATAAAAGAGGTTTACAGGGTGACACTACGGCACAGAGGGTTTATGGAAAAGCGTTTGCACCTCTTACGATAGGAAGCGCAAAGACGATTACTATAAAGACAAGTCTTTATACCGCTGTACTGACCACAGAAGGTGGACTGTTAAAGAGCTGGACGTTAAGGGATTTCAACACGTGGCGCGGAAAACCCATTGACCTTATTAACTATGAACATAAAGGGGACTACAGCCTTTTATTCCAAACAATGGATGGGAAGCTCGTAGATACAAAAGGTCTTTATTTCAATTCCCCATACCATGACGGGGAAGTCATTTCGCTTTCAGATAGTCAGCGCTACCGGATTTCATTTACAATGAATGTCGGCGACTCTTCGGAAATCATCAAGGAGTTTTCGTTCAAGGGTGGCGTTTATGATTTTGGTTCAGACATCGTTCTTCGTAACATGGATCAGTACATTGCGAATTACGAGTACCAGGTCACGTGGGAAAACGGGCTGAATTATACCGAGTTAAACAGCGTTGACGAGTCCAGTTTTTCTACCGCATACGCTTATATCGGCGGGGAGACTTCAACACTGGAAGCGTCAAAACCGAACGAGACCGCGAAGCAGGAATTGAGCGGAAACACCGGCTGGGTTTCACAGACGACAAAATATTTTACGGCAGCGATCGTGTCTAGAGGCAAACCCGCCGACGGAGCTTATTTGCTGGGCAGCGAGACAAAAGCACCGGATAACGGCCTTATCAGAAGTTATTACACTGCGCTTCAGATGAAGTTCGATGGCCAGCCTTACCAGGCGGACTCATTCATGGTTTACGTAGGTCCGCTGGATTATCGCATACTGAAATCCTATAACGTCGGACTTGAGGAGACGGTCGGGCTTGGCTGGCGATGGCTCATCCGGCCGATCGGCGAGTACGTAATGCTCCCGGCTTTTCAGTTCATTCATTCTTTCATTCCGAACTACGGCGTTGCAATAATTATCTTTTCAATTTTACTGAAACTTCTGTTGAACCCGCTGACTGCAAGTAGCATGAAGTCGATGCGAAAGATGCAGGCGCTCCAGCCGATGATGAACGAGATCAAGGAGAAGTATAAAGAAGATCCGCAGAAGATGAATCAGGCGGTGATGAACCTTTACAAGGAGTATAAGATAAGTCCCATGGGTGGATGCCTTCCGATGGTCCTTCAAATGCCAATATTGTATGCGCTTTGGGCGATCTTTCGAAGTAATATTGCTCTAAGGCAATCGAACTTCTTTTGGTGGATTAAAGATCTATCCGTACCCGACACCATCTTGCATCTTCCTTTCACAATTCCAATTCTTGGTATGAGCCAGATAAGCGGACTTGCTCTTCTCATGGCGGCGACAATGTTCGTACAACAAAAGATGAGCGTAAAAGATCCGAGACAACAGTTCATGGTATGGTTCATGCCGGTTTTCTTCTGGATATTGTTCAACAACTTCCCCGCTGGACTTAACTTGTACTATTTTGTCTTTAATATTTTGTCAATAGGGCAGCAGTACTTGATGAACAAAAAACCGCAGGGGGAAATCTTGGTAAAACCGGTACCTGCCAAGAAGGCGAAACCCGGAAGACCTCCAATGGGAAACAGATTCATGAGAAGAAACATGTAAGCTGGGAGGAAAAGACAAAAATAGCGGTTGGAGATAATCAAATGATTTCCAGCCGCTATTTTTTTATCTCGCCTTAGTCTTGATCCGTAACACACCCACCTGTTGCGGACGAAACACTTTTGATGTATTTGTAGAGCATTCCGCTTGTGAATTTATAGGGAGGTGCTTTCCATTTTTTCATCCTCGCATCGAACTCTACGTCTGAAATTTCCAGCGTAATCGTGTTCTTTTCCGCATCGATGGTTATGCGATCTCCGTTTTGCACTATAGATATTCCTCCTCCCATCTGTGCCTCAGGAGAAATGTGTCCGACGACGAAGCCGTGCGTCCCGCCCGAGAAACGTCCGTCGGTAATTAACGCGACACTTTTTCCGAGACCAGCACCCATGATTGCCGAAGTGACCGTCAGCATTTCGCGCATTCCCGGTCCCCCTTTCGGTCCTTCATACCTGATAACCACCACGTCGCCAGATACAATCTTTTTTTGCTCTAGCGCCAAAAGCGTTTCCTCTTCCGAGTCAAAAACCTTTGCCGGTCCGGAAAATTTTAATCCTTCCTTGCCTGTTATCTTTGCTACCGCCCCTTCTTTTGCAAGGTTGCCGTACAGGATTTGAAGATGCCCCGTCTTCTTGATTGGGTCGGAAAGCTGGTGAATAATCTTTTGTCCTGCCGATAGGTCAGCCACTCTTTCTATGTTTTCGCCGATGGTTCTTCCGGTAACCGTCATGCAATTCCCGTCCAAAAGCCCTTCTTTCAGGAGCATCTTTTGCACGGCCGGGATTCCTCCAATGTCATTGACATCCTCCATTACAAACTTCCCGCTCGGTTTCAACTCTGCAATGTAAGGGACGCGTTCACTGACCTTTTGAAAATCGTCTATGGTGAGTTTTATTTCGATCGATTTTGCAATTGCGATTAGATGGAGAACCGCGTTCGTTGATCCACCGAGAGCCGTTACCATGGTAATGGCATTGAGGAATGATTGTTTCGACATGATGTCCCGTGGTTTAAGATCTCTCTCGATCAGATTTAAAACGGCTTTTCCGGCAGCAAAGGATTCTTTCTTTTTTGCCTCGCTGTCCGCCGGAAGCGAGGAGCTGTACGGAAGCGTCATCCCGAGGGTTTCTATAGCAGTTCCCATTGTGTTTGCGGTGTACATCCCTCCGCATGCTCCCGGTCCCGGACAAGCATGCTGGATCACTTCTTTGAACTCTTTTTCTTTTATGTTGCCCGCTATATACTCGCCATAGGATTCAAAAACAGAAACGATATCTAGTTTTCTCCCATTCCAATGACCGGCTCTGATTGTTCCACCGTAAATCATCAGGCTCGGACGATTAAGTCTCCCCATAGCCATGACGCACCCCGGCATGTTCTTATCGCAGCCCGGGATTGAAATGTTTGCATCGTACCATTGCGCGCGCATAACCGCTTCGATCGAGTCCGCGATTATTTCTCTCGATGGAAGCGATGACTTCATTCCTTCCGTTCCCATTGCAATACCGTCGCTGACACCGATGGTATGAAAAATTAATCCAACGAGTCCCGCTTCCTGTACGCCCTGCTTAACAATTTTAGCAAGCTCATTAAGATGCATGTTGCAGGTATTTCCCTCCCACCCCATACTTGCTATTCCTATCTGCGGCTTACTCATGTCCTCTTCCTTCAGCCCGACGCCGTACAGCATTGCCTGGGAAGCGGCTTGAGAAAGTTTTTGCGTCAATTGTGAACTATATTTGTTCAACCCACTTTTCATTTTCATTCTCCGATAAAGGTTTCAAATTCTTCAATTCAATATAAAAAATTTTTGTGATGGATTCATAAATACGGGGTGGCCCATGTTGAGGGATCAAAATCTATACAGGGCTAAAATCGGCTTACCCATTTTTACTTTTTAGTTGAACAGTTTGTGTTAGCTTCTCCCGTCATCTACGTGAAACTTGTGTAGGAATCTATGAAAGATGGGCGCAAAGATTACACCGACTGCGATTAGAAAGACAACTCCCGAAAAGAGCGCGTATGCCGACGCGAATAATTTTCCGGCGTTAGTATGAAGCTCGTTGACGGGGCCCATCCCGCCGAGTATCATTGACGCATTCACAAGTGAATCGATCCAGCTAAACCCCTCGAGAATATGATATCCAAGGACTCCGATTGTTAACGAAACGATAACTATTGCCAAAGCAGCTAAACCGTGTGTTGTTACCCTATGGATATATTTGTGTCTGGGAAGAAGCGGTTCCTTCTTGTGTTCGTACATGCAGACTCCTTTTTCGAAAGAATATAGCCAAATATGTCTCACTGATGAAACCGGAGCCGAAATTAAGGTACCTTGAGTAAACCAGATTTCTTTATTACTATTATTTAACTTCGAACAAACCAATGATGATATGAAAAAACTTTCTTTGCTAGGTCTTGTTTATTGCCTAACCGCGGGGATTTCATACGCGCAATTTCCGCAACAACAACAGCAGCAGACAAACGAATCGCAAATGCCTACGACAACGCAATCCATTCAGATGCCCTCATTAACGAATAACATGTTCACGTCGAGCACGGACTTTTTTCGTAATCTTCAAAGCCAGGGTATGCTGGTACAGCCGCCCCCGTACGACAGGCAGGTTGATACCAATAATTATATTTTAGGCCCCGGCGATATACTAAACGTTGGAATTTGGGGATCAACGCCGCTTTCGTTGAATCTGGCTGTCAATCCGGAAGGAACGCTCATCATCCCGACCTTCGGAGAGTTGAGGATAGGGGGAAAGACTCTAGCTAACGCGAAAGCTTATGCAAGAGATCGTCTGGGGGTACAATTTAAGAAATGTACGATCACGTTGACATTAATTTACCCGAAGAGTTTTTATGTGATTATTTCCGGAAGGGTTAAGACCCCGGGCCGTTATATTGTGACATCTTTTGATCGAGTGGACAGGGCGTTTGTGCTTGCGAATTTACCCAGGAACACAATGGATACAACCAGGGTTCTGCCGGATTTCTCTCTCCGTAAGATTGAATTGCGACACAAGGACGGTTCAACAGAGAACGTTGATCTTCTGAAATTCTACATGACGGGTAACCTTAGCGACGATCCGTGTTTAAGTGAAGGAGACGCGATCGTTGTTCCAAGAGAAAACTTTGAAGCAGGGAGCATAAGTATTTCCGGTGCAGTGAAAATGCCGGGGAATTATGAATATGTCCCCGGAGATAGAATAAAAGACTTGCTTGAGTTATCTGCAGGCTTCACTTCGCTTGCGGATACGACGCATGTGATGGTCTTAAATTGGAACGGGAAAACCTACGAAGAGAGCACCGTAAACCCGAATGATTCGTCAATCGTGAATCAATCTTTACCCGTAAACTCGCGGGTTATCGTGCCGACCGACAGATCGAAGATAAACGATTTTTACGTATGGGTAGGTGGAGAAGTACAAACGCCCGGCATATATCCGATTTCAAGAGACTCTACAAAGCTCAGCACCATTATAGATCTTGCAGGCGGATTCACGAAATGGGCCTCGCTGCCAAACGCCCTGATCTATCGGAAGACCCAAGCGGCATACGATTCAAAACAATCCATTGTTCTAGATACCCTGAGCTATCTTTTCAGGGCAAGCGGATTGTCGTTTGAAGATCTTGCATACTTTTCAACTGAATTGCTTATGCGTCCGAGCACAGAGGTGGTCTCTACAAATTTCATGAAATTGTTTATAGACAAAGATGAAAACTACGACTGCACGCTACGCAGCGGGGACAGCATTTATGTACCAAGAAGTCAATATGCCGTATACGTTTTCGGTCAGGTGAAATATCCCGGCTACATTGACTATCGTGATGGATGGGATTACTCAGACTATATCAAAGCGGCAGGCGGTGCTGGTGATGACGCGAGGACAGGTGATACTAAAATCATAAAGGGCGGAACGCATATGTGGTTTAGTAAGGGTGACACTAAGATTGAGGCTGGCGATTTCGTCTTCGTGCCAAAGGTCACAATCAAGCCGGACCTTTACTCGTGGAATATGTTTAAGGATGTTCTTTCCGTCGCCGGTGCTGCCGCCTCGATAGTCACCACGGTCGTTTTGGTTATAAGGGCGTCTCAAGGCAAATAAGAAAGCGGTGGCAATAAAATTGCCTACTCCTTATAACACGTAATCCCGATGTATGGACCGGCGGATAGTTATTTTAAAGGGGCAACTTCCAGCAGTACGAATGACCCCGGTTTCATTGTCGGCCGCGGCCGCGGATTGTCTGTGGTCGCTGCGGGAGCCGGGTTGAATTCCGCCGTCGACAGGTACAAATGGTGCGTGCTAACATCTAGAGCGACTGTCCTTGCGCCGAGTTGTGTGTCAAGATCTTGAACTACAACGAAGCTGTCCGGACTGACCTCCTGGACGATTGTCAAAGTTCCCGCGCCGTTTGAGCTGAAAGCGCGCATTAATTCGGGGTCGAAAGCCGCCCCGTCTACCCGCTCATTGATTGGAAGTGTGGTTATCGCTTTTCCCGATTTGGCATTGAATACGACCATGAGCTTATTGTGGCACACCGAGAACAAGATGTGGTTTTTAGAATCGATCGCCAGTCCGCTTGGACTTTCACCCGGCGCTATCGACCACGTGTTCAGTACTTTCATTTCTTTTGGGTCGATCTCATCTATTTCACTTTTGTCTTCAATGTTGATATAGACTCTTCCCTGCCCGTCTGTCACAGAAAACTCCGGGCCGCCGGATAGCGGGATTGTCCCGATAACGTTATCTGTTTTTGCATCGATGACAGTTGAGTTGGATGTTCTGCCGTTGCACGTGAATACCCTTTGCGTGTAGGGATCGTATAAAATCGCATCCGGATCCCGTCCTGTTACGTTGATTTTTGCGGTTGTGTTCAGAGTCTTCAAATCGAATACTGTCACCGAAGAGTCCTTGCCGTCGCTGATGAAACCCTTGCCGAGATCCTCAGCTAGCGCAATCCGGTGTACGCCAGGCGTATTAGGAATTGTGCCGACGAGTTTGCCTTCCTTCACATCGACAACCTGTACCATGGTTCCTCTCGACACAAATAATCTCCCGGTTGAAGCTTCCATAGAGAGATAATCCCAGCCGGTATCGCCGGGGAGGTTTATCTTCTTAATTACTTTATACTCCGCTGTTGATGGCTGTGCTTTTAAGGATGCCTGGAATCCGAAGAAAAGTAGGACGCCCAAAACAAAAATTATTTTTTTCATTTTATCTTCCCGTCGTTAGGTTTGTAATAGGAAACTCTCTCAAGTGCGTTGCTGTCGGAAAATATAATCCTAAGACTTACACCGGTCAAGATGTAACAAGAAACCCCACAAGACATCTTCACCATTGGAACAGAGGCAAGGAAGAAGACCGCTGAAAATATCTAAAGATGTTTCGCGATAGGAAGAATTCGATTAATATGAAACAGTCTGATCTTCTTTATGCTCTCTTGTCTTGAACACAAGTCGTTCGGCGGTTTCGTACACGCCGAACATCACTGCGCTATAAATCATCGCGCTATAAAGGGTATTTCCGAAGAACGGTATCGCCATTGTATAGCATTCGACAAGTCCGGCGAAAGTTCTGGGGTACATCGAGTTAGGAACGATCCATACGCCAAAATTTGTCAGCACAAAGAAAAACACTGCGCCCGTGAGGGAAAATCCGCCGATCTTCATGATGGATATTTTGTTATTCATCGTCGATCCGAGAGCAACAATTAAAAGAAGGCTTCCATAGACAAATGCCATGGAGACGGGGTTATAAAAACCGACGATCAGATCGCTCATCAGCATTGCCGCGAGCGGGACCAGGAACGCGAATTTTTTCTGCAGGTATGCTCCGGCAAAAAGGGCAATTGAGATCACCGGGGTAAAATTCGGGGCATGAGGTATGAGTCTTGAAAAGGCGGCGAAGAGAATTAAGACGAGCGCAAATAATATGTTCATTGGTACCTCCAATTTTATAATATCGTTAAAGTTATATTCTTTTTAATAAAACTCTTGTGAAGAATTGATCTCCGAACTGTTTATATCTATTTAGATCGGCAATCAAAATCATCTACACTAGCAGGCTCACCGTTGAAACGCCATTGCGCCGGGACAGATTCCGGTAGCAAAAGATTTTCCGATAGGCTGTCCCGAAGACGTGTAGGTATTTACGACACCGTCCGACTGGTAATCTTTCGCATCCGCGATGAAAACATTTCCAGTAGCGAGGTCTACCGAAATTCCAAAAAAACTTCCAGCGACAAAATTACTGTTTGCTATTTCCTTCGTCTCCAAGTCTAACTTAATCACGGAGTTGTCGGCAATCAAGTAAGCCGCGTCGCGGGCAGGATCGACCGCAAAAGAGTATCCGATGAAGGCGGAGAGCTCGACGTTCATATTAATCGAATCTGAAACCGTATATGTGGATGTGTTCACCACGAAGACCTTTCCGATGTCGCCATAGTTGCCAGGGCAGATGACCCAGATGTTTCCCTTTCCATCCGGTTCGACTTCAGTTGGACCGGCGCCGACCGTTATTGAACTCACAACTTTTCTTGAAACGGGGTCGATGACCGAAACTGAATTTCCCAAGCCGCCGCCGGAATTAGCAACAAAGATTCTTCCTGATGCGTATGCGATCCCGTAAGGCTCATTGCCCACTGAGATGGTGTCGGAAAGCAGAGAATTAGTATTCAAATCGATGACCGAGACCGAATTGGCATACAGACCCGAGATGAAACCCAGATTGTCTGTGCTATCAATGGTAATTCGATACGGGCTGGTCCCGCTTTTGAAATAAACTGTCCCGACCGACACTGCAGTCGCGGCGTTCATCACTTCGATTTTATCCGAGTTGTTTACGACAACGTATGCTTTACCTTTGTATAGGGCGATATCATTTCCCACGTCTCCTAGGGATCTTCCATTGACGATCTTGAAAACATCAGTAACCGCCATATTGGAGTCGGGATAATAAGCCGTGATGGAAGAATTACCATGCTCGAAAATTCCCTGGTTGACTACGTAGACGATCGACGCGCTTGGGAGAAGCTGCTCGGTCGATTGTGTCGGGCTCTTGACACAGGAGCAAACTATTATCGAAAGTAGAGTGAGTAGTGCGACTTTCCTCATTGATTTTCCTTTACTGGTTGAATTGAATATTAATGTCTAAATAAAATGTCCGGAGAGGCAAGGGGTATTGTGGAATGACCTGGTAATTCTCATTGAAAATATTCTTAACCGATAAAATCGGTGAGAAGGAAAGTTCTCCGGCAGATATTTTTGCACTCGCCGATGCATCTATGGTTGCAAAACCGGGGAGGAATTCGTCATTCTGCGGAGTGGTATATCTGAAGCTTGCATACCTTAATGTTGTTGAGAATGTCATTATCCAGGGCGAGATGATTGCAAGTATCGACGCTTGTTCCTGCGGACGATAAATAAGCTCCTTGTTATATAATGGTGAACCAGGATCAGACAGGTCTATCGATTTGCCTAAGGAGTAGTTCGCTTGCAGTGCGGCAATATCGCGGTATGTTGATCGGAGGCTGAACTCGATTCCTTGCGAGAGAATCTTCCGGTAATCCCGGGGTTGCCAGATTCCGTTTGAAGTTGGGAGCCACTGGATCCCATCGGTGATGTCGATTGAATAGAAATCCATGTCAGCCACGATATTCAATGGAGTACCGACCTCGGCAATCAGTCCCGCGTCATAATTCAGAGACTTTTCAGGCTTTATGTTGGCGTTGCCGCCGCCGATATAATAGAGTTCATTGAAGGTGGGTGCTCTAAAATTTGTGCCGGCACTAGCGCGAAAATTTATTGGGAGCAGCTTGATTGGTTTGATATTTATCCCAATTTTCGGATTGAATGAATTGCCGAAATCCGAATACCAATCCATGCGTGCGCTGGGAGAAAGATGTATTTCTGAAGAGAACGGACCAACAAAGTTTACTACGCCGCTTGCGAAAACTCCTGCCCTTGTGCGATACTTTGTCCCCGTCATTTCTGTGCTTGTGCCACGATCGCTTTCCATGTCGACACCCGAAGCAATATCAAATACATCTGAACTGTAGTTCATCTGGAAATTTGGCTGGAATGAGATCATCTTGTAAAAATCGTTGATACCAAATGCGCCTTCAGTCTGCGGCGGTTCGACAAAGCGCAGGTAATCGTAAGTGAACCCGGCAGAAGCCGAAATCGAGAGCGGGCCGAGCTGGTGTCGATGATTAACGACCGCGAAAAGATCGTTGTCGTATTCACGCTCTGTCCCGACGAACAGCGGTCCGGTTACGGCGCCAGGTGTGCCCCGATCCGCACTTAGATTGCTTATTACGATCGACGTTACGCTTTTGTCATCGGGTATGATAACTTTGGCTAATTGGTTTTCCATGACAAAATCGGCACCGGTTCTTTTCATTGGAAAAGAGTTTAGGCCATCGTTGTAATTGAAATCGTAATCATTTATTCCCCGGGTGTGCTGAAGAGAGAAGTCAAGGTATGCAGCATCGATTTTTTCCTTTGCATTTGCCTGAACTTCTTGGTACCCGTAAGAACCTCCCCCGAAGCCCACGCCGACAGAAGGAGAGGCGATCGACGTCGTCTGGAGATTTATAATTCCTCCAATCGCGTCTGATCCGAACAGCGCCGATGATCCGCCTTCAGATATTTCAATGTGCCCGATTTGCGACGCGGGGACTATGGACAAATCCACGAGGCCGTTCTGGACGCTGTTCAGCCTTACTCCGTCGACCATGAAAAGGGTTTCTTCGGCAGCCGTTCCGCGGGTACTGATCGTTGATAATTGGGTGGGTCCATACTCGTTTACAAAAAGTCCGTCCGTTATGGAAAGGACCTCCGATATGTCGTGAATACCGAGCCTGGCGAGATCTCCTGTATCGATGTCAATTACTTTTGCGGGAGACTCCTGCGGGTTGATTGCAGTGCGAGTCGCAGTGACGACGACATCCGGTGTTTTGAAGACCGACAGCGAATCGGATGAGACGGTGAACAATAATATCAGGAGCAATGCGAGCATCGAATCTCTATTTTTTGAAACAAAAATCCCCAACCTTCAAGTAAGATTGGGGTAATGAAATAGAAACTTTCCGCCGACTGCTTTTATGGCGTCAAGAACTAAACCTCTCCCTCGAAGGTCGTCAAACTTGAAAAGATCCGGCAGGTCTCCTGGCTCACGGCGATTATTACTCTCACCTTCCCATTCCAACTTTGTCGGAACAGTGGCTTGAGAATTTTTAATTGCCGAATACAGTTGCGGGGCAGCTCCCGGTTTTAACGGGATTCCCTTTTAATGGCGCCGCTGGCGCCACACCAGATCTTCACTGTTATTAAAGAACTCAAAAGAAAGTTAATGGGTGCCTTTCGCGAAAGCAAGAAGAAAATAAAGCATTGCGGTATTCGCGCGCCCGGACCTATTTCCTCGAGTACCTTCCCATCAGCTGTGCCTGTGCCACGATATGTCCTTCCATAGCTTTCAGAAGTTCAGGCTTCGTGATCCCCGGGGAGAGTTTCAGGGTTGTGTCCAGAGCATAAAGTTTAAAATAGTAGCGGTGCGTTCCTCCGGGCGGACATGGACCATCATAACCGATAGTCTTAGAATCGTTCTTCCCCTGTATGGCGCCGTCAGGAAAAGAATCTTTCGTCGGGACATTCTCGGGAAATTCGAGAGATGAGGCGGGTATATTGAAAATTACCCAGTGTACCCATGTTCCCATCGGTGCGTCGGGATCGTCCACAACGAGTGCGAGGCTCTTCGCTTGCGCCGGGGTTGATTCCCATTTAAGCCGCGGGGAAATGTTTTGTCCATCGCAGGTATATTTCCGAGGTATCATCTCCCCTTCTTTGAACACCGGGCTCGTGATAGTAAATTTTCCAGAGGTTGCCATCGTGTCCTCCTGGTTCTTATTTTGGGATTGATTTTGGTTCTTTGCAGTGCCGCAACTCATTATTACAAAGAGAGCAAGAAAAACGAGGGAATACTTTATCGGGATGAAAGTTCTGATCCTGTGAATCGAGAGCATATACAATGAACCTCTATCATAATTTGGATACAGTTTAAACCGCGGAGAAAAGTGTTTCAAGAGACCACGGAATAATGTGGAGGTGTTTTATTTTTGCCGGTAGTCTTTCAGGAAGTGTTCGGTCGCATCGAAGGCCTTTTCGAGTGTCTGCAATTCAGGTAGAAAGACGATTCTGAAATGATCCGGCTTGAACCAGTTGAAGCCGGTGCCTTGGACAACAAGAACATTTTCTTTCTTCAACAGGTCAAGGACGAATTTCTCGTCATCTTTGATTTTGAATTTCTTTACATCGATCCTTGGGAAAAAGTAAAACGTCCCTTCCGGTTTTGTGCACGACAGACCTGGAATTTTGTTAAGCCGCTCATACCCGAAGTCTCGCTGTTTTTTCAGCCTTCCGCCGGCCGCCGTGTGCCGTCTGATCAACTTATCTTTGTTAAGAGCAACGGAAATCGCGTACTGAGCAGGGACATTGCTGCACAATCTCATCGACGCGAGCATATTTATACCCTCCAGGTAATTTTGTGCAATGGAAAGGTTGCCGGTGAAAGTCATCCACCCGACTCTGTAACCTGTGATCAAATGAGATTTTGAAAGTCCGTTCAAGGTTACACAAAGAACATCATTTGTCAAAGAGGCGATTGAAATATGGGAAGCATCATCATACAGGATCCTGTCGTAAATTTCGTCGCTGTAAATTATCAAATTGTGTTGCGATGCCAGATCGATAATGCGATTCAACAGCTCTTTCGGATACACCGAACCAGTCGGATTGTTCGGATTTATCACAACAATTCCTTTGGTACGGGGTGAAATTTTTTTCTTTATATCGGAGATATCGGGATACCATCCTGAGTCTTCGTCGCAAATGTAATGAACCGGTTTTCCGCCGGCCAGGACTACAGCCGCAGTCCAGAGAGGATAATCGGGAGCGGGGATTAGAATTTCATCGCCGCTGTTTAACAATCCCTGCATTGCCATCACGATTAATTCACTGACCCCGTTTCCGATAAATATATTTTCAATGTCGATCTTTTGTATCCCCTTTTTAGCGGAGTAAATTGCGACGGCTTCTCGCGCCTCAACCAGACCCTTCGAGTCTATGTACCCTTCGGCTTTTGTCAGGTTTGCTGCGATCTCATCCACGATTTCATCGGGTGCCTTAAATCCGAATGGCGCCGGGTTGCCGATGTTCAGTTTAAGAATATCTTGCCCCGCGTCTTCCATTCGCTTTGCTTCATCGAGTACGGGACCGCGAATGTCATAACAAACATCATTAAGCTTTGTGGATTTCTTCAGTGTTTTCATAAATCTTTTTTATTTTCAAGATCGAATTAAATGAATAAATAAACAAGAAGATGGGCTGGAATCTGCCGAAGGACAGAACTTCCTGAAAAAAGCAAAAGGGCAATCGTTTCAATCGCCCTTTTAGCGAAGTAATTTTATTTGAAGGACAGTAAAACTATTTGGACTCGGTCTTGAAAGTAACGACCACATCGCTGCTGTCGAAAATGGCGCCAAAATAGTAATCGCTCATTTCCCAATAATAAGTGGTGCGTCCGTCGCTGAGCTCGTGGATGTTGTCGGTTGTTCCCAGCTTAGCGATGACGTCCGCTTTTGAATCGCCGATGTGTAATCCTCTGACTGCGCCGGAGTATTCTTTCCAGAACAACGCCATCTCGATTACCTTATCTCTTACCTTGAAGCTGAATCCCTGGTAATCAAGCATGACTCCGTCGTCGTCGGAAGTGTCGCCCCGCAGCGCATAGAGATCTGTTGGTGTACCATAGATAGAAAAGATTTTCGTGAAACGTAGTCCGGTTAAGCTCATTATGGATTCGGAGTCTGAATTTCCTGAAGGCGTCTGTGCAAATGCGGCGGTGTTTCCAGAAAAGATTGCAAACATGAATGCAACCGAGAGGATCGAAATTGCCCGTTTTAACATAAAAGATCTCCTAATTCGTTAAAGTTAAAAATTATTCGCTTCTACAGAATAAAGATTTGAATTGCTGAAAGGCTTGTGGTTTATAAGGGGACACAATTAATCTTGAAACGATACGAAGCCAGCACGTTTGATTCTTATTGTCTGCAGGTTAGCATCTTCAAAATAGAGATTACTGTTTTTATAGTCAATGTTCGCGGCATCGTAGAGCGGCCGGGATTCCAGAAGATCTCAGAAATCTTACCCGTTAATAATTTGGCAGGTATTTATCCAATTCCCATGGCGTTACTTCGAGTCGATAGTCTTCCCACTCGAGACGTTTAGCCGTAATGAATCGCTCGAATGTGTGAGGGCCGAGGGCCTCTCGAATAACAGAGTCCTTCTCCATCTCTGCAATAGCTTCGTCCAAAGATTCCGGGAGGACATTGAGCTTTTCTCCGCGCTTCGTGTTTGCCATGAGATAAACGTCTTCTTCGGTAGCTTCCGAAATGGGGAGTTCACGTCGTATTCCGTCTAACCCCGCCGCAAGCATAACTGAAAATGCCAGGTAAGGATTGCAGCTTGGATCCGGGCAACGGAGACTCAAGCCGTGTCGATTCATGAGTGTGGGCACGCGGGATGCGAATAAGCGCCGACCGATTAATACGTCCCCAGCTGATGTAGACCGGAGCCTCGTATCCTGCAACTAACCTTTTGTATGAGTTTGTCAGGGGAGCGAGTACTGCACACATTCCTCTGGCATGAGCCAACTGGCCGGCAATAAAATGCTTGGCAATTTTAGAGAGTCCATGTGGATCACCTGGATCGGAGAATGCATTCGAGCCATTCGCCTTGAAAGTCAGACTCTGATGAACGTGCATTCCGCTGCCCGTGACTCCGCGCATCGGCTTGGGCATGAACGTGGCGTAAAGTCCTTTTTGTTGCGCGAGAATCTTTACGAGCACACGAAATGTAACCGCATTATCCGCGGTCTTGAGGGCACTGGAATATCGAAAATCGATCTCGTGCTGGCCCGTTGCGACTTCATGATGCATTGCTTCGGTTTCTATTCCGAATGCAGAGAGGGCTTCCGTTATTTGCCTCCACAGACTAGTTGCTACCATATCAACGGGCTGGTCAAAGTAGCTTGCCCGATCCTGTGGACGGGGCGGCACCAGTCCACCATCAGCCAAAGGCTTAAGAAGAAAAAATTCTAATTCCGGTCCGGTATTGTAGATGTAACCCATTTTCTCCGCATCTGCCACAACACGTTTAAGGACTGCACGCGGATCTCCGATAAACGGCTGGCTGTCTGGAGTATAGACATCGCAAATTAATCTGGCGGTCGTCTCGTCTCCACTCAGCCAGGGTAATACTGCAAATGTTGATGTATCAGGGACCAAATACATATCGCTCTCAGCAATGCGGGCAAAGCCTTCAATCGAAGAGCCGTCGAACCATATTCCATGATTGAGCATTGCTTCCAATTCCTGAGTCGGAATGGTCACATTTTTTACGGCACCGCCGACATCTGTGAATTGCAAGTCAACAAATTTGATCGCACGCTCCTTCACAAGCGCAAGGAGCTGTTCAGGCGAAAAATTCTTTGGGTTTGTCATTTATGCAGAGTCTGAAGTATAAAAGCCAACAGTATGATTGTGCCAAGCAAGAGGAGGGCGGAGCCAATCGCTATTACCAGGGGAGAATGCCAGAAGTGAGTAACATTCTCGTCGACACGATCGAGGATAGATGTGTCTATCGAATCAAGGTGTTCCAGCTCGTTAACCAGGGCGTGCATATCCGAAAGACGATCTTCGGGTTTGCGCTGGAGACAGTGCGCGACGAATGCTGCTAATTGCGGTGACACTCCCGGTTGTGAGTGATCAAGTCTCGGAATTCCACCTTTTAAATGTTGTGCCATGACAGCCAGGTTATTGTCGCCCGTGAAAGGCGGGGCGCCCGTAAGCATCTCGAACAGCATTATTCCTATGGCGTAAATATCGGTTCGCTGATCACCTCGGTGGCCTTCAATCTGCTCCGGTGCCATATAATCAGGAGTCCCGGCGGCGCTGCTCAAATTTGCATATGTAACCCGGTGAGCGCCTTTCGTTAGAGCAAGTCCGAAATCCAATATCACCGGTTGACCGTTAGAGGCAATGAGAATATTTTCGGGCTTGAGATCCCTATGAATAATTCCATGGTCATGACAATGTGCAAGTCCGTCGGCAATTTTGCGAATCAGTTCCACAGACTCTTCCGGAGACATGGGTGCCTTCTTCTTAATAAGGTCCCGCATCGATTCGCCATCGATTAGCTCCGTGACAAGGTACGGTGTATTATTATATGTCCCTGAGCCGGTTCCTTTTTGAATCGCCGGGTGGTTAAGTGTCCGCATGACTTCCAGCTCGCGTTGGAAGCGTTCATACTGAGCAGGATCGCCGATCGACATGCTATCCGGAATTTTTAAAACGACTTCATTCCCATTGAGTAAATCATATGCGCGGTAAATATCGCTCATGCCACCCTTGGCAATGTGTGCACGGATTTGAAAGTGATCAAACTGGTCGCCGATTTGAAGCATTGATGGTCCTGACATTATGTCTTTCGCAAGCTTTTCAACTGCAATTCAGGCTCAAAAGGAATTAAAGGCATATATTATCCTCTGATTCTATTTTGCCGTACTCAAATACTTGCGACATAGATTTATTCATATAATTCTAATAAAGATTTCTCTGAAAAACAACGTTCGGACGTATTAGTGATTGGAACAGGAACCTTTCGGATTCAAAGAAAATTTGTCTGTTTCATTTTGCAAAACGACGGAAAATGTTTCCTAAAGACCAGAAATGTTTTGTGTCGTTCATCGGCTCTTGAGTTGAAAGGTGATGGAGGTATAGGGCAACTACTGAGAGGTTGTCGTCGCTGTCACGGTTCATTGCAAGGTCGAAAATTTGCCGGCTGAGATCTTCAGCCCCGTTAGCCGACCTGGCAATTTTTTCAAACTCGCTGTCTTCGATGACAGACCAAACTCCGTCTGTACAAAGCAGAATTATGTCCGCTTCTTGGACAGGCACTTGAAAAATGTCAGGCTGCACAAATAGGGTTGTTCCCAGGCACTTCTCCAAAACTGAACGCTGGCTGTGTGTACGGACCTTTTCCGGGGGTAGCACATGCATGCGAACCAATTCCCCCACCCGAGTATGATCATTCGTCAAACAAGTAGCCTTGTGATCACGGATTAGGTAAGCACGGCTATCTCCGACATGTCCTATATAAATTTTTTTCCCGATTATGTCCACTACAGTCAGGGTTGTTCCCATGCGACCTGCACCCATTCGTTGAGCGGCTTGATAAACACTCAGGTTTGCATTCTGGATGCTCACGCGGAACTTTTGCAAGGGCGACATACCGTTTGCCGCATAGAAGGTTTCAAAGAAAGTCTCCAGAGCCAGAGAGCTTGCGACACCGCCATGAGCATATCCTCCCATGCCATCCGCAACACCATACAAGTGTCCAGCACTTGCTAAGAACTCGTTATTAAGGTCGCACAGCCGGACTGCGTCTTGATTATCTTGGCGAACTTTTCCAACATGACTAAGACTGTGCGACTCTATCTCTACTGCATCAGTTGCCGTCATTGATTTTCCTTGTACAAAATGAAATGGGAAGAGACCATCAATTACATGGTCTCTTCCCTGGACTGCTGCTGAATATCTCAATTAGCTACTTTGCGCTCGTTGGTTCTTTAATAGGGCTGGCAGACGGAACGATTTGCACTCCGCTCCTCCTGCTGTTCCAGACAAGGTATAAGGCGCTCAGCGCTCCCCACCCGCCAGTTATCCAAAGTGCTAACTTTGTTGCATCCTGTGATACTCCCGGGGTGCCGAGTCCGATCCAGACTATAGCTACAAGCATGGCAAGATTGCCAAGTAGACCTAAGAACGGTATCACAGCATGTTTCACCGCATGGAACTCACTGCGGCCAATAAACGTAACAAAGGTAAATGCACAGATTAATCCGTAGAGAACAAAGGTTCCGATATTGGACGCCAAGGTAATCCCCGTGAGAGCTGTAACATTTAGAACTCCAATGGATCCAACGATTGCGATAACGGCTACCATTATCCAAACTCCAATGTGAGGAGTTGCATACTTTCCATGCAATGCGCCGAGCGGGCCGGGCATTTCTTTATCTTGCGCCATTGCAAAGCTGATACGGACGCCTGTATTCATAGCGGCCAAGGTGGTACCAAGAATTGCGAGCGCAACCGTGATAGCGACAATGATCATCAACATGAAACCATTTCCACCTAGCATGGCATCACCGATTAAGCGGGTAAGGTCCCCTATGGGAGCTCCAGACTGAGCTGCGGCATCCATTCCAAAATACTTGGTTCCATCCGCACCGATATAAACCAGCTTCTCCGAGACCGCAAAATTGGCGGCGAAGTATTCAAATAGGTAAGCGAATAGGCCCTGTATGACGAGGGCGAGAATCACGCCTTTTGGGATGTGTTTCCTGGGATCAACCGCTTCACCCGCCAACGAGGTGGACGACTCGAAACCGACCAATATCAAAATAGCGATGGTTGATTGGAATAACATGGCTCCAAAATTATGAGGAAGTATAACTGCGGGAGCGGTTGAGTATGCCCACTGTGTGGCATGAAGGGGATTAGTTAGTCGAAACATGATTGCCAAAACGCTGAAGCCGATCAGCGAGACAAGCTGAACAATATTAATGGCGATTGCGACATTTGTTGATCCTGTAATACCTCTGACGGCAATGAACCCAACTATGGCCGCAAAAATAACGGCCACCAAAATCTGCATCGGTACCGAGAGAGTCACATTGAACACACCAAATATGTATGTGACAAGGACAGACATCATTGCAACCATTACGCCGGTGTAGACCCAATAGAAAAGGTGTGCCGCCCAACCAGTGAGGAACTTCGCGAGACGGGCGAAGCGTTGGTGTGATTTATTCTCACGATCGAGGAATGCCTTCTCAGCAAAGTAGTATGATCCACCTGCACCGGCTTCCGGATATCGGCGTGCCAACTCTGAAAAAGCAAATGCGGTTAGGAACGCGACGATCAAAGCGGCAAAGATTCCGCTCCACATATCTGTCGCACCTCCATTATTTGACGCCTGGACTTGATATGTTATCCAGAGAAAAGCGCCCGGCGCAATCAGCGCCATCGCGTTTACTGTAACACCCGTTAGCCCGAGCGTCTTCTTCATCGTAGGTTTATTTTCTGCCATAGATTCTTCCTCCTATTATTATATTTTTGTGGTCATCAGAATCAGATTACAAATGATTGTTTCAGAAAGTAGTAACGACACCGATTGTGAGAGTCGGCTGGGAAGATTTAGTTCCAAATCCACTTTCAGAATTGAATGCATTCCCATTTGCGAAGTCGTCACGGGCTTCAATGCGTATCAGAAGTGGATCATACGGATGATACTCATACGTCAAAGTGTATTCCTGAAATGTTGCCTTCCGGAACCCTGCTCCGGTCGTGTATCCTCCGAAAGTAGGATCGTAATACACTTCTCCGCGTAATGCTAATGCAGACATGGAGGTAAGCGCGTACCTTCCGTACAGAGCAACACCCTTCCATAAAGCGAGCCCTCCTGTAGTACCGGCCTGACCGTAATCTGCATTCACGGCCACCTGGAATGCATCAGTCAACTGCTGTGTCAGGATGAAGTCATAAACATCTCTTGCGCCGGTCTCAACAGGAACAAGGTTCTCGTGTCCCCATATTCCATTGAAAACTATATCTGTAGCAGAAGATAGAGAGTAATTCAATGTCGCACCGAGCGTGAGAAATTTGTTGTTGTCTATGACTGAGTTCCATCCGTTCAGGATATGAAGTGTAGCTGAAAGATTGCTCATTAATGGATACGTCAGACGGACTCCTGTGTGATAGTATGGAATAGCAAAGGTGAATAGATAAGATCGGCTGTAGTTCCAGTTTCCTTGCGATACGATCACTTCATTCCCCATGTGAGTAACGAATTTACCGACATCGACAGTCAGTCCTGCTCCTATCGGAACTACCACGGTACCGTAAGCCTGCATCACATTTGCCAGCGAGGGACTTGGGGTTCCAAATGTTGATAGAGTATTGACCCAGTCACTATTGGTGCCGAAGCCGAGTTCGACTTTGAAACCGACGGGTTGTGCCTGCTTTTGTATAGTCAGGTCAGCAAGACCGAGAGTAATCTGGTTCTCATAGATATCGAAGTTCCTGAATCCATTTTGACGATTGATCGGGTCATTGAAATCTCTGGTGTAGTAAGCATCGATGAATGCGTTCCATGTTATCGGCGCTGCCGTTGATGTTGAATCGGCCGCCAAAGACGATCGGGAGATTAACGCAAGAGCAACTAAGACAAAGTATAGCCGGGTTTTTTTCATAAGTGTCCTTTCGGTTTTTGTTAATATTTCTATCTTAAGCCGGAGTTCATTAAACTTAAATATTATTAAGTAAAGCAGATTGAAACACATAAAAGATAAACTAAATACTGTAAAGAACAATAATAAATAAAGCATTTGTGGGTTTCTTGTCAAGTGCGTTTTTCGAAAAAAGTGAATTTTCCTTACTTAATTAGGTTTAGGCTTCTTTTGTTTCTCTTTTCCTTATTTAATTAGCGTCGAAAGATTTTTGCTTTCTTTGTTCCCGGCGTATGAGGTTGAAGAAGGATTTCGTTGTCAGGGAAATTGAATCATGTACGAGTTATATTTAGAGGAGGAGTTTTTGATGCGACATTCTTTAAACAGGGATCGCAGATTTGCGAACGTATAATTTGATGGACAGCAATTCCGCAATTGCTGCAATTGCAACGCCAATGGGCGTGGGAGGGATAAGTGTAGTAAGAATTTCGGGTGATGGTGCGTTCAACATTGCAGATAAGGTCTTTCTCGGCAAATCGAAACTGAATGATGCGCCATCACACACCGCCCACTTCGGGAAGGTTGTCGATTATAACGGCAGCTTTCTCGACGAAGTCGTTGCGATCGTTTTCAGGAAACCGAATAGTTTTACGTGCGAAGATATTGTGGAGATCGACTGTCACGGCGGATATCTTGTGACACAAAAAGTTCTTCAGCGAATTCTTAGTGCCGGTGCGCGCCCGGCAGAGCCGGGAGAATTTACAAAACGAGCATTCCTAAATGGAAGACTGGATCTCTCGCAAGCGGAAGCAATTGGAGATTTAATTCACTCGGAGGGTGAAGCGGCATATCGAAGTTCGATCAGGCAATTGTCGGGTGAGCTCTCGCGGAAAATTAAATCTGTTCGGGATGAGTTAATGAATTTGGCCTCCTTGCTGGAACTCGAACTAGATTTTTCGGAGGAAGACGTTGAATTCGCAGATCGCAGATCGTTGGAAGAGAGACTCCACAACGCAATCAATATATTGGATGAGCTTATTTCAAGTTATTCGGTCGGTAGGCTTTACCGTGAGGGCGTTCGTGTAACGATTGCCGGTAAACCAAATGCCGGAAAGTCCAGCCTGTTAAATGCCCTTCTTCAGGAAGACCGGGCGATAGTAAGTGAGATCCCCGGAACAACCAGGGACACGATATCTGAGAGTGTTTCCATAAATGGGGTTCTGTTCCGACTGACTGATACTGCCGGATTAAGAGAGACACTGGATCATATCGAACGCGAAGGAGTTGAAAGAGCACAGAAGGAGGCGGGGGAATCGGACGTGGTCCTGCTTGTGATAGATTATGTCGCTGACGATTATAACGGCAATGATACACTACACATGGAGCTTGCTGATATCTGCGAAAGAAGAAACGTCAAGCTTGTGAAAGTTTGGAATAAGATTGATCTCCGCAGTGCTGAATTTATTTCGAAAACGGAAAACGAATTCTTTATATCGGCTGCCCGAGGTGATGGAATTGATTCTCTAAAAAGTGGGTTATTCAATGTGGCGCTTGGTCAGAATATCAATGAAAGCTCTGTTATGGTGACCAATGTCCGCCATAGAGATGCCATTTCAAGAGCAAGGAAAAGTCTAAATCTTGCATTGGAGTCCGTAAAAAGCCACAAATCTAGCGAATTTGCGGCTTTGGACCTGAGAAGCGGTTTAAATGCCCTTGGAGAGATCACTGGTGAAATTACGACGGATGATATATTGAATAATATTTTCTCTAAATTTTGCATTGGGAAGTGATTGTTTCACGTGGAACATCGCAACCCCGACTCGGAAAACAGCGGAAGAAATCAAGAGAGTTGCTCTTCTGATCGAACAGCACCCCTTCTGAATTATAGTTAGTTAAAAGGAAGAATGGATAATAAAAAGTACGACGTAATTGTAATCGGTGCCGGGCATGCCGGAGTCGAGGCTTCACTTGCTGCCGCCAGGATGGGATGCTCTGTCCTTTTGATGACTATGGATATATCGGCTATTGGAAGGATGTCGTGTAACCCCGCGATCGGTGGTACTGCAAAGGGGAACTTGGTCCGTGAGATTGATGCTCTTGGCGGAGAGATGGCAAAGATAACCGATGCAACAGGAATTCAATTTAGGATGCTTAACAAATCAAAGGGACCGGCCGTCTGGTCGCCGCGGGCACAGAATGATAGGGAAGCTTACTCCATCGAAGCGCGAAAACGTGTCGAGTCCGAAGAAAATCTTTATATCATGCAGGACATGGTTACGGAAGCTTTCGTCGAGGACGGCGAAATGGTTGGGGTAGAAACGGCTAAGGGCATTAGGATTCCCTGCCTAGCACTCGTGGTTTCATCCGGGACTTTTCTAAACGCAATTATGCACACCGGACTGAAGAGTCAGATTGGGGGAAGATTCAATGAGCCGCCGGCGGTAGGGTTGACTGCTTCACTCGAGAATCTTGGTTTTGTAAGTGCACGCCTGAAGACCGGCACACCGCCGAGAGTCAGTCGCCGAAGCATTGACTTCGAAAGACTGGATGAACAGCCCGGCGATTCTGATCCCGAACCCTTTTCATTTCAGACTAAGGAAGTGACAAAAGATCAGGTCAGTTGCTTCCTTACCTACACAAACCACCATACCCATGAAGTCCTCAGGACTGGCTTTGACAAATCGCCGATGTTCACGGGAATAATAAAAGGAATTGGTCCGAGATACTGTCCGTCCATCGAAGACAAGATTGTGAGGTTTGCCGACAAAGAGCGACATCAAATATTTCTTGAGCCTGAGGGACGAGATACCGACGTCGTTTATGTCAATGGTTTCTCCACGAGCCTTCCTGCGGAGATTCAATATGAAGCCATGAGAACTGTCCCAGGCCTTGAGAAGGTTGAAATGCTGCGCCCGGGTTATGCAGTCGAATATGATTTCTTTCCGCCACACCAAGTTAAGCTTACTCTCGAGACTCAGCTCGTGAAAGGGTTGTTTTTTGCCGGCCAGATTAACGGGACATCGGGATATGAAGAAGCTGCAGGGCAGGGAATTGTAGCCGGGATAAACGCGGCCTTGAGAGTTAGAAACAATGACCCGTTTGTATTGAAGAGATCCGAAGCATATATCGGTGTAATGATCGATGACCTGGTGAACAAAGGTACCGATGAGCCATATAGAATGTTTACATCGCGGGCAGAGTACAGGCTGATGCTTCGACAGGATAACGCCGATAGGAGGCTTATGAAGTATGGTCATAAATTTGGTTTAATCCCGGATGAGGTTTATGATACACTTCTCAATAAAGAAAAAAACGTTAACCTGCTTTCCAACTATGTTGAACAAAAAAGCGTTCCGCCGAATGCCGTAAATTCTTATCTCGAGTTGATCGGCTCGACGGGATTATCGGAGAATGAAAAGCTTGCACAACTAGTTAAAAGGCAAGATGTAAATTTGTGGGACATTCTCCAGCTCGAATTCTTCAGATCGGATTCGATGCCGACCGAGGCTGCCTCACAACGAGAAGTCGTTAGACAGGTGGAGATTGAAACAAAGTATAAAGGCTATATTGATAGGCAGTTTGAGGAGATAGATAAATTTGAAAAAAATGAAACTGTCGAAATACCTGAAGGGTTTGATTTCAAAAGAGTAAAGTCTTTGTCCAAGGAGGCGACCGAGAAATTAACTAAGATCAAACCGGGCTCGATTGGCCAGGCCAGCAGAATTTCCGGAGTTTCCCCATCCGACATCTCTGTGTTGATGGTATATCTACGTTGACGAAATTTTGCCGGAGATTTGACGGGTTGCTTTTAAGGTTTCACGTGGAACAAAAAGAGAACGAATCGGTGAAACCAAAAAACCAACAGAAACGACCGCAACGCGTCGGACTATTGGAAGGGGACGAGAATTAAATGAATGAACAAAGATCATTGTTTGAAAAATTGAAAACCCTTACTACGGAGAAGCGGAATTCCGCATCGAGAGACATTGATTCAAAAGGTACGATCGATATTGTCAAAATCATAAATAATGAAGACAAGAAAGTTGCCTTTGCCGTTGAGCGTGAGCTTCCTTATATAGCTGCCGCGGTTGACATTGTTGTTGAAGCACTTACGAAAGGAGGACGCCTTTTTTATGCCGGCGCGGGTACAAGTGGTCGTATCGGCGTCCAGGACGCGGCTGAGTGTCCACCGACTTTCGGTTCAGATCCGGAAATGATTCAAGGACTAATCGCAGGTGGAAAGCCGGCTCTTTTCAAGGCACAAGAAGGAGCTGAAGATCACAAGGCAAATGGCTCCTGGGATATCATGGCACACGGTATAAACGAAAGAGATATTGTATGTGCTCTGGCTGCAAGCAGCCGGACCCCCTATATAATAGGTGCAGTCCAAAAGGCTCGTGGACTTGGAGCAAAAACGATTTTAGTAACGACGAACCCTCGCTCGCAGTTTAACCTTGATGTTGACGTTGCGATTTGTCCGGAAGTCGGTCCGGAAGTGATCATGGGTTCAACGAGAATGAAATCGGGAACTGCTCAAAAGATGGTTTTGAATATGATTACAACTGCCGTTATGATAAAGCTTGGAAAAGTTTACGAGAACATGATGATTGATCTTCAAATGACGAATAAGAAATTAGAAGAGAGGTCGAAACAAATTGTCATGACAATAACCGGCGTCGATTATGAAAAAGCCGAGCAAGTCTTGAAAAGGGCAGATGGCCACGTAAAGACAGCCGTGGTGATGATTCGTGCAAACGTCAATTTGAAGGAAGCGCGCAAGAGACTTGGTAAATCGAATGGGTTTGTCAGAGGTGCGATAGGGGAACGATTTGGAAAACGCAAAATCCGATAAGCTATCCGAGGAGTTGAATAAACTTGAGACGGTCAAAAAGGCGATAGACTCGATTGGCAACTCAAAATCATTGAGCCTTCATTCGATAAGTGCCACTTTTGTTACTTTTATTATTTCCCGGCTGCTCAAGACGAAAACCACTCTCCTTGTAATTGATAATGTTGAAGTAAGTGAAAGAATCCAATCTGACATCACGCTCTTTTCAGGAGCGACTCCGGTTGAACTTGTTTCCGAAGGACAACCTAATCTTGCCGGATTGTTTGAGTTTTACTCCGGCAAAAAAAACCTCTACATCAGCAATTACCAAACCATTTTTAAAAATATGCCGGCGCAAGAATCCCTGCAGCAAACTGCCGTTATAATACAGGCACGATCGGAAATAGATCACGACGATCTTATAACAAAACTTTCAAAATACAGATACCAGCGGAAGGATTACGTCGAGGAGGTAGGCGATTTCGCCGTTCGTGGAAGTATCGTCGATATCTTTCCTGAGTCAAGCGCGAATCCGATCAGAGTCGATTTCTTCGGTGATAATGTCGAATCGATCCGCATATTTGATTCAATCACACAGCGCTCTGTTGAAACCATAGAGTCGTTCACATTACTCCCATCCCGCTTGACAGACAAACAAAACATCCCATTTTCCCGCCAGGTACCCGAGGGTACAAGGATTATTTTCTACGAACCTGGCACGATTGCAAAGGAGCTGGCTAAAGATTTTGACAAGTTAACAAAGGAGATTGCAGGTACAACCAACTTGCTGTACTGGAAAGCTCTCGAACGAGAAGAAAGAGACTTTAGCATCAATGCGTTTCCACAACCTACATTCGGTGGAAAACTCCAGTTGGCAGCGAACAAAATCGCCGACCTTTTCTCCGACGGATATAAAATTGTAGTAGCGTCGAGCACAAGGCATCTCGAAGAAAACTTTCTGAACCTGTTGAACGAGTATGACGAGTTGAATGGAACGATGTTAAAACAAGAAGTAAAAGTCATTCAAGCCTCGCTGTCAAACGGCTTTATCCTGCCGGATGACAAGTTTGCGCTTCTTACGGAGCATGAGATATTTGGCAGACGATCACCGCTTATATCCAGGAAGGAGAAAGCCAGAAAATTTGTAGGGCTCTTGCGCCGCGACTTGAACTCCTTACGTAAAGGTGATTATGTGGTTCACGAAGAATACGGCATCGGAAGATTTCTCGGTATGGAGAAGTTGAAAATCATAGACAGCATACAGGAATGTGTGAAAATTGAGTATTCAGAAAGCGACATGCTTTATGTGAATGTCGATTATGTTGGCAAACTTCAACGTTACGCATCTGAAGATGGATTCAAACCGAAGTTATCCAAATTGGGCGGCTCCGAATGGCAATTAATGAAAACCCGTGCGAAAGGGAAGCTTAAAGATATTGCAAAAGATCTAATCAAGCTCTACGCGGAGAGGAAAAAATCCAAAGGTTTTTCATTTCAGAAAGACAGCATCTGGCAGCATGAGCTTGAGGCCTCATTTATATATGAAGACACGCCTGACCAGGTACGCGCAACTTCTGAAATAAAACATGATATGGAGACCGACACTCCGATGGACAGACTACTTTGCGGAGATGTTGGCTTCGGGAAGACCGAGATTGCCGTGCGCGCGGCGTTCAAAGCCGTCATGAGCGGAAAACAAGTCGCAGTGCTTGTTCCGACAACTATACTTGCAGAGCAGCATTATAACACATTTCGAGACCGGTTCTCGGATTACGCGGCGAAAGTGGAAGTCCTTTCGCGCTTTAAGAAAAAGTCCGAACAGAAAACGATTCTTGAGAACTTGAAAAAAGGAACAATAGATATAATTATCGGCACCCACAGACTTCTTTCGGGGGACGTCGTGTTCCACGATCTTGGCCTCCTGGTGGTCGACGAGGAGCACCGTTTCGGAGTCGAGGCAAAAGAAAAAATACGGCAGCTAAGAGCAAATGTTGATACGCTTTATATGACCGCCACGCCGATTCCAAGGACGCTTTACATGTCGCTTTCATCGGCGATGGATATATCGATTTTGCAAACCCCGCCGGCAAACAGGCTCCCGATAGACACTTACATAACACCTTTTGACGGCAAGCTACTTCAGTCGGTAATAGAGCGCGAGTTGAACCGCGGAGGTCAAATCTACATCGTAAGCGATACCGTGAAAGATCTCGGCAAGCTTGCGGACTTTGTACATCGCCGGGTCCCATCAGCTAAGGCAGGAATTATTCACGGTAAAATGAAAGCAACCGAGATCGAACATACCATGATACATTTTCTCGAAAAAAAATTGAACGTGTTGATAGCAACGAAAATAATCGAATCAGGAATCGATATTCCGTCGGTCAACACCCTTATCATAAACAACGCAGACAGATTCGGACTTGCCGAACTGTACCAGCTTAGGGGAAGGATAGGGCGCTCGAACGTTCAAGCTTATGCTTACCTTATCGCGAAGGAATTTTCAAATCTCACAAGAGATGCGGTTCGAAGGCTGACTGCTATTGAGGAATTCAGTGAATTAGGTTCCGGATTCAACCTTGCGATGCGTGATCTCGAAATACGCGGTGCCGGGAATCTTCTCGGGAAGGAGCAAAGTGGCTTCATCAACAATATGGGGTTCGAAATGTACAATAAAGTCCTCGAAGAGGCAGTTGCGGAGGCGAAGTTCGAAGAAAACCTGACGGAGCAATTAGATACTTTGACGCGCAGAAAAATCGAGCCGCAGGTCACCGTTGATGTAGACGCATTTATCCCTGATAATTATATCTCCCTCGATGCTGAAAGGTTTGATTTTTACAAGAGACTCTCGCGCGCAGGGAAAACCGAGGAGATCGAAGATATGCACGCCGAGATGTTGGACAGGTTCGGCAAGATTCCGGAAGCGGCTGAAAACCTTTTGAAGCTGATCAGACTAAAAATAAACCTTGAGCCGCTCCGGATTCCGAAACTTGAGATGCATGGCGCCTCGGTAAAACTGCAGTTGCCTTCGGACGACCAGGAATTTTACAAGGAAATTTTCCCATCGATGATGAATTCACTCGATAGAGTCGAGGATATCAAGCATAATGTAATACAGGAGAAATCGCAGGCAAGACTGGAGATTACTTTTGTCTCCCCTCTTCCGCATAACGATGGTGAAAAAATAGAAAGAATGGAAAGACTTATAGAGGTGATGAAGATAAATGGATAATAGAGAGATTGCTACGCTCGGCGGCGGTTGTTTCTGGTGCACCGAAGCCGTGTTCGATGATCTTAAAGGAGTGATCGGTGTCGAGTCGGGTTATTCCGGGGGAACCGTATCAAATCCCAGCTACGAGCAGGTCTGCACCGGAAAAACCGGCCACGCCGAGGTCATTCAAATCACATTCGATTCAGAAGTGATTTCATATCGGGATATTCTGAAGGTCTTCTTTACAGTCCATGATCCGACAACGTTAAATCGTCAGGGCAATGACACCGGGACTCAGTACAGGTCTGTAATCTTTTATCATGATGAGAAGCAGAAAAAAATCGCGGAAGACGTAATAAAAGAAATCGAATCAGAAAAGATCTGGGAAGATCCGGTTGTGACCGAGCTTTCGCCATTCAAAGCATTCTACGAAGCGGAAGGCTATCACCAGGAGTATTTCGCAAACAATCCGAACCAATCATATTGCCGAATCGTAATTGCGCCGAAGGTGGCGAAATTCCGAAAGGCATACCACGATAGACTAAAAAAATGAAAACGGGGAAATCTCGTTTCCCTTTTTTTATTTTTGATTCAGCTTCTCCACAATCCAGTCTCCCATTACTTTTAAAGCCGCCGGAGAGAAGGTTTCTTCAATCTGTGCATACTCTTTCGGCGAACCGGTCTTGGCATCCTGGAACAGGTGGTTCAACCCCGGCATAAGTTTGATGGTGTAGTCCTTGTTGCCGCCTTTCTTCAGGGCGTCTCCAATTATTTGTAAGTTTTCCATAGGAGGGACCTGCAAATCCAGCGTCCCGTCCATAGCAAGTAGAGGACAATTCACCTTTTCAAGTGCGGGCACTGGATCGTAAACGATAAAATATCTGAACCACGGGGAAAGCAGAGATTTGATTTGTGTGTCGGCTATTTTTTCAGGATCACCACCGCTTTGCTTGATGTCTTCGTTCCATCCCGGAAGTGTCGTGAGATATTCTTTAAGATTTTTGGCGACAATCGCGCTATCATCAGATGCTTTCATTATCGTATACTCTTTCTCCATCCGACCGACTTCGCGGTCCATCTCCTCTTCCGTGGCACCTTCTGATTTGCCTATCAGTCTCGTCTGGCGGACGATTATTTCTTCTCCCGTCATTCCAGTTCCCGCGAGAAGGACGACAAATGAAACATCTTTTGATTGTACGGCGACCATCGGGGCAATCATTCCGCCTTCACTGTGCCCGATGACACCGATTTTGTCCGGATTGATGTCGGTGCGACCCTTGAGAAATTCTATCTCGGCAATAACATCTTTTGCATGATCTGCGGAAGTAATAGTCATCTTGTTTCCTGTCGAGCCTGCAATTCCGCGGTCATCCACTCTGAGCACGGCGATTCCCCTCCTCGTAAGGTAATCCGCAATCACTAAGAATGGTTTATGTCCGAATATCTCTTCATTTCGGTCGTGAACACCGGACCCCGTAATTAATACAGCAGCAGGGAACGGACCACCGGAATCGGGAAGCATAAGGGTTCCCGAGTATTTCATCCCAGTCTTAGCATCTTCGAAAGATATTTCGTCCGAAATATAAGGATAAGGCGGCTTCGGTTCCTGCGGCCGCTCCATCTTAGGCGGCGGCAAAGCCGTTGCGCTTCGCTCCAGTTTAAGATTCACAACGACGCCCCCCTGCTTCCAAACTCCGGTAATGGTCGACTTGCCCGGTTCAAATTCACCGTCGTAAGTACCACCGATTGAAGCCGCGAGGAAATGAACGGAATCTTTCTCAACCATTACGGAGCTGAAGGGAATACCAAACGCACTTTGGTCCGGGCTATCAAATGTGGCTGAGAACAGATCGCTGTTGGTTTTCAGAACGTGAAATACAACTCGAAGTTTCGTACTTCCGGCCTCGAGCGTTCCCTGCCACGTTCCTACAATCGCGGTGTCGACCTTAGTCTGTGCTTGAGAACCGGAATTCACCGACAGCACGAAAGAACATAGAAGGATTACAAAAAGAATCGCATTTGCTTTAAGTTGTTCCCACATTTTTTTGCCCTTTCCAATTGATCTGTTGATTTCTGAAAAAGTTTGGAATGATATTCCAAAATATCAGGAGCCATGACGCTCAAGGTTATCTCTTCTTTTCATTCTTTTTGAAGAGGTAAAACGAATACAGCACGCTGATCAAAGCGGAAATTAGAATTGCGTACAGCGGAATCAAATTGTTGACTTTCAAAAACGTACAGACCAGATAAATCATACCAGACAGCATGAACAGCCACCCGCCTAATATATGCGTTCTCTTCCAAACCACTTCGGAAGAAATGGTCCACGGGGTCCTTATCCCCAGGAACCAGTTTTGTGGTATCTTCGGCATATAATTCCCGATCAGGATAAAAAGTAGACCTAAAGCAATGCCGAGTAAATTCGAACGAAAGTCCCCTTCGTGTGCTCCTTGCAGGCTCAAAAAAAATATTAGAGCGAAGAATGTAAGGACACCGTCGCGAAGAAAGAGAACTGTTTTAAATTGGACCTCAATCTTCTTTCTCAACGGATCGATAAGGGGCAATAATGTAAGGAGCAGATAAGTGAAGATGAATGTGCCGCCCATTACAAGGAAGAACGATGTTTTCGCCATCCAGCCATTTGGTCTTCCGTGAATGTCAAAATGGCTTGCCACAGTTTCCGGCAATAACGGATAATAATATATCGCGACGACTACCATCGCGATCAACATGACGAGAGGATAAAGCTCCCTTTTCCAGCTAAGTTTCACTTTGATTTTCTCCCTTTTGTTATTGACATCATATATTGCATAGCCATCTGAAAGACTGTCATGTTCAACGAATAACGAATGAATTGTCCTTCACGCACGCTCTCGACCAACTCCGCACGTTTCAAAATATCGAGATGATGCGAAAGCGTGGGCTGGCTCACTTCGATGCGTTCAAGCATTTCCGATGGAGTGAGGTCCTTTTCCCTGAGATTTTCCAGGATAAGTCTTCTTGTGGGATCACTCAAAGAGGCAAATATACCGCTGATATTTTTCATGGTCTTTAAATTGATATATGTATAATACTACATATCTTAATGCGAGTCAAGACGCGATCCGACCTTTGAACAGAAAAGCTCAACCTAAAGGATTGAAGCAGGATAATTTCCAATGTTTCTATTAACTTCAAGAAGGAGAACGAATTCAAAGCGGAAGAGAGAAGCCTCAATGTCACTTTATCAATCGCTGAAAAATCGCCTGGAAAATCAACAGGAAGCAATCCCAAATATTATTCACGGAATGGACGAGAAGGACCTGACGGCCCAACCAGAACCGGGTAAGTGGTCCATACGGGACAACATTGCACATTTAGCAAAACTCCAGAGCGTTTACATAGGAAGGGTTGACAGAATTCTGAACGAGAACGAACCCCATCTTCAAAACTATCGCGCCGAGAATGATCCGGAATTCGATGCCTGGCTAAAATGGGACACAAAGAAACTTCTGGAGAGATTAAACGCTTACCGGAAAAAGATTTTTGGGACAATTGCAGGATTAACAGATGAAGAACTTGCCAGAATCGGGATCCACAGTAGACATGGGAGACTTACATTGGTGGATTGGATGGAATTCATGTTATTGCACGAGGCGCATCACATTTTGACAATATTCAGGCTTGTTCATAACGCCGAAAGGGGATAACCTTTTTCCATGCGACGGAAAGCCGGGGGAGAGCCTTGAGTTTGTCGACTTTAGTAAAGACCAACCTGATCATTTCAAACAGGGAATCGGTGAATGCGGTCATATCTTACATCTTATACGCCTTTATGAGTTTTCTTCTCGCCGGTATAATTTTGGCTTCAGTTTACGCAAATACCGACGTCGATCGTTTTCAAGCAACTCTTGTCTTTGTTTTAGGTCTTTTTCTTTTTGATTACTTTGAGATCCAGATAAAGCTGCGCGGCACGTCATTGATTGACAGGTCAACCTTTTCTCTTTTCCCCCTCTCAAATGTCCGATCGCTATCAATCAGGTTTTTTTTGTTTCTCGCAAATAAGAGATCTCTATTCTATCTCCTGCCGCTTCTTGGAACGATCATTGTTTTTGCGGCTAATGGAGAAGCTGTCAAAATTCCGGCAGCCATATTGCTTTTCGCCTCGACGTATCTTGTGATGACGGAGATTTTCTTTCTTCTCTACTTTGTCCTCAGAAAATTAGCCGACCGATTTAGCGTGAGGACGGCTACGCAAATTGCAACGATTCCTTTTTTCCTCTCGTTTTTGTTCGTAAGTGCATTGCATCATAAAACCGCGATGCTTGTCACGCTGCCGGTTATCTCCCAGTTCACAAAAGGCTTTCAGGAAATTCTCGCGTCTCATTTCGAAGACGCTTCAATCGAAGCTGGATACTTGTTGATAATCTTTATCGGAGTTGCTCTTGCCGCGTCAACAACCGGTTTTCTATTTAATAAAACGGCCGGTCATGTGCGATCAAGGTTAATTCCATTTGTCAATAAAAGAGTTCAGGAAGACCCGGATTCCGCAGGGACTAACTTATTCAGAAAAGATCACCGTTCTGAAAAAATCGGAGAGAAACTGTCCAGGGGAAAGGAAGTTCTTGTTCGTGAAGATCTGGAGCCGGCGGCTCATATTGCCTGGCATCTTGTTCTCGTGGATTGGTTGATTCATCAACGGGAAGAGAAAATCCTCTATTTGCTCCTTCTATATCCACTCATGGCAATTTTTGTCATAGTCAGGATAATCTCGAGGTTACATTTTGAGCCCGGCTCGTTGATTCTTCCTATACTTTTCTTCACGCAAATCCTCGGTTTTTATTTCACGGAAAAACATTTTACCGGTCATGGACTGCGCTTGTCTCACATCGTGGTCACTCCGCTTGATCCGTACAAATTCGTTTTCGCTAAGACCATCTCGACCTGGGGATTGCTCTCATTGATGAACGTGTTTATCTGTGTATTCTGCGGTGTATATCTAAACATGAACGTTTACGTATTAGCGCAAGCAACAATCTATTCGGTCTTTCTCCCGCTTGTACTTTTGCAGTTGGCAAACATGCTTACCCTTTACTTCCCCGGAATTTCAAGACATCCGTTGATATCCATGCTCATTATTGTTATTTCGGAACTCATATTGACCGCGATTTACGTCCTGGTAATGTCCTTAAATTTCTTTGTAGGAGTTCTTCTTGTGTCGGTAATATTTGTTTTGTCATATTTGCGATCGATTCCCGCCTGGGGAAAACAACTATCCGGACAGCTTCAAATTTTACTCGAGGATCGAAAATGAAAGCAATTGAATTAATTGGTTTGGAAAAAACGTACAAGAAGAGCATCAAGGCTCTCGACATCTTAGACATGAATGTGGAACATGGAACGATCATGGGCTTCGTCGGTCCGAATGGTGCGGGGAAATCCACGACAATAAACATAATTGCAGGCATTGTTAAAAAGGATAAAGGCGAGGTCCGGTTACTCGGAAACAAGATTGATTCTTCCGATCACAAATATAAACGCAATGTGGGTTTCGTCCTGGAAACCCCGCATTACATAGATAAGCTTACCGCAAGAGAGTATTTGCGGTTTGCTGCAACGATGTACGGAATCGGCGCCGGGGAAACCGAAAGGAGGATCGATGAGCTCCTCGACTTCCTCGACCTCGAAGGAAAAAAGAAAGAAAGGATTGAATCATATTCTGCCGGGATGAAGAAGAAAGTATCTCTGGCCGCGGCAATTGTGCACCGGCCGCAAATACTCATGCTCGACGAACCCCTCGAGGCTATAGATCCAGTGTCCGCAAAGATCATCAAGGATAATCTCAAGTTGATGGTGCAGAACGGAGTTACTGTTCTCCTCAGCTCGCATGTTCTTGACACTGTCGAGAAGTTCTGCGATGAAATAGCCATCATAAACAAAGGCAAAATAGTATTTCAAAGTAAGATGGAAGACATCGGCGCGAAATTGAAAAACCAGCTCGGGCAGGAAACTTATTCGTCACTTGAAGAAATTTTCGTCGACGTTGTCACGGAAAACAATAAGACGGGGGCAGGCAAGAAATTATCCTGGCTGTAAGGGCGCAGATTTTCTCCAGCTAATTCTTTGCTTTTCTAACCTTCCTATAAGTATTATCAGCCCTATCGACCCGTTATATCATGAGACCCTCTCGTGAAAATCAGGAGTCATATACCCGACAAGATTTTTGTTGTTCGAACGGGAACTTGATTTGCTTTCCCTGATGTTGTATATTTCGACGCAATTACTTTAACAGTCGAATGGTTTTAAGGACGAAAGAAATGCCAGAACAGCTATCAACCGAAAAACAGGCGGTTATACTCGACGCGGCCCGAAAAAGGTTCGCGTATTACGGATTTTCGAAGGTTACAATGGATGAAATAGCCGCCGACGTCGGTATGGGCAAAGCATCTCTATATTATTATTTCCCCACGAAGGAAACTCTTTTCGAGGAAGTCGTCAAGCAGGAGAAAAACCAGTTCTTCAACGACATTCACTCGATGATAGAGAAAAAAGTTTCTTCATGCGATATGCTCCGTCGATATGCCGGGAAACGAATCGAACATTTTCGAAATCTCGCGAACCTTCGGGCGCTCGGATTCCAGCAAAACGGCGAAACGAGGGCATCATCCGTTGAGCTTTACAAAGAATTTCAACAGCAGGAAGTCAAGGTCCTCCAGCAGATTCTCCAATTGGGCAAAAAGAACGGCGACTTCGTCGTATCGAATCCGCAACAGTCCGCCGAAGCGATTATGCAAATGCTTTATGGACCGCGAAGCTGGTATCTCCATAAACTCCAGCGTGATCTTGATGACGAGACATTCCTTCTCCTTGAACAGGCGTCGAAAGAAATTGTCGAGATCATTCTTAATGGAATCAGAAAGAGAAAATAAAAGGAGCCGTAAGGCTTCTGAAAAGTGCCGCCTTGCGGCATCCCGCAGACCACATAATATTAATTACGAGCGGGAAAGAAAAAGGTAGAATAATTAAAGGAACAGGTAAATGGAAACGAAAGATAAAGATAGCAAGGACATCAATCCGGAAGCATTAAAGAATTTTAAGGCCGCCGACAACAGCGAGGATGAAGACATCGATGAAGTACCGCTGTTCAAACGGAAAGGCGTCATAATTCCCATCCTCGCGGTCTTGACTATAGTCGCAGTGGCCGGGTTGTACCTTTACATGAACATGCAGGATTATGTCTCGTCCGACGATGCCTACGTCGACGCAAACGATCTAGCGATCAGTTCGAAAATGCTCGGAAGGATTACTTATCTCGGAACGGACGAGGGAGACACGGTAAAGGCAGGACAGGTTCTCGTAAAACTCGACGATAACGATTTAAGGGCACAGGAAGCTTCCGCGAAAGCCGGGCTCGATCTTGCTCAACAAAGTCTCCCGCTTGACCAGGTAAATATCAATCGCGCGCAGGACGACTTCAACCGTTCGGAAGTCCAATTCAAAAGCGGAATCGTGACGAAGGAGCAATACGACCACGCCCAGAAAGCTCTCGAAGCGGTTCAAGCACAATACAACATCGACCTCTCGAAAATTTCCTCAGCAAAAGCCCAGATAGGAGTTATCGAGTCGCAGCTTCAGAACACAGTCATAGCCGCTCCCATGACCGGGGTCGTAGCGAAAAGATGGGTTCTTACAGGAGATGTCATTCAGCCTGGCCAGCCGGTATTTACCATATATGATTTGAAAGATATATGGGTGACGGCAAATCTTGAGGAGACGAAATTAGGTCACATCCATTTGAACGACCCCGTAGAAATTGACGTCGATACCTATCCGGGCGTTAAGTTCTCCGGCAGGGTTTTCGAAATCGGGAACTATACGGCGTCAGAATTTTCTCTGATCCCGCCGAATAATGCCTCCGGAAATTTCACAAAGGTTACCCAGCGTGTTCCGATTAAGATTTCAATAGTGGATCCTCCGGCGGGCGATGGTTCAAAACCAGTATTTAGGCCGGGTATGTCTGTCGAGGTATCTGTAAAGATCAAGTAAGAAAATGACACTTGCGTTAAACACGGTTTCTTCGAACGGCCAGACATCCGTTCTCCATCACACGCATGAATTTTACAAGTGGCTCGTGCTGGGAAACGTGATGATCGGGACCTTCATGGCAGTTCTCGACGCATCGATAGTCAACGTTGGGTTGCCGACACTAATGGCCGCGTTCGGAGTTACAGTCGATAAGATCGAATGGGTCGCTACGGCGTACATGCTTGCTCTTGCCGTGATGCTGCCGACTTCCGGGTGGATAGCGGATCATTTCGGATATAAGCGAACGTATCTTCTCGCGCTTGCGCTCTTCACAACGGGGTCGTTGCTGTGCGGAATAGCCTGGAACGAGAACGCTCTTATTGCGTTTCGAGTCATCCAGGGTGCCGGCGCCGGATGTCTCATGCCCGTCGGCATGGCTATCGTAACCCGCGAATTTCCCGTCGAAAGGCGAGGAATCGCGCTCGGCTTCTGGTCGGTTGCCGCGGCCGCGTCGGTTTCTTTCGGGCCGCTCATCGGCGGATATCTTATCGATAATTTTTCATGGCACGAGATTTTTTATGTGAATCTTCCCGTTGGACTGGTCGGAATCTTTGCGACAATGGTCATTCAACGCGAATACAAAACCCAGCAGTCGCGCCGCTTCGATCTCTTAGGTTTCGTTTCGGTATCGGTCTTTTCTGACTTTCCTGTTGCTGGCGTTGGCAGACGGAAACGCATCGTGGAACACGGGCGGCTGGACCTCCACGTTTATTACAACTTGTTTCGTCTTATCGGGAATGGGTTTGATAACCTTTCTGCTTGTGGAGTTCAGCGTAAAACATCCGCTGATAGAATTGAAACTCCTGAAGGATTTTAACTTCGGTATTACCAATATAATACTTTTCATTTTCGGGCTCGGGATGTTCGGAAGCACGTTCCTTATGCCTTTATATCTTCAGAACTCATTAAACTATACCCCGTTTCAGGCGGGACTCGTATTTTTGCCCGTTGGAATACTTCAAGGTATGATGGCGCCAATATCGGGATATGTTTCCGACAAGATCGATGCAAGAATTCCCGCGGCGATCGGAATTGTTCTTCTTGGCATTAGCCTGTATTTGAATTATTTTCTCTCTCTCTTTTCGATGCACGCACAAATCATGCTCCCTTTGTATCTTAGGGGGTTTGCAATGGGGATGATGTTCACTCCGCTGAGCACCCTGGCACTTACAAATGTTCCAAAGCACAAGATGGCACAGGCATCGGGTTTATTTAATGTCATTCGACAGGTTGGCGGAAGTTTTGGCGTCGCACTCTTTGGGACCTTGCTTACTCGCAGGGTTATTTTTCACAGCGCGACGTACGGCAATGCTGTATGCGAATATTCTCCGGCTTTCAGGAACACCATGTATAACCTGGAGCATTTCTCGCAGCGTGTCGTTGGGGGGTCGGTATATCAATGCGATGTTCGCGGTAAGGCTTTAATTATCAATCATGTAATGCAGCAAGCCTTTGTATCCGCCGTAAACGACGATTTTCTCGTTGCGGGCGGAATTACGATAGCCTGCCTCGTGCCGATATTTTTCCTTCGCCGAAAGAAGTATTCGAATCACGGCAATGGAAAAGCGGCAGCGACGCATTGATCATTTACTAAACTAGAAACCGACTCGAGGTACCCGATGAGCAAGACCAAAAATATTCCAGATAAAAATCCTTCATCACTTTCCGCAGGACTCGGTATTCCACATCACGAACACCCGTCATATAAATGGTGGGTCCTTATAAATGTAATGATGGGAACATTCATGGTTGTCCTCGATTCCACTATCGTGGACGTTTCCCTCGCAAAAATAATGGCGACATTCGGTATCGGGATCGACATGGTGAAATGGGTTGCGACCGCTTATCTTCTCGTTTTTGCGGCTGTCCTCCCGACCTCCGGATGGATCGCGGACCATTTCGGATATAAACGGACCTACACCTTGGGACTTGCTCTTTTCACCGTCGGTTCCCTCCTTTGCTCCATTTCATGGAACGAGATGGCGCTGATTCTATTTCGAGTAGTCCAGGGAGCAGGCGGAGGACTTCTTATGCCCGTCGGGATGGCGATTGTCACCAGAGAATTTCCGCCTGAAAAGCGCGGGCTCGCCCTGGGATTCTGGGGAATTGCCGCCGCCGCATCGGTATCGCTCGGTCCCACTCTTGGAGGTTACCTGATAGACAATTTTGCATGGCATTCCATATTCGACATCAACGTTCCGGTCGGCAGCGTGGGGATCTTCGCAACTATCGTCATACAACGCGAATACAAGACTTCAACCACACGTTCATTTGACCTCGTCGGCTTCCTTTCCGTCTCGACTTTTCTCACGACTCTTTTGATTGCTTTATCTGACGGGAATGCGGAGTGGAATACCGGAGGCTGGACCTCGCCGTTTATTCTCTCATGTTTTGCGGTCTCGCTCATTGCCTTTGTCGTTTTCATGGCTGTCGAGTTAAACGTCCGTCATCCGCTCATCGATCTTTCACTCCTGAAAAATTTTAATTTCGGAATGGCGAATCTTGTTCTCTTTATTTTCGGAATGGGGATGTTCGGCAGCACTTTTTTACTCCCCCTTTACTTGCAGAACGGACTCGGCTATACGGCTTTTCAGGCAGGGTCATTATTTCTTCCGGTAGGAATAATTATGGCGGTCGTAGGACCAATTGCCGGCAGACTTTCCGATAAGACTAATCCCAAGATACTCGCATTATTTGGGATAATAGTGCTGTCTCTCAGTTTGTTTGTAAATCAGTTCCTTTCGCTTTCCTCAGAGACCTCTTCCATCATGCTCTCTCTTTATTTGAGAGGAATCGGGATGGGGTTCATATTTACCCCGTTGAGTGCCCTCTCGCTTTCCGAAATACCGAGAGAGAGAATGGCGCAGGCTTCCGGGCTTTTCAACGTTCTGCGGCAAATCGGCGGGAGCTTCGGTGTGGCATTAATGGGAACGATGCTTACCATGCGCACAGATTTTCACACGACAATTTATGGCCAATCGGTGGTTCAATCTTCGCCAGGTACACAAAATATTTTGTTGGGCTTAGGAAGATTCGCACAGCAAGCGGTCGGCGGAACACCAGCCCTTTCCGCGATGAGGGCACAGGCATTGATCGGTTATAATTTGGGCCTTCAGGCTTTCGTCTCAGCGGTCGATGATGATTTTTTTGTCGCCGCTGCAATAACAATTCTTTGCGTGATTCCGATCTTGTTCCTGCGGAACCGGAAGAAAAAAATCCAAGGTGAAAAAATTGTGGCAATAGAATGAACTATGAACAAGTTGCTATTTTAAAATAATGGTGGAAATAATGAAATATCGTGTTAGTAAAATCTTTATAATAATTTTCATGTCAATCTCGACGAGAGCTTTTTCTCAGACTGTGCCTTCTGATTCGCTGACTCTCGAAGTGTCGATACAAAAAGCAATCCAGACAAATCCGGACATCATGCAGGCGGCGCATTCGATAGACGTCTTCCAGTCGGGAGTTGATCTGAGTAAAAGCAGTTATTATCCGGATGCAAGTGCGGACCTGACTTATGCCCGCCTGGGTCCGGCATCGTCGATCGCGTTCGGCGGCGAAGGCTTCCAGCTGTACCCCCTTAATAATTGGGACGAACATCTCGGCGTTCAGGGTACAATATACGATTTTGATAAACGAACCAAGTCTGTTAACCTCGCGTCGAGCCAGGTAACCACGGCACAGGATCGGCTTGAACTCGCGAAGAGCGGGCTCTCTTATAGGACGATCCAGACTTTTTATGCGATATTATTTCTTGAGAAGAGCATTCAGGTTCAAAGTGAGGAAATAAAAAATTTGACCGATCACCTTCTCATGACTCAGAAAAAAGTCCAGGCCGGAACGGCAACCGATTTCGATGCGCTCACAACACAGGTCCGCGTAGCCGCGGCAGAAAACGAGAGGATTAATCTCCAGAACAGTCTGGAAAATACAAAGGTGGTATTTCGCCGGCTTCTCGGACTCGCCCCCAATTCACCGGTTAATCTTTCCGGTGAGTTCATTGAAGAACCCGTCGTGTTCAACACCGACTCGCTTGTCTCGCAGGCGATGAACAGCCGAATTGAAATGAAAGTTGCTAACGACCAGTTGAATAGTTCGCAAATGCAATACAATGTCGCCTCCGCGACAAATAATCCCATGCTTAATGGTTCAATGATGTGGGGATTGAAAAACGGTTTGTTTCCAAACGAGAACGCCATGCGCGGAAATTTTGTGGCAGGTGTACAACTAGCGATACCGCTGTTCAACGGCTTCCGGGAGAGGGATCTGGAAGAAGAAGCGAACGCAGGCATCCGCGTCTCTGAGGACAACCGGAACAGCGTTGCTGAGCAAATAAAATCCGATGTTCAAAAAGGGATTTCCGACGTGAGGTCGAGTCTGGACAGGCTTAGAACAACCGAGATAGCTGTCGAGCAGGCGAAGAGTGCGGTAGAACAAGCGCGTCTGCGGTATCAGGCAGGTACGGTTACCAACCTTGATTTGCTCGACGCCGAGACTTCGCTTTCCCAAGCCGAGCTTATGCAAATTCAGGCACTGTACCAGTTCGTCGTAAGTAGGTATGAACTCGACCAGGCGGTCGGAGAAAAAGTATGGTAGGCAATAGGGTTTGATGATGGAATTGGAAGAAGTTGTGAACAGGAAAGTGCAAACGTTGTGAGGAAACTCAATTGAAAATTCTGCAATCGTGCGGCTCCCGTTCTTGGGGAGGTCTTGAAATGCAGGCACTTCTCATTACGCGCGAATTGCAGAAGCGCGGACACGAAGTAAGCCTGCTCTGCGTTCCAAGGACAACCCTATTGAAAGAAGCTTACGCCGCCGGTGTTCCTTCGGTCGGCCTTTTAGGAAAAGATAAACAAGCACTGAGCGCGATCAGGGACTTGAGCAAGCTGTTGAATGGTTATAGTTACGATGTGGTACACACACATCTTTCGCATGACCTTTGGTGGCTTGTCCCGGCCATGAAATTTTCTTCTTCACATGCGAAATTATTTCTGACAAAGCATGTCGCGAGCGGTGTTAAGAAAACTGATCCTCTCCACAGGTTTCTTTATAGAAGACTTCAGGGAACTTTTGCAATTTCGAATTACATAAAAGGGAGCGTCATCAATACTTGTCCTGTTTCCGAAGATGAAGTCCATATCGTTCCGCCGGGAATTTCACTCGATGAATTTGACCCCGGTCTTTACAATAAAAATGCGGTGCGGAAAGAGCTTGGCATTTCAGAAGACGTAATTCTGGTAGGAATGGCGGGAAGAATGTCTCCCGGAAAGGGCCACGAGGAATTTCTAAGGGCGGCAAAGAGGATTGTCGCGGACAGCGGATCAGAAACAAATTTTCGTTTTATCGTTGTCGGCGGCCCGAGCTACGGTGAAAGCGAGCAGGAATTGAAAATTAAAAATCTCGTCAGCGAGCTTGGTCTCGATTCGGTTGTACAATTAATGGGATTCCGTAAAGACGTTCCGCGTATCATGTCGGCTCTTGACATCCTTGCTTTCCCTTCGCATGAAGAATCGTTCGGGTTGACGCTCACGGAAGCAATGGCTATGAAGCTTCCGGTTGTTGCCAGCGGAAACGCCGGGGTGCTGGACATTGTCGTCGACAATGTGACGGGAATACTTGTTCCACCAAAAGATTATGGAGCTCTTGCCGATGGGATTCTAAAACTTGCACACGACTCTTCTGCAAGAAAAAGATTTGGAGAAGCAGGAAGAAAACGAGTTGAAGAAATCTTTAGCATTCAGGCGGTCGTTGAGAAGCTGGAGCAATTTTATTTTAATGAACACTTTAAAGACTAAAATGGCGCGCGCCAGTTTAACTCCGGGCATGATTCCGGTTCGACTTTCGCGCGAAATAAAAACAATAAAATGAATAACACCATCCTTGAAACAGTAAACCTTAGCAGACGGTTCGGCGATTTTACAGCCGTCGATTCCATATCATTTTTGGTAAAATCAGGAGAAATCTTCGGAATTGTCGGGCCGAACGGCGCCGGGAAAACCACCACGATAAAAATGCTTACCACGCTGCTGCCTCCATCGTCGGGGAAAGCTTTGATCGCCGGGCTTGATGTTATCAAGCAGGCATCCAGCGTGAGGCGGATCATAGGATACGTTCCCCAGCTTCTCTCGGCGGACGGAAGCCTCAGTGGTTACGAAAACCTTCTCTTTTTCGCAAAACTGTATGATATCCCGGCGAAGGAGAGGGAGACTCGTGTAGCGGAATCGTTGCATTTTATGGGACTGGAGGATTCCTCAGAAAAACTTGTCCGAAGTTATTCCGGGGGAATGATTCGCCGCCTGGAGATCGCACAGGCGGTTCTGCATAAACCGCACGTCCTTTTCTTAGATGAACCGACCGTGGGTCTCGATCCTGTCGCACGAGATGCAGTATGGAAATATGTCGGTGCACTTGCCGACAAGGGGACAACGGTTGTGATGACGACGCATTACATGGAGGAAGCTGACGCAATGTGTGATAAGGTCGTGATTATGAATCACGGCAAAATCGCGGCGATTGGTTCTCCCGATGAATTAAAGGCGTCGATCGGCGGTAACGGAACGACGCTGGATAAGGTGTTCGAATTTTATGCCGGAAGCACACTTGAAAATGGTGAAACAGGAGAAAGATTAAAAGATGTATCGAGAACAAGACGTACTACCCGCAGACTTGGATAGTGAGATCAGCATTCCCAGAGTCAGCGCTATCAGCTGGATCGGGAATTTTGTAAATAAAACGTTAGTGATCGCGGAGCTGGAGGTAAGGAAGCTGCGCCACGATCCGACCGAGCTTCTTACGCGCGCTGCGCAGCCCGCATTGTGGATGCTCGTATTCGGAGAAGTCTTCAGCCGCGTTCACGCAATACCTACCGGGAGCCTGAGCTATATGGATTTCATGGCGCCGGGCATACTGGCACAAAGCGTTTTGTTCGTGGCGATTTTTTACGGTATCGCGGTAATCTGGGAGCGCGACCTCGGCATCATCCACAAATTTCTTTCAAGCCCGACTCCCCGCGCGGCCCTCGTTCTCGGGAAAGCACTTTCGGCCGGAGTTCGTGCGCTATCGCAGGCGGTAATTATTTATTTGCTCGCCCTGCTGCTGCATGTGAAACTATCCTGGGAACCTCTCTCGCTTCTCGGAATTGCACTGGCAGTGATTTTAGGCGCAGCGCTTTTTTCGACTTTTTCCCTGATAGTCGCCTGTATCGTCAAAACACGAGAACGGTTCATGGGAATCGGACAGATTCTTACCATGCCGCTCTTCTTCGCGAGCAACGCTATCTATCCGATCTCGATCATGCCGGACTGGCTGAAGGTCGTAGCACAGATTAACCCGCTTACCTACGAAGTAGACGCCCTCCGGGGCATGATGCTTGTCGGCGGAACAACCATTCATGGAATTCTCACCGACTTTGTCGCATTAATTGTGTCAACGATAGTACTGGTTGCAATAGGAGCGAAGCTTTACCCGACTTTGGCAAGGTAACGTTGGAAGCTGAAAATGAGATAACGTAAACAAGAAGCAAGATCCATAGTTCTTGATTCTATTCCCTTGCTTCTAAATTCTTTGATGGAGGAGAGGAAAATGCCGCACAGAAATAATTTTGTGAATATAAAAGTCTCGGATGGTACCAATATGGCCGCGTACGTTTCCCGTCCGCTAGGCGCAGCTAAACATCCCGGGATATTAATTTTTCAGGAAGCGTTCGGAGTGAATGCGTATATTCGCGATATTGCGGATCGATTCGCGAAAGAAGGGTTCACAGCAATTGCTCCGGAGCTTTTCCATAGAACCGCTCCCGGTTTCGAAGGAAGTTACACCGACTTTTCCGGGACGCAGCCGCATGTCTCAAAGTTGAATAATGAAGATCTTGAAGCCGACGTCAAAGCGGCTTATGAATGGCTCACAGAAGACTCAAGCACGAATTCCCAAAATATCTTTTCAGTCGGTTTCTGTATGGGCGGGAGAGTTTCATTCCTTGCAGATTCGATTCTACCATTGAAGGCGTCGGTTTCTTTCTATGGCGGCGGAATCGCGCAGGGTTTGCTGGATCGCGCGAAGAATCTTCACGGGCCGATTCTCCTCTTCTGGGGCGGACTCGACAAGCATATTCTGCCGGAACATACCAGGGCCGTTGAAGACGCACTCCGTGCCGCAGGTAAAGAATTCGGCAATGTCACTTTCTCTTATGCCGACCACGGGTTTTTCTGCGACCAGCGCGCCGCTTACAACGAGAGAGCATCCAGGCAAGCATGGCCCATGACGCTGGAGTTTTTGAAGTACCATCTTAAATAAGCAATATCAAAAGCGAAAGGAACTGGCGTAATGAAAGAGACGGCGGAGGAGTATCGAAACAGGCTTTTCAGTTACATCGAGGGGAAGGACCCAATCCGGCTTCAGTCGGGCGCGGCAAAAAAGATCGAACGTCTTCTAAAAGATGTGTCGCCAACGAAGCTTCGCAAGCGTCCCATCCCCGATAAATGGTCGATTGCAGAAATCGTGAGTCACTTGGCCGACACAGAACTGGTTGGAGGCTACCGCATCCGCATGATCCTTGGCGCGCCGGGTGGACCAATTCCGGGATTCAATCAAGACGACTGGGTCAAAGCGCTCCACTACGAAAGGCGTGATGTTTGGAAATCGCTTGACCAGTTTCGATCCTTCCGTGAGGCGAACCTGTCCCTGCTGAAATTACTTTCACCGGAACAATGGAAGTATTACGGTGTGCATTCCGAACGCGGAAATGAGTCTGTCGAAACTATCGTTAGAATGTTTGCCGGACACGATATCAACCATATCCGGCAAATCGAACGGATACTTGGATCCAAGAAGCATTGACCGAAAGATTTAAGATTTTGAGATTCCGAAAGGATTTATGAGCAAACTTTTATTGCCAATCAAAATTAGGAACTTAGGATTAAGGAACAGGTTAGTTGTATCTCCCATGTGCCAGTATTCTGCGAAGGACGGGATCCCGAACGATTGGCACTTAGTTCATCTCGGCAGCAGGGCCGTCGGTGGAGCAGGCCTTGTCATCACAGAGGCGACGGCTGTTTCGCCGGAAGGAAGAATTTCCCCCGCTGACACCGGCATCTGGTCGGACGAACACGTAAAAGCATTCAAGAAGATTACCGATTTTGTGAAAGCACATGGGGCCGCCGTCGGAATTCAGCTTGCCCATGCGGGAAGAAAGGCGTCTACAAAAATTCCGTGGGAGGGCGACGGTGAGGTTTCCTTAGTCGATGGCGGCTGGCAAACGATAGCACCGACTACCGTGAAATTTTCAGATAACTATCCGCTGCCGAGGGAGATGACGCGTTCGGATATTAAGATGGTCGTGGATCAATTCTCGGATGCCGCAAGAAGAAGTCTCGCGGCCGGCTTCCAGGTCGCCGAGATTCACATGGCGCACGGTTACCTGCTGCATCAGTTCCTTTCACCTCTATCGAATCGCCGGAAGGACGAATATGGCGGAGACATTAAGAATAGGATTAGACTCCCCCTTGAGGTTGCTAATGCAGTGAGGGAAACCTGGTCGTCGGATCTGCCTGTCTTTGTCAGGATATCCTCCACCGATTGGATTGAGGGAGGCTGGGATTTACCTCAATCGATAGAACTCGCGAAGGAATTGAAGAAAGCCGGAATCGATCTCGTTGATTGTTCAAGCGGTGGAATTGCACCCGGGGCGAAAATCCCTATTGCACCCGGATATCAGGTTAGGTTTGCGGAAGAGATAAAGAGACATGCAGGAGTAATGACCGGGGCGATCGGGATGATTACCGATGCGCCGCAAGCGGAAAACATTCTTGTTGCTGAACAATCAGATGTCATCATCATGGCACGCGAATTTTTGCGCGACCCGTATTTCCCGCTTCATGCCGCGAAAATTTTAGGCGACGACCCGCAATATCCGACGCAATATTTACGGGCAAAACCGAAATGAAGAAAAATCAAAAGGTCAAGGGCGAAAAGGTTGACGTTTGATTTCTTCTGGAACATGAAAGGTAAAACACGAAAATGAAAACCCGATTTCTTGGTAACACTGGAGTTAGAGTTTCCGAGCTCTGTTTCGGAGCTATGACTTTTGGAGGAAGAGGATACTGGACAGGTATAGGTCAGGTACAGCAGGATGAAGCCGGCGAATTGGTGAGTACGGCAATCGACGGCGGCATCAACTTTTTCGACACCGCAGACGTGTATTCGGAAGGATTGTCCGAACAGATTCTTGGAAAGGCCTTGGGGACTAGACGAAAAGATATAATCCTTGCGACGAAGGTGCGAGGGAGAACAGGGTCAGGTCCGAATGACATCGGTCTTTCCCGGAAGCATATAGCGGATTCCTGCGACGCGAGTTTGAAGAGGCTCGGCACCGACTACATAGATTTATACCAGGTTCACAGCTTCGATCCGAAAACTCCACTCGAAGAAACACTTCGCGCGCTCGACGATCTGGTGAGGGCTGGCAAAGTCAGATACATTGGCGTATCAAATTTCACGGGCTGGCAGTTGATGAAGGCGCTCGCCATTTCAGAGAAACAGAATCTCGAGAGATTTGTGACGCTTCAGGCATTATACTCGCTTATCGCGCGCGATTTGGAAAATGAGCTTGTGCCCTTATCGCTGGACCAGAAACTTGGGATTCTTCCGTGGAGTCCATTAGGCGGGGGATTTCTTACCGGTAAATACAGGCGCGGCAAGCCGCGGCCGGAAGGGGCGAGGAGGTCCGATCCGACCAATCAGTTTCTCCAGTATGACGAAGAAAAGGGATTCGACATCGTTGATGAACTGGAGAAGACTGCGAACAATCATGGTGCAACAATTACACAGGCGGCGCTGAACTTTCTTCTCAGGAAACCCGGTGTCACTTCGGTGATAATCGGTGCCAAGACTAAAGAGCAGCTTGCCGACAATCTCAAGACTGCAGATTGGGAGATGACTCCCGAAGAGGTCGCCAGGCTCGATGAGATCAGCAAACCGCCAAGAGTTTACCCGTATTGGATGCTGGAGAGAATGGCTCAGGACAGGTGAGCCATCGATGAAGCTCAAAGATAAGGTCGCAATCATTACGGGCGGTGGACGCGGAATCGGGAAAGCAATTGCCGAAGCATTTGCCCGTGAAGGGGCCACGGTTGTAGTTACCGCGGCGCGGCAGAAAATTGAAATTGAAAACGTTGCGATGGAAATCGGTGGCAAGGCCGTCCTTGCGGACGTCTCGAATAAGGATGACGTTGTAAAGTTAGTTAACTCGGTGGTTTCTGTCTATGGCAGGATAGACATCCTTGTAAACAATGCGGCGCGTGGAATGAAATTCGTCAATGAAGATTTTATGACGGAGCCGAGGCCATTTTGGGAAGCAGATCCCGACACGTGGCAGATGGTTATTGATACAAACGTGAAGGGTGTGTTCCTGATGACTAAAGCAGTGATCCCTTATATGCTTGAACGTAAATCCGGAAGGATCATAAATATTTCAATTAATCACGAGACAATGAAGCGAAAAGGATTTACGCCGTATGGTCCATCCAAGGCGGCGCTCGAATCGATGAGCACCATCTGGGCTCAGGAGTTGGAAGGAACCGGAATAACTCTGAATCTTCTTCTCCCGGGAGGCGCGACGAATACGGGAATGATTCCCGGTTCATTCACGGAATCGCAGAGGAGTAAACTGATTGATCCAGCAGTAATGGGACCGCCAGCGGTTTATCTTGCTTCGGACAATGCAAGCAGCATCAGTGGGCAACGAATAATTGCCATCGAATGGAAAGAAGAAAACAGGTCGGTGATTTAGAACGTATCTTATTTTTTAAAATAAGATATTAACGGAGGAAGCAATGGAACAACGAGAACTTGGAAAATCAGGATTAAAAGTATCCGCCATCGGTCTCGGCTGCATGGGAATGTCGGAATTCTACGGACCGAGAAATGATGACGAATCTATAAAAACGATACATCGCGCAGTTGAACTTGGTGTTACTTTTTTTGATACGGCGGACATGTACGGCCCGTTCATCAATGAAGAACTTGTCGGTAAAGCGTTGAGACCGCATAGAAATAAAGTAATCATTGCCACGAAGTTCGCTAACATTCGAGGAAAAAATGGTGAGCGGCTCGGCATCAGCGGAAAACCGGAATACGTCCGGCAGGCGTGCGAGTCGAGCCTGAAGCGTCTTGGCATCGAAACAATCGATCTGTATTATCAGCACCGTGTTGATCCGAATACCCCGATCGAAGATACAGTCGGCGCGATGTCGCGGCTGGTCGAGGAAGGCAAAGTTCGCTTTATCGGAATGTCGGAAGCGGCACCGCAAACGATTCGCCGCGCAAACAAAATTCACCAGATTACCGCACTCCAAACCGAGTATTCACTTTGGACCCGCGACCTCGAAGAAGAAATCCTGCCGACAATCAGGGAACTTGGGATCGGGCTTGTGCCTTACAGTCCGCTCGGCCGAGGTTTCCTAACCGGCGCGATAAAGTCTCTCGACGCGCTGCATGAAACCGATTTCAGACGCAACAGTCCGCGATTTCAAAAAGAGAACATGGAGAAAAATCTGAAACTTCTATCGCAGATCGAAAAGATCGCCGCAGAGAAAAAATGCACGACAGCACAGCTTGCACTTGCATGGGTTCTCGCGCAAGGAAAAGACATTGCGCCGATTCCGGGAACAAAACGGATAAAGTATCTCGAGGAAAATGCCGGCGCGCTCAATGTTGAGCTGACTCCAGACGATCTGAAGAATTTAAGTGAAGCAATCCCGGTCGGCGGGACGGCGGGATTACGTTATCCGGAAGCGGCAATGCAGTCGGTGAATCGGTAAGCCAAAAGGAGTAATCAGACTTTACAGTAACCGGTTTTATTTTTGACTTTAGAATTTCTATCCACTAGGGAATGGTTTTAAGGAGAAATAAATGGAATACCGTCAATTAGGAAAATCAAGTTTAAAAGTATCAGCTGTCGGCCTTGGTTGCATGGGAATGTCGCAGTCGTATGGACCGGGGAACGATGAAGAGTCAATCGCAACTTTGCACCGCGCGGTCGAGCTCGGCGTCACTTTATTTGACACCGCTGATGTCTACGGATTTGGCGCCAACGAAATTCTCGTCGGGAAAGGATTAAAACCGTATCGAGTCAAAGTAAACATAGCAACGAAGTTCGGATTTATGCGTTCGAAAGACGGGATACTCGCAGGGGTTAACGGGAAACCCGAATATGTCAAACAAGCATGCGAAGCGAGCTTGAAGCGTCTTGGAATCGAGACCATTGACCTCTATTACGCGCACCGTGTCGATCCCAATACGCCGGTCGAGGAAACTGTCGGTGCAATGTCAAGGCTTGTCGAGGAAGGGAAGGTTCGTTTTCTCGGCCTGTCCGAAGCGTCGGTCAATTCTTTATGGCGCGCAAGTGCCGTTCATCCGATCGCAGCTCTGCAAAGTGAGTACTCGCTGTGGACACGCGACATCGAGAAGGAAATTCTGCCGGCTTGCCGCGAACTTGGAATCGGTGTCGTGCCGTTCAGTCCCCTGGGCCGCGGATTCCTCAGCGGACAGATTAAGGATACAAGCTCTTTTGGCGCGGGAGATTTCAGAAAGGACAATCCGCGCTTCGAGGAAAAAAACCTGAAGAAGAATCTGACTTTCCTGAAAGTGATTGAAGATATATCAGCGGAGAAAAAATGCACGACCGCACAGCTTGCACTTGCCTGGGTCGTGGCACAGGGTAAAGACATCGTTCCGATTCCCGGCACCAAGAAGCGAACATATCTCGAAGAAAACGTTGCCTCCCTTAAGGTAAATCTATCGAAAGCAGATATCGAAAGGATAAATGAATTATTCCCGGTCGGAGCTGCCGCCGGAGAGAGGTACAACCCGGAGATGATGAAAGCGGTAGACAAATGACCCATAGTAGGCGCGATTAATTGTAGGGAATAAAAAAACGGCGGATTTTAATCCGCCGTTTTAATTTTACATCATGCGCTATGGATTACGCCTGAGGTTTTGGCTCGCCCGCTTGCGGCTTCTTTCGCCGCATAACAACAAAACCAATTATCACGAGAAGGATCACTACGAATATTACTGCATACAAAATCATGTTTGAAGATTTTGTTGATGCTTCCCATAATGCAAGCTTTGTCTGCAGCTGCGTCTGCTGATCTTTCGTGATTATTCCTCCATCAACAAGTGTTGGGAGCCACTGCGAACTTATGCTTGGATTCCAGACATCGTTGAGAAAATGATTCAGGCGATCTGCCTTCTCCGAAGTAGAAGACTTGGAGTCGTTCGCTTGCTCGTCAAAATAATTGCTCAAGTTTGAGACGAATTCGTCACCGCTGTGGAATGGTTGAACGGGGATCTGCTTACTCGAAAATTCTCCGTTGAGGCTTGCCCAGAGTGTCGCGTCTGCCTTTCTTCCCCATTCAGCTATTACCGTATCAATAGCGGAGATTTGTTTCGTACGGTCTTTTGAGTTCACGTAAACATTGGCGAGTTTCGGGCCCAGTCCATTCCAATAAGAACTGAACTGTCGTTGTTCTTTGATCATCCCCGCCAGGTCTTTGCCGCTTAACTGCGTTGATTCAAGGAATTTCATGTTTTGTTGCGCGGCTTGCATGATGTTGGAAACAACATTGTGCTGCTCGACTTTTCCAACCAGCATTTTCTTTTCCTGATCGGGAAGTCCAGGGATGTTTTTATCATACTGCATGAACAGGCTGTCAACGAGAGCAAATATGGCTTCGTCCCGTGCCCGCAAACTTTGCCGAAGCGTCGTGATGAGATGATTGAGCGAATCGATCGTCTTCGTGTTCTTTTCCATCGCCTTGGACATAACATCCAGAGACGCCATTAATTTTTCATTCTCGCCCGACAGGCTGTCAACTTTTCCGGATAATGAACGAACCTGTTCCTCTAATTCGGCAATGCGCGCAACGGAGGACTCTATGATCCCGAGTTTATCCTGGTTGAGACGAAGTTCAACGCGGACTTCGGCTATTTGATCGTCGTACTTGTCAGGGTAAAGTGATTTGTTCAACAGCGTTGTATCTGCGGCAAACTCTTTTTCGAGCTCGTCGATGTTTGCGCTCACCTCCGCGCATTCCTGAACCGTTTTAACTTCTTTAATTGCTTCCTTGATGGCTTTGTATTTTGTCTGGAAAGAATTAACGATAGCGTAGTCCGACTGCTCCTGTGCCATCGCAACAACAGAAAACAGAATCAGTGCTCCGACAAGGCTAATCGTTCTTGTGCTTAATGTGCGCATAAGGTGATTCATTTCTTCCCCTCCTCTTTGATCCCGTCTTTGGTTAGCATGATCGGTTTATCTTTGCCGTTCAACAATTCGATATACGGGGCCCTCTGATTAAAAGCCGGTGATGAAAGGCCATCCTTCGAAACGGGGATTGCTTTCTCAAGCGAGAGGCCGCCGTCAGCTTGTGCGAACACATAGACGTTCTTGAATTGTGGCGCGGTAATAAAATAAAATCCATTCTCGTCCCGAATAAGCCGAATCGTGTGATTGCTAATGTTTACGGAGTCCTTGGTCTCTTCGTAGAGCAACGGTTTAACATTGAAAGAAACGTTGTAGCGATTTTCCTGGACCATCCCGCTGGAGTTGACCTTTAATTCGCTCTCGATCGGCCAGGAAAAATCTGCCGGCTTGAGCATTAACGGTGAACAACCAGCAATCAGGAAAACGACAAGAAATAAACCTAATGATTTCATCCTCTCTCCTTTTTTGATGTAGAAGAACATAATAATAAAATTGAAAACCCGATGACTAAAATGTAGAAAAGCGTGCTATGGAATGCAAGCGAATCTTGAAATTCCCCAAGACATTGCGCCATAGATAACAGTACCGGAAAACATTTTCCGGATGAACGCTAAGAAAACACAACGGCATCCCCTTATCCAAAATTTCAGTTAATTTTGGATGAACCCCGAATCCGTTTGGAAATCTTGTTCGGCAATGCCATCGTGATTTCTGATTTTTAGACTCATTCCTTCTTATGAGACGGCATGTGCACATTTTCGCTTTCTTCGTTAATCGCGGTTTTCTGCATCGCCATGTATTCCTCCGGTTTCATCTCTTTCATTCTTTCAAGAAATGCGACAATTGCCCAGAGTTTCTCATCGGAATGAGTCGGACCGAAAGCCGGCATGCCGGTACTTTTAATGCCATTTTTTGCAACCCAGAAAAGTTCCTCCGGCGGCATTTCTTTTGCGGAATGCACCAGGTTCGGTCCGTGTGGATATAATCCTTTCCCGATTTCAGAGCGATCAACTCCCGGCGCACCGTGGCACCCGACGCACATTTCATCGTAATGATCGAAACCTTCTTTGATCATTGAACTATCACTCAATGAAGGTACGGGTATCCCTTTTGCGTGATGTTCAACAGAATTGTCGCTTGTCGTACTGAAAATCCATCGTATTGGTCTTGGATCGGGTGACGTAACCGCAACATTATATATGCCGGTGTGAACGAAGACCACGAGAAGTATTAATTCAGCCACAAGCACTGATATAATTATCCCCGCAATTTTCATAATTCCTCCAGTTAAAATTTTCTTTGCGATGAAGGATTCAACATGGTAAGCGATTGACAAGTTTCAAAAACCCAACGATTTATTTTGGAGCAAAGGAATTTTCAGGTAAAACAGAAGCGGGATTTGCAACGGGAAAAATTTATTTAAACCGTTAGTGCTCCGGGTTTCTTCTGCGCGGTGTTGGAATGTCTGACAAGTCAAGAGCAGCCAACGCACCCGAATAGATGTCATAAACTTCGAGAATGTTTCAAAATTTCTTCTGGCTGGCGGGATTCATTTTTGAAAAGTTGGTGTTATCTGAATTAGCCCTGGCGATTCTGAGTGTTTGGCTGCAACTTCTCGGAGGAGGAAATCCACGGCGGTTATTAACAGAAAATTCACAGGAAAGTTACCTGAACTTAATTGATATTCTTGAAATTGAAGCGGAAAAATTTGGGTGTGTTTGCGATCTGTTCCGGGTCGATCAGAACGGACACGTCAATTTAAGCACCATTCAATTTGTTCATGAGTAGACATTTCCTTTTAAATCACAAACGCGGTAAAAAAATTCGGGAGGAAAATATGAGAATTGTTCCAGCACTGATCTGCTTGGCATTTCTAACGACTTCGGTCTTTGCCCAGGATATTAACGGGCAGAGCGGGAATTATGATAGACATCAGGCTCCAGCAGTCGTAATCGATACGGTCAACGGAGTTTCAATTGCGACGGCAAGGAAAGACAGCAGTAATCTTAGGGCTTGGTACCTCAACGATACGCTGATGGTTACAGGAGTCGTAACAACTACCAACCTGCAAACAGGCAAGACGGCGTACTGCATCCAGGACACCAGCGGCGGCATATATCTTTACTATGGCGGAAGTGCAATAGCTTTCTCAATAGGGGACTCTGTCTCGGTTATAGGACAGATACAACAGTATCACGGACTAACGGAGATCGTCCCATGGAATGCGAGTCACATCAAACTCGTTAAGAGTAATGCGGTCGTGCCCAAACCGATACATCTTACGCTCGGCCAATTCAACAATAGCGCCGAGTCATACGAGAGTATGCTGGTCGAAGTGGATACGCTATACAGGTCATCCGGATACTGGCCCGCTGCTACAAAGTCTTCCAGCATCTACGTGAACGACTCGGCGAAGTTTGCTTCAGTAGATTCGTTTCAACACAAAGTCTTCTTACCGGCGCAGGTATATCCCTCCGCCGACTCGTTGCAAATGTACTTAACCAGCGCGAGTAACATTCCCGGCTCAGCAGATTCATTGACAGCATATCCTATCAATCTGGTCGGCGTTGTGAGCCAGTATAGTTCCAGTACTACCGTTTATAATAACGGATATGAATTAGAACCCCGCGGCTCAGCCGATATCCAAAGCACACATTTAATTCCGGTTCTGACAATTGCTCAAGCGAGAGTAGAGAACAACTGGGTGCCGGTCCATTCGGTGACAGGAGATACGATCGCAATTTACGGAGTGGTCACTAGCCCGAACATTGGTGCTCTTTCAGGCTATTCATCATATTTCATCCAGGACACAACTGCGGGCGTCGATGTCTATTCTCCAACGCTCATGAATTTTAATGTCGGCGATTCGGTTTTTGTGGCCGGAACCGTCGATCAGTACAACGGATTGGAAGAAATGATTCCACTTGTCGGCGACTCGCTGCACTTCGGACTCTTGAAGCACAACGCCGCGCTTCCACGGCCAAAGCACATGACATTGCATGATTATGCGCGGACGAGGGGGTTTGCCGAATCGTACGAAGGTCAGATCGTCGAAATTGATACTCTTTATAAGGTTTCTGGCACCTGGCCTGCGTCGGGTTCCAGTGCAAGCATATATGTTACGAATCTCGGCAGGTCCGATACCGCCCAGCTTTACATCAATAAAAATACCGATGTTTCAGGCTCGAAGGAGCATCTGTACCCAGTTAACGTCGTCGGTGTAATAAGCCAATATGGTACAGATAGTACGGGATATGAAATCATTCCGTTGGACACGACAGATATCGTGAAGACTCCCGGAGTTTCAACCGTGGTTACAATTGCTCAGGCAAGAAGTGAGCACAACTGGATACCCGATTACTCGATAACGGGAGACACCCTCCATGTCTACGGTGTTGTAACGACCCCCAACCTGGGTGCTCTCTCCAGTTACTCTTCGTATTTTATACAGGACGCGACAGGCGGCATTGATGCCTACTCTCCAACTCTCATGACTTTCAAGGTAGGCGATTCGGTGTCGGTAATCGGAACCGTTCTCCAGTTCAACGGTCTTACTGAATTCCAGCCGCTCGCGGCAGACTCGGCTCACTTTGGTTATCTCAAGCATAATGCTGTGATCCCGACGCCGGCACTTCTTTCATTACACAGCCTTGTGCGAAATTCGGCATATGCTGAATCCTATGAGGGTCGGCTAATACAGCTGGATAGTTTATACAAGGCGAGCGGAACTTGGCCCGCCGCGGCTTCCAGTGCCAGCATTTATCTGACGGATGTAAACAAGTCCGATACGGCCCAGTTATTCATCAATAAGAATACCGATGTTGCCGGATGGAAAGAGCCCGCATATCCGATAAATGTTGTTGGCGTGGTGAGCCAGTATGGGTCAGACAGCACAGGCTATGAAATTATTCCGCCGGACACGTCCGATATAGTTCATCTTACTATTGTCGACGTGAAAAATAAGCTCAGCGGTATTCCAGCCGATTTTTACCTGCATCAGAATTATCCGAACCCGTTCAATCCCACAACTACCATCGAATATGGATTGCCGAAGGATGCAAATGTCGAGATATCCGTGTATGACATTCTTGGGCAACGTGTCGCAACCCTCCTTGCAGGTAACCAGAGAGCAGGGAATCATGAGATCGTCTTTAGCGCAGACAGATTCGCGTCGGGAGTTTATCTCTACATCATGCGCGCCGGCGATCGAGTATTCAAACAAAAAATGCTTCTATTGAAGTAGACGGATCGATTCACCTTTCATGAAGGCAAAGACTCGAAGGCGGGAGGTTAAACCCTCCCGCTTTTATGTCGGGTCATGTAGCTGTAATCAATCCGGTCTAGGCAATGAATTACTTTCAGGTTCCTTGATATTATTTTTTTGGTTGGTTAGTTTGAAGTGCATACAAAACTAAATTAGGGAATAGAGATGCACGTCTTGCGTCGCGCATGGAATGCGGTGGCAGTATTGGTTTTATTATCGGGCGCGGTATTGGGTCAGGTTTCTGATAACAACTATACTAACATCGGAAATGTCGGCTTAGCGATAACGAGCTTCGGGCGTATCGGCAATACATTCAGTGCATCTTTCTGGCCTGCACAGCCTTCTTGCGAATATCCTTTTTCTCCTGTACGTTCAAGAATAGAACATTTATTCAGTGGAGGACTCTGGGTCGGTGGTTACAAGAACGGTCAAGGGCCGTTTGTCAGTACCGTCACAACGGACTACTACTCCAACCCTTCGGAGTTTACGCAACCCCTGGACAGCGGGTTGACCGAGCGCAGCTCACTTTTAGATTCCCGGTACTATTCTCCCAATGCAGTCAGCCACCAGGACTTCATTTCTGATTACACCGACTCCAATACAATTGACCCGAACACAAATCAGGAAATTGTCGGCCACATTCCTTTGAACGTTTCAATTCACCAGGAGTCTTATGCCTGGGAATATCCGATCGCGAACTTTTTTGTCATTCTCAGTTTCAAAATTACAAATACCGGCACTACCCCGGTCGACTCGATGTACGTCGGGTTCGTCAACGATTTTGTTGTGCGAAATACAAATTACCGGCTGCCGACGGAAGGAACCGCATTCTATAGCGGTACGGGACTCGGTTACGCTGACTCCCTGAGGCTGGCCTATGCTTTCGATGCGGATCACCAGACACCCGACCTGCCAACTGATAATTATGTATCGTTAAAACTTCTCGGTGTGGATCCGCTGAACTCAGTGGTAAAATTTCAGCCTGCGTATCTCGATTCATTGAACAGCCTGACACATTTTTCCGCCTGGCAATTCAGGGCATCTACAGGAGATGCAAATCTTCTTTCACCAGGCACCGACGCGCTCCGTTTCCAAAAGATGGAAACTTCGCTGCCATCCGATTATTATAAGAACCCCTCCAACCCCAGCTACATAGGCAAAATCGGAAATAGATATTCGCTTCTCTCGGTTGGACCGTTCAAACTCCTGCCGGATTCATCCGTAACAGTTGTGTTCGCGGTCGTGTGCGCTCCGAAGTTCGACACGGGAATTCCAACGGACTATCAAAACAATGTTGCCGCATCGAGAAAGACTTTGTACGATAACGCGACATGGGCACAACGTACTTATAATGGCGAAGATAAAAACGGCAACGGGATTCTCGATCCGGGGGAAGATCTCGATGGCAACGGGCAAATTACGCGTTATATTTTTCCGAACATTCTCCCGCCGCCGCATGTGCATGTCCAGCCCGGCAACGGTCAGGCGGATATTTACTGGGATGATACTCCCGAAAATATCATAGACCCTCTTTTGAACCGAAAAAATTTCGAGGGATACAGGCTTTATAGATCGGTACCGGGGTACGATTTCCAGGGGCTTCAAAATCCTTACGAAGAGATCGCCGACTTTGATTTGATTGATTCGATAGGACTCGATGCCGGGATGCCCGCGAAATTGAATCCGCCAAAACAGTTCACCGGTGATCCGTACCAGTATGTTTACAAGTACAACGTTCCTTTTCTCCTGAATGGGTGGCAGTATTCCTTTGGAGTGGAAGCGTATGATAAAGGAGATCCGACGTCGGGAACACCGAGCCAGACTTCCATTCGCGCGACTGATAAAGTTTTTCCCGGCCCACCGGCGGCAACCGGCGACTCGCTAAGTGTCGGGGTGTTTCCGAATCCTTATTATACACGGGCATATTGGGACGGTGTCGGCGAGCGGGAGAAGAAGATTTATTTTTACAATCTCCCCGCGAGATGCGAGATAAGGATATATACAATTGCGGGCGATGTCGTGGCAACCCTCGAGCATAACGCGGCAACTTATAACGGGTCTGACATACAGTGGTTTCAACATTATGATTCCGATAATGCACAGAGAATGCCCGGCGGCTTGCATGCCTGGGATTTAATAACCAGCGCCGATCAGGCAATCGCAACCGGACTTTACCTGTTCACCGTGAAGAACCTGGACAATGGTGATATCAAACGAGGGAAATTTTTGGTAATAAAATAATTTTGCCGGATAGCTTATTTCTGGTAAACGTTCTTTTGTAAATATTTAGGTTCAAAATAAATAAACAATTCCGCGGAACGCCAAAAGCGATCTGCGAACCAACATGGAGGATTGAGATGAGAAAAACTTTATTGCTTTTACTGCTAATGACGGGATATGTCTTCGCGCAAAGTTATCCTGTGGTTCCGCTCGACAGCGTGAATTACATCCCGATGGATTCGCTTAATATTGCCGATTCTCTTCAGGGCGGCAACGCAAGTTTGACCAATGGAAATTACTTGGGCGATACGATAACCGTTACGGGAGTTCTCACGACCGACACGCGAGTGCTTCGTAATGTTCTTGCTCACTTCTCATTTTATATACAGAATCCCGATAGCGCTGCCTGGGGTGGAATGAATGTTTACACAACAGATACATCAGCAGCAATTCTTAATGCCGGTTTCGGTTCGATAGACAGCGGCTATATTATTCAAGTTACCGGCGTCTTGACCAAATACGGGACGGATGTTTGGGGAAATTTCGAGCTTCTTCCGATAGGGAGCGTAAGCAAAACCCCCATTCCTATTAATATTCTCGGTGCGGGGGGCTCAAGGCCTGCACCGGTTGAAGTGAAAGTCAGCGACCTTGTCACCGGCGATAAGACGACAGGAGGAAAAACGCATTTCTATCCCGGAACAAAGTATAAAAATTCATACGTGATTCTTCGGAACCTGATTGTGAAAAGTAAAACCCAAAACAGCGGTACCGGACAGTATACCATAACACTGGAAGATTCGCTTGGGAATACAATAAGCCTGTATGACCCGTCCGAATATTTTACAGGGAGAACATACGGCGTAACTCCTAAATGGGTCGCACCCGCGCCGGGTTCGAAGCTGGATTATGTCAGGGGAATCCTGGCATCCTATTCTTCATACGGTTATGAAATCGTTCCATTATATCCCGGCGATGTAAAGGTTGGCACTTATACGCCGAGCATTACGGCGACCGGATTTTCTACGAGGCGCTCCCCGGCAATGCCGACATCAAGCGGTGCGGTTGGTATTAGAATAGTTGCCATTAACCCGGATCCTAATGCGACCTCGATAGCGGTGGATTCCGCTTCGATGTACTATTCCGTGAATAACGGTACGTACACTCGCGTCAAGATGACGGCTGATACATCGAACACTTATGTCGCAACGATTCCGGCTCAGGCCAACGGCGCACTTGTAAAATATTTCTTTTCCGCGTGGCAGGGGGGCGCGTCAGCATTGGCATCATCTTATCCGGATACTTCCAAGACCGCATTGTTTTATTATGTAAGATCCAATGGCTATACGATTAAGGATGTGCAGTACACTCCCTTCAAAGATGGGAACAGCGGAGCTGTTGATCTGACTGTCACATTGAATGGGATAATCCAGGCTGATACGAGCGATTATCCTGCCGAGCTTGATCAGCGAACGCTGGGAGCGAAGACTCCTTATGTTTACATTCAAGATGGCGCGACACCGTGGAGCGGGATCATGTTGTATGATACCACTGCCGACAAGCTACACAGGGGAGACAGCGTTTCCTTGACCGGGACGGTTTCAGAATATAATGGAATGACCGAACTTGCTGTAGCGTCTTATAACCTAATACAAGCAGGCAAACAGACTTATCAACCTGTCAACATTAAAACCGGAGACATTGCGCAAAGAGCAAGCGGCGACTCTCTTGCCGAGAAATGGGAAGGCGTCCTTGTGCAATACGACAGCGTTCACATTACAAATAACGATCCGGATGGACCAACTTACAGCATAACGGGAACCGGCACGGGTGGCAGCTTCAGGGAATACTTTGTCAATGACGGATCAGGTGACACCCGCGTCGATGACGACGGCAGCAATACATATTCAGTCGATCCGCACGATACCTCGTTGGGTTTTCACATAATGCCGAAAGGCGCGTTTATAAAGAGCCTTACCGGTATCATTAAATATGTAAACAGTGAATACAAACTTGAGCCGAGGAAAAATAGCGATTTTGTAGGAGAACTTGATGCAGTGAAACGGGAACAGTCGCCGTTACCCGCCTCGTTTTCGCTTTCACAAAACTACCCCAATCCGTTCAATCCGACAACCACGATAAGGTACACGGTTCCTAAAGCGAGTCCGGTATCTTTGAAGGTATACAATATCCTCGGCCAGGAAATTGCGACGCTCGTGAACCAGCACCAGGGTGCCGGAGATTACACGACAACATTCGATGCCTCCAGATTTGCCAGCGGCGTTTACTTTTACCGATTGAATGCCGGAAGCTTCAACCAGGTAAAGAAGATGCTGCTGTTGAAGTAATAACTCACCCCCTAACCCCCTCTCTATTTCAGGGAGGGGATGGGGGTAAGTAATTATTTATGAATGAATCAATGAGGCCGATGAAAAAAAAGAAGTTCGCATTTCTCACAGCAGGGATAATATTATTCGCGGTTCTTGCTCTTTCCGGCTGCACGAAACATTTCAGCTCGACGGCCGTTGGTGTTTTGCCGCCGAAGACTTTTGTATCCGCGTTTCCGTACAGGGACTCGACACAGACAGTTAACTTTAATCCGCAATCGAGTCTCCTTGAGATTCACTGGTGGGCAAACGACGGAAATGGTTTGGTCATAGGGTACATCATAACGTTTAACAAAAGGACATGGACATTCACTACAAAAGACGATAGCGTCTTTTTTCTTCCCCTTTTCAGCAAGGATACCAACTACGTCTTCTCCGTTGCTGCGATCGGCAATTCGTTCAAGGGAAAACTAAATGAGGGTGACACCGTAGCGTTCACGGATAAAAACGGAAACGGCATCTGGGATAAAGGAGAAAATTTTCCCACCCTCGGAACTTCCGTTGATCCGGATCCGCCATCGGTAAAATTTCCGATTGCCAACACTCCTCCAACAGTTCAGTTCGTGATGAACGGCGCACCGTTTGACACCAGGCTTGATATACCGGATACGACGTTCACGATTGTGTCGTTCGGCTGGCAGGGTTCGGATATCGATGGGAATAACACGATAATGAGTTATTATATCTCCTTAAACGACACTTCGGCGCAAAGCTGGGTTCAACTTCCCGCACAGGTTGATTTTGTCACGTTGGAAGGAAGGCTGGCGGAAGCTTCCAACGTGAACGATACATCGACAGTAAGATGTGATGTTTATCCGAACACCTACCCCGCTTTATCGCAGTCCCCGCTTTCAACTCCTCTGCCTAACATGAAATTGAATGGAAACAATATTTTTTATATCAAAGCAGAAGATGTTGCGGGGGCATACAGTCCTGCCATGAGAATGCCGGACACGACGCATACGTGGTTTGTTAAGAAACCCAAAGGAGACTTGCTGATAATCAACGATTACGGGGTGCAGGATCAGTCGTCGAAGTTTTATTCTGGCATCTTCGATACCATCGCTGGCGGAAGCCTGCATGACAAGTTTGATTCGTGGGACATCAAGACCGGTTCGTACTATCCCAGGAAAGGGAATTTAGTTCAACCCTATGTTATCCCGACTTTTCAAGAGACGTTAAAGCTCTACAAATACATTTTCTGGTACTCTGCCGACGAACAGGATTTCGATATAGCGCAAACAGCCGTAAGAAATTTCAGAAAGAACGGCGGGAAGTTTTTTATGACTTTTACTGTGCCATCTTCCTACTCTTCAGGACTGAATATAAACCAGGAGCTTAGTGATTTTACCGGAGCGATTGACAGCCTGACGAGTTCAATCCTTACTGATTCGCTCCCTTCAAGTCCCATTACATCGACAGGTTTTGTAAAACCTGGAGCGACAGTTCAGCCCGTCGCACCTTATGATTCGACAGTTTACCCGAATCTGGTTCGGGACAGTTATCAGTCAAATGTTATTGACGGCGGAAAGGTCGTCGCCAATTTACGCGGAATTTATCCGTCCCTCGGCGCCTCCGTGATTTACAATATGCAGCCTTATGGCACGGACAACAGGCAGCCGATCATCGGTGTGATGAGCGACGATAGGTCCGCATTCGTTGTCGCTGTACCACTGTACAGGTTTAACGGGAATTCCACTGATCTTAATACACCCAATATGCGGGCGTATCAATTGATTTATAAAGTTTTCAAAGATTTCGGAGCGTTCTGATAGAAAATGTTACTGCTCACCGAAATTTTATCAATTTTATTACTGGAATTCCTTCTCATCTTGGAGCTTGTCCCGAATGCGATTTTGGAAATGAGTTGGGGTGAGGTCAATTATGTGTGCCATGAAATTAAATAGAGGATTAGCGGTTTTTGTCGCAATCGTATTTGGGCTCTCCCTTTCTTCCGCGTTCGCGCAGCAGCGTGGAAGTATCAAGGGTAGAGTCGCAGATAAGGCAACTAACGAAGGATTGCTGGGCGTTAATGTTCTGATAGAGGGGACCTATTACGGTGCCACGACCGACCTGGATGGCAAATTTGAAATCAAGAGTGTGTCTTCAGGGACATATATCCTTTCATTCCGTTTGCTTGGATACAAAGAAGTGGAGCATACCGGTGTCATAGTGAAAGAAGGCGAAGCAACAGTCATGAACGTCAGTCTTGAAGAAACAGCTCTTTCACTCGGGCAGGAAGTCGTGATAGTAGGTCAGAAGCCGATGATGGACGTTGCGGAGACCCAGAGTACAAATACAATCTCTTCGGATGAAATCAAAATCTCTGCGGTACAGGACGTAAAGGATGTGGTTGCCCAACAGGTTGGAGTTGTTTCCTCCGATAATGAGATTCACATTCGTGGAGGAAGGTCTTACGAAAATGCGTATCTGCTCGACGGGATTTCGATTCAGGATCCTCTTGCCGGAACGGGGTTCGGTCTTCAGTTAAGTGCCAATTCACTCGAGCAAATGGAGGTTATTACCGGCGGCTATAATGCCGAATACGGGCAGGCAACCAGCGGGATTGTCAACGTGACAACAAAAGAAGGCGGCAGCAAATACGATCTTTTCCTGCAGTCCAAAACCGATAACTGGGGACTCGATAAAAATTCTTCGTCAGATTTCAATTCTTACGATTATCAGGCAAACATGAGCGGGCCGGAGCCCATCACGACATATCTCCTACCAGCCATCGGGATTCAAATTCCGGGTGAGATTACTTTGTTCGGAAGTCTTGCCGCCGGCTTCTCGGACGGGCAGGTTTTGTGGGGGCAGCGCTATCAGAACGGACAGGTTGTAACGTTTAAGATTGATCCTCCGCCGCGGCTTAACTCCTCAATATTTTACGGGACAAGGTTTTCGCCTGAGCTTTCAAATAACCTGTACGGACTTGGAAAGGTGACATATAAACCAAGCCAGACTTTCAAAATCACATATTCGTATAATCAGAGCGTCAGCATAGATGAAAACACGCAGTCGTTGCAGACGACTCTCGAATACGTCGAGCCAACCCCTGGTTATCAATACCAGTTTCAAAATATTCTCGGCAACGCGGATGTCTACACCCACAACAGCATCGTGCAGGCAATAGACATTACACAAACCTTAAGCTCAAAAGTATTTTATGATTTGAAACTTGCACATTTCTTTACTCAGCTTCGCGCTGACGCGAACGGTCTGTACTGGACACAATACCAACAGCCCGTCGATGTTGTCACCCTGCCGCCGACATATTACAATACAAATAGGGACACGATCGGAATAATTCCGGGCGATGGTTTCTATGATTACGGGAATGCAGACACCTGGCACGATCACTACTTCATCAACAACGAATTGAAATTCGATATCACCGATTTTTTCACGGAACAAAACAAGTTCAAAGCCGGCTTTGATATGAATTTTCAGGAAATGCAGATGATCGATATTTACGAACCGTGGATCGGGGTGATGGGTTTGAATAACGATGTCTATAAAGTTTTTCCTGCCGCGGGGTCGGCTTATTCTCAGGAAACTATAACGACGAACGGAATGATTCTGAATCTTGGCTTGCGTTTCGATTACTGGTTCCCTGGAAAATATGTCGATGATGCCGTGAAGAATCCGCAGGTAATTACAATTCCGCAACAGATTCGGGATCAATACTATCAGGATACATACAACTTTTTCGGCAGGAGGTGGAAAGGACGACTTAGCCCGCGGATAGGAGTCTCTCATCCGGTTTCCGATAATCAGACCCTTTTTCTGAACTACGGTCATTTTTCAAAATGGCCCCGGCCTCAGTTTGTGTACGCGAAGCTTGAGCCGAGTACCGCAATGTCAACTTATCAGGCTTTCGGAAATCCGAATCTCAATCCGGAAACAACCGTAAGCTACGAGCTGGGTCTTCGCAACCAGTTTACGAATGACGATGTCCTAACCGTAACGGCCTATTATAAGGATATTTTTGATTACGTTCAGACCCAGCAGGCTCAAATTTATTCCGCAGGACTCATCGGACAAAATTTTATAACATATGTCAATTCAGATTATACTCGTTCACGCGGAATTGAGGTTGAATATAAAAAACGAATCGGAAAATGGCTTAACGCGACATTGAGCGGCTCTTATTCCGTCGCCACGGGCAAATCGAGTTCAGAGGACCAGGGAATACTTGCCGTTCAGGGATTGGTAGGTGAAACAATGAACGAGACCTATTTATCCTGGGATCGCCCCCTGCAGCTTTCTGCAAACATTTCTTTTTATAACGAAAAAGAAAATGGAATCTTCGGATTTGGCAAGGGTATCCTTGATGATTTCGATGCATATTTTAGAATCTTTTTCGAGTCTGGAAAGAGATATACTCCTTATTATTTTACAAACACGTATGCGTCGGACGGTGAACCGCTTTACGCCGGGGAAACCGATAATCCATACAGCAGCATCGGTTCTAATTGGTTCTGGGTCGATTTTAATTTCGAAAAATATTTTACTCTTGGCGGAATGGATATGACTTTCATGGTTGAGGTGGCAAACATTTTGAACGACCTTAATTCCGATATTATTAATCCCGTCACGGGGCGCGCATACCAGCTTGGCGATCCTGTACCGCCTTCGTGGAATGATCCGCGTTACCCGGAACTCACGGCTCCGATAGATCCATATCCGCTTGATCAATCGCGGTATTTACCGCCGAGGAATATTAAAGTCGGTCTTTCGGTGAAGCTGTGATGAAGAGTATCATTGTATTTCTTTCTTTGTCGGCCATGATGGTTAGCACATCGCGAGCGCAGCTAATACCCGTTCTCGGGGCCCAGCGGGTTGGGATAACCACGGCTGATTTTTTGAAGATAGGAGTCGGTGCAAGAGCCAATGCTATGGGTGAAAGCTTCGCCGCTGTGGCAAATGATGCCTACGCTCTATTCTACAATCCGGCCGGTATAACACAATTTGATAAAACCGAACTTGCAATCGCGCATACAACGTGGTTTGTGGGTTTGCAGCACGATTTTATCGGCGGAGTTTATCATATAGATGGACAGAACAGCATAGGAATTTCTATCATCTCTCTCCAGTCCGATGACATGCCGGTGACAACCGAGTTCCAGCCTTATGGTACAGGAGCATATTTCAAATATGGCGATCTCGCATTAGCCGGGACATACGCCCGCAAGATGACGGACAATTTTAGTTTTGGCGTCACCGTAAAATATATAGATGAGACTCTTGCGGAGTTAAGTATGCGGGGAATGCTAATTGACCTCGGAACTTTTTATTGGACAGGGCTTGGTACGACGAGGTTTGCGGTTTCGGTTACCAACTTTGGAGGCCAGCTTGCCCCCTCGGGATCCGTAAAACTTGTCGATGGTACCACAGTTTCGGACTTCCAGAGTTTTTCGCCCCCGACAATTTTCAGGATTGGATTTGCACTCGAGCCTTATCAGGATGAAGCCAATAAATTGACTACATCTGCGCAATTAAATCACCCGGCAGATAATTCCGAAAACATTTCACTCGGCGCCGAATATTCTTTTGAGTCCGCACTCTTCCTTAGAGCTGGATATAAAATTAATGTTGACGAAGAGAGTTATTCCCTCGGTGCGGGAGTTAGGGTTGATGCGAGATTTGCGCAGGTCTATTTCGATTATGCCTTCACTCCTTACCAGCGTCTTGGAGATGTCCATAGGTTTTCATTAAATCTGAGATTTTAAGATGAGATTTGTACTTTCTAAGATCGCGTTTGCGGGATTAATAATCGTTGCGGCATTTTTGCTTTCAAGCTGCAATGAAAAAGCGAGGGTTATTGATCCTTCAACCTTGCCGCAGGCTTCCGGAGGGCAGGTGGTCAGTGATACGGATTACATTCAGTTGCAGCCTACCTGGAGCGGCTTTTATAATCCCAGGGCGATAGTAGTTGGGTTCGATTATATTCTTTACGTTACCGAACCGGACAGCAACCATATCGAAATGGTTGACCTTGCCGGGAATAAACTTGGTCAATCACAGATTGTTAAAAATCCGGTCGCCATATCGGAGGATCGAAGATTCAACCTGATAATTGCTTGCGAATTTGATACAACGATCAACGGACGCGGAATAGCAGTGGCGGCAATCGCCAAGATCAGGCTTTTCAATTATGATCATGATATTTCAGTTGCACCTGTCGAGATCGTGAGCCATGAAAGCCCGCAGGAACAAATCGTTCGTGATGGTGTTGGTAATTTAATTTCCGGCAGAGTTTACACCGGCGTCGCCGTTCTGCCGGACAACAGTTATTATGTAACCCGTTCGGGGAACAACAACTCAAGTTCCGTCGATCCCGATAATATGGTTTTGCATTTTGACGAAAATGATCGGGAATACTCAAGCGACTTCATCGATCTCGTTCCGAGTCTCGTACCAACCGGAACCGGTTTCGTGGCTATAAACCAGATAAGCGGCATCACGACATTTAATACGAAGCAGTACGGGTCCGATTTTATTTTAACCCAGACTGATCCGGCAAATGCTTTCAAAGTCAAATGGATTACTTTTAATCCCGGAAGTGAGCTCGAGGCGCCGAGCTGGGGATCGAGGCTTAGTTTAGATCCGACTAAATATTCATCTGGTAAATTGCCGGACATCCTCTCAAACATTTTTGTCATGCCTCAAGGAGTTATGGTGGATGATCGGAGCAACATCTACGTCATCGATAGCCAGCTTGACAGTCTTATGAAATTCGACCTGAACGGGAAATTACTTCCCGAGTCCTTTGGTCCAGTGAAATCTAAAAATTCCTTGTTTCACCCTTCGGGAATAACTTATTTCAATAAGATAGTATATGTCAGCGACACCGGGCATAACCGAATTATCAGGTACGAACTTTCAACCGATTTAAAATAATTCGAGTTACGTTTCGAAATTGCCGGACTAACTACTCGACTTTCCCAAGCTTGCTGATCTCATTATATAGCTTGCGAGTGGCGATACTGTCTTTGAAATTTAAAATGACAAACGAGTCTTTGTATTTTATGTTTATGAAGAGAGGCGATCCGGTATTGACGAACAACTTGCCGTCTCCGATCCCGTCCAGTTTAAAATCTCCCTTTAATATATTTGCGAAGTCGAATCCTGTCGTCTTCGATTGAATCTTCGGCAGTTCTTTAATCAGGAAAACGCCTTTAATATCACTCACATCGAGTGTGGTTCCATAAAGGCCGCCGATCTCAATTTTTCCTTTGTCCACATCAACGCTCTGTTCTATGCTCCCATAAATCAGCATTCCTCCGACGATAACCAAAGTGGCAACAATAATTCCCAGGATAATTTTGGGGACAGTCTTCTTTTTCCCGGCGTTCAAAATATTGTGGTCATACTTTTGTGCGCGAATAAGCATAAAGGCCACTACAAAAAATAGTGAAGCAATCGAGAGGACAAAGCCGTAGTTGATATGAAAATGGTCGAAAACACCGGCGAGCAGCAATATTCCAGCGATCACAAAGCAGAAATTTCCGATAAAATTGCCTAACGCCGTAGTATCACTTTTTACCTGTTGCCCTTCCGGCATCGTGTGTCCGGAGATCAGCCAGTAATACCGCTTATGCTTTATGAGAACACCGCTCACGATGAAAAGAATGACGATACTGGACATAAGAACAGCCACGTAAATATACATTGAGAAATCCTCCCTGACCTACTTTTGTATTGTACTCTGACAGCCTCGCGAAGGATAATATACGAACTTCCTTCCCATTTTTGGTCAGGCGTTTCATTAACCTCGCGTATTATTCTTAACACCTGAACAATAAATAAGGTTTCAATCGGTCCCAGTAATTGCTAATTTCGACTCTTTCTTGTTATCGTCTCTCCCCTTTTTTATATTGTCAATGCAAATTCACCGATGATAAAAACTTATCTACCCGCAAGATTCTTTGTGCATAGCTGTATTGAGACAATCCCGACGGCGCTGGCCGTATTGCTGTCTCTTATGATTTATGGCTGCGCCGGATCCTCGCCTAGATTTGCTTCCGGCAATAACGGAAGCTCAGGAGACTTGCCCAGGTTTGCACATGACCAGACACCGGATGAATTGAAGGTGGAGAAAAGCGAGGCCAAAGCAGAAGATGACCACCGCGTAAGCACCGAGAAAATGAAATCGGAAATCGGGCGGATTGAAAAAGCACCGGCAGCGGACAACGCCGAATCCGCCCATGACAAAATGATGGAAATAATATTGTCATATATGGGAACACCGTATAAAATCGGAGGGATCGATCATTCGGGAATGGACTGCTCCGGCTTCTCGATGGTCGTGTTTGATTCCGCTTTCAGTGTCCAACTTCCTCATTCGGCCCTTGAGCAATCCTCGTTTGGAGACAAGGTCACGAAGGATGATTTACAAATCGGAGATTTGGTCTTCTTCAAGACGGTGAGAGACAGGATAAGCCATGTCGGGATTTATTTGGGCGACGATCTTTTCGCGCACGCAAGCGTAACTCAGGGCGTAACGATCTCATCCCTTGAAAGTACTTACTATAAGCGCCGTTACGCTGGCGCAAAAAAAATAATTTCGACGGACATCTCAAATGGCGTTCAATAACTTAGACGAGTTTATCCAGTTCTTAAAGAAGAAACACGAACTTAAGGTCATCAGCACGGAAGTTGATGCGGATCTTGAGATAACCGAGATCGTCGACCGCGTCGTGAAGTCGGGCGGTCCCGCGCTCCTTTTTAACAACGTGAAAGGGAGTGAGATTCCGCTTGCAATAAATTTGTTCGGAACCAAACAGCGTATGGCGTGGTCGCTCGGGGTAGAAAACATCGATGAAATTGGCGGACGACTTTCTGAGATGTTAAATATTAAAGTCCCCGAATCTATTCTCGGCAAGATCGCAATGATGCCGAAGCTTATGGAGCTCGGAAAGTTCCCGCCAAAAATCGTGAAGAAAGCACCATGCCAGGAAATTATTATAGGTGCAAAAGACGTTGATCTTCACAAACTGCCGATCACGAAATCCTGGCCGCAAGATGGCGGCTTCTATATTTTGTTCGGGCAGGTCGTCACGAAAGATCCCGAGACGGGAGTTCGCAACATGGGACTCTACCGGCTGCAAGTCCTCGACAAAAACACGACAGCGATGCACTGGCAGAGACACAAAGGCGGAGCGGCTCATTTCAGGAAAGCGAAAGAGAAGGGCATGAAACGGCTTGAAGTTGCGGTTGTAATCGGCTCGGATCCCGCAACAATGTACAGCACGAGTGCACCGCTGCCGGAAAGCATCGAGGAGTATTTGTTCTCGGGCTTTCTCCGGAAAGAACCGGTTGAACTTGTAAAGTGCAAGACCGTCGATCTTGAAGTTCCTGCCGAATCCGAGATTGTCCTTGAAGGATATGTCGACACCGAAGAAGATTTGCGGCTGGAGGGGCCGTTTGGAGACCATACAGGGTTCTATTCGCTCGTGGACTATTATCCGGCATTCCATGTTACTGCGATCACAACCCGCAAGAAACCGGTGTTTGTTTCCACCGTCGTCGGCCAGCCGATAATGGAAGATGACTGGATGGGATATGCCACGGAAAGGATTTTTCTTCCTCTTGCAAAACTTGTTATCCCCGAAATTGTCGATTACCATATGCCGTTCGAGGGAATTTTTCATAATCTCGTTTTCGTCTCGATAGATAAACAGTATCCGGGTCACGCGTTCAAAGTCATGAACGGGCTTTGGGGGATGGGCCAGATGATGTTTGCAAAAGTCATCGTGGTGGTTGACAAAGGCGTAAACGTGCAGAACACATCCGAAGCATGGTGGTACGCACTCAACAATATCGACCCGCAGCGGGACGTAATCTTCACGAAAGGTCCGGCTGACGTGCTCGACCATTCTGCTCAGCATTTCAGTTTCGGATCGAAAATGGGTATAGACGGCACGAGAAAATGGCCGGATGAAGGATTTGCCCGGCCATGGCCCGATAAGATTGTAATGTCTGATGAAATCAAAAAATTAGTGGACTCAAAGTGGAAATCTTACGGGATTTAAATTTTAATGGGAATTCTCAATTGAAAATTAATAATTCAGCATCTGTAATTTTGATTGCACTGGCGATATCTTGTTTTATCACCTCTTGTTCAAAGAAGCCGGGGGAACTTTACAATGACGGACTTAAATCATTTGCTTCCGGCGATTATGCGAAGGCACAAGAGAATTTTGCGGATGGAATAAAAAAGAACGGAAGCGACAGTCTTTACGCCGGGTTTATTGCAGCGAACTTAGTAACGGGAAAATATGCGCCGGTTAATTCGGCTTACAATGACTTCACAGATGGAATTCATAGTTTACTCGTCAAAATGTACGGTGAACGGCCTATGAAGATGGTAGGGGCGACGACCAGGATCATTCCATATAAAATAGAGGGGGGAAATCAATTGCCACCGGATTTTCCGCAGACAGTGGAGATCCAGGCAATCGCCGATCGTCAAGGATTTTTTTTCCTCAAACAGCAAATAGATAAAATCGTCAAGAAGTGATCCGTTTCCGAGTTATACTGTCACATTCCAAGGCTCGACGGTTCATCGCTCTAAAGTCGAGAGCCTTCGTCCCGGTACGCCGGTATTCCGTTATACCTTTAATTGGGCTTTTCGTTTGCCAATCTCTCAATTTTAGTGATTGGATGTCAAAGGAAATTCAGAAAGTCAACAGTTCGACTGAAAGTATTAGTCGCCTTTTCGGTCGGCGTGTTTATGAGCAGGAAGATTCTTCAAACGGGCAGGTAGATTTTGCTGTCAAGTCGATTGACTTCTTCAAGGAGACAAATCTTAATACCGGCACATCTTTCTATTTTACTAAAGTTGGAGTCACACGGAGCGGAGAATCAAAGGCCCCGGTTGACTTGCGGCTCGCACTGGAAGATGGCACGGTGATCGATACGAGCTGGTCGGACAGCAGCGGGGCTTTCATGGCACAGCAGACATTTGAATTCAAAACTGATTCGGCACCCGAATATGCTCAGTTAGATCCAGGGAATAAAATCCCGAACGATATTAATTATTCCGACAATAGTTTTGTGGTAAACGACTTTCTGTTGCCGGTAGTAAAATGGGGCAATCGTATATTTAATTTTTTCCAGAATGTTCTGTTAAGTGCCGGAATGCTCGTTTGAACATCGGTGCATTTGAAGCAGTGAAAATCGGGATTAAAAGAACGACGGCGAATTGGCGGTTGTGGCTTCTGGCTTATGTCTTTAATATTATATTTGCAGCGGTTTTGACTCTTCCTTTCATTTCGATCTTTGCAAAAGATATAGCCGGTAGCCTTGCAGGACGGGATCTGCTGAATGGTTTCAGCAATAGATGGTTCGGTGATTTTCTCGGTGTCAACGGTGAATTTTTCAAATCTCTTGCACCGCAAATAATTTTTGTTCTCACTGTTTACGTGTTCATAGAAGTTTTTTTTGCCGGTGGATTTTATTCAAGTTTTTCCAGTAAAGGCAGAACTAAATTTGGCGAATTCATGTCAAAAGGAAGCGAATATTTTTTCCCCCTCGTTTCAGTCACAATCATGGAATCCGTGATCCTCCTTTTGTTATATATCGGAATTAAACGTGAGCTATCGGTGATGAGTTACCAGCTGATCGCGGGGGCTCTTGTCATGGCAATAACACTATTTTCAGATTTTATCAGGGCCGCAGTTGTTATTGACGGCGATAATTTTTGGAATAAGGTAAAGCGGGGACTGAGTTTCACGTTGACGCATCCATTATCTGCTATTGTGGTTTACATTTGCGGTGTATTGATCGGTGCGGTAGTTATATCCCTATATTTCCTTTTCTATTTTGAAAATGATTCCACTACGAGCGCCGGGATTTCTATTGAAATTTGTGTCGCCCAGGCTTTCATTTTTCTTAGAATCTTTTCGAAACTTGTTTCCTACGCCGGTGAGGCGGCTTTGTACAGGGAAAACCAAATAGAAATAATCAAAGTTAAACCAGAAATGCTGGAGTAATTAAAAATGATAATGCCGATACATTTGTACGGAACGGAAGTGTGGGATGGTCCTGCGAAGAAAATTACGAAGTTTGACAATAACCTTGTGGGTTTAATTAGGGACATGTTCGAAACGATGCACAACGCAGACGGCATCGGTCTGGCTGCAAATCAAGTTGGACGGCAGTTGTCGATGGCGGTGATGGACATTTCGGTGATGGAGGATTATAAAGACGAAGACCCGCTCGTCGTTATTAATCCGGAGATCCTCGAATCAAGCGGGGAGCGCGTCATGGAAGAAGGTTGCCTCAGCGTCCCGGGAATCCGCGATGAAGTGACGCGGGCAGACCTGATCAAAGTCCGTTACACAAATGGAAATTTCGAAAGAGTCGAAACCGAGCTTTTCGGGATGTGGGCCAGAGTGTTCCAGCATGAGTACGATCACCTCCAGCAGAGATTTTTCATCAATCGATTGTCCGGTGTAAAGAGACAGATATTCAAGCCGAAGCTGTCAAGGGTTAAGAGAGGAGAGATGCCGGCAAAATATCCTTTCGTCTCAGCTGTTGATGAAAAGAGAAAGAAATAGAATTACAGGCACCCCTTTTTATGTTCCGCCGCTCTTTGCCAACCTGTAATCTCCGTTTTTAAACTCATCAACGAACACAAACCGGAGTTTCAACGAATTGTAATACCACACCTCGTAAGGAGCTGAATTGGACGCGGGTCCAACTCCGAGATTGCCGGGATGATTTTCAATCCGATCCGGTTTTCCATAGAGAATATAGATTCTTCCTCGATCTGTCTCCCATCCCGGCATTAGAGCTGTTCCGAGTTGCTCATCTGAATATTCGACTCTCCTGTAAAACTCTTTTTCCATCGCTTCAGCAACAATCGTGTCGCCGCGTGAACGCGACAGCCAAAACTCTTTCGACTTTTTCACTCTTTGTTCGCCACTTGCGTCTCGCAATATGTCAAATTCCTCGGCGGTCGTAATATATGCCAGCGGTCCGGTCTCGCTGTCGAACCTAGCGATGACATGGTTAGACATGTTTCGCATTATCCTGAAGGAAGTCTCTGCTGAGTTTTCTCCGGCAGTGATCCGGAGATCATAAACTGCTTCCGCGAGGTTACCTACGTTCACCGGCAGCCGGTATTGTTGCACCGTCGAAGTTTGGTCCAATACATCCACGGTGTCGATAGAAGCAGGCGACTCCGTGGATTTAGCGATCAGATGGAGCAAAATTTTTGCGGGGACGTTTTTGGATGTTACGTAAAAATTGGCATAGTTTCCGGCGTTACTTCTAACGACGTCGACCGGGACACCACTTGTGTCCGAACGATCATACAAAACGACGTCGCTTACACTTATTGAATCGTGGAAAAAATCCTTGAAATCATAATCGATTTCTTTTGATGAGGTAACATTTGTATTTAAGTCAAGAAGCCTCAGTACCAGGGAGTATTTGCCGGGTTTCACGACCATCTTATCTTTCAATACATCGTCCAGTCTGCTCGACAACGTCTGGGAGTATTTTGAGACAGCTATTTGACGATCGAAGGTCCTTGAGTACCGGCTTTCAGTCATTTCTTTATCCGCATACAAATTTATTGAAAGCTGGTAATGAGCCGTGTAGGACGAATCTGATTTTATGAAAATTAAGTCGTCGTATCGAATCCGTGCGAAGAAATCTCCTTCTGTAGAATCAGAATTGGTTGAAGGATAATTTGCAATGAAGAATCCGAATCGCGGACTGGAAAGGGCATTCCCAGACCCGCTTGTTAGCACTCTTGTTTGAGTTGCGCAGCCGGCAAAAGCTAGACTTATCGTCAACAAAACCGGGAAAGCTCTTCTGTATCTATTCTTTGTCGTTGTCCGTGGTTTTTCCATTGAATATATCCGAGGCTTCTAAAAGATTTTCGATAGTGATTATTCCTTTGAGCATACCATCTTCTTCAACCGGGGCGACAGTGACATGAGCAGTGCGCATCGAGGTTAGTGCGTCGGCAGCAGTTTCATCGGGAGCTATTATTGGGAAATTTTTTCTAGCGATTTCCCCAACTTTGGTTTCATGCAATTTGTGGTGGAGGGATTCGATAACGACGGACCTTGTTAGGACGCCGACAAATTTGCCGCCGCTTACGACAGGAAAATCGTTCTGAAAAGTGTGGAGAGATTTTTCCACTACCGCCGTCAGAGGCTCATCCGGCGAAACAGTTTTGAAATCCTTTATCATTAATTCGCCGGCTGTAATTTTTTCAAGCTTTGATGAGAGGGTTGCCGCCTCCGCTTCTGAACTTGCGCCGCTGAAAACGAAAATACCGACGAGTATAAGCCACCAATTATAAAAAAAGCCAGCGACGATGAAGCCTATCGCGAAAAGCTTACCGACATCCGCGGCAAGCCTGGTCGCTTCAAGGTAATCCTTTTTCATTGCTATTATGCCGCGAAGAATTCTCCCGCCATCCATCGGGTATGCCGGGATGATGTTAAACAGTCCCAGCATGACATTTGCCCAGAAGAGATCTATGATGGTGTTGCCGCTTTGGAGGGATAGTTCCGAGAATTGAAGAGAGGGGTTGAAAGTTTTGCCGAAGAGGAGGAGAATTCCGGCAATAATAAAGTTTGAAACCGGACCGGCAATTGTTATTCCTACTTCTTTGACAGGATCGCGAGGTATCCCGTTAATTTGTGAGACGCCTCCAATTGGTAATAGAATTATGGAAGCAACGGTAAGTCCATACGATTTTGCCACGAGACAATGTGCGAGTTCGTGAAAGAGGACGCATATAAAAATTAACGCCCAGAAAACGACACTGTGAAGACCTGCCTCGGGACCGAGTATTGTGGCTTCAACATACCATATAAATGCAAGGAGAAGAAGAAATGTGTAATGTACTCTTATCGGGATGTTGAACAGCCTGCCGACCGGAAACGACCACCGCATTTAAGTCTCGTTTCTTTGAATTTAAACCACGTGTTGATAAATGACAAGAAATTCAATTTGCTTCTTGCGGGTTCAATGGTAATAAACGCGAATCAATCTTTTGACGGGAATTTCATAAAATTGGTTTAGTGCCGAAAAAAGGGGCTCATTGATTGCGGCTTTTTGGCAGAGATGAAAAATTTTTAATGTAACAAAACCTCATCCAACCCGTCTAATTTTATAGCCAGCACTCAAAAGAAGGAACCTACCTAGAATGCCTCCTTCTACCCGCCCTTGCCCGGGGCGGGTTTCTTTTTTTTGCCCAGACCCTTCAAACAGGTTTTAGGAACTGGTCAGGTCTTTCTGCATGAATTCGACAAGCTGTTCCAGATAAGTTCCGCCCCCTTTTTCAAGAACATCGACGTGTCCGGCACCCGGAACTATAAGCAGGCGCGTGTTTTTGTTGAGTTCCTTAAGCCTCGTCGAGTATTCCCTTTTCACCGACTTGTCATTTTCGCCGTGGACGATTAGAATAGGAACATCTATCTTCCCGATATCATTTGCGGGTGAAACCCCGGAGGCTTTGAAGTTTGCGATATGCTCGGCGCGTTTGAGAACGAGTTTCAGGAGAATCTTACTTCTGATTCCTATTTTACGCACCTGGTGATCTAAGGCGATGGAGAAAAGGTCATAGAAGGGTGCCACGGCGATTACACGATTTACTCTTTTGTCCATCGCTGCAGCTTGGATTGCGATTGCCGCTCCCATGGATACGCCGAGAAGAACTATTTCCATGTCGGGGTTCTCGCTTTTGATTTTATCTATCAACGTTATCACGTCTTTTTTTTCGTAGTATCCGAATGTGCAGTATTCCCCCTCGCTGTCACCATGCCGGCGCATATCGATGAGGAAAACACGCCGGCAAAATCCGGCAAGCGCCTTTGCGTAATTAAGCCCGCTGACTTTTGAATCAGTTATGCCGTGAAGGTAGACCACCGAGGCTTTTGGCTCTTTACAATTTGGGTTGTCGATCACCCAGTAACTGAGTGAAAGGTCGTCATAGGTTTTCAGCGAACATTCTTTATAATTCAGACCTATCTGAGAAGGGTGGCTGAAGCCGAATTTCTCCTGGTAGTATTCCGGATTGCGACGGTGAGGGAGCAAAAGCATTTTCGGTCCAATGGAGAGTATCGAAAGGAAAGCGGCAATGACCAGTAAGAGCAACGCAATTGTAAGTATTATCATTTCATAAAATTATCTTAACGGCGGTAGAATAAAATTTCGCATGAATTGTTAAAATAAAAAAGCCCGTCCGTGAATAACGGGCGGGCTAAGATTTTAAATACAACCGTGCAAATCAGAACTTGTAATCGACACCTACTGCAAGAATATAAAAACCGAATCCCACTCTGGCTTGCAATGCCCAATTGTCATTCAGAAAATATCGGATGCCCGCACTCCCGCCGAGGGTGAATCCGCCGGCAGTTGGCGATGGAAATCCGAAGTTGTTGTATCCTGAATTCCATGACCATGAGGCAACCTCGTAACCAAGAACCAGGCCGAGGAATGGATCCCATTGCTTGTTATCAAGGACGAAATGGTACATTCCGGACACGCCAAAATCAATATATGTCCATTTTCCGTAAAGGCCGGCATCGCTGTAGGAATAGTAATCAAAAAGTCCCCCAATGCCGATAATGCCGGGACCTACTTCTCCAACGTTAGTTATGCCCCGCTCGTAATCGAGCCCGAGTGTGAGCGCACTTCCGACGCCGCTCAACCCGATATGTACGCCAGCATAATTCTTTTGATTTTCAAATTGCGCGCTTGCCCGTGAGGCGAAGAACGCTACCATCATAGCAGCCAAGAGTGCGGTAGAAAGTTTACGAAGCATTGTCTCTCTCCTTTATGTTTGGTTTGTGAATAGATGACCCTATTGAAAGTTGCAGGGTAAAAAGCTTGCGGCAACTTTAATAATAGAAAATCTAATAATCACTTCAATCGGATTCAAGTTTGTTTCGATATATGATTTTGCCGCACTCAATCTAAACCTTATAAAGGTTCTTCTTTTTTTATTGAAAAACAAGTTTTTTTTAGAAAATTGTGACCGACGTCTCATCATCTTTCATGAACCTAAGACCACAAAACTTTGCTTTCAGGGAAAACGTGATTTAAATTTATGCAGACTTGAACTACGATATCTATCGATTCGATAAGATCGATTCCACAAATTCTCATCTTTTAAGACTGGGAGAGGAAGGTTTTCCTGAAGGGACCGTTGTGGTTGCCGACGAGCAGACCGCAGGGCGGGGAAGATTTGGAAGAAGCTGGGAAGGTGAACCGCAAGCGAGTCTATTGTTTTCTCTCCTCATCAGGCCCTATTTTCTTCAGGAGGACGAGGTTTCCTTCTTGACTTTCGCGGCGGCGGTCTCTGTTGCCGGTGCTATTGAGGAAGTGACGCATGTCCACCCCCAGCTCAAATGGCCGAACGATATTTTATTAGATGGAAAGAAAGCCTGCGGAATTTTACTTGAATCGAGTTTCGATTCAAGTAAATTGAACCATGTTGTTCTAGGAATCGGACTGAATGTTAATCAGCAGAGCTTTTCATCCGCAGTTTCAAACAAGGCTACGTCATTATCGATATTCACAGGAAAAAACTTTGACCGGGATGAACTTCTTTTCGCCATCCTGACAAAATTTTCCCTGGTCTATGGAGCTTTGTATAAGCGCGACTTTTATTCTATAATGAAGAAATGGCGCGAACGGTCGATCATGCCCGGCAGGAGGATTACCGTAAGTTTGGCGGGTAAGACGATTGAAGGAATTTGCGACGATGTTGCTGATGATGGTGCGCTTGTTGTTAGAACCGATAATGGAATCGAGAAATTTACGGCAGGCGAAGTAAAGATTTTATCGAGTGAATCTTTGGGAGGAGAAACAAGTTGATGCTTCTTTGTATTGATGTAGGAAACACGCACACACAATTCGGTGTATATGAGAAAGGAAAATTGAAGCGCGATTACCGTGTCGCAAGCAAGGTCGTTCGGACGGAAGACGAAATCGGTATCGTCGTTTTGTCGCTGCTGCAGCATCACGGGATTAAGCCTCGAAACATTGACGGCGTCGGTATATCCTCTGTGGTTCCGAATTTAACCGGCATACTCGAGCGGATGTCGCGGAAATATTTTAATTGTGATCCGCTCATAGTCAGCTCCGAATTGGAGTTGGGAATAGAGATCGATTACGACGAGCCCAAAGGGGTTGGCAGCGACAGAATCTGTGTTGCCGTGGCAGGATACGGAAAATTCGGAGGACCTTTAATCATCCTTGATTTCGGAACGGCGACTACCTTTGATGTCGTTTCAAAAGACGGTGTTTATCTTGGCGGAGCAATCGCGCCCGGGATTGAGACGGCAGCCGCTGACCTGCAGAGACGGGCGGCAAAACTTCCCCGGATCGAACTTAGCTTTCCGAAGGAAGTCATCGGCAAGACGACAGTCGCGAGCATGCAGAGTGGAATTATGTTTGGCGCGGTAGAAGCGACGGAAGGAATCGTCCGCCGGATAAAACAATCTCTGGGGACCGAATCGAAAGTGATAGCAACCGGAGGGTACGCGCGGATTATTTCGGAAAAGACTAGAGTAATCGACCATATTGAACCGACATTGGTTCTTGAAGGAGTTCGTCTCATTTATGAAAAAAACAAGAAGAAAAGTCGGCAGCATTAATAAAAAGAAAGCGCAGAAGCCGCAGTACAATCCTGAATTGAAGTTGCCCGCCCCTTTCGCTATTCGACCGGCGAGATTTAGGGATTTGCTTTCTGTTGTCAGGATGAGCAATGGAGTGAGTGAAATAGAAAATTATCCCGGACAGAGAATGAAGGTGGATGATTTCGCCCATTTCGTTAAAGGCTATGGTGGTCTTATGCTCGTTGCGGAATCAAAAAAGGAGGTCGTGGGTTACATCACGGTATATCAATCGGAGAATTATTATTACCTTCCTTACGCCGTAACAAAAAAAAATTGGCGACGGTTTGGCGTCGGCAGTGCACTGTTGGAACGAGTTGAGGGATTGGCTAAAGAGGCCAAGGTAGAGTATATTTTGATGAGTGTCTATGTTTATAACTCGAGCGTGCACACTTTTCTCAAGGAGCGTGGTTATGTTCCGAGCAAGAGACTAATTCAATATTCGAAACTAATCGCAGGCAAAAGGAAAAAATGAGCAAGGCAATCCACAAACGAGTGGCGTCAGCAAAGCTTTCCGCCAGGAAACCCTCCAAAAAAGTTCCGCAAAATCATTCGCACGATTTGATGGTAAGTATCTCAGGGCTTCGAGGGATCGTAGGGGAGTCTCTTACTCCTGAAGTTGTCATCAAATATGCCAACGCATTTTCAAAACTAGCCGGCGGCAAGAAGGTTGTTATCGGCAGAGACGGCAGGTATCATGGTGCAATGCTTGCCGAAATACTTGCCGGTACCCTGGCAGCAAATGGCTGCGACGTTGTGGATATCGGTGTTTGTCCTACGCCTACAGTTCAGCTTGCCGCTGAACATTCTGAAGCTGGCGGAGGGATTGCAGTGACGGCGAGTCATAACCCGATGGAATGGAACGGGCTGAAGTTTATTAATGAAAAAGGGGTGTTCTTAGATGCTGAAGAAAACGAAAAGCTATGGTCACTTGCGAAGCAGCAGCCCAGGTACGCTTCTTACGAAACTACCGGGATTATTGAACATGGCGATTTTTTTCTGCGCGATCATATCAGGCGTGTGCTGGCAATAAAGTCGATTGATGTCGAAGCGATTCGCAGGCGGCATTTTAAAGTTGTCGTAGATTGCGTTAACGCCGCGGGGTCAATTGTCGTGCCTCAACTTTTGCATGAACTCGGTTGCATTGTCGTAAAGATGAATTGTGATGCGACGGGAAGGTTTCCGAGGAAGCCCGAGCCTTTGCCTGAAAATTTAAAAGAAGTGATGCTCAGAGTTAAAGTTGAAAATGCGGACATTGGAATCGTCGTCGATCCAGATGTTGATCGCTTGGTTTTAATTACTGAGAAGGGCGAACCGTTCAGCGAAGAATATACAATTGCGCAGGCCGTGAAGTTTATTTTTGACAAAACACCCGTTGAACAGAGGATTGCGGTCGTGAATTTATCCACAACTCGCGCAGTGGATGAAATTGCGCGTGGGCAGGAGGGGACGGTATATCGGTCTGCCGTCGGTGAAATAAACGTCGTCAAGAAAATGAAAAAGATGAACGCCGTTGTCGGCGGCGAAGGGAGTGGGGGCGTCATATTACCGGAAGTTCACTATGGCCGCGACGCTCTCGTCGGAATTGTTATTACGCTGCAACATCTCCTGGAATTCGGCGGGACTCTTTCCGAATTGAAGAGCTCTCTCCCGAATTTTGAGATTGTGAAGAAACGGATCGAGCTTGGTAGAAAAAATCCGGAGAAGATCATCGGTGGGATCAAGAAACACTATTCCAAGTTTGAGATTAATACCGAAGACGGGTTGAAAGTAGACGCTCCTGGTTATTGGATTCATCTCAGGAAGTCAAATACCGAGCCTATCATCAGGGTAATCGCCGAAGCCGCGACCAGAGGAGAAGCGGAATCCCGCGCAGACGAAGTGGCGAAATTAGTTGAAGGGCTCTGATGTCTAAGCTTGTTCTCATAGCGGATGACAATGTCGATAACATTTTACTGATCAAGAGGATTTTAAAAAGATCCGGATTGGACCTCGAGTTCATCGATGCTCAAACCGGACGTGAAGCCCTGGAACTAGCTATAAGAAGAAAACCGGACGTGATTTTGCTTGACATGAAAATGCCAAATATGGACGGATATGAAACCGCTTCCGCGTTGAGACTGAGTGAAGGGACTGGCAACGTTCCCATAATTGCCGTCACGGCGCAGGCTATGCTCGGCGATAAGGAAAGGGCTCTTCAAGCAGGGTGTAACGAGTATCTTACAAAGCCAGTTGATCCAATTTTTTTGAGTGACTTAGTGAGGAAATATTTATCGGGGAAATCCGTTGGAGAAGATGCAGAAAAACAATAGAGGTCTCCTCTCCCTCAGTTTTGGAATCGGTGGCGCATGGCTTTTAGCTGTTCTAATTGTATTTCTCGCGCGCAGAATTCATCCCATCATGACGCACGACCTCCTTATCGATTCCATATTAATCACAAATATGATCTCCGTTGCGATTTCCTTATTTGCATTTTCTAGATATGTGGTGCTTCGCGAAAGACTTCTAGAGTTCATTGCGTTTGCATTTCTAATCGGCGGGTTCATAAGAATTGTTGGAATCATAATATCAGATTTAGGAATTTTCTGGGGAGGTCAGCAAGCTTTTTATTTTCAACTTGCTACATGGCAGGGTGGAGAATTCCTTCTCGGGCTGATGCTTGCCGTCGGCACCCTTTTGGTTTGGATTTTTCCGAAATCCAAATCTGTTCTTCTTGACGTTTTTGGGGCAGTGGTTATTGCCGCTGTTATCGTATTTGCGGTCGTCTTCATCTCAAACAGATATTCTTCCGGGGGACAAATATCATTGGAGAACTTGCGTTCTTTAACGCTGTTAGTCTCCGGGCTGTTCCTGATTTCTTTTATCGGTGTAAGCAGAAACTACGTGAAGTATCCGACGCTATTCAACTATTCGATCAGCATAACTCTCTTTCTACTGACGTTCGCGGGTATGGTCAAGTCGTTTTCGACTTCCATTAGCGACACTGCGTCCGCCGCCGAGGTGGGTATGACAGTTCTTGCATACCTTATCGGCGCAATCGGAAGCCTTACCGATGTCGGACAAATTTTCAACGAGTATGTTCGAAGCTCCGATAGGTTGAAAGCTGCAAATCAGGAACTACTAAAATATGAGATTTATATCGAGAAGGTGCCCGATCCAATATCTATTACCGACGAAGAAGGCCTGACGCTTTACCTTAATCCGGCATTTGAAGAAAATTTCGGATTTTCGCTTTCAGAGATAAAGGAAAAAGGACTTTACGATATCTATGATCCGAACGATAGAGAAAAAGCGGCGAATTACGTCGGACTTGTTAACGAAGGAAAGGGCCGGGAATTTGAACTGACGGTGTTGAGAAAAGACGGGCAAAAGATAGAAACGCTTCTAAACTCAGCTCCGATCATCATAGATGACAGGCGTCTCGGAAGTATCACAATTTTCAGAGATATAACGAGAAGAAAGCAGCTCGAACACCATAATCAGGTTCTCAGCGCAGCCGTTGAGAACACGGGTGAAGCGATCTCTTTGACGGATGCAGGCGGACAAGTCACGTACCTAAATTCTGCGGCGGAAAAACTCTTTGGATATACCCTTGAAGAGTTACCAGGCGGCAATTTGTGGACGTTAGTTTCCCCGACGTTCGGATATGCAAAAGCAAGGGAGATTTATGTTCAGACGGTACGCAAGGGGAGTTGGAAAGGGGAAGTTCTCAATAGGAAAAAGGATGGAACCGAATACTACATCTCCTTGAGCACGAGCTCGATAAAAGATTTGGATGGAACAGTCATCGCATTAGTCGGAATATGTGAAGACATTACTGAGAAGAAGTGGGAAGAGAAGAGAAAGGAGGCTGTCTACCGGATTGCACAACTTGCCATTTCGAGCGGAAGGCTTTCTGAACTTGCACAATCTGCAGTAGAGCTCGTTTCGGAAATCCTTAATGCACCGCTGGCGGTCATGTACTTTTATGAAGAAAAAAATGTGACCTTCGAGTTAGTAGCTCAACACAATATCTTGAGAAAGAATCTCAATTTTCCATTTCTCCAGAGATTGGAAATCGACCCCGAGACGGATGCCGCCCGCGCCGCGAAGTCGTGTACCACGATGTTTACTCAATCGATTTCAGAGACAGAGTTTGCCGAATTTAATAATGAGCCATTTTTCCGTGAAGCTAAAGGATTAGTGAGTATACCTCTTGTCAGTTCAGGAGACCTGATTGGTATTATCCAGTATTTAACGGTTGCATCTGCGGGCAGCTTAAAATACGAAACAGATCTGGCCGAAGTCTCGGCTTCAGGACTTGCGGTCGGCATACAAAGACTGAGACTCGCTTCTAAAATCGCCGAGCAGGCTGATCAGCTGGAAAAAATATTTGCCAGCGCGGCGGAAGGAATAATATTAGTAAACAGACTTGGCAGAATATTATTGATGAACGAGGGCGGGAAAGAGATATTTGGAATCAAGGACGTTCCCGAAATTGCTTTCGGGCAATATGCCGATATTTTCGGAATGCACAAATTGGATGGATCCCGTCTTCCGGATGATGTCAATCCGATAAAGTTAGCTGCTCTCGACGGAAAAAACGTGCGGAATTTCGAGTTTGTCATCACCCGGTTTGGAATAGTGCGGGTACTTTCTATTAGTGCCTCGCCGTTGATCGATCCCGGCGGCAGCCTTAGTGGAGCGGTGGCAATCTTCAGCGACATAACAGATAGAAAGAAGAACGAAGAACGAATTGCCTATCAAGCAATGCTGCTCGGAGAAGTGAACGACGCGATAATTGCCGCCGATCGAAACGGCAAAATCACTTCATGGAATCCGGCGGCGCAGCGGTTATACGGCTGGAAAATGGAGGAAGTTGTAGGGTCGCCTTACGATGAAGTAATCCAGTTCGGATATAAAGGGATCACGCGGGATGAAATGAGAGAGGTGCTTGAGAAGAATAATTTCTGGCGGGGAGAAGTAATCAATTATTCCAAGAACGGCAAGGAACTTTATATAGATTCTTCGGTGGCTCTGGTGAGGGATTCTGCGGGGACTCCGACCGGCAGCGTTTCGATAAACAGAGACATAACCGAACAGAAGAAGAATGAAATTGCAATCAGGAAACAGAACGAAAGACTTTCGGTAATCAACAGGACGGCAATTGCCGTAAGAGATGCCCTGGATGTATCCGAGATTTTGAATAAAAGTCTGGCTCGGCTTCTTGAGTTTGAAGATGTCTCCGCAGCTGCAGTTTACCTCTTACATGAAGGCTCGAATAACTTGGAGTTAACAGCAACACTTGGTTTCAGTCCGCGATTCGAGAAAGTCGTTTACGCCCCTGATTCGAACGAAGGCCTGTTTGCGGAGATCATGAACAGAGGTGAAGCCGAGGTCTTTCCCGAAATAGGGAAAGCAGTTGAGCGATCGGAAATTTTTAGAATTCTTGCCGAAGAAATGATGATGTCTGCCGCCGTTATTCCCATAATAGGAACACGGAAACCGCATGGCGTGTTAATCACCGCCGCCAGGGAAAAGGCGGATGTTACACAAACCGACAAAGAATTCTTCATGATGGTGTCGCGTGTGATCGGCGCCGCGGTTGAAAACGCTTTCTTGTATTCCGATGTGCTTGAAAAGTCAAACGAGCTTGAAGATTCGAACGAACAGCTCAGGATGTCGAAGGTCTGGGTCGAAGAAGCGAATGCGCAGCTTGTCCAGGCGAATCAACAACTCGAAGAGGCGAGCAGGTTGAAGAGCCAATTTCTTGCGAACATGAGCCATGAGTTGCGGACGCCGCTCAACTCCATTATCGGATTTACGAACTTAATCCTGACGGATGATGTTCAACCTGCAACAGGTGATCAAAAAGAAGGATTGGACATAGTACTTAGAAACGCCAAGAATCTTCTCGCTCTAATTAATGACATTCTGGATCTTTCAAAGATAGAAGCCGGTCGAATGACAGTTTCTCCGGAGGAATTCAAAATAGATACTGTTGTCAGCGACGCATTGGCGACCGTCGAGCCCCTTTTGGGCGACAAGACCGTAAAGCTACTCAGTGAAATTGATACGGATGTGCCCAGCATACAATCCGACCCCGCTAGAATAAAACAAATTATTCTTAATCTTCTCAGCAACGCAACAAAATTCACCGATGATGGACATATAAAAGTTGCCGTGAAAATGTTCGATAGGAGTTTCGTCCGCGTCGCCGTCGAGGACACCGGGACGGGAATCCCTACTGAGTTTCTTGAAGTCGTGTTCGAGGAGTTCAGGCAAGTTGACGGATCAAATACACGGAGGCATGGCGGCACAGGTCTGGGATTAGCAATCTCCCGCAAACTTGCTCGAATGCTGGGAGGAGATTTAATGGTTCAAAGTGAAATGGGAAAAGGTTCGACTTTCATACTGACGATTCCTTTGGTTTATAATTCCGCTGAAAAACCAAAAATGAAAGAACGGGTTGGGCTTCCTCCATCATCTTCTTCAAATTTATCCGAAGAGTCCTCCGGGAGAACGAGCAATCTGGTGGTGTGCATAGATGACGATCCGGACGTTCTTCTCCTTTTGAAGAATCATTTGGTTTCAGAGGGCTTCGAGTTCTATGGCGTGACCGACTCTAGAAATGCTATCGACGTGGTGCGCCAATATAGACCGATACTCGTGACGCTTGATATTATGATGCCCTTTAAAGATGGTTGGCAGGTCCTCCAGGAATTGAAGTCGGATCCGGATCTTAAAGAGATACCTGTCGTCATTCATACGGTTGTAGATAACAAAGCGCTCGCGGTTTCACTTGGTGCTGAATCATACCTTGTTAAGCCTGTTCAGGCGGAAAAAATTATATCTGTAATTAGAAGCTATACCGGCACAGACGAAGGGGAAATACTTGTCGTTGATGACAATGAAGATTTCACGAATTTTCTCCGCAACCTATTGGAGAAAAGTAAATTCACTATTTACACTGCTAGAAATGGCATTGAGGCAATAAAGCTCTTACACGAGACTGTTCCGAGACTGGTGTTTCTGGATTTGTTAATGCCGGAGATGGATGGTTTTGAAGTCGTGGAAAAAATGTATGAAGACGAGAAATTAAAAGAAGTTCCGATCGTCGTTCTCACCGCCAAGGAAGTGACTGATGATGAACGGATGAAACTTAATTCAAGGATAAAAAACGTTGTAAAAAAAGAAGGGCTTACAAGAGAAATCATTTTGCGTGAAGTCAATAAATTTATACAGAGAAAGAAATGGACGAACGGTTAAGAATTTTAGCGGTTGACGATGCGCCCGATAACTTGATCTTGCTTGACAAGTTGCTGAGGCGGCAGGGGTTTGACGTCGTAAATGCTTCGAGCGGGAAAGAATGTTTATCAAAAAGCATTTCCGAACATCTCGACTTGATTATTTTGGACGTCGCGATGCCTGAGATGGACGGGTTTGAAACGTTGAAGCATCTCCGGGAAAACGAAATTACCAAAGGGATACCCGTCATAATCCTGACTGCAAACTCAAAGGACGCCAAGAGTATCGAGGAAGGTTTTACTCTAGGTGCTGACGAATATCTGACGAAGCCCATAGAACAGGATGAGCTGATCGCAAGGGTCAGGTCCATTCTCCGGGCGGTCAAAGCAGAACAAAACCTTGAGCAGTTAAAAGCCGATTTCCAGTCCATGCTGGTTCACGACCTTCGCAGTCCGTTGTCGGTGATTATCGGAGTTCTTGAGTTGTCAGCGAACGGAGAATTCGATCAGAACCCTTCAGAGCTGAAAGAATTTTTGGGATCGGCTCTGGAAACTTCTCAAAAGATGCTGGTATTGATCAATGATATACTCGACGTCGCAAAATTGGAGGCAGGAAAACTCCAGCTGAACAAACAGCCGAACGATTTCAATGTAATAGTCGTAGGAGCAGTTGCGCGGTTAAAAATACTTTCACGCGACAAAGGGATTTTTCTAACGGTTCAGGAGGATAAAAATATTCCTATTTGCGAATTCGACAGCGGAAAACTCGAACAAGTCGTCACAAATCTTGTAAGCAACGCTATAAAGTTCACCCCGAAGGATGGAAGTATAAATATTAAAACGTATGTCAGGCATTTTGACGATGATGTCCCCGGGTTGAAGGGCGATTATGTAGCGATGGATGTCGAAGACACGGGAGTAGGAATTTCTTCGGATGAGATTCCGCTTATTTTCGATCGGTACCGTCAGGTTAAGAGTGCGCAGACATCCAGGCAAAAGGGAACAGGGCTTGGGCTTACGATAGTCAAACGCGTCACGGAAGCCCACGGAGGAAAAGTTTTTGTGGAATCCGCTCTCGGAAAAGGTACGAAGTTTAGCGTCGTTATACCAATAAACCACGACAGGAAGTAATGGTAATTAAAGAATGGACTTAAGTGCCTAAAAAAACAATTAACAAGTGAATCTTTGATTGATGTTCGTTCGTTATTGAGTTTATCCATGGTTAAGGGAGTAGGAGCCGCGCGGCTCCGTTCGCTTGTAAACCACTTTGGCGACCCGCAGTCGGTTCTAAATGCAACCGAGCGAGGACTAACCGAGGTTGAAGGAATTGATCGCGCGCTTGCGCGAAGGATCCTGTCTGATAGGAATTTTGAAGAAGACATACAGCTGCAACTTTCAAGGCTCAATAAATCCGAAGCGAGTATAGTTACATTTTGGGACAAGGAATATCCCGAGAATCTTAAAAAGATTTATGATCCTCCAGTAATGCTTTTCGTCAGGGGTCAACTTTTAAATTCCGATAAGTATTCGATTGCGGTCGTGGGAACGAGAAATCCTACTACATACGGCAAGCATGTGGCGGAGAAATTTGCTGCAGAGATTGCCGAACACGGAATCGTAGTCATATCGGGATTAGCGCGTGGCGTTGATACGATTGCGCATGCTACGACGGTTCGCTCCGGCGGGAGAACGATTGCAGTCCTCGGGAGCGGCGTAGATGTCATATATCCGAGCGAAAACAAAAGGCTCTCCGAGCAAATACTCGTCGGTGGAGCAATTATCTCGGAATATTATATGGGCTCGAAGCCGGACGCGGTCAACTTCCCTCGGCGCAACAGGATCATAAGCGGTATTTCTCTCGGAACAATTTTGATAGAGACGGATGTAAACGGGGGCGCAATGATTACCGCCAGCTTTGCCCTTGATCAGAATAGAGAGGTATTTGCGGTTCCCGGACAGATATTCGAGAGAAAGGGACGCGGGACGAATAAGCTGATAAAGGAAGGACGGGCGAAACTTGTTGAAGACATTTCAGATGTGGTGGAAGAGCTGCGGTACAAACTCAGGCCGATACTGAAAGACCAGCCCAAACCCCAGGCCAAGATACAGTTATCCATATTCGAGCAGAAAATTTTCGATGCTTTGTCCGACGATCCCATACACGTTGATGTTCTTGCTGACAAATGTAAGCAGGCAACCTCCGATATTCTCGTACAGCTTCTCGGTCTTGAATTGAAGGGCGTTGTCAAACAACTACCCGGGAAATATTTTATAAGATGCGTATAAATAGCGAAACGCGGCAGGCAGGAAAAATTTTCTCAATTTCAATAGGATGCGCCTTTTTACGCCATGCTCGATGCTGTCCGCTCGCTTCTGATTGGCAATTAGATAAAGGAATTGTATGATAATCGTAACTGGTGGAGCTGGATTTATCGGAAGTGCAATCGTCTGGAGATTGAACCAGCTTGGAAACGATAACATTCTCATAGTTGATAACCTCGGGACGGACGAAAAATGGAAGAACCTCGTTCCGTTAAAGTTCCGCGACTACATGGAGAAGGACGAATTCCGAACTCTTGTCGTAAATAAGGGACTCGGTGCAAGCCTGGGATCCGGGAAAGACAAAGTCGAAGTTATCATACACATGGGGGCATGTTCCTCGACGACGGAAAAAGACGCCACTTTTCTTATTGGCAATAATTTCGAATATACAAAGCAGCTCGCAATTGCTGCGGATAGCGAAGGAGCCCGTTTCATTTACGCATCGAGCGCCGCGACATACGGGGATGGCAGGCAGGGGTTTGAGGATAATGACGAAGAAATCGATCTACTCCGACCTCTTAACATGTACGGTTATTCAAAGCAACTCTTCGACCAGTGGGCGTATCGGCAAGGCTTGCTTGACAGAATAGTGGGAATAAAGTATTTCAACGTTTTCGGTCCGAACGAATATCACAAGGGAGACATGCGTTCATTAGTCCTCAAGGCTTTCGAGCAGATCGGGTCGTCGGGGAAAATGCAATTATTTAAATCCTATAGAAAAGAATACAAGGATGGCGAACAGATGCGCGATTTCTTGTACGTGAAAGATGCCGTTGAGATGACTCTCTTCTTTACGGATAATCGCAAAGTCGGAGGCTTGTTCAATGTTGGCAGCGGGGTTACAAACTCGTGGAATAAATTAGCTGCGGCAATATTCCAGTCCCTGGGAACCCCCCCTAAAATAGATTACGTAGAAATGCCGGATATGATCAGAGATAAATATCAGTATTATACCTGTGCAGATATTTCGAAGCTTAGGAAGGCGGGATTTGTAAAACCATTGACAAGTCTGGAGGCCGCTGTTTCGGACTATGTGAAAAACTATCTTACGACCGCCAAGAGGTTAGGTGAATAACGGGTAACATTTATTGGTGAAACGTTTTTAGGTGTCCCGCCGCTTAAATACTTGGACGGCAAAAACCCGATTGAGCACACGTAAAATGAAACCGCGAGTTCGCGCATCCGATTCCCCGTTTCAGTGTTTTTAATGATTATGTTATCTTTGCGTCCATTTTTGGCAGGGATTCATAATATTTGGATCATTTGCACGCTGTCACGCTTGATGTTAAATTAGAAATGGAATTGTCGAATATAGTGCGTTTTTTGTTAGTATAGAAACAATTTCGGGTTTGCTTAGAGACATGAGGGGCAGTAGCTCAGTTTGGGAGAGCGCCAGAATCGCACTCTGGAGGTCGGGGGTTCGACTCCCCTCTGCTCCACTTGGCAATATCGAATGATCATTGATTGATCATCGGAAAAGTTCTTTGAGGTCAAGTCCTGTGCAACGGAAGGTTGCCGAACCCCGCCAGGTCCGGAAGGAAGCAACGGTAAGCGTACTGACCGTGTGATGCAGTAAGCTTGGCCTCAAAGAAATTTTTTTGATTTATTGTCTAGGTTACATTATAAAATAGCAGGCTTAGAAAATTTTTTTCATTTACTGGTATAAAGTTGTTTAAAAGAGACGGCGTATTTAGCCGAGTGCAGAAAACCCAGATAGGATTTTGGGCATTATTTGGCATGACCGCTATCTTTTTTTCGGATTATTTAGATTCAGCTTTTGGGAAGAAAAATTTCCCGGGACGGCACGCTGGCGTCGCGCCGGAACAAATTTTAGAATTATTTTTCAAAACTATCGGGGTCGTAAAAGACTGCCTCCAGGGTTTTAGTCCCAATCTTTATTGGGATGAGAGTGTAATGTGTGATTCGGGGAAAACATCCGAAGGACCCTTCGGAAGAGATCGTAATTTATTTTTATTGATCTCGTTCTTTGCAATTGCCGGTAAAACCGGTTTTGCATTCAAAGGGAATAAAACGGAAGAGGGCGATGCGTCACTAAATCGCCCGTACAGTCGCTCTGGCATAGTACCATTGAACAGGTATCCGACTTACCGGAGCCAAGTTCCGGTCGGCAGTCCAAATCGTTCTCCGCTTAAACAGACAGGTCTTTATGAAAAAGGAGATTGTTATCAATGAGACTGCCGATCAAATTCGTATCGCAATTACGGAAGACGGCAGGCTCGCAGAAATTTTTGTGGAGTCACCCGGCAAAGAACGAATGGTGGGAGACATTCACCTCGGCAAAGTTGCCAGAGTCATGCCGGGAATCAGGGCGGCGTTCATCGATGTCGGACAAAAGCAGGATGCCTTCCTGCATTTCTCGGACGTTGACCCGAATATAGGTGAATACTCTTCGCTGATCGGCGAGGAAGATTCTGAAATCGACGACGACGATGACGATGATAGCGAGACTTCACCGGTTTCGACTGCATCCCAGCCACCGCATCCTCAAAACGGTTCTCACCCGCAAATAGCACAGAGATCTCAGCGTCCCTCGCAGAGAGAGATACATCTGGAGCGCGGGAAGAGCATCATTGTCCAGATAACGAAGGAGCCTGTCGGCAAGAAGGGCGTTCGCGTAACGAGCAAGGTTTCACTTCCAGGAAGGTATCTGGTGCTTCTTCCATTTGACGGACGCATCGGCGTTTCGAAGAAACTCTACAACTTCAAGGAGAAAAAAAGGCTCAAACGAATTGTACGAAGCATGCTTCCCGAAGGCTTTGGTCTTATAATAAGAACAGTTGCCGAAGGGAAAGAAGAAGAGCTCTTAAAAAACGACCTGGGGCAGCTTATAAAAACCTGGCGCGAGATAGAGAAAACCGTAAAGACGGAACAGCCGCCTGTGCTTCTTTACAAAGATTTATCCACCGTCTCAAGTGTCATCAGAGACCTGTTCAACAATGAGGTCCAGAGAGTAGTTGTTGATTCGCGGAGACTTTACAAAGAGATTACGACTTATGTGAAATGGTTTGCCCCGACGCTTGTCGACAAGATCGAATTTTATCGTGGGAAGTCGCCGATCTTCGATGTCTTCGGTGTCGCGAAAGATATGCAGGAGTCTCTAGGAAGGCGAGTCGCATTGAGGTCGGGTGGATATCTGGTTATCGACGTGACGGAGGCGATGACGGTGATCGATGTGAACAGCGGACGATATGCCGCAAACAAAGAACAGGAATTAAACTCTCTCCGCACAAACCTCGAAGCTTCGCGCGAGATCATAAGACAGCTAAGGCTGCGCGATATAGGGGGAATTATCGTAATCGACTTCATCGATTTGGAAGATGAGAGAAATAAACGGAAGGTCTTCGATGAGCTCAGAAGAGAATTCCGTCACGACAGGGCTAAGGCAACCGTTCTTCCGATGACCGAGTTTGGACTGGTTCAAATTACAAGACAGCGGATTCGCCAGAGCATCATGCAGTCGTTCAGTGAGACATGCCCGGTATGCGCAGGGACAGGCATCGTTCAGAGCAGAGCAACCGTACTTACCGACATCATGGGATTGCTTGGAAGATTCAAATCCGAAGGCCATGGTCGCAGGATTAAACTGGTCGTTCATCCTTATATTGCTTCCTATTTGAAAGAAGGAAGGCCGAGTCATCTTTTTAATTTGATGTGGAAGAACAAGCTTCTTATCAAAATGGAGTCCGACACCAAAGTGCCGGTGAGTTCGTTCAAGGTTTTTTCAAACGCCGAGAATCGGGAAATAACCGAGGACTTCTCCACGGGATCACGGCCTTCACCGGGAAAATAGCAAATCATGATAAAACCTTTGGAATGTTGCTAAATTCCGGTGGCGCTTTAAATTTCAAAAGGTTTTTCAGGATAATCTCAGGGAGGATGTCGGAGTTTTTGAGCGCAGGTGAATTAGCGGGCATTGTGAACTTATGAAGATGAGATTAATCGAAGTCATTGAAAATTCCAAAACTATCAGGTGCAATCGATGAGGAATCTCGAGATCAAAATGCAGCCGAAGAAAAGAATTGCTTTGGTGGCCCATGACAATAAGAAAGAAGAGCTGTTGAATTGGGCAAAGTTCAACAAGGATATCTTGAAAAATCACGAACTTTTCGCCACCGGGACTACCGGAAAGATGATATCGGATGAGGTCGGGCTAAAAGTAAAAAGGATGCTTAGCGGACCGGTCGGCGGAGACCAGGAGATTGGCGCTATGATAGCCGAGGAAAAGATCGATCTGTTGTTTTTCTTTTGGGATCCTCTCGAACCGCAGCCGCATGACCCGGATGTAAAAGCACTCCTTCGAATTGCCGCTGTTTGGAATATACCTGTTGCGTGTAACAAGGCTTCGGCAGATTTTATGATCTCATCTCCACTTTTCCATTCAGAGTACAAACGGGATGTTTTTCTGGCAGCGTAAGAGAGAATTGATTTTACTTTAATCTTTTTTGCTAACTTCATAAATTCAATTTGAACAAAATCAACTAAAAGGAGTAACTGTATGCGAATTGGAATTCTCACCGGCGGTGGTGATGTTCCTGGTTTAAACCCTTGTATTAAAGCGGCGGTTTATCGGGCTGAAGATGCGGGGGTTGAAGTTATCGGGATAAAGCGAGGCTGGGCTGGACTATTATATTACAATTTGGATTCGAAAGATAATGACGGGTGTGTTGTTTCATTGAACAAGCAGAACACGCGGACCGTTGACAGATCAGGCGGAACATTCCTTCATACTTCTCGCACAAATCCGAGTAAAGTAAAACCTAAAGATGTCCCTGAATTTCTCAAAGATCCTAAAAATCCGCCGAAGAAGGATGATTCTCCTTTCGATTTCACTCCTCATGTACTGAAAGTTCTTGAAACGTTGAAGATCGATGCCCTTCTTCCAATCGGCGGTGATGATACATTAAGTTATGGTGTTCGCCTTCACAAAGAAGGATTTCCCGTTGTGGCAATTCCCAAAACAATGGACAACGACGTTTTCGGAACGGATTACTGCATCGGTTTCTCGACGGCTGTAACCCGGAGCGTAAATTTTATAACGGCGTTGCGGACGCCCGCAGGTTCACATGAACGTATCGCCGTTGTCGAACTTTTCGGAAGAAATTCCGGCGAGACGTCTTTGATTTCTGCTTACCTGGCCGGAGTTGATCGGGCCATCATTTCCGAAGTACCGTTCGATCCCGAGAAGCTGGCAAAACTACTTCAAGAGGATAAGAAACGAAATCCGAGCGACTATGCCATCATGACTATTTCTGAAGGTGCTCAGATGACTGCCGGAAAAATTGTTGAGTATGGTGAGGCGGACGCTTATGGTCACAAAAAATTGGGTGGCATCGGTGAAATTACCGGAGATGCGCTTAAGCGAATAACCGGATCCGACATTATTTACCAGCAAGTTGCGTATTTAATGCGCAGCGGAGAACCCGATGCATTGGATAGAATGGTTGCAACAAGTTACGCAAATTTGGCCACCGATCTAGTTATCAAAAGGGAGCTGGGCAGGATGGTTGCCTTGAAAGAAGGTAAATATACGCACATTCCCCTTGCAAATATTACGGAAGGGCTGAAACGTGTCGATGTGGGTGAACTTTACGACACAGAAAATTATAAGCCCAAGATTGCACATCTCCTGAACAAGCCAATGTTCTTGTATTGAAAATTAATTGATGAGAATGATCGAGGCGGGGCGAAGACTTTTCTCTTCGTCCCGCTTCTTTGATCTACGCTGAAGCTAATCTGTTTGAATGTGCATTCAATCCTTTGCGATTTACCTTCATTTTAGCTGTAACACGCCCGTAGTTTGTTAGCTGTACTAAAATGCCCTCAAGTGGGAAGATACCCTATTTGTGTTGAAATTCTAATCACCACCTCCGCCCGTTTTGTCCCTTTTTTCATCGATTTAGTGGTTTTGCAGCAGCTGATGATTGGCATTATCCTTGCACTCATTGATGTTGATAATTTTTTGAAAATTCTTTATTAATGCCAAAAGCACAAGAAAAGGAGAATTAAGCTATGAGGAAACAAGTTTGTACTGGTTTAGCGATGATATTCCTCGCAGCTGGGTTTGCATTCTCTCAGACAAAAGCACCTAAGGCCGGCATTCAGGTGGTTGGAATGACCCCATACACTTTGACGCAGGTTTACGGCTCTAAAGGAAGTTCAATGTATGCAACAACGGGCTTGAACACTGTCGGGGAGAAAACGATTGTCTATCTTCAGGCAATAGATTCCACGGGAAGCACAATCCAGTCTGTATCATGGTCGGTCACTGTTCCATCTGGTGGACACGCTGTAATCGACAGTCCATCCGTTTCATTTACTACAATCACCGTCGACACGACGGGACAGTACACCATAAATCTTACGGTCAACACTACTGGTGGAAGTTCCCAGGCTTCGACCGTTATCACTTCTGCTAATTACACCGGCGTTGGTTCGATGGGAATAGTAACGTATGATAGCGCCACGGCAGCAGTTCCGCAGTGCGGGACGTGCCATCAAGGGGCGCTGACCGGATTAGGTCTCAGCACCACGGCCTCCTATTCAAATTGGATGGGGACTGAGCATGCGAGTATGTTTAGGAACGGTGTAACGGGTCATATCAGTTCACACTATTCATCGTCCTGTCTCAAGTGTCACACAACAGGTTACAATCCGAATGCTGCCAACGGAAACTTTGCGGATGTAAAAAGTAAAGTCGGTTGGGCTTTCCCTACGGTACTCAATGACAGCAACTTCGCACATTTGTATCACACGTCTCCACAACTTGCGCAATTGGGAACGATCGGATGCGAAAGTTGCCATGGTGCAGGAGATCAACATTGGGGAGATGCAGCAAAAATTTCAGTCTCTATGAATGCTTCAGTTTGTCTGCAATGTCACGATTCACCTCCAAATGAAATTGAAGGAAGAATGTGGACTAGCAGCCCGCACGACAGTGGTGTAACGGCCATCCAGATCTCGGACGCGCCTACCCCGAATTCATCGTCTTGTGCACGCTGCCACAACGGAGCCGGCTTTGTCGATTACGCGAGTGGCAATGTCTCGCAGTCCTCATACGCCTCGATTCCTTTGACTTGCCAGAGTTGCCACGATCCGCATGATGCCTCGAAACCGTACCAGCTTAGGAAAGTTACAGCGGATACATTGATGAACGGTTATTCAATAACAGATGGCGGGGTCGGACAGCTTTGCATGAATTGTCATCGATCCAGATCTGCAGTCAGCACTGCTGTGCCAGCCGGATATTCATCTCACTTCGGACCCCACAACGGCCCGCAAACCGACATGTTCTGGGGACAGAACGGATATCAATTCGGCGACAACACCATCACGGGTCTCAACACGCACACTCAACTTACTGATGCCTGCGTGACCTGTCACATGGCTTCTGATACGCTTGATGCAAAAGCCCAAAACCTCCTCGGAGGCCACACATGGAAGATGAGCGGACCAGACAGCACAGGAAACCAGGTTGATAATACGACAGCCTGCCAGTCATGCCACGGACCGATTACAGACTTCGATCAGATTCCCGCTCCCTATGATTATGCGGGCATCGCCGGTGGTGGACCCATCCCGGGAGTTCAGACTGAAGTAGATTCTCTCCTGAGTAAACTGGCATCAAAGCTTCCAGATTCATTAGTCGCAGGCACCATAAGCTCAAGCGGTGCTAAATTACTTACGAGGGATCAACTCGGCGCATATTGGGATTATCTCTTGGTGTCGAAAGATGGAAGCCATGGTGTTCATAATGCAAAATATACTTTCGCACTCTTGCAAAGAGCTCTCGGACAAGTCACTGGAGTAAAAGTGGTCAGTGAGAAGGTTCCGCATGCGTATGCTTTAGAGCAAAACTATCCGAACCCGTTCAACCCGACGACCACAATAAACTTCTCCGTTCCAGCTACGGGATTGGTTAATGTGTCGGTCTATAATTCGATCGGACAGCTTGTCAAAGTACTAACCAACGACAACTATGTCCCCGGCACTTATCAAATAACATGGAACAGTATGAACGGCACCGGAAATCTAGTGGCTAGCGGAGTGTACTTCTATAGACTCTCTACGAAGAATTATGTTAGCACGATGAAGATGGTATTGTTGAAGTAAATTAGGAAGTAGAGACGTTGAGTTAAGGTCGCCCATCTCGGATGGGCGACCTTTTTATTTGATGCGTGTAAAAACGGGCTTATTGAAAAGCATTTTCAATAATTCGAATTCTTGTTTCATTTCGTTTAATCTCCACAACCAAAACATCAAATCTAAAGTCGTAATCGTCCAGTCCCTGTTCCTCAATATATCCTTCGGCAACTTTACGTATTTGCTCTTGTTTTCTAGAATCTACCGCACTTTCACCGGTTCCGTAAGCATTACTTGTTCTTGTTTTGACCTCGCAGAAGGAAATCAGTTTATCTTTTTTTACAATTATGTCTATCTCTCCGCGATCGTACCTGAAATTTCTTGCAATAATTTCGTATCCTTGCCTTCTTAGAAACTCAACCGCGAGTTGTTCACCCTTTGCCCCGAGAACTTTGTTCGACATGCCGAAAAAGCCTTTAAATGGTTATTAAAGTACTATCGAGAAGCTCTTCCTGTGGAGAGGCGAAAAGCCATTATCACGGATCGCTTGCAAATGTTCCGCAGTCAGGTAACCTTTGTTTTTCTCGAAGAAATAATTCGGAAATTCTCTGGCATAATCACGCATTAGTGCATCGCGGGAAGTTTTGGCGAGGATCGAAGCCGCAGCGATTGAGAATATATTCGAATCGCCTTTGACGATGGAGATGCAGGTAAAGTTTTTCAAGTTTAAGAATTTTCCGTCAATCAATACTACCTGTGGTTTGATTCTTAACGACTCAACCGCTTGAGATACTGCGAGCCGTGTTGCATTTAGAATATTGATTGAATCAATCATTTCGTTGGGAATGTGAACCACGGAGAAGTCGAGCGCTTTTTCTCTGATTGCTGCCGCAATGGGATCCCGCTGTCGTTCAGGTACCAGTTTTGAATCGCGCACGTTCTCAACAAGCGGTCCGGATGAATATCCCGTCTTCTGGATAGGAAAAATTACTGCGGCTACGGTTACCGGCCCAGCCACCGGTCCTCTGCCAGCCTCATCGACTCCCGCAACGTATTTCACCCCTTCTTGCCTGAACATTTCTTCTAATTCAATTGTGGGAAGATGCATCATTCTATCCTCAATTTAAATAATATTGTTGAGATTTGTCTTCAGTCCTGCCTCATTGTGATTGATAATTGAGAGGCTGTGTGTTAAGATATTAAAGTGAAAATGAAATTAGCTCTATTCCTGGTTATCTTTTCCATTTGCAATGTATATGGACAGGAAAAGATCTTGTTGATTCGTCTCGATGGAACAATTAATCCAGCAACTGCAGAATATATAATTAATTCCATTTCAAGGGCGGAAGCCGAAAAAGCTTCGGCGCTGGTAATAGAAATGGATACTCCGGGGGGATTACTTGAATCTACGAGAAAGATCGTTCAGGGAATTCTCGGTTCGTCGGTTCCGGTCATAGTTTACATTGCTCCGAGTGGAGCGCGCGCCGGCTCTGCCGGTGTCTTCATAACGCTTTCCGCAAATATAGCCGCGATGGCTCCCGGAACTAACATCGGAGCGGCCCATCCTGTCGGCGGAGGAGCGGAAGACACAACTTCCGTCATGTCGGAGAAAGTCACCAATGATGCGGCCGCTTTTGTGAGGGCGATTGCACAGAAACGGAACAGAAATGTTACGTGGGCGGAAAATGCGGTTCGGCACAGCATTTCGAATTCGGAATCCGAGGCTCTCAAACAAAAAGTGATCGATCTGATTTCGCCGAGCTTGGACAGCCTCCTGAGGGAAATCGACGGTAGAACAGTGGAGACAAGCGGCGGCTTTATCAAGCTTAAGACGGCAGACGCGCAAGTTGAATTTGTTCCGATGAACTGGCGGGAAAAGTTTTTGGGTACCATAAGCGACCCGAACATTACTTATATCCTTATGATGATCGGTATTTTCGGAATTATGTTTGAGCTTTTTAATCCCGGCGCCATACTGCCGGGCATAGTCGGGGCGATTTCAATTATACTCGCGTTTTATTCTTTTCAGACATTGCCGATAAACTATGCCGGCCTCGCATTGATTTTGCTCGCCGTTATTCTCTTCATCGCTGAGATTAAAATAATGAGCCATGGGCTGCTTGCGATTGGCGGGATTATTTCACTGTTTCTCGGTTCGGTAATGCTGATCAGCTCTCCGTTTGAAATCGTCAGCATTTCGTTGAGCGTAATAATAACAACGGTTGTCGTGGCCGCCGCATTCTTCATCGGGGTGATCGGCCTTGGTTTAAAAGCCCAGCGGAGAAAATCGGCCACCGGCATTGAAGGAATGATCGACGAGGAAGGATCTGTCGTTTCTGAAATCAGGCCCGGAGCTGCCGGTCAGGTTCAAGTTCATGGTGAGATATGGAAAGCGGTCTCGGATGAGAGACTGAAGGTCGGTGAAAGGATCGTCGTCGAGTCTTTTTCAAATTGGATTTTAAGAGTTAAACATAAAAAGTAGAGGATCGTATGGACACAACTTCCTTATTAACACCATTAGTAATAATTATAATTTTCTTGTTTTTCATCGCGGCAAGTGCGATCAGGATTCTGAGAGAATATGAACGTGCCGTCATTTTCAGGCTTGGAAGGCTTATCGCTGCGAAGGGGCCGGGCCTGATCATCCTCATACCTGTGATCGATAAGATGGTACGCGTAAGTTTAAGGACTATTGCGTTGGATGTCCCGCCGCAGGACATCATTACGCGCGATAACGTATCAATCAAGGTAAGCGCGGTAATTTATTTCAGGGTGCTGGATGCGAGGAAGGCCGTCGTGGAAGTTGAGGATTATTTGTTTGCCACGAGCCAGATGTCGCAAACCACTCTTCGGAGCATTCTCGGTCAATCCGAGCTTGACGAGCTGCTGGCACAGAGAGAGAAAATCAATAAGGACCTTCAGGTTATCATCGATAATCATACAGAGCCCTGGGGGATAAAAGTATCGAACGTCGAGGTAAAGCAGATAGATCTGCCGGAAGATATGCAGCGTGCCATGGCACGACAGGCAGAGGCCGAACGCGAGAGGCGAGCGAAGGTAATAGCGGCAGAAGGTGAATTCCAGGCTTCGCAGCGGCTGTCTGATGCGGCGAAGATTCTTAGCGACCAACCAAGCGCGATAACCCTCCGTTACCTGCAAACTTTGTCCGAGATTGCCTCTGAGAATAATTCAACGACGATCTTCCCCGTGCCTATAGACTTGCTTACGCCGTTCCTCACGAAGGGGGCGAATTCGAAGAAGTAAACACTCCGGAAGGAGAAGTTCTAGAAATAAAAAACCCGCTCTGATTAAGGGCGGGTTTTTTATAAGACAACTTATTCGGTTATGACCATGTCCCCGAAGCAATGACGGTAGTTCCGGTATCGTCCCACTCCGTATATTGGCCTGACCCGCTCGAAGTCCATGTTGCATCGAGTGTCAGAACTGTACCCGTGTAATATTTTAGCTCACCGCTTTTGTCGGTTTTGTTGGTAAATACATATTTTGCCTGGAGAGTTCCTGTCGTATCGTTGGCGACAATTGTACCCGTTAGTGTCCCGGAGGCATCTGTTGACCAGCTTACCTGGTATGCGACCGTAGCAGTATTGGGATAATAGATCGTCCAGCTTCCGGTTTTTCCGTCGCTACTTTCGGAGCCGTTTATTACAGTCCAGTTACTGAAAGTTGTGCTGGATCCATTGGAAGCCAGCGTTCCGTTATAAACGAGCTTCCAATTATAACCACTTGAACTTGAAGTTGCGGTCCAGGTCGCGGTGAAACCTTGCACAGAATATGCCCACGTCCATGTATTGCCGGATTGACTGCCGGCTCCGGTGTAGAACCCTAGGTAGCCCGAAGCTGTTGCATTGAAGAGCGCAGCTGCACTTATTGAGGTTTGTGCCCCGATGCTCGTATCCGAACTCGCTGAAGTCGTGCTCGGACCTGCGAAAGTTGGGGCCTTTAGTACTGGTGCTGTGCCGCCACTGGTAGGACTGCTGCTCTTCGAGCAACTTGCCACAAGTCCGGCGAGAAGCACTATTGTCCCGATACGTGTTAACTTACCTAACATCGAATTTTCTCCTTCTTTGATTGTTTTAAAACGGTTCTTGGTCAGCGTCAAAAGGTATAAAAAAGGTATTAAATTAACAAAGGTGAGTTTTGATTGGTTCCGGGATTGCCTTCAATCGATTAGGCAGCTAAATTTAAGCAGGAGAAAAACTTATGAAATGGCTTATACTGCCGGTTATTTTTTTGTTTGTTTCCATTGCTTTAGCTCAGGAGATTGACTGTACAGTGACGGTTACCGCAGATGCGTTGCCGACCTCAGACAGGGTAAACGTTCAGAATCTCGGTACCGATATTCAGAATTATATAAATAGTTACAGGTGGACGGGAGAGGATTTCAAGGGACCGAAAATAAAAGTTACCATGACTATTTCCCTGATGTCCGAGTCATCGACGCCTTCCACGTCCGGACAAGTTTATACCGCGGAGGCGTTTGTTGCGAGCCAGCGTCCTGTTTATAAGTCAAGTGATAATTCTCCGATGTTTCGGGTGCTCGATAATTCCTGGCAATTTGTTTATCAGAAAGATCAACCGCTCCATCACGATGAATTCCACTTCGATCCGTTAGCTGGATTCGTAGATTATTACATGTACGTTGTGCTCGGGTTTGATTATGACTCTTACGATCCACTGGGCGGGACAAAATTTTTCCAGCGTGCGTCCAACATCGTCGCGCAAGCGCAGAATAGTGATTATTCGCAGGGGTGGCAATCAGGTGGTGGGGGTACCTATTCAAGATCTGGTTTGGTTACCGATGTGTTGTCAGGAAAATATGAAATTTTCAGAAAGGCATTTTTCGAATATCAATATAACGGCATTGATCTGCTTTCCACCGAGAAAGATACCGCGCAGACAGTAATTGCAAATTCATTGGATAAGATCGCAAATTTAGTCATCCAGTCCGGAGTTCGGAGCGCATTGGTAAAAGCGTTCTTTGACGCAAAGTATCTTGAAATTGCGGACGCACTCAAAGATTATCCGGACAAAGGAATCCTTCAAAAGCTATCGATCGCCGATCAATCCCATCAGTCTACTTACTCAAAATACCTGAACTAAACTAAGTTATATATAAAGGTCCTTTTTAGTTCATAACGTTCCATTCCATAACAATGTGAGGAGTGGTTTTGAGGAAGGTGGGTTATGCCTGCACGGCGAAGCGCTTTCGAAAACTAAAGAGTATCTCAATCTATCTCGCGCTGTTGTTGACCGGCGTAGTATCCTTTCATGATGTATATGCCGGCTTTGAGCGCAGATATTCAGGGGCGCGATCACTTGCAACGGGCGGAACTTTGTGTGCTTTCGGCGAAGACCCCTGGTCATTCTATTACAACCCTGCCCATGCCGCAAAAATTAATGAACTGAGCATGTTCTTTGTTCCATCGGTTTTGGGTATTCAGGAAATAAAATCGACCGGCATTGCTTACCGGGACAATTTGTTGGGGATTGATTTCAGTGGTGCGGCACAGACTTTCGGATTTGATCTTTACCGCGAAAATGTTTTTACGCTTAATTTGTCCGCGCCGGTTTATGATTTTCTTTTTATGGGTGTAAATATAAATGCCAATCACCTTTTCATAAAAGATTATGGAACCGATCTTTCGGCAAGTATTGATGCCGGAGCAAAGATGTTTTTGTCGAGAAGTTTCTCGCTTGGTTTCAGTACGACAAATTTAAATTCCGCCACGGCAACGCTTTCACAAGATAGATTGCCGCAGACTTTTACCGGAGGGGTTGCCTTTGAGTCGAACGAGCTGAATGTCGGCTTGGAATATTTCAAGGAGATGGGATTTCCATCCTCCGTAAAGATTGCCGCCGAATATTCACCGATGGATTTTGTTACCCTTCGAGCCGGGTGCGCGAGCGGGACAAACTCATTTAACGCCGGCGTTGCTGTAAGATTTTTGTCTTTTGAATTTGAATATAGCGCGGCTTTCCATCAGGTGCTTGGTGTTACCCAATCTTTCGGAATTTCGTTTGATTTTTCAAACGAAGGTAAGACGGAGTTCGAGAAAATCGAGGAGTACCGTACAAGTCTGGGGAACAGATAATAATTGAGGTTCTCTATTACCGGATTCATCGCTTTATTCTGTTTCAATTGTGGGGTGGGATTTGCGCAATCCTTTATCCGGGATACAACATCGGACGAAAGCGAGATGATTCATGAAAACGTATTGGAATCACTTATGAGTTTTTCGGATGATATCTCGGGAGTATTTACAAAGGTCGACCTCAATACGGCTTCCTCGGAAGATTTGCTGCTTATTCCCGGGATGACGTCAGACTTCGCTTCTTCGATTATTGTTTATCGCCGGAAAGCCAAATTCATTTACAGCATAAATGAACTTCTACTCTTGATGGAGCGACTCCAGCCCTTCTGTCATCGGTCAATAGTCATGCTCAGATATTACAGGAAGAAAATATCGAAGTGACCGCCTCTTCGTACATAAGTTATTCTCCCCAAAAAGTCCCATTATATCAGGATGCGTATCATGACAACGGATTCAGGAATTTCCAGAAGTTGCATGCCGACTATCGCAACGTCGAGTTGGATGCGGTTACCGATAAAGATGCCGGCGAGGATAGTTATCTCGATTTCTATTCACTCGCGTTATCCGTAAAACAAATTCTGATCTTTTCGGCGATCGATTTCGGAAATTACAGTATAAGTCTAGGCAATGGAATCCTTTTTTCCAATTCGAATAATATTTCCAAATCTGCCGGTCCGATTTCTCCGCTTTTTATTAGAGATGCTTACTCGTTGAGGCCGTACCAGTCACGTTCTGAAGACGGGTTTCTTAAAGGAGTAGCATTTGCCATTCCAGTTGGGAATTTCGAGTTTACGGGGTTCACATCAAGTAAGATTCTCAACGCTCACGGAAACCAAGCCGGGTTAGTGACTTCTATTGATTACACCGGTCTGGATTTGCCGACGAGTACGTCGGGTTTGAATCTAAAAGAAAGGATCGCCGGTGGAATTTTACGGTTTGACTCTCCTTATCTTGACTGCGGAGCGTCAGCAGTTTCCTTTTCGTATGATCGCATGTTCGCAAATTATTATACCCAGAGCCATCTGGCGGGAGATTTCTTTCTTCGAACTCAGTCCGAAAGAGCCACTTTTTCCGGCGAAATGCTTGTCGATAAAACGGTTTCATTTTCCGCGAATGCGGGTCTGGATTATGATGAAGCAAAGTTTACCGTTGGTGCCCGCGATCTTCGCTCACGAATAGTTCCGAACTACTCGGGAGTGCTCTCAGAAAGTTTTCCGACGGCTCCGGAACAAGGAATTTATTTCGGAGCGATGTTTCACCCGGAAGAAATTATAAAATTCGGTTTTTACTATGACCGGTTCACGATATTGTCAACAGATAATGGTCCGGATCGAAACGGCGAGGAGATTTTTGGGGACGCATATATTGACTTGAACCACGCAAAGATATTTGACGGCTCAGCTACCGCGATTTACGTACGTTATCGATACAAGACAAAAGAGGACTTCTATATTCCTGAGACTGAGTTTCCGGCAGGGCAATCGACGCTTGCAGGTTCGAAGCAAGATTTTCGGATTGACCTCAGGCACAATTTTTCGTCGGCATTCTCAATCCGTACGAGATTAGAAAAAATTTTCCTCTCTTCCGGCGAGAATGGAGATTTGTTTTTGTTTGACGCCGCCTGGTCGCTCAATGTTGTTTCGATCAACTCGCGAATCTGTTTTTACAACACCGACTCATACAACTCGGCTTTCTACGAGGTCGAGGAGGATCTTCCCGGAGTCGGTCAATACTCGCTTCTATACGGCGATGGCTCACGCCTCGCAATTTTAACTAATGTAAGACTCACTCGGTCATTTTCTGCGGGCTTGAAAATCTCCAGAGATATTTATAATCGTGCTAGAGAAGTGGCCGTAGGCTCCGCGTCCGAATTGTTTCCAGGAATGACTTACTTAAGTATCGAGGTGTCGTACAAGATTAATTGACCTTCGGATTATCAGTCATTTCAAAAGAACGATCCCAATTCCAGGTTTTTGATCGCTGATAATTAAGATTTGGGGCGTAATCCTTCCATTATCCAGCGGCAATTGGGGGCAACAACTTATTGCGTTCAATTCCACCACGCAGCAGTTAAAAACCTTTGTCGTTTTATATTTGTCTTTTGAGTGGTAATATTTATTAGATGGTTTTCCATTTTGTTACACCAGATAGAGTTCATGTTTTATCGTACAAAGGTTTTTGAGAGTCACAGATGAAGGGAAAATATTCTGTAATCGTTTTCGATCTGGGTAATGTGCTTTTGCCGTTCGATTATAGCGATGTGATTAAAGGATTTAATCAGATTGAAGAAGGCCTGGGAATGAAATTCGCGAGTTATTATAGGAATAATTACGAGGTTCATAGAAAATTCGAGCGGGGAGAATATACGGTCGAGAAGTTCACTGAAATAATGCTGGATGTCCTCGACCGCAAGATGAGCAAAGATGTTTTCTATAAGGTTTACTCGCAAATATTTACAGTTAACGACAAGCTCGTCGCAGTCCTGCCGGCGCTTAAGCGGAATTACCGTTTAGTTCTGCTGTCGAATACCAACGCCATCCATCAGGAGTATGGATGGAAAAATTATGGATTCCTCAAGTATTTCGACAAGATGGTTTTATCTCACGAGGTTGGCGCAGTCAAACCCGAGACGGAAATATACAAGACAGTCGAAGCATTTACGAAGAAAGCTCCTCAAGAACATTTGTACATCGATGATATTTTGGAATATGTCTCCGCGGCAAGAGGGTTAGGATGGGATGCGGTTCAGTTTGTCGGAAATGAAAACCTCTTCGATGAATTTAGGAAAAGGGGAATTCTCTTTGAAAGCAATTCCGTCAACTGAGACGTCAATAATACCGGGGTTCAGTGTTCTTTTAGAAGTTGGTGAAGTTTATTCCAGTCGAAATTCCAAGGGTCGGATTTCCTACCGGGGGCTATGTCGCTGTGTCCAAGCAAGTATTTTACAGGATATTTTTTTTCGAGACACCTAACAAGTTTTTCAAGTGAAGCATATTGTTCTTCGGTTGGGGGATCATACTCGGTATTTATCAGCTCGATTCCTACTGAGACTCTATTTACGTCGGTACGTCCATCCGGAAGTCGACTTTTGCCGGCATGATAGGCGACCTCCTGATCGGAGACTAACCTGTAAATTATCCCGGCTCGATCTATGATGTAGTGCGGTGATACGTTTATCTGTTTGTATTCGGTTAAAATCCCATTTATGCTGAAGGAATCCGGGGTAAGCGCATTGTACGATGAGTGAACAATTATTGCTTCGATTGTTCTCGGTTGGTTAATCTTTTCATGACCCCAGGTGATAAGGTTTTCCTTGATCTTCAGCTCATCACATGGAGAAGGCGACCTTCCGGGAAAACCTGTAATGAATAAGCTAAGAATGACCGTTAATAACATTGTCGTTGCCACAAGATTGCAAATGGGCATAAAATAAAAAAGCCGCCTTAAATTGAACAGGCGGCTTTAAATGATCTCGAATTTATATCAGGAGCAGCCGCTTGTTGATCCACAGTTCAAGCATTTGTAGCATGATCCGCTTCTTATCATGATCGAGCCACACTCGTGGCAGGGAGGTGCATCTGCTTGTTCCTGGAATACTTTCTTCTCCGTTTGTTCCAGGGAGATATTGAATCCGGCCTTTTGATCGGCTTTTGATTCGGCTGCAATCGAGTCCATGACTACGGAGGCCGGTTGTTCCTCACGGGCGAGGAATTTCAATCCCATCCACCTGAAAATGTAGTCGAGAACAGATTTTGCGATCGGGACCTCTTTACTGTTGGTGAAGCCTGACGGCTCAAATCTCATGTGGCTGAACTTATCGACCAGGACTTTCAGCGGTACTCCGTACTGGAGGGCGAGAGAAATTCCGGTAGCGAAGCCGTCCATTAATCCGCTGATAGTCGAGCCTTCCTTGGACATCGTAATGAAAATCTCACCGGCTGTTCCATCTTCGTAGAGTCCGACGGTAATGTATCCTTCATGTCCGCTGATACTGAACTTGTGGGTGACTGCTCTGCGTTCGTCGGGAAGTCTTCGTCTAATAACCCGCGTTGTTTTCTCCTCTTTTTCTGACGGCAAAGCAGATTTACCTTCGTCTTTTTTCGTACTGAGAGGCTGCGTCCTCTTTGAGCCGTCTCGATAAACGGCAATTGCTTTCAATCCTAATTTCCAGGCTTCGATGTATGCCTGCTCTATATCTTCTACTGTTGCATCTGCCGGAAGATTGACGGTTTTTGAAATTGCTCCGGAGAGGAACGGCTGGACCGCCGACATCATTTTTATATGACCCATGTAGTGGATGGATCGGACTCCGTTGACCGCCTTGAACGCGCAATCGAAAACAGGAAGATGCTTATCCTTCAAGTAGGGAGCGCCTTCAATTGTATCATTCGCGTCGATGAACTTTATTATTTCATCATTCTGTTCCTCGGAATATCCGAGGGTTTTCAGTGCAAGGGGTACTGTGTTGTTGACGATCTTCAGGTAACCGCCGCCGACAAGCTTTTTGTATTTTACCAGTGCGATATCGGGTTCGACGCCCGTCGTGTCGCAATCCATCATGAATCCGATTGTACCGGTTGGCGCCAATACGGAAATCTGTGAGTTCCTGTAACCGTATTCTTTTCCGATTGTGAGTGCGTCGTCCCAAACTTTTTTCGCAGTCTCAACAAGATAATCCGGGATGACTTCTGTGTTTACCTTGTCGACATGAGCTCGATGTTTTCTTATTACTCCAAGCATCGGTTCGCGGTTGACTTCGTAACCATCGAAGGGGCCGATTGTCTTTGCAATCAACGCGCTCTGTCGGTATCCTTCACCGGTCATTAAAGCAGTGATCGCGCCGGCGTACGCTCTTCCTGCGTCACTGTCATAAGAAATACCGAGCGACATCAGTAATGCTCCGAGATTCGCATATCCGATCCCGAGGGGGCGGAAAGCGAAACTGTTTTTCTCGATTGCCTTTGTCGGATAGCTTGCATTGCCGACAATGATTTCCTGCGCAGTTATTATTACCTCGACGGAATGCAGGAATAAATCGACGTTGAAAGCCCCATCTTCTTCTCTGAATTTCATCAGGTTGAGCGAGGCAAGATTGCAAGCGCTATCATCCAGGAACATATATTCGCTGCATGGGTTCGACGCGTTGATCGGCGCCGTGTTCGGGGAAGTGTGCCAGTTGTTCACCGTCGTGTGAAATTGCATTCCCGGATCTCCACTGATCCATGCTGACTCCGAAATTTCGTGCATTAAGTCGCGGGCACGGTATTTATCTGCGGGCCTACCATCGCGAACATTTTTTGTCGTCCATTCTTTATCTTCTAATACTGCGCGCATGAAATCGTCTGTAGCCCGAACGCTGTGGTTCGCATTTTGGAATTGGACGGAATCATAAGCGCCTCCCGGAACATTAAAGCCCGGATCGTAGCCTGCATCAATCAATGTCCAGGCTTTTTTTTCTTCCGACGACTTGCTCTTAATAAAATCCAGGATATCGGGGTGATCCGCGTTTAGGATAACCATTTTTGCGGCGCGGCGCGTTTTCCCGCCTGATTTGATTACTCCTGCAAACGAATCGAATCCGCGAAGGAACGATACCGGGCCGGAAGCCGTACCACCACCAGAGAGTTTTTCTTTGGAGGATCGAAGCGATGAAAAGTTTGTTCCCGTACCACTTCCCCATTTGAACAACATGCCTTCTGTTTTTGCGAGGTCGAGAATCGATTCCATCGTGTCTTTTACGGAATTAATGAAGCAAGCCGAGCATTGCGGCCGTTCTTCTATGCCAACATTAAACCAGACCGGGCTATTGAAGGAGACATACTGATTTACGAGAAGGAAAGTCAGTTCGTCGTAGAACGCAGAAGCGTCTTCGCTCGACGCAAAATATCCACCTTTGATTCCCCACTTCGTAAACGTTCTTGCTACACGATCCACGATCTGCTTTACGCTTGTTTCTCTTTCTGTGGTCCCAAGCTGGCCGTGAAAATATTTTGATACTACAACGTTGGTTGCGGTCATGCTCCAGAAATCGGGGACCTCAACATCATCTTGTTGGAATATCACTTCACCTTTCTCGTTCGAGATCGAGGCCGTTCGTCGTTCCCAGTTGATCTCATCGAAAGGATGGATTCCATCTTTCGTAAATCGACGTTGGAACGTAAGCCCCCCCCATTTGGAATGAGCTTTTATATCCTCGGAAATGAAAACATCTGTATATCCCATTAACCTCTCCTCCTTTTAAACTAAAATTTTGACCGCCATAGCCAGCATCCCCAGATGAGTCTCGGCGGTTCTATATCTATATAACCGGCGCCTGTTACCAGTTAACACCAACCTTATCAAATAACCCTCAGCATTTAACGAGAGTCGATGTGCAAATTATTCTTACAAATGGGCAAAGTCAAGGATTTAAGCCCAAGAATTGACTTTAACTCAAGCTTTGTTTGGTGTTTTGAGCGCGTTTATTCGGAAAACCCCTAGTCGCCCAAGAATTTAGTTTAAGTCAATAAATCGTTTTCAATTAGCTGTCAGTAGCCCCCTCGGATGTTTGCAAGAGAATTTCAATGCATCATGGTGCGGCATTTCAAACTACTTGATGCCATGTATTATTAATGTAAAATTTTAATGAAGAAAATGTAAAGATGGATCTGGTCATTCTTCATTGGGTGAAGGGTTTTTCAAAATATTTTTTACTGCAGTCAAAAGCTCTGCTATGCTGTACGGTTTCTGGAGCAGGCCTTCTGCGTAAGTCCCAAGTATTGTCTTGAGGTCGGAAAGTTCACTGAACCCTGTGCATATCAGGACCTTGGGGGGATTTTTCATTTTCTTTATTTCTATACATGCCTCTTTGCCGGTCATCACCGGCATTATCATGTCCAGCACTACAAGGCGAATGTCCGGTTTGTCTTTTAATTTTTCCAGCGCATCGGCACCGTCGTTTGCGGTGATGACCTGAAACCCATGTTCTGTAAGAATATCTAATCCCAATTGCCGAACGTTTTCCTCGTCATCGACGACCAATACCCTGGCTCCTTTCATCTCAAGAGTCTGCGAAATCATTTCGTCTGCGGGAGGAGTGTTTTCCTCTGAGTAAAGAGGGAGATATATTTTAACTTTCGTTCCGACCCCTGGTGACGAGTCAACTGAAATAGACCCATTATGCTGCTTCACGATATTGAAAACCTGGCTGAGGTTTAATCCGGTATATTTCTTTCCTTGCTTTGTGGTGAAAAACGGTTCGAAGATCCTTTGCTTGATTTCCGGCGCCATGCCCGTACCATGATCCTCGATCGCGATGAAACACTTCATCGGTTTCCACGTGAGATTTTGCGGCGCACCAGGGTTTTCCGGGAATCCGATTGAACATTCAATTATTCCGCCGGTTTCCATCGAGTCGGCGGCGTTGTCTAGAACTGCAAGAAGAACCTGCTTTAATTGCGATGTGCTGATTCGAACAATGGCCGGCTGAGATGCCGCGGTCACCGATACTGCGAACTTATCGCCATGTGTACTTCTGAAATCTTCTGCAATTTTTTCAGTGAACCGGCTGAGGTTAACCACTTCGACAGTTTTTGTGTCCAGTTGTGAAAAACCAAGCACGCGTTTAACCAATTCCGTGATTTGTTTCGATGAATTTTCGATTATGTCTGCATAATGGAATTCCTTTGTTTCCGGTTGAAGCTTCTTTTTGAGGAGCGATGCATAACCCATTATGCTCCCGACAAGATTATTCAGGTCGTGCGAAAGAGAGGATGCTAATTTTACCAGGGACTCGATTTCTTTCTCGTGGACCAAAGATGCTTCACCAAGGCGACTTCTGACAATCCCCTGAACCGGGTTTTCCTTTGTGACGGATCCGGCGGTCAATTCTTTGGTTCCGGCTTTCTGCTTTATTGTCAGTTCACGAATCTGGTATGACAATTTGCGTATTTTTACACGAAGCAGATAATTAGAAATTACAAGGAGCAATAAGATTCCCGCAACGATGCCGATTATAAAGTATGCGGAGTATCGGCTGATCGCATCCAGTGGCGACCCCGACTCGTGTAACAAAACAACCCCAGAAACCAGAACGAACGAAGATTTTCCGGACAGAAAACTTTCCTTGAATGATTTCAAGAAAGTCCTCTACCTCCCAGTTCCTCGCCGGATAAGAGGTCGAGGACTGAATGAACAAGTTCTGCAGATGATACCGGCTTAGCAAGCCACCGGTCTGCCCTCGATCGCTTGAGACGTTCAATAGACGATGTGCTGAGATTACCGGAGAGGATAAGGACTTTTAGGTTGTAGCTCGTTTTCCGGTTTGCAATTAGATCAAGAACTTTGAACCCGTCGATTCCGGGCATCATCAAGTCCAGGATGACAAGATCAGGTTTGAGTTCTCCCAGCATTATTAGAGCTTCGTACTCGTCCTGCGTTATTGTTATCTCACAATTCTGCAGTTTATCGCGAAGCACTTCCTGAATCATTTCTGCATAAGACTCGTCGTCGTCGACGATGAGTAGCTTTCTAGGATGCTCTCCCCTAAAATCGAAATTGATATCCATGTTGTGGGCTCCCAGAAATTTTTTTAGGTCATTCGGCCAGATTCTGAAATGTCCACCAGGAGTTGCATACGCCTTTAACTTGCCGGCCCTGATCCAGTTGTTTATTGTACGCGTGGTTACTCGACAGACCTGGGCAGCTTGCCCTACACCCAGCGGCCTCACAATAACCATCTTTTCAGCCAGCATTTCCGATTTTTCCCGTTTTTCTTATTGTTCCACTTTAACAAATATTGCCGAAAATTCCAACTAAAATCGGTAGTGTCCTAATTTGAATTTTAGGGCAAGAATGGGCATATTTTCTTACCTGCATGAAGAAAAAGGGAACCGAATTACCGCAGTCTGTTAAGACTGAGAAGCGTAGAGAATCGGTTAAGGGACTATTCACAGGATTACATACACTAAGAAAAGTATTAGCAGACGAAGAATATATCGCTCACCTCGAAGAACTTCTTGCAGACTGCATAGAAGGTAGTGCAGACTATGCTTTTGACCTTCATAAAGAATTATGGAAACACAGACAAGGAAGACCGCCAACCGAAGAGAATCAATCACTCTATGATTTGATTGAGAAAAAGGATAAGGAACGGAAAGAAAGACATGAAGACAGCAATTGGGTGCAATCAACAAAGGCAGCATGTTGGGAAAAATATCATACTCTTATTGGATGGCAGAAGCATTATAGAAATTTCATAGATCACAAGAATAAGTCAGTCAAACATAAACCAAAACGATAACCACGGTTAGGGCAAACCAGACTTCTTACTACGTTTAGGCCAAATCGTATCTTCCATCACAATTAGGCCATAACCCATTTTTCATCACGATTTAAGGCAATCCACTTTAATTCATTCTAACTTATATCTGTAAATAAAAAAGGCTCCTGTCGGGGAGCCTTGCAAGCGGTAAACTAAATTAGAAAGGACAAGTTAATGAGTAACGTACTAAAAATAATACTCATCTGCGGGTTTGAATCCCGCCCTTTTCGCCTATAAAGTAGCCTAAAACTGTTATTTTGTCAACAAAAAAATAATTCACTTTACACTTGACAATCAATACAGTATGTATTATCTTATAGCACAATGAACAAGACAAAAGAACTCAAACAGATCAATGCAGCCGACTACTTTACAGTAGAGGAAGCTGCCCAAGAATTAGGTGTCAAGCCGCCTTCCATCCGTAATTATCTTTCATGGGGGAAAATCACTACTTACAAGTTCAAAACCCTTACGTTAGTAAAGCGTGAAGAAGTTGAAGAATGGAAGAAGCGGCAGAAATGAGTACAAACGCGAAACCGCAGATGTTTCGAGCACCTGCGGTTCCAAAATCAATCGCCTGCATGAACAAACGAATGACCTCAACCCAAGTTAGTTCTTTGCAGGCTCAAAGTCAAATCAAGGAGCACTGCAATGAATACCCTGTCTATCGAAAAGAAATATTCTATCCTTTCACAGCTTGTCGAAGGTTGTTCAATCCGAAGTATTGAAAGAATTACAGGCGTTCACCGTGACACTATTATCCGTTTACTTGTTCAAGTTGGTGAAATGGCTAAAGAAATCATGGATAGCCAATTAGTAAATCTACAATGCCGATATGTACAAGTCGATGAGTTGTGGGGATATGTTGGCAAAAAACAAAAACAATGCACCGATGAAGAAAAAAGAGCCGGAGAAGTCGGAGATCAATATGTTTTCGTGGGCATGGATTCAGAAACAAAGCTCGTTATGGCTTCAATGGTTGGGAAGCGAAGTGGTGATAACGCTTACTCGTTTATGCGTGAATTGAAAACGAGAATCACAAACAGATTCCAACTTTCAACGGACGCTTTCGGCCCCTACTTCAATTGCGTTGATGAAGTGTTCCATGATAATATTGATTATGGTCAGGTTATAAAGTCCTATGCTGAAGATAGCAAAGGTGAAAAACGATATTCCCCAGCTCAGATAATACATATTGAGATAAACCCTATGATCGGAAACCCGAAGAGAAGCAAAATTTCCACAAGCCACATTGAGAGACAAAACCTAACAATGAGAATGCAGATGCGAAGGCTTACGAGATTGACGAACGCATTCAGCAAGAAACTGAAAAACTTACAAGCGGCTGTGGCGCTTCATTATTTCCACTACAATTTTATGAGAGTTCACCAAAGCCTAAGAGTAACTCCCGCAATGCAAGCGAAGGTTACAAATAGATTGTGGAATTGGGAAGATTTATTGAACTATGGACAAGAGAAGATAGCGGCGTAACTCTAATATTTCGGTGGGCTTCTAATCCGCAAGCCCACCTTGTTTTTCAGGGGCTTGATACTTACGACATATCAGCATAGCATATTTATGCAAATCTAACGTGCCGTGAAATCCTAATGAGTAATAAAACGCACTTATAGGAAATGATCCTCAATGAACCATGCAATCTTATTTCCAACTGCGATTATTATTTTTAATAGAAAACCACCAAGACATACCCCAACAATAACGGTAATAAGAGACGCATGATTAATATAAGCATTCTTTCTTTCCTCACCCGTTGGTGGGTTGATACGTTTGCTGGTTTGAACAAAGCTAAAAGGGTAGAAGCGAGAGCTGCATATTTGAAGTTTGCCGAAACATTCACTCCGTTTATCCGCCACTTGGAACTTGAAGACACCAATCTTGATAGCCTCATTGAAGAAGAATTCCCTAAGCATGACTTGGCGAGATATAATTTTATGAGGTATCTCGACGCTTCTTGCAGAAAGAGGTTTGATGAAAAATGGTTGCAATATAAAAAACATTATGAACAAATAGCAGAAGTTCATAAACAATGGGAGACAGTCAGACTTTCGAGTAGAGTTGATAATGAACATCGGCAAAATTTTGCCAGAGTTGAGGCGCTCAAAACCGAGATGTGGAACAGTCGAGATAACCGCAGAAAAGATTTGCTTAACGTTATCCAAAAGATACTTGAAATTGCAGAAAGGAAGTATTGACTTGCTGTTAGTATCAAACATCCTGCAAATAGCTACTAATAACCTAAAAAAGTTCCTCAATCTTGTAACCCTCCATTTCAAATGATGAAATAAGATGGATACCACGGTAATAGTTGCATTTATTACAATTGGTGGCATGGCGTTAGTCGCCTTCATCACTACATATTTTAATTACCTTTCCAAGAAGCTTGACCATAAATTGTTTGTAAAACAGATCCGCGTGAAGCGCACGTTTGATGCTTATGAGGCTTTGATACACACTATTCAAGAAATACTTATAACGTGGTGGACGCAGGTCGATGGAAAGGTTTATCAATACGCACATATATTTACTTCAACAAAAGTCTTTCAAGATTGGTATGGAAGATTTGAATTTCGATCATACACATGGCGATACTTGCTTGATTCTCAATCGAAAGAAGATTGCGAGAGGCTTCATAATTCTTTAACCATACTCATTAATCAATACCCTGAACTGAAGGATCGTTCAAAGGATTCTCAGATGACTCCTGAAGAACTTGTAAAATTGAGCGAAGAAGTAATTCCTCTCGCCTCAAAATGTTACAGTTCTCTCGTGAAATATCTAACAAAGACGATAGAGGATTTATAAACATGCGGTGTATTTCCCATTCTTCGGGGGACATTATCTGTATTCCCTCAAACGTGAAAGGGGGTAATTCCGATAAGTTCCCCATTATTTTGATTCTCGTTTTCAAATTAGGACACTACCCTAAAATCATAGACAATTAGAATGGAAGATCTTCTTTAGACTAAGATCAAAGGAATTGAACGGTCTCTTAACCAGATCTGGATTGGCGATCTTTTCTATAATAGTTCAAGGTCAAAGAAGAATAGGAAAGTCGGATTCCTCTTGATTTATGATAATGCGGGCATTATATTTCGGATAGAAAGATCTGATATATGTCGTTAATATTTAGCAGACAATGTGAATATGCCCTTCAGGCTGTACTTTATATGTCCACGCAGCCAAAGACAAAATATACAAATATAATCGAGATGAGTAATCGACTCGGAATTCCGATGCCATTTCTCGGGAAGACGCTCCAACTTCTTGTTAAAGGGAAAGTGCTTTCTTCACTTAAAGGACCGAACGGGGGATTCAGGCTTGAGAAGGATCTCCACGAGATCGCCCTCTTTCACGTAGTCGACGCGATCGACGGGACCGACTTTCTTACCTCGTGCGTGCTCGGTTTTCCGGAATGCTCAAGCAAAAATCCCTGTCCGATGCATTCGGAATGGGGACATCTTCGAGACCGTGTTTATCAAATGCTTGCAAATAAAACGATCGCAGATATTTCTAAGGAAATTGTCGAAAGCAAACAGCTTCGTTCTAAACTAAAACTCGGTTGATTTTTTATGGACACATATAGGATAAATTCATCCGAAATCTCGCCCGTCAAAGTTGTGCGGCTACGGGACGGAAGAACGATAAAGAAACTTGTTGACAAGTCGCTCCTGCGGGGTCCGCGGAAAAAGGAATCCACAACCGATATTCGAAATTACGTCCAGCTTCTTTTTTTTCTCGTCGCTCTTTGGATTGGAATAGATTTTTATTCTTTTGTAAGCGGACTCGAGAAGGGAATTCTTAGCCAGCGTCCTCCGGGGGTCGAAGGATTTTTACCCATTGGCTCTCTCATCAGCTTCAGATATTTCATAATGTCCGGAATCATAAACCATGTTCATCCATCCGGGTTCTTTATCTTCATCGCGATAGTTTTGGTCTCGACTTTCATGAAGAAAGGTTTCTGCAGCTGGATTTGTCCTGTGGGATACATTTCAGAATCATTGCACCAGCTTGGAGCAAAAATTTTTCATGCAAATTTAGTGCTTCCACGCTGGCTGGATTTACCAATGCGCTCGATAAAATATTTGTTGATGGCATTCTTCGTTGTCGTGATTTCAATGATGTCTGTGATGGAACTTGATGCTTTCATTCATTCCGACTATAACAAAACTGCGGACATCAAAATGTATATGTTCTTCGCTCACATCACTGCGGTTTCCCTGGTTGTGATCGGAATTCTCATCTTGCTTTCTTTACTCTACAAAAATTTTTGGTGCCGTTATGGTTGTCCGTATGGCGCGCTGTTAGGTATAACGAGTCTGGTCAGTCCCTTAAAAATTCATCGCATCGATCAAAGCTGTATCGATTGCGGTAAATGTGCGGTGGCGTGTCCATCTCTTCTTCCGGTTGATAAATTGGATGTCGTCAACTCCGCGGAATGCACCGCTTGTTATAATTGCGTTGAGGTTTGTCCTATCAAAAACACTCTTAAATTTTCAATCAACTCAAGCTCCAGGGGATTGTCTCAAAAACATTATGCCCTTTTGCTTCTCGGCGTTTATTTCGGGATTATCGGGGTTGCCATGTTATTCGGGTTCTGGCAGAATAACATTTCAGGAAATGAGTACATCCGTCTTTTTCAAAAAATCGGCACAATAGGTCATCCATTTTGATTGTTTCTCCATGAAGGGGTTATGGTCATGAATTGAAGAGATAAGCGGCCTGGATCAAACGTTTGAACTTCGTCATCGCAATGTTAAATTAGGATTCACAACCTACTTTCCATGGAGAGAAAATGAGTTTACTTGTTGTCGGGTCGATTGCACTCGATACGATTGAAACACCTTTCGAACGCGCAGATCAAGTTGCCGGGGGAAGTGCCGTTTATATTTCTGCGGCTGCATCTTACTTCACGGCGCCGATCAAACTTGTCGGCGTCATAGGATCTGACTTTCCAAGAGCGGAGCTGGATTTCCTGGAATCCCGCGGAATAGACCTCGCAGGCCTTCAAGTGATAGAAGGCGGTAAAACTTTTCATTGGAGCGGACGCTATCATTACGATTTGAACGAACGCGACACGCTTGACACTCAGTTAAATGTTTTTGAAAATTTTAATCCGGTCCTTCCTGATTCGTACAGGAAATGCGGTTACGTAATCCTGGGGAACATAGATCCGGTTTTACAGCTAAGGGTAATTGATTCCTTAGTTCAGAAGCCGGAACTCATTGTCTGTGATACGATGAATTTCTGGATAACCGGGAAAAACAAAGACCTTTTGCAGACATTGAAAAGGGTCGATGTTCTAATCGTGAATGATTCCGAGGCGAGATTACTTGTTTCGGAACCGAATCTTGTCAAAGCAGCAAAAAAGATAATGAAATTAGGTCCGCCCATTATAATAATTAAGAAAGGGGAGCACGGGGCACTCTTGTTTACCGGCGATACCATTTTCTCAGCGCCGGCATTCCCGCTCGAATTTATTTTTGACCCCACCGGCGCCGGCGATACATTTGCGGGCGGGTTCATCGGGCATCTTGCACGTACCGAGGATTTGTCCGACCAGAACCTCAAAAAGGCGGTTATCTATGGAAGTGCTATGGCATCCTTCGGCGTAGGAAAATTCGGAACCGAGGCATTAAAGAATTTATCTGACATAGATATTCACAGGCGCTACCGTGACTTTATCGAGCTCTCGAAATTTGATGATTGAGAATCATCAGCCGCGGCCCGAACCGATTCTTCTCCATAAATTACAATCATGAAATCAGCAGCTAAGTTACCCGATCCCATAAGATGGAGCAATGGGAAAGTCGTGATCATTGACCAGACCCGGCTCCCGCATACGGAAAAATTTCTTTCTACTGAAACTTACAGAGACGTTTGCGAGTGGATAAAATCTCTCCGCATCAGGGGAGTCCCGCCATCGGTATTGCGGCCGCTTTTGCTGCCACGCTCGCGGCATCTGAGTTTGACTCGAAGGATGAGATCGATTCAAAGTTAGACCAGGCTTTAAAAGAAATTCAAGATGCCCGGCCGACCGCAGTCAATTTGAAAAACGTTCTTACTCGACTAAGGAAATTAAACATTGCGGGAAAAAATGTCGGGAAGACCTATCTAAACGAGGCGAATAAAATACTCATCGAAGAGATTGAATCTTGCAAAAAAATAGGACAATTCGGACTTGAGCTTGTTCCTGAAAAAGCCACCATTCTTACACATTGCCATACCGGCGGGCTCGCGACAGGGGGTTATGGGACTGCCCTCGGGATCATCCGGGCTGCGCAGGAAGCAGGGAAAGACATTTTAGTTATTGCCGACGAAACGAGGCCGCTCCTCCAGGGGGCACGGCTCACGGCATACGAGCTTCAGAAACTCGGAATAGAATTCAAGCTGATTGTTGACAGCGCTTCGGGAATCGCCATGAAAAAATTCAAGGTTGATCTCGTAGTCGTGGGCGCGGACAGGATAGCGGCGAACGGCGACACGGCAAACAAGATCGGTACATACAATCTCTCCGTGCTCTGCAAAGAAAACAAAATTCCATTTTATATTGCGGCGCCATGTTCAAGCTTTGACCTGAACGCAAAATCAGGGGACGATATTCCGATCGAGGAGCGAAGCGCGGATGAAGTTACGCACTTCCAGAGTTGTCGATCTGCGCCTGACAATATTTCCGTTTACGCGCCTGCGTTCGATGTCTCTCCGGCAGAGAACATAACTGCGTTCGTAACGGAGCGCGGAATAATCAGGAAGCCGTTTGCTAAAAATATTGAAAAGACACTGGAGTAGGACTACGAAAATCCGATGTTGACACCATAGCTAAAAAACAAGAATTGAATCCGCTGATATTTGATGTCCTTTTGAGTTTTAAGTTTTGACATTCGACTTCCTGCTTTGTCTCCTCTGCTCTCCGGTGTTAAATTAATTCGTGTCAATAGAGAAAACGGAAGCCATTGTACTAAGAGCGATCAATTATCGCGATACGAGCAAGATCGTGACATTTTACACGAGACGTTACGGAAAAATGAGCGCGATCGCAAAAGGTGCGCGTAATCCGAAAAGCAAATTCGGTTCTCTGTTTCAGCCGCTCAATTATCTCCAAATAGTTTTCTATCGCCGGGAAAATCGCCAGCTCCAGTATGTATCTTCCAGCGACTTCGTGAAGTATTTCAAGTCATTGACGACGAGCATGGAGAAACTATCGATCGCAATCTCGCTAATCGAAATCGTGAACCTCGTCATGCACGATGAAGAGGAGAACGAACAGATTTTCGGACTTCTCGTCGATTCATTAGATGAGCTGGATAAACTTAAACCGGAATCCACGGAAATACAAGAAACTTCTCCGCGGAATGTCTTCGTGCATTTTGGCTTGCATCTCGCGGCTGATCTCGGTTTTACGCCGAATTTCGAACGCTGTTTGATTTGCGGCAAGGCGATCAACACTGAGATAAGGAGATCCCCCGAACGGGATGCCGCATCAAACAAGAATTATGATGAAGGAGCGGCAAAAATTTGCTATGTTGTTGAAAAAGGCGGGCCTTTGTGCCAAGATTGTTCGTCGAAAATCAACAATACCTTTTTATTATCATGCCCGGCATTTTTAATTTTACGGAGTTTTGCACGTCTAAGTTCAGGAGCAGCGGCAAAATCAAGAATGGAACCGGCTCTTCAACTTGAACTTTCAAATTTCATTTTTGTTTACTTAAGAAAGCATTCCGACAATCTGAGAGAGATAAAATCGTTAAATTTTCTGACTGCTTTAAAATGACCTGGAGGTATTAATTATGCATAAAAGAACAATACTTGGAGCGGCACTGCTCGTTGCAGTCGGAGTCGTATTCGGGGCGTTTCTTGTAATGAGTTTTAACGGCGTAGGTGCGGGCTTCAGTTTCCCCGGCGAAAAGGTGAAATTGGGAGGACCGGCTCCGGTTGTTAGTGATGATTTGAATTTGATGGCAACGCAAAAAGCTTTCGTCGCGATTGCAAAAGCGGTAACGCCTGCAGTTGTCAGCGTTTATGTCACGACGAAACCCAAAAACAGTATTCCCTTCTTTCACAATTTTCAATTCAATCTACCAGAACCTCAACCGGAAAGAGGAATGGGATCGGGAGTTATAGTGACTTCTGATGGGTACATACTTACCAACAATCACGTTGTTGACGATGCGGACAAGAATGGAATTAAGGTAACGCTTTGTGATAACCGTGAATTCAACGGGAGGGTCGTTGGAAAAGACCCGACCACGGATGTTGCGGTAATTAAAATTGACGCAAAGGATCTTTCCGTCGCGGCACTTGGTAATTCAGACAGTGTAGAAGTCGGACAGTGGGTTCTCGCAATAGGCAATCCGCTTGGATTGACCTCAACAGTGACCGCCGGTATAGTGAGTGCTCTCGGGAGAAATATCGACGTTGCTACATCGCAGGAGAAATATGGCATCAGCAACTTCATCCAGACGGATGCCGCGATCAATCCGGGAAACAGCGGAGGAGCACTGGTAAATATCCGCGGCGAGGTCATCGGGATCAACGCTGCGATTGCCACGAGAACCGGTTATAACCAGGGATACGGCTTTGCGATTCCGATAAACCTGGTAAGAAAAATGGCGGAAGATTTGATCGCATACGGCAAGGTCAAAAGGCCATGGCTCGGAATCCAGATGAAATCGGAGATTGACGAGACCGATGCGCACGCGCTCGGGATGTCCAAGCCGGCCGGCGTGCTTGTTCAGGATGTAATGTCCGGAACTCCGGCGGAGAAGGCGGGAATTAAAGCCGGCGATGTCATCCTCTCCGTCGATGGGAAAGACGTGAATGCCGCGAATGAAATTCAGACAATTATTGCTGAACATAAACCCGGCGACGTTGTTTCGGTAAAAATTTATCGCAGCGGAAATACAGTTGAGAAGGATGTGACCTTAAACGAATTGCCCGAACAGAGTTTAGCGAGCACCGACCAAAATGTCGACGAGGATCAAGAATCCCCCGACGAAAGCGGACAGGTAAATGTCGCTAAACTTGGGATCTCAGTGCAGCCGCTTGATGACGACACGAAGAAACAGGCTAATGTTGAATCGGGAATTATTGTCGCTAGTGTTTCGCCGAGCGGTCCCGCTGCGGACAGGACACTCCTTCAGGGCGACATCATTACGGAGGTGGATCACCAGAAGATTAAATCGCCGAAAGATTTTGTGGGTATGTTAAAAAACAAGAACAGCGGCGACGCAGTAATGTTGAGAGTGCTCACAAAACAGGGGACTACGTTCGTTTCGAGATTCGTGGCGGTCGAAGTCGGCGAATAACCAACATAGATACTCCTAAATGAAGTGCGACTCATTGCAAGTGGGTCGCACTTTTTTTGTTCAGTTTTCCTTTTCCACACCTCCTAAAATTTCCTTATATTAAATCCACAATGTTAAGACTACTCACTGCGGGTGAATCGCACGGCAGGGCGCTTATCGGAATAATAGAGGGCGTTCCATCGAACATGGAACTCCGCGCTGAATATATTAATCGGCAGCTTTTCCGGCGGCAACAGGGCTATGGCCGTGGCGGCAGGATGAAAATTGAAACCGATAAGGTCGAAATACTAACAGGAGTTCGACACGGCAAAACCATCGGCTCACCAATCTCGCTTGTGATATGGAACCGTGATTTCGAAAACTGGGGAGAAAAGATGGCGGTCGAAGCCGTCAACAAGGAGATCGAGAAAATCGTCATCGCCCGACCGGGTCATGCGGACATGGTCGGGAAATACAAGTATTCATTCGATGATATTCGAAATGTAATTGAACGGGCAAGCGCCCGCGAGACCGCGATGCGCGTCGCACTTAGTGCCGTTTCGAGAAAACTTCTGAGCGATCTCGGAATAAAAATCGGGAGCCATGTTTTTTCAATCGGCTCAGCCGGTTATAAAGACAGAGAGGCACTCGATCCGGTCCTGTCGAAAATGCTCGGCAAGAAAAACGGCGCAGAAGAAATTTCCGACGAGGCTGATAAATCTGAAGTAAGATGTCTTGACGACAATATTGCCGACAAGATGGTGCAACAGATCAAGCGGGCAAAAAAGCTCGGCGATACTCTCGGTGGAATAGTCGAAGTTTATATTTCCGGCTTACCTATCGGACTCGGAAGCTACGTCGAGTTTGACAGGAAGCTTGACGGCCAGCTTGCCCAGGCGGCAATGTCAATACACGCGATAAAAGGCGTGGAAATCGGCGAAGGGTTCAAGAATGCAACGAAATTTGGCACTGAGGTTCATGACGAAATTTTGTTGAAGGGAAAGAAAATTTTTAGACCCACAAATCGGGCAGCCGGACTCGAAGGCGGCGTAACTAACGGGGAACCTGTCTGGATTCGAGCTGCGATGAAGCCGATTTCAACTTTGATGAAACCCCTACGAAGCATCGATCTCTCAAAGATGAAACCGGTCGAGGCGCGGAGGGAGCGTTCGGATTTTTGTGCGGTACCGGCAGCCGGTGTCGTCGCGGAGAATGTCGTCGCACCGGTTTTGGCAAACGCCGTTCTCGAAAAGTTCGGCGGTGACAGTATCGACGAGCTAAAAGAAAGATTTGAAAGCGAAGCATTCTTCGGCTGATGTCTAAAGTGAAATTTTAGATATAAGATTAGGCAGTGAAAAGGATCGGATACATCGATCAATTCAGGGGACTTGCCACGATCTTCATGGTGGAAACCCATGTCGTCAATGCACTTCTTCTCGATTCGCTTCGACAAAACTTTGTTTTTAAATCAATTGATTTTATAAACGGTTTTGTCGCGCCCTCCTTTCTTTTCGTCGCAGGTTTCTCCTTTACTCTCGCTCTCAACAGGAAGGGGAACGCTTATCGCACATTTTCTCCGGAATTATTGAGACACTTAAAGCGGCTTATCTTCATATGGATAGCCGGCTACCTGATGCACGTTCCGTATTTCTCGCTTCTAAAAACTGTGCACGGCTCGACGCCCGAGGACGTGACGGCATTTTTTGCGGTTGATATACTTCAGTGCATTGCGACAACTTTAATACTAGTTCATTTCATCAGGGTTATTGTCAAAAGTGACCGGACTTTCAATATGGTCTTATGGGGATTGTTTTGGCTCTTCATAGTCGCCGCGCCGGTTGTCGGGTTTTTTGATCCCTCTCAAAGTATGCCAAGAATTTTTGGACAGTATTTCAATCGTCTTCATGGCTCGTTGTTTCCTCTTTTCCCTTGGTCGAGTTTTCTAATCGCGGGCATAATCGCTTCTCAAAAGATCACGTTCGAGAAAGAAAGCCGACTCAGGGAAAAACTATTTCCAGTCGGTGCGGTACTAATTGTCATAGGACTCGTTTTCACATTCACGCATCGAATTCTTCTTCCTCAAACAAATTTATTTGATTATGCTCCAGGATGGTTCCTGTTCAGGCTCGGAATACTCCTCTGGATATTACAGGTAATTATCCTGTACGAGGCGCGAAGAGATTCCGCTCCACAAACAGTTTTCCCGGCGTGGTCTGCAGTTAAGATATTCGGAAGGGAATCATTTCTGGTTTATGTCGCGCATATCCTTTTTGTCTACGGATCGAGCGCGAAGAACATGTCGCTGGTGGAATCGGTAGGGAGAACCCTGAACTATTTGCAATGTTTCGAGCTATTTGCGGGGCTGACGATTGCAATGTTTGTTATTGCGTATGCCTGGTCAACTTTAAAAAAGCGGAACTACAACCTTTCGCGGCTCATGCAGTATGCGTGCGTGGCGGGTTTCTTCTATCTTTTCATAAAGAATCCCTACTGAAAGAATTCTCAACTAGAATCAACAATTCATTAGAGATTGTTCTCGAGTAGAAAATTAACGAGTGCAGAATTAAACTCATCATTGTTCTCGAGATTGGAAAGATGCCCGGCATTGTGGATCAAGACAAGCTTCGAGTTCTTTATCCTGGACTTCATAAACTCGGCATCGGTCTGAGTTGCGACCCTGTCTTTTTCTCCCGTTATAATCAGCGTCGGCACAGAAATCCTTTCCAGGCTCTCGGTCATGTCCATCCGTGCCGCAAGAGCAACGAGCGTTCCGATCAGTGCCGATGAATCAGTTGATTTCATGATTGAAACAATATTATTGACGGCTGTTTTGTTCTTTTCGAAACTCTCGGGAGCGAACAGGGCGTGAGCCATTTCCTCTGCGAACCGGGATTTCTTTCCTTCAAGAATCATTTTTATCTGACTTGCCCGATTTAATTTTGCCGCGTTCGAGTCCGCCGCGCTTTTTGTGTCGCAGAGAATCAATCCGGAAATTCGAGATGGCTCGCGATCGATTGCCCTCATTGCGGCATAACCGCCGATCGAGAGCCCGCACACAACGGCTTTCCTTAAACCGACCTGGTCCATCAACTCGAACAGGTCATCGACGATGAACTCAATTAGATACTGGCCGCTGCCGACGTCGCTCTCGCCATGCCCTCTCAAGTCAAACGCGACTGCGAAGTGATCTTTTGAGAGGATCCTCCCTTGTTCACTCCACATTGATTTATCGAACGGAAAACCATGTATAAAAATTATGCCGCGCTCTTTATTTTTGCCGTAAGAGTCGTAAGCAATTTTACCATTTAAAGTTTTCATGAACATTTTTTCTCCTGTCTTGAAACGTCTTTGCGCGGAAGGTGAACAATCCACGGCTGAATGAATAAGGAGATGGAACGGAAAGAATATAAAAGATTGGATAATTTGAGAAAAGCATCGTAATTTTACCCGAAACTAAACAAGCCAACTTTTGTATTAAGGAAACGGCTGGAAACAAGGATACGGTAGAGCGTTTTGAATAAAGCGGTATTACGTTTTTGGCGGAATAGCTTAAGGATGATTCCTGAGGGGCAAAGACTCGAATTCTTGCAGGAAGCATATTTCACAAATTACTACCGTGCCAGGATATTCTCTGTAGCAATATTTTTGATTCACCTATTTCTTCTCTATGTCGATCTCCAGCATAAGGCTGCCGGGCAGTGGGTAACGACGTCGGGATACTTATACCTCTTTTATTTACATCTCATACTGGAGGCGGTACTCCTCTTTTTTATTATATTGATGACCATTTCAAAGCCGGCATCTGCCGCCGACGTGCGCATCTCAAATATCATCACCGCTGTTCTCTTCATGCTTTTTATTCTGGTGTGGGAGCTCATTCCTGTCTTCGGTTGATCAGATGATACACGGGTTGATTACCGTATACATCATGGGGGTGTTCGGAATTGCCGTGGCATTTTATGTGACCGGCGCAACGAGTTTAATAATGTACGTTACCGCGCATCTCTTTTTTATCGTCGGCATAACGCAAACCCAAACGAACCCGGCTATTTTATTGGGGCACTACATCAACGGGTCTGCCCTTGCCGTGGTAGCATGGGTTCTATCTCGCCTGGTGTTTTCCGCGAGGGTTCGTGAATTCCTCAACACTAAGACAATCGAGCGTCAGAAGGTTGAGATAGAGGAGTCGAAGGAAAAAATAGAATCTATACTCAAAAACATCCTGCCCGAAAGTATCGTCAAGCAAATCAACGGCTCCGGTTATCCTCCCCCCGAATATAATGCGTCGACGACAATAGTGTTTGCAGACTTTGTCTCGTTCTATAAAATTGCAGAGACCTCGGATGCTCGGGATGTATTGAAGATTTTAGAGGAGATGTTCAATGCGTTTGATGAAGAAATCAGGAAACACAAGCTGGAGAAATTAAAGACAATCGGCGATTGCTATATGTTCGCGGGAGGCCTTTTCGATGAGGAGAACCAGCTTGTCGATACGGTCGAAGCCGCAATTGAGATCCGGAACATTGTAAAAAGTTTTTCCGCCGACCTGAAAACGAGAACCGGTCATGATTGGGCAATAAGAATTGGAATTCATACCGGTCCGGCGATCACCGGTATAATCGGGAGCTGGCGGTTTATTTACGATGTCTGGGGTCCAACAGTCAATATTGCTTCGCGGCTTGAAGCGGCGTCGCTGCCGAACAAAATCAATGTCTCTCAACAGGTTTCCGACCAGCTTTCCAAAGCCGACTGTTATTCTCTCGAACCGCGAGGAGCTCTCGCGATAAAGAATATGGAGGCGGTGGAGATGTATTTTGTCGAAAGGGAGAATTCAACGGTACCAATAATGGGGAGGCAAATTAAATAATCTTAGCCGGGCTCTCTTTTTTTCACAAAGAACTCTCTGAGGAGGATCCGCGAGTCTTCTTCCAGAATTCCTGATATTACTTCCACGCGGTGATTCAGTCGCTCGTCCTGTACGATGTTATAGATCGTGGAGCACGCCCCCATTTTCGGGTCGAAAGATCCAAACACTAATCTGTCAAGCCGGGAAAGAACAATCGCACCGGCGCACATCGGGCATGGTTCAAGGGTAACATAAAGCGTACATCCTTCCAACCTCCTGCTCCCGAGGTGATTTGCCGCCGCTCCTATGGCGATTATTTCAGCATGGGCTGTCGGATCCTGCAGCATCTCTACCTGGTTGTGCCCGCGGGCGATGACAGCTCCGCCTTTGACGATTATCGCACCTACCGGGACTTCATCTTTCCTGTAAGCCTCTTCTGCCTCTTTCAAGGCAGCGGACATGAAACGCTGGTGGTCGTTCATATTAAACTTAGTTCTATCCGGCGATCGAAACGTGTACATCTATGCCGGCTTCGTTAGTCGTCGTACCGGGAACCAGCGAAGCGGGAATAGTCGGAATAATTTTTGTAAGCTGATAATATATTGACGCCGTCACGCGCTGGCTCACATCGTATTTAAAACGTATTTCTATTGTTTGCTGTGTAGTTCCGCTAATCGGAGTGGCGCCCGCACTAATATCATCGGTGTTAAACGACGACTGCGTCGATGCCGCGCTTGAAAAGCTCGCGCTGATGTCGATGTCATTCTGGAGGCTCAGTCCAAATAGCGGGAGAGAGAACCCTTTCTTCGCATAATCTGCGGTAACGGTGAGCTGTCCGGTATATTGCTGCGCGATTGACCTGGCCGACGGGTTTAAGCTGAATTGAGTCGACGTGTTGTAAAGAACTGAGCCTGATATAGTAGCATCGCCGATGCTCTTGAATGCGATGTTCAGACCGGCCAAAGGCTGGAAGCCGTAAGAGACAGTTTCCGCGCCGATAATTTCGGCAGCCCCATTTGTGATACTCCAGTTTTGTGAATATGTAGATTGGTAAGCATGACTGAAACTTACATGAGTTGCAAAACTCTTGAATAGAGGAATCTGCTCAAGTCCATCCCAGGTGAATGAATAATTCATTCGCGGCATATACTGTCCGAATATTTTGTCGAGAAATGGGAGCGTCTCAAACCCCTGGACAAAAGCTTGAGAGAGTTTTTGCTGATCACTGGTTTGAAGGTTGTTGGGATCAAGAGTTTTTAAACTTTGGTAATCAGCGCCGACCTGGTTAATTCCGCTTTTAAGTGCCGATAAGAATAAGACAGGCGGAAGAGTAAAGAAGCTTCGGGTCACCTGGCCTGTAAGGCTGATGTTTGCCGTGCTGTCCACCGGGTTTCCGAGCCCGTCCGTTTGGAATGCTATGTTACGGTTGTAACTCCACCCGACGTGCCATGATAGGTCAATCCTGGCACCCTGCCATAAATTTCGTGAGGTCCTGATATCGAGCGAATTCGTGTTGGAAAAGTTATCCGTGATGGTGGAGTTTGGAATTCTTACCGTGGGAGATTCCTCGAAACCGAAGAAAGGGAAACCGCTCTTCTTTAAGAAAATCAGCTTGCTGTATGGATCGGAGATAAGTCCAAGCTGATACAATTGAGAAGGTCCAAGTTCAGTGTTGCTTTCCTGGATAAAAGGTACCTTGAAGAAATTACTCATTCCGGGCCGGTACGAAGGAAGTCCCCCGTTCTGCGAACTGTTTGAAGAGGAAAAGTTTACCGAGATGCTTTCAAAATTTAAGAACGGTACTTTTATGATGACATTTGCAATATTCCCCAGCTGATCACCGTTGGAAGTCCTGCCGGTTATCGTGGATGTTGTGTCGGTGGTATTCTCAAATTCCTCACGACCGTGTCCGCGCCCGCGAGCATTCGACATGGGAGGCTGTTGCGGCTGGATCGGCCCGGCGGGGGCAGCCGCAGGGTTTGCCGCCAGACTATTTCCGAACCAGGGATCAGTCAGCATTTTCAATCGAAGAGTGGACCCTAATTGCAATGCGCTGCTGACGCCGGAGCCTCTTCCGTATTGTGCTTGCTGTAAAGAGTTGTTCCAATTGTATGAGGAATTGTAGCTGGCCTGCAAATCCAGATACTGCTGCATATTTAACGGGAGTTTCGGCTGAGTAGTCAATGAGAATTGCTGAGCGTAGTTATAGTCGGTGCCGAAATTAATAAGTCCGTTATTCAAGAATATCTGCCTGAATACATATGAGTTGGGGCGCGGTAAACCTGTGGCGGTGTCCGCGTCAATCGAGTAGAGCGAACTGCTTATGGAGAAGCGATAGTCAATGGTCGGATTCAATATTCCGTTGTTTGTCAATTGCCAGTTGAAACCTCCGGAACGCTGGGCCGTGAAGCTCGGAGTAATTCGCGAAGTTGTTTGTGTCCAGTAATCTTCCGTGGTCAGAGATCTGGCGGCAGTCATTGACAAACTGAATGAGTTCGGTAAATACCTGATACGGAAATCCTGACCGAGAGATCCTGCCGATGGAATAATTGCCTGGGGATTAACACTCTCCGGATTGCCGGGCGTTGGGTTGAGTCCGGGAGCGGCAGGATTTGAGAGCGGCGGACTGACCGCGGTCGGCTTGCTCTTGGAAGGAAACGGCGTGAAGTATGCCAACGGGTCAAACTGGACCGAATATCCGCTCGAAAAATTCCAGGTCCATTCATTTCCCGTTTTAATCTGGGTATCACGGTAGTTCTGGCCGGACCAATTGTATCCAAGTGTGATATTGTTTAAAAGATCCTTCACGTACCATTTTGTCGAGGGAAGGACTATGTGCATAGTCGGAATTGCCCAGGAGTCCGCGACTCGTAGTACCTGTGAGCTGACACGCAAACTGTCTGCCTCAGATGCAGCTCGAGCAGGTGACATTCCAAGACTCTCCAGGTGCGTCTCCTCTTGTGCCACCGCCTCGGTTACAAGAATATCGCTGCCGGCAAGATAAAGCGGATTCGAGAAACTCTCGGTGTGCGAATATGAAAAGGGTATTGTCGTCCCCTGCCATTCTCGCGGGAGAAGCCTCTCCAGGCTGAAGGCAGCACTAACCCCCCAGTTCTGCTCAGTGTTCAGCGACCCGAATTGCGTAGTGATTCCGTGGAAATACGGATCCGTCTTCGAGAAATTAAATGAGAGCGAGCCAAGGTCTGCAAGTTGGAGGCTGGCAGTGAACATATAGGCGCCGCCGGGAGTATTGTCAACATTTGTCAGCCGAAGCTCATCTATCCAGGTCGAGCCGGTAAGCAATCTTGCGCTCCCCGGTCTTGTATTTGTGATGCCGATCTGGAAATATGAAACGTTCATTAACGACGGGTTTCCTTGAAGCCAATAGGTTGAGCCGGGTATACCGTTGTTGGCAGAATGTGCAGGAACATTCGGTTGATTTACGGAATCGCGGGTCTGCTTGATTGCGGTCAGGTCCGCGAAATTAATCGACACATCTTGCCACCCGGGTCTTAACGGTGGCAGGTTCGCGTACCTTAAAGGCTGCCGGTACTCGTAGAAGTTCAATGAGTCGCTTCCGAACCGAATGTAAACGTCCGCATCACGGTTAGCGGTATCGATATAGGTGAAATTAGGATCGCCATGGACGAAGAACTTCATCGTCTTATAATGGAAAAGATTGAGTGCGGTCGGGAAGTATTTGAATACATATCTTGAATCTCCGCCGTGCAGTCCGTTGAGTATTAAGTCTAACGATTGCTCGTTGAGCAGAATGTTTTGAGTCGGGTTTGTGTGGTCGACAGGCTGCAGTCCCGCAACCGGCGGGTCATAACCGGGATTATCGAAGACATCGACCACGGAGGCTTGCATCGTGGTGTCCTTCACGTTGGGGGTCCGCCAGTAGTTTCCGAGGAGGTCCATTTGCGCGATGTTTACCAAAATAGGTGATGTCATTCCGTCGAACCAGATTCTGACAGATTGCACTACGGAGAGGCTCGGGCTTCCCACAATTTTGGAGGTGTCTTTTAGTGGAATTAAATACTGGTACCATCCTTTAGAGCCGCCGCCGTTGATGAATGGATTTTTGACGGTGTCCATCTTTATGTCATATTCATAATAACTGTTTGTCTGGTCCAGGAAACGATTGTGGTTTAGATCTTCGCCATCAGGAAGGATTCCCGTCACTGAATTAGCGTTATTTTCTGTCCCGTTTGCCATGAAATAATTGCCTTGGGTGTAATAATAATCATCACCATCGGGATCAAAAGGAGCGTTGGAATCAGTGTTCCATTTGGGTCTATCCGGGTTCTGTTTGATCCATGGATAGGATGCATCTTCCTGTGCATCCGAAAGTTGATCTGTGCCGAAGTCATTGTCACGTACTCCCAAGCCGGTCGTATCTTCAGAGCGGAAGACTCCATCTCCGAAAACATCCTCACTGATCTGGCCTACATCAACATGCATTGTTCCTTTGGTCTGGCTTGAATCCCGGATCTGCATCCATATTTCCAGGTAGTTTATATTTTGCGATACGAGGTCGCTTGCATTGGATGAGAGGTCGCACATCACGCCGCCCCATGCTAACTTTGCCGTGTTTGGGTTATTACCCTTGGTATCCAAAGTGCTGTCTATATTTCGTGACCTGTTATATTGGCCTCTCACGCTGTTTAAGAAACCGATGTGCATCACCGTTGTGGTCTGTTGGTCGGCAGCCACCTGCTTCAGTGGCCATATATCCTTTGAATTTGTTGAAGGGGGAATATCGTTGTACCAGTATGTCCATCCGCGGAAATTATTTTTGCTCGAATCGGGAATTTGCCGGTTGAACGCGGAATCTATGGCGGTGTTTTCTGGCGGACTTGCGATTGTCCATGCGGAGTAGGTTATAGGCAATGGAATGGTTCGTTTCGCTCCTTCGAAGTCGTCTATATAGGCAACACCCTGTCCGTTGTCATCCGGGATTACGCTTGTTCGAGTGTTCGGGGTGGGGAGCATGTAAGCGCCTTCGCCGTGCAGAGTTAATTTTGACGGTGCCGCCGTTTGAATTAATGGCAGCGCATCAAGTGCCTTCGTAACGAAAGGAAGGTCGGCGGAGGTGCTGCCGTCGACTCCAAAGATCAGGTTGCTCATCGGTTCTTCTCCGACCTGGACTTTATCGTTCGGCGACTGGATCGAGTAATTCATCATCGTGAATCCAAGGCCGGTCTGGTCGTTGATTTTCAGATCGCCTCGAAGTCCGCTGAGAGATTTCGATGCAATCGAGAAAATATCGTTTGTCTCGTATTGAATCTGAACATTTGCTCCGGTAACGAGTGCGGCCTGGTTTCTTATGGTCACCTGCCCGGTAATGTAATCGACAGAATAGTCCTGGTCCGGAGTGAGCGGCTGTCCGTTCAGCAAAACTTTCACGCTTCCCGCTACGAGATTGAATCCGAGATTGTATTGAGATGAGCTTGAACTTGTGTAAGAACCGTTAATCGTAAATCGGTTTCGCGTATCGGAAGTATAGAAATCGGAGGTTGTATCATATACGGATTGATAGGTGTACGAATTTCCGCTGTCTATTGTATATCCCTGTGCGGTTTGTTGAAATGCTTCGACAAAAGGTTCGACGAAAGGTAGAATTATCTCGCCGCGAGCCTGGTCTATGTCCACTCCCGGATTGTAATAGAAGGTGTTGGGCGAAGCCGTTCCTCCTGTTGCATCGAGCTGAAACAGGTGCAGGAGGTTTACGCCGCTTATATTATCCTGCGCCGTCCCGCCGGGGGGAGTATATAATATCGTAACGTTAGATAACGATTTCGGGTCGGTTAGGTTCAACCCGCCCGTAGGGAAGATATTACGCAGCATCAGGCGCCATGCCTCGGCATAATTGCCGCCGGGAATCGGGTTTGCCGGTTTAATGAGTTTGAGAACCAGCCGGTCTTTCGTGGTATCGTTGAAAGAGAAAGTCCCAAAGGTCCTGCCATCCTGGGTTTGGTAAACAATGGCGATAACCTGGTCGGCGGAATAGCTGTTATTGAGTGTCAGGACGCCAGTCCTCGGGTCAAGAGTGAATTGTGACGCATCGAGTTTGATAAAATTTCCATATTCGATCTGTCCAGGGACAGGGGGTATGGGATTTTTGTTGGTTATATCTTGTAGAGAACTGTAGTATCCTTTAGGAGCTGTTCCAACCGGCGGAAGATCCATTATCGCGACACCTGAGCGAAGGTTGGTGTTGCCCGATACATTGAAAACAGATTCGTAAACTTCATATTGAACAATGCTGTGTGACAGATCGTACGGATGCCCGGGTGTCTGAAGATAATGTTCGTATCCCCCGATAAAACTCGTATCAACGAAGAAGTGGTTTGTCGAAAAATCGTAAGCGTGAAGAGTAAACGGCTGGCTTGTCGAACCGCCGCTGACAGATATCGTCTTACCCTGTGCCTTCTGTTGGCTTGCGAGAGCCGTAAGAGTAAGAGGGCCGAACTGCATCTTCGTTTTAATTCCGAACAGAGCCTGGCTGCTTCCGACGAACGAAGAATTCGTCGACATCGAAACGTTTCCCGCTTCTACGCTCTGGATAATTTCATCGTCGTAACCGGTGTATTTTAAATGCAGCTGGTTTTCATAGTCGAATTGGTTTTGAGTGTCCCAGTTTGCGCCTATACCTAACTTATCTCCGACAGTTCCATCGATGTTTATCTGGACATCCTGCTTGAAGTCCGGCTGGTTGGTCACCGCGCCCAGAGCTGAGAGTGTCTGCTGGTCGGTCTTTTGATTTCTCCACGCGCCGTGCACATCCACCGCTCCGGATATCTTTAAATTGATTCTCGGAGGGCCGAAGATGCTGAGAACAGGATTAGCGGGGATCGGTATGTCGATGTTGGTGATTCCCGACATCAATGAGCCAAGCTGGTCCTTGCTTCCCGTTGCGTTGTAATTGTGCGCAAGGTCCTCCCATGTTTTCTGAACAAGATATGTCTGCTCGAGCTTGACGTAGTCATTCAACGGAACCTGTATTGGAACCCTTATGTCTTTGCCCCAAAGTGTCTCTTGTGCTTCGACATCGTCCCCGATAGTATCGATGGTGGTGGTCTGCTGTATCACATTCGAATAGAGAAAAAGGGGATATCGGTATTCAGGAAAAATCTGGGCCTGCGGCTGGTCATGTCTTACGCCGGAAAGCCATGCGGAAAGTTTTAACGAATCCAATGAAAGAGTATCGGATTTTATTCCCGAAGAATCCGTTCGGACTAAACTCGTGTCCGATTTACTTTTTAAAGAGAGTGTGTCAAGCGTGTGTCTTACCGAAAGGCTGTCGGGCCCGATGCGTGGAGAAACAGTCCGGACGGTATCTGTTCCATGATGAACCGAATCGGGGATTGAAGTTTTAATTGTATCCCGATTTGTTGAGGACTTCCGAATGCCAATCGCTCCCACTCCTTGTCCGGGAGAATGACTTGTTGAAGCGGTATCCTGGAAATGTTTTGTAGAATCGGAGGCGAGATTTAATATAGCGGATGTTTTTGATTCAATTCCGGTTTCATTATTATCCTGAATTGATTCCGGATGCTTTAATTCTGCCAGATTAAAATTAACATCCCGGGTCCAGCCCTTATCCAGAGTAAACCCCGCAGAATTTCCGCCGGCGTCGGATCCATTTTCCGGAGTCCTGCCGCGGTGCATATCAGGGTGCTGTTGAATGGAGTTCTTTCCTTCCGAGAAATAAAAAAACGCCCATACCCCTGCATTTATCACGAATACAAGAATAGTAGGAAGCGCGAAGCGACCAATATTGGCTTTGAAGTTCTTCACTTATACAGACTGCTTAATCGATCCTAATCGACGACTGAAATTTTCAACACTTTAGCAATCTGTATATCTGCAACTCCATTGGTTTTAGTGGGTTATATGTTGAAAAAAATATCAAAGCCTTCAGTAAATATCAAGCATAATAGACATGCCCTTGTAAAAGGAGGTTAAAACCGTCCATACAGGATTCCAATCGCGGATTTTGCCCGTTACCGACCCGTCGGAATAGATGGAACACATAAACATGTTCGGTTTTTCAATCACAATCGCGGGTAAGGGAATTTTTGACAATTGATGATGGTTAATTAAATCGAAGAGAAATTTATTCAAAACTATTACTCTTAGATTTCCATCCAGGCCTATTACGTGGAACGATCTGAAATTTTGTCGGCAAGCAGTAAACAGGATGGGAAGGAGGCAAAGGAAATGGAAGGGCTTAAAATCCAGGGTGAAACAATCCTTGTCGGAGAAGATAACGCGGCAATGCGTGAGCTGGTCGTTGTCGTTCTCGAAGGTGCGGGTTACTCGGTCATCCCGGTCACGGACGGAACGGAAGCGATAGAGATATTCGAGAAAAGAAAAGAGGAAATAGACCTGATAATTTTGGATTTGACGATGCCGAAAATGAATGGTGACTCGACATTTCGCGAGCTCAAGAAAAAGGGACTCGGCATTCCCGTATTACTTTCAAGCGGATACATCAACGATGAGAAGAAGCTGCTCGATGAAGGCGTCGCGGGGTTTATCGGGAAGCCGTATCGGATCGGCGAGCTGGTTGAAATAGTAAGATCGACCCTGGAGAAACGGAAAAGATAACGACCGCAATTTAGTGATACAGGTTAGTCATCCATCCCGTTCATTTTTCTGAACACCCTGTCGTTCGGCTCCCACAATTCGATCTTGTTTCCTTCGGGGTCCATGATCCATCCAAATTTTCCGTATTCGTATTTCTCGATCTCGCCGACGACCTTGACTCCTTCTTTCTCCAACTGTTCAAGAACTGCTTCAAGATTTTCTACGCGGTAGTTAATCATGAAGTCTTTATCGGAAGGATGGAAGTATTTCGTGGTATTCTCAAACGGTCCCCAGATAGTGTGCCCGTACTCCTTCGGATTACCATTTTGCCTCCACTCGAACACACCGGTCTCGCCGACGGGAGAAATGCCGAGATGTTTGTTGTACCAGTCAAGCATGTTTTGCGGGTTCTCGCACTTGAAGAAAACGCCGCCGATACCTGTCACGCGCTTCATGAATTAGCCTCCACCTTAAAATGTACCACCTTATTTGTAAACTACAAAGAAAATTCTTTTGAACGGATATAGAATTTTTCCGTCACTCTGAACCGCGTAGGTTTTAACACACTCTGTAAGTACCTCGTTCTCGGATTCCTTCCGGCTCTTTTCATCGGGAAGCCTTTCCAGAAACGGCCGCATCCCTGTTTCTTTGTACCATTCGACAAGCCCGGAGTGAGAGTCCAGAACGTGGTAATAAATGGTTTCCCATATATCGAGCTTCTTGGAAATAAGGGATAGGATATCATAATAAAATTCAATTGTATGGTAAGTGATAACTTTCTCAGCACCTGAGGTGAACCTTTGCCATTTGAGGCTTGAAGACACCGCGAGAACAGCCTGGTGCAGGGGAGATTCTCGGTTTGCCGGAACCTGTGCCGCCAGCGCACCGCCCTGGTTTAGAATTCCGAACAGCCTTGGGAGGAGTGATTTGTGTTCGGGCATCCATTGAATTGCCGCATTTGAAAACACCACGTCATATTTCTTCTCGAACTTAAATGAGGAAGCATCTCCGGATAATCTTGACGCGCCTTCTCAATCATGCTGGAGGAGGAGTCGAGTCCGGATATTCCTGCGCCCCGCCATCTTTGCCACAGAACCCGGGTGCTGTTTCCTGGCCCGCAGCCGACGTCGATGATGGACTTAGGGTTCTCTAAGTTGATACGTGCGGTGAGATCTATGGACGGCTGTGTTCTTTCGTTCGCGAATTTCAAATATTGCTGCGGGTTCCAGTCGGGCATTTGATTTAGGTTCCTGAACTAATTCAGCTGCGGCCCTCTTCCTACGGCCATTTTACCTGCATAGTATCTCTTCTTAATTTCCGGAGATTTTTCGACAAAGGCATCCAGCCCAATTCTCTTGATGGTACACAGGCTGAAAACTTTTATGTTATGCGGCAGAACCCCGGCTCTGTTTGCCGCGGGATGGAGCTTTTCGCACGGGAATTCGTCGCAGTCGTAACAGAACTTTACATTCTTTTCTGAGATGCACTTGTAAGTTTCGCATACTCCTCCGATGACCGGGCAATTTCCTGCGACCGATCTGCAGCCGTCGCAGGGCAATTTCTCCTTCGGCATCCCTTTGCTGGTCAACTTAATAAAAAGTTCGTGATCGTGTCCACAAGTGTGCAGTTCGCATATTCCACAGTCTATGCCGCAAGGTGCGACCAGGTTGAGTCTCTCTTTTGTTGCCATGGGAATTGTTCCTTTTTGTGTTGAACCTCGGCTCAACGTTTTGACTGAAATATAGCCTTCAGAATTTCGTTATTTAATAATTAGGGTGCCGTTCTTTTGATAACAGCCCTCTACAGAACACAGCGTTCCTTCTTGTCCACTTGGTAGAAGTCGGCTGAAATTGAGAAATCAACTTGCCGCCGGGGAAAACATCCACCGTGATTCGGTCATTTCTCGGATACGACTTTGCCGCCTGCTCTCGATTTATTTTAATCGAAATCCGGCAGAAACTCAAGCGGTGGGATTGGCCATTTCTAATTCCGATTTAGAAAAAGACTAAATAGATCGCAAATGCTCCTCTAATGTCATCCCACAAACTAATATGATTTCAATCATGGGCGGGTGGATTGTATGGAATAATCCTATCACCTTTTATTATATTTACGGAAAGTCGGTGGGACTTTTTGACAAAGAAGAGATACTGCAAAGTGATGCTGAGGCCGCATTTCAATGTGCGGGAGAAAACTTTAAGAAAAGAATACTCGTCTGACTATTCAGTATGGATTCAGTGTCACCGCAGCACGGGCAAGGCAGAAAACTGCCGGTGAAATAATCAGACGACAACGTATTAAAATGTCAGGGAGTAATTATGAAGCACAATATTCTGAACCAAAGGCTCATAAGTCTCGGTTTGATTCTACAATTCTCGTTGCTATGTTCATTCCTGTTTTTGTCATGCTCCGGAAGCTCGTTCGTAGATCTTGAGTCGCTCAAGTCGGAGCTCAAAGTAAAGGACTTCCCGGAACAAAAAGATTTTCCTGAAGCGGACGCGCTCGTGCTATACGAACTTCACAATGTAAAGGTCTATATCGACAACGAATACTACGTGCGAACGGTTGAATCCGTAACGAAGGTGACGAAGCTCTTCAAAAATATCGAGGATTATTCCTCCATGGAGGTTAGGACATACTCAGGAGATAAACTAACCAACCTGTCTGCCAGGACGATCAAACCCGATGGGACCGTGATCGAACTTAAAGATGAAGATTTCCACGTGATTTCGGGAAGCGGAGACGATGAGGTTTTCTATTCGGACACGAAAACCACAAAGTTTACTTTTCCCGCAATAGAAAAAAACTGCATTGTGGAATACCACTATGACATCGATGAGGCATATCCGTTCGTACAGGACAGATGGGTGCTGGAGGGTAGCATCCCGAAGTTGAAGGATACTTACAGGCTAATCGTACCAGTGCTTCTCCTTGCGCCCAAATCTGAAGGAGGCGAGGAATGGTCGTGGAATTACGCATGGTACAACGGAGACCTCGGCACACCATCCGTTCAGCAACAGTCAAGTGGTTCAACCATCAACCAAAATGTTATGTTCGAGTGGACGAAAAAAAACATACCTTCTTTCAAGCCAGATCCAATGATGCCTTCGTACGACAAATATCTGCAATACGTGAAATTTGCTCCTTCCTATTGGAAAACATGGAGCGATGTCTCGAAGTGGTATTACGAAAACCATTTCAAGCCCAAGCTCATTACCACTGATGAAGTAAATACGAAGGCTAAAGAACTCACGGATAGCTGTAAAACCGACAAGGAAAAAATCGAAAAAATATCCCGTTTCGTGCAAAGCTTGCGTTACACAGCAATAGAACTCGGAGACGGCGGCTATACTCCTTCCGAACCTCAAAAGGTACTAGATCGGAAATATGGAGACTGCAAAGACAAATCGATCCTGCTCATCGCCCTTTTGAAGAGCGCCGGCATAAAAGCAAAGCCGGTTCTGGTCCTCACGAACGATGAAGGATCCACCCACCCGCAATTTCCGTCGTGGAATTTCAATCACATGATAGTTAAGGCCATGTCGCGAGAGGGAACAAGCTACTGGATAGATCCGACAGTCAAGTACTCCCCGCTCGGCGAGATACCCTATGCGGACGAGGGTGTCAATGCCCTCGTTTTAAACGACGACAATACATCACAAATAGAAACTCTTCCCACCAGCAACTACATGCAGAACTCGGAAGACATCGATATGAAGGTGAATATCCCATCGGCAAGTGAAGCGGATTTCGACATCACAGTGAAATTCAAAGGCCAGTCCAGCCTCTTTATGAGAATATTTCTCGAGGACAAAAGTCACGATGACATGATCAAGTACTGCAAATCACTTGTGGCGGACGACTATTTAAACGCTGAAGTCGTGGATTATTCATACAGCGATCTTGATTCTGTAGATTCCGATCTCGTATTCAATTTCAAACTCAAAGTGCCGAACGCGATCGAGAAGCAGGGCGATCTCCTTTTCCTGAATATTGATCCTTTCAAGCTGAGGGGTGACTGGTCGTGGCTGGCAAGAGACAAGAGGAAATATGACATCGAATTCAGTTTCCCACATACCGTAAATAAGACTATAGAATTAACCATTCCGGAAAATCAGTATGAAATACGCAATCTGCCTCAGCACTCGTATTTGACCGGCGACGGACTTAACTATTTTAAGGATTACGAAAACAGCGGGAACGGACACCTGAAAGTAACAGAGACATTCTCAGTCAGGTCAAAAGATATTGATGTGCACAGCTTCTCTCATGTTAAGAACTTCGTAGAGACGATGAGGACCAAAGCGAGCGAAAAAATTGTCTTGACTGCAAAATAGAACTGAAAGATAGGGGCTAATATTGATGCAAGGTCGCCCCGGAGACATGGACGACCTTGCAATCGTCATTTCTAATGATGATTCGATTTCATTAGTTCGTCCGCCCTTAGAAGTTTTTAATCTGTCTCTTCCAATATCATCGCCGCATCGCGGACGCATTGAGAACAAATCGTTTTGGCCATATTCTTTTCCTTGAATTCCTTCTGGCCATCTTCCGTGTTGAGGTCGACGCCTCCCAGGATTTCTTTACAGATGATTGTGCCATGAAGCCCGCGGAAACGTTCCGCAAAAGTCCGCACGCCCTGGTAGGTTTTTCCGACCGCCGGTCTGTCCGCGGCGTCGGTCATGCCGTGCTTCGCACCGATGACCATGAACGCTCCGGTCACCGCGCCGCAGACCTCCTGCAGCCGCGCCATGCCGCCGCCGAATCCTGTCGCTATCTTCAGCGCCTGTTTCTCATCGATTCCGTAAAGCGGACCGTAAGTTGAGAACACCGCCTGCGAACAAAGATATCCCTCTGAAAAATTTTCTACTGCTTGCTCCGCTCGTTCGGCGGCGTTATCGTTTTCGATTTTGTCTGGCATGTCACGATCCTGATTTTTGTTCTTGCCGGGAAGGAAACAATTTATTTTAACCGAAACATGGAACAAATTCAAACTGAAAGAGGCCTAACTGCAGCGGTGTTTCAAAGTCTCTCCGGTTTTTAGATAATGGTTTATTGCTTCTGCCCAGTCTTCAAGATTGTTCCTGAACATTTGTTCTAGAGCATGTTTGTTAATCTCATTGCCGAGCGCGTTGAGTCCGGTGAACGTATAAGTAACAGCGGCTTTTGTTTTGTTTCCCGGAAGGTTATCGCACCTGATGTTTATGACCCAACACCTGTTTTCAGTAGAGACGATATATTCCACGATATGATTTTCAGGCTGAAACTTCGACACCATCCAGGCATATAAGCTTTCATGATGGCTGTGTGCCTGCGTCGTGAAGACCATTCTTTCTTCAATTGTTCCCGTATGTGGATATAGCACGACCGGATTCCATCCATCCGCCCATTTTTTCTCTTCAATTGCGCCGAAGAGCGGGAACACCTCCTCGACGGATCCATCCAACGCGATCGCTTCGGTTCTCGAGTCTCTTTCAGCTTTGAAGATGTTGTCATTCATTTTGTGGCGCCCAGGTTTTTAAGAAATCATTGAGAATAAAAAATATCAATTGCGTCGGGATTTCTCAACAGTAATTGTTCCCACAAATAAAAGAAGTCCGCCGGTTGGCGGACTTCTTTTAACAAACTATCGAAGGACTGCCGGCTTAATCCGGCAGTACCGGTGAGTCCCTATCGTTCGGAATCTTCTCCTAATGCATCATGGTTGAGTCGCTCTTTGAAGACTTCATCGGCTTCTTCGTCTTCATGCTCTTCGATGACTTTGTCGTCTTCATACTCTTCGAAGGTTTCTTCATTTTCATATTGCTCGACGACTTTTTCATTGTCATGCTCTTTGAAGATTTCTTCACCTTCATTCCTTTCATCGATGACATCTTCTTTCCCTTGCTCATCTTCATCATCGTCGTGTCTTTCTTTGCCGGCTTCATCTGGTTCATTTCCTGTGGGGAAGCTTGGATCATTGTTGTCCCGGCTATCATAAACAAGGCAACCAGGAACGATGCTGCGATTTTATTCATCTTGTTTCTCCTCTATTTGTTTTGGTTAATTTCCCTTGGTGCTGTCGGGTACGAAAATAAGTGCGGCCGAGTTCATGCAATAACGTTTTCCGGTCGGGGGCGGACCGTCGTCAAATACGTGTCCGAGGTGGCTTCCGCTTTTGTCGAGTACCTCGAGGCGTGCCTCGCCTGGGAGACTGTAATCCCAGCGAAGGACGACCGCGTCAGGACTGATCGGAGCCCAGAAGCTTGGCCATCCTGTGCCGGAGTCGAACTTCTGTTCAGACCGGAAAACCGGCTGTCGTGTTGCGGCACTGAGGTACGTTCCTTTGCGAGCCTCGTGATCCAGGGCTCCTGTGAACGGAGCTTCGGTTCCGGCTTCGCGAAGGATATAGTATTGCATGGGGCTTAGAATCTTTTTCCATTCGGTGTCGCTCCTGAACTTCGTGCTGTCAAAAGTTCCCGATACGATTCTTCCGCCTGCGGAAACGGGACCGTCGGCAGCTCGGGAATGTTTGTAAAGCATAGTTCCGAGTGACCCGAGGACTACCGCAACTAATATAAAACTCAAATTCTTCTTCATGGTTTCTTTCCTGGTTTTTATCCGAACGTAAACGCGAATGCCTGTGTTCCCGGGGTTTCGAATTCAAGCAAGAGGATATGGTTTCCGGGTTTCCCTTTGAGATCTATCAAATTGTAAAGCCTGTCGGAATTCACCGTGACCTCTCCATTCACCACGTCGGCGCCTGCGTTGGATCCGTCTACCGGTTTTCCATCCAACAACACTTTAACTTTTGCGTTTGTCCCTGCTTTTCCTGGTCGCAAGACGAGGAAGACCTTCTCTGCCGAAAACCTGTAATTCAATGCTGCATCCTTATCTGCGGTCGCGTATTCGTTCTCGATGTTCCAATTTCCGCCGAAGCTGAAGGAATCATGGCGCAGGGTTTCAGTGAGCGCAAATGTTTTTTCAACCATGCCGGTGTTTCCGCCGCTGTAATAGTATTCCATCCGGTCAGCTCCTAAATAGGTCTCCGGCGATTGCCCGCCCCCCGGGGTTTGGTCGGGTAGATTGTCGAGCGCTCCATTGAGTGCCTGGCCGTTCTCCTTCAGGAGTTCCCTTATCGCCATTTCCATCTCATCGTACTCGCCCTCACCAAAATGCGTCCTCCTTATGTTGCCGTTCGCATCGATAAGGTATTCGGCGGGCCAATACTCGTTGTTGAAATTATTCCATGTCGCATAATCATTATCCTGCGCAACCGGGTACTTGATGTTGTACATCTTTATTGCATCGAGAACGTTGTTTGTGTTATGCTCGAATTGAAATTCCGGCGTGTGAACCCCGATGACCACGAAACCTTTGTCTTTATATTTATCGTACCATGATGCGACGTGCGGCAACGTGCGGAGACAGTTAATGCAAGTGTAGGTCCAGAAGTCGACAAGAACAACTTTTCCCTTCAGGTCTTTCATTGAGAGAGGCATATTTGTATTCAGCCACCTGGTAATACCGACAAAGTCCGGGGCAGGGGTGTTCGCGTTAAAAAATGAAATGTTTTGACTGACGGGAACTGCGTCAGTCGAATTTCTGCCCTTCAGAATTTCGAGTTGTTTTGAAACCGCTTTATTGCTCTCAAACCCATTGAGTGCTGTGCTGAACTGTGGAAATGCGCCTAAGAGTTTCGTCTCGAGGAGCCTGTCGTAGTTTGTGTAAATAGCAACCGCCGTCAGAAGCATGATGACACCGAATACCTGTTGTATCCTCCCGGTGTATCTCGAAAGAAAGCGTGTCCGTGTAATGACCTGACGTCCGCCGTATGCGAAAATGAAAAGCGGTATCCCGACGCCGGTGACGTAAGACGCGGTGACAAGAACGACGATGAACGTAACCTTTCCAGTCGCCGCGAGTGTCGCGATTGCGGCGAGGATCGGTCCGGCGCACGGAGACCAGACAATTCCGAGCGAGAGACCTGTGATGAAACCGGCAAGGAGTCCGCTTCCTTCTTTTGATCTCTGTCCGAACAAACTGCTGAGCCTGCTGATCAAACCTTCGATCATCCTTGAAAGTGCCGGTATCACCATCGTAAGTCCTAATATTCCGATGATCACAATCGCGGCAAACCGCAAGCCATCCGGGTCAAAATGGAAAATCTTCACGAGGTAGGATATCGATAATGTGAAGAAGGCAAAACTGAGCATGACGCCGAGTGTAATGCCGAGCGGCCTCTGGTGACCTTTACCTGCTGCGGACGACGAAAGGACAATCGGCAGGATGGGCCAGATGCAAGGCGCAAGAATCGTCACCAGGCCGGCAAGAAATGCAAATCCGAGAAGTACTATCATTTTAGAACCTCAACTTTGTGCTTACTAATCACTGGATGAAACTATTGACTACATAAGGTTTGTCGTAGGAGGAAACAAAACCTTACATGCTTAAGAACAAATTTCAATCAGGATAAGTTGAGGAGTTTCCGCATATTTTGTTTTTCGACTTCGGAAAGCGATTCCGGCGACCCCAGCCTTTTCGCTTCCCTTGAGATAATTCTTGTCTGCTTCTGGAATTTCCTGCAAAACTCGCAAATCAAAAGGTGGATGAATAACTGAAATTTCTCACGCAGAGTAAGAGCGTGCTCTTCTCTTTTAGAGATTAAAAACGTCGCTTGTGTGCAGGGTATAATTTCCATTCCTCAGGCCTGGATCCAATTTTTCTCGATACAACGTCTCAACGTCAGCTTTGCTCTATGCATAATTACCCAATAGTTTGACGTAGAAATTGCCAATTCCTTACATATCTCTTCGAACTCCAGTTCTTCAAGATATTTCAAAGTGAAAATAGTACGACATTGGGAGGTGAGTCTTGAGAGGCATCTCTGTAACGCCTCGTGAAATTCTTTTGAATTATAATCGTCGTGACCGGTTCCGCTCCAGCTAATCGGTCTCTCCGAATCCTTCCATTCACCTTCTTCATCGAAATATGAATTAAGATCGAACGGTTCTTCCCTGTCGCCTGCATTCCTTCGGTAGTGGTCTATAATCTTATTTTTCATTATCGAGAAGAGCCAGGTTTTTTCAGAGCTGTCTCCCCTGAACGATGAAAGGTTTTGAAGAGCGGATAGAAATGTTTCCTGAACTAGATCTCTGGCGATCTCCCTGTCGCTGACACGGACAATCGCATAGCCGAACAGGGAATCGGCGTAATTTTCGATCCATTTTGATGGTGTCGTCGCTTCCTTACGAGGCATAGGTTATGATAAGATAATCGGAAGATTATCACAAGTGTCGGTTCGGAAATTGCAAAAGGGTCGGACTAACTTTGTGCCGCGGACGCAGGTTTTACCCGGTACGCCGTTGACTTAAACCACACGATCCGTCTGTTTATTAGTGGGTGACTCGCAAGCAAATCCGCAGAGCGTCCTTCCTTGTCAGCTCAGCACCGGAAACGTCCGCAGAGTATTCGTGGCTGCGTGAGACGACCGTGTCATTATCCGGCTAATCAACGGCGCAAGGATGACGCCGATGAGCCATAGCACAAGCATGATCACTTTATTTTCTAGTCTGCCCGTTTCCATGCACGATAAACTTGGTGCTCGTCAGCTCCGCGAGACCCATCGGCCCGCGCGCGTGGAGTTTCTGCGTGCTGATTCCGATTTCGGCGCCGAGTCCGAATTCAAATCCGTCTGTGAACCGTGTCGATGCATTTACATATACCGCGGCGGAATCGACTTCACGCAGAAATTTTTCGCCGTTCGATTTGCTCCCGGTGACGATGGCGTCGGAATGATGCGAGCCGTAATGGTTGATATGCGCGATTGCTTCATCGACATTCTTCACCACCTTTATCCCGATGATGAGGTCTAAATATTCCCGGTACCAATCGTCTTCGGTCGTTGGAAGGACGTCTTTTATGATCGAGCGAGTTCGCTTGTCTCCGCGAAGTTCGACGTTGGCACGCCTGAGTTTTTCCGCGACGCGCGGCAAGAAAGTTTTCGCAATCTTTTCGTCCACCAATAGTTTCTCTGTGGCGTTGCATACGGAAGGCCGCTGCACTTTTGCGTTCATGACGATCTCTTCCGCCTTTTGGGGATCGGCTGAGCGATCGACAAATACATGGCAGTTCCCTTCGCCGTGGGCAATGACAGGCACACTCGAATTTTCCTGGATGTATTTTATGAGCTGCTGACTTCCCCGCGGTATGATAATGTCTAAATAGCGATCTTGTTTCAGCATTTCTGCTACAGCCTTGCGGTCAGTCGTGTCGATGAACTCGACACATCCCGTCGGGAGCCCGGTGCTCTTCAAAGCTTTCTTGATGATCTCAACAAGCTTCTTGTTCGTATGGATCGCTTCCGAGCCTCCGCGGAGGAGCACGGCGTTTCCCGCCTTCAGACAAAGTACTGCCGCGTCGACCGTGACATTTGGACGTGCCTCGTAAATTATCCCCACAGCGCCGAGCGGCACGTGCACTTTCTCGATCAGTAATCCATTCGGACGTTTCGTCCGTTCTAATATCTTACCGACGGGATCGGGAAGGGCAATCACATCTTTAACGCCGGCAACCATCTGTGCAATTCGTTTTTCGTTGAGAGTCAGCCGGTCTAGGAGGACTTTTGAGATTCCTGCCTTTTCAGCCGCATTTAAATCTCTTTGATTGGTCTTGCAGATCGCTTTTGTTTCTTGTTCAAGCTGCGAAGCGATTGCCTTAAGCAGGGCGTTCTTCTTTGCTGTCGCGGTGTTATACAGGACGCCGCTTCCTTTTTTTACCGATCTCGCCTTGGCTTCAACAATTGTCACTTCCGTTTAATCCCCTATTTCCATCGGCGCAAGATTGTCCCGGTGGATCACTTCCGCGGGCGCCTTCCGCTTGAGGATCGTTTCAATCTCAGCACTCTTTCTTCCCCTGATCCTGCCGATGTCCGTCGAAGAATAGGACGTAATTCCTTTTCCAATTTCGTTTCCGCCGACATCAAGTATGGATATGATTTCCTGTGCGTTGAATTCACCAAGTACTTCCAAGATGCCGGAAGGCAAGAGGCTCTTCTGTTTCTTGAGGAGCGCATTCTTGGCGCCGTCGTCAACTACGACGACCCCGGCTGTGTGCGAAACAAATCCGATCCATTGCTTCCGCATCGATAGTTTTTTCTCAATAGGGAGAAAAACCGTTCCGCGGAAATCACCGGAAAATATTTCGTCGATCACTTGCGGGTTCTTGCCGTTCGCGATGATCATCGCGATTCCTCCCTTGACGCAGCGTTTCGCAGCCTGAATTTTTGTTTCCATTCCTCCTGTGCTGAGTTCGCTCTTGCCTTTTCTCGCATATCGTTCGATCTGTGGCGTGATCTTCTCGACGACGCGAATGAGTTCGGCGCCGGGATTTTTCACCGGGTTATCCGAAAACAAACCGTCGACGTCGCTCAGGACGATTAAAATGTTCGCCTCGATGAGGGTCGCGACCATCGCGGAGAGGTTGTCGTTGTCGCCGAATTTTATTTCTTCGATGGCAACGGTGTCGTTCTCGTTGATAACGGGCACTACGCCTTTGTCGAAAAGCGCCGCGAATGTGTTTTTCACATTTACATACCTGCCACGGTTCACGAAATCCTCTTTTGTCAGGAGGATTTGCGCGATGGGGAGGCGCTGCTTCCGGAACGAATTTTCGTAAGCCTCCATGAGGAGAGGCTGGCCGATAGCGGCGGTCGCCTGCTTTTCCGGAATTGTTTTGGGGCGCTCTGAAAGTTTCATTGCGGCAACTCCCGCACCAATTGCGCCGGAGCTGACGATAGCAACATTCTTGCCGAGTGACTTCAGGTATGAAACGCTTTTTGCGATTGCATTGATCCGCTCCACGTTGATGCCGCGTTCTTTCTCGGCAAGCAAGCTGGTGCCGATTTTGATGACGACCGTGTTCCGGTTCTGGAGGATACTCCTAAGTCGATGCATTATAGATTTCTTTTTTTAAATATATAAGGAAGAGATTCAAAATTCATAATGTTTGTGACCTTAAATGATTCATGAAAGGACTTGCCACCTCTCAAAATTCTAAATGAACGCAATTTGTAATTGCGTTATTGACCGTATAAATTACCGACAAGGTTGATAAGGGATGCTTCTCAGCGAGCAGGTATTTCATGGAATTTCCGAAAGGATTTTCCGTGTTTGGAAGATCAATGAAATTTTAGGGAGGCTAAAGTGAAAAGGGTTCAATTCTTCGTTATGCTATTAATCTTTACTGGCTCTTTATTGGCCAACCCGGTTCCACTACCGTATGCGCGCATCAGTGAGTTCATGTTCGATAGTAATGGCAACTGGGTGTTGGAGTTTTCTTATCCGGGGCCTCCAATATTCCTTGACAGTATTTGCCTTGTATGTTCAAACGGAAGTTCACGAATACGATTCCAATACGTCAGCGATACCACATTGCAAGTAATAACTTCTGATAGTCTAGTTAGCCCATTGTATATCAATAGGACCGGGGATTGCATCAGACTATACACGTACCACAGTTACGCCGGCATCGACTCCCTTTCATTTGGTAATTATCCTGGGTCTATGTGTGATTCTATACCTGCAGGTTATTCAATTTGCAGGATCGGTTATTATTTCAACGCCGAAAACAATGGTTTTCTTTTTTGTCTGTCAAGTAGACCGACAATCGGAGTGCCGAATGATACAACCGGGTGCTGTGCCACGATGACAGGGAAAATGTTTATATATCAGGAAATCGAATAACGAGCGGGAACTTCGTACTGAATTATCCGATTACATTCAATCAGGATGGCTCTTACTCAACAAGGATTTTTGCACGTAGAGGCATTTATTCCAATATCTTGGGAGAGAGTGGTAGTTCATCATCTTGGATAGCAGCCGATACCATCGATGCATATCCGGATTCAATTATAAAAAAAGATATTCATTTCATATGCGTTTTCGGGATAAAAGAAAAGCCACTCCCATCAAATCCCGATTTGTACATCGTTAATTATCCGAACCCATTTAACCCGAGCACCAACTTCTATATCAGAACACCTAATTACTTAAAAAGTAAAGTGGGGCGTATCGACATCTACAATTCTGTCGGACAGAAAATATTTGTCGTTCCGGTATCAAACACTTCCTCTTACAGATGGAATGGTGTCGATATGAGCGGGAAGACAGTGGCATCTGGAGTTTATTACTATCGGCTTGTCTTCGATAACGCGATTTACAAAACCGGCTCGATGATTCTGTTGAAATGAAACGGAGTGGTGCGGTAGTAATATTTTTGCTGTTGCTCGGCTCGTGTGCGTTAAGCCAAGAGGTTGTTTTCTTCAAAGAAGATATCACCTTTCGTCTGAGCAAGGAATATTTTGTTGTGGATGGCGCGTATTGGTTTTCCAATCCGTCGGACCGCTCAGTGGAGAGATTGATCTACTACCCATTTCCGGTGGCAGGTAAAAACAGTTCTGTGGACTCTGTCGATATCTTTGACATCACACATGGGGTCCAGCCGAAAATTTCAAACAGAGCACAAGGTGGTTTCAGTTTCATTTTGACGATGAGAAGTCATGATACAAGTTTATACCATATTGCATACCGTCAGAAAGTAAGCGGCGACAGTGCGATGTATATCTTGCGTTCCACCCAAGCATGGAACCGACCGCTCGGTTATGCAGAATACAAATTAGTGGTTGAAGATTCCGTCGCGATTTCTGGATTCTCTTACGATCCCGACGAGGTTTATAATATTGAGGGTAAAAATATTTATGTCTGGAAGCGGACGGACTTCATGCCTCGAAAGGATTTTGTTATTCATTTCAAAGTGAAATAAATAAATTTCCAAATCTATTGCTCGGAGATGAGTTTCCTGTAAGTCCTGACTGCCGCTTCGTCGGCTTTGTACTTCTTCAGGAAAATTTCAAGCTGTCTTCGGGCGCCGAATGATCTGTGTATCTGAGAATTGTCGATTGCCGTGTGTATGACATCGTTGACCTGCCGGCCATTGTAGCTGTCGAATTCGTTTAGGAGCGAAGTACGCTCTTTTGCCTCCTCGAAACTGCCGCTCCGGCCGACTGATGTGATCAAGCCGTCCAGAAACTTCTTTTCGAATTTCCGATTTTTATGTATGACTTTCGCGATTCCTGAACAGGATCTGGAAACATTCTCAACACGAAAATTGAATGCCTGGTATTTTGATAAGAAACCGAAAGGATCGATCGATATTTTGAGCGAGACGATGAAGGTCCCTCCGGCAATTGCAATCCCGCATTCCTAGGCTGTCCACTTTGAGGTCGTAAATTTATCGGTAAGAAGGGGAAGAAAAACGTCTGTCCTTTTGAGCTCTGAAAGAATACGTGTCTGCCAATCTTCTGTCGGTTGAATGTCCTCATGTGCCATGAAGACATCCACGCCGTAAAGGTTTAGTTGAAGTTTAATTTCTCCCGCAAGCGCTCTGTCTGAAGAATGGTAGCTGAGAAATACTTTAAGGCCGGGCATTGTCTTGAACTATGATTTGTCTGATTGAATGATGGACTATGATTGGTTGGGAGCAACGCGCTTCATTGCAGGTTTCATAACTCTTTTGAATTGCAGACTCTGACCGCCAAAGTTGATCAACAAGCCTATTTCCAGACCGTGCGCTTCCAGATAATTAATTGTCTGAGCCAGGTGAACGTCTTCAAGTTGAACTACGGCTTTTAATTCAACCATTACTCTACCTTCTACAAGAAAATCCACACGTCGAGTCCCGACATGTTCTCCCTTATAGAAAATTTCCATTTCATGTTCCCTGCTAAATTCCAATCCCTGTACGCGCATTTCTATCTCCAACGCTCGCTGGTAAATAACTTCCTGAAATCCCTTCCCAAGGAACCGGTGAACTTCCATGGCGCAGCCAATGATCTTCCCGGTTAAGTCGCTTAACGGGTATTCTTTTCTTACGATCACTGTCTTTGACTCTGATTTACTTGATTAAATGATCGACTATTTTTTGGTCTCGTAAACGACCTGAGGTCATGATGCATTTGCCCACTAATCTTTATCTCTCGAATCATAGTTTTCATGAAATCATTCCAATCACAGTTCAAGACTTTACTTTCTTCCAAATGAAATAAACGGGGATTCCGAGGAGAACGATTATCATTCCGGGCCACGTATACCGCGGTTTAAAAATTAAAAGGTCAACCGAAATCGCAGCTGCGGCAAAAATGTAAAGCGCGGGGATAACAGGATATCCGAAGGCTTTGTAAGGGCGTTCGGCATTGGGGCGTTTCTTCCGCAAAATAAAAATCCCGGCTATGGTCATAATATAAAAAATGAGGACCGCGAAAATTACGTAATCCAACAGATCGCCATAGGTTCCGGACAGGCACAACAGGCTTGCCCAAATTCCCTGTACCACTAAAGCGGAGCCCGGGACCGATTTGTCGTTTAATTTTCCTGCGCGTTGAAAGAATACTTTATCCTTTGCCATCGCGTAATAGACGCGCGCGCCCGCAAGTATCAACCCGTTGTTGCAGCCAAATGTCGAGACCATTATTAATATTGCCATTATGATTGCGGCAGGTGCGCCGAATATCATTCCTGCCGCGGCCGTTGCAACCCGGTCATTCGAGGCAAATTGAATCCCGCGGCTGAGAATATCATTTCCCGCAGGGTTTCCGAGAATCGGAAGGATCAGAATGTAAGAGACGTTCGCAAGAATGTAGAGGATCGTCACTGCGAGGGTTCCCAGTGCGAGACTGAGGGGAATGTTCGTTTTCGGGTTGACAACTTCGCCCGCGGTAAATGTAATGTTGTTCCATGCGTCGCTGGAGAAGAGCGATCCAACCATCGCGACACCGATTGCCGCCGTGAGCATCGTACCCGACAGCGATTCAATCATGACGACCTGTCCACCTGAGACATGCGTCCAGCTTGCGCGCCAGAACTCTGAAAAGTTTGCTGAGACTGCGATTGCGTTTCTCCCGATGATTATCCCGAGGAGTATCAATCCGATAAGAGCGATGACTTTTGTAAATGTAAAAATATTTTGTACGGTCTTTCCTTCACGAAGTCCGCGGGTATTAACGTAGGTGAGAAGTGCGACGCTGGCAATGGCGAGAATCTGCGCCGCTGATATTTTCAGCCCAAATATTGAGGCAAGTATGTTCGATTCGCCGAACCAGGGGATGAGAACCGCGGTGAATTTGGCAAACGCTACGGCAACGGCCGCGATTGTGCCTGTTTGAATGACAAGGAAAAGCGTCCAACCGTACAGAAAGCCGATGAGCGGGTTATAGGCTTCCCGCAGATAAGCATATTGTCCGCCGACGTGCGGCATCATGCCGGCGAGTTCGCCGTAACTCAAAGCTGCGATCACTGTTATCGCTCCGGTAATGAGCCAGACGAGGAGCAAATATCCCGGCGAGCCCACCGTCCTGGCAATATCAGCGCTGACAATAAAAATACCCGACCCGATCATCGAACCGATAACGATCATGGTTGAATCGAGCAGTCGCAACTCCCGTTTGAACTGGGAACTCCCCGCTGTTTCGATGTTTCCTGCGTTCATGTTGAACCCTTTCCGGTTTAGGTTGACAATGAAGCGGCCACAGGTTAATTGTTAATTATGGTGAAGTGCGGCGCGTACCTTACTATGCTTTTTCCCGTACAGAAAATAAATTCCGAGTCCGACGATCAACCACCCGATCAAGCGGAACCATGTGGCGAGGGGGAGGCTTAACATCAACAGTGCAGAGACAAGAATTCCCATGATAGGCACAAAAGGAACCCAGGGGGTCTTGAATGGGCGAGGCATGTCGGGCCGTCGTTTTCGTAAAATCCATACGCCTGCGCTGACAATTACGAAGGCGAGCAGCGTCCCTATGCTCACCAGTTCTCCGAGAATATCGATCGGGAGTGCCGCCGCAAAGACCGCCACAAATACCCCGACCGCGATCGTGGAAATCCATGGAGTGCGGAATTTCGGATGAACTTTGCTCGCCCACTTCGGAAGCAATCCGTCATTCGACATTGAATAAAAAACGCGTGACTGTCCGAGCAGCATAACCAGCATTACCGACCCGAGACCGAATATCGCTCCCACTTTCACCAGAAGGCTTCCCCATCTTACGCCGGTTGCGTCTATGCCGACCGCAACAGGATCAGCTACATTCAAACTTGTGTATGGAACGATTGCAGTCAGAAGTCCGGAAACGATAATATAAAGTATCGTGCAGATTAATAATGATCCCATTATACCGATCGGCATATCTCTCTGGGGGTTCTTCGCTTCCTGTGCGGCGGTCGATACCGCATCAAATCCTATATATGCAAAGAAAATTACACTCGCCGCCCGCGCTATTCCCGACCAGCCGTACTGGCCGAATTCACCGGTGTTCGTCGGGATAAATTGCTTCCAGTTCACTTTTATTGTCGTGTCCGGATGTTGGATCACAAAGGCGCCGGCAATCGCGATGAAGATGAGGACTATTGTAACTTTTATAATCACGATACCCGAATTGAAATTTGCGGACTCTTTTATGCCGATAACCAGAACTGTTGTCACCAGGAGAATGGCGACTGCTGCGAGCAGGTTAAACTGTGCAGTGAGATGTGGCAATGACATCGGATCTATGTGCAAGGTGGTGAGGGAGGCACTGATGCGCGCGAGCCGCTCCCAGTGACCGTTGAACTGTACCATTATCTCGCCGTGCGCGCCTGAAAATTGTGGGGGGAGGTAAATCCCAAAATCCTGTAGGAAGCTCAAGACGTATCCGCTCCAACCGGAGGCGACGGTCGCGGCTCCGAAAGCATATTCCAGGATGAGGTCCCATCCGATTATCCAGGCGAAGATTTCACCGAGTGTTGCATATCCATAGGTGTAAGCCGATCCTGCAATCGGGATGAGGGAAGCAAACTCGGCATAACACAATCCCGCGAACAAGCAAGCTATTCCGGCGAGGATGAACGACAGGACGATTGCGGGGCCCGCGTATTTTGCAGCAGCAGCTCCCGTCAACACGAAAATTCCCGCCCCGATGATTGCACCGACTCCGAGAGTCGTTAAGTTGAGAGCGCCTAAAGACCGTTTCAGGCCGTGCTCGGTATCGGTTGTCTCTTTAAGTATCGAATCTATAGGTTTTGTAGAAAGAAGTTCTGAAGACATTAATCCTCCGGTTAGATTTGTTTGGAGCTACGCATCACGAAACTTTGCGTCTATTGGAGTGGGCCATGAAAGCCCGGTATATGCCGACTGCGGCTGCGAGTTTAACCAAATCCCAGTAGGAAAAAATCAGGAACCCCTGGGTCATTGAGGTGCCCCAGTTATGGATGAAGATGATATTCAGGTAGAATGCACCGCACGCAAATATGACGACGAACCCGATGAACATCGACAGGGTTGTCCAGAGAAGTGAATCACTGGCTTTAATAATCAGGCCTACAGTACCGGCGGCCAGCACAAAGCCGAAGAGGTATCCTGCAGTGGTTCCCGTAAGTATGGAAACTCCCGCGCCCGCGCCGGCAAAGACAGGGATTCCTGCGGTACCGAGAAAAAGATATGACAGAACGCTTATAGTACCGTTCCGCCATCCGAGAAAAGCGCCGGCTAAGACCACAAAGAGCGTTTGCAATGTGAACGGCACGGGTTCATGAGGGATATATACTTTTGCGCCAACTACTATGAGTGCAGTAAATAGGACGACCCCTTTCACCTGATCAAATACATTTGACCTTGATGAGACGATTGTCCCAAGGGGATTAACGTCATCTTTCATTTTGCCTCCAATTTACTACTGTCCGATTCTAAGTACTGAAATTTAAATTTCGAATTACAATTGACCGTTAAAATTTTATCCTCGTAGAGTTGCCGTCAGAACCCAAAATATGACCCCGCTTGCTCAGAATCAAGATTTTTTAGGAAATGCGGGGTGTTGGCTCACTTCGCTTCTTAGTGGCTCAGTTTCATTCTGCGTTTTGGGAACTTTTGGGGATGTTGTCTTGCTTTGACTGGTCATTTAGATTATATGGAACTATATAGTATTATTAAAAGCACAATTTGGAGTTACATTATGGATGATATATCGGGCAATAGCTTACCTACCGAAAAGATTTCATTGCAAAAAGATGATCGGAATCTTGACCTTTTAATTCTTTGTGGTTATGGGAAAAACGGGATTCCATCGACGATTATTACAGTTTCCGAGGGTAAGAATTTATTGGGCACAGTTAAGTTTACTCCTCATCTTATTACAATAGGAAGCGAGGTTGCTAAATCGGGGTTTGTCGATTTACAGCAGGTAAAACTATCAGCAATTAAACGCTTCGAGGAACAAAACTGGCTTGATAAAATACTTACTAAAAACGATTCGGATTATATGTTCAATGAATATCTGGATTCTTTGTAGGGTATGTCGTCAAATGTACTACACCCACTTAATGCGGGTAATACATCTTCATCAAACGAATATCCGTGTTCAAGACAGGCTAAAGCTAAATTCGCTTTTAGAGTCACATTCATTAAGTTGATGTTTGGGGGCCCGTTGGCGCATTGCGCCTCCATTTGTCGGATCATTTCACTGACTCCGGTCATCTCATCTATCTGCGCGCTCGTAGTGCTGAGTCCATCGGTTACGTCCCGCAAGAGATTGTGAATTGTAAGTTTTCCTATGCAAGCACTTGGGGATGTCAGATTGACCATTGATGGCTTCTTATCCATTTGATATACAATTAATCAATCCTTGTTCTCATTTTATGTCATAAAATGGAAAACTTCAGTCTAAACGATTTTTCTTTTTCTGATTTTCTTTTTTCATCTTATCTACTAATGGCTTTGCCAGTTTATAAAAGAGAGTTTTGTCGAGGTAAGATACAGATTCATATTCTTCATTGCGAGAGAAAGTTATTACCCTATCTCCGCTATCATACCATGCCGCTACATCCAAACGTGCATCCCCTATTTGTATCCCACTGCTCTCGGGTATCCCATATTTCTTTTCTAAATCCGAGAAAGGCTATTTTCGGCAAATCGAAAACAACCTTTCGGTGAATGGGGTGACGAAAGTAAACTTTCGGAAAACCGAAAGTTTACTTTCGCTCTTTATAGGTGCGTTTATTCCATTTGCGAAATTGGACAATAAAACCATCAAATCCATCAGGATCAATATCACGGGGAAATTCTGTTACAAGTTCATCATAGGCAACCTTTTGACTGTTCTTTTGTATCCACAGCTCTGAAAATCTTTCATAATGAAAATCTTGATATTTCAGATTAGGCGCATATCCCCGTTCGGTTTTTGTTTGTTGTTTAGGTTGCGTGGCTGGTGATTGAAAATACTGATCGACTCCTTCTCCTTTGCAATGGCTGATATATATCTGTGGCCATAACGCTTCAACTTGATACTGCAATAACTGGACTCTTCTTGCAAATACTTGGTTTACGTCCTTCTTGTTTAATGGTTCAAGCATCAGTGCTCTGAATTTTGTTTCAGCTATCTTTCCATATTGAGAGGGGTAATCTACCGATAGTTGATACGATGCTACGTTTCCTTTTTCATCAATGAAGTTTAATCTATATCCGCTTCCCTCTTTTTCGATTCTTAGGAATTCCCCTTTAATCTTCTTAGTGATCGCTTCTTTGCCCATCGATTGAAATATACGGAACCATATATTATAATTAAAAGTAATTGTCGTACCAATATAGGGTTATTGGTAGTCGTGAAATTAAGACATTATCAGGAGGAAATATTATGCTATACTCCGTTGAGGAAGGTAAACGAATTGAGTTCATACCGCACGAAAAAGACTTCCGAATTTGGAGAAGTCGTCTAACCGATTCGGAATATCAGGCAATTGTTGACGAGTTAAACAGTCGTATAAATAAGGACGAAGTTCATACTTCGGGCTGGATTCCAGGATCGGATTGGACTGGAACCGTTTATAAGCCAATTTATTCAAAAGCATGTTTGGGTGATGAGACACAAGCGGGCCTTTGTTTTGGTTTGTTCCTTTGGGTTGTAATGATGGAAAGACCCGAATGGTGGTCTTGTGGCCATTATGAAAAAGACGGGATTCCGATTAAAAGCCTAACATATTTTCGAGTAAATCCTCGCGATTGATTTCGATAATCGTTTTCAATAATCAAAGAAGGATCACTCCATGACACTTACTACAAAGGAATGGACGCCGGACGATTATAATATTCCGGCGTCACAAGCATTTCTACTTGATAATATTTACGCCGCCATTGTCACACAATTAGCTGCCTCTCTCAAAGAGAAAGACAGCGATGCCGCATCCAAATCCGAACACTATTTTATAGACGAAGCCTATAAAATGGTTATGGTAACTAAACAACGCCTCTGCGAAGACGCCTTACACAATCAGAAATATTTTTGCGGGATATTGAAGTCGCAGCCATAGTGTAATTCAGCGTTTGCTGCAATCGTGTTAACACATCATGAGCGTCGCTTACGGTCATTCCCTTCAATAGTTCGGTAACTTGTATCGCCTTCGTATTCATACGCATCTCGTGGTTATGCATTGTTTCTTGTGCTGGTGAAAGTTGTTCTGTCTTTTTCATCTTATTCTTCTTTCTTTAGTTTGTTTGTAAATATTGAGAGAGAAAAGAGAGGAAGGGAAAACGGACAAGAAAGCTCAAACTGAGCCACTCTTGACCAAATTGAGCCATTACCAAATGCGGGGACAATTTGCTTTCTTGCGCCCTTTTCAGTAATGTTTTATTTAATCGAACAAACATGATATCGTGCAACTCAAGAAATCTAGAAGAGGAGATCCGCTGTGTTTATAGGACATTATGGAGTAGCATTTGCGGGGAAGAAAATTGATGATAAGCCTTCGCTCGGAACCCTTTTTTTAGCGGCCCAATTTCTAGATGTACTCTGGCCTGTCTTTATACTTGTCGGATTGGAACGAGTGGCGATAGATCCTCTGCCGCGAAGATTTTTGACTTTGCATTTTACGTCTTATCCGTATTCACATAGTTTGGTCGCGGCGATATTTTGGTCTCTCGTGTTTGCGATCGTTTATTATTTCATAAAAAAGAATCTCAGAGTATCGGTAGTCCTCGGTGCTCTCGTTTTCAGTCATTGGGTTCTGGACTTGATAGTTCACGTTCCCGACCTGCCGCTGATCCCGGGAAGTGAAATAAAAGTCGGTCTGGGTTTGTGGAACTCAACGGCATGGACGATCATCGTAGAGGGGATAATATTTGTCTTCGGAATTTTACTTTATGTTAGGTCCACGAGGGCGAAAAATCTATGGGGAAATATTGCACTTTGGAGCCTGATCATATTCTTGGTGTTTGCATATATAATGAATCTAATTAGTCCACCGCCCCCATCGGTAACCGCTCTCGGCATCGTCGGTTTGTCCCAGTGGCTGATAATTGCGTGGGCTTACTGGGCGGATAAAAACCGCGAAAGGGCGACGTAAAACCCGGGTTAGCTGCGGTTTCTTGAGTTACAAACCAGCGTTTAATATATTACTTAAGACACAATTTGGGTTCTTAAAATGAAAATTCACGAATACCAATCAAAAGAGATACTAAAAAAATTTAATGTCGCAATCCCGAAGGGGAAAGTCGCATTCAACGTCGACGAAGCAATCAGGGGAGCGGTTGAAATTGGGGGAGCGGTCTGGGTTGTTAAAGCGCAGATTCATGCCGGCGGACGCGGCAAAGGCGGCGGCGTCAAGATCGCAAAAAGCATCGATGAAGTTAGAACGCTTGCCTCGCAGATACTTGGGATGAAACTGATTACTCATCAGACCGGCCCAGAAGGGAAAGTTGTCAAGCGTCTCTTGATCGAACAGGGAATCAACATCGCGAAAGAACTCTACGCGGGAATAGTTCTCGACAGGTCGACATCGGAAAATGTTTTCATGGTCTCGACCGAAGGCGGTGTTGAAATCGAAAAAGTTGCTGCGGAATCTCCCGAGAAAATATTGAAGGAGACTATTGATCCCGGACTCGGCCTGATGCCGTTTCAGGCGAAGAAACTTGCATTCAGCCTCGGACTGGAAGGCGAAGCTCACAAGAACGGCGTGAAATTTCTTACCGCGTTGTATAAAGCCTATGAAGCAACGGACGCGAGTCTTGCGGAAATTAACCCGCTTGTCCTGACCAAAGAAGGTTTCGTGATGGCTCTCGATGCAAAGATGAACTTTGACGACAATTCTCTTTATCGTCATCCGGAAATCCTCGAATTGAGAGACCTGGATGAGGAGTCGCCGCTGGAAGTCGAAGCGTCGAAGTCCCATTTGAATTACATTAAGCTCGACGGCAACGTCGGCTGCATGGTGAACGGGGCGGGACTCGCAATGGCAACGATGGACATTATCAAGCTCACCGGCGGTGAGCCCGCAAATTTCCTCGATGTCGGCGGCGGGGCGAATGTCGAAACCGTTTCAAACGGCTTTAGAATTATTCTCTCTGATCCGAATGTCAAAGCGATCTTGATAAATATTTTCGGAGGGATTGTCCGATGTGACCGCGTAGCCCAGGGCGTAATCGAAGCTGCCGAGAGAACTTCGGTTACTCTTCCGGTTGTAGTCCGGCTCGAAGGAACGAATGCGAAGGAAGGGGCGGAACTATTGAAGAATTCCGGTCTCAATTTCGCAGTTGCTTCCGGATTGAAAGATGCCGCAGAAAAAGTTGTGGCGGCATTAAAAAACTGAAGGTAAATTCTCAATTCCGGATTTTGAATTTAGAACCCAATATTGATAACTCAACTTTAGAAGAAAAGTGGATTGGAATAAATACGAAGTAGTAATCGGTCTTGAAGTTCACGCGCAGATGCTTACGGAGACGAAGACGTTTTGCGGGTGCTCTACGAAATTCGGCAATCCGCCGAACTCGAACGTCTGTCCGGTGTGCCTCGGAATGCCGGGCGTGCTTCCTGTTCTGAATAAGAAGCTTGTCGAGTTCGCAATAAAGATGGGACTTGCCACCAATTGCCGCATCGCGCCGTACTCCATATTCGCGCGTAAAAATTATTTTTATCCCGACCTTCCGAAAGGATACCAGATCTCGCAATTCGAAGAGCCGATCTGCATCGATGGTTTTGTGGAGATCGAGAAAGGCGACGGATCAAAGAAGAAAATCGGTCTATTGAGAATTCACATGGAAGAGGACGCGGGCAAGCTGATCCATGACCAGGATACCGATACACTCGTCGACTTGAACAGGTGTGGCACGCCGCTTCTCGAGATTGTCACGAGGCCGGACCTGCGATCCGCTGAAGAATCATACCTTTATCTCCAGCAGATAAGGCAGATCGTGACTTACCTCGGGATTTGCGACGGCAACATGGAAGAGGGATCTTTGCGATGCGATGCGAACGTTTCATTGAGACTTCGCGGCGTAACGGAGCTTGGCACGAAGGTCGAAATAAAGAACATGAATTCCTTTCGCAACGTCGAACGTGCGCTCGATGTGGAGATCGAGAGACAGTATGCGATCTTAGAACACAGCGGGACAATTTTACAGGAAACGCTCCTGTACAATGCCGATACTAACACCGTCAAGCCGATGCGATCAAAGGAAGAAGCGAACGATTACCGCTATTTTCCCGACCCGGATCTTGTTCCTGTTCTTATCGACGAGCCATGGGTTGAAAGGGTAAAAGCCGCTCAGCCGGAACTTCCGGTCAAACGCCGGGACAGGTACATGCAGGAGTTTTCTCTGCCGAAGTATGACGCAGAAATTCTAACAGGGGACAAAGCCGTTGCGGATTATTACGAAGATATTATCTCCAGCTTGAAAAAGAAATCGAAAGATGCTTACAAGCAGGCAAGCAACTACCTGATGACTGATGTGCTGAGGGTTGTCGGCGAAGAGCATATCAAGATAAACGAGTTTTCGATCAAACCGCAGAACCTCGCGAGTATGATCGACCTCATAAATGAGGGAACGATCTCGACGAAAATCGCCAAGGACGTTTTCGAGGAAATGCTGCATTCAGGGCAAACCCCCGATTCAATTGTGGAGAAAAAAGGATTGCGACAGGTTTCCGACGAAGGGGCAATAGACAAAGTCGTGGAGGAGGTCCTGCAGTCGAATCCCGAAGAAGTCCAGCGGTACATCGGCGGCAAAGATAAGGTGTTCGGTTTCTTTGTCGGTGAGGTAATGAAGAAAACGCGAGGCAAGGCGAATCCTAAAATTTTGAACGACCTCCTCAAACAAAAACTTGAGAAGTTAAAAAATTAACACGGTTTTTCATGTCGCTCCCGCATCCTTTTAGCGGGATCTCGGCAACAGCTTGGTATGATTTTCAATGGGAGCATTCGGGAACGACACTTCGCTGATGCGTTTTACATTATCTATTACTCTTCAACCAAAAATCATTTAACTTGAACAATCATTTAAAATTGACTAACGAGGAAATATGAGAAAGAAAGTTATCGCAGCAAATTGGAAAATGAACAAAGATATCAATGAAACATCTGAATTTTTTACGGCACTTCAGAAAGAATTGCACGGGTATAACGGCCCGGCAGAGGTCGTGATCTGCCCGCCATTCACAGCACTCCAGACCGCAGTGAAAGCTTCGCAAGGGACTCCGTTTAAGGTTGGCGCGCAAAATCTTCATTACGAAAATGACGGCGCATACACCGGTGAGGTTTCCGCCCGGATGATAAAGTCGCTGGGAATTCCTTATGTCATTATCGGCCATTCCGAACGGAGGCAGTACTTCGGTGAGACTGACGAGATCGTTGCGAAGAAAGTTAAAAAGGCTCTGAGCGAAGGACTAAAGGTTATCCTTTGTGTCGGTGAGACGCTCAGCGAACGCGACGGCAACGTTACCGAAAAAGTTTTGGAACGGCAAGTGAAGGCTGCACTGGATGGTCTAACATCGTTAAAGGAGGTCGTGGTTGCTTACGAACCGGTTTGGGCAATTGGGACGGGACGCAATGCAACTCCGCAGCAAGCTCAGGACACTCATGCCTTCATCAGGTCTGTCGTTGCAAAAATGTTCGGCGGCGATGCAGCGAAGGACTTGACAATCCAGTATGGCGGAAGCATGAAGCCCGACAACGCGGAACAGCTGTTGTCCCAGCCCGATGTGGACGGCGGACTTATCGGAGGTGCAGGGCTGAAAGCAGATTCGTTCGCAAAGATCGTTAAGAGCACCCCGGCTGCAAAATAGTTGAGGTGGCTGCTGCGCAATTGACACGATGTCTAATGCCAAGTTCGGACTCTCTTTTTTTATTTGCTTAGCAGCGATATGTCAAGTTGTTGCGCCCGGTAAATCTTACGCTCAGGAGACCTCAAATTCTGTCGTCGTCAGGATTGTCTCTCCCGACACGCTGCTACAGCTTCCACAAAAATTTATACTTCAGAATTCCGAATATGTAGTCTGTGATTCCACGGTATTAGCGAGGAACACAGACTACATTATAAATTACACGGCAGGGACAATTCGGTTTCGAAGAGATTCCTTTTTGCATAAAAAGGATTCGGTCTATTTAGTTAAAATCACATACCGGAATTTTCCCCTCACTATTCCCGTCGAATACGAACATAACATTGCAATCGTAAAGTATGATACCGCATCGAAAAAAAGCGTTACGATCATCGAGCAAAGCGCCCCTCTCACACCGTCAGAACTTTTTGGAAACAACATGCAAAAGAGCGGAAGCATAGTCCGTGGATTTACGATCGGCTCTAATCAAGATCTGACTCTCAATTCCGGGTTTCGCATGCAGCTTGCCGGAAAGCTCACGAACGATGTTGATGTGACCGCTGCTTTGACCGACGAGTCGAGTCCGATTCAACCTGAAGGAAATACGAAGACCCTCCAGGAATTCGACAAAGTTTTCGTGACGATAAAATCGCCGCATATTGCTGGTACCCTCGGAGACTTCGAAATGTCCGAACAGGGTACCGAGTTCGGAGTGGTGAACAGAAAACTTCAAGGAGCAATGGGAAACGTGAATTACGGACAAACTTCCATGATGCTGAGCGGCGCGGTAAGCACGGGCAAATTTCTGACGCAGCAAATAGCGCCGATTGATGGAAGTGAAGGTCCGTATCAATTGGTCGGGACGGACGGAAGTCCGGATATTATAGTGATTGCCGGGACTGAAAAAGTTTACCTCGACGGGGTTCAGATGGTTCGCGGCGAAACCAACGATTATGTAATCGATTACTCAAACGCGCAAATCACCTTTACTGCGAAACATTTGATAACAAATCTCAGCAGAATATTTGTCGACTTTGAATACTCCGACGGCCAGTTCCAACGGACATTCTTCGGCGGCAGTGCTCAAACCACGGTTGCCGATAATAAAGTGGAAGTCGGAGTCTCTTATTACCAGGAAGGCGACGATCCCAATAGTGCGTTTGGGGTAACTCTCACCGATTCCGACAAGACACTTCTGAGCAATGCCGGGAAGAACAGGCTCGCAGCCTCAACAAGCGGCGTCACTTACGTTGGACGCGATTCTATTACGGGAAATGGGAAGGGACAGTATCGTCTCGATTCGATAATCGTCTCAGGGAAACCATATTACATTTATAGGTTCGTACTCCCGACGGATACGGCTAATTTAACAAGTGCGGTCTACAGCGTCGGATTTTCCGAAGTCGGGCAGGGAAAAGGAGATTACCAATCTGTCGGGTTCGGACAGTTCAATTTTGCCGGAGTTGGACAGGGAGATTACGCGCCGATCGTGGTACTACCCATGCCACAATCGCAGCAGCTCGCCGATATTAACACCAAATATCATTTCGACAAAGAGGGGGCGATCGATCTTGAGTATGCGGCGAGCAGTTTCGACGCGAACAGACTGTCGTCACTGCCGGGGGTTACCACCGACGGTTATGGTATGAAGTTCGGATTGGATTACGCGCCGCGCCATCTTCGGCTCGGGGACTCCGACATAGGGGCGTTGACTTTCAACGAGATGACGAGATATGAGAACGCAGATTTTAATTCCATGGACCGCACAAATGATGTTGAGTTCAATCGTGAGTGGGGGATAGATACCCTGATTGCGGAAGACGAATTGCTGAATCAGGCCCATATAGATTTCTCTCCATCGATCAAGCAAACGCATTTTACTTTCGGCGGAGACATCGGGAGGATCACGCGGGGAACGGATTTCAGTTCCGGAAGGTATGGGGGGTTCGTGACCCTGGGAGCGGATTCGAGCTGGATTCCATCGATAGACTATCACGCCACGCTGGTTGATAGTAAAGACAATGCGTTCTCAAATGCCGGAACCTGGTTCACTCAAACGGGACTTGCTCAAATCAAAGTGGGAAAATTCACTCCGGGTTTCCGAATAGCAACCGAAGACCGCAGGCTTGCTACCACGGGCACTGATTCCCTTTGGGCAAATTCGTACCGATATGTCGAATACGGGCCGAATCTCTCCGTCGCCCAAATTTTTGGCGTCGATCTTTCGACCGACATGTACTTGCGAAATGAAAGTGGAATAATTAATGGAGAGCTTCTCCCTTCGTCGAGATCTTTGACAAACGATTTTACAATGAAACTCAATGCGGCTAACAATTTTTCTTCCAACCTGACACTTACTTACAGGAAAAAGACTTATACGGAAAGTTTCAGAAATTTAGGAAACTCAGATAATGAATCCTTTTTGTCAAAGTGGGAAACCGACTATGCGCCCCTTGACCGCGGAGTCGAGACGAATTTATTTTATCAGGTCACGACAGAACGTGCTGCCCGGCTCGAACAAATTTTCTGGAAAGTCCTTCCAGGACAGGGCCAATATATTTGGATCGATGGAAACAAGAACGGTCAGGTGGATATTACCAACCCTGCCGATTTCGAGCAGGTGAACTTCAACGGGGATTATACTTTGCTCACGAGGCCGACGACGACTCTTTATCCTGTCGTAGATCTTACGACGAATTTCAGAGTCGGGTTGACCCCGGAAAAGTTTTTGAAAAATGACGGGAGTGTAACGAACACCGTTCTGCGAGCTCTGTCGTCCGTGACGCTTTGGCAGGTCGCGGAGAACAACCAGACTACGAATGTAAGCGATATTTATCTTCTTCATCTTTCAAAATTCCTGAACGACAGTCTCACACTCAGCGGCTCACAGCTTTTCCAGCAGGACTTCTATGTCCTTCAAAACAACCGCGATTTCTCATTGAGATTGAGATTTCTGCAAAGTAAGTCTTTGGACCAATATTCCATCTCGACAGAACGAGGATACAAGCGCGAGCAAAGCATCAGGCTCCGTACCAAACTCACCAACACCTTCTACGAAGAACTCGACCTTTCTCTCAACGATGATAATGTTTCTACGACATATTCGGAGCGTGCTCATACGATAGGCTCAAGCAGCATTGGATCTGAACTTTCTTACAAGCCGGACGTAAACGTTGAGTCTTCTTTCAGGATCGAGATGTCGAAGGCGGTCGATGCCTTTCGCGCCGGCCTCACAAACTCAATGAACACGGAAATTTTAAAAATCGCGTATTCGATTCTTTCGAAAGGACGACTGACCACTCAATTCGAACGCGATGAAGTTGTCATCGAGAATCAGCAGCCAAATGTATATATGCCTTTCGAACTCACACAAGGTTTCTTACCCGGGCAAACTTATATAGTGCAGCTCGGATTTGATTACAGGATAAATTCTTTCATCCAGGCGACTGCAAACTACAGCGGACGAAGCCTGGCGGGAGGGGCACCGATACACACCATGACCGCGGAAGTAAGGGCATTCTTCTAACCTCCCACTAATTCAATAGCATAAGTTATCAGGTCTCATTCAAAGACATTAAACCCGTTGCCATTTTGTTATTTAAGTAGTTTTAAAATTTTGGAACTACTGAAGTGCGACGTGTGTTATTACATATGACAATTCCGGAAAATTAAATGGATAAACACTTTGACAAGCAGGCTGTGAAAGTTTTCAAGGCGCTTGGAGATTCGAACAGATACGGCATACTGAGATTGCTTATTGAGAAAGGCGAACTTTCGTGTGCGGACTTTGACGATAAATTCAAGCTGTCAAAGCCGGCGATGTCTCATCATTACCGGATTCTGGAAAACGCCGGATTGATCGAGGTTCGAAAAGAAGGTCTCCATTTTTATATGAAGGCAAACATGAAATTACTCGAGCAATTCGTGCCGAACTTTACGAAAACACACATTAAACACTAAGAAACGAGAGGCAATTATGGAAATTATTTATGTAATCGGTAGAATTTTATTCGCTGCAATATTTGTAAGTAGTGGAGTTACACACATTACAAAAGCAAAGATGATGGGAGGATATGCGAAAAGCATGGGAGTTCCCGCTGCCGAGTTTATGACAGTTCTAACGGGAATTATGATACTGGTTGGAGGTATCATGGTAATATTCAATTTCGAAATGTTTTATGGGGCGCTCCTGATTTTCCTCTTTCTCGTGCCCACAGCATTTATGATGCACGCATTCTGGAAGGTGCAGGATGCAGGAATGAAAGGCGTACAGCAGGCGATGTTCATGAAGAATATTTCACTTGCCGGCGCGGCGCTGATGATCATGTACTTTACTTATGGCATCCATTAAAGTTGCGGCGCACCCGCTTCCGCCAAAGGAAATTCTCTCGAATATCTTCGCGTTCCCGCCGAACCCGGACAGCTTCGGAGGGATCTCTTATCTGATAAAAGGAAGGCGCCGCGATTTCATGGTCGATGTGCCGGAATATGGCGAGAATAATATCTCGTTCATCGAGCAGAGCGGTCCACCTGAGTTTATTTTTTCTGACACACAGAGACGATGTTGCCGATGTGGAAATGTTCAGAGAAAAATTTGGAACAAGGTTGATCATCCATGAGTCTGAAGAGTATGCAGTCAAGCATCCGGATATAACTTTTCATGACCTATACGAAATTGGAGGTTCGACGATAATTCATACCCCCGGTCATTCGCCCGGTTCATCCAGTTTATATTATCCTGAAGGACGTGTGATATTCACCGGTGACCATGTTACGGCGGACCGGGGGAAACCCGTGGCCGAAAACTTTTACTGGACTTACAATTACAAACTACAGATCAAGAACGTCCACCGGCTTCTCGATTATGACTTCGAATACCTGCTGGCGGGTCATGGCGGTCGATGGCTTATCTCGAACGCAAAAAATGAACTGAAAGGATTTCTGGAAAGCCATGGGTAAAATAGTTTTGACATCTTACATTTCTCACGGAGCGCCCACTTCACTCGTTGAGAGAACGAAAATCCACGATGTTTACAAAAGTCTCGGTAGAGCGTTAAAAGAGCAGAGGGTGGATACGTTGGTTATTTCCTCGCCGCATTATTTCTCGCATGAAAAATTTGAAGTCGAGTCGAGAGAGAACATTCCCTGCATCCAGGATTATATGGGTTTTCCCGAAGAGTTGTATAAGTTCTCCTACGAAGTAAAGAACAACCTAAAATTAGTTTCCGAGATAATAAAGCGCTCGAAAGGTGCGGGAATCGATGTGGCAGAATCACAATCGTGGGGATTAGATCATGGAGCATGGCTGCCATTATACTTTATGTTTCCGGAGCGTGATGTGAAGGTTGTTCCCGTTTCGATCACGAGCGCAAACCCGCATGATCATTTCAAATTTGGTTCTGCGATTAAGTCCGCAGTGGACGAAATTGATGGTACTGTCGCAGTTATCGGGACTGGTTCGCCGGTTCACAGGCTCGATCTGATTCGTTACGGATACTATGGCGAAGACAGGTTCGAACCTGGGGAGAAGTTCGATGAGAAACTGATCGAAGCCGTTGCGGGAGGCGACTCGGGAACGATACTGAATCTTCAGAACGAATTTCCTTCGCTCTTTCGGGCCGCGGCACCTGAAGGAAAATTAAATCCGCTATATACGGCACTTGGAGCTTCCGACAAGAAAATTTTTGTCGGGAAAACGGTTTTGCACGAGTTTATGTATTACGGCGTGTCTCTTATTGCGATGATCCTAAGCGCTGAGGACGGAATGCGGGAATGGCAGACGAAACTCGATGCCGAAAAAATAACTATTTAAGAGGAAAAGAAATGCAAGAAGAAGAATTATTGGAATACACCATATTAGCTGCGCCGGAGCATGTGAAAAGTACAATGGAGGCAGTTGCAGCGCGTGGAATTGAAGTGGAACTTGTCGAAACAAAAAAAGCGGCTCTGTCACGTTTGTTGGCTCTAATCCCCGAGGGCGTTTCGGTGATGACAGCAGCCTCAGTCAGTTTACGGGAGATAGGCTTCGAAGAAGAGATTAATTCAAGCAAACACAACTGGCGAAACCTGAGAGCCGAAATCATAAAAGAGAATGACCCCGCCAAGCGATCCCTGCTTCGAAGACAGAGTGCACTTGCAGACTATTGTCTCGGGAGTGTCAGCGCAATCGCAGAAACTGGTGAGATGGTGGTGGCAAGTCAATCCGGCAGTCAGCTATCTCCGTATCTGTCTTGTGAGCATGTTATTTGGATTGCAGGAACCCAAAAGATTGTCCCGACACTGGAAGATGCCATTCGCCGCGTCCGCGATTATTGTGTGCCTAAAGTTGAAGATCTCGGTAAAACAAGTTTAGGGCGCGATGGTGCAGGCACCATCGGCAAAATATTGATACTGGAAAATGAAGTTGCACATCTTAAGCGTAACGTTCGCCTCATTCTGGTCAATGAAGTTCTAGGGTTTTAAGAAGTGTTCCATGGCAGACATCGCAGTATCTGAAATTGACTTAACCTTGTCAAGGTTAAGAGTCTTTCAACCTTGACAGGGTTGAAGAATTATTTTACCAGCATGAGTTTCTTCACGTCAGCATAGTTCGGCGGTAGTGATGTTTGAGGCGGTTAGGTGTCAAAAAAACCGAAAAAGAATCACAACAAGAACCTGCACTTCCCCCATTTTATCCGCGATCAGAAATCGTTTGATTGGCTTTCCTTGTCTTTGAAATAAGTCTAAGTCCAGGAGTCTTTACATCTTTTCTTTTTCATCAAACGATTTTTACAAGAATTTCAGTTAACTTTATACTTCAATTAACGTTTTCCGTGGCTGGGAAGAAAGGATGACTGTAGAGGTGCAAATTAAAGAAGTAAACACACGACGGGATCTGAGGGAATTTGTATCGTTTCAATATTCCTTATATGATGACAATAAATATTGGGTGCCGCCGCTTCGCGGCGATGAAATGAAATCGTTGAGGAAAGATAAAAATCCGGCGTTTGATTTCTGTGATGTGAAATATTGGCTGGCGTTTAAAGATGGCAAGATAGTCGGACGGATTGCAGCCATAATCAATAAGAAATACAATGAAAGATGGGGCGCAAAGGCGGCACGATTCGGATGGTTTGATTTCGTTGATGACAAAGAGGTGTCCGCTTCCCTTCTAAATGCCGCTGAGAAATGGGCAATTGAAAATGGAATGTCTTCCATCCATGGACCATTAGGATTCACGGACATGGACGGCGAAGGCGCTCTCATTGAAGGCTTCGACGAAGTGAGTACGCTCGGTGCTCTTTACAATTATCCTTACTATCCTGAACATATCGAGAATGCCGGCTATGCGAAAGACGCGGACTGGATCGAATATCAGGTGACGATGCATTCAGAGATTAACGAAAAGATAAGAAGGATCGCCGAAGTCGCGATGAAAAGAAACAATTTAAAAATATTAAAAGTCAAAAAGGCAAAAGAGATGCTTCCATATGCTCGGGAAGTGTTTTTAGTGCTCAACGAAGCGTATAAAGATTTATATGGCTTCGTCGAATTGTCCGATAAACAAATCGACATGTATGTAAAACAATATTTCGGTTACATCATCCCGGAGTATGTCCCGGTTGTTCTTGACTGTAAAGATAAGGTTGTCGCCTTCGGAATTACCATGCCATCTTTGTCGCGTGCCCTTCAAAAAAATAAAGGAAGACTTCTGCCATTCGGATTCATTCCGGTATTAAGAGCGATGAAGAATAACAAGTATGCTGACCTCTATCTGACCGCTGTGCGGCCGGACATGCAGAATAAGGGGGTCAACGCGATTTTGATTAACGAAGTAAATAAAATCTTCGTGAGAAGCGGGATAGAAAAGGTGGAGACCAACCGTGAACTTGAAGAGAACTCGAGAGTACAGGCACAGTGGAAATTTTTTGATAGGCGGCAGCATAAGAGAAGAAGGTGTTATAAAAAAGATTTAGCGGTTGAATAATTAGATTTATTCCAGGTTACTTTCCGCAGGAATTCTGATGCACAATGGTGTTTTTCCATGATATCTGGCCGCAATTGTCTATATTCGCCCTTTGTTCAGACCATTCTTGAATAAAACTCCATCCGCTTTTATATTCGTGTATGGAGACTGTTCACATTTCCAAAACCGGTGAAGATATAATCGTTCCGAAGATTTTTTGCCTCGGCAAAAATTATGCTAAGCATGCCGCCGAAATGAAATCGGATGTGCCCGAAAAGCCTATTGTCTTCATGAAACCGTCGAGCGCAATCGTTCATGACGGAGCGAAGATAAAGATTCCTGCGATTACGAATGACTTTCATCACGAAACCGAAATTTTCTTCGTCATCGGAAAGAAAGGAAATAACATTCCAAAGGAAAACGCGAGGTCTTTTATATCTGCCATGGGGATCGGACTCGACCTGACTCTTCGCGATGTGCAGACGACATTGAGAGACAAAGGGAACCCGTGGCTTATCTCTAAAGGTTTTGACGGCTCGGCGCCGATTTCAAATGCTATTTCAGTCGAAAGCGTGGATTTCAACTCTCTGGAACTGATACTTTCGGTAAACGGCAAGCTTCGACAACAGGGAAACTACAGAAACACAATTTTCAAAATTGAAGAGGTCATTACTTTTATATCTGGATTATTTACGCTTGAACGGGGGGATCTGATTTTCACCGGGACGCCAGAGGGTGTTGCCCGTCTCATGCCGGGTGACAAACTGCACGCCGAGCTAGTTAGTTATGTTTCACTGGATGTCGAGATTGTGTAACGATGCGTGTAATTTCTATTGCAATCCCAAAGGGGGGAGAGGGCAAGACTACAACCGCGGTTAATCTTGCGGCGAGTTTAGCAGCAGCTGAAAAGAAAACTCTTCTTATTGATGCCGATACCCTCGGGGCGAGCGGAATTTCTCTTGGATATACGGCGGACCAGGTCAAAAGCGGTCTATACGATGTTTTTAATTATACGCACTCCCTTAATAGAGTCATTTATAAAACCGAATTGACTTATCTCGATTTTGTTCCATCGAACATTTCAACAGTTCAAATGGAGGAGCGTCTTCTTCGCCTGAGCGAGAATAGAACGATAATGAGAATTGCGCTGCGCGACATTGAGAAGAAGTATGATTATGTAATAATAGATTGTCCGCCAACTCTCCGCGGCATCACGACAAATGCGCTATGTGCTTCCAATTCTGTTATAGTCCCCATGCGTGCGAGCCATTTTTCTCTCGACGCGGTTATGAGACTCATGAAGTACATGAAGTGGATCCGTGAAGTCGCCAATCCGAAAATCTATATCGAAGGAATTATTCTTACGATGTTCGAACCTAACACAAAAATTTCTGAGATCACCGGCAGAGAGCTCCGCGCACGGTATTCGAAATTTCTATTTAAAATAGTAATTCCTAAAAATTCGACCCTTGCGGAGGCGGCGTTCTACGGAAGACCCGTGCTTCTATACAATATAAATTCAAAGGGGGCGCAAGCTTATTTTGAGCTTGCGACTGAAATAATTTCCCGTGAACAGGCATTCAACGAGATGATGGGAGAACCGGGTGTTTCGTTGGTGTCAGATTCGGCTCAAGGTGATAATAATAGCGGTTCGTCACCGGATTCAACGGCAGCAAGAGGCGGCCCAACGAGCGGTACTTCGTTGGAAGGCTCTGCTAAATGAGATCGTTATTTAGATTATCAACTTTACTTTTATTTTTTCTCGGTATCTGCTTCGGGAAAATGCACACCGGTAATTCGAAGCCTGCGCCTTCTGACAGTTATCTTTTTCCTACCGATGCTTCACATAAAATAAATTCCGGGTTTGCCGATTATCGCTCCTCCCATTTTCATGGTGGCATGGACATTTCCACAAACGGGAAAATCGGCTATCCGGTCTTCGCGGCAAAATCCGGATACGTATATCGTATCTCGGTCTCACCATTTGGGTATGGAAAGATGGTGATATTAAAGCATGGGGATTCAACTTTTACTTTGTATGGACATCTCTCGGCATTCTCGGAAGAAATCGGACGCAAGGTCGCAGCCGCCCAAGAGCAAGAAAACAAATACGGAGTTGATCTGAAGTTTATCCCGGACGAGATCAAGGTTAGCCAGGGTGAGGTGATTGCGTACACTGGAGCGACGGGGGTCGGAGGCCCGCATCTTCATTTCGAAATCCGAGACAAGGATTTTTCTTTCATAGATCCGCTTTTATTCGGCACACTGGATGTTCCCGATTACAGAACCCCCAGGATCTTTAATGTCGCGGTCCGGGGATTTCTATCGGGGGAAGCAAAAATCAGCAAGGTTGTAAAGTCCGGAAAATCTTATGTGGCAAAACAAACATTTCGTATGACCGAGCCGTTTTATTTTATTTTACACGGAGCGGATTCTTACGGCACCGGAAAGTTCAAACGCCCTCCGAAATATATTCTGCTGCAAATCGATGGCAAAGACATTATCGATTTAAATCTGACACATTTTGACGCCGACGATTATCTGGATGTCGCTTCACTTGTAGATCTTAATCTCTCAAGGAGATTAAAAACCTATTATATCCTTTGCGTGAATCGCGCTATCCCGTTTTCTGTTTTCACGCCAGACACATCGCTAAGCGGACTGATAGGTGAAAACATCTCCAACGGGGTTCATTCTTACGAAATATCGATCCAAGACGAGGACGGCAACCACGCCTCGGTCAATGGCAAATTTATCCTTGATATTCCTCGCTCTTCAAACAAATCATCTGCTTCGGACGCTGACCCGGCACTTACAACATTCAAAGAGAAAGTTTTAAACTTATCACCTTCGCTGACGTTGCGATTTCCAGAAAACAGTTTCGTTAGAAATGTTGACGTCGATGCCAGACTTCTTTCACCGACCAGCTTTAAGATCGAGTCGGGAAATGAAGCGCTGCGGAAAAAAGTTGAGCTTACATGGAAAATAACCGATCCTTCATTAAGACTCTTCAGAAAACTGAAGAGGCGATGGAGCTATATTGAATGTACGAACGATGGAAATTTCGTGACTGCGAAGATCGGTTACCGGACGGGAGAATTTGCCCTTTTGCGTGATAAAACACCTCCATTCGTCGGAAAAATCAGGTTTTCAAGACAAAATCCGTTTTATAGATCCGTTGGCAAAAAAGACTTTAATAGGGTTTTTGTATATTTCAAAGTGTCCGACCTCCTTTCCGGGATCAACACAGATAATATTTTGTTGAAGGTCGGCGATGAAAAGTTTTTGTGCGAGTATGATGTTGACAAACATGCCGCGATTTGCCAGGTCAATGCCGCCGAGTTGAGAGGCAGGAAAAAAGTCGAGGTGGTCGTCTGCGATAACGCAGGCAACGAGAAAAGCGTTGTATCGAGAACTAAATTTTAATGAAGCGTTTTTGGAAAACTCAAAGTCGCGGAATAAATGTGAATTTGTTCCCACTTGCGGCTGCGCTTGTCGGCCTGGTGACGGTGGGATCCATCTTAATCTATTTTGCCGAATGGCATCAAGGAAACATTCACTCTCTATGGGATGCAGTGTGGTGGACGGTTGTAACGATGACTACAGTCGGCTATGGCGATGTCGTCCCTACGACGGCGCTCGGGCGGGTTGTAGGGATGTTCGTTATGCTGTCGGGAATCTCCGTCATTTCATTATTAACGGCTACGATTTCGTCGATCTTCGTGGCACAAAGAATAAGGGAGAGTCAGGGTTTGCAGCAGATTAAGTTGAAAAGTCACACGATCATTTGCGGCTGGAATCAGAGGCTGGACAGCCTTTTGGAAACAATGAATAAAATTTCGTCGGAGCAATCTCAAACGGGATCGGCCCGGCGAAAGGAGGGTGTCGTTTTCGTAAATGAAATGCCGCCGGCAAGAATGGAAGAAGTTCTCTCGGGTTACGAGAATTTAAATTTAAAGTACGTTAGCGGCGACTTTACTAAGGAGCCTACCCTCGCACGTGCCAACTTAAAGGAAGCTCGTGCCGTAATAATCCTTCCGGATATGTCGCTTACTTCAGTACCCCGTGATGATAAAACACTTCCGGCTGCACTCGCGATCAAATCCATGAAGCGCGACATCAGGGTTTATGCTCATATAATCGATAAGGAGAATCTCTCTCATTTGAAGCGAGCGGATGTTGACGATGTGATTGTCAGCGACGAACATGTCGGCTACCTCCTTGCCTCGGATATCTCTTCGCCCGGGATTGCGCAGACAATTCAGACACTTTTGAATCCGGAAAAGGGAGCCAGCCTGAAAAGAGTGCAGATACCCGCGGAATTCGTGGGGAAAAAATTCGAGGAAATTCAAGAATACTTCAAGAGCCAGCGCAACAGCATCGTGATCGGATTCGTAACACAGGAAGAATCCGTGAAGCTTTCCGACATACTTTCTTCAGATTACACAGCGATAGATACTTTTATACAGCAAAAATTTAAGGCTGCCGGTCTTGACCTGAGGGAAAAAGGGGGATTACGCCTGAACTTAAATCCCCCGATTGATTATGTTGTTCAGGAAAAAGAAGACGTGATCGTTATCGGATGAAACCTTCCACACTCGACATCGATCTCAGCCGGACGGCGATTTTTGCGGGAATACCGGAGGATAAAATTGCAAAGGTGGCCGCACTCGTAAAGGTGCAGAATTTTCCGGCGGGCCAGCAAATCATGAAAGAAGGTGAAACCGGGAATAGTCTTTTCATTTTATTGAGCGGCGAGGTTGAAGTGACCAAGCTCTTAGTGCTCCGCTCGGAAAAGGCATCGGTTGATCCTTTGGATAAATCACTGATAAGACTCAACTCAAAGAGTTCTCCGTTTTTTGGAGAGATGTCTCTATTTGACAAGGAGGGTGCACGTAGTGCCACGGTGTGTACGGTTACGCCGTGTAAATTCGCCATTATTGATCTTGCGGATTTTGTAAGACTTTCTGAATCGGATTATGAAATCGGGTACCGGACTTTTCTGAATATTACATGGGTGCTCAGCGAGAGGCTCAACAAGACTAACAATGACCTGATGAAGGTAACGACAGCCCTCGGCATCGCTCTTGAAAGATGACCGAGATGATTCTAAATGAAAAACCGAGTTAACGTCATCTCCTAAGTTATATCCCGCCATCCGGATTTTATTTTTTATGTGTAACTTATTAAACTAAAGTTAGAGAAAACTTTAATGATTAGAGAAATACCCAAGGCATATTCGCCGTCGGAAATCGAAGATAAGTGGTACAAGTACTGGCTCGATAATAAACTCTTCGAGGCGCATGTAAATAAACAGAAGAAGTCTTACACCATCGTAATCCCGCCGCCGAACATTACCGGTATTTTGACGATGGGACATGTCCTGAATGAATCGATCCAGGATGTTTTTATCCGCTGGAAAAGGATGAAAGGGTTTGAGGCATGCTGGGTCCCCGGAACCGACCATGCCGGAATTGCGACGCAGAATGTTGTCGAGAAAAGTCTTCTAAAGGAGGGAAAAAACAGGCACGACCTCGGCAGGGAAAAATTTGTCGAGCTTGTTTGGAAGTGGCGCGATCAATACGGCGGCACAATAATCAGGCAGTTGAAGAAATTGGGAGTCTCATGCGATTGGCCCCGTGAACGGTTCACAATGGACGAAGGGCTTTCGCGTGCGGTACAAGAAGTCTTTGTCAGGCTGCATCAAAAAGGTTTAATTTATCGCGGGAAATATATAGTTAACTGGTGCCCGAAAGATCACACGGCAATAAGCGACGAAGAGGTCGAATACCAGGAAAAGAACGGGAAACTCTATTTTTTGAAATATCCTCTCGAAGATGGGACGGGGAACGTCGTTGTCGCAACTACAAGGCCTGAAACAATGCTCGGTGACGTTGCAGTTGCAGTTAATCCTTCTGATGAACGTTTCACGCATCTTATCGGAAAGAACCTGATTCTTCCACTCGTAGGAAGAAAAATGAAAATTATCGCCGACGATTATGTCGATAAAGAGTTCGGTACTGGAGCGGTGAAGATTACTCCTGCACATGACCCCAATGATTTTATGGTTGCCGAACGCCATGAACTCGAAAGAGTCATCGTTCTCGACATTTCAGGCAAGATAAATGAAAATGCCCCGGAGAAATATCGCGGGCTCGACAGGTTCAAAGCAAGAAAAAAGATTATTGAAGACCTCGAGGCGTTAGGTCTGGTTGAGAAAATTGCCGATTACAAGTTAAACGTAGGAGAATGCTACCGCTGCCACACAGTTATCGAGCCTTATCTTTCGGACCAGTGGTTCGTGAAAATGAAACCCCTTGCCAAACCCGCGCTGAACGCGGTGCGTGGGGGGAAAATCCGTTTTTATCCGGACCACTGGACAAAGACTTACGAGCGCTGGATGGAAAACATCCGCGACTGGTGCATCAGCCGCCAACTCTGGTGGGGGCATAGGATTCCCGTATGGTACTGCAATAATTGCGGTGAGCAGATTGTGAACGTGGATGCACCTGTCGCTGCTTGCGCGAAGTGCGGCGGGGTTTCTTACCGTCAGGATGAGGATGTATTGGATACCTGGTTTTCTTCCTGGCTGTGGCCATTTTCACTCTTCGGCTGGCCTGTTGAAACTCCCGACTTAAAATATTTTTATCCGACGGACACGCTTGTCACCGCTCCCGATATTATTTTCTTCTGGGTCGCTAGAATGATCATGGCTGGCATAGAATTCCGCGGAGAAGTACCGTTCAAGGATGTCTATTTCACGAGTGTTATCCGTGACATGCAGGGAAGGAAAATGTCCAAGTCGCTCGGCAACTCACCGGATCCGCTTGATGTGATAAGAGATTACGGCGCCGACGCTTTGAGATTCACTATACTTTATCTTGCGCCGCTCGGACAGGACGTTTTATTTTCAAGTGATAAGTGCGAGATGGGGAGAAACTTTGCCAACAAAATCTGGAATGCGGGAAGGTTTCTACTGATGAACCGTGACAAGTTCGAGGCCGGTGCCGCTCCCGACAGTTCGGTTTTCGATTTTGCAGACAAGTGGATCATCAGCAAATTACATCGTACGATTCGAGATCTGAATAATTCACTGGGACATTTTCGAATCAACGATGCGACGAAAATCATTTATGATTTTATCTGGCATGACTACTGCGATTGGTACGTCGAAATGGTGAAGGAGAGACTCAGTCAGGTTTCGAGCGAAATGACCAGCGCGATAATTCTTGCGAATGCGATCTCTATTTTCGAATCTGCGGTCAAACTGCTCCATCCGTTCATGCCTTTTGTCACGGAAGAACTTTTCAGCCTGATTAAATCGGGACACGAAGGCGAGAGTATAACCATATCGGAATTTCCTGAATCGGAAATTCGATTCATTGATGACGGCATCGAGTCGGAAATGAACCTGGTACAGGAGTTTATTACCTCCGTGAGGGCAATGAGGAAGGAAGCGAATGTTCCACCGGGTGTTCTGGTCGACATCGTCGTGAAACCGAAAGATGAAGATGCGCTGGAAACTCTCTCCACGAACCAGTCTTATATCAGGCGACTTGCAAAGGTTGAATCGTTTAGCATCGGATTTGACCTGCATAAGCCGGAGACTTCGGCGAGCTCGGTCGTCCACGGTACGGAGATTTTTGTCTCACTTGAAGGCTTAATAAACGTCGATGCCGAGCGGAGCCGTCTTGAAAAGGAAATCAACCGGGTGAAAGGCGTAATTGCCGGGATCGAGTCGAAATTGAACAACGAGCAGTTTATAAACCGCGCCCCGGCGCAGGTTATCGAGAAAGAGAGAATGAAAATTGAATCAATGAAAGTAACGCTCGCAAAACTGGAAGAAAATGTTTCCGCCATTAAGTAATGTATCATTAATGAATAAAAACGGAGTGATTTTTAATGCCATCATTTGACATCGTCAACCACGTTGACCTGCAGGAAGTCGATAATGCGATCAACAATACAAGGAAAGAAATAGCCACCAGGTATGATTTCCGCGGTTCGCCAGCGGAGGTGAATCTGGATAAGAAGGAAAAAGTGATGCACGTAGTTGCGGAACATGAAATGCGTATGGATGCGGTCATGGATATGCTCATGACAAACATGATAAAGAGGAAAGTCGATCCGAAAGTCCTCAAGCCGAAGGCGATTGAACCAACTTCCCAGGGTCACGTTAAACGGGACATAAGCATTCAAGAAGGAATCGAAACTGAAATCGCAAAAAAAATAGTCAAGATCATAAAAGACCAGAAACTGAAAGTGCAGGCCGCAATTCAAGACGAGCAAATTCGCGTCTCTGGAAAAAAGATCGATGACTTGCAGGAAGTCATCGCATTGCTGCGAGGACAGGATCTCGGGGTCCCGCTTCAATTTGTAAATATGAAAAGCTGAATCACAATTCCAGATTGCAAATTCTGGATTTAAAATAAAGGATTGAGAATTATAACACATGTCATCATTCAATTTCATTTTCGTCAAAGAAATTTCCGGATTAATTTTAATCGAATCATTTACCCACAGCGACGAGCGCGGTTTTTTCATGGAGACTTACCGAGCAGATGAGTTTGAGAAAACAGGGATCAAAGAAGAGTTTGTCCAGGACAATCATTCGCTGTCGGTAAAGAATGTGATTCGCGGGTTGCATTTCCAGGTAAAGCCTCACGCCCAATCGAAACTTGTAAGGTGTCTCCGCGGCGAGATTTACGACGTTGCGGTTGACCTAAGGAGAAAATCAAAGACATTCGGGAAATGGCTCGGAGTAAACCTATCCGCTTCAAACAAGAGGATGTTTTACATCCCCGCCGGCTTTGCCCATGGGTTCTCAACACTCTCCGACGAGGCAGAAGTCACGTATAAGGTCGACGAATTATACTCAAGGGAAGACGAACGGGGGATAGTTTTCAACGACCCGCATCTAGCGATCGATTGGAAAATAGATAAACCGATTGTATCCAGTAAAGATCGCGCGCTGCCCATATTCGATAAAGAGGAAGAATATTTTTGATTCAAGGTGTACAATCCAGGATTAGATAATTTATAGCTCGTAGATTGCCAATGGTATTTCAAAGCCCGATTAGAATTTCCACGCGGTCGCACGGGGAGATGCATGACCTCACGGATGAAATACAATCCATCGTGGCACAATCCAAAGCAATTACCGGTATTGTCAATGTCTCAGTCGTTGGCAGCACGGCAGCAATCGGTACGATAGAATTCGAACCCGGTTTGGAACGTGACTTGCCGGAATTTCTTGATCGTCTCATCCCGCCGGGCAGAAACTACGGGCACGAGCAGGCATGGCATGATGGAAATGGCCACTCACATCTGCAGGCGACTCTGCTCGGCCCAGGGTTGACTCTGCCAATCAGCGACGGAAAATTATTAGTCGGGACCTGGCAGCAAGTATTTCTAGTAGAATTGGATATCAAACCGCGGCAGAGGGAAGTGATCGTGACGATTTATGGAGAATAGGCTTACGCGGGAAGCGTTCTCATGGATGCCGTGAACCTTTCGGTCGTAGTTTCTTTGGAAGAGTAATCTTTATAGGTTGCTCCGATTCAAGGCGGGCCAACACTTCTTCACAGCAAGATCCTTTGTATTCGACGTCGTAATTTCTATAAAGAACGATAGTCTTCCTTAGAGAGTCGTAATACGCAGCGCAGTCCGGACATTTAGCAAGGTGCTCTCTCAACTTCCTGCAGGTTGGCGAGGTCAGATCGCGATCCACTTTCTCGCACATTTCGAGCAAATATTTTTTATGATCTATTAATCTCATTTTGTCCGAGCGAACTCCTTCGGAGTAAAATACGGGTTAAGCTCATTTCTCAAAAACAATCTGGCCCGGTGAAGCCGGGATTTTACTGCCGGAACAGATAATTTCAAGGCTTTTCCCACTTCTTCGGTTGAAAGCCCTTCGACGTCTCTCATCACAAATACGATGCGATATTCGAGCGGAAGTTTCTGAATCGCACTGTCTAAAATCCCCTTCAATTCTTTATTGAGGACAGCGTCTTGTGGAGTCTCTCCCCAGTGTGGGACCTGGAGTTCGCCAGTTTCTTGGAAAAGATCGGTGTCTTCAAGCGAGACTACTGGTTCATGAGATTTTTTCCTGTGCATCATTAGACAATTGTTCGTCACGATGCGGTACAGCCACGTCGAGAATTTGGAGTTTCCAGAGAAAGACTTCAGCCCGCGGTAAGAACTTATAAAAGTTTCCTGCATCGCTTCTTCCGCTTTTTCTTTGTCGCGGCAAATCTTGAATGCGAAACTATAGACAGTCTTCTCGTATTTTTTTATGAGTTTGCCGAAGGCGTTTTTATCGCCCGCTTGCGCACGATGGATTAGTTCTAAATCTTCTTCCAACTAGACTTCTATCTTTGTGACGCTGCCGCCATATAAGTGTTCTTCATCAACATCGATATTGTCATCGCTCCGACTCCGCCCGGCACCGGAGTTATCCAACCGGCGACTTCTTTAGCCTCTTCAAAGTCTACATCACCCACAAGTCCGGTCTCTGTTCGATTTATACCAACATCTAGAACGGTCGCCCCGGGTTTTATGTAACTCTTCCTAACGAAATTAGGCTTGCCGATAACCGTGACCAGTATATCGGCTTCTCTGCAAACTTCGGGGAGACTTTGTGTTTTTGAATGGGCAATCGTGACCGTCGCATCTTTTGAGAGAAGAAGCAATGCGGTCGGTTTGCCGCCTAAATTTGACCGGCCGACCACCACCGCCTTTTTCCCGGCGACCGGGATTCCATATTTCTCAAGGATAACCATCATGCCATAAGGAGTACATGGGAGGAGAAGCCGGTTGTCAATAATTTCTTTCCAGGACTTTGCTTCGCTGTATTTACCAATGTTGAAAGGATGTAATGCGTCGACATCTTTCGAGGGGTCAATTGTTTCTATAACTTTGTATTCATTGATCTGTTTCGGGAGCGGCATCTGTACCAATATACCGTGAATTCTATTGTCGTTGTTGAATTCATTAACCTTTGCGAGTACTTTCGCCTCTGGAGTATCTTCGGGCATTTTTTCTGTTAATGAAAAGAACCCGAGGGACTCGCACGCCTTGGCTTTGTTCTTCACGTAAACCTGCGATGCCGGATTGTTGCCGACGAGAATAAAGGCAAGACCCGGAGTTATGCCGCGCTCTTTCTTGAGCTTATCAGCCTGGGCTTTGACTTCTTCTCTGATTTCCTCCGATACGGTTTTACCGTCGATAATTTTTGCGGTCATGGTTTTTCGTTGAATGGAGGATAGAAAATTCGTTCAATGCTCGTGGCTTTGCCGGTTGACTTATCGATAGAGAAAACAACGGCGGCGAGTTTTGCATCACTGTCGCCCGCTTCATATCTGGACGGTGTTGCATAAAGAAACCTTTTCATTGCGCTTTCTTTTTTCATACCGATAATCGAATCGTAAGGTCCGGTCATTCCAACGTCGGTAATGTACGCGGTTCCTCCCGGTAAAATTCTCTCGTCCGCGGTCTGTATGTGCGAATGTGTTCCGACGACGGCGCTGACTTTCCCGTCTAAATACCATCCCATTGCAACTTTTTCTGCCGTCGCTTCTGCGTGCATGTCTACGATCACGATATTTGTCTCAGCTTTGATTTTCTCGACCGACCAATCTGCAGTGCGAAACGGGTCGTCGATCGGATACATGAAGACCCTTCCCTGCAGATTCAGAACGCCGACCTTTCCTTTTTGTCCAAGATCATAAACCACATAGCCCGAGCCGTATGATCCTTTGGGAAAGTTGAGTGGGCGCAACAAATTTCTTTCCTGCATCATGTATTCGTGGATCTGAAACTTATCCCAGATGTGATTGCCGCTCGTGATAACGTTCACGCCGGCGGCAAAAAATCTTTGTGCGATCTTATCGGTGATCCCTTTACCGTCCGCAGCATTCTCCCCGTTCGCAATAACGAAATCTATTTTATGCTTCTCGATGAAACCTCTAATGAAATTGGTGACCATCCCGATTCCGGGATTACCAACTATATCTCCGATGAAAAGAACATTAAGTGTGTCCAGAAGTATTCCTTTTTAAAAATATAATCCCGAATGGAGAAAAATAGAAGAGATTGAGCCAAATAAACGATCTTTCTCGGACGGGAAGTTATTGGAGACTGGCTTGATACCGTGCAATTCTTAGCTTTTCGTGGCAATTTATCCGATATTTTGTTCCTATTTGCCTCCCATTCTTTCTAACCCCCGCTAACATTGCCGAAATGGAATATTTTTAAGTGTAGCTGTTGGCACAGCCATTGAACATATAAAAAATGTATGAGGCAGTTTCTAAATAGATCGGAAAATTAGTGATGGAACAGTACCTGACAATAATACCGCTGCTCGCCGCAATCGCAAGTATCGTGTATTACAAGCTATCGGAGAGATCGGAGAATTTTATTCGACCGGCGCGGTCATTCTTTTTGATCAACGTCTATTCGATTTTAATTCTCTATGTTTATTTCATTTACCTGATTTTTTCACATCAGTATCAATACACTTATGTCTGGAGCTACAGCTCAAACAATCTATCAATTCCGCTTTTGCTTTCGACTTCCTATGCCGGACAGGAGGGAAGTCTTTTCCTCTGGGTTTTTTATAGCGCGGTAATCAGCATCTTCATATTGAGATATTCGAGAAGACATCGGTATGAGTCGATTGTGATCCCCGTTATTCTTCTTTTCGAAGTTTTTGTCCTGGCAATTTTGACATTAAAGAGTCCGTTTGTGAGAGTATGGGAATCTTTTGCCAACGTTCCTGTTGGGACGATACCGCAGGACGGCCGGGGTCTGAATCCGCTTCTCCAAAATTTCTGGATCGTGATTCATCCACCTATTTTGTTTTTCGGTTTTGCATCGGCAATTATTCCTTTCGCGTATGCTGTTGCCGGACTAATCAAGAAAGATTACGTGAACTGGGCGGGTTACCTGCAGCCATGGTTGATATTGAATATTTTGACGCTGGGCGCGGGAATAATTATCGGCGGCTACTGGGCGTATGCGACTCTTGGTTGGGGAGGATTTTGGGGATGGGACCCGGTTGAGAATTCATCGTTGATTCCTTGGCTATTCTCCGCTGCAGCCCTCCACACGATTTTGGTCGGCAAAAGGACCAGGGGTTTTCTGAAAACAAGTTTTGTCTTGACAATTATAAGTTTTATTCTAGTTCTCTACAGCACTTTTCTGACTCGTAGCGGAGTGCTTGGAGACACCTCGGTTCACGCTTTTGTTGACCCGGGGAAATCTATCTACACGCTTCTTTTAATCCTGATCGGGACATTTATGATTCTCGGTTTTGTCCCGTTCTTTAGAAATAGATCTTCAATCCCGAGCGCGGGGGTAAACCACAATTTGTTGTCGCGCGAAATCGCGTTGTTCGTAGGCGCAGCTTCCCTCTCTGTGCTGTCGCTTTTCGCCCTCGTAGGAACCTCCTCTCCCATAATCACTGGACTGCTCCAGGGAAAACCAACTGCGGTTGATTCCTCATACTACGTGACGACAAGCCTCCCGCTCGGGTTCCTTATTATTGCTTTAATCGGTTATGCTCAACTTGTTTGGTGGGACAAGTTTGATAAAAATGTATTCATAAAAAATCTAATTCTGCCTGTTGCCGCAGCTTTACTTACGGCGATTGTGTCTCTGCTCTTTTTAGTGAAAGACGTAGCGGTCATCCTCATTATGAGTGCTGCATCTTTCGCGTTCGTGGCACACGTCGCCGCCGTTGTAAGAATAATTCGTGGGAATCCCAAATATGTCGGTGGGCCAATAACACATGCGGGCTTAGCTCTTATGTTCGTCGGTATCGTGGCATCTACTGCGCTTGAATCTAAAACTACCGTGCAGCTTCAACAAGGAAAAGCGGTAAGTGTCTTTGATAATCAGGTGACTTATTTACAGAACACAAAAGTTGACGGTAAGGATGCCTTTGTGGTTCATCTTCAAAACGGAAGTGTCGTTGCGGATTTGAAACCCGTCATGTACTTCAGCGACTACAATCAGGGGACGATGCGAGAACCAGATATCAAGAGCTTTTTCGGTTATGATCTTTATGTCAGTCCATTGGCGATTGACAATGGAAATGCCAGTTCGGTGAAAAATGGCGGAGTGGACGTCGTCACACTGGAGAAGGGTAAGCCGGTAAAGCTTGATGATGGCACACAGCTTACCCTCATGCGGTTTGATATGAACTCGAAGAATCATACTTCAATGGAACAAGGAGGAAGTTTCGGCGTCGCATCGGTGATCAATGCGGCGAAGGATGGAAAGACAATCGAAATTTCTCCGGAACTGAATTTCATAAACGGGAAACAAAATAACGTTCCTGCACAGGCCTTCGGTCATATGTTAATCATCATGGATATGAATGTTGGAATGGGCGCGCCGGGCAATACAGCAAGTGTAAGAATAGCAGTTCACGCGGCCGGGATGTCACAAGTCGCTTCAGTGCCTGTTTTAACCGCAGAAGTAAGCAAGAAACCCCTCATTGGTTTCTTATGGGCTGGTACGATTCTTTTGTTTGTCGGGCTTGCGATTTCGATGTACAGGCGCTTCACAGAAGAAACTATTTCTCGGAGATTATCTTCTATGAAATTGTCTCAACAGATATCCCCGTCGGATGGAACAGACGAAGTTAAGAAAGTCGAGGCTCAAAATGTCGAAAGTTGATTTTCAATTCATTGACGACATCCGGTTGAACGTCTGCAAAGAGTGTTCGAAGAGTGATGAGAAGGGTAAGTGTATTGCAGCCCCCGGTACAGTCTGTATGCTTGAACGTTATCTTCCTCAGGTAACTAAGGCACTCGAATCTGCTCAGGGCGGAAGTGTGAATGATTATTTGATCTCATTAAGAACAGAAGTTTGTTCCGTATGCAGCGAGAAAAGTGAATCCGGTTTCTGCTATACGAATGAAAGTTTTGGTTGTCCGCTGGAATCATTTTTTCAAACTGTTGCGAAGGCCGCGACGAAATTTGCAGCGGTATAAATAAATATAAACCCGCGGATTAAATCGCGGGTTGGCACTTGGTTGATTTGCACATAGAGCTCGATCCTCCTCCTGAGAATCGACTGCTCCTCCTTAACGCGGCCTGGCCTCCTCCGGGCCGCGTTTCTTTTTACTCTTTGAGGAGTCGCTGAAACCATACTTTGACAGGTCTAACTTATCTCTTCTGAAAATTACGCCTTCCTTTTCGAGAAGATATTTCTGACGATCGTAAGCCCCGGAGTCTTTTGGAAGTGAAATCATACCCTTGGAATTTATGACGCGATGCCATGGGATACCGGAATTCGGTTTCAGATTGTGAAGCGCATATCCGACGAGTCTTGCATGGCCACGCAATCCACACAACCGCGCAATCTGACCATAAGTTGCGACTTTGCCTTTCGGTATTTTTCGGACGATTTCATAGATTATTTCGTAAAGACCTTTTGCAGCGTTTGCCATTAAAAGAAATTAACTCCATATGGACGAAAAACAATAATTGATTGCATGATGCGATTCGTCATAAATTATAAATAACAACATGCTCAACAATTATTACACGATATTTCATCTTTCCAGGGAATTCGGCGACTTATTATCGGATGCGAGGATTTTGCAGGCTTCAACACGATTAAAATATACTCTCAATATTCTTTTTGAAATGCCAAACAAGGAGACCTCCATGGTGGTGGTTTCCTGCATTCCACAAGATAATTTCATCTACATGGAAAGCTCCGTCGGCAGAAAACTGAAAGGCGCTAATGTCCTTCCTGAAATTATAGGAAAAACGTCGATGGAAATCGGAGTGGTTGCAAACGAAAGGCAACTTTATATTGAGTTCACAGACCATAATTTTCTTCGAATCAACATATTCGGTGCAATGGCAAATGTTTATTACACTGACTCGGAAGGAGTTATTATTAACTCGTTTTTGAAGCCATCAACAGAAGTCGGCAAGAAGCTTCCTGTCAATCCTAACACAGCGGGCTTTCCGGAAAATTGTGCCGACCTGCGCACAAGGTATTTGAAAACAACGGGGAACTTCGTTCAACGTTTGTCGAGATGCGTTCCAACGATCGATTCCATTCTTGCAAGAGAAATTTCTCACAGGTACTCAATGTTGCGCGGAGTCTCCGAAGATCATTCCGGCCAACTGGACCTTCGAGACAACGAGAGCCAGCTTGATTTCGAACTTCTTGCCGAAGTATTTGCCAAAATTAAAAAAGAACTTTTAACACCTTCGCCGAGAATATATTTATCGGAGGAATCCCGACCTGAGTCCGGGCAAGATGGAAGACCGGTTGCATTCGGATTGATTGAGTTAAGGCATCTGCAACTAAAGAAATTTAGACAATGCGATTCTGTAAACGAATGTGTACGTGATTTCGCAATTGATTCGGAGAAGGATAAAAAGATTCTTGGCGTCAAAAATGACGTAGTGGGAAAATTAAATAGAAAAGTGGTTTCTCTTAAGCAAACTTTGGCTAAGATCGAGACGGATTTAAAGAACAATCGTTCGGAAAAATACCAGAGTTTCGGGGAATACCTGATGTCTCATCTTGCCGATATCAACAAAGGAGATGGCTCGGTTTTCATTGGAGAGAACGGAACGGAGATCAAACTCAACCCCGTTTTGAAACCTGTCCAGAATGCACAGGTTTATTTTGATAAAGCCAAACACGCGCGGATATCTATTCGGCAGGCGGAGCAAAGAAAGAAGGATATCATCAAACAGTTGCAGGAAACTGAGGCCGTGCTGAATCAAGCCGAGGAGCAGGAAGACGTAAAATTTTTGAATTCGTTGAAAGAAAACGGTTCCGTCGATGAAGGAAGGCGTTCTCCTTTTCGTGAATTTGAACAAAACGGATACCGAATTTATGTCGGTAAAGATGCAAAGAATAATGACGAATTGACCTTTGGTTTTGCAAAACCAAACGATATTTTTCTCCACGCGCGAGGTGTCTCGGGTTCGCACGTTATAATTAGAAACCCTTCCCGCGATTATCCGCAAAAGCCGGTCCTGGAATTCGCGGCGAGCATTGCCGCTCATTATAGTAAAGCAAGAACCAGTAACATTGTTCCTGTCGCATATACGATGAGGAAGTTCGTTAAGAAAGCAAAGGGAAAGCCTGGCGCCGTTTTCGTTGACCGCGAGGAAGTAATCTTCGTGAAACCGGGAATTCATCTGGCGGTTAACAAGAACCTGCACTAAACCGGGATTTCCTCGATTGCGGAAATCTTGTCGACTCTCTAAATCCAGGTAATTTTTTCAACCCTCCCGTAAACTTTACATCCGTTCTCAAAAGTCCTAACCCGTTCCAGTTTTTCAAATCACAGTAACCGATGTCTTTGCAACAGGTTAGAGATACGCTGGCTCGTCATGAGAACTGCGGTATCGTGGCACGCTTTTGCAAGGTAGAGACGCAAGAGGCAAAAAATGAAACTTGTTTGTAAAACACTCGCATTCGTTGAGAGACCGGAAACGGTGAAAATCGTTACCCAGGCTTTTCCAAATCCTCAGTTCGAGCTTGAATTTGTTAATGACTCGGACGAGACGATCCCATTAACCAGTCGAGCGGATCTATTTGTAGTGGACTCGAAATTTTTGAACGACAAGAGAGTTGCTGCAATCAAGCACCATCTGCCGACTGTAGTTATCGAACCCGAGTATATTCATCTTTCCCCTTGCCAAACGGCAGCTTCGTCGGAAGGATCTTTAGCGTGCGGTGAGAAGAGCGATACCAATAAAGAATCGGAGAAAATTAGAATTGCTGCGGAGAAGCTTCTCCGCAAGAACTACTTCAACTGGATAATAGACGCACTAGAATATTCCAGTTGAAATAAACATCGAGGAGGCATGATATGAGCGAGATTTTGTTATTTTCTGTAGCTTTTTCGCTCCTGCTTACTGTCATTTACGGATATGTCAGAAAGCAGAATAAGATCGAATCCGAACTGCAAGCGGCTAGGAGAATTGAATCGGTTGCCGGATTGAGAATCTCAAGCGGATCTTCAATCCAGGTTGTACTGGATGAACTTCTTACAACATTGTCGAAAGCGTACGACGCCACAAAAGGAAAGGCGGAATTCCACGGGAAGATTTTTGGCGATTGTTCTTCAAGCATGGTTGAACAGGATTGCGATTCAAAACATTTTCTTCAATCGATAAAAGCGGCCGGTGCAGGTACTCTAAAGAATAAAACCGACATAGTGGATGGGAAAAGAGACAAACTAGTTGCTTTCATTTTGGAAGATGATGACTTCTCCTGCCGGGTTGAACTTTACACAGACCATTGTTTAACACACAGCGAATATTGGCACATTCAGGAATTGGTCAGGGATAAGATCTCGCTGTGTTTGCTCGATAAGATGAGTAAAACTGTAAAGACTGCTTTCCAGAACGTGGGAATTCCGTGTGCCATCGTCGATGATTCCGGGAAAGCGGTTTACAAGAATGAATTATTCGCACATAAGTTCCAGATCCCGGAGGAAGTGGAATTGGCTAAGAATATATCGGAGCTAAACTCTTCCCAAAGAGATGGAGCGGTCCATTCACAAAAGGGGGCGCTTGGGCAGGAAGAAAAAAATTCAGTGAAGACGGTAATTCAAAGAATAGGGGAGGGATTATTCGCGGTATTTTCTTTAAATGGAGTAAATCAGCCAGCTTCTGTCAAAAATGGAGAATTAGAGAAACTTCTCTTTAACGCTATCGATGATCTCAATCTCGGTTTCGTTGTCCTTGAGAAAGATGAATCCAGACCGGATAAGGAATTCAAAATTACGAGCATAAATCAGGCTTTCTATAGAATTTTCGGTCTTGCTGGTTCCAATGCTCAACCGGAAGAGGTCGACGAAATTCTTTCGACCGCTGTAAGGCCTGATGAAATGAAAAGCTCTTCCGCGACATCGTCGCATTCCACGAGCGATTTCTTTTATATGAGACGTGACGGGATCAAAGTACGTGCGAGATTGACTATAGTAAAAGCTGAAGAGAATTCTCTCGTAGTAGTATTTGAGCCGGTGGAAAATTCTCAGCTTCTCGCCTCGTCTTACCGTCAGCTTATAACTGCGGCGGAGCGCCTCTTCAAAACCGATGATGTCCGTTCGTATCTGAAGGAACTGAGGGAAGCCACACGATCTGATGGGATTACATTAGCAAAGAAATCCGAGGAGTCCTCTTCTTTCGAGCTTACTGAAAAGGCGGGATTTGTTATCAATGTTCCACAGCTTCTCTTTGATGACCTGACGACTCGTGATTTTGTAAATTACCAGGGCTATTTAGTTATTCCAATGCGACATCGGGACGGAGTCACCGGCGCACTTATAGCGCTTAGACCGAGTGCAGAGGAGATGGAACTTGTTATTGCCGGGACGAGAATACTGGAAGCGCATGACTTGATTAAGAAAGAGATCGATGAAATTCATTTCCAGATTGCCAAAGTGGCATCTGATGCAAAGCGGGCTGAAAGCGCAAATCGCTCCAAGTCAGAATTTTTGGCAAACATGAGCCATGAGATCCGTACGCCGCTCAATTCAGTAATTGGTTTCGCTGATATTATTCATGATGAGTCGTCGGAACTTTCGACCGAGCTTCTTCATGAATTCAGCGGCAATATCGTTACCGCAGGAGGTCATTTGTTGAGTTTGATAAACGATATCCTTGATTTGGCAAAGGTTGAAACCGGCAAAATGAAACTGGACCCGCAGGAATTTCCCGTTTCTGAAGTTGTGGAAAGCATCTCGAGAATCTTAAAACCCATGCTTGACAAGAAGGGAATTAAACTCTATGTGAAGATTGAAGAAAAGCTCCATGACATCATCGCCGATCCCGTGAAATTTAAACAAATACTCTATAACATCTTAAATAATGCCATCACGTACGGTCGTGAAAATGATACAGTGAAACTTGAGATCGCAAAGTCCATTGACGGGATCGAGATGAGAGTGATTGATAATGGCATCGGCATCAAAAGGGATGACCTTGATAAACTGTTTGTGCCGTTTGTCCAATTTTCAGGAGGAAATGGCGGGACCGGGCTCGGCCTCGTCCTGACAAAAAAACTTGTTGAACTGCATGGTGGAGCCATCTGGGTGGACAGTACCTACGGAGTCGGAACGACCGTTGTAGTATATCTACCGAGATATAAGTTTCAAGATATCAGAACTTCTGAGGAAATTTCAACCAGAGACGCCTGAACCGTCTTAATAATGTCCATTGTAAAATCTGTTTTCGCCCCCTCGAGCTGGTGCTGCCCGAATGTACGCTGGGCGGTACCGGCTCTCTTTTTTTATGGTGCGGAATTGAAAAGGCCCTGAGCGATCCCACGGTTAACCATATAACTCTCGCATCATCGAATTTAGTTCGTCAAGTCCTGAAATCGGTGAAACGCGCCCGACCTCTGTTATTATTGCGGTGATTAATTCAGGATTGATTTTGTCGAAGTAAATATTTCTTACCTCTATCGAAGGTATCCATTCGGAAAATTCCGGGCTCGCGTAGATTTCGGTGGAGCTTTCTTCTTTATTGATGAAATCCTCGGACCTCTTCTCGGAATCATATTTTAAAATACTTGTAACGGTATAGAAACCCTTCTTTGCCGCTGCACAACAGACTGCCAGGGGGTAAGAGCCTATTTTATTTACCAGCGTTCCGTCGGATAGGATTGAATCGGCGCCGACAAACGAAGCATCGATTTTATCTATAAAAAATCCTATCGATGCATCGGAAACAAGTATTGCCCGATGTCCCATCTTCGTCAACGCTCTTGCGGTTTGTCTTCCTTCAAATAAGGGACGTGATTCCATCACAAATACCGTGACGTGCTTGTTCTCGGAAGAGGCCTGCTCAAAGATCTTTATTACGAATTCACTTTGGCTGAGCGTCGCGTAACTTTTTCCATTTGCGATAAGCTTCGATGAATGAGAAGCGGTTCGCAAAGGAGCGGTTTCAACCTTATCCTTCAGTTCCATTAAATAAGAACCTACTTCGTCAGGTCTCATTCGGTCTGAAGCAGAAACCACAAGTCTGCATACGTTAGACAGAGCAGACATCTGCGACTGTGCGCTGGACATTGCGGTTGACAGGGATTTCAGATTGCGAACGAAATTCGGATCGGATGGATTATCGGTGGAAAAAGTCAATAGTAAATCAAGCGTATCTTTGAGTATCTGTTGTGCGCTCGAGATATTATCGGTTGAAATACGGCTGGCTCGTTCAAGGTATTCTGATTTCATAGACCTGATACACATTTTAAAATTTGTCGGATAAAATAACAATATTTTGCCTATGGTTTTTGATTTTTCCTGATTTTCTTGTTGTGGAACTTAATACCCTCAATAATGTTAAAAATGATGAATGCGCGGCGACAAACTAATCTTGGATGAGCAATGAGCGATTACAAATATATAATCGTCGGCGGTGGAATGGCAGGGGATTCGGCTGTAAAAGGGATTAGGGAAATGGACAAGTCAGGAACAATAGCAGTTTTTAGCGAGGAAAAAAGTCTGCCTTATAACCGCCCGCCGTTGTCGAAATCTCTTTGGAAAGGTGATTCTATTGATTCGATCTGGAGGGGGACTGAAAAAGAGGAAATAGATATTTATATCTCAACTTCTGTCACACAAATAGATATTTCATCTAAAACCGTGAAGACTGCTGATAACAAGACTCATCGGTACGAGAAACTTCTCCTTGCAACCGGTGGAAAGCCGAGAAAGCTCCCGTACATAGAGGACGGGATAATTTATTTCCGTACGATTGAAGATTACAAGAGGCTTCACGCTCTATCTATGGAAGTCTCGGATTTTGTTGTAATAGGGGGCGGATTCATCGGATCAGAAATCGCTGCCGTTCTGGCAGCAAGCGGGAAGAATGTCGCGATGATTTTTCCTGAAGAGGGCATAGGAGGGAAAGTCTATCCGCGAGATCTTTCATTGTTCCTCAAGTCATATTACAAAGAAAAGGGGGTCAATGTTATCTCCGGTGGGTCTGTTGCTAATATTGACAAAAGAGACGGAAGAATCCTTGTGAAGTCCGACAAAGGTGGAGGAATTTCAGCCGATGCCGTTATCGCCGGGCTCGGAATAATTCCGAATGTTGATCTTGCGAAAAGTGCGGGTCTTGCCACGGATAATGGAATTGTCGTGGATGAGTTTCTCAGGACGACAAATCCCGATATATATGCCGCGGGGGACGTCGCAAACTTTTACAGCCCTGCGTTGGAAAGACGTATTAGAGTCGAACATGAGGATAATGCGAACACGATGGGAAAAATCGCGGGCCACAACATGGCTGGGGCATCTGAAGCGTACCATCACCTTCCATTCTTCTATTCTGATTTGTTTGATCTCGGGTATGAAGCCGTAGGAGAGCTTGATTCACAGCTTGAGATATTCGAAGATTGGGAGGAGGAGTTTCGTAAGGGAGTAATTTATTACAGCAAGTATGGAATTATAAGAGGCGTCTTGCTGTGGAATACCTGGGGAAGGGTAGATTCCGCGCGGGAGTTAATAACGTCGAAGAGGAAATTCGGACCCGGATCCTTTAAAGGTTTGATAAAGAACTGAGATAATAAAAAGGCAGGAAACCTTTCCTGCCTCATGAATCCCTAGAAATGTAGATGTTGGTCACCCTCCAAATAAACTACTCAAACCAAACACTACGATTAAGTCAATTATAATCCAAGCTCCGAAAACGTAAACCCCTGGCATGGGTCCCTTCTTTCCAGTAAAAATCCCGATTCCAATTGATGTCACCACAAGGTTCCATACGCTGAAAAGGTCAGCGCTCCTCAGCAGAGAATAAGTCTTGTTATAGCTCATCTCTGTAAACATTCCAAGATGCAAACCGCCGTCAAGGCGTGAAAGAATAATTGTTACAACTATTGATATGACTGCGCCTACAATTGATATCCAGCTAGCCAAACCGGCGACCCCCATCATCTGGGAGTAATTGACATTTCCTTTCAGGATCTTTCCGATTAGGAGCCATATCCCGGCAGCAATAAAGAAAATGATGAATGTGGCAGCGATCCCGGTAAAAATTCCAAAGAATGTTCCCGACGGTGAACCATTCTCCATGTTTTCCTTTGCCTGCTGCGCCGTCTCGGCACTCATCTTCCCTTCGGTGACCATTTTGTCGAAGCGCGGTTGCATCAGCTGTGCTGCTTGGAACCTCAAATCGGGTGAACTTGAGGCAACATATCTGGAAACACCGACGACAACGGCAAGAATTAACAGAGGAATAAGCCAGTCAGTGACCTTAACGGGTGAAGTCTTGATGGACGCAAAAACTTTTGACGGCTCGTAAAAAACACCGGCAGCCTTGTCCATAAAAGAGAGATTCTCCTGTCCAGCCGGTTCACCGGACGGGGTTTGTTCAGAAGTAGTAGGTTGTTCTGACATCGGTCCTCCTTTTTGTGCTAAGATAATTTAGGAAGGTGTGAAGTTCAAACTTTTTTTGGCTTCCACGGATGGACAATGTGTGCTAAATTATTTCAAACAGGAGTCAACGGTGCCCGCAAAAAGATTTTTTATGCTTGACGGAATGGCGCTCGCTTATCGCGCCTACTTTGCAATGATCAGTCATCCATTGATTAATTCCAAAGGCCAGAATACGAGCGCGGTTTTCGGATTTACGAATTATCTGATGAAGATTATCGGAGATGAAAAACCTGATTATCTCGTCGCTGTCTTCGATACCGCGGAACCGACTTTCCGCCACAAGGAATATCCGGAATACAAAGCCACCCGCGAGAAAATGCCTGAAGAAATGATCAGCCAGTTAACGCACATAAAGAAACTTTTGAACGCATTCGGTGTCCCCACCATTGAGCGGCCCGGTTATGAAGCCGATGACGTTATTGGAACCCTGGCTTTACTTGCAGCAAAGGAAAACATCGATGTCTTTATGGTAACCGGCGATAAAGATTTCATGCAGCTTGTAACACCGAAAATAAAAATGTACAAGCCGGGAAAAAGCGGGACCGATGTTGAGATAGTCGACGAAAAAGGTGTTGAAAAAAAATTCGGGGTTAAGCCGTCGCAGGTGATCGATGTCCTTGCATTAACCGGGGATGCGGTGGATAATGTCCCGGGTATTAAGGGGATCGGCGAAAAGACCGCGATCCCGTTGATTCAAAAATATGGGAGTCTCGAGAAAGCTCTATCTAGCGCGGACAAGATTGATAAGCCGGCACTGAGAGAAAAGTTAAAGACCGGGAAGGAGATGGCCCTTCTCTCGAAGAAACTGGTCACGATAAAGACCGATGTCCCTCTCGGAGTTGATTTTCACACGCTGAAGGAAAAAAATTCGGATAGTTCGGAGATCGCGAAGATACTTAATGAATTGGAGTTTCGCTCGCTCATTAAGAGAGCGCAGCAAATGGTTTCGTCGTCGGGAGCAAAAGAACCGACTAATGCGCAGACTGGGCACGCGCGAGAAGAAGAGATATCCAACGAAGGGCAAAGCACGGGAATTGCAACCGAAGAAACCGATTACAAAGACATATCAACCGTCAAACATTCTTATAAACTCATAACTGGTTTATCCGAGCTTCAGAAACTTGCGGAGAAATTGAAGAAGGCCGCATTTGTTTCGATGGACACGGAAACGACGAGTACGAACGCTCTTGCCGCAGATCTTGTCGGGATTTCCCTGTCCGTGAAGCCGCATGAAGCGTACTATATCAGCATCGCCTCCGAAGGCGGCGATCTTTTCTCCGGCGTGGAAGGCCGGCGTGGAGTAAATGTTAAAGATGCCATTAAATTATTGAAGCCGATCTTTGAGTCTGTGAAGATTAAAAAGATCGGTCAGAATTTGAAATATGACATGCTGGTACTTTCCAACTACGGCGTTTGGACGCGGGGGGTTGCTTTTGACTCCATGGTCGCGGCCTATGTCATAAATGCGGATGGGCAGCATAATCTTGATGTCCTTGCGAAAGAGTATTTGAAATATAAACCGGTAGCCATCGAAGAGCTGATCGGCACTGGAAAAAACCAAAAGAACATGCGTGAAGTTTCGCCTGAGATTGTCGCGGAATATTCGGGCGAAGACGCAGATGTCGCATTGCAGCTGAAGGAGGTGCTGCAAAAGAAACTGGAGGAATCAAATTTGTTCGGGCTTTGCGAGGAAATGGAATTCCCATTAATAGAAGTCCTTGCGGCAATCGAGAAAACGGGTATTAAAATAGACACGGAAATTCTCAGCCAGATTTCAAAAGAGCTCGAGCGAATGATTGAAAATCTCGGGAACGAGGTTTACAAACTTGCCGGTGGAGATTTCAACATAAATTCCCCGAAGCAGCTTGGAGAAATCCTGTTCAACAAAATGAAGCTGGCTCCTACCAAGAAAACGAAAACCGGTTTCTCGACGGACGTTTTTGTTCTCGAAGAGCTTAGCGCACAGCATCCAATCGCAGAGAAAATTCTCGACTACAGGAAACTCACGAAACTTAAAGGCACTTATGTGGACGCGCTTCCGGCATTGATAAATCCGCGCACGGGAAGGGTACACACATCGTTCAACCAGACGGTGGCGGCCACAGGGAGACTCAGCTCTGCTGATCCGAACCTGCAAAATATCCCCATTCGCGGCGAAATGGGAAGGGAAATCAGAAAAGCTTTTGTACCCGGTGAAAAAGGGTGGGTAATGGCTTCGGCTGACTATTCCCAGATCGAGCTTCGCATCATGGCACACATCTGCAAAGACGAAGGCATGATCGAGGCTTTTAGCAAGCACGAAGATATTCACCGCACTACGGCTTCGAAAGTATTTAACGTATCTCCTGATAAAGTCACTTCCGATATGCGTCGGAAAGCTAAGGAAGTGAACTTCGGCTTGCTTTATGGAATTGGTCCGTATGGATTAAAAAACCGTCTCCGCATTTCACAGGGGGAAGCAAAAGAGGTGATCGACACATATTTCCAGAGATTCCCGCGCGTCCGCGAATATATAAATGGTACAATCGAGTTTGCAAGAAAGCACGGATACGTAGAGACTCTTCTCGGAAGGCGGCGTTATCTTGCTAACATCAACAGTAAAAACTCCGCCGTGCGAATGGCTGAAGAAAGACAGGCGATCAACATGCCGATACAGGGAACTGCCGCTGACATGATCAAGCTCGCGATGATAAACATATATCGTGAAATGAAAAAGCGGGATATGAAGTCACGAATGATATTGCAGGTACATGACGAACTGGTTTTTGAGTCGCCGAAAAGTGAAGTGAAACAGCTGGGTGAGCTTGTTGCCGATAAAATGAAAAACGCGTTGAAGCTGAGTGTACCTATCGATGTGGAAGTAGGGACCGGACCGAATTGGCTGGATGCACACTGAAGCGGCTAAACATTAGAAGCTATTATCTCCTATGAAAAACCAATTTTGCGGATCATGAAGACATCCGGGCCGGATTAGTATTTAGCAATTAGAAACCTAATCAACAGGTTTCCGTATGGTAATGAGAAGATAACAATAATGTCAGAGGCGAGAAAAGATCTTTCCAATCCTTCATCTCTCGTCGAAAAGCTGTATTAATAAAGATTAAAAGGGCCGGTATGAAAAATCTCTTTAGAGTTATTTCGTTGGCAATGTTAATTCAATTATTTCCCCTCTTGTTGTTCGGTGGCGAAGGGCGACAAATTCCAAATTACCACATAAATGTCATGATAGATCCGTCGACGGGCATGATTGATTGTAAAGTAGAGATTCGGAATCCTCTCGACTCGTGCTTCATTTTAAACAAAGACATGGAGATCCATCGCATTGTTGCCGATGGAAGGATCGCTGCCTTTGACAGAGATTCAAGCAACTTTCTTCCCAATACGATTGAAGTAATTGTCCATGGAGGCGTTCAAAACGATCTCATGGTTGAATATTCCGGGCGTATAAAGGCGGAATCTTATCCGCCGATAATCAGCCGCGTGAATATGATCGATTCAAATTTGGTAGAGCTCGCCGTTTATGTGGCGTGGTACCCGCACTTCAAAAACAATGCCCTGTTTAACTTTGAATTGGACGCGGACATGCCGGCCGGATTTGTCACGATTACGAACGGCGTCATGAAGAGCCAGAAGTTTTCCAAAGGCCGCAGCCAGGCCAGCTGGGCTTCAGCTACTCCCGGTTTTGATGTTACGCTGCTCGCAGCACCCAATTTTCAATCCGTGGAAAAAAGTGAGAAAGGGACCAAGGTAGAAATCTACTTCGGGAAACTTCCGAGAGAATATGTCGAGTCAATGGCAGACAGTCTCCTCGAAGCAAGAATACGACTTGCGGATTTTTATGGCGAACCTCCCGTAAAGGACATCGTGAGAATCGCTTATTCTCCCCGAGATTTCTGGGGCTATTCTCGACTTCCGTTCATCGTTGTCTCTGAAAATAAGGCGCTTGGCCAAAGTCATGAAAAATTCGGGGTCGCTCGCGACTTCAAATATCTTGTACATGAGACGGCCCACTTTTGGTGGATGATCGCTGACATAAACACGCCCGACGATTGGATCAACGAAGGACTGGCGGAGTTTTCGTCATTTCGAGTGGCAGAAGAAATCTACGGAAGGGAATTTGCAGATCAACTCGTGAACGAATACCGACAGCATGCCGTGAATTGCAAAACTGAAACACCCATTGCAGAGACAGAGAATAATTCACCGGACCGCGAGGTCAACCGCTATGACAAAGCCACTTTGATGTTCATCGATGCACAGCAAAAATTCGGAGCCGAAAGACTGGACGGTTTCTTTAAAAAATTGTATCTCCGGTTCAAGGATAGCAAGAATGCGACGACTGAACTTTTTTTAGACGAAGCTGAGAAGGAAATTGGACCTGAAGGGAAGACTTTTTTCTCGGGATATCTTTATGCAAAAAATTGGCCCGACAGCGAATTGTTGGGGAAATAACTTTCAGTTTATCTTATAAACAATGATACGAGTTTGTAAGCCCCAGCACCGATAAGTGCCGATAATGGAATTGTAAGTATCCATGAGATAAGTATATTGCCTGCTACACCCCACCGCACCGCCGAGAGACGATTCGTGGCGCCGACTCCCATTATTCCACCGTTAATAGTATGAGTCGTGCTGACGGGGATTCCCCAAAAAGTTGCAATCAGAAGAGTAATGCCTCCGGCGGTTTCCGCACAGAAGCCGTCAACGGGCCGAAGTTTAGTGATCTTCTGTCCCATTGTCTTTACTATCCGCCAGCCTCCAAAAAGTGTTCCCATGCCGATGGTAAAATTGCACATTATGATCACCCAAAAAGGAACTTCGAATGTCTTTAGAAATCCGGAAGTGAGGAGAAGTCCCGTGATTACTCCCATTGTTTTTTGAGCGTCGTTTGTACCGTGGCCTAAACTTAAGAATGCAGCGGAGACAAGTTGCAATCTTCGGAATACCTTGTTTACTTTCAAGGAAGATCTTTTGTGAAACATCCACATCACTGCGGTCATTAATAGAAATGCCACCACAAGCCCCATTACCGGTGCAACCACAATGAAGATCAATGTAGGAATCCATCCGTGACCAATAATTACGGAGAATCCAGCTTTTGCGACTGCCGCCCCGGCATATCCCCCCATCAAAGCATGGGAAGAGCTGGTCGGCAAGCCATAGTACCATGTTATTATGTCCCAGGTGATTGCCCCGATCAAACCGCTTAGAATCACATACTGGTTCACCGCACTAAGTTCAACCAGGCCTTTGCCGAGAGTTCCCGCAACTTTCAGATTAAACAAGAATGCAGCGACGAAATTAAAGAATGCAGCCCATGCTACGGCTTTGCGAGGTGAAAGAACACGGGTCGAGACGACCGTGGCTATCGAATTTGCCGAATCGTGAAAGCCATTCAGGAAATCGAAAACAAGGGCGACGAAGATAATAAAGATGATGAGCGTGAGCATCAGTTAAAAGTTGAATCAAGCATGTTTTATCAGGATGGATTCGAGGACATTGGCAACGTCTTCGCATCTATCCGTCGCGGTTTCTAATCCTACGTAGATTTCCTTCTTCTTTATGATGGCAATTACATCTTTCTCGTTTTCAAAGAGATCTGCCACGGCAAGCTCGAAAACAGAGTCGGCTTCGTTCTCGTATTCATTGATTTGCTTAAGAACTTCCTGTAGCGAACTTGGATCTTTGAAATCTCTGAGATATGAAATTCCTTTTCCGATGACCTCAACCTGTTTCTGGATTATTTCCATCATCTTACGCATGTACTGCGAATCCGCCTTGACATTGTACAGCGTTAAGCGAGATGAACTGCCATTGATGAAGTCCATAACATCGTCGAGGGATGATGCAAGCTCATGAATATCTTCGCGGTCAAAGGGAGTGACGAACGTCGCGTTAAGTTCACCGTAGATTTTGTGGGTTACTTCGTCCGCTTGATGTTCGAGATCTTCAATCTCTTTTACAAGAGAATGAGTGGTCGCCGCGTCGGCATCAGGTAATTTCTTTAGCGCGATCGAGGCTTTGAGTAAAAGCCGGGTCGATTCCTCAAACAACATATAAAATTTTTCATCATGAGGTAAGAGGATCTGAATTAATCTATCAAATTTCACGTAAATGCCACCGTTCTTGAGTAATCTTGTCCTCGCGAGAGCGAGAGTTCGAAGCCATAAAATTTAATCGCCTCGACTGAATATTCAAAGGCATTATCTCTCTCCAAATGAGTCGAATTTGGCATTACGGGTATTTGTCATGAAGACGATTGACTTGATTTTGTCCCCAGTATTCCGAAATTAGATGAAGCAACCGACTGTTTAATTTGCCCATTTTAGGGCGGTTGATAATGGCTTTGTGCTATTTTAAATTAGGTATGGAAAAGATGTTTATATTGAAGGGTGGCATGAAACTCGCCAAGGTCTGTAAGTGTTTAATTTAGTAAGAAACTAAAATATTAGGTTTGAAATGGAAGGCAATTTTTCTAATCGAGTGCAGGATGTGATCAGGCTCAGCCGCGAGGAAGCGCTGCGACTGGGGCATGATTTTATAGGTACTGAGCATCTTCTTCTCGGTATCATCCGGGAAGGCGAGGGGATCGCCGTCAAGATTTTACGCAATCTCGGTGTGGATTTGTACAAACTAAAAAAAGCTGTTGAGGATACCGTCCGTACTTCCGGCGGCACGCTGACGATCGGCAATATACCGCTCACCAAACAGGCGGAGAAGGTTTTGAAGATAACCTACCTCGAAGCGAAACTGTATAAATCCGATGTTATCGGAACCGAGCACTTGCTGTTGTCCTTGTTGAGAGATGACGACAATGTAGCGTCTCAGATCCTTCATCAGTTTAATGTTACTTATGACAGCGTTCGCCAGGAGTTGGACAACATAATCAACGGCAGGCCATCACAGCCGGCAGCACAAGCAGCGCAGCATGCCACCGGTTCCGGTACCGAAACGCGTAAGGGTGAAAAATCAAAGACCCCCGTGCTTGATAACTTCGGAAGAGATTTGACAAAGCTTGCGATGGAAGATAAGCTTGATCCGATAATCGGGCGTGAAAAGGAAATTGAACGTGTTGCCCAGGTTCTCGCCCGAAGGAAAAAGAACAATCCGGTCCTGATCGGTGAGCCGGGTGTCGGTAAGACCGCGATCGCTGAAGGTCTTGCACTGCGAATTATCCAGAAAAAAGTTTCGCGCGTTCTCCACAACAAGCGTGTAGTAACTCTTGACTTGGCCGCTTTAGTTGCCGGCACAAAATACCGTGGACAGTTCGAAGAAAGGATGAAGGCAGTCCTAAACGAGCTTGAGAAAGCAAAAGATGTAATTTTATTTATAGATGAACTTCATACGATTGTCGGCGCAGGCGGTGCATCAGGTTCACTGGATGCCTCTAATATGTTCAAGCCGGCGCTTGCCAGGGGCGAGATACAATGCATCGGAGCAACGACTCTAGACGACTACCGCCAATATATCGAGAAAGACGGCGCGCTCGACCGACGTTTTCAAAAGATTATGGTCGAGCCCACTTCTGTCGACGAGACAATTCAGATTTTGAACAACATCAAGCAAAAATATGAAGAGCATCATAACGTCCGGTTTACCGATGCAGCCATAGAATCTGCGGTCAAACTCAGCGACCGGTACATGACTGACCGGTTCCTGCCGGATAAGGCAATCGATGTTATGGATGAAGCGGGATCGAGAATTCATCTTGCCAACATCATAGCACCAAAAGAGATTGTCGAGTTAGAGGAAGAGATAGAAAAGATAAAACAACAGAAAAATAAAGTTGTGAAGACGCAGGACTTCGAGGAAGCCGCACGGCTCAGAGACCTCGAAAAGAAATTTCTTTCAGATCTTGAAATTGCGAAGCGTGAGTGGGAATTGAAGGCCGAGACAACAATTCACGAAGTGACAGAAGATCATGTTGCGGATGTTGTCGCCATGATGACAGGTATTCCGGTCAACAAGATTGCCGAGAGCGAATCGGCAAAGCTGCTGAAGATGTCTGATGAACTGGACAAAGTAGTTGTCGGACAGGACGAAGCGGTCGAAAAACTCAGCAAGGCAATCCGTCGTGCACGTGCAGGGTTGAAAGACCCGAAGAGGCCGATCGGCTCGTTTATTTTTGCAGGTCCCACCGGAGTGGGAAAAACCGAGCTTGCAAAAGCGCTCGCTAGATATTTATTCGACACCGAAGAAGCGCTTGTGAGAATCGATATGTCGGAATACATGGAAAAGTTCAACGTCAGCCGGCTTGTTGGGGCTCCTCCGGGATACGTGGGTTATGAAGAAGGAGGACAACTTACGGAGAAAGTCCGCCGGAAACCCTATAGTGTTGTTCTGCTCGATGAAATTGAAAAGGCTCACCCCGATGTGTTCAACATTTTATTGCAGGTTCTTGACGACGGAATTTTAACCGATAGCCTTGGAAGACGAGTCGATTTTAAAAACGTAATTTTAATCATGACTACAAATATCGGCACTCGCGACATCAAGGTGGCCGGAGCGTTCGGATTTGGACAATCGAGCACGGAAGATAAGTATGCTTCGATGAAGAACGTTATAGAAGAGGCGATGAAGAGACTTTTCAATCCCGAATTCATGAACAGGATCGACGATGTAATAATTTTTCGTTCCCTTACAACCGACGACATTAAAGAGATCATCGACATTCATACCGAGAGCCTGCGTAAGAGGCTCGGAAGTCTGGGAGTAAAACTTGAACTTACCAAGCCCGCAAAGGAATTTCTTGCCGAGAAAGGGTTTGATCCCGCGTTTGGGGCGAGACCTCTCCGCCGGGCAATCCAGCGATACCTGGAAGATCCTCTTGCCGAGGAAATGCTCAAAGGCACTTTCACGGAAGGTATGGTGGTGAAAGCAAAGATTGACAAGCGCACCGGCGAATTAAAATTTTCGGAGCTTAAAGCGGGAACGGAAGCAAAAGATCCGAATCTATCCGATGTAAGTACTAACTGATCCGGTGGTTTTTGAAAGTGATCTGGCGCTGACCGGTCGTAAGACCTTTCAGCGCTTTTTTTATTTCATGGCTGTTAAACCTGCCCCGATGTAGAGTCAGGATTGTTTTTTCTTCCGGGCTTTATTAAAATGATATAAATCCCGACGGAATATCCATGTACAGCATGCGGGATGGCGTCACCGCGAAGCGGGATGCGGCAGACGACGGATGTTAATCGTAACAAAAACCACAGGAAAACAATGAACAAAAAAAGAAAAGTCGCAGTAAGAAAACATCACCGGAAAGTAAAAAAGATGAAGGCCAAGATAAAAGTTCGCCGCTCTCAGGCAGGCAAAGCAAAAGCTGCTGCTCAGTAAAAATTTCTTCCTCTTAGAACCCGTTGAGGTCATATCTTAAAGAAATGGAATACGCTCTGAAGGTCGTGAAGGCTTCGGAGCGTATCACGCTGAAATATTTCAACTCCCATTTAAAAGTAGGTTATAAATCGGACAATAGCCCTGTCACCATTGCCGACAAGTCATGTGAGAAATTTGTTGTAAATGAATTGTCGAAAAAATTTCCAAGACATAGTTTCTACGGTGAAGAATTCGGGGGTGAAACGGCAAGTCGCGAATCCGGTTTTCGGTGGATAATCGACCCTATTGACGGCACCCGGAATTTTACACGCGGGATCCCTTACTGGGGAACACTCTGCGGTCTCGAACTCGACGGTGAGATTGTTGCAGGAATCATGGCTCTCCCCGCCATCAAAGAAACTTATTACGCTTTTAGAGGACACGGAGCTTACAAAAACGGGAAGAGAGTTAGAGTCAGTAAGGTCAAAGAATTGGAAAAATCTACGATTGTATTCGGCGGGCTAAACTATTTTCTCGGGACGAAGTACGAAAGTGGATTTGACGAGATCATAAGAACCGCCTACCATGATCGCGGGTTCGGGGATTGCTTCGGCTATACTTTCGTCGCTGCCGGTTCTGCAGAGGCCATGATTGACCCAATCGTGAGTCCCTGGGATGTCGCGGCGATAAAAATCATAATAGAGGAAGCGGGCGGAATCTATACGGACTTTGAAGGGAACGCCACAATTTACAGCCGAACCGGAGTTGCTGCTAACCCCTACATACACGAAGCGATTTTAAGAAAATTGTCACAGCTTTAAAACAAACCACAAGCATTACTCGATTTACTATTCCGGCTTCATTCTTATTACTACCATTGTCATGTCGTCATGCTGCGGTGCGGCTCCGGCAAACTTTCGCACTTCCCCCTCTATCTTCGTCAACATTTCTTTCACGGGAAGATTTCTTACTGATTCTATTAAATGTACAAGCCTTGCTTCTCCAAATTCGTTTGAGCTGGAATCCATTGCTTCACTAAATCCATCCGTATAAAAAATCAGAGAATCACCGGGCTTTAGTGTGATCTCCATCTCTTCGAGGTTCGAATCAAACTTATCTCCATTGTCCAACCCGAGAGCAAGGCCATTCGGTGTGAAAAGTTTTGCGTTGGCATTTTCAGTCGAGAAATACACAAGCGGGTTATGCCCGGCGCGAGCAAACCGGACTTTCTTCGTGTTCGTATCAATTACCGCGTATATCATACTTATGAAGATTCCCCGGGCAACCGAACGATAAACTATTGAATTGATCCTGCTCAACACTTTTCTGGGAGATGGTTCTTCCTCACCATAAGCCTGGAGCGCGCCCTTTGTAAGAGTCATGTATATCGCGGCAGGTAAACCCTTACCGGAAACATCCGCGATAGTAGCTCCGATCCTCCCTTCGTTCATTTGCACGAAATCATAATAGTCCCCTCCGACTTCGAGGGCTGGTATGCAGATTCCCCCGAACTCAAAATTTCGAACAGATGGGCTTGACCTCGGAAGTAAATTAGTCTGCACGTTCTTTGCAATCTCTAATTCCCTCGTCATCCGTTCTCGTTCACTTATTCTTCGGATATGTTTGGGCATGAGATCTACAGTCAGTTCGAAATGCTGTTTCTTCCAGAGTCCAATAAATGAGAATGCAATCGGGAGGATAAGGATAACGATTGCGATCGCAGAATTCCATTCGAAATAAGATGCTTCAGATCCGAAAATCGGAATCAGGCTGTGTGCTAGATTAAAGAGCACGCTGGTTGCAAGAACGGTCAGAAAATCATACCGTAAGAAGAGAAAGATCATCGCAGCAGATAGAGCGACGGCAAGTAAGATTCTGGAAGATATTTGATATTCCCCGTAAGGAAGTTCGTAGAACATCGATGGTACAAATAGAACTGCCGAAACGATTGTTCCCGTGACAAGCCGTTTTCTTCCGAAGAAAGAGAGTACGCCGAATCGGTAGAAGGTTTCGGTGAATAAACCAACCGCAAAAGAATCGGCTATTGCCTGGACTGCCGGTGAATATGTATCGAGAGGCGTGCTCGTGGAAATATGGACCGGGAAAAGGTGAAACAAAGGATGTGAGAGTGCATACAGTCCCAGAAGAATTCCGGCGAACGCATAACCCTGCAGTATCGATCCCCCTACCTTCTCGTTGAAGAATTTCAGGTGCGAAGCCGCGTCGAAGGTAAATAATTTTTCCGGCCACTGAATACGTGCCGAAGATTCACCAATTCCCCACGCCGAGAAGGCAAGAATACCAAGGAGTGGAATCCAAAGAAGGAGCAACGCCGCCTCCATCACTATGGCCTCGTAAAGGAGATTCAACGTCGAAATCTGTACACCCTTTGAAATTGCCGGGAAGCTCAACACGATTGATATTAACGCTGCGATATAATATGTAGAACTTACCTGAAGCGACGATCCTACTCCTGCCTCACCCTCATTGTACCGTTTGAGAAAAATCACGAGTCCCAAGGCAAAAAGTACGAAGATAATTACCCAGGAAGAAAAAACCAGAAAGACAAACGGGGTGCGTTTCGAATTATAAAACAGACTAAATTCAGATGGAACCTGGTATGATTTTTCATACGAAATTATTTGGTCTCCATCGGCACGGATGGAGACTTGCTCGGTTAACCCAAAGGCGGTTTTGTTATTCGGAATAAAAGTAAACGTCCAATCCTGCCGGCGTTCCAACCTGATAGGTTCGGATGTTTTCAGACTCCAATCTGTAAGATTTATTCCAGTGACAGAGTTCAGACGATGAGCTACCCAGCATGAATCAAGAACCGCTCTTGCGTCTCTCTCCTGTAAAGACTTACCACCCGTAGAATCGGGAACTGTAATTTTGTACGACAACAATTTTCCGGCTTGAGAAAAAACCGATTGAAACTTCTCGCCTTCTCTCGTCTGCTGAGAGCCATCAAACCAGATAACGGTCCATTGATTCGTGGGGATAGAATCGGTTTTCACTAAATTGTTTGCTTCCCGCGTACCGACCTTCCCCTGGAGAAATGTGAGCACAACATCGTCCATTCCGAAGGTAGTGTTTTCTAATAAGTTGCCCGGTATGTTCAAACCAATTTTGAGGGCAACATCCTTCGACATTTCTTGAACTTGTGAACGGGTCAATCTGCTGTCCACTGAATAAGAAGTCGAGTATGAAGGTGTGAAATAGATGAAAGCAGCCAATCCGGCGATTGCAATGATAGCAAGACTTATAGCCGATTTTGAAATTTTCATTCTTGAATGAATTTAGTATTGATGGTACAAGATTGCAAACTGGAATCAAAGAATCTCGAGATTGATCTTCCTTTTGCGTTTATGGCATCGCAAAAGTATATTTTGTGTGCTGAACGGACTGGAGCAGGAGAGTTCATGTTTAATCATACGTTCCAGCAGGAAAAAGTTGCCATGAAAAGCGTTTTGCTTACCATGCGGTCATATTTCAAAGGAATTCTTTGGACAAAGTACAGAAGGTTGAAGAAATGAGGAATATGTTTTCAAAGGTTTCATTTTATTTGGTGATATTTTTTTTCACATCGGTAGCCGTTTCTCAGCAAGGATTCGCTCAGGCGGGACCTCCTAACGGATACATTCCGCATGAGATTTTCGACCCGAATTTCGACAACAACGGGGGAAATGTTTATCGAAGCGCGAACGGTGCGCCGGGGCCGCAATACTGGCAGAACACGCCGGATTATAAAATCACGGCGTCTCTCGACACTACGACGAAAGCTATAACGGGAAAAGTTGAGATATCGTACACTAATAATAGCCCCGATGAGCTTTCCTACGTTTGGTTGCAGCTTGAACAGAATCAGCTTTCCCACGGGTCACGGGGTCTGTTAGCTGGTGGGAATCCTTCGATCGATTTCGTCGGTGGAGACAGCATTAAGTCCATCCGGATCGACCAGAACGGCAGAAGCTTCAGTGCCGATTACGTAATTAACGATACACGCTTGCAGATCAGGCTGCCGGTTGCGATGAAACCTCATGGAGATAAGATAAATATTACGGTTGAATATTCTTTTGTTATTCCTCCAAATGGAATGGGAAGAACCAGTTGGATGTACACCAAGAATGGAACGGTATACGATGTTGCGCAATGGTATCCGAGAATGGAAGTTTATGACGATGTAAACGGCTGGAACAATCTCCCGTTTCTTGGTGAAGGGGAATTCTATTGCGACTATGGAAACTTCGATTACAGTGTCACGGTTCCGGCTGACATGATCGTAGTGGGATCCGGAGAGCTTGTGAATCAAAAAGAAGTTCTGACTAAGAAAGAGATTGAAAGGCTGGCTGAGGCGCGCAAGAGCGACAAGAGGGTTTACATCGTTAATCCTGATGAGGTCGGAAATCCGAAGATGCGGCCCGCTGAAAGCGGCGTCCTGACATGGCACTTCAAAATGAGTAATTCGCGCGATGCGGTATGGGCTTGCTCTCGCGCTTTTATCTGGGATGCCGCCAGGATAAATCTGCCGAGTGGGAAAAAATCGCTTGCGATGTCGGTCTACCCCGTCGAAAGTTCGTCCGATTCTTCGTGGGGACGTTCCACGGAATATGTCAAAGCGAGCATCGAAATATTTTCAAGGGACTGGTTTGAATATCCATATCCTGCGGCAGTAAATGTTGCCGGTCCGGTAGGCGGAATGGAATATCCGGGAATCGTTTTCGACTGGTGGCAAATGAAGAACAAGGTGTTATGGTATGTTACGGCGCACGAGCTCGGGCATGGCTGGTTCCCGATGATCGTCGGTTCGAACGAGCGGGCAAATTCCTGGATGGACGAAGGCTTCAATACATTCATAGATGTTTATGCTTCGGACGAGTTCAATCACGGCGAGTATGCACCGAAACGGGATAATGAATTTGACCCGCAGGGAAAAAATCCGGCCCGGGATATTGTGCCGTACTTATTGAATCCAGCGTCGCAGCCGATAGTCTCCTATGCGGATGCGATTCCCGGCAGGTACTCGCATGTGCTTGAGTATTACAAAACTGCGCTCGGACTTTACATGCTCCGTGAGGATGTTCTCGGTCACGATAGGTTCGATTACGCGTTTCAAACCTACATAAAAAGGTGGGCATACAAGCATCCGGTGCCGGAGGATTTTTTTAGAACGATGAATGATGCGTCAGGCGAAAACCTGAACTGGTTCTGGAAAGGCTGGTTTGTGAAAAATTACAAAATCGACCAGTCGGTCGATAGTGTCAGATACGTCAATGGCGATCCGGCGAAAGGCTCGCTCATTACGATTGAGAACAAAGATCAGATGGTGATGCCGTTTACCGTCGAGGTCAAGGAGTCTGATGGAAAGGTCGGCAGGATGAACTTTCCCGTAGAGGTGTGGGAGCATGGAGGCTTGTTCACATTCCATTATAATTCAACGAGTGCAATCGATTCGGTGATAGTGGATCCTGAAGAGATTCTGCCTGATGTGAATGCGGAGAACAATATCTGGGTTTCAGGAAGCAAAAAGTGAAAGGGATAATTTTAGGAATCGAATAGTCCGAAATCCGGGGTTAGACACTCCCGACTTTACCTTGATTACCTAAGTCCGACTGGCTATATTTTTTCATCACATTTAGCGAGAAAAGATGACTTTTTCTTTTTTAAAGAAGGTTTTTGGGTCTAAACATGAACGTGATGCGAAGAAACTTGTCCCTATAGTCAATGAAATAAATGAAGCTTTTGTAAAGCTCCATGATTTATCGGACGACGAACTTCGGCACAAGACAGAAGAATTTCGTCTTCGTATTAAAGAGGAAACCGCCGGATACGAAAATGAAATCGCAGAACTCAAAGATAAACTTAAACTGGATGTTCAGGGTGAAGAGCGCAAAGGGATTTATCAGCGTCTCGACGAACTTGAGGATGAACGCAATAATTTCATCGCGGATATTTTAGATGAAATTCTACCGGAAGCTTTTGCGGTGGTTAAAGAAGCGTGCCGGAGACTTGTCGGGCAGAGTTGGGAAATAACGGGGCACAAAATCGTTTGGGATATGGTCCCCTTTGACGTCCAGCTTATGGGAGCAGCCATTCTGCATGACGGCAAAATTGCCGAAATGGCTACAGGCGAGGGCAAAACTCTAGTAGCCGTGATGCCGCTTTATCTCAACGCGCTTCCCGGTAGAGGTGCACATCTTGTTACGGTCAATGATTACCTCGCGAAACGCGACAGCGAGTGGATGGGAAAAGTTTTCGAATTCCTCGGTCTGACGGTTGGGTGTATTCAATCCGACATGGATACAACCCAGCGGAGGAAAATGTACGAGTGTGATATTACATACGGAACCAATAATGAATTTGGGTTTGATTACCTGCGCGATAATATGGGCGTCGGGGCGGAAGACATTGTCCAGAGGGAACATTATTATGCGATAGTCGACGAAGTTGACTCGGTATTGATCGACGAAGCCAGAACGCCGCTCATCATCAGCGGACCCGTTGGGTCGATGGAGCATACTTTCGACGATATGAAGCCGCGCATCGAGAGACTTGTTAACGAACAGGTTCGTCTCGTTAACAAACTTGTCGCGGATGCTGAAAAACTTTTGGCGGAAGGAAAGGAAAAAGAAGCCGGCGTATTGATACTGAGATCGTACCATGGCCTTCCGAAAAATAACAGATTGACAAAAATTCTCAACGAGCCGTCGAACAAACGGCTGATGCAGGAAACCGAGCTTGAATACCTTAAGGATTCCGGATCGCGGATGCACGAGATAGATGACGAACTGTTTTATATCGTGGAAGAGAAAACGCACGTGATCGATCTTACCGAGAAAGGACGAGAGAACCTGTCCTCTTCGGGTGGCGACAAAGACATGTTCGTCTTGCCGGACATAGGGACCGAGGTTGCGGCTATCGAGAACGACCAGTTTCTCACTCCGGCCCAGGTCCAGCATAAAAAGGAAGAGCTATATAAACTGTACGCCGAACGCAGCGATAGAATTCATACGGTATCACAACTCCTGAGGGCATATTCACTTTACGAGAAAGACGTGGAGTACGTTGTTCAGGATGGAAAGGTTTTAATCGTCGACGAGTTTACGGGAAGAATATTGCAGGGGCGCAGATACTCCGAAGGATTGCATCAGGCAATTGAAGCAAAAGAGAGCGTCAAAGTTGAGCGTGACACACAAACACTTGCAACGATAACTCTCCAAAATTATTTCAGGTTATATAAGAAGTTGGCGGGCATGACCGGAACCGCAGAGACAGAAGCCGGCGAGTTTTACGACATTTACAAACTAGATGTCGTGGTTGTTCCGACCAACAGACCGATGACGCGCGACGACATGGATGATGTCATTTACAGGACCAAACGTGAAAAATACAACGCAGTCATAAATGAAATAGAAGAAAAGAAAAAGGAATCGCGGCCTGTATTAGTCGGTACTACGAGCGTGGAAGTCAGCGAGACATTGAGCAGGATGTTAAAGCGTCGCGGTGTTGGCCATGAGGTTTTGAATGCAAAGCAGCATCAACGCGAGGCTGAAATAGTTTCACGTGCCGGATTACCGGGAGCGATTACGATCGCGACAAACATGGCAGGACGCGGAACCGATATAAAGCTTGGTCCTGGTGTCGTAGAAAAAGGTGGCCTGCATATTGTCGGCACTGAAAGACACGAGGCCCGACGCATCGACAGACAGCTCCGGGGGCGTTCCGGCCGTCAAGGTGATCCCGGTTCAACTAAATTCTTTCTCTCGCTCGAAGATGACTTGATGCGTTTGTTCGGCAGCGACAGAATCGCGAGAGTAATGGATCGCTTCGGGATGAAAGAGGGCGATGTAATACAGCATCCCATGATTACCCGCAGTGTCGAGCGCGCTCAAAAGAAAGTAGAAGAGAACAATTTTGCGATTCGAAAAAGACTTCTCGAATATGACAATGTCATGAACCAGCAGCGCGAAGTGGTTTATGACCGCAGGAGGCACGCACTTGTCGGCGAGCGTCTCAAAGACGAAATCTTCGATATGCTGCGCGAGCATCTCAACGAGATAATAGATGATCACTATGATGATGGCGACATTGCCGGACTAGTCGATGAACTTCGAAGAACTTTCCTTGTGGATGTAAATTTCACTCCCGAAGAATTCCGCACCCTCGGTAAAGAAGGTGTTGCGGAGAGGGCCTACAATTCGGCGGTTGAGTTTTATAATCGCAAAGAACAAGAGCTTGGCCTCGAGATAATGAGCCGCCTTGAGCGAATGGCGACCCTTCAGGTGATAGACGAAAAGTGGAAGGAGCATCTCCGCGAGATGGACGATCTCAAGGAGGGAATAAACTTGCGGGCTTACGGTCAGAAGGATCCGCTTGTCGAGTATAAGAGGGAGGCGTTTGACATGTTCGTCGGAATGCTGGGGTCGATCAATAAAGAGGTTTTGCAGATTGTATTCCGGGCTTTTCCCGCTGTTCCGGAAGAAATACCGCAGCGTCGTGCTGCGAGAATGCCTAGAAGAGAACAGATGCAGCTTCAACACGACTCTGGAGCAGGTCTCGGAATGCAGGCGAATCGCGAGCCGGCGGCTCAAGGTCAAATCAAACGGAAGCCGATTAGGGTCACAGAAAAAGTCGGGCGAAATGATCCATGTCCCTGTGGAAGCGGGAAGAAATATAAGAACTGCCACGGGAAGTGACAAAGTATAATCGGTTTTTATTTTTTGTGGTGTCGACAGGGTTTTTTATAGCCGCGGCATCGTTCCCTTCGCAATCTTTCGGTGCGAATAGAAATTCTACTCAAGGTTCCGGATCTGCAATAAGCGTCCAATCTATCTCTCCCGCGCAAAGAGTATTGACAATCACATCCGACGACGAAAGCGTATTGTCTCTCGTCGCTAACCACGATTCTCCTTTCATTGCTTTTCCGTTTGTCGCCGAAGGAAATGTTAGTTACACTGTCCAGCGTCAGAATCCCGGGTCTGTCACATTCAATGGAAATTTGTCTGCCTCTATCGACAGTGCCAAAGGGGGAGCTGGGATTGCGAGGGCGAATTTTTCAAGTCCGTCAAACGGTGTCATGATGAAACAAGTCGGGATAATGCGAGGGCAAAAGGTTTATTCGCTCATTATTTGTCCGTACGATTATAATTCAGGTAACCGAAAGTTGACATATTATCAAACCATCAAAGTAAGTTTAACTTCAGATCGTTCCTTCCCGGCAGATTTTGATAAGCCGTCGGAAAACGCTCAAACAAAGATCGTCAACAAAGTAAACAACACTCAACCGCTTCCGACAGGATCATACATACGAATTGTCGTGAATCGTGAAGGGATTTATCACGTAACAGGATACGACCTCGATACGGCAGGGGTTAATATCTCCGGCTTCACATCTCAGAATATGACCCTGTGGAATCACGGTAAACAGATCCCTATTTATGTTTCTACTACCGGCGGAACTCAATTTACTCAGAGCAGTTACTTCGAATTTTACGGAACTCCCAATATCGTCGATTATTCCGGAGGCAGGCCCGACTTATATCTTGATCCATTTACCGACAATAACGTCTACTTTTTGACAAAAGATTCATCGGCCGCTGTCCAGCGGTTTGTTACGGAGTCCGGTGCCCTGAACCGTGTCAGTAATGCCACGGACCTTTCCGGGTATTCTTTCACGCAAACCACACACCTGGAACAGGACAAGAAATTTGAGCGCCTTGATGCGGTAGATCCCGATCAAACTTACGACAGGAGGGATCATTGGTTCTGGACAGAGGTCTCAAGCAATCAGATGGTAACCGTCCCGTTTTCTCTGGCTCATCCCGACACGACTTCCATTCAACCGCTCATCATCACCGCTGCATTTCACGGCATAACTCACCTTGATGGTACAAACGGGTCACCTAACGTCCCAAACGAGCATCAGGCTGAGCTCTTCATAAACCAGACCCACGTCCTCAACACAACATGGGATGGTCAAAGCCTGCAATTGGCAAGTGTAGGCGCGAACGCGAATATCCCGCAGAGCGTATTGCATAACGGAGCAAATAACTTTCAGGTTTACGATGCAAATCCCGGTGACATAGCCGTGGCGACATTTGCATTCAATTGGGCTGAGCTGAATTACCAAAGACTCTATGTGGCGGATAAGGACTATCTGAGGTTCACTATCCCCGACAACGCTCAGCCGGGTTATTATAATTTTTTGATCCAAAATTTCGGCAACTCATCTATTTCCGTTTATCGGTTGAACGTCTCAAAAATAACTGACATCACTATTCAGAACCTGAATAATCAAGGTTCCGCTCCAGGTTATGCGGCTTTGTTCCAGGCTTATGTACAATCGACTGGAGACCAATTTATCGCGGTGAGCGACAACGGAAAACTAAAGCCGATTCAAATTGAGCAGGTCCCTAATGTTGGTCTGTCGTCGTATGATTATTCGGCAGATTATATTATGATCGTCAACAGGCAGCTTGACGATGTCACTAAAAGTCAGGACCCGAGCAACCCGGTATCACAACTGGCATCATGGTACAATTCTCATGGGACGAAAACACTTGTCGTCGACGCAGAAGAAGTTTACGACGATTTTAACTACGGTATAAAAGGCCCGTATGGAATCAAAGCGTTCCTTTCCTACGCTTATCATAACTGGTCGTCGGCGCCCAAATTTGTTCTCCTGGTTGGGAAGGGGAGCTGGGACACGAAGAACGGCGATGATGTCACGAATTTGATCCCGGTCATGCTCATGCAGACGTACACTTTTGGAGCAACTTCTTCGGATAATTTTTACGCCTGCGTGGATGGCCCCGATCCGATCCCGGACATTGCGGTCGGAAGGATTCCAGCAACGACGCCCGCTCAATTGGAGACCACGGTAGATAAAATATTGGGCTATTATTCGAACAAAACATACGGCTGGCAGAACACCGCACTCCTTATTGCCGGGGAAGAAGAAGAGTTCCATCTCCAGACCGACTCCATTGTTCATTCGATGATTCCACCGAACTTTTTTATAAAGAGGCTCTATACGAGCATTCAAAATCAGCAAGTCGACACAAAATATTACGGCACCACGCCGGATCTTTTGAGTTATTTTAACCAGGGATTGGTCCTTGTGAATTTCATGGGACATGGCGGAGGAGCTATCTGGGCTGATAATGGAATCTTAACCAACGATGAAGTTGCAGGCATGTCGAACAACGGAAAATACCCATTCGTGACAAGCATGACATGTTTTGCCGGGGCATTCGACGGACAGGAAGGTCCTCCTTTATCCTCAACTCTGTTGTTTGCCCAGAACAAGGGGGCCGTAGGAGTACTTGCTTCCGCTGGATTAGGTTGGGAGTATAATGATTTCTACATGGACGGAGAGCTTCTTCCCTTAATCTTTGATTCGACTAATACAAATTCGAGCATCGGTTACGATATTCTACCGGCGAAAGCACAGTATTATGCCTCTTATTATTATTGGCCGCAATCCGTGACAATGTTGAACCAGTATAATTTGATCGGCGATCCGGCTCTAGTCATCCAGCTTCCGGCAGATAATTCGATGGTCCAATTGAATTCTTACACCGCCACCTCCGGTCAAAATGTTTCCGGAAATATTTCAAACGGTCCCAGCAAAGCTTCCGGGGTGGTTCAGATAACGAATAATGATGGCGACGTGATGGGCCAATCAAATGTCAGTTTGGATAATAGCGGTTCGGGAACATTCAGCGTGCCGTTTTCGGGAGGATTCTCGGGCGAAGGTCATGTCAAAGCATATACTTACAACAATTCCATCCAAAGTTCGTCCAGAATAGATTTTTCCACGGAAAGCTCGTTCGCACAGATAAGCGGTTTCGGAATTACCATGAGCGGAAACAATTTCCAAATATCGGTTGCCGCTTATGCCAGTACCGCGTCGAACATAACCGCGTTTAATTTTGCCGGACAAATTTATGAATCGATAAATTCAACGGGGGATAAGCTCGTAGCAACTTTCAGCATTCCGCTCACTTATACACAGAATGAATATTTTGGTGTTGGGTACATCAGTGCGGATACTCTCAAACCGGGTGAGATCATAAATGGCAGTTTGCAGGCAAAGCTTTCCGATGGGAGCACGGTGAGCGGTCAGCAGGTGTCATATACCGTACCCGGTGCTGCCGATGTATCTGCCTTCTCATCTCAAGGATATGTGAACATTAACTCTTCCATCAAGGTTGTCGCAGACTCAGTTGTGAAACTAGAAGCACTGGTGTATAATTTGAATCGAGTTCCGGTACAGAATTTACGGGTTGATTTTTATGATGGCATTCGCGCAACGGGAGTCCGTCTCGGGAGCGCGAGAGTCAGCTTCGATACTACTTCTCAGACACTTGCTTCGATCCCTACATCAATATCTGAAGGGAATCATACGGTTTATATTTATGTCGTCTTTGACAGCCTCACAAACGGTTATGATTTACATCCGGAAAACAACTTCGCTTACAATAGCATACAGGTTAATTTCGTCGTTGCCAATTCTGCAGGTACCGTTGCAATAGATTCGTCTGCTTCACTTTCGGGGGCACCTTCCGGTGGAATTTTCACGGTCGGAAAGACGTCACCTTCGCTCTATCCACAGCCATTTATTATTACGGCGAAGAATAAAAATGCCGCCGCTCAGTTTTATCAGTTTGCCCCCGTGAGCGGTTCGCAAGCAGGAAGTTATTCACTTTCGATATCGATCTATAGTCCTGATTCCACGACTAATGCCAATCTGTCGGGACTTCATCTGTATTTATATGATCCGAGGACAAGGACATTGGATCTAGCGGGTGGAAATTATATTAATGGCAAGGTCATTGGCACAGTAGATGAACTGGGAATCTTCACAGCTGCCTATTCCGCCGACCATACTCCGCCGCAAGTGACAATATCTGTCGGCGATCAATTTTTTTCGAACGGAGATTACGTCCCGCCAAATCCACGTTTTTCTTTCCTGCTGCACGATGAAGACGGTGTAAATTTAGAAAAGAAGAATCTTAATGTTCAACTCGATGGTGCGCCGGTCGATACTTCCACAATAGTACTACCCGATACAATTACCGATCCCACATCGGTTACGGCTTCAGTTCAGCTGCAGACAAAAACAAATGGATCTCATACGCTTCAAGTAACCGCTGAAGACGCCAATGGAAATGTATCCCAGCCGGTATCGGTAGATTTCACGGTGGCTTCAGATTTCAGTTTGAAAGATTACGGCGCTTTCCCCGATCCTTTTGTCAACCAGACTTTTATCGCCTTCGAGGTAACGTCGGCATATTCGATAGATGGAGTTGAAATAAAAATTTATTCCGTCAGCGGGCGACTTGTAAAAACGATCAGGTACCCGAGCAATAATCCTCAGGAAACGGTGGGTCTCCTGCAGGGAGGCACCGGGTCGCCGACTGCGGTAGGTTACCATGAAGCATGGTGGGACGGCACCGACAATTATGACAATCAAGTGGCAAACGGCGTCTATTTTTACAAGATCAGCGTTAGCAGCGGTGGAAAAACTCTTCAGGACATCGGCAAAATGGCGAGGTTAAGATGAAAAAATGCCTGGTCGTGTTTTTCCTGTTAAGCTCCATTTCTCTGGCACAAAGTAAATACGCGGGAAGCTTCCTGGAAATTCCCGTTGGGGCACAGGCGCTCGGAATGGGCGATGCGTTCGTGTCGCTGGCTGATGATGGCACGGCGTTTCATTACAATCCGGCCGGAACCGCTCTGATAGACTCAAAGATATTATCCATGATGTATTCGTCGCAATACGGGTCACTGTTCTCGCCTTTGTCGAACTTTTTCTTCTTGGGTTATGCCCAAAAACTTCAGGACTTAAACATATCGATTGATTGGGTGAGGTTAAGCGTGGACAATATTCCCTCCGAGCCCGATTTAACAGTTTATGATTCGCCGGCTCAAAGGGAATTGCTCGTAAAATCCGGACAAGACTATGGCTCGTTCACCAGCGCCGACGATGGCATCTACCTGAATATTTCCAGGATGTTTGCGTTTGATATCGATTTCGGTTGGTCGCTATTCAAGATACCTGTGCAGTTTCCGGTCGGTATCAATTTCAAGATTATACACCGCTCACTTGATGGAAGGGCTGCATCGGGCGTCGGCATAGACGGCGGGTTTATGGTGAGATTGCCGTTTAGTCAGGTAGCCAATGAAAGGAATCTCGGTACATTCTCTTTCGGCATGAATATCCGCGATGTAACAAATACCCGCATCGCCTGGGACACGCAGACCAACGAGACGATTCCGAGAAGTATTGTCTGGGGAATATCTTATGATGCTCCGGTCGACGTTATCGAAGGAGATGTGGTGATTACCATCAATCGTGATTCGCAGTACGGTGACTTTCTCATCGGCGGTGAGTATATTTATAAGAACTTGTTGTCGGTAAGAATAGGATCCGATGCTTCAAATATCACCGCAGGAGCGGGGATCAATCTGAATTTTATGCATGTCGATTATGCGTTTCTTGCACAGGATCTGGGGAATGTAAACAGAGTGAGCGCCTCATTTTACCTGGACAAAGTTTTTAAATGAAAGTTTTTTATAACATGACGTTCTTCTCTGCCCCTGTGGCTGGGCGGTCGATCTCCTGCATTCCTATCAACGCGGCCATCGATCAGCAAGTGAAATCTGTCCGGCAAACTTTCACAGTCAATTAGAAAGGAAATAGATGCATTCAAAACTGGTTTCTGTGTTTTCAATGTTTGTATTAGTTCTTGCAGCAAATTCTGTCAGTGCTCAAGGACTTTTTAACAACCAGGTTGCGCCGGTAGGTTCAAACGCTCCGTCTTATTATTATTTGGGTGGGAAAGAAGGATTGACTATAGTTGTAAATCTTTGGGGATTCGTCAGAAATCCCGGCCGGTATGAAGTCCCCGGGTCGACCGATTTAGTCCAATTGATTTCTCTTGGCGGCGGACCATTGGAGCACGCACAGCTTGACGGTGTCAGAATTGTGCGGCAAATATTACAACCTGATTCTTCATATAAGACGGAAGTTATTCCGGTTAATCTGGTGAACTTCACTCAGACCGGAGAGAAGAGTCCATTGCTTTTGCCGGGCGATACGATTATTGTGCCGGGGTCGACTTTCAATGCAATAGAGGAAATACTCTCGGTATTTCGCGATGTGGCATTAATCTTTTCCGGAGTAGGTACGTTCTTACTTGCATTACGTTATTTCTAATTTACTATGAACTGGCGACTGATTTGCAGAGAAGAATGGCCTCATGTCAACGATTGAATTTTTTTATGGCCGGATTTGTTGGGTTATGTATCCGGAGGGATATTTTTATGACCTTCAGGACAGCACAAGAGGAAATTAAAAATGATGTTCAATAATATTAAGAAAGATTTTCCGATATTCGACTACTGGGCAACCAGGGGGAAACCGCTCATTTATCTTGACAGTGCCGCAACGACGCAGAAGCCTCAGTACGTAATCGATGCAATCGATGAATACTATTCGCACTTCAATGCGAACGTGCATCGCGGTGCTTATGAATTGAGCCAGATCGCGACCGACATGTATGAAGAGTCGAGGACGAAGATTGCCGGTTTTGTCAACGCCTCCAAAGCTGAATCCATAATCTTTACTAGAAATGCCACCGAGTCGTTAAATCTGGTTGCTTATGCCTGGGGATTGAACAATCTCCACAAGGGGGACGAAATAATATTGACCGAGATGGAACACCATAGTAACCTTGTGCCATGGCATATCATATCGAGGCATACGGGCGCCGTCCTGAAATTCATAAAGTTAAGAGACGATCTCCAGTTGGATTTGGATTCGTTGAGACAGAACCTTAACTCTAAGACGAAAATCGTATCGGTTGTTCACGTTTCCAACGTACTGGGCACAATAAATCCGGTCAAGGAAATTGCCCGGCTCGCGCACGAAGCGGGAGCGATCTGCATCGTCGATGGTGCGCAGGGAGTACCCCACATGGCGGTCGACGTCAAGGATATAGACTGCGATTTTTATGCTTTCAGCGGACACAAGATGTGCGGACCGACGGGCATCGGATGCCTATACGGGCGCTACGATGTTCTTGAAAAAATGGAGCCGTTTCTCGGCGGCGGTGAGATGATCAATGAAGTTTATCCGACAACCTCCAACTATGCGAAGCCGCCGCACAAATTCGAGGCAGGGACGCCGAATATAGCGGGGGCGGTCGGCCTGAGAGCTGCGGTAGAATACTTAGAGAAGATCGGTATGCAGAATATCAAGGACCACGAAACGCGGTTGGGGGACTACGCATTCGAGCGATTGAAAAGCATAGATGGTATTCATGTTTACAGGCCCGCTGAAAATGGAACCGGTGTTATATCGTTAACAATCGACTGTGCCCATCCGCACGATATATCAAGCATCCTTGATTCGGATGGAGTCGCGATTCGCGCAGGCCACCATTGCGCGCAGCCGCTCATGAGGACACTCCATGTTCAGGCTACGGCGCGAGCGAGTTTCTATATTTATAACAATGAATCGGACGTCGAAGCGCTTGCCGCGGGACTTGAGAAAGCCGCCACCATTTTTAAGCCAAGAGAAAGAGCCCATGTCATTAAATGATCTTTTCACGGAAATAATTATCGACCATTACCAGCACCCGCACAACCATGGCGTTGTCCCCAATGCAACGCAGAGTTCGAGGGGTTACAACGAATCTTGCGGCGATGATATTGAACTCACCGTGCTCGTTAAAGATGGAATAATAGAAGAAGCGAAATTCTCGGGAGCGGGATGTTCGATAAGCCAGGCATCTGCTTCGATAATGACGGACCTCGTGAAAGGGAAATCGATCGGCGAGGTTAAGCAGCTTGCGGAGAAGTTTTACGCTTTGGTGAAGGGAAAGGAGCCTTCGGACGATGCATCCGGAGAAGAGCTGGGAGATGCGGTTGCACTGCAGGGCGTCTCGAAATTCCCCGTGAGAGTGAAATGCGCGACGCTTTCATGGCACACCCTCGAAGAGGCGTTTAAAGCCGCTGATAAGAAGTAGAACGGTTCGATCTCAATCCGCCGGTATTGCACAGACTACAACAAGGTATCCCACTACAGCGATATTTTATCCGATGAATTTGCAGCCGATATTACCTATTCCAACGAGAATCGGCTGTCCGCGATCGCTTCCCGATTAGTACGGTTGCTCTTTCCATTTGATTCGGAAAGAAGTCTGCTGGCACGGAAGGCTTGCCAAGAGCTTTGAAGACCACATATCTCGCACATTTCACGAAGTCGCCGCCTTCACAATAAGTCCTTTTGTACAAAGTTGCCGTCCCGGGCATATCTGCCATTCTATCGTTGAAAAAAGGACAACCGGCCAAGGACTCACAACCAGCCATTGTAATTCTCCTCAGTTATTATTTCGATTCTATAATGGTCCGCGAAGTTCACATCCGGGTTGATGCTCAACAAGATTAATAAATTCAAAATTCCGGTAGTCTCTCTAACCGGAGTTGAGCCGGTAAATTTCTTTGTTTAAATTGATTCAGATAGAAACAGACATTTTGTGGCGAACTTCTATTGCTATCAGGCGATCGCCAAATGCAAAATCCGAAAGGAACAAATATGGATTATCGTATTGAGAAGGATTCGCTGGGGGAACTAAAAGTTCCGGCGAACGCATATTACGGCGTTCAAACTCAACGCGCCGTTGAAAACTTTCCGATAAGCGGGATCAAACCGCATCCGGACTGGGTCAAGGCGACCGTCCTCGTTAAAAAGGCGGCGGCGATTGTCAACAGTAAATTGGCCTTGCTGGATAAGAAGAAAGCTGATGCCATCATAAAGGCTTGCGATGAGATCTTGAGCGGTAAAAACCTTGACCAGTTTGTGGTCGATGTTTATCAGGCAGGTGCAGGCACGTCGCACAACATGAACGCGAACGAGGTCATAGCCAACCGCGCGATAGATATTCTTGGTGGAAAACGCGGCGATTACTCCATCGTGAATGCCAACGACGAAGTTAATATGGCACAGTCGACCAACGACGTAATACCGGCTGTCATCAGGATTTCGGCGATCCTGTTGGTTGACAAATTTCTTCCCGTGCTCGATGAGCTTGTGAAGACTTTCGACAAAAAAGCTAAAGAGTTTGATCGCGTGATTAAGTCCGGCCGTACCCATCTCCAGGATGCAACCCCCATCAGGCTCGGACAGGAATTCTCGGGATATGCGGCTTGCATTCGTGGACATGCCGATCGGATCAAGTTCGTGAGAGAAGATTTGACTTACCTGGGTATAGGCGGGACTGCCGTCGGAACCGGCGTCAATGCCGATCCCGGATATCGCGAGATGATGGTGAAAGAGTTGTCCGCCCTGACGGGAATAAGTTTCAAGCAAGCTAAGAATTATTTTGAAGCGATGCAGAGCATGGCCGGAGCAGTTTCGTTAAGTGGCGCATTGCGCAACCTTGCACTCGATATCACGAGGATAGCAAACGATCTACGCCTGCTAAGCAGCGGACCGCGGACCGGTTTCGCCGAAATAAAACTTCCGGCGGTTCAGCCAGGTTCGTCCATAATGCCGGGGAAAGTCAACCCGAGTATTCTCGAAATGGTAAATATGGTTTCATACCAGGTAATCGGTTTAGATACGACGGCAGCTTATGCAACCCAGGCGGGTCAGCTCGAACTCAATGTCATGATGCCGGTGATCGGATTTAACCTGAATTTCGCCCTGGAGATTTACACAAACGCGCTGCACGTCCTGAGCGTGAAGTGCATCGACGGCATAGAAGCCGATGAGGCAGTCTGTAAAGAATTTGCCGAGAAGAGCGTAAGCATAGTTACTGCGTTGACGCCGCACATCGGCTATCTCAAGGCTGCCGAGGTCGTGAAAGAAGCAGTTGGGAAAAATAAGACTATTCGTGCAGTGCTGCTCGAAAAGAAACTTGTGGAAGAAAAACTTTTAGATGAGATTCTGGATCCGTATAAACTAACTGAAGTGGGAAGACATTAGCGAAAGAAGAGTTAAACGGCTTGCCGTTCACTTCTAAAAATCGCTAATTCGAGATCTCGATTCGCAATTTCACCACAACTTAGCTGAGAAATAAAAAAGTCATCCCGACAATTTCGAGATGACTTTAACAATTGATACGACAGAGAAATGTCAGTCTTCTTTTGGCTCTTTCGATTCTTTTTTCATGGTTTTGGTCTTCATTGCTTTAGCCTTTGATTTTGACTTTTGGGAAGACTTAGCCATTTTTGCCGACTTCTTCTTGCTCGTCATCTTTTTGCTCATCGTCTCCTTCTTGGAGACTTTTTTCTTCGCAGTCATCTCCGTCTTTGACTTTTCCTGCTGCGCGCCTTCTTGCGCATAGACCGCGCCAAAGGCAACGAACGAAGCGATGATCAGCAGCGCAAAAATCCTTTTCATTTTATTGATTCTCCTTTTTAATTTTTTGTTTGTGGAACAACATAGTCAACCGGGATCAAGAGAGACAATTAATTCGAGATTAAAAAACGTTAATTATTTTGGAGAGGGTAAGCCGCGACCGGCAAAACAACCGTAAATTTGCTTCCGACACCGATTTTACTTTCAACGAAGATCTTTCCGCCGTGGACTTCAACAACCCATTTTGAGATCGAGAGTCCTAATCCAAGCCCGTCAGGGATGCGGCTTCGGCTCTTGTCGATCCTGTAAAATCTATTGAAGATTTGTTTTAGATCTTTTTCCGGAATTCCGATTCCGGTGTCATCTACTATGAAATTTGCATGGCCGTTATGCCTTTCGAGCGAAAGGGTTACCTTTCCGCCTTCCTGTGTGTACTTTATTGCGTTGTCAACTAAATTCAGCATCAATTGTCGAAGCCTTATTTCGTCTCCCATGACGGTTGTTTCATCCAGCTTTGAAACGGAGATATGTATTTGTTTTCGCTCGGCAAGAACCTCGGCATCTTCCTTTATTTCGTTTACTAGAACATCGAGCCTCATTGGTTTCTTATCCAATTTTATTACTCCGCTGTCTGCCTTCGCAAGAAGAATGAGTCCATCAATGATACTTGCCATTCTGACAACCTCTTCAAGGAGGCTCGCGAGTGTTTCTTTGTAAGATTCTTTAGTCTGGGTCTCGCGAAGGGCTAATTCTATTTCACCCCGCATGATCGTGAGAGGTGTTCGCAGCTCGTGAGAAGCGTCCATCGAAAATTGGCCAACCTGCTCAAAGGATGCCTCCAGCCTTCCGATCATGTTATTGAGTGTCTCGGTTAATCTGCCGATCTCGTCGCGAGGATTAATGACATGGATGCGTTCCTGTAGTTTTGTAGCCGTAATCTTTCTCGCGGTCCTGGTGATTTCGTCAACGGGCTTCAGGGATTGCTTGGCCAGGAAATAACCGCCGAATATTGAGATCAGCAGGACTATTGGAATCAAAAGCAGAAAAATTGAAAAGAGGTTTTGGATCAGCTCTGTAATTTCATCTTCAGGGTATGCAACTCTTATTCTATAAAACCTTGTATTGAGAGAGGCCAACCGAATTGCCTTGTCTCCTAAATTAAAGCTTGAAATATTTACCCGGTATGGCATAAGATCTTCGGGCGAGGGAAGCGAGTCTCGTCCCAGGTTATAAGATTTATAAAAAGTCCGTCCCCGTTTGTCGAAAATATAAACAAATTGTTTTTTGGAATTTAAAAGCGTGTGCTCGTAAATTTTATTCCAGATATCGTAATCCTCAACCGATCCGCCCTGATCTTCACCCTGGGAAGCTGTGTCCGCGTCCGATTCAGAATTGAGGAAATCCTTGCGCAGGTTTCTGGCTGTCCCGCGTTCATTCTCGTGCTTTCCTTCCAGACTTTGGCGTAACCATTCGGTTTCACTCCTCAGCGAGATATCTAAATTCCGGGAAAGGTTTTCCCCCGTGTATAGGTATGCGGTTATTCCGAAGATCGCCAAGGCTATCACGAGAACGATCGAATACCAGACCGTCAGCTTGAATCTAATAGACTTAAACATCAATCGACCTTCATCATGTATCCCGCTCCCCTGACAGTATGGATCAACTTCTTTTCGGATTGAGAATCAATTTTGTTGCGCAACTTATTGACATAGACTTCAACTATGTTGGTTCCAGTGTCAAAATCGTATTCCCAGATGTGTTCCGAAATAACGGTTCGTGTTAGAACCCGATTGACATTTCTTACAAAATATTCCAGGAGGGCAAATTCCCGATTGGTAAGTTCAATATCTTTTCCACCGCGCCGAGCCTTTCGGGTAATAGTATCAAGCTCAAGATCTGCCGCTTTGAGCACGGTTGTTTTTTCGACTCCGCTTCTTCTTCCAAGAGACCTGACGCGTGCCATGAATTCAGCAAACGCGAATGGCTTCACTAAATAATCGTCGGCGCCTTTGTCCAGGCCTTCCACTTTATCTTCCAGGTTTCCTTTTGCGGTAAGTATCAATATCGGAGTTGCAATCCCATTGGTTCGCAGGGACCTCAAGACTTCAATGCCGGACTTTTTAGGGAGCATTAAGTCGAGAACGATGACATCGTATTTCCCGGTCTGCGCAAGTTTTTCCCCAACTTCGCCGTCATATGCGGTATCCACAACATGGTCCTCCCCTTCAAGGCCGAGTTTGAGAAATCTGGATACTTTCTTTTCATCCTCGATTACGAGTGTTTTCATTTTGATTTAATTTCCCAAATAGAATCAATGAAAGTTTATAACATTTGATGTAATAAGAAAGCCCGCCCAATAACCACGGACGGGCTCGTAACCTTAGAACACTATTGGTTTAACGTGGTCTTCCCGGACCATTGTCTTTCGAATGGGAATCCTGTTCCCGACCTTTATTATTTTCCTTTGGCTTGGGCTGATTATTCGGCCGGTTTTCATGCCGTCCCCCTTTGTCAGGGTGATACGCCGGTGGAGAAGTCCTCTCGGTTCGAATCCGCTGAGGTGGTTCCGGCCGATTACTCTGCGGTGATTGACGGATATTATTCCTCGGGTTATCGCGCTGCCGTTGCACTTCTTGTCCTTCATACCTCACGTGAGGCGTGAATGGCGCGGGTGAATAGATGTGATATTGGTTCCCTTCTACACGCGACCGTCCGAGTTCAGTAGTACGAACTATGTTCACGGTTTCAATTCGATGACGGGTCGCCCGCTCAACTTGTTCCCTCGATAAGCCGGTATTATACACTCCTCTCGAAGTGAACCTGAATTCAGTCACGTTCCTTGTGTTGCCGATGACTCTCGGTACGGATTCTCTCTCCAAGTATCCGTATCGCGGCCTTCCAATTTCATCCGCGCGAATGAAATTCCAGCTGGCTATTCCGACGCCATAATCGTTATAGTCAGGCCCGACCACCACATCGACTCTGAAATGAAATCCCGGCGGCATCGGAGCCCATCCGGCATAGCCACCACCCCACCGCCATTCGACCCACGCGGGAGCCCAGACATAACCGGGTGACCAAACCCATCCATACTCCGGATCAAAAGCCCATCTACCGTAATGGAAAGGCGCCCATCCCCATGGATAGTCGGAAACCCAGGTCCAGCCGTAATCGGTCCATATCCAATGGCCATCAACATAGGGCCGCCAACCGATCGGTACTCCTACAGGCCGCCAACATCTCCCGTAATCACCGACATTTACCCATTCGCCATAAGGGGACAATGAAGAATAAAACGTGTCAAATGTAATTTCCTGAGCGTTCATTTTCTGCGGAATAAAGAGCATAGTTGAGGCAGTCATCACAACGACAAAAATATTTTTCATCTCAACCTCATATACTTTTTATAAATATAACGTACAAATGGAGATCAAGTTTAAATAAAAGCTTATGCTTAACTATTTTTAATCTTCAAGTTCAAGTCTAAAGTTATCGTTGAAAAATCCGAAAAATGATGGTGGAATCACATAAAAAACGAGGACCCGTGTGTTTGTTATAATTGGAATTGTAATCGTTTTGGTAGCCGTGCTGGGCGGGTTTGCAATCGAAGGCGGGCCTTTCTTGGTTTTAATGCAATACGCGGAATTTCTGATAATCATCGGAGCTTCAACGGGGGCACTTTTAATTTCCACACCGGGAAAACTTTTAGGGAAGATCTTCAAAAAAGTCTCGGCAACATTCAAAGGGGGTAAGATAACCAAGAGCACATATCTTAATCTTCTTAAATTAATGTATGAACTTTTTCAAGTCGGACAGAAGGACGGCGTCATTGGGCTCGAACAGCATGTCGAGAATCCGGAGAAGAGCAAGATATTTGCGAAATACCCGAACATAGTTAAGGATGACCACATTTTACATTTCCTCACCGATACGATGAGGCTTCTAATTGTCGGCGGCGCGGAGCCCTTCGACTTGGAAGGTTTAATGGATGCTGACATCGAGACACACCATCAGGAGGGATCGAAACCCGGCATGATCTTACAGAAGATCGGCGATTCGATGCCGGGACTGGGAATTGTTGCCGCGGTTTTAGGAATAGTAATCACGATGCAGGCAATAGACGGTCCGCCCGCGGAAATAGGGCACAAGGTTGCGTCTGCTCTCGTCGGCACATTTCTCGGAGTGCTTCTCTCTTATGGGTTCGTTCAGCCAATCGCCACTAACATTGAAATCTCAGCAGAGGAAGAATCGCGAATGTTTGAAGCGGTCAAGGCGGGAGTTGTCGCATTTGCGAAAGGAATGCAGCCATTGATCGCGGTCGAATTTGCCAGACGAACGATATTCCAGGATTTTCGTCCTTCGTTCAAAGAAATGGAAAACGCCTTGAAAGGTTCAAAGTAGTGGCAAAGGATGAAAACGGTAATTCCCCGATTAACGTAATAAAAAGAAAAAAGAAGTCGGGTCACGACAGCCATGGCGGTGCCTGGAAGGTTGCATACGCCGATTTTGTAACTGCCATGATGGCACTTTTCATTGTCCTCTGGATTATCGGTCAGAGCAAACAGGTAAAGCAATATGTCGCGGATTATTTCAAAGACCCCGGTGCCTTCAATGAGAAGACGAGGTCCGGCGCTTTATCAGGTGGGCTTGTACCGGTCTCGAACAGCAGCATGTTGAAGACGGGAGTTCCTCTTGACGATGAATCGGCGGAACTTCAAACTCTCGTTCATGAAAGTAAAAGGATTCAAGACATAATCGATTCTACAATCCAGTTCAAAAAATTTGCAGACCAGATAAAGATAACGGTATCGAAAGAAGGTCTCAGGATCGAGCTGATCGAGAATTCCGAAGGTCTGTTCTTCGATGTCGGGAGCGCGACATTGAAATCCACGACCATCCAACTCCTCGGAATGATTGCCAAGGAGCTGTCAAGCTTGCCCAACAAAATTATAATTGAAGGATATACCGATGCCAGGCCATACGTGCGTACCGATTACACAAACTGGGAGTTGAGCACTGATCGTGCAAATGCCGCGAGGAAAATTCTGGACGGCAGCGGGCTTAATAAGAATCAGATTCTTGAAGTGCGCGGGTATGCAGACAGGCGACTCCGTAATCCAGAAAATCCTTTCGATTTCTCAAATCGGAGGGTGAGCATTCTTGTCACTCCATTTTTGAACGATAGTACCGCCATCGTAAAATCCATCTCCGATACTTTGAGAATCGGCGAATAATAGAAATTCAATTAAATTTCGCCCTTCTGATCTATCCCCTTAATTCTTCATTCATCACAATTTCGATTTAGACTTTTTCAATTTTTCTAACGCTGTTATATTTACTTCTCATACAAGGAGGAGTGATTTTGAAAAAGTCCACGTTTACTATTTTTTTGATAGCCATCTCGGTTTCTTTCTCGGCCCCGGCAATGTTCGGTCAGGACAAGCTGCCGCCCGTCCATCATGCTCCGGATAGAGAATTCCACGCTGTAAATATCGACCTGAATCTCAGGTTTGATTTACATAATAAAGAAGTCTTCGGAACTGCAGTCGAGAAAATTGTTCCGTTGAGAACCGACCTCGATTCAATTCATCTCGATGCGGTGGATATGACGATCAAGAAAGTCACGATGCTCGGGAAGAGTCTTACATACATGTATGATGGAAACACGCTCTCCATCTCACTTGGAAAAACCTATGGTCTTGATGATACTCTCACGTACACGGTTGTCTATTCGACAATTCCGAAAAAAGGAATTTTCTTTGTCGAAGCGGATAAGGCCTACCCGAATCGTACTCCCCAGGTTTGGAGTCAGAGTGAGATGGAGGATGCGAGATACTGGTTCCCCTGCCATGATTATCCGGATGATTTCCTGACGAGTTCGGTAACGGCGACCGTACCCGAAGATTGGACGATGGTTTCAAACGGTATCCTCGATTGGGTCAGGCCGGATAAAACCGATAAGACGAAAACTTTTCGGTGGGTCGAAAGCAAACCGCACGTCATTTATTTGATTTCGATTGTTGCAGGAAAATATTCGGAAGTCGAAGATCATTATGGTGCGACCCCCGTTTATTATTATGTCGCTCCCGAGTATGCTAAATATGCGAAGGAAAATTTTTCACACACACCGGATATTCTGAGATTTTTCTCCGAGGTTACGGGTTACGAATATCCATGGCAGAAGCTTGCGCTCTCTGCTGTCACCGATTTTACATTCGGGGGAATGGAAAATGTTTCCGCCATTACGCTTACCGATAATACGATGCACGATGTTGATGCGGAGCCGCAGGTGTCGAGTACGGACCTGGTTTCGCATGAAACCGCGCACCAATGGTTCGGTGACCTCCTGACTTGTCGTTCCTGGTCTAATGCCTGGCTTAACGAAGGCTTTGCCACTTACTTCGAGGCACTTTACGGTGAACACGCTTTCGGGAAAGACCATTTTAATTACGAGATTTATCACGATCAGCAAGAGGTCATAGGTGCCGACCGCAGCCAGAGACGTCCCACAGTTTATGACCGCTACAACGATCCGGTTGATGTTTTCAGTGTCTACATTTACCCGCGCGGCGCGGACATCCTAAACATGCTCCGCGGAATTATCGGGGATCAGCTCTTTTTCAAAGCGCTAAAATATTACGTTCACGATTTCCAGCATAAGAATGTCGACACACATGATTTTGCAAATGCCGTCCGGGAAGCCACGGGCTACAATCTCAACTGGTTCTTCGACGAATGGGCATACAAAGGCGGCCATCCTGTTTTCGACGTAGATTATAGCTATGACGACAGTTTGCGCTTACTTACTTTGCATGTTACACAAACTCAAAAAGTCGACAGCCTCACTCCGGTTTACAGAATGCCTGTTGGCATTTACGTTGTCACGCCATCTCAAAAAATAAACAAAACGATTTGGGTGGACTCGTTAAGTAGCACTTACATGTTTAATATCGATGCAAAGCCGCTGATGGTAAATTTTGACGAGGGAAATTATCTGTTAAAAGAGGTGAACTTCAAGAAGTCGCTCGCTGAACTTGCTTACCAGATTAAGAACGATCCGAATGTGGCTGGAAGAGTCTGGGCTGCCGAAGAATTAAGCGGCGAGGATACTGTCGAAGCTGTGAATGCTTTGATTAGCGGACTTACGGACAGTTTCTGGGGAGTCCGGCTTGGATGCATCAGGGCATTGACGCATTCGAACGGCGAGAATGCAGAGAAAGCGTTGGAGTCCGCTCTTGGTGACGCTGATGCGAGAGTGCAGGAAGCTGCAATCAATGGATTGGCAAAATACAAAGACCCTGCTCTGGCACAACTGGTAGAAAATCTGTACAAAACCGACAAAAATTATTTTGTCCGTGCGGCAGCTGTTAAGACGCTTACGTCGATCGAAGGTGCGAAGGCGATGTCCATTGTGGAAGACGCGCTGGGACTGGATTCATACGAACAGGTGATAAAGATTGCAGGGCTCTCATCTCTTGCAATGATAGATTCTTCGAAAGCTTACGATGACGCGGTCGGATTCACAAAGTATGGCGAGCCTCAATCGCTTCGACTGCGAGCCATGAACGAAATGGTACAGCTGAAACCGAAGAGTGAACAGACACTTAGTCTTCTCAAAGAGTATATAAATGATCCTTACATTTGGGCAAGAATGGTTGCCATAAGTTCGCTCGGAAGGATCGGCGATCAAAGTATTGTTCCATTATTGCAGGAGAGGGAAAAAGTCGAGACGGACGGACGGCTGAAGGAGGCCGCCCGGAGAGCGATCGAATCGCTGGACAAGAAGGGAAAAAGCGAGTAGGCCCTGTTAGGTTTTCCGCTGCTTTCTTATCTCGAATTACCGATGGAGTCTCTCCGGCCTATGCTCGGGCGAAAAGTTGACGCTGAAATAGCTATTAGTTAAGCGGATTTAATCTTTGGAATCTTTATTTTACTATTGTTGTTTACCACACAAAGGAGAGACGACCATGGATAAGATAAAGAGGATTAGTCATATGCGAAGGATTTCAATAGCATTTATTTTTTTAGTCGGGATATTTGCTCTCGTTCCGCAAGAGGCAAGATGCCAGACCTACAACTGGCTTCAGTTCAATTTCGATCCGCAGCATAGCGGGAATGACGCGAAAGAAACAAAGATTTCATTTCAGACTGTCGGAGGCCTGCACAAACTTTTTAAAGTGTCGCTTCCTTCGACGGCTGACGGGGCGCCCGCCTACCTCAGCGATGTTAAAACTCAAGCTGGTACAGTCAACTTTCTCTTCGTGACAACCAAGGACGGTCATATTGTTGCTCTCAATGCGGCGAACGGCAATGTGATCTGGTCCCATCAATACGGATCGGGCAGCTACCGCATAAATAACGGCTACCAGCCAACCTATACCACTTCTTCTCCCGCCATCGATCCAAATCGTGAATTCGTGTACAGCTATGGACTCGACGGCTATGTTCACAAGTATCGGGTTGCGAATGGTGAAGAGATAAAGAGTGGCGGCTGGCCGGAGTTATGCACCCTCAAACCATTCGATGAAAAAGGTTCATCGGCTCTTGCCACGGCGACCGCTAAAAACGGCAGTTCATATCTTTACGTCGCAAACGGCGGATACCTCGGAGACAGGGGAGATTACCAGGGACACCTGACCACGATTAATCTGCAGGATGGTACACAGCATGTCTTCAACGCAAACGGCAGCAACCAGACCGTTCATTTTGTGGAACGCCCCGGCACGCCCGATTGGCCTGCTCTTCAAACCGCAATATGGGCAAGGTCCGGTGTCGTCTACGACGCGACCACCGACAAAATTGTTATGGCAACAGGGAACGGCAAGTTCAATCCAAAGGAGCACAACTGGGGAGACACGGTCTTCTCTTTAAATCCTGATGGAACCGGCAGCAACGGCAGTCCTGTCGACAGCTACACGCCTGATAACTTTCAGCATTTAGACGATGCAGATCTTGATCTCGGGAGCACAGCGCCTGCGATAATACCAGTGCCTGATAACTGCGCCGTCAAAGACCTCGCGGTGCAATCCGGGAAAGACAAAGTTTTGCGGTTGATTAATCTTGCGGATCTCAGCGGGCGCGGCGGACCCGGTCACGCAGGAGGAGAAATAGGAAAACTTGTCGATATCCCGTCCGATGAAATGGTGTTTACCGCACCGGCAGTCTGGGTAAATCCTCAGGATAAAACTTCCCGGGTCTTCGTCGGGACGTATAATGGACTTGCTGCATTTCGTTTACAGGTTGATAAGTCGGGCCAACCGGGTCTTAAGCTCGAATGGAAACAATCCAATGGGAGCAGCTCGCCGATTATAGCAAATGGCATCTTGTACTGTGCGGTCAGCGGCAGCATCCGGGCCCTCGACCCCGTCAACGGAAAAATTTTATGGCATGATGGTCATATCGGAAGAGTTCATTGGGAAAGCCCTATAGTTGACAATGGAGTTTTATATATCACCGACGAGTCGGGAGATCTTACAGCTTACGGGTTATAAGAAATCAAAACCACCAGGATAGCAGGGAACCAAACGTGTGACCGCTCGTCAATTATGGTGATATTAATAAGGGAGGTTGCATGAAAACCGGATTATTGACTGCGGGAACGATATGCCTTACTATCTATCTGACCGGCTGCATGGTTTCACCTGAAATGCTTTACCGCGCCGACCCTGTTTCAAATAATACTATCTGGTACTCGGGGGAGGAATTCCAAACGAAGACGAAGGATAGTCTCAGCGTATCCGTTGCATTCGAGAACGAAATAAGCGGTGCCATGACATTTTATATGGTGGTCGGGAATCTCGGTTCGGATACTGTATTGGTTGCACCGGAAAAATTCTATTTCTATGGCCCGTATCAAAAGGTGATAACAACTCAGGATCTTAGATTAGGTTATACCACGCGCGACACGACGAGTGGAATTGATACAACCCTTGCAATTGATCCCGAAAGCCAGCTTGCTGGAATAAACCAGCAGGTGGCGCAGGCAAATGCGACTTACTCAACAAACAACAACCTTAACGCGGCTGCAGCTTTGCTCAATCTGGTGGGAGATGTCGTGACTATCGGCAAGGACAAGACGCCGGAGCAACATAAAGATGAAAAGCACCAACAGCATTCACTGGAGAAATCTGAAGCGGAAAACCAGGCAGACTATGAATCAAGCATGAACCAGCTTAGTAGCCAAAGAGATTATTGGCAGAACGCTACGCTTCGGAAGACAACTCTTTTTCCTAACACTGCTATCGGTGGAAAGGTTTGTTTCCGCGTGAATCCGTACGTTCAGACTTTCAAAATGATTATTCCAATCGATACGACGACGATTGAATTTGATTTCAAGCAGAAGCCGGTTGGCAAATAAAAAAGAATAAATTTACTTTAGAACTGTAAGCGAAATATTTTCCAGGAAGCTCCTGTAAAACGAAGGGGCGTATCAAAGCCTTGTCCTTCTAACCTTGACAAGATAATCTCTATGGTTGCAAGTCACCGTAGGCGGCGTTGCTTACTCAATGGCCTCTACTTAAATTTTGTCAGATCGGAAAAGAAGTAAGACTTGCAAAAGGATACCAGCAGGGCAACGTCAGAAACGAGGGTCGAATAAACCCATCGTTCATTCCCGCAAAGTGATGGAATGTTATGGTGATGTGTTACAGATCAGGCATGGTTAAGCAGCGCCTTAATAAAGCTGCTGCTTGATCAATTATTAAAGTAACAGGAGGAATAAAATGAAAATGAGATTGATTCTATATACGTTTTTATTCGGCACATTTATGTCTACCAGTTTATCGGCTCAACAACTTCCTCTTGTTGACAGTGTTGAGAATACCGGCGCGAACGTAACGGTCCCTTTCATGCCAACTCTCAGCGAACTTCCGAACATCCCGTCCTTACCCGACCCGTTTGAGTGGGCCGATGGCAGAGGCCGCATTTCACACTTCTCCGATTGGGAGTACCGGCGTAATGAAATTGGCGACCAGATCCAAAATTATGAGATTGGCGAAAAGCCGCCCCGTCCGGACACCATTACAGCAAGTTATTCCAGTAACGTGCTAACAGTGAATGTTACTGTTAACGGGAAAACGCTCACGCTGACTTCGCAGGTTGTCCTCCCATCGGGGAGCGGGCCCTTTCCTGCCGTGATCGGCATGGATAGTCCCAGTGGCAATATCCCCGACAGCATCTTTCGCAGCCGCAACATTGTGGAGATTGCATTCATTTCCAGTCAGGTATCAACATACGGCAACCCGCAAATTTCGAATCCATACTACCAGCTTTACCCTAATCTTAACCCTACTAATACGGGACAATACAGCGCATGGGCCTGGGGAGTTAGCCGGATAATCGATGGCTTGGAGCTGGTTCAGAATGTTCTCCCCATAGATCTAAAGCACATAGCCGTAACCGGCTGCTCTTATGCAGGCAAGATGGCGCTATTTGCCGGAGCGTTTGATGAGCGCGTTGCACTTACAATTGCCCAGGAGTCGGGTGGCGGTGGCGCCACATCGTGGCGGTACTCGCATACCGAAGCTCTGGGTACCGTGGAGGATATTGATAATACAGATTACAATTGGTTCATGGATGCGATGAAACAGTTTGCCAGCAACAATGTTTCGTACCTCCCGGAAGACCATCACGAGTTAATGGCAATGGTAGCCCCACGTGCGTTGTACGTCACGGCAAATCCGGATTACACATGGCTGTCAAATCCGTCATGCTATGTAGCCAGCAGCGCTTGTCAGCAGGTCTATGATGCTTTAGGTATACCCGATAGGTTCGGCTATTCCATCGTCGGTGGACACGCACACTGCGCGGTTCCAGACACCGAGATACCGGAAATTTCAGCCTTTGTGGATAAGTACCTTGTTGGGAATGACACGATGACTACCTCGAACATCGGTGATACCCCATATAATTTCGCTCTTTCTCCATGGATTACGTGGACTAACCCGACACTTACCATCGGTACATCATATTTCGGAACGACATCCCTGGTCTCCCCTTCGAATCTTCAAGTGAATATGGATACGACCATTACCTTTAAGTGGAACAAGGCAAGCGATGCCGAAGAATATTTTATCCAATTATCCAACAACATCACATTTGTAAATAACACAAGGCTTGATTCGACAACAGATACGTCAGCGATAATCGCGGGGTTGTCAAAAAGCGAACGGTACTTTTGGCGCGTACAAATAAAAGGGGCTGCCGGCTTGGGACCATGGAGCGAGGTCTGGCAGATTACCACGGCAGGTCCTGCGCCGGCTAAGCCGGCATTAATCGCTGCAACCGAAGATTCCTCTCAATATGGCTATCTTGGATACAAGTTTAACTGGAATAAATTAGAATACGCTGATCAGTATTTACTACAAATATCTAATGATTCGACTTTTGCTCATGTTAACCTGTCCACTTCAACCCCAGATACGACCATGAATTTATTTGGCTTTTTGGAAGGGGCAAAGTACTTCTGGGAGGTTCAGGCGAGCAATGTTATCGGGCCCGGCCCATGGAGCGACGTGTCTAGTTTCTTAGCATCTGTAGCGGGAGTCAAGGAAAAGGGTGGAATACCGAAAGAGTTCTCCTTGAGTCAGAACTATCCCAACCCATTCAACCCAAGTACAAAAATAGAATTTTCCTTGCCACAAAGGGCACAAACAAGAATAGCTATTTATGATGTTCTTGGGAGAGAAATCGAAACGCTGGTAAACGAACAATTGCAGGCAGGCAATTATGAAATCAATATCGATGCAAACAATTTCTCAAGCGGAGTTTATTTGTACAGAATTCAAGCCGGAAATTTCGTTCAAACCAGGAAAATGATTTTAATGAAGTAGAAACGGATTCCACGGATAAAAAATATTAGGGAAGATACAAAAACGTCTCGTAAATTTATCGTTGACAATATCTGCGGCAAAAGACTTTTGCGGTCTCTCCGCCATTTGTTTCGTGGCACACTCGTCTTGATTATGGTGCTTTCTTCTTTTGGGTACAGTCAGCCGAAAGGAATTTCAGCTGCAGCTCAAAAATGGGTTGGAACATGGAGCACGGCACCACAGCTTGTGGAACCGGGTAATATGCCTCCTTCGCCGGGCTTGACCAACAATTCGCTGCGACAGGTCGTCCGGGTTTCAATCGGTGGAGACACCCTCCGGTTAAGATTCTCCAATGAGTTCAGCACGAGCCCTGTTACCATGAAATCTGTTCAAATCGCCGTATCGACTGGCGGCAGCACCGTTGATACATCCACAAATGAAGAACTGAAATTTAATGGTGACTCCGGGGTCATCATGGATGTGGGTGCTGCAGTAACTTCGGATCCAATTGCGTTCAATTTGAAACCAAGGATGGATTTGGTGATCACAATCTACTATGGCCAAACTTCTTCAACTGTGACCGGCCATCCCGGGTCTCGCACTACTTCGTACATCATAGCCGGAGACACGGCTACCAAAACCGATTTCACAGGAGCCGTCACGACGGATCATTGGTACACCATCAACGCGATTGATGTACTGGCACCATCGACTGCGTCTTGTGTCGCAATTCTCGGCAACTCCATCACCGACGGGCGAGGCTCAACTACAAACCTGCAAAATCGATGGCCGGATATATTTTCAGAACATCTTCTTAAAGACCCGAGTACGCGGGAAGTGGGTGTTATCAATATGGGAATCGGTGGCAATTGTATGCTTTATGGCGGTCTGGGTCCGACCGGAGTAAAGCGGTATGATCGGGACATCCTTAATCAAAGCGGAGTACGCTGGGTAATCATCTTCGAAGGGGTCAATGATATCGGCGGGGTACATTCTGCTGCTGCTGCTGCCGCGACAGCCGATAATCTTATTGCTGCTTACAAGGAAATGATCGTCAAAGCTCACGCGGAGAATATAAGGATTTACGGCGCAACCATTATGGCCTTTAAAGGTAATTGGTATTATAATCAGTACAGCGAATCATGCCGGGATACCGTCAACCGGTGGATCCGTACCGAAGGCAATTTTGACGCGTGTATCGATTTCGATAAGGTGATGCGGAATCCGCAGGATACTTTGAGCCTTGTGTCGACAAATCAAAATGATGGTCTGCACCCCGATGCGGCAGGGTACAAGAAGATGGGTGACTCCATTGACTTGAATCTGTTTACAGCATCGGACATAGGGCATTAAAGATAACTTTCGCAGATGGAATCCAATGTTACGTAATAGGGTAGAGTTATCTAAATCCGTTTGATCCGGCCGTAAATAATTCCGTATGCCGAGAGTTCGACCCTTCCGCGGCGTGAGGTTTGTTTCTTCAATAACCCCTGCCTAAATTCTGTTGTGGCACAGAACAGTATGTCAGGCGGGAAAGACGGCCATAAGATAATTTTAGAAGTGAGAGCAAATCTCTCTCTTGCACGCACCTTTCTTCGGGCCGGCTCCCTATTGAATAAAATGTTGTCTTGATCCAGATAGGATTAAGTGGTGGTAATTTCCGAATTCTCGATTTTGTAAGAAGTGATAACATAGCAAAGGACTTCGCAAAATGGATCCAGCGGTAATATACTTGTCGGCGTTCATTTTGTGTCTGTTGCTGTCGTGGTATCTCTACAAACGATCCTTCGCAGACAGCGGATTACAAGACGAATTCTCCGAGCTTGTGAATTCGGGTGGCAAGGTTGTCTTCGGTATCCTTCTCTTGCTTATTATCCTGCTGGTGTTGCTTTCTTCAAATCATTTCATTTTGGGGTTCATCATCTCCATTACGCTCAAAATTGGACCTTATATTCTTGTCATCATTGGTTCAATTCTTTTCCAATTTGGTTTCACAAAAATGCGCGAGACACAATTTATGCGCGATATTCCGCGTTCAAAGATCCGATCTGTGGCTGTGGGAGCGGTGGAAATAACCGGTTTGATTGACTCGAAAAATGTTCTGACAACTCCATATTCCAAATCACCTTGCGTCTATTGCCGGAGTGAATTAGAAATATATTCTGGAGATGACGATTCATACTCTGACAACTCCGGCGGATGGGAGCAAATGCCTGGACCGTCGTTCAAGGTCCCCTTTTGGGTCAAAGACGAAACCGGCCGGATAATGGTTGACCCCGAAGGTGCTGAGTTCAAGATTTCAGATAGGGAGTTTGGAATGCTGAATCAGGATGGTTCCCCGCAAAATGCCGATGATGCCGTATCAGAAAATTATTCTCCCAAACACGGCGACCGGCGTTATGTCGAGCAATTTTTAGCTCCGAATGACACAGTGTTTATTATGGGAACGGCTGCTCTCAGGAAAAATGGAGGGACGGAGCAACTTCTTATTCAAGAAGGCACGGGTAGCCCGGCATTTGTCATCTCGGACACCCGAGAGGTATATGCGGTCTATCAAGAGAAATGGGAAATGCTCGGCGGGCTTTCGTATGGCATAGTGATTTTTATTATGGGATTTTTGGGAATACTTTATTTATCAAATTTATTATAAGGATACTCTAATGGAAATCTTTATTTCTGTAGTCATTCTACTAATCATTATCGTTTTCATCGGTTACCTTGTGTCGATCTATAATGGTCTTGTTTTGCTGAAGAATAATATTGGTAAAGCCTGGAGCAATATCGATGTCTTATTAAAGCAACGTCACGATGAATTGACAAAGTTATTGGAGTCGGTGAAAGGATACACGAGCTTTGAAAAGGATGTTCAAACACAGATCGCTCAGGCACGTTCGGCATATGCGCAGGCAAAAACGGTTGGAGAAAAGGCGCAGGCGGATAATATGATGACCTCAACGCTGAAGTCGCTTTTTGCCGTGTCTGAAAACTACCCTGAGTTAAAAGCCGATCAAATGTTCATCCAATTCCAGGGGAGGATAACTGAAATAGAGAGTCAAATTGCCGACAGGCGGGAATTTTTTAATGACTCGGTGAATACATTTAACATACGTATCGCGCAGCTGCCATACGTGTTCTTTGCGAGGATGCTTAACTATACACCCGCGGAAATGTTCAAGGCGGCAGAGGTTGATAAGCAGGATGTTGCGGTAAAGTTTTAGTTTAATCCGCCTCTCTTAAATCCCGTCGTGGCACGAAATAAAATGGGACATAACATTGTTACTGGCGGAATGTTATGCGGATATACGACGGCTGATTATAGTCAGCCGGCAATTCTTAGAAAGAGCGATACTTGGTGAATCAAACGAAACTGTTATTTGCGTGGGTTCTTTGTTTTTTCATATTGTCAAATTATTCGTTTGCAATGTCCGTAACAGATTCTCTTATTTTTAAAAATGGAGATGTTCTATCCGGCAACATTAAGACTCTTAACCCATGGTCTGTCACTCTAAGCAATGATAATTATTACGCATTAAAGATGTTGTCGGAGATTAAGACTTCAGACAGTATTATCGTTCATCAATTGAAATTCTTCTACCCGGATATTGCGGTATCTAAAACTGATTCGATGTTTATCATACAAGTCGCCGGGTTGAAGATATTACCAATAGATCAGTATCAGGATAATTTTGTCTATCGGTATTTCATCCTTCTCAATGCCATGACTGCACGTGCCGAAAATGTGGAGCTTCAAATTAATTTGGTGCCAAGGTTTTGTCAAAATCTCATTGGGCAAGTAGCGGTTTCATCGGGGACCGATCTAAAACGCAATGGCACTTGTGTACACCAGGCGTCTGTAGGTGTAGGTTATTTATATCAATTTGATAATGCATATGTTTTAGTGAATCTCAATTTAGCCGATAGAACTCTTTATCCTGATTATATTTCAGATATAGTAACATATCTATCTTTGTACACGCAGGTTCTAGTCGGAAACGAATTGTTGCTTTCTGCCGGTGGTCGCTATTATATTTCGAATATTTCTGTCAACAATGAAAATGCGCGATTTAGTTTTAATGTCGGCATAGGTTACAATTTTCAAATTACCCCTAATTAGAGTTGGGCCCTTCGGCGCCCATCGACAGACGTAGCGATTCCCGCGGAATCCACTTTGTTTCTTCGAGAACCTCCGCATATATTCTCTCGTGGCGTGAAATAAAATGGGGTATACCTCTGGCTTCTCGTTGCACCGCTCCGCGGTGCAACGTAAACTCAAGAGTGGTAACTTTAACAGATATGGGAAGAACTCGTTACAGAATATTGAACAGAGATAGGATGCACTTCCTGACGTGCACGACTCTGAAGTGGATTCCTCTATTTAGTAATCCTGCTATGGCACAGATTATCATTGACTCACTTGCATATCTACAAAAAAGCAGACGATTAAAAGTCTTTTCTTACGTGGTTATGAAAGACCATGTCCATCTCATAGCCTCCGCTTTTGACTTAACCAGGGAGATTTCCCAATTCAAATCGTTTACAGCAAGAGTAATTATAGACACACTGAAAAAGAATCATTCAAACTCAGTACTTCTTCGGTTGAGTGAAAACAGAACCCGGCACGAGACAGATAGGGAGTATCAGGTTTGGCAAGAAGGAAGTCATCCTGAAGAAATCACGAGCAAGGAAATGATGCGACAGAAGATTGAGTATATCCACAACAACTCTGTGCAACGCGGTTATGTAGATGAGCCGACTCAGTGGGAATATTCGAGTGCGAGAAACTATGAGGGTGATAAAAGTCTTTTGAGTGTCATTACCGAATGGTGAGAGTTGTCGCGGGACAAAGGAAGGGTTCCACCGCAGAGCGGTGGAACCAGGAGGCGGGTGAAACTTGGGTTCTCTGGCTTCTCGTTCCATCGCTATGCGGTAGAACGCAGGCTAAGGGTTCAAGGATTGAGCCCACCTGCAGTTTGTTTCATCGATAACTCCCGCATATATTCTGTCGCGGCACGAAATAAGATGGGACATGCGCAACAATATCAACCTGACGTCTTTGGAAGTAAGGATAAGCGAAGTATTAACGTTCGTACTAGCGGAATGGAATGCCTATACATGGTTGTCCCATCATAGGTGACGGGAATATGTACGGAATCGATCCATGATCACTCACTTTTCAAAAAGGAGTAATTCTATGAAGCAATTGTTGATGTGTGCAGCGGCAATCGTAGTTCTTCTTTCTGGCTGTTCGCCGGTCCCTCCCGATTTTGCAAAAAAACAAAGTATCAAGTACCTTCGCGCGGACGTTACAAGTATGTCAACGGACAAGATCAACGCCAATCTTGTATTTCAAGAAATTAATCGTGATTCGGTACCTCTGGACAATGTCACTGCTGGTTTCGATCTGTTCCTGGAGAGACAAAAAGTTGCTTCAGGAAGGAATATCAAATTTAATTTCAAAGCAGATGATACGACCGATTTTGTGGTTCCGGTGGAAGCAAGATATTTAGACCTTTTCAAAACGACAGAGAATCTGGCGAAAGCAGAAATCAACGGGAAGAAGACAGTAAAGTTCGAAGCGATAGTAGCGGTCACCATTGACTACAAGTTTGCCTCCTTCACAATTACGGTGAGCGGAGAAGGCGAGTGGCCATTACCGGAGGTCAAGAGGCCGAAAATAAAATTTTAGTTCTATAAAGGTTTTTGACGACTGGCCCGGCGCTCGATTGCATCGGCGTAGCGATCCGCCACGAAAACGAGGGCGACGTTGTTTCTTCAATAACCTCCACATATATTCTGTCGTGGGACGAAACAAGATGGGACATAACTTTCTTCCTTGAGTATGCTATATAGTTATGAACGAGGATAAACATGGCTAAGCAGAGGCCGAAAAGCATCACACATATCAACGAACAAAAGACAAATACAAAAGAACTCACCAACTTCGAGAGAGCTCAAGTCCTTCTTCATCTCTTGGATGAGAACCTCAAGAGGAAGGCTTCAGAAGAACAGCAGTCAGAACAGCGCCTCAGATTCTTTCTAACAATCACGACAGCGATTGGCGGGATGTTCGCAATTCTATATCAGAAGGATTGTTCTTTTTTTGAAAATCATTCCTACGTTACGCTCTTGTTATTAGCAATTGTTTTTTCCTATGGCTTACTTACCTTCTCTCGCATAATATGGCGAAATCATGAAATGGTGCAACTGGATTCGGTGATCAGCTTTCAACACAAAGCAATTGACAATCTTGATGAAGGCTTTCGCGAGCTCCAACAATTGTACAAATGGGATCGACGAAAAAGATGCTATCTTATTCAACATCTGAATGGTTCATTCACTCAATTCCTGTATGTTACTGAAGGGCTCCTTGCTGGCGCATTTGTCTACGTGCTGAGTTTGACTCTTGGCTTTTGGCCTTGGTTAGTTTGGACATTGACTTGCATAATTCCCATTTTCGTAGTTTTGAGTCTATGTTTATGGGCAAACGATGTTCGGAATTTGTCAGAGAAAACGGACCCCCTTAAGTTTATCATCCTGCGCCTACTCTCGTGCTCCTTGCTTCCGCTTGGGTTTAAGAGGTAGCGGGCAGTTCAATAATCTATGTGCGAACTCTTCCCGATCAACTCCACCAGCGTCTGCAAGTCCGGAACTTCTAAATCGGGTTGAACTTCCGCCGGGGGAGTTGCTCCAAACCCTTCCTTGTCATGCCGCCTGTTTACCCATACAGTCGACAAGCCTAATGATTTTGCCGGAGCGATATCGTGAAATAAACTTTGCGCGACACGCAAAACTTTTTCTTTCGGCACCCCGATCCGTTCGAGGGCGAGTCGGAAGTTATTAAGAGATGGTTTGTACGATCTTACCTGCTCCGCGGTAATGATCCAGTCAAATTTAATGTTGAGCCGCTTCTCCGAATATGCAAACAGGTCATCGTCAATATTCGAGACGACGGCGAGCTTGTATTTCTTTTTCAGGGTTTGCAGGGCGAGCGGTGAATCCGGAAATGGAAGCCAGGCTTTTACCGATGCGGAGAAATTTTCAAGCTCGATCTGCGCCGGCATAAAATGAAACCGTGACCCAAATCTTTCCAGCACAGTCCGCATAACTTTTTTGTATTCGAGATATTCGCCCCGCTCCGCTTCGGACTCCAGTTCTCCGTATAGTTCGAGTACTTCCTCGTCGGGGATATGTATGCCATGGTCAGTGAGGATCGTACGAAGGGAACCCAGGAGCCCCGATTCCCAATCGATCAGAGTTCCATAACAATCGAACGTCAGGACTTCAAAGTCGTTGAAGTTCAGCGCGTTGCTTCCCGCGTGTTTCACTTCTTGCGGTCGCTTTCAGTTTCTTTCTTTATTCTGTCGGCGTTCACAATATTTTGAAGATTCCATAAAATATCAGCACTGCCGTCCCGGCGCCCCAGGTTAGAAGCGCGATCGTTCCGCTCACCTTTGTAAATTCCCAGAACCTGAAGGGAGCTTTTTCCTTTGAAAGTTCAAGGACAATCATGTTTGCGACCGAACCGGCCACGGTAAGATTTCCCGCAAATGTTGAGCTCATCGCAAGAACAAGCCACATCAGCGTCGGCAAATTGAACGAGCCGATCCAGTGCTGTACTATTATCACGTAGGGTACGTTAGACACGATGTTTGAAAGTATGAGCGAAGCAAGAGAAAAAGTGGCCACCTGCTGGGTTGTGGAAATAGAAAAGTAACCTTCCAGGAATTTATGCGCCTGATCTACCAGTCCAACTCGATTTATTCCGCCCACTACGATGAAAAGACTGGCGAAGAAGAGTAAAAGAGACCAGTTTATCTTCGCGAATATTTCATCGGGTCTCTTGTTGGCGACGAGTACCAAAATCGCCGCGCCGAGCATCGACATTAATGCGAGTTCGGCGCCTGCTGAAAAACCCACTATCATAATCGCCATCACTATAAGTGACTTGTACAGGAGCGGCTTGTCAAGTTTGTGGTGGTGTACCATCTCATGTGGTTTCAAAACATGTGTCATCTCATGCCGGAAAAATCTTGTCAGCACAAAGTAATCGATCGTTAACCCGATCAAAGAGATCGGCAGCATGGCCAGTGAAAATTGCAGGTACGGCCAGTGTGAAAATGTTCCAACGATCATGTTCTGCGGATTGCCAACGAGTGTCGACACGCTCCCGATGTTTGCACTTGTAACGAGCGCGATCAAGTATGGCTTCGGATTAACTTTCGAGCGGCTCGTCAGAAGAAGGACAAGCGGCGTCATCATAACGCAGATCGTATCGTTGACGAAGAAAGCTGAAAGGAGCCCACTCGAGATTATTATCGTCAGTATAAGCTTCCTTCCCGTGTGCGCTTTCTTCAATACAAAAGTAGAAACAAGATCGAAGAACCCGCTTACCTGCAGATATGCAACGACGATCATCATTCCCAAAAGAAGAGTGATCGTGTCGAGATTTAAAGATTGGTAGGCCTGGTTGAGTGAAAGAACACCGAAGGCGATCATTGCGACCGCCCCGACCATTGCACCCGATGTTCTATCTAAATGAAAGTAAGGTAGTCTCTGTACCGATATTGTTAAATAGGTAAAGCCGAAAATAATTATTGCGGCTAGGACCATTTAAAATCATATCTGATGGAGCGTATAAGAATGGACCTTGTCCGGCACCAGACAGTCGTTAATCTTCTCGACGGTCTCGTCGAATGCGCTATCGTCGGCATTTTGGAATACCTCTTCGTTGTCGTAGGTATAAATCTCCATAAAATTATTCGGAGAGCCCTGAACCTCGAATACTTCGAGTATTGCTATTTTAGAAGCCTCATATCCCGATTTCAGCTCATTGATTAACTTCAGATATTCTTCACGTTTGGCTGGTTGTACTTCGTAGTTGATTTCCAGTAAAACTTTCAACATCTATTCCTCCTGTTTCGGGGCGCCATTAGCGCCATTTGGTTCATCTGCAATTGGTTTGGAGGTCGTCAGGGAGTCCGCCGGGCCCTCTGGGCTCTTATGAGCGGTCCTGAGAATCCAATAAATAATTGCCGCAATCGCGATAGCTGCCGCAAATACGAATTCTACGTTCTTCATTCCGGCAACCGATCCGATTACTCCAGAGAGAAAATAACCAAGTAATCCATAAGAAACAGCCCAAATTAATGCTGCACTTATATTATATATGCTGAATTTGGCAGAAGGCATTTTTTTTAAGCCGCACATTACAATCAACGAAATCCGCAAACCGTAAAGATAACGGGCAAACAATACTATGTTTATTCCGTGACGGTTGACAAGTTCTTCGGCGCGGGGGAGCGTTCTCCAGACATATTTGAACCTTTTTACAAACCGGTAACCTTCATGACGGGCAAAATGGAAGAACATTTGATCGCCGATCGTCGATCCGAGAAACGCGGACAGAATAGACAACTCGATATTCAGCAGGCCTTGTTGAGCTAAAATCCCGGCGACGATGAGAACTGTCTCACCTTCAAATAACGTCAGCATGAAGATCAACAGATAGCCGTATTGGTTCAATAAGGTCTCCAGGTCAGTATCCCGCTTTCCTGATTTCCTGGTCGGTCATTCCGAAATAGTGTGCCACTTCGTGTATCAAAACTTCTTTGATTTTTTCCTCGACCTCGTTATCGTTTCTGCTGATTCGTTCGATGTTTTGCCTGAATAGTTTTATTCTGTCCGGAATAACGGGATATACTCCATAGTCAGCGCCTCTCCGCTTCAATGGAATGCCGGTGTATAATCCGAGAAGTGAATATTTGTCCCTGGCCTTTGAGCCTGCCATATCAAACTCGTCGGGCAGATCCTCCACGACCACATGAACATTTTCGATTCTCGATTTGAATTCTTGCGGAAGCTCCTCAAAAGCTCTTTCCACAAGCATCTCAAATCTTTCCTTTTCCATTCAACAGGTCCAGGATTTTGTTGTTCTTTTCGTCATAGAAAATTTTACCTTGGAAAACTACTCTTGCGCTTCCTTCGAGTATAATGTTTGAAAATTTCCCTTTATCTTTCTCAAAGGAGACAACCAGAGTCTCCTTGCTGGTCGTGACAATTTCAATTGGTGAATGCATGTCATAACGCAGTGAAGCGGCTATTGCGCTCGCAACGGCGCCGGTCCCGCAGGCAAGCGTTTCATTTTCGACGCCGCGTTCATAAGTCCTCATTCGTATTTTATCGTTCCCTCTCTTCTCAATAAGGTTGACGTTGGTTCCATTGGGGAACATGTCAAAGTTATATCGTATCTTTCGGGCAAGAGTTATCAGATCAGCGGCGTCCACGTTTTCTACACCGTTGGTTAATATCGTGTGATCGGTATTCGGGTGGACATAAGTTACATCGAGAGTCTTGCCGTCAACGGATATTTTTTTTGATGCTATGATCTCTTCGGGAGCGGGGAAATGGAGTTTTACTTTATTCGCGTCGAAGACTTCGGCGGAATAGTTGTGCCCGTGGGCGACGAAATTCATCTGCGGTTTGCATATCCCGTTTAAGAATGCGAATCTTGCGATGCATCTTCCACCGTTGCCGCACATTCCGCCTTCGCTTCCGTCCGAATTTAAGTAATACATTTCGAAGTCTGCCTGGCTGCTTTTCTGCATGAAGAGGATTCCATCCGCCCCGATGCCGAAACCTTTTGTGCAGGCGGCTTGCGCGAGGGAAGGAAGGTCGACATTCAGTGTGCCGTCAAAGTTGTTGATGACGACAAAATCATTTCCCGCGCCATTCATCTTCGTAAAATTTATTTCTATCATGCTTCGACCGGCTGTTTTGATAAAGACAGAATCATGGAATGGAGGAGGCCAACTCGATGTTTGAGTTCTTCAACCGTCCCGTTGTTGGTGATAACAAAATCGGCAAGCTTTTCTTTTACGGTTTGCGGTATTTGAGCATCCAGTCTTTTAATAACGTCGGCTTTTTTCATGTCGAGATTTTTTGCCGCCCGATCCACTGCAATCTTCCTCTCGGCCTTCACGAGTATGATATAATCGAAGGTTTCCTCCATGCCGGCTTCGTAGAGCAAAGCGCCCTCCACAACGGCATAATTCACATTCGGAAGATCATTGATCCGTTCATTAATTGTGTTCATTATGGCGGGATGCAGAATTTGCTCAAGCTGGGAACGTTTCCTGGGATCCTCGAAGACGATTTTACTCAGACCCGGTCGGCTGATTTTCCGGTCGACGAGAATTTTCTCTCCGAAGATTTTGAGAACCTTTTCTTTTACTTCTTCGTCCGATTCAAGGAGTGCATGGCCGATATGATCGGCATCGAATGTGGGTACACCGAGCTCCGCGAAGAGCTTGGCGGCGGTGGATTTTCCACTTCCGATATTTCCGGTCAATCCGATTTTCAAATGACGGATCATTATTCTACCATTCCCGCTCTGACATTAAATGAATTTGATTATGCGGGGTGCCGCATAAGTCGGCACTTTTCCCTTTCATGTGCTCCATCGCTCATTCTTTATTTTGCATAGGCCACGCTGCGAACTTCGCGTATCACCATTACTTTGATCTGACCGGGATATTCCATTTCTTCCTGGATCTTATGAGAAATTTCATGCGCGAGCTGATCGGCAAAGATGTCATTCACCTTTTCAGGCTCGACGATAACCCGAACCTCCCGGCCAGCCTGAATCGCGTATGTTTTCCCCACTCCGGAGAACGAATTGGCGATGCTTTCCAACTTCTCCAGTCGCTTAACGTATCCCTCCAGAGATTCCCGTCGTGCACCGGGTCTGGCGCCGCTTATCGCGTCAGCGGCCTGCACGAGAGCGGCAATTGGAGATTCCATTTCTATATCTTCGTGGTGTGATCCGATGGCGTTTGTAACAATCGGGTTCTCTCCGAATTTCTTTGCGACTTCATATCCCAACAGTGCATGAGGGCCTTCGATATTCTTGTCCACAACTTTGCCAAGATCATGAAAGAGTCCCGCTCGTTTTGCCAGGGTTGAATCGAGTCCGATCTCGACTGCCATTAAGCCGCTTAGAAATGCAACCTCTATGCTGTGCTGCAGGACATTTTGACCGTAACTCGATCTGTATCTCATCCTGCCGAGGAGTTTCACGATTTCCGGATGGACGCCATGTATTCCAACTTCTAGGAGTGCATCCTCTCCGATCTGTACGATTTCCTCTTCAAGTTCATTTCGAACTTTATCAATAATTTCCTCGATCTTTGTCGGATGGATTCTTCCATCGAGGATCAGTCGCTCCAGGGCGATCTTTGCGATTTCACGTCGGAACGGATCAAATCCTGAAATTACCACGGCGTCCGGCGTATCATCCACGATTATGTCGCAGCCGGTTGCCGCTTCGAATGAACGAATGTTTCTTCCTTCGCGGCCGATGATTCTCCCTTTCATCTCTTCGTTTGGCAGGTTCACAACGCTTACGGTGGTTTCAACCGAATGGTCTGCGGCCGTGCGTTGGATTGCCTGAACGATGATCTTTTGCGCCTCTTTCTTTGCCTCGATCCGTGCTCTTTCGCGGATCTCCCGTAATTCGAGAGCCGCTTCACTCTTGGCTTCATTTGCGAGGTTTTCCGTGAGGAGTTTCTTCGCCTCTTCGCGGGTCACGCCGGCCAACTTCTCCAACTTTTCAGTTTGAAGCTGGACCAAGCGTGCTGCTTCCGATTCCTTCGACTGGACAGTCTTCGACTTTTCCCGAAGCTCCGCTTCAAGCGAGCGAAGGTTCTTTTCCTGCTGTCTTAGCTGATCCCCTTTATGATCTAGGTTTTCTTCCTTAAGGCTTAACTGCTTTTCAATGTTCTGATATTTTCTTTGCTTCGCGTTGTATTCGTTATCGAGTTCCTGTCTTTTCCGTATCCATTCGTCTTTTACTTCAATCAGTTTTTCTTTTTTTATCGAGCTCGCTTCGCGCTCGGCTGCTTCAAGAATTTGCTTGGTGCGTTCTGCAACTGTACCTAATTTTCTTCTTGCTGAAGCAACCTGAACGAACCATCCGACAAGGAATGCCGCCAATGCGCTAAGCGCGATGACTACCAATGTTACCATGTTGGACCTCCAGGTTTATATACAAACAAGCCGTAACGTGCACGCAGCAGATAGGAAAGAACCCCATCTTAACACGGTGGGTGCCCTCCTGAACGAGTCATGCTTCCACCGCGATGTCCGAATCTCTTCGGAATCGTTCCCGAAAACGTTTTGCGTCTCAGGGATGAGGCCTGCTTTCTTCGTTCACGAGCCGGGCTCCCATAATTTTTTACTTAGCAGTTCTTTCACGTGTGACCACGGCGCCGTTACGGCTTAAAATTCAAAAAATATTTTAAAGAACTTAGTTTGCTTCGATCGGAAAATTTTCTCTTAAGTAGCTCAACACTCCGACTAGATCCGCTATTTCAATACCTTCGTTTTGTATACGTTCTTTCAAATCAAACAATTGCTCGGCAATATTGAGGGCGGCAATCACAGCCACGGTTGAAGTTGGCGCCCCCGGGTTCTTTTCAATCAATTCATTCAATAATGAATCTACGTAAGCTACAACTTTGAGAGCTTTTTCTTCGTTTTCTACGCGAAGTGGGTATTCTCTACCTAAGATGGTTACTCGTATGCTTTTCTTTTCCATCGTTTTCTCCACAATCAAAACAAACTAAGTTGAGTATCAATCTTCGATATCAAATCTTTGGCGACTTCGATTAGGCGATTTTTTTCTCTTTCTTCAAAACTGTTTGACGACGAAGATTCCCTCGCAGTCAACATTTTCTCCAAATCAGATATTTGGAATTTCAGCTTTTCAATCTCCCCGGTCGCCTTCGTGAGATTTTGTTTCAATGATTCGTTCTCGCCACGAACAACGTTTAACACTTCAACAGCTCTCCTGATTTCGTTCCACAACTCTCCAAGAAGCTGTTTTTTCATTGTCAGGGCTGTCTGCTCATCAGACATGCTTGTATCGATGCTCATCAGTTTTTCTCCACAGGATTCCGCGGGGAATTCCATTGTGACCGATTTTCGTCGAGTTGTCTCCTCAATGTTGCAGAAAACTCTCTACCGAGTGTCTGTTCGGCATTATCAATGAACCGTGCGATGTCGCTGTCATTGAGTGTCCTTTCCTCGCTGCCGAGGGAAATTGTCAATGCGACACTCTTCTTCCCGTCGGGGACGCCTTCCCCGGAGTATATGTCAAATACGGAAATATCTCGCAGCAAATTTCCAGCAACATTTTTAAGTGATTTCATAAGATCACCGACTTGAATCTCAAGATTGACAAAGAATGCCAGGTCAACCGAAGCGAAAGGAAATTTCGGGAGAGGCTGGAATCTACTATTTGCTTTGATTGCCGAAACAATTTCCTGCATATCAAGCTGGGCAAAATACACCTTTTGTTCAATCGCAAATTTTCCCAGGACATCCGAAGTAACTTGTCCTGCATTACCGACCTCTACGCCGTTCACAAACAACTTTAACGATTGCCCGTATTCTTTCGTACTATCATAAGAAATAAAGTCCCAAGAGTCAAGGTTGAGGTGCTCCAGAACCCGACCGACTTCGGACTTGAGATCGAAAATGTCGAATTCAAATTCCTTCCGGTCGAACGAGATAGGATCCGAATTGCCCGTCAATGCGAGGGCAATAGTCTCTCTTTCCAGGAAATTTCCCACTTTTTGAGTCTTATCACTTTGTGAGTAGACATTGCCGATTTCGTACAATTTCATGTTCTTGGAGCCATACGAAAGGTTTCGTTTGATGGTATCGAGCATTCCCGGCAGCATTGAAGTGCGCATTGCTGCCATCTCTTCACTGATCGGGTTAGCAAGCGTGACAGGTCCGGCGTCGTGCAGCGAGGCGATCCCTTCGGGTTGCAACGAGTTTGTTACGACCTCGTTGAAGCCGGCACCCGAAAGAAAGCTCTTAAGGCTTTCTAACGTTTCGTTTTCCTTAAAACGAGTATCGAATATCAATCGTGTATGTACTGAGGCGTCAATTTTTTCATAGCCATAAACGCGCGCTACTTCTTCAATGAGATCAGCCTCACGTTCGATGTCGCCCCGAAACGTCGGGACTGAGCATGTCAGAACAGTTTCGGATTTCTTTTCGGTGATTATTTCTATTGAATCCAAATATCTTTTTATCTCGCCGGCAGCGAGACGAGTCCCGAGGATTCGATTCACATTCTCAACGTGAATTTCGACTCTTCTTGGCAAAAATTTTGTCGCGGCGACATCTATAGTCCCTTTGGTGACTTCGCCGCCGGCAGTTTCTTTTATGATCTCTGCGGCTCTTTCAAGCGAAGGCAAAGTTAAATTCGGATCTACTCCGCGCTCGAATCGGTATGATGCCTCTGTGGAAAGGCCGAGCGTCTTCGATGTTCTGCGAACGGAAGATGGGGAGAAGTTTGCAGCTTCAATCAAAATATTTCTTGTCTCCGGATTGATTTCGCTGTTCATCCCACCCATGACACCGGCGATAGCGATAATCTTTTCCGGATCGCAAATCAAGAGTGTGTCCGGCTGGATGTTTCTCTGCTGTCCGTCAAGTGTAGTGAAGACGGTCTCTTCCGGTGTCGGCCGGCGAACCACGATGTGTTTTTTCTTTATCAAATCCAGATCGAATGCATGAAGCGGCTGGCCAAGTTCAAGCATCACGTAGTTTGTAGCATCGACCACATTATTAATCGACCGCATCCCGGTACTTTCAACGGCGTTTTTAAGCCATTGCGGCGATGGGCCAACCCTTATGTTTTTGATGACGCGGGCCGAATAACGCGCGCACAAATCTGTAGCGGAGACATCCGCTTTTGCTATTCCGCCGATTGTCTCCTCGGATTCGTGTTGGATTGCTCTCTTTGATTTTATCTTCTTTCCAAAAGCAGAGGCGAGTTCTCTTGCGATTCCTAAATGGGACAGACAATCGGCGCGGTTCGGAGTCAGGCTTACTTCAAATATTGTGTCGTCTAATCCTAAATACTCAGCAAGAGATTGACCGGTCGTGGCATCGTTTGTGAAAACCATGATGCCGGCTTTGTCGTCGCCGAGGTCGAGTTCATTGGCCGAGCAGATCATTCCTTCCGATTCAACGCCCCGTATTGTGGCTCTTGTAAGCTCAAACGGTTTTCCTTCCGGATCATGCTGGTTATGAGGAACAAAAGCTCCGACGAGCCCAACGGGTACCTTTTGTCCGACAGCGACGTTCGGTGCACCGCAAACAATCGTTTTGATTTCCGGGCCGATATCAACTTTGCAAAGATGCAGCCTGTCGGCGTTGGGATGTTTTTCAACTTCAAGAACAGAGCCAACCACAAATCCTTTATATTTTTCCGAAAAGTTTTCGAAGGATTCGATTTCGATTCCGAGCATCGTCAAACGTGAAGCAATCTCTCCATCCGAGATGTTGTCCAGGTCAACAAACTTCTCAAGCCATTTGCGAGATGTTTTCATTTTAGATTAGAATTGATTTAAGAAGCGAAGGTCGTTTTCAAAAAAGAGCCTGATATCGTCGATGCCGTATCGAAGCATGGCGAGTCTTTCGATTCCCATTCCGAAGGCGTAGCCGCTTACTTCGTTCGGGTCGTAGCCTACAAACTTATAAACATTCGGGTCAACCATTCCGCAGCCCATTATTTCGAGCCAGCCGGAATGCTTACAGACACGGCATCCTTTTCCACTACAGATAAAACAATTCACGTCAACTTCTGCGCTTGGCTCAGTGAATGGGAAATAACTTGGACGGAAACGCAGTTTGACGTCACTCCCGAAGAGTCTCCTTTGCAAAAAAGGAGATCGTCCCCTTTAGCTCAGCAAGACTAACGTTTTTATCGACATATAATCCTTCGACCTGATGGAACAGACAATAACTTCTTGCGCTGATCGCTTCGTTGCGATAAACTCTTCCCGGCATGATTACCCTGACGGGCGGTTTGTTGTTTTCCATAACCCGAATCTGGACACCTGAAGTGTGAGTTCGCAAGACGTACTTTCCGGTCTCGCTTCCTTCTTTTGTTTGGACAGGCTTGACGAAGAAAGTGTCTTGCATGTCCCGTGCGGGATGATCGGGAGGGAAGTTCAGTGCTTCGAAATTATGATAATCATCCTCGATCTCGGGTCCTTCGGCAATTCCGAAACCGATGCCGGTAAAAATTTTCTTTATCTCTTCAAGAGTTTGTGAGAGAGGATGTTTTCGCCCGACATATCTCTTTCTGCCTGCTATTGAAAGATCGATTTTCGAGCTCGTAGTTAGTTTCCGGTCTTCGATCCGCTTTCTTGCCGATTCGAACTCTGATTCTAAGAAACCGCGCAGTTCATTCATTGATTTGCCGACCGCGGGTTTCTCTTCCTTCGGGACATCTTTCATCCTTTCAAAGAGCTGCGCGAGGAGCCCCTTCCTCGAAAGATATTTGAGCCTGAAATTCTCAGAGTCTTCAGGAGAATTCAACTGACTGATTACTGCAGTCGCTTCTTCTTTTAATTTTGCAATTTCATCGAGCATTTCATCGCCTAAAGATGTGACATCCGCCAGTTTATGTCATTTCCCATCTCGGGAATTAGAATATTCATAAGTCCGGATATAAAAAATCTTCCTGCGTTTCAGAAAAATTTGATTTCCGACCGCAGGAAGATTGTATTAATTAAAAGCGAAGTGGACGACTTCCTTGAAAGTCTCGGGACTATTCGCTGCGAGGTCGGCCAGCACTTTTCTATTTATTGTAACTTCCTTTTTTGCGAGGGCGGCTATTAAGCGGGAGTATGTCGTCCCGTTTTCATGGGCGCCGGCATTTATTCGTACAATCCACAAGCTCCGGAACTCGCGTTTCTTTTTTCTGCGATCCCGATAAGCATGTTGAAGCGCTTTTTCGACGTGGTGTTTAGCAATTGTGTGTACTTTACTTCGCGCGCCCCAATAACCCTTGGCTAACTCAAGCGTTTTCTTACGTCGTCTATGGGAAGCTACTTTATTTCTTGAACGTGGCATTTTAGAATTTCTCCATTAACATTTAAATATAATATTATCCTATGAAAGATTCACCCGTAAGTCAGCGGTCGGTCGCTTACTCGTTCAACATCCCGCGAACACGGCGTACGTCTGTCTTGTCTAAAACCCCTGCTTTTCTGAGCTGGCGCTTCCTTTTTCGGGTCTTGGACGTCAAAATGTGACTTCTGAAAGCTTTTTCGCGAAGATACTTACCGGTTGAAGTCCTTTTAATTCTCTTTGCCATCGCTCGATTTGTTTTTGTCTTTGGCATTTAATTCTCCTTTGTGTCGTTATCCTTCTTTTCTTCCTTTACCCGGTCATGATCTCGCTTCGGTGATTCGCCTTCGGAGACCTTCGGGGCCGACTCGCCTCGCGGCGGACCGGATTTCTTTTTAGATTTGTCGGGAGCTATGATCACTGCCATATTCTTTCCCTCTAACTTCGGAGTCTGTTCCACTTTCCCGACTTCATCAAGAAACTCCACGAATCTCTTTAGAAGATCCTCTCCGAGAGCGGTGTATGTTATCTCTCGTCCCTTGAAGAAGACGCTCCCTTTAACTTTGTGACCCTGTTCAAGAAACTCTTTCGCGTGTCTCGATTTAAAGAGGAAATCGTGCTCGTCGGTGTTCGGATGGAAACGTATCTCTTTGAGCTGTGCAGAAGATTGGCCCTTCGTTTTGGCCTTCTCTTTTTTTGTCACCTCATACATATACTTTCCATAATCGACAAGTTTACAGACAGGTGGATTGGAAGTAGGCACAATCTCAACAAGATCCAACCCCCTATTCTCTGCAAGTCTCAGCGCCTCACGTGGAGGCATGACCCCGAGTTGTTTGCCGTCAGAGTCGATCAAACGGACATTTGGGACTCTGATTTCGCTATTGATCCTAAGTTTAGGTGTGTTGATAGGCAGTTCTCCTAAATTTTTTCTAAGATTTCTTTTTTTATCGTAAAGATAAATTCATGGACCGGTTTTGCTCCCTTATCGCCTTCACGATGTTTGCGAACCGAGACTGTTTCCGAATCCTTCTCCTTCTGTCCAACAATCAACATATATGGAACTTTCTTGGTTTCCCATTCGCGAATCTTGTAACCGATTTTTTCATTTCTATCGTCGAGCTCGGCGCGGATATTCTCCTTCAGGAGGGAGTTCACCACTGACTTCCCGTATTCTAAGAAGCTATCGGTAATCGGAATAACGGCGGCTTGAACCGGAGACAACCATGCCGGGAATACGCCGGCAAAATGTTCGGTCAGTATTCCGACGAATCGTTCGAATGATCCGAAAATCGCACGGTGAATTAAAACCGGTCTCTTAGCCTGGCCATCAGCATCGATGTAAGTCAAATCGAATCTCTCCGGTAGCATGACGTAGTCGAGCTGGATAGTTGCTACCTGCCAGTCTCTGCCGATTGCGTCTTTGATCTGTATGTCAATCTTCGGTCCGTAGAATGCGCCGTCTTTTTCTTTAACTCCGTACTTAATTCCGTTTTGTTCCAGCGCCTGCCTCAAGGCCCCTTCCGCTTGTTCCCACAACTTCGGATCACCCATTGCATCGTCAGGCTTCGTTGAAAGCTTGAATGACACTTCGAATTTGAAGAGGCCGTAAACGTATTTGACCAGGCCGATAATATCGGCTATTTCAGTGAGGATCTGATCCGGACGGCAGTATATGTGTGCGTCGTCCATGGTTATTTGCCGGACACGGAACATTCCACCGAGAGCGCCGGAGATTTCATTGCGGTGCAATCTCCCGATTTCAGAATATCTCAACGGAAGATCACGGTAACTTCTTGTCTTAAACTTATAAGCATAGCTGCTCTCAGGACAATTCATCGGTTTCAAGGAATACGTCTCTTCCTCGACATCGAGAATGAACATGTTCTGCTTGTAATGTCCCCAGTGTCCGGATTGCTCCCACAGATCCTTCTTGACAAGCATCGGAGTCGATATTTCGAGATAATTTCGTCTGTCGAGTTCCTGTCGGATAAATTTCTCAAGCTCCCGGAAAATTATCATTCCCTTCGGAAGCCAGAAGGGGGCGCCCGGCGCAACATCGTGGAACATGAAGAGCTCAAGTTCGCGGCCGAGTCTTCTATGGTCGCGCAGCTTTGCCTCTTCCAGCATTTTGAGGTGATCCTCGAGCATTTTCTTCTTTGGGAAAGAAATTCCGTAAACGCGCTGAAGCATTTTATTTTTGCTGTCGCCGCGCCAGTAAGCCCCGCTTGTGCCGAGAAGTTTGAAATACTTCAATTTCCCCGCCGATGGGACGTGAGGGCCCCTGCAGAGGTCCGTGAAATCACCTTCGCTGTAAAAACTTATTGTCTCATCGAGAGCGCTGATGATTTCAACTTTGTACGGATCCTTTTTTTCTTTGAAGAATTTCAGCGCGTCTTCTTTTCCGATAACTCTGCGTAAAAATGGATTGTCCTGTTCGGCAATCTCGTGCATCTTTTTCTCGATTGTCTCGAGATCGGCAGGAATCAGAGTCTTATCTATGTCGATATCGTAATAGAAACCCTCATCGATAGCCGGTCCGACACCGAATTTTGCTTCGGGAAAAACGGACTGGATGGCGTGTGCCATCAAATGCGAGCTGCTGTGCCAATAGACCTCACGCCCTTCAGGATCATCAAAAGTCAGGAACTTGATTTCGCATTCATTTATTATCGGAGTATTGAGATCTGAGATTTTACCGTCGATCTTTACTGCAAGCGCTTCTTCAGCCAGCGAACGGCTGATTTTTTTTGCGATCTCTACGGCAGGTGTGGACTGTTCGATTTCGATAATTGAATTATCGGGTAACTTTACTTTAACCATATAAAATTTTTACTCTCATAATAAAAAATCGGAGAACTCTCCGATTCATCGTCAACTACTTACGACAATTTTCCCGGATAACGCATTTCTTTGCGTTCAATTCGCTGGATTTTACTTCCTTGCTAACTAATTTATTTCTCTTCAGTGGGCGATAGAGGATTCGAACCTCTGACCTTCCCGAATCGACAAAGTCGAATCGGGACGCTCTAAACCAACTGAGCTAATTGTCCAACCTGCTTTTGAGATTTGACCAGATTTTCAATGTACTTTCTGCTCTTTTTATTCTTGATTTCTCTTTCTCTTCCGATGGCTTGACTTCTTGTCTCAAAGGTTTCCGAGTAAATCAGTTTCCATGGGCCTTTGTGCCATCTCGTAAATCTACTCATGCCTTTAGCATGTTCATCAAGCCTTTGCACAATGTCATCAGTGCTTCCAATGTAATACTCATGCGTCCTGTCATTTTCAAGAATATAGACGTAAAACATAGCATTACGCGATTTCAAATTTTTCTGTGGGCGATAGAGGATTCGAACCTCTGACCTCTACAATGTCAATGTAGCGCTCTAAACCAACTGAGCTAATCGCCCGTATGTAATTAATGATTCGGACTGTGCCGAGGGCGGGACTTGAACCCGCACGACCCGTTTGGGGTCAAAGGATTTTAAGTCCTTCGCGTCTACCAGTTCCGCCACCCCGGCGGTATCCCACCGGAAGCCTCATTCCCAATCTCGTCGGGACTAATAATTTAGGCACCGTGGGTATGAAAGTCAACGTGAATTGCGTGAAAACGTCAAATTTTCAAAGATCAGCGAGAAAATTCTCGTCATAATTAACTCTCCTGGTTAGCCACGACAATCAGCCCGAGTATTCCCAGGTCTGAATAAAGCAGAGGCGCGAGAACCGGCGCAAACACGAGAATTCTCTCAATGCTCATTTGCCCGTTGTCCGCAAGGTCGCCGGATAGATGGAATGCAAATCCTAAAACGCCGACTATAATGGCGGCAATCATTGTCCAAAAATATGTCAGCTCATCTCCGCGCGACCAATTCTTGCTGACGGCGAGGGTTATAACCACGCTTGTTGAGAATAAACCGAATACGATCGGGATAAGCTTATATAATGAATAACCATACTGCCCGTGGTCGATAATCGATGTGAGTGCACTTGCGGCAAAACCAAGGCCGACGAGCCAGAGAAAATGCCTGTCACGAGAGATCGGAGCTTTGAAAACGCCTAAACCCGGTACCTCAAGCATTCCGGATTGATCATCAGCTTCTTCTATAACGCCATATAAGCCGACCAATATATTCCAGCAAATGCCAGCGGTGCAACGATAGGGGACGCGAAGGTTACCCAGATCCATGTTAGTTGCCCTAGCGGGTTCAATGCTTGATTGGCGTGGAAAGCGGTCCCAAGTACGCCGACAATAATTCCCAACACCATGAAAGTAATGTGAATGAGTGTAATCGGTTTTCCCCTTTTTGGTTTCAGCGCTACGAGAAAACTCGAGAGGGCAGCGAGCGGAGCAAAAATGATTGGAATTAGTTCATACGATGGTATGAAGTCGTTCACGGCATGCGCGAGCACGACGTCGAGCCCCGTGAAAATAAAATTTACTCCAACGAGAATCAGAAGGAGTCTATTCTTCTCTATCGGCAACTTCACTCGCGCGAGATTAAATACCTTTATCTCGTTCATTGTCCTGCACCTCCTCTGTGACGTGAACGCAGCTGCAGGGCGTCTTCTTTCACCTTACTCAATTGCTTCAGCATCGGATATACGCCGTGCCACTGGACGTAATCCGGACCCTGCATGTAAGCTGCGAACTTTGCAGTCCTGCCGTAGTAATGCCAGAGGTCGAAAGCGTCATAGCTGATTTGAGTCGCGAAGGGTTTTGATGTGATTACTTTATCTTTGATGAGTCCCGTAATAATGTCCGATGCTTCTTGAACTTTTGAATTCACAAATGAAGTAACGCTGTCCGCACGCTGGTAGACATTCCTGATGAAGGGCTGCGAATGGCAGTTCGCGCAAACCTCCTGCATCGCAAGTCGGTTTTGACGGCCGTTGGGTCTATCCGACGAAATTGCGGAGAATAAGAATTTCGTGAGCCGGGTTCCAACTTCGTGCGTTGTCCCTTGTCCGCCGAAGCCGCTCATGTGACAGGTCGCGCAAGTAGGGGCTGGAAAATCCCTTGTAGTAAGTCGGCCGGGTTTCTGTTCCCAATTCCATTTGTCTCCCTCAGTGGCATACATAACTCCATGAGCAGACTCTTTATAGATCTCGTCCTGAGGGTGATCGGGGCCAAGGTGACACTGCCCACATACTTCAGGTTTACGAACCTGAGCAAGAGAAAACTCGTGACGCAAGTGGCACTTGTTGCAGTTGCCTATACTTCCATCCTTATTCGGTTTACCGATTTCGTGACAGCTTTGACAAGCGGCGGGAGTTACGTTCGGCCCTTCCATGTCGAAGATGGCATTCCTTGTTGCCGTTGGAATTCCATTTGGCCCGCGCGTAAGCTCCGGAATGCTTTCGGTCAATTTCTGTTGTTCAGGAGTAAAATTGTCAAAACCGGTAAGCGCCATCCATGCCGGACCCGCGTGACGGCTGTGTAAATATTCATCCGTTTCTCTGACATGGCAGCGCCCACATTGTTTCGGCGTCGGCTCAGAAGTAATGAAAGAGCCTTCGTGGTCATGGCCCATAGGATTATTCTTCTCGACAACGTGACAATCTTCGCACTTCACGCCGGACTTTGCCATAGTGCTCGAGACGTATTGATAGACGATATCTGGCGTGACCCGCTGGTGGCAGGTGGCGCATTTGTCTCCACCGGTATATGAAATTTCTGTTGACGAAGCTTGGGATTTAGTTACATCCGCGCTCGGAGGTTTTATAAAGAGAAAAATTGCAAGAAGAACAACAACAGTTACAGAAATCCCCACAATTATGGTCTTTGGTATTTGACGAGGCATCGCATTCTCCTTTTCTGATTATAAGACTATTTCATCTGAAATATATCATATACCGACATTCTAATCATCGTGAACCTTAATCAGTCTTTGAAAAAAGAATTTTTGTGAATTCTATAGTTTGAGAATTTGCACCCGCAATTAGAAACATTCAATAATCGCATTGTTGATTGTTACGAGTCTTCGTCATGCCGGGCATCTTAAACAGATAAATACCGCATTTTCTTGTCAGGCTCGCGATCGGGAAGTGTATAAACAGGTAAAAAACGGCCCTTTTGACAATCTTTCTTTTAGAAGTCTTGGAAATTAAGCGAATGCCCCTAAATTAAAATAGAATTTAGTCTTTTTGATTCTTTCGATCTTGTCTAGGAAAATATAAAGTGTCGTACTTAGTTGACGTAAGAAGCGTTGAAAAGCTGAATCATCTCTTAGAGGTGTGCAGGACAAATCTATACTCGTACAACGAAGAGTTGATCAGACGCGCTTTCGAATTTAGTTGGAACGCACATGTGAAGGGGAAACCCCGAGCATCAGGCGAGCCATACTTTTCACACCCTTATGAGGTAGCCATGGTCGTGGCGAAGGAGATTCCTCTCGACGATATTTCCGTTGCTGCAGCGCTGCTCCACGATGTTGTGGAAGATACAGCATACGACTTGAAAGCAGTTCGCGCCGAATTTGGGAATGAAATTGCGGAGATAGTCGACGGCGTAACGAAAATTTCCGGGGCGGTGGAAAGCCACGACATCACGCGTGCCGAAAACTATCGTAAGATGCTTCTCTCAATGGCAAAGGATGTGCGGGTTATTCTTGTAAAGTTTGCCGACCGTCTCCATAATATGAGAACTCTTGCTTTTCTGCCCCCGGACAAACAGGAACGGATCGCGAAAGAGACTCTTGAAATTTACGCTCCGCTCGCCCACCGGTTCGGTTTGGCAAAAGTCAAGTGGGAATTCGAGGATCTCGCATTCAAGCATGTCAACCCGTCCGATTATGAATATATTTCCAGGAAACTGCAGGCCAAACGACGTGAACGTGAAGGCTACATCAGGAAATTTATTCAGCCGGTAAAAAAACGCCTCGAAGACGAAGAAACCAAATTCGAAATTACCGGCAGGCCGAAACATATTTACAGCATCTACAATAAGATGTTGAAGCGAGGTAAGCCGATAGAAGAGATTTATGATTTGTTCGCCGTGAGAGTAATCCTCGATACACAGGATAAGAACGATTGTTTCTCGGTTTATGGAGTTGTTTCGGAAATATATACGCCCGTTCCCGAACGGTTTAAGGATTACATCTCGGTCCCGAAACAAAACGGGTATCAGTCCATCCACACAACCGTTGTTGGGCCGGAAGGGAAGATGGTCGAGGTGCAGATCCGCACCAAGCAGATGGATGAAGTGGCGGATCGAGGCGTTGCCGCCCACTGGAAATACAAGGAAGGATTGAAAGAATCAGATAAGAAGCTCGAAGAATGGATATCGTGGGTGCGCGAAATCCTGGAGCAGCCGGCAGGTTCCAGTGATGATTCGGCGTCAAGCTTTCTCGAAGGATTTAAGCTTGATCTGTACCAGGATGAGATTTACGTTTTCACGCCAAAAGGGGAGTTGCAGATCCTTCCGAAAGGGGCTACGCCGGTTGATTTTGCATTTGAGATACATTCTCAGGTAGGCACTCATTGTGTGGGGGCCAAGATTAACGGCCGGATTGTTCCGTTGAATACGAAATTGAACAGCGGTGATCAAATCGAGATCATCACTTCATCCAACCAGAATGTGAATCCCGACTGGGAAAAATTTGTCGTGTCCAGGAAGGCGAAGGCTCACATCAGGCGCTGGCTAAATGAAGAGGCAAGAAAGAAAGCTGCTGATGGCGAAGAAATCTGGACTAAGAGGCTGAAGAAAAGCAAGCTGTCGATTTCAGAAGAAGATTTTGCAAAATTGCTGCACGACTTAAAATTCGATAACCCGCAAAAGTTTTACACGGCGATTTCTGATGAAGAGATTGAGCCTGAAAAATTAATTGCACGGCTGAAGCAGCAAAAGTCATTGAAAGAAATCGGAGAGACCGCCAAGCCGGTTCAAACATTTGTCGAGATTGCGAGAAAGGCGTCGGAGGGAATCGTTGTTGATGGGTCCCGGTCCGATTGGAAAGTTTCTTACGCGAAATGCTGCAATCCGATTCCCGGAGATGAGATAGTCGGATTCGTGACGACCGGAGAAGGTATAAAAATTCATCGGAAGGCTTGCGCGAACCTCGGAAGGATGACCGGCCCCGTGAAAGAAAGATTGGTGGAAGCGAGTTGGCCGGGTGAAAGCGGCGGTTTGTTTGTTGCCGGGGTGACCATTTCCGGATTAGATAGACCGGGGATTCTTACCGAAGTTACTCATGCCATAACGAATTACCAGAACACAAATATCCGCAGCGTTTCCGCAGAAGTACGCAGCGCAATTTTCGGGGGACAGATCATTATGTACGTTAAAGACAAGGAGCATTTGGAGCGGCTGATAGATAAGCTGAAAAAGATCGAAGGAGTGATTCGGGTCGATAGAATGCAGGGACAGAATGCCTGAAGGTAAACGCATCTTAGGAATTGATTTCGGATTGAAGAGAGTCGGTATTGCAGTCAGCGATCCGATGGGGATCATTGCACAAGGTATAGATACTTTTTCAAACGATCGCGATTTGTCAAACAAGATTCTTGATTTGGTCAGGAGAATGTCGGTAACCAAGATCGTAATAGGCAAACCTCTTAAATTGAACGGAGAAGAGGGGAGCTCGGCCACACTGGCTGCGAAGTTTGCGGAAAGTTTAAAAGAAAAGATGTCAAAAGGTTACGAAGGAAAAGTTGAAATCGTAGAATGGGACGAAAGATTTACCACTACCATCGCTCAACGAACACAAATAGAGCTCGGCATCAAGAAAAAAGAAAGGCAAAAGAAAGGTAACCTGGATCGAATGGCTTCACAGATAATTCTCCAGAGCTATCTTGATTCTCATAGATGAGCGGTGAAATAGAGCCGAAGCGAAGCAAGGTGACGTTCATCAGGGTCATCCTGGTTGTCGTTGCGGTGTTTTTGACTATAGAAATTGTCATGCTTCCATTTCCATGGACCGTTGTGAGTCTAAGGACGGGAAATCCCGGATTGACAGCTCTGATGAAACAAAGGATGAGGCAGGCACAGACAAAACATGAATCGTACAGGATTCGATGCGCGTATGTTCCACTTTCAAAAATTTCCGACTCGATGGTTCACGCCGTGATAGTCGGTGAAGACGGGACTTTCTTCGAACATAATGGTGTTGATTGGTACGAGGTTCAGCAATCGCTCGAAAAGAATTGGGAAGAAAAGAAGATAGTCCGCGGTTCAAGTACAATTACGATGCAGCTTGCAAAGAATCTGTGGTTCTCGACGAGCCGTGATCCGTTAACGAAATTAAATGAGATTATCGCCGCCTATATGCTTGAATATTACCTGACAAAAAACCGTATATTGGAATTGTATCTGAACAAAATTGAATTTGGCCGGGGACTTTTCGGGATTGAGGCGGCGAGCCGCGAATATTTCGGCAAACCGGCGTCGCAGCTTACCCGTGACGAAGCAGCGAGGCTCGTTGCAATCATACCAAGCCCGATCAAACATTTGCCCAATTCCGATTCAAGATTTGTTTCTCTCAGGGTCGGCATGATCTTGATCAGGATGGAAGCTCGCGGATGGTAGAGACGGATTGTAAATTGTTAATTCTCAATTTAGAATTAAGGGATTTGAGTCAATAATGGCGCAGCGGCTCCGATTTTGCAATTAAGAATTTAAAATTCAAAATCTAAAATTGGTTGATGTTGTGGATGTTGCAGAGTTAAAGGCTCTCATTTCCGAGGGCGAGAATTTTAAGATAGAATTCAAGCGACAATTCAGCGGGATTGAAAAAATCGCGAAGGAACTTATCGCATTCGCGAACACGAAAGGAGGGATGATACTCTTTGGCGTGGATGACGACGGCACTATCTATGGTGTTGAGAGCGAGAAGTCGGAAATGGCTTTGATTTACGAAGCCTCCCGCAGGTATTGCGAACCGCCAATTGAGCCGATTGTCCAGGTTATAGAATTGAACGGGAAAGATATCGTTGTCGCGATTATCGAAGAAAGCCGGAAGAAACCGCATAGACTCCAGGATTATAAAGACATTATTTCCCGGGACGCCAGAGTCTACATACGCATCAATGACAAGAGCGTCATTGCAAGCAGGGAGGTTGTGAAGATATTAGAAAGTGAAAGCCCCGACAGCGAACCTCTTTCTATTATTATAGGAGAAAATGAACGGAGGTTATTCAAGTATCTGGAAGATAACCCGCGAGTTACTGTAAAAGAGTTTGCGAAAATAGTCAACATCAGCGAAAGACGGGCTTCGCGTATTCTGGTCAATCTTGTCAGGGCAGGGGTGATAAGAATTCATACGGAAGAGAAGTTCGAATATTTTACGTCTGCCTTTTAGGAAGTTAAAAATCAAAGATCAAACGTCAAAAGACGAATCGTGCTATTTTGATCTTTTACTTTTGCATTTCTTTAGAGTGCATTTCAAGCAACCTGTAAACCGCAATCCCGTATGCAACTGCTACATTGAGTGAATGTTTTACGCCCTGCATCGGTATTTCAACCGCAATATCAGCCGCATCGACTACATCTTTAGTAATTCCGCCAATCTCATTTCCGACGGCGATGCAAACCGGGAAAAAATCGCGCGGCAATTCCCACAATGGAATACTCTCATCTGTCTGTTCGAGGACCACAAATTTTATTCCCCGTGATTTGATATCACTGATCGCATCGAGAGGCCGCTTGTGATATGACCATGGCACACTTTCTACCGCTCCAAGAGCGGTTTTTGAAATCTCGGGTCTCGGCGGATACGGGGTGAACCCGGTAAGGTAAAGCTTTGAAAGAAGGGCCGCATCTGAAGTCCGGAAGATCGATCCCACGTTGTAGAGGCTGCGGACATTTTCGAGAAAACCGTAAATCGGCGATCGATCTGCTGCAATCGCCTGTTCGACGGAAAGCCTGCGGGACGAGATTTCGGAATGGAGGAGCTTACGCATCGGCCGACTTACCCGAGGAGGGCGCCGATTTTTCAGAAGGATCGACCGGCTTTTTGAACCAGACTTCATAGAATATGGCCTCTAAAACGGTCAGGAGAATAAGCGACAGCGAGTCGCCGTTAAGAATGGCGTCGAATCCCCTTTCTCCAACTGTGAGGCGTATTACAAATGATGAGAATGTCCAGCCCGCGGTAAAGATGATTGCTGCGAATCCAATGGAGAGAAATGCTTCACCAAGGGTCTCCTCATAGTATCTCTTTACGAAGAGGTAAACGCCGGCAATGATGTGCATCCAGAAAATCAAAACGGGGATCATATTCTCTTAAAGTCTCATTTCGATGTTTTAAAATCAATGTCTGGAAGTTTGAACACAACAAAGAATATTGATTGAGCAAACCTTTCGATTGGTTCCGGATGGCCGCGGGCCGCTGAAACCTTTATAATATCTCCTGCCAAAAGATTATATTTCATATGAGCGCTTTCGGCGCCATGCCATACACATTATAATAAATAAACGAACGGCAAAAGGAGTCTTATTCTGTCCAAAGGGTTTTTTATAAAAATAGTTGTCCCGGCATCAACATCGAATTTAGGTCCGGGTTTTGACACGCTCGGACTTGCGGTAAATAGATATCTCACCATCGAGGCGGAACGCTCGTCGTCTTTCTGCGTCGAGATATCGGGTGAGGGCGCAAAGGAAATTCCCACGGATGAAACCAATCTAACGGCACTTTCATTGAGGAAAATTCTCGGTGAGATGCCGAATTTAAAAATGAGAATTCACAACGAGATCCCCTCCTGCGGAGGATTCGGCGCCAGCGGAGCGGCCATCATCGGTGGGTTGATGCTCGGCAATGAACTTCTCCGGAAGAAGAAGAGCATCACGGATATTTATAATCTTGCAATAAATATCGAGGGCCATCCGGATAATGTCAGTGCCGCACTTTTCGGTGGACTTATCGTCAACGCACGAAAAACGGATGGAGAATACTCGCATATAAAAATCCCCGTCAACGGGGACCTAAAATTTATTGCGATACTCCCCGACACAAAGGTAGAGACATCGACTGCAAGGAAGATCCTCCCGACATCGGTAACACTTCGCGAAGCCGTATCCAATGTTCAACATAGCTCGCTTTTAGTGGCGGCGTTTGCTTCTGGAAATTATGAAATGTTACGTTACGCAATCCGTGATGAGCTTCATGAAAAACACAGGAAGAAACTCATTCCACATTTTGATGATTTTGAGAGAACGGCTCTGGAAAACGGAGCGCTTGCCTTTGCTGTCAGCGGAGCAGGGAGCAGCTGCATAGCGTTTTCACTCCACGAATGCCAAAAGATTTTCGAATCTTTTAAGAAAATGATAGAAGAGATGAAGCTGGATTGGCGGACAGAAATTTTCCAGCCTGTCAACAAAGGGGTAGAGGTTTTTTCTGACGGATCGTCGGGAACGGATTGAGTCCTTCCTTATGATTATGCGGAGTTACTAATGGCAACCATCGCTATCGTCGGCAGACCGAACGTCGGGAAGTCAACGTTATTCAACCGCCTGATAGGCGGGAGACACGCGATTGTCGACGACAAACCGGGCGTGACACGCGACAGGAATTATGGGTCCTTCGAGTGGCGCGGGAAAAATTTTACCGTCATCGATACCGGCGGATTCGTGCCCGATTCGAAGAACGTTTTCGAGAAAGCCATCAGGGAACAGGCCCAATATGCGGTTGACGAGGCCGATGCAATCGTGCTCGTTGTTGACGGGTCAGCGGGGATTCACCCGGTCGACAAAGAACTCTCGAATATCCTTCGGAAAAAGAGCAAACAGGTTCTCCTCGCCGTCAATAAGGTTGACGATGCAAAACACGAAAGAAGGATAGCGGAGTTCTTCGAACTTGGTTTTGCAAATGTCATGGGAATTTCCGCCCAGCTTGGAAGAAGCACCGGCGATCTTTTAGACCAGGTTATTAAAATTATTCCGGAAGGCGAACTCATCAGCGAAGATCCGGCAAAAAGAAAAGTAGCAATTATCGGCAAGCCTAATGTCGGTAAATCGTCTTTTGTAAATTTTTTGCTCGGTGAGAATCGCTCCATAGTAACGGATATCCCCGGAACAACGCGTGATTCCGTCGATTCGCATTTGAAATTTCAGGATAAGGAAATTATTCTCATCGACACCGCCGGTCTGCGGAAGAGAAGTAGAATAAAAGAGTCGATAGAATTCTTCAGCGCTTTGCGAACTTTCCAGTCTGTCGAGCGGTGCAATGTCGCAATAGTCCTCTTCGACGCTTCCATCGGAGTCGAGAAGCAGGATCTTCAAATCGTGGAGTATGCCATCGAGCAGGGTAAACCGACCATCATCGGAGTTAACAAATGGGATCTGGTCGATAAACATAATGTCACTGAAATGGAATATGAAGAGGCGATTAAATCCCGGTTGAGGATTTATGATTTCATACCGGTAATTTTTATTTCAGTTTTAGAAAAGCAGCATGTGCAAAAGCTGCTTTCGAGGGCTCTCAAAATCCAGGAATCGGCCAAATCAAAAATCAAAACAAGCGAACTAAACGACTACATTTTGCCGTTCATTGAAGTGACTCCCCCGTTCTCGAAGACAGGCAAGGAGATAAAAATAAAATATGTTACACAGGTTGAAAGCAAGCTCCCGACATTTGCTTTCTTCACGAATTTACCCGAAGAGGTAACGGTAACTTACAAGAGGTTCCTGGAGAACAAGATGAGAGACAGATTTAAATTTGAGGGCGTGCCGATAAGGCTCGTGTTTAAACAAAAATAAAACGGGGATTTCCTACTCTATGCTCGAACTGATCTCGTTATCGAAAAAGTTTGGCTCGTTTACAGCGGTCGAAAATTTATCGCTCAAGGTTGAAGCCGGCGAGATATATGGGTTTCTTGGCCCAAACGGGGCGGGGAAGACGACGACGATAAAAGCGATTGCGACCCTGTTGAAACCGACTTCCGGCAATGTGAAGATAAACGGGATTGACGCGCATGAATTTCCTCAAGCCGCGAAACAATATTTATCCTACGTGCCGGACCAGCCGTTTCTTTACGAAAAGCTCAGCGGCCAGGAATTTCTTTTGTTCGTTGCGCGGATGTACGGGATGGGAAAAGAAGAGACAATCAAAGGCGTCAGGGAATCGTCGGAAATTTTTGATGTGCTGCCCTGGTTAAATAAGAGGATCGAAGATTACTCACAGGGGATGAGGCAGCGGCTGATATTGACGGCAGCGTTAATGCACAAGCCGAAACTTATCGTTATTGACGAGCCTATGGTCGGTCTTGACCCGCGAGGTGCGGAAACATTTAAAATTCAAATCAGGCTTGCAGCGCAGAGAGGGACGGCGGTTTTCTTGACTACACATCAGCTGTCGCTTGCGAGAGATATCTGCACCCGCATCGGAATTATTAACGCGAGCAGACTCGTGTTTGAAGGTTCAATGCAGGAATTCTCCGGCGATGGGATTGAGCATCTCGAGAAAAGATACATCGAATTAACTGCGTAAACCGAACATGCTGAGAGAGCTTATCAAGACAAAACTGCGCCTCCTTTATCTCGAAGGGGGCGACCGGATAAGTCATCATCTGGTCAGATCGGTATTCTCAGTGATAACTTTTTCAATCTTCGCTTACTTCACTTTTGTTGTCGTGAAGTTTGCAACGGGTTACGTTATAAAGGACGCCAGGCTCGGACTTTTTCTTTATCACAGGCTCCTCGCGCTCGGCATGTTTGTGTTTTTTGTAATCATCAGTGTGGCCAATACCCTGGTTGCGTTTGCGACAATATTTAGAAATAAGGAAGTGGAATTCCTTCACACACTTCCGATTAGACCTGTAGAAATATTCGTCTCAAAGTTTCTCGATTCGTTTTTATACAGTTCAGCTCTGATGCTGATACTTATCCTTGCCGCGGTTGCCGGCTATGCGGGTTATTTCCACAACGGTTTAACGGCAATACTCGGTATAATTCTCGCGGTTTTCCCTTTAATACTCTCTGCCGCATGCATAGGTTCGATTATCCTATTGCTGGTTCTGAAGTTCTCCGATAAGATTTCGATAAGAGCGGCAGTGTTGATTGTAACAACTTTCTACGCCGGCGGAACATATTTTTATATACTTCTGAACAATCCTTTCAGGTTGTTCAATGACGTGATGAAATATTACCCGCACATCGACAGGTATTTGGGAGCACTCGATCCGAAGCCGGATTATTTTGCGCCGAGTTTCTGGTCGGCAAATTTCTTTTATTTCGCCACGACCGGTAATATTGCCGGAGCCGCAGTCTCTGCTCTGATTGTTTGCGGTATTGCTGCAGGTTTGTTCGTGTTGATGGTTAAGTTAGCGGATAAATACTATCAGGATGCATTCTGGATCGCCCGACATAAACTGTTCGAAAGAAAGATCGGGAAATCAATCCCGTCGGCTGATTTCGAAATAAGCCGCATCCACAATTCCATCTCATTGCTTCGAAGAGACATGCTCCTTTTCCTTCGTGATCCGAGTCAGACATTTCATTTCGGTGTGCTAATTGTGTTGATAGGGATATTCCTTTTCAATCTTTTTGCTATGAAAATATATTTGCCGGATACTTTTATAATCACTTCAGCATTTACATTAATATTTACGTTTAATAGTTTTCTCGTTGTTTCTCTTGCGGTTAGATTTGTATATCCTATGCTAAGTCTTGAAGGTGAGAGTATCTGGTTGCTGCGTTCTTCACCTGTCGATTTAAAACGTGTTTTTTATTCCAAACTTCTTCCGAGCGTTATCTTTCTATCGTCCATCGGTGCAATTCTCGGATACGCTGCGCCGTCGCCGTTCAAGAACTTTCGTGGTTTAATCCCGACGAGCATGGTATATGGATTTGTCGTCGGGATAATATTTCCGTCTGTCGTGATGATATTTGGAGGAGTGTTTGTCGATTACAAAGAGAAGAACCCCGTCCGGATATCATCTTCACACGGAGCGACAATATCGCTTCTCATCTCGGTTGGAATAATGGTTATATTGAGTTCGGTTGCGTTCGACCAAACCTACTCATACTTCACATCGCAGGGAAACCAATCCGTGGATTTGTCGGGGGTTTGGATCCTGGCGATGATTGGAGCCCTCTGTGTGGCATGCGCACGAATATTTGGCTTAAGAGCGCTGAAGGTAGATCTGTGAGCTTGATAATTCGGACAGCCTGAATTAAATTATTGCTCCAAAGGGGTTGTAGCTCAGTTTGGTTAGAGCGCCTGCCTGTCACGCAGGAGGTCGCGAGTTCGAGCCTCGTCAACCCCGCAGTTTCCTTCCGTTTTCAAGGTTTCTTCCTGACTTTCCGACTTTTTTAGTTTTATTTTACTGTACAGTTCACTGTACAGTAAAAATTTCCGACCCGGTATGGTTGCTCTGCGAACGGTCGCATCAATAGGAATTTGTGTGAGTCCAACACTGAACTCGAATTGGCGACCGTTCTGTTCTAGATTTGTTTTCATATGGACTCCTGAAACCTACGACCAATTTATCAAAACAAGATTCTCTTCGCAAGAGGCATTGGCGCATCATAATGGCGGGTCACTGCAAGACAAAGTGGAGCCGGAAATTTATGAAGGCGAACGACGCCTCGTACCACTAAACAAAACATTCTCCCGCTATTAAGAATTTCAATCTTCTTCTAACCCTTTCGACTGGCAGGCTGTAATCAGTTTCTAACTCGCCGACGAGTTCATGTCCGGTCAACACGGTTTGGTGAATTCCTAACTATTTAGCTTATTACTAGTATAGCAGTGAGGCAGGTGGCTGGGGTATTTTATGTCAAATGCGTAATCATAGAGTATCATCCACTAACCAAAGAACTTTTTTAATAATTAATTTCGGAGTAACATCAAATGAAACTTTCAGAATTTAGAGACTGGGCAGTGGAATACGGGGATACTAACCTTTCGGAAAAGACGGCGGAATGGTACAAGAATGCCTTCGATGCCCTAATTAAACACATTGGTGACAAAGAGGTCGAGAATGTGAAGCCAATCGACTTAGAGACCTTCAAAACTCAGCGGAAAAAAGAAGTGGCCGATTCAACAGTAAATATTAACGTCAGGGCCATCAAGAGTTGTTTCCGGAAAGCGAAAGAGCTTGAGTTGATCGCCAAGAACCCGGCAGAGAAACTGAAGCCTATCCGCGAAGTGGAACAATCTCCCGTATTTCTCAGCCAAGAAGATGCGAAGCGATTCCTTCAGGCAACACAACGCGAGCCATGGTTTGGCAAGATTGTCCTGTTTGCGATGCAAACCGGATTGAGAAGAGGCGAAATCACGAATCTATTGAAGTCCGATGCGGATTTGGTAAACAGGGTCATTCGTGTTCAATCATCCGCCGGTTACAGAGTAAAGTGTGGTAAGAAGAGGTTCGTGGCGCTTAACGATGTAGCTTTCCAAATCGTCATGGAGCGAATGCAGACATCAGATACAGAATTCCTCTTCGCAGACGAACATGGTAAGCAGATTAGGCCGGAACTTCTCACGAAGAAATTCCGAAAGTATATAAGAGAATCAGGTCTAAATAAGAAGTACCACTTTCACTCACTTCGACACACTTTTGGGTCACTTCTATGCGAAAACAATGTTTCTCTTAGAGACATACAGGAATTAATGGGGCATAGCAGGATAACGGTCACGGAGAAGTATCTTCACACCTCTCCGGATCATCTGCATAAATCGACCGGAGTAATGTCGACTCTTACTGCCACGACGACGGGATTTTTCGACTGGAATCGGTAAGTGGAGCCTTAAAGAAATTTCCTGCTTGAGTTGAATTGGTAGTGAGTCAGTAAGTTGTCACGCACACAGATCCGTGAACCTTGAGCTGATACATTAATTTCTGAGAATCACAGTTTTGCCGGCAGATGGATCCATAGTTTAATTGCAGGAATTTCAAAAGATGGCCTGTTGGGTAGAGCATCGTACCATGGTGTGCCACTAAAAGTTGACCAGGACTGAACGAAACTCGCGAAATTAATGGACGGAGTTGGACCTCAGACCTGCGGACTCCTCAATTCGTAAGTGAAGACTCTCCCACCTCTTTTAATTTAAGAAGAATTTTCGAAATGACAATTCCACCTTGACGGAGGCTATCTTGCCGCTAGGAATCGTACGGGGTTGAGTCGTTAGTCCACTGATATCTGTAATCTCATGCTTTGTGTTGCGATTTGGTCGGACGGTTATTCTTATGCGTTGACTGCAATAGACACAGCTTACAACCTTTTCTTGGGCATGTTATTCTTACTGTCTTGGATAGTCTCTGATTTGGTGTGATTGCGGAGTGATTTGATAATCCATAGGCAAATAAAAAGGGCGGGACCTTGCACCCGCCCCTTTTAAAGAGAACTTCTGTTAGCCTTGGTTCAAGAATGCCACGAATTTACGCAGCTGGCTTCTTCGCTCAGGATCCATTTCCGAATATGCTGTTATCAGCCCGCGAGCGATTTCATCGTGCATAATAATTTCCTCCGGCTTGGGGCGTTCCTCTGAGCCGACCAGAAAATCCGTTGAGACGTTCAAAGCCCGTGCAAGGGAAGCCAGCTTTTGTGATTTGAGTTGAAAGACTTTGTCGGCCTCAAGTCGGGAGATTGTCGCCTGCCTCAGATTGCACTTTTTGGAGAGATCAGCCTGGGAGATACCTTGATTAATTCGCATACGCTTAATTTTTGCACCGAGTGTTGCCATTATTATTATTCCTTTAGTTTGAGGTTGAAATGTGATTTAGAATTATAAGATGGACTATTGTTAAGGTGGGGAACTCAAATTGTAATTGCCATTCTGATGAAGGACATCATCAATATGCGATGAGTGTTATTCCTCCAGTGAAACGATTCCGAGGTAAGTATTTATCCCGATTTTTTCGTTGAGTTTATCTCCTTTCTCTTATGCTGTGTATAGCCGTTGTTATCTCTGTGTTTTTGAATCCAGTCATCTATTTCCTTTTCGTCGAATCTGTACTCCTTCGAGAATCTATATGCGGGCAAAGACAAATTTTTGATCCATCTTATCACGAGTTTCGGATGGACTGAAAGTTTGTGAGCCACGTCTTTTGTGGAGAGGAGCTTACTTCCATTTTGAACTGACATGAGATTTATTCCTTTTTTTGTTTGAGAATTAGAGTGGGCCGTGTGGAGACAGAGCTGTGATGGCATGGATCGATGAGAGGTAGATAGTGGTGGGGTGTTCCAGGAAGCAGATATTGTCGTCCTATCATACTTTCTGCGGAGAAACAAATATTGTCGACAAATAAGGCGGGTCGCGCGCTGAACGTGCCCCAAAATACCTTAAGAATCCCCATATTTCCGCTGTACCACTATGTCGCAAGTTTGACACAAACGGATCCAAACCTTTGAATTCAGGCTCCATTGACGGAAGTTTCTGCAACCGCGGGCAGTGCGTGGCCGCCGAAGGGATCTCTCGACCAGTGAAAATTACACGGAATCTCAGATTTTTTGCTGAGATAAGGTCGAACAATGTGGTCTTTTGTGCAACGTTTGTCACAATTTTTCGACCAAATTTTGACACAAATGGCTCAGGCATGTTCAACCTCGGGACTTTGCGAGAGGCTGACGTTCATTGCTTGCGTCGATTTCTCGGATGGCAGCACTCGTCGAGTCGGTTTGCTCTCCACCGAGACCTCCTCATCCGCTTCATGCAGCTTAACAGACAGGACCTCCATCGCTTCTCTTGCGGGCTCTGGTATTAATCCTGTGTAGAAGCGTGAATTAACGTTGTTGTCGTGTCCATGACCTAAAATGATTTCGCAGAGAGAGTCCGGTAGTTTTGCGTAGTTCTTAAGCCATGTATTGCAAGTAGCTCTGAAATCTTCTAACACGCCTTCGAAGCCAAGCTTTTCCCTAATCGTCCTGAAGTTGCGGTCTAATTGAGAAATCGTAAAAGGTACAGGTTTCTCGTAATGTTGGCGCATGTATTCAAGGACTTCCATGCATTCGTGGTTTAGAGGGATGACGCGTTCGCGCTTCTTCTTCGTGTTCCAGGAGCGTAGAGTGAGACAACTATCTTCGAATCTCACATCTTGGAATTGAAGTTTCACTGCATCTCCGGCACGCATGCCGGTATAGAGTTGGATGAGGATAACCTTGTCAAAGTCATTTCCCAACGCGCGGCCCTCCTTCACGATTGCGTTTGCAAGTTTGGGCGTATATGGATGGGCCCCTTTCTCTTCTTCGGTAGCACGGATGAAATTGCTAAATGGATTCTCGGTAATCCAATGGTTATATATTGCATAGTTAAAGCCTGAGCGAATACATTCAAGATAATAGTTGATTGTTTTCCCGGAAATTGGAACACATCCCCCGGTCCCCAGCTGCTTGACAATCTCGTGCAAAGATAGTCTAAATTTCTCGACGTGAGAAACCGTAACTTTGGCAATATCCCGATCGCCTATTGTTTCGATTAACTTCTTGAACGCAGAGTCAACCCACTTTCCGTAATGAGCACACTTCGTCTTATTTTGCGCGTAGACCTTTTGTCGAAGCTCCGAGAGCTTCATGTGCCCGTTGAGCCGCAAATTACGCGTTCGGAGTAAGTCCATGGCACGCTGAATGGCGTCTCTTTTGTTGCTCGTCTCCAAACTTTCACGAATCCGATCCCCCTTGATCATCACGTCCAGCCAGAGTATGCCGTATTTGCCTCTTGGATGGATGTGCCTACTTACTTCACGGCAGCTTAAATGTTCTAGTATTATCATTTGAAATTTCCTGAAATGTGCTCCCCCAGTGAGAGGAACAGCGGAGGATTTGTCCGGTTGTTTCTTCAACTTGACATAATCATCCCGCATCTATCAAAGCATATAAATGCAATGGATCCATATAATTAAAAAGGTTATCCCCGTTGTGGCGGCTTAAATGCGATCGCCTTGAAAATATCCCCCGGTGCTCCGCTTAGCCCACAAACTCTACCGCGGATAAAAACATACAAATCGACCCCTCCACGATTACGAGTATCTTAGGAGGAATCTTTTAACTAACTATATATTAATGCAATGGCTATTATTCTCCAAAATGCCTCGCCTGTACCATGATAGGCAAGCCTCAGCCCGTCCTATTGCAGGTAACTTAGGGTCCCAATGAAAATATCATATCTTCTCCCTGTAGTAAGTTGCTATTATCAAACATTAGTGTAAATCCTTTTTGGTTGCCGACTACGGCTTTATCATTGCCGCAATCTTGTCTTGTGCTTGCCTGAGGCTCTCATGAGCTATGGTGTTCCAAGGCCATGGTATCAAACTTTTCGTACCATAAGGCGCACGATGGCCAAACGCATAAGCGAGCCACGAGTGAGCGACAGATCCGTAGTGTATCATCATAATATGGGACGTTGTTCGAAGGGTATGGAAAGTCCCTTGAATACCAGTTTCCTCGAGGGCTTTAGTGAAGCAATATCGGATCGCTTCTCTCGAATAGGGGATTGGCTTCTCATAATTCATTTGCATGTAATGAAGCAGTTCGATGCATCTGTCCCCAATAGGAATCAAGCGGGGCTTTCGAACTTTCGAGGCGCTTTCGGGCAGAAGGATGACCTTAGCGGTAAAGTCGATGTCCGCAAATTGCAGACTAACAGCCTCGCTGAGCCTGAGTCCTGAAAGGAAACAGATTTCGACAATTTTATCGAGATCCTTTTTAGTTGTTGCCGAAACGCTTATAAGCTTTTGCATCGACCTTTGATCGAATCTTAGAAGTGGTCTTCTTAGGCGTAAGCATTTCAGGTTTCTTGCAGCTTTTTTTGTACCTGTTTTAATACCCATTTTAAATCTCCTTAATTAATTAAATGTTGTGAAACACTTTCTTCTCAAAGCGGATTTCAAACGAACCGAAAACCAGTATTATTCTGGATTAACTAACCCTGTGACATCCCGCTCGATTGTCGGCTATCCGTTTTTCTCTACTATAAATTACATAGGAGGGATGAGATTCCAATCCCGTGTTGCCCGGCTCTGTGCACCGATATGACCTTCTTCGTACCATCAAAGTTGCGATCCCGAATGTACGGCGAAATTATTCAATGGCCAAACTGTATTGCCTGTGCCATGGTGTGGTTTGTTCAATACTTGAGATGATGGTGCTATGAAAATTAGATTAATGTCTCAATCTGAAGTGGAGAGTGTGGCATTTGGAATCTTTACGCAAGTCAACATCAGAACACACTGCCCAATTGAAGGGCAGGGGATATCAGAAATGAATCTTATAATGCCTGAGCGTCTTGCACTTCCGCTGAAAGGTATTTCATATAGCTTTTCACCAGCACGCGTGAATCCTCATTTATTTTGCCGTACAAATCCAAGAATTCTTTCACGCCTGGATCCGAACGCAATATGGCTCTTGCATCCATGAAATCTTCCTTGCCTGAAAGAAAATCTGTGGTGGTTCGAAGAGCCGTTGCCAGTCTCTTCATCGCGTCAGATTTGAGCTGCCGGGTGATATTGCCTTCGCATCTCGAAATCGTCGCCTGCGAAATGCTTGAAAGATCCGCCAGATGACGTTGTGATATGTGTAATTCCAGTCGTAGAAATTTGATTCTGTCGCCTAACATTAAGTTGGTCCTTTTGACCTGCCCCCGTATTGTGTACCAATGATAAGTTAGTTATTTGGTCAGGCATTGGCAAACTGACTCGGGTAAAAAGCTTCAGGTGCTGGGGGTCTGTACCCTAATGAACTGTGTGGTCTGACGGTGTTGTACTGGATCCTCCATTCTTCTGTGACTACTCTTGCTTCCATGACAGTATCAAATACTTCTCGATTAAGTAACTCATCTCTGAACTTTCCATTGAACGATTCGATGTAACCATTCTCCAAGGGACTGCCAGGCTCGATGAAAGCTGTCGTGACGCCCAGATTGTGGAGCCATGTCCTGAGGAGCTCTGCAACGAACTCAGGTCCATTGTCCGAGCGGATGAACTGTGGTATCCCTCGGGTAATGAATAAATCCGACAAGGTGTCGATGACATCGTTGGCCTTGATCTTTCTGTCCACTCGGATAGCCAGACATTTCCTCGTGTACTCATCGATGATGTTCAGCATCCGCAGAGATCTTCCATCGCTGGTTCGTTCTGCAACAAAATCATAACTCCACACATGATCTTTGTGTTCTGGACGAAGCCTGATGCAAGATCCGTCGTTAAACCACAGACGTTTCCGCTTTGGCTGTTTTTGTGGCACTTTAAGCCCTTCCTGACGCCAAAGTCGCTCTACGCGTTTATGGTTCACTCGCCATCCTTCTCTTCGGAGTAGGATCGTTATTCGCCTGTAGCCATACCGTCCATACTGGCAGGCAAGGTCTACCATCCGATCTCTCAAACGTTCTGTAGCTGCATTCACCTTCATCTGTCGTCTTTGTGTCGATCTGGGCTGCTCTAAAACTAAGCATGTTCGTCGTTCTGATAACTGAAGCTGCTCCTGGATCTCTTCCACAGCCCGGCGCTTCTTCACCGGGCACAGTAGTTTCCCCGGGCGGCTTCCTTCAGTATCGAGTTATCTATTGTCAGATCTGCTACCACCTTCCGAAGCCGCTGGTTCTCCTGTTCAAGTTCCTTGTACCGCTTCGCCTGGTCTATCTGCAGTCCGCCGTATTCCTTTCTCCATTTGTAATACGTCGCGTCGCTGATACCAAGTTGTCGAACTACCTCCACTAGCGTCTGGCCTTTTGCCAATAGAACTTCTGCCTCTCGCAGCTTTGCCACAATCGTTTCTACTGTGTGTCGGGGCTTTCCCATTTTTCTCTCCTTTGATCCATAATATACTTTTCACGAAGTTTAATTTGGATCACTTTTTGGGGGGCAGATCAGCAATAAGGTCAGGTCGTTTGAGATCGCAAGCGCTTGAACCATGTAATGTCAAATGGAAATCGCGGTACTGGCTCAGTTAGCCTCAGAGTGACTCAAGTTGAAACGTAGAAAATATCGCTAAACGAATAGAATGTCACGACAAATGACAACATATCACTCATTGACTTTGGGATATCGCTGGTTTACATTGCAAACAACAAGCGAGATACCTACACCGTGGCAGAATTATATATTCCATATTGAGCATTGGCAATTCCCGCTCTTACAGCAAATGGCATATTGCCAGTTGGAATTCATGATTGCACCCTTGATGAAATTAAGGAGCAGTTCTCAGTTAGGATAAATTCACCTAACCGAATTCAGTTATGGAAAAATCTTGAGACGTTTATCGGCGAAATTAGAAACCTTGGAATCGTATCCGTTGTTTATATTGATGGCGGATTCACGACAAACAAGCTTGTAACAGGCGATGTAGATATTGTAATGAGATTACCCGAAAAAAACGTGATGCGAGCCGATTTAGCATTAGCATCCAAGGTGAAGGATTTTCTGGATAACTTCGATAAATTCCATGCAGACGCAAGGAATAGATTACAAATGGATGTCTATTGCGATATACCTCTGATCGAACCTTGGGAAAATGAATTGAGTGCTTTCTTTCAATATGTTGGCGTCAAAGATGCCACTCGACTTGGACTAAAGCCGAAAGACAAAAAGGGAATTTTGAGGGTAACTATATGAATGAAACGTCCGTAAAGCCCGATCCATCAACTTGGGTAGAGGCTACGAGAAACAAAGCGAGAGTACTAACTTCTCAGATCGCTTCTATGAAGGAGTATGTAAAAGACATGGGATGGGAAGACAGTGTTTTTGAAAAGATGTCTGCTCAGGCTTATATACAACTGGAAGAACTTTACTCGGAAGAAATGCCTTTGTCTCATGCGCTTGATACGTCAGATTTAATTTTTAGATTGGAAGGGCCCGCAATTGCCGTTGGTAATCCACGAGCTTCTGTAATTGCAACTCAATTTACTAAAGTAAGAACCCAGGTGACAAATGTAGTCAAAGCAATTTCTGGATTCGACACAAAGCATACATTTAAACCAGAGGATATTGATTTGGGAGTGGCAGCAGTAGTTCGTGGAAGTTTAATACTTGGTTTTACAGCTGTAAATCCCTCTGTCGAAGATGAGACACAACAAATCAAACTTCTGAAAAAGGAAGACGATCCAATATTTAGAGCAACAAGGCAGGCAATCCGCGAAATAGGTATAATTACAAAATATGTTGGTGAAGATGATTTCAAAGAAAAAGTTGAACACGATATACCGGATTCCAAAATAAGAGATGCGGCAATTATAGCTGTGGAAGAATTTTCTCCAAGCCCTCAGTCGGGCGTTAACTCGGTGTCTATTGGCGCGAAAGACATATCTATCGACAAATTAAAACCTCTAACATCTGAAAACAGGAAATTCTTAAGGAGAATAATTCGCCGACCAGTAACCAACAAAAACAAGCAAACGTTTGTTGGAATCGTTCGAGAAATCGATCTTGATGCTCACCGTCTTGAGTTGAGACAAATCAAAGATTACCCTAACATTTCTTTGAGGATCGCCTTTGATAAAGAAAAAACAAAACAAGCCGCGAAATGGCTTGATAGGAAGTTAGAAGTGGAAGGTAATGTTGAGTTGTCTTCAGAGGGCGAACCGCATCTAATGATGCTGGATACAGCAAAAATAAAATAAGCCGTTTGAGCGGCAGAACCTTACGATGAGAATGCAGATGAGAAGATTTACAAGGCTCACCAATGGCTTTTCAAAGAGCAAGAAGCACTTAGAAGCAGCGATTGCTTTACACTTCTTCCACAACAATTTCATGAGGATTCACGAGAGTTTGAGAGTAACGTTAACAATGCGAGCGGGAATCAGCAAGCATTTATTTAGTTGGGAAGAGTCCTTTATGTGGAATTTTGAAGAGAGAAAAGCGACTTAAGCTTTATGCTACTCATCCGATAATAAAAGTGGAGATAACAAGGACGTCCTACTTGATCTCCCTACTCACTTAATTACGGCAGGCAATGCACCTGCCGTTTCTTATATCCGAATCGCCACTTTCAAACTGAGCCACTCAAGGGCAAATTGAGCCAGCACCGAAATCGCACTTACTTGACAGTTACTGTACACTCTCACAAAAAACATCCGTGAATTATTAATTATGAAGGAATCCTCCTGCCGATCTGGCAGGAGACTCATCTTACAAATGCCTCACCGGATCACTAACATATCATTGGTACACAATATGGGGGCAGATCAAACCATCGGTCGCGTGTTGGATAGGATATGAACGCTTATCGGACTCCCTATAGAGGGTATTCTCTGCCTATTCGTACGTCGAGTTAATATCTTCGCTGTTCTTCCACAGAATCGTAAGCCGTCATCACTGATAAGGGTCTATGGTAAAGAAAGTATCTCTTTCACTTTTTTCGCTAGTAACTCAGAAGAAAAGGGTTTCTGAATGAAGTGAATATTATCGTCAAAAATTCCCTGTGGTCGAAGAACGTTTGCCGCAAAACCGGACATGAAAAGGGTTCTGATTCCCGTTCTAAGATTCTCAATCTTTCCAGCCAGAACTTTCCCGCTCATCGTTGGCATTATTACATCGGTTAGGAGAAGATGGATCCGCTTGGGATAAGCCTCGCTTATCAACAGAGCTTCTCCGGGGCTTAATGCTGCCAGGACTTTATAACCGTTTCTCTCCAGAATGATCTTTGCAAGCTCCAGCAGTTCTGCCTGGTCTTCTACAATGAGGATCGTTTCATCGCCTCTTAGAGATTCAGTGAGAGAATGCTTTTCCGGAGCCTCGACATCTCCGTCAAATCTGGGAAGGTATATGTCGAATTCTGTGCCTTTGCCTAAGATACTCTTGACGTCAATCACACCGCCATTTTGCTGGACGATACCGTATACTGACCTGCCCCCATATTGTGTACCAATGATAACGTAGTGATCCGATAGACACTTACTGGCCAAGGATAACAAAAACGAGATTGCCCTCACAAAGGTTAGGTGAGAAAAGTAAGAACCCCTTCGAGATCGGGGAAAAAATCATCCCACAATTCGCTCAAATATTGGTTCTTCTCAAAAATCAGCGCTTGTTTACTAAAAGCGTTTGCTGCACATAACCATTTAATAAATGACGTCTTGCAAGTTCCCGATCCCTAAACAGTGTCACATCGAGGCCAGCGTTCCTCGCCACTGTCTCAAAAAAATCATGAGAATGATCTCTCGGGCTTACGAGGAGTGCTACGTGAGCATTTCTATCGATTCCTGGATTAATCAATATGTCTTCATATGCAAATTTGTAGTTATTAGAATCCGAATCAACATTTCTTGATTCAGTCACGTCTACCAGGTATCTATTCACCCCGAGTTTCCTGCCCAGTGCATGTGCCTCTAGATCCTGCTTCAGCGCCTGCTCACTTGTTAAATCTCCTATTATCTTCAACGTGATGTAGGATTTATCATTGGATAGCTTTACTTCAAACGACACTAACTCTTTCCTCCACTTTTTCAATTCCTGTATTTGGTTTACAACCACTTAACCATAGACATAACAATCAAGCTTCTTGGCTAATGTTGTCATCTTCTTCATCACATTGTTTGTCAATCATAAGCTAGTAATTCGGTCAAGCGTTGGCAAACTGATAGAAAGAAAATCATATTTTAGTGAAGAGGATTCAGTGTTATGCTTCTAGGTCGGCCGAATCTTCGGTTCGTCCAGTTGATTTTGAGATCATGCAGACCAAAAGTTTATACCCTTCCGTGTCATATTTCCGTCCGGTTACAAAAAGATCACCTTATCTATCTACCGAGCAGGCATTGCGTGACAAATCACGAGAAGCATCGTTTTGGCACTCCTGCCCGATCAGAATATCTTGGAATCCAAATAGTATCGCCAAAATATATGTTGTATTTGATGGTTGATTCATCTCCTCCTGAGTAAGGATGCAGACTGTAACTAGTGACAAAAAGGCTCTCCGATTCGTCAATGGTGCAGCCAGTTGCCATGTCGACACTGTGGGATGATCTTTCATAAGTTGAATTTCAAAATGAGAAAGGCGACTGAGCCATAATCGGAATACTGATGCTTATATAGCCAGCAATGAGAAGAAATGCTAAATTATTCAGGATCATCTCCCTACTGTGAAACAAACTGTGTGTTCGGGAGGTATTTCTCCGGAACTTTTATTCCTAATGCTGAAATTGTCTTTTGATTTACAACTAGCTTAACATTGTTGCCGTCGGAAAGCAGCGAAGCGCATGCACCGGATGAAACCCACTCGGCATTCGGTGCGAAAAGAGCAATTCCGTTTAAGGTTGAGTTCTTAACAAGATACTCTATTCCCACAGGATCGCTCATCGGTTCATTATTCTCAATAACCCAAAGCGCCTGCATATGATAACTATCGTTCAGCTCCCTGAATTTTTGTGGCACGTCTCTCATTTCCTCGACGTCTTCGATAACAACCTTAACGCCAACTGACGCGGAAGCTCTTTCTATCTTTGTCAAAAGCTCTGCCGTATTTGTTCTATTCTGATTCCACATCAATCCGATCGTCTGAGTCTGGGGAATGAGCTGTTTAATCATAAAGAGTGACTGAAGGGGAGTCGCATTCGATTCGAGCGCGTTCGGCGTGTTAACGAAAAGTACAGCAATAAGAAAAACAACGACAACAGGCTTAATAATCTTGTAAAACAGATGCATCACTGACACACTCCAAATGGTTGAGCAGAATTAGCCAATCTGTAAAGTACAATATGTATACCATATGGAAGCGCCAAAATTCTCAAAAAGGAGTGTGTCGGTCCATTCAGTGTTGACCCATACTACCGATTCGGAACACGTGAGGGGCAAAAGTTACCGGTATCTCTCTTTGATTGCCGATTTAATGAGCAACTTGCGCCATAAGGATCTCAGAATCTTGTAATTTGTACGTCTTCAAAATCAAATGGACAAAAGATAGTTTCTCTGATAGGCAGTTCTGAGACTTCGCCTGTAACAACTCAACCTGTTTCCCAGTTAACCTGCCCCCGTTTTGTGTGGCAAAGATAAGCTAGGGCACTAACTTCCGTACTAACCCAACTATGGATTACTTTTTGGGGGCAGGTCAGGTCGAGACGGGTCTATTTTATCCCACACGAAGCGAGATACAGCAGATGATAAATTCCGCAACCATCGGTTACGGCTAATGAAAAAGTGAAGATAGAGCATTAGTTTTGAACATGAACTTTTCGAGCCGTTAGGCTGCAAGAGACATTTCCGGAAATGCACGAGGATAGACTTGGCATGAAGGTTCTTAGACAAAACAGTTAAAGAAAATATGAGCAACAAAAAAAGTTCAGGACAACCATCAATTCACCGGCCATCCACTCGCGGGCATAAAGACAACATGCGTAAACATAAAGTCCGCCGGATTGAGTCTGGAAGCACAAGCGAGCTTCTCCGCGCCATCATCGAGGCAGTACCTGCTGCAATAGTTGGTTTAGACCTGGAAGGGAAAGTGCAATCGATCTGGAATCCAGCGGCTGAGAAAATGTTCGGTTGGACTGCAGAGGAAGCGATCGGCAAAATCCTTCCAACCGTTCCCGGTGACAAGATGGACGAGTTCCACGAAATGCTTGAAATGATCAAAACGACCAAGACAATAAATGGGATTGAGGTGCAAAGGAGAAAGCGCGACGGGACACCCATCGATTATGCCATTTATGCCTCCCCGCTTCACGAACCAGATGGGGAGGTCACGGGTCATGTCGCCGTTCTGGTTGATGTCACCGAACGCAAGCGTGCAGAGAACGCGGTCCAAGATTCGGAAGAGAGATTCCGGGTAGTATTTGATAATGTTTTCGATGGAATTAGTATTTACGACGAAGATATAGACCCGGCCAAAAGAAGGCTTGTCGATTGCAATGAAAAATATGCTGCCATGGCTGGTCGGAGTCGCGAAGAACTCCTCAAGCTTGGCAACACGCTGTCACTTCAAAAAACGCTTGATGACTCGGCAAACGTTAATCGTCTCCTTAACCTTTCCTCAATGGCCGCTTATCATGGTTCCTTTTCGTGGATACGACCCGACGGTAAAGAGAATATCATCGAGTACGTCGGTGTACCAATTATGTGGCGGGGAAAATCATACGCCATTGGGATCGATCGCGATGTAACACAGAAAAGAGACGCGGAGGAACTTCTGAAACATAGCGAGCAGAAGTTTAGGATGCTCGCCAACTGTACCACATCAGCCATATTTATCCATCAGGATAATAAGATCTGCTTCGTAAACCCTGCATGCATTAATATGACTGGTTACACAGAAGCCGAATTGCTCAATATGGACTATTGGGATATCGTTCATCCCGATTTCCGAGTGACCATGAAAGCTCTGGGCCAGGCCAGCCCTGCAGGCAAGGATGCTCCGAGCCGCTTAGAATTCAAGATACTCACAAAGTCGGGTGATACTAAATGGATGAACCTCACCGCAGCCCCTATTGAGTACGAAGGGAAAACCGCAATATTGGGAACAGCCAACGATGTAACCAGCATGAAGGAGTTCGAAGAGGAATTGCGGCTTCAGAGTGCTGCCCTTAATGCGGCCGCAAACAGCATCGTCATTACCGATAGGAATGGGGTCATAGAGTGGGCCAACAAATCCTTTGAAACTCTGACAGGCTACTCCGTCGTCGAGACAAAGGGAAAGAATCCAAAGGAAATAATCAAATCAGGCAAACAAGGATCTGAATTCTACAAAGAAATGTGGGATACGATCCTGTCAGGAAAAGTCTGGCACGGAGAGACTGTAAATCGACGCAAGGACAATACCCTCTACACCGAAGAGATGACTATCACCCCCGTCCTCAGGGAAAACGACGAGATAAGGCATTATATTGCGATCAAACATGACATAACCGATCGAAAGCTTCTTGAATCTCAATTACTCCAGGCGCAAAAACTTGATGCGATTGGCAGGCTTGCCGGAGGTGTTGCACATGATTACAACAATATGCTTGGTGTAGTCATTGGATACAGCCAACTCATAAAAGAGAAAACAAAGCCTGAAGATCCGTTGTTCCGATACGCTGATCTGATTCTAAGCAGCGCACAAAGAGGTGCCAACCTGACTAAGCAGCTCCTCGCATTTGCACGGAAAGAAAACATTTCTCCTAAACCTATCAACATCAATACCTCGATAGAATCCATTCGCGGCATACTGACCAGAATAATCGGAGAGAATCTTAATTTGGTTTTTTCAGCCAGCGAAGTAATCTGGATTGTGAGAATTGATCCTACGCAATTTGACCAAATTCTTGTTAATCTTGCCACAAATGCGAGAGACGCAATCGAGAAGGTTGGAACCATTACCATTGCGACCTGCAACATCGTGTTAGATGAAAATTTCGCTCGGCGCCATCCAGGGATTCATGCCGGTGAATATGTAAAAGTATCTTTTTCTGACACGGGGAAAGGCATGGGTCACGAAACCGTGAAACAGATATTTGACCCTTTTTTCACCACGAAGCCAGTAGGTCAAGGAACTGGGTTGGGTCTCGCAATGGTATTGACCTGCCCCCCAAAACGTAATCCACTGTTGGGTTAGTTCGGAAGTTGGTGGCCTACCTTATCATTGGTATAAAATATCGAGGAAGATTATGACGCTGTCTTCCTTTCTCATTTCGACTGAATTGCATTTAATCAGCGTCGCGTCTAACTTTTTGAAGGTCATTAGGGTTGACCACGTGGAAGTGTCGAGAACAAAAAAAGGACTTTATCATGGGCTGTTCCAGTCCTCCTGAGCAAGCTTGCACGCTCGCAAATGAGGCCTCCTAACTAATGGAGCAGCCCAATTTTTGGTTTTGACCGACCCACGATCCGTATTTTTCAGTGGTATGCTTCGGAGGTTAAGATGAAAAAAAATATAACTCTTAAAGTCTATTTATGAATTTTCTTTATCTGCCGTGTGTCGTCGTTCTGCCAATCGGGGGACGCTGCGGGCGCAAGGAGAATATGGAAATTGGGTTAGGAAGTGCAAAAGCAGAGAATAAGAACGTTTTCCTCATCTTTCATCCATTGTGAGTTAGTTTGCCTAAGAAGGTAGATACACTGATACAACCTTATAGATAAATGACAAAAGTAACAATCTGGGGAAGGAATCAAAATGAAAACGATTACGTTCTCTTTATTACTTAGCCTTACGATATTCATGCTCTCATCTTGCAAGAAAAGCAATCCTGTTGGGCCATCCAGTAGTCAGCAAATTCTCCCGCTCAAGTTGGGAAATATATGGTTGATGGAGTACACGGTTTATGATTCCACAGGAACGGTAGAGGGCATGGTTTATGACACTGATACCGTTGCGAGAGATACAGTCATTTCCGGTATTACATGGTACCACGTATCCGGCAAGGTGTTCGACGGCTATTTCGCAGATAAATCTGACGGACTTTATGGACTTAGTTCTCCAACGGTAGAAGCTTTACTTTTCAAGTACCCCGCAAAAGTTGGAGATACCTGGAATGCTCAGGTAGACATTTCCACAACTTATCAGGTCACCCTTCAATCGGACAATGCTTCGGTTACTGTTCCGAAGGGTACCTATGTCTGCTATGATTACCAAATGCTTCTAAATTCTCAACCAGGGTTCGAGGTTTATCTAAATCCGGGGTTGGGTTTCGTGGCTATGGATGTCTACTCAATCACGAAATCAGGTCGATCGTATAAACAAGCTTATGGAGAACTTACATCTGTCACCCTCAATTAGCGCGCGCTCAAATTAAGCACGCCCCGCTGGCTAACAGAACCACGGAAAAAGACGCTCATTATTGGATGCTTATCGATTTCGCTTCACACCGCGCTCATGGGAATAACGTGGATAGCGCGGCGGGACTTTGTTCCACCATACGTTATGCGCCAGTATCTATTCAACCAGAACCATCACAATGAGTAAACTACAGTTCATCGATTATGAAATCTACGAGGGTACGTGTTAACATGAAGAATCGATTTTTATCACAGATTTCATTTGCAATAGTTATTGCTCTTTTCAGTTCCTGTGCTTCCGCCCCTAAACTACCCGATAAAGTTGAAAATATTTCGGAATTTGAAGATTACATGAACAAATTAGTAGAATCCGGTACTCCTCCCGGGATGTCTTTGGTGGTGGTGAAGAACGACAGTATTGTTTATGCCAAAGGTTTCGGCTGGGCTGACAAACCACGGAAAATCCACGCTACGCCAACGACAGTGTATCACTGGTGGTCATGTACAAAAATTGCCACCGCAATTGCCATCCTCCAACTTCAGGAAAGGGGAAAGCTCTCTTTAAGTGATCCGGTTGTCCGGTATCTACCATTTTTCGATGTAAGATACCCTTCCGACACCAGCAAGCAGGTAACCATTCTGAATCTCCTCAATCATACTTCAGGATTACCAGACCCGTCCGCGTTTACATTCGTTCGCTGGGTTCACCACGATGGAGATCCTCCTGTTAATCAAACTGATTTTATAAAGAAAGTGCTTCCGGATTATTCCAAGCTGAAGTTCGAGCCGGGAGACCATTCTGAATATTCTAACATCGGTTATATGGTCCTGGGTGTTATCATTGAAAAAGTAACTGGCATGGCGTATGAAGATTATATTCGTCAAAACATACTTCAACCGCTTGGAATGAATCACACAAATTTTCTTTACATGAAAGAAACGGAATCGGAAGAAGCGGCAGGGAGTCATCCGACATTTAATTCGATGACTCCGTTACTTTATATCATGGCGCCATCATATATTCGGGAAACCCATTGGAGCCATCTCTGGATGAAACGAGTTTATACAGACCAAACCCCTCCCACGGGTCTCATTGGGTCAGCAGCAGACGCAGCCAGACTGGTCGCTGCATATCTTAATGGCGGAGTGCTTAAGGGCCGGCGAATACTTTCGCAGGAATCAATAGCAACGATGACGTATCGGTGGCAAATAGGGTCAAAGAATGATGATTCGTTAAATTACCGCAGGCAGGGAATCGGTTGGCAAATCTATGGTAAATCCGGGCGATGGGTTATTACTCATGACGGCGGCGGCCCAGGCTTTTCTACGAAAATTCAATTGTACCCAGATGAACACCTCGGGTTTGTTCTGTTCACAAATGACGTAACAAGCGAAACCTGGAAAATAATTGACTTAGCTGCTACTCTAAAATGGTGAAACGAATCTGTAAGTACTTAGATATGACCTAATGCTATACGGCTATTGAACAAATCTCTTATCGAGTGGAAAATCAAGCAGGACTTCTGCTAGCTAGAACAAGTTGGCTGCCGGCGCCTAACACTTTATAAAAGGTGACAGTCAAGAGACAAAAAGATCTGGAGTCGAGGCGATCGTATTTAGGAAACAAATGACTGACAAGCTAAAATGGAAAGGACAACTACTATCTGTTCAGCCGAGAATTCGACTTTTGCGCTCGTTTGATCAACGGTCTCACACGTACCAGGGATTTACTCTCTGTGTGAAAGGTGATGTTGACGCAAAGCAAGGAGTGTTCTCTGTCGGTATCGGGAAAGCAACTCAAGCTAAATATGCTTTTCAGGTTGGTTATAGCGTCGAAGGTTTATGCCTGCCTGTAGCGAACCCTAATCTGGAATCAGTCGAATATTATGAAGTGAGTGCTCTTCAAATCTTACAGAGAACGACAGCGGAAGCATTGAATCCACCTCCTTGGCATGGGGTTCCTCCTTTAATCGAGACTTATCGAGAACGAGGACCCAGACGATTAGCTCAGAAGACATTTGAATCTAAATGTTCTCCTTGTATTTGGGCTGCTGACATGGCTGTTCAGATGATCATAGATGAATGGGATCCATCAAATGTTAAGTACAGGAGGGAGACTTTCTGCTACGGACCCAAGTCATGTCCGTTGTACTTTGCAGGTCCAATACGTCACGTCCCAGGCAGGAAGGGAATGGTTTGGATCGAGGAGAATTGGGTCGATAATCAAGAAACTGCTCATCGCGGTTTCGATGAATAATAAAATGAGGGTCGCCAGTCCATTACAAGTGGTCAAAATCCAACAAGCAGATGTCGACGCAACTGCGTCACCTTTCCAATGCCTGACCAAATTACTAACTTATCATTGGTACACAATATGGGGGCAGGTCACAGCTACTTGAGTAAAATAAGATTTTTTAGTATTTTTTTCTGTCAATGACTAGTAAACAACAAACGTGAAAGGGAATTCAAGTGGGGACCGAACGGAATCTGAAGCCTATTGATATCGCGCAACTGGATATTGTGGCAGGAAATGCTTACGAGGCAATAACAATAGTATCCAGACGAGCTAGACAAATCAGCGACGAGAGAAAAGTCGAGTTCAATCAAAGGTCAGAGGGAATAAAGCAAATCCAGGAATCTCTCGAAGAAGATGAAAAAGTAAATCCCGAGCAAGTTGAATTGAGCAAAGAATTCGACAAGATTCAAAAGCCGACCGAACAAGCTCTTCAAGAGCTGCTTGACGGCAAAATTATTTACAGGTATAAATCCTCGGATTAGAATTCCCTCTTTGAGCCTCAACCATTAACCTCTACTCGGAACGTATCCATATATCATGGTACTATCCTGGATGACAGACAGTATTTGCTGTTTTTTTTTCTGAATTTGAAAGAAGTGCTCTACTGGGCTTTAAGTCAGGAATTGACCTTGTCAACCACAGCGAAATTCGAATAGTTCTTACCGCCCGATCTAATAAATTCGATAAGGATATCACGAAGCGAATGGTTTCATTAATCACCGATGCTTCTTTTATGAGCGCCGACATCCCTGTGTTGCACTTTTATATTATATGGAATAAATTTTACAGTTAATGGGGGGTGTCGTTATTTCAATAAAATCGACACATGTCAGAACTGAGTATCTAGGTTCAATGCTAGGGAAAGGGATGCAGATGAAGAACATTTTAGCAATCTTATCACTCGTAGCTAGCTTATTTGTTAGTGCGAGTTCATTACAAGCTCAATGGGTTCAGACAAATGGACCATACGGCGGCTATATAACATGCTTCGCTTTTCATGACACAACTGTCTTTGCCGGTACAAACGGCGGCGTTTATGAAAGTACAGCCAACAGCATGAATTGGGTCGGCGTTGGATTGTCGAACTATTATGTCAGGGCCCTCGCGGTTTCCTCAAACGGTACTGTCGGGATGAATGTTTTTGCAGGAACTGACAGTGGAGTCTTCATTTTTACGAGCAGCGGGACAGGTTGGACTGAGGTTGACTCTGGACTGACAAACCAGAGTGTCAGATCTTTCGTAGTTTCAGGAGCGAATGTTTTTGCAGGTACCTGGGGCGGCGGGATCTTTCTTTCTTCTGATAACGGATCAAGTTGGAATGCGGTGGACTCTGGCCTAACGAATTTCCAGGTCATGGCTCTTGCGGTCAGTGACACGAATCTGGTTGCCGGAACCGCTGCCGGTATCTTTGTTTCCAATAACAATGGCGTAACATGGACCGGAACACTCACCAGTCCCTTCAATGCAGACCTCGTCAGAGCATTTGCCATTGAATCCAACGGTGCAGGACGAACGAACCTTTACGCTGCGATCAACGGTGGAGTCGAGTTGTCCACGGATAACGGTAAAACATGGAGTGGCGGCACTGCCATTGATCTACCCGAATATGTTGCTTGCGTTGCAGTTTCGGACTCAGATCTATATGCAGGGTTAGCCGGCTATGCCGGAAGCTACTTCTTCTATCGCTCGACTGACAACGGCACAAGTTGGAGTCCGGTTGGTTCATTCGGTTCCTTTGATACATACGTGAACGCATGTGCTGTCGTCCCCAATGGAGTAAGCGGCACAAGAATACTTGCAGGCACTAATGGTGAAGGGGTATCCATGTCAAGTGACAATGGAGTGAACTGGACCTCCGACAATAGCGGTATTAAACTCTCTGATGTCTCGTCTCTTGCAGCAACTCCCGCCGGAGGAGGTGGCACGAACATATTTGCAGGAACGTTCGGGGAGGGAGTATTTCTATCAGACAATACAGGAGCAAGCTGGAGGGCTGTCGATTCCGATTCAGTTTTTAAATCCGTGCAAGCGCTTGGCGCATTCGGTACGAAGGTCTTTGCGGCCACGTACATAACCATGGAGCCAATCGACGTCCAGGGTCTCATATCTACTGATAACGGCACAAGCTGGGGTGATTCTTCAGTAGCCGTCGTTTCATCTTTTGATTTTAGCGATTCTAATCTCTATGCTGTCGGATCCTATGGTGCGGGAGGAGTCTTTGTTTGGTCTGATTCCTCAGAGGCGTGGAATCGAATCCCATGTCCTACAATACAAACCCGAAATTGTATTGCTGTCAGCGGAAACAACTTGTTCTTAGGAGGTCAGGGTGTATCTCTTTCCACCGATGAAGGCGCAGATTGGACATCCGTAAGCAATGGAATACCAACCATCATATACATGGGTCGTAATGCCTACACTGTTGTCGTAAATGCTCTCGCCATATGGGGACCGAGCATCCTTGCAGGAACTGAATATGGCGGGGTCTATTTATCGACAAATAGCGGCACAAGCTGGACTTCGTTGAACAGCGGCTTGCCAACCCTTTCCAGCATAAACACCTTCGAAATCGTCGGCACGAACGTATTTGCAGGCACATCCGCTGGTGTCTTTCGACTAAAAGCGAATGATACAACATGGATCGATGAAAACGATGGATTGGCTAACACAAATGTTTCTTCTCTCGTCATCGATGGAACGAATTTGGTTGCAGGTACTCATGGTGGTGGAGTATGGTACCGCCCGCTTCCCGAATTAACATCCGTCGCGGAAAATGATAATACCGTTCCGAAATCCTTCACGGTTCAGCAGAATTATCCTAACCCTTTCAACCCGACTACGACTATCAGGTTCGACCTCAGGGAGGCATCGACGGTTGAATTCGAAGTTTTTAACATTCTTGGTCAGCGAATCCAAAGGTTTGAATTGGGACGGATGAGCGCTGGTATTTACAGTGAGATTGTCAATATGTCACGATATGCAAGTGGAACATACTTTTATCGGATTAAAGCAATAGTCTCAGACGGCGAGCTTTTTACAGCTACGAAGAAGATGCTTTTATTGAAATGAACGGGCAACTACGACCTACAAGCCTCATCGCGAGGGTCGTCATTGAATATGCAACGTTCTCGCTTTATGGCGCGCGCACTATATGCTGCGAGGAGGGTCGCGATTCTTTTCTGGTAGACGTAACGGTCAATGTGCGGCGACGGTTTTGAAAATTGAATAGGTATGAAATTGAAATCAATGAAGCACTGTATCTGGATTGGGCTGGCGAGAGTTGAGCCAACGCCAAGGCAAACTGTCCTTGGCAAGTGTGGAGGAGCATTTGTTAACGTTCTTGGGCTGGCTATCTCTAGGATTCAATTCCGAGCAAGAGTTGAACAAGCTGCCGATGAGCTTGGTTTGAAACTTCGACGACTTGAAGGAACGGAAAAGTTTAGCAGACGTACTAGGCATAACGTCGTTGGTGATGAACTTAAAGTCATAGCGCCTGCGCTAACCGAATCACACCAAGTTGGCTTTGGCACCTTTCATACGTATCCGTGAGTAACTTATGAATCGCCGCAAACGTGCACATAACAGCCAGATTTTGAAGGAGGGTTTTTGAATGAATGTCAATAATTTTGGCCTTCGCATTATTCTGAAATACTTATACTGCTTTGCCACGCTAGTAGGTTGCAGGCAGGCATTTGCACAACCGTGTTACCCTCCCTACTTCGGGGGCATTGTCGCTGGCATTACTCTTGACAGGGATGTTGTCACACTGTACGGAAAAGGATTTTTCACAGACAGCATGATGGCGATTGGGGCTCGATATTATACGGACTCTTTGCGTTCAGTAACAATGGAGGTGGAACTGGGGGTGGATCACATGATTGATCGCATCACGATTCAAACGGGTGTCCACTTTCCGTCGAACGGACCTCGTGATGTTTCTCCGTTCGTATCGGCGCGCCTTGATCCTCGAGAAACCATGACCAAGAGTGGGCTTGGCTCCTCGCGTGACGAAGTGGAGAAGGAGTTGGGTAAACCAACGCGTGCCATGAACGATGGTCAGACTTGGGAATACGCCATGTCAGCCAGCAAGGAATGTGCAATCTACCCGACAATGACTTTTTGGTTCTCCTATGACCGAGTTACAAAAATTGAGTACGATAATGGTGAGTGAGCTGGCAGATGCGCATAACAACGGCAATCACGACGCTCGATTATTATATATTATGGTACTCGCTCCATCCCGCGCACATTATATCAAGATGGAGCGCGAGACGGGCGTGATTATCGTAAACGTTATCTGCCATTGGCACCAAGAGATGAGACTATTCAATGTATAACTTGATATTTGTATTCCTTCTTTCAGGTTTGCACCAAAGCGGAAATGTTGCCGTTGGCGACTCGGCGGCTGAAAAGTATTGGTGGGTTTGGTCGAGCGATACGCTCGGAGTTCTTGAAGTGCCATCTAATCCAAAAGTACTATATGATGAGTATGGTGAAGGCGTCGTGTTCACATTATCTTACCCTGATTCTTCTTATCTGGTACTTCATTTCGGGGGCGACATTCGCCTTCCCTTCCTCGATGGCCCAGACTATGTGGTGGACAGTACTCTCAATAAGGACGGTGCGACGATCAGGGTCGGACATATTAAGGAGAAAGCCCTTTATTGGCGGGAGGAATCTCGAGAAGATTTGATAAATATTTTATACTGTAATGTGACGAAAGCTAGATTGCAGTTGTTTGAAAATGCTCTGGCAACATTTCAACCTTGGAGACATTAAATGCGCCAACGGCAGATAACAGCGGCAATTATGACGCTCCATTATTGTATATCATGGATGTCGCTTCACGCCGCGCACATTATGTACCCCAAGGAGCGCAGCAGGTACGTGATTGCCGCAAACGTTAGGCGCAATGACCTTCTCATAGGGAGGCAAAGGGAGTGTCAATGAAAGCAACAAAGCTATCCTCGCTAATTGTCGTTACCGTTCTGATCTCCGTATGGTGGTCCTTCGCTAAGGCACAAGAGCCAAATGTTCCGCGATTTCCCCGCATCGGAGACAGGATGCCTTGCGTTTACCATACAGATAGCTTGACGGCAATTTCCCCAAGCCAGTTTGCGGTAGGTTGCACAGCTACTACTTCAGGCATTAGGTTCTTTCTAGCGACGATCGATTCTGTGAAGGTTAGTTATGTTTCAACAAAAGATCCGATGTTTAAGACCTCAGAAGGGATTCATGTCGGAAGCAATTGGAAGGATGTGGAGTCGGTTGGAGAAAGTAATATTTCCGAAGAAGCGAGTTGGGCATACATTTCGAAATTGCCGTCAGGATGGTATGTGAAATATGGAGGGCTTCCAGGAATCCAAGGTGGCGGCACGTTGCACTCGCAATGTGATTCTGTTGTTTATGAATTATTTCAAAGAGCATTTTGATATGGAACGTGCGGCGGTCACAGCGCGTAACAACGGGAATCAACGACGCTCGATTATTATATATGATAGTTTTCGCTCCAAGCCGCACACATTATGTCAAGAAAGAGGGCGGCGCGACGTGATTCCCGCGCACGTTATGCTATAATGCTGGCGGTTTCAAAATCAATCACCTGAGAAAGGTCAAATGATATGGTAATATGGAGAACCCAGAAGCTAATCGACAAATACAATAACGGTGGTCTTTCTGATGCCGAGAAGTTTGCATCCTTCCTTACGGTTACCGTGCTCAGCGGCCTGCAATCCATGATTTGGGAAGTGCAGCTTACAGGTCAACCATCAGCGATTGCTCAATCTCTATTCTTCGCAATTATTACGTGGGTGATTGCAATAACGTACGTTTATTTCAGGAATAAGAAAGGCGACCCGAGTCACTTTGTTGAGAAATTCTTCTTGGTTCTATTGCCGGCGACCGTAAAGTTCATCGTGATTTTCGACCCAATTTATTTTATTCTCTACACCCTTGTTATGAATCCGACTGTAACTCCCAAGGTTCCCCTTGCTTTTCAATGGACTCTTTATCTCATCGGGTGGGTGTTATTTTATGGATATATCGGAAAGAAAATAAGACTAATGAATGCCAAATCAGCGGCCAACCAACCCGCGTTATGACTGTCTTGTGATTAACCTGAATGAAAACGCCAGCACTACGCATAACAACGGGAATCAACGACGCTCGATTATTATACATCATGGTTCTCGCTCCATCCCGCCCACATTAAAGGCCACAAGGAACGCGGGACGGCGTGATTCCCGCAAATGTTAGCTGCCATGCCCACTGAAGAAAATGACTAGACCAAATCAAACTGCCGAAGAAGTAGATGTGTTCAAAGCTTTCTCTATGCACTACCCAATAGCGCTTTCAATGATTGTGTCTCGCAACCCGCCTGAACCTGATATTCTCTGTACCACAGTATCTGGTTCTCAAAGAGCCTTCGAGATTGTGGAGATTATAGACCAGCAACTCGCCAGCGCGGATCAAGGCATGCTCAGATTAAAAGGCGAGGTTGAGCAGTCCTTTGATTCCCTAAATGCAACTGAGAAGGCCAAATTGCAGACTGTGCTTCCCGACGCTTCAGTTTTTGTGAGATATGCAGGTAATGCAACCCTTCAGCATCGACGGGCAGCTATTCCTGTGATCTTCCAATGTCTTGCTGGCCTAAGTCCGACTAGTGTCGGAAAATTCGATAAGACGAGTTTTGGTGTCACGATACCTTTTGTTGAGACTTTGCGCATATTCCGAGGCAATTTTAATGGGCCGTCATGGAACGTGGCTAATAGCGGATTACTTTCCGACCCAACCATAGACCGACTAGCGGACAAATTTGGAAAGCAATATTCTTCGGATGCCGAAAGCATCGAGTTGCTGGCTTACTTTCATACCCAGCCGAAACCACGCTCAGATTTGCTTGAGGCTATCGAAGTTTTTATAAGGAACAATATTCAAGATTCTCCATTTTCGGCAGTTTGGCTCTATTCGCTTCCAATTGACAAACTAATTTTGACGATCGAAGGTGAACGTGGGCACGGCAGCTAACAACGAGAATCAACGACGCTCGATTATTATATATAATGGTTCTCGTTCCAAGCCGCCAGACATTTTATCAAGAAGGAGTGCGGCACGACTTTTTTGGGCAATACGTTAGACGAAAAGCGTGGGAATTAAATGGTGTAGAATAAGACCGCGGCGTCCTGCCGCGGGGAAAGTATTGGGTTAATACTTTATTGTGAAAATAAATTCTAAGGAGGAGATATATATGGAATTATGTATTTTAGTATTTGTACCATCTCTTGTATATGGTACGTTTAGTCAGTAGTTATTATCAATACAGAACTATACGTAAGCAATAAAAAACATAAGGAGATGAGAATAAAAAAACCAGAGGAAGTAGTAAGAGAATACATTTACGCCAAGGATAACCGTCAGTGGGATAGGCTCGTTTCGTTACTAGATCCAGACTGTACAAGCTCTGACCCTTCTGTTCCAGAGCCAGTCAAGGGTATACAGGCAATAAGTCAGTATTTCCCGATGCTCGAGCAAGTGGTTATGAAAACCAAAATTCTAACAATGATGTCCAAGGGCGAAGATGTGGCGGCAGACCTCGCAGTAACCTGTACCATCCAGGAGGATGGCAAGCTCCGCTCATTTACGGTTACTTTTGCTAAGTTTTACCGTGTCAATTCCAAAGGCCTGCTCGCTGACGAGCGCGAATATTCTGATACGGCAACCAAGTTTAAGGCCATGGGACAAACGGCGGCAGCTGAGTTTGAGTCTTTCGGAAGTGATGGAACTGCCAAGTTAAAGGATGAGTTAGTGCCGACCGGCCTGACGCCTAAAGCGATTTTCGAAACTAGGATTCCGAGAAATCTAAAGGCAAACGTCGATAAACTTACCGGCATCAACGCGATTTGTCAGTTCAATATCTCGGGCGACACAGGCGGTTCCTGGTATATTGATATGACCGTCACACCACCCGTTGTCGTCGTCGGCACCAGTGCCCAGGCAAAGTGTATTATTTCCTGCACCGACAAAGAGCTAGTCGGTATCATGAGCGGCAAAATAAACGCGACGCTGGGGGTCATGACTGGAAAACTAAAAATTTCAGGCGACATGGGTTTGGCTTCTTTGCTTCGAATGATCCTCAAATAATTGGTTCGACTAAAACAAAAACAGATTATTACCAACGCCATCTGTGGCTTTTCTGGAGGTACCGATTTCCCACGCTCTTCGTCTAACAGCGGCTATACGCTGCGGTGACTCCTCGCGCGGCTCCGGGCGCTCCTCGGCCTTCGGCACATTTTGCTTTGTCGCGTCTTTTGCTGCGTGGGATGCAAAAGCCGCGCCAACCCTGCAGGACGCAAAACTTCGTATAGCCGCGACGTTAACGGCTAACCTTCTAAAAGAAAAGGTGAATCGTGAAACATTTATTCTTCATTTGCTCGCTGGCGATTGCGCTTCAATTCGTATCGTGTAGACAGCCAGGCGCATTAACCGACTTACAACGAGCAACGATCAGAGACAGCGTAATTCAATTGAACAATCGATGGTGTTACGAAGTCCGAGCAAGCCATATTGAGGCTGTCATTGACCTCTTAGACAATTCGCCGAGGTTTTATTGGGTCTTTCTACCGGACACTGCGATAATTTCACACGATTCCCTTGTAGCAATATTAAAGACCGACTTCCAACATCACCGGTCCATTGATATGTCGTGGGACTTCATGCGTGTTGAGCCGCTCACAAATCAACATGCTGTATACACAGGTAGATTTCACGAGACCGCGATTGATACATCTGGCAAGTTATACAAATTCAAAGGTATTGAGACAGGAATTGTTGTACATTGTCCCGGCGGATGGAAATTTTTCAGCGGACAAACTTATGAGGTGCTTCTAAAGAATGAGTAGATGTTGGTCAGTCATATTGAGTCTTTGCCCGCCACCTGAACGTCGGCGGCTAACAACCTCAAATATAAGCCCAATTATTATATATCATGGATTTCGATTCATCCCGCTTTTCCGCATCGTGGATACCAATGCGTGACCGGATCACTAACTTATCATTGGTATACGATATGGGGGCAGGTCACGGCCACCCAAGAGAAAAATGGAACAGGGAACGTGGTGCGCATCGAATCTGTCACATGTGTGCCTAAAAAAAGCAATCAAATTTCTCCGGTGCCCCTAGATTGCCAATGCTTGACAAGATTAACAACTTAATATTGATAAACCAATCGGGAGGGGGTTAGTGTGCCATGATGCACCTCTGTAACTCAACCAAAGCTCAACCAAATTTTCTAAAACCCTCGAAATTAGTGCGCCGTGGGTGACTCGAACACCCAACCCTCAGCTTAGAAGAATGATGCCCGGAAACCGAATCCTCTCAAATTTTCCATATTTGCCGTATTATTGATATTCTGACATGATATTTGGTATTATTTGGAACCGTAAGTCGTCCAAGAAAGCGTGGCAAATTATTCATGAGATTGCATTGATGCATCATGGCCGGAATTGTTAGACTTCAGAGTCTAGCGGAGAGAAATAGGTCTGGAAATTGGAGATAGATTTGAGTCGATTAGGAAGGATAGACGAAAAGCATCAAGGGCAACATACGTGGAGCTTTTAATCCTCCGACCAAACGATTCGCGGATCATTGAAAGAGTTGTGTGAAAACTCTCGCCGATCCCGAAGGAGACTCACCTACTATTGCCTGACAGAATTACTGATGTATCATTGGTACAGCATGTGGGGGCAGGTCAATATCACTAACTTATCATTGGTACAGAACATGGGGGGAGGTCAGGGACGCTTCCGTTAGATTGAATTTGCTGGTCAGTTTGCCAATGCCTGACCAAGTAACTAACTTAACATTGGTACACAATATAGGGGCAGGTCACTTTCTCGGCGAAGAGGAATTCGTGTGTGGAGTAGAGCAGAGGCTGGGTGTACTGATTTTGGAAAATGTTTTCTAGGTAAGAGTTCAGGTCTCACGGGTGCCCCTATGGGTTGCCACAGCTTGATTAGATTACTATCTTATCATAGGTAAGCTGTTTCAAGGGGGCTCACCTAACTGTGTAAATGAAGCTACAACGAAACCTCTTGGAGTTGCCCATGGAACTACATCAGCATACAGTCACCAACCAGAACCTACAGGCTCTTTCGGTAAGATACGTTCGTGTCATATCCGTAGCATCGTTTGTCGGGTTTATGAGTGCTATGGTTTTGCTCTTCTTTGCGACAGGGTTTAGCTAGGACGGCGTACACCGGTTTTCTTTTCCACCACAACAAGGAATCCAGCGAACCATTATTAACTCAAAACCCGGTCAGGTGACCTCCGTTCTTGTCTCCCGTAATGGCACTTCAATAGTAAACCAAATCGACATGACAGAGCAAATGAATCTTATCGTCGAGTTCAAGGACGAGCCGCTGTTCATTCAGCAGCTTTACTCTCCCTCTCAACCGATCCAACCTTCTGCCTCGCAGCTCCGATTTGTCCAGTTCGGATCTGATCTCTCACAACTGCGTCAGAGTGCCATCAAGGGACTCAAGGTCACATTGTCTGCGCCGGTGATAAAGCGTGAATATTATAAGATATTCTATGGCGCAGCGATCACAGTCCCTCGTGCCATGATGTCACAGATCGCCCAGCTTAGTTATGTGAAGAAAATCTATATCGACGAGCCGATGAAAGCGCTATTGGAACAAAGTGTACATCAAATCCGTGCCGACTCAGTCTGGAGTAAATTCGGAACGAAGGGAGACAGCGTTCTAGTCGGTATTATTGATACCGGTATTGATTGGGCCGACTCGGCACTTGGAGATGGAATCGGCCAAGGTTTCAAAGTGGTAGGCGGGTACAATTTCATAAATAATACGACAGATCCCATGGACGACAATGGGCACGGAACACACGTCGCTGGAATCATAGCTGCAGATGGTGGCGGTCTTGAAGGAGTCGCACCTCACGCAAAACTTATGGCATTCAAAGTACTCGATCAATACGGGGGCGGAACAGAATCAAACGTTATTGCTGGCATCGAACGTGCCACAGACCCCAACGACGACGGAAATAGTAGCGATAAGGTTGATGTCGTAAATATGAGTCTCGGCGGATCAGGAAATCCAGATGATGCAGTTTCCACAGCCGTGGACAATGCAGTAAAATTAGGAATGACGTTTTGCATCGCTGCGGGAAATTCAGGACAGTTCTTCGGTATCGGGAGCCCCGGGACAGCACGTCTGGCAATCACGGTCGGTGCTGTGGACAGCCTAGACGACTTGGCATGGTTCAGTTCTAAAGGGCCCGATTCAGCAAGTTACGCAATCAAGCCCGATGTGGTTGCTCCGGGAGTGAGTGTATCCTCGACATTTTTGAATAACACGGTTAAAACGCTCAGCGGCACATCAATGGCCACCCCGTTTGTAACAGGTGTTTGTGCGTTACTCAAATCCCTTCATAAGAATTGGTCGCCGGCCATTATTAAATCAACAGTGATGACCACTGCCGTTGACGTCGGACAGGATGTTATGGCGCAAGGTGCGGGAAGGGTAGACGCGGTGAATGCAGCAGAGGTCTCATCATTCTCAATTCCGTCTGACCTCAGCTTTGGACTTGATAGCAGCTCGTTCTCCCATTGGACTGTCGTTGATACATTGTGGATTTCAAATGAATATTCGCAAAGTCAGAATTATTCGATGTCATTCGGCAATCTTCCGACTGGTGTGTCGCTCTCCGCCAATCCTTCGACATTTTCATTATCGAGCAACGATTCACAGATGGTTATTATTACCCTTGCAGTGAATAACTCGATTGTACCATATCCATCAAATCTTCCATGTGCATACGATGGAAATGGTTACTTGTGTGGAAGCAAGGACACCCTGCACATTCCATGGGCATTTGTGAAAATGGCGAGGGTCTTGTTCACTTTTAATCTGCCTAATACCTCGTTCGCACTGTTCAATACCAAGATGGGATTCTCTAACGCAACGGCTACGTGGCTTGATCTATACAACGCACAATTGCAGCTGCCAAATGGTTCCTATGATTTGATTGCCGTTTTTCAAGAAGGGACTGGGTATTGCTGCGTAATCAAGGAGGACATCCCGGTAGACAGTTTCTCCAATATCTCTGTGAATTCTACAGAAGCGACCAACTCCATTATTTTCGATGGAGTCGACGCTTACGGGAAACCTCTCAATTCATATTATCTTACCAGCCAATCCTTCGCACTGAATTTTCCGGATTCTTCGTATTTCAGCGGGACTGTCCTTTATCCGCCTGCAGCGGATACGATATATTGCTCGAAATTTTCGCCTCGCTTTTGGTTCACAGGCGCCCAGTTCGCAAATGATGGAACCGACGTTATCGATGTCCAATTTGATTCACTGGCAGGATTGCAGGGAAACACAAATCTTACAAACTTTCCTGCGGACTTTTTTCTCCAAAACATCCACGCTAATTTTCCGCCGTATTCAACAGGAGACTATAAGGAGATTCTGAGTCTTTACACGGCTGATTATTTGAGCCCTTCAGGATCTGGTTTCGGACTAGGAGTTCAATCGCCGATAGCAGGAGCATTTAGAGGGGATTGGAGTGGGAAGCTTTTTCTAACTAAGGCCACCAATGAACGCTTCACATCTGGAATTTCTTTCAGCGCTGAAGATCTTTCCGGTTCTTCACTGCCGAATGGGGAGAATATATTGTTCGAAACTGCCACAGCGAGAGTATTTCACGACAGCATCGGATATTCGTGGTGGGGAGAACCGGTGGCCAGCACTTTGCTTCCCGTTGGGGGAACGGCAACTTTCGGGCACTCACCTTTCTATCCCAGTATCACTTCGGCGAATAATTCATTCGGCAAAGCAAATATTTACGTGACCGCCGGCTTCCTAGGCGCATTCAATGAACCTCTCATCCAATCCACATTCAACTCGATGTATTCGGTCTACGATGACCATAATAACATAATTGCATCGGACAGCGAGTCCAATTTTCCATCAACTGGAATAAATGCTGCTCCCGGCCAATATGCTTACCAGCTTGTCACGCATGATTATTTTATCAGAGGGGTCACAGGAACGGCGACCCTCACCTGCAAATTCGATCTGCGAAATTCCAACCCAAATCCTCCGAGACTTCCATCAATTAAATTGCTGAACAACCAAAAGGTCTGTGTTGACTCCCTCTCAAAAGGTGAAAAAGGAACCCTGGTTTTAACGTTTGACCGAACTGCGACTTCTGTTTATTTAGGCAGTGGATTCATCGGGTTCGGGACGGATTCTGTTCCGATGTCTGATGATTCGATAAACGCCTTTTATAGAGCAAATGGAGATTCCAACTGGATTTCAATTCCTTTGACCAGTAATCGAGCAGATACGACGTTCGGTTTATCTTACTTAGCTGACCTTTCACCAACATCTCGGTTCGACTCTGCTGCCATAGATCTAAAGCTCGACCTACAGGACCAGTCCGAAAATTCTTCCGAGTGGATTATGGAACCTGCGTATTGCATCGGCAACTACGGTATTCAAACTGCAGCTAATGGAAATTCCGGGGCCATGACTGTCCCGAAAATGTTTGCCCTTTACCAAAATTATCCCAATCCATTCAATCCAACGACAACCATTATCTACCAATTGCCGACAAATAACTTTGTGACGCTGAAGGTTTACGACGTCCTCGGGAGGGAAGTCGAAACGTTAGTTAACGAACGCCAGAGTGTACTTCTACAGAATTGAAGCTGGAACATACCACGATACCAAGAAACTTCTGTTGCTCAAATAAGAAGCAAGTAACTGCAACTAACGGTTAAATCATGAAAGCGAATTTCATTATATCAATCATGTTCTCGACTGTCCTCTGGTTTGGGTGCGAGGGCGGCGACACGGGACCACGCGTTCCACCAACCTCTGGCACTGTCACTTTAGATAGTCGATATATCAACAATCAAGCATCTGGTTTCTCCTTTGATCAGGCCACGATCGTAAAATTCCCGAATTCTTCAAATACTCTTCCTGATCTCACTCTGCTAGTGCTAGTGTCTAGCCAGGGGGTTTCTGGAACTTTCTTCTGTAGGCCGGACTCTTTGGTGCCGTCGTTTCAGTTGCTTAGCCGGTTCAAGTCTCTAGATAGTGCGCGTTCTTACTTTCAGTCTCTTAGCGAGATTCCGGATACGTCTTACGAAGACTTGGCCTTGCCCTTGGAGGTGGCCGAGATCTGGGCGGTGAAGACACGTCGGGACACATATGCGAAGATTCTTATAACTGAAACAATAGCATACGCTGACAGTTCGAACCCGAGCTCACCCACACCATATGGCGAAGCTACGTTTGACTGGGCGTATCAACCGAATGGAACAAGAGTGTTTTAGCAAAAGGCCTACGTCAGAAAACAGGACCCATCTTGAAGGCAGAGAATAGAGAAAAACTGAAGTAGATGATAAAAAGGAAAACCTCCTCGTCGCACACTATGATTATGAACTACACCTTAAATAATTAACTTATCGAGACAGAAAATTGGGATCCGCTCGACCGATGAAAGCAGGAACTGTCGACTTTAGCACACATGTGTTAAACCAAAAATTCGATTTTTCCGGCCCCCCACTGGATGCCAATGACCGGATCACTTACTTATCTTGATACACAATATGGGACAGGTCAAATGCACTCAGAAACTCTCACCAGTTGGCTGTTTCAAAGACTGCCCGATATTATATTTCTAATTGAGGGTTAGAGAAAAGGGATGCTGAAAAATTACCTTAAAATCGCTCTTAGAAATCTCTGGAAAAATAAGACCTATTCAATTGCAAATATTCTCGGTTTGTCAGTAGGTCTGGCATCTTGCTTCGTTATCCTGCTCTATTCTGTTCATGAGTTGAGTTATGACAACTATAACGAAAAGCTGGACAGAGTTTGTTTGGTGACGATGGATTTTGGTTTGCATAGCTTAAGCTGGACGCAGCCGTTGGTTCCCTTCCCGACAGGTCCTACGTTGAAAGACGAATATCCCGAAGTCAAAGATTTCGCCAGATGTTCCTCCAGGCTTTGCAGCATAAAATCTAACGGTATGACCTACGATTTAGCCAAATGTGTTTCTGCCGACTCAGGTATCTTCAACATTTTGACACTATCGATTATTTCGGGAAGTCTCAAGAATGTTTTTTCCGGGGCCAACTACGCCGTTATCAGCTATAGTACAGCCGAAAGGATATTTGGCAACAGCGAAGCGGTCGGAAAGCAGATCAACGTGAGCTGGTCGGGCAAAGAATATTATTTCACAATAGGGGCAGTCATGGCTGACGTTCCTTCGACCTCGACATTTCAAGCGGACTGTATCCTGCCCATCTTTCCTGCCGAGGAGTCGATAAAACAATTCAACTGCAGAAATCCTAACATCCTGCAGGAATGGATGCCGGGAGAAATCGACACATATATTCTGTTGCATGATAAGAACTCGGCTGAACAGTTGAGCAAAAAACTCGTCGCTTTTTCGAAGGCCCATTCAACTATAGAAACCTGGCCATTGGTGCTTCACCTTCTTCCACTCAGGGACTTATATTTTAGTCCGTCAACGATGGTGAATGATTCCTTTCCTAGGGGAAACCTGTCGGACATCAAGATCTATTCAGCGATAGCGCTCCTCACCCTTCTGATCGCTTGCGTGAACTTCGTGACATTGAATATCGGATTGGCAAGCGCTAGAACAAAAGAGGTAGGCGTTAGAAAAGTTGTAGGAGCTTCGAGATTTGATATTGCAAAGCAGGCGATGATCGAATCATTGATGGTCTCTTTTTTCTCATTCCCAATCGCGTTACTGCTAGTTGAACTCTTTATGCCTTCGGTAACAATGCTGCTTGGGAAGAGGCTGCCAGCCGACTACAATCGCAGCTTCGAGTCAATGGTCCTGTTTGTTGGCGTCACACTTGTCGCGGGAATCTTATCTGGGAGTTATGCGTCGTTCTACCTTTCCGGATTTCATCCTGCAGAAATATTGAGGAATAAGTTCAACTTGGGACGCGACAGGGTAAATCTCAGGAGAATCCTTGTTGGGGTTCAGATGATTATTTTCATCGGATTAATCTTAGCATCGGTTACGATGTACAGGCAGATGCACTATCTTCACGCTAAAGATATGGGATTCGATGATAAGAACCTTGTGATCCTTACTAACAGAATAACCGGTGATGTGGATACTACGCTCGGGAATAGGTTCGGGGCTTTGGAGTCAGACCTGAGGATGATCCCGAACGTAAATTCAGTAGCCGGCGCATTGACATTACCGGGAACCTTAGGTGCGACTATGGAAGAGGCACCGAACTTATCTGATCCTCAAAGACCTATTATGTTCGAAGTCTATCGGGTGAGCATCGATTTTTTTGAAACAATGGGAATGAAAATGGTTTACGGGGAAACTTTCGCACAAGCCACACCAGAAGGATCCAAAGATGCTCTAATCATGAATCAAGAGGCTGCAAAGGAGTTTGGAATTACAGATCCATCTCAGCAATTGTTTGAAGGGCACCGGATTATCGGCGTCGTACGCGATTTCAATTTCCATTCTCTGCGCCAGAAGATCGCTCCGACTGTGTTTTATGAAGGCTCGCCATACATCAGTGAAATTGCGGTAAAACTGAAACATCTTAAGGATGCTCAGAGTACTATTGGCTCTATCGAGAAACGAATTGAAAAATTTGATGGAGGAAGAAAACCAAGTTATCAATTCTTCGATGACAGATTGAACGCGATGTATGTCAACGATTATAAGTTCGCATACATGATTGCCTATTTTACTGGCTTGTCAATCTTCGTTGCGTGTCTCGGTCTATTCGCAATGGCGCTCTTCGTGATCCAACATCGTGTGAAGGAAATCGGCGTGAGGAAAGTGCTTGGTGCATCGGTTGCGAGTATCATACTATCGTCAACGAGAGAATTTGTAATACTGCTATTCATCTCAGCGACACTCTCGATACCAGTAAGCATCTACTTCACGAATAAATGGCTGCGTGACTATGCTTACCACGTAGATATAAACTTGGTTTCCATTTTGTTTACTTGCCTGGCAGGATTGTTAATCGTTCTTCTCACTATCTGTTACCAGGCCCTCCGAGCAGCGACGGCAAATCCGGTGGAGTCCTTAAGATACGAATAAAACAAGGCAAGCGGTCCGCAAATAAATTGGTCACATCCCAATAACCGCTACATAAGTATCCTACCCGTTAAGCTCTACATATATGGTGGATCAGGTGGAGGCTGAATTTCTTTGTTCTGAAAGACCAGGTAGCTATAAAGGCCGTTGTGTAGTCAATCTTGAACCTCAAATACCTTCCAGTTACATTCTTTCGACAATCGGGTTGTGGGAATGATCGATGTATGCATGTAAATCCAAGAGACAAATAAACGGTATCTGGCGTATAACATTATGTGGATGCTGGGAAGACGCCATTTGACAGAATTCAGATAGTTAGTTGTTATTAGTGGAGGAAGTGATATGAGATACTTTTCACTTTTGCTGTTCGTTGCTTGGCTGACTGGCTGCGCTGACAACCGGGCCAGAGTTTTACCACCGTCATTGGACGAATATGAGGTATATTCTGCGGTTTTAGACTCAATCTACGCGACGAGGACTTCAATCGTCATAGGTGATTCGACCGGAATACTAGAGGATTCACTTTTTGATAGTTCATCACTCGGGCTAGACGGTCGAACGACACTTCGTGACGACCTTGCTCGTAAAGATTCAGTTAGATGGGCTCTTTCTGTTGGCTCTTTCAAAGTAAACAAAACCCTGCTTTTCCTAAATCCTCACAAATATGAATTCTCAGCAGTACGAGGAAGAATCGAATGGACTAAATTTCGAAAGGATTGGGACGGACTTTTTGTCGTCCTTTCCAGAGTTGGGTTCAGCTCAAAACGTGATGAGGCCGTTCTTTACGTCTGGGATGTTTGGATCCCTCAACATGGAAATGAAGGCAGGTCGGAGGGATGGTGGATCACTCTGGAAAGGAGTCGTGGTCTATGGATAATAAAAAATCTGTCAATGAGCTTTAGAAAGTAACTAGAAGAATCGCGGACTGCAACTAACAGAACTTATATGTAAGGCGAGACGCGAAGAGAATTGTGATAGAAAGGAACCGTCCTCGTCGAATCGGTGATCGAAGCCACACGATGAGACAACTTTGCCAATACCTACCGGATTACTACCTTATCATTGGCACACAATATGGGGGCAGGTTGTATTGCAGATTCTGCACGATGATGCGCAACATTTGCAGAATGTCTAGCCCATTCTCAGGTTTATTATTTAATTGCTCTTGATTTGATGGAATGCGACGGCATTAATGTTGCGTCCTGTATAGGACAGGAGGACAAGGTGCATTTTATATTTGATATTCTCGGCGGTATGCATGACTAAATTCCTTCACAATTAATATGGGACTTATATACTTGACTCTACTAAAAAGATGTATTATATTGGTGGTGTAGAATATGAAGGACAAAAACATGAACATCGCCTATAAGAGTCTAATCGCAGTTACACAAGCCTTTCCAGATGAAAAAGCCTGCGTAAATCACCTTGAGAAGCTACGCTGGCCGAAAGGAATCATTTGCCCTTTGTGTGGAAGTAGCCGGAAATTCCACAAAGTGACACGCGGCTTTATATACAAATGCGGTGATTGTGATAGGACGTTCTCCGTGCGTAAAGGAACGATTTTCGAGGAAAGCCGATTACCACTTCAAAAATGGTTTGTGGCTTTTTGGCTAATTTCTTCAAACCGGAAAGGTATTAACAGTTGCCAATTAGCAAGAGAAATCGGAGTCACACAGAAAACCGCATGGTTCATGTTAGGCCGGATGCGTGAAGTTGCCGCAATGATGGGTTCAACAGGTGGAACGGTAAGCGGAACCGTTGAGGCGGATGAAACGTACTTAGGGGGCAAGGAAAAGAATAAACACAATAATAAAAAATTGAAAGCTGGACGCGGCACAGTCGGCAAACAAGTAATTCTTGGCGCTACCGAACGGAACGGCAAAGTCAAAACTATGCCCGCTAATGGTACTGATCGTACACAACTACATAGTTTTATCACAACGAATGTTGCACCGGGTTCGACGCTTTACACTGATGAACACGCTGGTTATATTGGAATAGTCGGAATGAATCACGACAGCGTTAATCACTCGACCGGAGAATATGTACGCGGCAATGTGCACACTAACGGCATCGAATCTTTTTGGGCGCTCATTAAGCGCGGATACGTCGGCGTATTTCACCACTTCACCCCGAAACACACACATCGTTATATTGCAGAATTTGAAATGCGTTGGAACATGCGTAACTTTGGACACACCAATCGGCTTGATGATATGTTAGGTTCAATATCTGGACAACGGCTTACTTATAAGAAGTTAATATCATGAGCGAACAACCTTTTCATGTTTCTGCAAACATGGACGACCTACTGCGGACGGCGGTAACCCGCGTTCCCAAAAGTTTGTTAGAGCCATGGCTAAACAAAGTTCATTGCGGTGATTGCGTAGAACTCATGGACAAACTACCCGCCAATTCAATTGATCTTATTGTGACAAGTCCTCCGTACAATCTTAGGAACAGCACTGGAAACGGAATGAAAGATGGACGGGGCGGAAAATGGGAAAATGCCAAACTTATTGAGGGCTATGAAACCCATGACGATGCAATGCCTCACGAAAAATACGTGGAATGGCAACGTAAATGTTTGACTTCCATGATGCGGGTCTTAACCGATGATGGCGCGATATTCTATAACCATAAGTGGCGCGTTCAAGGTGGACTACTTCAAGACCGTGCGGATATTGTCAAAGATTTTCCGGTACGACAAATCATAATCTGGAAGCGAGCCGGTGGAATCAATTTTAATCCCGGTTATTTCTTACCTACCTATGAAGTTATTTACCTCATTTGCAAACCTAACTTTAAACTTGCCGACAAAAAAAATGTTTTCACTGATGTTTGGGAAATTCCACAGGAAAGTAATAATCGACACCCGGCCCCCTTTCCTATCGAATTAGCTCAACGCTGTATTGAATCTACGGACGCGAAAATTGTACTCGACCCCTTCATCGGAAGTGGTTCAACGGCAATTGCGGCGGAAGGGTGCAAACGCGATTGGATTGGATTTGAGATTGCAAACGACTATTGCAAACTTGCGCGTGAACGAATAACAGCTAACCGAAAACTACTTGGGAAATCATAATGCCAACACCATTTTTACCCCCAAAGAGACAACCGCCTACTACCAAGAAAGAGCTCTACCTGGAACTGGCCGCGCTTGTCGAGCATGGTGAATACCTAATGCCGAATCAAACACCATTTACCGGACAAGGCGCTCCCGGTGATTACCTTGAAGCCCTATTAGGGGTCAACGCGGGAAACAAAGACATTCCAGATAATATCGGTTATGAGTTGAAGTTCTATACGGCAAAGACAAGCCTCATAAGTTTGTTCAATAAAGAACCACGACCGGAGGGAACTGTCGCCTATATGGTGCGTAAATTCGGGTGGCTGGACTCGCAGAAACGGAAAAGTTTTCGTCATACAATCAAAGGAAAATCGGACAGCTTTCGAGTAGAAGCAGATGCAAATCAAATTACGGTTCGGCGATTAAAGGGAAACGGTATTGTTCCATATTGGACACGGGACGACCTTCTAAGTGCGGCAGGTGCAAAGTTACGCCGATTAATATTGGTTCGAGGTATCCGAAAAGATCAGTCAGTGATTTACAACCGTGTAGATTGTTACGAAAATCTTCAATTGGAGTTTTTCTTATACGAGGTGGTTAAAGGGACAATCGCCATCGACTTTGATGCCCGCGAAATGAAACCGGGGAGCAAGGGAATGAGGAATCACGGAACAACCTTCCGCGTCGCGCCGGAAAACGTTTGTCGTCTTTACGCAAAAAAAGAACGAGTTTGTTGAGTTAAGTATATAAGTCCCATTAATATCATAAAGAGGAATGAGAAGTTGATTCTCTTTTCCTGTAAACAGCTGCCTTTGAAAGGAAACGTCATGGGGAAGTTACAAGTAGTCGTAGTGGCTTGTATCCTTTTGTTGCTCATGGTGATAAAAGCCGAATGCCAGTGGGTTCAAGTAGGGGGACCGACCGGTGAAGTCTATGCGTTCACGAGCACTTTATATGGGAGTGGAGTGAGCGTATTCGCCGGAACGTTTGATGGAACAGTCTTTCGTTCACGTGACAACGGAGTAAGTTGGCAGGAAACAGACAACGGGCTCAAGCCTTATAATTCAATGGCCAATCGCCTCGGACTTCGATGCCTTGCGACCATCCCCGGCGATATAGGAAGTGCATTTCTCTTAGCCGGCACAAACTCCGGTTTATTCCTTTCGACTGATCAAGGCGAAAGCTGGTACCTGGACAATGGAAATCTGCCTAATTCCAGTATCACTGGGTCCACCGCTGTAGCCGCTCTCGTTTTGGTGGACACCGAACTATTTGCCGGGACAGAGAACGGAGTCTTTCTCTCAACAAACTACGGATTGAACTGGAATGGTGTGAATTCGGGATTGACTGACACATTGATCTATTCCTTAATCGCGAACGGTTCCTATCTCTTTGCCGGAACGTTCAGCGGAGTTTTCGTTTCATCCAATAGAGGCTCAACCTGGACGCTCAAAGACAGCGGGATGACTTCCATCTCCCACGTCGAGGCGCTTGCTGCCCTGAGAGGCAGAATCTTCGCCGGCACCTATGACGGCAACTATGTATCGACAAACAATGGCGAATCATGGATAAGAATGGATACGTCTGGACTGAGCGAAGGGGTTACTGCTTTTGCAGTGGTCGATTCAGAAGTATATGCGGGATGGGGAAATGGTGGAGTTTCGGCGTCAACTGATTTTGGAAATAGCTGGTCTTACTTAGGTCTACCAAACAAGTATATTTCTTCATTAACAACTTGTCCCATCCTTTCAGATGGATATGTTCTACTTTCTGGTACGGCCCAGGGCATTTATCGTTCGACTGATTACGGAAGATCATGGCACTCTCCCGGCGTTCCAAATCCCAACGTTTGGTTCGTCTCGAACATCGGCACAAAGTTGTTTGCAGGAACACCCTCCGGAGCCTTCGCTTCCACCGACAACGGAACAAGTTGGACAGACATCAGCATCGGAGCAGAGAGCCAATCGGTGCGTTCTTTTACCGCATTGGGCAATCGAATTTTTGCGGGTATCGCATACCAGGGGGAAATCTTCGTTTCTTCCGACAGCGGTACGAGCTGGGTTGCCGCTGACAGCGGTCTGTCCGCTTACAATGTGACAACTCTTGCAACCAATGGAACGGATATAATCGCGGGGCTCGAATCGATGCCGGTTATTCTGAATGTCTCGGGCAGCTCTTTGGAGAAAACTCAAAACACCGGCTATGGAGTTTACATATCGACAGATTATGGCTCTTATTGGAGCCCCATTAATAACGGATTACCGGAGTATCCTATCACTGCTCTGGGGGCGGAAGGAGCCTCCCTCCTTGCTGGAACCTTTGCCGGTCTTTACCGGTCAACCGACAACGGTGCAAACTGGGCCGAGGTCGGCGGTCAAGTTGGAGGCATCGCCATCAATTCCATCGTCATAAGTAATTCAGAAGCATTTATGGGAACAACCAACGCCGGATTTTTTGTCTCCATCGATAGCGGAGCGATCTGGACCGAAAAGGATTCCGGCTTGACAGACACGTATATCATATCGATTGCAGTGGTTGGGAGGAATATTTTTGCAGGAACATTCGGCGGAAAAGTCTTTCTCTCCACAAATGATGGAGCGGCATGGACAGCTATCGATTCTGGATTGGGCGAAGCTACTGTTCAAGGACTCACTATCGTCGGAGGAAACATATTTGCCGCTACGAACCGATCCGGTTTGTGGCGCCGTCCCCTGTCTCAACTCCCTCTGGAAGTCCGCAAAAACAGCCCTGAGATTCCGGCATCGTACCATCTTGATCAGAATTTTCCGAATCCTTTCAATCCGACAACTGTTATCAATTACCAGTTGCTAGACAACAGCCTCGTCACCCTGAAAGTCTACGACGTGCTTGGGAGGGAAGTGATAATGCTCGTCAACGAGCGGCAAAGCGCAGGGAATCATTCCGTAAGGTTCAATGCCGCCAATCTGCCGAGTGGAGTTTACTTCTACAGATTAAAAACTCAGAATTATGTCAATACGATGAAGATGGTTTTGCTAAAGTGAGTTTCGAATGGACAGGTTGTCCGTTTTAGGCTTGACTTTCTCACCGTCTCCATTTACTATCGAACTAATCAAGGAGAATTGAAATGCCAGAGGAACTTACCAAAGGTAGGGTAGGTTTTGGGACGATAGGGGCTTCAATTGGATTACTATTTCTGCTGATATTAGTTGCCATACCACGGAGGACAGACGCCCAGTGGGTACAGATAAATGGACCTTACGAAGGGGCAGTCTGTTCGATTGCGGCCACGGACTCTTTCATCTTTGCCGGGACCGTTGTCGGAGGAGTCTATCGCTCGAACGATAGTGGCCTGAACTGGGAACTCACTATAGGAATAACCCAGAATAGCTTTCCGCAGTGCATGGTCGCAAGCGGCGACTACGTCTACGCCGGGTCATCGATTGGACAGGGGATCAGTCTCTCCACCGATAACGGCGCGACGTGGCGGACGATAAATAATGGGTTACCCCCTGATCCGGAGCCTCCTGGTTTCCCGACTGGCGTGATCAAGATGCTTGCTGCCAACGGAAGTAATGTTTTTACGTACATTTACCCGCCTGGCAACTTCTACCTCTCAACGAACGAGGGATCGAATTGGATCGATGCAAACACTGAAAACATATCAGGGATCAGTTCGATAGCGGTCGCAGGGGATTATTTCATCGTTGGTTCTGCCACCGGTGTATATGTGTCCAAAGACTCCGGGGTGACATGGAATCAAATCGGACTGATCGACAGTGCCATCACGTCACTTGCCGTCAGCGATTCAAATCTTTATGCAAGCACGAGCAGGACATTGTATCTTTCAACGAATCAAGGGGAGACATGGTCTTCGGCAAGTTCGGGGCTCCCTGACATCGGGATAGCGAGATTATCCGCCAACGGCAAACGTATCATTGCAAATACCACATCCGGATTCTACTTGTCAACTAATGGTGGCGTCATGTGGTCTGCACTAGGGAGAGTGGGGTTTGTACCCGCATACGCATCTCCCGATGCCTTCATTCCTGTGGGTACGAATCTCTATTTTGTTTACTCGGATTATGGCATTTATAAATCCACAAACAATGGAGCAACATGGGCCGCCGCCAACACCGGAATTGAAGAGGGTGAAATAACAGCGCTCGTCGCAACAAGAAATACGGCGTTCGCTCACACGTCCACAGCCCTCTATGCATCTTCCGAGGATGGCACAAGTTGGATTCCTATCCAAAATGTGGAGCAGCCGCTTGCTGCCACGGACTCGATTGTTTACGGAATACGGGGCGGCGGTGTCTGTTATTCGGGTGATGGCGGCAATAACTGGATAACTCCATCAAACACCGATTTCGACAGCATAGGGGATTGGCCTGCCAACCTTGCAGTCATGGGTACAAACATATTTCTAGGGACATACTCCGCAATCGGTATCCTTGGTGCCGCTGAGGATGGCATTTACCTTTCAACCGATAACGGAGCAAGCTGGCGCAGAACTCAAGTCAGAGGCGCTGATGTCTCACTTCTTATTACAAATGGAACAGACGTCTATGCAGAATCAAGAGCACCTCTTATTGTGTCTAAGGATACAGGTTCAACATGGGATACTGTCACAACCCAGTTTTTGCCGAGCGCTCTTGCTTTTAGAGGGGCTGAAATGTTCGGCGTCTCTTTTGGAAGCTCAGGTGGAGTTCTCTTAAGCGGAGTTCTTCATTCTAGTGATGAAGGAAATCAATGGGAAGCAATCGATGCGGGGCTTCCTGGTCCCGGGCAATGGGTGACGTGTCTCGCAGTTCATGGATCAAATGTCTTTGCGGGTACGACGGTCGGCGTGTATGTTTTAGACAAGGACGATACGAGCTGGAGTGCGATCAACACGGGTTTGCCTTCATCCTCCGGCCATGTGAATTATCTTGCTGCAACTGATTCGAATCTTTACGCAGGATTTAGCGGCACCGTTTGGAAACGGCCGTTGTCAGAAATCGTGACTTCCGTGACGCCTCCATCTGGTAGCATCCCAAAGACGTTTCTGCTGTCTCAAAACTATCCTAACCCTTTCAACCCATCAACGGTGATAAGTTACCGGTTACCGTTCAGTAGCCATGTTACTTTAAAAATCTACGACGTGCTCGGGAGACAAATCAAAACCCTTGTCGATGAGAAACAGATCAGCGGAAATCATTCGGTGACTTTCAACGCAGCTACCTTGCCAAGCGGAGTTTATTTCTACAGACTTCAGGCAGGAACATTCAGTCAAACAAAGAAACTGGTTTTGCTCAAATGAAAGCTAAGCTGCGACTGACTCAGGGAATGAAGAAAATATATTGTGTTTTGTCGACTGCTGGAGCATTGCTGATTCTTCCGTCGGCGCTAACTAATGCAGGGACGAATTACTCGTATTTCCTCAAGACTTCCGGCGACAGACCGTATGGAATCGCGTTCGACGGGAAAGGCTCCATGTATATGGTCACAGCACCTGAAACTGGTAACGGCACATTGTCACTTGTTACACCAGCCGGAATCTTGTCAAAGATTGCGACTCTCGAAGGAACATTCATTGGTCCGGGAATCACGGTCGATGACGGCGGAAATGCGCTTGTCACCGTCGGTGATAAACTGCTGAAAATCACTCATGATGGGACAATTCAAACAATCGCAAGCGGGTTCATGAGATCCTTCGACGTTAAGCTGGATAAGCGCGGGAACATCTATGTCGCAGACGATATTAAGGACGTTGTTTATAAGATAACTCCTGATGGCAAGAAGGAAGTTTTCTATTCGAGTGACACTACGGGCGGGTTCGAGCTCACAGCAATATGTATCGACGGTGATCAGAAAAACATGTGTGTGAGAGATGGGAAAAAACTACTCAAGCTTCCCTTAGAATCAGATATGAATTCTACAAAGCCGAAGTTAATATTGGAATATCCCGATATGTTTTATATGTGTTTGGATAGCGCTGGGAATATTTATGTAAGTACTCTCAAGGATGTAGTTAGAATTGATTCTGCAGGAAATGCGAGGAATCTTGCGAGTCAAGATCTGAAGACAGCTATTGGGTTGGCGACAGGTGGAAAGGGATTTAGTAATCAGGTCCTCTATGTAACAGTCGATGATGGAATCATAAAGTTGCCGACGGTGACGGCATTCAGTACTGAACCGACAAGAAAGAAGTGATCTGGGGTCGTATTAGTAGGAAAACCATATCGCTAGTTTATCTATGGCTCACAATATGGGCGCAGGTCAAAACCTTGTGAAGGAGAAATTAGAATGAAAACCGGACGGATCCCGCTATCTATCATTGCAATTATCATCTTAACCTCAAATTTCTTAATGGCACAGTGGATTCCAACAAACGGTCCATATTGCGGCGGTTCAGTTGGGTTTCTCACCGTGAGTGGCAATATCCTCCTGGCTGGTGTGGAAGCCCCACAGGTATCAAGTCCCAACTTAGTCCCATCGAGAATCTTTGAATCGACAGATAATGGCAGAACTTGGAATCCTGTTTACACGGCAGGTACAGAAACATCCTTTACTTCTATCCTTTCTGTCGGACATGATTTGTTCGTAAGTGCCGGTGACAGGATCTTAAAATCTACCAACAACGGCTTGAGCTGGTTCGAGCCAGACACGAACATGAGGAAGATCAAAATCAAATCTTTGGCAAAGATATCGATATCTGGAAAGACAAGCATATACGCTGTGTCATGGGATAAAAGAGGACTATTTGTTTCTATCGACGGTGGGAGAAACTGGCGCCTAGCAGATTCAGCTTTTGGCAATATCATGGCTCTCGTCGGGTGGGGGCACAAATTATATGCTGGAACAGATTCTGGAATCTTCATTTCAACAAATATGGGCGTAAGCTGGCATGAGGGTGGTCTAAAGTACTACCGAATCGAAGAACTTTCCGTGATGGAGAATTCCGCTATATTTGCACAAACTAACGAAGGGCTGTTTTATTCCACTGACGAGGGAAAAGATTGGCTTGTCACAAATAAACCGGGACGGGGGCAGTTCGCGAGATCATTTGCTATTGTCGGACGCAAAATATTCATGTCTTATAGCGGTAAACTATTTGTTTCCAATGACAAAGGGCAAACATGGTTACTATTGAACAACGAGATACAGAACATCGATGTGCTTTGTAGCGACGGTAAATACATGTTCGCTGATTCTTGGCAGAACGGCTTTTATCGCTCCTCAGATGGGGGAAAAACCTGGGAGGTCACTAACAATGGATTGATGAAGGCGGGTATCTTTCATTTGGCTATGAGCGGGAAATATCTTTACGCAGGCACGAAAGGGTATGGCGTCTTTCGTTCGACAGACGACGGAAAAGAGTGGATACCTTTGGATTTTACTGTACGATCTAATTTTAAGGACTACGTGACGGCTCTTGAAGCACATGACAGCAGCATATGTGCAAGGACATGGAGCGGTTTGTACAATTCGACTGACAACGGGGCAGCTTGGCTGCGTTCTGACATCAGAGATCGGCAAGGAAGAGGCTTCGCTGCATCGCTTGCCGTGAAAGATTCTGATATTTTTGCGGGAACTAAAGAGGGATTGTTGCACTCGACTAACGGCGGAAAAACATGGGCATGGAGCGATAGTGGGTTGTCCTTGAGTAGTGGATATGCCCAGATGCCCATACCCACGCCCGGTATCACCACCAAGAGTGGTAGGGAAAAAATAGTTCTCGCCGTTCCTCCTCCGCGCCCTTCAACCGGTTCCAAGAAGCTTCGGGAAGTCCAGGCTCTTACATTCAAGGGCATGGAAATATTTGCAGGAGTTACCGGTGGTGACATATTTGTGTCGAGAGATGATGGTGTTTTGTGGACGCAAGTCGATAGTAATTTGACGAGTTCTGAATTCAATGAACTAACAGCCATAGATTCCAATCTGTTTGCACTCATGGAGGGCAATGGAGTCTTCCGTTCAAGCGACGATGGAAGAACGTGGAAACAAATCAATGACGGATTAGCTGACCAAGATGCTCATGTACTTGTACATAAGGGGAAGAATCTATTTGCCGGAGTGGGCTCCGGCGTATGCTTTTCAAATGACGATGGAGACCATTGGACAATCATCAATAGCGGTTTGAAAGATTCTGTAATTATTGGTCTTAGCATAAGTGGAGATTATCTATATGCCGGAACGTGGGATTATGGTGTCTGGAGCAGAAGCATATCTGAGATAATTGATTCAGCAAGTAACTCTGCCATTAGGAAAGAAAAATGATAGGAATCCCGTGACTACGACTCTCACGCGCGATTTCTTTAGTCGCAAATTGGTTCTCGACCATGATATATAATAATCTAGCGTCCCTAATTTCTGTTTTTGACTGCTGGCCGCTCATGAGAATCTCCTTTTGTAAAAACAGAGAACGTCCTCAATTTCATGCGGCTCAAGTCCCCTGAACTCTCGCCGATATTCGTGAACAGGTATTGATAGAAGATTGACGTTTAGTCCAAGTGCTCTCACTGACGTGCCCCCTAATGAGTGATCTACAGATGGGTTAGCCTAGAAGTTTGAGCCCTAACTTATCATTGGTACACATTATCGGGGCAGGTCATTTAGAAATATATATCATACGAGGTGCTAGGAGTTGGACTTGAGGTGTGCGAGAAATAAATTATGTTGTCAACCGAAGTTGTCCACACAAGATTCGCTTTAAACCGAGGGAATAAATGGTAAAGTACAACATTGGGCTGATATTGGTACAGACGGTCGTCCTTTTCATTGTTATTGCCGCGTGTTTATTTCTCCCTGCTAAGACAATATTTTGGACTGCTGGATGGTTGTTCATTCTACTTTTCGTCGGGTTCTTCACGAGCGTGAACATCTGGCTCTCTGGGCACAATCCTTCATTACTCAGGGAACGAGTTCGCTTGGGGACTTCTGACCAGAAAGGGTGGGACAAGCTACTTTTTCCGCTGATGCAATTACTCATCCTCGGATGGTTGATTTTCATATCTTTGGATGCGGCACGCTTTCACTGGTCGACGGTGCCGGCATGGTTCCAAATGGTCGGGACGATTGTCTTGGCATTTTCGTTCTACATTTTGTTTCTGACGTTCAAGGAAAATTCGTACCTGTCACCTGTTGTACGCCTGCAGGAAGAACGCGGGCAAACAGTGATCTCCACGGGTCCCTATAAGTACGTGCGACATCCCATGTATTCTGGAATCATTCTCTTTATCGTGGGGACACCGCTCCTGCTCGGGTCATCGTATGGAGTTCTTCTGGGAGTAGTTTCAATTGTCATATTAGCTTGGCGGGCAGTGTTGGAAGAACTCACGTTGCAGAAAGAGCTTCAAGGCTATGCGGCTTATATGGGCCAGGTGAAATATCGTTTCATCCCATTTGTCTGGTAGTTATCACCGATCATCTTAAAGCTTGGCGTTGCTTTGTGTAGATGAGGGCGAATCATTGCCAATTGGGACAGAATCACTCTCACTTGACCCGACCACCAACTTATCATTGGTACGCAATATGAGGGCAGGACACCGTTTAGGCAAGCCCAGCTAGACTGAACATTTTATTCATTTTATAAGCATCAACCAACACAACGAAAGGAATCGCAGCGATGGAAAGTCAAGACAGTTTACAGTTACTATGGACTATCGGAGGGATTGTTATATTTCTCGTTTTTCTGTGGGGAATTCGGATTGTAAGACCAACCAATCGTGCGCTGGTTGAGCGACTTGGCAAGTATAAGAAATTCTCTCAGCCCGGTTTTCATTGGATAATCCCGATGATAGACAGAATGATAAAGGTCAACATCACCGAGACATTGGTTGGAGCGGAACCACAGGAGATTATTACCAACGACAATCTTAACGCAACAGTAGACGCTCAGATTTATTTTAAGATTAATCCTGACGAAGATAGCGTCAAGAAAAGCCAGTACAATGTTAACAACATCGTGTATCAAATAGTCAACCTGACGAGAACAACCTTGAGGAACATCCTCGGAACATTAACGTTAAAATCCGCTAACAGCGAGCGAAGCAGAATTAATAAGGAGCTTATCGACATCCTAGTTAGGGAAACAGGTAGCTGGGGAATCGAAATAGTGAGAGCTGAATTGAAGGAGATAGATCCTCCGAAAGATGTTCAGGAAACGATGAACAAAGTCGTGAAAGCAGAAAACGAAAAAATTGCCGCAATTGACTATGCTACAGCAGCAGAAACCACTGCCGATGGTGAAAAGCGTGCCGCAATAAAAAAAGCCGAAGGAGTGAAGCAGTCCCAAATTCTTCAAGCCGAGGGTGAAGCCGAAGCCATAAGGCTGGTCAACGAGTCGGCGAACAAGTACTTTGTCGGGAATGCCCAACTGTTGAAGCAATTAGAGACCGTTCAAGCCTCTTTGCAGCAGAACACTAAAATCGTTTTACCTGCGAATCAAGAACTGGTCAATGTCATCGGCGACATGGCAGGTATTGTTCCGATAAAAAGGTAAAATGATGGTATAAGTGCATGATGACCCCATCGGAGGACCAAATGCAGGATAATACTGAGGACGAGTTTGTTTGTTCGGCATGTGGAAAAGAAGTCATAGGGGATTATGATTTCTGTCCGCATTGTGGCTCAATCCTCTCGGAAGGTGTCTTCTGTGATAAGCATCAGCATGTTGCAGCCGTCGGAGTATGCGTAGTTTGCGGAGTGCCATGTTGTGATGAATGCGGGTCGGAGGTGAATAAAACTTTCCTTTGTGCCCGTCATGTTGACTGCGAGATATTTGAAGGTATGGTTAAGGTGTACGCCACACATGAAGAGGCTGATGCCGAGTTTACGAAATCGCGACTGGATGGGGCTGGTTTGCATCCCGCTCTTTTCCATCTTCGAAGGTCAATAGACAGAGGACATGTCGAATACGAAGTTTATGCGAGAGGGGAAAACTTCAATGCCAGCGAAATAAAAGTAATGGTGCCATGTGAAGAAGTGGCAGACGCAGAGATTATCCTGAAGTCACCGCCTGAGTCGGGGTGAAGCATGTGACTCAATGTTTTCACTCTTCCCTGGAAAATTATTACCTTTGCCATATGATGGGTCCGAGATATTGTGAAAGTTGTGCTGTTCGAATTTCACCTTTGTTTGAATAAACAGCAGGCCCCACTCGGAGCCTGCCAAATCTTTAATCTACCGACCTACCACAATTTCATGATTGTTCGGATCACAATCGCAGCAACCACAAGAACCTTCTTCCAGTTGGTTTTCATTTGAAAGTCTCCAGTTCAAAGTAGGTCAGATACTTCGCCTGTATCTGTCGAATTATTGTCTTAACCTTTTCTACGGTCGCAGCAATCTTCTTGGCGATCTCTTTCATACAGAAGCCCTGAACCAAGTACTCAACGATTCTTTGCTGAAGATCATCCAGCCGATTTATCCAGCGACTGTAATCGACATTGAATGTTAGAACATCGTCAATAGCCATTCGTGATTTCCCGGGTATTGTCATCCACTCCTGCAAACCGGTAACAATTATCTTTGAATCTGATCTGCGATTGAAAAATCCAAGTACATCCTTTTGGCTTGTACCACCATCACCGTTCTTACAGACACTGCGAACATCGACTTCTTTTGCTCTTTGGGTCACAAAGCATTTGTATGCTTGTTTCTTGATCTCTCGTCCAGATGAAACATCGATCTGATATTTCTCAAAAGCCTGGCAAACTAACTCCTGAACTTTGTCCTTTCGACGTTCATCGTAACGAAGAACTGCATAATCTGCCTGCTCCTTTACAACAGGGTACAACTCATTCCAAGTCATAAAATGGTCTCCAATATTGGTTTGTGGATATCTTCTTATACCGCGGAAAAGAGGACCCAAAAGAGCCTCGTCTAAAGTAGTGTTACAGGAGGTCCATGAGGGTTAGGTTCTACGTATATGCTGGAACAGAAGCAGGCGGCGGGGAAAGAGACAAGACTATTGGAAAATAAATGTGCGATTGTGATTTACTGGGGGAGGTCCTCGCGGCTCCACATGTCCCGACTTGACCTTTTTTCGCCAACTTTGCTCCACAATCTGAAATCCTGGTGGAACTATTGGTTTCCCGATTGACGTTATTGGCATTATGCAAATGCGAGTTGCCCGATTTCGAAGGGAGGACGGTACCTTCCGGCATTGAAAAAGGTATTGAGAAAAGACCTATGAAGAGTTCTTGTGAATTCTGAAATTAAAAAGCTTCAGGTTGTTTGCCTCTTTCTATCTATTCTCCTTCGGGAGATTGCGGCCTTGGTAAAAGGCAGTTGGACACAAGCGCATAGCAGGTTTCGCTGGTTGCATCAATATTGTGGGTCTAGATCTACTTCCACCAATTGCAGACTGGATCTATTGTCGCCTCAAACGAATTTGTTTTACTAAAATGGTCGTCGGCAACTGCTGTCATTAGAAGCAAGCTTCGGCTTTACTGGCGTTGCCAAGGGAAGGAAGAATGATGAAGGGAAGAAGATTCATACTTTTAACGCTGGTGCTTCTGCCATTGTCGCTTTACGCACAAAGTCCGGACAGCGTAGCCGTCACATTTCGTCTTGATGATTCCAATCATTCGTACATTAAAGCGTTCGTTCCCGGCGTGTTTAACAACTGGGGACCCCAGCTGACCGACGGTTCAATCGCGCCGGATGCACCATCATTGATGTCGTTCGATTCCGCAGGCGGTTATTGGCAAAAACAAGTGTGGTTGCAAGTCGGGCAATCCTACACCTATAAATTTTTTTATTATACCAATCAATCCGGCTCAGAATATGCGTGGATTCAGGATCCGTTGAATTCCGAAATCGACACCTCCCAGTATGCCAACTCCATGGTCACCATTGCCGATCCTATGGTTTTCGAGGTTGCCCGTAAAACGGACACGACGGGATTTGTTCGCGGGGTACTAGCGGGAATTTTTTCATCATCGCCTCTCACATCCATAAATGTTATTGCCGATTCCAATTCATTCTCAGGATTGAGTTCCTATATCGCGTCGACAGGCTTGCTGAATCTCGATTTTGGCAGAACGTATGACACAACGCAATTGTCGCTGTATATTAAAGCAACAAACACGGGGGGGAAAATCGTGTCCTGGGACACGCTAATAAATGTGGTGCCGGAGAACTGGGAGAACGAAGTTTTTTACCAGATCTTTCCAAGAAGTTTTCGTGATAGTAATGGCGATGAAATCGGTGACTTCAACGGCATCAAGCAAGAGCTCGATTATCTTCAGAAACTCGGCGTAACAGCGGTGTGGTTGAATCCGATCACTCGTGCCCATACCTACCATAATTATTTTTCAGACAATTTCGACTCAACCGACACCAGCTTTGGATCGAATGCGGATTTTACGAACCTCGTAAAGGCTCTTCACGCCCGTGGGATGAAGATTTTCATCGATATGGAAACGCAGTATATTTCCCGATATCATAAATGGTACATCGATTCTTACATGAATCCTGCGTCGCTCTTCGGTCCATATATTGTTTATCAGGGGCCCGGCAACACGATACCCGATACCACATCGTTTTGGGGCTACAATGGTGAGTGGCTGACCAATATGGTATTGAACTTGCGAAATCCTGAACTCCTCTCCTACATGAAGCGAATGTATGCTTCATGGGTCGACCCAAATGGCGACGGGAAGTTCGACGACGGCGTGGATGGATTCCGGCTTGACCACTTCATGGATAACCTCGACGGCACCGGAGAAAATCCTCATATGTACACAGACTTCTGGAAGCCGTTGTTCGACACATTGCGGAGCATCAACCCCCGCCTCTTCTTCCTGGCTGAACAAGCCGACTGGGGATTCGGCTCAGATCAATTCACCAACGGGAATGTCGACGCGGTTTTCTCCATACCTCTTATGTTCGACATTCAAACTCTGGATAAGAACACCATTCTCGGCGGAATTTCCCAAACCCTTACCGCCACGCCATCGGGAAAATACCAGTTCACAATCATCGAGAACCACGATGTGAACAGGTTTGCGTCCGTCGTAGGAAATGATCCCGGAAAGCTTCGGGTCGGCGCGGCCCTCGAGATGTCACTGAAGGGTGTGCCATGCCTGTATTATGGTGAGGAGATTGGAATGCGTGGGGTGACAGGAAACTGGTTGAGCAATAACGATGGAAACGACATCCCGAAGCGTGAAGCGTTTAAGTGGAACGCGATCGTTTCAAGTCCCGGCATGGCGCTCTGGTATAAAAATACGGGACCGTGGTGGACGTACTCATCGCTCCACGACAGCGACGGGACGTCGCTGCAAGAAGAGCAGGCTGACAGCACTTCGCTCTGGTATTATTATCAGAAGCTGATAAGCATTAGAAAGGGTTCGTTGGCTCTCCGGGTGGGGAGCTATACCACCGTCAACACCACGGATGCAAATGTGCTCACTTTCCTTCGATCATATGATGATGATACAACTCATCAGAACGTGGTGATTGTCATTAATTTGTCGGATACCGCAGAGAGCCCAATACTTGATTTCACTTCCACGCCGGGGCTTGCTGCCAACAGCAAGATGATCGATTTAATGAGGTCTCAATCACTCGCACCTTTGTCGACCTCAAATATCTCTTCATATCCTCTCTCAATTCCGGCATACGGAGTCTCCATCATCAATGTGCAAACACCAACGGGCCCAAGCAGTGTGAAGAATCAAAAGGATGCGGTGCCGACACATTATCAATTGGAACAGAATTATCCTAATCCATTCAACCCGACAACGACAATTACCTACGATGTGTCCAAACCGTCCAGGGTTGAGGTGGTCGTGTATGACGTGCTCGGAAGAAAAGTAGCGACGCTTGTTGACGCGCAGAAGAACCCGGGAGAGTACAAAGTCGCTTTCGACGGCAACCAGTTTGCAAGCGGGGTCTATTTCTACAGAATGAATGCCATCGGGAATGACGGACAGAAGTTCGAATCGATAAAGAAATTGGTGCTGATGAAGTGAGATAATATCCACATATCTGCCTCAAGAGAAGTCCCGTCACCAACATCGGCGGGACTTTCTATTTGAGCCTCAACCCAATAACCACTACATAAGTATCCTACCCGCCAAGGTCCTACATATATCCTGGATCAGATCAAGCGAAACTTTTTTGTATTGGAAAAATAAGGTGCTTATAGGGCGTCGAGTTGAATTTTTGACGTGCATTGCCTAATCTTAGGCAAATCCGGGAGGCGGGCATGGCTGTGGAACGGTTTAAACTTATCGCCGAAATAAGCACAAGTGATCCGTTGATGATTGAATCAGTTTTATCGAGGCTTATCGGAGTTAACGGTATGATTCGGACTGACAGTGGATTCAAGATCAGAACGACTTTTCTAGGGACGAGCGCCGAAAGACTTAACCGCGCATTATTGTCAAATCTTAGACGTGTTGATAAGAATACGACGATGCGATCTGAATGGATTAGTAGTGAATCGACCGAGAGATTTATTAACTATGTAGCGGAACATGTCATGTAAACTTAAAAGGAAGCTCGACATCATTCTGCCAATGCCTTACCGTATTACTAACTTACCATTGGTACACAACATGGGGGTAGGTCAAATTGAACTAAATCTCGATAATCCCGGTTGATTTGAGAAGATGAGGAGACTTCAACATGAAATATTGGATTAATTCAGTTTCTAAAGATCATGTAATGAATGGCAAGAAGAATGGCATTATCCAAGCCAACCACGGGAAATTATCACCGCTAATGCGATTCAAGATTGGAGACCAAATAATTTTCTATTCGCCAAAAACTTCATTCAAAAATGGCGAACCTCTAAAAGCATTTACAGCCGTTGCAAAAATAATTGATGATAAGATCTATCAGGCAGAATTGAGTGATGATTTTAAACCATATAGAATAAGTGCTCAATACCAAGACTGCAAAGAAGTTAAAGTTGAGCCACTCCTAGAGAAGTTGGATTTTATCCTGAAGAAAAAATATTGGGGTTACATGTTTAAGTTCGGGTTGTTTGAAATTAACGAACACGATTTTAATCTGATTTATGCAGGTATGAAAGAATAATAGCAGTCTCAACGATCAAGAGACCCTCCACATGGAGCTTAATGAAGACTCAGTGCAGTGGAGAAATAAATCGCGTTTCGAAACGCTCGTGCCGTCTCGTGACGGATCATTACTTTATATTGGTACACAATATGGAGGCAGGTCATTCCTCCAGTTGATGTTAAGTAAATAACCAGACTAGCTCGGCCTTGACAAGGTCGAAGCCCAATAACCAACTCTCAAAAACCAATCAAACAGCTCCAGAACGAGCCTCTTTGTTGCGGGTCCAATATCGAAGAGTGAATCAGAAGATTTGAAGGACTGGTATCGGAAACTAACCACTAGAAACTTTGTTATCCCTTATAGTAGGTAAGGAATGAAGTAAGACGATATGAAAAGTTCTAAGTGGGAAAGGACGGAAAATAGAGGAGGGCGTTCAAACTTGATCCCTTTCGGGAATTCGCAGTTGCTGTGGGGCAACGAGGTATGTTTTGGGCAATTGACAATGGACCAGGAGCCGGAGCTAGGAACAGTATGATGAGGTAGGTACATTTTGCTTCGGAAGGAGTGATGCGATGAGTGAAAAACTACGAATTTTGGAATTAGAGGACAATCCAAAAGATGCAACTCTAATAGACAGTTTCCTAAAAGAAGGGGGCATTAAATACAGTAAAGAGCTAGTGAAATCCAAACGGAGTTTCAACGCTGCGTTGGAAGAGGGGAACTTCGATCTGATAATATCTGATTTTTCTCTTCCTGAGATTACCGGCAGGGAGGCCATGATAATCGCCCAGCAGAAAGCGCCTGACACCCCATTCATTTTTGTGTCAGGAATCACCGGTGAAGATGCAGCAATTCAAGCACTCACCGAAGGTGCGACGGATTATGTCTTAAAGTCAAAGCTTTCCCGGATTGTGCCAGCCGTAAAGAGGGCCATTAAAGAAAGTGATGAGGAGCGGAAGCTCAGGCTCGCAGAAAAGATGAGAGAGATGGCGCTTGAAGATCTGAGAGAGAGCGAAGCTAGATTTCGCGGACTCCTCGAAAGTGCTCCAGATGCAGTAGTGATCGTGAGCGGAAAGGACAAGATCACATTTGTTAACACGGGAACCGAGAAGATATTCGGATATAATCGCGGTGAGCTAATCGGACAACCCCTCAGCACCCTGGTACCTGATCGCTTCAAACAAAACCACGAATCACATTTGAAAGACTTCACCTTGCATCCTCATACTCGTGCTCTCTCTTCCGGCTTAGGGCTATTTGGAAGAAGAAAGGACGGGACCGAATTTCCGGCAGACATCATGCTTTCGCCTCTGACGACCAACCAAGATGTGGCTGTTCTTGCAATGATTCGGGACATAACTGAAATAAGAAAGGCTGAAGAAGCGCTCCGTCGATCTGAGGAACTGCACAGGAGTCTTGTTGATGGAGCACGCGATGCGATTTTCAGCATGTCGGAGAACGCAATCATCCAGAGCCTGAACCCCGCATTTGAAACTATTACGGGTTGGAAGCGCGAGGATTGGATCGGAAAAAGCATTACAGATCTGATCCATCCTGATGATCGCAAGAAGGCAGTGGCATCGCTTCAAAAGGTCATCCAAGGCGAAGTGGTTGGCGTCAACGATTATAGAATATTAAAGAAGTCGGGCGAACATCTAATAGGCGAGTTTAATACTACTTCTTTGTTAAGGGACGGTAAACATATTGGGTTGCTTGGTATCGCTAGAGACGTTACAGCACAGAGAAGTCTGGAGGATCAGCTACGACAATCACAGAAGATGGAAAGTATTGGAATCCTTGCAGGCGGAATCGCTCATGATTTTAATAACATACTCGGCATCATAACTGGCCATGTGAGCTTGCTGAGAAAAGCGATCCCCTCAAATGAAAATTTGACCAAAGGTCTTGACTCGATCGAAAAAGCTGCCGAAAGAGCAATTGGCCTCGTGCGACAACTTTTGATGTTTGCGCGAAAGCATGATCGAGTTCTAGACTTCGTGAATGTTAATGACATCGCCACGGAGATTTACCACCTTATCAGTGAGACCTTCCCGAAACCTCTAAAGATAAGTATCGAAACCACTGATGAACTTACCGTAGTTCATGGTGACCGCTACGAGATTTATCAGCTACTCCTGAACCTATGCGTCAATGCCCGTGATGCGATGACCGACCACCATAGCAACAATTTAGACGGTGGCATTTTAATGATCAGGACTGCCGTAGTGAATGCTGTCACTCTTAAGAACAGGTTCCCATCGGCTGAATCGGACAAATACATTAAAATAAGCGTGTCGGATACCGGAGTCGGAATGAATGAGGAGACACAAAAGAGGATATTTGAACCGTTTTTTACAACAAAGACAGAAGGAAAAGGGACTGGTCTCGGATTATCAACAGTGCATGGCATTGTACAAAGCAATAATGGTCTGATAGAAGTAGACAGCAAGGAAGGCTCAGGCACAAAGTTCAACATCTATCTTCCTTTGGCGCGGCTTGGTAACGAATCGGAAATGCCCGCTCAAGAAGATACGTCCCGAGTAATGGGTGGAAGAGAGACAATACTTTTGGTAGAAGATGAGCCGGGTCTCAGAGCCTTTGTGGAGGATGTACTCAGCACGGAAGGGTACAACGTAGTCGCGGCGGCTGACGGCCAGAGAGCTATCGCCCTCTTCCTTGCCCATAAAAATATAAGCTTGGTGCTATCTGACATAGGGCTTCCCATTATTGGTGGAATTGACTTAATGGAGACCATAAAGAGGATGAACCCTGAAACGAAGGTCATACTTGCAAGTGGATTCATGGAGGAAGGCGAACGACAGAAGATGATGGAGAAAGGTGCGAAGGCATATATTCAGAAGCCGTACCAGCGCTTGGAACTTCTGAGGAAAATTCGGGCTGTCCTTGACGAGAAGTAGAGTCTTAATAATTTAGTGAGCTATCTTTTGGACTATCTAGATAGGATATCCTGACTTGACCCTACTCCGCAAAAAATGACCCATCTTTGTGCTAGGGCAAAGGTCTGTTAACTGAGCTATCAGAAAGATCTCTCTATCGGCGGTTCGGCTCTTTGGACAAGCATCGGCGTATCTGCAAAGCAGACGATCACGAATCGAAAACTCGTTATGTCCTTGGAGTGTTTGTTCGATATGGTGTACCATCTTGTAATATTTGACAATAATGAAAAAGTACCCAAAAGGTACCCAAACTTTTTAGAACCCTCGAAATTAGTGCGCCGTGGGTGACTCGAACACCCAACCCTCAGCTTAGAAGAGTGATGCCCGGAAACCGAATCCTCTCAAATTTTCCATATTTGCCGTATTATTGATATTCTGACATGATATTTGGTATTATTTGGAACCGTAAGTCGTCCATAAGTCGTCCAAGAAAGCGTGGCAAATTATTCATGAGATTGCATTGATGCATCATGGCCGGAATTGTTAGACTTCAGAGTTTAGCGGAGAGAAATAGGTCGGGAAATTGGAGATAGATTTGAGTCGATTAGGAAGGATAGACGAAAAGCATCAAGGGCAACATACGTGGTGCTTTTAATCCTCCGACCAAACGATTCGCGGATCATTGAAAGAGTTGTGTGAAAACTCTCGCCGATCCCGAAGGAGACTCACCTACTAAGACCTGACCGGATTACTAACTTGTAATTGGTACACAATACGGGGGCAGGTCACCGGCGGTTGAGTAAAGGTTTTATGCTCGAAATCCTTTGTCATTATGCTTACCGACCAACTCCTCTTTCCTACGTCGATTCCAACGTAAATCGATTGACCTGTAAAGTTCAGTTGCTTACCTTGATACTGCATCGAAAGCCTCCTTTGGATTTGTTTTTGCTTTTCATTTACTACCTATCAAATTTACAAACCAAAGCCGAGGCGTTCTTCTTTTAAACATAAGGTCTTGTAATTGGTACATCTAATGGGGCAAGTCCAGTCGGCACACTCGATTTCTCCAAATGGTGAAAAAAGAGGTCGTAGGTTGACGTTAAGAGCGAAGTTACTCAATATCATTGGAATTTCATCGTGCGGCTGGGCAAGGTGGGATATCGCTAAGTCCTTGAGGTAAGAAAATGGTTAAAGACACAATTGAAAAAATCGAACAGATAATTCGCGTAAACAAATCTCTCGATGAGAAGAATAAGAAACAGCTTCTGGACCTCCTGACGACGTTGAAGCCTGAGATAGAAAAGCTCTCGGACGTTAAGGCAGAACATGCAGAGAGTGTTGCCGGATTTGTCGAACGCTCGACACATGAAGCGCTGCGACAGGAAAAAAATCCAACGCTTCTAAAAATATCGATTGATGGTCTTTCGGCTTCAGTGAAAGGTTTCGAAGCGTCACATCCGAAATTAGTTGAAAACGTGAATTACATAGCAAGTGCATTAGCAAATTTAGGCATTTAGAAATCAACGAGGTAAGCAAATGGAACACGATCAAGTGGTGGTTGGAGAATATACGAGTGAGATAGATGCAGAAATTGCGAGGGGACATCTCGAATCGGCGGGAATTAAAGCGTTCATCATTAAAGATGATGTAGGCGGAGCATTTCCGTCGTTACAGAGCACGGAAGGCGTGAAACTGGTGGTCGATGGACCTGACGAAGAAAAAGCAAAAACAATACTTAAGGAAAAACACATCTAATGAGAAAGCGGTGGAAGTAAGCCATTGGCTGAAAAGCCTGCAGAAACAACAATATGGTCAACGTACACTGCTGCGATCCCAGTGCAAAACGTACAAATTGTTTGGCAACGATGATCAAATTTCGAACGGAGGATTGCGAATTGATAGAAAAGTTTATGAAGTGAATAAATGGGACCCGATGCACTAGGCAGCAAAACCGAAAAATTGTTACGTCCCAAAGTTCTAATAGGGTATTCTTGAGTATATTCTTTTGAAGCCACAGGTTTGTCATTGGTGCAACGAATTCGACCGGTAAGGAGATTTATCATGAAATCAAAATCATTAATTGTCTCATTTGTCTTTCTTATTATAGCACTTTTGGTGGTGCTCTCCCTTTTTGCGGGATACTACGGCGACTGGCTGTGGTTTCAGAATCTGGGTTACGGCGCAGTATTTACCACGATCCTGTGGGCAAAGATCCTGTTGTTTCTTGGTTTTTTTTTCATATTTGGAATCTTTGCATCTGGGAATATTGCCATCGCAAGGAGACGTGGAAGCCGCACCCGCTCCTTGAAAGTGCTTTTTCCAGAACAGCCCAATAGATCTTTTGATGTTTTTTTCAGCGATAGATATGCCAAGTATTCATGGGCGGCGATCATCCTGCTTTTTTCATTCATCATGGGTTCACAGGCATCCGGCACATGGCAAACATTTTTGCAATTTCTGCACGCCTCCAAATTTAGTGTTGCCGACCCTATTTTTTCAAAGGATGCGGGCTTCTATGTTTTCCGCCTGCCGCTCTATAATTTTATCCAGGGGTGGTATTTATTCAGTGTAGTCGTTGTTTCCATAGGGGTTGCAATCTCCTATTTTATGGACCAGGCTATTGGTGTCCAGGAAAACCACTTTTATATCAACCAGCAAGCCCGGTCTCATCTGGCGGTCCTAGGTGGGTTGATTTTTCTGGGACTCGCCTTGGTTTTCAGATTGGATCTTTACGGATTGATGTATTCAAGTTCAGGTGTTGCATACGGCGCCTCCTACGTCGATGTCCACGCGCAAACCCCTGCTTACTGGACTGTATTTATCACAGCCTTGATTATTGCGATTCTTTTTTTCCTGATGCCTTTCTCAAACAAATGGAAATTCCTTCTTTATTCCGTCGGAGTCTATTTTGCCGTTCTCATAGGCTTTTCCTGGATTTATCCCGCCCTGGTTGAACAATATGTGGTTAAGCCAAGCGAGCTGACAAAGGAGACACCTTATATTCTCAATAACATAAAATTTACCCGCCTGGCGTTTGAGTTGAATAAGGTTGAAGAAAAACCTTTCCCGGTTGGGCAACCCATGACCTATAACGACATAAAGGAGAATGACGCCACGATCCATAACATCAGGCTCTGGGATGCACGGCCTTTAATCGACACTTACAAACAATTGCAGGAAATACGGCTTTATTATAATTTCACAAATGTGGATGTGGATCGGTATCATTTCAAAGGGAACTATACGGAGGTCGCTCTGGCAGCCAGAGAATTGCCAGCTTCGCAGCTTCCTGCCCGCGCAAGCACCTGGCTCAACATCCATCTGAAATACACGCACGGTTACGGATTGGTCATGAGCCCTGTAAATGAGATCACACAAGATGGCATGCCTAATCTCATTGTGCAAAACATCCCTCCCAGCTCAGACGTCTTATCTATTACCCGTCCGGAAATCTACTATGGTGAGCAAACCAATCAGTATGTCCTTGTCAACACCAAAACCAAAGAGTTTGATTACCCCAGCGGCAATCAAGATGTGTATACCTCCTACCAGGGCAAGGGTGGCGTCGAGCTTTCCAGCCTTTTTCGAAGGCTGATTTACGCCTGGAAATTTTCCGACATAAATATACTGCTTACCGACTACCTTACAGACTCGAGCCGTATCATGTTCCATCGAATCATCACGGACCGTGATAATACGATTGCACCTTTTCTGGCGTATGATTCCGATCCATACTTAGTAGTGGGCGAGGATGGCAAGTTGTACTGGATCCATGATGCATATACCACGTCGAGCATGTTTCCTTACTCAGAGCCTTATACCCAAGGACAAAACAACTATGGAATCAATTACATTCGGAATTCCGTAAAGGTAGTTATTGATGCATATAACGGAGACGTTTCGTATTATGTCATCGACCCTTCAGATCCGTTAATCCAGACCTATGAGAAAATCTTTCCCACCCTGTTTAAACCCATCAGTGAGATGCCTGCATTTCTGAGGAGTCATATACGTTACCCTATGGATCTGTTCCAGATCCAGGGAGAAATGTACAAGACATTCCACATGACAAACCCGCAGGTATTCTATAACCAGGAAGATTTGTGGAGTCTACCGACGGAAGTTTACAATCAAACTCAGCAGCCAATGCTGCCTTATTACATCATCATGAGGTTACCGGACACCAAATCGGAGGAGTTTATTTTGATGGTTCCCTTCACACCATCGAATAAGAACAACATGGTATCCTGGCTTTGCGCGCGGTGCGACAGCAGTAATTACGGCCAATTATTAGAGTACAGTCTCTCCAAGGACAAGTTGATTTACGGCCCACTGCAAATTGACGCCCAGGTAAACCAAACACCCGATATCTCTTCCGAGTTGACTCTCTGGGGACAAATGGGGTCCAGCGTGATTCGAGGGAATCTGCTTGTTATCCCGATTCAGCATTCTTTCTTGTATGTAGAGCCTATTTACCTCCAGTCGGAACAAAGCAAGATGCCGGAATTAAAACGTGTCATCGTTGCTCAGGGAAATCAATTGCAAATGCGTGATAATCTGGATGTTGCCCTGCGAGCCGTCTTTTCTTTAGACACTATTTCTCCCGCACAAACACAACAAGCCCTCACCGGATTACCAACAGGGCCCCAGTTTAACATGGCACAAGATGCCCTGAACCATTACAATAAGGCCCTGGATTATCTTAAGAATGGCGACTGGACAAACTATGGCCAGGAGTTGAACAAAATTAAGAACCTTTTACAAAGTATGGCCAGAAAGAAATGATGCGGCGCCAGGCTCCCAAGAAGGCAGCCTTGACTGCGGGAATTGGCCTGGAGAACGTGGACAAAGAGAAGGAAAGCAATGACCGAAAACAAGGGTGACTTCAACAATGACACGTTTAACACAGAAAGGTAAAAGCAGTAAAGCCCATGAAAACTGTTAGCTTTCAGAGCCTCCCGGACAGAAGTTCAACTCGACAAAGAAGATGTTGTTGATGAAGTAAGGATGCGCACTGTTATCTGGTGAGAAAAGAGTCCCGTCATTAACACTGGCGGGACTTTCTTTTTGAGCCTCTTCCCAAGTATTGTTACAGGAGTATTTAGCCGCTAGGTTCTACATATATGGTGGATCAGGTCGAGGCAGGATTTTTTATTCTGGAGGATTAATGGACTATATAAGTGTCGAGTTAGGATTGACAAGCTTGATAATTGAAGAAAGGCGACTATATTTTCTTGTCGTGGATCCGATTGAAAAAAAGAAAAACAATTTAATACGTTATTATTACTACACTGGTCGTAGCAACGTAACAAGATGTTACAGTAGTTATACGCCATCCCAGCGCAATGAACCATATTAAAGAAGGACCGTTATGACAAACCGAAAATCCATGATCCTCATTCCCCTGGCAGGCTATGCAGGATTGTGGGTCCTGGGAAGCGTAGCCTTTCTTGTTTACTTTAGAATGTTCAACATCCCCATGGATTCCAGATACGTAGATATGATACGAAAGACACCCATGTTGCTCGCTATCCTGACCGTCCCGGTGTGTACCTTCATCTCCTTTTTCCCGTCAATCTAATGTACCTACTTGCTTGGTTAATTGTCGTCCCAAGCGTTCTGTTGGCACGTAATAGAAGGTCAGGTGAGGGGGAAGCCCTGTGAGGCGATTACGACATATTACAAAATCTAGATTTGAAGCTGAGAATAGGGAACAAGTGAAGCAAAAAATTGACAGGAAAATCTCCTCACCCCAAAATTTGTTATTTTCAGAAGACTATCATGGAATCGGAGTTGCATTATGATAAAGTTGACGTTGATAGTGCTTTCAATAGCGACCGGCTATTTCTTACCTGATTATCCGGTCAAATCGCTTCCTATCTTTATTGTGGGAATAGTACTTGCCATCTATCTCGGTTGGGAGACCCCTTACATGATGAACAAGGAATCGCTAACGATATTAGATGACCCGAAAAAAGCAACCCTTGGCACACAGATCACTTTGAGCAGAAAGAATACCCACGGCTTGTGGATCGGGGTGTTTCTCAGCCTGGCGGCCGTTACGAATTTTTTCAAGTTCGCGTTATTGCACCAGGAAGTGAGCAAGATCAGCATATTTCTCTTTGTATTTGGCATCCCTGCCATATTAAAGGTATATGATTTCAAAGCTCGTTCAAAGATGCAATAAGTTTATTGCAATAGCTTCGCGTACGACAAAGGGTCACCTGCAAAAAAACCTCCACATAAGTATCCTACCAGTCCAAGTACTACATATTTGATGGATCAGACAAAGCTAAAATTTCTTCCTCAGAACTCTTAGGGCTCATTAGAGCGCCAAGCCGCCGATCTTGCACCTCAGATACCTTCCAGTTACATTCTTTCGATAATCGGGTTGTGCCAATGACTGGTGTACATGCAAAAGTCAAAACAAAGCCATATGGCAAATAGCGAGTAATTATACGAGATGGCCGCCTTTGGAATGGACGGCCAGTGACTTCTTTCATAAAACCAGAGTAAGGAGCAACTTATGTCTGAAAATACGGGGTCCACAACTGTCCAAGGCGCAAGCCAACCGGCATTGGTCGCATTAGCTATAATTGAAATATTGTTTGCTTTCTGGTGCCTCTTCGCCGTACATTGAGTTCTAAACACTACGATGCCTATCTTTGAGGTTTACGGGAAACCGCCCAGCGCTTCTTCACCCGGCTCAGTAGTTTTGACCTGCCCCCCAAAGAGAGGTCCAAATTAAACTTCGTGAAAAGTATATTATGGCTAAAGTAATTATTGCCTCTGAGAATCCTGTCAAAATCCAAGCAGTTAAAAACGGCTTTGAAAAAATGTTACCTGAACAAGACTTTGAATTTATCGGATTGTCAGTGCCCTCAAATGTTGCCGACCAGCCTTTTAGTAATGATGAAACATTTCTCGGGGCAAAAAATAGGGCTGATAACGCTTCGAACAAAATCAAAGATGCCGACTTTTATGTCGGCATAGAGGGCGGGATTGAGCATATTGCAAACGAAATGGAAGCATTTGCTTGGGTAGTTATAATTTCAGCTGGTAAATACGGCAAAGCAAGAACGGGGACATTTCTTCTACCAAATGAAGTCGTTAAGTTGATTAAAGAGGGTAAGGAGCTAGGTGAAGCGGACGACATTGTTTTCAAACGTAATAATTCTAAACAAGAAAATGGAGCGGTTGGGATTTTGACAGGGGATGTTATTGACAGAACAAAGTATTATACAGATGCGGTGGTTTTAGCTTTAATTCCATTTAAGAATGTTGATTTATACTAAAGAAATTTTGTCTTTTTGGGACTCACTCCGCTGCGGTCCGTGCCACGCTGCGCTCTCCTCCCTTCGGTCGTCGGGGCATATAACAAGGGATATACTGCTCAGGGCTCGGCTCATCCATCGCCCAAATTTTCATTCCGCTACGCTGCAGAAAAACTTCGTATATCCCTAAAGTTAAGCGCAATGCCGCCAGAAGCATTAACACAAGGAGCAAATTATGATTGGTGTAATATTGACGTACATCGGCTCGTTCTTCATCTTTGCATGGGGTGTCGCTCATCTATTCCCCACCCGCAAAGTTGTCTCCGCATTCGGCGAAATTTCGGCAGACAACAAGCGGATTATTCAAATGGAATGGATCACTGAAGGTGTCGCTCTTATCTTCATTGGCGTGCTAGTCGCAATCGTCACATATGTCGACCGAACCAGCGTCGTTTCAAGAGCAGTATGTTGGACATCGTTCGGAGCTCTCAACGTCTTGTCCATAGTATCCTTGTTTACAGGATTCCGACATCCATTCATCATGTTTAAACTTTGCCCCTTTATCTTTACAGGCTCGTCTATACTGATCGTGATCGGATCATCAATCGGATAAAAACGCAGCGGTGAAACAACGGCATCACCTAGCCAATACCGGAACGGATCACTATCTTAGCATTGGTACACAATCTAGGGGCAGGTCAAAACCTATACGAATTGCCTTTCCTGCGGCGAAAGACCATTAAGGGACTTGTGAGGGAAATAATTCCAGGCATCCATGATGAACTTCATGAGATCATCAAAGCCGGCTGACTCAGGCTCTACGTGGAACATCCGTATGATCAGAGCAATAACGTTTGTTCCTTTTTCAGTATAAATCGCATTCTTAATGTCATTAATAGTGAAAGGACTCTTTCTTTGCTTGAGTGAGCCCGCGAGCTTGTCTTCTATTTCCATTCTCTTAGCAAGAAACTCTTTCGTTTGTTCAGGCGTCATTTTCAAGTCCATCATTTCGTTTGGGGTGATTTTCGGGAGGTTCAGCCCCACCAGCAACAAAGGGTATTATACCAAGATTGAGTGTGCAAAGTCAATTACAGAATTCGGTTTGCCAATGACTAACCGGATTACTAACTTACCACTGGTACACAATACGGCGGCAGGTCAAGATCTGGCTCCATAAGGATTCAACGAGCCTTCAAATGTCACTCTTTTAACTTGACAATCTACCGACTTCTGCCTCAAGTCTGGGTAATCTTTCATGGTTTTGCAAGGAAATAATAATGAAATCGATGATACAGTATGCGGCTCAAATAATAATCGTCCTTTCACTTCTGCTTGGAGTGACTTCAGAAAGCTACACACAAATTCGGGTGCAGTCTGCAGACGACACGCTTCGTAACAAACTAGGACAATTGTTCATAGTCGGTTTCTTAGGCCCGACAGTGACCGATTCCGTCTTTGCCGATTTATCCGAGCGGAATATTGGAGGTGTTATCCTTTCATACGTGAACGGAAACTTGGTGTCGCCGGCACAGATTCGTGAACTGACCGACCAGATTCGCGCCGCCGCCCAAACTCCTCCATTTATCTGCGCGGACCAGGAAGGTGGAGAGGTGGCACGCCTCAGTTCCGACGATGGATTCGCTCCGACGTATTCAGAATATACACTTGGCATGGTCTTCAAGTCGGTAGACTCGACACGGGCACAAGCGGAGTTAATGGCATCGTGGATGAATCAGTGCGGCTTCAACTTGAATCTGGCTCCTGTCGTCGATGTCGCTCCAAGCCCTTACACTTCATCGATAGATAATCAGCGAAGTTTTTCCACAGACCCGATCGTCGTTATTGCACACGCGCAGACGTTTATCGATCAATTCCATGCCGCGAACATCATGACGACCATCAAACATTTTCCCGGATTATATGGTGACGGCGATTCAACAGCTTTGGTTCCATATCGCGCACTGATCGACAGCAACCGGCTGGACATGATCATGGTTACACATGAGTACGACGCGCAAATCGACAGTGTGAATCTCACTTCTCTGTCTAAGGCGGTGGTGCAGGGATTACTGCGCGATTCGCTGGGCTATCAGGGTGTCGTCATTACCGACGACCTCTTCCAGATGGAAACGACCGATTACTATGGATACGGACAGGCGGCTGAACTTGCCCTCAACGCCGGCGACGATATTCTGTTGTATGTCGGCAATACGGCCAACGGTGGTTCGCTCGTCCGTCAGGTCATAGACACGCTAGAGTCTGACGTACAGCAAGGAAAGATCCCTATGGCTCGTGTCGATGAGGCATATAACCGGATTCTGGAATTGAAGAACCGCTATCATGTCACATCTGTTCGTGGTTACATCGCTGCAATGCACAGCGTACCGTCCGCATTTCATCTTTCCAATTTTCCTAATCCTTTTAACCCAACGACCACAATAGATTACGATCTTCCGAAATCGAGCCGCGCTACGATAATAATCTATAATGCGCTCGGTCAGGTGGTGGCGACTCCGGTGTCGGGATATGTTTCAGCCGGAGAGCATTACGCAGACTTCGATGGATCGAGGCTCGCGAGCGGAGTTTATTTCTGTCGAATGGAAACGCAGAGTTTCTCCAGCACTATCAAGATGCTTCTTTTGAAGTGATAGGATGGGGAGGGTGTGCCGGCAATGAATGGGCAGGCATAGATCAGAAACCGAAGCTGAGATAACTTCAAGCGGATCGGTTTCTTATGTTCTCGCTTATGTGAAAACGTAATAGACAAATTAGGTGGAGAATATGGATACGACCTGCCCCCGCTCGCGCAGTATTTTATCCGCGTCCCCTTGCCGATGCCTTCCCGGATAACTCACTTATGATTGGTACACAATATGGGGACGAGTCATTGTTTCCACCGAGATGGTTTGATAAATCTAAAAGAAATGTCCGTACCCCTACGCAGAATTACTAATGACTCGTCATTTCGGGAAAAGTGGGGTCCTATAACTTTTATCGTAGGCGGAACTCTGATAGAAATCGCACTTCACGCAACCTGCCAATTTCATTGAGAATGATCCCTGGACTTTACCATCGCATAATGTCCCAGGAATGCGTCCACATTGGTTCCCGTTGTCAGGGTAGGCGGGACATACTCCCAATTCAGACGCGTTGATGCCGCCTTCTTCACGCCCACATTTCTTGAATTCCCAGCAGTTCATAGCTCACCATTTATATTTGAAGATGTTGTTTTATCGGCTGTCGGATAGTTCAAAAATCAACGGTCACTAGTATTTTATTTATATAGCTCACGTCTGCACTTTGTTTTTATGTTGACCTGTTTCGAAATTCGACACAGAATTAAGTTAGTAAGAATGGTGATTCAATGAATTATTACTCGTACAACTTCGTGCCGGCAGGTCACTCTCTGTCAATCCTTGTTCTGTCGCTTCTGAATCCAATGCTGAAGCAAGTTACAAAAGTTTTTCAATCGAGCTTAAGAAGCTGGGTAGGTCCCATATTTCCAAGCCCCAAACTCCGGAAGCGACGATATGTCGTGCAATGTTCTCGGCCTTTTTTTTCGCTTCTTCCTCACATGTTGCGGGAACGACTATTGATAGATCAGTGGATTCTAAGAAAACAGGTTTAAGCCGAGTCCTTGACATATCAACACTCATTGGCTTAACCTCAATCACGTCAATATCCCTGGACACTCTTGCCTGCCAATCTATGACCTTGGTACGCATATATTTCTCGCTATTCTCTTTTCCCATGTTAAGCTGCCAAATCAAATAGACTCATTCGACGAAACCTTCAGTCACGTGGTATTCTTCATAGCGCGGCCCAGCTGCATTCCTTGCTCAAAGAGCATCTCGGCCACATTGGATCACATGAAATATTCACTCACCTTGGACCTGATTCAGGTACTCTTCACACAATGTTAACTCATCAATTTTTGTGCCCGCATATTCCAGCGAATTTGACTCAATATCTTCCTTAATTTGTAAAATCTTCAGTAGAACTGAGACCTCATGGTATGAATTACACAGTCCATGTGAAATATTTGGACATCCCAAGTCGATTATCCGCTCTTTTCTATAGCGTTTTCAAACTAAAGTCCACAAGAAGTTGCTTCTGCGAAGGATGGTATTAAGATACCCGTGTAAGCCTGTCTACCGACCAACCTCACCTCTGACTTGTTCGGAATAATGTTTGAGCGGGATAAGAAACCTACTCTGACCAATGTTAATCAGGTCTCACATGGATAATCGGTACATAAGTTTCATGCCTGTCAAGGTTCCACATATGCGGCGGAGCAGCTCGATTTATTTACTAAGATCCTTACAATCTACTGTGGATGATGTTGGAGCAAGGGTTGGGTATAAGACATTTACAAGTCAAGTCCGAAGTAAATGCGCCACGCAACACAGTGTTGAAACATTCTTCACCGGGGCGACGTATTTTGAGTTATGAAACGTTCGACGATCAGCAACATACTAGAGAAAGGATCCTCGGTAAATTTCGACAAAGGCTTCTTTATTGTAATCATTTTGCTTTACACAATCTCTTTCTTCAAGAATGCATTTTCATCTGAGTCAACAAATCCGGATAAGTATCATGTCCAAGCCGTCCGGATAGATAGGAATATCGATTTAACGGGGAATCTCTCCGACCCGTTATGGAAGCTGGCTACTCCGATTGAGCTCGCCTATGAGATTCAACCTGGCGATAACACACCTGCCCGTCAGAAAACGTTTGTCTATGTACTTTACAATTCCGACATGATCTATTTTGGATTCAATTGCCTCGATTCGTCATCCAATCTCATCAGGGCACATGTTACGGACCGTGACCAAATGACCGATGACGATTTCGTGGGATTGATATTAGATACCTACGGCACAATGCAGGGCGGATACGAGTTTTTTGTTAATCCTTATGCCATTCAATTTGATGCAATGCGAACAGGCAACAATGAGGACGCAAGTTTCGATTGCGTATGGCGTTCTGCGGCTCACATAAGCCAAAACGGATACACAGCAGAGATTGCGATTCCTTTCAAAAGTCTACGTTTTCCTCCGACGCCTAAGCAACATTGGATTGTAGAGTTCGTTCGGAATATGCCCCGGGACAGCCGCTATCAGATGACGTGGACAACGATAGACCGCGACAATCCTTGTCTCTTTTGTCAAAGTGGCACGATAGAAGGCATAGATGGAATTGATGCCTCCAGTAATGTGGAATTGCTCCCTTATGTAATGGGAGTTCAGTCCGGTTCGGTGAATGATGTTGGGAATCCCACTTCAGAATTCGCAAACGGCCCCCTTACCGGAAGAATCGGGGCAGGAGTAAAATATGCTCCCTCATCTTCGTTTGCGCTGGCTGGAGTATTGAATCCCGATTTCAGTCAAATCGAATCAGATGCGACACAAATTAGCGCTAATAGCACATTTGCGATTTTTTATCCTGAGAAACGCCCGTTCTTTCTGGAGGGCGCCGATCTCTACAACACGGCGGCTTCCATATTTTACTCGCGCATGATAAACGATCCGCTCGCATCGGTAAAATTAACGGAGAAGGCCGGCTCGTTCTCGCTTGCCTATCTAGGGGCCGAGGACGTGGAATCACCGTTTATTATCCCCGGAGAGGAAGGGAGTGATTTTGTATCGTCATCGTTGACGTCTTGGAGTAATGTGCTAAGAGGGAAATATAACATCGGAAAGGAGTCGTTTGTCGGCGGATTATTTACCACAAGAAATTTCACTGATGCGCATAACTATGTAGGCACCGTTGATTGGAATATACTTTTCGGCGGGAACTATTATTTTACAGGGCAAGCAGGTTTGACGAATACAAAAGAGATTAATGATCCTACGCTCTTTTCAAGCGATAGATATTTCGGTTCGACACCGTTTACAGCGACATTCGACGGCGAGAGTTATGACGGCTCAGGTTATCAATTTGATATAACGCGAAACGCCCGCGATTACAGCTTCGATCTCGGCGGATCAAGTGTTTCTCCAACTTTCCAGGCGCAAGATGGATTCATAACTTCTAACGACAGACGCCAAATTAACTACTGGGAGGGCTATGAGTTCTGGTTTGACGAATCATTCGTCCAGAACATTACTTTAGAAACTAGTTCCGGAGTTGCATTCAACTATGATGGTGCACGAAAGGGAGATTGGGGCTCAGTTCAGGCCCAGGCAAATCTGAAAGGTCAATCATATATATGGGTTGCTTATTATCCAATCCAGGAAGAGCTTTTTCATAGCGTGCAGTTCCGCAGGCTCTATCAGACCCAAGCCCAGTTGAACACGAATCCGATCCCGGAACTTGCAATGTATTTATCGGCTCAGGTCGGAAGGTTTATCTCCCGCACAGATGCACCAGATCTTGGGAGGGGATATAATCTTTCCGCCGAAGTCATTGTGAAGCCCACCAAAAGATTTTCGTTGGACTTCACATACGCCCGCTCGCGCCTTTGGTCGTTTTACAATGAGGAGCTTTTCTTCGATGGTTATATCGCGCGCTCATCCATTGCGTATCAATTTTCCCCGGAAATTTTTGTGAGATTGATCAGCCAGTACGATCAGTTCGCGAAGCAATTGCAAATCGATCCTCTCTTCAGCTATAAACTTAATCCCTTCACGGTGTTTTATTTGGGTTCAGATCATAACTTCACACAATTCGGACAGCCATATGGGATAGAGAGAACCGGACAGCAGTTTTTCGTGAAGCTTCAGTACCTCTGGCAAAGCTGATTTCGGGAAAGGATCTGTAAAGCCTGCTGAATGCATGAGAACAATTTAGTGGGGTGCCTCAGAGATGGATTTATGATTTTCACAAAGTCTATACTGGATCACTTCTTTGAGGGGCAGGTCAATGCAGCGCATATTAATATCAGAAGGATCACGGCAGAGTGTGATTCCCGGAAACGTCATCTACAAGTCTCTTCCGTGATTCCTAAATCCTTTTCGTGTCGCGCGCTTTGACGGGAATGCGAAATTTGAATCTTTAAAAGGATGCTGAAAAACCATACCGAGCAACTCAAGCATTGGCAGGGGAGAGTCAATAATTCAAAACTGTGAAATAAAGTCTCCTGGATGTTCAGTAGAAAATAGTTACCACTCGTCTTTCTTGTTCCTGCGGACGGAGTTGGTTAATTTTTGGTAAGGAAATGATCATGTGCGAAAAACTCATGGATGGAATCTCGCCTGCGATTGAAGGCACGCTTCGCGCGGAAAAAACAAGCGGCAGACCGCGTTATCCGGCTCCAATGTAAGGCAGTCAAAGTGTCCGCCCGAGCCTGAGTCGGTTCCGAACAAAATAGCCGCAACCAAGCGATCGGTTCACCGGTCGTAAATATGAAATGAGACGATGAGCACTCTTCAATCTGATTTTGTGGATATCGCAGCAGGGCTGCTTGTTTGCGCCGTGGGGTTACTTGCGTTGACAGTTTCTCTTTTTCGGCTGAAGAGCAAAGACCATGCGCTTCTAAACTTCGGACTCTTTGCTCTCTTATCCGGATTGCAAAGGTTGGCTGAATTGAAGACGATGGAAGCGTTGGTGGGTTTTCCGTTCTCCTTTCCTTACTCCCATGGGCTACTCACATATTTCATGGTGATTCCGTTGTCGGCTCTTCTCGTCAACTTATTCGGACGCGGCTTGTACAATTCCATGGCATGGGTTTATCGCTCGACGATCGCATACGCGGTCGTTGCCATTCCGTATGATCTTCTCCGTCCGGGCCCTCTGACAGACGTTGCAATTTATCGGCCGCTCGTTGTTGCCTGGGGACTTGTCTGGATTGTGAATATCCTCTCGCCACGAAGACGCCGCGATCTTGAATTGCGCGTCCTGCAAGCTACGTTTCTGATCACCGTTGGCTTCATGGTCATTGATCAACTAATAAGCATTGGAGTTTTGTCCTGGAATGCAAACCTGCTGCAGCCGGGATACTTTGCGCTCTTTGCCGGGTTAGGGATTGTTGCAGTTCACCATTTCTTCGACAGCGAACGAAAGCTGCAATTTATAGAGCGGGAGATTGAGATCGCAAGGAGGATACAAGAATCGAACCTTCCGTTGAAAAGCAGTTTTCCCCGGGGTATCGACATTGCCGCGAGGTATATACCGATGTCCACAGTTGCGGGAAATTTTTATGATATTAAGATGAAAGATCAAACAGGCGTCGGGGTTTTGATTGCAGATGTGTCCGGCCATGGTGTCGGCGCCGCGCTGATCGGGTCGATGTTGAAAGTCTGCTTTGCATCGCAAGCCGCCTATATCGACGACCCCGCACATGTACTCACCGAGATAAATCGGATTCTTCAGGGAAATGTGGAGAACTCATTTATCACAGCTTGTTCGTTGTTTGTCGATTTCAAGAATGAGATCCTTCGTTACTCCGTTGCAGGACACCCGCCGCCGTTTCTCTTGAGAAAATCGAAGGATGATATTATCCGGCTCTCGCACGGAGGCACGGTCTTAGGTCCATTCTCGAATATTGTATATGAAAACGATGAGCAGCGCATCGAGAAGGGGGATCGACTGGTTCTGTATACTGACGGTTTGATTGAAGCGAAAAGCAGAGCCGGCGAATTCTACGGTGATCAGCGGCTCGAAGTACTCGTTAAGTCGCAATCGGATGATTCGCCTGAAAAGGCTGCCGACCGAATTGTGGGGCAGATCGTCAGTTGGTCCGGCAGGTCAACGGGGCGATCCCCTGACGATGATCTGACATTGGTCATCATGGACATTGATCCGTCCTTCCCGTAATAAAGAGATACGAATCCCTGCTAAATAAAAGAGGGGTTTATGCTGATATTTCTTCTTCCCTGACCTGCCCCCCAAAAAGTGATCCAATTCTATGTTAGACAGTGGTCGGATACTAACCTGTCACCAGATTCTTGTGTATCCGTGAGACGGCTCTTGGATTATTTTTGACCTTTTTTCAGGATGGGCAATCAAGAATCGAAAACTAGTTATGTCCTTGGAGTCTTTGTTGTGGAGGGTGTACCATCTTGTAATGTTTGACAATAATGAAAAAGTACCCAAAAGGTACCCAAACTTTTTAGAACCTGCGAAATTAGTGCGCCGTGGGTGACTCGAACACCCAACCCTCAGCTTAGAAGAGTGATGCTCTATCCAGTTGAGCTAACGGCACGATCTTATATCAATCTAACTTTCTCACCGCGGCTGCAAGATTCTCTTGTTTGACATGAGCATAAATCTGCGTCGTGCTTAGTTTCTCATGGCCCAGCAATTCCATCACTATGAGTATTTGAACATCCTTCTGCACCAGGTTGGAGGCAAACGAATGCCTGAGCGAGTGGAGATGTACTTTTGGATTCACACCCGATGAGCGAACGGCATTCTTGAATTTCTTTCCGACAAACTCTCCGTTGTATGGACGGCCCTTCTTGGTAGGGAACACCAGGCCGGAAGATGCTCCAAGATTCTGAGTTGACGTGCGTCTCGTCAACAGACTTACCATCGTTTTGTTGAGTGGTATCATCCGTTCCTTTTTCCACTTCGTAGTAAACCCTTTGGTGCATTCAACCTTCACGATTCGGTTTGCCAAATCGATAGACTCCCACCTGAGATTTAAGAATTCTCCTCTTCTCATCCCTGTGTAAAAGGCCGTGGTAAAGATATCTCTGAGGTCCTGAGTCTCGGTCTTTCCAATTATCAGTTGGAACTCTGCCTGGCTTATGAATACAGGCAGGGGTCTCGGAAGTCGCGGAAGTTTCACTTTGGCAAATGGATTTTGAAAAATATATTCCCATCCAGCCGCCCTGTTGAATGCCGCCTTCAACGTCCGCAGGTATTGGCTCGCGGCATATGGGGCACGCGAAAATGTTGTGACCATAAATCTTTCCGCGAGTTCGAATGATATCTCATCAATGGTCTCGACTTGGATCGCTCTTCTCATCATCTTAAACGACTCTTTGACAATATCGAGATAGTTTTGTGAAAACATTGCAACGACATACTTTTCGTATCTGTCTTGAAATTCTTCTAAAGTTTTTCCCGGGGGTTTCGAGTGTGGTAGTTCGTATGACTTCGGTGTTAAAGACGTTTTCAGACCTAGGCGTTCCGAAAATTTAAGAGCTTCCTGTTGACTCTTTTTTCCCGTGGAGATTCTTTTCGTTGCGTTTGTATTCTTGTCAGTGTATTCGACGTAGTAAATGTCGCCGCGTTTGAATAGAAACATTGTGTTACTCCTTATGGATTAGGAGCAACCAGGACGGGGTGTACAGTGACTGTACAGTCAAAAAGTGCGGAAAAACAGCGAATATAGCTCAAAAACGAAGGAATTCCCTGCCTGTCACGCAGGAGGTCGCGAGTTCGAGCCTCGTCAACCCCGCAGTTTCCTTCCGTTTTCAAAGATTCTTCCTGAACTTTCAACTCTTTAAGTTTTGGTTTACTGTACAGTTCACTGTACAGTATTACCTAAAAGCTGCTTCGGTCTGTTAATAATGATGGAAAATTCCTGCTGATCTGGCAGGAATATCACCGAGGCTTGACTTAATCGTTAACTTATCATTGGTGCATAATATGGGGGCAGGTCACGCCTGCAAGGATCGATAAGATCTGTTGAAGTCAAGCTTCATCAAGTGATAAGGACAGGCAGTAAGTGTATTGAAATGTTCAGCTTCAGGATAGAAAAAAAAGATTGCGTCAGTGCGGGTTATTGTATACATCCGATAAGATGGAGTGAAGAAAGAATTTCTTTTGGTATGCATTATCTTAGAGCCATTGTTTCTTTTTTCTTCAAGGTTTGTGCGGCTTTCTATTGCTATTGAAAGGGATATAGTATTACTGCGGTGAGTGCTTCTCCATGAATTTGGTTGGATTCATGCCGAAATATTCTGTGAATGAGGTAGTAAAATAGGAAAGAGAATTGAAGCCGACCGAATATGCTATTTCCGAAACGTTGCGGTCAGTCGTGACTAAAAATTCAGCAGCTTTCTTCAGCCTCACGACACGAATGAATTCCTTTACCGATTCCCCAGAAAGAGCGTGAATTTTCCTGTAAAGCTGTGTACGGCTCATTCCAATTTCAGATGCAAAATCATTTACGTCGAATTCAGGATTGTCCAGGTTCCTTTCTACTATGGAATAGACTTTCTGAAAGAGTTTTTCGTCGGTTTTTGAAGGCGAAATCTCCGTCAATGCTGCGAAAGGCTCCCTCATAAATTTTCTTCTTAATGAAATTCTTGCCTCGATCAAGTTTCTGATCCTGACCTTTAGGACAGCGGAGCTGAAAGGTTTTGCGACATAATCATCTGCACCGCTCTCAAAGCCCTCGATGGTGTGCTGCTCAGAACCTTTTGCAGTGAGTATGACAATAGGTATATGGCTTGTCCGCTCGTCATTTTTCAAAGTCCTGCATACTTCATAACCATCTTTACCCGGCATCATTACGTCGCAAATGATCGCGTCTGGAATTTCATCACAGGCTTTTTGAATGCCAATAATTCCGTCGCGAGCTTCGCAAACATTGTAGTTGTCTTTGAATTCGCTTCTGATGAACAGTCGCATGTCGGAATTGTCCTCGATTATCAGAATCTTCGGCAGCCTTTCTTTGAGATTTTGTTCTTCCCCCGTTTCGTAATCTCTAAGATTTCCTCCGACTAAGATTTCTTTTTCATGCGTATTAATCGGTCTAATGTTTTCACGGATTGGCGACAACTTCGGCACTTCGGTCTCATCTAACCAAAGTGGAAGAATGACCGCGAATTTGGACCCCTTTTCTGGTTCGCTTTCGACTGCTATGCTGCCATTGTGAAGCTTGACTAACTCGTATGTAAGCGATAATCCTATACCAGTGCCCTTGTTAGTAAGTGAATTCTTCACCTGATAGAATCTATCGAAAATCCTTTTTTGGGCTTCCTTTGGAATCCCAATTCCTGAATCTTCAACGGATATCCTGATTGTTTTGTCTCCAGGTATGGCAGCATTATAAGATTGTTCTGGATTTTCCTTAAGGCAAGAACCGTCAATTAGGTCCAGTGATACCGTAATTGTACCACCGTCGCGGGTAAATTTAAACGCGTTTGACAGCAAATTGTAAATAATTTTGTCTAATTTATCGGTATCGAACCAGACCTCAAATGATGGATAAGGGTGTTTGAAAGTAAAGTTAATGCTGCGTTGCATAGCATCCTGATTGAAAGTGTCCACGATGTCTTTAACAAAGAGAACGACATCATTTTTTGTAAGGTTCAATTCTAACTTTGCTTCTTCAATTTTTCTGAAATCCATTAACTGGTTTATCAGACGAAGTAAACGATTAGCATTTCTATTGACGAGTTTGAGCTGTATCTGCTGAACCTCGTCTTTTACATCATGAAGCAGTTTTTCTATTGGTCCAATAATAAGGGTTAGCGGAGTCCTGAATTCGTGTGAGACGTTCGCGAAAAATTGCATCTTCAATAAATCTATCTCATGAAGTTTTTGTATTTCGAGCTCCTCAAGTTCCAGTTTCCTTTTTATGCCGGCTTCGTGCAATGTAACTTTTCTAAAAATGTAAAGGAGAAAAATTAGGAATGAAAAATAAAGAGCATAAGCCCATCTGGTTTTCCAGAAGGGAGGTCTGACAATAATCTTAAGTGAGGCACCATCATTATTCCACACTTCGTCATTGTTGGATGCTATCACTCTAAAGGTGTATTCCCCGGGATCAAGATTTGTGTAAGTGACCTCTCTTTTGTACCCTGCGAACGACAAATGATTGTCGAAGCCTTCTAATGCGTATTTGTATTGGTTCTTTTCAGGGGTAAGGTAATTTAGGGCGGCGAATTCAAAAGTAATTACATTTTGGTCGTGTTCAAGTGTGACTTCTTTACAGTATGTTATCTGTTGTGGAATGAAGAACCCGTTCGAAATTCCGTCCTTCGCTATTTTGACATCCTGATTGAATAATTTAAAACCGATTAGGTAAACCGGTGGTTTATAACTATTTATTTTTATACTGTCCGGATTAAAACATGTCAGTCCACCTCTCCCACCGAAGTACATTTCGCCATTTGGATTCTTAAAAGATGCCAATTTATTAAACTCATTTGTTGCAAGGCCGTCCTGCATAGAAAAATTTTCGAACGAGTTATCCTCGGGAAGGAACTTTGACAGACCGCTGTTTGTACTTATCCAAATATCGTGATTGTTGTCTTCCATGATATCTATGATCAGATTGCTCGGCAGGCCGTCGCTCGTAAAATATTTTCTTATGAGGCCGGTTGTTGGATCGAGTTTATTTAATCCGTCCGCCGTTCCTATCCACACATAATTCTTCGAATCGATGAAGGCTATGTATGCTAAATCACTGCTCAGGTTAAATTTTTCCTGATTATTTCCGGCATATTGTTTCAAGACTATCCCTTTTTCTGAAAGGACAGAAACACCTGCAACAGTACATATCCAAATATTGTTTTGTTTATCGCATAAAGCCGTGTATGTCCAATCGCTTAATATGGTGGCAGTTGGATTGTTGTCGCTGTGCCTATGATGAGCAAATATTCCGGTCTCGGGATCATACATGTCAATACCGCTCCCGTGAACAGCAACCCACAAATTCCCATGGCTGTCTTCGGAAATATATCTTACATCGTTTCCCGCAATTGATTTGTCGTTGCCGTCTATATGTTTGAAGGAGGTAAATGATTTTGTTCCTTCATTGTATTTCCTTAAGCCATCCAGATATTTCCCGACCCAGATACTTCCATCCCTGCTTTCAAAAATGTCCATTACCGGACCGGGGCCAAGTCCGGTTGAACTATCTCCCTTAATATTAATTTTGGGGTTAATTTTTTTCGCGTCAAGAATGTCTATCCCACCATCTTCGTAGCCAACCCAAATTCTATTTCTAGAATCTTCCATTACTGTATATACTAAATTGCTCGTCAAGGCAAATTTAGAATTCGGGTTTTTATGCCAGTTGCGAAACGGAGAATCGGGAATAACGCAGTTCAGGTCTCCCAGTTTGCTTGTTATCCACAGATCACCCTCTCGATCCTGAAAAATATTTGATAATAAATTTGAAGATATGCTGTTTTGATCTAAATCGTCTTCTTCATAGCTGATTTGTTTTTGCCTGTCTATAAGTACCAGGCCTTTATACTCGGGACTGTACCATAATCTGTTCTTAGTATCTTTGAAAATGAAATTTATGTAGCGACTTTTTTCGTTTTCATAAGGTCTAGATGTGCCTCTGGTTTTATCAAAAATCCAAATCCCTTTGCTCCATGTACTTATCCAGATTTTATCATTATCCAACACGAGTGAATTAATCGAGAAGTCAGCGGTTTCACGGCTTGAAATATCAAATAATCTATAATGTTTAAATGTCATAGTGGTGGTATTTAATGCACTCAACATTCCGGTAGAATAGGCAATCCATAGGATATTATCCTCGGCGGTTATTCTATCCACCTCATCATAAGCAATGGTGCTGGTGTCGAATGGATTGGCGGGGTTCTTTAAGTATTGCACGAAACTATTTCTTTTGGGATCGAACATATATAGACCAAGAGTAGTACCTACCCACAATCTTCTATGCTTATCCTCGGTTATGGAATTTATGTTGTTATTTAGAAATTTGAGATAAGTATAGAAGTTATCCTTTTCTTTATCATAGACGCTCAAACCCCCGCCGTATGTTCCAATCCACAAATTACCATTGCTGTCGGTGTATAAACAGTTGATCAGGTTGCTTCTCAAGCTTGAAGTGTCGATGGGATTTTTTCTGTAAACTTTGAAAGTGTAACCGTCAAAGCGGTTCAATCCATCTACTGTGCCGACCCAGATAAACCCATCTTTATCTTGTGTAACACATTTCTGAGAGTTGGATGATAATCCCCTGAGCGTCGAGTATCTGACAAACTTGATATTTCCAGATGAAGGCTGAGGATGTAAGATGAAGCTTGATGTAAAAGGAATTGAAGATGCCACGAAGAAGAGAAAAGCTGTTTTTGGAGACAACATCATGTCTATTTTCCTTGGCAATTTCTAATGTTTGGCTTCATTGATTGCCCTGAAGTTAACAAAAATTTCAAATCAAGACTACACCTCGCATCTAAACTCCTCTTTCTTCGAGGTTTTAAGGGCGTTGACAAAATTTGGTACAATATCGAAAGGAATTGGGACACTAGTGCAACACTCATTTTTTCATTGGTAGTTATTTTTGACACGGAAACTCGGTTACAAGGAAGTTAATCCGTGTTCGGAGCTGGTGTACTAACATGGTAAGACCTTGAATTGAAGGTATAATAATCACTGAATGATTTACAGATTTCGCGATTAATAGCCAAGTGAACCTTTCCAGCGCATTCAGTAGCAGTTTAGCTTAATTCTAGGGAGTTACGATCTATGAAAAAATTGAGTGAGGCAATACCGATAATTCTGTTTTCAGTATTGTTGTCTACTAGCCTCGTGTGGTCAGGGACGACAGGGAAGATTGCCGGAACCATTACCGATAAGTCGTCCGGAGAACCTTTGCCCGGCGTAAATGCACTTGTCGTTGGAACCTCGCTTGGGGCTTCGACTGATTTAGACGGTCAATATACGATTTTGGAAGTACTGCCGGGGACTTACAGACTCCAGGTTTCCATGATTGGTTATAAAAAAGTCATCGTGGAGGATGTTGTCGTCCACATGGACCAAACCGCCCGGGTCGATGTCGCTTTGGAAACAGAGGCTGTGCAGGCGGGCGAAGTCATCGTTACGGCCCAACATCCACTTATAAAACCTGATGTTGCGACAAGCGTCGCTTCTTATACTGCGGAACAGATTCAACAATTACCGGCAATTAACACAGTTAGTGTTCTAGGATTACAAGCGGGCATTCAAGGCGGATTTAGCGGACCTCTCGGATATGGAGGTGGTGTAAGCATCCGCGGAGCGGGCGGCGATCAGATCCTGTTCAATGTCGACGGAGCCACATTGAGGGATCCTCGAAACAATGACCCTGAAGAACGAATAGCGCTGAGCGATGTAAAAGAGATTTCAGTAGAACGCGGTGGATTCAATGCGGAATATGGGCAGGTGCGAGGAGGAATTGTAAACGTGGTTACTCGCGAGGGTGGTGTATCTAACTACTCAGGCCGATTCCAAATAAGACTTGCTCCGCCGCAGCAGAAGTACTGGCTCTCGCCGGGTACATATGATGTGAACAACCCGATGTCCTTTGCCCTCCGTCCTTTTTTTGATCCGGAGGTTTGCTGGACCGGGACGACAAATGGGAATTGGAATGATTTCATCCAACAGGAATATCCATCGTTCAAGGGATGGGATGCGGTTTCTCAAGCCCTTAATGCGGAAGGTATGAATCTGACACCTGCGGCAGCCCAAAGGGCGTTTGAGTACGAAATAAGAAAACAGCCGGAGAACAATCAGCCCGACTATGATATCGACGCTGGGTTTGGCGGTCCTGTCCCGTTAGTCAGCTCCGCGCTCGGCAATCTAAGATTCTTTGCCTCATACCGCAACAACAGGACGATGCTTGTATGGCCATTGTCCAGACCTGACTATAGCGACTATGATGGCACGTTCCAGCTTAATTCGGATATAACTCCGACTATGAAATTGCAGATTAATGGACTCCTTGCAGAGACATTCACTGAGAGGTCTAATTATGACGAGTATAATGCGACATCTCAGTTCAATTACTTCTATCCCCAGTCTGCCTCTGATGTTGTGAATGCTTTGGGTGCCATCAGCACCTCCGGAGACCTATTTAATTATTATTCAAATTATGTCTTCCCATTGACAGACATCCGAAACATGAATCTTTCGGCGAAGCTTACCAACGCGGTAAGTGCGAATACCTACTATGAAGTGCTGGTACAGAATTATACTGTTCATTATAGTACCGGACCGAGCGGGCTTAGAGATACAGCTGCAATCACTGAGATCGTCCCAGGCTTTTACGAAGATTCGAATCCGTTTGGGTACTGGCCCTCCTTGAGTGGCACCAACAACGTTCTTGTGGGCTCGAGCTCCTTCTTTGATAGAACCCGTGATAATAGTTCTGTAGCCACAACAAGCATAAGGGCTGACCTGACGAGTCAGGTTAATTTTGAGAATCTTGTAAAGACAGGATTGGAATTCGACTATAACGATCTGAATTTCGATTACGGCATAATAAACAACCAGGCAGGCCCGAACGTATATTCAACCCGTACTCAATTAGAAGTCTTCCCTTATCGCGGGGACGCTTATGTTCAGGATAAGTTGGAGACAAAAGAGTTCACGATGAATGCTGGATTGCGCTTGGATTACAGCAACGCAAATACAAACTGGTGGGATGTCGATCCTTTTAATGCGTTGTTCTTCAATCCGGCTGACAGTGCGTCCTTTGCCAGTGCACACTTCCCCGTAAAGCCAGCGAAAATGGAATGGGATCTGAGCCCGCGTCTCGGGATATCACATCCGATTTCAGAGAACGCAAAATTATTCTTCAATTACGGCTGGTTCAGGCAGCTTCCGGAATACGAAACTGAATTCCGCGTAGGACGGAACCAACTTGGCGAGATGGCAAGCTTCGGTAACCCTAATCTCATACTTGCGAAGGAAGTTTCTTATGAGTTAGGCGTTGACTATTCAATCAGCAATGAATATTTGCTGTCGGTGGCGGCATACTACAACGACTACACCGATAACCAGGACGTAGTCAGTTATATATCGACTGCTTATAACTATGCCTTAACGAGCTCGAACGACTACGCTGACAACAAGGGTTTTGAGATTACTCTTCGAAAGGCTAGTGGAAGTTGGGTGAACGGCTTTATCAACTATACCTATCAAGTGAATACTAGTGGTCATTTCGGTGAGAACAACATTTACGACAATTCTCAACAACAAGGGATCTATAATTCAGAAACCACTAATCTTTATGCGGATCGACCGATTCCAGCTCCCTTCGCAAGGGCCAACTTGAATTTTCTTACTCCGAATGACTTTGGTCCGGAAGTCATCGGGGATCATATCCTTGGCGGCTGGATGCTAAACTTGGTTTTAGATTGGCAGAGCGGGTATTGGTTGACGTGGAACCAGAATAACATTCTGAATATCTCTTACAATGTTCAGGCAACCGATTACTTCAATTCCTATATCAGGTTGCAAAAGAGCTTGACATTCGGGCGGATGAATTTTCAATTCTTCATGGATGTCAATAACATTCTGGACAATTTTTCAAATGACTTCAGATCTTTGGTAGGGAGTAACGTTAGTTATATGTCATCTTTACATTTGCCACCGAGTCCCGCATATAACAACGTACCCGGAGATGACAAGGTTGGCGACTACAGGAAACCTGGAGACGCTTGGCAGCCGATATTGCAGCAGGGTGTGATCGGCCCGAATTCAGCTCCGCCTTCTCCAACTCAAATGGACGGAAATAATTCTGTTGCAATGTATTACGAAACTACGACCGGGAAGTACTGGTGGTACAGGAGCGGGCAATGGCAGTACGTGCCGCAGGCGACAATCAACCAGGTACTTGCGGACAAATCGTATATCCAAATGCCGGAGCAGTCAACATTTTGGTTCCTGGATCCGCGGACTTTCTATTTCGGACTGACGTTTTCGTTTAATTTGTCCGACTAAAAAAGAAAAAGGAACGTCTATAATGAATTACAGAATTGATTTTAAAAGACAGGTCTTCTTTCTGGCTTCGGTTCTTTACTGGTTATGCGTTTCAGATGTTTCCTTTGCCCAGCAAGTTAGATGGTTAAGCGTTAGTGATTTACAATGTCCCATAAACTCAATTGGCTCAAACTATGAAAACGAATTTGCATATAATCAAAATACGGATTTTTTCACTTGGCCCGCACAGTTTGGGGTTGGATTGAATGATCAGAATACGATGAGGATGGAGGGTGTTTGGATCGGGGTTAAAGATTATAATGATCCGCTTGCCGCGAAAATCTTGACACCAAAGGTCGTCAGTTCAGGGCCCAGACAGGATGCGAATGATCGCGTCGCTGAAATCTTTCCGGTGTCGTTCCAACTTATTGGAAAGCGTCCGCATCCCAATGTGACAGTCGATAACTCGGACGGATCATTCGAATCTTCCTATGAGAACTCAAGCACTCCGGTGGATGCGTATGATCCTACAATGGCACCGGATCGCATGGTAATCGTGAAGTTCAACACATCGGTCGGGATTACAGTGACCAGGAAAGTTATGGTTTTCTCCAATTCTCTCGACGGTAATTATTTTATCAACGATTGGGTCTTCAAGAACACAGGAATTTACGATGCTGCTGGAGATGTCAAACAACAGACGCTAGATACTACATGGTTTTACTTTGTGTATCGGTACGCGTTTGCGGGAGAAGGTAACGGTGCTGCCTCTGAAACGCTGGGAGGGAGTCAATCTTCCAGCAATTGGGCGACATTCGGATCGACCTGGGGCGCGAGCACGCTGAATCATGATTTCGGAGATTACGGCATGGGGGCCCAATCATTCAACAATCCGTCCTCTACTTTCTACCAAATGAGAGGGTTCTATTCTTACTACGGTCCCGACAACGGCAGGGGGTCGGTAACGTATGACGAAGACTGGGGATGTCCAGCACAAACTTTGGATGGCCGCATGTGTTCCGCGAAGTTTGCAGGTAATGTTGTGCTACATGCGGATAAGAGCAGCACAGACGTCTCTGATGATATTTCTCAACCGGCGACCTCGTGGTTCATTGCTTCAGATCTCAACCCGGACCTGGAGAATGCTAATCAATATGACCCGACAGCTAATTCTGACCGTTGGGCTGATATGACCGAAGGGCATCCCCCATTGCCGCATGATTCTACTGTTCAAGTCGTTGTCGGCGGTTCCTCTCCCTACGAGGCGGACTTTGCCGACTCTCGAAGGAACCTCGGGGGAGGTACAAGCCAGGAACAGGCTTTCGGTCCCTACGTTAATTTGGCGCCGGGAGACAGTGTACATATTGTTTTTGCTCAAGCTGTTGGTGGGATTTCCCGAGAGAAAAACCTTGAGGTCGGAGCAAACTGGGAACAGTATTTCGAGGGTACCGGTTCACCGAATTTAATTATGCCGGATGGCTCGCAGGCAGCAAAAACGCTCGACGGCGCAAATGCCTATAAGAAGGCATGGGTCTTTACCGGCCGCGATTCACTTATCAAAGCCTACCGCGAGGCAATTAATAATTATGCATCGGGGTACAAGACTCCTCAGCCGCCTCAGCCACCGCAGAACTTCACTGTGACTTCAGAGGGCGATCGGATTAATCTCCAATGGTCTGAAGAGGGGGAGAAAGATCCGCACTTCAACGGATATGTGATTTATCGTTCGGAAGGCACATCGATGAACCCGCTAGCCTCATATCAAAAAGTATTTGAATGCGATAAGAATACTCTTCCAAGTGAAGCTTCGGCCGGAGTACGCAGTTGGGACGATACGAAGGCAGCAAGAGGATTTGATTATTATTACTATTTGCAGACCAAGGATGATGGGACCCAGACGAAAGATCCAATTACAGGAACGCCCGTGGTACTTTATAGTAGTCTCGAATGGACAATAACAGTACTTCCCGCATCCTTGCAGCGACCAGCTATTCCGTCGGGTAACTTACCGTTCAGTTATACCACCATGAAATGGATAGCAATGAAAGGTCCAAATCCTTGGTCTTCGAGCATGAAGTACGGTCAGAATGATACCATCGGGGCAGCCGATTGGGTGACCTTTAATGGATCAAATTACGTCTACGTTTACAGGGACTCAACGTTGAATGCAGGTACCCCGGGCAATACAGATACGCTCTGGAAACAAGTCGCAGCAAGAGGGAGTTGGGCGTCGGGCACGGAATACAGCCCTTACGATTATGTTTTTAAACCTGACTCTTCAAAATACTATTATACACCTTATCAGATCTCCGGCGGTCAAGGATTGGACTTGGTGCGGGTTGTTCCCAATCCTTTTGACGCCCGCGCTCGAGCTTACCAATTTGGTACAACTGCTGAAGAGCAAGATAAAATCAAGTTTTATGGTTTACCGGCACCATGCACTTTGAAAATCTTTACCGAACGTGGAGACCTGATCTATACGATAAATCATGCAAAGATTACCGGCGATGAAACTTGGTACTGTCAAACGTCATACGGTCAAATCGTTGCCAGTGGTATTTACATCCTGCTCGTAGAGAAGCCGGATGGGGAAAAGGTCTTTCGCAAATTTGTCATTATCAGGTAAGGAGAGACGATAGATGGAAAAGAGAATATATATATCAATATGCGTACTTCTGAGTTTCTCTTCGGTTACAGCTTTTGCGCAACAAAAATTAGCTCAAAGCGGATTTCAATTTCTGAGCGTGGTTTCTGATGCACGCGGAGCAGCCATGGCTGATGCAATGACAAGTCTTCAGTTGGGCTCAAGCTCCCTATTCTTTAATCCTGCCGGAATGACGGAACTTAATGGAAACGTGGACTTCTCCGGGAGCACAAACAAATGGATAGCAGGGATCACTCATAATACATTCAGCCTTGAAGCCAACCCTGCCGACGGTCGATATGGGGTGTTAGGAATTAGCGTGCAATATGTAAACTATGGTGACTTCTATAAGACGATTGTCGATGCCGCAAATCCACAAGGATATGATGACCTGGGCATATTCAACTTAACGGCCATGGCAGTTGGCATTGGATATGCAAAACAGCTGACGGAACAGTTCAGTGTCGGCGGACAGATCAAATGGGTTCACCAGGATTTGGGAACCAGCATAATCCCGTCCACCTCCGGGACCGATACGAGTCAAACAGTCTCCAATAAAATGTCGCCTTTCGCATTCGATTTTGGGACGCAATTTAAAACAGGTATTAAAAGTCTTGTGTTCGGGATGTCTGTGAGGAATTTTTCCAGGCAGGTTCAATATGTCAATGACGGTTTTCAAGCGCCGCTGGTCTTTAGCCTTGGCATATCGATGAACATACTGGACCTTGCAAGTGAACTTCCATTCAGCCAATCGCTCCTCATAAGTGTTGATGCAAGCCATTATACAGATCACCCCGAAGAAGTTAAAGTGGGGCTGGATTATCGTTTGCTTGAAATGTTGTCCCTGCGCGCAGGTTATTCTTCGACAAATGTCGTTAATGACGAAGGGAGCGGATTCTCGTACGGAGTCGGGCTTTCGAAATATGGTTTTTCAATAGACTATGCGTACACTCCCTTCGGTGATTTTGGGAACGTGCAGCGATTCACAGTGCGGTTTTCAATGTAGAATGGTCAAGTTTGAGAATGATTAAGTCGCATTTAGAAACGGGATACTTCAAAACGAAGTTTTTGAATACCATGAAGGGCTGTCATATCCGCGGCTCTGAGGAGAAAGAAAGCATGAAAGCTGAACGGTTTGTATTATTTGTATTTTTAGTTTTGTCGACGTCACTCGCATTCATATCAGGGTGCAAGAATAGTGTCTCGACCCCCTTGTGGGACCAGCCGTACAAGACACCGGCAACGCCATCTATTACCTCCGTAAGCCCGTCTCCCGAAGCAAAGCCAGGCATTAATACGATCACAATCAGTGGGCATAACTTTTTGATTGCATCTTTAGATACGCTAGTGCCAGAAAATGTTGTCGTATACTTTAATACACTTCAGTCGACAATGGTTTCCGTAGATTCTACTACCATCGTAGTGCGACGCCCGAATCTTGTGAGCGATTCCTGTACTATAAAGATAGTGGCCCATAATGCGGTAGTCGAACCGACTTTCAGTCCTTATAAAATAGATGCCGTTATGGAAAATTACGGCGGCTTTCTACAGAACTTACAGTTGGCTAGCATTGGCGTTGACAATCAAGATCATGTATATGTTACGGATAATAGCACGAGCTCCAGTACAACCTTTTTACATGTCCTTGAAGCGACCAGTGCTACTGATAACGTCGAATTATCCGGCACGGTCAGCGCGGGGGCAACCCAGTTTAAATGGAGAGGCGCCTGTGTAGGGCCCGATGGCTTCCTCTATGTGCTCGGTGCCGGTAACAGAGGCGTCGACAAAGCAAATCTTTTGACGGGTGCGGTTACTCAGAAGTGGGTTCAACTTCCGAAACCTACTAATGTGGGCGACTTCGGACCGGGAGGCTATCTATTTACCGGCGGGGCTAAGACCGATCTCTATGTCGTATCGCCTTTTGCTTCTGGTTCCCTTAACGCCTCACAGCTGGGGCTCTCCGGGGCCTATGCTTCTGACACAATCCTTGCAGTGAAAGTTTATAACGGTTACGTCTACGTTGCGTCTAAACCGAGCGCATCGAGCAATCCAGCGAAGATATGGAGAAACCAGCTTACATCGGATAGTACAATTGGAACGCAGGAACTTGTTATCGACATGAGCGGAACTGCCTTTGCCGCTGATCCCATTTCGGCCATTGCGTTCTCATCAAGCGGTGGTTTGTTCATCGCAACTAATTCCGTCGATCCGATCATTTGGCTCGACCCTTCCACCGGCAGGCTGGACAATTTCTATAAAGGTATTGTACCATCTTATTGCAGTGGCATCGCATGGAGCAAAGCGTCCAACTATTTATATATGATAAGCGGAAATACTGCTACTTCGCAAACGTGGACAGTCAATAGGATTGATATGGGAGATAAATGTGGCGCAAACTTCTGATACACTTTTTTTGAGGTCCATGAAAATTCTAACCATTAACGCATCCATCATCTTGTTGCTGATTGTCCCTGTTTTTGGACAAAGCGGCACGAATTGTTTCTTGCAGGATTACTCCCCCAAGTATGCCGTTGTGCCTCCATATAACGAAATGACAAAGACTGCGGCGGCTCCAAGTGTCATGGTCACTATCGATGGAACTGATACTCTAGGTGAAATTTCAAATTACGTGTTTGGAAATGCGGTTGCTGTTTGGGTTGGAACGGACGTTAACAATCCGACTCTGATGGGTTATCTTCAGACATTGTCTCCGACACTTATCCGATATCCTGGCGGAAGCTGGTCGGATATTTTTTTCTGGAACGGAGATCCCGGAGACCTACCGGACTCAATCTACGATGCTACCAATTATTACGGTGGAAACGTCGTGAAGAACAAGTTCTACCCTCAATACAGCGCTTATGTTCACCCCACACTAGATAGTTATTATAATATGCGCGACCAACTCGGCATTCAAGGATTGATAACTATCAACTATGCTTATGCCCGTTACGGATTAAGCAATGATCCTGTAGTGCAGGCGGCTCATTATGCTGCAGATTGGGTGCGGTATGATAATGGGAGAACCGAATTCTGGGAAATTGGTAATGAGGATAGTTCTCCCTGGGAATTCGGATGGTTGATCGACACTACAAAGAACAAAGACGGTCAGCCAGCGATAATAACCGGTGATTTATATGGGAAGGATTTCAAGATTTTTGCCGACTCCATGAGAGCCGCCGCGAAGCAAGTTGGAGCGACAATCTACATCGGTGGGCAGGTCGTTCAATACGACGCTACAAATGACTGGATTATCCCAAACCGAACATGGAACAAACAGTTCTTCAGTGAGGTGGGCGACTCGGCAGATTTTTATGTGATACACGATTATTATGGAAACAATGCCTTGAGCATAAAGGGTCAGGTGGATAATGCTCGCACTGAGATCGACGGTGATATCAACTTTGTTCGCCAGGATATCCTTAACAAGGGTGCTGCCTCAAAGCCAATTGCCCTGACAGAATGGAATACAAGGGGACCAGATACTGCAAAAACTTCTATTGCGAACGGGATGCAAGCGGTCGTTCTATTTTGTGAATTGATAAAGAATAATTTAGGAATGTCTGCTCGGTGGCTTATTGCCAATTGGGGTGCGGATGGGATGTTTTATTATAAGAGTCCAGCGGATCCTGGTATTCCACTCTGGAATCCGCGTCCTGATTTTTATTACATATACTATCTGGAGCAAGTTGTCGGGGACCATGTTGTGAACGCGACGGTGTCGGGAAGTAGCAGCGTTTATGCATATGCAACGAGTTTTTCTTCAGGACATACCGGAGTTGTTGTTATAAATGATGGCTCGACTGATCAAGTCGTGATGTTGAATCCTAAAAGCGTTGGTGTTGGTGATAGATTTTATGTCTACACTCTGACAGGAGTTGACAAGAGCGCTCTGCCGCAATCTGTCGTTGTAAACGGCCAGGGTCCGAGTAGCGCTGCTTGGGGACCGCTCGACAGTCTGCAGATAATTCCGGCTATGTCATATCCCGTTGGAGACACAATTAAGTTTGCTTCGCCTGCAAATTCAGTGGAATATGTCCTGGTTGACAACGGCAGTCAATTTATTTCCTCGGTTCGCGATAGAGCTTCTCAAACTGTTTACCAATTCAAACTGGATCAGAACTACCCTAATCCGTTCAACCCCACAACAGAAATCAGCTATCAAATTCCAACGGTAAGCCATGTAACAATGAAAGTTTATGATGTCCTTGGGAGAGAAGTAGCAAAACTTGTAGATGAAGAACAGTTCCCAGGTGAACACGTTGTCCGGTTCAATGGAGCAAAATTAGCAAGTAGCGTCTATCTCTATCGAATTACTGCAGGCAGTTTTGTTGACACAAAGAAACTTTTGTTGATGAAATGAATGGTCGATTTTTAATGGAGGTGATAAGAGCAAAAGATAAACTGAGTCAGCGAAGGGTTTTCGTGAATTGATTCAAGGTTTCTACTACGAAGAAGGGCGGTAACTCATTTACTAATACCTCTTCGTAAATGGAAATGATAAATAACTAACTAAAACATGAAGGAGAAGAAAATGCGTATCAGAATGATGATTGCCACTTTGGCACTGGTACTGTTGGCTACTTCCCAAGGGATGTCGCAATATTCCGCTAAAGAAGATTTTGCGTATCCTTCCGGAACGTTACTGGACACACTAGGAAATGCGACTCCCGGTTGGGGAGGTCCATGGGTACTTGACACAAGTGTAACCCATAGTACTTCATTCTTAAACATTCGGAACCTGCTCTTGCCTCCTATGCGGAATTTGTTCCGTTATTTGCGAAGAGGAATACCTATCCATTCGTTTATGCAAGAGCTAAGGATAAGGATACAGTGTTGGTCATCTTGAATCCATCATCAAAGGATTCCGAAGCTTCGTTTGAATTGAATGTTCCTTACTCCGAACTTGTCTTATTAGCGGGCAAGAACATCAGCATATCAAGATCTGGAAATAAGATCTCGATGACTGTTCCTGGAAGAACTTACTCAATTTACAAGCTGCGGTGAAGTATTTGTTGTCAATCAAAACACACAATCGTAAGGGCCAGATGATTTTGCGGACGCCGAATCTTATGAAAAGAATTCTTGCCGGCAGAACGTATTATTTAATCCTGGTTTCGCTTTTATTGGTGGCCCCAAAAGTGAAGGCCCAAACTACCGAGGATATTCAACGCGCTTTCACCGAGTTGCGATTCGGTATGTTTATTCATTTTGGAATCATGACGTTCACAGGTGCACCATGGGCAAAACCGAATCAAGACGTGAACAAATTCAATCCGGCGGATCTCGACTGCAACCAGTGGGCAGCAGCCGCAGCCGCCGCGAAAATGAAATTTGCCATCCTTACGACGAAACACCATGATGGTTTCTGTCTGTGGAACAGCAAATTCACGAAGAACAGCGTTGCAAGCAGTCCTTGGAGGGACGGAAAAGGCGACATCGTCCGCGAATTTGTAGACGCTTTCAGGGTGCGCGGAATTTATCCGTGCTTTTATTATTCGATTTGGGACAACACGACTGGGATAGGTAATGACCAAATTACTTCTGAAGACATGAAAATTATTGAAGGCCAGATAAGGGAATTGCTGACAAATTACGGCAAAATCAAGATGCTTTTCATAGATGGCTGGTCTTGGAAGATGGGACATGTGGCTGTTCCTTATGACGAGATAAGGGCCTTCGTAAAGAAACTTCAACCCAGCTGCCTTTTGGTTGATAATACTCATCTTCAGTGTCTTTACGAAAATGATATGGTCTTCTATGAGGCCGGGCAAATGCTCCCTGCCAACAATACTCTGCCTTCGCTTCAGAGCGAACTGATAAATAAGAACAGTGGTGACGATTGGTTTTGGGATCAAAGAGTCCCTTCAGCTCCGCTGATGAGCACAAAAGAAATCGTCGACGAACTAAAATATTGTGAGCCGAGATGGTGTACATTTATTTTGAATTGCCCGCCAAACAGAGACGGTAGATTAGATTCAAACATCGTAAGCAGACTAAATGAAATCGGTGAGGCGTGGAACTCCGATACTGCGCGAGTAGCTCTTCCAAAGCAAGCGCCATTCATTGAATATCCTGTAACACCCGCTTCCGCATGGGCAACGAGCGGTAAAGCCGCCAATGCCATCGATGGGATAAATGACAGGTACTTTTATTCAGTGTGGCAGTCTGATTCATCCCTGCCGCAATCAATTACTGTCGATTTGGGAAAAGTGTACGACAATATTTCCATGTTAAACTACGTCCCGGGGTATAAGGTGGTAGCCGCTCCGGTTAATGAAGGAAGCATTGAATCTTATAGCATTTTTGTGAGCACTGATAATAAACAATTTACTCGGGTCGCAAGCGGAACATGGAATGGCGATACGAAAATGAAAACCGTAACCTTCCAACCAACACCTGCGCGATTCGTAAAGGTAGAAGCGTTGTCGGCCGTCAATGGATTTTCTGCCGCCACTGAATTTGAAATAGGTAAAAACAATTCCGAATAAAAGAGTCTATCAAATGAAAAAAACTTTTTTACTGACATTTCTGACAATCGAATTATTGATTTCCCAAAGTATCTTCTCTTTTGAAAGAAAGATTGGCTCTCAAGATCCGCGAGTAAAGGAAATAAAAAACGGAGCAGAGCTAACGACTCGTGAGTTGAGTTTAAGTGTGCAATTTTATGACAACAGCATTGTCCGGATATTAAAATGGTGCAAAAGCGGAACCCCCGAAAAATTGAGTTTGTCAGTCATTATGGATACTATTCCAGCACTTGCAATCGATATCAAGAGAAATGACAGCACGGTCTTTTTATCGTCGCCGGAACTTAAGCTGAAAATTTCCATGATAAGCGGGGATATTGAATACTATGGTCCTGCCGGCAATTCAGTGTTAAAAGAAAAGGGGGACCCATCTTTCATTCCCGTCGTGTATGGGTCGGATTCAGGTTTTACAATTCAACAAGATTTCCAGCTCACGGATAGTGAGGGCGTTTACGGACTTGGACAAAATCAAGATGGGTACTTCAATTACCGCGGCAAAAAAGAAGTTTTAGTTCAGTCGAATACGAATGCCGTCATCCCGTTTCTGGTTTCGACTAAAAATTATGGAATACTCTGGGACAACTATTCTAAGACGATTTTTGAAGATGATACGAGTTGCACGGCGTTCTGGTCCGATGTAGGGAATAACATCGATTATTATTTTATTCTCGGAGATAACATAGACAGGGTTATTTCCGGGTACAGGGAATTAACAGGTAACGCTCCGTTATACGGAAAATGGGCTTACGGATATTGGCAAAGCAAAGAACATTATAAGACGCAGGCAGAAGTGTTAAGCATAGCCGAAAAGTATCGCATCTTGAGAATGCCCATCGATAATATCATCCAGGATTGGGATTACTGGAATGGACAGGGAAATTGGGGTGGAATGTTCTTCGATAAAACTCTGTACCCTGATCCACAAAGGATGTGCAATGATCTTCATGATATGCATTTCCATATTATGATTTCTATCTGGGCAGCTCTCGGCCCGAACACGGCAATTTATTCCGACATGTTGAAGCGAGGGTATCTTTATAAACCAATAGGTTGGGCGGGCTTCAAATACTACGACGCTTATAATCCGGCTGCCGACAATTTGTACTGTGAATACCTCGACAAAGGCCTTTTCTCAAAAGGACTCGATGGCTGGTGGATCGATTCGACGGAACCTGACGTCGTTAATGCAATGACAAAAGAATCCGACGAGTACGAGCTGAAGAAAATGGGCAGCAACTATCTCGGATCCTGGGCAAGATATTTAAACCCATTTTCGTTGGCTATGACAGATGCCGTGTATAAAAATTGGCGTCGTTTAACCACTGAAAAGCGCGCATATATCCTGACTCGTTCTGTATTTGCCGGGCAGCAGCGAAATGCAGCAACAACCTGGTCGGGCGATATCGGCGCAAGCTGGGAAATCTTCCGCGATCAAATTTCTGCTGGCGTCAACTTCTGTATGTCAGGGACTCCATACTGGACGTTTGATATAGGCGGATACGTACTCGGCGCTTACGGCGGTGCGTTCATCAACGGCGGGAAAGACCCTGCCTACGAAGAGCTGTACACACGCATGTTCCAATTTGGAGCCTTCTGTCCCATCTTTCGTTCACATGGTTCAGAAACTCCGCGCGAAATTTGGGAGATGGGCAACTTTGCTAAGTCAATATTGAAGGCAGACAACCTGCGCTACAGGCTAATGCCATACATCTATTCATTAGCATGGATGGTCACTAAAGATAATTACACAATTATGCGCGGGTTGCCGATGGATTTTTCACCCGATAAGAACACTCTTTCTATCGGCAGTCAATTCATGTTTGGACCGGCAATTATGGTTTGCCCGGTAACTGAATACATGTACCATAAACCGCCGGAGCAAAGCGTGCTCGTCGGCAGTGAATATTTTAGAACCGATGATGGCAGACCTGGGCTGCTCGCAAAATATTATCAGGATCCGGAACGGAGACGTTTGAGCAAAACAGAGATCGATTCTGCTATTGATTTCGTGTGGTACACAGGGCGTCCATCTTATCTTACCGATTCAACTTATGCGGTTACTTGGGAAGGGAAACTAATTCCCAAAGAGACCGGCAAGCATCAGTTCCAACTAATGTGTTACGATCGTAAAAGGATTATTCTGGATGGTGACACGCTGAAGATGGTTTACACAAGCGTTGAACAATACACTGAGCCTGTAAACCTAATAGCCGGTAAAGAGTATAGCTTTGTGCTCGAAACGGAAAACGCTTCGACAGGAGCTGCAAGGATGCGATTGTTCTGGAAGACTCCTCCCATATTTGCGAAAGAAGAGAATAAAGAAACTCGCGATAAGGGCATCGATGTCTATCTGCCGTCCGGCCATGAGTGGTACGACTTCTGGACCGGAGACACGATCGAAGGCGGCAAAGAAATTAAAGCGAGTGCGCCGATTGATATAATTCCTTTGTTCGTTAAAGCAGGTTCGATAATTCCCATGGGACCTTTCATACAGTATTCGACTGAAAAACCTGCCGATCCTATCGAGCTGCGGATTTATCGCGGAGGTAGCGGAACTTTTTCGCTGTATGAAGATGAAAATGATAATTACGATTATGAAAAGGGAATCTACTCGACCATAGATTTTAGCTGGGACGATTCAAATCAGCAGCTTACAATTGGTGCAGTCACTGGGAATTACCCCGGAATGCTGATGTCCCGCACCTTTAATATTGTTTTAGTTTTCAAGGGTCATGGAGCAGGCATTGAAGTATCAAAAAGTTTTGATAAGGTAATCCGATATTCAGGAAAAAAGGTTATCGTGAAATTTCGACCTCCCAAATGGAATACTACATCGAATGCAAAAGAGAGCGGCCGTTACTCGGCCAGTTAAACCACCATCGGGTGGTGTTTGGATCGAAAGATGTAATAAAGATCACGGAAAATCTGTTCACTCTACGTTACCGGGATTCGTATTTCTTTCATGGTCTATTGGCCGTGGAGTTGTTCGGTTTGAAATCCTATCGGAACCTTTAGATGTTCCAGTGCAATGGCGATAGTCTCGACTCTCGTAACAAAGTGTGTAGCCCCGTATCAAAATATAGTTTGCTTCTCGAAGTATCTGCTTAGAAAGGTGTGCCATCTTGTAATGAGAATCGATACTAAAAAAGTACCCAAAAGGGGCCCAAACTTATTAGAACCTGCGAATTTTGTGCGCAGTGGGTCACTCGAACGAGCGACCCTAAATCTAAAGGAAATACTCCTGAAAACGGAACACCTCCAGTCTCGTCCATTTGCCATCTTGATGGTACATTGACATCGTGGTTTGCACTATTTGGAACTGTAAGTGTTCATAAATCGTCCGAAAAACCCCGGTGATTTTTTTTATGTGATAAACATCAATGAATGTATCGTGATTCAGGATTGTTTCGACCCACGCCCCAGCTTCATGTTCTCGCCGAAGTTGCACCGCTATTTATCATTTGTAATTGGTATGGGGAAGGTCAAATCGAATATGGGGGAATCTTCTGCCAACTCGGCTGGGGTTTAGCAAGAAGCCAAAGCATTCAATTGTACCTCGAGTGTATTTGGGTTATCCCTTCTTTGCGGCTAGCGACCTCGGTATCGGTGCTCTTGTGTTAGAGGCTTTTCGTCAATTACAAAAGCTGTTTTTGCATGACCCTAAAGGCCGTCGCATAACTCTCGTTATTACAAAAGAAAACCCTTGACATTCAAGATCAGATTACACAAATTGTGCTTGGTTAAAGTAACCGTTTACTTAAACGTGAACTGTTTACTTCTGTAATTTAGGAAAGGCTTCGAGTTGACTGGTTGTTACATCCTGTTGAAATGTCGGGCTGCGTTTTTTCCCGCCGTGATAATTCCACCGGCCAAGATTCTTGATACTTCTTGTTGTCTTAAAACCGAGGGATGCCGTTTCCGGGTTCGAAAGACAGGCTTCCAGGAAATCGAAGCAATCATTCAGTAATAATTCCATCCCATCGTACCTTTGAAATATTGCAGGAGCAATTATGAGAATGCGGGTGCTGATTAGGATCCTGAAGTTTGTATTGCCATTGACTCTTATAGTCCTATCTTTCAATGTGGTATCTTATGCTCAATCGAGAAGCAGAATTCAGGGGACAGTGAAAGATGCGAAGACAGGAGAGGTGTTGCCGGGTGTTAATGTGTTTCTCGTTGGGACGTCCCTCGGCGCAGTCACTGATCTTGACGGGCATTATTTCATAGTAAACGTACCGGTGGGAAGCTATGATTTGAGGGTTTCCATGATAGGTTACGCTGCAACCGTTGTCAAGGATGTCCTGGTCTCGATCGAGCGGGTCTCGACCGAGGACATCTCCCTTGAACCTGCTGAGATAAAAACCGGAGAGGTGGTAATTACAGCTCAGAGGAATGAGCTGCATAAGGAAGTTTCAGGAACACAGATGGTGGCCACTAGCGCTGAAATCCTTAACACGTCAGGAGTAAGGGAGATTAACACGTTCCTGGAAAAGTTACCTGGTGTTTCTGTTGATGTGAACGGCTACTTGACCATCAGGGGAGGGAGTGCCGATGAAGTCGGTACCATGGTGAATGGGCTTGCCTATGATAATCCGGCAGTTGGGAATTCGGAAACGAGCCTTCCGCTAAGTGCAATTGAACAGGTCTCCGTTATGTCCGGCGGTTACAATGCAGAATACGGGAATTTCAGATCTGGTCTGGTGGACTTTACAACGAAGACTGGAACCACTGACGCATACCATGGCACCTTGACTGCCTCGGGAGATCAGTCGCACATGCGGAGATTCGGGAACTCGTTGTACGATCCGCACAATTCCATCCTTTCTCCTTACTTAGATCCGGCTGTGGCTTTCCAGGGGACGACCACAAGCCAGGGCCTCACCGTTCAAGGTTGGGACTCGGCTGCCGCGACTTATAATAGAGGAAAACCGCTAAACCAGCAGGCATCTCCGCTTGAGCTGTATTTGTTAACTTCGTGGATGACGATGACTGTCCCCGATTATGCCGGCATAGAAAAACAGATGGCGGTAAATCCAACTATACTAGGAAGTATGACAAAGACACAGGCCGATTCAATGTTGAATGCCACTCGGAGCGCATTTATCAACCATGCCAACAAAGAAAGCGGCAGCGACTACAATCTTGATGGAGGCTTCGGCGGACCCGTTCCTCTCATAGGAGAAGTTTTGGGAGGTGCCACCTTCTATGTTTCCAACAACACAAAAAACACAAACTACATAGAGCCTGTTACTCTAAACAGCGATTTCACTTCAACGTCTTTGTTGTCGATCAAGTCAACCCCGTCTGCTGCTATTTCGCTTACCCTTAACGGACTGTGGAGAAGAGAAATCGGCGTTAGTCCGATTCGGCCCCCATCTGGTGACCTACCCGATGTTTCCAATAGGGGTGGATTCATGCAGCAAGATAATACTCAATGGATTTACAGCAATACCAGTATAGTAGGAGACGGCTATAATTATCTCTATGACCAGGCCTATTTCCCCATTCTCGACCAAACAGAGATGAAAGGCGGGCTAACACTTAATCATCTAATAAGCCCAACCACATATTACCAAATTACGATGGGAGGAACAGGAATTTTGGATCATTCTCCGACTGGCGATAACAGGAACACCTCGCTGATCACAGAAATTGGTCCGTTTAATCTAGACGAATCGCCATATGGGAAATTGCAGTTTGCTCCTAATCATAAGGTATATTCTCCGATCGATACATCTACATTTGCGTCCTATGATGACCCACCCGGAATTTCAATAATGAGATTTAGAAGCAAGGAAGGCGACCTTCACGACAATTCAAAAACTTACCAATATCAGGCGAAAGGAGATTTCTCTTCTCAGATTGGCGAGCACAACTTTTTAAAGACTGGCATCGAATATAATCTGTTCGATTTAGATCATAACTTTTATGAAACGTGGAACAACAACGCATACAATACTTACGAGTTCAACTACCATGAAAAACCAAGTCAAACTGGTCTTTATTTACAGGATCAGATAAACTATGAAGGGATAGTTGCCAATCTGGGAGTTCGTCTTGATTACTATTACGGGGGAGGAGGACTTTGGCCAAGCAATGACAGCGCATTTGCTTACTCCACGGTATTTCTCCCCCAAGATACAACAGGTCTGTATAGATATTTAGCGACAGGGCAATCGCAAATCTGGCATGATTGGGAAGTTTATAACGATTCTAATCCGGGGTTCCTGCAACCGATAAAAAACTTTTTTGCCATCAGTCCTCGCATAGGTCTTTCGTTTCCGATAACAGAAAATTCCAAGTTCTATTTTAATTATGGTCATTTTCGATCTAGTCCGCCGTATTATTCGATGTACGAATATCAATATCGATACACAAAACAAGGTTTGTACACCATGTCCAATCCGAACATGGCACCTCCGCGAACAATTCAGTATGAAATGGGAGTAGAGTATAACCCATTTGGGGGTGTAATCCTTCATGTGTCCGGTTATTACAAAGATGTCACAGGAAAACCTGGAGAAGTGACCTACAACGCAGCCACTAATGGAATTACATATAATAGCTACCTTAACAATCAATATCAGGACATACAGGGTGTCGAAGTGGAATTATCCAAACGCGACAATTCATGGATAAATGGTTGGATAAATTTTAATTATGAGCTCAGAAAAACGGGTCTTACTGGAGTTCAGGACATAAATCAGATCCCTACCACGGATCAATCGAATCTGTACCAGGCTAATGAGCAGCCTACTTTTGCTGCACCTAGTGTAAACGCAGACTTGATTTTCAGGTCACCCGCCAATTGGGGTCCGCAGCCGGAAGGGCTAGATCTGCTTGGCAATTGGACATTAAGCGTTTTCGGCGCCTGGAAGGCCGGATCTTATTTTCAATTGTTTCCGAACGCATCGGATCCTCAGCTAGACAATATTTGGCTGCAATGGCCTGGAACTTTCAGGATAGATGCGAGACTTGACAAGCAATTTAAAATCGGCGGACTATCAGCATCTTTTTTTGTTGATATAACAAATGTGTTTAACATAAAAATAAACTTGTTAGGTGAGGAGACTTCTTTGTATAACCAGCAAGCTTATGGTGGTACTGGTGCAATTGCAAATTCAACTCCGCCTTACGCATTTTCCAGTGCAAGCGATGAAGCAGCTTATTTGGCAACATTACATCTGCCCATATACAATTCTCCCCTTTTTGATAATCTGCGCCTTGAAAATCCCGGGTGGTACATTCCTGGGAATGATGAGGTCGGTGACATGAATTCGCCTAGTAAACCGTACATACATAACCCAGCTTACGCCGACTTGTTCCTATATGGTCAGCCGAGAGATATTTGGTTCGGGATAAAAATAGTTTTTTAAACATCAGCTAGGCATCTTATTAATATGTGAAGGTAAGTGAGGTTCCTAAGGCAAGGGAACAAAGAAAAATTTTTCGAGAAAGAAACACTATCATGATTAACAACAAATTCATTTTGCTCATATCACTAACACTGATATGTTCCGATGGCATTGTGTTGGCTCAGCCTCAGAAACAATGGAATCCACAGACGACCACCATCAGGCTCGGTCACCTTTGGCTTGGGATGCCCGCGAATGGTGCTGTGATGAACTTTGATCCACGAAGCACATTTTTTCCTAACGATTACGGGATCATGGCTGACAGAGCTCAGTATAGCCAGGCTTATACAGGAGGAGGAATTATTTTGGCTTGCGCAAGCTGGCCAAATCCTAACAGACAAGATACTTTAGAGATTCCTGCAGTATATGGTTTCACAAATACTTACATGAGCAACGGCTGGGTCATTGATTCCATCACTAATTTCTTGAGGTATAATTTCCCATCAGAAACAATAAACGGTTCGCCAACAAAGGTACCACTCTTCGGTACATATAATCCATCGTACTTGGGATTTCAGAATACTACAGCGGATGAGATTGCCGAGGTTGTCGATTCAACAGTTTTCGGCGTGACAGTTGATCGAAAAGTCCTTGTCTGGACGCAAACTTACAACAATGATTATGTCATTGCGGATCTAATTTTTACAAACGTCACTTCAGACACTCTTGACAGCCTGTACATAAATTTACAGGAATCCGGTGCGAACACATATTTTTCAAATGGGACAAACCCTGCACCGTTAACAAATGAAGCGTATGATCCCACTATGTGCTGGCAACACTATTATGGCGGAAGACCCGGCGATTCAATGCGGGTTTTCTATGAGTACAGTGCGGCAAATCCTACGCTGCCGGGCGATAACATGGGAGCACCTGTCGGTTCCGCAAACGGGAGGTTGATCGCACCAAACATGGCATACTATGCAATTCTTCATGCATCGCCGCCCTACGACAGCGCAAATCCTGCAAGTGATGTTGATGATCCTTTGCAACCAAAAGTAACTTATGCTGGTGTTTCAGCTGTAATACCATATAATTCCGCTGATGATCAATATGGAAACAAGAATTTTTATGCAGTCAGAGGTACGTTTTCTGACACTTATCCTATGTCGGGAGAAATCCCCGGTACTCACCACGGCATGAACACTGACGAAATCGGGAATTCCAATTTCCTTAATTATGTTGCATCGCAACGCGAGGGGATTTCCTACAAAACTTGTAGTTTCGGTCCATATATGTTCTATCCAGGACAGAGGATCCATATTGTCATCGCCAGCGGGTTTGCCGGTATCGGCTACAGTATGGGGCAGGTGGTTGGAGAAGAATGGCTTCATGGTACACTTCAGGATCCGCCGAACATACCCGATCCAAACATAGGATGGTTTCCTCCGAATTTTCAATTTCCGACTGCCGCAACGGAGATGGACAAACGAAAAGATCGATGGATCAGCACCGGCATAGACTCCGTCATGTTAAGTGCGTGGAGAGCGAGATGGAACTTTGATCATGGCTATATGATTCCTCAATCACCTCCTCCACCGCAGACAGTTAGTGTCAGTTATACGAGCCACGCAGTTCAGATAAGTTGGTCTGACCCTCAGGCAGAGAGTCTGCCAAATTTTGCCGGCTACAGAGTCATGCGGAGAATTTCAAACTATGACACTGTTGCATATATTCCGGTTTATGATTCGGATTCAACCGATATTGCGGCAACTCATATTTTTGCGGACTCTACTGCGATGTATCTTTCACAAGCATACTATTACGTCCAATCGAAAGTCAGAATCGGAAATTACGACCCTAATGCCGACCCTACCACCCGGGGAAAAATTGTCTATAGCGGTCGAGCGCTGTATCCAAACATTTATGCAATAAATCGTCCTGGTCCGGCGCAGGATGAACTTTCACAAATTAGAATTGCGCCGAATCCTTACAATATCAAAGACCCGATGCTTAAAGTTGAAGGTTGGACGGACCAGCGTGGCATTGCCTTTTTCAATCTGCCATCGGTCTGCACGATAAAGATTTTCACCGAAAATGGTGACCTTGTGCAAACGATAGTTCATAGCCAGGCACAAGCTCAGGCTGGTACAGAAGTATGGAACATGCTGACATCAAGCCAGCAGGTGATTTACAGCGGTGTTTATATCGCTGTATTTCAAAAGCCTGATGGTGAAACATCTTACCAAAAATTTATAGTAGTCAGGTAGATCGAAGGGAGTACAACAAATGGTCTCAAGAAAATCTCTCGCGTTGGCACTGGTGATATCAGCGACGACCATAACAAGCGCAAACGCTCAGGATGATTTGAACAAGCTGGCGCAGAGTACTATGGATTTTTTGTCGGTGAGTGTTTCACCTAAAGCGAGCGCAATGGGGGAAGCTTATTCAGCATTCGGGACTGGCGCCGATGCGATGTTTTACAATCCCGCGGGAATGGCGGAGATGAACAATACCTTTAGTGCCGCTGTAAACTTTACACAATGGATCGCCGACATCAATTACTATGCTGGGGCATTTTCTTGGAAGATTGGAAACTATGGAGTAATGGGCATAAATGTGCTATCCGTTGATTATGGAACGATCCTCGGAACGAGCCTTGACCTGCAGAAGGGGTACGTTGACAATGGCGCGCTTCAAAACGTCGGGGCTTATTCTTTTGGATTAAGTTATGCGAAAGCGATCAGCGACGCGTTCATGGTTGGTGGAAACGTCAGGTATGTTGGACAAAATCTTGGTGGTAACAATTTTATTGATGGAACTTCCACTAAGAACGACGCGACAAAATTAGCCTTTGACATCGGTGTGAAATACAACACGCTCTTCAAGGATTTTAGGTTCGGTATGGCAATCCGAAATTTCTCTTCGGATATCACTCGGGAGGTATATGCGGAGCAGTTGCCGTTGACCTTTACGATGGGAGGTGCACTCGATCTTATCGATTTTGTCGATGAAAATCATGATAAGGGAACTTCGCTTACTCTTGCGGTGGATTTCTTACACCCGAATAATTATTCTGAAAGAGTCGATATGGGGGTGGAATATAAGATATTGGGTATACTTGCCCTCCGCGGTGGTTACCAAACAAATCGCGATATACAATCCTGGTCGGCCGGCGTGGGATTCAATTCCACCGTTGCCGGAACGACATGGGAGGTAAATTATTCATTCTCTAAGATGGATGTGTTCTCGAATGTAAACAGATTTTCTGTTGAAGCCGCTTTTTGATTTCGATGAAATATTCTAAAAGCTTCAGCCTCGAGTTCTCATTATTCCCTTTAGGGCAATATATCATTGTTGTTAAAACTTCCCTTTGGTTTTGAAAACAGGAAGGTGTACAAACCTCATTCGTGCAGTTTCTTTTGAATCTGGAAACGCTTCAACTAAATGTTAACTAGAAAAAGATGATCACTACAATGAAGACTACCAAGGCAAAGAAAACCACAAAGCTGAATAATTACCGGTTCTTTGATCCCGATCCACAAATCAAAAAAATCGCGTTTGAACTCTACAAAAGCGTCAAGGACTTGCCGCTGATCAGCCCTCATGGTCATGTCTCTCCCAGGCTGCTTTCTGAAAACGAGCCTTTTTTGGATCCAACAGAGCTGATACTTATTCCGGACCACTATCTCTTTCGTATGCTTTACTCGCAGGGAATTTCTTTAGAGTCGCTCGGAATTCCGACGATCGATGGAACAGAAGTGGAGAAGAACCATGAGAAGATCTGGCAAATATTCGCTGACAATTATTATTTGTTCGCCGGAACGCCGAGTAGGATTTGGCTCGATTATACTTTTGCCAATGTGTTCGGCATCCAGGAGAAACTGAATCCTCAAAACGCCATGAAGATTTATGGCTCCATTCAGAAGAAATTGCGGACAAAGACTTTTCTTCCCAGGACTTTGTTCGAGAAATTTAATATCGAAGTTCTCACGACTACCGATGCCGCGTCCGACAATTTGATTTATCATAAGAGATTGAAAGAATCGGGATGGAAGGGAAGAGTTATTCCCTGTTTCCGTCCGGATGCGGCGGTAAATATTCTCTCGGCCAATTGGATGAAAGAAATCGCCTCCCTCGAAAAAGTATCCGGTATCGAGATACAAAATTATAAAAGCTTTGTGAAGGTTTTAGAAAGTCGGCGAGAGTTTTTCAAATCCTACGGTGCAGTATCGACCGACCAGGGCATCGAAAGCCCATTTGCTCATAGGCTTTCGGAAGGAGAAGCCGACGCAATTTTCCAGCGAGCTTTAAAAGGAGAGGCGACCGAAAAGGATGCCGGCGCTTTCACGGCAAATATGTTGATGGAGATGGCACGGATGAGCGTTGAGGATGGTCTCGTCATGCAAATCCATCCGGGCGCTCTGCGGGATCATAATACTAAAATCTTCAATAGATTCGGAGCCGATAAAGGCGGAGACATTCCGCTCCGCACTGAATATACTCGGGACATGCGTGAGTTCTTGAACGAGTTCGGAAATAATCCCCGACTCACCGTTGTCCTTTTCACCCTCGATGAGACGACTTACTCGCGGGAACTTGCGCCGCTTGCAGGTCATTACCCGGCACTGAGATTAGGTGCACCGTGGTGGTTCCACGATAGCGTCCAGGGGATGATGAGATACCGTCAAAGTGTGACCGAGACTGCAGGCATTTATAACACTGTCGGGTTTACAGATGACACGCGCGCATTTATGTCGATCCCTGCAAGGCATGACCTGGCCCGTCGGATGGATTCAAACTTCCTGGCAGGCATGGTCGCGCGTCATATTATTGATTTGAAAGAGGCAGAAAAAATGGTGAGAGATCTTGCCCACGACCTTGCAAAGCGCGCATATAAATTGTAACGCGTGATGGCTTTTGTTGATATATGGTTTTCTCGTCTTAAAACCGCTATCTTTATTGTAAAGTAAACGGGAAAGTTACAGGGATAATAATGAAATCAAGGTTGAAATCGCCGCAAAAAGGAAATATCACCCTCCATGATATAGCCAAACGGCTGAATGTTTCGAAGGTCACCGTTTCGAAAGCGCTGAGAGGCCATCCCGATATTTCACGAGAGACTACCAAGCAGGTGAAAAAGATTGCGGAGGAGCTGGGGTACACCCCGAATTTTGCCGCAAGGAATCTTTCATCGCGCAGATCAAATACTATCGGTGTCGTTGTTCCTAAGATTGCGCATTTCTTTTTCAGTTCTGTGATCGAAGCAATTTATGACACGGCTTTTTACAACAACTACGATATTGCGTTGACCGTTTCCCAGGAAGATTCCGCGCGGGAGAAAAAGCATATTGATACGCTCCTTGCAATGAGGGTCGACGGGATAATAGTTTCAATAACTCAAGAGACCAAGGACAAGGCAATATTTAACAAGGTTCTTAGTCGAGGCGTTCCTCTGGTTTTCATGGACAGAATTCTTGAGATGAAAGGAACCAGCCAGGTAACCGTTAATGATAAAGAAGGCGCTTTTAATGCTGTGGAGCATGCAATAAAAAATGGATACAGGAAAATTGCTCATCTCGGGGGCTATAAAGAAATAAACATTGGCAAGTACAGGTATGCCGGATACGTCGAAGCGATGAAGCAATATGGTTTGCCGGTCAACCCGGACTGGGTTATTCATGGCGGCTTCGGAGAAGATGATGGTTATAATGGTTTCATGAAGTTTTATCAAAGCGGCAACGTGCCGGAGTTCGTTTTCGCGGTCACTTATCCCGTCGCATTGGGAGTCTATACGGCAGTTGCTGAAGTGGGGCTGAAAATCCCGGACGATGTTGATGTTATCTGCTTCGGAAACAGCAGCGTGAGCCGGTTCATCAAACCGGAGCTTTCTTACGTAAATCAGCCGACCGACGCTCTCGGTAAAACAGCTGTCGAACTAATGTTGGAACATATACGTGAATATGAAAACTATAAACCGAAACGAATAGAAATTCCCACTCAGCTGGTCTTGCGGGAAACATGCGTGAAGAAAAGAGGCGTTGACTAAGCTGCTGTCAGTTAGAAATAGCACAAAGGCAATTTGGTTGATAGTTAGCAGATCTAATAGCAGTACCAACGACAGGAATATGACCGGAATGATAACAATTCATCATGAAGTTGTAAGTATCGCAATAGGGATGCGGGAAACAGATATTTGCACTCTGAGGAATCCGAACCCTTCATAATCCGATTCTCGCCGGTATTGAGAGTTAGAATCCTTTAAGAAAGGACTTGACATTTAAGAATGACCATTGTAAACTTCTTGGTCATCATAGTTATCGGTTAAGTTAGCGTTGAAGTGAACGAAAACGCGGTAATTCTTGATGTTTGTGATGGTCGATCGTTTCGGTTTAGCGGTGTTTTTAACATGGTAACGGAGAAAAACAGGTTTGCTTCTCCCTAAACACAAAAAAGGAATGCGGTCTCGGCTACTTCTAATGTTTTCTGATTTCTTAATCCAGTTGAATGAACGGTGCAAAACAGGAAAAGTTTTCATTCTTCTCCTACTCGTTTCTGCCGGGACCGCATTTCCCTTTAATCCGCATTACATCGTGGTTGCCAAAGACGGCAGCGGAGACTTCGAGACCATCACTGCCGCTCTTGATACCCTGCTGGCGTTTAACTACGAACGGGTGATTGTATTCGTTAAAAGCGGCGTCTATCATGAAAAAGTCAGAGTCGATCAGGATTACGTTACCCTTGAAGGCGAAAGTAAGGACGGTACGATTATCGAGTATCCTCAATTAAGGACAGATTGGATTGCTCACAAGGATCTGATTGGTCCGGCAGTCGTGAACATTCACGGTGACGATGTTGTACTCTGGAATCTTACGGTGAGGAACACGCAGCCCGAGATTGGCCCTCACGCATTCGCGGTTTATGATGATGGTACAAGAACAATTATCGTCGATTGCAATCTGTTTAGCAAAGGAGCCGATACGGTTTCGCCGTGGGATTACAAGACAGGCATGTACTACATGGCTGATTGCAGCATCAGTGGTTCGGTTGATTTTGTATGTCCGCGTGGATGGTGCTACGTGAAGGGCTCAAAATTCTATGAGGAAAAAGAAGGAAGCGCATCAATCTGGCACGCGGGAAGTTTCAATGAAGATCAAAAGTTTGTGCTGAACAATTGTTCCTTCGATGGAGTCAAAGGATTCGTCCTGGGTCGCCATCACCTGGAAGCGCAATTTTATCTTATGAACTGTTCCTTTTCTGCGAACATGGCTGACACTCCGATATATCGAGTTATCTACAAGGACTCCGTTGCGAATCAAAGCAGAGCGTTTAATTGGGGTGAGAGAGATTATTTTCATAACTGCCACAGGGACGGCGGAGATTTTTCGTGGTTTGCCGATAATCTTAAAATGGCGGAAGGGAGCCCTTCCGCAGAAGAGGTGACTCCCTCCTGGACATTCGAGAATAAATGGGACCCGGAGTCGAACGTCGGCCCGAAGGTCGTGAAAAGTACGGTCCATGATACCTTTGCGCTCCTGTACTTCTCCGAGCCTGTCACGGTTATCGGCGTTCCTGTCGTGAGATCGAAGAATGGAACTGAGTTGAGATATGATTCCGGCGCTGGAACAAATACCTTGAGGCTCGATTCCGAGAAGGAGTTCTCAAAAGCTGACCTTGAGGGTTTACAGATTGTAAACGATGGGAAGATCGAAGGTACGTTGGCAAGCGTTCACGAGCGTGAAGTAAATTTCAGTGAGAGTGGTCAATAAACGTTGAAAAGATTTTTCAAAACTAAAAACTTGGAGGCAAAATGAAAACAAGGCTAATGCTTTTCAGTGCCATCGCCGCGGGCCTAATGCTATTGATTGGCCAGGCGTCGGCACAAACTACAGGAGACTTTCAAACTGCTCAGTCGGGAAACTGGAATGATGTGAATACTTGGGCGAGTTGGAACGGCTCTGCATGGGTTACGCCAGTCGCAAGTGTACCATCGGGGACGGGGCACGTGATTACAATTCTATCTGGAAACACCATCACTATGGCAGCAGATGTCTCAGTTGACTCGGTATTTGTGGCCGGGACGCTTGTTGTTAATTCAGGTGTCACGTTTACTCTACCTGCGCCCGCGGGCACCGAAAGAGGAATTGTTGTTAACACTGGCGGCAATGTGACTATTAACGGCACTTTTAATTATGCAAGAAATGGTGGAAATGGAAGCGGCATACCGACAGCCACATGGGGTACTGGTTCAACATGTCTGATTACCGGTGTAACAAGCACCGTACCTTCTAATGCAAATCAAGGATTTTATAATTTCACAGTGAATTCATCCGGTTGGAGTGGAAGCTACAATTTCGGGTGGGGGGGCAGTGATACTGTTGGTGTTGGAACCTGGACACCTACCACAATATATGGTAATGTATCGGTTTACAATACAGGCAGTGGCAGATGGCAATTAGAAGCGCCGACTGCAGGAACTCAAACCCAACATCACAGTGCGCTGACGAAAATCATGGGCAATCTGGTCATAGACGGCACTACCTCTGGTGTTACGGTGACCGTAACAGCATCGGGCTCAAGTAACGCTTTTGTTGATGATTCTGTGAATGTGTACGGGAATGTGGTTGTCACGGGTGATCCAGCAAATGCGAGTTTGACGAATTTTTCCATTTCCAGAGGCTCAATTGGAAATACAAACATCGCAAATAATCCGGGGAGTGCTACATGGAATCTATACGGAGACTTAGCGATGTCCAACTGCTACACTCAGAATTCTGATACGACGTCGAAACAAGGTAAGTTTGTCTTTACGAAATCCGGTACTCAAAGCGCTTCATTCACAAACGTTACGTTTAACAGCACCAAATTCAACTTGGCAGTCAATGCAGGTTCCACGTTGCTGTGTAACACACCAATACACTGTTATAGCTTACTCTTAAATGGTATCATAAGCTCTTCTTCAACAAATCCTTTTATAGTGGGGTACTTAAACGGTTCAGGATCTCTGCAGGTCTCGAATGACAATCCAATTGTCGGCGGTAGCTCAACAGCTTATGTCAGTGGACCGATGGGATTCATGATTGCCTCTGCAAGTACGAAGACGTATACGCTTCCCGTAGGGAAGAACGGTGCGTACAGGCCGGTTACACTGAAACTAAGTCAAACTGCAACTACGGCATCCACTTATACAGCCGAGATGGTTCTTGGCAATGCGAATGCATTGAATTCTGTTCTCTCGACTGATTTGAACCATGTCTCATCAGTGGAGTATTATGACATTGTCGAAGCTTCGGGCGGTTCGGCATTCACTGCCGGTGCAGTCACTCTCAACTATGGTATACAAGGCGTCGATGATAAGGTATGGGATCCGGGAGCGACCAGAGTTGTACAAGGTCCAACAAGTGCAGGAACGTGGGTCGACCTCGGTCCTTCCAATTCCTCTTCTCCGATGGGATCATCTCAAACGGGTACTATAACATCCACAGTAGCATTTACGGATCTAATGACAAATACAGTATTTGCATTAGGTAGCACTACCGCAGGAGTCGATAATCCGCTTCCCGTCGAGATGACCTCCTTTACCGGTACATCAAGTGCCAGCAGCGGCATAACGCTTCATTGGACGATGGCATCAGAGCTGAACAATTCCGGATGGGATGTTCAGAGAGCAACGGTCGATGCTAGCGGAAACGTGTCCGAATTCACAAAGATTGGGCACGTCAAAGGATCACTCAACAGCGTGACGACAACTAATTATTCGTTTGTTGACCGCACGGCATTGTACGGGACATACGAGTACAGACTCAACCAGCTTGACATCAATGGGAATAATAAATTCTCTGATCCGATAAAGATTGCACAGCTTGTACTTCCGAAAACCCTTGAGTTGGGAAGCTATCCAAATCCTTTCAACCCGACGGCAACGCTCCAATACGCATTGCCGGAAGGCGGCAGGGTTGTGCTTACTATTTATAACTCAATCGGGCAGATGGTAACCACTCTTGTTAATAGAGATATGGACGCCGGAATATTCGAAACATCGTTCAATGCGTCGGCGTTGCCAAGCGGGATGTATTTTGCAAGATTGAGTGTTACCGGTAGTGTCAAGAACTCAGTTGTGATTACGAAACTGTTGTTGATAAAATAGATCATCGACACTCACTCTCTAAAGAAATGAGAGTTTGCTGACTGCGACTCACTCTTATAGTGAGCCGCAGCTCGTTTTATGACCAATAAAAAGGAAGAATAGTGATGAAAAGAAGAGTAAAACATATTGACATAAGGGGGGGCGGAATAAAGAAGGGCTTCATCTTCTCGCAGCTGTTAGTTCTGATGCTGGCAGCTGCATTTCTTGTTGGCACAGGCTCTGCCAGGGCCCAGGCTATAAGCAGCAGCGGCAGCAACACGGGCGGCGGTGCATGGAACACTGGTTCAACATGGACGGGAGGCACTGCCCCGACTTCATCGAATGATGTCACCATAGTGACCGGTGATTCGGTTTATACCACCGCAGCCGTCAGTTGTCGCAGTCTCACTATCCAACCTGGAGCAAAGTTAGTCGTCAACACGGGTTCACTTACTATGACCGGGGATTTTGCGATCGGAGCAAACGCCTGGTTCTATGACAACTACTCGATGAAAGCATGGCCAAGTAATGCGACTTCTTATACAATCGATCCGGCTAGTAATTTTGTATTGATGGCGAGCGGACCGAGTAACCTCGGCACTCAAACTGCGGATTCCACATTCGGCAGCGTTTACATTTTAAAAAGCGGCGTGACTTGCAGCGCGAATCTGAACATCCAGGGCGACCTGACAATTAACTACGGCAGCACATCGAGCGCATTTCGCGGAATAACCGGATCTACCGTGGATAGTATTGGCACAGCAAGTTTGACGCACCATGTTCATGGAAACGTCTATCTTATTACGGGGCTTTGGTCGGCAGTCGACGGCAATAATAATAACAGCAGAACCGCGATGAGCTGCGTGTGGAATGTCGACGGCAATGTATCCGTCGGAGATTATTCAACCGCGTCCGGAGCAGCAAGGTTTGGTCCTTTCTCCAGTGACGATGGGGGAAATATTTCGAACTTTGCTGAGTTCAACATTGGCGGAAACTTAACCGTGGTTAACGGGGCAAAGCTGCAGGCGAGCAACAGCACGAGCAATAATAATGCTAATACCGGCGAGATCAATATAGGCGGTAATCTTACGCTTGACACGAGTGTGGTTTATGCGACGAACGCCAATGGAGAAACATTTTCAATAAATTTCGTCGGAAGCAAAACTCAAACAGTTTCTGTGGGAAAGGCGGTCTCATTTTCTTCTACAACCCACCTGATTACCCTTTGTGATACCGTCGGTGCCAAATCGACCGTTCAATTCACGGGCAGCAAGTCGTGGAATTCTAACTGCCCCAGCGCACCAAGCGGAAATGGAACGTTTGTAGTTTTCGGAAAACTCTTCTTTGGTTCATTAGACACCCTGAAGGGATTGCAGAATTTTATTCTGAAACCGGGTGCAACGTTGGGTACTGCGAATGTCAACGGAATCGACACAACAACGGGGAGCATTCAGGTCTCGGGCGCGAAAACGGTTCCTTCGACTGCAAGTTATGTGTATAATGGCACGGCAGCGCAGGTTGCCGGCAATGCTTTCCCATCAACAGTAAGCAGCCTGACTGTGAGCGACACTGCGGGTGTGACCCTGGCTTCGAGCGACACAGTAACAGGAACTTTGACACTTAATAGCGGTGGAAAACTCAAACTAAATTCAAATTCAATTTTTGTCAGCAATAACAAAGCCAATGCAGTCGTCGGTGACACTGTGTCTTACATCGTCGGCGATAGTTTGACTCGTGCTCAGGGAACGACAACCGGTGCTTATCTATTTCCGATTGGCACTGCGAGCGGCTATCGTGGCCTCACCATAAATTACACGACGGCTCCGACAGCAGCGACAAATCTTACGGCGTCATTCTCTCCCTCCGATCCAACGTCATCCGGCCTGCCATCCGGAATTTCCAGTTATTGGAATGGTGGATATTGGAAAGTTTCTTCGAGCGGAATACCGGGAGGCCTCTTTGCTCTTTCTCTCTATTCCCCGGAGGCAGCGGCGGTTAATTCACCAGTCACAATAATCGGGAAGCCTTCTCTTTCAGTACCATGGATCGGACTTAATCTCACGTCCAGCCACTCTTCGACGATTAGCGGCAAATGGCTGACCGAGTCGGGTGTTTCTTCTTATGGCATTTATGGTATCGGTTATGGAACACTTACGTCTGTGAATAAAGAACTTCCCGGTGTCCCGACCAAAATGGCCATCGGAAATTACCCGAATCCCTTTAATCCTTCGACTGTCATACGAATTGCTGTCCCGAAGAATGCGCATGTGACATTGACGATTTATGATGACCTGGGCCAAAAGGTTTTAACCTTGGTTGACCAGAACTTGACGGCTGGTTACTATGACAGACTTTTTGATGGCTCCCGGCTTGCCAGCGGAGTTTATTTCTCAAGGTTGAATATTGGTAATCAAGTAATTGTCGGCAAGATGTTGATGTTAAAGTAAACAAAGCGACCTTGCGAAGGTAATAAGGCCGGCGTTTCGATACCCTCGCAAGGTTTCGCCATTAAGAATTGGAGAAGTCTTGTTTCGCGTCATAAGAACATTTCGCTTTGATAGTTGTCTCGAAGGTCGCAAAGTCAACGGCTTGATGCCTTCTCATGGGTTCACAAGCCGTTGGATTTTTGTCTTTATCGCTTTGGTTGCGAGTGTGGTTGTCGCGTCCGGCGTGTGGGCTCAAGAGATCTCTAAATTGAAGCCTTCGGTAAATGACGAGGTAAAAGAATATACGTCGAATCTCCCTTTTGAGATGCCGCCAATTCAATTGCCGGAATTTCCGAATAGAACATTCAACGTGATAGATAATGGCGCTGTCGGTGACGGACGCTCGATCAACACGACGGCCTTTCAGAAAACAATCGACGCGTGCTCCATGGCAGGAGGTGGGACGGTCGTGATACCGGCGGGACTGTGGATGACCGGCCCTTTCCAGATGAAGAGCAATGTAAATTTACATCTTAATAGAGGCGCGCTAGTTGAGTTCAGCCGTGATCATCAGGATTATCCGGTCATGAACGTTCCGGGACGAGGATGGGGAGTCGAATCTCCAATTCTCGGAGTCGGTCTTCAAAACGTGGCTATCACCGGCCCGGGTCTGATAGACGGCAATGGTGTCACGTGGCGACCGGTAAAGAAGGACAAAGCTTCGCCCACGCTTTGGAAAAAGCTTTTGAAGTCAGGCGGGGTTGTCGCTCAGGATGGATCTATGTGGTGGCCGTCCCAGGAAGCTGCGAACGGCGAACAGTATCTTAAAAATCTCAAAGGTACAAAAAACAAGAGCGAACTGACTGAGCAAGATTTTCTGCCGGCAAGAGATTTCATGCGGCCGATTCTCGTTCTGTTTGTCGACTGCAAGAAAGTCTTATTGGACGGACCGACTTTTGAGGACTCACCAATGTACGCGCTTTACCCGAATCGGTGTGAGGATGTTGTTATCAGAAATGTGAAGATCAATAACGAATATTGGGCTCAAAACGGGGATGGTATCGATATAAGCTCATCCAGGAACGTTCTTATATATAAATGTATTGTGACCGCGGGTGATGACGGTATCTGCATGAAATCGAGTCCGGATAAGGCTTCCGGCGAGCCGACTTTAAAAAATGTCATGATAGCCGATTGCATCGTCTATCATGCCCACGGCGGCTTTGTGATTGGAAGTAACGCAGATGGCGGAATGCAAAACATCTGCGTTAAGAATTGTGATTACATCGGCACCGATATCGGCTTGAGGTTCAAGAGTGCAAGAGGAAGGGGCGGACTAGTCAAGAATATTTTTGTCAGCGATATTTACATGAAGGATATCGTGGACGAAGCGATCCTGTTCGATACCTACTATGAAGGGAACGGCCCTGGTGAGGGAACCGCACCTGAAAGTTTCAGCGCGCAGGCCGTTGATGATAAAACGCCGATCTTCCAGGATTTTTATATCGACAGCGTTTATTGCGACGGCGCAAAACAGGCCGTCCATGTTGCGGGTCTGCCGGAAATGCCCATCCATGATATCACAATTTCAAATTCGTACTTGGCTGCCGACAAAGGCTTCGAATCAAACTTCGCTTCGGGATTTACACTGAAGAATGATCGGATCGTTGCCAAAAAGGGGGAGGTTTTTTCCCTTTCCGAAAGCAAAGATTTCGTAATAGACAAAGGCGTTTGTCCAAAAGGCACGGATGTCTTTCTCTATGTTGGCGGGAAAAATTCTTCAAACATAAAGCTTGTTGACACCGATATTTCCTCTGCGAAGACTCCTGTAAAATATGGTGCCGACGCGGATAGTAAAGCTGTTGTCCAACAATAGTCATCCATCGATGGTTTCTTTAGAAGGTTAGAATGTTTCCTGTGTTCAAGAGAATTTCTGAAAAGATGAACCGCCACCCCTTAGTTCCGACACTTACGTTTTTGTCTCTTGTCGTGCTATGCGTAGATTCTGCCAGTTCTAATATCAATGACGGCAAGGCAGTTGAAGAAGCAGCCGGATGGGACAGGATTCCCGGAATTCTTAAACAGATTATTCCGCCGACTTTTCCCGATCGGGATTTTGTAATAACTGATTATGGCGCGGTCGCCGGTGGGAAGACCCTTTGCACCGAAGCCTTTAAGAAGGCAATCGAGGCTTGCGGCAAATCAGGTGGTGGCCGCGTAGTCGTGCCGAAGGGGATTTTTATGACGGGAGCGATCCATCTTGAGAACAATGTCAATCTTTACGTATCGAAAAATGCCATTGTCAGGTTCAGCACTGATCCGAGTGATTATTTGCCGGTTGTTTATACTCGTTGGGAAGGCGTAGAGCTGATGAATTACTCGCCGCTCATCTATGCCTATGGCAAAAAGAATATTGCCGTCACCGGGAAAGGGATATTAGATGGCCGGGCTGATAATGGACATTGGTGGCCGTGGAAAGGCATGGCGGAGTTTGGATGGAAAAATGGAACGCCGAGCCAGTCTGACGACACATGCCGCCCTCTCCTGATGAAAATGGGCGATGAAAATGTTCCCGTGAAAGACAGAATATTCGGCGACGGGCACTATCTCAGGCCGACATTCGTCGAGTTTTACAATTGTGAGAACGTGCTGGTGCAGGGGATAACTTTAGAGAACGCTCCATTTTGGTTCCTTCATCCGACATTGTGCAAGAATGTGACGGTAGACGATGTCAAAACCGACAGCAATGGCCCCAACACAGACGGCTGCGATCCTGAGTCATGTTCAGATGTGCTCATTGAAAACTGTGTGTTCAACGACGGAGACGATTGTATTGCCATTAAATCAGGAAGAAATGAGGACGGCAGGCGGGTAAACGTTCCTGCAGAGAATATTATTATTCGCGACTGTGCCATGAAAGATGGGCACGGAGCCGTTTCGATTGGAAGCGAAATCAGCGGCGGCTGTTCAGATGTTTTCGTCGAAGGCTGCACATTTGATAGTCCGAATCTTGACCAGGGGATTCGATTAAAATCAAACGCAAAAAGAGGCGGAATAATAAAAGATGTTTACGTAAGGAACTTGAAAATCGGGGAGGTTAAAGGAGCAATCATCAGGGTGACGATGAATTACGATCCGCCCGAGGCGAAAGGATACAATTATTTCCCCGCGATGAGAAACATCCTTGTCGAAAATGTCACGAGCCGGAAGAGCGAATATGGATTATATCTGGATGGTCTCACTGAATCTAGAATAACAGGAATTGTTGTTAAGGATTGCAGGTTTAACGGAGTCTTAAAAGGCAACAGCATTATAGAGGCCGATAGTGTGAAGCTCCAAAATGTCTATATCAACGGGAGCCTTATTAAAGGCGGAGATGATTCTCAGAGGTAATTACGGACCGACTATCTTTCAAACGACAAAAATGAAATGTTAAAGGTGAAACGAATCTTTTTTTTGATTTTTCTTTTGAATTTTGCTTCCTTTGCACGGAGTGATGCTTTTACAACGGGCAATTTTATCGGCGATGGCAAGACGGATAATACCGCGGCGATTCAATCCGCGATTGACAGTTGCTACAACGCAGGCGGCGGAACTGTTGAATTTACAAGTGGAACGTTCCTCACCGGGCCAATCACTTTAATGACCAATGTGACAATCCAGGTTGACAGCTCGGCTACGATACTTGGCACGTCCAACATGAAGGCATACTATCCCGCGGGATATGATACCACACTGCCAATGCCGAGCTCCCTGCAGCCTCTGATCGCGTCAAATCATGCAACTAATATTGCGATTACCGGAACAGGGACCATCGATGGCAACGGACAGCCATGGTGGACGGCTTACAACAACGGGACTATTTCAGTCCGGCCAAGATTGATCCAGCTAAACCGTTCTCAAAACATTCTGATACAAGGTGTTACTCTGCAGAACTCTCCTCAATTCCACGTTTCCTTAGAGTATTGTTGGTACATCGTTGTCAGCAATGTTACGATTCTTGCGCCGTCCACTTCGCCCAATACTGATGGTATCGATCCTGCCACATGTCATTACGTGCAGATCTTGAACTGCAAGATTGACAATGGCGATGACAATGTCGCTGTGAAGTCGGGTAATTACGATTCTTCAGATCCTAACGCCGGGACTTCGAATATCACGATCTCCGGTTGTACTTTCCTGCACGGCCACGGAGTATCTATCGGGAGCGAAACAAATGGCGGCGTCGACAGCATGTTTGTCAGTGATTGTACCTTCAACGGAACCGACAACGGCTTGAGAATCAAATCCTATCGTGGTGCAGGGGGAAATGTCAGGGATATTACATATAAAAATATTACCATGACGAACGTCAAGTATCCTATATGGTTTTCAGAATATTATCCCAGCATTCCTGCCGCTACGGATCCGGCGCAAGCTGTAACTTCGACGACACCCTACTATTACAATATTATCATAGATAGCCTCACGTCAACCGGCGGTTCCACTTCAAATCCGGGCTGCGTTATAGTTGGTCTTCCGGAAACTCCGATGAGGGATATCATCCTGAAGAACGTCAACATCGCCGGCAAGTACGGATTGGAAGTGAGAAATGCGACAGTCTATACAAGCAATACGGTGATAAGCGTGACTTCCGTTCCTTCGATTATCTATCAGACCAATGGCTCCCTGGACTCTGTTTGGTTTTCAAACGGGACCGGCGGAGGAAATTGGAGTTCTCCGGCAACCTGGGAAAACGGTGTCGTTCCGGATTCAAGCGTCAATGCAGCTGTGATGAGCCGAGATTCAATTGTTGTCGACCAGTCTGCAGAGTGCGCTAGCCTCGCAATACTATCAAAAGGTGTAATGAATGACCAGGCCGCGCTTTCTGTAGGGGACACATTTGCTATACATGATAATGCCTTCTATTACAATAACTCCTTGTCTTGTCCGTCCTTTCCCTCAGCATCTTTTTATGATATAAATAGCACGAGCAATTATGTCCATATGGCCGACGCCGGTAGGCTATTGGGAAAAACCGGGTATGATTCCACGTTTGGAAACGTGATGATTTATAGTGATAGCACGGTTGCGGGAGCGACTTTAACAGTCAAAGGAAACCTGAGTCTATCCGGTGGAAAGATTTTCTTAGGGTCAAACAATCTTGTTGCCGCGTCGATCACAGGGGGGACGCCGTCCAATTACATAGTTACTAACGGTTCGGGTGCTCTCAGGATACCGGCGGTCGGTGCAACGCAAAAGGTTTTTCCGATAGGCACACTGTCGGGATATGCTCCTGTCTGGATTACTAATTCGGGAACCGCAGACACTTTCAGCGTCTCTTCAAATTTTGATACGGGGTCAGTTATGCGAGGCCGCGGACGCGTGGATCTAAAGTGGCACATCACCGAAAGCTCTCCCGGAAAAGGAAACTGCACGCTGCAGCTCGGCTGGATGGCTTCTGCTGAGGATACTATCTTCGCCGCGAATAGGGCGGCGGATGCGAGAATGTTTTTTATGACCGATTCCACCGATACGGGCGAGGCAGGAACCGGCAGCTATGCAACTCAATTGACAACTCAACCATACTGGGTTTCCCGCGGCGGGATAACCACATTCGGCTCGTTTGGAGTTGGAGACTTTACTTTGACGTCGGTTGTTCCCGGCCATGCCGGTACGCCGTATGAGTTTCAACTTTATCAGAATTATCCCAATCCGTTCAATCCCACGACGACGATCAGCTATCAACTTCCGGCGGCCGGTTACGTCGCTTTAAAAGTGTACGATGTGCTTGGGAGATGTGTGAGAACATTGGTGAGTGAAAAACAAAACGCAGGAATTTACACAATCGGTTTCGACGCGAGCAATTTGTCGAGCGGCGTCTATTTGTACAGACTTAGCGCCGGCAGGTTCTCCAGCACAAAGAAATTGATTCTTGTCAAATAAGATTTTAAAAAAATAGGCTTAGAAATGACAACAGAGGAAAAAATTAACACATCGCAAAGAGATATGTCCCGTGTACTCTTGAAGCTTGAAAAGGATCTCGGGATATCAGTGTATCACGGTTCGATGAATGACTACCATGGCACCAGGATGTTCATGGCTCATCATGGGAACGATAAATCTCTTTACGTGATTTCAAACGGCAATGATGAATCTACTTTAAACAGGTTTGAGGGAGAAATCATTAAAGCCCCAGGCGGTGAACGAGTCAAGAAGTGCGCGATGAGCCATCATAACGCATTGGCGCTTCAGGGCATTTTCGCGTTCACGAAAGCGGTGCCTATCGGCTTGAGAAACTCATACGGGTTTGGCGACCGACTCGGCCTAGCAAATCCGGGCCATCTCAAGGCACTCAAAGGGTACAGTTTTGTTCCTGTCCTTGCGCAGCAGTCCATCCGTGAACTGACGAGGACTCAAAGATCTCCCGAAGAGGTCATGGATTCAGCGGTATGGTCGGTATTCCAGGAGGGATATAAAGAAGGCTTCGGTGCCGACGCCGACCACCTGAAAACCACTGATGATGTCGATCGCCTGGTCCAGGCAGGTTTCACCATGTTTACAATCGACCCGAGCGATCATGTCGTGAACGGTGTCACCACGATCAGCGAAGACGAGTTGACTAAGAGAGTTGCCGCACTTCCCTGGAAGGAGTTCGGGAATTCTTACGAAAATATCGTCTCACGCTATGAAAGCAAGACGATACAACTTGGCGGTGGATACTCGATTACCGCGACGAAGAGACAAGTACTTGAAGCCTGCTTGAAGTATATGGCAGCAATTGTCAATGTCAGGAAGATACATACGCACTTGAAAACAAAACATGCGAAATACGATTGCGAGATCGAGGTATCGATCGATGAGACTGATACTGTGACAACTCCGTTCGAACACTTCTTCATCGTGAATGAGTTGAAGAGAATGGGAGTGAGTTTCGTGAGCCTCGCGCCGCGATTTGTCGGGGATTTTGAGAAGGGAATCGAATATAAAGGAGACATCGAGCTCTTCAAGGATCATTATTTGCGGCACGTAGCGATTGCCGAGCACTTCGGTTTTTACAAGATCAGTTTTCATTCGGGCAGCGATAAGTTCAGGATTTATGAAGCCGTTGGAGCCATGAAGCAAACCCGCATTCACGTGAAGACCGCCGGGACAAGCTACTTGGAAGCTTTGAAAGTGGTCGCGATGGAGGCCCCGGATCTCTTCAGAGAGATCCTTGATTTTTCAGTTGGTTTGTTTGATACCGAGAGAAAGAGCTATTTTGTTTCTGCTGACATGAAGAGAATAAAACGTGGCGCGGATTACAAGGACAACGAGCTCGCAGGTTTGTTCGAGTCTAATGATGTGAGACAGGCGCTGCACGTTACTTATGGCAGAGTGCTGACCGACAAGAATCAAAAGTCTCAATATATCTTCAGGGACAGGATATATGATTGCCTGAAGAGGAACGAGGGCCTTCACTACGAACTTCTGGTCAAGCATTTTGATCGTCACCTCAGACCATTCAAGAATTGGAAATAGCCTCCGATTAGTTCAATGCGTTGACTCGGAATTTTCTCGTAACGACATTGTAAAAACAATTTTCTAAAGAAGGCGGGATACGCGTAATGGGAAACAATGAAATTGGTCCAACGAAGATTTCTTCTGAAACTTCAGCGGGAAACGAGACGAGGATCGGCAACTATCGTTAGGTAATCTGTGCGCTTCTCTTTTTTGCGACCACGATCAATTACATGGATCGGCAGGTTATCGGCATCTTGAGACCTGTACTTCAACATGAGCTGCAGTGGGCAAATCCAAATAATATTGATGTGGAATATGGTTATATCACTTCAGCGTTTACGGTTGCCTATGCTTTGGGAGTACTGTTGTTTGGCTGGTTTATCGACAAGATCGGGACAAAAATAGGTTACGCAATATCGGTAACTATTTGGGGGCTTTCATCTTTAAGCCATGCGCTCGCGCGTACATCTTTCGGGTTAGGCGTCGCACGCGTTGTGACCTGCCCCCCAAAGGTGATCCAATTCTTTGTTGGTACAATGGTCGGACACCAAGCTATCACTAAATTCTCATGTATCGGCGGGTCTGCTCTTTGGGTAAGTTTTGACCTTTTTTCAGAGCGGGCAATCAAGAATCGAATTCTAGTTTTGTCCTTGGAGCCTTTGTATTAGTGGGTGTGCCATCTTATGGTGCTTTGCAACGATGAAAAAGTACGCAAATGGGATCCAAATTTTTTAGGGCCTGCGAAATTAGTGCGTCGTGGGTGACTCGAACACCCAACCCTCTGCTCAGAATATTGATGCTATATCCAGTTGAGCTATCGGCGGGGTCTTATATCAATCTAACTTTCTCACTGCGGCTGCAAGATTCTCTTGTTTGATGTGAGCATATATCTGCGTCGTGCTCAGTTTCTCATGGCCCAGCAATTCTTTCACAACGAGGACTTGAACACCTTTCTGAACAGGGTTAGAAGCAAATGAGTGTCTTAACGAGTGGAGATGTGCTTTCGGATTTGACCTGGATTCGTTTACTCTGTCAAAGGTTGCTAATGAAAATCGAGTTGTTTAGTCAGTATTGCGGCTTGCCCGGGCATATTAGTTATTCATTGCAATAATACGGCAATAATGCTAAGTTATTGCCATGGAATTTGAGCAGCTTATCAAAATTGTGGGCGACGAGCCGGTTTTTGAGACGAGCTTTCTCCTATCTGGGAATGCGGATCAGAAGGATGTAACCCTTCAACTCTCCCGTTGGACTAAATCTGGCCGTCTTCTTCAGATCAGACGTGGATTCTACGCACTCGCACCGCCGTACCAGAAGGTGAAACCGAATCCGTTCCTCATAGCTAACCGAATGGTTCGTGCATCCTATGTCAGTTGCCAGTCGGCACTCGAATTCCACGACCTAATTCCTGAACACACCCCGGTTGTGGTGAGCGTGACGACCCTAAGACCTGGACGGTGGAAAACTCCGTTCGGAGTTTTCGAATTTCGCCATGTTAAGAAAGTCTTGTTCTCCGGATATAAATTGTTCGATCTTGCCGCTGGACAGAAAGCCTTCGTTGCCACTCCCGAAAAGGCACTCGTTGACCTCGTATATTTGCAACCTGGCGGTGATACTGACACATACCTGCATGAGCTCAGACTCAAGAACCTTGAGAAGCTTGATATTGATAACTTGCAGATGATGGCAGCAAAGTCGCAAAGTCCAAAGCTGATCAGAGCTGCAAAGCAGATCGCTGCGATGCTCAGCAAAGAAAGGGAGGAGTACAGAACGCTGTGAAAGACTACGTCACCGAACTCATCCGCGGAGCATCAACTACTCTTCAGGCAAGAAACATTGTCCGGGAATACCTGCAGGCCCGAATCCTCGGTGCCATGCAGCACGCAGGTGCGATGGTTCCGTTGTCGTTTCATGGCGGAACAGCGTTGCGCTTTCTCTATTCGACGGGTCGATACTCGGAAGATCTGGACTTCGCCCTGGAGAAGAACAGAGAGGGTTACGACTTCCACAAGTATCTTGAAAGCATCAGAAGTGAGCTGGCCGCTGAGGATTACAATGTCGGATTTAAAGTGAGCGACAAGAAAACTGTAAACGGAGCATTTGTAAACCTTCTGGGATTGCTCTATGAGCTGAAGCTCTCACCGCACAAAGACGAGACAATAGCTGTGAAGATCGAAGTGGACACAAATCCGCCGAAAGGCGCTATACTGGCAACCACTGTCGTCCGCCGCTACGTGACGCTCCAGCTCCAGCATCATGACAAAGCGTCCTTTCTTTCAGGCAAGCTGCACGCTGTCCTTCAACGATCACATCTCAAAGGGCGTGACCTTTACGATCTCCTCTGGTACCTCAGCGATCCAACATGGCCATCTCCAAACTTTACCTTGCTGAACAACGCCTTGAGGCAGACTAATTGGAGCGGGCCAGAATTAACTGATAGGAACTGGCGCAAATTTGTTCGTGAAAAAGTCGATACAATGAGGTGGCAGGGTGTGGTCGACGATGTCCGTTCGTTTCTCGACACTACAGCAGACGCAAACCTATTGACCAAAGAGAACCTTGATCGATTGCTCTGGAGGTAACTCGCGGGTGGAACAGTGCGAATTGAATTGCCGAGGTTTTTTGCGGAAGTTTCGCATCGTCGAGAAAAGTACACATATGCGGCGGGACAATTGTTCCGGGTTCACCGATATGCGATCAAAATAAATTTGCATTGAGACCCTCTTTGAAATAGAAGATAGCTGAAGGGAATCCAAAGGAAGACGTCGGTCAATTAACGATTAAATAAAAAGGTTCCGGAGACAAAATGAAAAAGAGTTATTCGTTGTCATTCTTGGCGACATTTCTCGTCGCTGTTTTAATCGCCAGCCAGCTTCATGGCGATGTAAGATTCAAAGAGCATGCGGGAATAATTACTTCAGGACAAGCGCGGTTCGAGTTTTTATCTCCGACACTTGTTCGTCTCGAATATTCACCGCTTTCGAAATTTGCAGAAGAGCCCACGGTAGTTGTCGTAAAAAGGAATTGGCAAAACGTGAAACCGACGATCTCCGAGAAAGATGGATGGTTGAACATGTCAACTGATAATGTATCGATTCACTATCTGATCGGCTCTGGAAGATTTACGAATGCCAATGTCAGAGTATCATGGAATTACAAAGATCATTCTGGAACATGGGCTCCGGGAGATACGGACATTCTGAATCTCGGAGGTGTGACTGAACTTGATATGGTGAATGCGAACAGACTCCCGCCGCCTCAACCGGGAGTACTAAGCAGGAGCGGTTATTTCTTCTTCGATGACAGCAATACGCCCTTGATGAATCCTAAAACGAATTGGGTCGTTGCAAGGAACGATATTGGCGGTCAAGATTGGTATTTCTTTGCTTATGGGCATGATTACCCACATGCTCTTAAAGAGTTTTCCGAGTTGTGCGGCAAGATACCGATGGTGCCGCGATATAGCTTAGGAATCTGGATGACTGACTTGAACTTTGAGTACGTCAAGGGTTCGGACCTGCTTGCTAAATACCACTTTACGTCCGTCGATTTGCAAAACGAGGTTGACCGTTTTCGCGGCGAAGGACTGCCGCTCGACGTTCTCGTTCTCGACTTCGGCTGGCATAATTTCGGATGGCAAGGGGGATATGACTGGAGCGGCGTGTTCAAGGATCCTTCGGAGTTCTTGAAAAAGATCCATCAAGAGGGGATACATGTTACGGTTAACGACCATCCGAAAGGAGCAGGTGAGTCGGGCATTTCTGATAAAGACAGCCACGCTAATGAGGTTGAGAGACTCTTGAATCATTCATCGATGCCCAAGCCGACTTTTGAGCTGAAATTTCCAAACGACTGGAAATTCAAGACCGACCCTACCGACACGGGGGTGCTTGCATCATGGTACTCGAACGATTTTCAAGACAGCAGTTGGGCTTCACTGAACGGCGGCAAGCCATGGGAAGAGCAAGGTTTCCCGGACTTTCATGGTCTCGGCTGGTATAGGAGGTGGGTTGAGATGCCTCAAGACGCTCCGAACCGTTTGTATTTGATTATAGGAGGCGCCGCCGACCAGTATGATTTGTTCATAAATGGCGAAAGAGTCTCGAACCACATTTCATCAGGCAACAGATTTTACAACACCATGACCTACACAGACATCAGTCGATTTATCGAAAGAGGTAAGCCGAATTTGATTGCGCTGCGTATCAACGATTGGTCCAATTATGGTGGCCTTACCGGGCTTCCGATTGAGATCAGCGATGAGACTCCGAACGGTATGATGGAATTTAATTTAACCGACAAACGGGAGGCAAATATTTTCATGAACGTGCTTCATGCACCGCTGATGAAGCAGGGGGTGGATTTCTGGTGGATTGATGGAGCCGGCTCATGTCCGGTCAAAGGGCTCAACGGCCAGTTATGGACCAACAAGATTTATTATGACTTCACACGGAGCTTCACGATGAATAGGAGTCTGATCGCAAGCAGATATGCGGGGTGGGGAAGCGAGAGGTACCCTGCTTTTTTCACCGGAGATACTTATTCCGAGTGGCCGATGCTTGCCTACCAGGTAGCATTCACGGCTCGAGGAGGGAATGTGCTGGTGCCATACATAACTCACGACATCGGCGGATTCCATGGCGACACACTAAGTACAAAGCTATATTGTCGGTGGCTCGAGTTCGGTGCTTTCAGCCCTATCTTCAGGCTCCATTGCTCTTATGAAAATCCGGCGAGCGGAAATTTGCGAATGCCTTGGGTTTACGGCGATTCAGGGATCGAAGTTGCCCGAAAATGTTTCAACTTGCGCGAAGAGCTTATCCCATATATCTACACCTATTCAAGAATTGCATATGACAAAGCGATGCCCATCTGTCGACCTCTGTATCTTGAATATCCTGATTTACCGGAGGCTTATTCTTTTTCCGATGAATATCTCTTCGGAAAAGAATTCCTCGTTTCACCTGTGGTGGATTCAACCGATAGCGCCACGACATATCTCCCTCGGGGCAATTGGATTGATTACTTCACCGGGAAGTTTTACAGGGGAAATCAGACACTGAAGGAGAAATATGAAATTGAGTCGCTTCCTCTTTTTGTAAAAGAAGGCTCGATAATTCCGCTGCAGAATCGTATGGCTTATTCTTATCAGAGACCTCTGGACACTCTCGAGCTTCAAGTCTTCGGACCGGATTCCGCTTCGTTCAATCTTTATGAAGATGATGGCATTTCATCGGGTTACACGAAGCGCGATTTCTCGTGGACTTCGATGGTCTTTCATGGAGACGGCAATGGTGGATATGTGCTGAACATCGATCCTGTTCACGGAAGATTCAAAGGACAAGTCAGGAAGCGTGCGTATTATATCCAGATCTTTGGATTGACAAAGCCGACCGAGGTGAAGTTAAGGACTTATTCAAATCTAAAGGTAATTGAGCGCAACGTTGAGTGGACCTGGAATGATGCAAGGTCGGCTATACAAGTCAATTTGCTTAGTGAGTATGTTGGGAAGAGACTGGACCTCATAATTAAACAACGACCGTTCTAATCGTAGCGTTATAAGGAATGCAATGTCGTTTTTGTGTAACACCGTTCTGCCAAATGGCCCTTGAGAAAGAAACCTCATGATCATTTTTACGGTGGATGTCAGGAACATGGCATTCGTGTCACGATCATAGATACTCATACCCGAGATCAAGGAAGTAAGTTATGGAGCTTAGACTCGCATGATCAAAATTAAACTTTGTGAAAAGTATATTGTGGATCAAAGGAGAGAACAATGGGAATGCCCCGACACACAGTAGAAATAATAGTTGCAAAGTTGCGCGAGGCAGAAGTTCTATTGGCAAAAAGCCAGATGCTAGTGGATCTAGTTCGACAGCTTGGCGTAAGCGGCGGGACATACGACATGTGACGATAGTTTTTTTGTAACAAGTGTTCCAAAACAGTACCATGATGTGACAAACCTGTGACAAGTGCAGAAAAAAACGCGAATTTAGCACGCCGTGTCTGACTTGAACATGCAACTCTCAGCTTAGAAAACTGACTCTTCCCGATGTGACACTGAAATACTTTTCCAGAACTTGGGAAGCTTGCCATAAGCCTCTCGAATGGTTCGCCGAATAGGTCAGCACCCGTCTGTTGGGGATTTGTTCGGGGAACGCGCTTCATGCCACTGCTTGATTCTACCATTCAGCAACGATAAATTTTAAACAGTGGAACAAGCATACGAGTCTGTCAAGAAATTAGTCGAAGACTTCAGGGGGAATGAGCGGGAATTCCTCTCTCCAAAGTACTCGGAATCAGCAGTTCGTCAGGGCTTCATAGACAAGTTCTTCACCGCGCTCGGATGGGATGTCACGCACGAGCGGCAGAAGAATCCATTCGAGTACGAAGTCAGGATCGAAAACAGTATCCCCGGCAACGCAGAAAAGAAAGCCGACTACGCGTTCTTCATCGCACCAGAGTTCGACAATGCGAAGTTCTATGTCGAGGCAAAGAAGCCCGCGAAAGACCTGAAGAATCCGGGCTCGTTCTTCCAGACGATGTGGTATGGCTGGAATGGAAACACCCCTATTGCCATCCTCACCGACTTTGAAGAGTTCCGCATCATCGATTGCAGGTTTAAGCCCACGATGAAAGATGCACTGAGCCGCGAGCTGGAGTCGTTCCGATATACCGATTATGCCGACGAAGAGAAGTTCAGGCGGATATACTGGCTCTTCTCGCGCGAGGCTGTCGCGGATGGATCGATAGAGAAGTATGCGGCTAAGCTTTCCAGGACGAAAGGCAAGGCGGTTCGTGGAGTTGCAAAGTCTCAGCCTGTCGATGAAGTCTTCCTCGCCGAGCTTGACGACTTCCGCTTGAACCTCGCGAAGGCATTCAAAGACACGAATCAAAAGTTGGACGGAGAGGAGCTGACGGAAGCGGTACAGCGGACTTTAGACCGACTCGTGTTCATAAGATTCCTCGAAGACAAATCGATCGAGCCGGAAAGAGAAATTGTAAAGCTCATCGGTAAGGAGGATGCGTGGGACTCTTTCAGCAAACTTTGCAAGAGACTCGACCCGAAATATAACGGGCTCATCTTCAAGCCGCACAAAGTCATCGACAGCGAAGAGTTTAAGCCGCCCAACGAAAAAATTTTCCACCAGGTATGCTACAAGCTCGCGGGTCCTGAATCGCCCTACAACTTCGCGCAAATACCCATCTCCATACTCGGAAGCATTTACGAGCGCTTCCTTGGCAAGGTGGTACATTCGACAAATAAGCGTGCGACAGTCGACGATAAGCCAGAGGTCAGGAAAGCCGGCGGAGTCTATTACACTCCCGATTACATCGTCAAGTACATCGTAAAGGAGACTGTCGGAAAGCTGATCGAAGGGAAGACTCCCGAAGAAATTTCAAAGATGGCATTTGCCGACATCGCCTGCGGATCGGGCTCATTCCTCATCGAGGTCTATAACATCCTCTTGAAATATCACGAGCGGTATTATGCCGACCACCCTGAGAAAGCGAAGAAGGGAGACCTCGACGAGCGCGAAGGCGTCAACGTACTTTCGCTGAAGAAGCGGCAGGAGATACTCGTCAACAATATCTATGGAGTCGATATAGACTATCAGGCGACGGAGGTAACGCAGCTTTCGCTCTACCTGAAGCTTCTCGAAAACGTCACGATGAACGTCGCGTACCAGTTCACACTGCTGAAAGAGAAGATACTTCCAAACCTTGGCAGGAACATCGTCTGCGGGAATTCGCTTATCGGAACGGACATCGGCGGCGACGGGCTCTTTCCGAATTTCGATAAGAACAAACTGAAGCCGATGGATTTCAAAGACGTGTTCCCTGAAGTGATGGATCGTGGTGGGTTCGATGCGGTGGTTGGGAATCCACCTTGGGTGAGAGTTGAGGAACTAGGCGAACAGACGAAGTATTTTAGCAGTCGATATCATGTGTTCCATAATGCAGCGGATCTCTATACATATTTTGTTGAGAAAGCGATATCACTTGTAAAACCCCGAGGAACATTTGGATACATAGTTTCGAACAAATGGCTAAGGGCCGAGTACGGCAGCCCTCTTCGTAGTTGGCTCAGTCCGAAAGGTATTCGTGAGTTAATAGACTTCCAACATATTCAAGTCTTCAAAGGGGCGACAACTTATCCCTGTATTCTCATCGTCGATAATATTGACCGAGTTGATTCGTTCTTTATCACGTTGATAGATAACGCGGATTATGGATCACTATCTGATTATGTAAGCCAGAATCGATTTGAGATGTCAAAGTCTGAGACTGGGAAGAGTGCGTGGGTTCTTGCTGGTAAAAAGAAGTTACAACTGCTAAAGAAGATACGCGAGGTTTCTGTACCGCTTAGTGAATTTTCAATGGAAAAGATTTATAGGGGAATTATTACTGGGTTAAATGAGGCATTCGTCATCGATTCAAAAACCAGAGATTCAATGGTCAAGAGTCAACCTTCTTGTGCTGCCTTGCTTCGCCCTTACCTAGAGGGGAAGGATTTGAAGAGGTACTCACCAGTGAAAGGCGGAAAGTATGCTATTGTGATCCCAAACGGCTTTACGAGGAAAAACATGAATCCCAAGGTCAGCGCTTGGGAGTGGTTCCACAGAACGTATCGTCCCCTCGCTGAATATCTTGAGCCCTTTGAAGATCGCGCCAGAAAGAGATACGATAAAGGCGAATACTGGTGGGAGTTCCGACCCTGCGACTACTACGACAAATTTGAAGTGCACAAAATCTGTTGGGGAAATCTTGCAGCACACGGGTCTTTCACTTTCGATAAGCTTGGTTTCTACGTGAACGCGCCCGCCTGCATAATCCCGATCAATGACCTCTACATGCTGGGACTAATGAATTCAAGACTCCTGTGGTGGTACCTCAAAGACATTGCTGCAGGGAGGGCTGGAGGATTCATAGAAGCAAAACCGATATACGTACAGCAACTTCCCATTCGGGCCATCGATTTTTCCGATTCCACCGACAAATCCCGCCACGACCACATTGTCTCGCTTGTCGAGCGCATGTTGGCGGCGAAGGAAGAGTTGAGCAAAGCCAGGACGGAAGCCGAGACGACTCGTCTTGAACGTGAGTGCGAATCCCTCGACCGCCAGATCGATCAGGCAGTGTATGAGCTTTATGGTCTTATGGAGGAGGAGATAAAAGTGGTGGAAGGGAAATAAGATGGTCTATGAATATGTTGCTCTACCGAACTCCTACGTGCTTTCAAATGAAGACAAATCGTGGATGGACAAGCACAGAAATGACGAACCTTCTAAGTTTGTCCGGGGAATTCTCAAGCGAAGATTCGATGACTACAAACAACATTTCAGAAACATGGGTTCACTTGCAGTAGGATGTCGAGAAATCGTCAAAGCAAATCCTTGGGCTTTTGGGAGATTTAGGGGGGCCATGCCAAAAGATGCCCAAGCATTCTTGTCATTAAATGATCACACCACCCATGATACAATTAGAAAGTTCAGGGATCTTTCGCGGGGGTACTCTGATGATGACGTCCTTGCGACACAGAAGGAGATTCATAAGGACAAACTGAGATTTTTCAGTTTGGTCCGACAGATGAAGCGAAAGAATAAAAGACGACTTCGTAAGATGGAGCAGATGAGAAGACAAGATGCTTGCGATTCTCTGCGAAGGAATGAGAAACAACTTTATGAAATTGAGAAATCATTACCCTGCATCTTTGATGATGTGGAAAATGCTGCACGAAGAAAATTGGCTCATCTCTCGTTTGCGCGAAGACACCCTGGAGTGTTTGGAACTTGGCTTTCGCCAGACGATTATTTTTCGATTGGAGCGACAGTACGTTCTTGTGACCCCGACAGGATATTATTTCCCCTTCGCTTTCTTGTTCATTATCCCGCTAGGTTGGTTGAATCTCTTCGATATCGTTGGGAAAGCGGCTTGAATAGGGAGGAACTGCTGCTCTCATTTGACGTGGGTGAACACGCTGACAGAACTATCTTTGACGGTATTAGAACTGATCTGGAAAAACCTAACAATAGACTGCAGAGCAATCGACTAAGCGAAATAAATGAGCTAGAATCCATTTATTCTCAGGGCTGCTTCACTTCATCGGTTCTTCTTGCTATAACAGTCACTGAAGGCATCATTTGGGACTTTGCTGAGTACCTGAATAGAGAGGGCAAAAAAATCTTCAAGAAAACTGGAAAGGTTAAACCGAAATACCATCCTTATCAATGGGACCATAATACGGGGAAATACAAGTCTCTCATACATGGAGTCCCTCAGGCAGACATGAGACGTGGTTCTGAGTTAAGATCCGCCCGCGCTCTATTGAAAGAAACTCGAGTCGGAAATTACATTTGCGAAGAGTTATATAGTTATTTGATAGATGAATTCTATGACGACAGAAACAATTTTGCTCACGGTTTCTTCAGAGGGAGAAACATGAAAGCAGAAGCAATAGCTTCAGTATTGTGTTTGTGCATGTGTGTCCGTCAGATAAGCCAGCATCTATAGAATAAATGAATTCGATTGTCATTGTGATACGCATGTGAAGCCCAGGCCGCCGCGAAAAAATGTCTGAACCGCAGATAATCTTGATTAAATGATTGCGCAGATGTGACCGTTGATAATGTTGATTCAATGATGGCCGCAGATAGAATTTGTCTTTATCAGCGGCATCAGCGTAATCATAATGATCAGCGGTTCAGACAGTGGAGGAATACCTATGAATGACATTGAGATGCGAAGATCAATCCTGCAGTTTGCATGTGATCATAAATATGATCACCACTTGAGATTTGTCTATACGGAAGACATGCCTTTCCTAAAGGAAATCGACGCCATGAGGCGAGTACAAATCTTGCAAATTTTGAGGAACAACGGATTAATCAAGAATGAAAATAGTACTTGGACATCGCTCTCAATAACAACTCGAGGAATATTTTTAGTTGAGCATCAAAGGGAACTGGATGAGATGTTTCCTGTTCACTATGAATTGCCTGAACGAACAAGAACACTTGTTGACACGGTGGAAGAATTGCTGTCGGGCAAATATGATGTCCCTCTGAAAACGTTTACAAAAGCTAAGACTTTACTTTACGATACTCAGTCACCAGATTACTTGAACTCAATTAAGGAAGCAGTCGTCGCGACCGAGTCTCTAGCAAAAACCATTCTCAATAAACCAAATGCCACGCTTGGGGAACTGATACCTGATTTGAAGAAGGGACATTTAGCTCATCCGGCAATGGCCAAGATAATAGAAGCCGTGTATGTAATTCGCGGAGACGAGCCAAACGTTGCCCATGGAGGAATCGAAGAGAGCGGGTTTGGCTATCCTGAGGCGGAATTCTTTCTCAACACCTGTGGTGCTTTGATTATTTATTTAGCCAGAAGGGCTGAGCATTTGGAGGGGAGATAAAAGTGGTGGAAGGAAAATGAAATTTCCAATTTCTGCAAAAACGCATAGAAACAATTTAATCAAGCGGCTTAACCACGCAATACTCAAATTTCCCAATGTTCCATTGGGGGAACCGTCCAAGCTTCTCTACAAAGCGAGCCAATTTGATGAGGATGAAGAGATAAAAGTACTCTATGAAAGATTATTGAAGAAAAGCACCGAATACGATGATCAATTGTCGCAAAAGATCTTAGACGCACTAGACAGCGAGGCTTTGAGCGAAATAGAGAGTTTTAAAAAAGAATTGGGCGGTAAGATCAGCTTTAGCACCTTATGTGCGAAGGCAACCATGATTACACTAAATAGACTTTCAGAATATACAGAAGAAGAATTGAAATCATGGCGAAAGGTGTTTCCAGATAGTGTAATGAAGGAAATAAGAAAACGAATGGCGCTCACTGAGATACTCGAAGCAGCAAGGCATTTCAGAAAGAAATATAAGGAAGCCATTTATGAAAAAGGGGCGCACCAGTTATTTGTTGAAGGGGAGACGGACAAGCGATACATAGAGAAGGCAGCCGAACTCTTAGGAAAAAAGGAACTTCTCGATAAATTTGAAATAATCGATGCAGGCGGATCTGGTGGTTTAAAGAAATTGTATGAAGCTCAAAAAAAATTTGCGGAGCTCCTTCGATGGAAAATTGTACTGTTATATGACTGCGACACTGAAAGAGGGACCGCTAACAAAGGAAAAATCTATGTAAGGACGAATGCCAGAGTTGCGAGCAATCCTGTTCAAAAGGGGATTGAGAATCTTTTTGAACGAGCGTTGATCGAACGAGCAAACGCAATCAAGCCAGCTTTTATTGATATTACCCCTGCCATTACTAAAACGGTGAGAGGGCAACAAATAAGTCTTCCAGAAGTTTGGGAGGTTAATGAAGCAGAGAAAGATAATCTATGCAATTGGATTGTACAGAATGGAACAAGGGAAGACTTCGAGAAATTTAATCTGATCTTTGATATGTTGACCGAGATAAATAAAGCTTCGTAAGTGTATGCTCTCCTTCCGCCGTTTTGCCTCCGAAAGCGAAACCGCGCGAAAAAATGTCTGAACCACAGATGACACTGATTAAATGATTACGCAGATAGAATTTGCTTTTATCAGTGCCATCAGCGCAATCCGAGAAATCAGCGGTTCAGACAATGGAGGAGAAATCTTCCGTCGGGTTCGTGAAAAGTTGGTTGAGTAGTAGTTCACACAAGATTCCTCGTCGCAAGAAACGCCCCTCGGAATGACAGTGGTACAGGGAACTCCGCCGCGAAAAACTGTCTGCACCATAATTCATCGGATTAAAGAAAGTTCCTTCATGTGCAAGAAACCCACAGCACCCGTCACCCTGAACCCTGGACTGACACGTTCCAGGTCAGGCTTGGTTCGGGGTCTAAACACCGGAAGAATTGTATGCCGAAACAATCCCGAACGGAATCACTTCGGGACGAAGCTCGGCATGACGTACTGAAGGGTTCAGCATGACGAAAGGAAAGGTGTGACATGAAACACGGCTATGTTTACATCATGAGTAATTTCAAACGCACGACATTTTACATCGGCGTAACTAATAACCTGCTGCGGAGAGTGATGGAACATCGTGAGGGCAAAATACCAGGGTTTACTCAGAGGTATAAGCTGAAATACCTTGTTTACTACGAAGAGAGTGACTCGATAAAGGTTGCCATTGCCCGTGAGAAACAATTGAAGAACTGGCATCGAGAATGGAAGACCAATCTAATAAAGTCGATGAATCCTGAGATGAGGGATTTGACGAGGGGACTCCTCGATGGCGAAGGATCGGATGCCGAACAGATCCCGAATAGGAGCATTTCGGGATGACGGCACAAAAGACTAGTTCTTCAGGTTTGCCATATCCGCAAGGGAGCTCCGCCGCGAAAAACTGTCCGATCCATGATCCGTCGGATTAAACGATTGTAAGGATTAGAATCATAGTCATCATGCAAATCAAGTGAATCATAGTTCAGACAGTGGACGAGCTAAGAGTGGTGGAGGTCAAAGGTTGAAATCTACTTGAAAACCACATCTATACGGATATATCCTTACAAGTCGCCTTGAAGCGTTATGGTATTCCCTATATTTCTTCAATTTGTATTTTGGGGGACCTCGGTATATTGGAATGTATCTGTCACCCTACAAGCTTTTTCCCCGAGTGAGTCTTTCAATGCCTGACCGGATCACTAACTCACCATTGGTGCACAATATGGGGGCAGGTCACTTACCGACAAGAATCAAAAATACCAATATATCTTCAGGACAGGATATATGATTGTCTGAAGAGGAACGAGGGCATTCACTACGAAATGCTGATCAACCATTTTGATCGTCACCTCAGACCATTCAAGAATTGGAAATAGCCTCCGATTAGTTCAATGTGTTGAATCGGAATTTTCTCGTAACGACATTGTAAAGACAATTTTCTAAAGAAGGCGGGATACGCGTAATGGGAAACAATGAAATTGGTCCAACGAAGATTTCTTCTGAAGTCTCAGCGGGAAACGAGTCGAGGATCGGCAACTATCGTTGGGTAATCTGTGCGCTTCTCTTTTTTGCGACCACGATCAATTACATGGATCGGCAGGTTATCGGCATCTTGAGACCTGTACTTCAACATGAGCTGCAGTGGGCAAATCCAAACAATATTGATGTGGAATATGGTTATATCACTTCTGCGTTTACGGTTGCCTATGCTTTGGGAGTACTGTTGTTTGGCTGGTTTATCGACAAGATCGGGACAAAAATCGGTTACGCAATATCGGTAACTATTTGGGGGCTTTCATCTCTAAGCCATGCGCTCGCGCGTACATCTTTCGGGTTAGGCGTCGCACGCGTGGGACTTGGGATTGGTGAGTCAGGAAACTTCCCATCCGCAATTAAAACAGTCGCGGAGTGGTTCCCGAAGAAAGAGAGGGCGCTCGCAACGGGCATCTTCAATTCGGGAGCTAATATCGGGGCTGTCCTGGCGCCGCTGATCATCCCCTGGGCAATTTATTACTTTGCCGCAAACCCGGCGCATCCGTTTTGGCAAATTGGTTTTATAATAACCGGCGTTGCCGACCTTACGTGGCTGGTATTTTGGCTTGTGATTTATAAGAAACCAGAGGACAAGAAAAAGCTTACGAAGATTGAGTTTGACTACATTCATAGCGACGTCGAGGAACAGACGAGTTCAAATGAAAAAGTGCCCTGGGCTAAACTCTTTGGTTATCGCCAGACATGGGCAGTGTTTGTAGGCAAGTTCCTCACCGACAGTCCGTGGATCTTCTACCTGTTCTGGCTCCCAATATATCTTAACGACAAATATCACGTCGACATTAGAGATATCGCCCACTTCGCTCTGCCGTTAATCATTATATATTCTATGACGACCATCGGCAGTGTCGGTGGCGGCTGGCTTTCTTCAAGTTTCATAAAGAGGGGTTGGACTGTCAACAGAGCGAGGAAAACAGCCATGTTCATTTTCGCACTGCTGGTTGTGCCGGTGATCGCTGTCAAATTTGTGAGTCTCTGGCCCGCTGTGTTTCTTCTGGGCTTGGCCGCTTCGGCTCACCAGGCATGGTCTGCGAACCTGTTGACCACGGCTTCTGACATGTTTCCGAAGAAGGCTGTTGCTTCCGTGACAGGTATAGGAACGATGGGAGGTTTCACTGCATCCGCTTTATTCCAGCTGCTGGTAGGTTTCGTGATCGAGTCCTTCAGGTCGTCGGGGAATGTCGAGAGCGGATATCTTATCCTTTTTGTTTTATGCGGATCGCTTTACCTGATCGGATTATTGTGTTTCCATCTGCTGGCTCCGAAGATGGAAGTTGCACGTATTTGATCCGTTGAGTTCGCGGATTTAATGTAGGTTGCCGTCGAGTTGAATATTCTTCCAGACGATTTTGGATGTTGAGGTGAAACTCAAAACGCTTTACAATTATTCGCTCTCGAAATATACATCAACATCAAATCGCACGTGCCGGATATGGGGACACGTCGACTAGAAAAATCACTAACCTATCATTGGTACATGACACCGGGGTGGGTCATGCTGAAGAAATAAATCTTAGCCAATTCCTGGGCTGCCAAGTCACTCGGCAAAACGTCACGTGATGGGCACCCTTAAGATTTTCATGAGTGCACAGTACTGGATATTTTGCACCTGGAAAGAACCGCGCGAACACGAGCAACTAATTCTTGTGGCTTAAATGGCTTGGTTATGTAATCATCTGCACCAAGTTCCAGACCCTTGACAATCTCCCACTCATTCGATAATGCAGTAAGCACTATCACGGGTATTGACTTCAATTCGATGTCATTTTTTAAAATCGTCAATGTCTCCAATCCATTCATCACCGGCATCATTACATCGAGTATTATCAGATCTGGTTGATTCCTCTTGGCGGCCTCCAAACCTAGCATACCGTTTTCAGCAAGAACAACTTCGTATCCCGAGTGTCCGAGCTTGAACTTCAGAAGGGCGGCAATTCCTTCATTATCTTCAACTACGAGTACTTTTTCCATTGCAGAGACAGACCTCCATTTCTAAAATCTTGTTTATTTTCGATGTGAACTTGTGAGTCAATGTTATGTTGCTATATTGGGTTTCCATTTTGTCTACACCTTTTAATGCGAAAGAGGTGCCATACAAAATTAATCATACCCCGGAAGATTTTGTGGTAAATCTTTGATCTTTGACCACTTACGCTCATGGCAAAAGAGCCACCAAAAAGTCTAAAGAATCACAGGTAAATATTTCTATGGGCAATGTCTAAATTACATGGGAGTGGAAGCGTCACCGATCTTGGTGTTGAACCATCTGAATTTTGTTGCTCACTTTGCAACGTCCGTCCCGTCCTTTGTCTTTATCTATTAGTTTGACCCTCACCGTGTTCCAAATGTAAACAACATCATCCGGGGAAATTCTCAAACGCGGAAGTTCTTTCGTGCAATCTGTACTCGGAAATCTTTTTTATCTTTAATCTCTCAAGATGGTTTTAGGGTGTATTTCAATTTTCTGAAATTATTTAGAATGAAAATCGCGGCAAAGTACTGAGGACCTACGAATCGCGTGGATCGGAGATGGCGAAATTTGTGGCATATCTGGACTGATGGTTTCCTCATATTGATTGATGCGCCCCCGCGAGAGTGATTTGGGAACTTTGAAAAAGTAATAGAGAATTACGTTATTGTAATCATGCGGCATTTCGCACGGATGGCCGACCGCAAAACGTCGAGAATTAGGCATCTAAGCACTGCGTTTCCGGCATAGGCGTTGCCCTGTAGATGTCGAATGCTATACACTTGCGAATTGGCAAAAAGAGCTTCATTTGAGCAATTATTATTGTTGAGGTCTTGCTGCAATGAAGGTCGTTGTTTTCGAACTATTCAAATGCTAAAGTATTTGCACATAAAATCAAGGGCGCCCGGCGTTTATACTATAAATGAATCTAATCCTTTCATCCGTGAAACATAAATTTTACATATTGCGTTTTCTGATTGTTATACTGTTGATGGCTGCAGTTATTGGCAATAAGGCAATAGCGGCAACTTATTATTCAAGGGCAACAGGAAATTGGAGTACCAATACAACCTGGTCTTTAACATCCGGAGGTGTCGCAGTTGGGGCTGGTGTTTACCCTGTCGCGGGCGATGTTGTATATGTTGAAAGAGGATTTACTGTTACCGTGGACATTACGAATGCAGCCTGTGCCAGTTTAACTTTGGGCGGATCAGCCGCAAGTAATACTGCCGGCACGCTCGCATTTGCTGCCGCGGGAAACCCGGCGTTAACAGTTTCGGGAGCGATTCAGGTTGGAGGTACAGCAGGTAATGCCAGTGCGGGAACAATTACGTTCCAAAGCGGGTCAAGCCTGACTTGCGGTAGCCTGGCGATGGGAAATACTACTAGAACGAGCGCCAGTACTTTAACCATGACGAATGGTGGTACGTTAACGATAAATGGAGCACTTACAGTAGCCGGGACCGGTGTGAAGACCTGGACACGAGGAACTGGTACGGTAGTTTTCGGCGCTACAAATACTTTGCCTGCAACTACTTTTACAACATTTAACAATTTGACAATTTCTGCAGGGACAACCACGTTAGGTGTGGCTCTTGCCACAGTGAGCGGAGCAATAACTGTAAACGATGGTGCAACTCTTGCTTTAGGAACCCTTGCTATTGGAGCTACTGCGGCTCCAACAAGTGTAACCATGTATTGCGGAGGGGCAACAGGTTCTTCTATTACAGGATCGACAGGCACATTAAATCTTGGAGGAGATGTTACCATAACCAATGCCGGCACCGGTGCGAGTGGAGCAACAATTTCATGCCCGGTCGGATTGGGTGCGACCCGTAATTTTACTGTTGCCGATGATGGAACGTCAGCTACCGATCTTACCGTAAGTGGTGTGATAAGTGGTGCTTTTGGTTTGACAAAGGCGGGCAGCGGAACTATGGTTTTATCTGAGTCCAATACGTATACAGGGACGACAACTGTTAGCGCTGGAATTCTCCAACTCGGAGCTGCAGGTGGTGGTACAAATACTCCATTAGGCACGACAGCCGCTGGAACCACTGTGTTGTCCGGCGCGGCGCTCGACCTCAATGGTTACACATTAGGAACTGCTGAACCATTGACATTAAATGGAACAGGCATTTCCAACGGCGGCGCATTAATGAATAGCGGAGCCGCGGTAACCTATAGTGGATTGGTAACCCTTGGGAGTGCGAGCAGTATCGTAGCTGGAACAGGGGCAATTAACATCAGTAATGCTGGAACAATAACGGGAGCTACTTTCGGACTTACACTTGGCGGAGCTGCCGGTGGAAGCATTACAAGTATCATCGGCACGACTTCAGGAACAGTTACCAAGAACGATGGGGGTACGTGGACTCTCTCCGGAGCAAATACATATACCGGAGCGACGGCAGTAAACGGAGGCACACTCAAGGCCGGTTCAATCCAGGCTTTTGGTGTCGCGTCGGGGATTACACTCGCAAACACATCCGGCGTGACTTTGGATATTACCGGCTTCAATAATACGATCGGATCGCTTACGGGCGGTGGTGCAGCCGGTGGAAATGTAACGCTTGGTGCTGCAACGTTAACGGTAGGGAGTGACAACACGAGTCCGGCACCGTACGCAGGCGTTATCAGCGGAACAGGCACGGTCACAAAAAGTGGAACAGGTACATTAACACTTTCAGGAGCGAATACATTTAGTGGAGCGGTAACGATTAGTGCCGGAACATTGAGTGTTAACACTCTTGCAAATGCAGGAACAAGCAGCTCACTTGGAACAGGATCAACTACTCCTGCGATTTCCATCGGTGCGACAGGAATACTTCAATATACGGGCATAGGACATGCGACAAGTCGTGCTATTGTTTTGACAGGAAGCGGTGGAACGATCGATGCATCCGGTAGTGGTGCATTGACTCTGAGCGGCGGCGTAACGGGCAACACGTTTGGTTTGAACTTAATTGGAACGGGCAGCGGCACTGAAAGCGGATCAATTGCAACAACCACGGGAACAGTTACAAAAAATGGTACCGGTGTATGGATGCTCTCCGGAGCGAACACGTACACTGGCCTTACGACAATCAGCGCGGGCACACTCCAACTTGGAAGTGCTTCTGCTTTAGGCACAACGGCTTCGGGAACCACGATTGCCGCCGGAGCAGTACTTGACTTAAACGGAATAAACTATTCGAATGCCGAGCCACTAACAATAAACGGCACCGGTATTTCGAATGGAGGAGCAATAATTAATAGCTCTTCTACAGGTGCTACGTTTGCGGGATTATTGACATTGGGGAGCGCAAGCAGTATAGTTGGCGGTACCGGTGCCATTGCCATCACGAATGCTGGCACGATAACAGGAGCAACCTTTGGTCTTACACTTGGCGGAGCTTCCGGGGGAAGCATTTCGAGCATTATTGGTACGACTTCTGGGACTCTTACCAAAAACGATGGAGGCACGTGGATACTTTCGGGAGTCAATACCTTTACAGGCGCGGTTACAATCAATGCGGGCACGATTCAATGCGGGGCAAACAATGTGTTCTCCACTAATGCCGTCATAGTCAATGACGGCGCTACTTATAATCTGAACGGTTTCTCGGATACAATCGGGGCGCTCACCGTTAACAGCGGCACAACCGGTGGAACTGTCACTACAGGTGCTGGCACATTGACGTTGGGTGGGAGCGTCACGTCGACGGGTGGTGCGGCAAACGCGTCTATCAGCGGAAACCTGGCTTTAGGTGCTAATCGAATATTTACTGTCACGAATGCGGCCGATGGAATAACCGTCTCCGCGGTTATCAGCGGAGCGTTTACCGTAACAAAGGCCGGGAACGGTGTTCTAACGCTCTCGGGTGCAAATACGTACACTGGCCTCACGACGATCAGTGCAGGTACACTTCAACTCGGTAATGCTTCTGCATTAGGGACAACGGCTGCAGGGACTACGATCACCAGCGGCGCAGTGCTTGACTTAAACGGAATTAACTATTCGAATGCCGAGGCACTAACAATAAACGGCACAGGTATTACGAATGGCGGTGCAGTGATTAATAGTTCATCTACAGGTGCAACTTATGCCGGCTTGATCACGCTTGGGAGTGCGAGCAGTATAGTCGGAGGAGCTGGATCTATCGCCATCACGAATGCTGGAACGATCACGGGAGCTACGTTCGGTCTTACCCTTGGTGGAACTGCCGGGGGAAGTATTTCGAGCGTTATTGGGACGACTTCGGGAACGGTCACAGTTAATGCTGCTGGTGGTACATGGACACTTTCAGGACCGAACACTTATACTGGTGCAACAACGATCAGTGCAGGGACATTGAAACTTGGCAGCACTTCTGCATTAGGAACAGCGGCGGGAGGGACTACCGTTGCCGCCGGAGCGGTACTTGATTTAAATGGAATAATTTACTCGAATGCTGAGGCGCTAACAATAAATGGCACCGGTATTTCCAATGGCGGTGCGTTAATTAATAGTTCATCCTCAGGTGCGACTTACGCCGGATTGATCACGCTTGGGAGTGCGAGCAGTATCGTAGCTGGAACAGGGGCAATCAACATAAGTAATGCCGGGACAATAACGGGAGCAACATTTGGTCTTACGCTTGGCGGAGCTGCCGGAGGAAGTATTGCGAGTATCATCGGGACAACCTCGGGAACACTTACCAAAAACGATGGGGGTACGTGGACGCTATCCGGAGCAAATACGTATACCGGAGCAACTGCTATCAATGCAGGCACACTCAAACTCGGTAATGCTTCTGCGTTAGGAACAGGAGCGGGAGCAACTACTGTCAGCAGTGGGGCCGTGCTTGATTTAAACGGGGTCACGCTAACTGCCGCGGAACCTTTAACATTGAATGGAACAGGTTTGACCGCATCCCCCGCAGGAGCGCTGACGAACACAGGAGGAAATGCTTCCTATACTGGTACGATCACTTTGGGCTCCGCGAGCACGATAACAGCGACGCCTTCGGGAACATTGACGGTTTCGGCCATCACGAATGGTACACTTGCTTTAACGCTCGATGGTTCCGGAACAGGGACTGGTTCAGGCGTGATCGGAGCTTCGACAGGCGCGGTCATTAAAAATGGTACAGGAACATGGACACTCTCGAGTGCTAATACATTCACCGGGGGTACCACGCTCAATGCGGGTACATTGAGAATCGGAAATGCGAGCGCGCTTGGCACAATTGCCGGAACGTTCATCATCAATGGCGGCGCGATTGACGTTACCGGGGCTATTACCACCGTGAACTATCCGCAAAGTTGGAATGGCAGTTTTACATTTGCAGGGAGTAACACTTTAAATCTCGGTACAGGAGCTGTAATCATGAACGCGTCCTGTCAGGTAACAGTCAGCGCGAGTACGTTAACCGCTACTGGTGCAATATCGGGCAGCGCATACAATCTGACAAAAGCAGGTGCAGGCACATTGGCTTTTGGAGCCAACGGAATTTCTTTAACGAATCTCACAATCAGTGCCGGTGCGCTGACTTCGACGTCAGGTACACTGAATTTGACGGGCAATTATTCAAACAGCGGAACGTTTACTTCGAATTCAGGGACGGTTGCATTCAACGGCAGTGCTGCGCAAACTATCGGCGGCACAAGTTCCACAACCTTCAACAATCTGACCTTAAACAATGCAAGCGGCGTTTCGTTAAGTGCGTCAGCGTCGGTTGCCGGAACGCTCACATTCACGTCGGGCATTCTCACAACGTCATCGACGAATCTACTAACGATAACAAATACCGCAGTAGGAAGCATAACGGGCGTATCGTCCACTTCGTATGTAAACGGTCCTTTGGCAATGACGCTGCTTCCGAACATCGGAGCTGACGGCACAACGTATTCATTCCCTGTGGGAGAAACCGGAAATTATCGACCGATGGATCTGGTAAATATTCGAACCGGAGCAGCAGCGCCTGTTGTACGGGTAACTGTGGCCGGCTCCGGAGCTTCGACCGGCGATGGAACCACCATTACAAGTATTTCCCCGCGTAATTGGTATGTACAAATAACCGGCGGTAATTTTACGAGCGCAACGGTTCGACTCACTGAAAGCGGATTAATACCGACCAACGTCATCGGACAATCGGCTGCACAGTCGGGAAATTACGTATCCATAGGCGGAACGAACATCGGTGCTTCTATTACTTCCGGCCAAACTGTGTCTTCGTTACCCGCATATTTTGCGATAGGTATTTCCGCAATTAAGCCTTTGTACTCTTACCAGTCAGGTAATTGGGACAATACGACTACCTGGACTACCGACCCTTCGGGCACTATCTGGCTAAATGCAAGAGTTCCCGGGAGCTCGGATAAGGTTAATATCCTTAACGGTCGTACGATTGCGATCACTTCGAACGGGAAGAGCGTTACTGCGCTTACTCTCAATGCGGGAGGCATTCTCAATATCAATTCGACGACCGGTCATAATTTTGGAACCGTATCGGGGCAGGGGAAATTAATCCTAAGCTCCAATAATTTTCCTGGCGGCACTTTCACAAGTTTCGTCGCGAGCAACGGAGGAACGGTTGAATATTATAATCTGAACAACATCCCCATAAGCAACACGCAATTTACATATAACAACCTGATTATTTCGGATTCGACGGCTACAAATAGCGCTTACCTGAATAACGCGAGCAATCCGACTACCTACACCGTTAACGGAAATTTCAGCCTGAAAAGTTATTCGAGCGGGAGTCAAACACTTTATTTCGGCAATCCGACGGCCTCCGACAACCTGATCAATATGACGGTCTATGGAAACTTTTCTGTCGATGCGGGTTGCAGTATCAGGGTAAACAATTTTGCGACTTCACATGCTATTCCCAATCCGAGTGATGAGGGTGCAACACCTTATCCTGTTCACACATTATCACTGTATGGCAGTTTTACGAACAATGGTTCCGTTCGGTTCACAGGATTACCTTCGCCGGTAAACACCGCTTACTACATACTCACAACAACCGCAACAGGCGGGGTTAACTATGGCGATGTTCAGGTCTACTTCTACGGTGCTGCAAATAATACCGTGGTGTGTAATGGTACAACAGATTTTTTCAGATTAATAGAAGCGAAAGGGGCTGACAACACTTATACACTCGAAGTAAGCTCGACGAACACCAATAACTTTGCTCTTTACGCTCCCAATTTTCAGGGAAACAATGCGTTTAGCGGTGGGACAGTTAATGGTTATGGCTATGGAGTTTATTATAAAGCCCTCTTTATCCATTATGGTACATTAAAACTTGACGCAAATATTAATATTCCATCGCTCACTGAAGGAGGGCAGGATTTCAATTTAGTTCCTACAGCAGGTTTGTGGGTCAATGGTGCGAATGTTTCTACAACTGTGAGTGGATTAAACGGGACCGGATACCAGGCAGCCACATTATATGGTTACCTGCATATCAGCGCGGGCCAGTTCTCAACAGGTGATGCGGCGGGTATTGTTCTTGGAACATTAGGAACGCCTACCATAATGATCGAGGGAACCGGTGTGTTGGACGTCAGCCAGGCTTGGGCATCAGCAGGGACTAATCTAATGAGTTATGTGCAAACCGGAGGAACTGCTAACTTCCGTCTGCAAGGTGAAAACCATGCAGGTCCAATGCTTGGATTAAGCAGTCCCAACGCATCGTTCGTTATGAGTGGAGGGACAATCAACTTCATCAATAATACCTTTGTCGATGCCTCCACGGATTACCAGATTATGGATGTCGAACCTCAAACCGGATACTATCAGGTTACCGGAGGGACAATTAATCTCAATCTTCCGAGCTCTGCTACTGTTTACACGGCAAATTCGACAGTGCCATTTTATAATCTGAATATATCCAACCGTACCGGAACCGGTACTACGACCATTCAGTGGAATACTCCTGGCTCAATTCTCAACGTAACGAACAATTTGTCGATTGGCAGCAATTCCGTACTGAACCTGAATACGAGTTTGATCAATCTCTCTGTCGGCGGTAATTTTACAATCTCAACCGGTGGCACATATACGCCGGGCACAACTGACACGACAACCTTTAACGGAAATGGGTATCAGGCACTCACAAATGCCGGTACTATTACGGGCGGATTCGCTAACCTCACGATAACTAATTTCTCCAGTACGACGGTTGTCAGCAATAATGTGACTGTGAATGGCCTACTCACGATAGGGCAGAATGCTGTATTGAATGACAGCGGAAAATTTGTGTATGCGAATGGCAACATTGTCAATTCAGGTACACACACCGGATTGTCGACCGGAGGCGGCATTCGTATCACGGGCACGACCGCGCAAACGATAAACGGCAATGGAAAGTTTTTTAATCTGATCATTGACAAATCCAATACGACAGGTGTTTCGCTTCTAAACAATATGACAGTGACCGGTGCACTCCGATTGGTGACGAATCCGAATCTTACCATTGGAGCATACAATCTTTCTTTGGACAGCGCCGCAAATGTATACACCGATCTCGCGACCGCCCAAAATTATGACAGCTTGCACATGATCGTAACAACCGGACTCGCCAGCGATAACGGAATAACTAAGAAATTCAACGCGGCTAATAATACATTCCTCTATCCTATTGGAGCAGGGACCAAATACCGCCCGGCACGAATTCAATTCACTGTCAATCCGACGCAATATGGTTCTATTACCATCAGGCCGGTCGCTTCTGCGGATCCAATGATTCAGGCGGCAGGTAAAGCAATCACCTTTTATTGGAAAGTAACAAGCTCGAATTTCTCGGGAATTCAGAATAACAGCATCAATCAAACATATTATTATTATCCAGCAGATGCGCCGACTCCTTCCGATGAAGTCAATTACATACCCGCTACCTACATAACTCCGGTATGGGTCCCCATTAACAATACCGGAGCAGTCCTTGAAACTTTGACGCCTCGTCAAATTCTATTCTCTTCAATCAATTATCTGGATGGCGAATACACCTGCGGCACGTTGGCCGCGTTCGGTGCCATACCGACCTATTACAGCAACAGCAGTAGTTCGAGCGTCACGTCTTCAACCGGAGGAGATTGGAATTCAGCAGGCACATGGTGCACGGGAAGTAATACGGGCACTCCCGCCGGCGCGTTGCCTGATAACATGAGCAGCTCGATCTTCATTCTCGGCGATGGCTCTTCCACAATACATACGATCACGATTGGCAGCTCTCATCACATTCAAGTGGGAAACATCCTGATACAAACGGATGGAGTTCTCGATATCGGAACGTCTAATGGACATAACTTCGGATCTATTCAAAATACAAAAGTGAGTGGCAACGGGAGGCTGCGAATCGCAAGCTCAGGATATTTCCCAACCGGAGACTGGGGGAGTTTTCTTGGAACGTCCGGCGGATCGGTTGAATACTATGAAACCGCGGCGAGCTCCTCTTTGCAAATTCCTTCGACTTATTCCTTGCCTGCCGGAGGAACGGCAAATATAACCTCTTACTATAATCTCACAACACTCCCGTACAATAATTCGACAATTACATTTCCTAATACAAATTTGACTGTTTATCATAATCTGACGGTTGGCTATACATCGGGAGGTGGAACAACGGGCTGCGTAACACAATTGAACAACGGGGCGGCCTCGACGACACTGGAGATCAAAGACCTTCTGAACATAAACCAGTATGGCACTCTGCAATACATGAATAGCACCGCGGCGCAGTCGGTTCTCGCGGATTCCGACCTGACCATCGCATCCGGCGGGGCGTTGCAAGTGCGCAATGGAGGAACTTCGGTCGCCAATACACTGACGGTGATGGGAAATGTGACCAATGGCGGGACTCTTGATCTCGATCCGAATTATCCCGCGAACGATAATTACCGTTGTACGCTGATATTCTCCGGCTCGATGAGTAAAGCATTGACGAATGTGACTACGCCGACGCGGACCCGGTTATACGCCATCACGGTAAACAAAGGCACTACACTCGATTCAATCGTCAATGTCTCGATCGATACGACAGGATTTCAGATGGGAAATGGCGGGTTGTCATTGCAGAATGGGACCTTCCGATTAACATCTGCGGCAACAATGGCACTTTCATCGGGTGGCTTTACGATTCCTGTTACAGGTGGTCTCTCGGCAAATGGTGGAACATTTAATATCGTTACTGGGGCGACATCGGCGGACCTGGTATTGAAGGGCCGACTGGAAATTCTCTCCGGATCCGTTAATGTAGGCCCGGCCATTTCGTCTGCTTCGGCAGTGTCATCAAGTATTTCATATTCAGCGGCAGGTTCTCCAATAATTTCCATTTCGGGGGGTGCGCTTAATGTTTACTCTCAAATACGGCGCGATACCTCAAATAATTCCGGCTCTCTAAACTATACTCAAACGGGGGGCACGGTAACAATCGGCGGAAAAAATTCAAGCGGCGGCCGTGCTGCATTCGAAGTTGTTAATAGCGGAAGTAAATTTGTGATGAGTAATGGCACATTAATACTGGCCGGCGGCAATATTAATACACTATCTCCGTATGATTTGGATATAGAGCCCGATATATCAAATGTCACCGGGGGCACGATGCAATTCGGACTGTCGGGTGTTACAGCAAATCAAACACCGTTTCGTTTCCAGACGTCCGTTCCCTTATGGAACTTCACTCTTGATGCGACTACAAACGCGTCGGCAATTCAAGAAACATATAACTCAACATTGTTGGGGAGTCTCTCGATTGGCGGTGCGTCAAGCTATTACAATGCAAACGGGCTTGACCTTGAAATTGGCGGGAATCTGGTAAACAACAATACCAATGCATCCAACGGTGTTAATGTCGGCGGTTTCCAGGCACAATCACTTACACAAACCACTTCATTTCTTGGCATCGGTGATCAGACCATCACGGGTACATCTTCCAATCGGACCAATTTTGCCAATTTGGAAATAGCAGTGGCTTCAGGCCATACGGTATTTCTCGCAAGCGGTGCATCAACCCTCGTAGTAAACGCGGATTTGACTTTGACATCCGGAACCATCAATGATGGAGCCAATTCAATTTATTTGTTGAACGACGTCAACAACAATGCAGTCCATGTTAGTCCTAATGCGACAACAGGTGGAATGATTTTTTCAGGAACGTCTAACCAGGGAATGACCGGAAGCGGGAGCGGAGTATTCGGTAATATTGAAATTAATAACAGCGGCAACGGCGTTAATATGACCGATAACTCTACGATCAACGGCCAGATTAAATTTACAAAGGGGTTCCTCTATATTGACGATTATGCTTTGACATTGGGACCAAACGCAACCGTTCCCGGTACCCCTAACGCATCGAACTTGATTTTGCTAAACGGCGTGTTAAGCGATAAAGGCGTGGCAAAGATTTTTCCGACAGGCGCATCGACATTTACATTCCCGATCGGAGCCAACGGGAAATATACGCCCGCTTCATTTAGTTTTTCATCGAACAGCAATACTGGCGCAAGCATCAATGTTATCCCCGTGGATGGATTGCATCCTTCCATCAATACGGATAGCGTCAGCAATTATCTGAATTACTACTGGTTTGTGTCCACAACGGGATTCTCATCCTCCTACAATGTGACGCACACGTATACTTACATCAGTACCGACATAGTAGGATCTCCGTCGCATATAGAGAGGTACGATAACTCCACCTCGAAGTGGTCCACGGTAGCAGGATCGATCACTCCGCCAACATTTACATTCACCAGTAGTTCTCTCTTAGACGGTTCATATACCATTGGAGATGTTTTTGTCTCGCTGCCTTTACTTTACAGCATAATGTCGGGAAGCTGGTACAATGGCTCGTTATGGTCCACCGACACCACCACAAAAGTACCTTACGGTAAAATCCCTAATGGAAATCCTGTTTACATACGGGCGCAGGATTCAGTTGCTTTGAGTGCAAATAGCGCGGATGCCGCGTCGGTAGTCATATACGGCGTGCTCGATGCAGAAAATACGACATTCCATAATATCGGCCAGGTATCGGGAAATGGGAAGATACGAATCTCAAGTACAAGCGATGGGTTTTTTGCATTCCCCGGCGGCACGTATGATGCGTTCTTCTCAAATCCCGCGAGTACAGTCGAGTTTTACGGCAGCATCAACGGAAGATTGCCGCTGGATCCGGGCAATACGACTAAGCCTTATCAGAATGTTATTATTTCCGGAACCAGTGTAAAATACATAAGCAGTGTGGATACGAAGATCGACGGCAACTTGACTATTGCAAACGGCAGCACGCTGGATAATACCCAATACAATAAGAACCTTTATATTCTCGGAAACTGGTTCGACAATAACGCCAGCGCCGCCGGCTTTGCTCCGGGCACCGGTACCGTTTATTTCAGCGATTCCACGACTTCACAAAGTATTACCATGGCCGTTGACTCGATGACCGAAACGTTCTATAACTTTGCCGTTAACAATGCGTCAGGGGTCACGATCAATAAAGGAAATGTCGCGGTTGGCAACCAGCTAATCCTCACATCAGGAAATATTACGACGACCAGTACTCACAATTTAACAATCACGAATACGGACACAGGCGCTGTCGTTGGAGGAGGCGTTAATTCTTTTGTGAACGGACCGTTGAGGAAACAAATAATCAACGGATCAAATTTTCAATTCCCGGTAGGCGATGCGGCGTCTTCCAGTCGGGACCGGTTCGGATATGTTTCTGTGAGGAATACTTCTACTTCGGGAACACAAACATGGACCGCACAATTTGTCGATAAGAATCCGACATTGGATGGATACAATATTTCTGATCTGACATCTCCTCTTAAGTCTGTTGTTTATAATGAATACTGGAAGGTTACCGGTCCGGCCGGAGGAACTGCGAATGTCACATTGAGTTGGGATCAGTATACTGGTATGAGCAGCTCATTATCAACTCGTTCTCTTTCCATGGTTGCGGAATGGGGCACACCGGTCGCCAGTAGCTGGAATGCCGCCGGCAATGTCGTTTCGGATTTCGGACAGGACTCCGGTACAGTAGCCACATCAACTTTACTGAATTTCGGCGGTACTCAGGTCTTTACCATCGGAGCTTCGACAGCGGCAATAGCCGCCCTGATCAATTCCGTCGAGGGAGGATTGTGGAATAATCCTAATGTATGGAGTGTCGGGCGTCTCCCCGGTCCGCTTGATACCGTGGTTATCAACAGCTCTTACAAAATTGTTCTTGACACGGTTTCGACTATTTCACGGTTTGTCATCAATAGCGGCGGAACTTATAACGACAGCACCTTCACACTGACCGTCACTGGAAATGTGACCCTGAATGGTACATGGACCGGCTCCGGTAAATTAAGTTTGATAACTTCAGGCGATACCCTTTCGGGTACTGGTACGGCGACAGGAACAAGTACTCTGGAAATCGCCGGTTCAAACAAAACCATTTCTTCCACCGCAAACTTAGTATTGAAGATTGTTTCGATCCTTACCGGCGATACGCTCAATAACCTCGGTTCTGTAACTATCGATTCGCTGGCCGGTGCAGCAACTTCATCTGTTTTTAATAATCTTCCCGGATCGACATTGATAGTCAACGGCTCATTGCTTGCGACGGGTACACTTAACGCGGCTACCTGTCCTAACACGGTTATCTATGACGGGTCTGCAAGCCAGGTAATTAATCCGACGACATACTGCAGCGTGCTTATTAGTGGTAGTGGAGCGAAGTTTGTCAACAGTGGTTCAACGACGATTGGCAATGGCAATCTGGAGGTTACCCCCGGACCAGTGTTCACGATCGAGCCCGGCGCTTCCGTCACGACATCAGGAACAGGAATGATCGTTCTCGACACCAGCGCGAGTTATATTAACCTCAGCAGCAGCGCGCCCGTCCTAAAGGTGCAAGCCAGGATCACGGGCAAAGATGGATGGCGCATGGTTGCCGCGCCCGACACCGTTACTGTTAGCTCGATGTTTGGAGGCAAGTTCGTTACACAGGGCTTCACCGGTTCAACCTATCCTTCCGAGCAACCCAATCTGATGTGGTGGGACGAAACGAGCCAGGGAACTTCTCTGCAGGCGTGGAGACAGCCCTCGAATATTTCCGACACTGTCAAGCTGGGCAGAGGCTACATGTATTATGTGTTTAATGGCACGCAGAATACGGCAGGCTCAGGCAATTACAGCGACACTCTTCCTCTGACAATGTCCGCGGTGGGTGCGGAACATCCGCTTACTTCGGCATTCGACTTTGGAGTTACGGCCACCACACGGTCCGGCGGAGGCGGAGATACGACCTATGTAGACACAAACAAAGTCGACTATGGCTGGAACCTTGTCGGCAATCCGACTCCTTCGACCATCAACTGGAATGCCTCTTCGGGATGGACAAAGACCAACATGGATGGAACAATTTATGTCTGGGATCCTTCCGACACCACCGGCGGCTACAAGACGTGGAACGGCACGACCGGAAACCTCGGCAGTGGATTGATCGCACCGCTTCAGGCATTCTGGGTGAAGGCAAACAACACAGGTCCTTCCCTGAAATGTGACAACGGAGTAAAATCTTCCGGCGGCACTTTCCTGGGAAAAATGGCAGAGGTTCCGAAAGGGGACAGTTTGCTCAATAAGCTGTCAAAGAACCCGTCAGGCGGAAGCTTCCGCATGAAAGTCGCTGATGATTCCTCGTCGTCAGTACCCGTTATCTCTCTGACTCTCTCGGCAAACGGGATCCAGGCGCAAGCGTACCTGATGTTTGATGACCGGGGAGCTCTGTCATACAATCCGTTCGACGCGTTTAGTTTGGTTCCGCTCTCGGATAAATTCTTGATACTTTACACCGTTACCGGACAGGGTCAGCCCGCGATGCAGATCCAGGATCTCCCCGATACAGGATTTAGCGAACCATTTTCGATTCCTTTGTATCTCGGCGGAACGGTCAGCGGCAAGCCGTTCAACGGGTCATTCTCGCTCAGCTGGACATTGAACGGAAAACTCCCTTCCGGCTGGAACGTCGAGCTCATGGATGACAACGCAGGGAAGGCATACCCCATGACCTCGGGGGGCGAGACGACATTCCAGTACAACACGCCGTCCGACTTGATACCTTCGAGCAGCAGTTTCCTGGAAAAGGGTTCGAGTCTTGGATCCAACAAGCGATCAATGACCGCGCTCCCGTGGCCGGTGGTACATACCGTTCCATCTTCCAAATTGTTGAAGACAGCATCTGTGCCTCGTTTCCGTCTGGTGGTATCGTCGAATAATAATTTGACGGGATATTTACCGACTACTCCTGAATTGGCACAGAACTATCCGAACCCATTTAACCCGTCCACACACATTTCATTTTCACTTCCCGCCCAAGCCAGGGTAACGATCGAAGTATTCAATGTTCTCGGACAAAGAATCACCACGCTTGCCGACCAGGAATTTACTGCGGGCACTCACGTGATTACATGGAACCCGATAAGCTCGGCGAGCGGTGTCTATTTCTGCCGGTTGATATCGGGCTCGCACAAAAAAATAATAAAAATGGTTCTATTGAGATGATTCGATTCTTTAAATACTTGCTTGCAAATCGATGGGCAATGCTTCTCCTGGTCATCGCTTTTATGCCTCGTCCCGGAGCGGCACAAAAAATTAATTTTGGAGCCTATGCGACTTCCCAGGGCCTCTCGTTAACGGTGAGCGGTGACTTGAACTTCAACGCCATGCAACCCGCGATCCTCATCAACAGCAATGAAACTGTGACCATCGCACTGTCCGACAACCAATGCCAGTATGTCCGGATCGTCGGCGATGCGACGCGGGATATTACAGTCACAGTCACTGCCTCCAAGTACATGACTTACGGTGCAAGCCAAATACCTTTTACATGCCAGTTTGCTTATTCGAATCTTGGAGCAACCGATGCCGCCACGGCTAAGATGAATGCCGTTGAAATACCGGCGGGATTTGGGTCCATAACGCTTCCGATGCTTCAGAGGACTTTAGGTGCGCCCGCTCCGCCGCCGACACCTGCCCATGGTGAATACACGTCTCCAGCGGCAACGGCATTCCTTTTTCTCTACGGGTCGTTGGGCCCTGTGGGGAGTGTGAACGCGGGATCTTACACCGGTACAATCAATGTCTACATTAGTTACTGGACATTTTGACTGTAAACCAACGACGAAGTAAGAACGGCATAACTTCGCGTCTCATTAAAGAATTTATTTATAGACAAATCGGTGGATCATCACGCAGGGTAGAAGATCAGTGAGATATTCCCGGGGAAAATGTTTGGGGAAATCGAGAAGATAGCCGGGGGAGTCGGGGTCAGCACTTTTGTTTCATTCCAGAAATCAAATGTGCCGTATCAAATGTCTTGATATGGCTTCATGGTACATCAAGAATCTGATATGGAAGTTAGATGGCTCTTTAATATCTGGGCATGTCGTCCAGGCCGCCAGCATTTGTGACGTCCGAGTACCCTGCAGCCTTGAGAAGCTTTGCGGCGTAAGCACTCCTGGCGCCGGAAGCGCAATAAACTATAACAGGTTTGCTCTTCTCACCGAACTCTGCCATCCGGTGCTGAACCTGGTCGATCGGTACATTGAGAGCGTTTGGATAATGTTCTTCTTCATATTCATCTTTTGTCCGGACATCGACGACGAGCGCTCCGGACTTTATCTTATCTGTTAAAGCAGGCATATTGTCATTTCCCGTCTATTGATTCCCATTTTCGAACTTCCACTTGTTGTTCCAGCGCACCGATAAATATCTGCCGCGATGTTGATTGGATCGTTCGCACTATTGTAAAGAAGCGCGTAAAATAATTCAAGCTCGGAGAGATCTTTACGGGTTAATACGTCGTTCACCCAACTACCAATGGACCGGGAACCAGCAATTCCTGTTCGATGATTTTTTTCAGCTCTTCCTTCGGTAAAGCGCCCATTGCCATCTGTGGACTTCCTTGTTTGGGAATGAAAAGGAGTGACGGGATACTCTGAATGCCAAAGGCACTCGCAAGTTCCTGCTCCTCGTCGGTGTTTACTTTATAAAAGTCTACCTTCCCGGCGTATTCTGTTGAAAGTTCATCAATGACAGGACCAACCATCCGGCAGGGGCCGCACCAGGGAGCCCAGAAATCGATCACGGCGGGGAGGGTCCCTTCAAATTTCCATTCCTTATTCTTCTCGTAATCAAAAACCTTTTCGAAGAATGTCTGTTTTGTTAAATGCTCCGGCATCGTAAAACTCCTTTATTGTATATCCGGTGAAACTTATGTCATCTATGAGATGATACAGGAGGAAAAACGATTCGGCTTAGACGCTCAAAAAATTTCTTCTTCGTCCTGAACCGTTTGGTTTCTCCAGGCATCCCACCCATGGAAACTGAATCTTTTACTCACATCATATCAGGAGATTATCATGAAGAAGAATATGGGTTTTATTGACCGCGGCATCCGCGTAGTCTTAGCCGTATTGGTCGGGGTCCTTTATCTGACGGGTCAGGTTACAGGCATAGCAGCTATTATCCTTGGGGTTTTCGCCGTGGTCTTCCTGTTGACGAGCTTCACGGCTTTTTGCCCGCTGTATCTTCCTTTCAAGTTCTCAACAAAGTAAGACGAGAATAAGTCTGAGACGCCACATGGCCATTCTACAGACCCGGATCTCCCCGCAGCGACGGATCGCGTTCATCACCGCGGGGATCATCATTCTTCTTATTGTGTTTAATGTCGTAAGAGTGATCTGGATATGTCTTGCGGGCGTGGTACTCATTCTGGCTGTTACAGACTATGGACGGCGATGCCCGTTGCTTCTTTCGTTGCATTATCTGTATGCCCGCATTCAAAAGAAGAGTCAAGAAACTTAAAAGGGAAAAATCATGCATGAACGACGATATACCGCAGAGATCGAACGACTCAGGGCGCCGGAACGGGTGAATCTTCTTGAAGTAAAACGGGTTGTTGATTTAGCCCTTGAAGGAATCAAGGCGCGAAGTATTTTAGATGTCGGGACCGGAAGCGGGATTTTTGCCGAGGCATTTTCAAAAGAAGGATTATCTGCTACAGGCATCGACCCGAACTCAGGCATGTTGGAAGCTGCTCAGGGGTTCGTTCCGGCGGGAACATTTCGTCAGGGGACGGTCGAGGAGATTCCGTTTCCGAACAAAACATTCGATCTCGTCTTCTTGGGCCACGTCTTACACGAATCCGATGACCTCATCAAAGCGCTTGACGAATCGAGGCGGTGCGCAAAGCAACGGGTTGTTATTCTTGAATGGCCCTACATGCAGGAAGAAAGCGGTCCACCTTTAAAGCATCGTCTCAAGTCTGAAGATATTGTTGTGCGAGCGGAAAAGATCGGTTTCTCTCCGATTGAAACATTCCAACTCCAGCATATGGTCTTATTCAGATTTGCGGTATGATGTTTCCGATTTTTATCTGGAAGGTTCGTTAACTTTTATAAAGACACTGAGATTTCTGCCGGAATGATTTTGTCGTTTCAGCATCATCATCTTCTTGACCTTGCTCCAATTCCCTGTGCTTACCCGGTAGAAATAAACTCCCGATGAAACGGAATTCCCATTCTTGTTTATGCCGTTCCATACCAGCTCAGTGTAACCTGCCGGGTAATCCGCATCTGCAACTTTTGCGACCTCTCTCCCGATGATGTCGTAAATCATCAGCTTCACATGCGATTGTTCTTACAAACATGAGGCACACCCCGAATCCCATATATAATAATTGGGGCCGGGATGCGGGTTGCGTTCCAGGAATTTGCAATTGTAGAGTATGTGATCCATGGCCACCTAACGGCGAAGCACGAGATTGGTCGCAGGTAGAGGTGGCCGCAATGTCGGTTGGAACACGCAGCTTTGTCGCGACTATTAGAATTGAGGATGAAGATGAACAAAACCGTGATCGCGTAAATTAGTCTCACTATCATGGAGATGGAGAAGTCAAGTGGAAAATTGAAAGAGAAGGAGGGTTCATCTATGGTAGTGGCTTCCTGGTATTTATTACCCTTTTATATTCCAAACTCTTAGCGCCAAAGTTTAGCAAAAGCCCAATTTCGAGTTTGTATGCTTCGAGATAATTGAGCGCTTGGGCGAGATGTACGTCTTCCAGTTTTGTCAGCGCTTTGAGTTCGACCATTATCTTATACTCCACAAGAAAGTCCACGCGGCGTGTCCCGATTTCCTGCTCGTCGTAGAAAATCGGCATTTCAAACTCTCGCTGGAATCCGAGTCCGCACTTTGCCATTTCAATCACCATCGCTCGCTGGTAAATAACCTCTTGAAAGCCATTACCGAGAGCCGAATGCACTTTCATGGCTGCGCCAATGATCTTGTGAGTTATGTCGGAGTATTTGTATTCCTCGTTACTCACCTTTTGCCTCCGATGTCTGAACCGCGGATTTATCGGATTGCTCTGATGCCACTGATGAAAGCAAATTCTATCTGTGTAATCATTTAATCAGCGTAATCTGTGGTTCAGACATTCTCCAACTTTGTCTCCTTTTCGTCAGCCTACCGCGAATGGCGGGATGAACTCGAAGCTTATAGGCTGCCTGATCGATCTTTGATTTGTGCACCCCGAAGTTTTCGACTAATTTTTTAGCAGACTCGTATGCTTGTTCCACCGTTTAAAATTTATCGTTGCTGAGAGGTAGAATCAAGCAGTCCTGAGCGAGGCAAGGACAGCGAGGTTTCCATCGATCATCTTCCAAACATATCCCCCGACGACTGACATCAACCTTCTCAGCGGACTTTCCAGGCTAAGGGAAATACTTCAGCGACGTGTCGGGGTGGTGGGCTCAGGCGCACTTCAGTAACAGAAAGATACCGCTGCAACCTTGAACCATCCCGATCATACCTTGACTATTCACCCAGAGACTCCGCCACCGAAGAATCCTTTCGGGGCATTGTTGGACGATCACACTACGTCAAGTTCGAGAAATGCTCTTATTTCAAGTCTGCCGCTGGCACAGCTCTTGTTGCTCTCTGTATCAGAGTAAAGATAAGGATGATGAGATGCAAAACTACCATGGAGTTGTACAAAACATAGTCATGATCGGAGACGCTGAATATCGGGTAATCTTCCGTGCTTATGACGAGCGCGACATGGAGGCAACCTTCTGTGAAAATGAAGACGTGCCTTTCACACTCTGTTCTATGGTCGCTCGCCGTGAAGGAAACGGCTTTACTGTTATTCCGGAAGGACTGTTGGCCGAATGCATCAGTGTCCTCGATGAGAATGATTCGGCAGAGATGGTCCATCCCGACGAGCTGAACAAGTGGAAGATCGGAGCACTCGCTAAAGATATAGCCCTGTCTCTTGCAGACGATGGAATGTTTACCCCCTCTAGCGTCGAGGAAGATAACTAGACTCTACGATTAGGAGTTCGCAGTTCCCCGCTTAGCCGAAGTCTCAGTGACTCTTGTAGTAAAATTCAAACACAGAGACGCCATTTAATCCTTTTGTCTTATTTGTTACCTTATCAAGTTAGCGCGATTCATGAGTAGGGCGGAAAGATTTACGGGTTGTTCGGTCAAATATATAGGGAGACTGTGATGTCAAAGAAGATTTTTCTGTTGTTGCTATTCTTTTCGGTGGCGATACATGCTCAGACAACCGGGATTTCACTTCAAACCATTTCCAATTACAACCAGTGGGGATGGAACGCGGTTGTCATGCAAAACGATCTTATCACGCTCGCGACGGTGCCTGCTATCGGAGGGCGCGTAATGCAGTATGACCTGGGAAGTTATCATTCCGTTTATGTCAACACCGCTCTGGTGGGGAAGACATACACCCCTGCACAAAACGGGCAATGGTACAATTTCGGAGGTTTCAAAACATGGCCTGCTCCGCAGTCTAATTGGCCCGGCACCTGGCCGCCGCCGCCAACACTGGATTATGGCTTATATATGATAACGGATTCAGTGCAAACGAACGACTCGGTTGCCCTGTCGATCGCGAGTCCCGTAGAAAAATGGATCGCGCCTAACATCCGGTTTACACGAAAAGCCACGATATATCCGGGAACAAGCCGCGTAAAGATGGAACAAACCATTCTCAATGTCGGCACCGACACTGTAAGCTGGGGGGTATGGGGCGTGACACAATCGATTGTCCACCATCCGAATGAAACCGATTATCAGAATTTCTGGGTCTATTTTCCGATCAACCCGAAGAGCGTCTTCGGGAGCAGCGGCGTGGATCCGCAAGGCCCGAGCACAGCGTGGAAAGGAGAAGTGTATCCCGGCGTGTATGGCGTCGAGTTTGTCCCCGATAACCAGAAGATATATGCCGATCCGGACAGAGGGTGGATTGCGTACGCCGACCTGGGAGACTCCGTGGTCTTTGCGAAGACATTCGATATTTTTAACGGCGCTCAATATCCGAACAGCGGGGCACGGGTCTCGGTTTATGTGAGTTCGAGCAATCCACTATATCTGGAAATGGAGATCAAAGGGCCGATGGTGAGTCTCGCTCCAAACGGAGGTTCGTATGAGTTCAGCGAAAACTGGTGGGCGGCAAAAGTATTGGGCCCCGTTGTTGCCGTGGATTCAGTCGGCGCGATTGCCGGTAAACTTTCTTACAACAAATCATCTCAAAGCATGACCGCAAGTTACGGTGTATTCTACAAAGGGACCGCAAATCTCTCTTTTGTCGACGCGCAGGGAAAAGAGCTGGCGAAGGGGGAATCGCATTTGGTTTCCCCGCTTGAGGAGTTTCAACTTGAAGAAATAACAGGTATACCAGACAGCGCGAAGTCTGTGGAAGTCCAAATTCACGACAGCAGCGGAGCACTTGCCGGTGTTTTGGAAACGGAAGATGTTTCTCAGCTCCTTTCAGTTGTGAATTCAAAAGCGCCTGCGACGGGTTCCGAATATCGCCTCGTCCCTAATTATCCAAATCCTTTTAACGGCGGCACGGTTATCCCGGTGTTCTGCGCCGTGATTACGAATGTCTCATTGAAGATTTATGACATATTGGGAAGAGAAGTCGCGGTGCTCGCTTCGGGAAAGATCTCTGCCGGTGAACATTACTACAGCTGGAATCCCGAGAATCTCACCAGTGGTGTTTACATAGCAAAACTGGAAGCAGGGGGTATGGGGTTTACACAAAAGATGATTTACCTTCGTTGACATTAACGCTTTGAAGGTAAGAAACTAAAATGTGTGTGCTTGAAACGGACGCTAATTATTGTGAACTTATCGTCCGGTTTAGTTAACAACAATCTTGGTTGACATGAATAAATTTGTTTTTCCCCTGATCATTCTTTTCGCGTTTGCGGTGAACGCCCAGCAGCGCAAAGTCTTTACGCCTTCACTACAATCCGGAAATCTCCTCCATGTAAAAAATTATCACAGGCAAAGCGACGGCGTCGTGTTCAACCTGACACGCGGCAAAATGGAATTACAGATTCTGTCCGACGATATAATCAGGGTCCGTTGTGCCCCCGCCGACACGTTTCCGACAAGGGAGAGTGTATCCGTGATAAGAAGAGACTGTCAGCCCGTCCATTTTTCTATCACCGACAACAAAACCTCTGTCGATGTAAGTACCGGGGAAATAAAAGCTGAAGTCGATAAGACGACCGGCGCTGTGGCATTTTATGACAATAAAGACAGACTCCTTCTGCAAGAAGCGGCGAACGGCAAGTCGATGGTCGATACAACTATTGCCGGCGAAAAAACCTGGACCGCCGAAGAGAAATTCCTGTCTCCAAAAGATGAAGCGCTTTATGGATTGGGGCAATTCCAGGACGGCATAATGAACTGGAAAAATGTTTACGCGCGGCTCAAGCAGAGAAACACTAACATCGCGATGCCGGTAATTATCTCCAACAAAGGCTACGGTTTGTTTTGGGATAATACTTCTTATACGGAGTTCAATCCTGATATTGCGAAACTGGACGTGAAGCCGGTTGGGGATAATCTTTCGGCGATGTTCAAATCGAAAGAAAAAGGGACCTACGTATTCGTGATCGAGAGGGAAAATGTAAACGCGATTGAGTTGAAAGTCGGAGGCAAAACCATTTATCGGCACGATACGGGAGTCCATGTTTCATCGAGTGTTGCGAAAGTCGATCTGGAAGCCAATAAGGAATACCCGGTAGAATTTATAAGCCATGATAAGAAATTAACTCCCGCCATTCCGGAAGAGTACCTCATACCCGCGGACGGCAAGCCCGGAGAACATGGTCTCAAAGGTGAATACTTTGCGAACAGGAATTTAGAGGGAACTCCTTCATTCACGAGGATAGATCCCAAAGTGGATTTTGATTGGGGAAGCGGCTCGCCGGCAGTCGGCTTTCCGACCGACAATTTTTCTGTCAGGTGGACGGGAAAGCTGGTAGTTCCGAAGACGATTGATAGCTGCGTCCTGACGGTCACTTCCGATGATGGAGCGCGGCTCTACGTCGATGGCAAGATGGTTACCAACGGATGGGTCGAACGTGGTTCCACGACGGATGAATACAGGATGAAACTCGAGGCCGGCAGAGAGTACGACATCAAGCTCGAATATTTCGAAGCTTTCGGCGGCGCTTCTGCAAAATTCGGATGGGACACCGGTTCTTCAGGAACCGATAATGAGTTGTCGAAGGATGTTCATATTTACTATCGTACTCCAGGCCAGTCAAAAGAAACGGTTTGGAAATCTTTAGTCGCTGACGACATCGATTACTATTTCATGTACGGTCCCGACGGCGACAAGATTGTGAACTCCATGCGCGAGCTTACCGGTACGGCGCCGCTTTATCCAAAATGGGCATACGGCTTGTTTCTCTCTCACATGGCATGGAATACCCAGGATGAAATTATTGACGTAGCAAAAGGTCATATCCAAAGAAATATTCCGTTCGACTGCATCGTGCAGGATGGCACATACTGGAAACAGTGGCCCGAGAACGAATGGGGATCGAGCCGGTTCGATTCGGCACGATATCCCGATCCGACCGGCATGATAAAAGCCGTGCATGACATGAACAGGCATTTCATGATTTCGGTCTGGCCACGTTTCAACAGCAACACCGACACTTACAAGATGCTGGCCGCGAAGGGATATATGCTGGGTTTGCAGGAAACTTCCGCGGCAGGGAATGAGGGAGTTGCGCTGGAAGACGTGACAACAAACGCCGCCTACGATGCCTTCAACCCCGGCGCGCGCAAGATGTACTGGCAATTTATAAATGACAGGCTGTTTTCGATGGGAGTCGATGCGTGGTGGCTCGACGCGACCGAACCCGAATGGGGATATGATTTTTCCAAAGCACATACCTATCTTGGAACAGGCGAGCGCTACTTGAACTGTTACGCACTTATGTCGATGAAGGGGGTGTATGAAGGACAGCGCTCCACCGAATCCACGAAACGTCCCTACCTTTTAACTCGATCCGCATTTCCGGGAGAACAAAGATATGCGGTAACGGCTTGGTCCGGCGACATAGGTTATGACTGGAACACGTACAGAATACAAATTGCGGCAGGACTGAACTTCACAATTACCGGTATGCCGTACTGGACAACTGATATCGGCGGCTTTGTTCCGGGAGCGGATCCAAATGATCCTGCGTATCGCGAGCTCCTGACAAGATGGTTTCAGTACGGCGCATTCTGTCCGATTTTCCGCGTGCACGGATGCAGGCCGACCGAGCTATGGCGCGGCGGCGAGGAATCTGAGAAGGAACTGGTCGAATCCGATAACCTCAGGTACAGGTTGATGCCCTATATTTATTCTCTCGGTGCGATGGTCACGTTCGACAATTACACAATCATGCGGCCGCTGATCATGGATTTTAGAAACGATAACAAAATCGTGAACATTGCCGATCAGTTCATGTTTGGCACTGCGTTTCTGGTAAATCCGGTCATCGAACCTAAAGCCGCGAGCCGTAAAGTTTATCTCCCTTCGAACAAGGGCGGCTGGTATAATTTCTGGACGGGAGAAAAAGAGGCCGGCGGGAAAACGATTGAAACGCCGGCGCCGATTGACATCATACCGCTGTTTGTGAAAGCCGGTTCCATTGTGCCGATGGGTCCGTACGAGCAATATGCGGCAGAGAAAAACGATCCGATTGAATTAAGAATTTATACCGGCGCGAATGGGACATTCACTCTCTACGAAGATGAGAACGATAATTTCAATTATGAAAAAGGGAAACGGGCGACGATTCAATTCACGTGGGATCAAAAGACAAAGACACTCGTGATCGGCAAGCGTATCGGTGAATTTGACGGGATGTTGAAGGACAGGACTTTCAATATCGTGTTTGTAAATAAGAGCCACGGTGTTGGGATCGCCCCTGAAGCAAAACCGGATAAAACGATTTTGTATAATGGCAGTGAAATAAAGATAAAGATATAACCTGTTAAATATTTCTTAAGGGCTGTGAAATGGACGAGATATTAGAACGATTGACAACCTGCATCGAGCTTGGGAAAATTAACAAGGCATCGCCGTATCCGCCGTCATTAAAGGGACAGGAGGGGGCCGACGAGCTTTGTAAGTTAGCATTGGACCAGGGTGTACCGCCCGGCGACGTATTGAACAAGGCGCTGATACCGGGGATGTCGAGGATAGGTGAGAAATTTTCGCAAGGCAAAGCGTTTGTCCCGGAGATGCTAATCTCAGCGAAGGCAATGACCGCGGCCATGAAGCACCTGAAGCCTTTTTTTACTTCGGGCGAAATAAAAAGGAAAGGGGTCTTTGTAGTTGGAACCGTCATGGGCGACCTGCACGACATAGGAAAGAATATCCTGGCGATGACGATCGAAGGAGCAGGATGGGAAGTCGTCGATCTTGGAGTGGATGTCAGGGCTGAAAAATTTTTGGAGGCTGTTGACAAACACCCGGACTGTGTTGTCGGAATGTCCGCGCTTCTTACAACGACGATGACGAATATGGAATCGATCGTGAAGGCAATCAGGACCAAGTATCCTGAGAAGATAATTCTGGTCGGAGGTGCTCCACTCTCGATGGATTTCTGTAATAAGATCGGCGCCAGTTTTTATTCTCCTGATCCGCACGGGGCAGTAGAGTACCTCAACGGACACGCGGCATAAACCTAATGCATCGCAGGATCACAAGATTTCAAAATATCAGAATGGAGAGGGTATGCAATTCAAAAGGTTCGAGGAAATGCCAGTATGGCAGGATGCCAGAAAATTAACCGCGTTCGTTTACAAGCTGACCCAGGAAAATAAATTCAAATCAGATTATGGCTTGCGGGATCAGATTCAGCGCGCGTCCGTCTCTGTCATGTCAAATGTGGCAGAGGGTTATGAGCGCAATTCCCGGAAGGAGTTTCTGGTTTTTCTTGGATATGCAAAAGGATCGACCGGTGAAGTCAGAAGTCAATTGTATATAGCCTTTGATTTAGGCTACATTGATCAGGAACAGTTCGATTGTGCTCGTGAGTTGTGCGTGTCTGTGTCGGTTCAGTTGACAAGATTTTCGCAATACTTGAAGAAAGGAAACAAATAAAATTTGCTATCCTGTCATATTGTTATATTGCCATCTGACTCAATATGAATAAATCCGATTGGGTTACATCCATATTTAGTTCGTCGAAGAGACTTGCCGTTCCCATCATGACCCATCCCGGCATTGAGATGATCGGCAAAACGATTACACAGGCAGTCAGCAGCGGTGAGGTACAATTCCAGGCAATCAAGGCAATTCAGGAAAAATATTCTCCCGATGCGGCAACGATGATTATGGATTTGACCGTGGAAGCCGAAGCCTTCGGTGCAAAAATAAATCTTTCGGAACATGAAATCCCTGCCGTCGCGGAGCGGCTGGTAAGCGATCAGGAAACGATAGAGAGATTACAAATACCTTCACTGGAATGCGCGCGTGTCCCGCAGTATCTCAAGGCCGCTGAACTTGCGGTAGAGAGTATTAAAGACAGACCTGTTTTCGCCGGATGTATCGGGCCTTTTTCACTTGCCGGAAGGTTATTCGGGTTGACCGAAATAATGACTTCACTCTTCATCGAACCGGAGATAATCAAATCGCTCCTCGAAAAGTGTTCTTCGTTTTTACAATTGTACGTGAGAATGATGAAGAAGCTGGGCACAAACGGAATCATAATGGCGGAGCCGGCCGCGGGACTATTGTCTGCGGAAATGTGCGACGAGTTTTCTTCATCCTATATAAAGAGCATTGTAGCGGATGTGCAGGATCGCAATTTTCTTTTTGTGCTTCATAACTGCGGCAATACCGGGCATGTGACGCAGTCGATGGTTTCTACCGGTGCGGGTGGATTGCATTTCGGTAATAAGGTAAATTTGGTTGAAGCTCTGAAGGAAATCCCGGAAAATATTCTTGTGTTTGGGAATCTTGATCCGGTCGGTGTCTTCAAAACCGGCACGCCGGAATATGTTTTTGATTCGACCACAGAACTCCTGGAGCATACCGCGGGACACAGAAATTTTATAATATCATCCGGCTGCGATACGCCCCCGGGGTCGGCGGTCGAAAACATAGAGGCATTCTTCCGGGCTGTCGGATTGTTTAACTCAAGAAATTAACTTCTTTGTAATGGACTACTTTGAATATTGAGACGTTCTCTTTTCGTAAAGAAATAAATCTTTCAAGAAATGCCTTCGCATGCGCTTTAGGCTATACCGCTGACTCAATACCGTCTCCTCTTGTCGAATCCATCGATGATGTCCTTGAGCATGGCAATGAGTTATGCCATATCGAAGGCGGGTATAAAATCATAAACCCGGTTGATTTTGATCGTGAAGCCAACACTCTTCTCCTCGATTCTCGGAGCTTTGATGTCAAAAGAACGGTCTTTCAGCAGTTAAAGAGCGCGAAGAATATAGCGGTTTTCGCGTGCACTGCCGGGAACGAAATCATCGATAGATCGAGAGAATTGATGAAGGAAGGCGAACTCCTGAAAGGCTATGTCTACGATGTGTACGGATCGTTGGTGGTTGAAGAAGCGATGGACCTTATTCAAGAGACTCTTAAAAATAAGATGGAAGAAACGGGATTAAAAATTACGAATCGTTACAGCCCCGGCTATTGCGGATGGGATGTGTCGGAACAGAAAACACTTTTCTCTCTGCTGCCGGAAAAATTCTGCGGAATAGAGCTTACCGACTCATGCCTGATGCGGCCGATCAAATCTGTAAGCGGAATTATCGGCATAGGAAAGTCGGTAAAGTTCAACCAATACACTTGCAACCTATGCGATGAGGCCGATTGCCTCTATAGAAATTTAAGACACAGGGTCGCGTCATCGAACCGGGGGATTGAAAATTCGTGAACAGTTTCGAAAGATATATCGGTATGTTGAAGCGACGTCAAATCGATTTTCTTCCTCGCATACCTATTGTCATGCAGTACGCGGCTGAGTACATCGGATCCAACTATGGCGAGTTCGCATCGGATTACAAAATCCTCGTCGAAGCGAATCGCAGGTGCGTAGAGGACTTCGGCTTTGAACAGCTGAGTGCTATCTCCGACCCTTACCGGGAAACACAGGGCTTCGGCGGGAAGATTACATATGTCAAGGATGGTGTACCGCGTTGCACCTCGCCTTTGGATAACACCAAAGAGCTGTCGGTTCTCTCGCACCCTAATCCGTTGATCTCGGAGAGAATGGCGGATCGTGTGAAGGCAATTATGGAGTATAAGAAACTATTCGGCGGCAAATATTCAATCATGGGTTGGATCGAGGGCCCTGCGGCAGAAGCTGCCGATCTCCGTGGTGTAACGAATTTCCTGATGGATACGATTGAAGACACAGATTTTTTATGCGAGTTGATGGACATGTGTGTCGAGGTCGGGATTGATTTTGCCGGGGCACAGATAAAGGCGGGCGCTGATACCATAGGAATCGGTGACGCGATTGCAAGCCAGTTACCTCCCGATTTTTACCTGTCATTGATTCAGCCGAGAGAGAAATTAGTGGTGAAAGCCGTCCATGATGCCGGGGCGTATGCCAGGCTGCACATCTGTGGAAACATCACGCATCTTTTGCCCGGGATTGCAAACCTTGGGGCCGATATCCTCGACGTCGACCATATGGTGGACATCATGCAAGTCCGTAAGGTTGTCGGCGATAAGGTCGTAATAAGCGGCAACATCGATCCGGTCGAAGGAGTTTTGCAGGGAACGCCCGCTTCGATTCGTGAATATGTAAGCCGAGCTTACGAATCTGTCGGCAACCCGTTCATGGTGAACGCGGGATGCGAGATACCTTCGAAAACTCCCGCCGAAAATCTTAAGGCGTTTTGTGAACCGATTCCTTTTAGAAAACGAGAACTTTAAATGAAGAAAATTAAAGAAAGAGTTTTGTCGGGTGAGATTCTAGTGTCGGACGGTGCGTGGGGGACCATGCTGCACTCGAAAGGCTTGAAGATGGGGGAATGTCCGGAAAGATGGAACATCGAGCGCCGTGCCGACGTGCTCGATATCGCCAGAAGTTATGTGGCTGCCGGGTCGGACATGATTGAGACCAACAGTTTCGGCGGAAGCAAGTTTAAACTGGAATATTATGGATTAGGTGAACGGGTTGTCGAGGTGAATAAAATAGCGGCGGAAATATCCAGGGAGGCTGCGGGAGAAAGAGTCTACGTCTTTGGGTCTGTCGGACCGACAGGGAAAATGCTCTTGACCGGCGATGTGACGGAAGAAGAATTATATAACTGCTTCAAGGAGCAGTCGGAGGCGCTTGAAGCCGGCGGATCGAATGCTATTGCCGCCGAAACTATGTTCGACCTTGACGAAGCAAAATGCGCGATAAAAGCGGCAAAAGAAAACACAAAATGCGAAGTCATTTGCACCATGACTTTCGATGCCAGTGAAACAGGTTTCCATACGATGATGGGAACCACGCCGGAGGCAGCTGCGGAGGCTTTAATAGAGGCCGGTGCCGACATCATCGGGACAAACTGCGGTAACGGGATTGAGAACATGGTCGGCATCACAAAATTATTTCGCACAGTCGATAAGAACATCCCGATTTTAGTCCAGGCGAATGCCGGGTTGCCCATCATTGTCGAGGGTAAAACCGTGTTTCCGGAGACGCCGGGTGAAATGTCAAAGTGGATTAACCCGCTGATAGATGCCGGGGCTAACATCATCGGCGGATGCTGCGGCACAACTCCGGACCACATTAGAAAAATTATCGAAGTCCTCGGGGGAAGAAGAAAATAATTTTGTGTTTGATACCTTAGAGATCGACCTGTTTTCGTGTGGGGAGTTCATCGTTTTCCTGAAACGGTTGGAGTAGAACGCGCTTCTCATTGAGGGCTAAAAAAACTTTGCGGGAAAAAATGGAAGACTTTTCTAGAAAAGAAAATGAATCGTATGCCTTTCGAATTACCCTTGTAGCAACGTTAGGCGGGTTATTATTCGGGTACGATACCGCGGTAATATCCGGGACGGTCGGTGCGCTTAATTATTATTTTGTCCTGCCGAGAGGGCTGGCGGAGATTTCGGCAAACTCCCTTCTCGGCTTCGCCGTATCAAGTGCGTTGATCGGCTGCGTGATCGGCGGAGCAATTGCCGGTTTCATGAGCAACCGGTTCGGGAGAAAGAAATCCCTGATGATTTCCGCGGTTCTCTTCATGATTACTTCGATTGGTTCGTCGATTCCCGAAGTCGGTTTCAGTCCGGTCGGGCACGGCGGTTACATGGTTCTCACACAATTTATTATTTACCGCATAATCGGCGGTATCGGAGTCGGGATGGCTTCCCTTCTTTCTCCTCTGTACATCGCGGAGATCTCGCCGGCTCATAAAAGAGGAAAACTTGTTTCGTATAACCAGCTCGCGATCATCGTCGGGATGCTCGTCGTCTTCTTCGTCAACTATTTTATCGCGTGCCAGGGGAATGACAGTTGGATTAACGTCGTAGGCTGGAGGTGGATGTTTGCGTCTGAAATTGTTCCGGCATTCCTTTTCTTCACCCTGCTTTTCCTTATTCCGGAATCGCCGAGATGGCTTATGCTGAAGGGATACGAAGGGAAAGCGCTTTCTGTTCTCAATAAAATCAACGGTGAAGAAGGCGCGAGGCAAATTGCCGCGGAGATCCGGGAATCGGCAATATCCAAATCGGGAAGTTTGTTTTCCTACGGCTGGAAGTTAATCGTCATAGGAATTCTGCTCTCCGCGTTTCAGCAGCTGGTCGGAATTAATGTCGTCCTTTACTACGGGCCGGAAATATTCAAGAGCCTCGGTAACGGGACGAACGCAGCCATGCTGCAGACGATCGTCATCGGAGCGGTCAACCTGATTTTCTGCATAGTTGCGATAAATACCGTAGACAAGTTCGGACGCAAACCGCTGCAAATAGCGGGCGCGGTCATAATGGCGGTGGCCATGATAGCCCTCGGGTTTGTTTTCCTGTCGATGAACCTCGGGATTGCTGCACTGTTATTCATGATACTCTTCATGGCAGGATTCTCGTTTTCATGGGGACCTGTCGTCTGGGTTCTTCTTTCCGAGATGTTCCCGAATAAAATCAGGGCAAAGGCGATGTCCGTTGCGGTTGCGGTGCAGTGGATGACGAATTATCTCGTGTCGTGGACATTCCCGATGCTCGATAAGAGCACTTTTCTTACGGGCTTGTTTCACCACGGGTTTGCTTATTGGTTCTACGGCGTGATGGCAATTCTCGCGGCGCTGTTCATGTGGAAAATCGTGCCTGAGACAAAGGGCAAAACTCTTGAGCAACTGGAAAAGTTGTGGGATAAAAAGAAAGCGGCAATTGTGCCATGATATTAATATTTTGAAAGGGCATGCGATATGGGATCTGTAAAGTTCTTCCCGTCGGAAGAGATGATATTGAAAGAAAGACTGACGAAAGCCGGCGAGTTATGTGCCGACCCGCCGCTGGTCGGGAACCCGATTTTTAAAAACCCGATTCCTGAATCCCGCATCGGCCGCTTTTCTTCGGGAAAGAGAATCTGTGCGACTGCAGACATGGACATCGTAAAAGCCTACCTCGATGTGAATAAGAGGCTCCCGAGTTTCCCCGCCGCCGGACCGCGCGAGCTTCTTTACTTCGATCCGGGCGCAGTGAGAGTCGGGATCGTTACGGCCGGCGGGATCGCACCCGGACTCAACACCGTCATTCATTCGATTGTGAATCTGCACTCCACGGTCTATGGAATGAGGGAGAAAGCCGTCGGTTTCCTCGGAGGCTTTAGCGGGGTCGCGCGGCAGCATACTATGGAACTGGAACCCGCGAAAACTATCGAGTGGCTTCAGAAAGGGGGAACCAGAATTTTTACCGGCCGCGACAAGGCCGACGTGAATGCCATTGTTACAGGCCTCGTCCAATTGGGGATCGATATCCTTTACGTAATAGGTGGAGATGGATCGCTGAGCGTCGCGCACGCGATCGTGAAAGAAATTGAGTCTCGAAAACTTAAAATCGCAATCGCAGGCATCCCGAAGACAATGGACAACGACGTCTTATGGATTTCACATTCCTTCGGGTTCGATACCGCGGTCGAAGAGGCAGCGCGCATCGTGAATGCGATCCATGATGAGGCGAAATCGACGCGGAGAATTTGTCTCCTCCCGCTCTTCGGAAGGGAAGCCGGCTTCGTCGCCGCACATGCCGCTCTCGCATGCGGTCATGTCGACGCGATACTTGTCCCGGAGGTCGAGTTCAGGCTCGAGCCGCTTCTCGAATATGTCGACAGGCTTGTGAAGCGTAAGGGCCATGCGCTGATTGTTATGGCCGAGGGTGCATGCCCGTCCGGTTACTCCGAGCACGACATGGAAGAAGGGCTCAGAAGCCATGGGCTCGATCCGGCAGACAGGACTAATCCGAGAGTCAACGACGCTTTGCGGACATGGCGGTTGAACATAATCCACGACAGGTTCAGGGAGTACTTCGGAAAGCTCTGGGGAGACGAGCACCAGGTTTTTGTCGAAGAGCCTCGATACCTCATTCGCGCGATCCCCGCCAACTCGGTGGACCAGATATACTGCCAGCGGCTCGCCGACCTTGCGGTGCACAACGCGCTTGCAGGCTACACTGATTTCATGATAAGCCAGTGGCTCGACGAATACGTGCTGGTTCCGCTGACGCTTGTCTCCGAAGAGAAAGGCCCAGGACGGGAAGAGGCTCACGAAGAAAATCAATCCCGGGAGCGTGTTCTGGGCGACGGTTATAAACAGCACCGACCAGCCGTCGTTTGCGTGACAGGCTTTTCGTTTAATGGAGACCAAATCATCACCTGATCATAACGAGATCGCTTTTATGTATTAGGGAACAGTGTTATTTTTTGTGGAGGATGACATGTCAAGTTTAGATGAAATTAAAGAAAAGCTTAGAAAGGAGAAGGCTCTTTATGCGCAGAAATACGGTGTCTCGCGCATGGGAATCTTCGGATCGTATTCAAGAGGAGAGCAGTTAAAGTCTAGCGACATCGACATCATGGTCGAGTTCGACAGGCCGATAGGGCTTAAGTTTGTTGATTTGGCCGATGATCTGGAAGGTTTGCTGAATGCCAAAGTGGATTTGGTTTCGAAGGGAGCAATAAAGCCTCGCCTGCTTCACTTCATTGAACGAGACCTCATCTATGTCTAAGCGAGTTGCATCTTTGCTGCTCGAAGACATTCTTGAATGCATTAGCAAAATAGAGGGTTACACTCAAGGACTAAAGCAGGATACGTTTGAGACTGACCGAAAAACAATTGATGCAGTTGTCAGGAATCTCGAGATAATTGGCGAAGCTGCGAATAGCCTACCGGAATCATACCGTAAGTATCATAATGAGATTGAATGGCCGCAAATCATCGGGCTGCGCCACAGAATTATCCACGAATACTTCGATGTGGACGTTGACATTATCTGGTTCATTGTTCAAAACGAATTGGCTCCGTTGAAATGGAAAGTTGAGAAGCTGCTCCACAATGGAACGAAAGACAGCGATATTATATAACTCGTTAGATGCTTGTCAGCGTCGTTGAAGCTCGCCGTTGAAGAGAAGGTTACTGATGGGGTATGTTCTGAGCGACCGGGACAAACAAAATCAGCCGTCGTTTGCGTGAAGAATATTGTACCACGATAGCTGTTGCTAAGGCGTCGGAGATTTCCTTTCTCAAGATCCTCAGCTTGTGTGAAAAATACAGGCAGCCGCAACCTTAACGGATGTTATCGAATTAGTCGAGCAGTTTAAAATCTGTGACCATCGGTTCAGGCTAGGTCTGCACACGCGGTTCTATTGGGGGAAGGAAGCTGCAATATGTCCGGATTTATATCTGTGTGGTGTTCTTTCTTTCTCCCTTGACAATGAATTTTCTCTGGTATACATTTGTATACCATGAAGATGCAGAGCACAAAATTAGGTGGAATAAGCAAACGGCAGGAAGATGTCCTTGAATTTATAGAAAATTTCGGCCGGGATAACGGCTACTCTCCAAGCCTCCGGGAAATTGCCCGTGCGGTCGGTGTGACGGTCGGCGCTATCCAAAAGATCCTCCGGTTTTTGGAAAGGAAGCGGCTGATAAGAAAGGAAGCGAACCAGTCGCGAGCAATTCGCGTTCTCGGGAAGAACAATGACGATCGTATTCCGATCTATGCTGCGGCGAGAGGCGGCATGCCGAGAGTTGTCGACGAAGAGCCGCAGGAATTTCTCGATATCCGGTTGACTATGGGACTGAAGCGAGGCGATAAAGGAGTGCATGTCGTCGGAGACAGCATGGCAGGCGCCGGCATTGTAAATGGCTCGGTTGTGTTCTTTAGAAATGTTCAGGAAGTACGGGAAGGCGACGTCGTTGTTGCCCGGCTTGAAGATGGAGTGACCGTAAAAAAATACAGCCGGCAGGGGAAAAAAGTTGTATTGAAACCGGAGAATCCTCTTCATGATCCGATAGTGGTCGATACGGAAGTCGACAGCTTCGATATACTCGGGAAAGTGATTTGCGTGATGAAAAATTATTCCGCCTCCGATGACACTGGTTTTCGGCGGGACAGGACAAAAAGGCGGCAGACAAATGGCTGATTTAGTCCATGATTTTGTCCCGGGGCAAGCCAGGGAGTTATCGCGCACGATCGGCATATACAAACCCGGGAAAGTGGTACTTCTTCTCGGAGATTCCTCCGTGAGACGGAGCGGGAATAGACTGCCGTCGGTTTATAAAATTTCTCTCGTGGTTATAAAAGAAATGCTGCGCCGGATGCCGAATATAGGGATCGTCGACGGCGCGAACCGGTTCGATGCTTACGGCCTTGCGCGGCTTGCGCAGTCGGAGGGAGAAGACCCGAGTATTGTATTGAGCAGAGTCTTCCTATCGAGGATCTTCACGGCATTTCAAATGGACGGGGTGATGACGCGCGGCATCGAGATGTTTTTAGCCGATAAATATTTCGGACACGACGCAAAAGTCATGGTGGTCTTCGGACTGTTGGATTTATTCTATGACGATGAAATTTCCGTCAGAGAATCGGAAAAGAGTTTTGTGAGAATAAGTGCGGCTTTCGACAGGTTGAAGGAAAAAGGTATCTCGATTCTCCTCGTTTCGGATAGCTTAATTCCGGCTCGGGAAGATAAGAGATGTTTTCAGTTGAGATTGACAGCGATGGCGGATGACATTTATAAAGTGAATTATAATTATCTCGACCGCCGCAATGTCGCGGTGAGAAGAGAAAAGCCTGAGCCCATTCATTACCATGTCCTCCAGGCTAGGTAAAGGCGCAATTCTTACCGTTTGTCACTCCAGCGAAAGTAATGGACGGCATGGTCGTAATTAAGTTGATTCCACGAAATTATGTGTGAGGTGATCTATGGGACGCACAGTCGAAACATTTACGATGGTGATACAGGAGCAGCGTGCACTTTGGAAAAAATTTCGCGAAGCGCTTCGAAGAGAAGATCAGCAAGTACTGGATGAGTTATTCCGTGCTCCTAAAATACATCTCGCCGCGTGTGCCTATGACGTGAAGCCGATACCGTTTGAGAACGTTGTGATTTCAATGTTCATTGAAGAACGAAAGAAGTCTATCGCGCTTCAAGAGACGGTGGATAAATTAAATGAACGGTTGACAAAGTTAGAGACAGAGAATGCGAAAGAGGGGATGGCTGTTTGATCTTTATCCTTCTGAAAAGGGGATAACGTTGTGGATCATCGACGAAGATGGCAATAAGACAAAGGGGTACGCGCCGTTTGTTCCACATTTCTTCATGCATGTGAAAGAAACCGAGAGATCGCATGTAGAAAATATCGCGCGGAAGTTTCGTTGCACGGTCTCGAACGGCTGGATATGGAAAACCGAAATTTATTCCGGCAAACAAATACCGGTTTTAAAAGTTGCGACACCGGATACTCTTCATTTCAAGGAAGTCGTTCGCCGCTTTGAGCCTGAATTTCCCTACTATGCGTTTTTTAATTCGGATCTTACGCCGGTCCAGATGTTTCTCTACGAGCGAAATCTGTTTCCGCTGGCATTTGGTGAATATGTCTTTGAAGATGACATACTGCAATCCGTGGAACTGCAGGACAGGTTTGACGCGATAGATTACAATGTCCCGCCCCTTGACATCATGACACTCAAGCCTGGACGCACCGATACCTCTCCGAAATACCAGAATAATCTTACTCTTGAAGTGGGCTATGACGATAGAGAATATTTGATTGAGGCAGAGACTATTGAAGAAGTCCTGACGGAGATAAATGCTCACATCTTGCGGTTCGATCCGGACGTTATTCTTTCGCAATATGGCGACGACACGCCTTTTCCTCTTCTCAGCGAATGGTCGTGCAAGACAAGAATTCCTCTTTATCTTAACCGTGATTCGTCGGCGGGCGACATGAAAACTGCTGAAGTTAGCTACTGGACTTATGGAAAAATAGTCCATCGTTCAGCAGGGTTTCAGCTTGCGGGAAGATGGCACATCGACATGGAAAACTCGTTTATACTCGGAGAATCCGAACTGTCCGGTCTTTTGGATCTTGCTCGGATCACGCGGATACCCGTGCAGAAACAGTCGAGGACGAGCATTGGCACGGGCCTGTCGTCAATGCAGCTTAACTGGGCGTACCAGCATGATATTTTGATTCCCGCGAAGAAACAGGAATGGGAAAAATTCAAATCGGCACTGGTGCTCCTTCTTGCGGACCGGGGAGGGCTGATTTATTTGCCAATCATGGGTTACCACGAACAAATCGCCGAGCTCGATTTCACTTCCATGTATCCGACTATAATGTCCATACACAATGTGTCGCCGGAGACTGTCAATTGCGACTGCTGCGATAACGACTCGGTGCCGGAGCTTCATTATACAATTTGCGAGAAGCGGCGGGGGATCATACCTGAAACTATCGGTGCGGTCTTGGAAAAGAGGGCGGAATATAAAAGGAGGCAGAAAAACGCCGCAGATGAAGAGACAAAAAAAGAATATCATAGACGTCAGACGGCGTTGAAGTGGATGTTAGTCACGACTTTCGGTTACCTGGGTTACAAAAATGCGAGGTTCGGGAAAATAGAGGCACACGAATCTGTGAACGCGTTCGCGAGGGACGGGCTGCTTCGTGCGAAGAAGATAGCAGAAGACAGAGGTTTCTCCGTTATACATGGAATTGTCGATTGTCTGTGGCTGAAAAAATCCGGCGCAACCGCGGATGACTACGAGAAACTCTGCGATGAAATAGGAGAACAGACAGGGATACACATATCGCTTGAAGGGATTTACAAATGGGTGTTGTTTCCGGAATCGAGAATGGATTCCGCCATACCGACCGCAAACCGCTACGTTGGTGCTTATACGGACGGCGAGGTTAAGGTGAGAGGGCTTGAAGTACGAAGGAGAGACGCGCCGAAATTTGTCCGGAAAATTCAGAGCGAAGTGATAGAGTTAATGTCCAGGGCATCGGGCATAGATGAACTGAAGAGTTTTATTCCGGCCATCATGGATATAGTCCGGTTTCATCTCGATATGCTTAGGACGGGGAGGGTCTCACCTTACGAATTAATAATTAGGCGTACGATTTCGAAAGAGGCGGATGAGTATGAGAACAATAGTACGCAAGCGGTCGTAGCGCGTGCAATGTCGGAAGCGGGCGTCGCATTGAAACCCGGCGAAACCGCGGAATACATTATTATTGATCATACCGGCAAAAAAAATCCGGTAAAAGCGAAGCCGTTTATATTCCACCAACCGGAAGACGGCTATGATGTCGAGAAATACACGGAGCTTGCGCTTAAATCCATCGATGTACTATTAGGGCCATTGGGATATACATACGAGATGATCGAAGAGATGTCGGGTGTATCGAAGAAGAAAAAGATTAGACGCGCTCGAGGAAAAGAGAGTGGTCCCCTTCCTGTGTCCTGCAGTCAGGAGAGTATCTTCGGCGAGGTCTCTAATTTTAGTTAGTCCCGCAGCCGCAGGAATTCCGAACGCTTAATTCCGTTTCGATGATTATGCTTTCCCCCGGTTTTGATTTTCCTTCTATCTCGGAGATAAGAGTCGTTGCTGCAGTCTTGCCAATCTCGTAAGCCGGCTGCCTGATTGTAGTCAGTGCTGTTGAAACAAGCTCTGCCCTCACATCATCAGACATCCCGACAATTGCAATATCCTGGGGTATTCGAAAATGGTGTTCCTGGATTGCCTTCATCGCGCCGAATGCGACAGGGTCGTTGACGGCAACAACGGCTCTCGGTCTCTCATCCGGTGGAAGCTGAAGAAGCTTTTCCATCGCCATGTATCCACCTTTTTCATGAAAACCTGACTGGACGACGAATTCAGGTTTGAGTTCCAGGCCATGCAGCTTTAATGCTTTACGGAATCCAGCCAGCCGTTCTTTTCCGATCGATACCCTTGTGGGGCCGCTGAGATGCGCGATAGATTTATAGCCATGCCCGATCAAGTGCTCAGTTATCATGGTACAGCAGTTTTCATCGTCGATGCTGACGCAGCTTGCACCGATATTTCGTACGACGCGGTCAAAGAACACGATCGGAATGCCAAGCCTTATAGTTTCTTTATAGATCGAGTGATCGGTAACGGTCTGGGCGATGGAAATAAGCATGCCGTCAACCCTCTTTGACTGCAATGTATTCACGCCATCGAGCTCGCGATTGTAGTCCTCGGCCGAATGCGTCAGGATGAGATGATAGCCTGCAGCGTAAACCGCCTCTTCAATTCCACGAATGACCTCCGGAAAGAAAGAATGAGTTATTTCGGGCACGACAACTCCAATGGTCTCCGTCTTTCTGATGGCAAGGCTGCGAGCTATCTGGTTCGGTACGTAACCGTATTTCTTCGCCGCAACCAGCACCCGTTCTTTTGTCTTTCTGTTGACATTGGGACGATTGTTAAGTGCCCTTGAGACTGTCATTGCAGACATCCCTAAGCGCTCGGCGATTGCCTCAACTGTTATGTGTTTTGAGGAACTTTTGGTTTTTTGCTTAATTGTCATATTTCAACCTGCCGCTTTGCCGCGAATTATTAAGGTATCGAATATTTGAGAAGGTCATTAAGATACAATACTCCGACACGACTTTTAATTGAGTGAGCCTCTCGGTATTAATGATACAGCCCACTCAGCAGTAAATTTAGTCATCAACCTTGCGGATAGCAATCGACTCGATGCCGCGAATCAATGGACAAAAGGAACAGGGCTCGAAAGTCCAATCCCATTGATGGTATTCAGAATAAAACCTTTCTGGTGGAACGTATGCGATCAAGTGTAAAACCAACTGTGAGCGTCTCATGTCTGGTGTGCTGATTCAATTGGCAGATCTTTACATCGAGGTCATTCTCATCTTCCAGATCGAGAATTTCAATTTGGGCGTCGATATAAAAGGCGGGATTCGTTGTGCTTAATAAAATTCCTATGTCCTGTATTCTCACGAGATGACTAAATTGGACTATTTGAGCAAAAGAATTTTTTTCATCGCTAAATATATCCCGGTGCTCATTCTGCATAAATACACTCCGCTCGGAACATTATTCGCCGACCAGATTATGTCGTGTTGACCTTCATTTTTATAACCGTCGACGAGACGCGCTACCTCTTCACCTAGTACATTATATATTGTGATTGAAATATCTGAGTATGCGGGAAGTGAATATTCAATGGTCGTGTTGGGATTAAACGGATTCGGATAGACGTTGAAATTATATCCGGTAGTGTTTTTCTGCTGTTTCACCTTGGTGGCGTTTACTCCTAAGAAAGCATCCATGGCAACCGTAGGCTCTTCTGTATTAGGATCCCATGCACCAAGTTGATAACCTTGCCAATTATAGCATTCAGGCTCCCAGTAAAAGACGCCCAGTCCACCAACAGATTTTGTCTTTTCTATAAGATCCAACAAGTAATGGTTCGCGTCGATAGCCTGATTGTAAAGATAGCCTGCTTCTACCACCATTACTTTCGTTTGATATCTTGCGATCATGTCCTTCATGTTTAAGAGTGCAAGACTATCATCGGTTTGCCAGGGCAAGTAAGCCCAGTAAGGATAAACCGACATTCCGATGATGTCCCACCGGGCACCATTGGCCTTCAGCCCGTCGAACATCCATCGGTACATTGTATTGTCATGTCCATTTGACAGATGGACAATCACTTGGATTGAACTGTCGACCGCTTTTACGGCAGCGTAACCGGTGTCAATCATCTGGGCGAAATTTGCCATGTGGGTCGTCGCCATTCCGTCCGGCCATAACATGCCGTTGTTGGTTTCATTTCCGATCTGCACCCATTTAGGAACAACTCCGATTGACTTGAGTGTATCCAGCATGCCGTAGACATGATTATAAATATCCGTGAGTAATTTAGGAAGCGAATCGTTCGCCCAGGCAGCTGGTTTTGTCTGGTGCGATGGATCTGCCCAGGTATCGCTCATGTGGAAATCGATCAGCACATCAAAGCCCGCGCTGTCGGCTCGATGAGCCATATATGCCACATCTTTCTTGCTGCAGTATATGCCGCTCGGATTAACCCACACTCGGAACCTAAGCGCATTGATCCCCTTTTCTTTCAAAATATCAAGGCAGTTCATTGAGATCCCCGAGCTATTCTTAAACACATATTTACTTGCCTCCATTTGTGACAACCAGCCGACATCTGCACCATTTGCAAACTGTGCGCTGGCTTCAGCAGGGGCAAGAAAGAGTAAACAAAACAGTATAAACATCGCGGACGGAATCACCGATGAAATCAAAAGAACGCGCGCTGTACTTTTTGTTCTCGTAGGAATCGCTTGTGCAGTACTCGAGTACGTTTTCATGTTCTCACCTATCACTCTTCTTTAATGGAACGCCTATTGCTCTAAACTCTCGACAGTCAACCCGCTATTCTCCGGCTTACGCGAAATAATTTCGATGACAGCACCTTTAAGATTTTTGGAGACTGCCGTCAGACGAATAGTGCCGGCCTTTTGGGTGGATCGCACCACTGCAAGTGCAAGTCCGTTGAATGCTTTTCGATCCTTGCTTTTCATTGAGATTGTGTCTACCGGATTGCCGTTATCTGTTCCTGCCAATGTTCCTTCGCCTTCTATTTTAAATTCGACGAGGTTGTCGGCGGTGGGCACAATCCAGCCGTTCTTGTCAACTATCTCCACTTTAATATCTGCCACATCCTCTCCGTCGGCATTGATTTTATTCCTGTCCGCTAACAACCGGATGGCGGCGGCCTGCGATGTTGTGTGTAATTCTTCAGCTGCGATTTTTCCGTTCTTTCTGCCGACAGCTTTCAATGTGCCCGGCTCGTAAGGAACATCCCAGGTAAGATGTAAATCAGATGTTGTCGGGAAAATGTAAGGACGTGCGTATTTGTCCCATGCTCCTGCATGTCCTTGTTGGGGAAATACGTAAGACTTAACGCCGAAGGACTTGCCATTCAGAAAAAGCTCGACGCTGTCGCAATTTGTGTATGCAATGACCGGAATAACCTGCCCCTCGCGGCCCGCCCAATTCCAATGGGGAAGAAGATGCAGCATGGGTTTATCTGTCCATTGACTCTGATAAAAATAATAGCTGTCTTTTGGGAATCCACATAAATCTATGACGCCGAAACTTGAACTCTTGCTCGGCCATTGGGACTCACCCAGATAGTCGATGCCAGTCCACATAAAGTCGCCAACTACATAATCGTGCACTGAAACAAATTTCCACAACTGTTCGGCCTCTATCATATTGGTTCGGTAGTTAAAATAGCGAGCAATTAGATTTGAAGTTGTATCGGAAGGAAGGGAATACTCGCCACGAACACTTGGGATGGAAACACTTTCCGTTCCGATCATCTTCCAATTCGGGTGATCGTGCCGGTCGATGCTGTAATATAACTCTCTTCGTCTTCCCCAGCGGTCGACATAATTGTACCCCACTACGTCCTCCATCTCAAGAAATGCCAGTTTTGCCGGATACGTAGGATCGGCGATATGATCATTGGCAACCGTGACCGGTCTGGTTGGGTCTTCCTTATGGAACGTGTCGATTAATTCCTTCAGTACGGCTGTTCCGGAGTCTGATCCCTGTTCCGGAACTTCATTGCCCGCGCTCCACAAAACAATAGATGGATGATTGCGGTCTCGATGGATCATGGATAGCAAATCCATATTCCAGTTATCCTTGAAATAGACATGGTACCCATAACGGACCTGACCTTTTGCGATTGTCCATTCATCAAATGCTTCGTCCATCACAAGGAACCCCATCTTATCGCAAAGGTCGAGGAATTCAGGTGCGGGAGGGTTATGTGAAGTTCGGAAGGCGTTGCAGCCCATTTCCTTTAACAATTGTAATCGTCTCACCCATGCCTGCAAGGGAACTGCAGATCCAAGACAACCCGCATCATGGTGGAGGCATACTCCCTTGATCTTTACCTTCTTACCGTTCAGGAGAAAGCCATTGTCTTTATCGTAGACGATGTTGCGGATGCCGAATGGTGAATCCATCTCATCAACGGTGTCTTGGTCTTCCACAATTGTAGAATGTAGTGTGTATAAGTATGGAGTCTCAAGAGACCAGAGCGAAGGAGAAGAAATCTCTATCTTCTGTTGTTCTTCGGTTGTGCTTGAAGGCGCAAGTGAGACAGGCGTCTCTACTGTGGCTACAACTTTGCTATACGGGTCCACAACAGACGAATGGAGAATGGCATTGCTGGCGGTCGTAAGCCTGTTCTCTATGGAAGTTCGCACCACGACTTCCGCAGATATTGAATCAGCTGTAGGAGTAGTAATGTACGTCCCCCATTGAGCAATGTGGATCGGTCCAGCGGGTTCAGCCACACATGGCGATAGATCCCTGATCCAGAGTACCAGCGGCTGTTTGGCTGGATGGAATTATCGACTCTAACCGCGATGACATTCTCGCCCTCTTTCACAAAAGGTGTCAGGTTGCAATAGAAGCTCGTATAACCGTAATCGTGGTGTCCAAGGTGCTGACTATTGATCCAGACATCACTGTTCATGTACACCCCTTCGAACTCGACCCAGAGGTTTTCGTCCTTTTGAATTTTCGGGAGAACAAAATGCTTGCGATACCATCCGATGCCCGTTGGAAGGTAACCACCCGCTCCGCCCGTCGCGGCGTCTTTGTTAAACGCGTGCTCGATGCTCCAATCGTGCGGAAGATTAAGTGTTCTCCATTTGCTGTCGTCCAAGTCCGGCCTCTCCGCGCCCTTCACGTCTTCTTGAATGAACTTCCAATCGTAGTCCATCAGCAGATGTTGTCTGATGGGCTGGCCTGAACAAAAGACATTCGCAGCCAACAAAGGAAACAGCGTTACTGCAATGAAAAAAGACCATGCTTTCATGTTGATGCTATATTGATGTAGGATAAGTGATCGTTGTAGAAGCGTTGGAGAAGAGAGGATCGCATTCGAGGAAGAAGCCCTTTGGTATGAACGGGCATTTTACCGGTCATGGCTTTAACGCCAAAGAGTACCCCTGGATGAAATGACTGATCTCGGTCAAAAATCATGAACATATAAATAGATACGGAAGAGCCTGCAGTCCGGGAGAAGATGTTGAAAGACTGCAGGCATGTTCCATGTTACTTAAGGAGAAGCATCTTTTTTGTGATAGAATTTGTCCCTTGTCGGAGTGTATAGAAATAAACACCGGTGGCAAATCTGTCCAAGTTAACATCGTATGTATATACGCCAGCTGCCTTACGGCCCTGGTCAACCACTTGCACGACCTGCCCGAGCACGTTACAAATAGTCAGGCTCATAGCGCCGGACTGTGTCAAGCTGACCTTAAGGGTCGTGGATGGGTTGAATGGGTTCGGATAATTCTGACTCAAATCGAACTTTGAGGGCAGAACATTTGGAGCCTGACGTACGCCTAACAGGCTGGGGAACCAATTCAGGTCACCTAGAGGCTTGCCGTCGCTCCCTGCAGTTTTCAGATTAGTGTTTGTATAACTTAGATTCTCAGGCACGGGGTATCCTTGGGTTGATGCCCAATTAGCTGACACACCGTTCCAGGTGGGGGGATCGAATAAAGAATTCAAATAAGGGCGAACACCCTGCCCGGATCCGGCGTTATTCCAACATGTATCGACAAAAGTTACCATGTTGCCTGCTGCCTGTTGCACCAGCGTCGAATTGAATCCCGGATCGACACTGTCATTATTCGCTACGTTAATGTACGGCCATGCTGTCTTATTTGTTAACATACCGGGTTGGCAGTCTATGAAAGTCGGCCAATGGAGGCTGCCGACGCTGTCTCCGGCCCAGCTTCCGCCTCGACCCGTTATCCAATTGTTCACTATTTGTTGCGGCCAGAAATAGGCGTTGTTTGTGATAGTGATATGCCTGCCAGCTTCCGTCAAGTTGTAAGGAGCCGCCGCCAGTGAACGCAACGAGTCTATTGGAATAATCGAGGATCCCCAGCTGCCGGGCGTGTTGGCGTACCATGAGGCAGGATAAGCTGCCGCAGAAACACCGAAGAATATATTATTTTTTATAACGGTATTGGTCATTTGGTACAAGTCAAAGGTACCTCCTTCACCCGAAATAAAAATAGTGTTGTGCTCAAAGTCCAGGTATGCGCAACCGTAGTTCGATGAACCCAGAACGTACCCACCCGTTAGAAAGAAGGTGTTGTTTTTGAATATTGCGGTGTCGCACGGGTAAGTTCCCCCATCCACCCAGGCAAAGCCCGGATTCTGTGGATTATCATCCTGGTTATTTCTGAATTCACAATTGGTAACATAAAAACTCTCGTGATTATGGTCCCATGTGTCAAAAAGGTTGGGAGTTCCGGCACCCGAAATATTCTCAAGGATACAATGGTCGTAGATATAGACATCGCTGTCGCCAGCCGGCTCGACAAAACGGCCTGTAAACGACACGGTGTCAGTGCGTGTACCTAAAAAGTAAATGCCCTTCAGCGAGAGTGTGTCATGACCCTGCGAATTAAAAAAATACGGGATCGACGAGTTGTCCCCGGCAATGGACGGGGCGACTACCGGAGGGTGGCCCGTCGTTGGGTTTACGTAGCCAACGATACTTACATTTCCCTTTGCTGATACGGGCGCAGTCATCCAATAAACGGTGTCCAGACCGCCCGTTGGCTTCAACAGGAAGACCGTATTAGGTTTGACCAATCCTGCTGCGGTAGTATCTGCGTTTATTAGATTATTGAGGTTGCCAGGCGGCAATGCCGATACAATGACAGTATCAGCACTCTGTACAGCAAACGATGCCGATGGCACCGCTGTAAGTGACACAGCAGCAACCAAAAGCAACGACATGATAGCTGATTTCATGATGAAGCTTCCTTTCTTTTGTTGATTATACTTTGCAATTGAAACTCGGCGGCGACTTCTATCTGCATGACCTCCTGAGCCGTATCAGAGATCGACTTTTTGACGACAATGCAAAATTCATATATGAAATATTCTCATAACCTCTGTCAACTATGTTTAAGTCTGGCTTCCGTAATCATTACAGCGTCCAACGAAGACCTAAATCTGCAGTCAAACCATAATTGGATTCCGAATTCGGAAAGCCGTTACCTCTAAGTAAGTAAATGTCTGCTTCGCTGTTGAGGTCGTTCACATCAGCGTATAACTCAAGGCCGCTTTGGGACAATCCTTGTTTTATGGAAAAATCCCATCGTGCATACTTTGCCTTGTCGGAGCGAAGCGCGTTATAGAAGTTAGTACCATTGTAAACCTCTGCCTGGTATATCATGGAGATCAACACCGAAAATTGTTTATAATCATATCCAAGGGATAAGTTAACAATGTCATTTGGCTGCTGGATGAGCCTGTCGGTATAGGTGGTGTCAATGTGCACCGTAGGATATGGATAGACTGGCGAATGCACCGTGTTATTGAAAGGATACGTTGCTTCGGAGAATATGTGAGTGTAGTTGACATTCATCACTAATCCGCTCAACGGTTCTGGTAAATACCAAAAATGCGTCTGCCACTCGGATTCAATTCCCCAGACATCAACCCGGTTGGGATTATTGATATAGGTCGTGAGTGAAAATGTCTTTGTGTTGCTGGGTACGCCAGGATAGATGGAAGGATCGGCGATGTACGTTGCCTGGCTGAATATCTGATCATCAATTCGCTTTAGAAATGGACTGATGGCGAGTAGTCCGACGTTGTTGTCGTAGACCGCCAACTGAAAATCGTAGTTTTGCGAGCGGGCCGGCATTAGCGCGTAATTGTTCCAGACAACATAGTGCCCGCTGTTGCTGGAGACATCCTCTCTTGGTACGATTTGGTTAAAATCCGGATATGCGATTGTGCTGGTGTAAGAACCGCGCATACTTAGCCACTGCTGTGGATCATATTTCACACTAATATCCGGGAGCCAAGATCCATGGTACTCATCTTGTGTCACCACAGTGTGAGAAAGTTGGTTTGGATATGGATTAGTGGCATCCGCGTCCCCAATAAAGTGAGGAGCGGTATAGGAGGTCTTCAGGCCTTGATAACGAACACCGGTAATGACGGTTGCCTGAGGGCCGAGGTTAATTGTTGCCATGAGATATTCTGCGCTCCTGAATTCGTTTCCGGAGTAATCGCTGGCAATGCTGCCGTACTCGTCCGGAAGATAACTGGGGACCGTTTGAGGTTGCGTCGTTCCTGCGCCCAGTGCTTTAATGGTATTCACTATCGTGTTGATGGTACCCGCATTGACTGCGGAATACATTCCGTAGTTACCCTGAAGGAATTTTCCAAAATTCATATTTGGATCGTAGAATCCAACAATCGGGAAGTATTGATTCCCGGTAGGATCAAAATTATACGGAGCTTGCGTCAGCCAGGGAAGAGCCTGAACGAGAGATAATCGAAATCCCGTGGCAGAGCCACTGTATAAACTCCCGTAACCATCATCATAATTGTAATAACGGGTAGTATACCTGTATGATCCCCCTCCCTTCAATGCGACAGAGACTAAGTCTGACACATTTAAATTACCCTCCAGGTCAAATGAGCCCTGTTTATCATCCTGTTTGTTGAAGCTTCGCCACGTTGAATTACCCTGCCAGTACATTTGGTTCACGTTAATCATCTTTCCGGCTGAGTTGGCAATTTGCGAGGGAGTTTCATAATTCGGTATGCTCCCCGTCCCGGCTGAAAGCTGATCAAATACCACACTCCAGCCGCTGGGAGTAAGATTATCCGAGTAGGCATTAGAAAGCTTCACGTTCAACTTGATTGAACTTACGTTTTGCTCAAAGTCGAAAACATTTGTTATAACATTGCGGGCATCAGATGACATCTGTGTTCCGAATTGTATGTCATTTCCATAGTTCGCGAGATCGTAAGTTTCACTGTGAGATTCGTTTGTTCTGTTACCATGACTCAGCAAGTTCACAAGAGTTATCTTGCCGTTGGGCAGCCTGTAATCCAATGTGAGTGTTCCATCGTATCGTTGCTCTTCACTGGGGGAAAATCCTAGATTCAAACTGCCAAGGACTATTGAGTCTGGTTTGTCCTGCTTGTCGGGTTGGTAGTACGATCCTCCGAGCTGGTTTGAAGTGAGATTCTGTCTTTGCGCAATACCTTGAACAAACACGCCGAAACGGTCATCCAAAAATCTTTTCTCTATGCTCGCGACAAATTTGTAATCGTTATACGTACTCATAAGATTATTATAGGCTCCCTGAGCAAGAAGGGAGATAGAAGGCGCCCCGGTAGGGGTTCCCTTTGCTTCCCTGATGTCGAAATTCACAGTGCCGCCAAGAACAGCAGCATCCATATCAGGTGTAACAGTCTTGTAAATTTCTATACCTTCCAGCGAGCTTGATGAAATCATACTCATGTCAACCGCCCGGCCACCAGGAGTGTTCGTGGGCGTAGTGTACGCGCCGCTGACAGAAACGCTGCCAGCATCGTTTGACGGTATCGGGACCCCATCAACGGTTATCGTGTTGTATTGCGGCTGGAGCCCGCGGATGACGACCTGTGTTGCCTCACCCCCCGATCGAACAAGCGAAACGCCGGGGAGCCTCCCGATGGATTCTGCCGCATTTGCGTCCGGAAGCTCCTGTATACGTGCGGATGAAACCATGTTTGAAATATTATTTGAAGTTAACTGTTGATTAATGGCAGCATTTTGACCGCTCGCCTGAGTGGTAACAACCACCTCTTTTGCAGTAACCCCCACCTGCTCCATTTTTATGTTTTCTTCAAGTTGCTCATCTTTACTCAATTGCACTCTGATTGACAGTGGTGTGGATCCTATATATGAAGCTTTTAAAGTGTAAGAACCTGCCGGAACGTTCGGAATTATATAATTCCCGTTCAAATCCGTGGCCGCACCAAAAGAAGTCCCTTCAAGCTGCATCGTAACGCCGGGAAGGGCCTCACCGGTGCTTGCATCTGTTACTTTCCCTTTAATCCCGCCAGCAGCACCCAATGATAATTGAGATGTAAGCATGACGACCATGATGGCAAGAAAAACAGTACGTGTTTTTGTCAACATTTTATCTCCTACCTCCATCTGATATTTAAGAAGCCATAAAATTGTATGCTAACGATTTTCGGGGCTCGAGTATTGATTTAAGCCACCGTCTGTAATTGGTATCTAGTCCCTCGGTATAGAACCGGCAATTCGGCTTATTCATGAGATGAAATGATATATTTCAGGAAGTTGCCAGCCGGCAGAGAAGGTGTTGAGAAGTTGGTTAACGGGCCCTTGGCAATCGAAGGAATTAAGAGATGAACACCGTAAACTCGCTTTTAGACCTCGTCTTGCAGCTTCCATTTTTGTGTTAGCGCTAACACCGAACAGGTAGCAAAATTGGGCCGTAACTAAACCTACCAAAGCATTATCTCCCTTTTGTTGGTTCGAGCATTAACTCAGCACTAATTAAGCCAGTAAATTGTTAGCGCTAACATCGTAAAAAGTTACTCAAACTGAATACGAATGTCAAGGTGTGCCCCGATTATTTTTCTCCCTCAGTGGCTTGCTTGATTTTTTGATTTAAAACCATTAGGTTCTGTTAGCGCTAACATATAATTGCGCGGCGGCACGTTTCGCTTCAGCACTCTGAGAGATAACGAATGACTATACCGGTGATTTCAAGCAACGTAAAATATTACAGGTAATTTATTGGAAACTTCAAATGTCTCGAATGACGAACTGTTCCATGCTGTACGGGAAAAATTCTTCGGTTCATTCGGGAAAAAAGACGATGTTTACATCGTTCGCTCGCCAGGCAGAATAAATCTCATTGGAGAGCACACTGACTACAACGACGGATATGTTCTACCCGCCGCAATAAATCGATACATAAACTTCGTCATCTCGAAAAGAGACGATTCAAAATGCAGGTTGTTTGCCATCGACATTCAGGATGGCCATGAATTTGAAATTACGCGCCCGGTAAAATCGGCAAAGCGCTGGCCTAATTATCTTATGGGCGTTGTCGATCAAATTCAAAAGAGGGGGTACCAATTGCAGGGTTTTGATTGTCTGTTTGGCGGAGATATTCCGATCGGTGCAGGGCTTTCTTCCTCTGCGGCCATCGATGGTGGATTGGCCTTTGCCCTGAACGGAATTTTTGAGTTGGGAATTGATAATGTTCAGCTTGCCTTAATGGCACAGGAAGCGGAGCATGAATTTGTCGGCGTTATGTGCGGGGTGATGGATCAATTCGCGAATCTTCTTTCAAAGGAAAACTCTGTTTTCAAGCTTGATTGTCGGTCGCTTGAATATGAATATGTGGATTTCGAATTGAGGAGCATGGACCTCGTCCTCTGCAATACAGGCGTAAAACATAACCTGGCAGGTTCGGAATATAATCTTCGCCGCCAGCAATGCGAATCGGGAGTGAAGAAAATTGCCGGCCTCGGGTATGCGGTTTCCAGCCTTCGCGATGTTGACTTTGCCATGCTGGAGCATTGCAGGATGGAACTCGAACCTGTAATATATGAAAGATGCCGGTATGTGCTCGAAGAGAACGAGCGGGTAGAATCGGCTTACAAAGCCTTACAAGAGAAAGAGTTTCGTCGATTGGGAGAACTTCTTTATGCCTCCCACCAGGGTCTTCGTGATAAATATAATGTCAGCTGCGAGGAGCTCGACTTTCTTGTCGACACAGCAGCAAAGATTGACGGGGTCCTCGGTGCGAGGATGATGGGTGGCGGTTTCGGCGGATGTACGCTCAATCTTATCGAAAAAGATTCTTTGCAAGAATTCAAAGTTCGGATAAGGAATGAGTACAGAAAGAAAACCGGTAAAGAACCGGAATTCTACGAATGTAAACTCGTCTCCGGAGCTGCGATAATCGCAAGATGAGAATCTGGTTCCGACATCTTGGATCTTTCCCTGATGAAGGTTTAATTAACTATTGTTCACAGGCATGAATCGCGACATCCAATCTAAAACGCATCGCAGAAGAAATATCCTTACAGGAGAGTGGACCCTCGTCTCTCCCGATCGTATTAAGCGACCATGGCTTGGAAAAGTCGATAAACCCTCCGCTGCTGTCCTACCGAAATACGATGCCGCATGTTATCTATGCCCCGGCAATGAACGGGCGAACGGAAAAAGAAACCTAAGTTACGAAAACACTTTTGCTTTCGATAATGACTTCAGCGCCCTCACTCACGAAGAGGCCGGATGGAATGTGGATATTGGAGGGCTGATAGAGGCGGAAAGCGATAAGGGGATTTGCAGGGTGATCTGCTTTTCTCCACGGCACGATTTGACTCTTGCTGAGATGGATGACCGACAAATCGCAGACGTCGTCGGAGTGTGGAAGAAGGAATATACAGATCTCGGGAAACTTGAAGATGTTAACTACGTCCAGATATTTGAAAACAAAGGGGAGTTGATGGGATGCAGTAACCCTCACCCGCACTGTCAGATCTGGGCTGAAAACAGGATACCGGTTGAACCGGCGAAAGAATCCAGGATGCTTGAAGAGTACCGGCGGCAAACGGGGAAATGCAAAATCTGTGATTATATTTCGCTGGAGCTGAAGGAGAAGGAAAGAGTTGTCTTTGAAACCGACCGCTTCGTCGCCGTCGTTCCCTTCTGGGCTGTATGGCCTTTTGAGATCTTGATTGCTCCGAAGAATCATTTGACCAGCCTGTCCGATTTCAATGAAGCGGAGATCGCAGATTTTGCCACGGCTTTAAGAAAAATCACCGTTAAATATGATAACCTTTTCGAAATGTCTTTCCCTTATTCCTCGGGGATACACCAGTCGCCCACTGACAACACGAATCATACGGAGTGGCATTTTCACATGCATTTTTATCCTCCGCTGCTGAGATCTGCCTCCGTAAAAAAATTCATGGTTGGCTATGAGATGCTCGCGAATCCGCAGCGCGACATTACTGCGGAAGTTGCCGCAGAAAGACTCCGTGAAATCAAAGGCGAGCATTACAAAAAGTAAAATGAGATCCGATTAGGAAACCTTCCGGTTTAGATCATTCCCTTAATTATCTCTCTTTTAAATAATGTCTAAGGTTTTAATATTGTGCATAACATGAAAGCTCTCCCTGGCACATTGTCAAACTATCCGGTGATGCAATGAATAAGAACCTTCTATTTGCCACAATTGTATCCGCATTAGGCAGTTTCCTGTTTGGGTTTGATACGGCCGTAATTTCCGGCACGACAAAATTCATCTCGCAATATTTTAGTCTTACCGATGCTTCACTCGGAGTGACCGTATCGATAGCCTTATGGGGTACAGTGGTCGGAGCGATCGCGGTCGGCAAGCCCGGAGATGTTTTCGGCAGGCGTGCGGTGCTTTCGGTCTGCGGCGCATTGTATTTTATCTCCGCGCTCGGATGCGCAATTTCAAGCGGATGGTCAACGTTGCTTCTTTCCAGGTTCCTGGGAGGTCTGGCAATCGGAGCAGCGTCGGTGATGGCACCGATGTATATCGCTGAAATTTCTCCCGGTAGATTAAGAGGGAGATTGGTCGCCGTCGCTCAATTCAACATAGTGTTCGGTATTCTTGTGGCATTCTTCTCTAACTATGTACTTGTTAATACAGGCTCAGATAACTGGAGGTGGATGTTCGGCGTAATGGCGGTTCCCGCCGCGATATTCTTTGTGCTGCTTTTTCTTGTACCGGAAAGTCCGAGGTGGCTTGCCAAGAAAAATTATATTGACAAAGCAAGAGGAGTGTTGCAAAAAGTCGGAGCCGCAAATGTAGAGTCCGAGCTGAACGATATCGTCAATTCATTGAAAGAAGAATCCGGTCAGGGAATGACAAAACTTTTTAAACGAAAATACAAGTTTGTAATTGTATGCGCTGTGCTTCTTGCGATATTCAACCAGTTATCCGGGATCAATGTAATAATGTATTATGCGCCGATGATATTTGAGAAAGCCGGGGCAAGCACGCACGCCGCGATGCTCCAGGCGGTTGCCGTCGGCGTTACCAACATGGTATTCACCATAGTTGCAATGTTTTTCATAGACAAATTCGGACGCAAGACACTACTTCTAATTGGAGCGGTCGGAATGTTTTTATGTCTGGCCGGGGCTGCGTTCCATTATTATGACGAGTCGCTGTTTGGAAGCACCGGTGTGGTTGTTTTCATCGTCGGGTTCATTGCGTTCTTCGCCTTCTCCCAGGGCGCCGTCATCTGGGTATTCCTCGCCGAAATATTTCCTAATAAAGTCAGATCGAAAGGGCAGGCTCTCGGATCTTTTACCCACTGGATCATGAATGCGATAATCGGCCTGGTTTTTCCAATAGCACTAACGAACTTAGGCGGCGGAAATGTGTTTATGTTTTTTGCGGTTATGATGATTCCGTTCTTCTTTTTCGTATGGAAGGTAATGCCGGAGACAAAAGGAAAATCGTTGGAAGAATTGGAGAAAATTGTCGTGTCCGAGGGATGAAGCCAGCAAAGGCACTTGCGTAACTGCCAGTTTGGTTAAACGAAAACTTTAAGGGAGTATTTAATGAAAACAAAAACATTTCCAATCTTTCTCATCTTCTTGGTTATGGGTATTGCAGACGCAATGGGCCCGATGTCGGATGCAGTTAAGACCCAATATCAGCTCAACAACGTGATATCTACGCTCCTTCCGTTCTTTGTATATATCGCGTTCGCCATTTTTAGTGTGCCGGGTGGATTGATGGCCGCCCGCATGGGCAAGAAAAATCTATTGCTTTTTGGCCTGGGGTTAAATGTGATTGCAATGGCAGTCCCCACTTTTGTAGATCCGGGTTTTGTTTTGTTGCTGGTCTGCATTTTTGTTTTAGGTGTTGGAACAACTTTTCTTCAGGTGGCTGGTAACCCGATCATGCGCGACGTGAGTGCGGAAGGAACGTATAGTCGCAATTTGGCACTTGCTCAGGGAGTAAAGGGAATAGGTTCCGCCGGATCGGCATATTTGGTGGGTATAGTAGTGGTTCTGCCATTATTTGCGGGTATGGGTTGGCGTGGAGCTGTTTCTGTCTTTTTCATCTTTATGTTGCTCGCATTTATTTTTGTCGCCACTCTGAAGATCAACGAGACAAAAGTTGATGTGCCTCCAAGCATCGGTTCATCGATGAGCCTTTTGAAAGAACCGGTTTTTGCTTTTGCTGTGTTAGGCATTTTCCTTTATGTGGGTGCCGAAGCAAGTATGGGACGTTTCCTGAAACCGACGCTCGAGGGGCTTGGCTTAGCTTCGGATAAAGCCGCATTACTCGGTCCGACTTTTTTCTTCGGTGCTCTCACAATCGGCCGTCTTGTTGCCGGCAGCATCAATATTAATGCGCGGAGTTTTTTCAGATTATCTGCCATTCTAGGACTTGTTGGTCTTGTATTGATAATGAGCAATATTCAAGTCCTCTGTATTATTGGCGTGGTATTGGGTGGCCTGGGATTCGGCAATATCTGGCCGATGCTCTTTTCGATCACTGTTGAAGAAAGGCCCGAACGATCGAGCGAGTTATCCGGTCTCATGTGCATGGCGATCAGTGGAGGAGCAATTTTACCGCTTGTAATGGGGAAACTTTTGGATATCGGGATCACTTCTATGTCTTATATCGTACCGGGTATTTCCTTCATATATCTGCTGGTCCTGTCGCTCAAAGGCGGTAAGAAACAAGCTATCGCATAATTATCTGTTTGCGTTGATTCAAATAGAACAGGAAGGTTGATAAAATGAAATTCGGAAATGATAAACGGACGGTTATGACGCTCGATGCCGGCGGAACGAATCTTGTTTTCACAGCGATGCAGGGAAACGAGCAGGTTGTCGAAGAAATCACTTTCCCTTCCAATGCAGATAACCTGGACAAATGCCTGTCAACTATTGTGGAAGGATTTCTTCAGACAAAAAGTAAGCTTAAAGATAAGCCCGTTGCAATAAGTTTTGCGTTTCCGGGTCCGGCAGATTATCCGAATGGAATTATCGGTGATCTTCCGAACCTTCCTGCGTTCAAGGGGGGAGTTGCACTGGGCCCGATGCTGAAGGACAAATTCGGACTTCCTGTTTTCATTAACAATGACGGCGACTTGTATGCTTACGGTGAAGCCATCGCCGGTTACCTGCCGTACCTAAACGATCTTCTCGAAAAATTGGGGAGTCCGAAGAGATATAAGAATATATTAGGCTTGACATTGGGAACGGGATTCGGTGCGGGAATAGTCAGTGACGGCAATCTTTTCATGGGGGATAATTCCAATGCCGGTGAGATCTGGCTGCTGAGAGATAAGTTAAGTCCGCAGACCAACATCGAGGAACACGCGAGCATACGAGGTGTAAGAAAAATTTATGCCCGGGAAGCCGGAATTAAATTTGAAGATTCACCGGCGCCGAAAGATATTTATGAAATTTGCAGGGGAGTGAGGCAGGGAAATAAACCCGCCGCAGTGAAAGCATTTCAGGAAATGGGCGAAGCGGTCGGCGATGCAATTTCCAATGCGGTTACATTAATTGACGGGATTGTCGTCATTGGCGGAGGACTTGCCGGTGCCTCAAATGTTTTTCTTTCGCATCTTGTGAAGGAGATGAACAGTAATTTCATTACCGCAGACGGAAAACAATTCAGAAGATTAGTGCAGAATGTTTATAACCTGGAAGACGAGGCGGAACTGCAAAAGTTTTTGAGAGGTGCCACAAAAGAAATAAACGTTTACGGAACAAATAAGAAAGTAAGATACGATCCTGAAGCAAGAACCGGCATCGGTATATCGAAGATCGGTACGAGTAAAGCAATATCAATCGGTGCTTATGCTTTTGCTTTGAGTTTTATGGATAAATAACTATAACGACAGCAGTTCGTTTTTGCAGTCAGGAAGAGCTTATTCTTCTTCTCCAGGCCTTTCAAAGGCAAGTCTATTCTTTCAGACCGGCTACAGCTTCCATTTTCCCGTTAAAATTTCTTATTAAAGAAGCTTCAAAATTATTCTTCACCGGGTTGAAGATTCCTATTATTTTGTCCGGGATTGACATCTCTCGATATGTAAATGAAAACTGTACATTCGTTCAGTTGTTCGTGAATCATCCGCGGTTAAATTCTTTTTAGGAAAGTGTTCAGTAAAAAAGTTGAACCAACGGTAGCAGTCCGGGAATGATCTCAATTGTGCGTTGTATCATAACCGCGTTCACTTGAAATAATATATCTTGGTCAGTCATTGGAGTCCGGAATCAACTCCAGTGTTTTATCAACAGGAGCAGTTGGCCGGTTTTTTTCCCAGAGTAATCGGCTCAACAATTTTCTAGAGAGAAGTTTTTGTAGAGATGCAGGAGAGAAGAACAATTATTTTTGCCATTCCGATTATTCGTAATTTCCCAATCAAATCGTTCGAGTTTATAACTTGCAAAAAAGGAGCATGAGATGCGCTTTAGCCTTACCATAGTTATGCTTTTTCTCTTAGGAGGAATAGCATTTTCCCAGACAAACCTGTCGGGAACCATCGCGACGGATTCTACATTGACGTTAGCGGGGAATCCATACAACGTGATAGGAAATTTGACAATCAATTCTCCGCACACGCTGACGATCGATTCGGGTGTGGTGATGAGGTTCCGACCAAGTACAGGATTGTATGCCGCCGGAAACCTTCAAGCGAGGTGGGTTACGTTCACCTCAAGCAGGGATACGGTCGGCGGGACTCCTGCAAAGGGTGACTGGTACGGAATACAAGTGGGTTCCACAGGCGCTTCAAGCGGTTTATTCGACACTTGTCAGATTAAATTCGGCGGGTCCAACGGTACAGCAGAACTTTGGGTATCCAATGGGACCACTGATGTTGAGGGTTCAGCGATAACTGGTTCAACCAGCAACGGTGTGTATGTCCAGACAGGTGCATTGGCATTCAATAACTCTACCATTTCCAACGTTGTGAATTATGGGCTTATTCTTGCCGGCGGAACGAACGTAAACTTCGGTTCATCTGGTATCTCATCCTGTCTGTGGCCGATCCGGTATGATGGTACGGCATCTTTGGTCTTCAATGGAGTGAACAGTCTCACAGGAAATACTCATAATGCTATCTACATGAATTTCGGCTCAACGGGAAGCATGACATTGGATACGACGTCTGTTCCGTATTTCTTCAACGGAAGTTTCACCGTGAATTCCGGTGCGACACTTCAGATCGCAAGTACAAATATCTTAAAATTTAATGGTGGCTATTTATACGTGAGCGGAGTAATAGTTGCCATCGCTGGACCAGGACAAGGGATTTACTTCACCTCTTATTTAGACGATAATTTGGGCGGGGATACTAACGCTGACGGAACGGCAACGGCGCCCGCTATGGGAAACTGGGGAGGAGTTTATTTTAATGGCTCGCCATTGGATTCCCTCTCCGTGATGAGGCGATGTTGGGTCTATTTTGCTGGAGGCGGAAATGTTGGAGGCATTTCGATGAACAACGCAAGCCCGACCATCGACAGCTGCAGTTTGAATACCAATTATTATGGTGCCATGATGCAGGGGGTCTCTAATCCGCAATTTACGAACAACACTATTGGTTCAAGCCAGCTCGTGCCGATTGCGATGTCCTTTTCAGCGAATCCGGTCTTCACCAACAATGTATTCTCATTCTCCAATAATACTTATGATGCAATCGGATTACTCGGCGGGACACTCGCTGCCAATTCAGTTCTTCCAATACGGTCGGTGACAAGCATACCGAATGTCACCTATCTTCTCCTTTCTCAAATTACTATACCAGTGGGTTTGACCCTTACGATCAATAAAGGCATAGTCATCAAAGCCTACAGCAATGGCCAACTTATTGCAGTCCAGGGCAAACTTGTTGCTAACGGGACGGCGGACAGCGTGATTGTGTTCACGTCTGCAAAGGACGACAACTATGGAAATCCTCACGACACAAACAGAGATGGGAACGCAACGGTCCCGGCGGACGGCGACTGGGGGGGGATCATTTTCCAGCCGGGGAGTGACTCCAGTTCAGTCTTGAACTATTGCCGGCTGACTTACGGCAATCAGCCATATGGCCAGTCCTATAATAGCACGACCTATTCCGGCGGTGAGATTGAAACGTTCAATGCTAGCCCAACGATCTCTAATTGCAACATCGGAAATGTTACCTATGGGATATATGCCGCGTTATCCTCTAATCCAAAAATCTTAAGTGATACGATTTTCAATACGCAATACACTCCAATTGCGATGTCGGTTTCGGCGAACCCGACATTTTCAGGAATTCAGTTTATCAATACAACATGGAAAGCCCTTGGAATATTAGGTGAATATGTCGCTGCAAACGGCGAATTGACACAGAGAACGGTAGCAGGTTATACGAATATCACATATATACTTCTCGCCGACCTCACGATTAACACAGGTACAGATGTTACAATAGATCCCGGGGTAGTCATTAAGTCCAACGGGCCGGGAATCTATGTAAATGGAGGATTCAAAGCCAAGGGGACAATTGCTGCCGGTGATGTTGTGTTTACTTCTTTGAAAGATGATAATTTCGGAAACCCCAAGGATACCAACGGCGACGGCTCTGCCACATCTCCGGCTCGCGGCGATTGGAGCACTATCAGATTCCAGGCAGCGAGTGATGATTCGTTCTCAGTCTTAGATAGTTGTCTTATACAATTTGGAGGCAATGGAGGCTGGGGCGGGGTAACTTATACCGACGCAGGAAGTACGATATCCAATTCTACAATTTCTAACTCTAATGATTATGGTGTTCGATGTGAGAACAGCTCAACCCCGCAGATCATAAACGTCGTCCTTCAGAATTCTCGCCTTGATCCTATTGCGATGTCTCTATTGTCTAATCCTACCTTTACGAACATAACATTTGCCGCAAACGGCAGCAATGGAGTCAGAATATTGGAAGGGACTCTCTCCTCGAACGCCAATCTTGCTAGAAGAAGTATTGCAGGATTCAGCAACATCGCATACATAGTGGATCAGCTGACGATAGCGCCGAGCGCCACCCTCACGATTCAACCGGGCGTTGTAATAAAATTTACAAATTACTATGATGGGATCTTTGTATCCGGAGCACTTGTTGCGGATGGAAATGTCGAGGAGCCGATAGTTTTCACGTCGATAGAGGATGATTCTTATGGCGGGGATACAAATAACGACGGAAATGCGACAGGACCGGGAAAAGGAAATTGGGGCACGATTGATTTTAACGCTTCGAGCTCGGACAGCTTGAATTCGATGAGATACTGCGTAGTTAGATACGGAGGAAGCAATACAGGCAGCAACTATGGCATGGTCCGCGATTTCAATTCCAATATGTTGATGACCAATTCCACGATCGAGCAATCCGGTACCTCTGCCTTTGGTGTTTTCGGAAGCGGGCACCCCACTGTCTCAACTGTCCAAATGAACAACATCGCTTCGACACCCGTAATGATGAGCATGTTTTCAAATCCGACTTTTTCCAATATCACAGCCCTTAATGTTGGTTACATGGCTATTGGAATTATACCCGAAACTTACTCCTTAAACGATACTATTCCGATTCGCAATCTTGCCGGATATACAAATATTACATATCTCCTGTTTGGTACTTTGACGATCAATACCGGAACAACTATAACTATCCCGGCTGGGGTGGTGTTTAAGGGCGGCAGCTGGACGGTGAATGGAGCGCTTGCCATTGATGGAACAGCGGTGAACCCTGTCGTTTTTACAGATCCTGCGGACGATAGTTACGGAAACCCGTTCGACACAAACCAGGATGGATCCACGACGCATCCATCTATTCAAGGAGGAAACAGGGTTTACTTTGCCGATGTGAGCACTGATAGTTTAAGCACATTAAGATACGCCATCTTCAGGTATACTGATGGCGGAATATATTTGCAGCAAGCGTCGCCGAGCATCACGCATTGCACGTTTGATAAGACCAATTGGGGAGTATACCTCAATGGTGTTTCGAATCCCTCGTTGGATTCCTGCTTGTTCAGAAATCTCACTTATGCTTCGATGCAAACATCGCTGGACTCATATCCCAAATCGACTTTGAGCGATTCCATCAGCGGAACAACGTACAGAGGAATCGGGGTTCTGAACAACGAGACATTAGTGCAGGACGTGACGTTGTCGAAGAAAAACTTCGCCGGATATAATAATATTCCATACTTATTTCAGAACTACACCATTGCCACGAACGCAGTTCTCACCGTTGCTCCCGGAGTAATTCTGAAATTTTTCCCGGGAACTGGAATAACAGTCAACAAGGGTCTGATTGCAGTCGGCGGTTCAACGCCAGACAGCACAATTGTATTCACCGATTTGCGCGACGATTCTTATGGAGGTGACTCAAATGCTGACAGCACTGCGTCGTTGCCCACTAGTTACTATCCCGGTTGGAGCGGAATCAACTTTACTAACCAATCGCTTAATCCCCTATGCCAGTTTAGTCATTGTATTCTTCAATACGCAGGCATCGGCAATAGCGGTTCTGCTATTACCGTGAACAGTATAAGCCCGACAATTACGTATTGCGCCATAATAAATAATTACAATGGCATCACTGCAACCGGTGCTTCGAATCCGGTCGTGAATTACAGCGACATATACCATAATTCAAATTACGGTGTCAATAACGTCAACAAATCGTTTACCATCGATGCGAGATGGAATTGGTGGGGAGACAACTCGGGGCCGACAATAGCAAGTAACCCCGGAGGAACAGGCCAGGCGATAACAGATTCGGTCAACTATGCACCTTACAGGGTGAATGGAGCCACCAATCCTATCATGGGTGACGTAAGCCTTAACGGAATTGTTCAAGCTTACGACGCTTCTCTCATTCTGCAGTATGTAGTAAATCCGAGCGGCGACACTCTGAATGTTGTGCAGCAATCAGTCGCAGACGTGAGCGGCAATGGTACGATAACCGCCTATGATGCATCTCTTGTCTTACAATATGTTGTCAATCTTATTTCGGGATTCCCAGCCGAGATGGGAGCAAACGCAAAGAAGATTACTCCAACGACAAAGGGACTATTCGTTTTGCAGAAGGTCTCCAACACCCAGCTTTCTATAGGAACAACCACCGTCATGCACGGTGATTCATTTACCGTTCCCATTACTTTGAACAATGTAGATGGGGTGGCGTCAGTTGAGGTCACACTTAAATATGATCCTGCGCTCATGACTTTCAATGATGCGAGAGTCTCCGATGCGACATCGGGAATGCAGATGAGCTACTATAATGACAAAAAGGATGGATTAATTCGCATTGCGATGGCTGGTTCAGCGATGCTCCAGAATGACGGCGACGTTGCCGACATTACTTTCGGTGTCTCGAATGACATTAGAGGGAAAGTATCGTCACAGATTGCGGTTCAACAATTTCTTGCGAATGAAAGCGATCTTACAAAACTTGCAGCCTCCTCTGATATTCAGATAATCGGGAAACCGACGACATATCAGCTCGACCAGAATTATCCGAATCCGTTCAATCCGTCGACGACGATCGGTTATCAATTGCCGGATGATAACACTCATGTTCGGCTGCTAATCTACAACATAACCGGACAGCTAGTTAAGACACTTGTTGATGCGAACCAAAATGCCGGTGAGTATAAGGTTGTATGGGATGGCACGAATAATTCAGGCGTCCAGGTCAGCAGCGGTGTTTATCTATTCAGAATTGCCGCGGGCAAGTTCGCCCAGGTGAAGAAACTCTTATTACTTAAGTGATCAACCGCAGAGTTTTGAGCGCGCCGTATTTCGCGGCGCGCCATCCTCTGATAATGAAAAGGTGTTAAATGGTTAGAACTTTAAAGTATGCGACGCTTCTCCTCCTGCTGGCGATTTGTTCTTCGGTCGCCACAGCACAAGTGAGGTTGTCTATTCCCGATACAAGCGGTGTGAGCGGAACCAAGCTCACAATTCCGGTTTACGTGGATACAAGCCTTACAGGAAAAGGAGTTACGTCGTACCAGATTCAATTAAGTTATAATTCATCTTACCTGGCGTTGGACAGCGTAATATCAACGGGGAGCTTAAGCCAATCGTTCGGGGCGGTAAGTTATAATGGTTCAACATCCGGAATAGTGACCATAGCCTCTGCGGGTGCGACAGCGCTATCCGGAACGGGTGTATTGGTCTATGTCCGATTCAGACTTCTTAACTCCGGAAATATATCGGTCTCATTTTCGGGTGGAACTGCCAAGAACTTTTTCAACGAAGGAAACCCTGCAATCGTTTCAACGAACGGCGGCATCAACATAATAGCGGCGCCCACTATCGGCGTATCTCCCACCAGTAGTTTGCTAACGGTTGGAGATCAACAACAGTTTACTGCGTACAATGGAATAACTCCTTACCATTGGTCGCTAACCAATCCTTCCGTGGCTTCGATTGACTCAAACGGGCTTTTGACCGCTACCTCTCATGGCTTTACGAAAGTTGTGGCAAGAGATTTTGCCGGAACGATTGATACGACAAGCGGAGTCGTTGAAATAAGAGCCTTCCGGTTATTTACGCGGGACACTTCATACATTCAGGGTCAAACATTCAACCTGCCGGTTTATTCGACTGATCTGACAGGTTTGAATATTACTTCCGGCACTTTTCAACTCCAGTTTAACCAGAATATCCTAACTCCAACCGGAGTTGTCCAGACCGGGATCCTTCTCTCCTCATACCCCGCGGTGGTTTTTAATAACAGCAGCAGCGGAGTCTTGAACCTCTCTTTTGCTGGAACCACACCATTGAGTGGCAGCGGTGTACTAATGTATATCCAATTTAAAGTCTCAAAGATAAATTCCGGTGGAACCTCAATTCCTCCAGCCGCCATTACTTTCAATGAGAATCTGCTAGGAAATTCTACAGGCGGCAATTTCCAGACGATAAACCTTGCGGTTTTGAATATTAGTCCTTCAACGGCAAGTCTGATCGCTGGAGATACTTTGCGGTTCACTGCAACGGGAGGGACTCCTCCATATGTCTGGACCACGAGCGATTCGACTGTCGCATCGATAGGAAGCAGCGGATTGCTGACCGCGCTGAAAGGTGGTTCAGTTACCGTACGTGCAACAGATATCTACGGCGGAAGCGGGGTATCAGGGACCATTCAGGTTTATGATACGCGCGTCTCAATTCCAGATACAGGAGGCACAATTAGTGACACGGTAGATGTTCCAGTCTATATCTCGCCATTAACATCCGGCATGAACGTGCAGAGTATGCAGGCTACAATCACTTACGATTCATCAGTCATCCATGCGCTCGGAATCGTAAGCAGCGGAACCATGACAAGCGGATGGACTTATAGCACCAACATATCCGGTGGTCAAATAAACTTTGCCGGTGCCGGAGTTGCGAGTCTTAATACACCGGGCACATTTTGCAAAATACGCTTTGTCGTTCCGCCATATGTTACCTCTGGCAGAGCTTCGAATTTGAACATACAGCAGTTCCTATTTAACCAGGGAAGCCCGAGGGCTTCGTTGGTAAACGGGTACATAACGGTTTCGCAAGTTACCGCGCCTGTTGCTCCGACGCTTGTCAGCCCGGCAAACGGTGCAACCGGAGTGGTCGTTAACCCGACGCTCACATGGAATAGCTCTTCAGGAGCAACGAGTTACAGGCTGCAGGTGTCCGCTGATTCAACTTTTGCCACTACAACTTATGATGCAAGCGGTCTTACAACCACATCAAAGAGCATCAGTGGTCTGGCAAATCTTACGAAATATTACTGGCGTGTGGATGCGACCAATGCTGGTGGTACGAGCGGCTGGTCGACACTGTGGAACTTCACGACGATAGTCACGGCCCCTCCGGCGCCAACGTTGTCAAGTCCGGCAAACGGATCGACGGGAGTGTCGACAAATTCGACGGTGACATGGAACCCCTCAACCGGGGCGACGAGTTATAGAGTACAGGTGTCCGCTGATTCGACTTTTGCGACGACAACTTACGATACGAGCGGTGTGACCGCAACCTCGAAGATTGTCAGTGGTCTAACAAATCTTACGAAGTATTACTGGCGTGTGGATGCGACCAATGCTGGTGGAACAAGCGGTTGGTCGACACTTTGGAACTTCATGACGGTAGTCGCGGCGCCTTCGGCGCCAACGTTGTCAAGTCCGGCAAACGGATCGACGGGAGTGTCGACAAACCCGACGGTGACATGGAACCCCTCAACCGGGGCGACGAGTTATAGAGTACAGGTGTCAGCTGATTCGACTTTTGCGACGACAACTTACGATACGAGCGGTGTGACCGCAACCTCGAAGATTGTCAGCGGTTTGACAAATCTCACGAAGTATTACTGGCGTGTGGACGCGAGCAATGCTGGTGGAACAAGCGATTGGTCGACACTTTGGAACTTCACGACGATAGTCGCGCTACCTCCGGCACCAACTTTGTCGAGTCCGGCAAACGGTTCGGCAGGCATATCGACAAGTCCGACGCTCGCATGGAACAGCTCTTCGGGAGCGACGAGTTACAGGCTGCAGGTCTCTGCTGATTCGACTTTTACGACGACCACTTATGACTCGAGCGGTTTGACTGCGACATCAAAGAGTATCAGCGGTCTAACAAATCTTACGAAGTATTACTGGCGTGTGGACGCGAACAATACGGCGGGAACGAGCGGCTGGTCGGCGGTGTGGAACTTCACGACAGTGGTTTCACTGCCAACCGTTCCAGTGCTTGTTTTCCCCGTGAACGGGTCTGAATATCAGCGCGCAGATACTCTTTTCCTGCAATGGAATAGAAGTAACGGTGCTGTCGGATATCATTGCCAACTGTCCACCAACCTTGTATTCTCATCGTATGTTGTTAACGATTCAACGGCGGACACCACAAGAAAAGTTATGTCGTTATCTAACTTCACGAAGTATTATTGGCGGGTAAGCTCGTACAACGCGGGTGGAGGAAGCGCGTTCACAGGAGTGGATTCCTTCACAACGATAATCTCGGCGCCGGCGGTTCCAAGCCTCATTTCGCCGGTTGGAATTTCCGGTCAACCGCGAAGAACTACTTTCACGTGGAGTACCTCACCGCTCGCAACTAAATACCATATACAGGTTGCAAGTAAGAGTGATCTTGACAGTATCGGCGGATTCAAATCCGGGAACATCGTCTTTGATTCTACGTTCGCAGACACGACCAAGAAGTTGAATAATCCATTGACGGCCAGTACAACGTACTATTGGCATGTATCCGCGACCGACACCGGTGGAACAAGTGCTTATTCTGTCGCGGCCAATTATACAACCGGAACGGGAATAGATGCCGTTAGCGGGCATGATGGGATTCCCAACGAGTTTGGCCTGTTCCAGAATTATCCTAACCCGTTCAATCCAACAACGACAATCTCATTTGACATTACCAGGCAATCCTATGTGAGGCTTGTCGTATATGATGCGGTTGGAAGAGAAGTGAGGACGCTCGTTGATGAAGCGAAGCCCGCGGGAAGTTACACAGTGAGATTCGACGCATCCATATTACCGAGCGGGCTCTATTTCTACCGGCTGACGGCCAACGAACACGTGTCTATCAAGAAAATGATATTGCTGAAATAGCATCAGGCGATATTGTTCATAAATACGGTGCTGGCGAGAGGCGCACCTCGGTTCCGGGGTGCGCTTTTATTCTTTTCGGAAGTTGACTATTCATCAAGGTCTTTAATGGTTAGAACTTTAAAGTATGCGACGCTTCTCCTCCTGCTGGCGATTTGTTCTTCGGTCGCCACAGCACAAGTGAGGTTGTCTATTCCCGATACAAGCGGTGTGAGCGGAACCAAGCTCACAATTCCGGTTTACGTGGATACAAGCCTTACAGGAAAAGGAGTTACGTCGTACCAGATTCAATTAAGTTATAATTCATCTTACCTGGCGTTGGACAGCGTAATATCAACGGGGAGCTTAAGCCAATCGTTCGGGGCGGTAAGTTATAATGGTTCAACATCCGGAATAGTGACCATAGCCTCTGCGGGTGCGACAGCGCTATCCGGAACGGGTGTATTGGTCTATGTCCGATTCAGACTTCTTAACTCCGGAAATATATCGGTCTCATTTTCGGGTGGAACTGCCAAGAACTTTTTCAACGAAGGAAACCCTGCAATCGTTTTTCAAAATGGATATGTCGACATACTGCTCGCTTCCCCTACTAATCTCGTAGCGGCTTCAATTACAAATGAGCGAATAGACTTATCATGGGGTGACGGTGCCGGAGATGAAACGGGGTTTACCCTCCAGAGGACTTTAGATACTGCAACATCGTGGGCTACTGTGGCAAGCCTTGGATCAAACGTCACGACTTATTCTGACACCGGGCTCAATGACGGAACGAAATATTTCTATCGAGTTTATGCCTCGGACAGTCTCGGGAATTCAGGGTATTCAAATATTTCCAGCGCGGTTACTCCCATGCTGGCTCCTGATAGTCTCACTGCCGCTCAACTTGCGGGTGGTAAAGTCAGACTCGTGTGGTATGACGTCTCTGCCAGTGCAACAGGATATTACATAGAAAGAAAATCATCCGGGACATATGCTGTAATAGATTCCGTCAGCGCGAATCTGACAATATATACCGATAGCTCAGGAATACCCGGCACCGTTTATTCTTATCGTGTGAGAGGACATAACTTGCTCGTTACATCGGCCTACTCGAACGACGTAAGCATCAATTTGACCAGAGTTAAAACAGGTCATTACGGGGCCCCGGATAAATTTGGTCTTTCGCAAAATTATCCGAACCCCTTCAACCCATCGACAATAATTACTTATCAACTTCCCGTGGACGGTCACGTATCGTTGGAAATATTTGACGCGCTGGGAAGAGAGGTCGAGACTCTTGTGAACGATAACCTTGCGGCAGGGTACTATGACATCACTTTTAAAGCGGACATGCTTCCGAGCGGGATATATTTTTACCGGTTAGTCGCAAACGGCTACGTCTCGGTCAAGAAAATGGTATTGTTGAAGTAGCATCAAATTGGCTGATAATAAAAATGGCGCCCCTCTTTTTAGGTGCGCCCTTCCAGCTTTCGGTAACGAGCAAATAGCATTCGACGTTTACATCTCTTATGGTAGATGATTCTATATTTATAAATGTTCCCCTTGACAAATTCACCTGGAAGGACTGCAGAGGCCCGAGGTAATTATATACTTGACAAACACGGCAAAGTGCTTTATTTTCAAGCACCTTGGCAAGGTTGTAAAAGAGAGAGCGTTAGAGGGTTGTTGGCTATTTGCGAAGGCGTTCCTTCGCATCTTCCAGACTAATTGGTACGCTATCGTCGGTATTAAGCAATACCCTCTGTTGACATTTAATGCACCAGAATCCCCATGCGTGATATTCGCTTCCATAGTTAGAGTAGTTCGTCAACAAATTTTTACAGGAGGGACAGAATGGATTTAATTTTCTATCCCACAGAACCCCAAAGGCGGGTTTTAACTTGGTGCGCTGACTATATATCCAAACTCCCTCCAACAGGCAGACAACAAATAAGCCAAGCGATAGTTTTTTCAATCCTGTATTGGGCAGGGATTCAAGTAATTTTAAGATTGCGGGAGGAATATCAGAGAAAAGCCATAAAATGGTTGCTCCTATCACTCCCGCTATCAATCCTATTATGGACGCTATGGATTGTTTGGTGGCAATTGCCTTGAGTTCATCGAACGTCATAGGAGTCGGTTACTTTTTCTTCGGAGGCTTCGCTTTAACTATGAGCTTCATTGCATCGTCAAAACTCATATCGCTAAGAGAGAATGGCTTTTCTCGTTTAGTCTTTCGTGTTTTTTTCTTTGACTGTTTTGTTGTCTTCATGTTTTTAGCCCTTTATTTTAGTTGCCTTAAAGACCCCGATTTGCGCATTAACCTTGTTGCAGAATTCGATTATCTCATCTCGGAGTTGTTCGGCTTCATCTCCCGTTTTTCTCAGTTCCGCCAGCTTGATTTCTTTGCGTTTGAGAAGCTTGCCTTTGCCGTTGGAGTCCCGATTGAATTTCCAGCCATAAATCTTATTGTCTTCGCTATACCAGATGGAATGGATGTAGTAGTTTCTTTCTTTGCTCGTACGAACAAGGCGCTTATTCAGATCGTCAAATTCTTTTGTGAGAACTCGATTCGGATCTTTACTGCGAACTATGTTCTGAAATTTTTTGTGTATCACTTTAAAATCTTCTCCGCCAACAAGATGGTAAGTCTGGAGAAGATCGCCTTTGGAGGTAAGCATATTTATGCCAACTATTAAGCTTAATTCAACCATGGGGCCAGCAACGGCAATTCGACCTAATGCTTCTAAGAGGTCAAGTGGAATTTCTTCTTCAATAGGTTTAGATACCATTGTCTTGCCTACGGACGAGGAGATTGCGTGGTTCATTGACGATAAACTTTCCTGGATATTTATCTCGGACTACGATAGCCAAGATAGCGAACAGCTTGTGGCTCATTTGAGAAAATTCCTAAGAAAAGTTATCAAGAGAAATCTCAACCTTTGGTTAGCTTCTCATAAGTTAGCCGACCCTCAACACTCTCAAAAAACTTCTCAAACCTCTGAGGATCGGTAAGCTTTCGTGAATTATATCTGTAAGCATATTCATCTGTGTAACGATGTAAATGGTCTTCACTGACATGATGATAAATTCCGTTGATACCTCGTTTCATCAAAGACCAAAAGCCCTCAATGGAATTGGTGTGAACTTCGCCTCGGACGTACTCATTAGTTCTATGGTGTACCGTTTGATGAGACCGATATTCTCTGCCTATCTTAATGTAAATCCCCGATTCGTCGCTCATCAAATTAGCCTCGGAAGAAATATGTTCTTTCATTATCGGAACGATGAGTTCGGTGCTTGCGCTTGGAACGTGCATGGCTCTTACTTCGCCGTCACGCTGCAACATTCCGAATACAACCTGTTTCTTCTTAGCATCAGGACGTGCAACGGGCATTCTTTCTCTGCCTCCGACATAAGTCTCATCGACTTCAATTGTGCCCTTCAACGGCTTAATGAAAGTCTTGTGCTTTGTGGCATATCGAATCCGATGCAACATGAACCAAGCAGTCTTTTGAGTGACTTCTATATCTTTAGCCAATTGACAGGAAGAAATTCCTTTCTTGTGAGAATTGAGCATGTAGATAGCCAAGAACCATTTTTTCAACGGCAAAGCGGAATCCTCGAAGATCGTTCCGACTCTAACCGTGAATTGTTTCCGGCAGTCCGCGCAGGTCAAGATTTTACCGTCTTTTATGTGGTAAATCTTGCGAATACTGCCGCATTGAGCACAAACGGGAACCCCGTTCCATCTCAATTTCTCCAAATAGTCTCTGCAAGCTTTTTCGTCTGGAAATTGCTTCTCGAAGTCGTACAAAGATTTGAATTTCGTTTCCATATCAGTTCCTTTTCTACTCTTAATATAATACAAAGAACTGTGTTTGTCAAGTATATAATTACCAGGCCCGAGGTGTACTTTTTGGAACACGGGGGGTTACATTACCGTAATCCGTTCGGATTACGGTGACAACCACTCCGTATTCTGTCGAAATTTGACCGTTTTCCTTGGCATCCCAATTGATGGTTATAAGATTGAGTTTTCAAAGAGTTCAATAAAAAACTGAAATAAAAGATTTAAAAAACAGGATACAAATATGAGGTTTATGATGAAAAAGTTAATGTTGGCAGCAGCCGTTATTCTCGGGACGGTAACAATGTCCTTCGCGCAAAGCACAGACAATACCGCTGTTACTTTAAATGCTACGGTTATCCAGGGACTTGTTTTAACTGTCTCCGGAACCCTTAGCTTCGGAACTATCGTGGCCGGTACCACACCCGCTGCGTTGAGCGCGCAGACAAACGGAAGCGCGCCGATGTTCACAACTACCGGTAATGGTTCAAGCGTAATCACGGTTACGTACCCTGCCACATCTACTCTTATTTCGGGAGCCAATACGCTCACTTTTACACCAAGCGTTTATGGTGCTGCAGTTTCTACAGCTCAAGCAACATCGGCATCTGTCGCGAACAGCGCGACGGTCACTCTCAGTGGAACAACAGGAAGCGCCGGCAACTACTACTTCTGGCTCGGCGGGAACTTAGGCACGCTTCCATCCGCTCAAGCTCCAGGCAGCTATGCTGGAACTTTTACACTAACGGTAACTTACTTTTGAGCATGCAGTCTTAGCCTCCTGTGGAACGTGCTTGAATTGCCCGGCAAATTTGCCGGGCTTTTTTATTTCCATCCGGTTGGAGGAACGATTTCGAGTACGACCTGTGTTAAGTTGAAATCGATTTTGAGAAGGTAAACTAAATCCTTATGGAGATGAGATGAAATTAGGAATCTTTGGAACAGGAGTGGTCGGCAGCACCATCGGTACGAAGCTCGTTCAGCTGGGCCATGAAGTAAAAATGGGTTCGCGAACGGCGGACAATCCCAAAGCGGCTGACTGGGTGAAAGCGAATGGGGCAAAAGCCTCTAAAGGAACATTTTCCGAGGCCGCCGTTTTCGGAGAAATACTTTTCAACTGCACCTCGGGTATGAAATCGATCGATGCTTTGAAGCTCGCCGGTGAGAAAAACATGGACGGGAAAATATTGGTCGATGTCGCAAACGCGCTCGACTTCTCGAAAGGGATGCCACCGTCTTTAAGCGTCTGCAATACCGATTCGCTCGGCGAACAAATACAGCGGACGTTCCCAAACGTGAGAGTCGTTAAATCTCTCAACACGGTAAACTGCAAGCTAATGGTGGACCCTTCGCTGGTACACGGCGACCATGATATCTTCGTGGCGGGGAACGATAAGGCCGCAAAAGAGAAGGTGACCGAAATCCTAAGAGAGTGGTTCGGCTGGAAATCTGTCGTCGATGCCGGCGATATTACCGGTGCCCGGGCTCTCGAGATGCTCCTTCCCATCTGGGTGAGGCTGATGGGAATCTTCCAATCCCCGAATTTTAATTTCAAGATCGTAAAATAACGATTGCAGTCCCTGTCAGGATTTCTTCCTATCCTTGCCAGGGATTGAGCAGCAAGTCTCACTCCCGGACCCTGCGCATTTCCCCGGTTATCGATTAAGAGGGCATCCTGTCATCATGTGATTTTTCCTTCTTACACATTGAAACTCTCCATCATACCGGATAAATTTTCAGAAAATAATCTCCAACCAAAAAGGTGTTCCGATGCCGTATCAAAAACCGACCAGACGAAGCTGGGCCGAACCGTTCAAGATAAAAGTGGTCGAGCCTCTCAAGACAACGACTCATCAACATCGCGTAAAAACCATCGATGAAGCGGGCTATAATACGTTCCTTCTTCGGTCCGAAGACGTTTACATCGATCTTCTTACCGACAGCGGCACGAACGCGATGAGCGATTACCAGTGGGCGGGGATGATGCTCGGGGACGAAGCGTACGCCGGGAGCAAAAATTTTTACTATTTAGAATCAAACATGAGAAAATATTACGGCTACAAGTACCTCGTGCCGACCCACCAGGGGCGCGGCGCCGAACATATCATCTCACAGATACTTATAAAACCCGGCGATTATATCCCCGGGAATATGTATTTCACCACAACCCGCGAGCACCAGGAGCTCGCAGGAGGGACTTTTGTCGACGTCATAATTGATGAGGCGCACGATTCCGAATCGACGCATCCTTTCAAGGGGAACGTCGACCTCCAGAAGCTGCAGGACCTGATAAAAAAAGTAGGCGCGAAGAAGATCCCCTACATAAGCGTTGCGGCTACTGTGAACATGGCGGGCGGCCAGCCGATCTCGATGGAAAACGTGAAAGCCGTTTGCAAGCTGGCGCGCAAACACGGGATAAGGATCATACTTGATGCGACCCGCGCGGTCGAGAATGTGTACTTCATAAAAATGCGCGAGAAGGGGTACGAGAAAAAGTCGATCGCTGAAATCCTGAAGGAGCTCTGCTCATTTACCGACGGCTGCACGATGAGCGGGAAGAAAGACCTCCTCGTGAACATCGGGGGTTTCTTAGCCATAAACGATAAGGAAGTTTTCGACGAAGCGCGCAACATGGTCGTCGTGTTCGAAGGGCTTCATACTTACGGCGGGCTGGCAGGGCGCGACCTCGAAGCTATGGCGCGCGGCATGGAAGAGATGGTCGAGGAAGCTTATATCCGCTCCCGCATCGGGCAGGTCGAATACCTTGGCCAGAAACTTCTCGACTGGGAAGTCCCGATTGTAAAACCGATAGGGGGCCACGCAGTCTTCCTCGACGCGAAGAAAATTTATCCGCATATTCCGCAGGACCAGTTCCCCGCACAGACGCTTGCAGCGGAGATTTACCTCGACTCCGGCGTGCGCACCATGGAAAGAGGGATCGTATCCGCAGGGCGCGACTCAAAAACCGGGGAGAACCGGCATCCGAAGCTCGAGCTCGTCCGCGTGACGATTCCGAGGCGCGTTTACACACAGGCCCACATGGACGTTACCGCCGAGTCGATCCTCGAAGTTTACGAGAACCGGAAGAAGATAAAGGGGATGAAGATGGTTTACGAGCCGAAGCACCTGCGGTTCTTCCAGGCGAAGTTCGAGAAAATCTGAACGGCTATCGCGGGATCACCCGATCGGTTGACAGAACCTCAACGTGTTCCCGTTCGGGTCATCGACGTAGAACTCCCGCGTCCCCCAGGTTTGATCGACCGGTCCCTGGTGAACCGGCGACTCTTTCTTATGGGATGTGTCCAGTCCTCTCCCGACAAATTTTTTGAACAGCCCGTCCACATCGTGGACCATTATGTTCACTGCGCAGCCGAACACGCTGTCCCCCCGCATGACGGAAAGCTGAAGCTCCGCGTCACCGTTTATTAAGAAGAGCACCGGATCGGAAGGAGCCGAGTCCTGGTACTTGAGCGCAAAATCGAGGACACGGGTGTAGAAGGAAATCGATTCTTTCATATCCCTGCATTTTATGATCGGAATGATTTTCACGCAGCCGCCGTCATTGCGTCAGTATCCAATGATAATACACCGGGCAAAAGAATTTCCGCTGATTACACGAATGAAATTGTCGGGCTGTCCACGGCTCTAATTGTTACCGGCCGTTACATGCTCCTCGAACAAATTCTTCAGCGTTTCCGAAACTGTCCGCGGATCTCTCCCTTCGATGTCGCTCCTGTGAACTAATCTTATGAATTTCCCATCCTTCATGAGAGCGAACGAAGGAGACGATGTCGGCTGGTCGGTGAAATAGCTCCGTGCCCGCTCCGTCGCTTCTTTGTCCTGTCCCGCGAAAACGGTGGCAAGATTTTCCGGTATGTTTTTTCCCTTGAGCGCCGCTTCGATTGCCGGCCTTGCGATCCCGCCCGCGCATCCGCATGTCGAGTTGACAAATATCAGAAGCGTCCCTTTGCTGTTCTTTATAGTATCGTCGACTTGATCGGGAGTCCGTAATTCTTTGAAGCCGATTGAAGTAACTTTCCGTCGAATGTCTTCCACAAATAGATCGAATGTTGCAACCATTGGTATCTCCGTTTAATTACTTAACTCAACAACGATTTGTCGAAAATAGTTTTCCCGGGAAAATTCAGAGAGAGTAATGTCTTCGCGAGGAGCCCCTTCGGGACGACGCGGCGATCTCAGTTTAGCGAATTGAAGTTCAGGGGCAATATTTAGATTAACACCCGGATGAGATTGTCCCGCTAAAAGCGTGCGGGAATGACGGATAGAGATTTATAGAAACCGGGAGCAGCCTGCTGCCTTAAGAGCTTACAGGTGCGTTATCGCCTCAAGGACCTTATCGACTTTCTCTTTCGATTCCGCCTCGCAGTAGTACCGGATGAGCGGCTCCGTCCCCGAGGCGCGGATCAGCATCCAGCCGCCGTCGGCGAAGAAATATTTGTATCCGTCGATCGTCAGGACGTGGTCGATCTTGTGTCCCGCGACTTCCTTCAGTCCCTTCTTCAACTTGCTGAGTACTTTCTTCTTGTACTGCTCCGTCGTGCGGACGTCGATCCTCCTGTAAATATGCGGCCCGACCTGGTCGAACAATTCCTTCACGAGCTCGCTGAGCGTTTTCCCGCGCCTGACCATCATCTCGCAGATCGTCAGCCCGAGGAACAGGCCGTCACGCTCGGGGATGTGCCCCTTCAGGCCGACGCCGCCGCTTTCTTCGCCGCCGATGAGTACGTCGCGGCTGATGATCGCCGCGGCAACGTGCTTGAACCCGACGGGGAGCTCCGTCAGTTTCAAACCGTACTGCTTGGCGAGGATGTCCGGCATATCGCCGACCGAAACCGTCTTCACAACCTCGCCCCTCATCCCTTTTGTCTCGTAGAGATATTTCAGGAGGAGGGCATACACTTCCTGCGGGCCGACGAAATTTCCTTTCTCGTCGACAGCGCCGATCCTGTCCGCGTCGCCGTCGGTAGCGAGCCCGACGTTGTAATTTCCAGCCGGCACGAACCTGAGCAGCTCCGGCAAATGCATCGCGATAGGCTCGGGGTGCTCGCCGCCGAAAGAGGGGTTGAACTCGTCATGGATCACGACAGCGTCTTCGATGAGATGTCTCAGGATTTTCTGTCCCGCGCCGTACATCGCGTCATGGACGATCCTGAGGCGCGAGTTCCTGATCGCCGTGATGTCGACCTTCGTTTTCAGGTCGGCTATATAAATCTGCCGGAGGTCTGCTTTCTTGATGAGCCCTTTCTTGCTGAGGTCGTCGAAGCTTTTCTTGATCGCGTCCACGGACTTCTGCGAAATCCTGTTCGCTTCCTTCTCGACTTTCGCGACATACTCGACTTCTTCCGGCCCGCCGAAGTCGGCTTTCAGCTTGAAGCCGTTGTACCTTGCCGGGTTGTGGCTCGCCGTTATCACGACTCCCCCCGCGGCGTCGAACTTTGGTATCGCCAGCGAGAGCGCCGGGGTAGGGCAGTAGCCGTCGGAGAGGATCACCTTGAGCCCGGTGCTCGCGATCACCTGCGCGGTCCGTTCGGCGAATTCCTGCGACTCGAAGCGGGTATCGTACCCGACGAGGATCCCGTTCTTCGCCTTCTTGTGTTTCTTGTAGAAGTGCGCGGTGGCGAGCGCCACCCTCGAAACGTTGTCGAAAGTATAGTCCTGGGCGATGACTCCGCGCCAGCCGTCGGTACCGAACTTTATTTTTGCCATTTCTTTTCTCTCTTAGTTTGTGTTAAGGTGACCCATCTCGTAGGCAGGAAAAATTAAGGCTTTGCGGTTAGAATTTCAATGATAGGTAAAGGGTAGCTTACGTATACTTGAGATGGACCGAAAGCTAAGTGAGTCTGTCCCCATATGCTCCTGATCGGGAAGCATCTTTTTTGTGGTTGTTAGCCGCATAATCGACCTTTGCCTCAAGCGGATCACTTCTTTCTCTTCTTGGATTGAAGGATTTCTGTTCTGAAAACAAAGTGCTTTTGAATTTCCTTGGTCACGTAACATCGCCTAATTGTCTCTAGATCTCTGTCAATCTCTGCCTGTGTTTCCTTTTGTATCAATACTTGATTCTGTTTGTCTTCCTTTGTGTATCCAACGCTACAACCACCAAACTTCCTCTTGTCCTGAGGATCGTAATAGTGCACTTGGTAAAAGATTCCCTTAGCATTCATTTTCAGCAAAAGCTCTTCTGTCATAAGCCCCCTCTGAAATTTGTTGAATGCGGCAGTCTCGTATCTGCTTACACCAGTTGCTTTGTTAAGCGGGACCGAGAGATTTGTTTCTTGCCCGTCTTTCGTAGCTTGAGTGATTGAGTTGCCGCCTTTTAGATAAACTCTCTGGTTGTCCCAGGCGATTTCTATCGGGAAAGGAAGCCTTATCGACGTAGACGAGTACGGGGTGGAGCTCAGAGTGATTTCATACTCTTTGCCTTTCTCGTCAACAATGTCTGTAAATTCATAGACATAATAATCAGGAGCTTGATCTTTACCGCTGTCTTGAAGTCGTCTTCTAAGAAAGGTTGCTGTGATTTTACTGGTCATCCTTGTCAGTCAGTTAGTTGATTGTCCGGTCGCTGCTGTTAGACGTTCGTGTCGCCAGTTGGGCCCGGTTTAAAAAGGTTCTTAATAAGTTGGAGCTGAATATCAAACTTATAGTCGGGATCTATCATGTCGGCGGGTAACCAAGAAGATACTAGGTCTGTGATAGACTTTGCAGCGTTGAGAAACTGGCTGACCTGAGAAAGAGTAACAGGCACATTACCAATTCTTGCTTCCCCCTCATGGACAAAAGAATTCCTTGCTTTCCGCAGGTTCTTAAAAGACTCCCAAAGAGCTATATCCTCTTTCAGACTGTGACCTGTAATTATCTTGAGCAATTCATCAAACTGTTCCTCGGTTGAAGGTAGCTTAAGATAGTCGCGGTCGTTGATCCAGTTCCAAAGATCAACCGGAACCATTCCTCTTTCCGCGAGCCGATTCAAGATAGATGATATGAAGACTTCAAGAGCGGTGCTACTAAGGACAACCACGAGAGAAATGTCCGGGAAAGACCCCTGAGAATCAAGAAGCAGACTATGCCACCGGGAAGGTTGATAGTTAACGGGAAGTTCGTGAATCTTATCCCACACTTCAGGAACAATGGTGCTACCTGAAAATTTGATGACCTCTGATGAAAAGAGACCTCGAATTTTTCCTTCTTCCTTTTCCAATTTGGTCCCATTGTCATTAAGATATTCAAGGTTCCACGTGGAATGGTGAAAATCTATGGGATGAATCTGATAACCTTTTGTTACGTGTCGAGTTCGATTAAGAAAAGAGTTAACAGTGTCTTGGATAAAATCAGATGGTGGATCCGTTCCGCCAGGTGTTGATCTTTCAAAAACCGGTTTTCGGAAGTCAACTCTCAGAGTATCTGCCTCAAATGCAGAAACACCGTTGACCTTGACTGCGTCCACTGCGGGATGACCTGCAACAATCTCGCTCCTAACAGGGGGATAAAAAGCCACTGCATAACCTTGAGACTCAAACTGGTACACTTTGAAAACAGCGCCTTCCGGCACAACAAATCTAAATGGGAGAACGACAAATAATCTTGCTATCATAACTGTCCCTTCATTTCCTGGCCTCTCGTCAAGCTATTTTTTTAGGTAGTTGACAAGGATTGTCCCAGCAATGCCGAGCAGAGCACCAACCAATCCTGAGATGACGGCCAGTAGGAGATCGTCCTTTTTTCGACGGAAGAATGAGCCAGCTAGTCGTGTAGACGCGACAATCACGCTCGAATGTCGAGTCAATCTCACGTAACCAACTCTCAGGACCCCAAGAAGCATCCCCCAGAAAAGCCAATCAAGGACGGGACTACGATGGATGAATTCTAGAAGGATTATAAAGATATTAAGGCTCCACACGGAATAGTAGCTATACAGGAAAAAGAGAGGTATTCTAGCTTTCCGAAGTATGGAGTCAACCTTGTGAAATAGACCTGCGCTGTCTATTTCATTTGAGCCGACATATACGCTTGCGAATAGTTTTGTCAATTCAATCCTTAGGTAAGGACTGAGGGATTTTATCTCAAGCTCTCTGAGCGTAGCATCCTTCAGCTTGCCTGCCAACTCATCCACGGAATCGAATTGGAAATCTCCACAGTCAATTTGGTACTCTTTGGTCGCCTCCTTTAAGACTTCTTCGATTGCGTGCAGGTCGTCGAGGTCCAACCGCAGTGGGAGATAGTTCTTTGAAATCGATTGGTCGATCTTCTTCATGTGTCAGTCCTAGATATGTTCCGGTTTGCGCGTATCACAGTCGCGTGTCATCTAATGTTTGCGGCAATCACACCGCGCTCCATCTTGATATAATGTGCGTACTATAAAGCGAGCACCATGATGAGCAATAATCGAGCGTCTCTTTTCTCGTTGTTAGCCGCCGTGCTCACGGTTTCTTTTTGAACGATTTGAGCTTGCTCAACAAAGCTGAATACTGGTACACTGCTTTCAAGATTTCCTTCGCAAACTCTATAGCGACCGCGACCTCGTCCTCGCCGACATCATCGAATGCCTCAGACTCGATGTGGGCCGCATCATTACCAAGAAGTCTCAGGTCATCCATGCCGTCCAAAAGTTCTTTTGGAATGACTAGCTTTGTAGAAAGCGATGCAATGCGTTCTTTGAGGTTGCCGCCTACGGCATTTTCCTCATGACAGAGCACGTCAAGAGCTTTCCGAACCATAATAGCTGAAGCGACAAAGCAATGATTTGCATGACATGTGATCGCCTCGTCGAGCGCGTCCAAAATCTTGGGCGGAATGTTACTTTTGTCGAAGTCAATCCGAAGGAACGGAAAGGTCTCAAGTATTTTGCCACCTTCAGCAAAGTATAAGAGAAGGGCTCTGCAGGCTGGATTCGGACACTTTCTCAGGCCAACCAAAAGGTTTGGATGGACATTAAGATCCAATATGTTCACAGATTCAAACGTACCAAGGTGCGAGCACGATGGGCATCTGATAATCACTGGAAAGCTAGGTTGGACGATTGCGAAATTTTGTAGATTTATTATCATAGCATCCTCAAGTAAGCATGGCGGCTAACTACCGTAAAAACGTATTTGTGTACGTCCATTTTCTTCTTATCCATTTTCCACGCCGCCCATCTCGCTTCGAATTTATCCCCTTCCACCTCTAAATACAAACTCCCCTGCTCACGGAACTAAACGCTCCCTTTATATACCCGAACGGCATCCTGCCGGAGTTATACGTTTTCATCCACGACAGGGAAGATGGGGTCGCCGAAGCCATCGTTCCCCTAGCCAACCCCATCACCTCGCTTTACGAAGGAGATCGCTTTCGTTACGAAGGACATCGTTGTCATTGCCAACCCCATCGATGGGGTTGCGAAGGAAAGCGTCTTCTCCTTGCTTGTTGGCCGCCGCTTGATTCATTCTCGACTCCGTTCATAATAACTCCTGACGAGGCCGTTAGCGTACGAAACGGTCTTGATGTGTCTGAATTGGAGGGCGTTCTGCATATAGCCGAACAGAGGGATACCGCTTCCCAGCAGCACAGGCACCCTCGCTATAATTAACTCATCGATGCAATCGTCCCTCAGAAAGGCTTGTATCACTTTGCCTCCATCGACATACAGACTCGCGAAACCTTTGTCCGAAAGGTGGGTCAGAATCTTCTTGGGCATCATTGACAGCAAAGTGGCTTTTCCTTCCAATCTCTCCGGAAGCCGTTTCATGGTCGTGCTCAATACAAACACCGGCTGCTTATATGGCCATTCCGGAAAGCTGAGAACCGTCTCGAAAGTCCCTCTGCCGATTACCACAGCATCGATCTTATTGATAAATTCTTCATACCCGACGTTGACTTCAGGCACTGCAAAGGTGGTCAACCATTCCAGGTCCCCATCCGTTCCAGCGATGAAGCCGTCAAGGCTTGTGCCTATAAAAACTTTTGTGGTCATTTTACAACTGTCCCGTTAATTCATTAAGTGGCGGCTAACGTCCCGCGAAAAAAAAGTCGTTGCTTCCTTTCGCATGTTAGCCGCCGTTTTGTTTGCCTCTGTGCGTATAGACAGTGTAGACGAATATAAATATTGTGCCAACGATTAGCCATGCGAGGCTTTCTATGATTCCGCCACGGATATCGGTTTTATTAGGGACAAAGCCATACGTCCACGATGTGTTTTTCATTGCGTGGAACATCGCACACAAGAAAATACTTCTCGTTGCGGCGTACAGGGTAGTCAGGATAAGTCCGAAACCTATGACTTTAACAAAAAACAAAGCATAGTTAGTCCCGTATTGGGGGACACCCTTGATATAAAAGAGGGGAAGGTGCCAAAGCCCCCATATTGCCCCGACAAGCAAGCCGCAAGATAGCAGCGGCCATTTCATTGTGAGTAGTTGCTCTAACAGAAAGCCGCGCCAGCCTAATTCCTCAAGACCACCCCCTAGTATCATTGTAAGAAACATCGGGAACAGCATATACCATGGGTAATGTAGGATGTTTATTGCGGTATCCATGAACATCAATACCGCACTCATTATGACCACGGTCGCTACCGACAGTAAGTACCACGTGAGATTAATTCTCCACTTGAATATCCGTGACAGATACGCCTTCATCTCACCGCCATCAAAGAATCCAATGACAGCAAAGGGAGCTATTGTCGGACCCAACCCGCCGAGGACATAGAAAACCATGAACGGTAGTGTGCCATAGTTGAGCGCCTTATCAAAAGACAGAATCCCCCAGCTTAGGTAACTAATCGAAAAGGTGATTAGCAGATATAGTATGCTTGCGCTGGTCAAAGAAATTCTTGCACTTGTCACTAGCTTCTCGTTTCTGATCAAACCCTTACAAAATGGCGGCTAACGTACCGCGAGAAAAGAGTCGCGGCGCACTCCTCGCGGGCAAGAGCATGAAGCGAGAACCATGATACATAATGATCTAGCGTCGTGATTCGCGTATTAGCCGCCGTCCCATCATATGGAATATCCCAGTCCTATACTAATGTCAAATCCCGAGAACTCGACCTTAATGTCGGACTTGTTTCCGCTGAAAGCCATGCCATTAGAGTAGCGATAACGGGCTTGCGTAATCATGCTGAGTGATTGAGTCAATTGCGATATTAATCCAAGGGACGCATGAATCCCGTAGCCATTCCCGGTCCGTTTGAGAGTATGATTGAAGAAATGGTCGTTTGCAACCACCTGGCTTATGAAGTATGACACTCCACCGCCAATAACCGGGGTAAAATATTGGTTGAATGTTAACGATTTGTATTCATAACCCGCAGTTATTGGAACCCCCTGGAATTTCCAACCGACGATGTCAACGGAATCGCTCGATGAAGCAGATGTCTGTATGAATTCCGTACCAATATATACCGAATGATGTGAACTGATGTCGTAGTGAATTGATAAAGCGTAGTATGGGTTGGGATTATTTTTGGAATAAAGCGGATAAGAAGAGTTTCCTTGCTGCCCGAAGAACCGTGACCAATCGGAAAGTGGAAGGTCCACAATCCCCGCTGCGACACGTATCGAAACCGGCTGAGCCCGCACACCGGAAAAAAGGGCCAAAACTGTCGCGAGAGATACTATCGCTCCAACCGGACACTTCCTACATTTCATAAAGCCTCCATGTTTTCATTTTAATGGAATGGTGGCTAACTACTTGAACTACGACATTATGTCGTTTATCCTGTAATGGCTCCGTGTTATTCGACGTATCCCGTTTATTTCCGTTTTCCGCGCTGCCCATCTTGCTCCAAATTTATTCCCTTCCTCTTCCAAATACAAACACTCGGCCTGTTTGAAATCCCATTCCAATCCTTTTATATTCATGGAGCAGAGTCAGGAACAATACGATCAAAAGAGATTTGCCGATAAGGCGCTTTCACGCAAGGAACCACTTCTAAGTATCTTTTCCGATGATCTCTTTCGTTAATTTTCTTTAACTTTCAAAGTATGGGATTGAATTACCGAAAGATAATCCATAATGTTTTTCCGAAAGGATTTGGAGACTTAATGAAACGGATAGTTGTTCTCAGCCTGTTCCTCTTTTCTGCCATGTTCTATGCCTGCAACCAGCCGGGGCCCACTCAGGCTGTTTTATCCGGCTCAATAAGCCTCGTCGGTTATGGCGAGTCAATCGATTCTTCATATTTCAAGGTATGGTCGGACAGCTCCTGGGAAGCGTTCTATGGAGACACTACTATAAATGGCGTAACTTACACCACGCTCCTCGACGCTTACGGCAACAAATATTTCTACGACTCGCTTGGCTATGCCGGGTTCGATGTTCCTCAATTGTTCGGCGACACCACTATCGTATTCGGTTCGCCTCTTCCTTCGCTTCCCGATACCGTGACTGCGGGTCTGACCTATGGGCTCCAGACAACCTTCACCGTTCAAGGGACGAGCTTTCTTCTAACTGATGAAGAGACCCTCTTCGACACATCCGCAATCACTACTCCGTTCGGTACTTTTAACGGTTGTCCCGGTATCCAGTCGAGCAATTATATCTCGACCGGCGGGACACTTTACGCTTCGAGCGATGAGAATTATTGGCTTGCCCAGGGACCATCCGATATCGAACAGGACTTGCTCGACGTTGGATATTCAATCCTCATGGAGTATGGGGTAGTCAATGGAAAAGGGTGGGGGGTGACTTATCCGAAACAGCGTCTCGGCGGCATACACCGGACCGATATGGTTGCCGGCTCAAAGACGTCCGGCCGTTCAACATTCGACATGCATTCGCTTGGGCCGGTGATTCTAAAAGGGATAATCCACAAGTTAAGGGTCGACTGATTTTAAAAACCCGGCAGGTCTGTGATTGAAATTCCAGGTCAATGCTCTTATATTCACAAAACAATTAAGACATTGAATTACAATCATATGCGACTTCGTCTCGACTCATTTCTCATAAAGGGGCAAACAATTCTTCTCACAAATAAAAATGGAGCTATTCATGGCTGAAGAACGGCAAACAGGTTCGAGCACGCAGCCTTTCGTGCCTGCAGAAACCACGATGAGGGAATTCAGTATCAGGGCACTCCTGCTCGGTCTGGTAATGTGCGTCATACTCGGAGCGGCAAACGCCTATTTGGGTTTGAAGGCGGGAATGACTATCGCGGCTACCTATCCCGCGGCTGTCATAGGAATGGCAGTTCTCAAAATAATGAAGGGGAGCCTGCTCGAAGAAAACTTTGCAAGAACCGTAGGTGCGATCGGCGAGTCGATTGCAGCCGGCGCAGTGTTTACCATCCCCGCGTTTTACATAGCAGGCATCTGGAAGCAGTTTGACAGCACACACTACCTTGAAGCGACTTCAATCATGTTTGTCGGAAGCGTTGTCGGCATCCTGTTCGTCACGGTTCTCAGGCGCGTCATGGTCGAAGACCCCGAGCTTCCTTTCCCGGAATCTGTCGCGGCATCTGAAATTCATAAGGCAGGAAGGACCGGCGGAACGGGCGCGAAGTATCTCTTCAGTGCCATGGGACTTGGAGCCGCGATCCAGGCACTTGGACAGCTCAACTTTTTTGCCGCGGCGTGGGAAAGATTCATAAAGTTTACCCCTCTATCATTGTCTCTTAAAAATGGTGTGGGTACTTCCACGGTTCAATCGGGCGGAGGAGCCCTCATCACGACTCCGGGCGTGAGTCCCGCTTATGTTGGAGTCGGCTACATCATCGGGCCGCGACTCTCGGCGCTGAACTTCAGCGGCGGACTCTTGAGCTGGGGACTCTTTGTTCCACTTCTTCTTTATTTTGTCGGGCCGAGCGCACTTCCCGCGGACGCGTCGCAGGACTCATGGATTGCCCTGAGCTATTCGGTTTGGTTGACTCTTGTACGCCCGATCGCGATCGGCGGAATGCTTTTCAGCGCGGCATACACGCTATACAAGATGAGAAAGAGCCTGAGTGTGGGCCTGGGCAGAGCGATAAGCGATGTGAAGAAAGCGGCATCCGGCGGAAAGGTCGAGATCAGAACCGAACGCGACATGGACTTCCGGTATGTCGGCGGCGGAATTATTCTCGCCGGTATCGCTACATTTTTCATCTATAATTATTTTGCGAACAATGTGGCGGCCGCTCTGACCGCGACGGTTGTCATGCTGGTCACGGGATTTTTCTTCGCCGCTGTTTCGGGATATTTAGTCGGAATAATCGGTTCGAGCAATAATCCCGTCAGCGGGCTGACAATTTCCACTTTGCTGATTGCCGCGCTGTTGATGGTGGTCCTCGGACAGACAGGAGTTGCCGGTGTCGCGGCAGTCCTCGGCGTTGCGGCGGTCGTTTGCGTTGCCGCCGCGGTGGCGGGCGAGATGCTGCAGGATTTGAAAGTCGGGCACATACTTGGTGGTACACCATGGAAGATGCAGGTCGGCGATCTGATCGGCGTACTCGCCGGCTCGGCGGTTATGTTCATTCCGCTCATGATTTTAAACCAGGGCGATATCAACCAGGGCGGGATCGGCTTCGGCGGAAGAAATCTGCCGGCTCCGCAGGCTGGCATGATGGCCGCACTCGCGCAGGGGATTGTCGGCGGGCACATGGCCTGGCCGCTCATCATCGTGGGAATACTGATGGCATTTGGATTCATCATCAGCGGCGTAAAAAGCCCGATGCTTGTTTTCGTCGGAATGTATCTGCCGTTCGGTACTGTCGCCGCGATATTTGTCGGCGGACTCATCCGGGGAATTGTCGACATGGTTGCCAAAAGGCGCAAGTACAATGACGCGCAGACCGGCAGAGTTGAAAACACCGGGATTCTTCTCTCGTCGGGCCTGATTGCTGGAGAAGCTTTATGCGGGCTCGTGTTCGCGGCGCTCGCGTTCTACAACATCAAGTGGTTTTCCATTTTTGAAGTGCCGGGATTCGGAATCAGCTTGCTGGTATTTTTGCTGCTGGCTATGATATTGATCTATTTTCCAATTCGCAATGCGGGTTCGCCGGACCAGCCGGCGCCGCCGAGAGCAGCGATGTAACTTTGAAAAGGGCGGCGTTAGCCGCCCTTTTTATTTGAAAGGGGGGTGGGGTAAGTTATATGGTTGAAAAGCCATATTAAAGTATGTATATTCAGGGGTTCAACCGAGGAGGGCAATTGGCTATAGATCCTACTTTTGAATGGGATGAAAACAAGAATAGGATAAATCAGAAGAAACATAAGGTGTCTTTTGGTGAAGCTCAATTCGCGTTTGCCGATTCAAACAGGATTATAGCTGAAGACCTCGATCACAGCAAAGGCGAGAAGAGATTTTATTGCTTTGGAAAGGTTGGTGAAAAAGTAATAACGGTCCGATTTACTTACAGAGATAAGAAAATAAGAATTATCGGCGCCGGCTATTGGAGGAAAGGAAAAGAGATTTATGAAGAAGAAAATAGATTACGCAAATGAGAAAATCGGCAGGGTAGAAGTCGTAAAAGATTTTTTGCCTAAGCCGGAAGAGCTCATATTTAAACAGGACAACGTGAAGGTCACTTTAAATCTGAGTAAATCAAGCGTCGAGTTTTTCAAAAGAATAGCCAAAGATCGGGGAAGCCAGTATCAGAAAGTCATAAGGACCCTTCTCGATGCTTATTCATCACATTTTTCGTCGAAACCATGATGCCTCATGCTGGCATCGAAGAAATATTTTTATAGAAATCCGGGAAAACACGAATTGTCTCGTTTGAATTTCTTTAAACAGACGGTAAATAGATTCATGTGAGAATTTGCCAATGACTTTTGCTAACCGGATTGGCACATTAAGGAATCGGTCGTCACAAAACTTTCCGCGATGAGAAGGGGATTTTTGTCGGCTTCTCGCGAATGAATTATCAGTAAATCGCTTCTCTGACTTTTGCGCTGATATAGTCCATTACCCAGACTACGAACGCAATCATTAAAATAATTAAACCGACCTCGCGCCATCTTGCGAGCCCCTGGTATTGCATTAGCATTGTTCCTATTCCGCCGCCGCCGACTAGTCCGATGACCGTTGCCATCCTGACGTTTATGTCCCACCTGTAAATCGTGAAGGACAGGAACGGGAGGACAATTTGCGGAACGACAGCATGCCACACGACCTGTATTTTATTTGCGCCCGTCGCGGAAATCGCTTCGACCGGGCCTTCCTCAATACTTTCGATCGATTCGGAATAAAGCTTTGCATTCGATGCGATAGTGTGAACAAGAAGTGCAATCATACCTGCGAACGGCCCGATGCCGACCCACACCGAGAAAATAATCGCCCATATGAATGGTTCAATCGACCTCACGAAATTCAGGATTATCCTGAGGATGTAGTAAATCGCAAATGTAAACCTGTTTTCCTTCATGAGGTTTCTCGCCGTGAAAAAACTTATCAATAGAGTCAGCGGTATCGAAACCAGCGTTGCGATAAGCGCGATGTAAATCGTCTCGATCATCGCGAAGAGGGCGTCATCGAATATGCCGAGCCTCCGGGTGGAACAATGCCCTGAAAATTCTTCCCGCGCCCTGGAGTCCCTCCGGACTGAACAGGCTCACGATAGATACCTTGGTTACTATCCAGCCTGCGATGAAGGTTATGTCAAAGAGAAACCACGCGAATATCTCGACAGACCATTTTGTTACGCTGTTCTCCTTAGCGATTCCGAAAAGCTTGCACGAAAGTGAGGTCCTTGAATATGTCCACAGGAATCCTATGATGGTGCTTATCGCAAGCATGAGCCAAACTTCATCCCACGAGAAAGGAAGATCTCTTAGGTCAAGGAAGAATTTTAGATAGATAGCTCTTCTTAAAACCACGATGCTGTAAAAGACAAAGAAGATATCGAGGAAAATTGCTTTGACAAAGTTTAATTTTCGCTCGCGCTGTTTTGTTTCTTCGATGATATGGTGAGGAGATTTTGCGAGTGCGGGAGCCTGGCTCATCTTATCTCTACCTCTTCAGCTTCCTCACCGTAAATGGTTTTAAACCAGGCTTCATCAATATCCTGAGGGGCTCCCTCGTAAATAATTTCGCCGGCCTTCAGTGCGATTACACGTGAACCGTATCTTCGCACGAGGCTGAGGAAATGAAGGTTACAAATAACGGTCGTTCCCATCTCTTTATTTATCTTCTCGAAATACTGCATCACGGAATTCGAAGTCGCGGGATCGAGCGACGCCACCGGTTCGTCCGCCAAAAGGAGTTTCGGTTTCTGCATCAGGCTCCTTGCGATGGCAACCCTTTGCTGTTGGCCGCCGCTGAGCGCATCCGCTCTTATTGGTGCTTTGTCGGCAATGCCCACAGTTTCAAGACATCTATAAGCGTCCGCATAGACGTCGTCCGAATAATTCTCGAATATCGATTCGAGCGTTCCGAGAGAGCCAAGCCTCCCGTTGATCACATTGGAAAGAACAGACCGCCTCTTGATCAGATTGAACTGCTGAAATACGATGCCGATTTGTTTCTTGACATTCCGGAGCTCTTCACCGGCAATGTGCGTTATGTCCCTGTCGAGAAATTCCACGGAGCCGGACGTAGGCTCTATCAGGCGATTGATGCACCGGAGTAATGTGGATTTGCCTGAACCGCTCAGTCCGATGACGACAAGAAATTCACCTTCCCGAACATCGAAGCTGACGCCTTTGAGCGCATGCGTTCCGGATTCATAGATCTTATGTAAATCTTTAACTCTTAGAAGGCTCATTGTTTTACCAGATTTTCAAAGTTTATGTGTTGTTTCTCAAGGACAGCACGGAGTCCGTCATAGTCGCTGTCTTTTGTCGGGATCAGACCGGTAATATCATATATATCGAATAAGGCTTTCTTACCTTCGGGTGTCTGAACAAATTTGAGAAGCGCGGCGATAATTTTTTCTTTCATCGCCTCGTTCATGCTTTTTCTGAACACCCACGGGTCATTCGGAATATCTTCTGTAAAGCCGACTATCTTAACCTGCAGGGCGACATCAGGGAATTGCTGCATCACTCTCATCCGCGCATCCATTATTTTGCCGGTTTTCAGATCGGGCGGAGCATAATAGGTAGCTCCCGCATCGACTTGTCCCTGATAAACCATCATGACGACATTATCGTGGCGCATTGCAAAGACGGTCTCGCTTGGCTTTATTCCTTTGTCGTCCAGCTCCGCTTTCGGAAGAATGTATCCGGAAGTCGAAGAAGGATCGACGTATGCCATTTTTCTTCCGTTGATATCCTCGATGGAATTGATCCCGGAATTTGCGCGGGCAATAAATTGTCCTTTGTAGCTCGTTTGCTCCCCTTCACGAACCACCCTGAGTTTTGCTTCGGCGCCGTATTTTGCGTTTGCCATCAAGTATGAAAAGGTATTTATTGCTGCGACATCAACCTTGTCGGTTCCGAACGCTTCCACTACCGCTATGAAACTTGCCGGTACTGCGGTTCTATAATAATAACCCGTTTCATTATGAAGAAAATCTGTGAGCGACTTTGCGTTAAAAGATATCCTGTCCGCGTCGACGGATGGTGTAAAATAAATTTTTATGGGATTTGAATAAGAGCCCAGGGAGCCTTCGTTGAGCTGCCGGAGAGAAATGATTATAATGAATAATACAATCGGTGATAAGTACAGTAGATATTTGATTAATTTCACAAATCACACATTTAAGTCCAACAAATATGCGAATTGTAAAACAATCAATCAAATTACAAGCTCGTCTCCTGAGGTTAAGTTTTTGTTAACAGTTGTGAAAATCTGATGTCGGAAAAAATATCTTCATTGTAAAGCTAAGTTGAATCCGGGCACATCTGGAAACGGAGTGGAGTAACGCCAGCTGGTCTGGAACAGTGAAATGGACAGTAACAGGAGTAAAAAACTTTATATTTATTCGGGAAATTTTCCTTAAGACAGAGTAATTTATTTACAAAGAGTTAAACATAGAATAAATCCGGCTTTACATTTATTGTCTAAGATACTAACCTGTTATAATTATGTGGATGGAGTCGCAAGATGATAAGAATGAAATTTAGTCTCGTGCTGGCGTCATGTCTGTTTGTCCTATCCTTTTCTGCTTCTGTTTGCGCGCAGGATAAAGATGAGATGGAGTTTGACGAGGCGGGGAGCGACCAGATTCTCAATCGCCAGCTGTGGGAATACGCTAAGGGAACGACGTATGAGTCTGTCCAGGCATACGCTGCGAGGGCACAAGAAAAATCCCGTACCATGATGCATGACGAGATGGAGCTTCCGACCGGATGGAGAATTCATCCCGCCGGAAAACAAGTCCGGGTCGGACACCTTCCTTACGAGGCGATCATATATAATGGGAAGCTGGTTGTGCTCAATACAGGATATTATTCCGGATATTCGTATCTAATCCAGGAAGATACCGTGGCGCCACAGGGAATTTCAGTGGTTAACCCGGAAAGCGGAGAGATCGAAGGCACGGTGAAACTCAGTTGCATTTTCCCGAGTGCTGTTGTTGGGGAGGACGGTAATTTGTATGTCAGCGGCGGATTTGATTCCACGGTTCATAAGATTGACAAAAAATTCGAGCCGGTGGGCGAGTACAAGGTTGCCGGCTACACGTCGGGGCTGGCGCCGGTCGATTCCCAGCATATCGCGGTCCTGTACCTGGTTACAACAGATACTGGGAAAACTCCGCGTGACCCATTCGGCATAGGCCATTATGTTAAAGGAAGGATTGCGCTCCTGAACCTTATGAACGGGAAAGTCGAGAAAGAGGCTGTGGTGGGTTATTTCCCCTATGATATAAAATTTACGGACGGGAAGTTTTATGTGAGCTTGTTGGGAGAAAACAAAGTCAACATATACGACTCGCAGTTTCACGAATTGAAATCGTTGAAAGTCGGAAATGCGCCGGCGAGCATGACAGTGGATGGAAAATACATCTATGTCGTAAACACAACCTCCGATGAAATAACGGTGATCGAAACAAAGACAGACAAGATTCTCCGCAGAATTTTTGTCGGAAAGAAAGGGTATCAGTCGGGAGTTTCTCCAACTTCTTGTGCCGTCAATAATGGGAAGTTGTACGTAAGCGAGGCGACTCTCAACGCGGTTGCAGTTTACCGCCTGATAAATGGAAAACTTCTCGGATACATTCCGGGCGGTTGGTACACGACAAAAGTTCTTCTAGACAACGGGAAATTGATATACCTTAGTGCCAAAGGGATACTTCCACGGCGCCCAAACCCGAACGGACCCTCTCCAATAATAGAAGGTCATAAAGAAGATTATGTCCTCAATCTTCTGAACGGGACGGTGGGAATTGTTCCAATAAACTCTATCGTGAATAACCTGACCGAATGGACTAAGGAAGTTGAGGACGGCTCTCCGGTTTACAGCCCGGAGAAAGGCATAAAACTTCCGATCAAACATGTCTTTTATATCATAAAGGAAAATCGTTCCTACGATCAGATGCTCGGAGACCTCGGAAAAGGAAACGGCGATTCAAGCCTGACGATATTCGGCAACGGAGTTTCCCCAAATATTCACAAGCTGGCGTCAGATTTCGTCGATCTGGATAATTTTTACGCTGATGGTGAGATTAGCGTCCTCGGGCACAGCTTTACAACGAGTGGTTTTGCAAGTCCGTTCCTTGAGTGGCTGGGAAATGCGTCGTACAGCGGAAGGTATGCCGGGTATCCGTTCGGCACTGTGCCCGCCGTTTTCTCCAAAGCGTATATCTGGGATGTGCTTGCCGCCAAGAAAGTTGACTACAAAATTTATGGCGAGCCTTATTATTTGATGACCGCGGCTTATAAGGTTATCGTGAAATTTTTTGGTTCGAACAGCATCATCGCAGATAAGTTCTACTCCAATAGCATGGCTCTTGCGTCGGAAGTCGATAGGGGGGTGGAATTCAGCGAATTCGTGCAGACATTTTACGGGAAAGCAAACACCCAGCGGGATGGTTTCAAACTCCTGGACAACAATGTGTTTACGACGGGTATTTCTAAAATCTTCACAGGAGATGAAACGCTTCATAATGCCCTCCGGGAAAATAAGCATTTCAAAAAAGCCTTCGCGGATTTTCTGTACCACTATGCGTTCAATTATTGGACGTGGGATCTTTGGTACTCCGACCTGCGGCGCTTCGAGGGATGGAAAACGGATTTTGAGCAGCAGTTGAAGTCCGGAAAAGTTGTGCCGTTTGAGTATATCTGGCTCCCGAACGATCATACGGGCGGAACAAATATTAACTACCAAAATCCTTACCAGCTTGTCGCGCAAAATGATATTGCGCTGGGATTGATCGTACAGACAATTGGAGAGAGTCCGATTTGGAAGAACAGTTTGATACTTGTGGAAGAGGACGATGCACAGAACGGACCGGACCATGTTGATGCGACAAGAACGGAAGCACTCGCGGTTGGACCCTTCGTGAAGCGAAACTCCGTCGTGGATGATCGCTATGATCAGCTCAGCATGATTCGAACTATCGAGCTGGCACTCGGACTCGATCCGATGAATTTTGAAGACGCGATGGCGGTACCGATGTTTGGTATTTTTTCATCCGAACCTGATTTCACAAAATATACTTCCGCTCCGCCTTCGGACAGCCTTTCGGCTTCAGATAAATTTATTCTCGAAAGAATTACTTCTCACACAAAGGGGGAAAAATGAAAGACGGGTTAAAGATTTCCGCAAAAGAGCTGGCAGGAATGATTGATCACACTCTTCTTAAACCGGATGCAACACCCCAAGAGATTGAACAAATCTGCGGGGAGGCGGTCGAATACAAATTTGCGAGTGTGTGTATCAACCCCGGTTATGTTACACTTGCCGCAAGCTTACTGAGAAGTTCTCCTGTAAAAGTCTGCACGGTTATCGGGTTTCCTCTCGGTGCAACCAGCACGAAGTCCAAAGTACATGAAGCTGAGGAAGCTATTTCAAATGGCGCGCAGGAAATTGATATGGTAATCAACATCGGGAGACTCAAGTCAGGAGATTTTGATTACGTCGAAAATGAAATTCGCGAGATTGCGGGTGTAGGTCACGCAAAAGCCGCAATCGTGAAAGTAATAATTGAAACCTGTCTGTTATCCGATGATGAAAAAGAGAAAGCATGCCTGCTTGCGAAGGAAGCGGGCGCGGATTTTGTCAAGACATCGACTGGTTTTAGCAAGGGCGGAGCGACCGTATCAGACGTGGCTTTGATGAGAAGAGTCGTTGGAAATAAAATGGGCGTGAAAGCCTCAGGCGGCGTAAGGAGTTACGAAGACGCGGTCACGATGATAGAAAATGGGGCTACGAGGATAGGAACAAGTTCCGGGATAAAAATAGTTTTGAATTATAAATAAGAAAATTAGGGCTAAACCCGGAGTCCCGTAATTTTGAAAGGTCTCATGTTGATTGTTTCATCGTTCACCGATGAATAACTCAACAGCGAAAACCTCGTTCAAATGTCAAATTGAGCAGCTTCGCAATTTGCACAATTTTTGGTGTTGAATTTTTACGCATCTCTATCCGATGCCGATTTGAATCGACTCACCTAAGTTTTGATGGGACTCTAAACCAATTTAAGTCAATGAGTTACGTGGCTGGTCATTTCTCATGGTAAGACGGATTTCGGAACGATAATTGAAGGATAAAGGGTAAACCAAAACTTGAAGGTTTTGTGGAGATCTGGAATCGAGAATACGGATCTTCAAAAAGTTTTTTGAATTAATGATTTTCATTTGATGGATTCTGAATTATTAAGTCGTGATTCAGCAAGAAAAATTTGGAGGTTGAAATGGTTGCGATATTTGTGGTAGCGACGATAATCGTTTTTCTGGTTGTCGATTATTTTGTACAACGAGCGGAGAAACGAAAGGCAGTACAGGTTTCTCCAGCGCCGGTCAAAGCGCGGTTTGTAATTCCAAAAGGATATTTTTTCGGAAAGGGGCATACCTGGATTGAGCTTTTGTCCGACGGTTTGGCGCGAATAGGCCTCGATGACTTTGTTCAAAAAATTGTCGGTAGAATCGATGATGTCGATTTCATTTCTGGGAACGGCGAGGTTGTCAAAGGTGATAAACTCTTTACTATTCGACAGGGCGAAAAAATCCTGTCGTTCCAGGCGCCGGTCTCAGGAAAACTCATTTCATTTAACGACGAACTTACTCATTCACCGGATATAATCAGGAAGAAACCTTACGCGGATGGTTGGGTTGCGGTCATAAAGCCGTCCAATCTTGAACAAATGAATTCTCTTTCGAAAGGAACGGACGCCGCCCAGTGGCTCAAAGAAGAAATCAAAAGATTCACAAATTTTATAACTACACATGGAACCACCAATACTCTATTCGGTTCTCCGGCTCTGGCGGGGACGACGTTGTTAGACGGCGGAACTCCCGTCGAAGGTGTGATGGAGCATTCCTCAAAAGAGGTGTGGCAAAAGTTCGAGAACGATTTTCTAACAAATAGTGATGCGAAGTAGAGGCGATTTATGAGCCGTCTTTACAGGCAGTGGAGCACAAGATGAAAAAGCAAATTGGGATTTTAGTTGACACTACGCAATGTATCGGCTGCATGGCATGTGAGGACGCTTGCGCCGATAAATGGGGATTCCCCCATTCGGATGTACACGAACTTTCAAGTCTGAAAAACACCGTTGTACAGCAGTGGGACGAGACATACGTACCGAGGCTTTGCATGCACTGCGAAGAACCGACGTGCGCATCAGTTTGTCCGGTAGGAGCTCTCCACAAAACCGCGGAAGGGCCTGTAGTCTATGATGTCGATAAGTGTATAGGATGTCGGTACTGCGTACAGGCTTGTCCTTTCCAGGTGCCGAAATATCAATGGAACAAGCCGAATCCGAAAGTCACGAAGTGCAACATGTGTTATGAAAGAATTGAAGCAGGTAAGCAGCCGGCTTGCGTGGAAGCGTGTCCGGCACAGGCCCGGATATTCGGGTATCGGGATGATTTGCTCGATACGGCAAAACAGAAAATAAAAGAAAATCCACAGACTTATGTCCAGCATGTTTTCGGGGAAACAGAAGTCGGCGGCACTTCCACGATTTACCTTGCGGGTATCGATTTTGCGAAGCTTGGCTTCAAGACCGATCTTCCGAAAACTGCGCTCCCTCAGTATTCGTGGAATATCATGTCTAAAATACCGGACTATTTTATTTGGGGCACCACATTGATGACAGGCTTCTGGTGGTTGACCAATCGAAAGAAGAAAGTTGCGGAATACGAAGATAGACTCAAACTTGAGAAAGCATCTAAGCACAATAATGGAAAGGACGAGCCGATGAACGGGGGAGAAAATGAATAACCGTAGTATCTTGTCGAAGACATTGAACTGGTTTCGGCATATGACATTCTGGAAGTCTGTCTTCTTGGTCCTTGTGGCTGCGGGGATTTATTCGACAGTCGTTAGATTTGCGTTTGGTCTCGGCGCAGCAACCCATTTGAGTGACAGCTTTCCTTGGGGATTATGGATCGGTTTCGATGTGCTTTGCGGTGTCGGGCTGTCGGCAGGCGGGTTTGTAGTTGCCGGTGCAGTTTACGTATTTCATCTGGACGACTATAAATCAATATCCCGTCCTGCCGTGCTGACCGCGTTTCTCGGTTATGTGCTCGTTGTCTTTGCTTTGATGTTTGATCTAGGAAGGCCATGGAATATTTGGCATCCGCTGGTTATGTGGAATCCTCACTCCGCCATGTTCGAGTTAGCCTGGTGCGTGATGCTCTACTCGACGGTGCTTGCCTTGGAATTCAGCCCGCTTGTCTTTGAAAAATTTAAACTTGAAAAAGCCGGGAAAGCAGTCCATTCGATAATTGTTCCTCTGGTAATTCTCGGTGTCATGTTGTCGACACTGCATCAATCTTCCCTGGGGTCGCTATATCTCGTTATGCCCGAAAAAGTATACCCATTGTGGTATTCCGGCAATCTTCCGTTCCTTTTCTTCGTGTCCGCTCTGGCCGTTGGTCCTGCAATGGTGACGATAGAGTCGTTCCTCAGTTCGCGCGCGTTCCGCAGGGAAATCGAACTGCCGGTACTGTCAACGTTGGGAAAAGTAACAGCGGTTGGGCTTTCGATATACCTGGTTCTGAAAATTGAGGACATTATAAATTATAATCTCGGGTCATACCTGATGACTTTCAATCTTGAAGGGATACTCTACTGGACCGAGATGATCGTCGGCGTCATCATACCGATTACGCTCCTTGTAATTCCCCAAATTAGAGAAAGCAAGCGCGGCCTGTATTATAGTTCGCTTCTAACTATGGTAGGCTTCGTACTGAACAGGATGAATGTGAGCATAACTTCGTTAGAGCGTTATTATGGCGTGAATTATTTCCCGAGCTGGATGGAGATATCGGTTACTCTCATGATAGTAGCTCTGGGCTTCGGGGCGTTTGGGTGGGCGGCAAAGAATCTTGCCGTATTTCCGAAAGAAGAAAAGAGCGCCATTCGTACCGGAGGATATGAAGTTGTAGTATTAGATCCTTCGGTGGAAAACATTCCGGCTTTTGTAGAAACGAAAAAAGAAGATTAAAGAAAAGAGGTGTGTCATGCCAGAAAGACAATCCGGCCAGGATGGCAAGTTGACAAACAGGGTAAATCCCGAAGGAGTTTTGAGCTGTATTTGGGTTGACGCCGGGCTCGTTTCTTATAAGCTTTGCGATTATGATTTTGAATGTGAGGCATGTGCCTTCGACCAGGTCATGAGACAACGGTCGCACCGAACCTTTAAAACGCCAGTACAGTCTAAAATTCCATTACACAAAGAAAAATATTCGAATGGTCCACCGGAATACGGCGACACGCCCGCCGGTTTGGTAAGACAATTTCTTTTACCTTCAGGTACGAACACTCTTCCGCCGGGGCGGTTTTATTCCGGAAATTATGTGTGGGCAAAAAGGGTCGAGGATGATCGTTATCGGATCGGCTTAAACGAACATATCGTTTCACTTTTTCACGATACATGGAACGTAATACTTCCTCAGCCGGGTTCAGTATCCAGACGCAATGCGCCTTTAGCCTGGATAATTTTGGAAGATGGTACAATAGTGGTACGCTCTCCGTTAGACGGCAAAATTTCGAAGAGCAATTTCCAGCTGAGGGAATCTCCGTCTCTTATTAACTCGGACCCGTACGAGGCAGGATGGATATGCGAAGTTGAAGGTGTTGAACTTAAAAAGGTCGAACCGGTTCTCATGGATGAGACCGCCGCGAAAATACATTACGATAGTCAATTCAGAGATTTGGAAAAGAGTATAATCTCCGATCTTGAGAGCAAGCCGGACAGAGTAGGATTGACAATGATGGACGGCGGGGTGAAGCCGAAAATCCTAAAAGATATCCTTGGCCCCCGCAAGTACATTTCGTTACTAAAAAGACTTTTATCCTCAGATATGTAATTCCCGATAGCGGAATTATGCCTCGCTGATAACCTTTTCCGTGGCTCATAGCCATACAGTTTCATAATCATCCGCAAGCCATTCTATTTCCGATTGATTTTCAATAAACTCCAGCCGTTTTCACGATTTTCTCGGCATAAGGATTGTGGAAAATACCGTCGAGGGTAATGATGCGGATTACAAGATTCTTAGCCTTCAGGCTTTTCGTAATAGTACTTCTCGTGATGCTCGTCTCCACGGCGATCTTCACGACATTGATGCTTAGTTGGCATTCGGATAAATATTTGAGCATCACCAAAGACTGGGCTTTGCGCACGAGCGACCTTATAAAGAGATCTACTCGCTACAGCATGCTGGAAAACAGGCGCGAAGATATTTATGAGACAATCAACACGCTTGGCTCAGAATCGGGCATAGAGGCGATTCGCATTTACAACAAGAAAGGTGAAATTACTTTTTCTACGGTAAATGGAGAAGCAGGAAAAAGCGTAAACACCGACGCGGAAGCCTGTAATGTTTGCCACCAGTCCGGAAAATCGCTGCCATCCGATACTTCAAGCAATCTCACGAGAATTTTTCATTCCCAAAAAGGTTACAGGGTTTTGGGCGTAATAACTCCCATCAAGAATGAGCCGAGCTGCTACAATGCAGATTGTCATGAACATTCCAAATCTCAAACGGTCCTCGGTGTTCTCGATGTCATGCTGCCGCTGAAAGAGATGGACGCGAATTTATCTCAACTGCGTGGAGCCACCTATTTAACATCCGTGTTAATGGTTATAGGGGTAACGATATTTGCCGGAATATTCATCTGGATAATGGTGAATAAACCCGTAAGAAGGTTGACTCGCGGAACGCACGAGGTTATGGAGGGCAACCTCGGGTATAGAATAATCGTTCACTCGCAGGATGAGATTGGCGATCTTGCCGCGTCGTTCAATAAAATGACGGAGGAACTCGGCAGGGCGAGGGATGAGCTTACCAGGTGGGGACAAACTCTCGAAGAAAAAGTCGAGCAGAAAACCGAGGACCTTCGCAGGGCGCTATCTAACATGGTACAGATGGAAAAGATGGCTTCATTGGGAAAACTTTCAGCGAGCGTTGCACATGAGCTGAATAACCCGCTCGCAGGAGTCCTGGCTTATGCCAAACTGATAAGAAAGAAAATATCTAAACAGGATTTTTCTCCGGAGAATCTCAAAGAGATAGACGGAGAACTAAGCATGATTGCCGACGAAACGATGAGATGCGGCAACATCGTTACTAATTTGCTTCTCTTTTCGCGGCAAAAAATCGGAAAGTTTCATCCGCAAAATCTCGCTCCGATCATAGAGCAAAGCGTAAAACTCATTGCACATCATTTATCGATGAACAATATCAAATGTGAGATCAGACTCCCGGATATCCCCATTGAAATCAACTGCGATCCTCAGCAAATTGAACAGGCACTTATAGCGCTGGAGATTAATGCCATTGAGGCAATGCCTGAAGGAGGCAATCTAAAGATTGAATTACAAACACTTGAGAACATGGCCGGGGTGCGAATCAGAGTTGAGGACACTGGCATCGGAATCAGCCAGGAAGACGTTAATCATATATTCGAACCCTTCTTCACGACCAAGAAGGACGGTAAGGGTACGGGACTTGGTCTTGCGGTGGTACATGGCATAGTCGAGAGCCATAACGGCAGGATAGATTTGGAATCGAAAGTGAATATCGGGACAACATTCACCATCACTTTGCCGGTTAATTCGAATATTTCAGAAGCAGGAGAATTTACAAACCCACAGAAGAGTTGATACATGAGTATGGCAAACAATCATAAGTCGCAGCAATCCAGTATCCTCGTAGTTGATGATGAGCTTTCTGTAAGAGATTCGTTAAGCAAGTGGTTCAAGGAAGACGGATACCGGGTCGGTGCCGCGGAGAATGCTAACGCGGCGTTGAGCCTCATGAACGAAGGCCCCTGGGATATTATTCTACTTGATATTAAGATGCCGGGAATGGACGGGCTCGAATTGCAAAAGAGATTGAAAGAGATCGACAAAGCGGCGGCGATCATCATGGTCACGGCTTTTGCGGCGGTCGATAGTGCGGTCCAGGCTTTGAAAGAAGGAGCATTCGATTACGTGACGAAGCCCGTTGATCCGGAGCACCTGTCTCATCTTGTACAGAATGCGATCAGAACAAAGAAATTATCGGATGAAAACTGGCGGCTCCGTCAGCAAATGTCGGAGCTTTCCGGGGTAGATGAGATCATCGGTGAAAGTCCGCAGATGAATAAAGTGATTGATCTCGCGAAGACAGTGGCGCAGACCGACACGACGGTGATGATCCGTGGTGAAAGTGGTACAGGGAAAGAACTTATTGCTCGGACCATCCATGCGAACAGCGCGAGAAAATATTTTCCGATAATCACCGTTAATTGCGGAGCGGTTCCCGAGACTTTACTGGAAAGCGAGTTGTTCGGCCATGAAAAGGGCGCATTTACAGGAGCCCAGTACCGGCGAAAGGGAAAATTTGAAATGGCCGATGGAGGCACAATTTTTCTGGACGAAATCGGAACGATTAGCCAAAAAATGCAGGTACAGCTCCTCAGAGTGTTGGAGACAAAACAATTTACCCGGGTCGGTGGAAACGACTCAATCTCGAGCGACTTCAGGGTGGTGTGCGCCACAAATCGCGATCTCGAGGCGGCAATTACGGAGGGCAATTTCAGAGAGGATCTGTATTACCGGTTGAACGTATTTACTGTTTTCATTCCACCTCTCAGAGAAAGGCGAGTCGATATTCCTCCTTTGGTGGATCATTTTATGCGGAAATATGCGGCATCGATGAATAAGCCCCTGCTTAAGATTGATCCCGAGGCGATGGACATTTTGATCAGTAACAAATGGCCCGGAAATGTCCGCGAGCTTGAGAATGTTATCGAACGGGCAATGGTACTTGCCAAGCCCCCCGCTGTTAAACCATCCGACTTGCCGTTTCAATTTTCTCAGCCGCAGGAAGAAAATGGTACAAGTGGCGATTCCCTCTTAAGCATGGAAAAAATTCATATTGCAAAAGTCCTCGGCAAATACGGATGGAACATTACGCGGGCTGCCGAGGCTCTCGGTATCGACCGGGTTACCTTATACAGCAAAATTGCTAAATATAGTTTGAAAAAACCGTAACATCCAGCATGATGTGCCATCATGCTGGATGAGTCGGCGGTTCACATGCCTTCCGTATTTTTAGTTGCGATCGAACCTGTTGATCCTTCATCTTTGCCGCTGCTGGCGGCCCCCGTTGGAAAAGCTTTCTCCCGATCCGTCGAAATAATACCACCAATAGATGCTTCTTTTGCTTTTAATTTCTCCCGTAACCAGTATAGCTCAACTTCAATTCTGTCTACTCTTCTCGAAAAATTTGACGGGTTCGACGGCAAAGTCCTCGGCGTTACAGGCGGCGATCTGTTTGTCCCTGTTCTCACCTATGTTTTCGGCGAAGCTCAGCTTGAAGGAAAAGTCGCCGTCGTCTCGTCACACCGGCTTCGCGAAGAATTTTACGGACTCCAGGCCGACGAGAATATTTTCAGGACCCGGTTGATCAAGGAATCGATTCACGAGCTCGGTCACACGTTCGGATTAATTCATTGCAGTAACTATTTATGTGTCATGCACTCGTCGACAGGCGTGGAAGAGATCGATATTAAAACAGAGAAGTTCTGTGAAGACTGCAGAGAAAAGATTCCTTCTGCCTCAAGGCAGGTGTGATTCTATAAAATCAACTGCCAATACCCGACATCGATCCATTTATTAAACTTATACCCCACTTCTTTAAAGTGGGCAACTTTGTTGAACCCGAATTTTTCACAGAGGGCTATACTCGCAGGATTCGGTAGAGCGATCCCGCTAATGACAACGTGAAATGATTTGTCCTTTAGATTTTCGATAAGCTCTTTCTTCAATTCCGATCCGATTCCCTGTCCGGTAAAATGAGGGTCGAGGTATGTCCCGGTTTCAACTGATTTGCGGTAGGCGGACCGGTCTCTCCATTTTCTCGCGTAAGTGTAACCGACGACTTTCCCGTCAATGTCGCAGACCAGCCACGGGTAATTTTGTGTAGTAACTTCAATCAGAGACCTCATCTCTTCCGGGGTCACCGGGATCTCCTCAAACGTTGCGGTGGATTTCTCGATGTACCCGTTATAAATATCGCAAATAGATTTGGCGTCTGATAAACGAACCGGTCTTATCATGGTCACTCCAGAGATTAATTACTTTGACAAAATAACGAGCAGAGGGAAAACATGGAAAGGATAAATTCGGAAAATGACGCGGAAGAAATTCTCGATTCTGCACAACTCTTGAATGTCGATTCCCGTGTTAGCATATTCATTCTATTATGTGCGGCATTTGTGGAATTCTTCAACCTGCGAACTCGACTTCACGAGTCGAAGCGGGCATACTGGATCGAATGCGCGATGAGATGCGGCATCGCGGTCCGGATTCCGTCGGCAGCTATATAAATGAAAATCAAAAAGTCGGACTCGGTTTCCGACGGCTCGCAATCGTAGATCTTTCAGTCAATGGCAGTCAGCCGATGTCGAGCGCTGACACTCATATTGTCTTCAACGGAGAGATCTACAATCACGAGGTCCTTAGAAAAGAGATTGAGGCCCGCGGATACAAATACCGCTCCCGTTCAGACACGGAGACAATTTTATACGGTTATGAAATCTGGGGTAAAGAAGTCCTCCACAAGCTTCTGGGAATGTTTGCTCTTGCGATTTATGATTCAAAAAAGAACGAGTTGTTTATCGCACGCGACAGGATCGGAGTCAAGCCCCTTTATTATAGTTTTGTGAATGGGACGTTCTTATTTGCTTCGGAAATAAAGTCAATTTTACAGTACCCCGGCGCGGTCAGTGTGATGGATAAAGAATCCTTCTATCACTACCTGACATATTTGGTTGCTCCGGCACCGAAGACGCTGTTCAAAAATATTTATAAACTCGAGCCAGGTTCCTGGGGAGTTATAGATTCAGCGGGATCTTTCAAAACCGAAAGATACTGGTCACTTCTTGCCAAGAACGGTGAACAGCCCACGATCGATATCGATGGCAATCCTGTTTCCCGTTCAGAGTTTGTCGATGAGTTTGAGGCTGCACGAGACAACGGTTGCGAGGAAATTGCGGTAAAATCAGTAAAATCGCTTTTGAACCGGAGTGTCAGCGATCGCATGATGAGCGATGTCCCGTTCGGAGTTTTTCTCAGCGGCGGAATTGATTCGAGCACTAATGTCGCTTTGATGGCTGCTTTGATGGATAGGCCGGTGGAAACCTTCAGCGTCGGATTCAAAGACCTTGAAAAATATAATGAGCTCGGATACGCGAGATCGATTGCGGAACAATTCAAAACCAACCACCATGAAATTATAATTGATTCGAAAACGGTTTTTCCGTTTCTTGCTGAACTTCCTTATTATCAGGACGAGCCAATTGCAGATCCCGTTTGTATTCCTCTGTATTTCGTGTCAAAGCTTGCCCGGGAGAATGGTACCATCGTGGTGCAGATTGGGGAAGGAAGCGATGAATTATTTACCGGCTATTCATCGATGCTCCGAGAAATCAGGTTCCACGATACCTTTTGGAAGTTCTATACTTCATTGCCCCAAAGCCTGAGAAGGGCGGCTTATGCTGCCTCGTCAGGATATTTGAAACATTCAAACGCATACTTAGTCCAGGATTATCTGCACAAAGGGACATTCGGCGAGGAGCTTTTTTGGGGTGGCGCAATAAATTTTACTGAACAGCTAAAGAAGGATTTACTCGGCCGCGCCATTTCCTTAAATGGAATTACTTCTTTTAACATCGTCAAGAAATTTTATGATGAAATAAAGAAGAGCAATCGAGGACTGGACTTCCTTCAGCAGATGACATATGTCGAACTGCGTAATCGTCTTCCTGAACTTCTTCTCATGCGGGTTGACAAGATGACCATGGCGACTAAGATTGAAGGTAGAGAGCCGTTTCTCGATCACAGGTTGGTGGAGCTGGTGTTCCAGTTTCCGGAATCGCTCAAGATAAAGAATGGCACTTCGAAGTATGTGTTGAAGAAAGCGGTAGAGGGTCTTATTCCCGACGAAATAATAAACCGCCGGAAGCAAGGTTTCGCCGCGCCGGTAACGGAATGGTTAAAAGGCGAACTTTATGATTGGTCAAAATCCGAAATTTTGAACTCGAAACTTGTTAAAGAAGAATTTCTTGTGCCTTCAAGCATCGAGAAAATGTTTTCTATCCACAAATCGGGCAAGAAGAACTTTGGTCAGCTTCTTTGGAATCTGCTGAATCTTTCTTTGTGGTACAAACGATGGATAGATTAGGAATTACTTTTCCGCTTTTATAAATCGCCAAAAGCCGCACCAGGTTGCAAATAGTTTCTGGTTTATTGCGTTTGCAGACCGGGGCAAATGTCTGCGGTAAGAGTCGCATATATTATACTCGCGGTTTCTGAACTTAGAAAACATCGCTTCCATTTCAGATCTTGAGTAGGCTTTGCCAAGCGGATTTTCGTTCCCGTCATAGACACGAATCCAATTGTCAACTAATTTCCCGCCGTTCTTGATCGGCTTTCGTATTAACTGTGTAAACAAGTAAAGCGGCACGCCAAGCCAGACGTGAAGAGATGTTTTGTTATAGAGCATGATTATGATTCGCCCGCCGGGTTTCAGGACCCTATAAACTTCGTCGATCGCTTTTTGGGTGTTGGGCGTATGATGTAATACTCCGAAGGAATAAATAAGATCGAAGCTGTCATTTGCAAAAGGAAGATTTTCCGCATCCGCAACCCGGGCATCAACTTGAAGGCTTTCCATTCTGAAACGTTTCTGAACAAGTTCAATACTATTTGGAGTCAAATCGATTCCGGTAACGTCAGCGCCCCCTCTGGCGAATTGCAATAGATCTGTACCAAGACCGCAGCCAATTTCCAGAACTCTTTTCCCCGCGAATTTGTCAAATTCCGCAATCTTCTTCATGAATGGCTGGGTATCGTATCTGAATTTTTCCACTTCATCGAAAAATTCTCTTGATCCCCATTCTAAATCTGTGAATTGCGTCCCGCAAGGATGTGAATTCCAATATTCACGCACCTCATCTTTGACTTGTGTATCGTAATTTGCAGTCATCGTACCAAAATATAATTAAAAGAAGCGGTTCTTCATAGACAGGGGAAATGGATTTATAATCTGTTCGTGCAGCACGGAAGAATAGGTCCGGCATTAGATCTTTTTTGTGATATGAACAGAAACTCGATCCCTATCGAATAATTACTGCAGTGGCACTTGACTCGCAAACCAACGTATGTTTAATTAGTTCGAGTCAGGGTGCAAAATTGAAAAATGTACCAGCTTTTAAAGCCGCGCTCCTCGCCGCAGCGGGAATAATTATCGGAAAACAATTTCCGGATTATTCTTATTTATTTCTTGTCGCCGCGGTCTGTGCTGCAATAACAGCACTGTCGTGGTTTCTTCTAAGAAGAGAAAGAGTCTCTCCGATAATTGCGGGATTCGTTTACGCGGCGCTTTCTTTCTCTTTTGCCTTTTACATGAGCGTAAACATTTCTTCATTGCTGTCGTCGGATGCTGCAAGCTTTTCCTGTTTTGTAGGAACTGTGGAAGAAACTCCTCGTGACACGTCTATTACTTCCGCGGTAATTAGAGATTGCTACGGATACAATAAAAGATGGCATAGGATCGGAGGCGATCTTATTTTGTCGCCGGCATTTAAGTTAAGGTTGTCGGTCGGAGACAGGATTGCTTTCACGGGCAGAGTAGATGCTATTTCCAGCGCTAGAAATCCTGGAGACTTTGACCTGAAATCTTACTATGAGTTGAGCGGGATAGTCGGACGGATATACGTAAAAGATGAAAGAAATATTCTGTGGGTGAACCATAGTGCGGGGTTTAATTTTTTTTGAAATGTTATTGAGCCTATGAGAGACTTCCTGCGCCACAAGATATCGTTCTTTATGAGCGGAGACGAGTCCGAACTTGCCAAGGCGATGGTTATCGGTGAACGCTCGGGGATAAACAAAGAAATCAATGAACAATTTGTCAATACCGGTACAATTCACATATTATCGGTTTCGGGTTTACACATCGGTTTTCTAACGGGTATGTTGATGATAATGGCGTCGCTCATGAGAATCCCGCGCAGGTTTAGGTTTCTATCCATTGCTCCTATTTTGATTTTGTATGCCTTAATCGTCGGCATGATGCCGAGTATTATGAGAGCTGTAATAATGGCATTGGTTGTTTCATTCGGACTCTTCCTACAAAGAAAACCACAGATACTAAACTCGTTGGGATTCGCCGCGCTTGTTATTCTCACTTTCAACCCGTCGCAGCTCTTTACACCGGGTTTTCAGCTATCATTTGCCGCTGTAATGTCGATTGCTTTCTTTCACAAAAAAATACTTGCAATTGTTTACACAAGCTATCCTGCTTTGGAAGAAAAGCCGCTTCCGGGCTCGATGATTTCTCTGTCGGTATTAACGCTGGCAGCCACACTCGGAACTATCCCGCTCACTGCATATTACTTCAGCAGAATATCCGTTGTGAGCATTCTGGCGAATTTGATTGTCGTCCCGTTGGCAGGAATTTTTACGACGATGACATTCACTTTCGTCGGTATCAGTATGTTGTCTTCATGGGTTGCTGGAATTTTCGGCTCTGCCGCGCAATTGGTCGGATTCGCGATTCTTAAAATTAATTCCGTCCTTGGATCATTAAGTATCAGCAGTATAATAGTATCCGACTCCGGTTGGATTTTTACCTTCCTCTATTTTTCCTGGCTTATCGCCGTGATCGCATTCCCGCGGACAGGACATTCGAGAAGTAATAATATTTTCCTGAAGAAAATTATCTTTGCCTCCCTCCTGGCTGCCGACATCATTCTTTTCGCAAGTTTCTTTTCTGCCGGATCTATCGGAAATCGAAGACCGGAGGCAAAATTGTATGTGTTAGATGTGGGGCAGGGGGATGGAATATATGTCGAACTGCCCGATGGGAAAAACATGCTTATAGACGCCGGTATGAAATTCAGGAACTACGATATCGGTGAGCGAGTAGTGGTTCCATTTCTCCAGCGCCGCGGAATTAAAGAGCTGAACTATTTCGTGATTACACATTTGCACAGCGATCACATAGGCGGAGCGGCATCAGTCATAGATAAAATAAAGATAGATAACTTCCTTTATCCCGATCAGGCTTCGAACTCGCAAGCATGGATGAATACGTTGGCACGGGTTTATGCGTTTAAGATTCCGACAAGAATTGTATCCGCAGGAATGATTTTAGATTCGTCTTCTGCATGCAGAGTCTACGTCTTACACCCCAATAAGAAATATGTTGGTGACGGAGGGCTTGCTTACAAAACGAGATTGAATGACGGATCGGTTGTCTTAAAAATATGCGTTGGGAAGGAAAGCTTTCTTCTTGTTGGAGATATTGAAAAGCGGGTTGAGCATGATTTGGTGAATATCTATGGAACATTTTTGGCTTCCGATATTTATAAGGCAGGACATCATGGGAGCAGTACAAGTTCATCGGTCGAATTTCTAAAGACAGTTCATCCAGCCTATGCCGCGATCTCGGTGGGGCTGAAAAATAAGTTTGGCCACCCGTCTCAGGCGGTTCTTGATGAGATGTCACATGAGCGAATTAAGGTATGGCGCACGGATTCGTTGGGGGCTGCTCTTTTCCAGATCACTTCCGATACTGTAAAAATTATCCGATGGAGATGAATAGAAACTTATTTGGTCTCGAAAACATGTTATGTGGAAGTCTACGTAACTCACCAAAAATTTGAATGTTAAGTCGGATGCAAGCGGTTCGCAACCTTGATTTTTACTGCATGTCGGTTTAAATTTCACAGCTTAAAATTAGGCGGAAAGTTTGATCACGCAAAGCTCTGATGATAAAAATCTGCAGGATGAGTTGAAAAATGGCGGAAGTATCCCCGAACACATAGCCGTCATCATGGATGGAAATGGCAGATGGGCTAAGCAGAGGTTGCTTCCCCGGGCCGCCGGACATCGCGAAGGGGTGAGCTCGGTGCGTGATATCGTCGAGGCATGTGGGCAATTAGGCGTAAAATGCCTGACTCTTTACGCATTCTCTACGGAAAACTGGAAACGGCCTCAGCAGGAAGTTTCGACACTGATGCGGCTTTTGGTCAAGGCTCTCAAAGATGAAACTGATAAACTTTATGAAAACAACGTGCGACTTACGGCCATCGGCGATCTTGAGTCACTTCCTGCCGGGGTTCAACATGAAATTTATGATGCTTTCGAGAGGACGAAACGAAACACCGGATTAAATTTGAATCTCGCTTTGAGTTATTCGGGCAGATGGGAGATAACAGAGGCGATCAAGAAAATTATTGCTGATACAGTCATCGGGAAAATTTCCGTCGACGATATAAATGAATCTACCATTTCAGGTTACCTGACGACTTCGACGATGCCTGATCCGGATTTGTTAATAAGAACGAGTGGAGAATTCCGCATAAGTAATTTTCTCCTCTACCAGCTTGCTTATACCGAGATATATATATCAAAAGTATATTGGCCGGACTTCCGCAGGAAACATCTTTACGAGGCAATAAGTGATTTCCAAAAGCGGGAGCGCCGGTTCGGACTTGTCAGCGAACAGGTCAAACACCTTCAAACCCTGTAATGAACTTAGTTAATCATATTTTGAAAAACTTTGGCAACCGTCAGCCCTCTTTTTCGTCTAAATAAATGGCGGATTTCGCTGATAGCTTAGGAGGAGTTTCTCAAAAGGATGGCTTTGCGGTAACATTTGCGCAAATCGGTTTTTTGATAGATAAATTCTTCAGAAAGATTTTTATAATAATGAAAAATGTCTTTTTATCGATCATTCTGTTAACAGTTGCCGCGAATGCCCAGACTCCCGGTATCCAGAAAGCACAGCCGCTGAAAATTCTCGGAATATCCGTTGAGGGGAACAAGCTCACCGATGCGGGAGCGATCATAAGATATTCCGGATTGAAGGTCGATAGTTCATTTACTCCCGGCGGAGATGAAATACGCCAGGCAATAAAGCAGCTTTGGTCTCTCGGGATCTTTTCTGATATACAGGTTCTTATAGACAATCAGATCGCCGACGGCGTTTATCTCCTCATTCGAGTACAGGAATCTCCCCGGCTCAATGATATTGTAATAAAGGGCAACGATGAACTGAGTGAAAAAGATATTAAAGATCAGATAAATCTTGTCAAAGGACAAATTGTAACCCGGCAAGACTTGAGCACTATGGTCTATAATATTAAAAAGAAATACGAGGATAAGGGGTATCTTCTTGCAAAGATTGATCCGGAACTTGTGCCCGTCGCGGATTCAGCCGGCGCTCCCGTCAATCTTGTTATGAACCTTGATGAAGGCAAGGAAGTTAAGATTAAGTCTATCAGTTTTAGCGGGAACAAGGAGTTCGACGGTAGCGATTTGCGCGGCACAATGGATGACACGCAGGAAAAAGTCTGGTGGATGTTCTGGCGAAGCGCAAAGTTTGACCCGAAGAAATACGATGACGACAAACAAAAAATCCTCGACTTCTACAGAAAAAACGGTTACATCGACGCATCGATACTCTCCGACTCCATATGGTACAGTCCTGACAAAGAAGACATGTTTATTCACATAATTGTGGATGAAGGAAAGAAGTTTTACATAAGGCATATTACCTGGGAGGGAAATACCAGGTATCCCTCCGCTGTATTGGATGAACGATTGGGTTTGAAGGACGGCGATGTCTATGACAAGGAAAAATTCGATGAGAATCTTCGCGGCAATAAGGACCAGACTGATGTTGCTTCATTGTATTTAGATACGGGTTATCTGACGTTTAGTGCAGAGCCGGATGAGATCCGTGTGCCGCCGGATTCAATAGATTTGAAAATAAAAATATATGAACGTAATCAATTTCATATCGGTGAAATTATAATCCGCGGTAATACGAAGACTCAGGACAAAGTTATTCGCCGCGAACTCTTTACCGTGCCGGGCGATTACTTCTCACGCGCGTTGATTATCAGGAGTGTTAGACAGCTTTCTCAACTTAATTATTTTGATCCGGAAAAAATTAAACCCGACTATTATATCGTAAACGATTCTACGGTGAACGTGACATATGATGTTGCTGAGAAATCGAGCGACACATTCAATGCGTCGGTAGGCTATAGTCAGGCATTTGGATTCACGGGCTCGCTCGGTTTATCATTTAATAACTTTGACATAGCACACCCGTTTGACGGTGGCGCCGGTCAGGCTCTGAATTTCACGTGGCAGTTCGGAGTCAGCACTTATTACAGAACTTTCCAGGTTGGATTTAGCGAGCCGTGGTTTATGGACACTCCGACATCTCTGGGTGTGAACTTGTACGATACCCGCCAGGTTTATGGAGTCGACTTGAGGATGACCGGGGCCTCCGCAAGTGTTGGTCGCAGGTTTGGCTGGCCGGATGCTTACTTCCGCGGTGACTGGATCGTTTCAGGTCAAAAGGTTGACGTGGCGAATGGTGAAGCTTACGGCTACCTGGATGGTGACTACAGTGAATTCACGCTGACCCAGGTGATTTCGAGAAACAGCACCGACAATCCAATTTTCCCAACGGTGGGGTCAAGCGTTTCGTTGACCGACGAAATAGCCGGACCACCGGTTTTACCTGGACAAATAAACTTTCACAAACATGTTTTCTCTGCCGATTGGTATACATCATTGTTCGGAACGAGTAAAATCGTGCTGTACAGTGGGACTTTGTTCGGTGTTGTCGGAGCTATTACCGACCATTCTTTGGTTCAGCTCAATGATTTATTCTTCATGGGTGGCACGGGGCTTGGCTATATTTCGACGACGCCTTTGCGAGGCTATGACGATAGGGCGGTTGGACCGAAATCCCCTGATACACCAAGCGGGAATCCTCTCGGCGGTCAGGTCTTGTTCAAACAGACTTTTGAAATGCGTTTTTCCGTGTTGACCGATCCGATTCCGTTGTATGTTCTGTTGTTTGCAGAAGGTGGAAATGTGTACCAGAATTTCCAACACACTGACATATTCCAGCTCGCTCGCTCGGCTGGGTTCGGCGCCAGAGTTATGATAAATCCAATAGGAATGGTCGGATTCGATTATGGTTATGGTTTTGATTCGGTGGCTCCAAATTATCCAGCTTCGGGCTGGCACTTCCATTTTCAGTTCGGAAGAGGCTTTTGATATTCTAAATTGTTAATTTTATAATCAATAAAGAAAGAGGTCAGAAGTGAAAGAAAAATCGGTTGTTCTAATTTCGACGGCTGTCATTATATCGGCGCTCGGTTTTATGTTTGCAGCATCGCCGAATAATGCTCAATTAAAGATCGGCTTCGTTAATTCAGCTTTGATCCTTGACCAAATACCCGAAGCTCAGGCAGCGCAACGGAAACTTGATGCTCTGATGAAATCCTGGAGCGATACCGTCAACCAGATGTCCCAGCAGTATCAAGACAAAGCTGATTCATATCAGAAACAGGCTGCTATGATGACAGATCAGGCAAAACAGGCGGCACAGCAGGACTTGAGCACACTTCAACAGCAGATCTTGCAATACCGTCAAGAAAAAGTAGCTCAGGGCGGTGAGCTTGATCAAACACGTGAAAAATTGATGAAGCCGATTCGCGACAGGGTTTATTCTGTTATCGCTGAAGTTGCGAAAGATCAAAAGATGCAATATGTCCTTGACAAACGCGAAGAGTTAGCGGTGATACTTTACGCGGATCCAAGTTTTGATATTACTTATAAGGTCTTGGATATTTTGAATCGCCAGGGTAAATGAGGGCTTTATGAAAACAGGGATTTCACGAATACGGATTCTCGTCTGTGCCATGATGGCTTTTTCGACTGCTTTCGCGCAGCAGAAGATCGGCTGGGTTGATACCCAGGAGATTATGAAGCAACTGCCTGATGCCGTCGAAGCGCAGGGCAAACTCGATGCTCTTGTTGCACAGTGGCAGGGTGAAATCAATAAACTTCAAACTTCGTTTCAGCAGGAAGCTGATGATTACCAGAAGCGGCGGCTTATCCTCCCGGAGCAGGCAAGAGTTCAAGAAGAGAACAAGTTGAGCGACATGCAGAAAAAAATGTCCGACCTTAGAAATCAAAGATTCGGACAAAACGGAGATCTGTTTCAGCAGCAAAATACTATCATGCGCCCGGTTCAGGAAAAGGTAATGCAGGCGATCCAGGATGTTGCGAAAGATGGAAGTTACGACTATATCTTAGACAAGAGCGGTCAAGTCCTTTTAATGTTCGCGAACGACAAATACGACATCACCCAGCTTGTTTTAGATAAGTTGAAAGTCTCGCCTGCGAATAAGCCCGGAAGTACTCCCACATCTCCTGTGCCCCAGACGAATGAGCCAACGCAAACAGCGCCACCGACCGGACATTGATGAAAATCTCCGAAATTGCCCGTGAGATCGGAGCTCGTGTTGACGGGAATCCCGATTCCGAGATAATTGGAATCGGGAAGATTGAAGAGGCCAAGGCCGGTGAAATTACTTTTCTTGCCAATCCGAAATACGAAAAATATGTGGCGACTACCAGGGCTTCGGCCGTAATCGTTTCGGAGAATTTTAAAACAAACCGGAAAGATATTGTCTTTCTCCGGGCAAAAGATCCGTATGTAGCTTTTGTCTTTGCATTAAAAAAAATGATGCCGTCACACGAGCTTCTTCCGGTGGGTGTCAATCAGTCGGCGTATATTTCTCCAAATGCGATAGTTGGAGAAGACGTTCGTGTTGGAGCTCTAGCTTCAATTCTTGACAATGCAAAAATAGGAAGCCGGACGATTATTTTCCCTGGTTGCGTGATTGGAGACGGGGCGGAAGTGGGAGATGATTCCATACTTTATTCCAACGTCACTATTTATGGTGAGATGAAGATCGGTAACAGGGTGATCATCCATTCCGGTACGGTCATCGGGAGCGATGGGTTTGGTTTTGCACCGAAGGATGACGGAACGTACGATAAGATTCCTCAGCTCGGAGTTGTTGTGGTCGAAGACGACGTCGAGATCGGCTCAAACTGTTCGATTGACCGGGCAACGTTAGGAGAGACGAAAATCTGCAGGGGCGTTAAAATCGATAACCTTGTCCAGGTTGCTCACAATGTGGTAATCGGTGAGAATACAGTCATTGCATCACAAAGCGGAATTTCGGGAAGCACAAAGATCGGCAAGCACTGCATGATCGGCGGACAGGTCGGCTTTGCAGGGCATCTTGAGATTGCCGACAATACGAATTTCGGTGCACAATCCGGAGTAGCAAAGTCAATAAAGGAAGCCGGCAAAACATATTTTGGTTATCCGGCCAAGGAATTGAAAGAAACTTTGAAGATTTGGGCTGCTTCTGAAATGCTGCCGAAGATTATCCGCGAATTTACGGAACTACAGCAAAAAGTTAAAGAATTAGAAGACAAAGGAATAGTCCGCGGCTCGTAGCTGGCGCTCATGTAAATTGTCAGCCATCGGCCGGATTAATATTGAAATAGAAAAAGAAAGAGTAAAATTATAGATGCTTGTTCAACAGCGTACCATTTCAAAAAGTGTTTCTTTCTCGGGTGTCGGGCTTCACACCGGATATGAATCTACAATTACATTTCTCCCTGCGCCTGAAAATCACGGAATAATTTTCCGGCGGACCGATGTCGGCGGCAAGCCTGAGATTCCTGCGCTTGCAGATTTTGTGGTTGATGTCTCGCGCGGCACAACCCTCGGCATCGGAGATGTTAAAGTTCACACGGTCGAGCATGTGTTAGCCGCGGTAGCGGGCCTGGAGATAGATAATATCATGATAGAAGTTGACGCACCGGAGCCGCCTGTAGGAGATGGCAGCGCGAAGCCGTTCGTCGATGTTTTGCTTGAAGCCGGCTTTACTTCGCAGGATGCTCCCAAAGACTATCTAATCATCGATCAGACCGTCGAGTACCTCGATGAGAAAAAAGAAGTCCAGATGGTAGCGCTTCCTCTCGATGATTTCAGGATTACAATAATGATCGATTATAAGAATCCCGCGCTCGGAAGCCAGCACACCGGCATGTTCTCTATTGAAGAAGAGTTTGTGAAAGATTTTTCCACCGCCCGTACTTTTTGCTTCCTTAAGGAAGTCGAAATGCTTCATCAGAATGGTCTCATAAAAGGCGGAAACCTCGATAACGCGATCGTGATAGTTGACGATGACATGACTTCCGATGAATTAAAAAAACTTGGGAATAAACTGGGCATCAACGGATCGATTATCCTCGGTTCAACAGGCATCCTCAACAACAAGACTCTCCGCTACAAGAATGAACCTGCGCGTCACAAACTTCTCGATCTTATAGGAGACCTTGCGCTTGTCGGCGCTCCGATGAAAGCCCAGATACTTGCCGCGAGACCCGGACATTCACACAATGTCGAGTTTGCGAAAAAGATTCGGAAGCTCTACCAGCAAAAGAAGATTGTAAAGAAATACCAATTTACGAAGACCGCCGGCGTAATATTCGACATCGAGGCCATAAAGCGAATTTTGCCTCACCGTTATCCGTTCCTGCTCGTCGACAAAATAGTTGACTTCAAGCTGGATGAAAAAGTCGTCGGTATAAAAAATGTGTCGCTTAACGAACCTTTTTTCCAGGGACATTTTCCGTCTAAGCCTGTAATGCCGGGAGTTCTAATAGTCGAGGCGATGGCGCAGACCGGCGGGATTCTCCTCTTGAACGGTTTGGATAATCCTGACGGTAAATTGGTTCTCTTCATGTCGATGAATAATGTCAAATTTAGAAAAACTGTTGTTCCGGGTGATCAGTTGATAATGCAGGTCGAGATGATTTCAAGAAGGAGCAAAATGGCAGTCTTAGCTGGAAAAGCTTTTGTAGATGGCACTCTTGTAGCTGAAGCTGAAATGACCGCTGCGATAGTCGATGCCAACGGCCAACCGTCAGAAGCAAAGTAAAGTCATTGTGCCAACCTCTGTAGATAAAACAGCAATCGTAAGCCCCAGGGCACAGCTTGGCGACAATGTATGTGTTGGTCCATATACGATTATCGAAGATGACGTTGTCATTGGTGATGGCTGCAGGATAGCGTCGAATGCCCTCATCGCAAATGGCGCAAGGATTGGGAAGAACTGCGTTATCCATCATGCAGCAGTTATCTCCAACGCGCCCCAGGATTTGAAGTATGCCGGTGAAGAGACGATCTCGGAAATTGGTGATAACACGGTTATACGTGAGTTTGTAACGATACACCGTGGCACAGTAGAGACCGGCAAAACCGTTGTTGGAAGCGACTGCCTTCTAATGGCGAATGTCCACATTGCTCACGACTGCCGAGTCGGTAACAAGTGCATATTGTCTAATGTCGTGACTCTTGGCGGACATGTAAAAGTTGGCGATTGGGTTACCATTGGCGGGCTGACGCCTGCGCACCAATTTGTCAGCATAGGTTCGCACGCAATGATCGGTGGCGCCTTTAGAGTTGTCCAGGATGTACCGCCATATGTGCTCGCTGGCAGAGAACCACTCCGGTATGAGGGTGTAAACAAAATCGGACTTCGCAGGCGGGGATTTACGCAGGAACAGATTGAGTCGATTGAAAAATCCTATCACGTTTTATATTCCTCCGGTTTGATGTTCAGCGAGGCGATCAAGAAGATTGAAAGTGAGTTTCCGAAGACAAATGAAATCTCCGTCATAGTGGAGTTCCTTAAGTCGTCGACCCGCGGCATCATCCGGAAATAAGGAGATCGGCATGCCTCTCGATAAACCGGGAACCCAGCTGGAGCTTAATTCGAATCGGGAGTGGGTCTGTATCGATACGGGAGAACATGACGGAAGGTTCAATATGGATTTTGATATCCGGCTCGTGAATGAATTTGATCTGAACCGGAAACCCGTTCTGCGTTTCTATCGATGGAATCCTTACTGCATTTCCCTCGGGAAAAATCAAAATGATTCTGATATAAACGTTGCTCTTGCCGGGCAGGACGGCGTTGACGTCGTGAGGCGGCCAACCGGCGGAAAAGCGGTTCTGCATGCGGAAGAGTTGACCTACTCAGTCGTAATGGCTACTAACGGGATGTCAATCCGGGAGAGTTATAATCTAATCAGTAAAGCTCTCGCGGAAGGTCTTCGGGTGCTCAATCCCGATCTGGAATTATCTCAAAGCTCCGCCGATTTCCGTAAGCTGTTCCATGATCCTGCGACGATATCGTGTTTCTCGACTTCGGCTATTTACGAAGTGGAATGGCATGGGAAGAAACTTGTCGGGAGCGCACAGCATAGATTCGGCAACATCATACTCCAGCACGGCTCGATCCTGGTAGGAGATTTCCACAAACGAATTGTCAAGTATCTTAACGTCGAAGAAGAAGTAAAGAGGAAGACGTTAGCCGATCTCGATTCACACACCGCGACGCTGACGGAAATTCTAAACCGAAAGATTGAAGCCGAAGAAATAAAATCAGCAATCAAAAGCGGCTTTGAAAACACGCTTGGTGCCGATTTTGTAGATAATGCCGGCAGAGTTCCCGACAATCTTTATTATGAATCGGTGTCGCAATAGAGAATCGTGTTGTTGACCCATTGCTGATCGCAGGCGGCACGTAACTTACCAAAAGGAGAAATAACATGATCGAAGCAGAAAAAACAAAAGTGGTGACCACGCGTACCATAATTCGATCGAAGAAAGAAGGCATTCGGATAAGTGCGCTGACGGCTTATGATGCGATCGTTGCTCGAATATTAGACGAATCAGGAATCGATATAATCCTCGTTGGCGATTCTCTCTCGAATGTATTTCAGGGAAACGACACGACGATTCCGGTCACTCTCGACGAAATGATTTACCATGCTAAAATCGTAGCTCGTGCAGTAAAACGTGCACTTGTTGTCGTCGATATGCCGTTCATGAGTTACCAGGTGCATACGGAGGAGGCGCTAAGAAATGCGGGACGGATTCTCAAGGAAACCCATGCAAGCGCTGTCAAATTGGAAGGCGGGAAAGCGATCGCCGAATCAGTACGGCGGATGACGGAGATAGGAATTCCCGTTATGGGACATCTCGGTTTAACTCCGCAGTCGATAAATAAATTCGGCGGGTACAGACCGCGTGGCGAAGAAAAATCTGAAGCGACAAAGATTCTTGCAGACGCGAAGCTGCTGGAAGAAGCAGGCGCCTTTTCGATCGTCCTCGAAAAAATTCCGGCGCAGCTAGCTTCAAGAGTAACGAAGAGCATCAAAATCCCGACTATCAGTATCGGAGCAGGGGCGGGTTGTGATGGGCAGATACTTGTTTATGCAGATATGCTTGGGCTGACAAAGGACTTCAAGCCCCGGTTCGTGCGTCATTATGCGAACATTGCGGACGAAATGCACAAGGCATTTGTAAAATATATTGAAGATGTGAGGAGCGGGAATTTTCCGTCGAAGGAAGAAAGCTACTGATGACATGTTGATTGAATTCGAGAGGTAGATTTGTCTTTCTCGATTCGATTGGTTAAAATTTTGTGTCGTGTCTAAAATCATAATCAGGGAGAATCAAATGAAACAGCAATGCCATGTGTCATTTATTTATGGAAGCTGGTTAATTCTTCTTTGCGGTTTGATTTTTTATTTGTTACGGGGGAATTACCTGCTGGCCGCGTTTTGGGTATTTTTTGTTGCGATGTTCCTGTGGTTGTATGTTAAATACTTTCCCCGACTTTCACGGTACATGGGTTATGGATCCGTCGAAGATCGTCAGGCCAAAGACATTCGGCTTGCCAAAACCACTGTTATGTTTTACACTGGACTTGGATGTCCATTTTGTCCTATCGTTAAGACCAGACTCAAAGGATTACAGTCAAAGATGGAATTTAATCTGAAAGAAATCGACGTGACTCTCAAACCTGAACTTCTCATCAGGAAAGGAATACAGGCGTTGCCGGTCATTGAGGTCGCAGGAGCCCGGTGGGTCGGCGATGCCACTAGCGAGCAGTTGGCTGCATTCATTGTGAATAGCATTGTTTCGGCTTGATATCATTCCTCGGAAAAGTCCTTTGAGTATATGTTCGTTAATTGGAGTTGTAAAATGAAATTCGTAACGCAATTATTAATCATTTTGGCTCTTGCTTGGTGCCCTACCATTGCCGGGACTGTTCACGTTTGGGAAAAACAGGAACTTACTTTTACAGCTGCCAATCATTATCGCAATGCGTATACTGAAGTAATTGTCTGGGTTGATCTAACTGGCCCCGGATTTAACAAACGTGTTTACGGTTTCTGGGACGGGGAACAAACTTTTCGTGTACGACTTGCTGCTACCGAGCCTGGTACATGGACATGGAAAAGTGGATCGAGTCCGGAAGACCCCGGGCTATCGGGTAAGTCGGGTTCCTTTACTGCAATTCCGTGGACCGAAACAGAGAAAAATGAAAACCCCTTGCGGCATGGATTCATTCGCGCAACTGCAAATGAACATGCCTTGGAATACGCTGATGGCACGCCTTACCTGGTTATAGGCGACACATGGTATGCAGTCGGCACGAACCGGTTTAAGTGGTACGGTGACGATAAGGAACGACCCATCGGGCCTACGGGAGGATTTAAAGATTATGTCCGCTATCGCAAAGCACAGGGCTATAATTGGGTAAACGTGATAGCTGCGTTCCCCAACTGGAAGACAGATTCACTGCCATGGCATCTTGTCATGAACGATTCCGCTCATACAACCATCCGCTCGGCTTGGCTGGAATTCGGTACCGGCAGCGCAAAAAATATGGACAATGAAGGAGGGCGGCCGTTTTTCTTCCCGGGAAAAGTCCCGGGCTATGAGATGGAATTCCCCAACGTTGACAGCATAAACCCCGAATATTTCAAATACCTTGACCGCAAAATTGATTATCTTAATGCTAATGGCTTCGTCCCGTTTATCGAAGTCTCCCGCCGGGACGCAGGTCTATGCTGGTACAAGTATTATGGTTGGCCAGATTCGTACGCGCGGTTCATCGAATATATATTCTCCCGTTACCAGGCAAATAATGTTGTATTAAGCCCGATCCACCTGGACATTATCGATGAAACCGTGAGTCCCGATGACTACACGGCTGCGATCGGTGAGGCCTTTAAAAAATTCGGCCCACCCCCGTTTGGGACTCTGCTCTCCGCGAATGCCAATCCATCTACTTTGGAAAACTGGGGCGACAGTTCGTGGGTTACGCTTCACCAGATCGGCAATATGCGTGAACATAACAACTATTGGTATCTCACGGAAATATATAATCTGAAAGATCCAAAGCCCGCTCTCAATGGCGAGCCTTACTATGCGGGCTACAAAGACAACCGCGGCGCGGGTGCAGCTAATTACAAACTCGGTGCTGAAGGCGGCTCCGAGCTTGACAATGCTTTTGTCAGGTCGGGCATATACGGCAGCTTTCTATCCGGCGGACTTGCCGGGCATGTTTATGGCGCTGAAGGTATTTGGGGTGCTGACATCGAAGCATCCGCACCGACGCACATGTGGGACGCGTTTCAATGGCGCTCGGGGGGAGAGATGCAATACCTGCGAACCTTTGCGTTCTCAGTTGGAAAGCGTTATCAGGAACTTGTTCCTGATGCCGGCCTCGTCTCGCCAAATAAAACGCAGGTGACTCTCGGCTACGAAGGGTGGGCATACTGCGCCCGTACCGACGACAAACAGATTTTCCTTGCATATTTTGAAAAGGGTTGCCCTCAATCGGAAATACGTGGTGCAAAATTGAACAGCGTGTATCGTGCGGAGTGGTTCGATCCGCGAAACGGGACATGGCAGGATGTCGGTGACGGAAAGGTTGTGTCAAACAAAATCGGTATCATCGATTTGCCGAATCTTCCCAACGAAGAAGATTGGGGAGTAAAGCTCGTGTATGAAGGCTCAGCCGCGAGGAAATAAGGTTGAGAACCCGCTTTGCAGTTTCCAGCAGGGCTTCGCATTTCAAATTCTCTTATGTCTTTCGAATTTTGCTGCACTAATCATAAACAGGTCACCTACATACATATCTCAGAGTGGGTTAGTATTTGATCTTTCATTTGGCATAAACCAGTAGGTGACTTACAAATTCCGGCCTATGCCGATCCAGATCGGCAGTATTGAAGTGAATGACATTTAGGATAGTTCACAAGCCGACATCATGGCTCTTGATGTTCCATGTTACGTTAACACAAAATTTGAACGTTTTCGTTTTGTCGGGGGAAAGAAACTTGATTTTCTTATTCCTACCTTTTAAGTTTTCTTAGCGATAAGTGCTAAGGTAGAATACGGTATGTGTGGATGCCGATGAGAAGGTACCGGAGGGAATGGTCAGGGAATTTATTTGGAATAATTGAAATATCCGCGGATGAGCTCAAGTCGGGATGATTTCGCAACTATTTATCCCGGAGCACCCGTTAATGGATCTGAGATTCAATCATGAGGAGAAAGCGATATGAAAACATCATTCCTGTTTTTAGCAGTAATGTTTGCTTTTCCATTATTTGCCTCAGCCCAGGATTCAACAACAAATGCCAAATTGGATACCGTGATTCGATATCAAAAAGAGATGTCTCAGCAGCAGGGGCAAATTTATAATGAAGTCGTCCGTTACAAAGAACCTCTGGCGAATAAGAATTACGGCATAGAGCTGAATCCCGCATATTTATTGGTAAGCTCTTCGCAATCTTATTTTGTGTTGAGCGGAGGGTTCTCGTTTTTTGACGTGGACCGTCACGCCGAAATTGCGTGTCCGATCTTCTACCAAAGCGGGACCCCCAAGAACACACACAATCTGACTCTCTGGAACCAGGATCTAATATACAGAAGATTTCTCGGGGAGCATCAGGATGGTTTTTATATCTCCGGAGGATTACGCTATACACATATTAGAGGAGAAGAATCCGGCTTTTCCTATTTGGGAATAGATTTTGGTGGATCGTCCACGATAATCACCACGGATAAATTAGGAGCAATGTTCGGAATCGGGTATAGATATTTCTCAAGCTCCGGCTTCTATTGGGGGACAAGCATAGTCTATGGCGCGTATTTCTCCGATGACGAACGGACCATTTATGGAGTAACCTTCGATGATACTAAAACGATATTGGATTTCGAGATATTAAAATTTGGATATGCCTTCTAAGCCGGTAATTATCTGCCGTTTTCTATTCGAATATTAGCGATGTCTTATTCGTTTTTGCCGGCATCACTCTATGGTAATATTGTTAAAAGGATAAGGGCGTGACTAAAGAAGAGATCATGAAAAATTGTTCTAATCACCCTGATAGAAAAGCGCTTTCTGTCTGCCATGGCTGTGGAAGATCATTCTGTGAATTGTGTCTGGATGAAGGGAAAGAATTTTATTTTTGCAAGGATCCCAGGTGTCAGGCGCTGCTTAAAAAAGAAAGCGTAGATGCATCGCTGCCGTTGAAGGTAGTTTGTCCAAATTGTGCGAGCGAACTGGAACTTTCGGATAGAGAAAGAACCTCTAAGAAATTCCATTGCCCGGAATGCGAATCATTTATCGATTTTACTGTAGATCCGCCGAAAATATTGGACACGAAAAATTATTTTCTCCTTCTGAAGACGATGAACCAGGCCGACGCCGTTATAATAAAATCCCTCCTGGGAAATTCAGACATAGATTATTATGTATTCGACGAGGACTTTTTTACAGTGAGACCGCTGGTTCAGCCGGTGAGATTTTTTGTTGAGGATAGTCAAATGGACGAGGCTAAAGAACTTCTGAAAGACTTTGAGCTAAAAGTGTACGGACTTTCAAGCAGGAACGGTGTCGAAGAATAGAATAGCTAAGTGATCATTCTTTGCTTAAGGATTTATTAAGCACATTTCCTTGCGTCATTTTAATGTTTTTGTTTGCCAAACTTGACATTCACTCCATGGCGGGCTAAATTAACTCGGAATTTTCTTGAAGAGTTTAATTGAAATATCACCGTTGGGGAGCAAATCAGTGATTTCATGCGGGTTGGGGAGACGGGTAACAAGAAGTCTTTATCCACGTTATTTCAATTCGAAAGTTCTTTTCAACAAATCCTGTCCAGAGCGTGACAAGATTCGGTTAAGCGTTATACGGATAATTAGTGGCAAAATCGACCGCGGCCTCAGTAAATTTTCAATCGGTCCGTTTGACGCCGCCATATTTAGGATCCTGATTACGTTGGGATTCGCCGAATATTTTTCGGCACAAAGGCAATCGGTCGGTTGAGTTGCTGACTTTCTTAGGAGGAGGTATTAAATGCCAAATGGCAAGGTAAAGTGGTTTGATGGGAAAAAAGGCTTCGGCTTTATTGAGCAGGAAAATGGTGAAGAAGTATTCGTCCATTACACCGACATAAAAACCGACAAACAATATAAAACTCTCGATAAAGGTGTCGAGGTCGAGTTTGAAATCGTCGAAGGTGCGAGAGGACTAAAAGCCGTAAATGTTACGATAAAGTAGGCGGCAGCCCGAACTTTCAAGTTACTCGACGCGGATTGATCGCCGTAATATTCGGTTTTTATTCTCCTGAAGGATTTCATCCGGTACATTGTCCATAATAGAAATATCGGATATATTAAGGAACAAAGATGAGTTTTGAATTTAAATCGAAAGACATCGAAAACATCAGCGGTGTTTTAAAAGTAAAACCGGTGAAGCGCGGCAATTTCTATCGCTTTGATTTGTATGACAAGAAATCTAAGCGGAAACTCTCGATAGAGATTTATCCTACAATCAAAACGGGTAAGGAAAACGGGAACCTGATCTCGGTTTATACGATCAACTCTCATCTCCAATTACATCGATGCACAGGCTATATCGCATCTGAAATGCTCGGTGAGGTAACATTTTATTCCGAAGTGGACGAAAAAATCAGCGGATTAATTATCGAAAGAGAAGCAGGCTGCTCGTTATACGCCAACGTTGACAGAAATGTCCTTTCGGGCGACTTCACCCGTTTCGGACCTGAAGTCATGTTGAGCAGCATTGCGCTGTCGCTTGCGGAGACACAGTTGTCCACAGGAACCAAACGTAAGTCTCGCCCTTCCACTGAATCCTACCGACGGGAATTATCCGGCAAGTGAAATTACGGATATATGCTGAACACGAACGCGCTCCGAAATTTACGAGCGGAGCCGTTTCGTTGCTTGTTCGCCGGATATTGCAAGAAGAGGAAAAAAAATCCGATAACATAAGCGTTGTCCTTGTCGATGATGATTATTTGCTGAAAGTGAACCGGAAGTTTTTGAACCACAATTATAAAACAGATGTTATATCCTTTGACCTTAGCGAGAATGGAATTATCGACGGTGAAGTTTACGTCAGCATCGATCGCGCAAGGGTTCAGGCGAGGCGTTATAAAGTTTCTCTGGAAAAAGAGGTGTTGAGATTGATCGTGCACGGAATTCTACATCTTTCAGGGTGGAATGACGCGACCCGATCACAAAAATTGCGCATGAGAAAACGTGAAAACGTGTTTATTCAAGCGTTTTATGAAAAAAGGAATAAGGGATAACTTGACTTTGGCAATTTTCAACATATATTTGTCTTGAGGATACAAAGAGAATGCAAGAGAAAATTGTAGAACTTATAGTTTTTTTAATGCGTGAGATAAGACAGACGCATGATATTTCTAAAGTGGATGTCTCTAAATTGACAGATAATGGTTACAGCCAGTCGGAGATCTCAACGGCGCTGAGCTGGATTTACGACAAGATGAATCTGCGCGAGCCGTTGAAGAGAGTCAAGAGTTCACACGCAAGGTCATATAGAATATTTCACGAAGCAGAGAGGCAAATCCTTACTAAGGATGCGCGCGGATTCCTGGTCGAGATGTATGAGCTGGGATTGATAGATCACCTCGACATGGAAAACATAATTGAGCGGTCGTTGATGTCGGGATTAAATGTCATTGATCGGAACGAGGTAAAATCAGTTGCAGCCACTGTTCTCTTCGAGTCTAATTCTCTTAGTAAACCGGGCAGCCGCATAATGCTTAATAGCTCTGATACTATAAATTGAATCTGGTGCCCGGTTCTAAATTAGAAGGCACGATAATTAACTCCACTATTCTTTCAAGATTGGCAGAAATTTGACATGGCAAAGAAACTAGTAATTGTAGAATCGCCAGCGAAAGCTAAGACAATTAATAGATATCTCGGAAGTGATTACATAGTTGAAGCTTCGGTCGGTCACATAAAGGATTTACCAAAGAGCAAATTAGGAGTCGACGTAGAGAAGGGGTTCGAGCCGGATTACAAGACCATCCGCGGCAAGAGCGAAATGGTTAAGAAACTTAAGGACCTGTCCGAAAAGGCTCAGCAAGTTTACATCGCGACTGATCCTGATCGAGAGGGCGAAGCGATTGCCCAGCACATTGCAGAAGAACTGAAGCAAGACTCCAAAAAGGTTTTCCGGGTGCTTTTTACAGAAATAACTCAGTCCGGCATCTCGAGGGCAATGGAAAATCCGCTCAAGATCGATTCGCATTTGGTTTACGCTCAACAGGCACGCCGTGTGATGGACAGGCTCGTCGGATACAAAGTGAGTCCTATTATTTGGAAAGCGGTTTACCCCGGCTTATCAGCGGGAAGAGTGCAGTCTGTGGCCCTAAAATTAGTCTGCGAAAGAGAAAACCAGATTAAAGAATTTTCACCAATTGAATATTGGTCGGTTCTCGGGAAATTCCAGACTGAGCGTTCAGAAGAATTTGAGGCGAAACTTTATTCTATAGATGGCAAGGATTTAAAGGACCCTCAGGGAAGCGCGAATTCGAACGAACGGGATCAGGTGTTTTCTATTGAGAACGGGGAACATGCCGCGAGGCTTGCAGAGGAGGTCCGCAATGAAAAATATAAAATAGGCTCGATTACCCGGAAAGAACAGAAGAGAAATCCAACACCGCCATTCATCACGAGCACCCTTCAGCAGGCAGCGTCTACACGGCTTGGTTTTTCCCCGAAGCGCACCATGATGCTTGCCCAGCAGCTCTATGAAGGCGTGGATCTTGGACCTGAAGGAAGGGTCGGGCTAATCACTTATATGAGAACTGATTCTACCCGGATCAGTGATGAGGCTCTTGTTGCTGCCCGAAGTTACATTAAAAGCGAATTTGGAGCCGAATTCCTTCCAAAGGATGCGCGACATTTTAAAAAGGCTAAGGCGTCCCAGGACGCGCATGAAGCGATTCGGCCGACTCATGTCGAGTATCTGCCGCAAGAGGTCAAGAAGCATTTGCAGCGAGAGATGTTCCTCCTTTATGATCTTATTTGGAAACGGTTTATCGCTTCGCAAATGAATCCCGCAATATATGATCAGATCAACGTTTCGATCGAAGGCGGGAGATTTACTTTCAGAGCATCTGATTCTCATGTGAAGTTTGCCGGTTTTCTTCAGGTTTATGACATTACGACTGAAGATGCTGACATGTCTAAGCCCGATGAGGACGTCGACGAGCTTCAGAAATTCAAACTTCCCGCAACTTTGAAGGAAGGGGAAGGAGTAAATCTCGAGGACATTCTTCAGCGCCAGCATTTTACCAAGCCTCCGGCGCGGTATACCGAGAGCAGTCTGGTCAAGGAACTTGAGTCTCTCGGGATCGGGAGGCCGAGCACTTATTCTTCTATTGTATCGACAATTGAGGACAGAGGCTATGTCGAGTTGAAAGAACGCAAGTTGTTTGCCGCTGATCTTGGGATGAACGTAAATAAGATTTTGTCGGCAAACCTTCCTGAATTTTTTAATGTGAAATTTACTGCGGGGATGGAATCAGAGCTTGATGAAATTGCGAACGGAAACAAGAAATATCTTGATGTCATGAACGAGTTCTATTTGCCGTTCGACACTGCGGTGAAGAAAGTCGAAGGGAAAATCGAAGAGATAAAATCCACGGTCGACGGTCAGCAGGTCGTATGCGATGTTTGCGGAGCGCAGATGGTAATAAAGTGGAGCCGCCGTGGAAGATTTCTCGCTTGCAGCAAATACCCGGATTGCAAGAATACAAAACCGATCGATGCTCACGATGACAATAACCGTCCTACCGGAGATAAATGTCCCGATTGCGGCAGCGACCTTATCTATAAGAACAGCCGGTTCGGTAAGTTCATAGGCTGCTCGAAATATCCGGAATGCAAGTTTACGAAGAGTATTACGACCGGAGTGAAATGTCCCGAATGCGGCAAGGGAGAACTCGCCCAACGGTTTACAAAAAAGAAAAGAATTTTTTACGGCTGCACAAATTATCCAAACTGTAAACATGCCTCATGGGACAAACCCGTCAATATTCCCTGTCCGCTGGGGGATTCACCGTTCTTGTTCGAAAAATACGCAAAAGCAAAAGGCAATTATTATAAATGCCCGAAATGCGAAAGCGAGTTCTCGCCGGAGGAAGCGCTACCGAAAGACAAAACAGAGGTGCCGGTTTTATCAGACGGAAAGGTCGAAGTTGCAGCGAAGTGAAACTACATGAGTTTGTAAATTCCTTTCTCGATTATTTGAAAAAGGAAAAGGGGGCCTCGGAAAAGACTCTCTCCACTTACGAGCAATCCTTGAGGGAATTCAATAATTTCCTGTTTGAGTATTCCGGCGGGGCGGAACTTTCTCTCGATAATCTTCCTGAAGATGGTGTCAGGGCGTTTCTAGTCGAACTTGACAAGCGCCACAATGACCGAAGGACGGTTCGAAAAAAACTTTCAAGCATAAGATCTTTCGCAAAATACCTTGTAAAGTTCGAATATATCGAGCGTGATTTCACGAGTTTCATCAGTACACCGAAGGCTGCGAAACCTATACCGGTTTTTATCGAGGAGGAAGGAATCAGGAATTTGCTTGAGATCACCCCGAAAAATCCGGTGGATTTTCGGGACAAAGCTATAATCGAACTTCTTTACGGAACGGGGATGCGGGTAAGCGAGTTATGTAATCTGGACGATAGGGATATTGACTACGATAGCAGGCTCGTTACAGTTTTGGGGAAGAGAAGAAAGCAAAGAATTATTCCGGTTATAGATAAAGCTATCGACGCAGTCAAAGATTATTTGAAAGTAAGAGACAAAATATCTAAGTCAAACGCGAACAATCTTTTTGTTTCGTCGAATGGGAAGAGAATGATACCTGCTTCGGTATATCGGATTGTTTCAAAGAGGATTCGTGAGGTGTCGAATGTTGAACGTAAAGGTCCGCATACTCTCCGGCATTCTTTTGCGACACACCTGCTTAATCATGGAGCAGATCTCGAAGCCGTCAGACAGCTTCTCGGCCACGAGAGCCTTTCAACGACCCAGGTTTATACCCATCTTTCCGTAGAGCAGTTAAAAAAAATATATAAGAGCGCTCATCCGCGGGCGAAATAATTAACTCCCGAATTAAAGATTTCGGCGGATGATACGATAGATAGAGATAGGAGGAATTTCATGAACATCAGCATCACATCCCGACATTTTAAAGCAGACCCCGGCCTGAAATCGTACGCCGAGGAAAAAGTCTCCAGGCTGAATAGATTCTTCGATGGAGTCGTGCATTGCGATGTAATTTTTCTGAGTGAACATTCGAAGCCCAATGGTACGGACAAGATGGTTGAGATAAAACTGTCAGTGCACAACAAAGTTCTAACCGCACAGGAAACGACAAATGATTATTTCAAGGCGATAGACAAGGTCGTTGACAGGCTGGAAGGGCAGTTGGTGAAGTTCAAGCAGAAGCTTCATCACGAGTAAGAATCGGTAATAAAAATAAATTTAAAGCCGTCAAATCCTGATACAACACAGGCCTGATTGTTATTTTTCTAAGGTGCATTTAGGCTGTTTTGTTCATATATTTCTTGCATCATGGCATCGCGCGTTTGGGAAACCAAAGAAATAAGAAGAAAAGATATCAACGTCGGTGAGCTTTATAAGTTGGCTCACGAAAAGACGAAATTAAGGGCGATAAATGGAGAGGTGGGATTCTCTAAACTTATTAGCGATAAGAACGTCCACCGTCCCGGTCTTGCGCTGGCAGGTTTTGTAGACCTGTTTACCTTCAATCGCATTCAGATTTTTGGTAATACCGAGGTACAATTTCTTAGCTCTCTCAAATTGGAGGATAGGCGCCGTTCATTTCATACGATCCTGCAATTTGATATCCCCTGTATAATTTTTACAGACAGGAATGAAATAGAGCAAGAGCTTATTGACGCGGCGACTGCTCGTGGAATATCCGTTTTCAGCACCACCTTAGAGACCACACGTTTTGTATATATACTCGGTGAATTCTTAGATGAGATTTTTGCGCCTAGCACAATAGTGCATGGCTCATTGGTCGATGTGTATGGGATCGGGCTTTTGTTTCTTGGGAAAAGCGGGATCGGGAAAAGTGAGATTGCTCTTGATCTTGTCGAGCGCGGGCACAGACTTGTGGCCGATGATGCGGTCGGAGTTGTTCGACAGGGAGAAGATCTTCTAATAGGAAAAAGTTCTAAGATCGCCCAGCATTTCATGGAAGTCAGAGGAATGGGCGTGATCGACGTGCGCAGCGTTTTTGGAATCAGAGCCGTTAGAAAACGGAAGAGGATCGAAGTTGTCGTGGAGCTTGAAGAATGGGATCCCAGTCAGGATTACACGAGGACAGGATTAGACCACGAGTTCATTTCCATTCTCGGCGTCGAGGTACCGCTTATTAAACTCCCGATACTACCCGGGAAAAATATTACTGTAATTGCAGAAGTGATCTCGCTGAATCACCTCCTTCGTTCTTACGATTACGATGCCGCTGAAGTATTTAATCAAAAGCTTATTGATGCGATAAAGAAAAAGAAAAAAGAAGGTACTGCCGCTAACCGGTACTTCGAAAGAGACTTTGAATAAAATGCTGAGAACAAAACCAAGCGAGACCTACAAATTAGCATCGCTCAGTTCCGCTAATGAGGTCAGCCTAAGCGGGAAAGTCGTAATTGTTACGGGCGGATCCAGAGGGATCGGTAAATATATTGCGAAACGTTTGGCTGCGGAAGGTGCGTCTGTAGTGATAGCGGGACGGACAAACTCCGATCTTAAAATCACTCAGGAAGAGATCGCCGCTGATGGCGGACGGGTGATTGCTGTGCAGACTGACGTATCAAATGAGAAAAGCGTTCACAGACTTCTTTCCAAAACCCTCACGGAATTCGGCACTATAGATATTCTTATAAACAATGCGGGTCAATATATGGAAAAACCGGTCACCGATATGTCTGTCCAGGAATGGAACAATGTTATCGGTACAAATCTGACGGGGCCATTTCTTCTTGCGCGTGCAGTTCTTCCGGAGATGATTGAGAAAAAGGACGGGACTATAATAATGATATCCTCGACTTCCGGTAAGCGGGCGAAGGCGAATTCCGCAGCTTACTCCGCGTCGAAATTCGGGATCGAAGGATTTTCAGAAGCGTTGTTGAGGGAAGTTAGGAATTATAACATCAGGGTTATTGTTGTTACACCGAGTGCCGTTGATTCGAGCGAAAGAGATCCGCAACAGACCTTAAAAGGCGGGGAAGGTGCTAAGCTTCGAGCTGAGGATGTGGCTGAGGCAGTTGTCGATGCGATTAAACTCCCGCCGCGCGCCCTCGTTAGAGAAATAGAACTTTGGGCGACGAACCCCTGAACAAGGACGTTCCAGAGGATTATTGCAGTAATTGAAATATTAATATTCGGGTTTTGACTTTGTTAGAGTTCGTACCATCTTACATAAAACTATTTGAATCCGGGGAATTGAAGAGGCGGATTGACATTCTGGATGAAATGCTCTCTTCATGCAATATCTGTCCTCTCGATTGTCATGTCGATCGTATGCAAGGCGAGATTGCCAGATGTTATTCTCGTTATCTACCGATTGTGAGTTCGTTTTGCCCTCACTTTGGCGAAGAGCCGCCCCTTGTCGGGACTAACGGCGCGGGAAATATTTTCTTTGGCAACTGCAATCTTCGATGCGTGTATTGCCAGAACTATCAGATCAGCCAGAATTATAAGAACGAGATCAAAAACGAAATCAGCTTCGAGCGATTAGCTGAAATTATGATCGAGTTGCAGAATAAAGGTTGTCATAACATAGGACTCGTCTCGCCTACTCATTTCGTTCCACAAATCGTAAAGGCGCTGTATATCGCAGTTGGGAAAGGGTTGAAGCTGCCGCTTATCTACAATACAAACGCTTACGACTCGGTAGATGTCCTTCGTTTGCTGGATGGTATTGTCGACATTTATCTTCCCGATTTCAAATACAGTTATGATTATGACGGATATAACTATTCCAAAGTCAAAGAATATCCGAAATTTGCAAAACTTGCTGTCAAGGAAATGCACCGCCAGGTCGGAGGTGAACTCCTAATTGATGATGAGGGATTGTTGAAGCGCGGGTTATTAATCAGGCATTTGGTTTTGCCTAACGACGTTGCCGGAAGCGAGGAAACGCTAAGATGGATTTCTGAGGAATTAGGAAAAGATACGGCTCTTTCAATAATGTCGCAGTATTATCCGACGAACAAGGCGGAATCAATAATACTTTTGGACCGTCACATCAAAGAATCTGAATATGAGAGGGTGCTCTCGCTTCTCGACAAGTTCGGTTTAGAAAACGGATGGATGCAGAACTACGAAAGTCAGGATTATTATAAGCCCGACTTCACGGATCGAATAGAGCCGTTCAAACGTTAATTAATCTTCTGAATATCCGGGCTTCTCGCTATTATCGTCATCTTCGTCAAACGGAAAGAATATCTCTCTGGCCCCGGGTTTGGTCTTTTCTCTGATTGAGATGCCTTTAGGGTAAATTTCCAGGTCGATTTTATCTTTTAAATACCCCGCGATGATCGCCGAAAATAGTTCTTCTTCTTCCTTCCGCGTCAGTCGGCGGGAGGGCGCACCACTTTTATTGTCATCCATGACGTCTTCTCATTTAATTATTAGTTCATTTCCACTCTTCCTGAGTGGCCTACCAGTTATTATCGGAACAACTTACCCGGAATTTAATTCTTGAGAATTCCATTCTGTAAACATTGAATTAGAGCTGGAAAGAAGAATATGTGGAGAACAATTTATAAGGATAAATCATTCAATTGGTTAGGGATTTATTCCTCTACCTGTTTACGGCTGAAAAGAAGGATCGGCTTATGGCAAACTCCGTCAGCCTTTACACGCTGAATCTCACGACAACGATGTCGCCGTCTTGCACAATGTAGTCTTTACCTTCAACATGCAGAAGTCCTGCATCTTTTACGCCTTGTTCCGAGCCGAGGCGCATCAAATCCTCGTACTTTATGACCTCCATCCTGATGAACCCATTTTCGAAGTCCGAGTGGATTTTCCCCGATGCTTTAGGAGCGTATGTATTTGCTTCGACGGTCCATGCGTGAACTTCTTTGGGACCTGCAGTGAAAAAAGTGATGAGATTTAAAAGGGAATAACCTTCGCGGATTACGCGTTCGAGTCCTGACTCTCTTAGCCCAAGATCGGAAAGGAACGCAGTCCTTTCATCCGCAGCAAGCTGCGAAAGCTCGGCTTCGATTTTTCCCGATGCCATCACAACTCTTGCCCCCTCACGTGAAGCGATTTCCCGAACGGCGTCGACATATTTATTGCCGGTTAGCACGCTTGCTTCATCAACGTTTGCAATGTACATAACCGGTTTATCGCTGAGAAGATGCAATGAACGGACATAATCACGATGCTGCTCATCTTCATAATTCATATATTTCGCGAGCCGGCCGGAATTGAAGTGTTCCGATAGACGGACATAAACATCATATTCTTCTTTGATTTTCTTGTCCCCCGAGCGGGCCCTCCCTTCGGTTTCTTTCATCTTCCGTTGCAACGTGTCGAGGTCTTTGATAATCAGTTCGGTTTCAACGACTTCTATATCTCTTTTGGGATCGACCGAGCCGTCGACATGGATGACGTTTGCATCCTCGAAGCATCGTACCACATGCGCGACTGCATCGACTTCGCGTATGTGTCCGAGGAACTGATTCCCGAGTCCTTCTCCTTTGCTCGCGCCTTTCACGAGGCCCGCGATATCTACAAACTCTATCACCGTCGGAATAATTTTTTGAGTTTCGTAGAGTGCCGCTAATTTGTCAAGTCGAACGTCGGGAACAGGAACTACTCCGACATTCGGTTCTATTGTACAAAAAGGATAATTCTCCGCCGCTATTCCTGCCGCTGTCATCGCATTGAATATTGTCGATTTCCCCACGTTGGGGAGTCCTATGATTCCGCAATTAAAACCCATTCTTGAAGCACCGTTTCTTTACGTTATGAAATTATTTTTATCAACGAACATTTCACGAAACAAAAAATTAATCTCAGGTCAAACTGCTTCTTCCTTTTTTGAATCTCAAGAACCACGGGCTCGTAGAGAGAATTTGATATTTAGGTTTGGCAACTCAACGCTCAGTTCATGGTACGGACTATTGCCAAATCCGCTCACTTAAAACCCGGTGTTCGAAACTTGTGGTTTTCTATCTTTCGATCTGGTAAGATCCTGACAAGGATTCGTAAAATTGTCGAATCCTAATATTTTGGCCGAAAACTTCCCAAGTCTGATTCGTCGTCGTCATCAAAGCCAAGATCGTCTAAATTATCGATGTCATCAAGAGAGATTGTATTACCGTCGACGTCAGTCTCGGTAAGAAAATCGGACTTGAACCCCATTTCTTTAAGACGTTTCGCAAGCGGATCGAGGTAGGAGCGCGGTGACTTAGATGATTTTGCTTTTTTTACATTTGTGAGAACTTGCTTCACAAGGTCTATCAATTCGAGATCGGTGATTTGAATCTCCATCTCTTCGATTACAGCATTTAAGCGGTTGACTATGTTGATGTGAAGCATATCGGATTCATCGTCAGAGCCTTCCTTCAACTTGTCTGAATATAAAGCGTAAGTCTCGTTTTTAATTAGCTTCGCGAAGCCGTTGAGCGAATCGAATACATATGAGTCGTTAAGCTTGTCGCCCTGCCCTTCAAAAATCTTGTCCACCTCATAGATCCCGATTTCAATCTCAAACGTGAGCTGCTGTCTTTCCATTGCCTTATGATCTGTTTTTGGACGGGGAGATTTCTGAGATTGACGATGCGAACCTCTCCCATTTTCCTGATTCACGAAATGTTTCTTGTTTTGTTTCATATACCTAAAATTTCAAAAAGAAATAACAAAAATCAATCTCTCTTTCAACTAATCTGCTTTTTGAAGAAATAGCTTTGGAACGCGAAGCGCAAGAACGAGCGCGACGATAATCATGATGCTACCGGTGTAAAAAGGCCATGCAATCCCGGCGGTCCCTATAATAAAACCTCCCCAGAATGGTCCTATGACTCGTCCAAGACTTGACAAGGATTGAGAAACTCCAAGCGTACTCCCTTGTTCACCTGTACCAGCATATTTGGATATTAAACTTGTCAAAGATGGGGTTATGAATGCGCTGCCAATTGCCAACAGAGTCGCCAGGATTAACAATGTCAAAAGTCCGTGAACGGTCGGTACAAAAACCATTGCGACCAGAAAAGAGATTAAACCACTCACTACCAGCGATTTTTCTCCAAATCTTTTTGCCATTTTCCCGATAACTCCGCCTTGAATGATTATTCCAATCATTCCTACATAAGCAAAAAAGTAGCCGTTTTCAGCGGCATCATATTTTAAAACCTGCCCGCTGAATAATGGAAAAGCAACGTAGAGAATTGAGAAAGCGACCGTATAAAAAAAGAAAACCAGCACGAGATTCCCGATACCTTTCTTGTGAAATGTTGCGCGCATCGCCGTGAAATTCATCAATGCTAATTTGCGTGCGGGCTTAGATTTGTCTCTTATTGATTCCGGGAGGAAAAAATATGCAAGGATTGCGTTTATAAATGAGAGCCCCGATGCGAAAAATCCGGGTGCGCCATAGCTGATCTTGCTCATGACCCCACCGATAAATGGGCCGAGCATGAAGCCCACACCGAAAGCGGCTCCGATGAGCCCCATGTACTTTGCCCTTTCTTCGAACGATGTTGTATCGGCGATGTACGCCTGTGCCGTCGAAATGTTCGCTCCCATGAAACCTGCTAACATTCGTGATACAAAAAGAATTAATAACGAATCTGCAAATCCGAAAATGAAATAGGAAATGAATGAGCCGGTAACACTCATAAGAATAATAGGCCGTCTTCCAATGCGGTCGGAAAGTCGACCCCAGAATGGCACAAATAAAAATTGCATAAATGAATACGATGAACTCAAGAGCCCGATTACGGTTGGGGCGGCTCCAAAATGTTGCGCGTAAAATGGGAGCAGTGGGATTATTATCCCAAAGCCGAGAAGGTCAATGAAGACAGTTAGGAGTACAAGATAAACCGGTGTTTGTTTCATAATGCCGAGTTTCTGGTGGTATCAAAAAAAACTGGATTGTGCAAATCTAAAGTTTTTCTATGATGGCGTCCGCCATTTGATCCGTAGTAATGTAATTCTCAGGGTTGAGGTCTCTTGTGACCTTTTTTCCTTCTTTTATTACCGTTGTAACAGCGGATGCGATTTTTTTGCCGGAGTCGGATTCACCGATGTGTTCAAGCATCATCGTCGCAGCTAGAATGATCGCGCACGGGTTGGCAATGTTCTTTCCGGCGATGTCCGGCGCGCTTCCGTGGACTGCTTCAAATATTGCCGTGTTGTAACCGATGTTGGCTCCCGGCGCAAGTCCAAGTCCCCCGACGAGACCTGAAGCGAGATCAGAAAGTATGTCGCCGAATAAATTTGTCGTTACAATAACATCGAACTGATTCGGATTAATGACCATCTGCATCGCCATGTTATCGACGATCTTATCATTCATTTCTATTTGCGGATATTCCTTTGCCATGTTCCTGGCGACGTCCAGGAAAAGACCGCTAGTATATTTCAGGATATTTGCCTTATGTACGACCGTAACCTTCTTTCTGCCGTGCGTGACCGCGTAATCGAATGCGAACTTGATTATTCTTTCGGAACCAGTTCGCGTTACTATGCCGATCGACTCGGCAGCGCTTTTCCGTGCGTCGACATAGTGTTCGATCCCGCTGTAAAATTCTTCGGTATTTTCCCGGACGATTATGAGGTCGATGTTATCGTACCGCGACTTGATTCCTGCAAATGATTTTGCGGGACGGAGGTTGGAATAGAGATCGAATTCTTTCCTGAGCGCCACGTTTACACTTCTAAAACCTGTGCCGACAGGTGTTGTTAACGGGCCCTTGAGGGCAATCTTGTTTCTTGATATAGAATCGATCACGGTCTGCGGCAGGGGGTCTTTGTATTTCTCGATCGCTGTGAAACCGGCATCATGAACTTCCCAATCGATCTTTACACCTGTTGCTTCGATAACCCGCACTGCTGCTTTCGTGATTTCGGGTCCGATTCCGTCACCGGGAATTAGAGTAATTGTGTAGGACATTAGATTCTCTGTAATGGTTGCGAATTAAATTAAAGTTCAAAGATGGAAAATAAAAAGTCTTTTTCTGAATCTGATCAGGTGTGCTGACTTGTGCTTTGCTATTTCTTCCCGCAATCGTTAAATTTTCAAGTGTTTTTCCGACTAAAGTCGGAATCATTTGGAGAAAAAATTTCCCTTTGGATTACGAGAACTATTATCACATAATGCCTGACGGCACGACGAAGCAGCTCAGTCCCTTCACAGGAACTGAGGTCTGGGCCGTGCCGGGGAGAAGCAGCAAGCCCGCATCAGCTAATTCAGGGGTTCGTCCTCAGAAGATCGAGTTGAAAGAGAAAGAAGATTACTGCAGCTTTTGTGAAACCAGATTTTTTGAGACTCCGCCGGAAAAAGTAAGATTACTTAAACAAGGAAATAATTATTCAAAAATCGAATATCTTCCTCCTGACAGGTATTCTGAGGAGGTTGCTGAATTCAGGCGAATCCCTAACTTATTTGAAATCGTGACCCTGGATTATTGGAGAAAGAATTACGGCTTCAAGCTCAACCAGGAACAGCTTCAATGGCGCGACAATTATCTCGGCAATCCTATCGGGCTGCGCCACATAATCGATATAATAAATTTCAAGTTGAACAGGATGGGGCGGTCCTTTGAAGACATCGAAAAGACTCCGTTGGAAGAAAAGCTTCATCTCGCGGATTCCTTCTTTGGCGGGAGTCATGATATAATAATAGCCCACAGACACTTCCTGCCTGATGCTAAGTATGACAACCAGTTGATGTCGTCAGGCGACATGACTCCGGATTCCCATTATCAGTATATGCTTTTCACGATCGAGTCCATGGTCGATATTTTTGACATGAACAGGTATGCGCGTTACATCAGCATATTCCAGAATTGGTTGAGCCCTGCCGGAGCGTCGGTAGATCATCTCCACAAACAACTTGTTGCTCTTGATGAATGGGGGTCATCGATTACTGCGCAGACTAAAATGGTGAGGGAGGATCCGAATATCTTCAATGCGTATGGCCCGAATTTCGCGGGTCATCACAATCTTGTATTTGCCGAGAATGAGCATGCAATAGCATTTGTGGGCATCGGCCACCGCTTCCCGACTATTGAGATTTTTTCCAAATCGCACGCGTCACGGCCGCAGGAGCATACCCAGGAAGAGATTCGCGGAATGAGCAATCTAGTACATGCAATCCACGCCGCGGCAGGTTCGCAGATCTCCTGCAATGAGGAATGGTATTATACGCCTATCGATTCCGTTTATAAAATGCCGTGGCGGATTCTAATAAAGTGGAGGATAAACGTGCCCGCTGGTTTCGAAGGTGGGACGAGCATTTATATAAACCCGATGACTCCGGTAGAGATTCGCGATAAGCTTGTTCCGGTTCTTTACAAACTTCGCGACGATAAGAAAATTGAGTTTGCAAGAATTGCAGAGGAATGTAAACTGCAGCCTAATCCGCTGAAATATTATTTAAAATAAAAAAAGGAAACATAATGGCACAGCACAAATCGGCAGAGAAGAGGGCTCGTCAGAGCTTGAAGCGCCGAGTAGTTAACAAGGAAGCAAAATCGGAAATGAAAACCCTTTTGAAGAAAGTCCGCACGGAGAAAGACAAAGAGAAAGCATCATCCGCTTTGAAGGAAGCCGTCTCGTCTCTCGATAAGCTGGCTTCGAAAGGATTAATACATAAGAATAAAGCGGCAAACCAGAAATCGAAACTAACAAAACATGTCAACAAATTAGGTGGAACGCAGAGTTAGCTTTCGGCCATTCGCCGGCAGCCAAAACTAATTCCGGTTCCGGATTGAGAGGATATTTTCATGAATAAGAATGATGTGATTGAGCTTCTTGAATACAGCGATTGGGCTAAAGAACGGATGCTTGTTTCACTTGAACCGATGAAACAGGAGGACTTTGAAAAAGACTTGCACTCGAGTCATGGCGGTATTCGTGGAACCTTGCTTCATATATTGAATGCTCAAAACAGTTGGGTGCGAAGGCTGGCCGGAGAACCAGCCATGCCTCTTGACGATTCCAGGTTGAAAAGCGTGGATGATTTCAAAAGAGAATGGGGACAGATTGATAAGAAGTTGGCGGATTTGGTAAATAAATTGACCGATGAGCAACTTCAGTCCCGTTTTGAATATCAGGACTTGAAGGGGAATAAATTTTCCAACCCACGTGTCTGGGCGCTTCAGCAGTTGTTCAACCATTTTACGTACCACCGTGGTCAAATTGTAGCGATGCAGAGACAGCTAAGCTACAAGCCGGCTAACACGGATATAATCGGGTTTTACAGAGAGAAGGATAGTAAGAAATAAAATCAGGGCGATTTTCAAGAACCACTTAGTCCAAGTCTAAAGACATCGGAGCGGTTAGTGTTGATTGAGTTGGTGAATGGTCAACTAAATTCCATGGATAATTAAGATGTCACTTAGTAATCGGCTTGACTTTGAAATTCCCGGTTGCTAAGCTTATAAAGATTTGTGAAAAAAAGGAGATAGCCATGAAAGCTGCATTATTGTCGTTGGTAATTATTCTTTCATTTTCAATGGTTTCATGCTTGAAAAATAACGTTGTTATACCGTCAGCAAGCCAATCTCGTCCGAGCCTTTCGATCAGCATGTCGATGAAGGATGCACCGAAAGATGTCGCTTCGATCGTCGGTATATTTTCACGTCAGGGATATGACACGTTGAGAAATGACTTTACTATTTCTGCCGATTCGGCCGAATGTGAATTCGACACTGTCGCTGTTGGCGTCTGGCATCTTCAGGTGAATGCGTATGATGGAACAAATAGCTTGAAATATTCCGGCAGCACAGACGTTCAGGTTTTTTCGGGCCAGACAACTCCCGTCAGGCTTACTCTTAACTCCACGACCGGCTCGATAAGCATCTCGGTAACCTGGGGAACGGGTAAAGCGGGAAACGATTTAAGTCTGGATGGTCAAACTGGTTACATGGAAGTACCGAACTCTACCTCCTTATCTTCACCTGACACCGCAATCACGATCGAGGCCTGGGTCAAACCTATAAATCAATATTACAATACCGTATTGAGCAAAGGTAGCTATAATTATCTTCTTGAATTCACAGGAGGATTATATCCGGGTATCATATTAAACGGAGTTTCGTTTGATTCCACAGCTCCTAATTATTGGGGAAGGCTGATGATTTCCCAAAGTGTTTTGGCCAATCAGTGGACGCATGTGGCAGTAACATATTCTCAGTCGACAGGCGTGAAAATTTACTACGGCAGCCAATTAGTATATGAAGGATATGGAAACGGAGAGATTTTAGCAGGGACATTTCCCTTAAGAATTGGGGCGAGAGTGGATTCAAATTACACTGAGTACTTCAACGGTCAGATTGACGATGTCCGGATATGGAATATTGTGCGTTCGCAGTCCGATATTGCCCAGAATATGACCAAGGAACTAACCGGAACCGAATATGGGTTGATCGCATACTACAAATTTGACGAATCGATAGGCTCAACTGTAATACATGATGCGACCTCGAACCATAACGACGGTCACCTTTATGGAAATTCTAGTATTATGAGTTCAACAGCTTTTTAATTAGTTGATTTAGATTTATGTCTTACTCAGCTTGAGTTCAGCAATTCTCAAGCTGATTTTTTTGTCATAACTCAAGGAGTTTTAATGAGTAAGTGCCCGCTATGTGGAAATGGGGAATCAAAGGAATTTCCGATCTACTATTTCCTGAAAGATAAAAGATTCAACGCCAGAAAATGCAACAAGTGTAAGTTCGTATTTATTGATCCGAGACCGACGGAAGCAGACCTACATCTAATGTATAGTGACGAATATTTTTTATATGACGGAGCGGATTTTGGGGCGCATTCGTCAACTGACTACGAAACGGCGGCAATTCGCGGTTCAGTAAAATTTCCTGCAATCCTTGGTGCAATAAAAAAGTTTATTCCAACCGGAAAGTTCTTTGAAATTGGTTGTGGAATGGGATACTTCCTGAATTTTGCTAAGTCGAACGGTTATGATGTAAGCGGGATTGAATACGCAGCTTTAGGTGCCGAAGCATGCCGGACAAAATTCGGGCTTGATGTTAAACAGAGTTCGTTTGAGTCATGGCCTATTTCTCCGGAAACTTATGATGTGATTTTTATGGGCGATGTACTTGAACATCTCGTTGATCCTTTAGATATGCTTAAGAAGGCGCATACGATGTTAACCGCTACAGGGGTTGTCGCGGTTGAGGTGCCTGCGATGTTTAACGCTATCGTGGGACGCGCTGCGGTTGCCGGTATGGGGGTGCTTGGCAAACAGCGGAAGATGCCGATGCCACCCTATCATATTAACGAGTTTACTCCCGCGACTCTCCGCAAGATGCTTATCAAAGCCGGATATTCTCGAGTGAAAATAATACAAAGAGTGAAGGCTCCGTCAACAATAACATTGAGGGGAAGTTACTTCGACAAGGCTGTAAAAAAATCTTTGCAATATCCCAACTATCTCATAACCAAGACTTTTGGAATATTTGGTGACAGAATGCTGGGGATAGGGCTTAAGTAAGAAGGTATTGAGGCTTCCTTAAATACAAATGTCCGGTGGTAATTTTTTGCGGAAGCGTAGTGGACCCTGTCCGCCAGTTCATCAATGTTGCCCCAAATGGAAATCATCTAAGATTTATCAATCTATCTGGTACACATTCATCCCGGCTTTGGCTATTTCTAAATCTTGCTCACTGGTGCCGCCGCTAAAAACAGCCAGGATATATCCGGATGGAACTTTTTTTATCACACCTCCCCGGTACCCGAACTCGCCTTGATAAGACTGCCTTGAATTGCTTCCACTGTTCAATTTAGTATCAGCCATTTCTGCCGCTTTAGAATATGCAATCCCGATAAAGTTATAACCAGGATATTCACCCCGTTCAGGGTTTTCAGGAATTACTTTAATAGCATCCACGGCTTTCATTTGAGACACCCATGAAAAGCCTGTTCCATCCATGCTTGCCACTAGTATCACTCCTTTCACTCCCAGTTTTCTCGCGTGATTTTCCATTTCAGTTATCATCTTTCCTGACTCGAGTTGAAAATTATTCATGCGTTTCCTCTCCAATTCTATATTTCTTTTTCTTTTGTCAAATCGACGCGTTTGTTTCGGGAGCGGGAGGAGTCTGAAGAAACTCTCGGACATATTCACGAGTTATTCCTCCGGCTATATTTAACTGGCTCCCACGAAAAATGTGGCAACGAGCAAGATGGACAACAAAAACTCCATGTGTACCATGGAGGTTATCAGCAAATCAATTATCCCCGGCTTTCCCTGAAGGGCCGGGGCTTTGTTTGAGGACCCGACGCAGCGAATTAAGAATTCTGCTTAATTTAAAAGGCTTGGGTACGAAGTCACATGCGCCAAGTTTATACATCTCACGCTTGCGGGGAACTTCCACTGAGCCGGATATCGCTATTATCGGAATGTGCTTTGTAAGAGGGTTTTCTTTAACCTGTCTAATGAATTCAAATCCGTTCAACCGGGGATCGACAATGTCCGTAATTACCACGTCCGGCATAATCAAACTCAATCTTTTTAATAGCTTTCGTTTGTCTTCAAAGGAGATAACTTCATATCCTTCCGCCTCAAGTTCACTTGCCAGCATGAAGAGAATGGTTGTGTCATCATCGCTTATTGCAATAAGAGGTCTCTTCCGCTCAGACGCATTCATTAGTGTTCCCTGCAAACAAAAGTCCCTATTTAACAGTTTATGAGCACGCTTTGTCTTAAAAAGTTAAGGTATCGTGAAGTTGAAAACAACCTCGCCTTACTTGAGCGGGTTTAATTCCATCGTACCCTTATGTGTCCGCGTTCAAGCATCTTTACGGCATTCGCTAAATCTTCATTTCTCTTATAGCTGTAAATCATGGTTGACGAAATGCCACGGTCTCTTAAGACTTCTTTAATAACTGTAATCGGAACTCAACGCCGAAGCGCGTTTGACGCTGTGCGGCGGCGAAGGATGTGAAAATGTAAGCCGTCACTGTGTCTGGCAGGGCGGATAGCAATCCTGAATCTCAAGTCAGGATGTTTACGAAGGGCATATCCCGGCAGATTGGACATCGTGGTGCAGAAGCGATAAAAATTGCCATACGGTAAATTGCAAAGTTGGAAATCCAATGAATTGAAAGGAGGAATGCGGCAGGCTTTATTTTTGTGGAGCTGAAGGGGATCGAACCCTCGACCTCGTGAATGCCATTCACGCGACATAATCCAATTCTGTTTCGTCTTGAGGATGTTTCTTGATTTGGTACGGTAACTAATTCAATCTGAGGAGTTAAAATAGTAGAAGCCCAAGGAGTTAAGCTTTCGTGTTGTGCCTGTCTTTGGTTAAGGCTACTCGGACTTTCCCGAGAACCTTCCTCTGAAATTGGCACTTCTAAGAGTTTCACGATACAAGAACATAATTGATGCTCCTTGGGAAGTCGATAGCCAAAGCGCTGTGAATTAAGCATCATGGAGCGGTAAAGTCGATTTAGGGGCAAAATGGTTGCCTCCGAGAAAAGATGATTCAACCAGCGTCAATCTTTACGGCAAGAAATAAATACTAGACATTGTGGTCAACAAAGAAGAATGTCTTTCGTTTTGATAGCGACGCAAAATAACAGTTATCTTTTAACCGCTATCGTTTTGGATTTCGTATCGAGATTTGTAGACTTCTGAAAATATAGCTTTCATGTCATTTCTTCCCTTTACCTAACTTGGTTTTTCTATCCTTCTCGAATATCCCTTGTAGCCCCTTTAGAGACTGATTGCACAAGGGACAATGGGCATGGACGAAACATGGAAAGCAAAGAAGCATAGGAGAAGTATTTCTAATTTTTGATTCTCTCAAAAATGAATTCTGAATATTGTGTTCTCTCTCCATGGCCGTAATATTCCCGTTCATACGAAATTCTTTCAACGGGTCCGTAATAGTATTTCATTCTCGGATCACTAAACAATAGTCGATCGATGTACCATTGGGGGATAACTGAGTCACCGGCACCAAGAACAAACACATCTGGATTCCAATCAAAGAAATAATTGATTCGGTGTTCGGCTATCCTTTCGGTTCGATATTGAAGGGTGCTCCAGTCCTTAAACTCGTACTCGTACATGGTCAAATTACTGTCCATGAGCCCGTTGAAGTCCATTGAAACCATGTGAGTGTAAAAAGGAATTATTCCAGCATCGGTAATGCAGAGACGGCTATTGGAAGGATAGTGAGCGTTGATATACGTTGCGGTTGCTACGTACATCTTTTCGGCTCTCTGAGAGTCGTGGACGTAATCGAGTTCCCTTGGAAGTCCATAGGCAAAGAGGATCAGTTGAAGAACGATTAATGTGATTATAAGATGAGATTTAGTCATGGCTTCTTCTCTACATAATAACCGCAACCCCCTCCATCAAAATCCAGATTTGGGCACATTGGTGGTCGTGGTGCACTTACCTGAGCGGACGCATTAAAATATCCGATCAATTCCTTGTATTTTAAATAATCATACGTCCAGCTGATGCCCCATGCTGCCACTTTTTCGTTCGCCTCTGGTTTGTTAACAAACTTATAATTGCCGGGGGAATGTTTCATTTCTCATTTCTTTCTTTATTCATCACCGCCAACACAATCCACACCAGCGGGTAACAATTGAAAAAGTATCGGAACGAATATCCGTTCTCTAGTCGACATTGCAAATAGTAAATGACCTCAAAGACAAATAATAGCACGAGCGGAAGAATGGACTTGAGTCCGGCTCTTACTTTTATTGGAATATTCGTTTTGCCCCTTTTCATAGATAGATAAACAATCAATCCGACCGGAACCAACAGGTATATTCCCGCAAACGCCAGAAAGTCGTTCAAGTTAGTGATGAATTGGCGCGACATCGGACTCTTACGATAAAAACTATTTGGTAAAAAATTTCCGTAGTAGTATTGTTGCCACCCGAAATAGATTGCCATTGAAGAAAGATACAGAAGGATGAGGCGGGGCTTAGTCATGAACGGGAATCCTCATCGTAGTCACTGTATAAGGGCTTTTCAACTTACCGCGCACAGCTTCACTCCCATCGTGCAATTGTTGTTTTGTTTCATGTCTTGAAGCATTAAAACATGAACGCGAACAAAAAAGTTGATTTTTCTTGCGAGTTAAAAACGGTTCGCGGCAGTAAGATCGTTTCTGGCTCTTACTGATTCCTAGTCCCTTTTTTGTTTTCCCGCTTGAACCGACCATGAATCGCGTCAATCCTCTCTCTCTTTCATGAGGTAGATCATGACTGCGCTGAACGGCACGCCTTCGGGCCTGCACAGACTAGCCATTATCAATCCCACCAGCAGTAACCAATTCTTTTGTCTTAGCCATGCTAGGCCACAGAAAAGGCAGAGAGAGATAAAAAGGAGACTCTCTAAACCGGAAAAAACGTGGGTAAGCAGAGCAGGAGCTGCAAGCCAAGAGATTACGGAGTATCCCCTCAAATATCTATCAGAAAACATTCCATAGAGACTCCCCATACCGAGAAAATAAGATGCGACACCAATCATATGGGTGGTCAAAACATACCCGAAAGGTGACACAACCAAAACGAATAGAAGTAATGACCCCGTGTAACCCTGAAAATATTCATTGAGATTCCATACAAGTTGACCATGTTGACGAAAATTATCTGCATACCTCGCCACGATAAAGAAGTCGTCTACGACCCATTTGGGGAAGGCAATTAGTATCAGAATCCCAATCACCGAGTAACAGGCTAAGTCTAAATATTTTTTCAATAGTAATTCGTTGCTATGTTAAAATAGTATAATCGTCAGTAAGATAATCAATAGAGCGCTGAGAAGTTTAGATTTCAAGTATCTTTCCTGGTTCTTCTTTGTTTGACATAGCCCAAACCGGAACACTCGCCCTCACCATTTTCTTGACGAAGAGTAGCTGCTAGGGATTGAATCCTTGAAAAGGTTAGTGCGAAATTTTCCCTCACGCTTTAATAAGGACATGATTACCTCCATTCCTTTTAGACTGAAGGATTACAGTACAAAATCGGTAAGAATTATTGTACAGTAGAAAATCAAACGGAATAGGAAGGTGGATTCTGAAAAGCTTTTTCTTTGTGGAGCTGAAGGGGATCGAACCCTCGACCTCGTGAATGCCATTCACGCGCTCTCCCAGCTGAGCTACAGCCCCAAATTATCAAGGAAAATTACTTCAATAAGTGTTTTAATATAAATTCGACGATCTTCAACTGCAAGATACTTCCTCCATTCAGCATCTTCCATTTGAGTGGTTGTAACTGATGCAAGAGGGATTTAACTTCAAAGCATTGAAGGAGTCCTCTCCGCAGGATCCTTTGGACTCAAAATGAACGTGGAAACAAAAAATAGTAACCTGATCATCTCCGAAGATCTGTTGAGGCTATTTGAGGGAATCGGCGAGGGTATGGTCGTCACCAACAGGTTCGGAGAAATCGTCGTAATGAACAGAGCTTCCGAGAGGATTTTCGGTGTCAGCAAGGAAGTGAATATTCATAAGAACTCCTCTCACCTGCTTCGCGGACTCTGCGATCCAAATACGAAGAGGCCGGTTCAAGCACCGCTCCTGCCGTTCAATCAAACGATTGCAACAGAGCATCCTGTCGATTCACACGAGTTCCTTTTAAAACGTCCAGATGGCCAGGAGGCTTACGTCCAGATCTCCGTTTCTCCTATATTCGGGGACGATAATATTCTCAGTGGTACGCTCGGCATTCTTATGGATGTTACCAGCCGCCGAAAACTTGAAGAAACCCTTACTCAAAGAAACCTCCAGCTCAGTGCGATAAATAGAATCGCCACTCTTCTAAATCGTACAATTGATTTTAGAGAAGTGCTTGAATACTCTGTCAGACAAACGATGGACATCTTTAACGGCGATGCGGGCGCGATCCTCTTGCCTGACAAAAGCGGCAAAAGGATTTTTGTGGCAGCGAGTGCAAACCTCAATGAGGACTTCCTTACAGAAGTCCACGGTTCGGAGATTGCTTCGACGGTCTTTGGGAGAGTTTTGAAATCTGACATCGTCGAGTCACTTAATCGAAGCAAGCATTTTGAAGGATTGCCGCATTCGCTGGACAAATCTGCTTTTGATTCGGTTGTGATTTTTCCTCTCAAGGCTAAAGGGAAGGCGGTCGGTGTCGGGGCCCTGTTCAGTGAAGTCGAGAAGGCTCTTGAAGATACACAGCGCGAGATCATGGAAGGAATCGGCACCGTCATCGGGGCTGCAATAGAAAATTCCCGGTTGCATGAGGAAACTATTCAGAAGACTCGTTTGCTCGAAAGTAAAAACCACGAGCTGCAGCAATTTACTTATGCGATTACGCACGACCTCAAATCGCCGATCCTTGTTATTGAAGGATTTGCAAGAGAGCTCAAGCGCAGCGGCGAACTGGAAGTCGAACAGGAAGTTTTGATCGAAGCGATCCTTGCTTCGTCCGCGAGATTGCATTCTCTTGTAAACGACCTCCTTGATCTGGCAAGGGTCGGAAGTGTTGAGGCGGTTCTTGAGGAAATTGACATTGGCGAAATGGTCAACCGTGTTCTGAAAGATCTTTCAATAAGAATGGCGGAAAAGAAAATAAAAGTAGAGCTGCAGGGGGATTTCCCAAAACTTTATATTGTCACTCGCTATATAGAAAGAGTGTTCACGAATCTATTCGACAACGCAATCAAATATATGGGTGACCAGCCGGCGCCGCAGATCACGGTCGGAGCGCAGGACAAAGGGGATCACTTTCTATTTTTCGTTCGTGACAACGGCATTGGCATCCCACAAGAGTTTCATGAAAGGATATTCGCAATTTTCCAGAGAGTAAAGACGAGCGATACCGAAAAGGTCGAGGGAAGCGGATTGGGGCTTGCATTCGTCAAAAAGATCGTCGAGATAAGCGGCGGTACCGTTTGGGTCGAATCTGCGGGCAAAGGGAAAGGGGCAACCTTCTACTTCACTCTTCCAAAACAATGAGCGATTTTTTCATACTGGATTTTCTAATAGTTCTTCTCTTCGGTGCCGCGATCGCTCTCCTCTTTTACCGGCGATTGAACTCCAGGCGCAAATCTATTTCCCGTCAGAGTATGGACGACCCGTTTGCGGAAAAATTCAGAAAAATATTCTTCTCTACCCTGTCGGAGATCATAGCGGCGGATGAATTGGATAAATCATTCTCCGCGATTGCAAATGGAATTATGGAGACTTTCGATGGCAGTGTATTCATCTTCAGGCGCAACGGTGAATCGGCCGGGTTGATTCGCTATGCAGCGAATGACCTGGATCGCATCTCAAGTCTTTTTGTGAAACTCGGGCTCAAGCTGGATGTTAACGCCATCCCGCTGCGTGGAGGTAGGGTAAAAGTGTTCGCATCGGGGTACAATGAATTCGAAGATCCGTTTCCACTGATCGGGGATTTAGCAACTTCCGCTGCTTGCAGGAAAATTCAAAACGAGCTTAAGTTGAATTTGATTTCGACAACGTCGGTCAAAACGGAGTCGGGGGATTATTTGATGGTATTGCTTTTGCCGGCAAGAATCCACGATGTCCGAAGCTATATCGGACAGTTCGGCTCGCTCCTCAATTATGCGGTCTATCTTTCGAATTTAAAGAAGAAACTTGCAGATTTTGAAAAGAAGTTTGACGAACAATTTATCCGCATGAAGAACGAGTTTCTCGAAAAAGAGGGGACTCATGTTCGTCTGTATGACGATATGCCGATTCCTGCAGCTGTCCTCGATGAAAGCGGTATTGTCGTTGAAGCCAACCAGGCACTAAAAGGCCTATTCGGTGAAAAGGTCGAAGCGATAGGTCAGCCCTTCTCCATAATAATAGACGAGGAAGATCGGCAGAAATTCGTCGAGATTTTACTTAACCTCAAGATAGAAAAAGATAGCATTTTTCCTCTCGTGGTCTCCGAAAAACATTTCAAGGCCAGGATAATTGCTATAACTGAGAAGAACCAAGTTGTGGTGTATCTACTTGACGAAACTGCCGGCGTAAATCTTAGAGTCGAACTTGAAAGAACTATCGATGGGCTTCGCAAGGAAAGTGAATTTGCGGATAAACTTGTTGGCGAAGAGAGAAAACATTCGGCGGATATTGTAAGAAATTCGCTCCTGCCCGTTATAGCTGTCCTTGATGGCAAAATCGAATCTGCGAGCGAGTCAGCCAGGCAAAACTTTTCGATCGCCGAGGGGGAGTCGCTCAATGAATTTTCATCCCGTAATAAAGTTCCCGCACTTTCTACGTCGGAAGCGGCTTTTGAAATGAGAGTCTCGGATGGGCGGACATTTGCCGGATCGCAATGGGAGAGCGGGGGTTACCGTTATTTTGCCTTTAATGATGTCTCGGAACTTAAGAAAGCCGAAAATGATATCAGGAGATTTTCAAATGAATCGGGGAAATTATTCAACGGGATTTTACCTGTGGCCAGGGTTAGAGAGAACAAGATTGTCGAATGGAACGATCTTTTCGGAACGCTGTTAAAAGATTTTCTGGCGCTGGATAAAGGCTTCGATGCATTCTTGCGCTATCTGAGCGAGTATCCGGATTCAATTAAATCCGAACTCCAATCAAATAACGAAGTCAAACGAACCTGTCGTACCACCGACCGTAAATCTTTAAACGTTTGTTTCTCGCCGGTAGAAAGCTCCGTCTTTATTTTCATAGAAGACATCACCGAACAGGAAAACCTCAAGCAACATCTGCGGAATACCCAGAACCTACTCGCAAATTCTATAGAGTTTTTCTCTGAAGAGCCGATATTTGTTCTGGAAAACGGCATGGTGTCGGCTGCAAATCTCGCTGCAAGAAATAAGCTTGACATAAAGTTGGATGAGGCTCTGAATGTCGACTCTCTTTTTACCGGTATCGGTGCCATGGACCGCAGCAGCGCGGTGAAGCTGGATGGAAAATTTTTCAGAATAGAAAATGCGACTCTAAATAATTCAACTGTATTTCATTTCAGGACAGTTACTGAAGAAATCGCGCAGCGTGCGGAAATAAACAGGCTCAAGCTGCGTCACGATCTCTTGAAAGAACTTGCTACCTCGGACCGATACGAAGACATCCTGACCAATCTTAAAGAGACACTTGGCAATGATTATTCGCCCAAATTAATTTGCGCGGGAATTCTATATGCTGCGAGGGAAAGTGCCGACGTTTACCTGCTGACAGTTTCAACCGGGAAAATTGAACCGTCGCTGTCGTTGAGTTTAAGCCCATCCGACATGTCTTTTGTGGAGCACGGGGGAAAATTTTCAAAGATCGAACTGCCGGACACGACTTTCTTAAATATTATTTCATCGGGAGCTTCGATGCTCGCTATAGAAAGTACATCTGTAGGAGATGCTCGCGGCTTTGCTTCCGTAGCGCTGGCCGAAGAATTTCAGTCAGACTCCTCGATCTCGGGATCATCAGGTCGTAAGGAAATAATTGAACGGCAAGTTGTGGACGAGATAAGTAAGGTGCTGGAAGTCGCATCATCCACAGCCGTCGATATACACACGCGCTCATCCGCGCAGAGAAAATTTGAAGAAAGCGGAAAAGTCACGAGGGCACTCGTCGGCTTAACGGGTATAAGCGATGGAAGTTTCAACGAAATATCCAGGAGGGCCGTGGATCTTCTTAAGCAAGTTTTCGGAGCTGACTCGATTGGAGTTTATTTCATTGACGGGCCGGCTCTTACGTTATCGGCCGCCAATGGAAACTTGCCGAACTCCGTTCCAATCCCAGGCATTAAGTTTGGCTTAATGGTACCGGCGCCTCAGCTTATATCAGATCTTTCCCTTGTCAAAGGAAATGAGATGATTTCTTCGGAAGGGATTTATTTTGTTCTCAAATCGCGCCAGCAGAAATTAGCGTTGATGTTCAAGTTTATTGGAATTCCTCCCGCGCCATCAGAGTTGAACGCGGTTTCATCTATTGCGCTGGACTTGCTCGAATCGAAAAGGGCAACGGAGACTCATGCAAAAGTCGCCTCCAATCTTTCTGATGAATCAAAATCGGTATATGATTTCATAACCGGACTTTCCCGGGGAGCCAATCCTCAGGATGTTATCAAAATACTTGGAGATTCCCTCATCCAACGAAATAAAGATTCTACGGTTTTAATAACGGCAGAAGCGAATCCCGAAAGTCCAGCGAAGCCATTGGAGGCTGTTCGAAAGGAAGAAGAGGGGCACGCAGTTTACGAAGCTAACTTTTTAAGTTTTGGCATCGGGATTATAAAAATAAGAACTTCCATTGACTCATTCTCCCGGATGATGGTGGATCTCGCGATTGACAAGCTCAGAAGCCTCCTTGCGCTGAAATTACCAGCAGCTCAAAGCGAATCTGTCGGTTTGCAGAACAAACTTGACAGAGCACAATCCGATTTGTCGAGTCTGCGCGATTCAGTGGATAAGATCCCGGCTTCATTGAGAAATGCGCGGATTGAGATCGATGGAGTACTCTCGAGGCTTGCGTTCGTTCAGGGCGATGAGAAGATAATCCAGGAGATTAAGATACGGCTTGCCTCCGCTTCAAAAGAATTGTCAATAGATCTCGACAGTTCATACGTAAACCAGGATGCAATATTTGAAAAAATCAGAGAAGGGGTAATGGAACATGCAGATGCCGGAAAGAGGATCCGGAGTTTCGATATCTCGGTGTTGACTGAATTTAGGGCGGAGTTTTCAATTTCCGAATTGATTAAGGATCTTTTTGTTAATTTTATTATTACTTCCGAAGCTCCAGACTGCGAAGCGCTGATGATGACCGCGCAGCCGAGCCCGAACGAGCTTGCGTCCGGAAAAGGGAAACATATCAACATCAGGCTCGCCGTGAAAGAAGGCGTGGTTTTACATGAAGATAAAGTAAAGAGAAACGAAAGCATTAATACACTGGTGAACAAAATCGAACGTATGGGATATCAAATCGATATAAGGACAATCGGCAATGAATTTACCATGGACGTTTGCGAGATCAAAAACACATCGTCTCCAAAAGAAGAGAGCGCAATTTTAGTTGAAGATGATCGTGCATTGCTTGAAGAAGAGTCACAAAGTCTTCTACATATCTTTTCACATCTGAAAGTTGCCCGCGATGCGGTCGAAGCCGCAAAAATTTTCGAATCGGAGAAATTTGGGGCCGCCTTCATTGATCTGAGTCTTCCGTCGATAAACGGGATTGAGCTTTGCCAGCAGATTAAGAAAGCCCAGCCTGAGTGCATCACGATTCTTCTGACAAATCGCGAAGGCGAAGAGAAATCTAACGGGGTCGACCACATAATGCTGCGGCCCATGAACGAAGAGACCGTGAGAAGTCTCGTCAAGAAATAGTCGGAAGATCTTTCGTGTCCAATTCTGTCTTACACAAAGCTTGAGTTTTCTTTAACGACCCGAAAAAGAATTCAATAATGCCGAGACTTACGTTGTGTATGATCGTTAAGAACGAAGAGGAACTTCTTCCCGTTTGTCTCAAAAGCGTGCGGCAGGTTGCCGATGAAATTGTAATCGTAGATACAGGTTCAACAGATTCTACAAAGGACGTCGCGAATCGGTTTGGGGCAAAAGTCATTGAACATACCTGGCATAACGATTTTGCGGAAGCGAGGAACGTTTCTTTGGAGAGTGCCTCAGGAGATTGGATCCTGGTCCTTGACGCGGATGAGGAATTGGTCGAAGAAACGCGTGGGAAAATTCCGGCACTTATAGGGTCGTCGAATGCGGTTGGGTTCGAAATAACTGTCAGAAGCGAAATGCCCGAAGGGGATATTCTCAGTTACGACGATATAAGAATCCTGCGGTTGTTCAGGAACAGGAAAGAATTTCGTTATTCGATGCCGATTCATGAACAGATCAGACCGGCAATTGAGAAAACCGGCGGAAAAATTATCGAATCGAATTTGGTCATACTTCATCATGGATATGCAAACAAGATAGTCCAGGGGCGAGAGAACAGGGGTGAAAGGAATCTGAATATTCTTCGAGAAGCGGCGTTGAAATCTCCTAACGATCCGTATTTAAGCTATCAGATCGGGGCGACGTTGATGACCGTTGGCAAGCGTAAGGAAGCGTACGCGGAACTGCAGAAGATTCTGGATATGAATTATTCCTTCATGTCCGACTCAGTGTTGGCCAAATTATTTATGAAGCTTTCCCAGCTTGCCGTCGAAATGGACGATAACAGGTCGGCAATTGAATTTGCCAGGAAAAGCCTGGAATACAATCCCGCAAATACGATTTCAAAATATGTTCTCGCAGTCGCATATTTATCTTTAAACATGGTGATGGAAGGTTATGGAATCCTTCTCGGGATTCAGAAGGATCATGATCCCAATATCAAATTGGGGAATCAGCTCGAACATTTGCTTAAAGCTTGTCGGGATGTGTTGGGCATATAAAAGCTAAATCTGCGGTCTATCTAATCTTCGTTTTATTCGATCATAATTTCCATTGTACAATCCATTTGGCTGTCAATGGGTAGGTTCCTTTTTCGATTAACTTTTTCGCCTAATGTCTAAAGTTCACCGAATGACTTCCGATATTATTAAGTAAAGGCCCGGTGGTGAGTGGAGCACCGGCGGTAGCCTGCTTTCATTAACTCCACCAGCGGCAAGGACGCCGCGAATAGTATAACATGGAGGTAATTTACAATGGCATCATCTGATGGTTTTCGCATAGCGACTAACGTTGGCGCTATGAACGCGTATAACGCGTTAAACTCAATTAATCAACAACTTCAATCCGATCAGCTTGAACTTGCGACCGGTAAGCGTATTAACAGTGCAGGAGACGATCCTGCCGGATACACCATCGGCACGAAGTTACAAGCTCGTTCTGCCGGATTGAGTCAGGCACTGACGAACGTTGGCGATGCTCAAAGCGTTCTTGCGACAGCAGAGGGCGGACTTCAGGCAATCAACAACATTCTGGTCAACGTGAAGACGTTGGTCACGGAGGCCGGAAATGCAGGCTTAGGCTCCGATGAACTTCAGGCTATCGCTACCCAGGTCAATGACTACATGAACGAAATAGGGCAGACGATCAGCCAGACGAAGTTCAACGGCAAAGCGTTGATCGACGCCAGCTTTACTGGCGAGTCCTTCCAGGTCGGTGCTGACAGCGGGGATACCCTGTCGGTCAGTATTTCGACAGCCGTCGATTCGGCTTCGCTAGGATTAAGCAGCATAAGCACGAGTAATGTTGCCTCGGCGCTTTCGAGCGTTGACAGTGCAATCGACAAGGTTTCCACAGTGTTACAGTATGTTGGCTCCCTTGAATCTCGTTTGAGCTTCAAGTCTGAGGTTCTCAACACGTCAATCACAAACGTAGATGCGGCGACAAGCGGAATAATGGACGCTGACGTAGCTGCGGTGCAAGTTGATGCGACGAAGCTTCAGATACTGCAGCAAACTGCAACTGTGCAGTTGGCGCAGGCAAACTCCACACCGAGTGGAATACTGAGGTTGTTCCAGTAATCAATCTGGGAAACGCACTCCTCCAAACAGGCGGAGTGCGTTCTCTCTTTAACTAAGGTGGAGCCATGGAAACTGCAACGTATAAGACCAAGAACGCGTTTGACCGATATAAAAAGAGTGAAATCATGGGTCTTACTCCGGTGCAAATGATACTGAAAGTGTATGACTACGTCATCGTCAACAGTAAGAGACGTGATCTATCTAAAGTAAACGCCGGATTGACTCAGCTTATTGCCGCTCTTAATTTTGATTATAAAGATGCTGCGCTCGGTTTTTTTAGGATATATAGGTACTGTCAGGACCAGGCAAGAAAAGAAAATTTCGATGAGATTGCGAAACTGATCGGTGGGCTTCGTTCAGCATGGGCAAAAGCTTTCAAGTTGTCTTAATCAGGGAGTAATAAATGTCTTCCTCGTCTGCGGTACTGAATACAAATTCTTCATCCAGTTCTTCGATAGACCAGCTGGTCTCTGAATATGTTACTTCCATAAGTCAGCCGGTTTATAATCTGCAGTCGCAGCAATCAACTATTAGTTCCCAGGTTACGATCTACAACCAAATAAAATCAAATCTGACAAGCCTGGAATCACAGGCTAGCAGTCTTGCCTCTGTCGGGACGCTCTCCCCACTTGCTGCAAAAACGGCGACGGCATCTGACCCGACAATTGTCTCCGCAACAGCTACGAACACCGCAGCATCGGGGACACATAGTTTGCTTGTTACACAGTTGGCAAAGTATGATTCTCTTGTTTCAACTCAGCTTTCCCAATCCGGAATGAATATCTCAACCGCCACCGGCGCCGGTACATTCACGTTTTCGGTGGCAACAGGAGGTGGGAAGGCGACCGATATAAGTGTTCATGTGAATGCGGGTGACACTAACGCTACTGTAATGGCAAATATTGCGACGGCGGTGAATAACGCCGACTTAGGGATTAATGCAAATGTTGTGAATGATACGAGTTCAACAGCTAGGCTCGTCTTTGCCAGCAATGACAGCGGCTCTGCAAATTCAATTAGCATATCCGATAAGACCGGAAATCTGGCACAAAGCCTTGGCTGGTCAAGCAGCGTCATAAGCGGAAGGACTGCTTCAACGTCTACCGGGGCCGGGTTCGTCACCAGTTCGGTCAATTCACTCGACGCTAATTTTACTCTTGATGGAATTCCGATTGTGCGCAGCTCGAACACCATCTCTGACGTGCTGACCGGGGTTACTATGAACCTCGAGGGGATTCAACAGCAAACGGACAATCCGGTTACTCTGACCATCGCGCCAGCCACAAGCTCAATCCAGTCAAGCATTCAGAATTTCATAAATTCTTACAATACTGTGATCACCTCCATTACTCAGAACACACAGGATACGACGTCTACGAGCACGAGCAACTCATCGACCAGCTCGTCTAGTGATTCGTCCGGAACGACTGTGACTCGTGGTGCGCTTGCCGGCGATGTGACATTTATGAATTTACAGCTGCAAATACAAAATGTTCTAATGGGTCCGGTAAACTCTGCAAAGTCAGGCAATCCGAATTCCTTGAGCGGTATCGGGATAAAATTGAATAACGACGGTACCTTGTCGATAAGTGATCAGTCAACTCTAACCGATGCGATCAACTCTAACCCGGCTGCTATAACGGATCTGTTTAATTCTTCTTCAGGTATCGCCGTCCAGCTGGATAAGCTTGTGAAGTCTTATTCAACTACCGGCGGAATAATTGATCAACAGATAAACGGCGCCCAGGACCAGATTAGTTCGATGAATGATATGATAAACTCATTGCAATCGGGTATTAACATTCAGGCTGACGCAATGCGAAGTCAATTCACTGCCCAGGAATCATTACTGATTCAACTGACCCAGACACAGAGCTCACTCACCAGTATATGGAGCAATATGACTTCGACCGGTTTGCTATGATTTCAGCATGTGCGGCGATTTCAGCCCAGCATTTTAGCCCGGGTATGGTTTTCTGAGGAGAATTTGATATGAATAGCGATATGGAAGCTTTGAGAATAATCCGGAATCTGGCTAAAAATGCTGCCGCCATGAAAAAGAGCGCAAATGAGAGTAATATTCCGGAATGCATGAGGCTTACGGGGGAGCGCGTGGCACTGGTTGAAGAGCTGAGAGCATTTAGCGAGGCTAAAGTTCCGATAACAAGTTCCGATATAAAAGGTGAGATGAAATTATTGATGAAAGATATGCAAGAGGATTTTTCGGAAACGCTGAGCGCGATAAAGGCAAAATCATCCGCGTTGCTGAAGGAACTCGGCAAGATAAGTGGCGCGAAAAGGATCGCCGCTTACAAGATACAAGGAGGACGCTATGGCTATTAGTCCGATTGATCCGATCACAAGCTACGAAAACACGAAAGAAGTCAAGAAAAAAGTGGATCTCTCAGAAAAACAATCTGCACAAAATGTAAGTGACAAGGTGGACCTTTCTCCCGAAGCGAAAAGGCTCCATGATGCGCAGACCCAAAATAAGTTTTCCGAGATTCGTGGTAAGATTGAGAGCGGCTTCTATAATTCTGATGAAGTCCTCAATTCAGTAGCAAGTTCAATCATCAAAGTTATTCAGAACGGAAAAACTTAACACTTAGTACCTTCCCGCTCAGCTTTTCTCTCGGCTTGAGGTCACCCGAACGCCGAATTAGTCCGAAATATTTGTAGATAACCCAATCCCTCCCTGAATTTTACCCCGATACTTGATTTTCCCCGCTTTCATTAATAAACTAATCCGATAGTAGAAGGAGCGAATGAGGAACCGTAAAGGTGTTTTATTGGTATTGTGTCTGCTTACCACAATTATCGCGGGTTGCGCTCCAGATGCGCCGCATGATAACCCTTTGGATCCGGCATCACCAAATCGCAAGACTGACGGCAATCTTTCAGGAAAGATTCTGACGTTAGGCCTCCCATATGCGGGAATTTCAGGCGCACTGGTCACCATAGAAGGGACGACTTCGACAGAACTGACTGCGACGGACGGCAGCTTTAGTTTTTCGAATGCCCCTTCCGGAAATGTCTCAATCATTGTTTCAAAATCATTGTATCTCAGCGATACCTTAAGGTTAACGCTGCCCGTTGGTGGGAGCCTGGATACACTAATTCACATTGATGCGCTCCCTCAAATAAGTAATGCTCAGGTTGTCACAAGCAAAATAGATCAGTGGTACGCCGGACCAGTATATACCGCCGCAATTTCAGCCGACGTCGCTGACCCTGACGGATTTCTTGATGTGGATACAGTTTACGTGAAGATTGATTCTCTGACTTTTGGAATGAGTCACACCGCCGGAAGCAATTACCAGGTCAGTATCAACGCCGACTCGCTCCCGAATCAGGATCTTCAATGGCTTATCGGAAAACAATTGGATGTTTTTGCAATCGACCATGAGAATGGTGCCGGGCAGAGTTCCGGATTTTATGTCACGCGAATAATAGAATCCGAGCCATCTCCAACACATCCGACTTTTGATACAACCCTTACGACACATTTTCCCACGTTTGATTGGAATCCCGCCGTCGTTTCATTCGACTATACATACCAATTGCAGGTTGTGAGTCTGGCCGGCGGCACACAAACGCTGGTATGGTCTCAGGGCGGGTTTAGCTCTTCAATTACGGATTTCAATTTTCCGGATTCTCTGGCTGGAGGGGACTACTATTGGACAGTAGCGTTGGTCGATCAATTTGGAAACAGCTCTCGCTCAAAAGAAGCATCATTCATTGTGCCCTTACAATAGGTAAAATTAATTATGCCCGAACAAGCACGAGATAGTTTCACGGTATTATACGAGATAACTCAGAAAATTAATTCAATCCTGAACCAGCAGGACCTGATCGAGAAAGTCCTCGAGATTGCAATGGAGCATCTCGATGCGGAGCGCGGTTATATTCTCATGGTTGATGCGGAAGCTGGCGTTCATGTTGTCGCAAATAAGAATTTCAACAGCAAGAAAGAGGCGGACGAGTCCGCAGCGTCGTCCTCGGTTATCAATAAAGTCCTGATCAGCGGGGAACCCGTCCTGACTTTCGACGCCCTGAGCGATGAGAGGTTTGAAGCTTCGCGGAGCATAATTGCCCAGCAAATACTCTCAATAATTTGCGTGCCTCTTCGCGTGCAGGATAGAACAACGGGAGCAATTTATTTAGACAGCACGAAGTCGCGCAGGAAGTTCAACGAAGAAACGATGAAGTTTCTTGCCGTATTCGGAAATCTCGCCGCAGTTGCGGTCGAAAACGCAAGGCGCTATGATAGTTTGAGGAACGAGAACACCCGGCTGAGGAACCAGGTAAACAGTTCGAATCTTTTTCCGGGCATTATCGGAAAAAGCAAGGTTTGGAAAACACTTCTGGATTTGGTTCAGCGTGTTGTCGATACCGATGTTTCCGTTTTGATTACCGGCGAAAGCGGCACAGGTAAAGAATTAATTGCGCGTGCGATACACGAACAAGGGTCGCGCCGCGAAAAGCCTTTCATGGCAATTAACTGTTCTGCGATTCCTGAACAATTGCTGGAGAGCGAGTTGTTCGGATATAAGAAGGGTTCCTTCACAGGGGCACAGGGAGATAAGAAAGGATTGTTAGAATATGCGGAGGGCGGAACGCTATTCCTGGATGAAGTTGCAGACCTCCCGATCTTGTTACAGGCGAAGATGCTTCGCGTGCTGCAGGAAAGGGAAATAAGAAGACTCGGCGACTCGGAGAACATTAAGATCGACGTAAGGATAATTTCCGCTGCCAACAAGAACCTTGCGGAAGAGATCAAAAAGGGAAAATTCAGGGAAGATTTATATTTCAGGTTGAATATAGTGGAGATCCACCTTCCGCCTCTACGGGACCGGGCTGAGGATATTCCCGTACTGGCAAATTTCTTCGTGAAAAAATCGTGCGAAACCCACGGAAGAAAAGTAACCGGTATCAGTTCGAGCGCGATGGCTCGTCTCCTCAGGCACCCCTGGTACGGTAATGTCCGAGAGCTTCAAAATGTCATCGAGCGCGGAGTTGTACTTTCCAGGAATACCGAACTGACCGACGAAGACCTGAAACTCCAGCAATATTCAGAAGAGGAGCTCCTTCAAAGCGGTCAGACGCTGGATGAATTTGAACGAAAGCTTGTCGAAAAAACCCTTGCCGAGACCGGCGGTAATAGAACCCGTACGGCAGAGAAGCTCGGCGTCTCTCTGCGATGGCTTCAATACCGGATAAAGGAATGGGGCGATGAGTCAAAGTAGTTTTTCGATTCTCGAAAAAATAAGTGAAAGCGATACCACAACCGTTTACAGGGCGCACCAAACTGTCCTTGACAGGACAGTCCTGCTCAAGGTACTTCACAAACATCTGCTTCGAGATAAAAACTTAATTTCAAGGTTCACCCGGGAAGCAAAAGCCTGCGCGATTCTCCAATGTGAGAACATCGTCCAGGTTTATGATTTGACCGAAGTAGATGGCGCCCCGGCGATTGTCATGGAGTTTGTCGAGGGAAAATCGTTGGAGGAAATTCTTCTCGATGGAGGGCATTCTGAAGAACTCATGACAAAAGTCGCGGTTTCTGTCTTGAGCGCACTTTCATATGCTCATGGAAAAGGTGTTGTTCACAGGGACATAAAACCGGGAAACATTCTTGTTTCACAAAGCGGAATCATAAAAGTCACCGACTTCGGACTTGCGGCTGTATCCAATGCGCCATTGCTGACAATGGAAGGAAGCCTGATCGGGACTCCGGCATACATGTCTCCGGAACAGGCAAGAGGTGAAGTCGTCGACGCACGGACGGATTTATTCTCACTTGGAATTACTCTGATCGAAACTCTTACCACCGAAAGAATACTTCTCGGGAATTCTTACGCGGAATGTATAAACAGGATACAAAATTTCCAGCTGCAATCGATAGAAAGATTTTCGGATAAGTTTCCGACCCCGATGTTTGAATTTCTGAAGCGCCTCCTTGCTCCTGACAAAGGCAAGAGGTTCTCATCCGCCGAAGAAGCTCTCAAATCCTTAGCTTTGTTTGCGGGTGAAGGTAAAGATTTAAAAATAAATCCAAATGTTGCCGTCAAGAAAAAGAAAACCAGACTCGTACTTGCTGCGGTCCTGGCGATACTGGTACTCGGATCGCTTTTTGTTTATTTGGTTATTAACTCGATGGAGAGAAACGTAAATGCCGTGTCTGTAAACGCAGTCGATACATCCACCCGTCAGATAACGGAAGCGAAGCCGCCTGAGAGCGAAAAGCGAGAAGATAGAAACGGCCCGGGCCTAATGAGAAAGGTGGATCCGCTTGGGAAACCTTCTTTCAGCCGAGTTGTATCCCTCTCGGATGCAAAAAAAACAGGCGGCGGGATGGTGTCCACCGATTCCGGATATATATCGATTACCTGTAACCCGTGGGCGGAGGTCAACATTGATAGTGAATACGTCGGCAGAACACCGATAGCCGGGTCGATAAAGGTCCCTTCCGGAGAGCACTCTCTTACCTTCACTAACCCGATCTTTGTTCCGATCGTTAAGGAAGTAGAAGTAGAGCCGAAAAATCTTTCAACGGTGGATGCGGATTTCTTGAAGGATGCTGGATACGTTTTTGTCACCGTCGGGCCCTGGGGTGACATATATATCGACGATCTGAAAAGGGACACCACTCCGCTAAGCAAGCCAATCATTGTTTCTGCGGGTGTCCGAAAATTGAGAATTCACAATCCAGCTTTTCAGGATATCATCAAGAATTTAAAAGTGGTTCCCGGCGACACTTTGAGACTTAATTTTAATTTTCAGGCAAAGACGCAAAACTAATGGCACGATCATTGACGTATATTATCAGAATTATGAAGGCTTGGTAAGAAATGAAATTGTGGAGTTCGATTATAATATTAACGTTTGGATTATCAGGAATCATTGATAATACCGCGTTTTCGCAGAATACTCTTCCTCCCGACATGCCGCATCCAAGAGTTGGGATGTGTTCGGCCAAGATCGGAAACAAGCTTTTCCTCATCGGCGGGGCGGCCCCTCAAGTGCAAAGCATGCAGGGTGAGGATGGACTTGAGGGCCTCGAGGGGACCTCAATAGTAGATGCATTCGATTTTATCACCGAAACCTGGGATACAACTATTGCTTCACTGGATACGCCGCGAGTATACGCAACTGCCGTGGCGCTTGATGATTCGATTTACGTCATGGGAGGAGTCGATAACCATGGAAAAATATTGAACAGCGTAGAAGTTTATGATCCGGTTAAGAACCAGTGGCATTACGCGCCGAGCATGCTTGATCGTCGGAAAGGAGCCGCTGCAGTGGTTTATGGCGACAGCATACTTGTTTTTGGCGGCGGAGGAGAACTTGGTCTTCATCACACCGTTGAAGTTTACTCACCCGCGAGCGGGTTATGGAGCATGGCGGATACTCTTATTTGGGCGCGCGCTTTCCACCACGTAGTGAAAATAGGAAAATATATTTACATCATCGGAGGACTTGGTGAGCTTGGGCCCTATAGATTTATAGAAAGATATAACCCGGCAAATGGCTCCACTCAAATCGGTCTGACATGGTCCAATCCCCGGGCGTTCTTTGATGTTATTCTTAAAAACGATTCCGTTTTTGCGATTTCCGGTTATGGATCGACTTCCAGCGATGGATATTACGGAGATATAGACTTACTTGATTTTCAGACACTCGGGGCGGAGGCTGAATCTGAAGCACAGATTTCATTGAGTCTTCCAAGGGCGGGATTCATTGCGGACACCGGCGAAGATGGCAGAGTATATATTTTCGGGGGATTCTCTCCCGACTACAAAGAAGGGCAATTTCCGGTCCCTTCCGTAGAAGTAATCTCACACCTTGCGCTTGATAGGCCCTCGGTTGTCGAGAGTGATAATGCAAACCCTAAAGATTTTTCATTATCGCAGAATTATCCAAACCCGTTTAATCCGACAACTACAATAGAATTTCAAGTGCTTCTCCCTGATGCAAGAGTTAGACTCGAAGTATTTAACATGTTGGGACAAAGAGTGAGTACCCTTGTGGATGGATTACTAAAAGGCGGGAACTATTCGGTTGTATTTGCTGGTGAGAATTTGCCGAGCGGTGCTTATATTTACAGGTTGCAAGGCGAGAACGGAATTATTTACAGGAAAATGGTTCTAATTAAATAATGGCACATGGCGCTAATTTTTCCCGCGTAGATAATCCTATCGGCATGCGGGAGAGGCGCTTGTCGGTCATCGGCCTCTTATTTCTGTCCCTTTGGTTCGCCATTCCGGCTTTTTCGCAAAATTCCACGGAAATCGATACGACCCTCTCAGGGATTAAATCACTATTTGATGGCGGATCATACATTTCCGCAGAGCTGCAGGCGCGTCGAATGCTCGAGGATAGAAATATTTCCGATTCGATGCGAATCCAATTTGAAAAGTACGTTGCCTTCTCCTTGGTCGCGCAGGGAAGAAACGATGCGGCTGTCGACCATTTCAAGAACGCTCTGGAAATTGACTCGACCTTTTCCCTTGATCCTGTTCTGACATCTCCCAAAATTCTCGAGGTCTTCGATGCGGCGAAGGGCCAGTTCAGTGGTGAACTTGAAAGAAAAAGGTCTAAGGCTGATGCCTCATTAGAAGGAAGCACTTCGAGGCGTGAGGGAGGCGGTCCCACTTTTAGGGCGATTCTTTTTCCCGGGTGGGAACAAAGTTACCAGGGTGAAGAAGTAAAAGGCCACATCCTCTTGGGTGCAGGAGCAATAACGGCTTTATCTGTTATTACCTTTGATTTTTTTCGAAGAGATGCTCGCTCAAATTACTTAAATGCCGGCACGCCGGAGTTGGCGTCTTCAAGGTACAAGACCTATAACTCGTATTACAAGGCCGAATTTTACTCGGCGTCGGCATTCGTTCTAATCTACATATACTCCGGTCTCGATAGTTTTCTAAATCTCCCTCCATATTTCGATATAAATTATTCTCCGAGCAGGGCGGCGGCGAGGCTCGATCTCCAGGTTCACTTCTAAATTTTAAACTCGACAGCTATTCAAATCCCGTCGAGTTTGCCGCTTGCATACATTGCATAGAGATGTGCACCTTTTGCAGGGTATTCATTTCCTACCGCTAGATTCCCCATCCCCATTTCTATTTCAAGTGGTTTTATGGCACGCTCATTGAGGGATCATTATCAAAATAAGGAGGAACCGTATGTTCGGAAAAATATTTACTTTTTGTCTTGTTGGATTGATGGGCGTAATCCTGATGGCCGCACCGGCACGATCTCAAATGCCGGAGACTGAGTTCACGCTTCGTGCCGCTGCTCAGGGTGCTGGAATTGTAAATTTATCATGGCAACCGCCATCTGATTTCACGGTTTCCTATTATCGTGTGTACAGAGCTTTGATTCGGAGAGCAATCCCACAGGTGAGTGGTTACGTGATGATTGATTCGACGATTGGAACTGAATATGAAGACAGGGTTCCTCCCATTTCAACACCCGACTTCTATCAGGGCTTTCGGTATTTGGTAAGCGCTTTTGACATTTCAGGGGATTCCATATCAAGCAACCCCGCTGATATTTACATGGGACAGTTGTACTCTCCCAAAACAGACAAAGTCACAATCACTTCCACTCCTTCTTTAGATGCCACGGTCGATTCGCTTTACACATACCAGGTCACAGCGGTTTCGGATTCAGCTTCTGCCCTACTTCGTTATAGTTTGGGTGAACATCCGCCTTTGATGGCGATGGACTCCTCCGGATTGATATCATGGATACCTCAATCGACGGGCTGGAAAGAGGTGGAGATAGTCGTCACTTCGAGTGAGGGAGGCGAGGCGAGGCAGGACTATGCAGTCAAAGTTGCGGTAATCGATGGCAAAGTTGCCGGTATTGTCACAGATACAGTCGGAAATCCGCTTAAGCAGGTAGTAATCGATATTTATCAAGCTGGAGGTGGATTACCCGTACATCATTCCATACCCGCACATCTCATAGAATTCTTTAATTACCAGACGGAGACTGACTCCACCGGTCACTATATGATCAATAATATTGATCTTGGAAATTATCGAATCCGTGCGACCCCGTTGAATCAGAACTATTTACCTGCATGGTACGACAGTTTGATAACAGTTCTGGACACTTCGACCCACATTGTAAATTTTGCACTTGAGAACCGGTTTCATTTATTGCCGAAGTTTACGGTATCAGGAACAGTAGCAGACTCAACCGGTGCGGCAATCAAAGGTGCATGGGTTGTCTTTGCGAGATCGGGATTTGTTTTCAATGAAGCGAGAGAAGATCAGGAGGAATGGTCAACAGATGAGAACTACCGCGATTTCTTCGAAGATGCGATCCATGATAAAGACATTAACCATAATTTTGTCTTAGATGATATTCATTCACCTTATGTCTTCAGGACTTACGTTGATAGTAATGGAGCATATTTAGATACACTCCCTGAAGGCCGCTACGTAGTATTTGCAAAAGCAAAAGGATATCACAGGACTTTCTTAAACAACGAGTTCAACTTGTTGTCTGCAGATATCTTAGGCCTGACAAGCGACACAACTAATATTAATTTCACGCTGTACCCCATTCCACAGGTAGCGCTCGGCTGGATCAGTGGTTCTGTGCTCGATTCAACGAGCGGGGCAGGCATTGGAGCAAGAGTAATTGCATTCAGAGATGTATGGGATTATCCCGATACTCTAAACATGCATGTAATCGGTACCTACTTTGGCGATGCGGACAGCACCGGAGCCTATACATTTTCTAATTTGCCTCCCGGATATTACAAGATTCTTGCGCTCCCTCTTGGCGGCTATGCCCCTTCATTCTACAGCCTTACAGGGCCTACGACGAAGTGGAAAGAAGCGACGGCGGTGCAGGTCAACGGAAGTGCCATAAGCGGGGTTAATATATATGTGATGCCTCTGCCGGATTCTATTTCCGGTTACGTATCCATCAACGGTACGGTTAGAAACTCCTCATCGAGAATGGGAGTCAACGGCGCTGTCGTTTACGCCGCCGATGTTAATGGAAATATACTTGGTTACGGTGTAACCGACGGTACGGGGAGTTACACAATCTCCGGTCTTGCTCCGGGGTCATACAGCCTGTCTGCTGACGTGATGGGTTACGGATCGTCGAGCTCGAACAGCTCCAGTCCGTCTTATGATGGGAACGGGAACCCGGTCCCCTCCTCTTCCGATCTTACAGTATCGCCTGAGATGCCGGCGGGAGTACACACAAATCCGATAAAGCCGACATCGTATTCCCTTGAACAGAACTACCCGAATCCATTCAACCCGACCACTCAGATTGCGTTCAACATCGCGCAACCCGAGCATGTCAATGTCACGATATTCAACATACTAGGTCAGAGAATTGCGACTATCGTTGACGGCCAGATGGGTCCCGGAGCGCACATTGTCATGTGGGATGGACGCAACCAGCACGGTGAACTTCTCCCGAGCGGAGTCTATTTTTACAGGTTATCGACGCCGAGTTTCACGGCGGTCAAGAAGATGCTTTTGCTGAAGTAAGGTCGTCCCTATCGACCCTTCTACCCTAGAGGCGGGCGGAGAAATCCGTTCGCCTCTTTTTTTATTGAGATGCGGCGTCAGTCGACCGCACTTATTTACTTGCTTACGAGCTTCAACGCATTTAAATTTTTTATGTCCATTAAGAGTCATGTAAGTTTCCAATGATAACCGTGGAAAACCGATGATTTTATTACAGAAGAAAACAGCTCTTTTATTTTTACCGTTGATTTTATCCCTTTCAGACATCGCTGTCGGACAAGCGTCCAGTAACCCGGCGAATCTTCAGAATGACACAAGCTTAACAGGAGGTGCGGTGACCGTAGTTAAGGATACTCTATCTCCCGGAGTTGACACGCTGCACGCTCGCATGGATACTGCAGCCGCGGTAAAGGACACAGTTGCTGCGAAGAAGGATACGCTGGACATAATAGTGGGGAGCGAGAACTACAATACGACTCCCGGTTTTCGCGTGCAGATCGGTTCAACTCAGGATCTTTCCGAAGCGATAAACGAAAGAGCGAACGCCGACACTGTTTTGACAGATTATAATATTTATATAGTCTACGACTCACCTAATTACAAAGTGCGCGCAGGCGACTTTCGGTCCAGGTATGACGCTACTCAAGCTGCAAATTACATTGCCGCTCATGGATTCCCCGGAGCGTGGTTAGTCCCCGATAGCGTATTCAGAAATCCTCCTCCAAAAAATAAACAACGCTAAGGCACCGTTGAAGGAAAGTTTCGCGAATTATGAGAGTTTGAATGGCTGGACGTTGTATTCACGGCCAGTTTTTGAAGTGCCCGGGCATGACAGTATCCCTCGCTGCTTGCGGCGAGTTGGCTCATTAGATTAAATTAAGATTTACTTTGTGCCATTGTCTCTATGTGCCCTCTCATTGAGGAGAAAAACCATGAAAATTAAATATACATTTTATTATATAGTGTTCGGCATCTGTTTGTTCTGGTTTACACCGGGGTATGCCGGCTCAGATCCGAGACTTTCCAAAGCTTACCGTGAAGACAAAGCCGGATGGGTCTTTATTCATGTGGAAGGCTCTCCCGGCGACATAGGTTACCAGCACGGTTATTTGCTCGCGCCTGAGATTGACGATGCGTTTAAGGCGATGAAATTCTATCTAAAACATGCGACCCGCAAGGATTGGGACTTCTACCGAAGTGCCGCGGAAAAAATGTTCTGGCCGAAGCTGACGGACGAATACAAAGATGAAATCGCGGGAATTGCAGAGGGCCTTCGTGCTCACGGGAAGAAGTACGACAGGATCGACGTCACAGCTTTAAACGGATGGATCGAACTTGCACAATATTATTTGCCTGCCCTGAGGGCAAAGAAAATTAAGGGAGCCGATATAGACAAAGCGCCGGGAAGCTGCAGCGCGTTCATCGCGACGGGAAGCTACACTTCAGACGGTAAAATCGTCATGGCACATAACAACTGGATCGATTACATCGTCGGTGAAAGGTGGAATGTAGTTGAAGACATTGTTCCGCAAAAGGGGAACCGGATCCTCATGGATACTTTTCCGGGTTTTATCCACAGTGGAGACGATTTCGCTGAAAACAGCGCGGGGATACTTATCACTGAGACTACGATCGCACAGTTCAGAGGTTTTGATGTGAAGGGGATTCCTGAATTCATGCGGGCTCGTAAGGCGGAACAATATTCCAATAGTATCGATGATTTCGTAAAGATCATGACAACGGGCAACAACGGTGGCTACGCGAACGACTGGCTTGTCGGTGACACGAAAACGAACGAGATAGCGCGTCTCGAACTCGGTTTGAAGAACCATAGACTCTGGCGGACAAAGGACGGTTACTATGTCGGCTCCAACTTTCCGAGCGATGAAAAGCTGATCAAAGAAGAAACCACTTATAAAGCAGACAACATATACACCTCCATGAACGACAGGAAAGCGCGGTGGGAAAAACTGATGCAGGAATATAAAGGGAAGATCGACGCGAAGCTCGCGGAACAATTCGAAGGTGATCACTTCGACCAGGTCCGCGGAAAGGAAATGGATAACGCGTGCGTCTTGTGCGGTCACACCGACGGAGATTCACTCGGAGTAAGGGAATGGGGTTGGAGGCCGTTTACACCGGGAGGGGCTGTGCAGGGGAAAGTTACGACTGCCGAAATGGCAGGGAAGATGGAATTCGAGGCGCACATGGGACACCCGTGCGGGGAAAGTTTCATCGCGTCGAAATTTTTCAGTGCCCATCCGAATTATAAATGGCAGTCTGAATATCTGCATGACATGATCTCGTATCCCTGGACATTGCTCACTACGAAAAAGACAGAAAATTAGAAATTATGAATTTTGAATTCTCAATTCACGATCCGGAATTTAGAATTTAGTGCTGAAGACCATATTCGGTTGTATATTCTTGTTGGCATTGGTCCTTTCAGGATGTACTCACGGCCTTGAGCCTCCTCTGGCTCCGGCAGTCCAACCCGGCTTTGGTGGCACAGTGCGTTTCGTTTCACCCTGGCCCCATCCTCCGGCGGACAGCGTGTATGACCTTCGTGTGGTGGCGTTTTTTAATTATCCGCAGGAGAATATAATCGGCGAAGTCTTGTCGGGTCAGGCAAAAGTTTATCCCCCTATCGGCTCGGCCGGGCTTCATCTTTTCGGCGACTCGCTGTCCTACTCGTTTTATCTTGACTCGTCTTCTACATTCCAATACGTGGTCGTCGCGATGGAATACGGGCCGAATACATTTTCCGATTGGAAAGCGGTCGGCGCTTACGGTTATTCCCATGGCGTCGGTTCGCCGAAGAGCGTTGTAATTCCTGAAAACACATTCTTGAACGGAATAAATATAGATGTCGATTTCCAAAACACGCCTCCCACTCCCGGCACTACTTCTGTTATTGCTGCTTCAAAGTAGAGGCAGCTCTCAATCCAGATTAGACGGGGTGGTGCTCTCCGCCGAGGATTCGTCCGCGGTTCCGGGAGCGACAGTAGTGGTTCAGTCGCAGGCGGGCCGGAAGCAGCTCAGGTCGGGAACCCTTACAAAACCCGACGGCACCTTCTCATTTGTGAAACTGTCCGGAAGCGGTTGCCGGATTTTTGTCTCAATGATCGGGTTCAGGGAATTCAGCGATAGCCTTTCCCCGGATGGCATGACGCGGAAGAAGATTAAAATATTCCTGCAGCCTCTCCCTATCCAGACCGAACAGGTTGTTGTGACCGCGAGCAAGCGCGAACAAAGTTTGTCGGAAGTTCCGGTGAGCATGAGCCTCTTAAGCTCGGACGCGATCGAGAGAAGGAACAACCTTTCGCTGGACGACGCGCTGCGATACGTTCCGGGAGTAAATTTTATCCAGGACCAGGTCAACATCCGTGGTTCGAGCGGCTATGCCCGCGGGATTGGAAGCCGCGTGATGCTCCTGATCGACGGGATTCCGCTTCTCTCCGGCGATACCGGAGGAGCTAATTGGGAATCTATTCCGATGGAGGATGTCGATCATGTGGAAGTGGTGAAGGGGGCGGGCTCGGCTCTTTACGGATCCAACGCGCTCGGTGGAGTCATCGACGTGATAACAAAAAATAATCTCGACGTCAGTTCGACGAATGTAAAGCTCTACGGCGGGCTGTACGAACAACCGCGGTACAGCGAGTGGCAGTGGTCGGGCAAGTCACGGTTTTTCCAGGGAGGGTCCATTGACCATTCGTTCGCGTCGGGTGAAATCGGGCTCGGAGATTTCGGCCTCACGGCTTCGCTGGCTTACAAAAAGGACGACGGCTACATAGAAGACGACGGCTTCAACAACTTGAATTTCTTTGTCAAGACCGCGGGGACGGTCGGGGAGAACCAAACCCTAAAAGTATTCGGGAATATCTTCACGCAGAGGAGCGGAAGTTTTCTCTGGTGGGAGGACCTGAACCACGCGCTTCAGCCCGATAGCAGCTCGCTGGGCGAGTTTGTGAATTCGACCAGGGCAAACCTTTCAGGGATATACACGAACGTCGTAAGCAGCGAGTTCCTCTATATTGTTCGCGGAAGTTATTATTTCAATTACTGGTACGACAATTTCGGACAAACCCCCAGCGGGGTCGGAGACACTTCGACTTCAAACCTGGGCTATCTCGAACTCCAGGGAACGTTGAACCTCGATCCGCTGACTATATTGACTTTCGGCGCCGAAGGAGAAACGGACTTTATGAATTCGAACCTGTTTACGACGAAGCGGAGTAATTCAGGCGCGGTTTACTTCCAGGGGGAGAGGAAATTCGACAGGCTGCGTACCACGATAGGTGCGCGCTACGATTACGAGAAGATAGAAGGGAAGGAGGCGTTCAACCAGTTCAACCCGAAACTCGGGCTCGTTTATGATCTTGTCGAAGATCCGGTCGGCGGGAGAAGCGATGAGACACGGGATATTGCCTCGCTTAGGGCTTCCATCGGGAGCGGGTTTCGCGCGCCGAGCCTAGGCGAGATTTATTCCGACACGCAAACCGGAGGCATATCGATTGTCCCGAACCCCGCGCTACTTCCTGAAAGGAGCTTGTCGGAGGAGATCGGCGGAAGAATGCCCGTCACGAGATACGGATTTCTTGACGCGGCAATTTTCCAGAACGACTATTGGAATATGATCGAGCCCGAGTTTACTTCGAGCGGGCAAATAGAATTTGAAAATGTCACCAGGGCGCGCGTGCAGGGATACGAGATCGACGCGTCGAGCAATGCCGGAACCGATTTCCTGGTGTTGAAAGCGAGTTACACTTATATATATCCGAGGGATATTTCGGCGAATACGATTTTGAAATACCGTTCCCGTGAGCTTTTCTACTCTTCCGCGGATTTTTCGTATTCCATCTTAAGGGCGTCCGTTGACTTCAGGTACCTTTCAAAGTTCGAGAATTACGATCAGCAGCTTGCACAGTTGGGAATCATCAAAGACGGAGACCAGCGTGTCCCGGCATATGTAACCGACATGCGCGCGGGGGTCGATCTGGCATCAGCCGGTTACCCGGTGGAAGTCAGCCTCGTCGTCAATAACGCGTTTGAGTATTACTACGTCGAGATGATCGGGAACATCGCCCCGATAAGGAATTACTCGCTGGTCGTGTCGATGAAGCTCTGAGTTATACCGCAAAAGAGTGCGCGTTCTTAAATTGAAAATTGGCAATTGAAGATTTACAATTTCTTCTAGTGCCTCTGTGTTTAAGTTCCGCCACAAGAAACATGGAAAATCTGTTTTTCTAATCTTCTTACTTCTTCATCTTCTTGGCTTCTGTCTTCTTCGTCTTTGCTTTTTCTACCCCATTCTCTCAAACCAATTTTGTCATTGCGAGGAGCACCGCCTGGCGGAGCGACGGGTCAATCTCTTTAAGCAAACCACAAGAGCCAGGGAACTTGTGTTTTTCTAATCTTCTTACTTCTTCATCTTCTCATCTTCTTGCTTTTCCCTCTGTGCTTAGATTCATTTTCCCGCTGCCTCTTCAACAAATACAGGCCTCGTCCCTTTGACCGTTTTGAACCACTTTGGAATCGCGTCGAAGAGAATCACGATAACGCTCGCCATTATCACCGCGGTGAGGCTCAGGTTCAGATAGCCGGTCAGTTCCGCTCCCGGTTTTGAGATCATCGGGTAATAAATGTTTGCCATGTTCATCCACCCCGCTGTCAATGTCGTCGCCCCGACGAATACCATCGGCACGATAGTGACCCATGCGTACTTAGCCCTCCCGCGGTTTATGATATACGAGGTCCCTACCGCCAGGGCGACCGTTGCCAGGAGCTGGTTCGCCGTTCCGAACATCGGCCATATTGTCGCGATAGAACCGGTATAGATGAAGTATGCCCATCCGAAAACTATTACCGCGCTTGTTAATATCGTTCCGGGCATCCAGCTCGCCTTTGCGAACGGTTTATATATTTTCCCCAGCGCCTCCTGGAGCACGAACCTTCCGATCCTCGTCCCGGCATCGATCGTCGTCAAAATAAAAAGCGCTTCGAACATAATCGCGAAATGGTACCAGTATGCCATCAGGTTTCTCAATCCGGGGATCGACGAGAATATTTGTGCCATCCCTACCGCGAGCGAAACCGCACCTCCCGTCCTCCCGGCAAGCTGTTCCCCGACTTCTTTCGAGAGCGCTGGGAGGTTGGAGATATTGAATCCCATCATCTTAAGCTGTCCGGCAATCGCCGCGAATTTTTCCGCCGGCACATTGATCGAGAAATAGTCTAGGGGGAAAAGGCTCGTCGCCGCGATTAGCGCGAGGACCCCCACGAAACCTTCGCAGAGCATCGCGGTGAATCCTATCGTCCTGATGTCAGATTCTTTTGAGACCATCTTGGGTGAAGTGCCGGAGCTGACGAGCGCGTGGAATCCCGATATTGCCCCGCAGGCGATCGTTATGAAAAGATAGGGAAATAATTTTCCGGGAATAATCGGCCCGCCGCCGGAGACGTACATTGTGAACGCGGGCATCTTCAGTGTCGGTGCGACGATGATTACGCCGAGCGCGAGAAATGCCACAACCCCCAGCTTCATGAAAGAGCTCAAGTAGTCGCGCGGCGAGAGAAGGAACCACACGGGGAGGACCGATGCGAAGAAGCCGTAGGTTGCCATCAGGACAACCAGCGTGTGCCGGTCGAATGTAAAATATGGGGCGAGCGAAGACTCCGGGATAAATTTACCGAGGATCACCGCCAGGGTTAAGAGTATTACTCCTATTATAGTAGCTTCCGCGGTTTTCCCCTTTCTGAACTTGAACATCCAGAGCCCCATGAAAATAGCAATGGGTATCGTCATGCCGATCGCGAATGTCCCCCATGAGCTTTCCGCGAGCGCGTTGACGACCACGATACCGAGTCCTGCGAGCGCCACGACCACTATCAAAAGAATTGCGAGCGATGCGAGGACCCCGCTGACAGGGCTGATCTCCGAGCGGGCGATCTCGGCGAGCGACTTCCCGTCATGGCGCACCGACGCGGCGAAGATAATGAAGTCCTGCACCGCTCCCGCGATGATGACGCCGAACACGAGCCAGAGGAACCCCGGGAGGAATCCGAACTGGGCCGCGAGGACGGGGCCGACGAGGGGGCCGGCGCCCGCGATGGCCGCGAAGTGGTGCCCGAAGAGGACCCACTTGCTCATAGGATAATAATTATGTCCGTCGTAAAGTCTGTGTGCCGGGGTAACGCGTGAGTCGTCCAGCACCGCGACCTTGGCGGCGATAAAGCTGTAATAGAACCTATATATGATTACAAAAATGGCGAGAGTTAAAATGATCAACGGCATAGCGTTCATTTGAAATGTCTCCTCATCTGCACCAAAGTTTAATTAATTAAATTGAGAATGTAAATATCCGGGGCCAATAAATTGTCCTTTTCCCTATGTCTCCTGTTTGAATTACACCACAAGAGCTGCTGAGAACCACAAAAGAGTAAGCGTTCTTAAATTGAAAATTGGCAATTGAAAATTTACAAATTCTAACCGTGTTTCCGTGCTTCTTTATCTTCTTATCTTCTTATCATTTATCTTCTCGCTTTCGCCTCTGTGTTTAAGTTCTTCCACGAGAGACAGGGAACTTCTGTTTTTCTCATTTTCTCATTTTCTCATCTTCTTGCTTTTCCCTCTGTGTTTAGATTCATTCGGAGTTATTTCCCCTATTAACCTGTCATCGCGAGGAGCGCAGCCTTGTGGAGCGACGTGGCGATCTCAACTCCTGAATAGCGATTTGTACAAATTAAACCCATTGATTGCAAAATGAGATTGCTTCTCCCGGCAAGGTCGGGATCGCAATGACAATCATTCCCGAGTCCCCGCAAGCTCCAAGCGGAGATTTCTATCGGGAATCCAAAGGGAATATCAGGGATAGATTCCCGCTTAGAGCACGCGGGAATGACAGGCCGAACTTTTTGTGGTAACCTTCGACGAAAGTAGCCCACTTCCTGCCTCTTGTTTCCGACCCTCATTCTCTGAAACCAGTCTTGTCATCGCGGGGAGCGAAGCAAGCCTGTCCCGAGGCATCGAGGGATGGCAATCTCATTAAGCAAACCACGAGAGCCGCAGAGAACCACGAAAGATTGAGCGTTCTTAGATTGAAAATTGGCAATTGAAAATTTACAATTTCTAACCGTGTTTCCGTGCTTCTTTATCTTCTTATCATTTATCTTCTCGCTTTCGCCTCTGTGTTTAAGTTCTTCCACGAGAGACAGGGAACTTCTGTTTTTCTAATCTTCTTACTTCTTCATCTTCTTAGCTTCTGTCTTCTTTGTCTTTGCGTTCTTTGCGTGAAACAACATTTCCTTGCAGATCTGACTTTCCCTCGCTAAATTACACCGTGTCCTTTGAAATCCGGGGATGTAGCTCAGTGGTTAGAGCATCTGCCTTTTAAGCAGAGGGTCGTCGGTTCGATCCCGACCATCCTCACGAAGAGCAAAGGACCCTTGCGGGAAGGGACGACCGCAAGAAGCTTCAATGGAAACGTGACGAGTAGTTGGCTCACGGACCGGTTAGTAAGAAATTGACAACGATACAAGAATAGGGTAGCTTTTAAGTAGGTCAGTAGGGACGATTAGCTGAACTTAGCTTGCTGAAATGCTGTTGTGTTTTTGAGGCGTGAGTAATGATTTGCTATTCCGAAGGGCCTCCTTCGGACGAAAAAGCGCCAAAACTCAACGTTTAACTGTGTCCTTCTGCACTTGACTAACTTTTGAGAGTGAGTTAACTTTTTACACAGCGAAATTTTTAAAAGGAAATAGGAGAAGCGGTATTTGAATTCAGAATCCAATGGTTTCGGTAACGGTGTTGGGAGTAACGGCAATGGATCGTCGCATAACGGCGGTTTTTCAATCAACAACCAGCAGCAGGAAATTACGCTCCAGGATATACTGGAGAAGATATACAGGCGAAAAAATATAGTTGTAATTACCTTCATTACTATTTTCACGTTAACGGTTCTATATACGTTTCTACAGCGCCCCACTTATGAAGCGACAGCACAGGTACTGATACAAAAAAGCAAGGGAGGATCGAGCAGCCTTCTGGAGGGGATGGGGGACGTCCTTCAGCCTTTCGAGTCGGACGAGAGAAGGATCACCAACGAAATGGATATTCTCCAGACTAACCTCCTCAGGACGAATGTCGCAACCCAGCTTCTCAGCTCGCCGGTTATCACGATCGACGGTAAGCGGGATACGATGGAAATTGTGAGGGCATCGAAGACAGATATCGAAAAAGGTATTTACCATTATGCCACTAGCGATGAAGTTATTGGCCGTCTTAAGAATGCAGTCACTTTTACAAACGACCGCAATTCTGATATCATAAGCATTGCCGTGCGCAGTCACTCGGCGGAAGAAGCCGCTCACGTTGCACAGGTCTATACCCAGCAATACTATGAACTGAACCTCAGTTCCAGCCGCGATATGGCGACAAATCTCAGGGAGTTTCTCGGAGGCCAGCTTGCTGATACTCGAAAAGACCTCGATGCCGCGGAGAATGATTTGCAGGACTATATGCAATCTAAAGGGATTGTTTCCCTCGACGATGAATCGAAACAGTTGATAGAAGTAATGAGCACCTTCGAGGCTCAAAGAGACGACGTCGTGATCGTAGAAAAATCCGACCAGCAAATTCTGCAGTCATATAAGGACCAGCTTGCGAAAATCGAGCCATCGTTGTCCGCTAACGTATCCGATGCCATAGACCCTTACATCACCCTTCTGCAGCAGCAGATCGCCCAGCTTCAGGTGAATAGAGACGTTGCCCTGGCGCAAAACCCTATAGTCGGCGATAAGGAAGTCTACAACCAGATCATCGCCAAGACGGATACGCAGATAGCGGAGCTGCAAAGAAAACTCAAGGCGAAGACCACAACGTTCTTAAATACTCAGGTCCTCGATGGAGGAGGTCCCCAATCAATACAGGGATCAGGATCGGGTTCAGGCGTTTACGACCCGACTGCCTACTATAAGCAATTGAAGCTTCAGATACTCGCTGAAGAAATCCAGTTGAGCAGCGTTCAGGCTCAGAGGAGAGAGCTCGATAGCATCGTAGAAAAATACAATGAACAGTTTTCAAAGATGCCGAAACAATTTATCGAACTTGCAAAATTGGACCGTACCAAAGAGAGCAGGGAGAAACTCTTCTTGCTCGTGCAGGAAAGTTACCAGCAGGCAGAGATCCAGGAACAGTCGCAGTTCGGGTACGTACAGATCGTAGATCCCGCCGTGCCGCCGCAAAAACCGGTAACCCCGAAGATTCCATTGAACCTTACTCTCGGGTTGTTCCTCGGGTTGGCGTTCGGAATCGGGCTGGTATTTGTGCTCGACTATCTGGACAGGAGCATCAAATCTCCGGAGGATCTGGAAAAGAGGGGTCTGAGTGTGTTAGGTTCGATTCCCGTTATGATGGGAAGCAGGGCGAGCAAAGAAGGTCAGGGTGAGCTAAAGGTAATGAGAGACGGACAGATGGTTGCGATACGATTGATAACCTACCACAAACCGTCTGATCCCATCTCCGAGGCTTACCGCTCTCTCAGGACCGCGATCCAGTATTCGAGGATCGATAAGCCGGTTAAGAACTTACTCGTTGTGAGTGCCCTTCCGAAAGAAGGGAAATCGACCACCGCCGCGAACATTGCTATAACGATGGCAAAGTCCGGCTTGAAGACTCTGCTTGTTGACGGTGATCTCCGCAGGCCGGTACAGCACAGGCTCTTCAATTGCGACCGGAAACCCGGCCTGATCGAGTACCTTAAAGGTGAGATCGACCTTAATACCGCAGTTAGAAAAACTTTCGTTGAAAATCTATTTCTCCTCCCGACCGGCTCGCTCCCTCCGAACCCTGCCGAAGTCTTGGGTTCCGACGTGATGAAGAATACGCTTGAAATATTTAAGGCTACCTTCGACTTCGTGGTGTTCGATTCTCCCCCTGTTGTCGCGGTGACGGATGGCGTAATCCTCTCCAAGCTTACTGACGGTGTGATCTTTGTAACTCTTGCCAACAAGACGGAGCTTGACGTATTGGAAAAGGCGTATTCAACATTGAAGCAGGTCAAGGCAAGCATAATAGGTTTTGTGCTCAATGAATTCGACATAACAAAGGCTTATGGCGCGTATTACCGTTACTATCGCTATTATCATTATTATGGCCACACGGAAGAAAACAAGGATAAAGCATAAATTCTTCTGTACATACCAAATGAAAGATAGAACTGATTTAGTGAAAAACTGCCCTGAGTCTTTTTCGCAGGCGATATTGAGCGAGCCTTAATGGAGAACCTTAGCATTTTGAAACACTGGCATGTCGTGTATGTCCAGGCGCGGCATGAGAAACGGTTTCATTCGGAAATGGCTGAGATGGAAATTGAATCGTTCCTTCCGATGAGAAAGGAGCTTCATGAGTGGAGCGACCGAAAAAAATGGGTCGAGGTTCCCCTCTTCTCATCTTACGTTTTTGCGAACGTTACATCTGAAGAGAGAAACCGTGTGTACGCTTTAAACGGGTTTGTAAGATTCGTCTCTTCAAATGGGAAGCCGAGTATCGTACCCCAGGGGCAAATGGATGGGATTAAAAAGATCGTCGATTCCTATCCCGACAGAGTTGAAGTGTTGGAATCCGATTACATCGGGACGGAAGGAGTAATCCTCTCCGGTCCCCTGACAGGCATGCACGGTAAGATCGTCGAAGTAAAAAACAGGAAATGTTTCACTATCAGAATCGACAGCATTGAAAAGGTTCTTTCCGTTACGATACCCGTTTCACTGTTCCAGCCGTTCCCAGTCGCGGGGACTCTAACGAGCGAAACCAAGCGACAAAGGCTGCCGGAAGACTTTACAACCCCGAAGTAAAAAGAAGATTGCAGAAAGCCGATAGTCTTTAGCTCACGGCTGAAAGACTATCTTTTGCTATATTATAAGCTATGAACATCCAGCCAGGAACTAATCTGTGACTGAGTTGGCGAAGCCATGAAAAGACGCGGGATGCCACGGAGATAAGATAGAAGCAGAAGTTTGCAAGACCAGAGAGAATATTTAAGATTGCTAAATTGTGATTTACTTCAGCCGCGGAATATAAAAACATGAAAAAAACTCTAATAACTGGAATTACTGGTCAGGATGGTTCCTATCTTGCTGAGCTTCTTATCGAAAAAGGATACGAGGTCCACGGAATTATTCGTCGTAGCAGCTCATTCAACACGGGAAGGATAGACCATCTCTATAATAATCCAGAGATAATGAACAAGCGTCTCTTCCTCCACTATGGAGACGTCACCGACACAAGCAATTTGAATCGGTTGCTGGAGAAAGTCGAGCCACACGAGATTTATAATCTTGCCGCGCAAAGTCACGTAAAGGTATCCTTCGAGATACCCGAGTATACCGCCGAGGTTGATGCAGTGGGCACCCTACGGTTCTTAGATGCCATTCGAGAGACAGGGCTGAAGACTAAGTTCTATCAGGCATCGACGAGCGAATTATTCGGCAAAGTGCAAGATGTTCCACAGAATGAAAAGACCCCATTCTATCCACGCAGTCCTTATGGGGTTGCTAAGTTATATGGCTACTGGATCATTGTGAATTATCGTGAAGCATACGACATATTTGCCTGCAACGGAATTCTCTTTAACCATGAGTCTCCGAGACGCGGAGAGACATTTGTGACACGCAAGATCACCAGGGCAGCATCAAGGATAAAGTATGGTATAAATGAGATTCTTCTGCTTGGTAACTTGAATGCGAAGAGAGATTGGGGATACGCTCCCGAATATGTGGAGGGCATGTGGCAAATGATGCAGCTTGAAACTCCTGATGATTTTGTTCTTGCGACCGGTGAAACGCATACTGTTCGTGAATTTGCCGACCTAACCTTTAAGGAACTTGACATGGAGTTGGAATGGGTTGGCAGCGGAATAACCGAACAGGGAGTCTGTAAGCATAGCGGGAAGACGTACGTTGCGGTAGATCGAAATTACTACAGGCCTACTGAAGTTGATTTGTTGATCGGTGACGCTTCGAAAGCGAAAGACCAGTTTGGATGGGAGCCGAAAACGAAATTCCACGAACTCGTGAAGTTGATGGTGCAGGCAGATTTCGATAAAGTAAAGAAAAGAGGTTTCTAGTCCACGAATTTCACGAATGGACGCAAAAGTAGTTTTAGGGATAGGTCCACAAATTATACGAATGGGAAGCGATTCAATCCGCAAAGCAGAAGACAGCAAAGAAGTAATATACAAGGAAGAGAGTTATCAGATTATAGGCCCCTGCATGGAGGTTCACAAAGAATTAGGGCCGGGTTTTCTGGAACCAGTGTACCAGGAAGCGGTATCTTACGAATTAGGGTCGCGAAATATCCCATTTGAAAAAAGAAAAAGCCTTGAAGATAAATTATAAGGGAAATGTGCTTGACAAGACTTATGTGGCAGACTTTGTTTGTTTTGACAAGATCATTTTAGAGCTTAAAGCTCTTAAGGAACTGATGCCGGAGCATGAATCGCAAGTTCTTAATTATCTTAAAGCAGCCGGGTACAGACTTGGCCTTTTGGTAAACTTTGGCGCAGGTTCTCTGAAGTACAAACGATTAGTGCTTTGATGTTACCTACTACATTTCTTAGCAGTGTAACCACTTGAGTTGGCGAAGAGTGGACTTCTGAGACATTAAGTAATTACTGTTTAATTTGTGGAATTAGTGGAAGAGGAAATTGGAAAAGAGTTCTAAGATATACGTAGCAGGCCATCGTGGACTTGTAGGCTCTGCCCTGATTAGAGCCCTTGAGAAAAAGGGTTTCAGAAATATCATAATGCGGACCCATGCTGAACTTGATTTGATCGATCAAGCGGCAGTGAAAGACTTCTTCGATAAAGAAAGGCCTGATTACGTTTTCCTTGCTGCTGCAAAGGTTGGAGGCATCCACGCTAATAATACATACCCCGCCGATTTCATCTATGTAAATCTTCAGATTCAGAACAATGTGATCCACAACTCCTACATATATCGAGTGAAAAAGATTTGTTTCCTTGGAAGCTCTTGTATTTATCCTAAGTTTGCCCCTCAGCCGATGAAGGAAGAGTACCTGCTGGATGGGAAGCTGGAACCAACGAATGAGCCTTATGCCATTGCAAAGATCGCCGGGATAAAGATGTGCCAGTCCTACAATCGTCAATACGGGACAAATTTTATTTCTGTCATGCCGACAAATCTTTACGGACCGAACGATAACTTCGATCTTGAGAATTCGCATGTCCTCGCAGCGCTGGTTGGAAAATTCGTAGAAGCAAAGCAATCAAATGCCCCGACGGTGACTGTGTGGGGAACCGGGAACCCAAGGAGGGAGTTTCTCCATGTCGATGATATGGCAGATGCGTGTATATTCCTAATGGACAACTACGATGAAGGAGAGATTGTCAATATTGGGACTGGTCAGGACATAACCATAAGAGAGCTCGCCGAGATCATTGCGGATAAGACAGGGTTTAGAGGCTCAATTCATTTCGACTCCTCGAAGCCGGATGGAACTCCAAGGAAACTTCTTGACGTTACAAGAATAAATGGGATGGGATGGAAGGCGAAGACTGATTTGGATCGCGGCATCCACGAATTGATTTTGTGGTACATCGCCGATCCTTCAAATGGAGTTTTTCACCATGTTTAAATTAGGTTGCTAATGAAACATATACAGATCTTTCTAGTAGCGGGATCTGTTGCCCTTTCGGTTGGACACTCAACCGCACGTACTTTCTATGTCTCGGGTTCAGGGAGCGATTCGCACAGCATTGATCAAGCCCAGCACTCTCAGACTGCATGGAGGACATTGGACAAGGTGAATTCTGTAACTTTCTTACCCGGTGATTCCTTGCTCTTCAAAAGAGGGGAGGTCTTTTTTGGCCAATTGATAATCCGATCGTCAGGCAAAGAATCGAGGCCTATATTTGTGGGAGGATATAGTGTTGGTGCGGCGCCTGTTATTTCAGGTGCATTCAGAATTTCATCATGGAAGAGATCTTCGGGAAGTATATATTCCGCTCCGACACAGGAAGAGATTTTTGGAGTGTTTTGCAACGGAGTAGAGCAAATTCCCACGCGGTTTCCTGTAAGCGGGCTTAGAACAATCGGGGCGGAAGAAGTAAGAAACGAATTGCATGACCAGGCTCTTGAAGAGGCCGACAATTATTGGAAAGGTGGGACAGTTCATATAAGAACCAGTCGTTGGACTTTTGAGAAGAGAATCATCTCGGCTTCTCACAAAGGTGTTCTCCAATTTGCTTCACCACTTGAATATGCTGCTGCCAGCGGGTGGGGCTATTTTATTGATGGAGGTCTCTTGTCTCCAGATGCTGCTAGAGAATGGTCATTCAACAGCAACACGAAAACATTGTTTTTCTGGCCGCCTCAAACTCAAGATCCGAACAGTCTAGATGTAGAAGGGAGTATCGCCGATTACGGCATACGGTTCCTGAACTGCAGTAATGTAATCGTTAGTGGTTTGAAAATCTTCGGTCAAAGGGTCGATGGAATTAGGATTGACAATTCGGAACAGATTACTCTGTCGGACATTTGCTTGGAGAACGCGCTCACCAATGGAATTCACATTGCTTCTGGTTCAGGCCTGAAATTGCTGGATGACACAATCCGAAATGCAAACTCCTGTGGGATCCTCGCCAACAAGATGCAGAACTCCATGATCACGGGAACTAGTCTAACCAACATTGGATGTATCCCCGGTTTTGCGGTCAGCGGGAACGATGCCGCCATTGGAATCATGATGTATGACAGCAGTTCAAGCAATATTCTTGAGCACAACAATATTGACAGTACCGGCTACGGCGGCATTAGTTGCTATGGCCCTGACAATACCATAAGGATGAATGAAGTGTCGAACACTTGTCTCGTCCTCGATGATGGCGGAGCAATATATGTCTGGGGAGAAAAATCGAAGGGTACTGTCGTTGACCACAACATAGTCGAGAATTCGCTTGGGAGCAGCCAGGGGACGCCGTATGGAACGACTGCCGCAGAAGGAATATACCTTGACGACCGCTCATATGGCATATCAGTATCCGGAAACACCGTGGTGAACGCGGACGATGGAATCTACCTGCACAACTCCATGAACGATGTGATTGACAGTAACACCTGCTACGGCAATCGGGAGGCTCAATTGAGCATCGAGTGCAACCTTCCCGACAAGCTAAGATCTCAAATTCCGAATAGAATCTTATCAAACATCCTGTGTTCATGCAACGAGAATCAATTCTGTGTGAAAATGGAGACGGAGTCCGAGGCGAGCAGTGTTGCGGAATTTTCGTCGAACAGCTACTATAATCCCTTCGTAGATAACGTTGTACTCGTGATTCAGCCATCAACCGGACCAAAGATCTACACCCTTCAGAAGTGGCGCGCTAATTATCCTGGCGACTCGGGTGCAAAAGGGGCAGCAGCCTGGGCGGCCGGAAAAGAGTCTGTTGCAGTTACGGGTCCCGAACTTATCAAGAATGGCGACTTTGAATCTGGAATCTCGGGCTGGAATGCATGGCCGGGGAGCTGCTCTATCGACTACAACAAGAATTCGATTTTCAGTGGAGGGTGTCTCAAAGCCCGGTTCACAGGCGAACCCAGATCGCAAACTGCACTGGTGTATTCTCAGCCGTTTCAACTTAGCAAGGGAGAATATTATCAGGTTAGTTTTAGTGCGGCGGCCATCAAAAACTCTTCTATAGGTATAGATGCAATTCAGGCGCACGAACCATATGCAAACCTTGGACTAGATCGTTTCTTTGAGATAGATAATAAACCCAGGCGACTATCCATTATATTCAAGTGTACCATGATAGACCCGGTCAGTAGAATTGACCTCAGGATACCATCTTCCGACTCTATTTGTTGGATAGATAGCGTCTCTATGCATCTTGTTAAAGTGTCTTCTCCAAATCCGGATGAGTACGTTAAGCTTCTTGTCAACAAGGGCAACAGTGGGTTCTTAATGAATGCAGGTGCAGGCAATTATCGAACTCCCGAAGGAGCTGTTGTCAGCAAAGAACTGAAAGTTCCGCTGTTTCATTCGGTGCTTTTAGTTTCACAGTAGGTAGTATTCCTCTCCCTGACTCTCAACTACTCCATTCGATGACCAGCAAATCTAACTACGAGAGAGTTTCATGATCCCATTTTCAAAGCCTTTTTTTGACCAGCGCGAAGCAGACGCTGTCGCCAAAGTTCTGCAGACCAGCATCCTTCATGGTGACGGCCCGGTTAGTCGTCGGGTACAGGATAAGTTGAGAGAGTGGACAGGAGCGCGATATGTTTATCTCACAACTTCATGCACACATGCTCTGGAAATGGCAATGTTAACTTTGGGGGTCGGTCTTGGAGATGAAGTGATAATGCCGAGTTTTACCTTCGTCTCAACTGCAAACGCAGTTGTTCTGAGAGGCGCAAAACCCGTGTTTGCTGAGATTCGGGAAGACACTCTGAATATCGACCCAGACGACATCGAAAGAAAGATAACGCCCCGGACAAAAGCCATTATCCCTGTGCATTATGCCGGAGTCGGATGCGAGATGGACCGCATAATGGAAATCGCAAGGGAGCACAATCTGTCTGTAGTTGAAGATGCGGCACAGGGTGTAGATGCGAAATACAACGGCAAATATCTTGGAACGGTCGGTGACATAGGATGCTACAGCTTTCATGACACGAAGAATATAACTTGTGGAGAAGGTGGAGCTTTCCTGACTAACGACGAAGAGATCGCAAAGAAAGCTGAACTCATAAGGGAAAAGGGAACCAACCGATCGGCGTTCCTGCGCGGCGAAATTGATAAATACACTTGGGTCAGTGAAGGAAGCAGCTACATACAATCGGAAGTGCTGGCGGCTCTCCTGGAAGTTCAACTTGCTAAGAAGGATGAAATCAAAGAGAAGAGACGGGGAGTGTGGAGGTCGTATTATGGAGCCCTGAAACCTCTGGAGGAAAAGGGTCTCATAAAGTTTCCCAAAATACCGGAATCTTGTGAGCAGAACTATCATATCTTCTGCTTTCGCGTCGCGACTGAAGACGTAAGAGGTAAGGTGATTGATTCCTTGAAAGCGGAAGGCATCCAGGCCACTTTTCACTATGTGCCACTCCATTCCTCGCCTTTCGGCAGAGATTTTCTCGGATGCAAATTTGAGTTACCAGTTACTGAGGAATGCAGCCGGACACTTGTGAGACTGCCTTTATACCCGCAGTTGTGTGATTCTGTCGAAGTGTTGGTTGCCAGAGTTAAATTTGTAATCAAATCCTCTCTACCCGATTGATTGTTATTTATTACCGATGAACCTACGCAAGAATTCAAGGATTCAAAATATATCTATGGCATATCCCGGAATTTCCGAATGAACATTTGCATGGTATCCTCCGACGCGCCGCCTAACATAGGTGGAGTAGCGGTTCACATAATGAATCTATCTCGAAACCTGGCTAAGAGTGGTCATAATGTTTCTCTACTTGTTCCCGAATTTGGGAGTTCGACAAACCTGGTCGATAAGACTGAAGAGGTTGAGATTCATCGGGTCTATGTCTCGGGCAGAGTAAAAGGGGTAAGAAAGCTTTCCTATCTGAGCCATATTGGGAAATATCTGACTCCTTAAACCACGAAAAACACTTCGACATCTTCCATAGCCATGTTATGGGCATTCAGAATATGTTGTTGAAAAGATTTCGTGGAAACGCAGCGATCATTTTCACGAATCACTCATCAATGTTCTTGGAGTATGCAAGTGACCCGGCGAATGCAAGGGCGCTGCGAAAAGATTTCTCCCTCTTTGACGCAATCATAGCACCAAGTAATGAGTTGAAAGAAAGGACTGAAGAATTCTATCCACACCCCGGGAGGGTGTTCTACGTTCCCAATGCAGTTGACGGAGTCCATTTCAGCCCAGGAGCTAGCACATTTGAGTTATCAAAAGACTATGGTGTGCCACGGGGTGCTGAGCTTGTCCTTTGTCCACGCAGGATTGTCAGAAAGAACGGTTTAGAGTTTTTAGTGAGAGCATTGGCCGGACTCAAAGAGGATGAGAGGCGAGGAGTCAGATTTGCGATTGTTGGAAATGGTGTTGAAGACGAGGAAGTACGCTTGAGAAGCTTGGCTGATAACCTCCGAGTCTCAGACCTGATTCTGTGGATGGGGGTCGTGCCGAACGATCAGATGGTGGAGTTCTATAGGGCGTCGACGTTTGTTGTGATTCCGTCACTGATGGAGGCAACAAGTATAGCTGCGCTCGAGGCAATGGCGTGTGGAAAAGCAGTTATAGCTTCAAAGGTTGGGGGGCTTCCTGACATCATTGCTGATGGAGTGAATGGATACCTTGTTCCTCCTGCGGATCCGGAGGCGCTATTGAACTCTATTCGCTCGATGCTAAGTGACAAGCGAAAGGTCTCAGAAATGGGAACAAACGCCCGCCAGATTGTGGTCGAGAAATTTTCCTGGCATGAGGTGGGCGAGTTGGTTGAAAAAATATACCGCGGAGTAATGACCAAAAACATTGACAGTGATCGGATAAATCAAATCTTCAATTCAACCAAAGCTGCCAGCCAACCGAGGTGAAGATAAGGCGCTTTTACGAAGTCCTCGCACATGAGGGGCGCTCACGCGACACGTTGTGGATAACTTTAGACACAGTCCCCATTTGATATCATAGAATCATTGTCCTCACTTCTCTCACAAACTCGCTCTTCTGCAAGCTGGACTTTCCTGGGGCAGATCGTCAAGCAGTTTGGGCAAATCATATCAACAGCCGTGCTTGCTAGAATTCTGTTGCCCAAAGAATTCGGTGTGTTGAGCATGGCGTTTGTTTTTGTTGGGTTTCTCCAACTGTTTAGTGATATCGGGTTTGGCCCAGCTCTCATCAGGCAGAGTGCGCTGACCGAAGAATTGGTTGCCACTTGCTTCTGGATCAATCTCTTGCTTGGAGGTGTCCTCTTGGGATTGTCTGGGGCAGTTGCCCCGCTTGTGGGAAGGACTTTTCGAATAGATGAGGTAAGTTCGGCTTTTATGGCACTTTCTTTAAATTTTCCACTCCTTTCTTTGAGTATCGTACAGCAAGCTATTCTAGAAAGAGAGATGAACTTCAAGTTTCTCGGACTGGTCGATATATATGGCACGATTCTTTCGACTGTAGGTTGTATAATAATGGCATTGTATGGCTTTGGTGTATGGAGCCTTGTTGGTCGGGTACTGATCTTTTCTTTTGTGAAGACAATAGCATTGCTGACGCGGGTGCGACTCGTTAGTATATTCAAGTTTTCGCTAAGTAGCCTTAAACAGATTTGGAGTTTCAGTACATTTCTCTTCGGTTTCAATCTTGTTAATTACGCCTCTAGAAATTCGGACAACCTGTTGGTGGGGGAATTTCTTGGCGCTAAACAACTCGCGTTTTACAACCTTTCATACCAGATCATGCTCTACCCACTCACATACATAACGTGGATCATAAGTAGAGTAATGTATCCTGTATTAGTGAGATTCCAGGGCGATATTCCGAGTTTTTGCAACATCTATATAAGAACCTCTCGCTTTGTTTCGTTTATCACGTTCCCATTAATGATGGGACTAATAGCGGTCGCTCCTGAATTTGTGCCTGCCTTTCTCGGACCGAGATGGCTGAGCGTAATCCCAGTCATAAGAATATTCGCTGCGGTAGCGATTGTGCAGTCCGTTGCGAGCCTTGCCGGTAGCATATTCCAGAGTTTGGATCGGATGCGACTCATGTTCGTTTGGAACTTGTTCGCAAGCTTTGTCACCGTGCTAGGTTTTGTAGTAGGCCTAAAATGGGGAATATACGGAGTTGCTTTGGCATATATGGTTGTCACTTACTTGATCACATTTCCGGGTTTGGTGATTCCCTTCAGGCTAATCGGGATGTCTCTTCGTAGGTTCGTGGGGGAACTGATGCGAAATTTGGCGATATCCTCAACTATGATGTGCCTGGTTTTATCTTTAAGAGAGATGCTCCTTACAATCTCAAGTTTATCAATTAGGCTGGCGATTGAGGTCTCTGTCGGATGTGTCTCGTACGTTGTCCTCTCACTGCTTTTGAACAGGAAACAAGTGAAGGAACTTGCAGGGATTTTACCGCAACATCTATTCAACATGATTCCTGACTTTCTATTGACTAAACTCGACCTCAAGTCGCATGCCATTTTGTGAGTGATGGTGCTATTGTTGATGATTCGGTGGATTTCTAGAACCACACCTACTGATCTTAATATGGTACATCTCAGTTTAGCCTTACTCCACAAGAGATACTGGCAAGTGGATATTCTTGCGAGGGAGCCATGATTTCTCAAGGCCAAAGACCACTGGTATCGATCGTCGTTGCTACGTATAATCGTGCCCACTATTTGAGCCAGGCGATTGATTCATGTCTCGCGATGAATTATCGCGATATCGAAGTGGTCGTTGTAGATGACGGTTCCACGGACAACACTAGGGAACTCTGTACATCGTACAACGACCGAAGAATTCGCTACATTTTCAAATCGAACGGCGGTTGCTCCTTGGCGAGAAACCTTGGTGTTGCCAGCTCGAAGGGAAAGTACATAAAGTTTCTCGACTCGGATGATCTCCTCATGCCTGACAAACTGGAGGAGGAAATTCGAAGATTAGAGGAAACAGGGGCCGATTTCTGTGTCAGCGATTCCTACGAATTTTACTTCAACCCTGAATGGCGGGTACTATCCAGAAGCATCGCGTCTCTCGACCACACGATGAAGAATTTTCCCGTTGATCTTTTTATGACATTTCGGAACCGAAACTGCACCGTCTTGTATTCCGGGAAAATCTTTGACACACTCCGATTTAGGGAGGACCTGTACTTCAATGAAGACTCCGAATTCTTGCTGAGGGTGGCTATACTTTACAGGGGGGCCTACTTGCCGATGCCAACGGCAATTGTCAGAAATCACGACGAGAATAAAAGCAGATTGAGGAGCAGGAAGGTTGACGTGGCGGCTGCGCAGATGCAATCCCTCAAAGAGGTCTACGAGCGGCACAAGGAATTCGCCCGAGAGCTCGGATACGAGAGGTACCTGGTAAGAATGCAGGGCATGGCGGCTCAAATGGCGGATGAACTGTACCAACTCGGGAGGGATTCGGAAGCTCGGAGCCTGCTCGCTTTGTGGCAACTGTCGGACCACGGGAAACCTCGCTTCGAGAGACTGAAGCTCGTCAAATCGAACCTGCTTCATCACAGCCCCTTGGCATGGCGAATCTTCGCTAGGATCAAGAAAGAGATCTAGTAATGTTCCAGTTCATTATAGTATATACGGCAGTTGACGATATCGCTAAGTAACGCTGTTCTCGAATGAAGATTGCACACGCAGTTTACTACTATCTTGCGGTCACAGAGAATTGGATCCATGACCAAATTGTAGGGCTTTCTCCTTACCATGACCAGATTGTCCTTGCCGGGCTCACCGAGAACATCGACATTTTCCCAGTTGACAAGCTCATTTCATTTGAAGAAGTCTCACCAATGAACAAGTTCAGGCAGAGAGTCATGAGAAAACTGTATCCTGATTATGTCTTACCCTTCTGGAGGGAACACATCAAGCACGCAGATCTTGTTCACTCCCATTTTGGCGACGAGGGATACAGGAACTATGACATATGCCGGCGATTCGGAGTAAAGCATATAACGTCGTTCTATGGATATGATCTCACTGAATACATGGCTTCACTTGTTTGGCGAACAAGGTTCGCGGCACTATTTGAGGATGTTGATAAAGTCATAGTGGAAGGCGGGTTTGCTCGACAAACGATAATCAACGCTGGCTGTGATCCGAATAAAGTGATTGTTAATCACCTAGGCGTAAAGATCGAAAATATACCTCACAGAATCAGGAAGGTCCCTGTGTCTGCACCTCTGCGAGTCCTCATGGCGGCCGGATTTAATGAGAAAAAAGGACTCGTATATGGAATCCGCGCCCTGGGGAAGCTTGTGGAGCAAAGGCGTGAAGTCTTGTTGACGGTAATAGGCGATTCTCGATCGAAGCGCAGTAAGGTGAAGAAAGAGATTATGCAGGCACTTGTGGATACTGGACTGATGTCCAGAACTAGGCTTCTCGGATTTGTTCCCTACGAAACTCTTCTTGAGGAGGCGATGAAGCATGATATCTTCCTTTCTCCAAGTATCACAACTGACAAGGGGACGGGCGAAGGCGGAGCTCCAGTTTCTCTTCTCCACGTTCAGGCGACAGGACTCCCCGTGGTTTCGACACTGCATTGTGACATCCCCGAATATGTTGTAAATGGAGTCACCGGGATTCTCGTCGAGGAGAAAAACGTTGATCTACTGGCGATGGCAATGCTGGCTGTGGAGGGGAATCTAGAGAGATTCAGCATGCATTGTCGTGGACACGTTGCTAACAATTATGATTCACAAAAGATGATTCGGAACCTCAACGAAATATATAAAAGATTAGGATAGCACATCTGAAAAATTACTCAGAAGGAAAACATGCGGGTTTGGTAACTTTATGAAAAACGGTGTAGGAAAGGTAATCTTTTTCTTGGCACTGCTTCAGCCTCTAGTTGCATTAACGTGGGAAACGGAAGTTCGACCGAACGTTTCGATCTACGATGTAATTTACTGGCCACTATTCGCAATCATGGCCGGGCTCTTTTTTATGGTATTGATGACGCGGCGCCAAAGTGGTCTCAATACTAACGGCCCGCTGATACTCTTATTTATGGCAGCTTGCGTATCCTTATACGTAAACCGCGATAAGCTAACGGCTATAGATTTTACTTTTATAGCATCTTTTGTCCTGTTGTTTCTCGAGGCTCCCTATGTTTTTGCGGGTGATGAAAGCTTTAATTTTTTCTTAAAGATATTGCTGGTCGTATTGCTTGTGCCTGCATTTATCGGCTATCTTCAATTAGCGGGTATTGTGTCGTATGACTACCTACCGGATTGGATTGGCGATACCAAAGTGGATAGATTGACTGGCGGTTATTCTCATCCGAACACCTATGGCTACTACATGACCTTCGGAATAGCAGCTGCTCTCTATCTCTTTGATATTAAAAGAATAAAGTGGCACCAATTACTGGGTTGGCTTTTAATTGTGCTTCCTACCATTTACTTCACCTATCATCGAGCGACTTGGTTAGCTGCTATCAGCATATTTATGTTGTATTTCCTGAATCAGATGAAGGGAAAAAGAAAATTGGTAATGCTTATTCCCATCGTGCTGATCATAATCTCCTCCAGTGGAATAATAAAAGGGGTTGACCTAGGCTATGATCAAGGGGCGCTTCGAGGCAGGTATTATATATTCCCGGCATATTTCAATGCCTACATTGCTGCGCAACCACCACAATTGTTATTCGGATTTGGGAACCCACTTCTTTTTGGAAGCGGTCTGTTCGGCGCTCACAACGATTATTTGAACACACTTTACATTTATGGCCTTCTCGGCTTGCTCACTTTTCTTGCCTTTTTGAGTGGCATTTTATTGAAAATACTCCGTCACTTCAGGGTACACGAAGGTGAAGCTAAGAAACTTGCGTTCTTTGGGATTGCTGTCCTTACAGATTATTTCTTTTACTCGTTAACTGCCGAGCCTATGAGAGAATACTACTTCTATTTCTTCTTCGCACTCTCGATCTCTTATATCACATGGGTTCTAAGAAAACCTTCCAACGTAATGTCCTCTGATTATGACCATGAATGACTCTGCATTTTATTTAGAGATCGGTAACCCGATTAACAGAGCATGAAGATACTTCTTGTCACGAATCTATGTTCTCATTACAGGGTACCCGTCTATGAGATAATCTCCAAACATAATGACGCGAAGTTCATATTCTATTCCGAAGGCAGTGAAAACTACTTTGACAGATCTAACACGCTTAAAATAGGCAACTTCCAAGGTGAGTACCTTAAAGGGTTTCGCCTATTTCCCAAATTTAGAATTACACCGGGGCTGATAAAATATTTGACCCTTTTTGACTACGACTGTCTTATTCTTGGTTTTGTAGGACGATTTAGTATACCGATCAGTTTTTTCATTGCGAAGGTAATTCGAAGAAAACCAATTGTGTGTTGGATAGGAATGTGGACTCACCCCCATTCTCTGTTTCACCGTCTCACTTTTCATCTAACGCGATTTCTTTACCGCAAAAGTGATGCTGTCGTCGTATATGGGACTCATTCCAAGGCATATCTGGAGAGCCTAGGAGTTAACGGCGAAAGAATATTTTGTGCATGGAATTCTGTTGACAATAAGATCTTCGATAGGGAAGTCGCACCTGCGGAGAAGGAAGCATTGAGAGAACTCATTGGAATCGCCGATGAGAAAATTGTATTGTATGTTGGACGACTTACAGCTTCCAAGGGTCTGATCTATCTCTTGCGTGCAGCAGCTATGCTTCGCGACAGCCAAAACGTGAAGCTAAAGTTTCTGCTTATTGGACACGGAGACCAAGAGGATGAATTGAAACAGAAAGTAGAAGAGCTTGGTTTGAGTAACGTTTTGTTTGTGGGATACATGAAAAACGATTCGCTCGTTGCTTTGTATTCGCTCTCCACTGTTATGGTGCTTCCCTCCATCACTTGGAAAGGGGAGAAGGAGCCATGGGGGCTTGTGTGCAATGAAGCTATGATTCAAGGATGCCCAGTCATTGCGACGGATGCGGTGGGAGCCGCCGTTGGTGGCCTTATTGATAACGGTATTGAGGGGCTTGTTGTGAAAGAAAAGGATCCAAGTTCTCTTGCTGCCGCGATAAAAGAAATTACTGGCAACGAACGACTTCGATCGGAAATGTCGGCAGCCTGCAAGAAGAAAATGAGATTTTGGAATCCTGAATTTCAATACGGAGGAATTCAACAAGCCTTAGACTTCGTGGTAAATGGAAAACACACTAATTAGTGTCCTGACTCTTACGCGAAACAGAGTGAAGCTTCTTTCGGAGGCAGTCAATTCTATTGTAATGCAGACTTACCCGGATTGGGAGCTCGTGATTGTCGATGATTATTCCAGTGACGGTACAGAAGACTATGTAAGGTCACTTTCAGACTCGCGAATAAGGTACTATCGGAAAATGCACGAATCACCTGGAGCAGCCGCTTCGAGGAATATCGGCTTTTCGCTGGCGCGCGGGAAATACCTCGTTAACCAGGACGATGACGATCTGTCTTTGCCTTTACGGTTGGAGAAACTGTTGTCGCGCATTTCGGAGACGAAGACCGACGCCGTTTTTGGAAGTTGGGTATGGCATGAATTCAACGGTGAAAGAAGAATCATTAAATATCCCATTTCACACGAGAAGGTCACAGCAAGGTTTTCAAGGGCGATCGGACGGGTAGGCCTCGTCGCGGGCACAATTATCGCCCCCGTTGCACTCTTGAAAAGATTTGGCTGCCGAGAGAAATTTTCCTGCATGGAAGACTGGGATATGATTTTGCGAATGTATGAGAGCAGAGAAGTTACTTTCGGTAATGTTCCTGATCCACTTTATGTTTACCGTCAGAATCTGCAAGGGCTGAGCTACCATTCAACTCGGTTGGCTACAAATATGTTCCTCCGAGCTTGTGAACTCAGGCGTCGCCACGATCTTCCGGAATTTTCCAGTGTCGAAGAATATTTGGAATCACTTAATCGATTTTCACCGTGGTCCGTCCGCCAGAGAGCGATGATATTTGGGAAAAAGCTTCAATTGAAGTTGGGATTATTGAACTGATTTTCCGATTCGACAATTAGGTGGCACATTCGCAATCTTTTCGTAGTGGATAACCACAAAACCGTCTCAAAACAATCAAAAGACTCTGCTAACTAATTTCAGAAATGTAAAACCAGAAAGAGGTAATTGTCATGAAACGTTCGATTATGGTTTGTATCATTTTGTTTGCAGTACTGACTAAGACCGGATTCAGCCAATGGGGAAGCGGGTGGAACTATGATTTTGGAGGATACGCGGATAAGACAAGTTACTTTCCAGGGGATACAGTCACTCTCTACATTTCTAACAATCTTTCCGATTTTGAGTTGAAGGTTTATCGGGTAGGCAACGAAAACAGTCCGGTCTTCGATTTTCAGCATGTCCAGGGAAAAACTCAGCCGATTGCAGATAGTGCATATTTCTATGGTTGCAATTGGACACCTACACTGTCGTTTGTATTGCCACAGAAGCTCGTAAGCGGAATTTATCTGGCTGAGTTCATGACCCAGACCGAGTTGAGGCGCATTGTTTTCATTGTTAAGAATCCTACATTGACAAACGATATTTTGTTTGTAATATCGACAAACTCATATCAGGCCCAGAATGATTTTGGCGGGAAGAGTCTGTACACTTTCAACTCGACTAACTACACTCAATCGCCCAAGGTCTCGTTCCTTCGCCCGTACACGGGTTTGGGGGATGGTTTCTTAACAGGCGTTCCTTACATGACCAACTGGGGATTCTACATCCCTGAGACGGGTTGGGAGGCTCAAACATCGGTATGGCTCGACAAAAACGGTTTTAAGGTCGACTACTGTACCGATTCTGATTTGGACTCGACAACTGATATAACAAACGGATATCGTATTGTTTTGATTGCTGGTCATTCCGAATACTGGTCGTGGGGAATGAGATATAAGCTAGAAGATTATGTAAAAGCTGGTGGAAAGCTGGTGGTTCTTGGAGGGAATACTTGTTGGTTTCAGGTACGATATGAGAATAATCATAGGACGCTTGTATGCTACAAGGACGCGAAGAGCGATCCTATGAGCGGAGTTGCGGATAGTCTTGTGACTGTGAGCTGGCCCACTCCCCCTGTAAACAGATCTGAGACTCCTTTTCTTGGAGAGACTTGGACTGAAGGAGGATTGGTCAACTACATTAGTGGCCCAGATAGCATACTTCCAGCATCGAAAGGCTATGGTGGCTACGTAGTGATAGACGCCGACTATTGGGTGTTCAACGGAACAAATTTGAAGGATCTCGACAAGCTTGGATTGTCTGACACAATTGTAGGATACGAGACTGATGGACACAGGAAAGTAGTCTGGACTGCAGGGTATGCTACAGGAGCAGGAGAAACAGTCCCTCCCGAGAGTTTTCGCGTCCTGGCGAGGCATCCAGGCTGTAACTTCCCACCCCCTGATGGAAGCCGAAGAGGCAATTCGACAATGGGAATATACTACAACATGAATGGAGGAGCTGTGTTTAACGCTGGTACCACTGGCTGGCCACACGGTCTACAGAGGGATTCCGCAGTTGTGAGAATAACTAGGAATGTTCTGAACCGATTTTTATCGGGTCACATACCTCCGGATTTTACATTGATTTCTCCACTGAATCTAAAAAATGCCGTTGTGTACGGGGATACAATGCAGTATCGAAGCTGTAACCTGACCCTGATGTATGGAGACTCGATAGACTTTGCTGAAGAGGCGGAAGGTCGCAACGGTCTACCGCTGAATTATTTCTGGACCATCAACGGCAATAGTGTGTCCATCGCGCAGGGATTTCAGCTTAATAGTGAAGGGTTAGCTGATCAAGATACTTTGATCGTAAGGGGATTTGCTTATGACACTTACGACACGTCAATTGTTTATACAAAGGTGGTGGTTAAGAACATTGAAATAACTTCTGTGCCAACAGACTCTGTTGTTAAGGTCGGTCAGAAATTCGATTACAATCTCCAAGTGAGTACGGCAAGACCTGGAGATTCCGTGGCAGTCAAAATTAAAGGTCTACCGGCTTGGGCTTACTACATGACCGCTACTCGAACTATTGAAGGAGTTCCAAGTTCAGGTGATTCAGGCGTGGACACCATCCTTATTGTGATTATTGACTCTGCAGGCAATTGGGACGCCCAGAGTGTCAGAATAGAGGTAGTCGATACCTCCTCAACATTGACTGTGACCGCGTCGAAGACGCCTTCTGGATTTGCTCTTTTTCAGGATTACCCCAATCCTTTTAATCCATCGACAGTTATTATTTATCAACTACCCGCCTATGGCCATGTGATACTAAAGGTGTACGACATCATGGGCAGGGAAATTGTCACCCTAGTCGATGGGAACCAGAGTGCAGGTTTTCACTCGGTGAAATTCAATGGCTCTAAACTTTCAAGCGGGGTTTACTTGTGTCAACTTAAAGCGGGTAGCTACAGTTCGATCAAGAAGATGATGATGCTGAAGTAAAAGTGAACATTCGTGAAAGATTTGTGTATGGTGAGCAGCTTTGATGAATCCTTCGACATCACGCTCAATGGTACGATTTTGTTTGGCCAGCAATGTTCACGAGAATGAATATTGTAAAAGAACTACATCTCCTCTTTGTTTTCGGGTGGCCAAATAAATGACTGAGTCCAGACTTATCCTCGGCTGCCGTATTGATAATTTGACTTACGGCTCGGCCATTGAACGTATCGTAGACGAGGCAAATCGACGAGGATCGGGATACGTTTGTCCAGCAAATGTACACGTTATAATGGAGGCATTTGACAATCTGAATATGCGCGAAGCGGTCAACTCAGCTTTTATGGTTACTCCGGATGGTATGCCATTAGTCTGGGCACTACGACTTCTTGGGATCAAGAATGCTGAGAGGGTGTACGGCCCGACTTTAACAAAAGAGATTTGTACTAAAGCTGCAAGACTGGGAATCCCAGTGGGCTTTTATGGCTCAAGTCAGGAAGTATTGAACAAGATGATATCAAACCTGCATGAGGCGTGTCCGCAATTGAAGATTTGTTTTCGATACAGCCCGCCGTATCGATCGCTTACGCTGGAGGAGGATCATAAGCTTGTTGGGGAGATCAACGACTCAGGAGCCAAATTACTTTTTGTCGGACTGGGTTGCCCAAAGCAAGAAATGTGGATGTTAGAACACAAAGATCGCATCAAGGCGGTTATGCTTGGAGTGGGGGCGGCCTTCGACTTTATTGCAGGGAGTAAGCGTCAGGCCCCCGCTTGGTTGCAAAGGTTAGGACTTGAGTGGTTGTTTAGACTTCTTACTGAGCCGAAGAGACTCTGGCGGAGATACTTATACCATAACCCGCGCTTTATTTATCACTTTGTCAGGCAAATTCTATTTAAGTCTCCCTCGCCGGATGGTTTATGAATCCCATCAGATATTCTTTAGTCAGTCCAATTCAGAACTTGCATTTAAAAGCAGCTTGATTCTGCAGTCCTAATCCTTTTTTCGGCTCAAAAAACAATTATTCGGAATGAACCGCGGATTGTCTTTATTGATCTCATAAGCTTTCCTCGGCCGTCCTTGATTTTGGTCACTTGGAATATATAGCAAATGGTTCGATATTTGTCAGTAGAGCATCCGTGGGAAAGTCGCAGGTTTTGAATTGTTGCTTGCAATTTGAAGTGGTTTAGCAACGACAAAATTATTTGCGGTTGAGCGTCAATTTGGAAACAGGTTCATTTCACAATTCGAATTATGGCGATAGCGTTTCGAAAGAGACACTTTTCGGATTTACTGCCAATCGGCTCAATGTTTCACATTGGTCATAGGCACCCTTTTAATTTTGATTAACTATTAGCTATGTATCTTTATAGAAAATTTCTTTTCGGTATTAGACTTTCTCTTGACCTGACAGTTTTGATTGTCGCATGGTCCATCGCTGTTTATATATCATCGATGCACGCGGGTGGAACACCTTATCGGCTTTTTAATATGATGGTCCTGTCCCTCCTTCTCCTCTGGATTGTTTCATCGGAGATAACTCATCTATACGATGATTTCCGCTCAAGAGATTTGGGCTATGAAGTCGTTCTCGTGCTGAAGAATCTATTGGTGCAGGCTCTTGCAACGGCAGTTATACTGATTCTTGTGAAGGAGCGTTCACTGGCGAGGTTGTTCCTGGTGCTCTACCCGAGCGTATTATTAGTTCTGTTATTTATAGAAAAATATATCTGGCGGATTATACTGACAAATTTCCGGACGCATGGTAGGAACCTCAGGACGGTGCTCATAATTGGGGGAGGGAAGATAGGGCGGGGGTTTGCAGAAAGCATTCAGCAGAATCCCCATTTCGGATACAAGGTATTCGGTTTTCTGGATGACAAAAAGGACGAGCACTTGAACGGGAGTTACATGGGGAACATATCCAAATTGGAATCGATCCTGTCCGACCGGAAAGTAGATAATGTTGTTGTTGCCCTCCCGAACTACGCGTTTCGCAAAGTGGAGGAGATAATTAATACTTGCGAAAAGTTTACCACAAACGTCAGGATAATTCCGAATTATTTCAACTTGCTCTCGCCAAGGTACAATCTCACGATGTTCGATCGTTTCCCGCTAATCTCGCTTCGTCACGTGAAGCTCAACGAATTTCACTGGCGCATAATCAAGAGAGGATTCGACACCGGTCTTTCTCTTCTCCTATTCATTACGTTGTTCTGGTGGCTCTGTCCTTTGATGGCGGTAGTCATAAAATTAACCTCGCCTGGACCGGTTTTCTTCAGGCAGATTCGGGAGGGGAGAAACAACAGAAGGTTTACAGTTTACAAATTCAGGTCGATGGTCGCGGAGAGTAAAGATATTGATAAATCCGGGAAGTACCAGCAGGCAACGAAGGACGACCCAAGGATAACATCGATAGGAAGGTTTATGCGAAAGACTAACCTCGATGAGGTCCCGCAGTTCTGGAACGTTCTGAAGGGGGAAATGTCTATAGTGGGGCCGAGGCCGCATCCAATCCCTCTCGATGCGAAATCCAGGAAAGAGACCAGTAAGTACATGCAGCGCTACCTTGTTAAGCCGGGCATAACAGGCTGGGCCCAGGTTAATGGTCATCGCGGCGAGACGCAAACCCCGGAGGTCATGCAAAAAAGAGTGAACTATGATTTATGGTACATTGAGAACTGGTCACTCTGGCTTGACATCCAGATTATTTTGAAAACGACATGGCTGATGATAAAAGGGGATCCCAATGCCTACTAGGCTGGGTCAGGAGTAGAGCTCCAGCGTTGTAGTTTTTTTCCGTCTTGCTGTTTACCCTTTTCTTCTTACTATTTGCTGGTCACCTCCTCTCCACCACATTCAACGAGCTGCGGGACTTAAACTTGTGACTTCCTTCTCTTCCCTTTTTGTGCTAAAATCTACAATAGAAATGAATCTCAAAAGATCAGCTTCGTGCGCAGCTTTGGTTTTCGCAACGGCATTGTTATTCCAGGGGTGTGTAAAGCAAGGGGCACCCATTAATGCAGTGGGGACTCCGCATTTTGTACAGCAGTCTCAGCCCGATTCGGCGGCCGAAACGGGGATTGGCCAGGATCCAAACACGGGCGGTATTTTCTTGCAATGGTACACCACCGAAGGCGCTAATGAATATAGAGTATATCGATCAGACACCGTAGACGCCCAAAGCAATCCGTTTAATTTTTCAATCGTGGGGGATTTGACCTCTACATCTTCACCCAGCGATACCGCTACCATTGACGCCAGTCTCTTAAATGTGGGCGTGAGATATTATTATTACGTCAAGGCGTATGCCTCCGACGGAGCTGCGAGCGTTCCATCGGACACGATAAGCTTTGTCCTTCTCGAACGACCTCAACTGATCTATCCTTCTGTGAATGCCGCTCTTTCAAAAGGTTCCTTGTATTTTGAATGGTTCGACCACACAGGGGGAGGTTATACGGTGATTCGCGTCAAGGATATCTATCTCATTCCCTCCGTGTGGGTATGGGTTTCAAACAGATTCCAGATTTTTGAAACCCAGCCTTCGAAGTCATTCAACTTTGACGGTACTGCTATTCTACCATTGACTTCCGGTCACTCTTATCAGTGGAGAGTTGACAGGTTCAATATTGACGGAACCACAGGCTTGCCGGACGCAGGCTCAAGGTCGGTTTGGGGAACTTTTTCGATAAAATAATAGCTTGTCCGTAAGGTTGTCTCGCCGCTGGCCCACAACCGGCGGCTTTTTTGTTTGTGGAATCGAGCAAATGTAGGCAACTTCTGCTTTTCTAACCTTCTTAAAGCAAACCACAAGAGACACCGAGAACCACGAAGGAGTGTGCGTTCTTAAATCGAAAATCGGCAATTGAAAATTTACAATTTCTTCCAGTCCCTCAGTCCTTCTTCATCTTCTCATTTTCTCATCTTCTCGTCGTTTATCTTCTTGCCTTGGTCTTTAAGTTCCACCACGAGAGATAGGCAACTTCTGTTCTTCTAATCTTCTTATCTCTTCATCTTCTTATCTTCTTGCCTCTGCCTTTGAATTATACCACAAGAAGCAGGCAACATCTGTTTTTCCAATCTTCTCATTTTCTCATCTTCTTGTCATTTATCTTCTCGCTTTCGCCTCTGTTTTTAAGTTATCTCCGTGACAATTCTCCGCGGATGCCCTATTTCAAAATGATACGCTGCCTCTCTTTTAGATGGTGCTGATTCTTGTTAAATTAATGCTATCATGGGTCATCCTATAAGCAGGAGCGTATATAGTCACCGAAGTGACCGGCCAAATAAAAGGCCATCGCGGTGAAGATAAAATGAATACTACCAATTTCAAACTAGGGATATTAGGGTGTGGGAGATGGGGAATAAATCATGTCAGGACGGCTCACCAATTATTCGGAGAAGAATTGATCTTAGTATCGGATCCTGCGCCAGAAGCAGGGAGCCGCGTGAAGAAGATTTCGGATTCGGTGGCATTTACAACCAGACCGGATGACGTAATCGATCATCCTGATATTAACGCGGTAATAGTCGCGACTCCGGCGGAAACACATTATTCCGTCGCTCGAAAATTACTTCTGAACGGGAAGAACGTTCTTGTAGAAAAACCCATAACGCTTCACCCTGAAGAGGCAAAGAATCTGATAACAATCGCCGAAGAGAAAAAACTAAAACTGATGGTGGGACACGTTCTCCTGTTTCATCCGGCAGTATTGAAGCTGAAGGGCCTTGTCAAAGAAGGGAAGATCGGGAAGCTGCAATACATCTACAGTAACAGGCTGAACTTCGGGACCGTTCGGACGGAGGAGAATATCCTCTGGAGTTTCGCGCCTCACGATATTTCGATTATACAGCTGTTGACGGAATCAAATCCGGTTTATGTGGATGCCCGGGGAGCTTCATTTCTACAGTGCAACATCGAAGACTCAACTGTGACATATCTTGTTTATCCGGGAAACGTTCATGCGCATATCTTTGTAAGTTGGCTCCATCCATTCAAGGAACAGAGGTTAGTGGTGATCGGCGACAAAGGGATGATGGTTTTTGAGGACAGCGCTCCTAATGATAAGTTGAAATTCTACCCTAAGAGGTTCGACAACCTTAACGGTACGATCGAGAAGTTTGAAGGTGATTTTGAGGTGATCAAACACGAGGAGAAGCAGCCTCTCGCGGAAGAGCAAAAACATTTCTTTAAATGTGTAACGGAGGATCAAACGCCTCTTACGGATGGGAAACACGCCCTCGAAGTTCTGGAAATACTGAAGCGTGCTGAGAGGAGCCTAAAGGAACATGCGATCTAGGACAACGAAGATAGCCTACTATGTCAACGAACACGCCGTCGTTGATGAAAATGTGGAAATCGGCGAAGGGACAAAGATATGGCACTTTTCACACGTTCAGTCCGGCGCGAAGATCGGGCACCATTGCACCATCGGACAAAACGTTAACGTCGCGAACAATGTGACGATCGGCAATTATGTGAAGATACAAAACAACGTATCGGTCTATGAAGGCGTGACGCTGGAAGACTACGTGTTCTGCGGGCCATCGATGGTATTTACGAATATCAAAGACCCTCGGTCTAAATATCCTCAGGTCGGCGCGCAGTATTATATCAAGACGCTTGTGAAAGAAGGAGCTTCACTTGGAGCAAACTCTACAATTGTTTGCGGTCATACTATCGGAAGGTTCGCATTTGTGGGGGCAGGATCGGTTGTTACGAAAGATGTCCCCGACTTTGCGCTCGTGGTTGGAAATCCCGCGAGAGTAGTGGGATGGTTCAGCGAAGCAGGGAAGAGATTGGAATTCGACAAAAAGGGAATCGCTCATTGTGAGAAATCGGGAAAGAGTTATAAGCTGGAGAATGGCAAAGTCGTGGAAGTATAAAAGAAAGTTCAAAATTTTAAATGCTCAATGATGAATTTCAAAAATCCGAGGGCAGTCATGAAAGAGAATGTTATTCTAGACAAGAGTTTTGATTTTGCGCTGACGGTTATAGGACTTTACCAGGTTCTCCAGCAACATCATGAAATGGTTATTTCGAAACAGCTTTTGTGGAGTGGTACGAGTATTGGTGCAAATGTAGAAGAGTCGACCGCTGCTCAATCAAAGAAGGATTTTATAACAAAAATGTCCATTGCTTCGAAGGAAGCAAGAGAATCAAGATACTGGCTTCAGCTGCTTCAAATGAGTCAGCTTGTGAAGATGGATTACTCTTGTTACTTGCAGGAAGTCACTGAAATTATCAAAATACTAACTGCAATCGTCAAGACCGCCTCATTGAAAAACAAGTGATTTTTTTAATTTAAAGTTCAAAATTTAAAATTGAGAATTGGTACAGCCATGGTGGTTCATGTAAAGAAAATCAAGCTTGGCGATTTGTCCGACGGTTCCGAAGAGAAGAAATATTGGTCATCGAAGACCGTTGAGGAGAAGATTGCGGCAGTAGAGATTTTGAGAAACCATTTACAGAAACTTAAAGGAACAAAAAGACAGAATGGAAAGCTCAAAGGATTTCGAAGAGTTCTTCAAGTTACTAAACTCAAGTAATGTCCGCTATTTAATAGTCGGCGGATATGCCTTTGCGGTTCATGCAAAACCCCGGTTTACGGGTGACATGGATATCTTTGTTGATTCCGGTAAAGACAACGCAGAAAAGATTCTTAAAGTCCTCGAGAATTTTGGCTTTAGTAAGGTCGGTATAGGTATCGAGGATTTAACAAGTGCAAACCGGATAATTCAATTAGGGTACGCGCCGCTGAGGATCGATCTCTTGACATCCATATCGGGCGTGACATTTTTGCAAGCGTGGAAGAATAAGGTTGGTGGAAAATACGGCAGGCAGGCCGTCTATTTTATTGGCAAGGAAGACCTGATCAAGAATAAAAAGGCGTCCGGACGAAAGAAGGATTTGCTTGATCTCGAAGACTTAGAATAAATATTGAATTTAAAATTCAAAATTTAAAATTGAGAATTAACATATGAAGGTACCGCTACTGGATTTAAAGGCTCAGTATGCAACAATCAAGAGCGATGTAGAGAAGGCACTCTTGAGAGTAGCCGAGTCCCAATATTTTATACTCGGACCTGAAGTAGAGGCATTGGAAAATAGTTTGGCCTCTTACCTCGGTTGCAAATATGCAATTGGAGTATCATCCGGAACGGATGCGCTCCTCATAGCACTCATGGCAATCGATATTAAGCCGGGAGATGAAGTAATAGTTCCGACCTTCTCGTTTTTTGCAACAGCCGGAGTCGTTGCAAGAATGAATGCCATACCCGTATTCGCGGATATCGATCCGGTGACGTTCAACATCGACCCGAAGGATATCGAGAGAAAGATAACGAAGAAGACTAAAGCTATTATGCCTGTGCATTTGTACGGACAGAGCGCGGACATGGAGCCGTTAATGGAGATAGCCAGGAAGTATTCGTTGAAAGTGATAGAAGATGGAGCCCAGGCAATCGGAGTTCAGTATAAAAATGGGAGAAGGGTTGGTACTATTGGAGACATCGGTTGTTATTCGTTCTTTCCGAGCAAGAACCTCGGAGGTTTCGGAGACGGAGGATTGGTTGTAACGAATGACGACACGCTCGGAGAGAAGCTGAGGATAATGAGGGTCCACGGCGGTAAGCCAAAGTATTATCACAAGGTGATCGGAGGTAACTTCAGGCTTGATGCCATACAGGCGGCGGTCTTAAACGTTAAGCTTCCGCATCTCGACGGATGGTCACAAAAAAGAAGAGAGAATGCCTCATTGTACACGAACCTGTTCATTGAAAAAGGGCTGTCGGAGACCGAAGGGATTACTTCATTTGATAAGAAGAACGCCGTCCTTCTTCCGAATGCAGTTTACGCAAATACCGGTCATAAGAATTATCATATATACAACCAGTATGTGATTCGCGTCGAGAAAAGAGATGAACTAAAGAAATATCTCACGGAGAAAGAAATCGGTACGGAAATATATTACCCGGTTCCATTTCATCGGCAGGAATGTTTTGCATATCTGAACTCTAAAGACATAGATTATCCTCATTCAAACTTTGCGGCGGAGCATTCGTTGGCATTGCCGATTTACCCTGAACTGGCGAAAGAGCAAATCAAATGGGTTGTGGATTCAATTGCCGGGTTCTTGAGGAATGATTAACCGAATTATAAATGATCGATTTTGAATCAAGAATTAAAAATTTAGAATTGAGAATTACGTTATGAAGATTTCTGTTATCGGCACTGGATATGTAGGACTTGTCACAGGTACCTGTTTTGCCGAAACAGGGAACAATGTCGTGTGCATGGATGTGGACTCCAGGAAAATTGCTCAGCTCAAAAAAGCGAAGTCCCCAATATACGAACCCGAGCTTGAGCCGCTCCTCGAAAAAAATATTAAAGCAAAGCGGCTGTTATTTACAACTTCTTTGAAAGAAGCAGTCGGTGATTCGGAGATAATATTTCTCTGCCTTCCAACCCCGCCCGGCGCGGACGGAAGCGCAGATCTTACTTACGTTCTTTCTGTCTCGGACGAGATCGCAAAATCCACCGACGGTTTTAAAATCGTTATTACAAAAAGCACCGTACCCATCGGTACCGGGGACAAGATTCGTGAGATATTTAAGACCCGCGGCAAACGGAGTTTCGTTGTGGTATCTAATCCTGAATTTCTAAAGGAAGGAAACGCGGTTCAGGATTTCATGTTTCCGGATCGTGTTGTGCTCGGTGTAGAAGACCGGGAGGCAGAGGATATTCTTCGTGAATTATATCAGCCGTTCGTCCGTACCGGTGCCCCGGTTCTGATAATGGAAACCCGGAGCGCGGAGATGGTGAAATATGCCGCTAACGCATTCCTCGCGACCCGCATTTCTTTCATGAACGAGATTGCAGGGCTTTGTGAAAACCTTGGGGCTGATGTCGATAAGGTTCGCACGGCGATAGGTTATGATAATAGGATAGGCCAAAAATTTCTTTTCCCGGGAATCGGCTGGGGTGGGAGTTGTTTCCCGAAGGATGTCAAGGCTCTCATAAGAATCGGAGAAGAAGCTTCAGTAGAAACTCCCGTAGTATCGGCGGTGAATGCAATTAACGAAACGCAAAAAGGGGTTCTGCCGCAAAAGGTCAGAAAGCGATTCGGAGAACATCTTGTGGGAAAGAGGTTCGCCGTTTGGGGTTTGTCATTTAAGCCTAAGACTGATGATATGCGGGAAGCCCCCGCGATAATCATCATCAGCGAGCTCCTAAAGAGCGGAGCAGCAGTATCGGCGTTCGATCCGGTGGCGGTTGAGAATGCGGAAAAGATTTTCGGTATGAAGGTTTCATACGCAAAGGACCAGTATGCGGCATTGAAGGGGGCGGACGCGCTTTTGCTTGTGACCGAGTGGCAGGAATTCCGGGAGCCGGACTTCGGCAGGATGAAAAGCCTCATGAGACATCATGTGATATTCGACGGGCGTAACATCTATAATCCGGAGAAGGTAAGAGCATTAGGATTTGAGTATTACGGGATCGGGAGGAAATGAAGTTAAGAAATTGAGAAGATAAGAAGATTTGAAGCGTGATAAGAAAAAGGGACACAAAACATTTCAGGGATCTGGAAGTTTATCAACGTGCTTTTGCCGCTGCAATGAGGATTTTTGAGATAACCAAGAAATTTCCTGCAGATGAAAAGTATTCCATGGTGGATCAAATGAGACGTTCGTCGAGATCGGTCTGTTCTAATCTTGCCGAAGGATGGAGAAAGAGAAAGTATAGAGCTGTATTTGTGAATAAAATTACGAATGCAATGCAGGAAGCGTCTGAAACTCAAAGTTGGTTGGAGTTTTCATTACCATGTGGGTACATTTCCGGTGACTTATTTAAAGGACTTGATAAAGAGTATGAGGAAATAATCTTGATGTTAAATTCAATTGAGAGAAACGCCGAGAAATTTTGTTTCTAAGATTCTTAATTTCTTATCCTCATAAATTCATATTTTCTGCCATTAACATACTTTGGATTAAATAGTGAACTCTACTATCCTGATCACCGGCGGCGCCGGCTTTATAGGTTCGCATCTTTGCGATAGGTTTATCGCCGAAGGCGATGATGTTATTTGCATGGATAATTTTCTAACAGGAAGCCCGGATAACATTGCTCACCTGATGGGAAATCCGCGGTTCAAATTTATCCGGCACGATATTACGGAATTCATATATGTCGAAGGGAAAGTGGATGCCGTCCTTCATTTTGCGAGTCCCGCCTCACCGATAGATTATCTTAAACTTCCGATCCAGACTCTGAAGGTCGGTTCGCTCGGGACGCATAAGGCACTCGGCTTCGCAAAAGCAAAACGGGCCCGTTTCTTGTTGGCGTCAACCAGTGAAGTCTACGGCGATCCGCTTATGCATCCCCAGCGGGAAGAATACTGGGGAAACGTTAATCCGATCGGGATGCGTGGCGTCTATGACGAAGCAAAAAGATTCGGGGAGGCGATGACCATGGCATATCATCGCTACCATGGATTGGATACCCGAATCATCAGGATATTTAATACGTTTGGTCCTGGAATGCGTCTCGATGACGGTAGAGTCCTTCCTGCATTTATGAAACAGGCGCTCCTCGGGGAAGACCTGACCGCGTTTGGTGATGGATCCCAGACCCGAAGCTTTTGTTATGTTGATGATTTAGTGGAAGGCATTGTCCGTCTCCTGAGGTCAAACCACCATGATCCTGTCAACATCGGTAATCCCGACGAGATTACAATCCTTCAATTTGCAAAAGAGATAATTGAGCTTACGAAGAGTAAAAGCAAAATTTCGTTTAATCCTCTCCCTGAAGATGATCCTAAAGTCAGGCAGCCCGATATAACGAAGGCAAAAGAAATACTAAAGTGGGAGCCAAAGGTGGCGAGGGAAGATGGGCTGAAAAAGACTCTTGAATATTTCAGGAAGAAGCTGGGAATGAGTTAGCAACCCGTAAATAGCTGCAATTTTAAAGAAGCCGTTCAGCTAAATCTGTCATAGATCGCGAACGGCTTTTTTGTGCTCGAAAATGGCTGAGGATGAGGGGAAGGCAGCATCTGATAGGATCGATTAAATATCGTTGAATAGATGGTTTTGACATATATTACAGGGGTGTCCGTAAACAGGATCTGATATTCCATTATTTGTATTAAAACCAAATAGCTTAGCCGGAACTTTGACGACTGAAGTGCTTGACTAATTTTCCTCTTTGAACTAACTTTACGCATAAAGGTAGGAGGAAAAGCGCGGCCGTTGATAAATGGATTTTCAAAGGTAGCGTAAGTGAAATTTTGGCCGAAGATGTGATTCCATCTCGTGATTTGAGACTTTAGGAGCAAACGTTTAGGGAGGCCTTGAACATGAGTAACAAATGTGGATGTGGCTAGACGATTTAGGGAAATTAAAGGTCTTGCAACCGAAGTTGTCAGGCTTCTGAGAAAGTTATCCGCTATCAGAAGAAGGTGCTGTTAAATTAGGAGCGTTAGTTATAAGTAAAATAAGATAGCAACTCCTAGGCTCTTTTCCGGCGACAGTTTTTCATTCGCGGAAAATTTGGAAGTTGAAGCGCATCTTTGCCGCAATTTTATAGTTAGTCACTTATTATGTGACTGAGATAGCGAAGCTGTAGGTAACTGTAAGACCGTAGTCAATGGGTGTTGGAAAGATTTACGGTAAGATGTTAAAGGACTACGGTAGAAATGAGTAATGTTAGAGAAAAGACTGAGAAGAAACATCTGATCGAGATGCGGGTGGTAATTGCTTTGAAAATGAAAGTGATCCGGATTCTAACTGAGCAAAGTGGGATAAATGTAGGATTTATGAATTTGATTACGAAAATCTAAAATTGTTGGAGAGAACTTAATGAAGGCTGTTATTCTTTGTGGAGGACAAGGAACGCGTATTAGAGACGTTTCGGAAAGCTTGCCGAAACCAATGGTACCGATCGGTGGAAAGCCGATACTGTGGCACATCATGAAAGCGTATGCGCATCATGGCGTGAGAGAATTTGTACTCTGCCTGGGGTATAACGGCTGGAAGATAAAGGAGTATTTTCTGAATTATCGAACCATCAGTAATGATTTTACGGTGAACTTAGGCGACCACGGTTCCGTAGAGTTTCACGACAAAGTTGACGAAGCGGAATGGAAAGTCACGCTCACGGATACTGGTGATGAAGCCATGACAGGCGCAAGGCTTTGGAAAGTCCGCCGCTATTTGGAGGACGAAGACGATTTCTGCCTGACGTATGGCGACGGTGTCGCTGATATTGATATTAGAAAGTTGATCGAATGTCATAAGACTCAGGGCAAAGTAGGGACCGTTACTGCTGTCAGGCCATCCGGCCGGTTCGGTGAGATGATACTTGATGGGAATCTGGTGGCGCGATTCAATGAGAAACCACAGAGCGAAGAGGGCTGGATAAATGGAGGTTTCATGGTGTTCGACAACAAGAGGGTTTGGGATTATTTCTGGCCAAGTGACGAGTTGATACTTGAGAGAGAACCTCTTCCCTCAATGGTGAAGGATAGGGAACTTTCGGTTTACTCGCACAAAGGTTTCTGGACCGGTATGGATACACCCCGTGAATATCACATTCTTAATGATCTGTGGAAACAAGGTAAGGCACCCTGGAAAATCTGGGATTAATTGTATGGAGAACTCATTCAAAGGATTTTACTCTGGCAAGAAAGTTCTGGTCACCGGCCACACGGGTTTCAAAGGGGCCTGGCTCAGCATTTGGCTGAACGAGTTGGGAGCCGAAGTCCTGGGTTACTCATTAGAACCGCCCACCGAACCGAGTGTTTTTATGGTCACTAACCTGTCGAAGCGGGTAAAAGACGTCCGGGGAGATGTGCTGGACTTCGGGCACCTCACTGCAGTTTTTGAAGAGTTCAAGCCCGACATCGTATTCCATTTGGCGGCTCAACCTCTCGTGCGTTTGTCATACGAGATCCCACGACAGACACTTGAAGCGAACGTGATGGGGAGCATCAATGTTCTCGAAGCTGTGAGAAACGCTCCCAGTGTCACTTCCTTGATAGTAATTACCAGCGACAAATGTTATCAGAACAGGGAACAGGTCTGGGGCTACAAGGAGGATGACCCAATGGGCGGAGATGATCCGTATAGTGCTTCGAAGGGCGCTGTCGAGCTGGTGTTCCGAGGATACCTTAGGTCGTACTTCAGTCACAGGGGTGGTTTTGGAGCCGTGACCGTGAGAGCTGGAAATGTGATCGGTGGAGGGGACTGGGCGAAGGATCGAATAGTTTCAGACAGCATAAGAGCACTTGCTACGGGCAAACCGGTCGAGGTGCGTAATCCTGTCGCCATAAGACCATGGCAGCACGTGCTCGAACCTCTCGGCGGTTATCTTTGGCTTGGCGCGCGTTTGAGTGAAGACCCGCATGGTTTTTCGGGAGGCTGGAATTTTGGGCCTTCCGATAGTTCAGCAAAATGTGTGTCCGATCTTGTCGAAGCAATTTTGAAAGAATGGAAGAGCGGCAAGTGGCTGGATGTCTCTGAAAAGAACGACAAAAAACTTCATGAGGCGGGATGGCTGCGACTGACATGCGACAAAGTCCACATGATACTTCCGTGGAGCGCGGCTCTCTCATTTGAAGAGAACATCAGGATGACCGTGCAGTGGTACAAGTATTATTACGACTTCAAAGATTCAAATCTATACCAATACTGCGTGCACCAAATAAGAGATTATACTAAATTGGCCGCTTCCAGAGGCCAAATGTGGGCGCTGTGATGAGAAATGCTATTTAGTTAGCGAGGATACAATTGGAATCGAAGATAGAAGATATTAAATCGGAAATACTGCAGCTCACGAGACAGTACTACAAGGCACGATTCGCTGAAAGTGATTTCATTCCCGGAAAAAGCCGGGTGAATTATGCAGGCAGGGTTTTCGATGATGTTGAGCTTACAAAACTGGTGGAATCTTCCCTGGATTTCTGGCTGACTGAAGGGAGATTCTCGGAAGAATTTGCCACGAAGATATCGGACTTTTTGGGCGTTGAGAACGTAATATTGACTAACTCAGGCTCGTCGGCAAATTTGTTAGCTTTTTCCGCCTTGACATCGGAAAAGCTGGGTGAAAGGAGACTCAAGTCAGGCGATGAGGTCATCTCTGTTGCAGCAGGTTTCCCTGCAACGGTTACTCCGATAGTGCAGTATGGACTGGTGCCGGTGTTTGTTGATATGAGCATACCCACATATAATATTGATATTGAAATGATGCGTGCTGCTATCAACGAAAAAACGAAATGCATCTTCCTTGCCCACACACTGGGTAACCCATTTAATCTGGACGCTGTAATGTCCCTTGCTCATGAACGCAACCTGTGGGTGATAGAAGACAACTGCGATGCATTCGGCAGCACTTACAAAGGAAAATTTACCGGTACCTTCGGTGACCTCGCCACGATATCTTTCTATCCAGCCCACCATATTACGACCGGCGAAGGAGGGGCCATCGTGACTCGCAACGAAGAACTATCTAGACTAGTAAGGTCATTTAGAGATTGGGGAAGGGATTGCTATTGCGCCGGTGGTGAAAACAACACATGCGGCAAAAGGTTTTCGCAGAAATTTGGCGGCCTTCCATACGGTTACGACCACAAATATGTTTACTCCGAAATTGGATACAATTTAAAGATGACCGATATGCAAGCTGCAATCGGGAGTGCGCAAATGGATAAACTGAAAAGTTTTTGCGATTACAGAAGGAAGAACTTTGACGCTTATAATAAAGTCTTCTCAAAGCTGGAGCAATTCTTTGTCCTTCCAGTAGCGACTGAAGGGTCTGATCCGGCGTGGTTCAGTTACATTGTTACTGTAAGGGAGGGCGCTCCATTTAAGCGCGAGGAATTGGTGAAACACTTGAATGACAATCTTGTAGAGACGAGAAATTTTTTCGCAGGCAATCTAACCAAGCAACCGGCTTTTAAGGGAAAGAATTTCAGGCAGGCAGGAAGTCTGAAAAACACCGACCTGATCATGAACAATACTTTCTTCCTTGGAACATTTCCCGGCTTGAACAGCGAGAAAATTGAATACGTCGAGAGTGTTATCGATTCATTTATGAAGAAGTATAAGTGAGCATAGTCAGGAAGTACAGGGCAAGAGTTGTCGATGTTCAGCAAAGGTTGCCGGATGTTTATACCGTACAACTTGAATCTGAGTCAGGAAGATTCAAGTACCATCCAGGTCAATTTCTTCATCTCGCTCTTGACGAGTACGACCCGAGCAAGGGATGGCCGGAGTCGCATTGTTTTTCGATGCAGACAAGCCCGGATCAGGATCTGGTCGCTATTACATTTACAACGAAGGGTAGTTTCACAAAGAGGATGGCAGTTGAATTATCTTCTGGTAAGCGTGTCTGGCTGAAGATGCCTTATGGTGACCTGTTCATCCGGACTCATTCTCGGGATAATTGTGTATTCCTTGCAGGTGGTACAGGTGTTACGCCGTTTTTGTCGTTGTTTGCCGACAGCATTTTTGCAGATTACAAAGAGCCACGACTTTATTTAGGCGTTAGGTCCAAAGATTATAATGTTTTTGATAGCGAGATTTACAGCGCCGGGAAACACAATCCTTCCATGAGTTCAAAAGTGGTTTGTCAGGACACCGAAGGAATGATAGACATAGACCGGGTACTTGAAGAGAACAGCGAGGCCACAAACTTCTTTATTTCGGGTCCCCCAATTATGGTGAACTCATTCAAGCAGGCGTTGTCGTCTCACGGGATTGCTGAGTCAGAGATCAGGACGGATGAATGGGAATAGGTCTGGGTTGTTACAACAAATTGCTGGAATCGGATCTTGAGCACATATTAGCTCATACCTCTGATTTATGGACTAGTCTCAGAGGCAGCACCGTCTTTATAACTGGGGGTACGGGGTTCTTCGGCAAATGGTTCCTCGAAACTTTTGCCTATGCTAATTTCAAGATGGATGCTGATGTAAGGTTGATTGTGCTTTCGAGGAACACGGAATCCTTCTTGAGTGCGTATCCGTATTTTGGGAATAACCCGACCTTTGAGTTTATAAAGGGAGACGTAAGAGATTTTCAGTTCCCCGAGAGGCCGATTGACTATATTATACATGCAGCCACTGAATCGAGCGAGAAGCTGAATTCGGGCGATCCGCTAGCAATGTTTGACACGATAGTCAACGGGACGAGAAACGTATTGAGTCTTGCCAAACAAAAGAAACCTAAAGCACTGCTGTTCACGAGTTCGGGTGCGGTATACGGGAAGCAACCACCTGATATTACTCATGTGCCCGAAGATTTTATGGGCGGCCCCGATACAACGAGTACAAAGGCAGCGTATGGGGAAGGGAAAAGAGCAGCAGAATTACTTTGCTCAATTTTCTATGAGAGCTGTAACCTGAATATCAAGATCGCCAGATGCTTTGCGTTTGTTGGCCCATATTTGCCGCTGGATGAACATTTTGCTGTGGGCAACTTCATCGGAAATCTTCTGAAGGATGAGAATATTATAGTAAATGGGGATGGCACACCCCGACGATCCTACTTGTATGCCGCAGACCTTGTGATCTGGGTTTTCACAATATTGCTGAAGGGCGAGTCTAGCAGACCATACAATGTTGGTTCCGATAATGATGTGTCGATCAGCGACTTGGCTAACCGAGTCAAAGAGATTAGTAAGAAGGTACAGGTGGAAGTGCTTGGAAAATCAGCCGATGGGACGCAAGTCGATAGATATGTTCCTTCAATTGGTAGGGCCAAAAGCGAATTGCATCTAGGCTGCCTTGTTGACCTTGACGATGCACTCAGACGCACGTTCGACTTCCATTTAAAGAACAAAGGCTAGAAGGAGAAGAATATGTTCACGTTGAAAAATATGTCGAAGCCACTCTTTGTGTTTGAGATGGCGAACAATCATATGGGTGACGTGCAGCACGGGATAAGAATCATCCAGGCATTCAAAGAGGTTTCCAAAGACTTCGACTTGAACTTTTCTTTCAAACTTCAACATCGAGATGATTCATTCTTTCATCCGGACTTTGTTCACCGGAAAGATATGAAGTACATAAAGCGCTTTACCGAGACGAAACTGAGCCGTGATGATTTCAAACGACTGAAGGACGAAATTGTGAACAGCGGATTCATTTCCATGTGTACTCCATGGGATGAGCCGAGCGTAGATCTAATGGATGAACTTGGTTTTGAGATCATCAAAATAGCAAGTTGCTCTTTTTTGGATTGGCCGTTACTGGAGCGGGTAGCCAAAAGCAACAAGACGATCATTGCTTCGACTGCGGGTGCAGGGGTTGATGATATTGACAGAGTTGTTTCCTTTTTTGCTCATAGGAACAAGGACTTTGCGATCATGCACTGTGTCGGTGAGTACCCCTGTCTGAGGGATCATCTTGAGTTGAACCAAATTGATTATTTCCGTTCGCGCTATCCTGACATACCGATCGGATTCTCCACCCACGAAGAACCAGATAATTTTGATAGTATCAGGGTTGCAGTTGCAAAGGGTGCTTCTCTCTTCGAAAAACACGTTGCAATAGTCACGGAAAAATATGCTAAGAATGCCTATTCGGCAACTCCTGAGCAGATAAAGAAATGGCTTGAGGCCGCAGTTGACACCTACAAAATGTGCGGTGTGAGGAACAAGCGTAAACAGATCACGGAAAAGGAAATAGCTGACTTAGTACCGCTGTATCGTGGAGTTTTTGCAAACCGAGACATCAAAGCGGGAGAAAAGATCACGATGAGGGATGTCTTTTTAGCAATGCCAAATACTAACGGTCAACTGGTTGCAAAAGATATGTCGAAGTATTCGGAGTTCTATGCGAAGGCAGATATTAAAAAGAACGATCCAGTCATGGGGAGTGAAGTCGAGTCTAAAGAATTACGTTCGAATGTCCTCCAAATTGTGAATAGCCTGAGAAAGATATTGAAGGAAAGTCATATCGTATTGCCTCCTTATGTTGATATAGAAATCTCACATCATTATGGAATTGAGAAATTTGATGGTTGGGGGGCAATTCTAATTAAGGTAATAAATCGGGCTTACTCGAAGATATTAGTCGTCATGTTTCCAGGCCAACATTATCCGCGTCATCATCACAATCAAAAAGATGAAAGCTATCATTTGCTGTATGGAGACTTGTCAATTGAAGTGGATGGTGTTGAGAAAAAGATGACTTGCGGCGAATTATTATCGATTAACAAAAACACCCCGCATAGTTTCAGAACCCAATCAGGTGCCATAATTGAAGAGATCGCCACTACTTACTTGCAAGGCGATTCGGTTTACGAAGATGATAAGATCAATCGAAATTCGGATCGCAAAACGTTACTTACTTTTTGGCCGGATTGGATGAAAGATTAAAAGGGACCGAGGTTCGTGCGGACGATAGTGTGGGATGTGGATGACGTATTAAATGATTTGATGCGTTGTTGGTTTGAGCGAGTTTGGAAGCCTAAACATTATGAAACCCAAATTGACTATTTTAGGATTACACAAAACCCGCCGCATGAGATATTAGGCATAAGCCATGGTGAGTATATAACTTCTCTAGATTCTTTTAGATTGTCCGAAGAAGCGAAAGAGATGGAGCCGAATTTATTGATCTTAGAATGGCTAAGGGAACGCGGAAACCATTTCAGGCATTTGGCATTGACTGCACGCCCCCTGGATTCGGTACCTGTTTTAGCTGATTGGTTATTCAGGAATTTTGGTGGATTTATACGGACTTTTGCTTTCGTCCCCGTAAGATTACATCCAGATCTCCCAAGCTACGATACCACGAAGAAGGAATTCCTACAGTGGCTGAACAAAGCCGATATTCTGATAGATGATAATGAAGATAACATCAATTCGGCAAACTCGTTGGGCATAAAAGGAATATTATATCCTCGGCCATGGAACAACTCACGGCAAAATCCAGAGGATGTCTTAGCCTCCATTTCAAGCAGTTAGATAGAATAGGAAGATTGAAGTGATGATAAAACTGTCTGATTATGTCTTTAATTTTGTTTTAAAGATCGGAGTAAAACACGTGTTCGTTCTTCCGGGTGGCGCTTCAATGCATCTTGTTGACTCGCTTGGGAAGAAAAAAGAATTGGAGTATATATGTTGTCTTCACGAACAGGCATGTGCATTTGCTGCAGAAGCTTACGCAGAATATACAAATCACCTAGCAGTAACTTTAGTTACAGCAGGGCCAGGCGGGACTAACACTTTGACGGGGGTTGCGGCAGCTTGGATTGAATCCTCGTCGTGTCTATTTATTTCAGGACAGGCAAAGAGTACAGATATGATTTCGGACCATGGAGTACGGTCGATGGGCCAGCAGGAATTAGATATTGTATCTATTGTAAAACCAATCACTAAATACTCAGTCACAGTTCTTGATCCGAAGTCGATTCGCTACTATTTAGAGAAAGCGACATACCTGGCAACTCACGATAGAAAAGGTCCCGTTTGGATTGACATTCCCCTAGATATTCAGGCTTCCATCGTTGATGAAAATGACCTGAAGGGGTTTGACCAGTCAGAAGTTAGAACGTCACAAAGAAATGAGAATCTTCATGAACAAATAGAAAAGACATTTGAAATCCTTAATAAATCAGAACGGCCGGTTATTCTGGTAGGGAATGGTGTCCGGTCAGCCAACGCCGCTCAGCAATTTCATAAATTGATTAGTTCCTTGAGGATTCCGGTGCTCACTACATGGAAGGCTGCCGATATGTTGCCCGAATCGGACGAGTTATTTATTGGAAGGCCTGGTGCAATCGGCCAGAGAGCAGCAAACTTTGCTCAGCAGAATTCCGATTGCATTATTATTCTCGGGGCGAGACTTGATTTGCCGCAGATCGCATTCAACCATAAGAATTTTGCGAGGACTGCAACGAAGATCATGGTGGATATTGATCCGAACGAAATAAAGAAAATGCAGACGGAAATACATGTCCCGGTTGTTGCCGACGCGGGTGAATTCCTCGATCAATTTCTAAAACGGATTCATGGTGCAAAAATAAAGGACTTTGGAAAATGGATAGCAAAATGCAATGAGTGGAAAACAAAGTATCCGGTTGTATTGCCGGAATATTGGAATGGAAATCAAGCGCACGTAAGTACTTATGTCTTGATCGATGTTCTATCTGAGCAATTGACGGGAGACGATGTAATTGTGCCGGGCAGTTCAGGTCCATGCAGTGACATTTTGATGCAAGCTTTTAAGGTTAAGCAGGGGCAACGCATTCTCAACGCGCCTGGGCTTGGCGCCATGGGGACTGGATTACCAGGAGCGATCGGCGCATGTATTGCCAGCGGAAAGAGACGAACAGTTTGTGTAAACGGTGACGGGGGATTTCAACTTAACATACAAGAATTAGAGACTGTTCGCAGGTTGTCGCTTCCGATAAAATTCTTTGTTCTTTCTAACGACGGATACAGGTCGATCATGGCCATGCAGAACAACTATTTCAACGGGCGTTTTGTAGCGAGCGAACCTTCCAGTGGATTGACATTGCCTGACCTTTGCAGGGTTGCAGATGCCTACCGCTTAAAGGTATGCGAGATCAACAACCATGATGAGATTCGCGGAAAAGTGAGTTTTGTCCTTGGACAAAAGGGTCCTGTTGTCTGTATTGTCAAAACTTCACCTCAGGAAAAAACTTTACCACGTGCGACATCTATGCAAAAATCAGATGGTACTATTGTTTCGCGGCCGATGGAGGACATGGAGCCGCTGCTTGATCGGAATGAGTTCTTAAGCAATATGATCGTGCGTCCGTTGGAGGGATAATTGTCAACTCTTGACCTTACCGCTAAGAAAATGAAAAGTCGCCTGTGTCCAATTTGTGGAAGCAAAGATAGAAAGTTAATCTTTCGCCAGAGATTCTCTCGCATCTCAGGCGGAACCCTCTTAGATGCCTATGAGGTAGTATGCTGCAACAAATGTGGCTTTTGCTTCGCCGATTCGATCCCTGATCAAGGTATCTTTGACAATTATTATAGGGAAATGTCCAAGTATGAAAAGGATATAGAAAATTTCAAAGATTCATCGTACGATTTGGGCCGGTTCAAGCAAACCGTGTCTTTTGCTAAGCCATTTCTAGGTGGTGAAGAGACACGAATAGTGGAGTTAGGTTGTACCACAGGATTACTATTGTCATTGATAAAAAGGGAAGGTTACAACAATCTATTAGGAATTGACCCATCTCCTGCCTGTACTGGGACAGCTATTAAAATGTATGGGATTTCTGTAGAGACGGGTGCCCTGAGTGAAATTTCCCTAAAGGACCAATCTGTGGATTTCTTGATTCTAGTGGGAGTTTTAGAACACATCAGAGATTTAGATGGTTCATTAACTCACATTAGAAGGATGATGCAGCCGGGTGGAAAGGTGCTCGTAGTGGTTCCCGATGCATCTCGATATTCTAAGGGTGAAGACGCTCCATTTCAAGAATTCAGTATGGAACACATAAATTTCTTTGGTCCCATCTCGTTAACGAATCTGATGAGAAAGAATGGGTTCTCAAGACTGGAAATTGCGCAAGATTCCTTTGAAGTGAGTTATAAAACGATCACGCCCGTAATTTTGTCTATATATAAGAAGGACGTAGGCGCAGACTCTGCAGCAGGGTTCGAAATAGATGCAGAGACTGCTGACGATTTATCAACTTACGTCGACATGTGTTTGAAAAAGGAAAAGGTGCTCGATTCAAAGATCTCTGATATGACAAAAACCGGTGAGCCGGTGATTATTTGGGGAACAGGCGCACAGACTATGATGCTTTTGGCTAGCGGTCGTCTTTCTGGATTGAAGATTGAGGCATTCGTTGACTCCAATCCAAAATTTCATGGCAAGAAGCTGCAAGGAATCGAAATTGTTCCCCCTGCGAATCTCAAAGGAAGAGCGGGAACGATTTTGATTTCAACCAGAGCCTTTCAGAATGAGATTGAAATCCAGATAAGGGATGAACTGAATTTGGCAAATAGAGTTGTGAAACTTTTCGAACAAACAGGAATTTGAAAGTCTATTTTATCTCCGACAATTTTTGCGTTAAGAAAGAATTGGCTGGTTCGAACAGGTTTATACCACGAGTGACCAGAAAGATTACATGATAGATATCGGATTTTTGAAACAGCGTAGCCCGAGGACGAGAAGATATATTGTTGGTGCCTCATCTAACCTTGTCTCCCAAGGGGTTGTGGCGATTGCAACTATTCTCTTTACAGGGATCCTTGCGAGATATTTTTCTCCTGAGGAATTCGGAATATGGTCTTTGTTATCGGTTTTCCTCGGCATGTTCATTAGCTTTGATATGGGCTTCGGGAACGCATTGAAGAACCACATTTCTGCCCTCTTTGCTACAAGGACTCCCCAATCCGACGAGAGCGCTAGGGTAATGTTCTTTTCAATGTTCTACACTATGCTTGTTTGGTTTATCTTGCTTGCCGGCATCCTTTACGTGTTTAGAGAACACGTGCCATGGAGCATAATTATTAAAACCAACAATCGTTTTCTACAGAGTGAAGGACAGCAGCTCCTTCTGCTGGTAGTGATCTTTTATTCCATTTCCTCAGCATTCCAAGTATACTCTCATGGGTTCTACGGTTACCAGGAGACACAGTTTATATCTCTTGTGAATGCCATTAGCAAATTTGCCGTTCTCGTCTTTGTTGTTGTCGCCGTCGCTTGCAATACTTCTTTCTTCGATGTGAATCTTATCAACCTTGGAGTTGTGTTACTCTTCTCGATAGTCGGCTTCTTTTTCTTCATCCACCGTAGAAGATGGAAAAGTCACCGTGTGAAATTAGCCGACATAAAATCGGCGATTGTGAAACTCTACTCAAGCAGTCTGCAGTTTACCGCTCTTCAAGTCATTGCGGTAGTAGCATCTAACCTTGACATGTTTGTCATAAGCAACAGATTAGGTTTGGCAGTCGTGGGAGATTACTCTCTGATAAAGCGCATATATTTGTTTTCCATGTCTTTCCATGGGATGGCGTTGCTCCCCCTATGGCCCGCATTTACGGAGGCTGTGGTTAAGCAAGACTATCCATGGGTGAAACGATTGTTAAACAAGGCTTTGATCATAACGTCAGGAGTTTTTGTACTTCAAATATTGGTCTTGTTCTTCTGCGGAGATTGGGTCATTCATATATGGACCGGTAAGCAAGTCGAATTATCGATGACTTTCCTGTTGCTTGGTGGTTACTATTTGATCTACGCCATCGCCAATGTTTTCTCGGTTTTTCTAAACAGCATCAACAAACTGAAATGGCAGATTCTTTTTGGGGCTATTGCCCTTGGCAGCTTCGTTCCACTGTCGAGTTACTTGGCCCCCACCTTTGGAGTGAACGGGATAGCTCTGACCCTTCTAATTGTAAATTTGCCGGGGCTTGTTTATTTGGCGATGCATACTAGAAAAATCATCCTGTCTCATTCCTCCGCTGGTGAATCAAGCCATGAAATTGCGATGTCTGACAAGTAGGGTAATGGGACGGGTGTGGATCAAACATTGAACTTTAACGGCGAAAACTGGATATACATTATACATAATGTTTTATTTATGCACCTTTATCCTAAATTTATTTAATCCGGTTTACACAAACTCCAAAGTGATGGGCCTCGAAAAGGATTAAAATTTATGAGCAGTGCTGAAGGTTATCCTTTTAGCATCGTCCTTTTTTCTTAGGACAAGAAAATCACTGTGCCATCAATGAAGACAGAGCCACTCTTAACTGTAGCCATTCCTACATTTAACCGGCCGAACCAACTTAGGGATACACTTGTAAAGCTGCTGCCGCAACTTACCGACGAATGTTTCCTTTTAATCATAGATAATCATTCTGACCCTCCGGTGAGCGAGACTGTAAAGGATCTTTTCGAAAAGTTCTCCTCGGTGCGCTGCGAGATCAGGAGGAATAGAGTAAACGTTAGTGGAGATGTGAATATTACCCGTTGCTTTGAGTATTGCGAAACAAAGTGGTTATGGACTTTAGGAGATGACGATGAAATAACGAAGAGTGCTGTTTCTGACATCTTATCCGATATTGATAGGTATCCCGATGTCATCCAAATTAATTATTGCAGCCCCCATTTAACGCTACGGCCTGCACGAACGAATACGAAAATGACAAGCGGTCGAGCGGAATTCATAAAAGGAATTGATACTTTAGGGGGTGTCATGATGATATCGACAAATGTTTTTAATGTGCAGAGCTTTGTTCCGAACTCGTATGGTGCGTTCCGTTATACATATTCTTGCGCGGCACAAATCGTCGTTGTCCTCCTAAGTCTTACGGATTCTCAAAAAGCCGTGTTTTCTCACAAAATAATTTGTCGCGGTGCTGGAGATAGTACAGACGCTAAGACTTACTCCAATTCCAATTTGACAATAATCAGAGGTTTATCCACACTAATCGATCTTCCGTTTGATGTTCCGACTAAGAAATTGATCGTCGCTAAACTCGAAGAAGTGGCTTTGCACTGGCTAAGGGTAGAGGCCGCGGTCAAAAGTTTATTGGTAGACTACTACAACTCAGGAAAGAAAACAAAAGTAGTGAAAGAATACAGACGGCTTCACAAGATCTTTTTCAGCAGTCTTGGATTGAAAATCTATTTGAGATCTTTTTTTTGGCTTTCGGGTTTGACCATTTCGAGAGTGTTCACGTTTCAACTCATAAGATTTGGGTATCTAAAGTCTCGGGGGATAGATATAAAAAGTTGGCTCTGTTGACTGCTTCCGCTCTGATCTGTTTGTCTTACCAAATGGAATTTGGTGTTCGTACGATATGGTGAAGTGGATCGGGACCTCGGAGTGGGCGGACATCCTCTACCGGTCATTCGTATTCTTTGCTGTGTTCGACGGGATGAGAGCTTGGATGGTCACGATTGGTCCGCAGCTGACCTTCATGAAAGAGCTGATCATTGCAATATTACTCCTGATTCTGATCTACAAACATTTCAATGGAATAGGCAGACGGGAACTGTTTGAAAGCAATGTCTTTTTGATTGTTTATCTCGCACTTTGGGGTTCTGTTATCATTGGAATAAACAATCTCCCGACTAATGCTGTCCCTTCGATATACAGATCCGATATGCCGAGTTCCTACGTGATGCACTACAAGACAATCGAGTGCTTCCTGATGGTACTTGTGATGTTGAACTATGAACGTCTGACGGGCAAACGGATGGAATCTCTGATGAGATTTTTCGTGGTCTTGTGTGTTTCATACGTTCTCGTCACTCTGTTTGTGTTCTATGTGTATAACCCTTTCTCGCTCTTTCAGGCTCACTGGTATGGAAGGATCTCGATCGGTTATCCGACAGCTGACACACAGGTGTTATGTTTTGCTCTGGCATTTGTCGTTTTTATAAGATCCGATCGCCCGCTTGTCAAAGTCGGATATTTGCTCATCTTGATTCTCGGTATAATCATGAACGCGACGAATACGGGGATTGCATCCATGGTTGCCATTTTCGTGGGTTATTTTCTCTTCTCTATTTTGAGCGGCAATGCATCTCGTTTCTTCAAGTGGAGAAATCTTGCTTTCGTTGTCGTTCTGGTAATTATCGGAAATTGGTTTTACAGCAGAACCGAAAACAAATTGGGGCTTGTGTACACGATGCTTGAAGTGAAGATGAACACCGTCGCAAATATGCTTACAGGTGGTTCAAACGAAGGGATTTTTGCATCCGCCGGAATGGATCCTTCTATGGGGATAAGAGAACATGAGATGCAAGGTGCTTTCGAACTCAAAAACGATCCCGTCAGTATGACTTTTGGCGGCCCCATCTCGGTTGGCACGCTGATAGAAAACGAGAATGGCTTTCTGATCAGATCGTATGGGTATGTCGGAATCATCCTATACTATCTTTGGGCAATTTGGGTGTTCGTCTTTGGCATTCGACATATAAAGAGCCGGTATGGAGCTCTATTGGTCGCGTCATTTGGCTTGGTGTTTATTTCTAATGTGTCGTTGATCTCGACGTATATGTTTGGTTTGTGGGCTTCTTTTTCTTTAATAATCGGATTCTGTCTGACCGCTATTCATAAAAAAAGGGAAGAAGTTCTGGTTCATTTGTAAATGATGTCCCATAATATCCCAGGCATGTGAGTTTAATGGCGATGAAGAGACTTGTTATCGATGCAAGGATGATAAACTCGTCGGGCATTGGGAAGCACACAGCGGAAATCGTAAAGCGTCTTGGTCCGCGATTCGAAATTATCCTCCTTGCGAATAAAGAAACAAAAAAATCGGTTGAACAAATCGTGGGTGTTGATTCCATTCTCATGAATTCAGGAATATATTCAGTTAGCGAACAACTTGAATTTCCGCTCAAGATTCCGAATTGTGATGTGTACTGGTCTCCGCACTACAATGTTCCTGTGCTCCCTATTAGAGCCCGGAAGAGGGTTGTGACGATCCATGATACGTACCACCTGGCTTTCCTCGACACGTTGAATCTCCAGCAACGAATGTATTCGCGCGTGATGATGAAAATTGCCACCCGGCTCTCCGATAAAGTTGTGACTGTCTCCGATTTCTCTGCTAATGAGATAACAAAATATACCGGACTCGAAAGGGCACAAATCGCTATCATCAGAAATGGTATAGACACTTCTAGGTATTATAAGGTGAAGGACCCTGCGGTACTTTCCAGTGTGGCGAGCAAATATAGTCTTCCTGACAAGTTTGTCCTTTTCGTTGGCAATGTTAAGCCCAACAAGAATCTGAGGAATATGCTCCAAGCCTTCGAGCAACTTTGTATGCGGTTTCCGGAAAATCCTGTCGATCTTAGGCTTGTGATTGTCGGGAAGACCGAAGGGTTGAGAAAAGTCGATGAGGAGGTTCTTGCCGAAGGAGTTGCCCGGTTCAAGCATTCGGTTTCGTTCCTAGGTTTTGTTCCCGAAGAAGAATTGCCTGCGATTTACAGCATGGCGACGGTATTTTTGTTCCCTTCGGTTTATGAAGGTTCCGGGATACCACCTGTGGAAGCTATGGCTTGCAGTTGCCCGGTCGTAGCTTCGTCTATTCCGGCCCTGACCGAAACGTGCAGAGATGCAGCATACTATGTCGATCCCAATAGTCCGCCTGACATTGCTCGTGGTGTTCGGGAGGTGCTCGCACAAGAAGCTTTACAGAAAACTTTGAAAGAGAATGGCTTGAAAAGAGCACGGGATTTGAGTTGGGAGGAGTCAGCGAAAAGATATGGTGAGATTTTTGAAAACTAGAAACTGTGGATTGACGATCCAGACGTGGATGAAATGAACAGCATTAAAGGATTTCCTGCGGGGGATGAGAAACAAACGTTGGATCACATCGGAGAGCATGAGCAGTCAAACTCAAGTTCGGGGCCAAAATTTTCGATCGTTCATGACAGGTTTGCAGTCTACACAGGTTCGGAAAAAGTTGTTGAATCGATTTATGAAGTCTATCCTGCTTCCATGTACTCCCTTTTCGTGAACGATGACGTCGTGAAGAAAACAATATTCGAAAGTATAGATATAAAGAAATCGTTTATTCAAAACCTGCCCCGTGTGAATAAATGGTACCAGTCCTATTTGCCTTTTTTTCCCCTGGCAATCGAACAATTTGATTTGTCAGGGTACGACGTTATCCTTTCTTCCTCTCACACAGTCGCAAAGGGAGTCTTGACGACTCCCGATCAACTTCATATATGTTATTGTCACACACCTATGAGATACGCTTGGGATTTATATCATGATTACCTAAGAGATTCCGGATTGCAGAAGGGGATGAAGGGGATGGTTGCCAAGCTTATTCTTCATTATCTGAGGGTGTGGGATACCAGTAGTGCGTCGAGAGTAGATTACTTCGTTGCAAACTCAGAACATGTCTCGCGTCGTATTCGAAAGATTTATGGACGCGAGTCAGTGGTTATATATCCTCCGGTGGACATTGAGCAATTCCAGGTATTTCCTATTAAAGAAGATTATTATGTAACGGCTTCCCGTTTGGTCCAGTACAAGAGAATAGATTTGATAGTAGAAGCGTTTTCTCACATGCCGGAAAAGAGATTGGTTGTCATAGGCGATGGTCCGGATATGCAGAAAATCAAAGCAAAGGCTTCGAGAAACATTGACGTGGTAGGTTATCAATCCGATGATATGCTTGTAGCGTATTTGCAGAAAGCCAAGGCATTTGTTTTTGCAGCTCAAGAGGATTTTGGAATTGTGCCCGTCGAAGCGCAGGCCTGTGGTACTCCTATTATTGCGTATGGAAGGGGGGGAGTCTCGGAGACCGTAATCCAGGGTAAGACCGGAATACTCTTTGGAGAACAAAGTGTTGACAGTCTGATGAATGCGGTTAAGACATTCGATAAACAGCAATCGAAGTTTGACCCTTTAGTGATCCGGAAGAATGCAGAGAGATTTAGCAAGGAAAGATTTAAAAAGGAATTTAAGCTGTTTGTGGATAGCAAGGTTAAGGCTTTTTTTTGCGAGAACATGGGTAACAATTTGATTGATGACAAAATTGCATCTAAATAATTTTCGTTACTTGAGCCATCCAATTAGCAATCTACGAGGTGAATTATGCATCCCTCTCTGAAATCTGTTTTTTTCCTAAGAATACTGATCGATTTGATAATCGTAGCGGGGGTGTTTGTCGCTTGCATATTTGGTGCTATGTGGTTCAGCGAAACCACATTTCAATTAGGACATCTGATTGGCTACGGGGTAGGCCTTCTAGCAATATGGATTGTCCTGTCAGAGCCTGCCCATTTGTATGATGATTACCGATCAAGAGCCCTCCCCGTGGAAATAATTGCCGTTTTGAAGAACTGCTTTGCGCAGGCAGTTGCACTAGTCTTTCTGCTTTTCTTCTCGAAGGAAACGATCCTTTCGAGGGGATTTGTTTCGGCATATTTCACACTGCTAGTCGCGCTAATGATTTTTGAGAAGATTATCGTAAGGGACATTTTCAGAAGCATTAGAAAAAAAGGAAAAAATCTGCGGAACCTTCTAGTTGTTGGTGCTGGTCACCTCGGGAGAAGATTTGCGGAGAATGTTGGTGAAAACCTTTTCATGGGTTATCGGGTGATAGGTTTCATTGATGATAATAGGAATGAACGGCTAAATGGCAGTTACTTGGGACCGCTGAGTGACCTGAATCTGATTCTCGAGAAAAAGAAAATAGATGACATCATAGTAGCTCTTCCATCTTCAGCATCCCAGAAAATTAGTCAGTGCATTCAAGCCGGCGCAAACTATGGGAAGCGAGTGAGAATTCTTCCAAACTTTACGAAGCAATCCCCTCTTAGATATTATGAATCTTCAATAATAGGCGGATATCCGGTAATCAGTGTCGGCACAATTCCACTGGAACAATTCCATCTTCGCACATTCAAGAGAACGGTTGACTTGGTTTTGTCATCATTTGTGATTCTCTTTGTCCTTTCATGGATGGTTCCACTAGTCTTTTGGCTCCAGAGATTCTCCTCGCTTGGCCCCGTTTTCTTTGTACAAGATCGAATCGGCCGCAATGGGCGAACATTTAGGTGTTTTAAATTCAGAACTATGCATGAAACCCATTCGAACAACACAAAGTTTACTCCTACTTGTCAGGATGATGACAGGATAACAAGTCTTGGGAAGATTCTTCGCAAAACAAGCATCGATGAAATGCCACAGTTTATAAATGTCTTCTTAGGCGAAATGTCAGTAGTTGGTCCGAGGGCACATCCGGTTTCGTTTCACAATGAGTATGTCCAATATGTCGAACATATAAGGTTGAGAAACCTTGTGAAGCCTGGTATCACCGGTTGGGCTCAGGTCAACGGGCTTAGAGGTGATTCAGTTGATAAGGAAGAAAATAAGAAAAAGATACATGAAAGGGTCGAGTATGATCTGTGGTACATTGAGAATTGGTCTTTCTGGCTGGACATCTGGATCATTGTTAAGACTGGATGGAGAATGATAAAAGGCGACCCCAAGGCATACTAAACCAAGATTCTTCTCCTCCCTTTTCTTCACTCGTTTTCTTATTATACTTGAATATTAATCATAAGGTTTTCATGAGAAAATATTTTTCAGTCCTCATTATTCTATCTCTTTTTGTCTTCTCGGCCAATTTTTCATTTGCTCAAATGAATCTCACTCCCCAGCAAATCCAACAGCGAGCGACTCAAATGGGTTATAGCATTGACACAACTCAAATAAGGCAAGTAGAACAAGCTCAGGCGGGGGGGGGTATATCCGGGAAACCAATGACTGTGCAAGCCGAATCATTGTCTGTTCCGCCCTCTCCTTTCTCAAAGGAACATTATTTTGTTCCGGCGTTTGCAGCCAGGGCAGGTGCTGACACACTCCCAGCTTTCGGCTATAATATGTTTACTTACTCTCCGACAACTTTTCAGCCTTCCGCTAATATTCCGACCCCGACTAATTACGTGGTCGGGCCGGGGGATGAAATCATTATCTCGCTTTGGGGTGAGACCCAGCTTGTGCATGACCTTGTCGTCTCAAAAAACGGCGACATCTATATACCTAATGTGGGCCTTGTTGCCGTAAACGGATTTACTCTTGACCAGGTGAGGCAGAAACTCTATGATCGTCTCTCTAAAGTTTATTCATCCATTGGAGTATCGGCAAAAGGCGGCGGAGGTACGCACCTTGATGTCTCGACGGGACAACTGAGAAGTGTGAAGATTTATGTGCTGGGTGAGGTGACAAAGCCCGGCGGATATACTCTCCCTGCCCTTTCATCGGCATTCACTGCACTGTATTACTCTGGTGGTCCGACAATTAATGGTACGCTTAGAAATGTTGAGGTTCTGAGAGGAGGTAAAATTATTTCGGATATTGATCTCTATGACTATCTTGTGAAAGGAGATCAATCGCAGGATTCTCGGCTAAACGATGGCAATATAGTTTTCGTCAAGCCGGTGGGGAAGAGAGTTGCAATTTTAGGGAGTGTGGTTAGGCCGGCTATTTACGAACTTAGAAAAGGTGAATGTCTGACCGACCTTCTGGCATTTGCGGGCGGTTTGACTTTTAACACATATTTCCAGCGTACTCATGTTGAGAGAGTCGTACCCTTCGAACAACGCGAGAAATATCAGAATAATATCTTGAGCATTGATTTAAACTCAAGCAAGATAGAGGAATTGCGGGAAAGTAAATTTGATTTGGACGATGGAGATGTGATAACTATTGCGACCATTAACGATGTTCCCCAGAATAGAGTGAGCATTGCCGGAGATGTGAAGCAGCCGGGGGTCTATGAATTGATGAACCCCGATATGAAGGTCAGCGATTTAGTGGTCAAAGCGGACAGCGTTTTCCCCGATGCTTTTTTAGACAAGGCGATTCTCATAAGGACGCTTCCTACTGAAAGGAAAGAACTCATTTCCTTCGATTTGGAAAAGGCGCTTCAGGGTGACCGGGTGAATGATCTTAGCTTAACTAATAGGGATTCAATTTATATTTTCAGAGACACAACCTTCTTCCCGACTAGGAATGTGGAGATTTTCGGCGATGTGAAGAAGCCAGGGAAGTATCTCAGGTACCAGAATATGAGGTTGACCGACTTAATTGTTCTTGCAGGGGGCATTAACGATTCAGCGACGACCGATGATATAGAAGTCACGCGGCTTGATACTTTGAACTCCAATACATACGCATCTAAGTTTACTATAAGTTTGCCGGGGGACTATTGGAATGTAAGCGAAAGTAATGATTTCAAACTTCAGGATTATGATAGAGTTTTGGTCAAACCCGACACCGCAAAGGAATTTGAAAAGGTGGTTTTTGTAAGCGATGAGGTTAATTTTCCCGGAGCCTATACGATTTTACACAGGGGTGAAAAGCTGAAAGACTTTATTACTCGTGCAGGCGGGTTCAAAAGCAGCGCTTACACTAATGGAATTTATGTGCTAAGAACTAATCCGCTTTTGACGGTCTTGAAACCAGTCCCAATATCAGACACAACTATGATGAGAGTTTACCAGGGGCAGCCTATGATCGACAGGACTCAATTCAATGCGGAGTTCGGAAATAGGATACCGATTTCGTGGAACGATATAGTAAGGGATTCGTCCTCCATATACAATCTTGAGTTGAAGCCCGGCGATACTTTAGTAGTGCCGAGAAATCCGGGCACCATCAGTGTAGTGGGTGATGTCGGTTTGCCTTCTACGGTCCCTTACAAAGAAGGAGCCAGCTTGAATTATTACATAAAACAGGCGGGCGGATATACTACAACTTCTGCCGAAGGGGACGAAGTCGTCATTCAGCCGAATGGGAGCAAATGGGAACATTCAGGTTTCTTCCTCGTCGCGGATAAGGAAATACTCTCCGGTGCAACGATATATGTACCATCCTATATAAAACAGCCATCAGCAGATGTATGGCCCCTGATAAGGGACGTAATCACTGTGGTAAGCTCAACAGCGGTTTTGATACTAACTATAACTAAACTGTGAGAAATTGTACGATATGAAGATAAGAGATGAGAGATTTGGATGGGAAAAAGCAAATGAGCACTGAAAAACAGAATGACAACTTAGAAACCGGTTCGGAGGACGAAGAAGAGATATCCTTTGAAGAGGGTTTTAAGCGTACTGTAGCAAAACTTCGTCCACACGCGGCTGACCTATGGTTGCAGAGGAAGAAGTTTGTTTATTTCAATGTTGTGGTTATAGTGATCGCAGTGATTGTACTTCTCTTTCTCGTCAAATCATATTACATAAGTACCATCACTATCCTTCCTGATTATGGCAGCAAGGAGACAACCCTGAGTCAATTAAGCAGTCTCGCATCGCTCGCAGGGGTGAATGTTGGTCAGGGCACGCCGACTGCTGTTTACCAGGACCTTTTGACAAGCGAGGCGGTCCTTACGCCGGTGATTTATACAAAGTACAAGACAGAAAAGTTTCCAGATTCTGTGAACCTGATTCAGTATTTTAAAGTTAAACCGGACAATAGTCTGACCGCTGATTTACAAAAGAGGGATATGTTTTTAAAAGAGTTTGAAATACTTACGAAAACACAAATCACCACCGATATGGACAGAACGACTAATATCCTCACCGTATCCGTCAAGATGCCGGAGTCAAAACTTTCTGCAGATGTAGTCAACAATGTTGTCGGGTCGCTCGACAATTATATCAGAACGAAGAGGAGATCGTTTGCGCTCGACCAGTTGGATTATATCGAGAAGCGGATGGCTCAAGTGCAGGACTCCCTTACCTACGCCGAAAACAGATTGAAAGACTTCAGAGAACAAAACAGGATGGTGGTGCAGTCACCGGAGCTCATGCTTGAGCAAAGCCGTCTTACACGAAACGTCGAGATTTTGGATGCGGTTTTCCTTGAACTCAGCAAACAGAATGAACTTGCAAAAATCGATGAGATCAAAGACACACCGATCGTCAATGTTAGGGATTATGCTAAAGATCCGATTGTAAAAGCCGGTCCCAAGAGACTCGTTTCACTAATCACTATCATTCTTCTTTCGGTAGTTTTCTCCGGATTTTATTTTATGTTCAGAACAAATTTAAATAAATACTTTGGGTACCTGAGAAATAATGACCAGCCGGGTAGATGATATTGAAAGTAGTGTACAAATAGATGAATTAAGGAAGGACTGACCGAAATAGTTACTGATTGAACTCCTTCTTTAAGCTTGATATCGCGGGGCAGTTCTACCTTAACCTTGAATGGTAAGGTTTTTGTTACAAGCCGTTCTGACAATCTTTGTGAGATTACCGGATCGGCTTTTTTATTGTCGGTTGAATTTATTTCGCGCGTAGAATATATTGTTATTGTAAAACGAAAATAATCCGGATTTAATCACATCGTCGATCGTTTCGATAAGAGTGAAGTAAGACCTGAAGACAATTTGTGCGATTGTTTATCTGGAAGTCGGCGGGCTTTCGTAATATGAGGATTCGAGGTTCGATTGAGTAAATCGCTCCAGAAACTCCGAATATTTCCGACAATAAAAGAAATAATATCGATTCCGGGTAGTTTTAGCGGAAGAAATTTTTTTGACAATATGGCAGTGACTCTGAGATGATTAGAACTTATACCGGCGGCATAGACTTACAGCGGCAGAAGTTGGTTTAGGTAACCCCATTCCGATTTTGCTGGGATGCTCTGGTAACGAAAAATAAAAAAGGAGAAAATTAATGGCTACGATGATCACTGAAGAGTGTATTAATTGCGGGGCTTGCGAGCCGGAATGCCCTAACACGGCAATCTACGCGGGCGGCGTCGAGTGGGAACTCTTCGGCGAAAAACATCCACCGGTCTCTAACGACTTTTATTACATAGTCCCTGAGAAATGCACCGAGTGCGTCGGGCATCACGATCAGGAACAGTGTGCTGCGGTTTGCCCCGTAGACTGTTGCTTGCCTGATCCAAATCATGCCGAGGCTGAAGAGGTGCTTTTTGCTCGGGCAGTGCAGTTGAACCCCCAGCTTGCTGGACTCGAACTGGCTCCGGCCAATTCGCGATTCCGCAAATAAAACGTTTTGAAACGTGTGTTAGTAAGGTCGGGCGTTACTTCCCGGCCTTTTTTTATTTACAAGGCTTCCCAACAAGTTTAAAACTTTTTTACTAACTTCGTATGTTATATCTGAGTGCTAATAAATAATTTTATGGAGACAGGATGCGCATAGGAAATTACTCGCTGTGGGCTCTTGAGACGGGGCGGCTTTATCTTGATGGCGGGGCTATGTTCGGCGTCGTTCCTAAGGTCCTTTGGAATAAATCGAATCCCGCCGACGACAGGAATCGAATTGAGCTCGCCCTGAGAGTCCTCCTTTTAATGAATGATAAAAAGCGCATCTTGATCGACACGGGAATTGGCCACGGGTGGGATGAGAAATTCATCGATATATATAATGCCGGTCATTCGAGAAATCTTCTTGAGGGTTCGCTTAAAAAAATTGACGTGGCAGCTGAAGACATAACCGATGTCATCATAACTCATCTTCATTTTGATCATGTCGGGGGTGCGACAATTCCTGGCATCGATGGCACGATCAAGCCAACTTTTCCCAACGCGAGGTATTACGTCCAGAAAAAACAATACGAGTGGTCTATCAACCCTTCGGAGAAGGATCAGGCAAGTTTTGTCAAAGACAGATATGTCCCTCTTTATCAGCAGGGTAAGTTGGAATTACTCGAAGGTGAATCGGAATTATTTCCGGGAATTCTTATAAAACTTTCCGATGGGCACACGGTCGCACAGCAAACGGTTCTGATAACGGACGGTAAAAGCACTCTTTATCATCCGGGAGATATGATACCGACGTCTTCGCACATCCCGCTTCCCTTTATCATGGGATACGATAATTCCCCGCTTATAACACTTGAGGAAAAGAAAATTATCTTGAACCGTGCAGTGAAAGACAACTGGATAATTTTTTTTGAACACGATCCTAAATATGCTGCGACGTTTGTTGAGAAGACTGCAAAGGGATTCAAGGCAGGGAAATCGGTAGAACTGAATTCGCCGGAACGGGTCTCAGCGGGAGTGCCGAAATGGCAGATGAATTCGTAAAAGTAGCGGATTTGAATGAGTTGATCGACAACAAGGGGATCGTTCGCAAGCTTGAAGACGATGAGATCGCGCTGGTGAAGTTGGAAAGGGAGATATCCGCTTTCGTAAATGTTTGTCCGCATCAACATACGCCACTCATAGATAAATACGGCGGACAAATTGCAGGAGAAAACTTGACCTGCTCCATGCATGGTTGGATGTACGATCTTAAAACAGGAAAGTGTGTCAATGAAAGCGGTAAATTGAAAATGCTTGAAGTGAAGGTTGAAGACGGCGGTATCTTTGTTAGAAAAATGGCAAGGAATACGGATTGGTAAAAATCCGAATAAAGTTCCGATAAGAATTTGAGAAAATAAGAATATTTTAAGATGTCAGAGAAAAACGGAGTGTCCGATTTCATAAAAGAATCCGCGACGAACGAAGGTTTCGATCTGGTTGGAATTGCGGAAGCAGGATCGCTAGGTGAGGAATCGTCCCGTCTCAAGGAATGGCTGAACCATGGCTATCAAGCCACCATGAACTGGATGGAGAAGAATGTTGACAAGAGAGCGGATCCGCGAGAAGTTTTAGAAGGTGCGAGATCCGTAATTTCACTCGCCAGGAATTATTATACGCCATCGATCCATGCTGAAGGCTCCGCGAAGATTTCAAGGTATGCCTGGGGAGAGGATTATCACTTGATCATAGGTGAGATGTTAAAAAGGTATGTTGAGAAATTGAAGACCCGATTTTCCTCCAATAAGTTCTTGTCCTATTGCGATACAGGGCCGGTTATGGACAAGGTTTGGGCTCAACACGGCGGAATCGGGTGGATAGGGAAAAATACTAACCTTATCAATCAGGAAATCGGGTCGTGGATTTTTCTTGCTGAGGTAATTACCGATCTTGAATGCGAATACGATTCTCCTGCAATGGACCATTGCGGAAGTTGTCGGGATTGTTTGGATGCCTGTCCTACGCAAGCGCTGATCGAACCTTACATTCTCGATTCAAGTAAATGCATCTCGTTTTTGACGATTGAGAATCGAGATCCAGACATTCCTCCTGCCCTTTCACGGAAACTTGATAATTGGATCTTCGGGTGCGACATTTGTCAGGACGTATGTCCATGGAATAAAAAATTCGAAACGCCGACAGATGAACCGGCATTTTCACCGAAGGAAGGGATTTTGAATCTCAAAGTTGAAGATATTCATCTAATGACAAGAAAAGAATTCGCCGTGAGGTTTAATCGTAGTCCGGTAAAACGGACTAAATTCGAAGGCTTGCGACGGAATGCGGAAGCGATCTTGAATTCACAGGTGCAAAACAACGACGTTGAAAGGAAAAACATTTGAATTATAGAGGGTTTATATTTGATCTGGATGGTGTTCTAATTGACAGCTCGAAAATTCATTACATCGGATGGAAAAACGTTCTGCGCAACTTTAAGGAGGATTTAGATTATGAAACGTTCCATAAAAACTACTTTGGAAAGCGCGGACAGGACACCCTCGAGATAATTTTTGGAAAGGGGAAATTTTCATCCGATGAAGCCAAAAAGATTTCCGATGATGTTGATTCTAACTTTGTAAAGACAGTCGCAAATGTCGGGGTGCCGATCCTTGGCGCGCTTGAGTTTGTTCGCTCGCTCAAAGAAACCGGTGAGAAGACGGCGCTTGCGACGTCAGCTCCGCGGCAGAATGTAGACGCATTTCTCGATGCGTTTTCACTTCGTGGAATCTTTGATGCAGAAGTTTGCGGCGACGATGTCTCGAATGGCAAACCTGATCCGGAGGTGTTTCTAAAAGCCGCCTCTCGATTGAACGAAGATCCGAAGGATTGTGTGGTTTTCGAAGATTCTTTTCCCGGCGTTACCGCAGCGAAAGCATCGGGTGCTACCTGTGTTGCGTTATTGACTACCACTTCGCAAGAGGCTCTCAAAGCTGCAGACTATTTTGTAGCAGACTTTCTCGATGGAAGACTAAGAAAGATAGTTCCTTTAAAGAATAAGGTGAAAGTATGAATCATAGGAAAGTTATTATCATCGGCTCCGGTCCCGCAGGTTTGACGGCGGCAATTTATACTGCCCGGGCGAATCTTGAACCGATTATATTCGAAGGGATTCAGCCTGGCGGACAGCTTACAATTACGACGGAGGTTGAGAACTATCCCGGTTTTCCTGATGGTATCATGGGCCCCGAATTAATGGATGTAGTGAAGAAGCAGGCCGTTAAATTCGGTGCGGAGGCAATGTTCAAAAATGTTTCGGAGGTCGATTTTTCAAAACGACCGTTTTCAGTTAAAAGTGAGAATGAGACATTTACTGCGGATTCAATAATAATTTCCACAGGCGCTTCCGCAAAACTCATCGGTATCGAATCCGAGAAAGCTTTGATGGGCTATGGAGTTTCTGCCTGCGCAACTTGCGATGGGTTCTTTTTCAGAGACCGGGAAGTGATTGTCGTTGGTGGCGGGGATACTGCGATGGAAGAGGCGACATTTCTCACGAAGTTTGCGAGCAGGGTCACTGTGGTTCACAGGCGTGAATCTCTTCGTGCATCCAAGATAATGCAGGAACGTGCCTTCAAAAATCCAAAAATAAAGTTCATCTGGAATTCAATAGTTGATGAGGTCCTGGGTGTAGAGAACAAACACGTGCGCGGAGTCATGTTGAAGAACGTCGCCACCGGAGAGAAGAGTGAGATAAAATGCGACGGCGTTTTCGTTGCGATTGGTCACCAGCCTAATACCGCCATCTTTAAAGGGCAAATTGAAACCGACCAAATCGGTTACATTATTACGAAAAACGGATCGACGGAAACGAATGTGCCGGGCGTCTTTGCTGCAGGTGATGTTGCGGATAAGAAATACCGCCAGGCGGTTACAGCGGCCGGAACCGGCTGTATGGCTGCTATTGATGCTGAGAAATTTCTGGAGAGTTTGTATCAGAAGGAAGATTGATGCTATTGAAAAGGCGACGCAATTCATCGCGTCGCCTTCTTGAAACTTAGACTGCTGCGTTCGGCTTTTCTCTGAACACCAAAGCAAGCACACCGCCGGCAATTACATATTCGATAACCCCATAAATAAACCACTGAAGTGCAAGCGAGTATGGTATAGCGATCATGGCATAAGTTCCATAGGCCATTCCGATACTCATCCAGACTCCTATGTAGAATCCATACCGCACTCCTTCGAGGATGCCTTTCTTCTCGTATCCTTTTGAGAATATGAACGCGAAGAAAAACGCAGTGAAGATGTTAATGACATGGTATATCCAGAGCTTAGAGGTCATGTCCGCACGCCAGACTCCTTGGATAGAGTTATACGCGTTCATAAGAAGCACTCCGTCAACAAGGAACATGAGGATCTCCATGACGATGAAGACCACTAGTGTACCAAGCCATACCTTCTTATTCATTTTACCTCCGGTTTTTGATGGTTTTTAGATGGATTGCTAAGCACGAAACAATTCTAATATCTTATCCAATTAAAATCAAATTGGTTTCAGGTAATAATTCTTCCCTAAAAGATTTATATTTAAACAGTAGTTATGGACGTCAAGGCTCGCAGAAAAATCGTACTGGTTGGAGACAAGGTTCTCGTCTCGCCGGACAAAAGTCAGGACAAAACAGAACACGGCTTATATTTGCCGCCTGGGGTGAAAGACAGAGAAAAAGTGCAGGGTGGTATTGTCGTTCAAGCGGGACCGGGATATGCCATAGCTAATCCCAACTTCATCGATCAGGAGCCGTGGTCGACTTCACCTCGTGAACCGGTGAAGTACATTCCCCTTCAGGTAGAAGCCGGGGATTATGCTCTCTTTCTTCGCGATCAAGCAGTTGAAATTGAATTTGAAAGCGAAAAGTATTTTATAGTGGGTCATTCATCGATCTTGATGCTTGTACGCACTACAGGATTTTCCGATGGTGAATTCGGAACCACGTCTCCGCTATAAATAAATCCTGCTCTGGTGAAGAAAACAGGGCTTTTTTCATCGCCTATTCAATCTCTCTCAAATTTTGTACCACGTTTGTTTCTTGTTAAATCTCCAGTTGTTAACTTAATATCCCATGAAGGAAATGTTGGTAATAGACGATATTGCAATTGAAGGAAGTCTGCTCACTCGAAAATTTGCGTGCGATCTATTGAAGTGCAAAGGTGCATGTTGTAGCCTGCCCGGTGGAAGAGGTGCACCGCTTCTTGATTCGGAATTGAAACAGATTCAGGATGTCTTGCCATCTGTTCTTCCGATGTTAAGCGAAGATAAGAAAAGGTCAATCGAGGAACATGGGTTTTATGAGGGAGAGTCAGGAGATTACGCCACGACTTGCATTGACGATAAGGATTGCGTTTTTGTTTACAGGGAAAAAGGTATTGCGAAGTGTGCCATCGAGAAGGCTTTTAATGAAGGGAAAGTTTCTTTTAGAAAGCCGATTTCGTGTCATCTATATCCGATTCGTGTCAATAAATTCGGCGGGGACGCACTTCGCTACCATGAAATTTCGGAATGTAAGCCTGGCGTAAAGAGAGGCGAATCGGAGGGGACGAACGTAATAGAATTCGTAAAGACCGCGTTAGTTAGGCGATATGGAGAAAAGTGGTTTAATAAGCTGGAAGCTAGCGCTACTTCTGTCTATGTTAATTCAGAAGAACCAACCGGGAGAGTTTAATGGGAGTAATTATTTGAGATGCTGAAGTTCGGTCAAACACAACGTCTCGGTCAGGAATTAAGATTACAGCCGCAGCAGATTCTTTATTATGATTTGTTGCAGCAGCCTATATTTGCTTTACAGCAGAGGCTGAGAACTGAGCTTGATGAGAATCCGGTCCTCGAATTGGAAGAGGCTGAAGAGATGATTGAGGAACCTGAAATTGAATTGAAAGACACGGATGAAAAACCGGAGAACCCGATCGACGAACCCGAGTTCAGCGACACGGATCTTGATGAATTTAGAAACGATGGCACGGAAGTCCGGTTAAAACCCCGCAACGAGAACGATGAAGAATATGAATTTGCTCCGCCGGCGGTGGATACCATGCATGAGCATCTTCTTCAGCAATTGTCGCTTTTGAATTTCAATGATAAAGAAATGCGGCTCGGTGAAGAGATTATCGGTAACATAGACGACGACGGCTACCTGCGTGAAGATCTACAGAAAATTGTAGATGACACAAACCTCTCTCTCCAGTTAGATCTGACAATCCAGGAAGCGGAAAAAGTTCTTTCCGGGATCCAGACACTAGACCCTGTCGGTGTGGGCTCAAGAAATCTCCGCGAATGTCTTATGGTCCAATTGGAATCTCGAACTGATATCGAGCCGCATGAGCGTGCATTGGCTATGAGAATTATCGAGGAGGGCTTCGAAGATTATTCAAATCACCGTTATGATCAGTTAGTGAAGAAGTTAGGGATCACTCATGAAGATGTGAAGGCTGCCGACAATGCTATCCGGAAATTAAATCCGAAACCAGGCGAGGGGTTCATTCTTCCTTTGGAGACAACGGTTGTCGTACCGGATTTTGTGGTTTCGGAGGATGAGCAGGGTAATCTGATAATCACATTGAATGAGCGTGACATGCCCCAGGTAAGAATAAGTCCACGCTATCTTGATATGATGAAACGCTCGCGGGGAAATAAGACCGACGCACAGACGAAGGATTTCTTAAAAAGAAAACTGGAATCTGCTAAGTGGTTCGTGAACGCTTTGCTGCAAAGGCGCCAAACAATGCTTAGTGTCATGCAGGCTCTCATCGAGACCCAGCGAGAGTTCTTCACCGAGGGCCCGGATAATATTCATCCCCTGATTTACAGGGATATCGCGGACAGAACAGGTTTCGATATCTCCACGATCAGCCGTGTTGTGAGTGCTAAATATGTGCAAACAGACTTCGGAGTTTTCAGGTTACGTGAACTTTTTAGCGAGGGTTTAAGGACGACCGATGGCGAGGAAGTGGCAACTCGAGAGATCAAGAATAAAATCAAGAGTATGATAGAGTCCGAAGAGAAACCTCTTAACGACGAGAAAATTACCGAGCTTCTGAATCAAGAGGGATACAAAGTCGCACGGCGGACGGTTACCAAATACCGCGAGCAGCTTAAAATTCCACCGGCGCGGATGCGGCGGGAAGCATGACAGTCGATACGCTGGATCGTGAGACGGTCGAGGGAAAAGTTGGTCATTATCAGGGCGTTATATCTAATTACAAACGTAAATACTCCTGTTCGTACGAAGATTTTAAAAAAAATAATTCTTCGGCCCCGCTCACGCCCGAGATCGAAGATGATCTACTCGATTGGCAGGAAGCTCTGCTGATGCTGGACGTATACGAGAGGTTGCTCAACTGGGTCGGCTGATCGCTTTGGCGGTTTAGAAAGTTTTAAAAAATAGTTTTTCCGAGTATTTGAGGAGCGTTATGCGAATTCGTTCAACCACGGTAATCGGCGTCATCAAGGATGGCAAGTGTGCTATCGGCGGTGACGGGCAAGTCACCATTGGGCAATCGGTAATGAAGCATAATTCCAGGAAAGTCAGAAAACTCTACAATGAAACCGTTCTGGCGGGATTTGCAGGAGCATCGGCCGATGCGTTCACTCTGTTCGAGAGGTTTGAGGATAAGATACAACAGTACCATGGTAATTTGAGCAGGGCGTCCGTGGAACTTGCAAAAGAATGGCGTATGGACAAATACCTTCACCGGCTTGAAGCGCTTCTTGCCGTGATGGATAAAGACACGACACTTCTCATCTCGGGAACCGGCGACGTGGTGGAGCCAGACGACAAAATTGTCGCGATAGGATCTGGCGGCAATTATGCACTTGCGGCTGCGCGGGTTCTCATAAAACACACGGATCTTTCCGCTAAGGAGATTGTACTTGAATCTCTTAATGCCGCGTCCGAGATTTGCATATACACTAATAAGAATTTTTCAATAGAAGAAATTTGAAATGACGAAAATTTCCAGGCAATTAGTTCTTGAAAAGGCGAAGACCGAGCTTACTCCCAGGGAAGTAGTCTTCGAGCTCGATAAATATATCATCGGTCAAAATGCCGCCAAAAAATCCGTGGCCATTGCGCTCCGCAACAGGTGGCGGCGACAGCAGGTATCGGAAAACCTTCGTGAAGAAATAATGCCGAATAACATAATCTTGATCGGCCCGACCGGAGTAGGGAAAACTGAAATCGCAAGAAGACTCGCCAAACTTTCAAACGCGCCATTTGTTAAAGTTGAAGCTTCGAAATTTACGGAGGTAGGATATGTCGGCAGAGACGTTGAGTCGATGATCCGGGATCTCGCGGAGATTGCCGTTGCAAATGTCAAATCGGAGAAGACCTCCGAGGTCCGTGATCGTGCAAAAGTCCTGGCAGAAGAACGTGTACTGGACGAACTCATACCAATGAAACCAGCCAAGAGGGTAAAGCCGGAAGGCGCGGAAAACGGCGAAGAGGAAACGGAACGGAAAGAGTCCCGCGAAAAATTGAAGACGATGCTGCGGAACGGCGGGCTGGATACGAGAACGATCGAAGTGCAGGTGAACGCAGATACGCTCCCCATGATGCAGGTCTTCGGTCCGTTTGGATCCGAAGATCTTGGAGCAAATTTTCAGGATATGTTGAGCAATATTATGCCAAAGAAAACGAAAACGCGCCGGGTTCCTATTCCTGAAGCTCTGAAAATTTTCGAGCAGGAAGAAGCTCAAAAATTAGTCGACATGGATGGAGTCGTGAAGGAGGCGCTTCAGAAGGTTGAGAACAACGGAATAGTCTTCGTCGATGAAATAGATAAAATAGCCAACACAGGCGGCGAAAGCCGCGGACCCGATGTATCGCGTGAAGGCGTTCAGAAGGACTTGCTCCCTATTGTTGAAGGTTCGACAGTGATGACCAAATACGGCATGGTGAAAACAGACCACATCCTCTTTATTGCCAGCGGGGCGTTTCACACGGCTAAACCTTCGGATCTTATCCCCGAACTTCAGGGAAGGTTCCCGATAAGAGTTGAGCTGAGCAATCTCAATGAAGATGATTTCTATAAAATTCTTACTTTGCCCGAAAATGCTTTGATTAAACAATATATTGCATTGCTTGCCACGGAGGGGGTGGAGGTAAATTTCACAGAGGATGCGATACGGGAAGTCGCAAAAGTTGCGACAGAAGTGAATGAGCAGGTTGAGAATATCGGTGCCCGGAGACTCCACACAATTATGACTACGCTGTTGGAAGATATTCTTTTTGATGTCCCGGATAAAATTGTCGAGAAAAATGTCAGGATAACGCGCGAGATGGTCCACGAGAAGTTGAGTAAAATCGTTAAGGATCGTGACCTTAGCAAGTACATCCTTTAAAGACATACATTAAATTCTAAACGCGGAATTTTGAACAGCATAGCAATTCTTTCAGGAGAACATCTGGACAAGAATCTAAAGAATGAAATACTCCTTTTAAATTTATCCTTTTCTTTAAGATGGCTGATTTAAAAGTCGAGGCAGCGGACAGCGCTTCTTATGCAAAATTCCTGTCGGACAATCCTCCCGATAATCCTTATTCGCTTCTTCCTTTCATAGAGGCATACAGGGACACTTTTTCCTCTGATTTTGAATTGCTTTTCATTCTGCGCAACGGAGTTCCGATTGCCTCAAGCGCTTTATTTATCGGAAGAAAATTTTTCCAGCCGACAATTCGATTGATGCCGATACGAATTTATGACGGGGTTCATTTCCGGAAGCTTGAAGATTCGAAATTTCAAAAGCAGGAGTTTGAAAGACTTTCAGCTCTCCAGGTTTTAGAAGAATATCTTGAGAAGAAATTTTCAATTCACCAAATGGTTCTTCCGCCGGTGTCTTTTGATGTACGCCCTTTCCAGTGGGCCGGTGCAAGAGTTATTCCTCAGTACACTTATATAGTAGACCTTGCGGATTTTTCCGAAGGCAATTACACTAAATCCTTGAAAGAGCTTCTTAGATCCGCCGAACATTCCGGACTAATTGCCGGGACCTGCGGCGTTGAAGAACTGACGGCACTTCAGCAGATCAGTTACGAGCGGCATTCCAGGAGAGCCCCTGTCCCCGGCAATAAGTTGAATAATTTATTGAATGCGTTAAAATCTGCGGGCCTGCTCGATATCAAATGTGTACGAAACGGAGACGGGGAAATAATTTCGGGCCTCGCGCTGCTCCGGGCGGAGAAGTCGACTTTTCTATTTGCAAGCGGCAACAATATCGAAGGAGACAAAGGCGGAGCTTCCTTTCTTATACATGAAGTTTTGAAGAACGAGAAGTCGCTAGGACATCGGTCTGTCGATTTCTGCGGTGCAAATACGCCGACGATCAATCTTTTTAAGTCGGCCTTCGGGCCGCGGCTTGAACTTTATTTCAGGGTCTGGAAAGCAAACAGGTTCACGTCACGGGTCGCTTCACTTATCAAAACATTTTGACGGGCTGATGAAATTATTCGGAAAGCGATTCCAGTCCCAGGAAGCCATGTCAGGAGTATCTGAGAACCATGGCTTTTCGCTAACTCAAAATGCGGGGCTTGTTGGGCTTTCGAAACTTGTAAATATTTTCGGATTACTCGTGGCTTCGATGGTACTGACCAGGCTTCTCTCCCGGTCGGAATACGGGAATTACGAACAGGTCTGGCTGGTTTATAACTCATTCCTTCCGTTGATCGGATACGGACTCAGCAGTGCTATATATTTCTATTCTGCGAGAGAAGAGAAACGAGCTGTCTATTCCGCGGCCGTAGTCGTCACATCTTTCGCCGGTATAATATCCGGTATTGTCTTAGTGGCTTTTGCTCCCATGATAGCACAATTGTTTAACGCGGAACAACTGACGGATTATATCAGGATATTTGCTGTTTACTCCGTAATCTCCTCATCATCGATGATATTCGAAGCGGTATTTGTGACCGAGAGGAAGGTCGGACTCCTCCTGGTGGGGAATACGATAATCTCGGTTTTGTTTGCTGTCATGGTTTCCCTTTCTGCTTTTGAGTTTCACAGCCTGTCGGTCGTATTTATTTCAATAGCAATAATCGGCGGAGTCAAGTCGCTTTACCTCTTCTCGTTTCTAATTAAATCCGGAAACCTTACTATTCATAAACTGTCGCCTGTTATGAAAGCACAATTGTTTTACGCGCTTCCCGTATTCGTAAGCACCATGATGGGAACGATCAGCAAACAAATTGACAAATATCTGGTAACCCTTTTTTTCTCGCCCGACAGGTTTGCCGTTTACGCGATAGGAGCAAAAGAGATCCCTTTGATTGCGGTTATCACCGGGTCGGCATCCGCTGTTCTCTTCCCGGTTTTCAATGATTTCAGCTTCCTTGAAAAGCGTGAGAAGTTTGTCGAGGTATGGAAAAACTCTATCTCCAAGACCGGCCTTTTTCTTCTCCCAATGATGGTCTTTCTTTTATTCACCGCAAAAGATTTCATGTATTTCTTCTTTGGACAGAAGTATGTGGCGAGCTCCACCATTTTCCGTATTTTCCTGCTTCTTATCCCGCTGCGGCTCGCTTTCTATAGTCAGGCACTCCTATCTCTCGGTAAGCAGCGTCTCTACATGTTTACTTCCATCGGGGAAATGGTTTTCAGCGGTATAGCCTCGTATTTTCTTTTGACGAAATATGGTTTGGAAGGCGCCGCCGTCGGCAAAGTTGTCGTTACATATCTAGAAGTGATGGTACTTGTTGGTGCTCTTCTCGTCTATCTTAAAACTAACATCAGAGAATTCTTTCCGTGGATTAAAATCATAAAAATATTAATTTTATCTATAATCGGTTTAGTGCCGGTGCTCTTTCTGCAAAATAGTTTTGTCAATGTGTATGTGCGTTTTCTTATTGAAGGTTTGCTATTTGCATCGGTTTTCACCGCAGCGGCGTTATTGACAAAGTCCGTTCGGATTGTCGATTTAAAGAGGTTTCAGTTTGTTGTGGAATGAATCGGTAAAGGCGGAGTTATACTACGGAAGGAATCACGCATGGAGATAGTGAACGAACAAATAGAGGGATATTTAAAAACTTTATACGGCGAGAGGCATGAGGTCTTGAAGGAAATGGAAGCCGAAGCCCGCGAATTGGATTTCCCGATAGTCGGCCCGCTCGTTGGCAAATTAATGTACCAGCTTGCAAAGATGGTTAATGCCCGGAGAATTTTCGAAATGGGATCCGGTTACGGTTATTCCGCATTCTGGTGGGCACTCGCGATGGATGGAGGGGAAGTTTACCTGACAGAAGGAAGTGAAGAGAACAGGAAAAAAGGAGAGGCCTACCTTGAGCGGGCGGGGCTGCTGAGACAAACGAAATATTATGTCGGGAATGCGCTTGAAATAATTGATAAAGTCTCCGGCGAGTTCGATATTGTTTTCATCGACATCGATAAAAAACAGTACCCGGGCGCGCTCGAGAAGGCCGTGAAGAGAATTCGCCGCGGAGGCTTGCTTGTGGCAGACAACGTACTCTGGTCGGGCAAGGTCGTTCAAGAAAAAGGCGATGCCTCAACCGAAGCGATCAAGGAATTCAACCGCCGGGTCTTCGCGATGAAGGAATTTGCCACTTCTATCGTGCCCGTGCGGGACGGAGTATTGGTCGCATACAAAATTTGAAATGGCGCTATGATCTATATCTATTATCATGTTCTTTCTATTACCGACTACAAATCTAAAATGCAGTCTTATTTTGATGAAGCCAAAAAATTCGGGGTTGTGTCGATTGTACAGAAAAGAAATCAACCCGAATATTTCATGGAAATTATATCTTCCCGGCAATCCGTCGGTGAGCAGTTGAAAGAGCTCTCCGATTTGCGAGCAAGGATGGGAATGAATAAATTGTTTCTGAACAGCAAAATCCATGTTGAAATTTTCGATGACCTTCTCGACGCTGGAGAAGGCGGTATAATTTAGAATCACACCTATTTCAGAAAAACAAAAAATCAAAATCGTATTGGAGTAGAAATGTCAAAACTTGTTTTAATTCGTCATGGTGAATCACAATGGAACCTGGAAAACCGGTTTACAGGCTGGGTCGACGTGCCGTTGTCGGAGCGCGGCGTCAAGGAGGCGGAATCCGCGGGCGAAAAGTTGAAGAGTTATAAATTTGATCTCGGTTATTGCTCCAAACTCAAACGAGCTATAGATACCATGAGGATTGTTTTACAGAAAAACGGTCAGACCAACCTTCCTATCGAATATGATACCGCGCTTAACGAGAGGCATTACGGCGATCTTCAGGGTTTGAATAAGGCGGAGACAGCAAAAAAATACGGCGATGAGCAGGTGCATATTTGGAGACGAAGCTATGACGTACCGCCTCCCAACGGTGAAAGCCTTAAAGATACTGCGGCGAGAGTCCTTCCATACTGGCGCTTCAAGATTCAGCCCGATGTAAAAGCGGGAAAAGAGATCTTAGTTGTTGCACATGGGAATAGCCTTCGGTCACTTGTAATGTTCCTCGATAACATGACGAAGGAGCAGGTACTGGAGTTAAATATCCCGACCGGCGTTCCACTCGTATATGAATTCAGCGGCGAAAAGGTTATCAGCAAGAAATATCTGGAAGGATAGACCGCAATCTTGAATGGAACACCGCGGCTTGCTAAATTTAGTCCCATTCTCGTACAACGAGAGTTTCAATCGGCGGAGTAGCTCAGCTGGTTAGAGCAGTGGAATCATAATCCACGTGTCGGGGGTTCGAGTCCCTCCTCCGCTACGAGTTTTTTCCCCATAAATTAGAGAGGTCGTGCAATGAATCACCGATTATCTTCATTGTTTAGCCTTTTATTCGTTTTGTTATGCCTTTTCATTGCTGCATCTCCTTCCTATTCGCAGACCCCGGACAGCGCTGGCATTTCAAAATTATTCAATGGGCATAGCGGCGCTTTCGTCCTATTCGATAGGAATAAAAATGAATATTTCAGATATAACCCAAGGCGATGTGCCGAGCGGTTTCTTCCTGCGTCAACCTACAAGATTCCGAACGCACTGATCGGGTTAGAGACAGGAGTGATCCCTGATTCGAATTTTGTTATCAAGTGGGATGGGAAGCCTGAGCCGTTCAAAGAATGGGAGCGTGACCACGATTTGAAGTCTGCGATCCAATTTTCTGTTGTGTGGTATTTCCAGGAACTTGCCCGGAGGGTCGGCAGAGAAAAGGAACAGCTTTGGCTCGATACGCTGAATTACGGGAACAAAACCATCGGTGATAAGGTCGACCGCTTCTGGTTAGATAATAGCTTGCAAATCTCCGCCGATGAGCAAGTGGAGTTTTTGAAAAAACTTTACAACGAAGAGCTTCCATTTTCGAAGCGATCGATGGAAATCGTTAAGGATATTTTATCCGCTGAACAGTACGGTAAAGCAGTAATGAAATTTAAAACGGGAACAGGACTTTCTTCCGATCATTTTATTGCATGGCTCGTCGGGTACGTCGAAAATGCAGACGCCGTATACGTTTTCGCATTCAATATCGACGGGAAGGATTTTGACGACGCTTCAAATCTCAGGAATTCAATTCCGAGGGAAATAATGAAAGAGATGGGGATACTGTAAATACTCTGATCCTATCCAATTCTCTTTCTACTTTTTCTTCCGGTAAATATCTGCAATTGCTTCTTCAATGTTTTTGAATTTGAATTGAAATCCATCCTTCAAGAGTCGGTCGGGAACAACGCTCTGACCTGACGAGGATTGTTTCTTCCGCCATTTTACCAAGGAAAAGTTTCACCAAGCCGCCCGGAATTTTGAAATGAGTCGGCCCAATTTGTTTGCAAATCTCGCTCATCCTGGTGGGAATAGGAGCAACAAGATTATAAATTCCATTTGCCACGAGGTTTGTGAGGACAAAATGAATCGCGTTTATTTCATCTTCGTAATGAATCCACGGGAAAAATTGTTTGCCCGAGCCCAGAATCGTTCCTAAATGAAACCTGTAGGGCAAAGCAAGTTTCGGAAACGCTCCGCCGTCTGAAGAAAGAACGACACCACTCCTTATAATAACGCATCTCACTTCTGACGCCTCGACTGCTGCAGTTGACCTCTCCCATTGCAGCGCAACATCAGGAAGGAAACCTTTCCCCCGATTGGAATTCTCGTTCAGGATTTCATCGCCCCGTGTACCATAATATCCAACTGCCGAAGCCTGGACCAAAACCTTCGGAGGATTCTTCATTAAACGTATTAATTCGGTAACCAGTTGGCCCGCTCGCACCCTGCTTTCCAGTATCTTTCCGAGTTTATTTTTCGTCCAGAGGGAAGAGCCGATATTTTCACCGGCTAAATTGACAATCGCATCCAGCCCTTCAAGCTCCTTCAATAATTCTTTTTTATTGCCGGAGGACCAATCGATTGCCGCGACCTTACTTCCAAACAATGACCTGGCTCGATCCGCGTTTCGTGAAAGAACTGTTACTGAGTCTTCTTTATTAACGAGAAAACGGATAAGGCCTTTCCCGATGAAACCTGTCGCTCCGGTAATTGCAATTTTCATCTTCTTACATCTGATTTTATCATTGTGACTGCTGTTTAACTAACATAACAACAGCGGGAAATAAAACCTATCGCGGCATAGCAGAGATCGATAAAACCCGAACGATGGAGGCTGACCTTCAGTGAAAAATGATGCGTACCTTTTCCATCTGCAAAACGTCTATGCTGTAGCAATCGTAAAGATACTCAACTTCACTTTTAAACCTTAAGAGATTTATCGATGTCAAATTGGCGTATGTCCATCTCAAGGCTTTTTGCGGTTCTCCCTCTCACTCTCTGCGTCGCGATGCTCTCCTCGGCGGCATTTGCGCAATATTCAGTTCGGGGAAAGGTGGTCGATGAGAGCAAACAGTCACTGCCGGGAGTTCTGGTTCGCTTGAAGGATTTATCGGATTCGACCACATCATACGCGACGTCCACCAATCTGGACGGGACTTTTTTCTTTTCAAATATTCGCTCAAAGTCCTACCGTCTTGAGTTGACAGCAGTCGGAAGGAGAGATCTTTCCAAAACCGTTCAGGTATCGGGCGGAAGCGTAGAAGTCGGGACCTTGGTGATGACTGAATTAGCAATTCCACTTCGCGGTGTTACTGTCGAAGGGCGTGTCCCGTCGGCAATACAGAACGGGGACACCACGGAATTTCAGGCGGCGGCCGTAAAAGTAAACCGTGACGCGACGATGGAAGACATGTTATCGAAGCTCCCCGGAGTTGTTGTGAACAATGGTACCGTTACTGTCGGAGGTGAAACTGTCCAGCGTGTTCTCGTGGACGGAAGGCCGTATTTCGGCGACGACCCAACAGTTGCGATTCGCAATCTTCCCGCAGAAGTGATTGACAAGATTCAGGTCTTCGATCAAATGAGCGACCAGGCGCAGTTTACAGGATTTGATGACGGGCAATCGGTAAAAGCCATCAACGTCGTGACGAGACGGACCAGGGGGAACTTAAATTTCGGAAAAGTCGCCGCAGGTTACGGAGATGATAACGGGAGGTACGACGCCGCCGGGAACGTGAATATGTTCGACGGCAACAGCAGGATTTCGCTACTCGGCTCGTCCAACAACGTCAACCAGCAGGATTTTTCCACGCAGGACATTCTCGGAGTCATTTCGACAAATAGTCAGATTCGTCCCCCGGGAGGAGGTGGTGCCTTTGGAGGAAATGGGCCCCGCCGTGTGAATCCGTTCGGACGTTCAGGTGGAACAAGTTCCAACAACCAGTTCGTCGGTCAGCAGCAGGGGATCAACAACACGAGTATGGTCGGAGCAAACGCTTCGGACAGCCTGGCTGAAAATCTCTTTGCCCAGGGAAGTTATTTCTTCAACCGGGTCGGTAATCAAAATGATCAGCTTGATCACCGCGAAAATCTATTAGGCGGCGACTCGACAAGCATCTACGATCAGAACAGCAATGTAGCCGGGACAAATTACAACAACCGCATAAACAGCCGCATCGATTACGCTGCCGATCCATCCGACAAATGGACGATACTTCCGGTTTTATATTTCCAATCTAACCGCGCCAACAATTTTCTCAATGCGACAACCTCGCAAAACGAAGACACTTCGACCAATACTAATTCGCTTAATAACGGATACAATATTACGGCACACGCAGTATATCGCCACGCATTTGATCTGCCGGGGCGTACCATCTCGTTTGACCTTGGCGTAGGAGCAAACAGAAAGCATACGAACGGGATTCAATCTTCAGCGGATCAATATTATGGCACGGGGACAAATGACAGTATCTCTCAGCAATCTGATTATCTGTCGAACGTTGAAACTGTAAGCGGAAATTTTATATACACCGAGCCGACGGACGTGAATGCCATGGTCGAGCTTACATATAATCCGTCATTTACCCGAAACACAGCCTACAAGAACACATACAACTTCGATCCTGTGGCGGACAGTTACACGGATTTTGAGGCTCCGCTTTCGAATTCCTATGCGGATGATTACGTGACGCAGAGGATCGGCTTTGGCTATCGCTGGCGCAGCTCGTATAGCGCGAACACCGGCGGAGGCTACTCCGGCTACCGTGGCGGAGGGGGTGCGCCGGGGTGGAACGTTATGGCAAACCTGTCATACCAATATGCCGTGCTGAACGGGGACGATTCTACCTCGACCAATATGGGCATCACGAAAATTTTCTGGGACTTCCTTCCGAGCGCTCTCATCAATTACACAACATCCGATCACAGGAACCTCCGGATCTTTTACAGGACCTCGACAACCGCGCCAGCAGTGACCCAGCTTCAGCAGGTAATCGACAATTCCAACTCGTTACTCCTTACGACAGGAAACCCGGACCTGGGACAGTCGTATTCGCACACGCTTCTCGCGCGATATAATCTCACGGCGCTTGATCGGGCCGAAAGCATGTTCCTTCTCCTTTTCGCGACTTACACAAGAGATTATGTTGCCAATGCTACGATCATACCTTCGCGCGACACCGTCCTGTCGAACGGGACGACGCTGACCCCGGGGACTCAGCTGACATACCCTGTAAACCTGAACGGGTACTGGAACGTGCGTTCGTTCTTCACTTACGGTTTGCCATTCGATCTTATCAGCAGTGCGCTGAACCTGAGTGCGGGCGCGACATACAACCGGACTCCCGGCGTTTTAAACGGCATGGTGAGCGACGCGAATACCATCGGGCCGAGTGCCGGCCTGGTGATCGGGAGCAACATCAGCCAGGATTTCGATTTCACAATTTCGTACATGGGGAATTACAACTTTGCGATGAACTCCCAGCAGACAACAACCGGTAACGGAAACTACTATTCACACACTGCCTCCTTGAAATGGGTCTGGGAATTCTGGAATGGAATAGTGTTGAATAACCAGTTGAGCAACGCCGTCACTACAGGGCTTGCACAGGGTTACGACCAGAATATACTTTTGTGGAACCTGAGTCTCGCAAAAAAATTCTTTGCGAAGGAGAGCGGCGAGCTGCGCGTTTCCATAAACGATCTGCTCGGCCAGAACAAAAGCGTGAGCCGCTCCGTGACCGACACGTATATCGACGATACTCAGAACGAAGTACTGACAAGATATATTCTGGTTACGTTCACATATACGTTGAGGTAAGGAGGCTCACGTCTCGGGAAATTGCAGTTGTAAGTCTATTTCAAGAGCAAGAGTTTCTTTGTTTCACTGTAAGTCCCGGCCTGAAGCCTGTAGAAATACACTCCACTCGGCAAACCTTTGGCGCTGAAAGCAACGGAATGATCTCCTGCGCTCTGGCGCTCATTCACCAGCGTCTTCACTTCTCTTCCGAGAACATCGTAGATGTTCAGGGTTACCTCGCTGTTCGTCGCTAATTGATAACTGATTACCGTTGTCGGGTTGAATGGGTTCGGATAATTTTGGGAGAGGGCAAATGTTTGCGCCTGTGCTGTCTGATTCTTTACTAGCCACGGCTGAGGAGAAACCAAATAGGCGTATGCTTCTTCTACTCTTTGCCAATCATTCGTTGATTTATACGCAGCATTTTCTGAATCATTCCAAATCAAAGATCCTATTGGAAGGGCGTCAATGGTCGATACGAATCTGGATTGGTTGAAGTTCTCGGTAAGGTCGGTGAACTTTGTAATCCCAATACCTTTCTCCGTCTTGTTTCCAAGACTATCAAGACCCGGAATTGTATTGGGGTCATAGTCCCCAAAAATGTATTTAGTATGATCAATGTCAGGGGGAACAGGAAAACGGGGGTCGCCATACTCGCTCTGATTCCATTCGCCCATGACAGTTACTACCGATGCATCGGCTATCCCGGGAGTAACAGTATTTGGATCACAAATAATGGTGTTCTGTTCAATGAAACCACCATTAGGTGGTGCGTATGCTGTGAAGATAGCCTGAGTACGCGAGTTCATCCACTCACACGGAATGTCTCCCACAATCTTTGGGCCAACGCCGGCCCAGTATGAGGGGAGTCCACCAATGGCGGAATCTACAAAAGCACTATTATTATAATATCCAGAACTAATCAAGGGGTCGTTGTAGTTTATGTTGTTTGAGACAAAGATCCTCATCTTATTGAGACCAAGTTGAGATTCATCGATATCGGACGTATCGCCATTTATCATATACCTTGGGCTCACTATCAATCCGCTGGAAAAATTATTCGTGTCAATATCAATCGTACTCATGTGCAGCTTGTCGGGATCCTGACCACTCATAACGATCGATGTATCGTCACCGGTCCAGCTCTGGTTAATAAAGATGTTGCTTGTGATGAACTCGTTGTGTTTATAGGGAGATAAGAGCCAGCATTTCTGGTTATTGACGATGGTGTTGCGGTTGACGTAAGTAAAGTCAGTAAGTTCGTTTGTTTGCATGAATGTGAGGCCGCCGGTCGTTATTGTGCAGTTCTCCACCCATAACGTGTCTATCGGATGCTTGCACTGAAAGATTCTTGACCCCCACCATGATGCCGAATTAAATAAATTGCGGAAATAGGAATTGGTTATAAAGAAGCTCGATCCGTAGGGCCAACCACCGATGGCGCCCGGTTCGTTACTGCAATCAAAAAGATCTGTGTTGCAAAACTCGAACAAGCAATTATCGATTGTCAATTTTTGTTTCATCTGGTTCCCGCCGGTGCCGCAATAGAAGAGTTCATTCTCTATCGTTCCATCCAGCTCCATGGCCTGGTAATGGATGTTTTCAAATTTAAGGCTGCCATAGACCTTATTGACGCCAGCGCCATTAATGACGACGTCTTTACCGTTAGTTGGTTGAACCAAAATGACCGGCTTCGTCGTCCCTGCTGAGTCAGGGATGCCGGCAATTGTCAATGTGCCTGTAGGATTATTAATATCGATCGGTGCAGTCTGGTAATACCAGCGACCTTCCTGGAGTGCGTAGACCCTATTGGGGTTTATTCTTCCTCCGTTGCTCATGGTGTCGCCGTTGATCGTCATTTCAAGTGCCCCCGCATGTTGTGGAGTGGCTTTGGGAATATCACCGGGAATGACGATCGTATCCTGACTTGCAGGAACCTGGGCGACCGAAAGACCTGTAACGCCTGATACCAACAGGCTGGCAAGATAGCATATCGCAACTTTTGCTCTCATTTCTCCTCCGTGTTTGGTTGAGATGATTGCAAAACAGTTACTTGAGATCTTTATATCTTTGAACTATGGCTTCTTATGCGCCGGCTTCACCCTGAATATTTAAATATAAGGTACGAACGGTATCTATTCAATGCTTTCAAATGTAACACTAGCTCATCATGTTGTGAGAGTAAAATAGCTCGCCGTCAATTCTCAAATGTCGAACAGCAATCCGCAGGAAAGATAAATTGTCGGGGCGGCAGTCTCATGTTCGGGGATTATATAACCGAATCCTCCTTCAAATATGAACCTCTCGTTCGCCGCCACCTTTGCCTGTGTCCCGAGGTTAACAATCGGGAACAATGCATTCGCCGGGGCTTGGTCGCCACCGGCGCCGAATAATACATCTCCCGGATAACCTTTCGCCGCGCCTAATCGGAGTGATGCGTAATAGTTCCATGTTGTCTCCCTGACCGTTCCGAATGTCACTGCGACGTCGCCATTGACGCTCTTCCCATCAGAGTCGTCGGCGAGTCCAAGCCCGGCTTCCAGCCTGATATTTTTGGATGCCTGATATCTTCCCGCCAGTTTAGCTGTCAATGTTCCCTTATCGTTTCTGACAATTCCGATCGCATCGATTCCAAGATCGAAGTTCGGGGCGATGCCGCGTTTATATCTTCCGAACCATCCCTGGCCGCCGGAATGAGCGCCGGGAAACAATGCGAAACCAGTTCCGACAGCGAGTCCGACTTCCGACTTAGAGGTATCGAGGACTGCAGGCCCGCCGAACGTAACTAATGGCGACGGCGGGGCAAAGGACATGCACCCCTCTATAAATAAAAGCATTAACAAAATGCCGAACCTCTTTATCATGCTGGTCTCCTTTCGGGTACGCAGATTTAATCTCACGGTTTTTTTCCGCCGAACACCGCAAGTTCTAAAATCTTGAAATAGCAATCTACATTATGGTAACCGATCTTTCGGAGCCACTCGCATTGCTTCTCGACCGGCGCAAGTATATTGGCTTCCTTATCGGGACGGTTGTAATACCCTTCTGCTACTTTCGATCTGGTAAGCTTCTCACCCTGTTTCATTCTCATTTCGTAAATGGAATCTACAAAAACTTCGTCGAAGACTTTGTGCCCCCACTGCGACTTCGGGAGTACGTGCTCGATGTTGATGAGCATCCCGCCGTGATGCAATAAATTATAAACCTCGGAATAGATTCCCCTCTTTCTAATGTCGGGCTGGTGATGTATCGAAAAACCGGAAACTACTACGTCGAAAGGCGCCCGGTGCGAAACGCAGTTAACCCACTTTGGATCCGCGTAATCGAATGTGATGAAGTTAAGATTTTTTGAACGATTCTTCAGCTTTTCTTTCGCGGCAGAAATCATCGGACTTGAGAAATCCAGCAAAACCCCTTTTGCCTTCGGACACATATCTAATATTGCAGCAGATAGAATCCCATCGCCGCATCCAAGGTCAAGGAAATTCTTTACATTACGACCTCCCATCTCTATTAACTTCATCATTACCTGGATTTGCTCGTTTGCCATCGGGATGGCACCGCGGACTCCGTTTAAATACAGGTTGGCTAAATCGGGGGATTTCCAAACCTCTGCCGTCTTTTTCTGCATGAAATAATTGTCCTATGATTCGATATCTCAATTTATCCAACCACAGGTTGAGCCACAACTCTTCCCATAAGAATTTTTCCTTCTCCATATTTTGTTGTTAAATTAAAGCCGAGAGGGAAATGATAACTGCGACCATAAAGAAAAAGTTAGAGGAAATCTTTGGCAAGGAAAATTTCCTAGATTCCATGGAGGATAGGATATCATATTCCTATGATGGTACACCTATTCTTAATTCACTCCCGGATGCCATCGTACTCCCGGCGGCGGTCGAACAGATCAGCAAGTTGATAAAATTGGCGAACCAGGAAAAATTTGCCGTTGTACCGCGCGGGTCGGGGACCGGGCTGAGCGGCGGGTCGATACCAACGGAGAATTCTGTCGTCCTTCTGATGACAAGGTGGAACAATGTAATTGAACTCGACAAACAGAATTTGACCGCATGGGTAGAGCCGGGCGTGATTACGGGAAAATTCCAGTCACTTGCGGAGGCGGAAGGTCTTTTTTACCCGCCCGATCCCGGCAGCTCGCAAATTTGCACGCTCGGCGGGAATGTCGCCGAAAATGCCGGCGGTTTGCGCGGATTGAAATACGGAGTTACCAAAAACTACGTCCTCGGATTGGAAGTTGTCCTTCCGACCGGCGAAGTCATGCGCATAGGAGGGAAGAACACGAAAGACGTTGCGGGTTATAATCTGAAGGATGTTTTGATCGGATCGGAAGGGACGCTCGGCATATTTACCAAAATATTGCTCAGGCTGATTCCGATGCCGCAATCAAACAAAACAATTCTGGCGTTTTATGACTCGATTAGTAAAGCGGCAGAGACCGTTTCGGCCATTACCGCAAAGAGAATCATGCCTGCTATGCTGGAGTTTCTTGACAACTCAACAATTCGTGCTGTGGAAGATTTTGCGCATCTTGGACTCGATAAAAACACAGGCGCGCTCCTTTTAATTGAAGTCGACGGTGCGCGTTCCGCGGTCGATGAGGATGCCGCGGCAATCGAAGCCATCTGCAAAAACTCGGGCGCAACCGGTATTAAGATTGCGAAAGATGAAGCTGAAAGCTTGAAACTGAAAGCGGCTCGCAAGACGGCCTTTGCTGCACTTGCGAGAATACGGCCCACCACAATTCTCGAAGATGCAACCGTTCCGCGCAGTGAGCTTCCGGTCATGGTCGATTTCATAAGCGCGACCGCGAAGAAACATAATGTCCAGATCGGAACATTCGGTCATGCTGGAGATGGAAATTTGCACCCGACCGGATTAACCGATGAGCGCGACAAAGATGAAATCGGGAGGATAGAAAAAGCATTCGGCGAAATTTTCAAAAAGGCGGTCGACCTCGGAGGCACAATAACCGGTGAACATGGTGTAGGGCTGGCAAAGAAAAAGTTCTTCGAAGAACTCTATGACACTCCGTTCATTAGATTTATGCAACAGACAAAAGAGATGTTGGACCCCAACTACATTCTCAATCCCGGTAAAATTATCTCCGTTAAGCCGCGATGCGAAGGCGCAATGCCGAAAAGCCGTGAACAGATCGAGAAGATAGCGAGCAAGATGGACAACCCGTCGGAGGCATATTTTTGAGCGTAAGAATTTCCGACGACCTTTTGACACAGTGTATGCACTGCGGCCTTTGCTTGCCCGTATGCCCGACTTACGCAATGACGGGTTTGGAAAAAAATTCGCCGAGAGGGAGAATCCGCTTGATGAAGAGCGTTTTGGATGAATCCCTGCAGGTCACCGACCAATTCATGGATGAAATGTATTTCTGCCTCGATTGCCAGGCCTGCCAGACCGCGTGCCCGGCAGGCGTGAAATACGGTGAGCTTGTTGAATCCGCTCGCACACTCGTGGAAGAAAAAAAACACATCCGGCTGAAAAATCTTATCATAAGAAATGTTGTGGAGCGAAGAAAGGTTTTACGCATTCTCGCCCGAGTTATAAGGCGTTATCAAAATAGTTTTATTGAAAAAGTTATATTGGCATTTTTGAAAAGATTTTTCCCTGTGATGCACGGTCGGGCCAAATTGATGCCTCGTGTCTCAAGCGAGTTTGCTTTTGAGGCAATGCCGGAAATAAATGAACCCGGCGGAGATTCGCGCGGCACCGTTGCCGTGCTTACAGGCTGCGTGATGGATGTTTTTTTTGCCGATGTTAATCGCGATACAGTGGAAGTGCTCCTCGTAAATGGTTGGCGCGTAATTACTCCGCATGACCAGGTTTGCTGCGGCTCGCTGGGCGGGCACAACGGCGATGCCGAATATTCGAAACGACTTGCTAAAAAGAATATCGATGCATTCGAGAAATCGCGGGCGGATTATTACGTGATAAATTCTGCGGGCTGCTGTGCGTTCATGAAACGATATGGCGAATTATTGTCCGGTGACCCGTCGTATTCCGAAAGGGCGGAAAAATTCAGCTTGAAGGTCAAAGACTTTTCGGAGTTCATTTACCAGACAGGTTTTAAAAAGCCCCAGTGCAGTGTCGGAAAGCCAACAGTGTACCATGAGCCATGCCATCTTGTGCACACACAAAGAGTCAGCGAAGAACCGCGTTCGGTTGTCAGGGCAATTTCTGCCAATAACTTTCGTGAGTTAAATGAGGCGACCTGGTGCTGTGGAAGTGCGGGGATATACAATATCCTGCGGTTCGGTGATGCGTCTCAAATCCTGGATCGGAAAATAGATAACATAAAAAGGAGCGGTGCAGGTTTAGTAGTAAGCGGTAATCCCGGCTGTCTGGCCCAAATTGATTCAGGAATTAAAAAAGAAGGTTTAGATATCGAAGTTGTGCACCCTGCCACTATTATAAATAGGCTGTACAAGCTCGATGCGGCGAAATGATCCCTCTGAAAGACAAGAACCCGTCTTACACGTTCCCTTTCATAAACTATTTGCTTATAGCGTTGAACGTCGCTGCCTTTTTCTATGAACTCTCGCTCGGACCGAATCTTGACGATTTCATTGTGAAATATGGTTTAATATCCCACCGGTATTTTATCGACGTCGATCATCACATCCATTTCATTAGCAGGTACATCCCTTTTTTTACATCAATGTTTCTTCACGGCGGATGGATGCACATTATCGGCAACATGTGGTTCCTATTCATCTTTGGCGACAATGTCGAGGACAAGTTAGGTCATGGGAATTATCTGGCTTTTTATTTGCTTGCCGGTCTTGCGGCAGCGGTCATACAATTGCTTTCGAGCGTCGGGTCTTCGGTACCGACAATCGGAGCAAGCGGGGCCATCTCAGGAGTGCTTGGCGCGTATCTCGTGATGTTCCCACGCGCAAAAGTTGTGACTTTCCTGCCGATTTTCTTCTTCTTCGGCATCGTCGATATCGCCGCGTTCCTATTTATCGGCTTCTGGTTTCTCCTGCAATTTGTGAGCGGGCTTCAAACTCTTGGCATCGACGCCTCCGGCGGTATAGCCTGGTGGGCGCATGTCGGCGGATTCATCGCGGGGATTTTGATGGTCCCAATTTTCAAGAAGAGAAGGTTTGCCACTTAAAAAAGCGGTGTGTATTCCCGTGTATCGTAAAGTTGCCTGTTCCATGTTGTGAATAAACTTTAATCTAGTTTTAACTCCGCTTTCCTTGCCAATCCAACACGCATTATTTAATATTGATAGAGGAAGAGAGGAAAAATCGCTTGTCAAATAACGTCATTCCCAGGCATTTCAACTGGGAATCGGAAAACGCACCGGGGTGGCCCGGCATTGCACCCCGTTGGACTTCAAGCGCTAAAAGCGGCATCGGTACCTCACACACGGGAGTCAGCCCGGTTTGGTTCACGGTATCGCATGGAATAGTGAATGAGGTCTATTATCACCGTATGGATCAGGTGATGATCCGCGATATGGAGTTTATCGTGACCGATGGTGCCGGTTTCTTTTCGGAGGAAAAAAGAGATACGGAACATTCGGTAGATCTTATCGAGCCCGGTGTTCCCGCATATATTCTCAGTAATAAATCTTTGACCGGTCACTATCGGATTGAGAAGAGGATTCTTACCGACCCGAGACGTCCGGTCCTTCTCCAGAAGATCGGTTTCTTTCCGAAGAAAGCGAGGGACTATCATGTTTACGTTCTGTTGGCTCCCCACATCGCCAACCATGGTGCAGGCAATACTGCTTGGGTCGGAGACGTTAAGGGTCGCACGGCCCTGATCGCGAGTCGCGACGGATTTTCACTTGCCATGCTTTCATCCGTTCCAATAAAACCGGCGTCGGCAGGTTACGTTGGATATACCGATGGATGGCAGGACCTTAAAGCGAACAAAAGGCTCACTCATTTCTATGAGCGGGCTGAAAATGGAAATGTTGCCCTGGTTGCCGAATTGGATTTGGGACTTCCAAACGGCGAGGCGGTCCTTTCGCTTGGTTTTGGAGAAACTATTGAGGAAGCAGGACATTATGCTTTAGCGTCACTTAATGATGGCTTTGAAGATTCGCAAAGTCGTTATGTCAAACTCTGGAACGGGTGGAATAGAAATCTGTGGTCACCAAAACTGAAGACGGGCTTGTACGACATAAGCAAAGTTGTTTTGAAGATACACACCGGTGTCGATATGCCTGGAATCATTGCGAGCCTTTCTATTCCCTGGGGATTTTCTAAAGGAGACGATGACCTCGGCGGGTATCATCTTGTTTGGCCGAGAGACATGGTAGAGGCAGGAGGCGCACTTGTCGCGATAGGTGCAAATGAAGAAGTGCGCCGGACTCTGTCATATCTTGAAGCGACTCAGGAGAGCGACGGCCATTGGCCGCAAAATATGTGGATGGATGGCGGAAGTTACTGGAACGGGATACAGATGGATGAGTCGGCCCTCCCGATACTTCTTGTCGATCTTGCTTACCGGAAAGGTATGATCACTGAAGTCGACGCTAAAATGTTTTGGCCGATGATTAAAAAGGCGGCAGGTTTTATCGTCCGTAACGGGCCGGTAAGCCCGGAAGATCGGTGGGAAGAAGATCCGGGCTATACTCCCTTTACACTTGCCGCGGAGGTGGCATCGCTTGTTGTTGCCGCAGAATATGCGATAAAATTTGAGGGGAAAGAACTCTCCGATTATTTATTGGAGACGGCGGACACATGGAATTCAAGTATCGAAAGATGGATTTATGTTTCAAAAACAACGCTTGCAGACCAACTAGGTGTAGATGGTTACTATGTGCGCATCTCCCCAATCGATGTCGCCGAAGCAGGCTCTCCAAAGGATGGTTTCGTCCCGATTAAGAATAGACCTCCGGGAGCATCGGAAATGAAAGCGACACACATCATCAGTCCCGATGTCCTTGCGCTTGTGCGATTAGGATTGCGGGATGGGAAGGATAAACGGATTCAAAATACTATTAAGGTGATTGATAAATTATTGCGCTTCGATACTCCCGCCGGACCGTCATGGTACAGATATAGCGACGACGGTTACGGCGAGCATGAAGACGGTAGTCCGTTTGATGGTACCGGTATCGGAAGGCCATGGCCGCTCCTGACAGGAGAAAGAGCGCATTTCGAGCTTTCGTGCGGCAGGATTTCGGAATCGGAGAAACTCATGACGGCGATGGAATCGTTTGCCGGAGAAGGTGGGTTGCTGCCTGAACAAATATGGGATTCGGCCGACATTCCGGAGAAAGAGTTGTTTCTTGGCAGACCGTCCGGCTCAGCTATGCCGTTAGTCTGGGCTCATGCAGAGTACATCAAGCTCGTTCGTTCAATAGAAGACGGAAAAGTATTTGATTGCCCCCCGCAAACCGTGAAGAGATACATTGAAGAAAAACACGCTGCCGCCTATGGCTCCTGGAGATTCAATCATAAAATCAGGACTATAACTAAAGGATTGAAATTGAGAATTGAAGTTCTTGAACCTGCCATTATTCATTGGTCGGTGGACAATTGGGAGAATGTGACGGATACAGCTACCATTGAAAACCAATTTGGTTTGCATGTGGTCGATTTAGATGTCTCTAATTTGAACCATGGTGAAAAAATATTGTTTACATATTATTGGAAGAATTCTAGAACCTGGGAAGAAACTAATTTTTCAGTTGTAATCGAGTAAGGAGAAATAATGGAAATAGGATTGATAGGACTCGGAAAGATGGGAGCCAACATGGCTGAACGTCTTTTGAAGGGGGGACATAGAGTCGTAGGATATGATCGAGATGCACAGGCAGTGCAAGGAATTGTTAAACAAGGGAATTCCGGATCGAGCTCCCTTGACGATCTTGTGTCAAAGTTGAAATCCCCGAGAATAATTTGGCTTATGGTTCCGGCAGGTAAACCTGTTGACGACACGATTGAAACACTTATTCCCAAATTGAAAAGCGGAGACATATTGATCGATGGCGGGAACTCATACTATAAAGATTCAATTCGCCGGGCCAAAAATCTTGCGGGACACGGCATCAACATGATAGATGCCGGCGTGAGCGGTGGAATCTGGGGATTGAAGGAGGGGTACAGTACTATGGTCGGCGGCGATAAGAACACTGTGAATTACTTGAAGCCGATTTTTGAAACGCTTGCTCCGGCGAAAGATAAAGGCTGGGGCCACGTTGGACCTAATGGAGCCGGGCACTTTGTAAAGATGGTACATAATGGGATTGAATACGGCCTGATGCAAGCGTATGCCGAAGGCTTTGATTTAATGAAAAAGAAAACAGAATTTAAACTTGATCTTCATCAGGTTGCGGAAATCTGGAGATATGGAAGCGTTGTGAGAAGCTGGCTCCTTGATCTGACCGCCTCGGCTTTGGAAGGCGACCAGGATTTGAAAGAGATTGCCCCTTACGTTGCAGACTCAGGGGAAGGGCGCTGGACAGCACTGGAAGCAATTGAACTTGGTGTATCCCTGCCGATCATTGCTCAATCACTCTATGAACGTTTTGCGAGTCAGGATAACGAAGGTTACGGAAACCGCCTTCTTGCGATGATGCGCCATGAATTCGGCGGGCACGCCGTGAAAGAAGAGGAGAAATAATATGAACGGGAAAAAAGTACCACCATATTTGTTTATCATCATCGGAGGAACAGGCGATCTTGCAAGAAGAAAACTGCTTCCGGCAATTTGCAGGCTGTGGGAAAAGAACCTGTCGAAGTTTTACTTGATCGGCGCTGGAAGCGGGAAGAAACATAACGATGCCACCTACCGGGATTTTGTGGGCCGCTCGCTCGAGGAAGAAGGAGTGGATATAAGTCATATAGATTCTCTCGATTGGCTCTATTACCAATCCGTTGGCAGCGGTTCATTGGAAGAATACAAAAGTTTTGCAGACCGGGTTCTACAATTGGAAAAGGACCTTAATCTGACCGGTAATCGGGTCTTCTATCTCGCAGTTCCACCTTCTGTTTTCCCGAATGCCATAAAGAACATAGGTGAAGTCGGTCTTAACAAAAGCGGCGGTGAAATTAAACTTGTCGTGGAAAAACCCTTCGGCCGAGATCTGCAGTCCGCGCGGGAGTTGAATGAATTAGTGCACAGTTACTTTGACGAATCACAAGTCTATCGTATCGACCATTATCTTGGAAAGGAAACTGTTCAGAACCTTCTCGCTTTTCGTTTTAGTAACGCAATGTTCGAGGCCCTATGGTCTCGCGACAGAATCGAGAGAGTTGAAATAACGGTTGCCGAGACACTCGGGCTCGAGCACCGGGCAGGTTACTATGACAAAGTCGGCGCACTGCGTGACATGATACAAAACCATTTGACTCAACTCATGACACTTGTGGCGATGGAGGTACCGACAGCCCTGAAATCTGATGATGTCCGTCATGAGAAGGTGAAGGTCCTTCGTGCTATTTCGCCGATTTCTTCGAGCGACGCCGTCTGCGGGCAATACTCTCGTGGGGCGGTAGACGGAAAAGAAGTCATGGGGTATTGCGAGGAAGAGGGCATCAACTGCAGCGATTCACACACGGAGACTTTTGCTGCTGTGAGATTGAATATCTCCAACTGGCGATGGCAGGGAGTTCCCTTTTTGCTTCGGACCGGTAAACGGATGTTCAAAGAGGCGACTGAAATCGCAATAACTTTTCGCCGTCCTCCGGTTTCCATATTTAGGCAGTTCTCCATCAAGGACATTCAGCCGAACAGGCTCATCATCACACTTCAGCCGAATGAGGGTTTTGATTTGTACTTCAAGGTTAAGGAACCGGGTGAATCATACAAGCTCTCAACTCAGAGTTTGCATTTTGAATATTCGGAAATTTTCGGAAGAATACCGGACGCTTATGAAACACTGCTTCTCGATGTGCTGAAAGGAGACCAGACTTTGTTTGTCCGTGCCGATGAGGTCGAAGCATCATGGGAACTTTATACGCCGCTTTTGTCCAATCATCTTGAAACGTACAAATACGCCTCCGGAACGTGGGGGCCTGTTGAGGCTGAACGATTGCTCGACGGCGAGAAATGGTGCACGATGTGATCGGCGAAATAAAAAAGTTTCATGACCTAAACGAGCTTAGTTCCGCCGCCGCGCAAGACATCAGCATCCTTATTAACAAAGTCGTCTCTTCTAGGGGTGCTTTTTTCATCGGGCTTTCCGGCGGAAATACTCCAAGAACGTTGTATCGAATCCTCGGAACAACTTATGGTAAATCAATCCCGTGGAAATCCGTTCATATTTTCTTTTGTGACGAACGCTTTGTTCCCCACGATGATGCTCGAAGTAACTTTCTCATGGTTAAGGAAGACTTGCTGGATTTAATTTCAATTCCTCAAGAGAACATTCACCCCATTCCGACTAATTACTCAAATCCCGGTGAGGCCGCTCAAGTTTATGAGAAAGAGCTGAGAAAATATTTTGCGGTCGAAGGAAATACATTTGACGTTGTCATCATGGGAGTCGGGAAGGAAGGGCACACAGCCTCCCTTTTTCCGGGCTCATCGGCACTTGATGAAAAAGATAAGTGGACATTAGCTGTTGAGGTACGCGCACTTCCCGCCAATCGGATAACGCTTACCTACCCAATTCTGAATCGTGCCGGGATCACTTACTTCCTCGTATCAGGTTCTGACAAGTCGGAAATCATGGAGAAAATTCTAAATCACGCAGATGATTTCCGTACTTTTCCTGCTGTTGGAATTCATCCGCGAAACGGAAAGCCGGTTTGGTGGATCGATTCTCCTGCCTTGTCATTCCAGACGGATGATTCAAAGAAACTTTAATTAATCAGCACGGTATAAAATGCGCCTTTTTCGACAGGTGCATCTCGGTTCCTCCAGAGTTGTTCCGATTTTGCTGCAGAATATCTCATCAAATTTTTAGTGAAATAACCACACCGCCAAAAATTTTATAACTGCCACAAAATCAAGAGGTTAGCGCCTTGACTTTTGTCGGTGTTTTTGTTATTATTTTACGAATTCAGCGGAGGTTTTTTGGCTACAAAAGAAAAGAGAGTCATCGTCTCCAAGGGGAGTTCAAAGATTCTTTATTCTCTTCCTCAAGATGATATTCTGCTTACGGAGTTTCGACCTGAAATAGCAATCGACGGAAAAAAGGTCTTCAAAATTAAAGACAGACCAAAGATTGCGGCGGAATTACAGGCATTCATTTTTGCGTATTTGGAAACTTTCCAAATACCTACTCATTTCTTCAGCCAGTCAGGCGGGGAAGTTCTTGTAAAACGTCTGAATATTATTCCGGTTGAGGTAACTGTTCGAAACTTAGCCTCACAATTGTTTGCAAAACGATTCAAGCATTTTAAAGCGAGAGTTCAATTAGATTTTCCTATATTTGAATATCTTCTCAAGGACGAAGCAGGGGAATTTCTCGTCAACGATACTCATTTGTATGCGCTGCAAATTTTATCACCGGATGATTTCCGCACGATGAATCGTTTGGCAAGTAAGATCGACGCTGTAATGAAAAGCTTTCTCGAAAGACGCGGCTTTACTCTTGTAGATATCACAATGAAATTCGGTAAGTATAAGGGCGTGATAATGTTAGGAGATGAAATTTCCCCGGAAAATATAACCGTTATTGATAATTCAACGGATGAAGAAATTTCCGTGGCCGTAGCGCGTGATTCGCGCGAAGCATCGAAGTACTACCAATTAATTTATGACCATATTCTTCCTTCCGTGAAGCACAAGGCTTAACAAAAAATGTTTCCCAGGTTAGCCCACTATGGTTACGACGTGGTTGCAGTCGTGGTTCTCTCCTGTGTGGTAGTCGTGTTGGTCTCTTTTTTTGCCGCCGGCGTTGCCGTCAAACTAATCCTTGATATCTTGGCCTTGGCGGTCGGAGGATTCACGATCTATTTTTTTCGCGACCCGGACCGAGTCCCCCGGATGTCGGGTGATGATGTTGTGATATCGCCTGCTGACGGGAAGGTTGTCTTCTGCGGTGAAATTAACGAGCCGGAATTCCTTGGGGGCCGTGCGAAGATGATCAGCATTTTTATGTCGCCTGTAAATGTGCATGTCAATAGAATCCCGGTAAGCGGCGCGGTAAAGTTCCTTAAATATATAAAAGGTGAATACCTCGTCGCGTTCGATGAAAAGTCAAGTGAAAGAAATGAGAGAATGCTGATTGGGATCGAAAATCATGGAAACAAAATCCTGTTCAAGCAAATTGCAGGCTTCATAGCACGCCGGATCGTATGCGATCTTTCGGAAGGTCAAACGGTGACGGCTGGCGAAAGATTCGGCATGATAAAATTTGGGTCTCGCGTAGATGTTATGCTTCCATTAAATTGTGACGTGAAGGTCCATTTGAACGATAAAACTCTGGCGGGAAGTACTGTTATCGGAGTGATGCGAAGTGAACCGTAAGGCATATGAAAAGAAAAAGAAAGTATAATGGTTGAATGAGTAGGAAGAGGAAATATAATATCCACATTTCCAGGGCGGTCATTCCGAACTTTTTCACAATCCTGAATATGTTTTCCGGATTCATGTCGATTTTATCTTCCGCCGAGAAAGATTACGCGTCGGCGGCGTGGCTTATCATACTCGCGGCAATTTTTGATACCCTCGATGGTTTCATGGCGCGGCTGACGAAAAGCTCAAGCGAATTTGGTGTGGAGCTTGATTCTCTTTCGGATCTTGTTTCATTCGGTGTTGCTCCCTCATTCATGATTTACCGGATCGGGCTTCATACTCTAGGACCCATCGGTACACTTTCGAGTGCAATGGTGATGGTCTTCGGCGGATTGCGGCTTGCCCGGTTTAATGTTCAACTTGTCGGTTTCGATAAGGAATATTTCAAGGGTTTGCCTATACCTTCGAGCGCGATTGTAATCAGCTCATTTGTTCTCTCATTTTATGATAGGGCGATGGGTGCCCTTGATGCCGACGCACTGGTCCTTCCGATCATTGCCGTTTCCCTTTCGCTCCTTATGGTGAGTACAGTTCGTTACGATACGATTCCGAAATTTAGCAGACGTGCAATCCGTTCACATCCGCTGAAGTTTTCTGTTTTTATGATCGGATTGGTAATTATCGTCGCGACTCTCGGGAAGGCACTTTTCTGGTTGTTTATTCTTTATATAATTGGCGGATTAATTCGTTGGGTAATCGAACACATCAAAGCGCTTCTTTCCCCGCCTAAGCATGATGAAGAAGAGGAAGACGTTGAGTTTAGTAGTTTTGATATTTAAGTCCGGAGGGTTTCTTCGGAGGAGATGAAATTGTTTAAAGCAATAATAAAAGTCACGTTGAAGAAAAAAATTCTGGATACTCAAGGAAAAGCGATTGAGAGCAGTTTGCATAATCTCGGTTTTTCTAAACTCGCCGGAGTCAGAACCGGCAAGAATATTGAAGTTTCTGTAAATGATGATAACCTCGAGCGGGCAAGGAATTTTGTCCAGTCGGCTTGCGAGAAGCTCCTGGCAAATCCTGTAACAGAAGAATTTGAATACGAGATATTTGATCATGAAGGCGCAGTTGCGACAAGCTTCTCAACTCAGAACAAGCAAGTCAATGAGTCGGTAGGTTGAAATGCCGCATAAAGTAGGGGTCGTGGTATTTCCCGGATCAAATTGCGACAGAGATGCATTCAATGCCTTCGGCAGTGTCTTGAATCAGAAGGTCGAATTTCTCTGGCATAAAGATACAAGCCTTGATGGCGTGGATGTCGTCGTCCTTCCCGGCGGTTTTTCTTACGGAGATTATCTACGGTCCGGCGCGATCGCAAGATTTTCGCCGATAATGAATGAGGTGATAAAATTTGCCGGGCGCGGAGGACTCGTAATGGGAATATGCAACGGCTTTCAGGTCCTTGTCGAATCCGGAATGCTTCCTGGAGCGTTGCTTAGGAATGAGAAATTAAAATTTGTCTGCCGACAGGTTTATCTGAGAACTGAAACGACAAATTCGCCCTTTACTTCAGCTTTGAAGGAGGGACAAATTTTGAAAGTGCCCATTGCGCATGGCGATGGAAATTATTATGCCGACGAGGCAACTTTGAAAAGTTTAGAGGATGACGACAGGATTGTGTTTCGTTATTCGACACCAAATGGTGATATCACCAAAGAGGCGAATCCGAATGGTTCAATTCTTAATATTGCCGGAATTGTCAACAAGAGCCGAAATGTTCTGGGAATGATGCCGCATCCGGAGCGGGCAAGCGAACAAATCCTCGGAAGCGCAAGCGGAGCGTTGGTCTTAAAATCCGTCATCGATAATTTAAATTGAGAAAAAGCGGAGGCTATCATGTTTGAGGATTTGAGTATCGGCAAGATTCTTTTGATCGTTTTAGTGCTTGTAATATTTTTCGGTGCTAAGAGGATCCCTGAAATTGCGCAGAGCCTTGGCAAAGGAGTCAAAGAATTCAAGAAATCGATTAAGGATATTCAGGAAGATCCTGAAAAAAAAGATGAAGATAAGAAGAGCTAGTGAGCTGAAACGCCAGCGGCTTGCCACTCTGTGAAGGGTTCGGCCGCTTTTCATCCTATAGAGGCAGATTTCACGGGGCACCTTCAAATGGATTTGAAGATAAGGGGAGAGATTTTAAATTGAAAAGGTGTAAGTCTTTTCCTGAGCTTGAGAATCTATGGAGATTCGGAAACAACGAAATTATAAAGAAGCCCCAAAGGGCTCCGGAGTATAAAAGATGCTTGAAGATCTAAGTATTGGAAAAATTCTTTTAATCGTCGTGGTAATCCTGATTTTCTTCGGTCCGAAGAAGATACCCGATCTGGCACAGTCTTTAGGAAAAGGGATAAGAGAATTCAAGAAAGCCATGCGCGATGTGTCGGACGAAGTGCAAAAGCCGGCTAATGATGAACCCAAGAACCAGTCGACCGCACAGAAGTCGATAGACTCTTCCTCACAAGCTCCTAAACCGGATTCTCAATCCTCAACACAAATAAAGTCTTAACTAAGATTATTGGAAACTTACCAGAATTTTCGGAAGCAACTTCTTAACGGCGAAGTTACATGCAAGAGTACTACGGAATCCTACCTAAAGAAGGCTAAAGCAAACGCTAATCTGAATGCATTCCTGAAGCTTTTTGATAAATCGATGGAAGCTGCTGAAAAGGTTGATGCAAAAATCAAATCCGGATCTGCAGGAAAGCTCGCCGGGCTTGTTCTTGGAATTAAAGACGTGCTCGCGATCAGAGATGAGCGATTAACATGCGGCTCAAAGATACTCGAGAATTTTGTTTCGGTTTACGATGCAACTGTGGTGGAACGGCTGCTGGAGGAAGATGCCATCATCATCGGCAAGACCAATATGGATGAATTCGCCATGGGCTCTTCGACAGAGTACAGCGCGTACGGTCCTGTTCTCAATCCTGTGAACCAATCCCGCGTTCCGGGCGGATCAAGCGGCGGCAGCGCCTCTGCGGTAGGCGCGGGGCTGTGCCATGCTGCACTCGGAACAGACACCGGAGGTTCCATAAGACAGCCGGCATCTTTTTGCGGGGTTGTGGGATTGAAACCGACTTATGGTCGCGTATCGCGATATGGACTTGTTGCCTTCGCATCGTCGTTTGATGTGGTTGGACCCTTCGCGAATTCAGTTTATGACATTGCCCTAATTTTGGAAGTTCTTGCCGGGCATGATGAGCGCGATTCGACATCTGCGGAAAAGCCCGTACTGAAATACACCTCTTTTCTTAACAGAGAAGTGAACAAACTAAAGGTTGGGATTGCGAAGGAAACATTGAGTGCCGGCGTTGCGGATGATGTCGGAGAAGCAATCGCGAAACAAATTGATAATCTTCGTTCTGCAGGGGTCGAGATTGTCGAAATTTCTTTGCCGCATCTCGATTATACGATTCCGGCTTATTACATTCTTGCGACTGCAGAGGCCTCATCGAATCTCGAAAGATATGACGGCGCGAGGTATGGACATAGGGCCAAAGGGGTCGAAGAGCTCGAAGAAATGTATGTCCGATCGCGCACCGAAGGATTCGGACCTGAAGTAAAAAGAAGGATCATGTTAGGCACTTTCGTCCTTTCGACCGGGTATTACGATGCATATTATCGCAAAGCCCAGAAGGTACGAAGGCTCATCAAGGAGGACTTTGATTATGCGTTTGAAAAAGTCGACTCTATAATAACCCCGACGGCTCCAACCACCGCGTTCAAAATAGGTGAGAAGACTTCAGATCCGCTTCAGATGTACCTCTCGGATATTTTTACTGTGTCCGCAAATCTTGCCGGCATACCGGCCGTTTCGGTCCCCGTGGGGAAAGATTCGAATTCTCTGCCGGTGGGTCTGCAGCTTATGGGGAGGCAGTTTGAGGAAGAAAACATTTTGACGTTAGCAAATTTTATTGAACAATCCACAAGAAACTAAGAGAATACAGGATGAGCATTCTCGTTGACAAATCTACTCGCCTCGTTGTCCAGGGAATTACCGGGGGTGAAGGATCTTTTCATACTGGTCAGATGATTGAATATGGTACAAGAGTGGTAGCTGGGGTGACTCCGGGAAAAGGGGGAACGACACATTTAGAAGTTCCCGTTTTCAATACTGTTGCCGAAGCCGTCGAGAAAGAAGAAGCGAACACATCAATTATTTTTGTCCCAGCGGCGTTTGCTTCCGACGCAATTATTGAGGCGGCGGATGCGGGCGTACGGTTGGTCGTCTGTATAACCGAAGGGATCCCGGTTCGTGATATGATCGGTGTTTATGATTATTTGAAAAAGAAAAATATCCGGATGGTCGGCCCGAATTGCCCGGGCGTGATTTCTCCAGGAAAAGCTAAAATTGGAATAATGCCCGGCTTCATCCATCGGCAAGGCTCCGTAGGGCTTATATCGCGCAGTGGTACATTGACATACGAAGCGGTGGCTCAGGTGACTGCGGAAGATTATGGACAATCTACGTGCGTCGGAATCGGTGGTGATCCTATTATCGGCATGAAGTTTATCGACGCGCTTCGGCTTTTTAAAGAAGATGACCAGACCGAATCGGTGGTGATGATCGGCGAAATCGGCGGTACCGCCGAAGAAGAGGCCGCAGATTATATCAAAAAGCATTTCGACAAACCTGTCATCGGATTCATTGCCGGTCGCACTGCACCTCCCGGTAGGAGAATGGGTCATGCAGGCGCGATTATTTCCGGTGGACACGGAACTGCCGAAGAGAAGATGGCAGCGATGAAAAAAGCAGGGATCATAGTTGTTGAAAGCCCGGCGTCAATTGGTAATGCTGTCGCAAAAGTGCTGGGAAAGAAATCGAAAAGGAAGAGAAGCATTGTTGTTCCGAAGAGACTTCAAAAAAAACCGAAATCCAACAAGTCCTCTGTGAGAAAAAGAAACAAGAAGTAGATGTAGAATTTAGAATTTAAAATCGAGAATTGAGAATATGAGTCGCACACTTGCAATATTGAAACCGGACTGCGTGAAACGAAATCTTGTCGGGGAGGTAATTGCCCGTATACAAAAAGCTAATTTTAAAATAGTCGGCCTGAAAATGGCACGTCTGACGAAAGAAACCGCGGGGGAATTCTATGCGGTCCATAAACAGCGCCCATTTTACAACGATCTGGTGCAATACATGACCTCCGGTGCATGTATCCCGATGGTGCTCGAAAAAGAGAATGCATTCGAAGAGTTTAGAAAATTTATCGGTGCTACCGATCCGAAGGAAGCAGCCCCCGGGACAATACGCCGGGATTTTGCCGAGAGCAAAGCGGAAAACATAGTTCACGGATCCGACAGCCCGGAAAATGCCGAAAGAGAAATTTCGTTTTTCTTTTCAGGGCGCGAGCTGGTTGAACTTCTTTAGAATTGCCTCTCAAGAAGTTACACACACTCGATTCAAAATCACTTTATAAAAATCCTTATTGGGAATACAGGCTCGATAAGTATACTCTTCCCGACGGGAGTACGGGTGAGTACCATTACCTGCACAGCCCCGGCTCTTCAATGATTGTACCCGTTGATGAACGCGGCAGAGTTATTCTCGTGAAGCAGTATCGTTATCTTTGGAAGCGCGAGAGTATTGAATTTCCTGCAGGCGGGATCAAAGGAGGCAGTCCGCTTAATGCGGCTAAGAACGAACTTGCCGAAGAAGCGAACATGGCTGCTTCACGCTGGAAGTTTGTCGGAGAATATAATCCTTTTAACGGTGCGACTGATGAAGTGGCAAAAGTCTATTTTGCAACGGGGTTGAGGAAAACCAAAAGGAAAAAGGACGCCTCCGAGGAATTTAAAGTGTTGAGAATGACTGTTTCGGAATTGCAGAAAGCAATTGACACGAGCAAAATCTGGGACGGGATGACAATCGTTGTATGGATAATTGCCAGACCGGTCGTGTTGAAACACATCGCAAAGTTGGGAGAGTGAGAAATCGGTTCCCGGCCCTTTGGATTCGGAATTATTTGCCGACAAATTCAAGTTATTCCTTGAAGTCTGTCAAACTCCTCGACATATTTTATCATGGTTTGGAATATCTGTCCATACATTCCGCAGGCTGAATGACATCACCGGCTAACTTCTTTCGCGGCTTCTTTTTGTTCTTCCTCGCGTCGTGTCTGTCGTGGTCTATAGCACTTTCTCAGGAGCAAGAGCCCCGCGGGAAGGATGTGCGTCGACCACAGTCTCAACGTGATACTACACGTCACGTATTGACTCCGCAGGATTCCGCTCGTCTTGCTGCTGCTAAGGTTGACACGACTAAGCCGGTATTCGGCAGACTCGTAAGCCCAGTCCTTGAGGCGGGAGCGATTACGCAAGAACCTTCGTTTTCCATGACGGATTCGGAAATAACATGGAGCGATTATACTTTTGCGGGAGATTTCATAAATAAAATTCCCGGATCGTTTCTCGCAAATATGTACCAGCCCGGCGATCCTTCACAACTTTATTTTGACGGGCTTGGGAGCGACTACACAAAGTACACGCTTGATGGAATTGAGTTGAATGATCCGGCGACTTCTTCGATGAACCTGTATCATGTTCCGATGGAATTCGTGAGGAATGTCGAGTATATAGATGCCTTGCGATCGCCAATTTATCAGTTCAATGCGAATGGAAGTGTGGTGAATTTTGAAACTCAATCATATAGTGAGGAGAAGCCATATTCAAAAGTCAGGCATCTTGAAGAGCCGTATAATTATCTCATAACCGACGGCGTGTTTTCACAGAATATCGGATTCAGATCCAATATCGATGTCGGGTTTGAACGGCAAACGACCGACGGAAGGTTTCTAAATTCAGCGTATGACGGCGTCAATATTCGTGCGAAATACCGATACAACATAGATTCCACCCACCAACTAACAGCAACTGAGATGTACTATCGCACGAAAAGCGGTATGAACGGCGGCTCTTTACCATACAATGTTGATGCAGGAATCTTCGATCAGTTTCAAAATCCTATCCGAAGTTTGACTGCTGATTTGACTTACCTCCAGCACCATTTTCAAATTCAATACTCAGAGGCCGACCCGGAAGATTCCACGCGATTTTATTCGCTGTCGGCATTTTTTGATTATTATAATTTTAGATTCGGCGAATCCGCAGTGAGCTTTGGAGACACTTCCTTTTTTTTGACAAACATTAGCCAAAGGGCCGGTGCAAATCTCAGGGGGAGCGAAACCTTTTTGGCTGGGCATCTGAACTTTGGCGTTGAAGCAGTCAGGGAAGAGAATCCGTACAATTCTTATGCGAGCGTACCTTCGACCAATCGAATTTCAGGGTATGCCGATGAAGAGATTTATCTTTTTAATTTAGTAAAAGCCGGCATTTTTGGAAGAGGGGATATGATGGTTGATAAGTTCTATCCGGCTTTTGGTGCATCATTCGGCTTTGGTAATGAAATGTTCGACCTGGAAGCAGGTGGGAACGTCTCTGACCATGTCCCGTCAAATTCCGAAAAATATTTTGTAACGAGATATTTTATCGGCAATCCGAATCTGAAAGCCGAAACAGATAAAACTGTTCAGGTGAAGGCAAGCTTAAAACTTGGAGAATCCTTCCACCTTTCAGTAAAACCTTATATGAAATTTATTTCCGACCCGATTTATTTCCAGACCGGATCGTATATCAGTCAACCTGAGTATCCGCAAATATCCGTGTTAAACTCGAATGACAGAAAAATTTACGGACTTGATGCAAGCATAAAGGCGACTCTTTGGAAATTGGAAGCTGACGGAAACTTCAATTATGTAGACGAAAATGTTGACGGCGCCCAGGTTCACATTTTGCCGAAGCTCTTTGCCTCAGGAGAGTTGTATCTGCATGATATATTTTTCGCGGGCCATTTGAATTTAAGGATAGGCATCCGTGGAGAGGTGGAAAGCACATTCAACGGCGACGAGTTCTATCCTGAAGCGTTGATTTATTATCCGGGTTCTCTGAATAGTTTTGGACCTTCCGGCAGTTCCGACTTCTTTGTTCAGGGAAAAGTCGGCGATGCGGTAATTTATTTTACTATTTTCAATATAGCCGGTCAGAATTATGTCCTAGCTCCTATTTATCCCGCAATAAACACAAGCTTCGCATTAGGAGTTAATTGGGAATTCTTAAACTAAGGATAGGAGAGCAAGTTTATTTTCCGTCGATTGCTTTTCTGACGTGGGAAGCTAAGTCACTTACCGAGTAAGGTTTAGCAATGACATCTTTTACCCCCATCGATATCAAGTCGTCTACCCTTTCTCCGACACTCAGTCCGGTTGCGAGAAGCACCGGCAATTCTGGTCTTATGTTTTTCAGGATGGGATACACATCGGTTCCGGTCATCTCCGGCATAAGCATATCAAGAATTACAAGTCCTATTTCGGAATAATGTTCTTTAAACATTTCTATTCCGGCTAATGCTCCCTCCGCCGTCAATACTTTGTAACCGAGGCTTTCTAGAATCTCTCGAGTTAAATCCAGTAAAGTTATTTCATCGTCAATGATTAGAACGGTCTCGGTGCCGTGTGGAATCTCCTTGGGTGCCTGCGCAGACTCGTTAAGAGGAATTTTATCCGTCGCGGGAAAATAAAGTCGGAAAGTCGTACCGTGTCCCGGTTCAGTGTAAACATTTATCAGTCCCTTATGATTTTTTATTATCCCGTAGACGATCGACAATCCGAGCCCCGTTCCTTTTCCGATAGGTTTTGTAGTAAAGAACGGTTCAAAAATTTTTCGTCGAATTTCCTGTGTCATTCCAACTCCGGTGTCGGAGACTGACATGCAGGCATACCTGCCCGGCCGGGCTTCCGGAAACTGTCTTATTACCTGTGAATCAAATTCGACGTTCGATGTTTCGAGCCGCAATGTTCCTCCGCCTGGCATTGCGTCACGTGAGTTGATGCTGAGATTAATGATTGCGCTCTCTATCTGGCTCGAGTCTGCTTCCACGGTGTGCAGAGTGGGATCAAGGGCAGATTCTATCTTAATATTCTTGCCGATGCTTCTCGTAAGGATTTTCATGCTGTCGTTCACTATGTCGTTCAATCGGACAGGCTTGACATCACTCTCGCGTTGCCGGGAGAAAGTAAGGAGTTGCGAGGTAAGCTCGGCGGCCCTTTTCGCCGATGAGTCAAGCACATCTATATACTTTCTCAGGTTTTGATCAGAGGCAGCGTATTTCCTTTTCAGAATTTCTATGGCTCCATAAATTGATCCGAGCAAATTATTGAAATCATGGGCAACGCCGCTGGCAAGCTGGCCAACGCTTTCCATCTTCTGCGATTGGATGAGTTGCTCTTCCAATTTTTTCGTTTCCGTAACATCTACAATCGCAGCCTGGATTGCGGGCTTCCCCATGTAGGTTATCCCCGCCGCCCAGCCGTCCAGAGTTTTAACATCTCCGGACTGTGTCATCACTCGAATTGTGAACCGGACGTCTCTGTTGGGGGAAAGTGCCGCTTCAGAGAATTTCTCGAAGAGCTGAATATAATCGTTCGGGTGGACGAAACTGTCCAAAGACATTCCGACTAACAAGTCGAGAGAAGTCTCAAATAAGTTGCTCAACGTGGGATTTGCATAAATGATTTTGTCGTTTTGAATAACAAGGACTCCAAGCAGCGAATGCTCGACGAGGCTTCTGTATTTCTCTTCCGACTCGTGCAGGGCGGTTTTCACCGACTGCTCGACGGTAACGTCCCTTCCGATCGCGAGGACGCCCGATACTTTATTTGCTGCGGTGAGGGTAGTCATGCTGAAATCGACGACGCGCTCCTCGTCGTACTTCGTGAGAAGCTTAATGGTGTAACGTAAATGCTGATTTTGCGAATTCACTTGCCGCTGAATTTTTTGCATGATGCTGTCTGCTTCGACAGGAGCTACCAGCATTGAAATAGGTTTTCCCCAAACCTCATCCGTTACGTATTGCGTCAGATCGAAGAATCTTTTGTTTGCAAATATGAATTCGCATTTGTCGTTGAAGAGAATGACCATGTCATTTGCCTGCTCAACAAGATTGCGGTAGCGATTTTCCGATGCCCGCAATTGTTCCTGAAGCCGCCTCTTCTCCGTGATATCTCTTTGGATCCCCCACATGCGGACAAGCTGTGAATTATGAATTTCTCCGATGTAAGAATTCTCGAAGTAGTGAATGTTTCCGTGGTGATCTTTTTCTATCGTTTCAACATTCGTTATGGAAAAATTCTGTTCGGCGAATTTTACTTTTGACGCGATATACACGTCCATATCCGCTATGAATTCATTTGAATGTTTTCCGACGAGATGGGAAGGATCTTGAAAGCCGTACATCTCCGCTAATGCCTGGTTACATTCTACAATTATGCCTCTCTCGGCTATCTGTTTCGCGAGTTCATCATTTTTCTGAGTAACGCTTACCGGCTCGGTGAATTCTATTCTCCAAATTCCTTCGGAGCTATTCTTAATGAAAGTTTCGTATCGCTGCGTCTCCGCCCCCAGATCCTGCTTGGATATTTTCACAAGAGAGCCTCCTGCGGAAGTTTTAGTCCCTTTCTTGACCGATGCTGCTTTTCCCTCGTTTTGTCTCAATTCCTCGGAATTGCCGGCATCGGATTTGTCGTTTGCAGAACCTGCTTGGGGGAAAGTTAGCGGGTATTTCATTTGCGTGGCGATCGTTGACTCGACATACATTCGTCCAAATTGTTTATAAACGCCGAATGTCAGGCCCTATGTTAGTTAATGACTGACGAATGAATTTATTGCAGGCTTGAATAAAATTCAAATGAGAGAATGTGTTTGGGTTATTCAAAATTTATTAAGGGGAAGTTTATGGATTAACCAAACGACAGAAGTTTTTCAAGAACAATTCCCAGCGTAAATAGAAGGCCGAACCGCAAATGTAAAGTCGACACATCCTTCATTGCGGGCATCATCTCCGCGGGCGTATGTTTGCTTCGGAAAACTCTAATTGATCGGACGGCGTTAGGAATGCTTATGAATGAAATGAGGACTAACAGAGGGGCACATTTAAACAAAATAAATACGGCAACAAGGACGAAACTCATAACAAACATCCCACCCAAAAGAAACGTTGCTTTTGATTGTCCCAATCGTATAGCGATTGTCCGCCTTCCTTTTTTCATATCGCCCTCCGCATCTCTGATGTTGTTTGCTAGAAGAATCCCTGCAACGAGAATGGAGATCGGGATGGAAAGGATTACAGAATTTGTTGTTATTATTCCGGTTTGAATATAGAACGCCGTGAGAACTATCAACGGTCCCATAAAAATCCCTGCGGTGAGTTCGCCCAGCGGAGTGTAAGCGATCGGTGATCGGCCTCCTGAATATAAATATCCGACGAACATACCGATGGAGCCGGCGAGTGCCACCCACCAGTTTGTTTTTGCACAAATGTATATTCCAAATAAAATCGAGACAACGAAAAACAATTCTGCCGTTTTCAATACGCGACGTTCTGAGATTTCATTGCGAACTATTACGCCCCCTATCCCCACTGAATCCATCGTGTCCAAACCGCGCTTGAAGTCAAAGTATTCATTAAACATGTTAACTGCGGCTTGAATCAGTACTGAGGCGATCAACATCGCAATGAACAAAGCCCAATCTATTTTTCCTTTATTAAACGATAATGCCGTCCCGATCAGAACCGGCATAACTGAAGCTGTAAGAGTATGCAGCCTTAACAGCCGTAACCATTTTGCGTTTATTGCCGGTCTATTTTTGAATGAATCCATTGCGTTGATCAGAAGAGGGGCCTGTACCTGAACTTAACTCCGATTCTTTCTTCGACGAATCTTTTCGCTGCGTCGATGTCGATTCCATCCAGTCCGACGATGCTCATATAAACGTCGGGGATATAATCTTTCGCCTCCTTTGTGAACGCTATCATCGCGTCCCATTGCGTTCCATTTTCAGTCCCGGTTAGCTTTTGGTATTCGACCGGATCGATCGAGTTGAGGCTGACTGAGACCGCATCGACGAGTCCCTTCAACTCCGGCAGAATATTTCTATGGTTAATCACATTGCCATGTCCATCGGTGTCGAGGCGTGTTTTCCCTCCGTTATCTTTCACATGACGCGCGACACCCTTTATGATATCCAGCCTGATTGTCGGTTCGCCGTAGCCGCAAAAGACAATTTCCTTGAATCTCTTCGGGTCTCCAATTTCATTCACCAGCTCTTCCGCGGAAGGTTCATTTTCAATGTGTAGATTATGACCTTTTACCATTGCCTCGCCTTTGCGGTCACAGAAAATGCAATCGGAATCACAGCGCAGGGTCAGGTTTAGATAAAGAGAGTCTTTTATTTTATATGCAATTCTTGGTTCCGGCCTCACGCCCACGCCGAATAACTTATATGCGTTATAGGAAGTTATTCGACAGATGTCTTCGTCGTTAAGGGCTTGTAGTTCAGCGACTTTCTCAGCGATAAGTGAGGCATAAGCCGGTTCATTTGTCTTTCCGCGATGAGGGGCGGGCGCAAGATAAGGCGCATCAGTTTCAACGAGAAAATGTTCCGGTTGAATCCTTCTAACAATTTTCTGTAATTCCGACTCGGAATCCTTTTTGCCGAATGTCACCATTCCACTGATGCCGAGATAAAACCCAAGTTCGATTGCACGGCGCGCTATCTCGTGAGTTGAATTAAAACTGTGAAGGACACCGCGCGGCTGCATGCTTGTTTGGTAATCGAATCGTTTAGACAAAGTCCATTCGGTTGCAGATTGCCTTTCGAGGATTTCCATGAGATCCGCATCGGACTCGCGATTGTGAACTGAGACCGGAAGTTTAACCGATCTGGCAATTTCTATTTGTGCTTCGAAAACTTTTTTCTGAATTTCCGGGGGGGACAGATTGTAATGATAGTCGAGCCCAATTTCTCCAATAGCGACCACCTTCTTATGTGATGAAAGATCGGCAATTTTCCTTAATGTTTCTTTGTCGGCTTTCGATGCGTCGTGCGGGTGAATCCCGACGGCAGCGAAAACATTTTCGTGTTTTTCTGCTAGCTCAATTGCCTTTTCGCTCGATGGAAAATCCCAACCAGGTACTATTACATACTCAACGCCGGCTCCCTTTGCTCTTTCAAGAATCTCAGAGGGATTTTCAAATTTCTCATGATTCAAATGAGAATGTGTATCTACCAAATAATTCGTCATTTTATTTTTTCAGAAGTAGTCGTTTGATTAAATCAATTTCGTCAATGCGGAGTTTAGATTCATGGTGTAATGTAAGATAAAGGTAACGAAGCCGTTGACATTCAGCAACCAACAGCGAGGTGATTTTTCCTCTTTTGAATTTTGGCTTTGGGATGTGGCATGTTGTCGCAGTGAAATAAGGAACATTTTTCCCAATATCGCTTAATTTCGTTTAAATGCGGCTAATTTGAGGGCACGGCATTTGACTTAAAGAAGCGTGAATCCTTTAATTGAAAATGATTCTGTTCGGTCGACGAAGTGATCCTTCGAGAAAACCGACCGGTCGAAAAGAACCTTTGCACAAAATGCAAGCCGGACAAAACGTACCTGTTGTTTGACTCGGCTTCCCGGATATGTTTTCCAGGACAAGGAGAATAAGGATGATTGAAATTAGAATGCATGGCAGAGGAGGTCAGGGCGCTGTTATAGCGGCAAAAATTCTTGCCTCTGCAATATTCAAAGAAGGAAAATACGCGCAGTCTTTTCCGTCGTTCGGTGTCGAAAGAAGGGGAGCTCCTGTACTCGCGTTTACAAGAGTTGACGACAAACCTGTCAGGCTGAGATCCGCGATATACGAGCCCGATCATCTCATAATACTTGACGCCACCTTAATCAAATCCACGAACGTGTTTTCAGGATTGAAGAAAGGCGGGACGGTCCTGGTCAACACTTCCATCGCGAAAAGTTTGTTCAATTTCCCGGAAGAGTATTCCGCAGCGGTCGTCGACGCGGCAGGAATAGCGGTTAAACACAATATAGGGACAAAGAGTATGCCCATAGTAAACACGTCGATACTCGGGGCTTTCGCGAAGTTCACCGGAATTGTCGGGATAGAAGCGATTGTGGAAGCAGTACGTGAAGGTGTCCCTATCATGAGGGATAAGAACGCCGAAGCAGCAATGGAAGCTTACAATTCTTTAGAGCCATTGCTAAAGGTAAGCGTAGATCTTTCAAAAGAACCATCAGGGGAGATGAATTAACATGGCACAGTATGAATTTACAACCGCCGAGGGAATGCCGCCGCTGGCATTTTCTCTTGAATCAACGCAAAAGATATCGACGGGGAGTTGGAGAGCAGTCAGGCCAGTTTACAAGAACAAGATGTCGCCGTGCGAAGCCGGATGTCCTGCCGGAGAAAAAATTCCCGCCTATTTCGATCTAGTACGTGAAAAGAAATATGAAGAAGCATGGCAGATGATTCTCGAAGATAATCCGCTTCCGGGAGTGACTGGGCGGGTATGTTACCATCCATGCGAGGGGAAATGTAACAGGGCTTTTTATGATGAGGCCGCCGCAATACGCAGCGTTGAAAGATTTATAGCGGAAATGAATTTCCATAATAAAAATCTTCCCCCGGTATATACTTCGTCGAAAAGCGAGAAGGTGGCTGTAATCGGTTCCGGCCCCGCCGGCCTATCATGCGCGTATCACCTTGCAAGGAGAGGATACCGCGTAACCATATTTGAAGCCGAGCACGAAGCCGGAGGTATGCTTCGCTACGGGATTCCGCATTACCGCCTTCCCAGAAATATTCTGAAAAAGGAAATCGGCGATATCGTTAGTCTCGGTGTTGAGATTCGAACTGATTCAAGAATAGGGAGTAACGTGGCATGGAGCGAGCTGGAAAAGTTTGACGCTGTTTTCGTTGCCGTCGGTGCGATGCGAAGCAAACCGATGGAAATGGCGGGCGAGGATTTGAAAGGGGTTTTAAGCGGCGTGCAGTTTCTGCATGAATTGAATACCGGATTAACTCCCAAAATCGGGCGGAAGGTTTTTATTATCGGTGGAGGGAATACTGCGATAGATGCGGCACGAAGTGCACTCCGTCTTGGCAAGAAGGCAACGATACTTTATCGTAGAACTCGGGCTGAGATGCCCGCAGTGCCGGAAGAAATTGAAGAAGCGGAAAGGGAGGGGATCAAGTTTGAATTCCTGGTGGCCCCGGTGAGGGTTATCGGCAATAGAGGGAAAGTTTCAGGAATAGATCTGATAAGGATGAAACTCGGTGAACCCGACTCTAGCGGCAGGGGAAAACCTATTCCGGTCAAAGGCTCTGACTTTAACATCGCCGCAGATACGGTGATCACCGCGGTCGGTGAAGAACCCGAATTGTCTTTTCTCCCTTATTCATTTCTGAAAAAGGGGATAAGGATATTAGTCGATGAAGATCATTCGACCGGCGTCCCGGGAATTTTCGCGGGCGGAGACGCGGCGACGAACGAGAACGGAACTGTCGTGAATGCGATCAAGGCTGGCAAAGAGTCGGCGATATCTATAGATGAATTTCTCGGTTGGAAGTCGAGAACAAACGGTATATATCATGAAATAGTTAAGCCCGGCGATCTGAATACATTTTATTTTCCTCATCAGAAACGCGTATCTGTCCCGAGGATCAATATCGAGAAAAGTAAATCTTCATTTAGCGAAGTAAATAAGACTTTAAGCGAAGAGAAAGCACTGGAAGAATCGGATAGGTGCTTCAACTGCGGAACTTGTATGCACTGCGATGTATGTCTGACGTTCTGTCCGGATATCGCGATTCACAAAGATGAATCGGGAGAGTATTTCATCGACTATGATCATTGCAAGGGGTGCGGGATCTGTGTAAACGAATGTCCGCGAGAAGCTATGGAGCTTGTTCCGGAAGGTGCGCGATCTGTCGGAGAGGAGGATGAACGATGAGCTTTGAAGACAAACGGAGTTTGGTTCATCCCTCAATCGACAAAATTCTAGTAATTGAGGGGACTCATGCTGCTTCTTATGCTGCCAAATTAGCAAGAGTGCAGGTAATAGCGGCTTATCCGATAACGCCGCAAACCGGAGTCGTGGAAAAACTGTCCGAGATTGTTAGCCGGCGGGAATTAGATGCAAAGTTTATCAAAGTCGAATCCGAACATTCTGCTATGGCATGCTGCATCGGCGCATCTATGGCAGGGGCGAGAGCGTTTACAGCTACTTCATCGCAGGGCCTTGCTCTTATGCACGAGCTGCTGCATTGGTCAGCAGGCGGAAGACTTCCAATTGTTATGGTGAACGTCAATCGCGCTATGGCCCCGCCATGGTCGATATACGTCGATCACAACGATAGCCTTTCGCAGCGTGACACCGGGTGGCTTCAATTTTATGCCGAGAGTAATCAGGAAGTTCTCGATACGGTTTTACATGCTTACAAAATTGCCGAGACTGTATCGCTCCCCGTGATGATAAACCTTGATGCTTTTGTGCTGAGTCATACCTCCGAACCCGTAGCAATTCCAAAGCAGGAGTTTGTGGACGAATTTCTTCCGAAACGGAATGCACAGTTTAAAGTTGATCCCGATGAGCCTCACGCCTACGGAGCGCTGATTGGCCCCGATGCTTACATGGAAATACGATACAAATTATTTCAGGCTATGGAAGATTCGCGTGAAGTGATTCGGAAGGTTGACTCTGAATATGCGGAAAAGTTCGGGCGGTCATACGGCGGGCTGGTCGAGGAATATTGTACTGAAGGCGCCGAGGTTGTCCTTTTGACATCTGCTACTGCGGTGAGCACTGCTCGAATTGCGGTCGACGAGATGCGCAGTCTCGGATTCCCGGTTGGGCTGGCAAAGTTACGGACGTTCCGGCCGTTTCCAGTCGATGAAATTAAATCGATAGCGCAGCGCGTCGGCAAGATTGGAGTTTTAGACAGGAACATCTCCTTTGGTGCCACGGGGATGATTTACCAGGAAACGAAGGCTGTCCTATATAATGCACCGGTCAGGCCGAAAATATTTGGGTTTATAGCGGGCCTTGGCGGACGTGACATAACTACCGAAACCATCAAAAATATTTTTTCTTTTGTGATGAACCATGATGCTCCGGAAAATGAGACAAACTGGGTTGATCTAAACCAGAGCAATGGCCATGGAGGGTTCTAAAAAATGGGACAGATAAAATACGAGTTACCCCCGGAAGAAATACTTTCGTCGGGTCATTTTGCATGTCCGGGCTGTGGTGGGACACTGACGATGCGCTATGTCCTGAAAGCCCTCGGCAGAAAAACGGTTTTGGTTATCCCGGCTTGCTGCTGGTCTGTAATTGACGGTCCCGTTCCATATTCTGCAGCGGGGGTTCCTGTATTTCATACCGCCTTTGAAACTGCAGCATCGGTCTCAAGCGGTATAAAAGCCGGACTCGAAATGGAAGGCGATCACGAAACGACAGTCGTCGCGTTTGCGGGAGATGGCGGGACATTTGATATCGGATTTCAGGCGCTTTCGGGAGCGGCGGAGCGAAACGAGGATTTCATTTATATCTGCTACGACAACGAAGCATATATGAATACGGGTATTCAAAGAAGTTCCGCTACACCATTCGGCGCATGGACTACCACGACACCAAAGGAATCACCGAAAGGTGAACGCAAGAAGAATATCATTGAAGCTCTTGCAGCGCACCGGATCCCGTATATCGCAACTGCCAGCGTTGCTTATCCGGATGACATGATCGCGAAAATCAAGAAGGCAAAAGAAATTCGCGGGACAAGATTCATTCACGTGTTTTCGCCATGCCCGCCGGGATGGAAGTTTGAGCCAGAGGATTCGATAAAGATTTCGCGACTGGCAATCGAAAGCAAGATTTTTCCTTTATTGGAAGTCTTTGACGGGGTGGATTTCCGGCTGTCTCATGAACCCTCCGGAATCCCTGTCCACGAATATCTAAAGATTCAAGGAAGGTTCAAACATTTAAAAGAAAAAGACGTAGCGACCATACAAAAGAACGTCGATGAGGAATGGGGAAGGCTGCTGAATAAGCTAAGTCCAGAAGAGAATTTACCTAATCGGAAGAAGGACCCCGCACCGAAAAAATTGTCCGCGCGTAAGATTAAAAGTTAAGGAAAAACGTTGGGGCGGTTCAGAATAAGAAACGGGAATCAGATGATCGCCGAGGCGGCGGTCGAGTCAGGGTGTAAATTTTTTGCGGGCTATCCTATAACTCCGGCTTCGGGTATATATAAGTTCATGATCGATGAGCTCCCCAAACACGGCGATGTTGCTATTAGCGCTCCGGATGAAATTTCAGCGCTCGCATTTTGTGTCGGCGCATCATTGAGGGGCTTCAAATCAATGACAGCTACGTCAGGGCCTGGATTTTCGCTGATGGCTGAAACGCTTCAATATGCCGTTATGACCGAGACTCCAGTAGTTGTCGCTCTTGTTCAGCGGCTCGGACCGAGTACGGGTGGCGCGACCCAGGGAGGACAGGGGGACATTCTTTTTGTCGGGCATTCAATCGCCGGCGGATATACCATCCCTGTATTCTCGCCGTCGAATCCTCTCGAAGCGTACGAGCTAACGATACATTCATTTAATGTTGCCGAGAAATTGCGAACGCCTGTGGTCCTATTGACCGACAAGGAAGTCGCCATGACTTCCGAAAATATAGACTACGAACGCCTTCCGAAGCTGGAAACGATCAACAGGAAATATTTCTCTCAGCCCAACGATGAGAAGTTTAAGACCTATTTCTTTGAAAACACAGGTGAAGTTCCGGATTTTGCATGTATCGGCGGAAAAGCGAAGGTTGCCACCACGGGCTCCGCTCATGATATGGCTGGGAGGCTGCAAAAGAATTCCCCGGAAACGATAAATGTATTGAAACACCTGCAGGACAAGATTGATTCACATGTAAAAGAAATCGTAAGAACTAAATCTGACCTTACTGATGGTGCCGAAGCCCTCGTACTGAGTTACGGCATCAGTGCTCGCGCATCAAGGGAAGCAGTTTTAAATCTCAGGCGAAAAGGGAAAAAAGTTTCTTTCATGAATGTCCAAACCCTTTTTCCCATTCCCGCTGAATCCATAATGGACGCATCTCTCGGGGTAAAAAAAATCGTCGTTGTCGAAGAGAATATTACGGGACTTTATAAGAGTCAGATTGACAACCTATGCTCAGGTAAAGAAGTGGTAAGCGTCAATGGAGTTGGCAGGATGATCTCACCCGATAGAATAGAAAGTGCGGTACTTTCCCGGGATGAAGGGAACGGCAAATGACAACTGTCCTCAATCCGCAACACGTGCAGACATTTTTGAAAAAGGGAGTGCGGTTCCCTTACTGTAAAGGGTGCGGGCATCATCACATAACCAACGCGATAGACGAAGCGCTGACCAAACTTCAGCAAGATCCTGGACACGTGAACATCACGAGCGACATCGGATGTGTCGGACTTATTGATGTGTTGTTCGATGGTGTTCATTCACTTCATACCACTCATGGAAGATCAACTGCGTTCGCTACCGGAGTTGAAATAGCTGATTCGGTTCTTGCAGATTCCGCATTGAAGAATATCGTAGTAATCGGCGATGGCGGAGCCATGATCGGGCTCCTTCATCTGGTAAATGCTGCCCAGTTGAATGTCGATGTTACAGTCGTTCTCTATAATAATTTCCTTTTCGGCATGACCGGCGGGCAGAACTCGAGTTACACGCCGCTGGACTTCGTTACCGCGACGACGCCGTATGGCAATATAATTCCTCCAATAGATTTGATAACACTTCTTAAAGGAGCAAGCGCCGGATTTCTTGCGAGAAAAACAGCCACCGACGCCGATCTTGCCGAAACGATCGCCGAAGCAATAGCATATCCCGGTTTTGCCCTGGTGGAAGTTCTCGAGTTGTGTACGGAATATGCGACAAGAGGAAACTCTGTCCGGGGAAACAAACTTGCCGAAATCATGCCCGGCAAAATCCTTGAGTTAGGCGTTATCTCGAATAACCCCGACAGACTCGATTTCGGGAGTGCTTATAAGAAAAAAGTTGCTTCGGTGCAAAAAGATGATGAGAGAAAGCCCGTCCTCATAGCTCCACGGTATGAAAATGCTATTAAAAATAAGACGGGAATAATTATTGCCGGGACGGCAGGTGAACGGGTTCAGTCTTCGGCTTATATGCTGGTTGAAGCGGCGGTGCTATCCGGAGCAAACGCCTCACAAAAAAGCGACAACCCGGTTACTCAGGGTACGGGCTTTTCTTTGTCGGAAGTGGTGCTGTCACGTGATGAAATATTTTATACGGGAATCGATACGCCCGACGTTGTCATCATCGTTTCGGAAGACGGATTGATGGAATTGAATTCACAGAAGATTTTTCAAAGGGCCGGCGGCAATACGTTATTCATAGTAGATGAGAGCCTTGAAGTTCCGCAATGTAAGGGCACAGTCTTGAGAAAGCCGCTTCGCCGAGAGTTTATGCCATCAGGCGCAGCATTTGCGGGGATAATTCTGGCTTCAAAAGTTACGGGAATGCTTTCGGCGAAGGCGTTCAATGATGTGGCGGAGCGGCAAAGAAAATCGAAAGACCTTCTGGCAATTGTTGAACAAGTCTTCGCGAATAACTGACGGGAGAAAAGAATGACAAACTTATCCGAAAGAACATGTGAAGATTCCGCAGAAACTATTATCTCAATTCTCGAGGAAGCAATCTTGAGTGAGATTGAATCTGAGGAAAAGTACCTGCACGGCGCGAAAATAGCGTGCGATACAAAAGTCAAAGATTTCTTTATCTCGCTCGCAAAGATGGAGCATGATCACAAAGATCAACTAACAAAACAGCTTGGCGAATTACGTGCGCAGATGAAGATTGTCGAAGAGATGAACGATATGTTTTGTTGAGAAGAGATAATTTAAAATTCAAAATTTAGAATTTAAAACTTAATTATTTTTAGCTCCTTCCATAATCCATGTCTTCAATCCCTTGATCTGGTTCTGATTCAACGGGGAGGCTGCCGGTGGCATGATCGGTCCCTTGCCTTCAATTCTCTGAATTAGAATGCTGCTTGTTGTATCCCTGGGTCTGATCACTCCCGGCGCAGTCGTCGCGCTGATGTAATTTGTCAGGCTTAAATTACCCGCCATCGTTTCGTCGTCATGACAGCCTAGATAATCACAACCTAAGTTGAAGAGCGGTTGAACTTGCTGGCTATAGCTGACGTTACTTGCCGGGAAAACTATATCGCCTATCGGCGTATTGATGGTATTTTTACAAGACGACATTGCAATTGAGACAATTGCGACTGACGCAACTAATATTATCAAGTTTCTTTTCATTGTGAAATTTAATAATACTTTATTTCTAATCAATGGCAGGAATCCGTATCCGTTTTCAGAACCTTTCAATTGAGAAAACCGCCGTTTAAATTAAGCCCGTGAGAGTTTTCATTTTCTTTTTAGCATTAACCTTTTACCTGGCAGTTTCAAATGTAGAGTCGAGACCGCTCGATCCGGTGCCAATTGTTTATGTAATGCCGAGAAAGCGTCTCAAGCTTCCCCGACGCCATTGTTCGAATCTCGCGAAGATCAGAGTTATGATTTAAAACGTCCAAAGTTAGATCGATGCCTAATACTTGTGGCGATTTGTTATTGCGTTAGCTGCGTCACACCTTTTCGGAAACTTTGCAAGGAACCAGCCTTGTTGGGTTTTGAAAGGAGAATAATGAAAGCCAGTTTGATCATTCTATCGGCAATTCTTTTTGCCGCTTGTTCCAAATCGACCAGTAACCCAATATCATCTTCGAACGTAAGTTTCAAAAATGATGTCCAGCCGATCTTCACTGCGAATTGCGCACTGTCGGGGTGCCATGCAACCGCAAGTCCTTCTGCAGGAAATCAAAATCTATCCACGGGGCAGGCGTTCAATAATATCGTGAACGTGGCAAGCTATGAAATTCCAACCTATCTTCGAGTGAAACCATCCAATTCGGACAGCAGCTACCTCTATATGAAAATAACCGGTGCGTCCGGAATATCGGGCGCGCGGATGCCTTACGGAAAAGCTCCTCTTTCCAGTACAGATATTCAGACTATAAAAGACTGGATAGATGAGGGTGCGCAGAACAACTAAAGAAAAGTCGGTACGTAAATGCGATTCATCCGATTCTTATGACTAAGCGATAATTGCAATATTGATCCCATCCCGAAATGATTTGGAGAACAAGTGGTTCCATTATTTACTTCCACTCATGGCGTCAATCATTCTTGAATATGTCTTCCATGAGCGGTACTATTTTCCCGGTGTCCCATGATCTATAACACGAAGTGAGAAGTCAATTCTGACGCAGAGCGGATTGTGACCATCGACGTCGTGGTGGTTGACAACTTACGAGATTAAAAATAACAAATTGCCGCCTGATCGACGTTCGTTGTTAATCTTTATAAATTTCATTATACTCAAAAATGAATTTTGGAAAGCGAGAGGCTTTCATGAAGTTTATATGGAGAATGGGAATCGCTTCATCAGCTCTAATGGTTTCATTCTTAGCGTTGAGGGCGGTCTACGCGGTTTCCTTCTTCGGGGATCTGAAAAGAGGAATGCAATTTTCGGGGTGGAACAGTGTTGATTCAAATTCGGTAATGCAGGTTGATGAAGACATGACTTTCGAAGCGAGTTATCTTTTCTTCAAAATCGGATCAGTGAGATTCCAGGTGGCAGGGAAAACAGTATATGATAGCATTCCGACGTACAGGCTGCGGGCATACATCGATTCATACAGCGGAGTGCCGTTCGTGGATTTTCATGCGGTTTATGATACCTACGCCGACGCAAGAGATCTGACATGCCTATTCAATTTGAAAGTACAGAGGGACGGTGATAGCTGGATTTACACGACCACAAGCATTGACACCGACCGGAAGGTTATCAGATGGAAGCAATCGGAGAACGACAAAACTCTTAAAAGTGTCGACGTTCCGCTCGATACAAGTTACACCAACGGGGTAAGTTTCATATACAACTTGCGTGAAGCTTGCGTAAATTCAAGCGGCCGGGAAATGAAACTTGAAATACCGATTGTCGATGACACTGTGAAGTCGGATGTGGATTTGACCATAAACGAAAAAAGGGAACCTTGTGATGTTGCAGCATTTGATTATCCTCTCAGGGCTCAAAGATTGTCCGGCCACATTAACTTCACCGGGACTTTCGGGATTACCGGAGATTTTGTCGGCTGGATGGCAGCCGATTCATCTGCCGTTCCGCTGAGGGGGAATGTGAAGGTGCTCCTGGGGAGTGTTGTCGTTCAGCTCAAGGAAATCAAAAGAAGCAATTGGGTGCCGCCGAGGTCAAGTGCAAATGAATAAGATCGAATTCTTCTCGCATCTCTTCAGGGCATCGAGTTCAATAACGGATATGTTCCCTCGCGCGGGATCAAGAATCCTTGACCGGACAATACTGCCTGTTGCGGGGAGCGATATGCTTGCACATAAGAAGCTTGACGCTGCACGGCAGGTTATCGAGAGAATCGAGCGGTTCGAGAAAATCCTGGTGGTCTCCGACATGAACATCGGCGACGCGTTTTTCACGCAGGCCATGGTCTCCGGCTTGCGCGATTTCTTTCCTGAAGCCCGGATCGATCTCGCGATCAACAAGACTGCTGCGCGTATCGTCGAGGGGAATCCTGAAGTAACAAATGTGCTCCCTATTTTTTCCGGGACACCGATGCCGTCGGGAAATGATTTGGCAAACCTTTTACGAATCACCGCTCCGGGTAATTACGATTTCATCCTTACGATGTGTCCGTTCTTCGAGTCAAAAAAGTTTCCAGTTGGGGCAGATAATATTGTCCCGTACACTCCATTTGCTGCCGTACTCGTAAATGCGTTTAGAAAGCCGTCTGAGATAGGCCATGTGATCTATCAGATGCATCATTTCGTGCATCTTCTTTTTAGAGATGTTATGACCCCGAGAAGGACGCAGGAGTTCAGAGGAGTTACCGCAGTTCTTCCCGAGAAGGCGGTAGATGAGGCTCAAGAATTTTTGCGGAAAAACGGGATTGCTGAGAGCGAGAAAATAATCATGATAAATCCGGATGCCTCAAGCCGGTTCACAACCATCCCTTTTGACGTGCTTAGTAACTTGATCAAAAAGCTCTCGAACTTGCAATGCACAATTCTTCTCGGATCGGGTTTCATCGACACCGGGATTGAGAAACGCCTTCTTCAAACATTAACTCCTGCGGAAAGTCGGAAGATTGTGATCATTCCGCCGAGGATGCCGCTGGAGGTTTATTCGGCGATGATTGACTTCAGCGCCATTTATATCTGCGGGGATACAGGTCCAATGCATATCGCCGGGGCACGACGATACTTAAGAGAAAGGAAAACTCCGTTGCGGAATAAGACCAGAGTCTTCTCGATCTTTGGAGCGACACCGGCGAAGATATACGCTTACGACAGTGAGAGCCCCGGTTTTTTCCCGGCTAATCAGGATGCCCCATCTCGTGTATATGTAGCAGAAAGTCCCTGCCGGAATATTACCTGCATAAATAAGAGCGCCAAGACCTGCAAGACAATTCAGTGCTTTGAAGTTGTGGATGTGGGATTAATCTCCGAAGATATTGACGATGCATTGATTCTCAATTCCTTTCATGGAAAGGTTGAACAAAAAGTATCGGTAGAGGGCCGACGATCGATTAAAGACATAACTAATTAAGGGACTCGTTCGCTGGAATAAAAGGAGTTGGCGTTGTGGGCGATTTATTCCATCAAGGAGGCGGAGTAACTCATTAGGTGTCAGAAAATGCTGGCACAATCCAATCAAGTCTCGATATTCTTCCCCTGTTTCCTTTGCTAGTGTGACGACAAGCATCTCACACCTTTAAGGCACTTGAACTTCATGAATACCGGTGATAGCTTTGATTGTCAGAGGGGTGGCGTCCAAAAAGAAGATTTAAGACATCCAGCCAAGGATGGGACAAGTTATCCTGCCATTAATATGTAATGAGCAGAATAGAAAGCCATATGTCAGGGTCTGGTAGTTTGGCACGATTGCTCGTTAAACAATTATTAGGAGATAAAGATTATGTTTAGAACAGGATTCTTTTTTTTAGTAATGGCAGCTGGCTTTATTTTTGGTCAGTCGACCGCTAACGCACAGGAATTTCCCGTCGCCGTCGGAAGCGATTCGACTTTCGCTGAAGGCGGGGCTTTTGATGGCACTCATTATTTGTGGGGACTGGTTACCAACCAAAATGATCTTAGTGCCCAGTTTCTTGGCGAGGGCGGCAGTTTGTATGGCTCCAGATTCTCATGGGGCGCAAACGGCACAGGCTTGAAGTTTGCTTTCGACGGAACCAACTACCTTGCAATATGGACAGACCCGTTTCCGTTCTTTGCCAGCGGGGACACAAACGGCATCGGCGACCTTCATGGACAATTCATAAGTCCATCCGGGAGTTTGGTGGGTACCACGTTCAATCTTGTTACCGGCGTGAACATAAAATTCGGCCAGGGGCGCGGAGAACTCATTTTCAATGGTGCTGATTACATTTTGCTATACGAGAAGGGGGGCAATTATCAGGATCATCTATACGGACAACTTATAGACAAATCTGGAAACCTCGTAGGCAGCCCGATTCAAATCAGCAGCAGCTATGCCCGGGATATGTCTATCGGCTTTGATGGCACAAATTATTTGACGGCATGGTGTGAGGAGTCGCAGACTCAGGAAGATAATGTCTATGGACAGTTTTTGAGCAATCAGGGAACGCTCGTCGGCTCCAACTTCTTGATTGATGGGAGTCCGGTTGCGAGCGACAACCCCGTGTCAATCGCTTTTGATGGCACAAGATATCTGGTGGCTTTTCATGACGAGGCTGCTGACGGCAGATGGAATCTTTTTGGCCGATTCATTTCTCCATCCGGCACGGTTGCGTCGAACAAGATGACGATCTGCGATTCGAGCAAGAGCCCGTTTAATGCCTTCGTTGCATTTGATGGAACAAATTATCTGGCAACGTGGATCGAGGCTGTCGGACCTATGAATGTAAAGGGAAGGTTTTTCTGCACCACCGGCGTGCCGATTGACACCGCATTTGAGGTGTTTGACACTCTCGGTGGTAAAGTGGCGGTTGGTGGAGTGGCCGATTTCGGAAACGGCCATTATAGATTAGGCGCTACTCGGGTGACTATGGATATGACGGACGGCGATGTATATGGAAAAACTATTGACCCATTATCGGTCGGAGGCAGCTTTCTACTCGGAACCTGGACGAAAGCAAACGGACCGGCGGATGTGCTTACTTATTATTTCAACAGCAAATCGCTCGTCACAATGTCGATGGATTTCGACACGCTTATGACCGCGAGTTACGCCGTGGATTCGTCAGTCACACCGCACCATATATCGTGGTACGCAAGCAACGGCAAGATAGGAAATCTCGGTATATGGAAGATCGAGGGGAACGCCTTAACTGTGAAAGCAACCGGCGGCGATACAACTACATTCCCGACTACATTCGATCCCGAAACCAAGCATCCGTCTGAAGCGACGACTTACACGAAGGTAGCACAAGTTACCGATGTGAAAACAAACGTGTCTGAAATGCCGAAGAGCTTTGAACTCTTCCAAAACTACCCGAACCCGTTTAACCCAAGCACAATCATCAACTATCAATTGCCAATGAATAGTATCGTAACATTAAAGATTTACGATGTTCTTGGAAGAGAAGTAAGAACGCTTGTCAGCGGTCATGAAGCCGCGGGAATCCACTCAGTAACATTTGATGCAAGCAGAATGACAAGTGGAGTGTACTTCTACCGGCTTCAAGCTGGAACATACCATGATACCAAGAAACTTCTTTTGATTAAATAGTAACGATGTGGATTTCTTACAATACAAGTATGGTTCGATTGACACTAAAATACAATCAAAGATAAGAGTAAATATTATGAAAACTTCGATTTTAAGATTATGCTTTATCTTTTTGATTGCGTCACTATGCAATGAAGCAATTGCAGGTACAATCAAAGGGACTATTTCTTACACGGGTGCTGCGACCGGGCAGGTTCTTCTAGTTGCTTCCACGGACTCAACATTTGCCAACGGCCCGAAAGCTTCTGTTCTATTGGATTCACTGGGGAGTTATTCACTGATAAACCTTTCCGACGGAGAATATTTTATTCTTTCAACCATGACTAATTCGCCGGCTGACGCAAAGGTGACTGATCCCTGGGGTTTCTACGGATCGTCGGGAAAACTCACACCCGTAATAATATCTGGAAACGATACTGTGTCCAACATAAACATAACCTTGTTTGATGGAGCAGTAGATTACCCGAATCCTTTCCATAGGAACTACATTTCACCTGTGAACACCGTGCCGCTGCCTAAAGCTACTCAGGCAGGAGTGGAGCCGGCTCTCGCCACTGACGGCACTTCATTTTATCTGTACAAACATGATTCCGTCGGAGCTGGAAGCGCGAAAATCTTCACGATTGATCCATCTTCAGGCAACGTAACCGCCACCAACATTCTATCTCTGACCAGTTCACCAAATGGAATATCCTGGATCGACAACTTGTTATTTGTTAATAACGTTCTCTGGGGAATGGGTGGATATGGTGATCCTTCAGGATCGGGGGGTGTCGAAGGAGTATTCAAGGTGGATATCAACGCCAGCGAATCATCAAGCCAGATTCCACTTGACACGGCGATTGTATTGGCGACAGGTTTTGCAAGTGATGGTACAAACTTTTATGTGGCTGCCGATTCCATGGGTGTTCATGGTATAGTGAAATTCAATCCCGCGGAAGTTGCCAAAGTGCCGGCATCCCTATTCTTGAAACTTGTTTATCATCCAATTTCATTCTGCTATGGAGATGGATACCTATGGCTGGGCGAGGGTGACAGCATAGCCAAAATTGACCCAGCAAGTGGAAGAATCCTTGGAAGTTATAACTTGCCTACATGGGCAGCGGGATTATATTTTAACGGAATGTTATGGGACTATTATGATGAAGAAGACAGTAGTGTATTGCAGGCGTATAACATAGCGGCAGATGCTGTTCAAAAAAATAAGAATGATTTGCTGCCTTCAAATTACAGTTTGTCACAGAACTACCCGAACCCATTCAACCCGACGACAGTCATCAGTTATCAGTTGCCTACCTTCAGTAATGTTATCTTGAAAGTTTATGACGTCCTCGGAAGGGAAGTTGGAACACTGGTCAATGAAAGGCAGATTGCTGGCAGTCATTCGGCGACTTTTAATGCCAGCAGGTTATCAAGCGGCGTGTATTTCTACCGGTTACAAGCCGGGAGCTATAATGCAACCAAAAAACTTTTGCTAATGAAATAATCTTTTGATAAAAATCTAAATGAGAAATTATTTTTGAAAATTAAGAAGGAAATGTTTGTGAAATCTATTATATCGACTTTATTTATTCTCATGATCCTTGTTGCATCTGAAAGGGCTTTTGCCCAAACCGGATCTGATTATTACCTGCCGCTCCGCGTAGGCAACTACCTGCAATTCCACACGAATGGAAGTGAGCTTGGGTGGGCCGCAAGAACCTCGATGCACGTCATTGGAGGAAGTGATTCCATTGCCGGAAAGCTCTATTTTATGGAAAGAGACTCTGAGTCAGCAGATGATAATAGCTTCCACAATGTGTTTGGTGTCTTCTGGCTTCGAAAAGATTCAGTCGGGAATGTAGCTTTGGGTGCGATAAATACTTCAACGGGATCACCAAATATAGACTCGGCACTTATATTCGGCGCTCCTGCTCCATTCTTCACAAGCCAGGCGCTTGTCCCCGGCTACTCGACCACTTATCCGTACAGTAATTATTTCATGGATGATTCTACCATCAGCGACTCCGAGACCGTAAATGTTCCTGCAGGCACATTCACACACTGCGTCGAGATGAGCGAGACACACTATGATAGCCTTGGCGATGTAATTTTCCTTGAGTACCATTACTACGCTCAAGGAGTTGGAATGATTCTCAATGTAAGAGTGAAGCCGGATAGCGACGCACATACCGATGCGCTTATTGGTTACTCCGCTGTCACTTCAGTTCATGGAGAAAGCACGACAAATACTCCGAGTCGCTTTGGTCTTTCGCAGAACTATCCAAACCCGTTCAACCCGACGACGGTAATCAGTTATCAGCTCTCAGTCTTCAGTAATGTGACGTTGAAAGTTTATGATGTCCTCGGAAGGGAAGTTGGAACGCTGGTCAATGAAAGACAGACTGCCGGGAGTCATTCCGTGACTTTTAACGCAGCTAACTTGCCGAGCGGAGTGTACTTCTATCATTTACAGGCAGGAAGTTATGGCAACACGAAGAAACTATTGCTGTTGAAATAGACGTATAGATCCCGATAACACGGTGGCCCTCAATTTCGTGCGAGATAGAGGGCTTCGCGTGCCTGGAGTGGGGAATTAGATTTATCCTCATCTTAAACACAACTTCACATTGTCTTAAAGTATAGATATTAGCTTCTATTCAATAGGGGAACGAAAAGGCGTCGCTAAGTTTACGACCTCCAAGAGACCAAACCAACCAAGCCACAGTTCAAAGTAGGCGGCGCCTTTTTTTTTCGTTGAATTAGACTATTTACGGCTTATCGTTGGCTTCGTCTCTTTGCATACCTTAAATTATTTTCCAGAAATGTTCAGATTAGAAAACCATCATGATGTTCGATGGATCCATTCAAGGAGGAAGAACTGATTGGCCATAAGAAAAATTGTAAACAAGGAAATAAGAAAATTGAAGGGAAAAAGGATAAGAACCCGGCATAAAAATAAGGCCCCGAAAAAAAACAACCCGCGGGTCTTTGAAATGGATTCACTCGAAATCCTCTCTTCAGCACTTATTAAGTTAGAAAAAAGTTTTTCCGGATTTCCATCAGCCGTAACTCCGATCAAGAATAAAAATAAATTTGAGAAAACGATGCTCGAAGTTGCCGAGCGTCTCAAAGATAATTTTCCTTACTTTCATCCGTTGTATGCCGGTCAGATGTTGAAGCCGCCGCATCCTATCGCCCGGACTGCTTACATGCTTTCGATGTGGATAAATCCGAACAACCACGCGCTCGACGGCGGTCGGGCAAGTTCGGCGATGGAAAAGGAGGCCGTTGCCGGGATCGCCCGCATGTTCGGTTGGCAGACCCATGTCGGCCACCTTACTGGCGGCGGGACGATGGCAAATCTTGAAGCCTTGTGGGTCGCCGGGCAGTTGAACCCCGGCAAAAAAGTAGTTGCCTCCGAGCAGGCACATTATACACATTCGCGAATTAGCAGCGTGCTTGGTCTAAAATTCCAGTCCGTTCCCAGCGACACCAAGGGAAGGATGGACATCGAAGCACTTAAAGCCATGTTGAAGGCCGGCGACGTTGGAACAGTTGTCGCGACGATTGGTACTACGGCAACCGGCTCTGTCGATCCGCTCCCTCAACTTCTCGAGCTCCGCGAGCAGTACGGTTTCCGTCTTCACGCCGATGCCGCCTACGGCGGCTATTTTGTTTTGATTGACAATTTGAACTCTGAAATACAATTAACTTTTGACAGATTGGGCGAAGTCGATTCAATTGTTGTTGATCCGCACAAGCATGGTCTTCAACCTTACGGATGTGGCTGTGTCATTTTCCGAGATTCCGGAGTTGCGAGATTCTATAAGCATGATTCGCCTTATACTTATTTTACCTCAAAGGATTTACATCTTGGCGAGATCAGCTTGGAATGCTCGCGCGCGGGAGCATCTGCGGTCGGGTTATGGGCGACGCAAAAACTGCTGCCTCTTATCAAGGAGGGCGAGTTTGCGAAATCTTTGGGTGCCGGAAGAGAAGCAGCAATAAAGATGTATGAAAAACTAGAAGCCGACGATAGATTCATTTCCCCTTTCCCGCCGGAACTCGACATTGTTGTTTGGGCAGCCGCGGGAAAAAAAGTCAGTGAGACATCCGAACTTTCACGAGAGATATTTGACGAAGCTGCTAAACAAAATCTTCACCTGGCACTTGTTGAATTGCCTGTAGAATTTTTCGATCTTTCGTCAACCAGTATGGAAAAAGACCGTGGGACAATAACATGCCTGCGCTCTGTCCTGATGAAGCCGGAACATCTGGAGTGGATCGAACGTATTTGGGGCATCGTGGATGATGCGACAAACAAAGTTATGGTGAAACTTGAGAAGCGCAGAAGATGAGAACATTAAAACATTTATTTGAAAATAATAAAAGATGGGCGGAAGGTCTTAAAGCAAAGGACCCCGAGTTTTTCTCAAGGCTGGCAAACCAGCAATCGCCAAAATATCTCTGGATCGGATGTTCGGACAGTCGCGTTCCCGCAACCGAGATTGTCGATCTCCTTCCGGGGGAAATCTTCGTTCATAGGAATATTGCAAACCTCGTGGTGCAAACCGATTTGAATTGTCTCTCGGTTATTCAATTTGCCGTTGAGACTCTGAGGGTTAGAGATGTAATTGTTTGCGGTCATTACGGCTGTGGCGGAGTCAAGGCCGCAATGGGAAATACCGACCATGGGCTCCTTGATCATTGGCTACGGCACATAAAAGACATTTATGTTCGCCACAGGGTAGAGTTAGAGGCCCAGTTTGATGACAAGCTTCGTTATAATCTCCTTTGCGAGCTTAACGTCAGGGAGCAAGTCTGGAATGTTTCCCAGACAACATTTGTGGAAAATGCGTGGAAAGAGAAGCAAGAACTAAACGTGCACGGTTGGATATACGATATCAGCGATGGAATCCTAAAGGACCTTGATATTACCGTTACGAGCAGAGAAGAAGCCTCGGCGATAAGAAAATAGATGTTGTGGATCGTCCGCTTGCGTCGGATTGTCTGTTTTTGATACTGCTGTCCGCTGGCTGTTGGGTTAATTTTCCTGCAAATTATTAGACGATTTGTTAATTTATCCAGAGTTTAATGGATCAGGAGCGAGTTCACGGATGAAACAAAAGATCAAACCGGTTAAGGACCCGAAGAGTTTTACGATCGGGCTTTTACAAATTGCTATCGGAAAAAAACTGGACGAGAACTTGAAAAAGGCGGCGTCATGGATTGAGAGAGCGGCGAAATCAGGCGCTCAGATCATTTGCTTGCCTGAATTGTTCAGATCGCCGTACTTTTGTCAGGCCGAAGACATAGCGAACTTCAAGCTGGCAGAAACAATCCCTGGCTCATCAACAGAGATGATTTCCAGGATAGCCAAGAAAAATAAGGTGGTCGTCATTGTCCCGGTTTTCGAGAAGCGGGCAGTAGGAGTCTATCACAACTCTGCCGCCGTCATAGACGCAGATGGTCAAATCGTCGGCATTTATCGGAAGATGCATATTCCCGACGACCCGGCATTCTATGAAAAATATTATTTTGCACCGGGCGACCAGGGATTTAATACATTCCAAACAAAGTACGGAGACATTGGCACTCTCATTTGCTGGGATCAGTGGTACCCGGAAGCAGCGCGTCTCGTCGCACTCAAGGGCGCAAATATTTTGTTCTACCCAACGGCAATCGGATGGCATCCTCACGAAAAGGCCGAACATGGCAAAGCTCAATTCGATTCATGGCAGACGGTTCAACGAGGGCACGCGATCGCTAACGGAGTTTATGTCGCCGCGGTAAATCGAGTCGGACTCGAGAAGCAAAACGAAAAAAGTGCGGGCATAGAATTCTGGGGACAGTCTTTCGTTGCGGATCCACAGGGAGTAATAATTGCTCAAGCCTCTGTCGATAGAGAAGAAATACTTCTTGCTGAGGTTAATTTGGAAAGGATCGAGTACATCAGGCAGAACTGGCCGTTCCTGAGGGACAGGAGGATCGATGCGTACAAAGGAATAACGAAAAGATTTTTGGATGAAGGTAAATGAGTAAATCGCCATGGGAACACGGTTACCGCCTTCCTGCCGAGTGGGAAACTCACGAGGCAACATGGCTCGGTTGGCCACATAATAAGAGCGATTGGCCAGGAAGATTCGCGCCGATACCTTGGGTCTACGCTGAAATTGTAAAAAGAGTTTCTGCGGGGGAAAAAGTAAGAATAACTGTCGAATCGAAAGACCACGAGAAGCAAGCTCGTTCTGTCCTAAAGTCCGCGAATGTGGAACTGAAGGACGTCGAATTTTTTGCACTAAAAACCGATCGCGGCTGGACGCGGGATTCGGGCCCTCAATTCATAAAAAGCAAAGATGGAATTGCGCAGGTTAATTTCAGATTCAACGGCTGGGCAAAATATTCCGATTACAAAAAAGACAGGAGATTCCCGGATTTCGTTTCAAAGAAGCTTGGCCTGACATATTTTATTCCGGAACAGAAAGGAAGCCGCGTCATCCTTGAAGGCGGAGCAATTGACACGAATGGAAATGGAACGTTGCTAACTACGGAAGAATGTTTATTGGATGAGAACAAGCAAGCGAGAAATCCGGGGTTTACTAAAAAGGATTATGGGGAAGTTTTTAAGAATTATCTTGGGATGACCAATATTCTCTGGCTGGGAAAAGGAATCTCAGGCGACGATACCCATGGGCATGTTGACGATCTCTGCAGATTTGTAAATTCAAAGACGCTGCTTCTTGTACGTGAGGAAAATCCGACAGATAATAATTACAGAGCGCTTCAAGAGAACAAAGAACGGTTGCAGGATTTCAGACTCGAGGATGGTTCAAAGCCGGAGACCGCTTTCCTACCAATGCCGGATCCGGTAATCTTCAAAGGACAGAGGCTTCCCGCAAGTTACGCGAACTTCTACATCGCCAACGCCGCGGTAATTGTTCCGACATTCGATGATCCGAAAGACAGGATGGCTCTTGGGATAATCGGAGATTTGGTCGGTGACCGCCCGGTCATCGGGATCCACGCGGTCGATTTGGTCTGGGGGCTCGGTACGCTCCATTGTATGACGCACGAACAGCCGTCGAAGTAGAAGAAAACTTCAGTATTTAGAAGGATTAGACGTATTCTCTCGTAATGCGTGTACCGTGGATGTGTGATTTTGTGAAACTTCACAAAAGAAGCACCGTAGGATTAGTCGTTGCCGATTAGGCGCTGAGTATTGGGCTAAGGTAAAACCATCATAAGTCAGGGGCTCCGTTTTCAATAAATCATATGAGAAGGGTATGCAAAGAAGATGGTAAAATTTTTTATAATTGCTTCAGTGATGCTCTTCTTTTTTTCTGCCGATGTTCTTTCTCAGATCGGAACGATAACAGGTCATGTTGCGGATGCGAAGACGGGAGAGGCATTGGTCGGAGTGAATGTGCTGATAGTTGAACTTAAGAATGTCGGGGCCTCTACAGATTTAAACGGCCGCTTCAAAATATCGGGACCGGTGGGGAGCTATTCTATCAGGGCAAGCCTCGTGGGATATCAGACCATTGTAAAAACTGATGTTATCGTCACCACGGGAGGTGAAACTCACGCGTCGATTAAAATGTCAGAAACTCCGCTGGAACTAAATCAGGTAACGGTAACTCCTGATTTCTTCGATAAGGCGGCAATAGAGAACAATCTGAGCACAGTTGTCCTGGGCCCGGAAGAAATACGGAGGTCACCTGGTTCCGACCAGGATTTTCAAAGAATACTTCAGTCCATGCCGGGGGTCTCTTTTTCGACGGACCAGTCCAACGAATTACTCGTGAGAGGCGGCGCACCCGATGAGAACCTTACCGTCATGGATCATATGGAAATTCAATCGACAAATCATTATCCGAACGAAATGAATTCCGGCGGCCCGATAAACATGGTCAACGTCGACCTGATGCAGGACGTGCAATTTTCGACTGGAGGTTTTATTTCGAAGTACGGCGATAAATCGTCGTCGGTAATAAATCTCACAACGCGGGAAGGAACCCGGGACAAAATTCTGACGGGAAACGCGAACCTATCTATGGCAGGGTATGGAACCGTGCTCGAGGGAAAAATAAACGACGGGCAGGGTTCATGGCTCCTTTCAGCAAGGAACAGTTACCTGGATTTGATTGCCGGGGCGGTCGGACTCACCGCGGTCCCGAAATATTATGACTTACAATCAAAAGTCACGTATGATCTTTCAAAGATTCATAAGCTTTCCATCTCTGGAATTTACGGCAACGACAGGATAGACATAGTGGGAGAGCCGCAGGTTACTGACATTGCCCTTGCTGGAAAGAGCGATTCGATAGATGTTTATGATGTCGGAGTGAAAGATTACCAGTATGCTGCGGGAATGACGCTCGAGAGCAAATGGTCGGATAAGTTCGTTTCCATCGTAACAATTTCAAAGAACGATTATAACAGCGACCTGCTCGTAACGAGCGACTTCACTCAAAGGAGTTACGACGTCAGTGGTACGGTAGTGAGAACGAATATTTTGAATAACCGGAAAGTGGTCGATCAAAATGATGACGATGGGGAGAGCGCGTTGAATGCGGAATTCATATTGAACGCGAACAGGACTAACGAGTTCGATTTCGGCGGCGCGATTAAATTTATCAACTTCAAAGCAATCGATTCCTCCGACCCCGATACGGCAAGATATGATTTGAACGGAAACGGCGTCTTCGATACAACTGTCGTGATGCCGGCTTCAAACATCAATTATAATTTCCGTTTTCCTCAATATTACAAAGGATACGGTTACATCAATGACAAAGTAACGTTGTTCGATGATCGGCTCGTTTCCAATATCGGGTTAAGGTACGATTATTTCTCTTACAGTGGAAAAGGTGATGTGAGTCCGAGGTTTTCCGCATCGTATTCGGTTGTCCCGAATATCACGACGCTTAATTTCGCGATAGGAAAATATTATCAGACGCCTCCACTTCCGGATTTCGGAGACAGGTACCAATCAGGGGTCAACAGATATCTTGAGAGCAGCCTGGCTGACCACTATGTGATCGGCGTGGAGCAAATCCTGGCGGAGGGACTTATCCTGGAAGTCGAAGGATATATCAAGAAGTATTACGACATTCCCATTGCGGAGAATTTTGTCAATTTCAATGATAAGACGGACAGATCTGCCCAATTCTTAAACGTCGGGAAGCAGGATGTGACCGGCATTGACGTGTTATTACAACAGAAGCTGGTGAAAGATATTTACGGAACGATAAGCTTTTCCAGGATGAACAGTAAATTTTATGACCCACGAATCGGGATGGAGGGGAATACCTATCCGTCCGATTACGATGTCCCTTACGTTTTGACGATCATTGCAGGGAAGAGGTTTTCTAACCTGAGGTCCGAACTGGATCAGATGCCTTTCTACATAAAATATCCGAGCCATATTCTTCCCTTTTCGGACGACATGGAGATCAGCGCGAGATGGCGTTATGCCTCGGGCATGCCATATACGCCGGAGGTTTACGTTACTACCGAACAGCACAGGGAAGGGGGCGCGAAATGGACCGCCGGCGCGTGGGAAGAAACCGGGAATATAAATTCTGCGAGATACCCTGATTATCACCGGCTCGATTTAGAGTTTTCGAGCAGGTTTAATTTCCGCGCATGGAATCTTGTGATTCTCCTGTCGGTTCAGAATATCTACAATCGAAAGAACATAGCCTATTACCAGTACAACTCCGACGGTACGCAGGAAAATGTGTACCAGTATGCACTGCTTCCCGTGCTGGGAATAGAGTCGGAATTCTAATCTTGGCAGTTTTGATACAAAATTTTAAATGTTGAACAAAAAAGAAGGTGAAAAAATGAAATATGTATTCTTCGCGGCCGTGTTTTTATTTATCGGAGGCTTCACCGAACAGAAAGACAAGGGAATCATATTAGTGAAAATAGAAAATGTTAGGAATACTGCCGGACAGATTAGAGCATCACTGTATAACACAGGAGATGGTTTCCCCGGTAGCCATGAAAAAGCTTATAAGGTTACCACTCAGCCGATAAATGACAAAGATAGCGTAGTCATTGAATTCCAGGGTGTCGAGTATGGGGAATATGCGGTCGCGATTTTTCACGATGAGGATAACGACGGCAAAATGAAGACAGGTATGTACGGAATACCCGAGGAAGGATATGCTTTTTCAAATGATGCCGAAGCCACCTATGGGCCGCCGACCTTTGATGATGCAAAGATCGTTCTTCATTCAGATACGCTGGCGATTAAAGTAAAGATGAGATATTAGTTGTCAGGGATTCGGTGCTTGACATTATCTTCCATGTTGTCCGTAGTAAGAAAAATCAGTGAGACTGAAGTGAAAAATAAAACCGCGTTGTGGTGGTTTCTCGGTGCTTGCGCGGTGCTCGCGGTTCTCCTTTTGATGAAAACCATAAATATCATAATAGGTACCGCGCTCTTTGCCGTTGCACTTGCTATTTTGGGCCTTGTTTCGCGTAGAGATAGGAGATCGCAAAATGGCAATTCTAAGCCATGAGCCCATTAAGGAAGAAGAAGACAGGGAAATTTGTTACTCGATGAATAGAACGATTGCCTGATTTGGTGGCACGGTTAACGGTAGTGAAATCTTCTTTCCAACGGTTTTGAATGCAATGGTTTTATCGGAGATTATATCTTTCACGTCTTTAACTTTTAGATCACCGACGTTTACTTCAAGGGTTCCGGAATTCCCGGAATCTTCTGAGTTGATGAGATAAACTACCCTTTTGTCGTCCAGGTTGTGAACCCTGAGATTCACGAAGCCGCCAGTTTTCGAGATGAATTTTGCATCCGGCTCGACGCCTGCTCCTCTGACGAAACTGAGTATCAAGTCCTTTACCGGATTGTCAGGGTTATCGAGATAACTTGCTCCAAGCGGAACAGCGCTTAAGATTGCAGTACCTTTGCCGTATCGGTTCTCTGCCAAAGCGGGCTTGTCGGAATCTTCGTATGTCCCAAGTATTTCGGCACCACTTTCGACTTGCAGATCTTCTCTGAAATATTTTCCCCCGAATTTAACCGGCTTTTCTCCGGCGATGCCTTTAACTTGGACGCCGAAGAATCTTTTTTCTCCAGCCCAGCCTGATCTCGTTGCACCGAACAGTGAATCAAGACCGGCTCCAGGACTGCTGCGGTATGCGAAGTCTAATTCATCCATCGTCGCGGCTCTCGCATCGGCAACGAGCCAACCTCCTTGTCCAACGTATTCCTTCAATAATTCGGCTACATCGCGTCGCATTACGATTTGAAAAGGCAGAAATAAAATTTTATAGGGCTTTAGATCTTCGAGTGTTAGTCCGCGGTCCATTCGCAAAACGTCGGTGGTGACGTTCCCTTCATAGAGCGCCTTAAACAGGCCGGCGTTGCTTTCATACATGAACTTGTTCGTAGTCATTTCGGTCGTTTGTTCAAGTGTCTTGAGGAGGCCGACCATGTCGAGAAGGATCGCAACCTTCGGCTTCTCCAATTGTGCTTTGTAAAGAGTCTCTCCGTACTTTCCGATGACCGCGCCGAATTCTTTTACCCCTTCGCCGCTGGGCAACAATTTATCGTCAATGCCGCAGAGTCCTCTCCCAAGAGATTGGCGTCCCCTCATAAAGGGTCGCCATTTCCAATAGATCATTCCCTTGCAATTGTTCGCTAATGCTGTCCATGCCAATACGTTCACGAAATTCTTCGATAGATAGCCGTTAAGAGCAAGACCGTTCTGCTGGTTCGTATACAATTCCGTGAGTATGTATGGTTTATTTCCGGCGGCGCATCGGATTGTGTTGAAAGTCAGGTTGTGAAGCCAGAACGGACAGGGCTGCAGGCTATGGTCGCGCTCCCATTGATCGGGATAATAGGAAATGCCGGAGATATCATCGTGGTTCGAGATTGCCCAGTTATCTGTGTTGTATCCGCCGAATGGACTAAAATTTGCCCAGGTCGTCCCGACTGGGTTAGCATTGATCGGATGAACCGAATCGTATTGTCGGAGCGTCTTGGTCAGCTTTTGAAGAAGCATTCCGTTCAGTTCGTTCCTGAAAAGCATCCAATCAATCTGCGGCATTGAGGACTTCCAGTTCTCAGTCAGGAATGGTGAGACTTCATCCCATGAGGAATATTCTATTCCCCATGATCTCCGAAGTGCGGCGAGAGAGTCGTACTTGTTTTTCAGCCACTCACGGAATTGATCGATTACATGCGGTGCGTTTGAACTGTAATGCGGCTCGTTCCAGATATTGTAGAAACTCAATGCCGGATTCTTTCCGTACCGTTCGACCACGTCTTTGAAATAATCCTCCACAAAAGGGTAAACCCTCGGGTCGTCGAAGTCGATGTTGTCGCGATTGTTCTTGTTGCCATTGTCCTTAGTATACTCGTCCCACATTCCCGGGATTTCCTTGAATTTCCAAATTGGGAAATACTCGAAGCACTGCTCCTCTTTGAGGAGAATAGGGATGAATTCCATTTGAGCGTGCTCAATATTATTTACGAGATAATCGGTTCTCGCCCAGTCTATTTTTCGTGAGTCCGGGTCCCACTCGCCCATAGGAAAAATCATGACATGGTTGATATTGCACGACTTCATGAGAGCCACATCTTTATCGACTTGGTCGAAGTAATACTTGTTTGTTGTAAATTCTTCGTCGAAGACATTATAGACGGTACCTACGATAATCGTTTTAGGCATCTGCGCAAATACTATGAGTGATGGAAAAAGAATTAGTGACGACGCGACATAAAAACTCTTCACCTTGTCACTGCTTTCATAATCGGATGTTAATTCCTCTTTTCATTACCGATGTAGTAATCAAGATGTTCGGTGATTTTATTCCATGGATCGAACTCAATGCCGAAGTCATTTTTCATATCTGAAACATCGAATATAGTCGGGTTGTCATTCCAGCCTCTGTCTTCGACTAGCACCTTGCTCGTAGAGTTGCATCTCCTTATTGCTTCTTTAGCAATCCCTTCCCATGAAACAAAATTCTTCGAGAGACCGAAATATGTCTTTCTGTTGAAGCTGCTCATGAGAACTTTCAGGTATAACTTTGCGAGATCACCCGCCCAGATAAATTGGGTGCCGTCATTTTTTACCACTCTGGCGGGGCGGTTATTCAACACATCCTTCACTATCTGAAGAAACCTTGTATCTCCTTGAGTACTTCCGCCATCGACAACGGGGTTTCCGAATGCATAACCGGGGCGTATGATATTAACCCGCATCTGTGACTGGTATGATTGGGCAAGAAGAAAATTTTCGCTCGCTGCTTTTGTGGCACCGTAAAAAGTCGTCGGATGCTGTTTGGTTGTTGTATGAACAATCGGTATGGAGCCATCGATCTTGTTTTGTTCGATCATATAGACGTTGTCATTGACGGCCGTTGAAGAAGTATAAATGAGATGTTTAACTCCCGCATTCGCGGCAATGTCCGATATGAACACTGTCGGGAGAGTATCATCATTTAGCACTTCCCATCCGGTCAGTTTCGTATAGTTCAATGCGACAAGTATGCAGGCATCATGTCCCGGAATTATTTGCTTGAGTAAATTTGTATCGGTAATATTTCCCTGAACGATTTTTATTCCTTCCATTGTCCTGAGATTTGGTACTTTATTTTGGTTGCGAGCAAGTATTGTGATTTCGTGCCCGTTTCCGAGGAGTTCCATCGCAACGTATGATCCGATGAAGCCTGTACCACCCGTGAGAAATATTTTCATTTATGATCCTTCGTAATATCTGTTAGTTTACTAACAAAATTAATACCCTTCCTGGGTGAATAACAACTCCGTATCATATTCAAAAGAGGCAGTCTGAATATTTGCAATTGCCCTCCCTCAAATTATGGTTGTCTTTTGTTCAGGAGTTTGATAGATTAGCCAGCCATATGCTGTGATGTAAGCAGCAAATTATCCATAACTTGATCGGAGATCAGTTTTATGAGCAGGTTAACTCCTTTCCTTGTCCTTCTTACGTTGTCGATATCAATATCTTTGCATGCTCAACCTACGACTCACTCGCAAGGGCAATATAAGAATACTAAGATTCTATCATCGAACACACGTTTGATACGTAATGATGGCATCAATGCGATGCGTAACGCAATAATGGGAGATACTCTTTCTGATGGATCTCACCCGGACAGAATATATGTGTTGCAGCGAGGTCAAAGGTACATAAACAGCGCTGCCATTATCACGAAAGGATATCATCTTCGAATTGAAGGGGAGCCAGCTCGGGTATCCGATGATCCCGGCCCTGCAGTTGTTCAGTTTGCTCCGGATAGTGCGGGCCATTACGATACCGACCGGCTGCTTGACCTTCATGGCGATGCCACGGTTAAGAATGTATGGTTCCTTGGGTGGGTATCGAATGGACAACAAATCTGGGAGCCGATCATCGAGGAATCTGACAGCGCGCACTTATTGTTAGATCATTGCATCTTTGAGTGGACGCAAGGACCGGCAGTACATGTTACGGGGAAATGGACTACAATTTATTTGACCAACAGCATGGTTCGCAACGCGAATTACACCAATGAATGGTGGGCCGGACGCGTGATTTATTATACCGCGCCTGCCGACAGCCTGATCGAAATAAATAATACCGTTGAGAATGTCGGCTTCGGGCTGGTACAAACACAGGGGATAGGTCTTAATTACTTTTTTTGCGACCATAACACAGTTGTGAACTGCGCAAAGTTCTGCTTCCTGGAGAACTATTTTAGTAACGCGTACATCACGAACAATCTTTTCGTGAATTGTCACTTCTCCGGCGAACGAATGCAGGACCGCCCGCGACAGGATCCGGATTTATTATTGTACGGTCAAACGTTAAACATAGATACCCTGAAGGCAGAAGCAAGGCAATTGACTCCAGCCGAAGCGATGAAGGAATACAGGACTAATGCCGTCATATTTGTCGATGGAAAGACATTAAGTCCTGATGACCCAAGAGAACTTGGGAGGATCGTCGTCTATGGAAACAATGCGTCTTACTTTGACACGACAGACTTCTATCCGTTTTACCGGCTATATAATGATACCGTCGCCTCTCCGTCCGGGGCAATTCTTCCTGAACCGGTAATGAACGCAAGGACGCTGAGCATGTTCTCATGGCATCCTCACATGGTCATCGTAGGTTCTGTCGATGGTCAAAATCCGGATTTTGTCAGGATGCCGCAAAACATGCCATTGATCATTGCCTTCCTGACCGACAGGTATTCTCCGAGCCCGAAGAACAACATCCTTTGGGGTTATGACCCGGACAGCCTGAACGATCCTTCGGCAGGAATATCATCGAGGAACATCACCAGAGTTTACAGCAATTCGTCGAGAGGTGTTTATCCAACTCCTGAAGATTTCTCCTACTCAAATTCAAAACTTCTTTCTGCGGGGATCAGGAATTATCCAGTTGGCGACCTGAACTGGTTTCCGAAAAAATTATCGGAATGGAAATTGGATTTTGATAAGGCTGCGATGAACATCCTTTTGTCCGGAGGGACGAAGTCTTACTGAGATAATACCACACTAGAACAAATGGTATCAGGATAGATAATCTCATTACCGCAAATTCCCTCTGGATCAGACATTATTGTAGGCGTTAGGCTCGAATGAGTTAAATGCAAAACCAAAACCGTAGGATGTTTGTTGGATATAAGTAGGAGAGGTTTATGAAAATCGGCATAGCTTGCGACCATGGCGGTTTCAACATTAAAGGAGAAATCATCTTAAGGCTGACGAATTTAGGCTATGAAATTATGGACTACGGTGCCCGGGTCCTTGACAAGAACGATGATTATCCTGATTATGTCATTCCTCTTGCGAGGGGAGTTTCGAGAGGGGAAGTATATCGTGGGATAGCAATATGCGGGAGTGGCGTCGGCGCTTCCGTTGCGGTAAACAAAGTAAAAGGTGTGAGGGGGGCTCTTATTCACGATTGTTTCTCGGCGCACCAGGGGGTCGAGGACGATGACATAAACGTTCTTTGTCTCGGCGGGCGTGTCGTGGGGAATGAACTTGCCTGGGAAATTGTTAAAATATTTTTGAGTGCTACTTTCAGCGGTGCGGACAGGCATCGGCGCCGTTTATCTAAGGTGGCCACGCTGGAATAGGTGGAAAGGCAAATAAAAAGTATTCCGGTATCTAATCTTGAAAAATCGGATCAAGCGATGCAGGGCATTGGATTGATCGAAGATATTTTTGCTTAACTGCTGTTATAGAATCGGAGGAGCACAATGGAAGAGGGAAAAACGCCATCGACTTTGTTTTTGGATATCGGCGGGGTCTTATTGACCAACGGCTGGGACCGCAACTCGCGTATGAAAGCGGCTGAGATGTTCGGTCTTGACTATGAAGAGTTGAACGAACGCCATCACTTAACTTACGATACTTATGAATCCGGCAAAATAAGTCTGGATGAATATCTCGACAGAGTAGTTTTCTATGAGGAGAGAAGCTTTTCACACGACGATTTCCGGACCTTCATATTCGGACAATCGAAATCGTATCCCAAGATGATTGACCTCGTGAAGTCATTGAAAGGAAAGTATAACCTTAAGGTGGGTGTGATCAGCAATGAAGGTCGGGAAGTGAACGACTACAGGATCAAAAATTTCGGGCTGAGAAATTTTGTCGACTTTTTTATCGCATCATCTTTTGTGCACATCAGGAAACCGGACAGAGATATCTATCGAATCGCTGTTGATGTCGCCCAGGTTTCTCCGGAAGATTCGGTTTATGTTGATGACCGCGCAATGTTTGTCCAGGTTGCCGCCGGATTAGGCCTAAGAGCCATACGCCATAAGACCTATGAGGAAACCATGTCTGCACTGGCGCAGATGGGGCTTATTCTTTAGTCGCCCCAACTGAACTTTTCTCGCGGTTTCATCCGTGTACATTTCGCAGAATATCCCTCAAAGGTGGTTATCCGGAATAGGGTTGGATTTCGGGAGGTTCCATTATAGATTCAGAGGAGGAGGTTTAGCGGCCTCTTGATTTTAATTTTCAAAGCTGCTATAAAGGCAAAGATTATGAATGAGAGAGAAATAACCGGAAGCTTGTTCCAGTATCTTTCAAATGATCACGACAGGCTCGACGATTTGCTTGAGCATGCCGTCGAGAATCCGGAAAAAATTGACATGGAACTATATGCGGAATTCCGAAAGGGGATGCTCCGTCACATCGGTATCGAAGAGAAGATAGTTTTACCGGCAATTGCACGGCTCCAGAACGGGGAGCAGGCGGTAATAGCTAACCGCCTTCGGTTCGATCATGGTGCACTCGTCGCGCTCCTTGTGCCTCTTCCCACAAGTGAGATTGTCGCCACATTACATTCGATCCTGGAATTTCACAATACGCTTGAAGAGAACCCGGATGGTTTGTACCAGCTTCTTGAGAGATTAACCGGTGCAGAGGCTGGGGACTTGCTCGCGAAGCTGAAAACGGCTCCTGAAGTTCCGGTACTGCCGTACAATGAGAGTCCCGGAATACTTGATGTGACCCGTCGCGCCGTCGAGCGGGCAGGCTATAAGCCCGGCTTCTAAGCTCGGTATGATTCTTAATTTTATAAAAACATTAATTTTAGAGTTCATCTCCACCTTTCCTAAAGGTCTTGGGAAATTGGCGGAGAAGCAGTAAATTTTGTCGTCGGTTTTGCACAAAACTTTCAAACCTGCAGAATTTTAAATTGCCCGGTGGTGTAACTGGCAACACGCCTGACTCTGGATCAGGAAAGTCAAGGTTCGAGCCCTTGCCGGGCAGCTCTCTTAAAATTTTAAATTATGGATTTTTAATTTTGAATCAAGCTTAGGCTTTTTCGAAATTAAAATTGAGAATTTACAATTTGGCATTTTACCCGGCGCTATCGTCTAGTGGCCCAGGACGTCGCCCTCTCAAGGCGAAAACACGGGTTCAACTCCCGTTAGCGCTACAACCCGTCAGAAAATTCCTAACCATAAGATCCCACTTTGCGGCAACCTAGGCGCAATATAGTTATGCCAGCTTGCTTCTTATTGGTATAGGTTTGGGGATCAGGGGATTGACAGCACTCGAGAGAGTTAGAGAAGTTAACCTAAGTCGCTAACTCCGGTTCAGGATCTCCACCGGTACAGCTATTTCTATATCCGGAATAATAATACTTAGCAACTCTTCTTCGAATTGTCTTAACTGACCGTGCACGATTTCCCCATAGAGCCCGGTATCTTCCACAAACTTCGATATCATGGATTTATAGTACATGATCCCTTCGTGCAGATTATTGCGGAATGTATTCAAATATTTCCGCTCCTTCTCTGTCAGGGAATCGACATGGTTTCTAACTTCATTCCTAAGGTAATCGATGTACAACCTCAGTTCCTCGATAAACATATGCGGACGTTGTCCGTTCGTCAGTGACTGCACCCGTCCGTAAATATAGCCGACCATATCTTCTAGCGAGACGATTTTTGAAAAATATGCGAGATTCGGTCCCGGACAGATTGCTACAGGATGGTTCTTCCTTCTCTGTTCGGATTTTCCCTGGATGAAGCACGGTGCGGCAAGGTCTTCACAAAGGCACGCTTTTTCAATTACTTTCTCAATCTTTTCTTCAAGCTCTGCCGGAGTCAAGGAAAGATTTTTCAGCTCCGTAATTTTCAGAGTCTGATATTGGGTTGAGGCGGTGCAGATAGGCTGTTCAGTAAACTCTGTATTTGATACGAGGAACTTCTTGGTGCAGAGGCTCCCTGGTTTGCCGTTTTCAGCGCGGCGCCGAACCTGTTTCTCGCTTGTAGTGTTTCTTAGATTATTAAATGGAACTCCAAGGGGCGATGCGTGGCTGAGATAGAAATCATCTCTCTCTGATTTCGCGAGGAGGTCTCGGGTCTCATCATCGAGGTTCGTGGCCTCCGGAACCAATAGGAATGGAGATCCCCAACCTGTACCATCTACGCCATAGTAGTCACGTAGAAATGCGTCTTCCTTCGCTGTACCAATTCCTCCTTGAACAGTGACGTGAATCTCCATCGACACGTCCGGGATAGGCAATCCTTTTTCCCGCAGCGCCGCTTCGTAAAGCTGGTTTAACTCATTCGAAAGCATTTGCCGTTTCGATTTGAATTCCTCCAGAATCGGTCCAAGGAGAAATCCGTCAGTGGCAAACGCATGCCCGCCGCAATTTAAACCCGACTCGATTCGAAACTCCGAAATCCAGATCCCTTTTTTCGCAAGGATCTTTCCCTGTATGTACGCCGATCGGAAATCGCTTACTTTTAATATTACTTTTTTTCTTAGGCTTCCGTTTGAATCGGGGAAAAACTCCGCGCACTGTCCCATGTAGCTGAACAACCGTGGATTCAGTCCTGCGGACAGGACGACGGATGACCTGAGATCGCTCCTGACAAAACCTCGCATCGAAGCAATTGCATCTGAAAACTCCGTGGGAAGCGTTTTGTTATCTCTTCCTGAATTGGTTTTGTCAATTTTTGTCATGATGTTCACATTGATTTCGCCCGCAACGATCTTTGATCGAAGTTCCTCCTGTCTGGATGATCGCTTCGAATTGTCTCCGGTCACGGTCATCCGGTTGTAAAGAGCCTTCACAGGAGACTGATCAGGGAGCATCTCAAAATATTTAACGATCTCGCTCCCTTTTTCAAATGCCGAAGCTTTCAGCGTTGCGATTTGTTTCTCGACAAGACCGTGAATCATGTTGAGATAAGCGGTTATTCTTCGGGCGCGATAGTCATGCTCCCGAACCGAAATAGGTGAATACGGTTCGTTATTTTTCAATGAGTGGTGTTTACGCATATGTTCGATAAGCATATCGTCCATAATAGAAACTACTGACGATATTCCAAACCGTGCGACCTTCAGTGGAGTGTCAATGGAAAATGCCAACCCCAGAACGGGTATGTGAAAAGTATGTGTTCTTTCAATATTCAAGATTATAATGTAACCTATTTCTCGGTTTGTTTTAGGGTATAAGATTATGCCGGCATTTAGAGGTTCGCGAGGCGGGAAAGATTGAGCGCGAATCAGCGTCGCTTTGCCGTTGCGACGTAATCCTTCCACACTCGGACACTTATGGTAGTCCGCACTTTGAATTTACGATTGGGGTAGATGAAAAATATAAATTTCGGATCGACGACGATTATTTCCTAATTTCAGTCGAGATACTTCTTTATTGTTGACTCAAAGAATGCCTTATCCCTTGTGCCGATCCACTTATCTACTATCTTTCCATCTTTATTAACAAGGAACGAAGTTGGTATTGCATTTATGTTCCCGTATGCGTCTGCGACGTTGTCATTGTCGATGACTATTTGGTAGGTGAGTCCGTTTTGCGATACAAAATCTGAGACATCCGTCAGCAGGTTGCTCCCTTTATCGACTGAAACTCCGATAACCACGAGCCCGCTCGCTGCGTAAGTTTTACTCAGAGTTTCTATATCCGGAAGTTCGGCCTTGCAGGGTCCACACCAGGTTGCCCAGAAATTTATTAAAACTGTTTTTCCCTTCAGATCGCCGAGCGACATCTTCTTTCCATTTGAATCGTACCAGTAAAATTCTGAAGCAAGTCCTCCTGAAGCCGGATTCACTCCTGCATCCAGAGAGACATTGCCTTTAAAAGTGTTCTTCATGTTGCTGTCGTTGGATGACAATCGCTGGGGTGCGGGTTGTTTACTGCATGAATTGAAGATAATTAATGTTGCAAAGAGAGGAGTCAAAATCTTTATCACTTTTTCTCTCCCTTGTCTCCTGCCGGAGGTTCTAAATAGGCGAGCAGGTCGTTTTTCTCGAGATTCGATGTCGCAACACATATATGATCCCCGTGACTCCACGAGGCCTGGGTGTCTCCGTTTGAATTTTGACTCCAAAACCATCCGTTGTTTTCCATTGCCTTAGAGCAACTCGATGGGAATGAAATCTTTTTTGATCCCACAACCGTTTTCGGAAAGCTGCAAATATAGATGTATTCCTCTCCCATTTTATAGATTACCTGTGCCACCTTATTTCCGTCGTAATCAGTCACTGTTCCACCAATCCAGTCGGCACTCGAGACCGATGGAAGTTCAACGGAATAGCCGGCGTTCTTATTTATGTACGAAGCAACGTCGGTCGCGGCGACTGCGGTCATCTGCGGTTTGAATTTCCCGCTGAGAATATCCTGGAAGTTTATTTCTGTGAGGGAGAAAGCATCTTGCTGAGCCGTCTGGGCTGCCTTAACCGGTTCTCGCGAAGCGGGCAGTAGGATATTCCCTTTATTTGCGAAAAACAAAATTATGCCAAGTACAGCGACGATCCCCACAGCGAAAACAGGCTGGAATAATTCGTTGCTAAATAATCTCGAAAAAAATCCCCGATTTTTCTCCCGGTCAATTTCCGAAGAAAATTGTGCCATTATCATTTCTTTAACATCATAGGGAACGTCCACGAATGTGATTTTTCTTTTTATGTACGCTTTTGTGAGCTTCTCAAGCTCATATTCATCTCTGCAACTTCCGCATATTTCTATATGGTCGTAAAAACCCTGCGACTCATTGTGGAGGAGCCGGTTGTCCACGGCTCCACTCATCAGATCACGTGATTCTCTGCAATCCAATTCCTCTTCTCCCTAAACTCTTAGTCAGCGTCGCTCTCATCTTCAACATCTTTGAACCCTCGTGTAAGCGCATAATCTCTCAACATTGAACGCAGCATTTTCCTCCCACGATGGAGTCGTGATCGGACCGTTCCAATAGGAATTTCGATAAAGTCTGCAATCTCTTCATAGGTGTACCCCTCAATATCACATAGGATAACAACTGTCCTGAAATCCTCCGGCAAATCCTGCAATGCCTTAGCAATCTCGTCTTCGAATAAATTACCAAAGATCTTCTCCTGCAAATCGTTTGTGTCAACAGATGTATCTTTAATTGTCGCATAAAAATCTTTTATGTCATCGTAATCAATCTTGTCCGGCTCCTTTGATTCCTTCCGGTAACGGTTGATGTACGAGTTCTTCATTATTCGGAACAACCACGCCTTAGCATTCGTTCCCTGGGCATACTTGTCAAAGAACCTATAGGCCTTCATGTAGGTTTCCTGAACAAGATCCTTAGCATCATCTGGGTCGCCCGTCATCCGAAGCGCAAAATTATACAGCGCCGCCATGTGGGGGAGCATTTCGGTTTCGAAGTTCTTGTGTTTAGGTTGTGTTCGTTCCATTATTGCAGGCTTAGAGTGCTCACTGTGATTTTTTAGTATAACACTCATAAAACCCTAAGGCAAGCATATATCATGAGAAACCGTCGCTCATTGACCGTAATCATAGTACTCATATTAAAAGTTATTTATGTTTTTGGAAAATTGAAAGATGGTGCCGCTTCTTGATGTTTCCTCCGTCCTTTGATATGACTTCTTCTTTAGACTAAATTGAATTGTCATAAGTTCAGTTTCTATGGTTCGGAACGTCAACAGAACTCTGGATGAATTTGCGAATGGAGGTGAATTCAATTTGGTCAAGACGCTTACAGGTCTCGTTTTCTTGTTCGCTGGATGTGCCTCCCAGCAGATAACTATGACAACCCGGCCTGAAAGAATTGTTTTCTTTGGGGACCCGACCACTGAATTGGGAAGTAAACCTAAAGGCTTCATAACCCTTTTCGCCGGAATAATGTTGAAAGCTTTAGGATATTGATCAAGAGAAGTCTGACAAATTGGCAGATCGCTTGTGATTTTTTTTCTATTTATGGCTAATATTATTAAAAATTGTCCTGCGATTATTTCGATAACAATTTTGTGCCCTCCTTTTTCTGTTTTTTCGCGTTCGCTGACGGCACATGACTTGAACCTAAATCAGCGTAAGACAAAAAAGGAGAAATAATTATGGCACTTATAAGATTCAAACCCGAAAGAGAAGCTTCAACGTGGACGCCGTTTAGAGATTTTGTGAATATGCAGCAAGAGGTTGGACGCGTGTTCGACAGTCTTTTCACGGGCGTCGATGGCGATGGAAATTTTGTGACATCATGGTGGCCCCGGGCAGATGTGGTTGAGAATAACGAAGCCTACGTTATCAAGGCCGAGTTACCGGGCATTAGCAAGAATGATGTCAAGATCACTTTGCACGAAAATGTCCTGACAATCAAAGGCGAGAAGAAACAGGAAAAAGAAGAGAAAGATCGTAATTTCCATCGTGTTGAGCGGTCTTATGGCAGCTTCGAGAGGTCGTTCACATTGCCAAGCGGTGTAAAAGACGACAAGATCGAAGCAGCTTACAAAGACGGAATACTAACGATAACTTTGCCGAAAGCAGAAGAGGCAAAGCCAAAAGAAATTGAAGTGAAAGCTGCATAAAAAATTCCGGCACATGAGGCTCCCGATATCAGGGAGCCCCTTTTTATTAGATAAGGGGATATAATGGTACAGCAAACGTCGATTCAGAAAACCAGATTGAAATTCATAGACGATTTATTTGGAGATCAAACAGACAGGAGAGAAATAAAAAAGGATATCGACTTCCTGATCAAGGATTATACGGGATTTATCGGTCTTGCGGCGAGTCTCTCTTCTCATTCAAAGTGGATTCCCTACCCTTTCTTGATCGACCGGATCAAGAAGGTTGCTGATGAATTAAGAAGTTTTGCTGATCTTCTCCGTGGAAAAATCCTTGACCTTGGAGGGCAAATCCCGCCGGGAGCAATGCGATCTGCAGGGGGACGTGATGAGGTTGTAAACCCTCAGGAATTACAATCTCGAACGGATAACTACTTATCAAGAGAAAATGTTGGACACTTAGTAAAGGACATGGAGGAACATTCGAGCCGTTGGGAAATCCTTCAGCATCAAAAGAACCTAATTAAAGATAAGAGCGTTGCAAAATTGATCAACGTGATAATCATTGATATGCAGCGGCAAAAAGGCGACCTAATAGATATTGTTATGAGACTTTCTTAAGAGGAGAAAAAAATGTCCAAAATAGAAGATCCGGTGCACGTGATTGAGTCCGAAAAACCCGCTACGCAAGCGAAGCGAGGTGAGGATGAACAGATAGTTATGGAGGACCCGGCAAAAATTACAACCAGGAAATACTCCCGATAATGCCATTACGCAATTCCGTTTTCTTTCCGAGGCAAATGATGCCGTTGTCTGTCGGGAGAAAAAGCACGATACAGCTGGTCGATGAGGCTTTCCGTGATGACCTTCCGATTCTCATCGTGGCACAAAAGGATGCGAACACCGAGCTTCCGACGCCGGAAGATATCCACAGATTCGGCACAATAGCACGAATCCTGAAAGTGTATAATTTGCCGGACGGTTCGAAAAGTGTTTTTGTTCAGGGACTATACCGGGCAAAAATATTTAATCTGGTTCAACAGGAACCTTACATGAAAGGTTTCGTGCAAAGGGTTGACGAGAAAAAAAGCGAAAGCATAGAAATTGAAGCGCTGATTGCCACGATCAAAAACGGTTTCAAGAAAGCTGTCGATCTTGCTCCCGATCTCACGCCGGAGCATCTCAATCTCATAATAAATACGGATGACCCAAGCCAGGTTCCGGATATGGCAATGTGGCTGATAAACATTCCCGTGAAGGAAAAGCAAGACGTCCTGGAAGAGTTAAATATTCAGGAACGTTTAAAGAAGGCGAATCTGTATTTGAGCAAGTTGGTTCAACGTCTTGAACTTGGAAATAAGATCCAGAATGAAGTGCAGGATGAAATCAATAAGAGCCAGCGCGATTATTTCCTGCGGGAGCAGATGAAGGCGATTAAGCATGAGCTTGGTGAAGACGATGAAAACGTCGAGATAAACGAGTTGAAAAAAAGGATCAGCGAGGGAAATTATCCGGAAGAAACTAAAAAGACGGCGGAGAAAGAGCTCGACAGGCTGCAGAGAATGCATCCTTCAAGCGCGGAATATACTGTTGCCCGTACTTATTTAGATTGGCTCCTCGACCTGCCATGGAGTATTTCGACTGAAGATAATCTCGATATAAAAGCCGCCGAGAAGTCTCTGGAAAAAGATCACTACGGTCTCGATAAAGTAAAAAAGAGAATACTGGAATACCTTGCCGTTCGGAAATTGAAAAACGACATGCGCGGGCCAATCTTATGTTTTGTCGGCCCTCCGGGAGTTGGAAAGACGAGCCTCGGCAAATCGATAGCGAATGCGCTCGGTAGGAAATTTGTCCGGATGTCACTCGGGGGAGTCCATGATGAGGCTGAGATCCGGGGGCATAGGAGGACATATATAGGTGCTCTCCCGGGAAGAATCATCCAGGGAATTAAGAAGGGCGGATCGAATAATCCCGTCTTTATGCTGGATGAAGTCGACAAGATCGGTATGGATTTTAGAGGGGATCCGTCAAGTGCACTTCTAGAAGTCCTCGATCCCGAGCAAAATTTTTCTTTCAGCGATCATTATATAGAATTACCTTTTGATCTATCAAAGGTGCTGTTCATAGCGACCGCAAATATGATGGAGCCGATTCCGCCTGCACTTCGAGACAGAATGGAAATAATCGAGATACCAAGTTATGTCGAAGATGAAAAGCTCCACATTGCGAAAAATTTTCTTGTTCCAAAGCAGGAAAAGGAACACGGCCTGAAGCCAAATCAAATTAAATTTGCCGATGAGGCAATCCATCTCCTTATCTCAGGTTACACAAGGGAAGCAGGGGTGAGAAATTTGGAGAGAAAGATAGCCGATGTTTGCCGCGGTGTTGCGAGGGAAGTTGCCGGAGGAGCGAAAAAACAATTCACGATTGATCCCGACTCAGTAGTAAAGCTTTTGGGTCACCAAAAATTTTATTCTGAAGTCAGTGAGAGGATAAACAAACCCGGAATTGCTACAGGACTCGCATGGACTCCCGTCGGTGGAGATATACTTTTCATTGAGGCTACGAAGATGAAGGGTAAAGGGAATTTAATCCTGACCGGTCAGTTGGGTGACGTTATGAAAGAATCGGCCCAGGCAGCATTGAGCTTCATAGGTTCAAATGCGGAGATCTTCGGAATAGAACCCGACTTTCGGGAAAAATACGACATACATGTGCACGTCCCGGCCGGAGCGGTTCCGAAGGACGGTCCTTCCGCCGGAGTAACTATGTTGACTGCTCTCGTCTCGTTATTGACCGGTCGACTTGTCAGAAACGACCTCGCGATGACCGGCGAAATAACTTTGCGAGGCGCCGTATTACCGATCGGAGGAGTGAAGGAAAAAGTGATCGCCGCAGTCCGTTCCGGGATCAAGACGGTTATACTTCCGCGTAAGAACGAATTTGACGTTGAAGAAGTACCTGCGCACGTTCGCGAGCAAGTGAAATTCAAATTTGTAAATGAAATGCAGGAAGTGTTGAGCCTCGCCTTACGGCCCGTGAAAAAGGATGAGAAGACTTCGGCTAGAGCGGAGCCTGCGATCGCGAATTGAAAATTAGTTAAATAGTATCGAGCAGTTGTAAGATTAAGGAACGGCAGTCAATAAACTGCCGTTCTCTTTTATGAAGGAGGTATACTTATGTAACTAGCGGGTTATCATTTATCCGTAAGTTTGTTTTACGTTCCCTACTTTCTTAATTTGAAACTGGTGAGGAATTTTGAGAAAGATGAGAATGATCGTAATAGGTTGTAAGATCTCTTATTATTTATTCGGAGCCTTTTCACAATGGATGAAATAAGTTTAAAGATAGAGAAGCCGAAGACGTTTTGCGGAATTGTCGGAGTCTATGGCGCTAAGAATGCTTCGGGCTATATTTACTACGGATTAAACGCACTCCAGCATCGTGGTCAGGAGGCGGCGGGAATTGTCACACGCGAAAGGTCCGGCGATAAAACTTTTTTCAATGTCCATAAAAACACCGGGCTCGTTGCTGATGTTTTCAAGAACGATAAAATTCTTACGAGCGTTCTTAAAGGTGATGCCGGTATCGGGCATAACAGGTATTCCACCACCGGCTCTGCTGAGAGTCGCAAAAATGTCCAGCCGATTGTAGTAAATTATCGAGAGGGAAATCTCGCGATCGCCCATAACGGCAATTTGACGAATTCCCATAGATTGCGGGATGAGCTGACGGAATCCGGAACTCTTTTCCAGACGACGACCGATACCGAGATCATCTTGCACTTGATCGCACGGAGTCAGAAGGAAACTGTTGTAGAGCAAGTCCATGAAGCTCTTGAGATGATTCGTGGAGCATTTTCTCTTGTCATATTATCGGACGATCAGTTAATAGTGGCTCGGGACCCTTACGGCTTTCGTCCTCTTGCACTCGGGAAATTGGGCAATGCATTCATCGTTGCTTCGGAAACCTGCGCATTTGATGTCGTTGGCGCTGAGTATTTGCGCGATGTCGAGCCGGGCGAGATTGTGGTAATCAACGACGAGGCTATCCAGGCGAACCAAGTACATTCGATTTTTCTCTCCGATATCCCGAAGGAATCAAGGCATTGCATCTTTGAATATATATATTTTTCAAGGCCGGACAGCAAAATTTACGGCGAGAGCGTCGATAAGGTAAGAAGAAAAATTGGCAAAGCTCTTGCCGAAGAGTCGCCCGTTGAGAATGATGAAGATGGGAAGCTGGTTGTCATTAGCGTTCCTGATTCATCGAACACTGCAACTCTCGGCTATGTCTCTCAAAGTATGAAAATGGGAATAAAAGCGAAGTTCGAAATTGGGTTGATACGAAGCCATTACATAGGGAGGACCTTTATCCAGCCGAACCAGGATATGCGCGACCTGAAAGTGAAGATGAAATTTAACACCGTGAAAGGCGTATTGAAGGGAAGGAAAGTCGTGATTGTCGATGATTCTATCGTACGCGGCACAACCAGCAAACAACTCGTGAAATTGATTCGTGAAGCCGAGCCTTCGGAAGTGCATTTCAGAGTAAGCTCCCCGCCTATCATGCATCCTTGTTTTTATGGAATGGATTTTCCATCTGAACAGGAGCTGTTTGCGAACCAGTCAGATGGAGACATCGACCGGATGAAGAATGAGTTAAACGTGGACTCGCTTGCCTATTTGTCGCTTGAAAAACTTTTAGAATCGGTTCCCACAGACAATCGAAGAAATTATTGTACCGCGTGCTTCAGTGGAAAATATCCGACAGATGTTGAGTCGAACAGTAAAGAGGAATTTGAAGCAAACATACATGAATCGAAAGTGTAGCGGTTGATTCTCTCCGCAGGATTCTTCGAGATGCCCCATCGTATTTCGAACTGTAATAGTCCAAGATAGAAATTGTTTTGACGAAATCGGAGTTTGCTTGGGTGATTCGTTAAAGGTTGAAAAACGCTGGACGATCTCGAATCTTCTCAGCCTGAGCCGGGTCGTTCTTCTGGTTCCAATTGTAGTACTCATTCTAAGGCAGGGGAATGAATACCGAATAATTGTTATGATATTGATGCTGACGGCGGCAATAACCGATTTTCTGGACGGAATGCTTGCTCGTGCACTGGATCAGGTAACAGACTTCGGTAAGCTTTTGGATCCGGCGGCTGATAAAATTTGCGTCATTACTATTGCGGGCGCGCTTGTTGTTGCAGGAGATATTCCTCTATGGTATGCGGCACTGGTCGCGCTCCGCGACGTACTTATCGTCATCGGGAGCTCGGTGATAATAACAAGAAAGAAAATTGTTGTTCAATCAGTTTGGGCGGGAAAGTTCACGGTAAATTTCATCGCTGCATATCTTTTATTTGCCACAATGAAAATGGATTCGCTCGCTCCTGAAAAAAACTTCTTCTTGTATTTGAGCACAGCATCGCTTTTCATTTCACTTGCGGTTTATATGAGAATCTATCAGAAACATATGGCTAAAAATGGGATTGCTTGACGGGTTCAAGAAGATCAAAGACGGGCTTTCAAAGACACGATCGGGCTTAATTGACAGGATCTCGAAAGTAATTTCCGGGAAGACTAAAATTGACGATGAGCTTATCGGAGAAATCGAGGAGGCTCTTCTTTCGAGCGACGTCGGATTCAATGCAACCGAAAAAATTGTTGCCGACATACGAGCTAAGGTCAAGGCCGAAGGTTATGATAATTCCGAAATGCTTAAACATCTTTTGAAGGAGGAAATTGCAAAGTATTTAACCAATTCCAACGGTCAGGTGCAAAAGGACGCGAAGCCTTACGTGGTAATGATTGTCGGAGTGAACGGAGTTGGAAAGACGACAACCGTCGGAAAGTTAGCCTATAATTTTAAGAGCGAGGGGAAAAGAGTATTGATTGCAGCCGCCGACACATTTCGCGCGGCCGCTAATGAGCAATTAAAAATTTGGGCAGACCGGGCAGAAGTCGAGATCATCCAGCAAAAACCCGGCACGGATCCCGGCGCGGTGGCATACGATGCCGTAAGTGCGGCGAAAGCCAGGAATATCGACGTGGTTTTGATCGACACTGCCGGCCGCCTTCATACGAAGACAAATTTAATGGAGGAATTAAGAAAAATCAGACGGGTTATTCAGAAAGTCATGCCTGATGCACCGCATGATGTCTATTTGGTGTTGGATGCAGTTACCGGACAAAACGGCCTCGTTCAGGCTCGCCAGTTCCTGGATGCCGCAGGTGTCACAGGAATTGTATTGACGAAGCTTGATGGTACGGCAAAAGGCGGAATCGTTATCGCAATTAGCCAGGAACTGAACTTGTCCGTAAAATATATCGGAGTCGGCGAAGGAATAGATGACCTGCAATTGTTCGATGGTAAAACATTTGTAGATGCTTTGTTCAGCACAGACGAGATATGATTAAGCTTTCCATGAATGACTGAATTATGACGACGATTACCGGCAATGAATAATAGAATGAATCTAATTGTAGAGGAAGCTTCTTGATGGCAAAAATCAAAGTTCTTTCCGAAGAAATCGCAAGCAAGATTGCGGCAGGGGAAGTTGTCCAGCGGCCGGAATCTGTCGTTAAAGAGTTGATTGAAAATGCGATTGACGCAGGCGCGAAGTCTATCGAAATAGAAATAAAGGATGCGGGGAAAAGTTTTATCAGGGTAACCGATGATGCGATTGGAATGACTGAAGAGGATGCGATCCTTGCATTCCGACAGCATGCAACGAGCAAAATCGAAACCTATCAGGACCTCGAAAATGTTTCGACCCTTGGCTTTCGAGGCGAAGCTCTTTATTCGATAGCTGCGGTGTCTCAGGTAGAAATCAAGACAAAAACGAAAGACGACGATGCAGCTGCATATCTGCGAATCGACGGCGGAAAACTAGAAGAGACATCCAGATCTGCGCACGAGACAGGCACCACCATCATAGTAAGAAATTTATTCTTCAATACTCCGGCAAGAAGGAATTTCATGAAAGGAAATCCCACGGAGTTCAGGCATATCTATCAAACTGTTTCTCGTTACGCAATTGCTTTCCCGGAAATCCAGTTCACCCTCCATTCCGGCGACGAATTAGTGTTGCACGCAAAATCGGACACCGTCAGGGGAAGGTTGGATGAAGTATTCGGAGACAAATTTACCGATTCACTTGTCGCCTTTGATGAAGATTATGACCATCTAAAGGTCAGTGGGTTTCTGGGAAAGCCCGAGTATACGAAACGAACCCGCGGAGAACAGTTTTTATTCTTGAATAAAAGATATGTTATTAACAAAGCCATCAATCATGCGGCTTTCTCTTCTTACGAGAATTTGATAGACAGGGGAGATTTTCCTTTTTTTGCAATCTTCATTGAAATACCTCCGAATGAGGTCGACGTGAATGTTCATCCGTCAAAATTAGAGGTGAAGTTCAGGGATGAGAGAAGTATTTACGGAGCAATCCGTTCCGCGACGCGAAGCGCGCTTATCAAGAGCGATTTAGTACCCGAACTTGGCGTTTCGGGAGAAACAGGAAAATTTTTGAGTCGCACCACGACAGAATCTTCACGCGGAGGATTTGTCCCGGTAATGTTCAATTCCAGACCCTCACAAAGATACATCGAGGACGAGCGCATCGCCGACGCGGTTGACCCGCTGTTTGCATTAAGATTTCCACAAAACAGGACATCCGATGATGAACCTTCTTCTAACGGGGAGGTTGTGGAAAATTCCGGCAGTATCATTTACCAGCTTCACACGAAATATATTATCTCGCAGATTTCCACCGGACTTCTAGTGGTTGATCAACACGCAGCGCATGAGAGGATTATTTACGAAAGGACATTAAAGAGGTTCGACGAACAAAGTCAAAACACTCAACAGCTTCTTTTTCCCATTAGTTTGAATCTTGATCCCTCTGACTTTACGATCGTTGAAGAGATTATATCCGATTTAAACAAAATGGGATTCAGCGTAAAATTGTTCAGCGGCGGTACGGTTGTTCTTGATGGAGTTCCTGTTGACTTGAAGCCCGGTAGAGAAAGCACAATTCTCAACGAAATAATTGAGGATTATAAGCGAGACAATGATTTAAGACTGACTCCGCGCGAAAAACTGTGTAAGACATTTGCTTGCAAGGCAGCTGTAAAAGCCGGGGATTATCTGACGGTAGATGAGATGGAATCGTTGTTAGATCAGCTATTTAAAGCCGAGGTGCCGTACGTCTGTCCGCACGGAAGGCCGGTGCTGGTAAAGATACCTTTGCTGGAGCTCGACAAGAAATTTGGAAGGATATAATCATATACCTTCCAGCTTTTGACTTTAACTTCTATCCCTTCTTATATTGAATTTCACAATTCTCAAACAAAAAGAATGAATTTTTAGATGTCTCAGGCTATAGTCTCATTGCGCGGAAAGAAAAGAACTCACACTTGTGGTGAACTCAGGGCAGGTAGTATCAATAAAATTGTTACTTTAAACGGGTGGGTTGACCGCCGTAGAGATTTGGGCGGAGTGATATTCATAGATTTGCGGGATCGTTACGGGAAGACGCAGATTGTTTTTGCTCCTCAGCACAATGAAGCGATTTATCAGGTTGCAAAACAGTTGAGAAGTGAGGATGTGATTGCAGTCGTCGGAAAAGTGGAACACCGGCCCGACGGAACGACGAATCCCACGCTGCCGACAGGCGAAATCGAGGTAGTCGGAGATGATCTTGTAATCCTCAACGAGGCTGAGACTCCTCCGTTTCCAATTGACAGCGAAAGCGACACGAGTGAAGATCTCCGGTTAAAGTATCGCTACATCGATCTTAGGCGGGAACAAATGCAGATGAATCTGCAAATCCGCCACAAGACCGCCCAGGTTGTTCGTCGCTATCTCGACAGTTTAGGCTTTCTTGAGATTGAGACCCCTTTTTTGATGCGAAGCACTCCGGAAGGTGCAAGAGATTATCTCGTTCCCAGCAGGATCCATCGGGGAAAATTCTATGCGCTTCCACAATCGCCGCAGACTTACAAACAAATCCTCATGGTGTCGGGATTCGACAAATATTTTCAAATCGTGAAATGTTTCCGCGATGAGGACCTTCGAGCAGATCGGCAGCCTGAGTTTACACAGATCGATATAGAAATGTCTTTTGTTTTGGAGGAGGACATTTATGAAATGGCCGAAGGGCTGACAAAAGAGTTCTTCAAAGAAATAAAGGGGATAGATATTATAACTCCATTGCCTCGCATGAGCTATGATGAGGCGATAACGAAATATGGGAGCGACAAACCCGATTTGCGGTTCGGGCTTGAGATAGAAAATGTCACCGATATTCTACGGGGATCGCAATTCAAAGTGTTTGAATCGAGTATCCAGAGCGGCAGCCTGATTTGCGGAATAAATTTAAAGGGACATTCCGACTTGAGCCGCAAACAATTGGATGAACTTATCGAGCTCGCAAAGACTTGTGGTGCGGGAGGCCTTGTGTATTTTAAGGTTGGAGCGGAAACGCTCGACTCTGCCACTGCAAAACATTTTTCTCCCGATCAGTTGAAAAATCTCAGGGATAAATTTTCGGCGAAGACTGGGGACTTGATTTTGCTTGTTACACAACCGCGAAGCAAAATATTTCTTACTCTTGGCCAGTTTCGCCTGGAGCTTGCCAAACGGTTCGATCTTATCGATCAAAAATCGAACTCATTATTATGGGTTACTGAATTCCCGCTGCTTGAATGGTCCGAAGACGAAAAGAGGTTTGCCGCAATGCATCATCCATTCACTTCTCCGAGAGAAGAAGATATTGAGAAGCTTGATGAGGGACTGAAGGAATTTGCGGCGAAGAAGATGTGGCATCCGGAGAATTCCATCAACAAAGTTCGTGCACGCGCTTACGATCTGGTCTGGAATGGAAATGAAATTGCCGGAGGAAGCATTAGAATTTTCCAGCTGGAGTTGCAGCGAAAAATGTTTGCCTGTCTCGGTATCTCCGAGGAGGATGCTCAGGAAAAGTTTGGTTTTCTTTTGGATGCGTTCAAATACGGAGCTCCGCCTCACGGTGGAATCGCCTTCGGTTTGGACAGGCTCGTGATGCTGCTCATCGGGGAAAAATCAATACGAGACGTAATTGCCTTTCCGAAAACTGCCAGCGCGGTATCGCTCATGGATGAAGCTCCCAGCGAGGTCAGCCGCGAGCAGTTGATCGAACTCCATTTGAAAATTATCTAGTAGAGATGCGGCATTTTGCGTCTCTGCCATAAAACCCAACCCTGCAAGAGGAATTCAAATGTTCTACGGACTTATTTTACTCATCGGGATCCAATCGGGATTAAACAGTAGCGGCGGAGATATGAATACACTTGGACGTCTGAACAAAGTCGATAAGTCTCCGCATGCTGTTGTTGCGGATTACGATTCCGGAAAAGCGAAGATGGAAATATTTAAGTCAGGAATAATCCATCTTACCATTCAACGGGGGAACGATTCGCGAAAATCTTTCGCGGTAATCGAAACCCCGGAGGAATTATCAAAATATAAAACAGACTCGAAAGTGGATGGAATCTCGGTAGCTTTAGATGATGGAAAGGTAACCTACTTACCTGAAGAAGTGAGTCTTTCATACTTTCCCAAAAATGGTTCAAATCAGCTGGGCTTGACCCATATTCAATTCAATGACTCGGGATTTACAGCATCTTTTGATATTCACGGGGCAAGAAAGTTTTTTGGGCTCGGCGAGAAAACATTGCCCTTCAATAAATACGGAAGTCGTGCCACCATGTGGAATTCCGATTTCCCAGCTTATTCGGCGAAGCTCGATCCATTGTATGAGAGTATTCCCTTCTTACTCAAGGCAGATTCGAGCGGTGCCTACGGTCTGTTCTTTGATAATACATTCCGATCGACTTTTGACATCGGTGCCTCCGACACCGACAAGATAATTTACAAAGCAGCCGGCTGCGCTTTCGAATTATATCTCATCACCGGAAAGAATGCCGCAGAGGTAGTCCAAAGATTCAGTGAGTTGACAGGCAAAATGCATATGCCCCCAATCTGGGCCCTCGGTTATCAGCAATCGAGGTGGAGCTACTATCCGGAACAGAAAGTTCTAGACCTCGCGCACGGTTTCCGCGAGAACAACATCCCTTGCGATGTGATTTATCTGGACATCAATTATATGGATGGTTATAAATGTTTTACTTGGAATCCGAAGGATTTTCCGACGCCGAAAAATATGCTGGACACTCTCCATAGTTTGGGTTTCAAGGTCGTTACCATAATTGATCCCGGCATAAAAGACGAAAATGGTTACAGGGTTTACGATAGCGGCGTGAAACAGGATGTGTTTGTTAGAAAACCTGGCGGAGAGTATTTTGTCGGTCAGGTGTGGCCCGGTGACTGCGTGTTTCCCGATTTCCTCAACGAAAAAACCAGAAATTGGTGGGGCGATCAATATAAATTCCTGATAGATTATGGAGTGGATGGCTTTTGGAACGACATGAACGAGCCTAGCGTTTTCAATACGCCAAACAAGACTTTTCCTTTGGGTGTTATTCACAAATTGGACGATGGTACAGCGGAGCATTCGGAGGTGCATAATGTTTATGGAATGGAAATGGCGCGTGCGACACGAGAGGGGCTTGAAAAACTGGAGCCAAACAAGCGTCCTCTTGTTTTGACAAGGGCAAATTACGCGGGCGGTCAGAGGTACGCTGCAATGTGGACTGGCGATAATTTTGCAAGCTTTGCTCATCTAAAATTGGCGCTCGAAATGTTTCTGAATGTTGGAGTTTGCGGTCAGCCTTTCGTGGGAAGCGATGTGGGTGGATTTATCGGCGATCCAAGCGCCGAACTTTTTTCGAGATGGCTTGAGCTTGGAGTCTTTAGCCCGTTCTTTAGGACACACAGCGTCATAGATTCCAAACCCAGGGAACCATGGGCATTCGATCCTGCGAGCACAATAATAAATCGAGGGATAATAGAGAGAAGATATGAATTGCTTCCAGAGATCTACACCGCATTCAGAGATGCAAATCAAGACGGCCTTCCTATCGTAAGACCGCTTTATTTGAATTTTCCGGATGAGAAAGAAGTCTATGATATCTCTGATGAATTTTTATTCGGCGATAATTTACTCGTGGCTCCCGTCCTTGATTCCGGCAAGACCACTAGAAAGGTTTATTTGCCAAAAGGAGAATGGGCCAGCATTTATGATGGATCAAAGCTCGGAAGCGGTTGGCATGAAGCTGATGCGCCGATCGGGAGAACCCCTGTATTTGTAAGAGACGGCTCAATAATCTTTTCACAGAGCAGCATAGAGTCAACAAGTAAACAAGCAGACACACTTTTCCTACGCGTTTTTGGAGACAAGTCAGCGAAGGGTCATTTGTACATCGACGACGGTGAATCGATGGCGTACAAGAATGGAGAATTCCTCGAGGTAAATGTATCGTATGAGTCAGGAAGCAATGGAGATCGTTTAACCTTCAAAAGGAAGGGCGACTTTAAGCCGCGGTATAAATTTATGGCGGTGGAAATGGTTAATCCCGAGGCATCATCGTTCAAAGAAGCGAAGTTAGTGGCGTCCGATGGAAGTGAATTGAGAGGCGCGATCTCAGATTTGAAATCAGGAAGGAGAGTTATTTTCCCGTTTGACTCGAACGTCGAAATGATTAGTCTAAGATAAAGCGATCCTTTTGAGATAGCCTGACTCTTCGCGCAGCGTTGGCTGTCTTATGTAACAAATAGTTCAAGGCTGGGTATTTAAGCACAAATGAGAGTTACGATTGTACTCTTTGGGATTACAAAACTGTAATACGGTTCTCGGTCCTCGTCGAAACGGCTTCTTTTTGGAAAATTTTAGATGGTTTATTTGGCACGCGGGTTGTTCAAGATAGTAGCGAGTATGAAAAAGATGAATTTAAAAAGAGTTTTTAACAACCCGGAGGAAAACACCTTTCGGGAAAAAATTTCCAATAACCAAACAACCCTCAGGAGGTTTAAAATGAAAAAGTTAATGATGTTAGTCACGGCAGTGGTTCTTGCGACTACTGGAATGTCGTTCGGACAGAGTCTTTCTGCGAACGGTGATGCAACGATCAGTGCAAGACTGTTAATGGGCCTGTCAATTGCAGTCACAGGTGGTGTCGATTTTGGTAATCAGGCAATCACCGCTGGCACAATTACGGTTGCCCCGGCAAGTGGCGCGAAATTTGATGTATCTGGTACAGGAGGTACAACCGTCAATCTTACCAGCATGCCTTCAACTGTAACTTTGACAAATACTGCTCCAGGTAGTGGGACGATTACCTTCCACGCCGTACTGGATGTAAGCTCTAATGGAACTTTGGATGATGGTGGTGCAGCGGCTCTTCTGACTGCGTACAATCTAGTCGGCACTTATCCAACTACTGTTGGTCATTGCTATTTCTTGCTAGGTGGTAATATAGTACTGCTAGGTACTGAGAATCCCGGTTCATATTCCGGCACGTATACTCTCACAGCCGTATACAATTGACCTTGGCCGCTGGAGAGACACGTGATTGTTAACGTCCATAATACTGAGAACGAATTCGAAGGCTTAGCAGAAATGCTAAGCCTTCTTCTTTCTGGGAGAAATTCCTCGGTAGGACTTCAAGTCATTAAGCATGGTTCGCAAAGTTATACTAATATTAGAGTTCCTGAATCCATAGACGTTTATTATATAATGGACCGAGTTTTCAAGGCTGCTTTGGCGACAGCTGGTTTTTTGTTCTTTTGTGTTAAGTAAGATGGTATGAATATGGAGTCGACAAATATTAAGAAGCATGGTTTCACGGGTAGCTTGGTTGCTAAGATGTTTCCGCTCACAATCCTTCTGTCGTTTTCTCCTGCAAAAGCGCAAACGCCAACGATATCATTGACCAGGGCTTTATCTTTTGGGAGTATCCAACAATCCACAGCGTATACAATAGCTTATAATAATGCCAGCGCATCGGCATTTACAGTCCAATTTCCAGACTATACTGGATCACCTACAGTATCGGTTACATTCATTTTGCCGACAGATTTGACCGATGGATATGGTGACAACCTGCCAATCAGCTTTGGGACTACTTCCGGTGCTTATCATGCTAATACAAATAGCACGAATGGCGCTACTACATTTAATCTTTCGAATGGCGTTAACGGGTCATTGGGCACGGCGGCGCACAACGACTATTTCTGGCTCGGGGGTACCATTACACCGGGCACATATGTCGCGTCAGACTATTCAGGTATAATAACTGTTGTACTAACCGTGACTGTCGGCACGCAACAATACACCGCAAGTCAGGACGTAAACGTTACAGCAACACTTCTCGGCAGAGTCTCACTTTCAGCTACAGGATCGCTTGATTTTGGTCAGATAATTGCCGGGACGACTCCGGTACCGCTTAGTGCACAGGCAGCAAGCGCGCCGACTTTTCATGCAAGCGGTTCGAGGAAAAGCAGTACTGTGACGTTTACAAATTCTGCTCTGGATGATGGGTTCAGTCACACATTGCCTTTTACGCCGAGTGTTTATGGTGGAAGTACAAATAATCAAGCCGGATCGAAGTCCATTACTTCAGGCTCTACTCTTGCCCGAAACAATTACTATTTCTGGCTTGGTGGATCATTGGGGGCAGTGCCGAGCGGTCAGGTTCCGGGCGTTTACTCGGGGACGTTTGCACTTAGAGTAACTTATTGAAGAATTGAGGGACAACCTTTTATTGGTTAAATTATAAACATGAAAAAAATACTACTTCTCGCAGCAGTTTTGCTGGTTTCCTCGTTAAGTCAGGCACAAGTAATTGTGGCTCCGACTGTTTTGTTCATGAGCGACCAGTCCAGATTCGGAACGTTCATAGTAATGAATCGTTCAACTACTCCACAGGAAATTACTATCTCCTTCAGGTTCGGATTTCCCGAGTCGGATTCTTCCGGAAACATTCGGATGCAGTACGATGATAGCTTGATGGCGGGGAAACACTCATGTAAGGAATGGATTAGAGGATTTCCGCAGAAATTTATCGTCAATCCCAGTCAACAGCAAGTTGTCCGACTGCTTGTCCAACCGCCGGCGAATATACCGGACGGAGAGTATTGGACAAGGTTGGTGACGAGTTCGACTCCGCAGGCAAAAACTATCGACACGGTGAGAACCGGAATTACGGCGAACATTACTTTCGTTCTCGAACAGGTCACGACCATTATCTACAAAAAGGGTAATGCCTTGACCACGGTAGACCTGTCTAATATTGAAATTAAGCAAGACTCCAGCTCAATGAACTTGTTGGCGCATGTGGCCCATGGAGGAAATTCTCCGTTTTTCGGAAAAATTTCAGCTCAGGTTCAAGACAGAGTAGGCAACAAATTGTACAGCGAGGAAGAAGTCATAGCAGTTTATCAGGATAATATGACTTTGAAATTTGCTGTTCCCCTGTCAAAGCTGAGCGAAGGTTCATACACTGCGGATATTAAATTGACGTCGGAAAGAACTGATATTCCGGGAGACGACTTGTTGAAAACTCCTGCTGTGGAGAAGACTGTAAACTTTTCCGTCCAGTGAGATTTTTATTTAACAGTAAATCGGTAACTAACGAATATATTTTTTGAAGATTTTAGGACGGAGCGACAAATCTGTACTCAAAAGTTTTTTGGATCGGGATAATAACAATTATCTTTTTTTCTGCAGCAAGGGTTCATGGGCAATCGACTGCTGAACAGTCGCAATCGCAGGAAATCTACCTCTCTTTCAATTATAACGGGCTTCTCAACACCGTAGTTACCTCCCTTTATGCAAATGATTCGGTCTATATTCCAATCGGACTCCTCTTCAAACAGCTAAAGATTGACCGGTCGATCAATCTCCAGGATTCCACAATCAAAGGGTTCTTTGTCAACCCCAATAACCTGTATGAAATAGATTTCGCAAAACATACAGCGCGTTTGGGCAAGAAAGAAATAAGATTTGATAGCAGCCAGGTGATTATCGGTCAATTGGATTTCTATATTTTGCCCTCATTGTTCAATAGGATATTCAACCTGGATTTTGCTATCGATTTCAATTCATTATCCATATCGCTTACAACGGATCAAGAGCTACCGATCGTCACCGATTACCAAAGAGAGGCAAGGCGGAATTATTTGATTACGACTCCGCAAGCTTCTTTCTTACAGGCTCCACTTGCTTACCCGCGTCATCGATCGCTTCTGAACGGCGGAATAGTCGACTACTCGCTTACCGGATTCGGAGGAGCGGGGCAGTCGGCTTATAATTACAATCTAACAGGCGGAGCAGAACTTCTCGGCGGAGAAGCGGAAGGTACCGTCTTCGGTAATGTTTCAGGAAAAAATTCCGGACTCTATTCGAGCAACTTGGATTGGAAGTATGTCTTCGATTCAACCAGTTACATCAGCTATGCGGGCTTGGGAAATCTCTATTCGAACGGGCTAACACAATACGGCTTCCGAGGTGCGCAGATTTCAAATGAGCCCGTGACTGTTAGAACCATGTTCAGCAAATACGCTATAGATGCGAAGACAAGTCCTAATTGGGATGTCGAACTTTATCTCAACGGCCAGCTTGTCGGATATGCCAAGGCAGATTCCAGCGGCGCCGCTCATTTTATGATACCGCTCGTTTATGGAACTTCGTTTATCCAGCTAAAATATTACGGGCCCAGTGGGGAAGTGATTGAATCTGATCGGAGGCTTCAAATACCGTTTACCTTTCTACCTGCCGGTCAAGTTACCTACACAATCGGTGGTGGAAAACTCGATAACACGGATTATAACTTCCTTTCCGGAGACGCTGCAGTAGGAGTTAACGATTGGTTGACGGAGAAAATCGGGGTGGATTACGTCGACGACCCACTTTTCTCAAAGCCCCTTCTTTATAATTCGCTCTCATTGAGAATCGGCTCTGAGTATATGATGGATCTTGATGTCGCACCATCTGCTTATTACCGCTCGACTTTCAATGCGCTTTATCCGTCGCAGGAATCTTTCGATTTGATGTACTCCAGGTATCAAACTAATTTGCTTTATAATCCGAGCGACAAGCTGCAGGATGCTCAGGCGGACGTATTTGTCCCGATTTCTATTTCCAGCAGCTCATTCAACGTGAGAGCCTCTGCAATTGGGCAGGAATACGTCGATGGACAAAAAGCCTACAGCTATTCGGCTTATTTAAGTTCGAGCGTGGGGCAATTCAATACGTCGGTCGGTTATCTTGAATCGATTCTCGATTATGGCGACGGCTCAGTCATTAAAAGTTATGGAATAACAGCCTCCATCCTATATTCATTATTTTTCGAAGAGGGATCGTTCGATTTTCTAAACGGATCTCTACTGAACACAACGATGAGATATGGCGTTCTTAAGAATTCCCTTGACGATATAAGATTCGAGCTTTCAAAAAACGTCCAACAATACATTAGAGTCGGAGTTGCTGGAGAGAGAGATCTCGTAAACAAGTATACAATTTTTAGTCTTCAGGTTGTTGCGGACCTGCCTTTTACGCGCTCGACAAGCAATGCTCAGGTACAAAACGGAAGCACATGGTATACGGAAAACCTTTCCGGCTCAATCGGTTTTGATAGTAAGTATCGCCGTTTCATTTTCAACGACCTCGGGTGGGTAGGGCACTCGGCGGCATCGATGAGAATGTTTGTTGATAATAACAACAACGGAATATACGACAAAGGAGATCAGGTCATCAACGATGGTTCAGTCACGTTAAGACAGGCTGTCTCCTCCGAGGTTTCCGGTAGCGGGATCATAAGAGAATGGAACCTTCTGCCCTATACACAGTATAGTGCCGATGTAGATCTTGGTTCGATCAAGAATCCGTTATTGATTCCAAAACAAAAGTCGTTTTCTTTTGTCACGGATCCGAATTCCTTTAAGCCTATAGACATACCATTCTTCGCGGGGGGAATTATGGACGGAACCGTTTTAAAAGTGGAAGATAAATCCGAGACTGCGATTCCCGGGTTGACTATCGAAATAAGATCAGACAGTACGGGTTTTCAAAGAACCATTTCGGTTTTCAATGATGGTAGTTTTTATTATATGGGATTGCCTCCTGGAAGTTATGAAGCTTATGTGGATTCAAGCCAGCTTTCCATGCTCGGTCTTATTGCCGACCCAGCGATTCTAAATGTTGTTATCAAGCCTACAAAAAGCGGCGACTACGTGGAAGGATTGAAAATTTTATTGCGGGACAAAATCCATCGGTCAGCCACGACGAGTAACTTGATAGAGAAGCCATGGAGAAACGAAATACATCCGGAGTCCGTCAAGTTGGTTCTCCCAAAAGAAAAGTACATGGTTCAGATTGGGGCCTTCAATACTCGTTACCGGGCCGAAAAATTTTGTACAATATCCAGACTAAAAACGGGAGAGAAACTGACCGTCTCTCTGAATAAGACTACAAATTTGTATGTCGTTCAATCCGATACGATTCAGAAAAGGCAAGAGGCGATAGAGAAACTCGGGATGTTCTTAGACAAATACCAATATCAAGATGCTTTTATGATATCTGAAAGTGAAAAACCTATTGATTATCTTTTCGCAATTCAATTAGCCGCCTTTCGCTCATTTGAAGCCGCCTCGGAATTTGCAGGAAATGTAATTAAAGCAACCGGGAAAAAGCCATTGGTAAAATACAAAAGGTCGAACCAATTATTTTCGGTGGTGCTCGGACCTTTTAAGACTGAAGATGGTGCTGCCGTGACCATGAATAGACTTAAGAAAAATCCGCTATTTGATAATGCCTTTGTGATTGTCTCAAGTGAAAGTGAAATTCCCAAAATGTTTACCGTTTCGCTGGGGGCATTCCCTACCAATGAATCTGCAAGCACGTTCACACGCGAATTTAGAAAACATACCGGACTTATTGCTTTGGTCGACTTTGAAACAAATGAAATGAAATTTAAAGTTTTCCTTCCTACCTGCCACACGGATATAGAGGCAATTGCGGTTCTGGACAAGATTCGTTCGTATAAGACTTATGCTTCTGCGCAAGTGGTTGCTTTTCCCTAAGGAGTTTCCTTCCTCCATGGAGTCCAGCCATGATAACCACGATATTTTGAATATTTTCTTTGGCCTTACTCGCAATCTTTTCATCTAATAAGGTAATTTTTACCGATGCCACAAGATGCAAATCCGTGAAGATAATTTTTTGTATCCGCGTAAGTATAAGTAAATCAATCAACTATGCGCATGATTAGAATCCCACCTCTCCAGAATATTTTTGGCATTGTCTTAGCAAGATTAAACTCAGAAGACAATGAAAAAGAAATTAAACATATCGCTCCTCCTCTCGGTTCTCGGGTTTCTAATTTGTGCATCAACATCACAAGCACAGGTGACCGCTACCGCAAGAGTTACTTTGACTGTGATCCCTGCACCAGGAATCAACTTCTCTCCGACAAGCTCTACAAAAAATCTTTCGTCGGTGAATCAGACAAATAATGGTGGGATTACATTGCGCACATCGAGCAACGTAGCGATTGTCCTCCACTCATCTGACAATGACAAAGTACCGAATACAAACAACTTCAGCCAGGGTCAGACAAAGACTTTTACCTCAAAAGAACTTAGTGGCGTGTCGAGTGTCGAAGTAGTATACCTCGGAAGCTAAGAGCTTTCATCTTTCCTTTTTGATAAAGAACCCATCTTGTGAATTATTTGTAATCCAAATTTACTTTATCGTAATATGATGGATTGTCAACCGTTGGGGAGTGGTTATTTCATTTCGTTTTTGCGCAATTCGACGGCATAATAGATGCACCTTGATTCAAAGTGATAAACTTTACAATAACTTCAGATTTCTATAGGCTTTTTGAGACGGTGAGGATTCCATTTGTCGTCACTGATTGTGATCTGACCCTGATCTATGCCAATCAATTTGCTCACGAAGTCCTTCCGATGAAATTGGAATCGGGGAAACGTCTGAACGTAGAAGACTTCCTGCAATCGGAGGATTCCACCGCTTTCGACACCGTGGTTAATGAATGCAAAGAGCAGGGGGAAGGAATCGGCACCCTCAAGCAAAAAAATATTGACAAATACTTTAAGGTTAAGGCGTATTATCTTAAAGGCGTCAACAGCGAGATAATATTCCATTTCGATGACGTCTCTCAGGCAAGAGTTCTTGAGACTCAGTTCTATGATCATCTTGTAGATCTGTACAATCAACTGGAAACCAAAGAACGCGAGATCGCAACTCTTAAATCAAGTGTGCTTCACTCCAAGGAATTAAGCCACAAGCTGTAATCTATTTTACCACACCATCCAAATTTCAATTTCGAAGAATAAAATCTGTTAGACTGCCGCACTTCAGATAATCTGAGATGCAGGGTTAGACTAATTCGGCCGCAATCTCCAACCGAGATTTGCAACCTCCCATCCTGTCATAAAAATAAGCTTTGCTCGTTTTTCAAGGAGAGGGAAATCTATTTTGTCGCTTGTGTCTGTCGGTTTATGATAATCCGGAATATTGCCGTCGAAAAAGAAAGCGACCGGGATATTTTTCTTTGCAAAATTGTATTGATCGCTACGATAGTAAAATTGGTTCGGGTCATTGTCGGAGTCGAAAGAGTAGTCTAGTTTAATTTTGACCGATTGGCTATCGGCGGAGACGAGGAGCGAATCTAACTCGCTGCTTAACCGCTTGCTCCCAATTACAAAGACGTAGTTGCTATCCCGGTTTATGTATGACGTGTCGATTCGGCCATCCATATCTGTGTTCAAATCGGTGACTATATTTTTGATAGGCACTGTCGGATGTGAAGTGAAGTATTCCGAACCGAGAAGGCCTTTTTCTTCGCCGGTAACTGTCAAAAAGATTATGCTCCTTTTGGGTTTTATTTTTGATTTTGAGTAAGTCTCGGCAATCCCGAGAATGGTGCTTGTACCGGACGCGTTATCGTCAGCGCCATGGTAGATGATGCCGCCCGGCGTTTTGCCCAGGTGATCATAATGGGCAGAATAAACGACATACTCGTTCTTCAGCAAGCTGTCTGTGCCTTCTAACATCCCAATCACGTTTTCGGTCTGACGTGTTTCTGAAACCAGATTTACTCTAACCGTTATGTTGCCGAGTTGCGTCGATGAAGGGGCTTTTAGCGAATCCATTCTTCGAGTAATACGATCTATGTCCATCCCGTTCACCTTCAAAAGTGCGTTTGCGACGCTCTCTTTGACTAAAAGCGATTGCATTAACGTAGGTCTCTTTGGCCCTTTTTCTCCGGTCCCCAATGTCATGGTATTATTGCCGAACATTGAAACGAATCCCTGATAAGTTTTCGTGAACTCATTGTCTCCGTTTTTTACCACGAGTAGTACCGCTGCGGCCCCATGCTCTGCTGCATTGCTTCGCTTGTACAATCCCGTCCTTATCATAACGTCGTTAGTGTCTGCAAAGGGAGGATTTTCTGCAAACAGGACTACAATTTTTCCTTTCACGTCGACTCCTTTGTAGTCTGAATAGACATCGTTTTCAAATCCATACCCGGCAAAGACAGCCTGTGCGGTTATTGTAGTATCCCCGGCGCCAAAAGGCATAACAAGAATATCCTTATTATTGCGAAAATATTTTCCATCCGACTCGACGAATGAAGAGTCGCTGATGTAATGGACATTGACGAAGAAATGTTGTAGATATGTACCACTATCCCCTAGTGGTTTGAGGCCCATTTCTCTGAATTGTCCGGCAATGAAGTCCGCCGCTCTTTTCTGTCCTATTTCAGTGGTTTCCCTCCCTTGAAGTGAATCGGAGGCGAGATAAGCCAGAGCATAACGTACGCTAGCGATATTGAATTGCTGCAATGCGGTTTTACCCGCGTCTTCATAGTTAATCTCGGGGGGTGGGTTTACAATGGGATGTCTTACTCCTTTGTTTGAACCCGCAAGAGCAATAGAACTCAACAAGATAAGAACGAGAAAAGAGCGGAGAGAAATCATTTAATTTGCCTTTCCTTTTTGTTTGTCGAGAGCTTCAACTGCGCATACGGCCGCAATATTGACGATAGCTTCCACGTCGCACCCTTGTTGAAGAACATGAAACGGTTTCTTCATTCCCATCAGTATCGGCCCTAATAAAGCGGCCCCGCCTATCTTTCCCATAAGCTTATACGCTATGTTCCCGGAGTCCAAATTTGGGAAGATCAGTGTGTTCGCTCCGCCCTTCAGATTTGAGAATGGGTAGATCTCCTGAATGGTGTCCGAAGACAATGCGACATCGGCTTGAATCTCTCCGTCTATTATCAAATCGGGCTCTAAGCTGTGTATGATCTCCACTGCTTTTTGAACTTTTATCGATTGAGGAAGTCTCGTGCTCCCGAATGTGCTGAATGAAAGGAGGGCAATCTTCGGAACTACGTTGAATCGTTTTACTACCTCGGCAGTCATGATTGCAATTTCCGCCAGTTCCTCTGCCGTCGGATCGATATTGACGGTGGTATCCGCAAAGAAATAAGCATCACGTTTTGTCATAACGATATAAAGTCCGGCGACTCTTTTCCGTTCCTCAGCCATACCTATTATCTGCAGCGCGGGTTTTATCGTGCTCGGGTACGTCTGTGTCAAGCCGGACACGAGACCGTCAGCGTCTCCCATGTGTACCATCATCGCGCCTAAATAATTTGCTCTCTCGATGTATCTGGCTGCTCGTTCGCGTGTAAACCCTTTTCGCCTCCGCATCCTGAAAAGTTCCTCGGTATAATGTTCCTGCTTCTCGAAATGCTGCGGATCGATTATCTCTATCCCTTCTATATCGATCTTCATCTCGTGCGCTTTCATATCGATATGAGATTTCCTGCCGAGCAACACCGGTTTTGCAATTTCTTCATCGAGAATCATCTGGGCGGCATAAAGTATTTTTGCTTCCTCACCTTCAGGGAAGACGATTCGCATTCCGCTATGCTGTGATTTCACTATTGCGGTTCTAACCACGCTTCTCGTAATGCCCATTCGCTCTTCGAGCTGGAAGACATACTTTTCCCAGTCGTCAATTTTCAGCCTGGCGACGCCGGTTTCTATTGCAGACTTTGCGACGCTTGGGGCGACCCATGTTATCACTCTAGGGTCGAAAGGCTTCGGTATGATATAGTCCCTCCCGAATTCAAGTTCTACTCCGCCATAGGCCCTCTTCACCGAATCAGGAACAGGTTCCTTTGCAAGGCTCGCAAGAGCTTTCACAGCCGCGATTTTCATTTCTTCATTAATTGTACGAGCACGTACGTCGAGCGCACCCCTAAAAATAAATGGAAAGCCGAGAACATTGTTTACCTGATTGGGATAATCGCTTCGGCCCGTTGCCACGATTACATCAGGGCGGCATCCGGTAGCTTCTTCGTACGTTATTTCAGGATCCGGGTTCGCCATTGCAAACACGATCGGGTCCTTAGCCATGGAACAAACCATTTCCTTTGTCATCACATTTGCTACTGAAAGTCCTACAAACACGTCTGCCCCGACAAGTACCTGGGAAAGGGTCCGAAGATTCGTCACCTGCGCGAATTGTTCCTTATAGGGATTCATGTCGATCGGCCTATCTTTGTAGATAACGCCTTTAGAATCGCACATGTAAACATTCTCGATTTTCGCACCGAGTTTTAGATAGAGCTTTGTGCATGCGATTGCGGCGGCGCCCGCTCCGTTGATAACGATTCTCGCTTTTGAAATGTCTTTTCCGATGACTTCCAGAGCATTCAGCAACGCGGCAGAACTGATTATAGCTGTACCATGTTGGTCATCATGGAATACAGGGATATTCATTATTTCTTTCAGCTTTTCCTCAACATAGAAACAGTCGGGTGCTTTTATGTCCTCAAGATTTATTCCTCCAAATGTGGGTTCGAGTGCCTGTGCCACTGCGACGATTTCTTCGGGCGTCTTTGAATTAATTTCTATATCGAAAACATCTATGTCCGCAAACCTTTTGAATAAGACCCCTTTACCTTCCATAACCGGCTTTCCCGCAAGCGGCCCAATATTTCCAAGCCCGAGGACCGCAGTGCCGTTTGAAAGTACCGCCACTAAGTTAGCCTTAGATGTATATTCGTAAACTAAATCCGGATCTTTATCGATTACCCTGCAAACTTCTCCGACTCCCGGCGTGTAAGCAAGTGACAGATCGCGTTGTGTCGCACACGGTTTTGTGGGCACGACTTCGACTTTTCCTTTTCTACCTGATGAATGGTATTGAAGAGCGTCTTCCACTCTAATTTTCATGTGAAACTCCTTTTTTGGTCTTGCAGCTCGACCGCCCGATCTGCCGCCCAACTTTTGGTTTACGGAAAACGGCATGGCGCACTGCGCACATAGCGGAACAGCCGATTTTTTATAATGTAGTGAAAAGTTAGTCAGCAATATGTGAAAGTTCAAAGCTACACTTTCAATTCCGGAATACTGGAGCAAATAGCAGTGATACCATCATCCATTCCATAGTCGTTATCCAAACCTTGTTTAACCCTAAAGACTCTGCTATATTTTTATTGCAAACTTAAATTAGATATCGCCAGGAGATAGTATTGACCGAGTATAGAGAAGTGGATCAAGTAAACGAAATAAAAAAAGTCGAAGATATCCCGACCAAACTCCCGGTTCTTCCGCTCAGGGACTCATTGGTGCTCCCTTATATGCTCTTCCCAATTCTTGTCGGAAGGGAACAGTCTGTGGAAGCTGTAGAGTACGCTTCGAAGAATCATAAATTCATTTTGCTCATTGCCCAGAAGGACAGCACGCTGGAGGATCCGACGCGGGACGAGCTTTACAGGGTAGGTACTGTCGCAAGAATATTGCAAATCCTTAAACTTCCCAATGGGCTTCTTAAAGTCCTCGTTGATGGTGTTGCGCAGGCTTTTGTAAAAAAGTTTTTCGACGAAAATCGGATTCTTCATGCAGAATACTCGATCAGCGCACAGCCTTCTAAGAAAGACGTTGAGCTTGAAGCTTATGTGAAACATGCGGCTCAGTTGTTCAGGGATTACGTAAGGAATAGCCGCGACCTTCCTCCCGAGACGATGATGTCGTTCGAGAATATGGAGCATCCCGACCGTAAGTTTTATTACATTCTCGCCAACTTGGATCTTTCGATTCCGGAGAAAATCGATCTGTTCAGCTTGAAGAGCCTTCGTGATCAGTATGAAGATTTGATAAAGATCATGACTGAGGAAATAAATATTCTGAAGATTGAACAGGAAATTGACGACAAGGTGCAGGACAGCATACAGAAGAACCAAAGGAAATATTACCTGCAGGAACAGGTAAGGATAATGCAGGACGAGCTTGGCGATGAAAGTCCGACCGGCGAGATCGGGCTCTTGAAGGAAAAAATTGAAAAAGCTCAGATGCCTGAGTTGGCAAAAGCAAAAGCCGTGGACGAACTTGATAAGTTGAAAAGGACCCAGCCTTTCTCTCCGGAAGCGACGGTCACGAGGAACTACCTCGACTGGTTATTAGATGTGCCATGGCATGAAAAAACCCATGACAATCTTGATATCGAGCATGTGAAGAAGATTCTTGACGAAGACCATTACGGGCTCGAAAAGCCTAAAGAGCGGATCGTTGAACAGATCGCGGTCCTGAATCTTGTGAAAGAAATGCGGTCGCAGATAATCTGCTTTGTCGGGCCGCCGGGAGTCGGCAAGACATCGCTCGCAAAGTCGATCGCTCGCGCCCTCGGCAGAAAATTCGTCCGCCTGTCGCTCGGGGGGATTAGGGATGAGGCCGAGATTCGAGGTCATCGCAGAACTTATGTCGGTTCTCTGCCGGGTAGGATTTTACAGGCAATGAAGAAAGCCGGGGTTGTGAACCCGGTTATGCTTTTAGATGAGGTCGATAAAATGGCTTCGGATTTCCATGGTGATCCGTCTGCCGCCCTGCTTGAAGTCCTTGATCCGGAGCAAAACCATTCTTTCCAGGATCATTACCTGGAAGTTGATTATGATCTCTCGAAGGTCTTATTCATCACTACTGCGAATGTTCAGGATAACATTCCAGAACCGCTTGAAGACAGGATGGAGGTCATTGAACTTCCCGGTTATCTTGACTACGACAAAATGGAAATTGCTAAGCGTCACATCATTCCCAAACAGTTAAAGATCCACGGCATCGATGAGAAACTTGTAAAGTTCGAAGACCCGGGTTTATTGAAAACTATCCGGGAATACACGTGGGAAGCCGGTGTCAGGAATCTTGAACGGTCAATTGCAGCTATCTGCAGAAAGATCGCGAGGGAAATTGTCGCGCAGAAAAATAAAAAAACCAAAAACGTTATTCCGATTCTTATTGATGAAAAAAAGGTTGAAGAATTTCTCGGGGTGCCGAAGTTCCATTCGAAGCAGATTGCCAGGAAAAGTCGCTTGGGTGTAGCTGTTGGGCTTGCGTGGACAAGCGGAGGTGGCGATATTCTCAACATCGAAGCGATCTTAATGGATGGACCTGATAGAGTGCAGTTGACCGGGCGGCTCGGTAATGTCATGCAAGAATCTGCGCGTGCAGCGCTGACTTATGTCCGTGCCAACGCGACAAAGCTCGGCATCCGTAAAAACTTTCAAAAGGGAAAAGAACTCCACATTCATGTGCCTGAGGGCGCGACCCCTAAAGACGGTCCGTCTGCCGGACTTACAATGGCGGTTGCACTTATCTCGGCTGCGCGCAGGAAACCTGTTCGTACCGATGTTGCTATGACCGGGGAAATCAATCTTAACGGTGAGGTCTTACAGATCGGTGGCTTGACGGAAAAAATGCTCGCAGCAAAAAGATATGGAATCAAGAAAGTTTTGATCCCGAAAGAAAACGTAAGAGATTTGGTTGAGGTACCCGATAAACTGAAAGAAGGAATTGCGATCGTTCCCATCGAGAGAATTGAAGATGCATTGAAGCACGTCTTCGAAGGCGGTAAAGTTCTGAGATGACATACCTGGTAACTGCGCGCAAGTGGCGCCCGATGCGTTTTAGTGAAGTCACTGCTCAGGAACATGTTACGGTTACGATGAAGAATGCGATAGTTCGTAACCGTATCGCGCATGCTTACTTATTCAGCGGTCCGAGCGGAGTCGGTAAAACCACAACAGCGCGGATTTTCGCGAAAGCAATTAACTGTCCTAACGTCAAGGACGGTGAGCCTTGCAATGAATGTGACGTTTGCAAAGAGATCACAGAAGGAAGAAGTCTCGACGTTATAGAAATCGACGGAGCTTCCAACCGCGGTATAGATGAGATAAGAGACTTGCGCGAGTCTGTCCGATATTCTCCCTCCAGGCTGAAATATAAGCTTTACATCATCGACGAAGTCCATATGCTGACCAAAGAGGCTTTCAACGCATTGTTGAAGACACTTGAAGAACCTCCCTCATACGCGATTTTCGTCCTTGCCACAACGGAACCGCACAAAGTCATTCCGACAATCCTGACGCGCTGTCAACGGTTCGATTTCAAGAGAATCGAGATTGAAAAAATTATTGAAAGACTTCGCTTCATTTCAAAAGAAGAGAAGATTTCAGTTGATGAAGAATCATTTGTGACGATTGCGAAGAAAGGCGACGGATCGATGCGTGATGCGTTGAGCATCTTCGATCAAGTTGCCGCATTTTGCGGAAACGATATCAAGCATGAAGTTGTGGTCAACGCGCTTAGCCTTGTCGATGCGGAGCTTTTTTTTAAGATGACCGAGCTGATAGAGAAAAAAGACTCGAAGGGAGCCGTTGAGCTTGCGGTACAGATAGTTTCACGCGGGTATGATTCCATGGATTTCCTTGAGGGATTGTCGGAGCACTTCCGCAATTTACTGGTTGCGACTACGACCGGCAAAACCGATTTGATTGAATCATCTGAGGATTACAGGCGAAGGTATTTGGAGATCGCTGCTAAATTCGACAGGCTTGATTTGCTGAGACTCCTGAAAACGACAAGTGAAGCGATGCAGCAAATAAAATATGTCTCGCAGCCTCGGATAAAATTGGAGATGACCCTGTTGCAGCTTGTTAACATGGAGCGATCCGTCAGGCTGAGCGAGCTTCTCCAGCAAGTGGAAGCGATAAAAAAAAACTTGACCCAGCCGAATTCACCCGTAAGTAAAGGGGCTTTTACTTCCCGGCAGCCTGTTCAAAATAATTCCGGGAGCGGATCCGTAAGGGAAAGTAGATCGTCATTCTCAGAAACCCATTCGCAGGCTCCCCATTCAGTTGAAAACCCGATGAGGCGGGAAAAGCCCGTTGTGAATTCCGCATCTTCTCCTGATGTGAAGATCTCGGAGGGGAAGCCGCCGGCGCATCCGAGTAACGAAGCATCATTTCAGGAAATCACCGTGAGGTGGGAAGAACTTCTTCAAGCTGTCAGGAAAGAAAGGATTGGAGTTTGGTCACAGCTGATAAATTTGAAACCTCTCGGAATCAGAAATGGCTGGCTTATGCTTGGCGCTCCAAATGACGTGGTTATCGGGATGACTAAGCCGTACAAAAATTATGTGCAGGATACAATTCAGAAGACTCTTGGGATGCGAGTCGCTATCGATTTTACAATAATTACAAACGAGCAGCAGGTTAATTCAACCACGGATGATCCATTAATCAAATATCTAAAGGATGAATTCGGTGCTGAACCACTTGAGTGAAAAATTGAAAGTGAAAACCCAAAAAGTATTCACTTGTAGATGTCGATCTTTTGTGTATTTAACTCCATTATTGCTTTGCTGTCTGATTGTTTCTCGTGCAGATGCGCAAGGGGAGGGCCTCACCCTTGCCAAATATGCGAATGATTTTTTGGCAATCGGTGTCGGTGGAAGGGCGCTCGGAATGGGGAGTGCGTATACCGCTGTAGCGAATGACGTAACTTCCGGTTATTGGAATCCTGCCGGATTGTCAAGGATAGAATTCCCCGAAATAATTTTGATGCATGACCAACGATACGGAGATATCGTCAGTTATAATTACGCCGCTGCTGCAATGCGGCTTTCAAAAGATGAGACTGTGGGAATCAGCGCCGTCGTTTTAAGTGTCAGCGGAGTGCCTAACACGCAGTCGGCAGGACTCGACATCAACGGCAACCCAATTCCCCCAGGATTTGCTTCCGCGGACAGTCTGGACAGAATTAATTATAACGACATCACTTTCTTTGGCGAGACCGACGTTGCCTTGGTCGGGAGCTATGCAAAACGGTCCAGTGATAATTTTGCTTATGGCGCGAGCGTGAAGTTCATTCGACGCAGCATCGGCTCAACTTACGCGACAGGGATTGGCTTTGATATTGGTGGGCTTTATAATCCGTTCAAAAATTTAAGTCTCGGAGCAAACCTGCAGAACGCTACAACGACCGTCATTGCGTGGACAACCGGGACGACGGAGGTTATGACACCAACGCTTGCTACCGGAGCAGCTTATAATCTTTCAATCGGGGCATTCGGTATTACGCCGGCGTTTGACCTGCTGTTTAATATTGATAATATGCGTTCTTCTTCCATGGTTCACCTCGGCCCGCTCAGCGCTGACGTTCGCGCCGGTGCTGAGGTAAGCTATAAGAGCGTCCTGGCAATTCGAGCTGGATACAATGAAGTGAAGCAATTCACCGTCGGTGCCGGCATTCATCTGCCAAAACTGGAAATCGATTATGCTTTCGCTAAATTTTCTTACGCCGATGCTCTTCCTCCAACAAACCGTATTTCGTTAAAACTTATCCTTGAAGACAATTGAAATTCCGAAAATAGTTTTTCTCTTATTCGCCCTTGTTCTTGTTTCGTGTGCCCGCAATTTCGAGCATGAGAAATTTAGTAGCGCCGAAGTGGTCTCTTACATCGACAATTTGACAACGATGAGAATGCAAAAGGACGATTTCTTCAGAAGGGGTGACTCTTCACCGCTCACCCCCGAACAACGAAAGACTTTTCAACATCTCGGATATTATCCTCCAAATCTTGATTTGATTTTCCGGGTGAAACTTATTAATCTCGAACCATCTGACAGCACTGGCATTGCAGCAACCGGCGGCGAGTTGAGGCCGGCACTAAAGTTTGGCGAATTTAATTTCGAAGTTAATGGCAAGAAAGTTGGTCTTCATGTTTACAGGATGATCGGTGAAGACTCGGACGAACTTTTTCTCCCGTTCACCGATGAAACATGCGGCCAAACTTCTTATGCAGGCGGAAGGTACATCGATCTCAAAGAGGATAGCTCAGGGATTTACAAGCTCGATTTTAATTACGCCTACAATCCTTACTGTGCTTACAACCATAATTTCAGTTGCCCGATAGTTCCGCTGGAAAACCATATTAACGTTCCCATCGCGGCAGGAGAAAAGAAGTTTCAATAAGTTGAGCTTGTTAGGTCTTCGCACTACCAAGCGTTTATTTCCTGTTAATGAAAAGAATAGGACTTCAAGACGTAGTCAAGGAAATCGTCGCCTGAAAACAATATCCGATCCTGCATAATCAAATATCCGGAAGACTTTGGTCAGAGTCTGACGGGCCTCCGGCACGGTCGAAACGACTTTACTTGCGAGACGTTTCATAAGAGCTTTGATTAATACCGCCTGAAATTTTAGCTAAGCTCATCTTGATATCTCACGAATCTGTATGTTTCAATCCCAATGGTTATCTTCGCTCTCAGATTCTCCTCGGAAACAAGAGGGGCTTTGATTAATTTGAATATGGAACGGCTGTTTTTGTAACAAAGCGTTGCAGAATGCGAAGAGTAGAATTAGATTAAGTAATATGCGAATAAATTTCAGAAATAGTCTATATCTCATATCGGCCGGAGCAATTGCGGTCGTTCTGCTTGTCTATGATTGGATTCGCATTACTATCAATTTAGACGATCCTGTCCTGAACACTTTCCGTGACCTATTCTCAATCGTCGCATTCGTGTTCCTATATGCCGCTATTAATTCGTGGCGTAACAAAAAACAGCTCAAACCTTTGGAGTCTCTTCGCAGGCTTGTGGGTTACGGGTTTCTTACCGCGGCTATAATTTCGACCTGGGGAATTATTCTCGAGAACAAAGGAACTGTATCGGGCAAATTCATTCCCCAGAATATCATGCAGCTTCTTGCGACCACCATATTTGCCTTCGGGATCTGCGCGTTTGTCATAATACTGATGAGGTATATGGCAGGCATCATATATATCAAGCCGGATAGAAAAGTCAGGCGGAGGTTTGAGTTTTTTATCTGGTTTGCGATTGCGGGCGCGGTGCTGAAGTCGTTTCAAGCCTCCTCTTTCATGAACACACTTGCTGAAATAGCTTTCGGGATCGCGGTTTTTATATCGGTACTCCATATCGTAAGCATGAACTGGATCGTTTTCCTCTCGCGTAAAGAAAAATATAAATCACTCGCTCATTCTTTCTTCCTGATGGCCCTGTTCGGTTATTCTTTCGCTTCGTTAGGCCCGGCGGACCTGGCAGGTGGAGTGCTTCAGTTCTACAGCGTACCGGTAGGGGAATTTTCCACAACAGTATTTTTGTTCCTAACAATCTATTTCACTCTCGCTTTTGTCGTGACCATGTTCCATATCCCTACCTCGGGGGTGTTCGAAAAGAAGAAACGGGAACTTGATTCTTACCAGAATTTAAGTAAAGTGATCACGAACGTCATGGATACTTCCGAAGTCCTAAATAATACCGTTGCGGTGGTCGGAACTGTTACTCAGGCAAACAAGGTTTGGATCGAACTCAAGTCGGATGGGAAAAACGAGAGTCAAAAGGATTCAAAAGACAAAACTCAAAATATACCTGATCTGTTTGCAGAAGAGGGCCACCGTGATCTCAGCGATAATCCGGAGATTACAAATGCCAGATATGATGTTAGTGCGACATACCGGACAAGCCAGTATGAACTTGCGTCTTTCAATTTTGATAAGGTGCGGGATGTTGTCCGCGTGATGCACTGGATCATCATTCAGGACACCGATGATTTCGCGAAATATGATTTGAAAGATTTTCCCGCTAAATCCCTCCTTGCAGTCCCGCTGACAGCTCATGACGAATCTATCGGAATTCTCTATGCCGCTCATGACATGCCTTATGCATTCGACCAGGAGGAGATTTCTACCGTCAGTGCATTTGCGGATACGGCAGCGGTAGCGATACAAAACTCTCTTCTCTTCACAAAATCCATCGAGAATGAACGGCTTCAGCATGAGATGCGTATTGCTCACGAAATGCAGTTGAAGCTTCTCCCCAATCAGTTTCCGACCACCGAAAAGTTCGAAACTGATTTTCTCGCCTTTCCTGCTTTCGAGGTTGGCGGCGATTATATAGACTTTCTCCAGATCGACGCTCGGAAGTTCGCATTCGCAGTCGGTGACGTGTCAGGTAAAGGGACATCTGCCGCATTCTACATGGCATACATGAAGGGAGTGTTTCAATCCCTTTCGGCTTCCGCAAAGTCGCCGTCGGAGTTCATGATGGCCGCAAATGAGGCTGTAGGAAATACTCTTCAGAAAAACTTCTTCATCACTTTGATGTACAGTATGCTTGATTCCAAAACCGGCGAAGTTACTTTAGTTCGCGCCGGACATACTCCTGCAGTATTAATAACTGGAGACAACTGCAGGCTCATTAAGCCGTCCGGGGCAGGGCTCGGACTTGAGCGGTCGGAAGACTTTGGGAAACATCTCGAAGAAGAGAAAATTTGTCTCGAATCGGGAGACACATTGGTGTTTTACACGGACGGCGTGACCGACCAAAGGGATCCTTCAGGGAACGAGTTTGGGGAAGAGCGATTTTATGATTTATTGAAAGTGCTAAGCCGCGGAACTGCGACGGAAATCAAGGGAGGCATTATCCGCGCCTTGGCAGAATTTTCGCAGGGCACAGATGCAGTTGATGACACAACTGTGTTAATTTTGAAATGGAAATGAGAATCAAAATGGAGAAACATTTCAGCAAAGTTGGAGGACATAATGAATGAATTTAAGGTGCTGACTAAAGATTCCGGGAATGCAGTGATTATGGAACTTCACGGCTTTCTTGATGCGCACACTGCGCCGGAACTTGAAAAAACGTTCACCGAACTAATTGGGAAAGGAAAGTTTAACATCGTTGTAAACTTTGATGCGCTGAATTACATCTCTAGTGCAGGCCTCGGTGTTTTTATGGCATATATCGATGAGATACGTGGCAACCGGGGGGACATCAAATTGGCTAATATGCAGCAAAAGGTGTATAACGTATTCGACCTTCTCGGGTTTCCTTTCCTATATGAAATTTATAAGGATCAGGAAGAGGCATTAAAAAAATTCGACACTCATTGATCCTGTTGTGAAAAACGCTGCGAGATATTTTGAAAAGGACAGATAAAATAGAAGACTCAAGGATATTCAAGAGCACTACAACTGCTCTTTCGGATGTCCGTGAGTTCATTAATGGACATGCAGTTAATTTCGGCTTTGGCGACAAAGAAATTTCCGAAATCACTCTTGCTGTCGATGAAGCTTGCACGAACGTGATTAAGCATGCGTATAAAGGAAACCCCGAGACGAAATTTGAAGTCAGGATTTTGGCAAGCGGAGTTGAGTTCGAGATCGTCGTGCGAGATTGGGGTGCCAGTTTCAAACCGGAAGAGGTACCGGTGCCGGATATAAAGGAGAGGATAAAAAAACACAAAGCAGGCGGGTTGGGAATTTTTTTGATGCGAAAGTTGATGGATACCGTTGAGTATCATGATAGAGACGCTGCAAATGAAGTAAGACTTGTCCGCTACTTGAGAAATGAGCCAAGAGTCTAATCAGGGCGACAGTCAAATCATTGAGCTTACCTCTCTGATTGAGACTGCGAAAATCCTGAACTCCTCTCTAGACTATAAGTTTATCTTAAATCATATCATGCTTGCCTCGATGGGTAAATTGGGGGTATCCAGGTGTGCAGCGGCGGTGAACCCGAATCTCTTTTCTATCAAAGAACCCGGCTATATCAGGATTGAGAAGGGGGTTGCGTTAAATGATACGATACTATCGGAATTGTTTGCGTTAGATCTCGAAGGGTCGGTCGAGTCGACGGCTGTTCATGATTCTCTCAGCAAGAATTTGTTAGAAGCCGGCGTAAACAGAATATTTGCTATTCGAACCTCGCAACACCTTCTCGGTTATTTGTTTGTGGGAAAGAAACTACTTCCGAGAAAAGGACCATCGGTCGGGAGTGAGCTTCTTATTACCGAGATTGAGTTCGTTTCTACTTTGTGCAACATTGCTGCAGCCGCAATTGAAAATGCGAGTGTGTTTCAGCAGTACAAGGATTCAAATTTTGAATTACAACGCCGCGTGCAGGAACTCCAGACATTGTTTGAACTTAGCAAAGAATTCAATCTGCTTATTGAAGAGGCACGCGCTGTCAGGACTCTGGAGTTCGCCGTAATGGGCCAGACCGGGACGAGGAAGTTTGCGATTTGTCTGATGCGCGATTCAAGGGCGAAGATTGTTGTCAATAGAATCCCGGGAGTAGAGAAGCTCGATTTCTCGGCAGAATCATTCGGGCAATGGCTCTGCTCCGCCGAGCAGCCGACGAGGCTATCTGAGATTACAGAAAAATTTCCGGCGGCAAGCAGTCTTACAGAAATTGGCGCCGAGGTTATAATACCGTTTCAGCTTCAGGGGAATAACGGCGGGTTATTGATCCTTGGTGAAAGGATATCGCGTGCAAAATATTCCGACTCTGAAATAAACTTTTTGTCCTCGTTATGCAATCTCGCTGCGATGGCAATAGACAACGCAAGATTATTTGAAGAATCTTTAGCGAAGCAGCGTCTTGAAGAAGAATTGGACCTGGCTCACACCATACAGGAGAAGCTTCTTCCGAGAGAAATGCCGGAGTTTTCCGCGTGTGATGTAAAGACATTCCATATCCCAACAAGGCAGGTTGGCGGCGATTATTTTGATGTGATAAAACTAGGCGAGGATTTGCTGTGCGTGGCGATTGCGGATGTTTCAGGCAAGGGTTTTCCGGCCGCTCTTCTCATGGCGAATTTGCAATCTGCTTTTCATGCCTTAATAACAACGGGAATGCAACTCGTTGAAGTTTGTGAAAGGCTCAACAATATCGTTTATACAAACACCGACTTCGACAAATTCATAACTTTTTTTGCCGCAATCTATAATTCGACGGATGGAATTTTGAGATACGTAAATGCAGGACATAATTATCCGTTCTTAATGAAACTCGGGGGGAAAATTATCAGGCTGGACAAAGGTGGGCTGATGCTCGGGGTAATGAAAGATGTGAAATACGAAACAGGAGAAGAAAAAATAAAGAGGGAGGATTTTCTCTATTTGTTTACCGATGGAATAAACGAAGCGTTAAATTCGGATGGGGAGCAATTTACGGAAGAGAAGTTGGAAGAAATATTAAGCCATAACTTTGCGTGTACTGCCGCCGAGATTCTGGAAATAGTACGAAATGAAATCGGATCTTTTGTCGGAGATGCTCCTCAGAGTGATGACATCACTCAATTATGCATGAAATTCTATTGAAGCTGCGCTTAAGTTGTCGATCTCAAGTTGAGAGTCTCTCTTTGGGATTAGTTGGCCTATTCCAGGTTCGGCGGGCTTTTACTTATTATTTGTTTTGGATACCGCAGATATTTTATCTTAACTTCTAAACAAGCTTAGATGAAAACTTTCTTATTTCTGTTTCTGACATACATCATGGGATTTCTGACCGCGGTACCGATCGGTGCAACACAGATCGAGATCGCAAAACGTGCACTCAATAATCATCTACGTGCAGCTTATATGGTAGCTGCCGGTTCTGCCAGTTCCGACGTAATGTATGGAGCGATTGCCCTTTTCGGAGTTGCTCCATTCTTAGAAAATAAAATTGTAGTGGCAATTTTCGGATTGGTCGCCACCGTAATCCTCTGGATCCTTGCTTTCTTTACATTGAGAAACGGCAAAGATACCAACATGGTTGAGTTGACCCAGGAAACATTAAAAAATAATCGAATCGCTTATGTCACAGGGTTTTCATTGGCTGCCACGAACCCCATGATGATCGTATGGTGGCTCATCGGTGTCAAAATCATCAAAGATATCGGGCTGATCTCCAAATTCGACGTGAACGCGGCGTTAATGTTTTTAATAGCAGGCGGGTTGGGGTTGGTTTCTTATCTAACCACTCTGGCAAATATTCTCCATTGGGCCAAAAATTTTATTTCAAATGCGATGATGAAGAAGGTGAACCGCGTGTTGGGGATCGTTCTAATCTTGCTGTCATTTTATTTCTTTATAGGCTCACTTCACACGCTTCTGAATCTCTAAAGAACCCGGCCTTTAATCGGGAGAGGCCCTCATTTTGTGCATCCTGCCCGAGAGATTGTCCTTTCAGATCTTAGCTATTTGTACCCCAAATATATTGGCAAACGTAGTCCCAGAGAACCACGTATTTGCGTGGGCTAAAATGTTCTTTAACCCCCAACTATTTCAACCTATCCTAAGTCGAAAGTATGAATAAACAAATAAAGCGAAAACAGGAGGACCTTTCCACGGAATCGGGACAGGAGAAGATGACCGATAGAGAGCTTGTTTTGCAAGCACAAAATGGAGATGCGGACGCTTTCGAGAAACTTGTTGAGAGGTATGACCGTCGGGTGTTGTCGCTCGCGTTTTCGTTTACCAGGAACTCAGATGATGCTAAAGATATTTACCAGGAAACGCTTATTCGTGCTTTTAATTCGATTAAGAAATTTAAAATGAAGAGTGAGTTTTCGACATGGCTTTACAGAATTGCCAGCAATGTCTGTATAAGTTTCAAATATCGTCAGAGAAAAAGCATGGATATGTTTAGGCAAAATTTACGGGAAGATGAAGAAGCAATGGACTCTCAGCCACTTGCCGGAAATTCTAACTCGGTTGAAGGAGATTTTATCAGAGCCGAACTCGCTAAGCAAATCGAGCGAGCCCTTGGGAAGCTGTCTCCGATGCAAAGGTTAGTATTCACGATGAAACACTACGAGGGCTACTTACTGAGAGAAATAGCGTCATTAGCAAATTGCACCGAAGGAACCGTCAAGAAACATCTTTACGTCGCAGTCCGACGGTTGCAAGAAGAGCTCAGGGGAGCTCTCGAATAGGAGAACAGAATTATGAAGCACAGGAAATTTGAAAGCCTAATCGTTCAGGATTTTTTCAAGGATATTTCGCCGGAGGAAAAAGCGAAGCTGGGAAAGCATTTGCTGTCATGTTTGAAATGCACCGAGTTTCAACAGAATCTTGCTGTAACTATACCGCAGCGAAGGCAGGTTGGCGATCCGTATTTCGACAAAACACTTCTTGAAGCGAGGGATGATCTTCACCGGATCCTTCACGAAAAGAGAAACACTGTATCACAAGAGTTTAAATTTTATCACCCCTATAAGGTACGCCGCTTTGCACCGGTTCCGATCTATGCTGTTGCGATAATTGCGTTCGTAGTGCTTTCGATAGGTGCGACGACAAGTTATTTCTTTTTTAATCAAACAGGAAAAAGTACCGCATCCGTAATATCTGAACTCACTTCGCAGAATAGAAATAACGTTGCGATCGATAATATTAGATTTCTTTCATCCGGATCAAATTCCGGCGAGATCCAATTTTCTTTCGACTTTGTCAAGCGGTATGAGATGAAAGGATCTTTGGATGATCAGCATATCCAGAAAGTCCTTGCATACGCCCTCGGCAATTCGGATAACGCAGGCATACGCCTTAGGACGGTTGGGATATTGGATGCGGCGGCCTCAGCAAACCCCGATAAAGAAATTGAAGGCGCCCTATTAAAGGCGGTGAGGAATGATGAAAATGCCGGAGTGCGCAGGGAAGCTCTTCTTTCATTAGGAAAAAGTCCGTTTGACAATGAAATAAAAGACGCGCTTCTCTTCGTTCTTCAGAACGACAAGAATCCCGGGATGCGTGTATTGGCGATTAACTATTTATCAGAAAAGGAGATGACTCCGTCATCTTCGAATCCCAAAGCCGTCGATCCGAAAGTTTTAAATATACTCAAAGAGAAATCATTATCAGACCAAAATAAATATGTAAGACTAAAAGCAGCAGGCATGCTGAAAGAAATTACGGAGCTTTAAAATGAAAAAAATTATCTTTACTTCCATTTCGGCAATTCTCGTTTTTGCAAGTGTGGCAGTTTGCAAAGAACCGTCAGACCTGCAAAAGAATTTTTTTGTCTCTAAAGGTGGGCAGTTAGTAGTATCGGTGAGCGCGGGCGACATCGAGATAAGGGTTTGGGACAAATTACAGGTTCAAATGGTTGCTCAAAACATCGGCGAAGATGCGGATCGTGTCGAAACCGACCAGGCCGGAAACACTATCAACGTCCTGTATAGGTCCCGTGGGGGATGGTCGGGGAATGATCGTGATTTGAGGTTCATTTTTTACGTACCGACGGATTTTAATCTCAACCTTTCAACTTCGGGAGGTGATGTCGGAGTCAATGGAGAATTTATTGGAGACGTTAAACTCTCAACTTCCGGCGGAGACCTCAAGATTGACGATGTTAATGGTGTCGTTGACGGCAAAACTTCCGGGGGGACATAGTCGTTCACAATTTGGAAAAAGATGCTACTCTTTCCACGTCCGGTGGAGATATCCAGGTCGACCACGCTGCAAATAATCTAGAGATTTCAACATCGGGGGGTGACATTACGGTAGGAGACGTTGGTAAGAACCTTGACGCTACTACATCCGGAGGGGATATTAATATTGAAAAAGTCGGCGGCGACCTTCATGCGAATACCTCCAGCGGGGATATGACCATCGGAAAAATTGGTGGAAGCGTCAGTATCTCGACGTCGGGGGGTGACATTTCGCTGATTTCAGGAAATGGCCGTATTACCGCGAACACTTCCGGAGGTGATGTTGATGTAAGAAGTGTTTCAGGTTCGGTAGATATATCTTCAGCAGGGGGAACAATTAAGGTTGGCTTTACACCCAGAGGAGACGAAGAGAGTAATGTGGAATCCAGTGGGGGTGATGTGTATTTGTATGTCCCGCCCGATGCAAAGGCAAGCATAAAAGCGGAAATTTCCGGCGGAGATGACAATGAAGTAATCTCCGATTTCCCGGTCGTTGCTTATAAAAACTCGCATGAGTTCGGCAATGAGAGGGATGAGATTGTTCTGAACGGTGGAGGCCAGCGGATATATCTTCACACTTCGGGCGGAAACATATATATCAAGAAACTGAGTTCGTTTTCAAAATGACTAATACAAGGAGGAACGGTTACATGAAAGCCAAGAGATTATTTATTGCAGGATTCATTCTTCTTGCGATGTGTTCAAGCCAGGCTCATGCTCGTGCAAATGGGATCACTGAAGAGTTTCATAAAACTTATGGACTATCGTCCGGCGGCTCGGTGAGGCTAAATAATGTCAATGGAGGCGTACAAATAAAAGTCTGGGATAAAAACGAAGTCGAAGTTGACGCCGTGAAACGAGCTGACGACAAAGATATGATGGATCAGTTGGAGATTCTTATCGATACATCGAGTGATCTTGTGAACATAGACACCAAGTATCCTCATAATAGTAATACTCACAATGAAGAAGGTCCGTGGGTGGAGTACACCATCACGGTGCCTAAAGATGCCAACCTTGACAAAATAAGGACCGTCAACGGAGATATAGAGATTTCTGGAGTTGAAGGAAAGATTAATGCGTCGACAGTAAATGGAACTGTACGCGCTTCGGATATTAAAAATGATTGCCGAATGGAAACCGTTAACGGCAAAATTGAAGCTGAGTTTGCTTCATTGAGGTCAGGGTCGGATGAGACATTAAGATCGGTGAATGGCTCTATTGTTGTCAGCTTGCCCGCAAATGCGAGTACAAGGATCAAAGCGAATGCGAGCAACGGACACATTTCGAATGATTTCGGATTAACATCGTCGAGAGGAAGCGAGAGGGATTCATTTGTTAAACTTGGAGATTCACTTGAAGGAAAAATTGGCAGCGGCGACGGCAATGTTAATGCTGAAACCGTTAATGGCGGCATAAAAATTTTAAAATCGGGCGAAGGTGAATGAAGTCCGTCCATCTATTCTTGTGGGGCGTGATAAATATAGTCCTTCTTTTTTCTGGTACGGCGGCGAGGGCGGATACGAAAGACTCTACTCGTATAGAAGCTGTCCGGAGCAACTCCGAAATAAAAATTGATGGAATCCTCTCGGAGCCGGTCTGGCAGCGCCCCGGATTTAGCAGGTTCGTGGAACGAGATCCGAACGAAGGTACGAAGCCAAGCCAGCGGACCGAGGTTTGGATAGCATATGATGATGAGGCGATTTATGTGGCGGCGAGAATGTATGACAGTGCTCCCGATTCGATTGTTGCCCGACTTGCCCGCAGAGACACCAAGGTCTCATCGGATTACTTCGGGTTTTATGTGGATTCTTATCATGATCATCGGTCGGGATTTTTTTTTATAATCAACGCTGCAGGTACGATTGGCGACGGCGTACTATATAATGATGATTGGAGCGACAACACCTGGGATGGTGTCTGGCAAGGAAAAGTAAACATCGATTCTCTCGGATGGACTGCCGAGATGAGGATACCATTTTCGCAATTAAGATTTGAGCGAGACAGCTCATATGTTTGGGGGGGGGCGACTTTGAGAGGTTCATCGGACGGAATAACGAAGATGATTACGTGGTTTTTACTCCGAAGAATTCGAGCGGATTTGTTTCGCGATTTATTGACATAATTGGGGTAAGAGACATTAATGCCCATCGGCCTATTGAATTACTTCCATATTTTACTACCAAGGCCGAGTATTTAAGTCTCGATTCCGGTGATCCGTTCAATAGCGGCTCAAGATATACTCCGGTCATCGGAGGGGATTTCAAAATGGGGATAGGAAATAATCTAACGCTTGATGGAACAGTGAATCCTGATTTCGGTGAAGTTGAAGTCGACCCGGCAGTCGTGAACTTGAGCGCCATTCCCACGTATTATAATGAGAACAGACCTTTTTTTATCGAAGGCGCTGACATTTTCAACAACTTCGGACAGGGGGAGCTAATAACTTCTGGAGTTTCAATTTCGGAAGTCCTCAGTTTTTTTACAGTCGAAAAATAGGTCGTCCGCCGGAAGGGAGTGTGCCCTCCGCAGATTACGTTGACGAGCCTGCCGGTACGCCGATAATTGGCGCAGCAAAACTGACGGGGCGCGTCGGTGATGGATGGACTATCGGTATGGTTCAGGCCATGACAGAACCGGTGAACGCGCGGGTAGATGAATCCGGAAATGTTTTTTCTGACCCGGTTGAACCGCTGACATACTACGGCGTCGCAAGAGTCCGCAAAGAAATAAATAACGGCAGTGAGGGCTTTGGATTCATCTCGACTCTGTCGGAACGCGCCTTCAAGGCGGACACATTAAGAGACCAGCTTAATGGTAGTGAAGCCGCTGTTGCTGCCGATGGCTGGGCATTTCTCGACCGTGATAAGGAATGGGCGTTAACCGGATGGATTGGAATGAGCCAGGCGAGGGGAGACAGGAACAGAATGATTTCATTGGAAGAAGGCGAACCGCATTATTTGCAGCGTCCGGATGCCGGCTACTTACATCTGGATAGTAATGCCACATCAATGACCGGATATGCCGGAAGAGTTGCGTTGAACAAACAAAAGGGGAATCTTTATGTCAACGCCGCCTTCGGATTTATCGATCCGAGATTCGATGTGAATGATCTAGGGTTCATGTGGTTTGGAGATATCCTGAACGGCCATGGAGTAGTGGGCTATCAGTGGACTGAGCCCGGCACGTTTGCTCGATCCGCAGCACTCTACGTTGCTTTGTTCAGGAGTTATGATTATGGCGGTGAACTAACGTGGAGCGGCTATTTCACGCAGGGGCACATAACGTTTTTAAATTACTATTCTATTTTTGCCTTCTTTGCCTATAATCCGCAGAGTGTGACTGATTTCTCTACCCGCGGCGGACCTAGAATGCTGAACCTGCCGGGATGGGAAACCGATGTCCAATTTAGCTCAGATGATAGACGGGTATGGGTCTTAAATGCTGAAGTGCATCCTCTGAATTATCAAACGGGCGACCATGATGTAACCTATACCGTCGGCATTCAATGGATACCAAAGCCTAATGTTTCTCTAAGCTTTGGTCCATCTTATGAGCAATCGAATTGGGATGCTCAATGGGTTGGAAATTTTGTAGATCCCACTGCAGTGAACACTTTCGGAGAACGATATGTGTTTGCAACTTTGAGCCAAAAGACTTTGTCAGCAAACATTCGTCTTAATTGGACATTCACTCCACAGCTAAGTCTCCAGCTTTATGCCCAGCCGCTTATTTCAGCCGGAAATTATCGTAATTACAAAGAGCTTGCGAAGCCAAGATCGTACGACTTCAACTTTTACGGCCGTGGCGGCACTACGATTACGGAAGATGATGGTACATATCAAGTCGATCCCGGCGGACAGAGAACCCCGTTTACTTTTTCCGATCCGAATTTCAATTTCAAATCCTTGCGCGGAGATGCGATATTGAGATGGGAATATACGCCCGGTTCGACCTTGTATCTTGTGTGGACACAGAACAGAACCGACACACAATTCCCCGGTTTCATGGAAATAAACCGTGACTTGAGCAGCCTAGTATCTGCACGTCCGGACAATATTTTCCTCCTCAAGTTTACCTACTGGTTAAATATATGAACCGGAACTGATAAGGTCAGTTCCGCCTTCATTGATGCTCTGCCCACAATTCTCCTGATTTTCCTCAAGGTGTTCCCATTTTCCGAAAAGTCTGCGACTGTGCGCTTTAAAGGTGATAATTGCCCTGTGATGCACTACAAAATATAAAAGTGGAACGGGGTATTTCTATTCATCCTCCAGAAAATGACCCAGCTGAAATCAAATTCTCCGTCCAGTCGTCATATTTGAAGAAAACAGGAGCTTTTGCCGGATCGTTTCTCAAGATGCCATGCTGTTGAATTCCAATACCAAGCGTTACGGGCTTTTTTCTCCTTTGATTTTGTCCCATTGGACAACTATATTTTATGCCACGACGCATTAAAAAAGTGTGCTTGGCATATCCCAGGCGTCGCAATTTTTTCTAAATTGAGAGATTGGGGCGTAGCCAAGTGGTAAGGCAGCGGCCTTTGGAGCCGCCACTCGTAGGTTCGAATCCTGCCGCCCCAGCTTTGAGTTAGTTTGAACATATATTTAACAAATCTGAGATCGGATTATCTGAGCGGCAAGGCAATCCGACGAAATTTTAATTTCGTCGATATCCGAATTCTCCGACTGCTGAGAATCCTTGTTGAATGAAAGAGAATCGTAATCCATAATGGACGGCATAAAAATATTTTCCGGTCGCAGCAATATTTCTCTCGCGGAGAAAATTGCGCGTGAAATAGGCGAGCCTCTCGGAGAAAGGGAGATCGTCAATTTCAGTGACGGCGAAATCTGGGTGAAATATTCCGACAATATCCGCGGTGCAGATGTGTTTATTATACAGAGCACTTTTCCGCCCGCAGAGAATTTGATGGAGCTCCTCATCATGATCGATGCAGCCAAGCGCGCGTCGGCATCAAGAGTCACGGCGGTAATCCCATATTTCGGATATGCTCGTCAAGACAGGAAAGACCAGCCGAGAGTCGCTATCTCTTCAAAGCTGATCGCCAATTTGCTGACTCATGCCGGTACGGAACGTGTCCTGACTATGGATTTGCACGCGGCGCAGATACAGGGCTTCTTTGATATTCCGGTAGATCACTTGTACTCGTCAGCGGTTTTTGTGAAATATATTAAAGATTTAAAGATACCAAACTTAGTTGTCGTATCGCCCGACGTCGGCGGAATAAAATTCGCAAGAGCATATGCTACACGTTTGGAAGCTGATCTTGTTCTAATAGACAAACGCAGACCGAAGGCAAACATTGCTGAAGTTGTGAATATTATCGGAGATGTGAAGGGTAAGAACGTGTTGATAGTTGATGACCTCATCGACACGGGCGGGACTTTCGTTGCGGGAGTCAATGCACTGAAGGCTGCCGGTGCAATTGATGTTTACGGAGCCTGCACGCACCCGATCTTCAGCGGAAACGCATTTGAAAAAATCAACGGCAGTCCGATTAAGAAACTTATTGTCAGTGATACGGTACCGTTAAAACATGAATCAGAAAAAATTGAAGTAAGGTCTGTCGCGAGGCTTTTTGCCGAGGCGATCAGAAGAACTTACCAAAATGAGTCAATTAGTTCATTATTTGAAATTAAGTAGAGGAAACGATGGAAGAAGTTGTTTTGAATGTCGAGAAAAGGACTTTGATGGGCAAGAGATCGAAGAGACTCTTTGCTGAGAAAAAAGTTCCAGGAGTATTCTATCTTGGAAACGAAAATGTGGTGGTCCAGGCCGATGAAGCACCGGTTCGCGGTCTTGCAACCTCGCATGCGACCCATCTCATAAGGGTAAAATTTCAGGATGGAACCGAACGCAGGGCAATTTTAAACGATGTACAAGTTGACCCCGTCGTTGGTAATATTCTGCATTTCGATCTTCATGGAATCAGAGAGGGACAGAAAATAACAGTGCAAGTGCCCGTCCGGCTTATTGGTACTCCCAAAGGGTTGAAAGACGGAGGCATAGTCCAACATTCAATTCATAGAATTAAAATTCAATGCGACCCGGAGCAAGTCCCCGAACAGATCGAGATCAATATTGATGAGCTGGGCATTACAGATTCGGTTCATATAAAGGACGTGAAATTAGAAGGGGTAAAAATTCTCGACAATCCTGAATCGGCGATCGTGACCGTCGTTCCGCCTCCGACAATCAAGGAGGAAACTCCCGAAGCGGTTGCTGCAGCGACTGAGGAACCGACCGAGCCTGAAGTTATCGGTAAGACAAAGAAGGCTGAGGAGGGTGAGGAAGCCGAAGAAGCACCGAAGGAGAAAGGAAAAGAGAAGGAAAAGAAAAAGGGCGAATGAGCAGTTGCTTAAAGTCTTGATCCGTATTAGGGATTATATATGTTGGGAAAGAGAATGATCGTAGGTTTAGGGAATGTGGGTCGTGAATATGAGGAGACACGTCACAATGTCGGCTTCATGGTCGTCGATGAGATTTCCTCAAAATCCAGAAAAAGATTTTATCCGGGCAAGGGAGAATATTACTTTGCCGAGATTAGTCGCGCCGGAGAAGAGATCATTCTCATAAAACCCACGACCTTCATGAACAACAGCGGGGTTGCCGTAAAAGACGCTGTGGATAGATTTGATATCCAGATTGAAGATTTGTTGGTTGTGTACGACGATTTTAATATCCCTCTCTCGAAGCTCCGATTGAGAAAAGGCGGCAGTGACGGCGGCCATAACGGTGTTTATTCAGTTGTTTATCATTTGAATGATGATGGTTTCCCGCGTCTGAGATGCGGTATTGGAACCGAAGACGTCGTGCCAGGCAGAGATATGGTGGATTTTGTTCTTTCTAAATTTGACGCAGATGAGATTCCGGCAGTAGAAAAAATGGTGAAGAATGCCGCCGATGCGGTATTTGTCTTCATCAACGAAGGAATGGAAACTGCAATGAATAGATTTAATTAAATTAGGCGAGCTTAAGTTCGCCGTACATTTTAAACTGTTGTTCATCTTCACCAGTGAACAGCCTAATTGACCAAAGGAGGTGAAATAAACTGAATATCGTTTCGCGAGAATATGAGACAACGTTTATCGTAAATTCCAATCTCGAAGATAGTCAAGTCGAGGCTGTAATTACGCGTTACCAGGAATTTATATCGAAGAACGGCGGCGAGGTAAAAACTGCCGATCGTTGGGGAAGAAGACGTCTTGCGTACACAATCAGGAAAAAGAACGCCGGCTTCTATGTGCAGTTGCTGCATAAGTCGCCGACCGACATGGTTTCCAAATTGGAGCAGGCGTTCAAACTCGACGAAGATGTCATCCGACATCTCACAGTTGTCGTAGATAAGAATATGTTGAAAGCGCGCGCAGGTGTGAAGAAATACCGACGCCAGCACGTATCAAAAACCGAGCAGGCCGACGTTGCCACTGCTATGGCTGAAAAAGATCACGATGGAAAATAAATCATTGAGCACTGATAAATTATGATGGAGGATTTATGGCTGATCTAAAGATGCCGGAGATGAATAGCGTCGTAATTGCCGGAAACCTTACAAAGGATCCGGTGTTCCGTCATACGACAAACGGTACTCCTGTTGTGAATTTTACTGTCGCTTCCAATAGAAAATTCCGCGACAGCGGGAATCAGTGGCAGGAAGACGTTTGCTATGTCGGGATTGTCGCGTGGAACAAACTTGCGGATAGCTGCCGTGATCGGTTGAAAAAGGGGAACGCCGTTTTGATAGACGGCGAGCTCCAGAGCAGGAATTGGAAGACCGACGACGGTCATAATCGTTCGATCGTTGAGATTAAGGCAAGAAGAATTCAATTCCTGAACAAGCACGGGCATCTTGCCGATATTCCGTCGACACAGGTCTCGGAGGAGGAGCCGTCATCGTTCACCGACGATTCTTTCGACCGTTTCCTGTCGAATGAGGAATCAGAATTGCTTAAGAATAACGGACACAAAATTAGTGAGTAATTAAATTGGTACCAGTAAAAGAAATAAAGAAGAGAAAAGTTTGCAGGTTCTGCGAAAGCGGAGATGTTTACGTCGATTACAAAGACGATAGGCGTCTCATTAAGTTTACATCCGAGCAGGGAAAAATTATTCCACGCCGGGTAACGGGAACCTGCGCGAAACACCAACGCCAGCTTGCGCTTGCGATCAAACGCGCGCGTCATCTTGCGTTGCTGCCGTTCGTTTCGGATATAATCAGATAATAAATATCGGTCATCAACCGGCGGTCTCCAGAGAGTTAATTGCTGATTGCCGGGCGCTGCCCCTTTATTAGGAGTTGATATGAAAGTTGTATTAAGAAAAAATTACGAAGGACTCGGTGAAATCGGGAAAGTCGTCGACGTGCGTGACGGATTTGCGAGGAATTTTTTGATTCCGCAGAAGGTTGCATATCCATACGCCCCCGGTTATTTGAAAATGATCGAGAACGAGAAGAAGGCTTACGAAGCAAAGCTGAACCATGAGATACATGACGCCCAGACCCTGGCTGAGAAACTGAACGGTGTTGAAGTGGCGATTGCGGTTCAGGCAGGTGAAGAGGATAAGCTGTTTGGCTCGGTCACTTCGCAGATGATTGCCGATAAACTTGCTGAGAAGGGATTTGAGGTCGACCGCCGGCGCATCGAGCTTGCGGAACCAATTAAGTCACTCGGAAGCTATAAAGTTCCTCTAAAACTTCATCAGCAAGTCGTCGCTGAAATAAATGTTTCAGTAACGAAGCAGTCGGAATAATAAATTTTGGGCGGACTGAACCTAACGTTCGCACCTAACATCTCATTAAGTAAAAGATTCTTGAACTGCTATAAGCACCTATGTAACTTAATGAAGAGAGACAAGTGGAAAATGTAAATATCCTCACGGCATTTATATTCGGATTAATTTCCTTTATATCGCCGTGTGTCCTTCCCATTGTCCCGGGATATTTGTCATTCATCAGCGGCTACAGCTTCGATGAAATGACAAAAAGTGCCAGGCCAGAGTTGTTCAGAAAAGTGACACTGAACTCAATATTATTCGTGCTTGGATTCTCGGTTATCTTCGTGGCCCTCGGCGCATCCGCCACGACAATCGGACAGTTCCTTCTACAGAGATTAAATCTGTTTTCAAAAATTGCCGGTGGAATAATCATTATCTTCGGCCTTCATATGGTCGGATTATTCAAGATAAAATTTCTTAATTATGAGAAGAAATTTCATTCGAATAAGAAGATTGGCTTCCTCGGTTCATTTGTTGCCGGACTTGCATTTGCCTTTGGATGGACGCCCTGTATTGGCCCTGTTCTGGCAGCGATACTGGCAATTGCGGCGCAACAAGATACAATCGGGAAAGGCGTTGTGCTCCTTTCCGTTTATTCGCTCGGATTAGGAATACCATTTCTGGTGACGAGTTTGAGTATAAACGCATTTCTTAGATTCTTCAGGAAATTCAACAAATACATCCGGTGGGTTGAAGTAGCTGGCGGAGTTTTGTTAATAGTAGTTGGTATTCTAATAATGACGAATAATCTAACCGTTCTTTCGGGTTATTTCGCGAAATGGTTCCCGTTTCTTAATGAGTTATCATGAAAACAATTAGCAAAAGGAAATATGAATGAGTAAGAAGACAGAGATATTAGATGATGTAGTGATTCGATTCGCAGGCGATTCGGGTGATGGAATGCAGTTGACAGGAATGCAGTTTACAAATACAACAGCTCTTGCCGGAAATGATTTGAGCACTCTTCCCGACTACCCCGCGGAGATCAGAGCTCCTGCCGGAACACTGTTCGGCGTATCAAGTTTTCAACTTCACTTTTCAAGCTGGGATATTTTGACTCCAGGTGATCATCCCGATGTCCTCGTGGCCATGAATCCCGCAGCTTTGAAAGTCCACTTAAAAGACTTGAAGCCCGGCGGATTGATACTTGCCAATACCGATTCTTTCGATGATAAAAATCTTGAGCTAGCCGGATTTAAAGCGAATCCGTTAACGGACGGGTCTCTTACAAGTTATCGGGTGATCGATGTTCCTATCACAAAATTAACCCTGAATGCGTTGCAGGGAGTCGGGCTTACACAAAAAGAGATGGTCCGCTGCAAGAATTTTTTTGCGCTTGGTTTGATGTATTGGATGTACTCCCGCACAATGGAATCGACTGAAGGGTGGATCCAGGAGAAGTTCGGCAAGGAACCGAAGATAGCTGAAGCAAACCTTAAGGCATTGAAAGCCGGTTACTATTACGGTGACACTACCGAGGCGGTGGCTTCGAGGTTCGATGTCAAGCCAGCTCAGTTAAAGCCGGGTCTGTACAGGAACATTACTGGCAACGAGGCGACAGCACTTGGTTTGGTCGCCGCGTCGCAGAAAGCCGGAATACCTCTTTATTATGCCAGCTACCCGATTACTCCCGCCAGCGACATCCTGCATAATTTATCCGCATACAAAAATTTTGGAGTTAAGACATTTCAGGCAGAAGATGAAATAGCCGCAGCAGGAGCTGCGCTCGGTGCTTCCTATGCGGGGAATTTAGCAGTCACCGGGACTAGCGGTCCAGGCGCAGCATTGAAGTCCGAAACCATCAGCCTTGGCATCATGCTGGAACTGCCGCTTGTTATCGTGGATGTTCAGCGCGGCGGGCCCTCTACGGGATTGCCGACGAAAACCGAACAAGCAGACTTGCTGTTTGTAATATATGGACGACACGGTGAAGCTCCTGTTCCCGTCATTGCCGCAGCAACTCCCGCAGAATGCTTCGGCATGGCTTACGAGGCGGTACGAATCGCCGTGAAATATATGACGCCTGTTTATCTACTTACCGATGGATATCTCGCGAACGGCAGCGAGCCGTGGCTTGTTCCCGATGCAAAAGACCTTCCGGAAATACCGGTACATTTCAGGACCGACCCGGAAAACTTTAATCCCTATTCGAGGAACGAAAATAACGTCAGGCCATGGGCAATTCCGGGGGTGCCCGGCCTTGAACACAGGATCGGCGGTCTCGAAAAGCAGAACATTACCGGCAACGTCAGTTACGATCCCGACAATCATGACGCCATGGTACACTTGAGAGCTGAGAAAGTGAAAGGGATCGAGAAGGACATACCGTTGCAGGAGGTTTATGGCGAGGAGAGCGGCGATCTTCTTGTGGTAAGCTGGGGTGGAACTTTCGGTGCGGTTCGGTCAACCGTTGAAAGATTGCGGAAGACGCACCATAAAGTATCTCATGCCCACATTCGGTATATGAACCCGTTCCCGAGAAATCTCGGGGATGTCTTGAAAAACTTTAAACAAGTTTTTGTGCCCGAAATAAATTTAGGGCAGCTCGCGAAACTTTTGAGGAGCGAATTTCTCATCCCTGTTATTCAATTTAACAGGGTAAGAGGTTTACCTCTTCGATCGACTGAATTAGAAAAAGCAATTAAAGATGTTATAGGAGGTGTTAGATAATGGCTACGACTGGTGGAAACGGTGAAGTACAGGTTAAGAAATATACTGCGAAGGATTTTTCATCCGATCAAGATGTGAGGTGGTGCCCGGGATGCGGCGACTACTCCATACTCGCTCAGGTTCAAAGAATTTTGCCCGAACTTGATGTGCCGAGAGAAAAGCATGTGTTCATTTCAGGTATCGGGTGTTCGAGCCGCTTTCCTTATTACATGGAGGCCTATGGCGTACATGGAATACACGGGCGGGCGCCGGCAATTGCGAGCGGAGTAAAAACTGCAAATCCTGACCTTACCGTCTGGGTTGCGACAGGCGATGGCGACTCACTTTCTATAGGTGGGAACCATTTTATACACGCTTTGCGCCGCAACATCGGACTGAAGATTCTGATGTTCAATAATAAGATTTACGGTCTGACAAAAGGACAGTATTCACCGACGTCGGAACTCGGGAAGAAAACGAAATCTACTCCATATGGGACTATAGATTATCCGTTTAATCCCGTCCAGTTGGCACTCGGTGCTGCAGGGACTTTTGTGGCACGTTCAATGGACAGGGACCCGAAGCACCTTCAGCAGATTCTATTGAGGGCGGCGAAACATCGGGGAACATCGTTCATAGAGATCTATCAGAACTGCAACGTGTTTAACGACGGTGCGTTCGAGTTGCTCACAGAAAAGGAAACAAAAGCGGACAATGTAGTTTATCTCGAAAATGGTAAGCCGTTAGTTTTCGGCAGGGAGAACGATAAGGGGATAAGACTGAATGTCTTCACCCCGGAAGTCGTTTCACTTAAAGACGGCAAATGGAGTGTGAACGATATTCTGGTTTACGATGAGTCATCGCTCGACCTCGCAGTGCTTCTCGCGACTTTTAGTGAAAGGCCAGGCTTTCCGACGCCGGTGGGAGTTTTCTACCAGGTCGATCGGAAAAGCTATGAGGAGCTGATGAGCGAGCAAATTGAATCCGTTACAAAGAAGCGAGGCTCCGGGAATCTCGACAAACTTCTAAAGTCCGGAAACACCTGGGTCGTTTCGGCGAACTAACTAGTTGGGGAGTCATGTGACTCCCCTCTTATTTTACTGTCCTCAACGCTCTGCATGAGCGTCTCAAAAAATAAATGTGAGAAGCTCCTGCAACGAAGCCAACTGTGATAATTCAAATGTCACTAGATATTTCAAGTTTTTAATGGAGAATGAATGATAAAATCCCCCGTACTTTCGGTAAAAGAGATAGCTAATGTTTTCAGGATGCTGATTGATGATAACACAAAGTTTGTCCTGACAACTCATGTTAATCCTGACGCCGATGGGCTCGGATCGGAACTTGCCTTGAACAGATTTTTAAACAAGATCGGGAAGAATTCGGAGATACTAAACCATAGTGAAACGCCGGCAAACCATGCTTTCATAGACTATGATAATGAAATTAAGAAGTTTGACCCGGAGAAGAACGGCGAAACAATTCTTGAGACCGATGTGTTAATTGCCGTCGACATGAATAATCCGTCTCGTCTCCGCAGCCTTGAAAAATATTTTCTTGAGAGCAAAGCCAAAAAAGTCATAATTGATCACCACCTGGAGGCACAAGATTTTGTCGATTACCAGCTCATAGATCTGGATTCTCCGGCGACCGCAGAAATTGTCTATAAGTGTCTGGTGGCTTACGATCCTATGCTTTTAGATAAAGGAATTGCCGAAGCAATCTATGCGGGGATCATGACTGACACCGGTTCATTTCGTTTCCCAAGGACTGACGGAGATATCCACCGCATTGTGGCTCATCTTCTTGATATCGGCGTCGACCCAAGCTATGTTTATAACAATTTATATGAGAAGAACTCAATCGGAAGGACAAGACTTCTTGGTGAAGTCCTTGCAAGCGTTCAGTTAGCCTACGACGGGAAATTAGCTTATTTCTCCATAACCCAAGAGCAACTGAAGAGAAATGGAGTCACTCCGGATGATACTGAACAATTTGTAAACTATGCCGGGGCAGTTTCCGGAGTCCTGGTCTCAATTTTTTTTATGGAGTTACCCGAAGGCGTCAAGATCAGCTTCCGGTCTAAGGGCGATGTTGCCGTAAACGAACTGGCAAAGCTTTATGGCGGAGGGGGGCATAAGAATGCGTCAGGGGCGAGAGTGTTTGACGCTCATCTTGAGGAGACGGTTCAAAAAGTATTGAAAGACGCCGCAAAAATTTTACCGAAATAAAAATGTTTGGAGGAAAAATGAAAGTAGAATTTCTGGAAAAGAAATCTACGGAAGTAAAGGCCGATGCCCTTGTTCTTTTGGTAACTAAAGACGACATGGAGCAGGGGAAGGGTGGACGTGATCATCATGACAAGGTCGGTCCACTTTTTGACGAACACAAAAGACAGGTCGAAGCGGCGTTAAAGGCGGGTAATTTCGATGGTGATAAGGGACAACAGATTGCAATATATTCTGTAGGGATTTACAGGGTCGTATTTCTAATCGGGACCGGAGACAGGTCTCAACTAACGAATGAAAAGGTAAGGCGAGCGTCAAGTGCCGGCATAAAATTGGCAAGATCCGCCAAAGCAAAGTCCGTCGTCATTTCAGCGGTCGATTCCACGGTTGACCAATTGAGCGATTATGAAACTGTTCACTCGATTGTCGAGGGAGCTAAACTTGGTCATTATAGATTTGACAAGTACTTAACTCAGGAGAAAGAAAAATTAGGAATTGAGACGATTATAGTTGCGCTCGGAAATGTAAGTTCATCGATCGGAAAGAAAGCTGCCCGCGATGCAGAAATTCTTTGTGAAGCCGTATGTTTAGCCCGCGACCTGTCTAATGCACCGGCAAATGAAATCTATCCGGAAGTGCTTGCAGATGTTGCGTCGAACATGGCAAAAAAATATAATATCCAGGCGAGAATCCTTGATGAAAAACAAATTAGAAAATTGAAAATGGGCGGTCTTCTTGCGGTTAACTCAGGAAGCACCCGGCCGCCGCGATTCATTACCCTGGAATACAAAGGTAACCAGAAGAGCAGGGATTGGTACGCCATCGTCGGAAAGGGGATCACTTTCGACAGCGGCGGAATTTCAATCAAGCCTGCATCCGGAATGGGCGAGATGAAAATGGACATGGCGGGCGCAGCTGCCGTTATCGGAACGATGCAAGCTATTTCTGCTCTAAGAATCCCCGTCAATGTTGTTGGGATAGCGCCATCTACTGAAAACCTTCCAAGCGGTTCAGCGTATAAACCCGGCGACGTTGTGACAACGATGTCCGGGATTACGATTGAAGTGGATAACACGGATGCCGAAGGAAGGATTATTTTATCCGACGGACTTTATTACGCCCAGAGGTACATGCCGAAGGCAATAGTTGATCTGGCGACATTGACCGGGGCGTGCGTCGTAGCGCTTGGCCAGCATGCAACAGGCATGTTTGGAACGAGCGACGAGGTAATGGCACAACTGAAGGAAGCTGGCGAGAAAACGTACGAACGTGTCTGGCAGATGCCGATCTATGAAGAATATGAAAAACAGATTAAGAGCGATATTGCGGATGTGAAAAATGTCGGTGGTCGCTGGGCAGGAGCAATCACCGCTGCTCTATTTTTGAAAAAGTTTGTAGGGGATTATCCTTGGGTTCATCTTGATATAGCAGGTACGGCGATGCTTGAAGATTCGACGGATTACTCTCCTAAAGGAGGGTCGGGTGTCGGAGTTAGGCTGTTGACTCAATTTTTCAAACAGATCGCCTCATAAAATAGTCAGCTAAACAGTTAGACCACTCATTACCGCATGTGACTGAGGCCTGGCAATCCATTTTGCCTATAAAACTATTTTTCTCGGTATGTTGTTGTTATTTTGAAACCCATTGTGAATTTTTGCATCAAATCAATTGGAACTGGAATCTATAGAAAGGAAAAGAAATGTCAACTATAACTGAAGCATCAGCTACCAGCTTCAAACCCGAAGTCTTAGATTCAACTACGCCGGTCTTGGTTGATTTCTGGGCTCCGTGGTGCGGACCGTGCAGGATGGTTGCCCCACTGGTAGAAGAAATCGCAAAAGAATATGACGGGAAGATCAAAGTCTTCAAAGTCAACACCGATGAAAATATGGACATAGCAATAAAATATAATATTCTGAGCATACCGACGCTCGGTTTCTTCCGCGGCGGAGAAATGGTTGACAGAATTATCGGAGCGGTTCCTAAGAAAGTTATCGTTGAAAAGATTGGAAAAGTCTTTGAAACCAACTAAGAAAAACCGGATCGACCGGAGAAAATGACCGAGGAGAACACAATGGCACGGAATTTAAAACAAAAGAATTTTTTTGAAAAATACCTTCAAATTATAGTTGTCGTATTAGCGGCCATTGTAGTAGGCATGGTTTATCTAAATAGACCATCAAATGCGTCTCCCGCTTCTGAAATTCCAGCCGAGACTGCTGGCGTTGGAACTCCTACAGACAAATCAATTGCACCCGATTTTACTCTCACTTCGACGGACGGAAAAGCCATAAGACTTTCCGATTATAGAGGGAAAGTGGTTGTCCTTGACTTCTGGGCAACATGGTGCCCGCCGTGCAAGGCGGAAATTCCGGATTTTATCAAACTTTATTCCCAGTACAAATCAAATGGGTTACAAATGCTCGGAGTTTCCTTAGATGAAGGCGGATTGAAGGATGTCGTACCTTTCATGAAGGATCACGGAATGAATTATCCCGTTGTTCTCGGCACCGAAGAAGTCGTTTCAGCTTATGGGGGCATAAGAGGAATACCTACCACCTTTGTGATAGACAAAAAAGGTTATGTCCGGGCAGGATTTGAAGGCTATCGACAAGCTTCTGTTTTTGAAGACCTGGTGAAAAAGCTCCTGGCAGAAAAATGAAAATACAACTGAAGCAAGTTGAAGGGAATGTTTATTTAGGCAAGGGCGAATCAAACCATTGGGTCCCGGTTGACACCTCAGTCAATGAGCACGGCAGTGGAGCGGGGACAGGGCCAATGGAGCTTGTCCTAATTGCACTTGCCGGATGCACGGCCATGGATGTCGAGTTAATCTTGAGTAAGAAGAGGGCTGGGATGACAAAGCTTGAGATAGAAGTGACCGGAGAACGAGCTAAGGATCCGCCGAAGGTTTTCACCGAAATTCATATTACCTACATCATTCATGGAAATGTTAAGAGAACCGATGCGGAGCATGCCGTTTCATTATCTCAGGATAAATACTGTTCGGTTGCTGGCACGTTAAAGCCGGGAGTAAAGATAACAAACGAGATCAGAATCGCCGAGTAACAAATTCAGACATCACGTCGACAATAATAAAGCACAAACTTCATTTCTCAAAATTTTAAAGTGAGTTTTCCGTTCCATTCTCTTTGAATCTTCTCCAAGAACTTATGATGGGTAAGATCAAAATGAATAGGCGTGACGGAAACATATCCCGACTTAAGCGCAACCTGGTCAACGTCATCATCCTTGTCCAAAATTCTCATTTCCCCCGCGAGCCAAAAATAATCTCTATTCTTCGGATCTTTTCGCTGATAAAATTTGTCGTCCCATCTTGACCGTCCCTGACGAGTAAACTTGATCCCCTTTATTTCTTTTGCCGGAATTGCCGGCACGTTTATATTAAGTATTGTGTCCCGGGGAATGCCGTGTTTGTAAACAAACTTTGCAATTGCCGAGGCAACCTTTGCAGCGGGTTCGAAGTCGGGCTTTTGAGTATATTCGATTGAAACGGCTATCGATGGAATGCCGAGTATTGTTCCTTCCGTCGCGGCGCTGACTGTTCCCGAGTAAATCACATTTACTGCAGTATTGAGACCGTCGTTTATTCCTGAGATGACGAGATCCGGTCTTGATTTGAGGAGTCGCCGAATTGCGAGTTTGACTGAGTCGGCAGGTGTTCCGTCAACCGCGTAACCGAATAACTTACCGTCGCGTCTGAACTCGTGTGCTCTAAGTGGAGTCCTGACGGTTATGGCATGCCCAACTGCGCTTTGTTGAATGCTTGGCGCTACTACCGAGACTTCTGCGAATCGTTTAAGCGACTTATAGAGTACATAAAGCCCTGTTGCATCAATACCGTCGTCATTCGAGATGAGAATGTGTGGTTTCTTTTTCATTGTGAAATTTAATGGGAAAAATCCTTAGATACACTTGAATTATGGATTTTATCGGACTTGTGGTCCCGGATTCCAAAAGTGGAAAAATCTGGCAAGGTGGAGTTAATTTTTCTTAAGCATTTCTCGGTTCGGTTAAGAAAAGATTTGTTTTAATTTGGTTTGAAATTCGGTCGGAAATTGCTTAACATTACCAGTTAACTTCCCGTTAAATAGGAAAGCTGGGGAGTGGATTTCTAATAATTGAGGAGTAGTAATGAACATCTATGTAGGCAACATTTCGAGAGACTTGAGCGAGGAAGAATTGCGCGAAGCCTTCGCAGCATTCGGTCAGGTTTCGACAGTAAACATCATTAAAGACAAGTTTACCGGTGAATATCGTGGATTCGCATTTGTGGAAATGCCGGTGAAAGAAGAAGCTGACTCCGCCATAAACAGTCTCAATGGCAAAGAGTTGAAGGGAAGAGCTTTGAATGTTAACGAGGCTCGCCCACGCACTGACGACCGCAGAGGCGGTGGTGGCGGTGGTGGTGGTAGAGGTGGACCGAGACGTGGCGGTAACGGCGGCGGCGGCGGTGGAGGCCGACGCAGGTTCTAAGTTGTCACCGGCAAGCAGCTTGAGTCCGCGGCTGCTTGTCACTCTTTAGCTTTCGGTATCGGGGAAGCGGCAGATTACCTTTCTTTTCTAGGGGTCGCTGATCACAAATCTGGAAGCGCGTTCAGCCTTGCGCAGAAGCGTTGTGCGAGGTGGTTATATGTTCGTGCTTAGAATTTAGTGGTCCTTAAATAATTCCAACGCGAAATTGAATTACTCGATAATCTCCCGGTTTAGTGAGATTGCTGAAATATTGCAAGCAAAGGAGATCATCATAGAAAAGGAGCGGATTTATTTTGATAAAAATGCAGTCTTCACACCTACCATAAATTGATTTTCACTCCAATGGATGATATATTAACTGCGGTTTTTTAATAATTTCAAATTCCGGAGGATCTTTTTGCGCAAGAATCGCTTTAAAATAATTCTAATTGTTGCCGCAATTGCACTTGCACTCTATTATCTCTACCCCACTTATCAGAGCGCAACGTACCAAAAGAAATTGGCAGAACTTTCTGGCGAGGTAAAGTATGCGGATTATATTGATTCTCATCCGCTTCCGGAAATGCCGGACTCGGTGAAACACACTTATCTTGACAGCTTGAGATCTTCTTTTTCTGCGGACAGTCTTCAGTACTATGATGTGAATGCCAACAGCATCGTCGATGCCAAGTTGAAAAGGATAAAACTCGGTCTCGATTTGCAAGGCGGAATGCATATAGTTCTGGAAGTGAATATAGTCAAGATGCTTGACGACATGGCGAAGAATAAAGACCAGGTTTTCGAGCAAATTATGCAAGTGGTTGCGGCTCAGGCAAAGCAAAGCGAAGCATCGCCTATCGATTTGTTGAAGCAGCAATTCGATCAGCGGGGTATCCGCCTCAGCCGTTATTATGGAGACATCAGGGATGATAACAGCAAGGTCATGTCCTATCTCAGTGACCAGACAAGAACTGCTGTTGACCGTGCTATGGAGATAGTTAGAAACCGTGTTGACCAGTATGGCGTGTCGGAGCCATCAATACAAAAACAGGGAAGCACCAGATTTATTGTAGAACTTCCCGGCGTTAGCAACGAGTCGGAGGTCAGGCAGCTTCTTCAGGGAACCGCTCTTCTCGAATTTAAGCTCCTCAAACCGCCTGACGTTGTTATGAAAGTTTATCAAGCAATCGACAATGTTCTTGCGGGCAAGACCGATACTCTTTCGACTCCTGCGGATTCCGCGGCTTCGGATTCGAATATGACCGCGGAGCAATTTGCACGCAAACATCCGTTCTTTGCGATCGTTCGGATAAATTCGCAGACCGGTGATGCTTATGTCGATGAGAATGACCGGGACAGGCTCATGCGGCTGATTAATCGTGAAGATGTCGCCAGGGTTATTCCGACCGATTTCCAGTTCTTGTTCAGCGCAAAGCCGCAGATAGCCGATAAGGGCCAAAAATATTACGAGCTTTTCGTGGTGAAGAAAGAGGCGGAGCTGACCGGCGGTGTTGTGACCGATGCCCAAGCAAGGATTGACCCGACGACCAGCCAGCCTATCGTCGAAATGAAAATGAGTTCAGACGGCGCACGTGACTGGGCGCGAATTACAGGAGCAAACATAAAGAAACGCATTGCTATTGTTTTAGATAATGCGGTTTACTCAGCTCCTGTTGTCAATGGTAAAATTACCGGTGGGAATTCCCAGATCGAAGGAATGGCAAATGTCGAGGAAGCGAATCTGCTTGCAATTGTGCTTCGGGCCGGCGCACTTCCCGCTCCTGTGGACATCGTTGAAGAAAGAAATGTTGGACCTTCTCTCGGCGAAGACTCGATCAAGAATGGCGTAACTTCAGGCGCAATTGGACTTGCCATTATAGTCTTGTTTATGTTGTTTTACTATCGTACCGGCGGTTCGGCGGCAGATTTTGCCCTCCTGTTGAATATCCTATTTATCCTTGGAGTTCTTGCTGCTTTCCATGCAACATTGACGCTGCCCGGCATTGCGGGCATGATCTTAACCATCGCAGTGGCGGTGGATGCCAACGTGCTTATATACGAACGTATTCGCGAAGAGCTTACGACCGGTAAAACTTTGAGGGCGGCAATTGATCAGGGATATTCGAAAGCATATTCCGCCATTTTTGACGCTAATATAATTTCGCTCTTCACAGGTGCAATACTTTATCAATTTGGAACAGGGCCGGTGCAGGGATTTGCGCTGACGCTGATGATCGGTATCGTCGCAAGTCTTTTTAGTGCAATTATAATAACTCGCGTCATCTTTGATCTTATGATACAACGAGGCGCAACTCATATAAACTTTGGATGAGCCGGAGTTTCGAATTTTACATTTAATTTTCTTATCCCGTCGGAATACAATGATGACGGAATCAAAATTGATAATTAAGGATTGAGAGATTAGAAATGCGTTTTTTCCCTAGAACAAGTGTCGATTTCATTGGTAAGCGGTACATCTGGTACACCGTTTCATCGACGTTGATATTGCTCGGATTAATTACCGTTGCGATCCGCGGACTGAATTACGGAATAGACTTCAAAGGTGGAACCGAGTTGACACTCGAGTTCAACCCCGCTCCGAACATCGGTGCTGTGCGTTCGTCGCTCGACAAAATCGGTTTTGGCGATGCTGAGATCAAGACTTTTGGAGATGCAACCCAGCTTTTGATTCGAGTGAAAGCAAACGATCAGGGTGATCCCACCGACAAAATAATCAACCAATTGAAAAGCTCTTTACAGAACACGCAAATTCGGTCCCTTCAAGCAAACACCATTGGACCGAAGATAGGCCAGGAGCTGAGGCAGGATGCGGTAATGGCAATATTCTACAGCCTGATTGCAATCCTCATTTATGTCTCGTTTCGGTTCCAGTTCATCTATGCTCTCGGTGCGGTCATAGCGTTGTTCCATGATGTTCTAATAACTCTAGGTGCGGTGGGAATCTTCGGTTGGCTTGTGCCGTGGCTGAACCTTGAGATCAACCAGACGATGGTCGCGGCGTTCCTCACGCTTGTAGGGTATTCCATGAACGACACCGTAGTTATTTTCGATAGGATTAGAGAGAATTTAAAATTATATAAGGGCGAGAATCTAATCAGGGTAATGAATCGCAGTATCAACGATACTTTGAGCCGCACGATTATCACTTCCGGCACTGCCTTCATAGTGCTCCTTATCCTCCTGATTTTTGGCGGGGAAGTGACCAGAGGGTTTGCGTTCTCGATGTTGATCGGAGTGGTCACAGGAACGTATTCTTCCATTTATGTTGCATCGGCGATTGTGGTTGACTACAACGTCTATGTTAAAAAGGTTGATTTGCGCTTAACTCAGGCGCAATCACCGGTATTGGAAATTGAGAAACGTTATGAAGTTGCGGCAAAAAGAGCTTAAGAACGGCGTAGTTCTCTTCGAGATTGAGGGAAATATTGTCGGTGGACCGGACGCGATGACTTTGAACGAAGAGGTTCACAAATTGGTCGGCGGCGGGACCAAGAAGTTTATTGTTGACCTGAAGTCCGTAGAACATATAAACAGCAGCGGGCTTGGAATATTGATCGCCAGTTTGAATGCTGTCCGTCAGGCAGGGGGCGATTTGAAAATTGCCAATGCGAGTTCCAAAGTCCTTGAACTTCTAAAAATTACGAAGCTCAACCAAATTTTTGATTCTTACAAATCTATTGACGAAGCTGTAAAGAATCTATCATAAAATTTTAAATTATGAATTTTAATTTTTTAATTCTCATTCAGGGTGTCTGGGGAGATTAATAAATTCTGATCCAGCGTTTAACATTTACAATCCGAAATTTCTAAGCCATGCCAGTAAAAATTATTGTGGGCGCCCAGTGGGGCGATGAAGGCAAAGGGAAAATCGTCGACCTCTTGAGTGAAGACGTCGATATAGTCGCTCGTTATCAGGGGGGTGCGAATGCCGGACACACGGTCGTCGTCGAAGGCAAGACTTACATCCTCCATTTGATCCCGTCCGGGATACTGCATCCGAATGTGGTGTGCGTGATCGGGAACGGTGTCGTACTTGACCCGCAAGCGTTTCTCGACGAGGTAAAGTTTCTTGAATCGCTTAACATAAATGTCCGCGGAAGGCTCCTCATTTCCCATAATGCTCATTTAATTATGCCATATCATAAGTTAATTGACTCGTTGAAAGAGCAGGGTTCGTCGAAAATCGGGACAACAGGACGGGGAATCGGGCCGGCTTACATAGATAAGTTTGCTCGTACAGGGATCAAGATTGTGGATTTGCTTCACCGGGACGTGCTCGTGAAAAAGATCAGATCCAATATCGAAGATAAGAACCAACTCTTGAGCAAAATCTATAACTCATCCGAGATAAACGTCGAAGAGATAGTGGATACTTATCTCCATTACGACGAGAGACTGGACGAATTCATAAAAGATACTTCTCTTTATTTGAACCAGGAGCTGAAGGAGGGGAAGAAGGTACTTGCCGAAGGCGCCCAGGGTGCAATGCTGGATGTGGACTTCGGAACTTATCCTTACGTTACATCCTCGAATCCGACGAGCGGCGGCGCCTGCACCGGTCTTGGCATACCGCCGACAGCAGTCGATTCAATTATCGGAATCGTGAAGGCTTATACGACAAGGGTAGGGAACGGCCCCTTCCCGACGGAACAGGTTAATGAAGTCGGAGAGCGCTTGAGAAAAACGGGCTCTGAGTTTGGCGCTACGACAGGAAGGCCGCGGCGCTGCGGCTGGCTGGACCTTTTCAGCTTAAAGTATTCCGTCATGATAAACGGAATCGGAGAGATCGCGTTAACGAAGTTAGATGTGCTTGATGAATTCGACGAGATAAAAATTTGCGTCGGATATAATTATGAAGGGAAGGCATTGAAGTCTTTTCCTCTCGATCTCTGTACCATAGAAGACATCGAGCCGGTGTATGAAACGCTGCCCGGATGGAAATCGAAAATTTCAGGAGCGAAGAAACTCTCGGACCTACCGCAAAATTGCAAATCTTACATTGACTTCATTGAAAACTATCTCGGCACAAAGTTGAGCCTGATTTCAGTCGGCGCGATGCGGGATCAAACGATAGTTCGATAGTGCGCCTCCCTGATGCAATCAGGTAAGCGGTCCGTTTTATAACTCGAAGAACAATCCAAGTGTAAAATCATCCCCGTCTATATTCACTTTTCCGTATTGAGTCTTGGGTAGAGAGACTTCCAATCCATTAAAGATTGTTGAAAGCGAGTTGAATGAAGAAGTGGTATTGAACTCCGGTGACCTGAATTTCATCTCAGAGCGAATCCCGATATGTTCGGCAAACTTAAATGTAACTCCGGCACTGACTTGAATTCCTCCGGTTGTGACTAAAGGGGTTACTGCCTCGGCATTTCCTATCTGTAAATTCCGCTTCCCGAAATATAACGCCGGGCCACCTCCTAAGTAGATGTTCCATCTATCTCCTAATATTGGAATGTTGAAGTAGCCGTTTAACTCCAAAGTCCAAAAGGAAAAGCCGTCATTAACAGGAACGCCCACATACTGACCGGTCTGATTGTATCCGTAAATATTATAGATCGTCTGTTGCGTTTTCAGGTATTGTATCGTCACTCCGACGGCGTTTGATCGGCTGAGAACGATTCTTATATCTCCACCCGGCGTGAGGAAACCACTGAACGAATTATAATCGCTGTTTATGGAAGGGTCGGCATCTCGTGAGGCAGGATAAATGCGGGCAGAAGTTGTGTAGTCGATGAATCCTTCGATTTGAATCCTGTTCGCTTCGAAGGACTCATCAGCCTGTGCTTGTGCTTCTGCGATAGAGAAAAGAATAATTAACCCTATCGGCAGAAGCTTTCGCACAAATAATCTTACCTAAATATTTTTGACCGATTATCTTCGATAGATGCGCTTGCCGTGATCTGCTGGATCCAATCGCTTACAATTCTTTGCTTTGCCTGCTGCATAAGATTCTGCATTATCGAAATCCTTTGAATCTTGTATGCAGTTGAATCGAATCCTGTCGAACTCAGGAGCTGCACAATGTACACTCCATTTGCCCCTTTGAAAGGTTTGGAGATTTCGCCAAGATGGAGGTTTTTGACTATCGTTACAAAATTAAAATCTCGCCCGATTGTGGGTATGTAACCTGTTGGAGTAAAAGTCCCTGTTGTTCCGTATCTCAGCCGCGAATCGAACTGCTGAAGCTGGGCAAGACTATCGTTTGCAGGAAGTTTTTGCTTCATTTGATCGGCATAGTTTTCGGCCAGGTTGAATTGCTTCTGGCTCCTGATTATTGATTTGATCTGACCAGAAACCTGATCAAGTGGAGTGGTGCCTGCATCTTTTATCTCACTGATCATGAAAACAGCATAACCCTGGTTAAGTGTCGTCACATCACTGATGTTGCCGAGTGATCCGCTGTAGGCCCAGTTCATGACTTCTTCGTTGCTTCCGATGGTTGGTATGAATTGACCTTTTGGAAAAGGCGGCGTTTGTCTAACAGTAAGTGCCATGGTTGCGGCAGCTTTGTCAAAACCGTCTTGCTTCGCGATGTAAATGAAGTCTTCGGCATGCTGTTTCAAATCGTCTCTCGTTTGCTGTGAAACCTTGATGCTCATTTTGATATCCGCAATCTTGATTTCGCGGGAATCTTTGCCGAGGACTTTAATAATATGTAATCCGAATTGAGTCCTGACCGGGCCAACGATCTGTCCAACGGCAGCCCTGGAACACGCGTCTTCGAACGGCTTAACCATCATCCCTTTTCCGAACCATCCTAAGTCGCCTCCTCGAGAAGCAGAGCCCGGGTCCTGCGAATACTGGCGTGCCAGCGATCCGAAGTCGGCACCGGATCTTGCCTGTTTCAAAACGCTCTGGGCTTCCTTATAGGTAACGGCTGAATCGGTTCCGGGACTCATTGGTATGAGAATATGTGCGGCGTGGATGTACTGGTCTTTACCCTGCTCCTCGTCGATAATTTTTATTAAATGATAACCATCTGAGGCAGAGATCGGTCCGACAATGTCTCCCTTTTTTGCTGCAAAGACATTCTCTTCAACCTGTGGATCCATTTGGCCATGGCCTACGAATTTGTCATCGTAAGGAGTCTCGGAATACTCTTTGACGAGCTCGAGGAAATCGGTGCCGCTCTTGGCGAGGGAAGCCACACGATCCATCTCGGTCTTCACCTCAGAACTGTCTCCGGCCGACGACACAATGGGGAATATGACGGTCTTAAGTCTTCGCGTCGGCTGAGTCCTGTAATCTTCCTGATGTGAAGAATAATAATCCTTTATTTCGGAGTCGGTCACTTTAATGCTGGAGTCCGGATATAACTGTGAAGGAGGAAAAAGAAGATATCCAGCATCAAATTTTTCGCTTGTCTGCGCGAATTGCATCTGGAGCGTGCTTTCCGGAATTCTTATCGCCCCGTAGAGACGGCTCGTTATTTTTTCCTGAAGCCGCTGTTCCTTCAGATACTCCTGTACACTTTTCCAGAACTGTTGAACCTCCGGGCGGTCCGATGAAAGAGCCTCTTCAAGGATTTGATGATTGACTTGCCCGGTTGAATCCTCGAAATTTCTTTTAATCATGTCCGGTAAAGATTCGGGGTTGTTCGTGACCCAATCTACTATTTCCTGGTCTGTGACAACAATTCCTAACTTCTTAGCGGTTTGCTCAATAAGAATTTGGTTTACCAGTCCTTTCCACACTTGGTCACGTAATTGGTCCATCGTCTGGTCATCTGGATCCTGTTTCGAGTTTGTCTTGTATTCGTCCACCGCATTCTGAAGGACCTTTTCAAATTGCTGGTAAGTTATTTCCTCACCATTTACTTTCCCGACTGCGGAACTCGTGTATTGCCCGCCTCCGCGATTCGTTATGCCCATGCCCCATTCAAAAACGATCATGGCAATAAAAAGGACTGCGAGCCCGATTAGTATAGCGGGCATGTTGTCCCGCATTCTTGTCATTATTGGCATCTTAGGATAGCTTCCTCTCGATCAAATTTTAAAACTATATCAAGAATCTAGTGGGCGGCAACCTTCGCGAAACGTCCGATATGAAACCTGCTATACCGACCTGTTAATTCCGTCCAGCGAGGCCTTAAATCTGTCGATGCCTCCCGGGGCTTCATAATGGCCCCCGAAAGTTCTTGACAGAGACTTTGCCGCTTCAAGAAAAAAATATAACCGTGCCCCGTTAGAAAATCAATTTACGTGTTGTTCATCAAGGCACATTTATAAGACATTAGATGTAATAAAAGTATTGAATTCTTTCGCGAATGCGATTACATTTTGTCTGCATAAACCATGAAAAGTCGAGTTTTCGGAAAGTTGTGCACTGTATGCGTTTCGTAAAGCTCGGCAACGTTAGACTTCATCGTCAGGCGGCGAACGAATGAGCAATGATAGCGAAATGAGAAGAGTTCCTTTGGGACTCTGTCAGTAACGAGAATATGTTTTCTCGGTTGACTAATTCAGACAAAATTTCGGAATCGAAAGCAGGGACTGAAGAATGCTTATCAAAGTTCTCGGCGCGGGATGTTCAAACTGTAAAACTTTAGAACACCGCGCAATGCAAGCAGCAGAAGAATTAAAGATGCCATTGGAAATTCGAGAGGTGCAAGACATCGAAGAGATTTCCCACTATGGCATAAATAAAACACCGGGCCTCGTAATAAATGGGAAAGTGGTTCTTGCCGGTTACGTCCCAATGGTTGAGGAACTTAAAGACCTTTTTACCCGGAACATCGGAATACTCTAGAGCCTTGAAGTAAAAACCTCTTTTCCGGAAGATTATCTTCTGTGAACTCCGAATATATTCCCCGGAGCGGACAGCGTACTATTATTTTGTTCCCGTGGATTTGACTTTCCGTGGTTATCATCTATCTTATACGCTGAAATGAATGAGTTTGCTTATAAAAGCATTATAAATTCGGCTCATAGATTCTTAAGAAGGAGAAGCGGTAACAGATGAAACAGGATTTACGATTCAAGCCTACCGATTGGGCTCTTATCCTAGGTGCTTCTAGCGGCTTCGGCGGCGCGACTGCAGTCGAGCTTGCTAAACATGGTATGAATATTTTCGGTGTGCACTTGGATCGCGCGGGAACTATGCCCGCCGTGCAGCAAATCATAAAAGAGATCAAGCACGCCGGCAGCCAGGCGGTTTTTTTTAATATTAATGCCGCGGATCCGATTAAACAGGATGAAGTCCTTGATGAGATCGGGGAACAGTTCTCAAAAGATCCGGGTTCGAACGTACATGTGCTTCTTCATTCGTTGGCATTTGGAACATTGAAACAATTTATCGGCAAATCCACGGAGGAGATCGTCAGCAAGGCACAAATGGAAATGACGCTTGATGTGATGGCACACTCCCTGGTTTATTGGACACAGGGACTGATGATACGGAATTTGATGAAGAAAGGCGGCAAGATTTTCGCGATGACCAGTTCAGGTGGTCACACTGCAATTCCATTTTACGGCGCGGTCTCCGCTGCTAAAGCGTCACTGGAATCTCATATCCGCCAGCTCTCGGTTGAACTCGGGCCGCATGGTATTACTGCTAATGCGATTATGGCGGGTGTCACAGATACGCCGGCGTTGAGGAAAATTCCGGGTAATAATGAGATGCTCCATGTAGCACAGTCAAAGAATCCCGGCGGCAGGCTGACAACTCCGGAAGATGTCGCGAAAGCTATTGCCTTGCTTTCCGACGAAAACGCATATTGGATTTCCGGAAACGTCATCGGTGTCGACGGAGGCGAAGATATAGTGAGTTACGTCGGCCAGAAACAGGGATCCTGATTTAGTTCGGGGAGTTAATTCCATTTTGGTGTTTATTTAATTTTTCCATAAGGGAGGCTGTATGCACGATATTGAATTTACCGAAGAACAAAAAATGTTAAGAGAAACGGTTCGCGACTTCGTGAACTCGGAGTTGAAACCGCGGGCGCAGGAAATAGACCGTGACGAAAAAATTCCCGACGATATTATTGGTAAGTTGCGCGATCTCGGATTTCTCGGCGTTGCCTTTCCGCCGGAATATGGTGGAAGCGGGTTCGGTGAAGTCGGCTATTGTTTGATGCAGGAAGAAATTGCCCGCGCTTGTCTGTCAACAGCGACATTTGTTGGCGCTCATCAGTCGATCGGTTCAAACGCTATCTACATCGGCGGCTCAGAAGAACTGAAAAAGAAATACCTGGTGCCTTTAGCCGAAGGAAAAATGATCGGAGCTTTTGCACTGACGGAGGTCCTCGCCGGTTCCGATTCTTTTAATCTCCGGACACGAGCAGTCTTTGACGGCAAAGATTGGGTATTGAACGGTGATAAGATGTGGATCACGAACGGCTCGATCGCAGACGTGGTTTCTCTTTTTGCCAGGACAGAACGCGGTATCACGGGATTTGTTGTGGAAACCAAATGGCCTGGATATCAAGCCGGCCCTGCAGAAAAGAAGATGGGGATTCGCGGAAGTATTACTGCTCCCATTACTCTGGAGAACGTCCACGTGCCGGCTGAGAATATAATCGGTCAGGATGGCAGGGGATTTCTGGTTGCAATGAAGACTCTCGACGCAGGAAGACTCGGCCTCGGGGCCGCATGCACGGGAGCCGCGAAGGAATTACTCGAGCTTTCGACGAAATATGCGAAGGAGAGACGCCAATTCGATTCTGCCATAGCAAACTTCGAAGCAATTCAATGGATGCTGGCAGACATGGCGACCCGTATTTATTGCATGGAGTCGATTGTTTATCGCACGGCAGCTGCATATGAAGAAGGAAAATCAATCTCGAGGCAATCTGCCATTGTGAAGCTATTTTGTTCCGAGACTCTTGATTTTGTTGCTGATTGCGCAGTCCAGATTCATGGTGGGATGGGATACTCTCGCGAAATGCCGATAGAAAGATTCTATCGCGACTCGAGAATCAACCGCATTTTCGAAGGGACAAATGAAATCCAACGGTTGGTAATTGCCAAAGATGTCATCAAGAAAAATGGGTTGATGTAAAAAAGGGCGGATTGTCCCGAATTTTATTTCGGCGGCGGATTACATTATATTAAATATTATGAGATCAATCTTAATCTTGAAAACTTTGTCCCTTTGTCTTTTAGCTTCAGTTCTCACCTTGCAACCTGTTCAAGCACAGAGATTGAACCTGCATTTTGACTATGCGACTTTCAGATACGATTCAATAAGGACTTACACAGAGCTTTATTATAGTTTCAGCAGCAGTTCACTGCATTTCGTACGTGTTCCAGCAAAGGACTCCGCGGGTGAATTCTCGTTCTCCGACTCGCTCCTTTTCAATGCCTCCATCCTGTCGGTCAACTCAGATTCCACGGTGAGGAAGCAAATCTGGGAAGTACCGGTGACGGTCCCTGATACGACAGCGAAATCCATTCAACAGGATCTCGTTGGCAAAATAGATTTCGTTATCCCGCCGGGCAAATATAGATTGATTGTGAAGATTAAAGAAGTAAACGATTCTCTGAATAACGACCGCCTGGCGGCAGATTTTTCTATCCCGGGTTATGATACTCAAAAGTTTGAGTTAAGTGAAATAGAACTTTGTTCGACTATCACTCCGGCCGAGAACGTGGGTATTTTTTATAAGAACACGTACAATGTGGTCCCGAATCCGACGTCAACATACGGACTGGGTATGCCGATAATTTATTATTACCTCGAGGTGTACAACATCCCAGAGATAAAGACTGACAGTCTATTCACTGCGGGCTATGAAATTCGCGATAGTTTCGGACAAGTCCGCAAGAGCGCCTACCGATCCCGAAAAAAGTTCGGCAGTTCGAGTGTAGAGGTCGGAACGGTCAACGGGTCGGACCTTAAAACGGGGTCTTACACGCTTGTCTATTCCCTGATTGATTCAGCTGCAAATTTATATACCTCCGCATCAAAAAAGTTTTTCATCTATAATCCCAGTCTGGGAACCCCGGAGATTCCTGATTCCAACATTACAAGCGGCGCGGTCATGTCGAGTGTCTTCGGCATGATGCAAGAACAACAACTTGATAAGGAATTCGCGGAAGCCGGTTATATAGCCACTTCTTCCGAAAAGAACCAATACGAAAGGTTAAGTGGTATTGGTCCTAAACGTCAATTCCTTTATGATTTCTGGAGGAATCGAGACCTTGATGCGCCTTCGAAGAATAATGTGGGAAGGACGGATTATATCAAACGAGTTGCGTATGCTAACGAAAATTTCAGGGCAGGGACGAGAGAAGGATGGCAGACAGACCGCGGCAGAGTCTATATAATGTACGGTAATCCGGACGAGATCGACAGACATCCAAACGAAACCGATTCCAAACCTTATGAGATATGGTCCTATGATTCTCTTGAAGGAGGAGTCTCTTTCGACTTTATTGACAGGACGGGGTTCGGTGATTACTCGCTCGTTAACTCAACCGAGCGCAATGAAATTCATGACGATAACTGGCAGCAATACCTTTCGCAATAGTACGATGCTCTCGTCCTAGTTCACACCTCCGTAATATCTTACAGCAAGGGTCGGCTGAAGATTACTTGTCGTTTTGATTATTATTTCACCAGCCACCGCACCCGCCTTCTCTCCAACCAGGTATAAATCGAGGTGAGTACTTTCGCCAGGCTTTATCGATACAGCGTCAAAGTGAGCGAATACGACTTTGGAATTAGTTTCGACTCCCGTAATTTTGATAACTTCGTTCGAGGTATTAGTCAGAGTGATCGACGTGGTGTCGGGTTTTCCTGTTTTGGCGTTTTGGAACAGGATAAAATTCGGTTTAGATTCAATCGCATATGAAATGTGCATTTTGAGTTGTAGAGTCGTCATCTGTTTTGTAGGATCGTTGCTCATTACATAAATATATTTTACGACATCACCGCTGTAGCCGTTTGGGTTGAAATCAACTTTTATTTTCGATGTACGTCCCGGATTTACGAGGCTGTCTGAAAGAAGAGCGATAGTGCAGCCGCAGCTCGTTCTTACATTATTGATACGTAGCGGTTGATCGCCTGCATTTACGATTTGAAAAGTTTCAACGACGTGACTGCCGGTGTTGTAAACAGTCCCAACGTCAATTATGCTTTTATCTGCCACTAAGAGTTTCGGCTGAGAGTGTGCTGGAGAGTTCGTCGAAATTATCAAGAGTGCCAGCACAAAGAATTTTTTAATCATCAGTTCTCCTTCCCGAAGGAAGCCTTCGGATTTTTATCTATAATTAAATACCGTCCGGGAAAATTGGGCGAACGAAATATGGGGCATAGTAAATATCCATTTGTAAATTTAACTTTATAATATAATCCTTTCAAAGAGTAAGGAACTCTTTGCGGTGTCGGGTTGGTTAACATCTCCGAAGGTTTCTGGAGGGAGAAGAGAAGGAAATGGGAAATCAAAAAACATCGGGCCGCTCGTCGGGTTTCAATCCGCAAAACAGGTTTGAGGAAATCGCGATTGTCCCGACAGACGATGATAACCGGTTTTTCCCCGATGAAGACCGCGTTGAGCGCAAAGTCGAGACAAAATTTTTCGTCGACAGTTCCAGGACCGCCCTCGCAAAGAATGATAGTCCCGACATAAGCTTCACTTACAGCATAAATCCGTACCGCGGCTGCGAGCACGGCTGCATCTATTGCTACGCCCGACCGTCACATGAGTTCCTGGGCTTCTCGGCGGGGCTCGACTTCGAGACGAAGATAATGGTGAAGGAGAACGCGCCCGAACTCCTCCGTCAAGCATTCATGAAGAAAAGCTGGGAACCGCAGGTCGTGGCAATGTCGGGAAACACGGATTGCTACCAGCCGGTCGAGAGAAAACTAAAGCTGACGCGCAGATGTCTGGAAGTATTTTTAGAATTCAGAAACCCGGTCGGAATTGTGACGAAGAATTTTATGATAACGCGCGACCTGGATATTCTTACCGAGCTCGCTAAATTTGACCTTGTAAGTGTTGCAATTTCGGTAACGAGCTTGAACCAGAACCTGACGAAGAAAATGGAGCCAAGAACATCATCGCCCACGAAGAAACTTGAAGCGATTGAAATGCTTGCAAAGAACTCGATCCCTGTTGGTGTTCTCGTTGCGCCCGTGGTTCCGGGGTTGACCGATGAAGAGATTCCGTCGATCCTCCGGGAAGTTTCTTTAAGGGGGGCGAAATTTGCAGGGATGCAAATGGTGAGACTTCCGTATGCAGTCAAGGATCTGTTCGCCGATTGGATCAAGAGAGAATTCCCGGAAAGGGAGAACCGGATCTTAAGCAGGATAAAACAGGTTCGGGGGGGTAAAATGAACAGCAGCGAATTCAAGGAACGGATGAGGGGAACAGGAGAAACTGCAAAGGCAATCAGCCAGCTATTTTACGCGAGCTGCAAGAGGTACCATCTCGGCAATGGGAAGTTCAATCTTGCGACGGATAAGTTCAGACGACCGGAAGGGATGCAGATAGAAATATTTTGAGTGAAGGGCGACGTTCAGTTATTAGCTAAGAAAGGATGCTCTGGTTGTATTTGACACGGTAAGGGATTGTTCTGTATATTTAGATGTTGTGGGGCTGTCGACGATTGTAGATGTCGGAGGTTTACAACAACTTCTGTTGATCCTATCGTTTCGTCGAATGAGATGATGCATCCGAATAACCAATCGACCAAGATAGCTCCGCGAAAAACGCTTTCGAGTTGAAGGAACATATCATGAAAATTACAAAGGCAGTTATTACAGCCGCGGGGAAGGGACAACGGAATTTGCCGCTTCAGACATTGATTGACCGTGATGGTCAGCAAAAATCCGTGCTGAGTATAATCATAAACGAAGTCGCGCAATCCGGAGTTGACGAGATTTGTATGGTCATCCACTCGGAGGATGAAACTGCTTATCGATCCGTTGCTGGAGATCACTCCGGACGAATATCTTTTGTCTATCAGGATGAGCCCCGCGGATACGGTCACGCTGTTTGGTGCGCAAAAGAATTCACGAAAGGAGAACCATTTCTCCATCTTATTGGAGATCATCTCTACGTCAGCAGGATGCAAACAGGGAGCGCACATCGTGTAGTAAAAATGGCCGAGGCAGAATCATGTGCGGTGTCAGCAGTACAGGCCACACGCGAAGGACTTCTCCCCAACTTCGGTGCTATTGGCGGCAAACGGATTCTCGGAAGAAACGATATATTTTTGATTGACACTGTCATTGAAAAACCAACTCCTACCGAAGCCGAACAGAAGCTTCTCGTCCCGGGTCTCCGCGCCGGTCACTACCTCTGCTTCTTTGGAATTCATGTCTTGACGCCGATGGTGATGGAAATCCTCGATCGACAGCTTCGCGATTCGCCCGATGGTCGGCTCTCTACGATTTCAAATGCATTGCAGCAACTTTCCCAGAAAGAGAAATATTTTGCTTTGGAAATGAATGACCAAAGGTACAACATTGGAGTCAAGTATGGCTTGTTCAACGCTCAGCTTGCTCTGGCACTCAATGGAAAGGACCGTGATGATGTGATTGCCATGCTCATGGAAATGATGCTGTTGCGCGAAAGCAATTCGGGTGAAAAGGACAAGGGATGAGCAAGCTTGTTACTCTGATTACATGTAAAGATCCCGAAATTCGCGATCAATCTCTTGACGTCTTTTGTCGATCAGCCTCACTCGAGCAACTGCTCAATGAATGTTCCGCGCTTGAGGATTTTCGCCATTCGAGCTCCAACTTGTATGAACAGGTGAGATCGTTATTCTTTCTCTATGCAATCCATCGTTTCTACATACCGGGGAAGAAAGGAATTATTAGGCGCGGTCTCATTCCGTTTCATGGTTATGAAGATCTTTTAAATCGACGGTTTGAAGAATCGATTCAGCGATTCCTTTTCATTCAGGAAAAGGAAGGGTGCCAGGATGGCATCTCGAGTGCACTTGCTGCTGCATATCGAAGTCTCGGTTTCCAAACGCTGGCAAACCAGGTGCGGGCGAGCGTGCGCTCTGTTCGTGGAAACCAGTGGATGTTCCGCACCGGGCATGTGTCTGACCATCCGCTGCATATTATCCCTGCTCTTCTTCGGAAAGTGAACGGGCTCTATCCAATTCTTCACGAACAAACTCCGGTACGGATGGATTTGTCTCACAGCGGCTGGAGCGACATTTTCTTTTTGGGCATGGATTATCCTGAAGGGGCGCGTGTCATCAATATTTCTATTGATCTTACCGTGCAGGATCAATCCGGACTCACTCCGCGCCCTCCTGTAGAAGTCTTCTTAAGGGTTATCGATAATCCGGTGATCCGGCTTGTAAGTGCAGACTTAGGCGCGGTTACCGAGATTACATCTTTTGCGCAGTTTTTCGATTTTGCTGCCGATTATCTAGGCTTGCTGAAGGCCGCAGTAATCGCCTCCGGAATCGTTCCTTCCGGCATGGAGGGCATCAGCCAGCCTTTCTCGGAGCTCCTATCCAAAATTGTAGGTCATGGATTGGGAGTCGAAATCGTGAGCCAGGTAAATGGAATTCCGAAAGGATCACGACTCGCGGTCTCCACTACTTTGCTTGGTTCGATGATTGCGGCTTGCATGCGAGCAACAGGACAAACTTCTTCTCTTACAGGTTCTTTGACAGAAATGGAACGTCGCATAATTGCCGCACGTGCAATTCTCGGCGAATGGCTTGGCGGATCCGGTGGTGGCTGGCAGGATTCTGGCGGCATTTGGCCGGGGATTAAATTGATACAAGGAGTACGAAGCACCGAAGACGAGATCGAGTTCGGCGTTAGCCGCGGCTGTCTCTTGCCGCGCCATAAAGTTTTGACTCAAGATGAGGTGCCCCTTCATGTCAGGCAGCAGCTTCAGGAAAGTCTCGTCCTCGTCCATGGCGGCATGGCACAGGATGTTGGACCGATTTTGGAGATGGTAACGGAGCGATATCTGCTTCGATCGAAAGCCGAATGGGATGGCCGTAAGAAAGCGCTTACGCTATTCGATCAGATCGTTTCTCAACTGGAGGATGGAAACATTCAGTCACTTGGAGGTTCCACGCATGCTAATTTCTTTGGTCCCATCCAGTCAATCATTCCATGGGCGACGAATCTCTACACTGAGTCAATCATATCGCAGATCCAAAAAGAATTTGGAAAGGACTTTTGGGGATTCTTGATGTTGGGCGGAATGTCCGGCGGCGGCATGGGATTCTTCTTCCGCCCGACACGGAAACATGAGGCAGAAAAGCGGCTTCAGGAAATTATGAGTGCCCAGAAGAAACGTTTCGAGCACGGAATCCCGTTCGCTATGGAACCGGTGATCTATGATTTTGCCATCAATGAAAAAGGCTCGTCGGCTGAGCTACTAACAGATGAAAAAAATGTGATGCCTCAACGCTACTACACACTCATGGTTCCTTCGCTCCTGCGGCGAGATCCGCGCACGATTTCGGCCGACCAGCGCTCTGAATTGGAACATTTCTCCGCTGTCTCCAGAACCAATCCTGCACTCAATGGTGCGCTACAGCAGATCCTCGACCGCATTATGCCGGAGAGGAGTATGGAAACGTCCCACGACCAGACATTGGGCGATCTGCTGAGGCAACATGGATTCGACCGCCTTCAGCATGAGCAGATTAAAGCAGACCTGCGTGTCGGACGCATCGGGCTTGCGCAGAACAGGCTGCCGATCAGTACCACTATTACGGACGTTAACGAGGAAGATGTGTTTGACGGTATCGGGGATATAGCCTCTCAATATCGCGAGATCGGTTCCGACGCTATAGCATCCGGGATGGTTGCGGTTCTGACTCTTGCCGCAGGCGCCGGGAGCCGTTGGACAAAAGGCGCAGGCACGGTCAAAGCTCTCAATCCTTTTTGCCGAATAGACGGTGCACACCGGACTTTTATCGAGACCCACCTTGCAAAAAGCCGGAGAACGATGAAAGAATTCGGAGCAGCGATCCCACATGTAATATCGACGGGTTATCTGACTCATGATGCGATCAAACAGTATCTGGAACGGGAACAGTATTATGGATACACGGAGAACGCATATCTGTCACCAGGCAATAATGTCGGATTGCGGTTAATCCCGACCGTGCAGGATCTTCGATTTGCCTGGCTGGAGATGCCACAACAGCTGCTCGACGAGCAGGCGCAGAAGGTCCTTGAAAGTTTGCACGCATCGTTGATGGAGTGGGCTGAACGAACGGGTGAGGCAAGTGATTATACGGACAACCTACCGCTGCAATGTCTAAATCCTGTTGGACATTGGTACGAAATACCCAACCTCTTCCGCAACGGAGTTCTTTCTCAGATCATCAGGAAATATCCAAAGATTAAATTTCTTCTCGTCCATAATATCGATACGATGGGTGCCAATATTGACCCCGGCGTTTTAGGACGGCATATTGAAAGCAAAGCTGGAATGTCGGTCGAAGTCATTACGCGGCGACTGGAGGATCGGGGCGGCGGGTTAGCAAAAGCCAATGGCAGACTTCGATTGATCGAGGGGCTTGCAATGCCGCGCGAAGAGGATGAATTCAATCTCTCTTATTATAATTCCGCCACATACTGGATCGACATCGACCAGATGTTAGCAATATTCGGGCTTGTTCGCAGCGGACTGGAAAATCAGGAGAAAGTCAAAGATGCCGTTCGCGGACTTGCTTCACGTGTGCCGACATACATTACGTTGAAGAATGTGAAAAAACGATGGGGCAAAGGACAGGAGGATATTTTTCCGACACTCCAATATGAAAAGTTGTGGGGAGACATGACGACTCTTCCGGAACTGAATTGTTCATACATAGTTGTCTCGCGTGAACGCGGTCAGCAATTAAAAGAGCCGGCTCAGATGGATGGGTGGTTGAGGGATGGGTCGGCTGAGTACGTAAGGAAGCTTTGTGAGTGGGAGGGACTGAATACGCAGTAAAGCCTTTTGACAATGGAAGTAGGGTTAATGGTATTTTATTAGTCTGAATATTACAGGAAAAAGATCGAGGAATCCTTAGAAAGCTTTCCATCTTTGAATGCTCAAATTCTAACATGAAATGTGTGATAGCCGCTGACAATAGTTTGAGGGTGAGGAGATTTTATTTGCGCTGAGATTTTTTGCTCAACAGTGGATAAAGAAATTGACCTCTCCCTGCGTCCCTCTCCTTATGAAGGAGAGGGATTGAGGGTGAGGTTGGATATCCAGATATGACCCAGATTTTCAATAAAAAGGAAATGAAAGAGCGCAGGCGAGTTTTGCGGAAGAACGAGACAGCGCCAGAAGCTCGATTGTGGAATGTCTTACGCAACAGAAGATTTTCCGGCTATAAATTCAGGAGACAATATAGCATCGGGAAATATGTCGTTGATTTTTACTCGCCACTAACGAAACTTATCATAGAGGTCGATGGTCCAGGCCACGAGACCGTCGATGCAAGAGAATATGACAAGGCGAGGGAAGACGAGATTAAGAGTCTCGGTATTCATATAATTAGGTTTAAGAACGAGGAAGTCGAGAACAGTCTTGGCAATGTCATGAAACGGATTGCTGATAAAGTTCGAGAAATGGCCACAAAATAGTCAGGCCTTTTCTTGCGCATAGTTTGCTCTTCCGATTTGCATTTCTGAGATTGTCTTGGCAAGCCAAACCAAATTTCGTAGAGAGGTACATATGAACTCACGACGCACTTTTCAATCCCATATTTTGCTATTTGCTATTCTTTTTTATTCCAAATTTCCTTTTGCAATGGCACAAACGAGCCGGAATTCGGGCGATAGTTTAAAATTATTGCTTCAACAAATCGACACTGCATACTCACGGCTCCAGCCCAAGGTGATAATGCCCGCGGAAGGTTATCTCAAATATGATTACCTGATACCGGCAGGATTCTACAAACAGATGTGGGATTGGGACGGGTTCTTCATCGGCAATCACCTGATGAACCAGGACAAAGATAACGCAAAACACCTTAAGTGGTGGGTACTCAACTTTGTCAATTCGGTCGATTCGAACGGCTATGTCTCGGGATGCATAACGACGAAAGGGCCGAGGACAATATTCGGAAAGTTTGCGATGAAGCCGTTCCTCTCTCAAGGCGCCTACCTGGTCTCGAAGCGTACCGGTGATTTCGATTGGGTCAAACCAATTTACAGTAAGCTGAAGGCTGTAATATTATACCGCGAGACGACCGAACTCGATTCTACTTACGATCTTTTCTATTGGGATATCGGTGTCCAGTCGGGTGCCGACAATAATCCCGCGGTCGGCAATAACGAGAAAGATCGGAGTGAAATCATCGGTTGCGATATCAACACTTTTCAACTCCGGGAATATGAAGCTATGGAACTTATCGCGAAGAAATTAGGCTACCGCTCTGATGTTGAATATTATCACAAGAAAGCGGAAAGCTTGAAGTATGCTATGCTCAAACATCTATGGTTCAATGGTGACAAATCTTTTTTCAATATTCGTCGGGATAATGGTGAACCTGTAAAGCGAATAGTATATTCCAACTTCGTTCCGCTCATCGAAAAAATACTTCCGATGGAAGATGGCCGTGCAATGATCGAGAAATACTTATTGAATAGGGATTATATGCTTGCAGATTACGGGATACGCTCGGTCTCGAGACAAGATCCAGATTATAACAACCAGATAATGATAATACCATATTCCAACTGGCAGGGTCCGATCTGGATTAACGCGAATTATATGGACATCATCGCATTGATTAACTACGGCTTTGACAAAGAACCCGCTTTACTCGCTGCGAAGCTTTCCCAAATGGTACTTGATGATATCAAGACATGCGGCTCAATGCATGAGTGTTACAATGCGGATACCGGAGCACCACTTGCACCGACTGCTGAGGAATCACCGAATCATATATTCACAGGCTTTGTCGGATGGAACTTGCTTGTCCAGGATATGTTGCAAGGCGCAGTAACTGGAAAGTGGATGATGCTGGAGATGAAATAGAAGCGCAGGATTGGATGAAGACAAAAATAATCCACCGAGTGAGCGGATGTTTCATTCCTCGATAAGGTTGGGGCTCCTTGTCAAGTTACGCTTAGACTTCACAATGTGGTACTTGAGGAAGTAGTGACCCTTGCCAGTGAATCGAAAGATTCCGACGGGCACATTGCGAAGTTTGAAGGCAGCAATCTACCGAGCCGTGTTTATTTCTGCCGGATAGACGCGGGCAAATTCAGTAAAGTAAGGAAATCATCGTTAATTAACTGAGAAATCAGGATCCTGTTAAGATCCCTTGAAATCCGTGAAGGATTTTTCCTTCAAATCGAACTTCGTTTAAACACCATAATACTTTGATTTTCCTCCTTCTAAGGGTTATATTTTCGCCCTAGAAATGGAAATCGCAGCGCAATGAGACTAACTCCAATTCAAATTCGAAAGCAGGAATTCGCGAAGAAAATGCGCGGATTCGACCCCGAAGAGGTAGACGCTTTTCTTACAACAGCCGCTTCAGACTTCGAGGAATTGCTTAAGGAAAATATGGAACTCCGGGCTCAAAAGTCGGTACTGACGGACGAGCTGCAAAACTATAAGAAATTAGAGGATTCGCTTCGTTCGCTTGTTACGCAGGCGGAGAGAGCAGCTTCCGAATCCAGTGAGTCTCTGAGAAGAACTTCAATGATCGTTGAGCACGAAGCGGAAGTAAAAGCCCAGCAGATATTGAACGAGGCGACTCAAGAAATGGTTCGGGCAAGGGCAAAACTTGCGGAAGTGAGGAACCTGAGAGAAACAATCGTGAAAACGGTACGAACGATTCTTACGGCACAACTGGACATGCTCAGCTCTCTTGAGAGCGAACTTATGAAGCAGGAACCGACCGTGGAAATTCTTGACATTAAGTCGATTATAGCGTCTATAGAAAAGTCGGGGGAAAATGATAGAAGTTAAGAAGATAAGAAGTTGAGAAAATGGGCGATTTGAAAAAGAAGATTATGGAGTCGGTTGACTTTATAGAGAATCATGTAAAGATTCAGCCGGAGATCGGGATAATTTTAGGCACCGGGCTAGGCGCTCTTGCGGATGAGATCAAGAAGAAAACCGTTATCGATTATGGAGATATACCGCATTTCCCTCTTTCGACTGTCGAGTCTCATCACGGTAAGTTAATTATCGGGAAACTTGGTGGAAAGAATGTCGTCGCAATGCAGGGGCGTTTCCATTTCTACGAAGGCTATTCGATGGAACAGATTACTTTGCCTGTTCGAGTGATGAAATTTCTCGGTGCGAAGACATTGATTGTATCCAATGCTGCCGGCGGACTCAACCCGAATTTTCGCAAGGGCGATATTATGGTCATTGTTGATCACATAAATTTGCTCGGCCAGAATCCGCTTATCGGACCAAACGATGATTCCATCGGTCCGCGGTTCCCGGATATGAGCGAGCCGTATTCAAAAGAGTTGATAAAAATCGCGATGCAGGCTGCACTCGATAATAAGATCAGGGTCGAGCGAGGGGTTTTCGTCGCGATGACCGGACCGAGTTTGGAGACCAGAGCGGAATACAGGTTTCTTCGCCAGATTGGTGCGGATGCTATCGGCATGTCAACGGTTCCGGAGGACATTGTTGCCGTTCATATGGGAATGAAGGTGTGCGGCTTTTCAGTCATAACCGACGAGTGTTTCCCTGACGCCCTTGTCCCCGCGGATGTCAATGAAATTATCCGTGTCGCAAAGGAGAGCGAGCCTAAGTTGACAAAACTAATGAAGACAGTAATTGAGAATAGCTGATAGCTTATGGGTCATGGCTCATAGCAATTATGAATTATGAGCAAAGAAGTATGGAAGGGTTTCAAGGTATTGGGAAAACGCTTATCATCATCGGAGCGATCATTCTCGTCGTCGGAGTTGTTCTTCTTATTGCGGAGAAGAATAATTTTCCGTTCCTCGGGAGGCTTCCGGGTGACATTTATATAAAGCGGAAGAACTTCCAGTTTTATTTTCCAATTGTCACAAGTATTGTTTTGAGTTTGATATTATCGTTTATTTTTTATTTGATTTCATATTTTTCTAAGAGATAAAAGAATTGAATAAGTTCAAAGAAGTCAGCGACAAGATAAAGTATTCGGAACTTGAGCAGGAAGTCCTGGAATTCTGGAAGAAGAATAACATTTTTGTAAAGAGTGTCAGCGAGCGCGAGGGCAAGCCGGGTTTCACTTTCTACGAAGGTCCGCCGACCGCGAATGGCAGACCTGGAATTCACCATGTACTTGCAAGGACTTTAAAAGATCTGATCTGCCGTTACAAGACGATGCGCGGTTTTCAGGTTCATCGCAAAGCCGGCTGGGACACGCACGGCCTGCCGGTTGAAATCGAGGTCGAGAAAAAATTAGGCATCAAGCATAAAGATGAGATCGTCGAATACGGAGTTGAGAAGTTCAATGCGCTTTGCAGGGAGTCGGTTTTCCAATACATGGACGATTGGAGAAAGATGACTGAACAGATAGGCTATTGGGTTGATCTTGATGACGCCTATATAACATGCGATAACAATTACATCGAGTCGGTATGGTGGGCGCTGAAAAAATTATTCGATGCCGGAATGATTTATAAAGGATACAAGATCCAGCCGTACTGCCCGCGTTGTGAAACGCCTCTCTCATCTCACGAGGTGGCGCTGGGATATGAAGATGTAAAAGATCCTTCTGTCTATGTAAAAATGAAGCTTCGCGGCGAAAAAAATACGTATTTTCTTGTGTGGACCACAACCCCATGGACGCTTATCTCGAACGTTGCATTGGCGGTTGGAAAAGACATTGATTATGTGAAAGTCGAACATAAAGGTGAGAACTTAATCCTTGCACGGGCGCGGCTGTCGGTTCTCAACGGAGATTATTCCATCGTCAAAGAGATGAAAGGAAGCAAACTTCTCGGAGAAAAATACGAAAGGATTTTCGATTACCTTCCCGTCAGCAAAAAAGGATTTTATGTCATCCAGGGAGATTTCGTCAGCACCGAAGACGGTTCGGGAATCGTTCACATCGCACCTGCTTTTGGCGAAGATGATTATAACGTCGGACGTGAAAACGATCTTCCCTTCCTTCAGCCGGTCGATAAAAGCGGAAATTTTACGAAGGATGTGACAGATTTTGCGGGAAAGTTTGTTAAGGAAGCCGACCTCGACATCATCGATAACCTGAAGAGAAGAAAAATCCTTTACAAGAAAGAGGTCATTACTCACAGCTATCCGCACTGCTGGCGGTGCAAGACTCCGCTTTTATATTACGCGCGTGCATCGTGGTACATTGCTACGACAAAATTCGCGCGGAAGATGGTGGAATTGAACAAGGAAATTAACTGGGTCCCGCCGGAAGTCGGAACCGGAAGGTTCGGCAACTGGCTTGAAGAGAATAAAGACTGGGCATTGTCGCGCGACCGCTTCTGGGGAACGCCGCTGAATATCTGGGTTTGCCAGAATGATAAATGCGGAAATTTGCAATCGATCGGAAGTGTTGAGGAGCTGAGGACTAAGGGGAAGGGTGTTCCTGAGAAGTTAGATTTGCACAAGCCCTTTGTCGATGCGATCTCCATGTCTTGCGAGAAATGCGGGAGCGAAATGAAACGCACACCGGAGCTAATCGATGTTTGGTTCGATTCCGGTTCGATGCCCTTCGCGCAGTATCATTACCCGTTCGAGAATCAAGAATGGTTTAAGAGCCACTTTCCCGCAGACTACATCTCCGAAGGAATCGACCAGACCCGCGGCTGGTTCTACTCCATGCACGCAATCGCGACATTCCTTTTTGACAGCCCTGCTTACAAATCCGTCATCAGCCATGAGTTGATTCTCGACAAGGATGGGCAGAAGATGTCAAAGTCGAAGGGGAACGTCGTTGACCCTTTCAAAGTTGTCGCCGAATATGGTGCTGATGCCGTCCGGTGGTATTTGATCGCTTCGAGTCCGCCGCACAAGCCGAAGCTCTTCGATGAAAGCGGACTCGTCGAGGTCCAGAGAAAGTTTTTCAGCACGCTTTTGAACACTTACGCTTTCTTTACTCTTTATGCCAACATCGACGGCTTTAATTATTCGGAGAAGAGAATCCCGGTAAGCGAGCGTCTTGAGATTGACCGGTGGATAATTTCCGTGATGAACACTCTTGTTACGGATTATTCTAAAAGTATGGACACTTACGACGTGATGAAAGCCGCGAGGTCGGTCTCCGATTTTACAATCGACCAGCTTTCAAACTGGTACGTCCGCAGGAGCCGCCGCAGATTCTGGAAAGGCGAGATGGCCAAGGATAAACTCTCAGCCTATCAAACATTATATGAATGCCTGATTACTGTAATGAAGCTGATGTCGCCTTTCGCACCGTTCCTTTCGGAAGAGCTATATAAGAATCTGAACGGAGTCACAAAGATCGAGTCTCACGAGTCGATTCATCTTTCCCGTTTCCCGGATGTAAGCGTAAACGAAATCGATTCTCAACTCGAGGAACGCATGGCACTTGCAGAGAAAATAGTTTACCTCGCGAGGACGATGCGGGTGAAATCGGGCATTAAAGTTCGGCAGCCGCTTAAACGGATAATTATCCCCGTCTCTTCACAACACGTACGTGAAACTATTTCACAAGTCGAAAGCGTTATACTCGACGAAATTAATGTCAAATCCGTGATGTATGTCGACGATGATTCGGAATTTGTGAACAAGGGCGCCAAACCTAATTTCAAGTCTATTGGTCCGAAGTTCGGTAAAGATGTCAAAGTCGTTGCCGAGCTGATAAAAGGGATGACCTCAAAAGAGATCAAGATTTTAGAAAGAAGCGGCGAGTTCGACATTCGTATCGATAGCAAGGCGTTTCATGTCGTACGCGAGGATGTAGAAATATTCAGCCAGGAGCTTTCCGGATGGCTTGTCGAGTCGGATGGATCTCTGACTGTAGCTCTTGACACTGAGCTTGACGAAGACCTCAAGCGCGAAGGAATAGCCCGTGAGTTTGTAAACCGCATCCAGAATATGCGAAAAGATGCGGGCTTTGAAGTAATGGACAGGATTACCGTGAGCATCGACTGCCCGGTAGAATTCACTGATGCCGTCACAAAATTATCCGATTATATAAGGTCGGAGACTCTCGCGGTCGAGCTTTCGACCAGGCTCGAAGATGGCGAGTACTCGGGAGAAGTTGAGATAGAAAAATTGAAGTTTAAAATATCATTAAGCAGGGTAAAAAGCGCTCCGACACGAGTCGTGGCAAACGAAGGAGAATGAAGATGGCAAAAAAGAAGGCAGCTAAGGGAGCTAAAACCGTGAAGACGAAGCCGAACAAATCGAAGATCGCGTCTGCGGGGAAGTCCGTCGCGAAGAAGAAAAAGGTTATCGGGCACGCGGTAAAGATCGCGTCAAAGGTTGTTACAAAGAAAGCCGTGCCCCCGAAGGGTTTCAACAAAGGGGAGCTTGAACATTTCCGTGTGATCATCCTCGAGAAGAGAAAGCAGATCATCGAAGAGCTTGAGCTCATGAGCGAGACCTTGAACGACAACTCCGGTGGTGATTACAATGAAGAGAACTCTCCATATTCTCTGCACATGGAGCAGGGAACCGATACGATGGAGAAGGAAAAGAATTACCTTCTTGCGTCGAGGCAGAGAAAGTTTCTGGAATATTTAGATGACGCCATTAAGAGAATTGATCGCGGTGTATACGGATTCTGCCAGGATTGCGGCAAGCTTATCGACAAGGCACGGCTTGAAGCGGTTCCCCATGCACAGCTTTGTATTTCATGTAAGATGAAGAGAGGCCAGTAACTTGAAAGTACTTTATGTATCGCTTTCGGTCGTGATCGCGGACCAGGTCACTAAACTTCTTGTAAGAGGCATCAGCATACCGTTCCTCGGAATAAATATTATCGGTATGCCGCTTTACTCGAGCAAGTCGATAATCGGAGACTTCCTCAGGTTTACCTACATAGAGAATCCGGGCATGGCATTCGGAATCGATTTCGGCTGGAAATCTTTCTTCGCGATCTTTTCAATCATTGCCAGCATAGCGATACTTTTCTATTTGTACAAAGTCCGGGAAGAAAGCATGGTCGTAAGATTCTCTCTCGCGTTGATTCTCGGCGGCGCAATCGGCAACCTTATCGACCGGGTGTTTTATGGGCCCCTTTTTGACGGAATGGCGTTGTTCCATGGGCGTGTAATAGATTTTATCGATTTCGATTTCTTCAACATAAACATTTTCGGCTATAACTTTTCGCGTTTCCCGGTTTTCAATATCGCGGACATGTCGGTCACAATCGGCGTAATCATGCTTCTTGTTTTTCACAGGAAATCAATAGAAGGAAATGAGACCGTGTCGGTTGATGAAAAAGCAGGGAATGATATCCCCGGAGGATCTCACGGACAATCAGGTGAATCAACAGACGCTGCGAAAGGTTGAGATTGTTGTTGCTCCGGGACAAAAAAAAGAACGGATAGATAAATTCCTCACGGCTCAACTTGAAGGGTCGAGTCGCGCAAAAATCCAGAAATACATAGAAGACGATCGCGTCCTCGTAAACGGGGAACCTGTCCGCGCCAGCTACAAGATTCTTCCAAACGACAAAATTGTCGTAAGCATTCCTACGTCAGCTCCCTCTGAAGGGGTCACCCCCGAAGAAATCCAGCTCAATATTATTTATGAGGATGAATTCTTAATCGTTATCAATAAACCGGCCGGAATGGTCACGCATCCGGGCCACGGTAATTGGAGCGGTACACTTGCGAACGCCCTTCTCTTCCATTGCAACATGCTTTCGACTCTGAATGACCCGTTTGTGAGACCGGGAATAGTCCACAGGTTAGACAAGGATACGAGCGGGTTGATCGTTGCGGCGAAGGATGATGGAACACACGCTTCGCTTGCAAGACAATTCTTCGATAGAACAATTGAAAGAGAATATTGGGCACTTGTTTGGGGAAAACTTTCGAATAAGAGCGGCCTTATTGAAGGAGAGATAGGGCGGAGCAAAAGCGACAGGAAAAAATTTGCGGTCGTCGATGATGGAAAATTTGCAGCGACGGAGTATGAAGTATTGAAGGAATTTAAATTCCTTTCACTCATCAGGTTGAAGCTCCGGACAGGGAGGACGCATCAGATACGGGTCCACCTCTCGCATATAGGGCACCCGGTATTCGGCGACCCGACATACCACGGCCGGCGGATAAATTATGGCGAGATGACTCCGCATTCCAAACAGGAAGTCTCGCATCTTCTTAAGATCATCAACAGGCAGGCCCTTCACGCAAAAACCCTCGGCTTCATCCATCCGGCGACGAAGGAGCACCTTCATTTCGACTCCGAGTTGCCTGAAGATTTCTCCGAAGTGCTCGAGCAGATTAGTCAATAGATCTGGTACTGTCTCACTTTCGCGATAGCGTAATCTAAAGCCTCCGGCATTCCATTTGCAGCCTCGCCAGGCGAGGAATAAGAACCACGATGCTGCAGATTCTCCATGCGAAGATGCCTGGCTTCGCCTACCCCACGACAAAACGAGAACTCCATTTCAATTCTGGACTGCCGGAAGAATTTGGGGAGATATTATCGGAAATAGATTGTTAATATAATTGGGGTAAGTGAATTTTTCTCACCGATCTGTTGTTGATTAGGTAGGCAACACAATGAGGAGGAATAAGAATGTCTGAAAAGATAGTGAAGGACGAGAAAGATTGGAAGAAGGAATTGTCCTCCGAGGAGTACCATATCACGCGCGAGAAGGGAACCGAACGGGCATTCACGGGAAAGTACTGGGACTTTCATGAAAAGGGGATGTATAAGTGCACATGCTGCGGAGCTGACCTTTTCGATTCCGAAACGAAATTTGATTCCGGCTCCGGCTGGCCGAGTTTCTTCAAGCCTGCTTCGGACGATATGGTCAAAGAGGAAAAAGACATGGCCTTCGGCATGGTCAGGACGGAAGTCAAGTGCAGTAAATGCGGAGCACACCTTGGTCATGTTTTTGAAGATGGCCCGGACCCGACCGGGCTTCGTTACTGCATTAATTCTGCTGCACTAAAATTCAAAGGAAGCGGCTCGTAAGTCACGGCTGACTGTTACATCGATTTAATAGTCGTCAAGGGTTTAGTTTCTTTCTACTCTCGATCCGCATCCGGTTCGAGCGATGAAAACATTTCCGTTTTCAAACCCCCTCTTCTTGTACTCGCTCGCGATCTTTGCGGCTAATTTATCTTCATCCTCCGAATCAACGAAGCAGATCGCGCTCCCGCCGAAACCGGCTCCGGTCATTCTTGCTCCATAAACGCCATCAAGCGGTTCCGCTATCTCAACGAAGGCATCTAACTCGGGGCCACTGACCTGGTAATTGTTGCAAAGACTCACATGCGATTCCAGCATCAACTTGCCGACCAATTTCTTGTCGTCATTCTTGAGTGCCTCGGCTGTTCTTACAACCCTGTCATTTTCCGTTACAACATGCAGCGCACGCATATACAAAACATGATCCATTTTGCCATCGACATCTTTCAACTCGTCAATTGTGACATCTCTTAATGAGGCGATCTTTTTATTAAGAATCTCAGATAGTCCGGTGACTGCTTCCTGGCACTGTTGTCGCCTTTTGTTGTATTCGGTAGTAGCCAGTGCTCTCTTCACGCCTGTTACACAAACGAGTATCGAGCAATCTTGCGGCATGGGAATGTACTCGTATTCAAGCGATCTTGTGTCGATGAGAAGAGCCGATCCCTCGCGGGCGAATTTCGCGGCAAAGGGATCCATGATACCCGATTGAACTCCGATAAATTCATTTTCTATACGCTGTGCAAGAACCGGTACTTCTATTTCTTTAAGATTGATTCCATAAAGATGAGTGATTGCTTCGATGATCGAAACGACGTAAGCTGCGGATGAACTGAGTCCGCTTCCGCGTGGAACGGTGCTTCCGATTGCGAAGTTCGTTCCTTCAATTGTTTTCCCCTTGTTGAGTAATGAGCACGCTCCCTTAATGTAATTTACCCAGAAGTTTGAGTGTTCGAATCTCCCCGGCAAAATCTCGAATGATGTTTTCTTGCCTAATTCTTTTGAGAATGCAATGAAGAGGCCTCCGCCGCGTTTTCCGGCGGCGGTGTATGTGCGGCGGTCTATCGCCATCGGCAGTACAAAGCCTTCGTTATAGTCGGTGTGTTCACCGATGAGATTAATTCTCCCCGGGGCGCTCGTAACCAAATCCGGCGGCTTCCCGAATTCATCACGATAGGTTCTGACTAGATCTTTTCTAATATCACTTTCCATACTCGGCTCAACATTGATCTTCTCTTTGAATTGCCTGTGATACTGCGTCCTCGGCTTTGAGTGCCGTTCCAAACTAATTAATTCCTTCTTCGATGACAGTTATTAAATGAATAATCGCTCCCGTTTTAGGATCAATTTACTCTTGCATTTCAATTCAAGAGTAAATCCATAGATAAAGGCCCCGTCCCCCTATTTCGGAAGACTACGCCTAAGTCCTAACAGCCTCCTCAATTTTTACAGATTTATCTTTCTTAAATTTAATAACTGCCGCAATATTTTCAAGTGACCCAATAAGATTTGTTCCCCGGATGTGTCGAACGGTCGCATTCTGGCGTGTCGCCTCTTCAACAATATGATAAACAATGTCCTGAACATGGATAAGTCTCCTGCTGCAGGAGACGCAGGTCGCTTCTTCCTCTGATGACATTTTCATGACATGAGGCATTGCGCATCCCGAGCATATAAAGCCGGCCTGTGAGAAGTCGTCGGCCACCGCAACCTCCTGCAGGCTATATTCCTGGGCCGCTTCTACAACATCCTTCAAACCTCTGACCGCATGTCCGTTTCTTTCGATTTCATTTGTTATTTTTCGCAGCAGCCTGTTTTCCTGCTGTAATTCAAATTCTTTTTCAACACTCGACGTTTTTGAGAGGATCTCCCCTTCAGTAGCATGGGTGTCGAGTTCATAAACGCCGATCAGGTTTTCGGTAAGCCTTGGGTTCAATAGTCGTTTGAGGTGGTCGCCGAGAGGTTTCTTTGCGCCGATGATTAGCTTATCAAAGTGACGCATTGAGAAATGAGCCTTTAACCGCTCAGCGACGGACGACAGATGAACGCGAACCTCTTCTTCTTTTTTCTGCGCCAATCTTTTCTGCCGTTTCATGAACGTTTCAAGCAAAGGCTTTTTGGGCGTCCTTCCTGCAGTTGAAAAATCAAGATGCTCAAGAATTTCTCCCATGTAGATTTCAAAAAACCTCGCCTGCCTGGAGTCCACGAGCACCACTCCGATGCGGTAATGCTCTTCAAGCAAAGCAAGAAGGGGATCGACATGAAATGTAGTATCTATTATCAATTTTGATTTTACTGCTGTCGGCAGCCGGAAGGCCCGAAAAAATTTTCCGGACCCATTAGCAAAGATCGCAGTGGATTTAAATTTTTCCGTGAAAATGTTCAATGAAATAAATTTCTGGATTCGTTCCAGATTTTCGCCCGCAGCTCGCAGGTAACTTCGATTTAACGAGAGGCCTTCCAAGTCCTTCCGCGCATTTTTAATCATGTCTTTTGTTTCGATACCCTGCGAATCTTTATTGTGCGAATCCGCATTCAAGTAGAAAGAGATAGCGACTCCTTCCTTCGACGTATAGCCGGACAACGCTTTTACCTCATCATAGGTTATCATACCGTCCTCCCTCAATTAACTTTTTCCAATCTAAGTTTAGTTTTGGCGAAAGTCAAACCCGACTCCGAATCATAATTCTAAACTAATTAGTCAACTATCTGCACGTCGGTCGCGCCTTCTATCTTGCAAAGATGGAAATCGTCTTGCATTTTGCACGTCGAAACCTAAATGACTTTCCGGTTGCAATGTAATGTGAATTGATTTTGAGAGTAATTCGACGCTTTCGCGGGTCGTAAGCGAATTTTGTTTTCGGCATCGCACTTGTGCATTAGATTCGTGTGCGCGTAGCGAAAAATTCTAAGTCGAAGATCCCGGTTGCGGGAAAAGTTCTCATTGCGACGCAGGATTCAAGGGTATCGGGTCTGATTAGGGAATTTCTTTTGGAGACCGGTTATGATGCCATTTGTGAGTTGAATCTGGATGCGGCACTTGAGACGTTGATCGGTACGCACGTCGATCTTTTGATAATTGACGGGGAAATGCCGGAGAAAGTGTTAGAAGATTTTGTGGAGGCAGTTGCCCGGATAAAACCCGGCTTGCCGATGATAGCAGTAGGATTGTCTGAGCACGAGACGCAGAGCAGGACACTTTCTGCCTTTGTTAGTGCTTTTATTGAGAAACCATTTAGTATTTCTGATATTTCAAACACTATCAAAGAAACTCTAAACTAAGGAGAGGGCAATATGGCATTGAAGATATCGAAGCTGGCCGATGGCGAAATAGCCGTTGTAGAACCCAAAGGGGAACTAATCGGCGGCGACGAGACTGATGAACTTCGTTCCGAGGTCACAAAACTTTCGACCGATGGAAACAAGAAACTTGTGATTGATTTAGGGAAGACAACTTACCTGAACAGCACCGCGATAGGCGTCTTAATCTGGGCACATACCCATTACGCAAAAGGCGGCGGCGAAGTGAAGCTGGCTAACCTGAACAAGAACATCAAGAATATTTTCGTGGTTACGAAACTAACTATGGTGTTCGACGTTCGCGACACGCAAATCGACGCAGTGGCGAGCTTCTCGAAAGACAAGAAATAATTTTTTATGATTAACTCAACTTTAACAAAAAACCTTCAAAAGGAGGCTTTACTGAAATGAAACAAGGCTTATTCGCGGTGATTTTACTTATCGTTGCAGCTGCTGTTGCTTGGGCCATCTATACATACACTTTGCCTGATTACATTCAAAGAGGCGGTCCACTAGTAATACTTCTAATCATGCTTACGATAATGGTGTTCACGTATATCTTCGAGCGCATCTTCTCATTAAGAAAAGCGCAGGGAAAAGGATCGCTCACAAAATTCCTCAAAGACGTAGAGGACCATTTGAACAACGGCGATATCAATTCCGCCATCGAAGTTTGTAACAAACAGCATGGCTCCATGGCAAATGTTATTCGCAATGGACTCGAGAGATATCAGGAAGTCCTTAAAGACAGCCACGTCGCTGCGGAAAAATACATGACTGAAGTTCAGCGCGCAATCGAAGAAGCAACCATGCTTGAGACACCACTACTTGAGAAAAACCTGATCGTGCTTTCGACAATATCGTCAATTGCCACCATGGTCGGATTGCTCGGAACGGTTATCGGTATGATAAGAGCGTTCCAGGCTATGACGCACGCAGGTGCTCCTGATGCTATCCAGCTCTCAAGAGGTATTTCTGAAGCTCTTGTCAACACTGCCGGCGGACTTATCGCGGCTATTACAGGAATTGTCGCGTATAATTTCTTCGTCAATAAAGTAGATAGCTTCACATATATGATTGACGAAGCGACATCGAGCATCATTGCTATTCTCAATTCTCGTAAATTTGACAGCAAATAATTGCTTTTAAGGAGCTAGCAAATGCCAAGAATTAAAAAAAGACGTCTTGCTGTCAGGATTGACATGACTCCTATGGTGGACGTTGCAATGTTGTTGTTGACTTTCTTCATGATGACAACATCCTTCAAACCACCCGAGGTGGTAAGTGTGTCATTGCCGACATCGGATAAGGGTCCGCCCGTACCGTCGAGCAGTGTTATGACGATCAGCGTAGATAAGACGGGACAAATCTGGATGGGTTTGGATCAACAACAGTTAATGAGGTCGCTTTTTGAATCGGTGTACCCCAATGGCGTTCCGAACAAGGAAGGAAAATTAATTCCTGTTTGGCTTATGCCGGCTGTTCCTGTGCAAGAAAAAGATTTAGCTAATTTTGTTGTCCAAGCCCGCCTTCAAAACATTAGATTGATAACCGTCATCAAGGCGGACAAGGATGCGGATTATGGACCGGTTATGGACGTTATGAATGATCTTCAGAAGGCTCAGGTAACCAGGTTCAACATGCAGACTGAATTAAAAAGCAGCGGAGGAAAAAATGGCTGACGTACAAACTGCCGAACCTCGTGGAAAGAAAAAAGGCAAACATAAGAAAAAGAGAAGACTTGGCGTACGGATTGACATGACGCCAATGGTGGATGTTGCGTTTCTTCTTCTGACATTTTTTATGCTTACGACTACTTACAGTCGGCCACAAGCGATGGAAATCAATATTCCACCCGGAGACAGTAAAGTCGAAGTTGCCGCCTCCAATCTTATGACTATGAGGGTTCTTCCCGATGGGTCGATCTACTGGAACATCGGGACGGAGGATCCCAAGAAAGTGGAATGGAATGATTTGCGGAACTTGGTTATCCAGGACAACAAGGCCAATTCACGGCTGATTACCTTGATAAAAGTCGACCGGAAAGCGAAGTACCAGGATATGATTAACATTATTGACGAATTGAATATTGACAACGTGACCAGGTTTAGTTTGGCTGCGATGACGAGCGACGACCAAAGGGCGCTAGCCAAGGTTGGCGTCAACATCACATTGTGAAAGGAGGTTGACTTAAAATGGCAAGAAAAGAATTAGTAGAGACCGGAAACAACCCAATCGAGTATGGCGCGCCACTCCTGAAGAAATTGGCGAAGAAATACACAGGCTGGGGACTGGCGATCGCAGTGGGGTTCCACTTTATCGGTGTTGGAGCTTATTGGGGTTCGCTGTATCTCAACCGTGATAACGATAATATTCCGACTGTCAGACTGTTATCTTATTCCGAGCTGGGCCCGCCCCCTTCAATTTCCAACCAGGAAGCACTGGCTCAAGTTGCAGTTCAGGCCCAGGCAGTGAAGCCGACAGTCGGCGTACCTGTTCCGGTTCCCGACGCTCAGGTTTCGCCCGAGCAGACGATTGCAACTCAACAGGAATTGAGCAAGATCGCCGGTCCTGTCACTTCAGGAAACGGCGGTGGTGACTCTATTGGTGTCTCAATGGGGGATTTCAAAGTCAGCGACAATGACGGTCCTCCGCCCGATTTCGTCCCTGTTGAAAAGCAGCCGCAAATCATAAACCAGGTCGTCCCGAAATATCCCGAGCTTGCTCAACGAGCGGGAATTGAGGGAAGAGTCTGGGTGAAGATTTGGGTGGATAAAGATGGAAAGCCGCACAAAGCTGTCATAGTAAAAAGCGATGCGGAAATCTTTAACCAGCCTGCGCAGGATGCCGCGATGTCTTACAGGTTCACTCCGGCTATTATGAATAAAGGTCCGGTTGCCGTTTGGGTTGTAATACCGTTTACATTCAAACTTAAACAAGGACAATAAATCATGGAAACCACAAGTAGTGATATTCGATACGCTGAGCCGGTCCTAAAACGGCTGACTCACAAATACGCAAGTATGGGATTAGCTATCGCTGTGGTTTGTCATTTCGCATTTGTGGGAGCTTTTTGGACATCTGAATACTTTACCCGCTCTGATGGAAAGACAATAGACATACCGGTTGGCCCGATATTTTTCGTACCACCACCTTCAATTAAGGCTCCTGAGTCTGTAGTCCAAATTGACGTTTCCGGGCCTGCGGCAAAACCCGATGCAGGCATTCCAGTACCGGCTCCAGATGCATTGGTTTCAATTGACAAAACGATTCCGACCCAGGGAGACTATAACACTCCTGCCAATCCAGGTTCAACAGGAAGCGATGTCACTTATTCGACAGGAACGTTTAATGTCCCCGATGATGATGTCCCGCCTCCTGTTTTTCGTCCGGTGGAGGAGTATCCTCAGGTGGTGCATCAAGCAATTCCAAAGTATCCGGAGCTTGCTCAACGAGCAGGGATTGAAGGAAAGGTTATCGTAAAAGTGTGGGTCGACAAAAATGGTAACCCCCGTCAGGCTATTGTTCTGAAAAGCAGTGCGGAGATTTTGAACCAATCCGCAGTCGATGCAGCGATGGCATATAGGTTTACGCCGGCGATAATGAACAAAGGACCTGTTTCCATCTGGATCACGATACCTTTTGAGTTTAAACTCAAACAGGGTTTATAGCAGGGAACGTGAATGCCGGTTCAGAGAATACTTTGGAAAAAGCTCTAAAGTATATTTCTTATTTACTGTCCGCCGGGTTTTTTGTCGGCGGACTTTTTATTATTTTAAATGTGCTCAATCTCAGCAATCTCCCGAAGGAAATGAGGATCATGCTGGGAGCCGTACTGATGTTGTGGGCAATCTATCGATTTGTAATTACCCTTACTAAATCTAAGCAGTATGAAGAGGAATAGAAGCCTTATCGTCTTTATAACCGGTCTGATCCTTGTCGTTTCTTCCTGCAATATGAAGAGAGCCGATTCTCCATCCCCCACTGAAGGGAATTTGGATGTGTATTGCGCGGAGTCAGTGTCGCCTTCGGTCACTAAGATGGCCAAGGAGTTTGTTTCGCTTTATTCGAAAGCTCATGTTAATGTCTATCCTGTTCCGACTCGTATTGCGATTGTCAAACTCTTAAATAATGAAACGAAACTTATCGTTGCTTCCCGGCGGTTTAACCAGGGGGAGCTTGATGTGATGAAAAAGTATAATATCGAGGTCGACTCTCTGATAGTTGCGTACGACGGTGTCGTGGTAATCGTGAATCACGAGAATCCTATCGACTCACTAAATACCGGCCAGCTCCGAAATATATTTGCAGGCAGGACCGACTCGTGGGAAAAGGTGGAAAAGAGATTTCGAGGAAAAATTATTCGTGCGCTTGAAAGCCCTAACTCCGGTACATTGGAGTTTTTCAAAGACAGAGTTTTGGGAAACGAGAAGTTTGCCGAGGCGTATCCTTGTACCAGCATGGCAAACGTCTATTCTTTTGTTAGAGACACCCCGCAGGCTATCGGTTTGATCAGTGCCGATTGGCAGAATTCAGGATCGGATTTATTGCCAAGCAAGAAACCGGCTCCGAAGTGGCTGCAAATTGCGGAGGTGGATTCAAGCGCGATTGGGAACATAGATCCCAATGCCTTTGGAAGTTATTATTATCCATATCAAGCCCATATCGGCCGGCGCTATTATCCTTTAACTCATCCTGTCTACTTTTTCTCGCGGGATTTCGACGTCGGATTGGCCACCGGGTTCCTGACTTTTGCCGCCGGCAATATAGGTCAAAAGTTTTTTTTAGATCACGGTTTGGTTCCGGCGACCGTCCCAGTTCATTATGTTCAACTAAATAATCATCCGCTATGAAGAAACTACAATTCTATCTACTCGTGATTTTCATGACTGCTCTTGCTGCCAACGCTTTTGCTCAGGACCAGTTGAGTCAAGGTATCAGCCTTCTCAATAATAAAGACTGCGCCGGTGCGCTGCCATACCTGATTAAAGCGGTCGCCGCAGACCCGAAATCCGAGAAGGCAAATCTTTACCTTGGGAACGCGTATCTATGTCTCGGCAAGCTGGATAGCGCCCAGTTGTTTCTAACGAAGACGATTAATTTAAATGACGAATTGGCACCAGCATATTACGGCCTGGGACAAGTTTTCCAACAGGAGAAAAAATATGTGGACGCGGTTTCGAACTTAGAATCCGCCATAAATTACGATCCTAAAAACGTCGACTATGTAGTCACGCTCGGGCAAGTTTATTTGGCCACCGACTCTTTGGATTTGGCGATGCAGGCTTTCTTCAAAGTAAAAGATATGAACGATAAGGACCCGCGCGCGTTTGACGGAATTGGCGACGTGTACCGTAAACAAAATATATTTGATCCCGCGATTGAGAATTACAAGGCTGCCATTGCCCTGGATTCAATGAATATAACCGTACGGTTAAAGCTTGCGAATACTTATATGCAGAACAACAACGGCGGGGATGCGTACGAGGAATTTTTAAGGATATCCCAACTTGCGCCTGACAACCCAGACGCGGAATTTCAAGCAGGAGAACTTCTGTACATTAATAAGCGCTACCATGATGCTTTTCCTTTTCTTGAAAAGTATCACCAGCTTAATCCCAAAGATGACAAGGCGCTTGCTCAACTCGGCGAGACTGCAATAAAAGGCGGGTTCTATCCGGAAGCGATAAAATACAGCCAGGAATATCTTTCTAAATATCCGGGCTCGATGGATGCTAAGAAAAACCTTGGAGCCGCTTTTTATTTTGAAAAGAAATACTCGGATTCATATAATGCTTTCAAGTCACTCCCTATCGACTCTCTCGCAATTAACGATCTGGTGAGATTCGGCCTGTCGGCGAACGCAGTCCATGATACGGTCGCGTCTATCCAGGCGTTGACTCTCGCGGTAACGAAGGACACCACGCTCTCTGCAATTGAGAACTTGCTTGGGAGCACGTTGTTCGCCGATAAGAGGTATGCCGACGCGATAACCCATTTTCAGAAACATCTGTCCATGGATCCAAATGACGCCGGAGCGGAAATGAATATGGGGTTGTGCTATTTCATCATTCAGGATTATGCACACGCTATCGAGGCACTCCGGGCCGTGACGACATTAAAGCCGGACAATATTCAGGGGCAACTCTGGCTGGCGCGGGCATTTATATTTGCAGGCTCTCTCGATTCGGCAAGAGATGTTTATCAGAATGTAATAAAGCTTGCACAAACTGATACGACTATAAATCCGACAGATTTGAACGAATGCTTTCGGCAAAGTGCCCTCTATCAGATTGTGACCGGAAGCAAGCTCCAAAAAGATAAGCCGGAAGAGGCTAAAAGATATTACAGCGAAGCTTTTGACGACCTGCAGAAAGCTCTCAAGTATGATTCAAAAGAATCCAAGACACACGCTTTACTTGCACAGGATTATGCGCTGCTGGGCAAGATGGATGATGCCTGCAGGGAAATAAAATATGTCCTGAAGGCCAACCCCAAGGACGAACAAATGCTGAAGCTCCAGAAATCATTGAGCTGCGAGTAGCAATACTTACTTTAACGGCGTCCCGGTCAGGGGACGCTTTTTCTTTTACTGATTAAATTAAAAAACGAAACTTCAAGTTATTAAAAAGGAGAAACTATAGTGGAGTTATCACTAATTTTGACTATTAGCGTGCTTTCACTTTTGTTTGCGGTGTTCCTTGCGGTCCGTATCCTCAAGCAGGATCCCGGGACACCGGAAATGCAAAAGATTGGCGATGCTATCCGCCAAGGGGCTGAGGCTTTCTTGAAAAGACAGTACTCGACGATAGGGATGTTGAGTGCTGTTCTTGCGGCAATAATTTTTCTGCTTTACGCGTTCGTTAGAAACCCGATGCCGAATGATCCAGTCGATCCGGTTCGACTTGCATCCTATACGGCGTTATCATTCCTTCTGGGTGCGATATGTTCCGGAATCGCAGGCTACATTGGAATGTTCGTCTCGATAAGATCAAATACGAGGACAGCAAATGCCGCCCTCACGTCACTCAACCGCGCTCTTCAGATCGCGATGCGCGGCGGTGCGGTCTCCGGATTATTCGTAGTCTCAATGAGCTTGCTGGGTGTGGGCGGACTCTTTGCAACACTTCAGGCCATCAGCATGCCGGTAGAGAAGATACCGTTTATGATAGTTGGATTTGGTTTCGGCGCTTCATTCGTGGCGTTGTTCGCCCAGCTCGGGGGAGGAATTTACACTAAAGCTGCCGATGTCGGAGCGGACCTTGTCGGCAAGGTTGAAGCCGGAATTCCTGAGGATGATCCCCGTAATCCTGCGGTGATCGCCGACCTCGTCGGTGACAATGTTGGTGACTGCGCCGGTCGTGGTGCGGACTTGTTCGAATCGACAGCCGCAGAAAACATCGGAGCGATGATACTCGGAGTCGCACTTTTCCATTTCTTCGGAATCAAGGGAATTATGTTTCCTCTGGTTGTGCGTGCGTTCGGACTGATTGCCTCCATAATCGGGGTGATGTTTGTCCATACTCCTGAAGATGCAGATCCGATGAAGGCTTTAAACCGAGGCTATTACATTACCTCCATACTCGCAGCGGTCGGATTTTTTATCGGGTCACGATGGCTGTTGTACACTTCCGAGGCGCCTAATGCGTGGTTGTTCTTCTTCGCTGCAGGGGTGGTCGGAATTCTGACAAGCGTTGCCTTCGTTTACATCACACAATATTTTACGGAATATAAATACAGACCTGTCCGGTCAATTGCGGAAGCTTCGCAGACAGGACCTGCCACAAACATCATCACCGGATTTGCAGTCGGATTGGAGTCCACCTGGATGCCAGTCATCACGATCTCAATCGCGATTATCGGATCGTACTATCTTGGTCTTGCGACCGGAATTCCTAACGCAGGGCTCTTCGGTACTGCGGTTGCGACAATGGGAATGCTCGGTACAGCAGCGTACATACTTGCAATGGATACGTTTGGACCGATCACGGATAACGCGGGCGGTATTGTCGAAATGAGCGGACAGCCGGAGTCAGTCAGGAAGAAGACCGACAGGCTCGACGCTATCGGCAACACCACAAAGGCCCTGACAAAAGGCTATGCGATCGGATCGGCGGCTCTCGCTGCATTCCTTCTGTTCTCTGCTTACATAGACGATGTCAATGTTCTTTTGAAAGAGAAGGGACTTCCCCCGATGACTGCCGTGAACATCGCGAAACCGGAAGTGTTCGTCGGCGGTCTCCTTGGAGCGGCACTTGTATTTCTCTTCAGCTCACTTGCAATAAAGGCGGTCGGAAAAGCAGCGTACTATGTTATTAATGATGTGCGCGCGCAGTTCAAAGAGAAACCGGGAATCCTGGCTGGAACGGAGCTGCCGGATTACGGCCGCACCGTCGATATCGTCACTCGTGGTGCATTGAAGAGCATGGTCGGTCCCGGACTGCTTGCGGTCGGAACACCGATTGCGGTTGGAGTAATCTTCAGGCTATTCAATGTAGGTGCAGAGGCGGTTGCGGCGCTCCTCATGGTCGGAACAATTGCAGGTATCCTTATGGCAATACTCCTGAATAACGGCGGAGGGGCCTGGGATAACGCGAAGAAGTTTATCGAGACAGGCTCCTTTGGTGGCAAAGGCGGCGATCCTCACAAGGCGGCAGTTGTCGGCGATACTGTCGGCGATCCCTTCAAAGATACCGCGGGCCCTTCGCTTCACGTTTTGATAAAACTTCTTGCAACGATTACACTGGTACTTGCACCGCTGTTCGTATAAGAACAGAATATCTTGAAATTAAAAGAGGCAATCCGAATGGGTTGCCTCTTTTTTCATTTGACCAGGTATCATTTTCCCACCAATGAATTCTCTGCTGAGTCGCTTGACTTTTTAATTGAGCCAGCCTAATCTTACTTCACGAGTTTCACCGCAGTGTAACGTTAATGTATGCAATTATCAGTCGTGGAGAGAGTTTGATATTGAAAGGTTATTGTGTCTTGTCGATATGTTTATTTCAGATTATCAACACAACAATTGGCACTGCACAAACCTCCCGCGTAGGCGCAGTCGTTGACAACTTTCTTATTCCAGTTCCAGTACCTTCAGGAATTTGCTCAGATGGAAAATCTTTTTGGATTGGTAATTATGCCTTGGCTGGTGGATCCCAATCTATTTACAAATTCGATATTTGGAGTCATAACATCTTGGACACGATCCCTGCGCCGGGTGCTTGGGTTGCGGGATTAGCTTGGGATGGCACAAACGTGTGGGTCGAGGCGAATTATCCTACGTTCAGTGATTTCAGCATTGTGAAATTGTCATCGATGGGACAAATCCTGAGTCATTTCCCAACTTACTACTCGTGCTACTGGTCAGGGATAGCATGGAATGGTTCGGACTTATTCTACGGCACAAATGTATGTTCATCTTCTCCTCCTGGTCAAAAGAGCATGATATACAAGCTTGATCCCGGTTCGGGAGCATTGCTCGATTCTATCCCTTCACCGTCAGGGAGTATCAACGGCTTAGTTTACGATCATGGAAATATTTGGTACTGCGACGATGCTGCAAAGTACATATTCGAGATAGACTCAACCGGAAAAATACTTTACGAGTTTCCGTCATATGGTGGGCTATTAACAGGGCTTACAATAGCTAAAGATTACTTGTGGGCTGTCGATATGGCTGGGATTGGGGGACCGAGAGTTTATGAAATCGACATTGGGCTTACACCGGCAATTCCACAGCGGCTTAACATATACAGCGGTTCAGATATTCCAGGAAAAATTCGACTTACTTGGTTGCGGAGTTCCAGTCGGAATGTAGAGTGGTATCGTATTTATAGAGATGGTCCGTTGAGTTATGGTTTAGGTGATTTGACCGCGGCTATTCTCATTGACTCTGTTCGGTCTGATGTAACTACATATTTAGACGGCACTGTTCAAAATGGCTTGGGGTACGCGTATTGGGTCAGCGCAGTGGATAGCGAAGGAGTGGAGAGTCATGTCTCTGACGGTGAACCAGCAGCTGCTTGGCCTGGTTTAGAATTCAATCTTGCTCAGAATTATCCGAACCCGTTCAACCCGACAACAATCATCCAATATGAGGTACCTTACAACGGAGACAGCTTCAATAAGATAACCACTCACGTCATGATTGCAATCTATGATGTCCTTGGAAGAAAGGTTGCTACGCTGGTCGATAAGGAGGAGAGCCCTGGCGAAAAGACGGTCACATTTAACGCAGAAAATCTACCGAGCGGAATCTATTTTTGCCGTATGCAAACCGGAAAATTCTCTGCTGCAAGAAAGCTTGCATTAATTAGATAAAAAGAAGCTTTATTAGAATATGGAAGCTTATTTGAAATGAAGATAGAGGAATGAGGATGTCATTAAGATAACCAAAGAGCGCTGGAAATTATGAAACCCCGTTTGATGAAACCTTGGGACAATCCAGCCGTATGTAAATATGTGCTTTGCTTAATATATAAGAAACCTAAGAGGGAGACAGAATGAGAAAGTTTGTACTATTAACGGCAGGTTTTTTCCTTCTTGCTATTTCAGCTGCATCTGCAAGGACTTATTCCAAGACGGAAGTGAAAACCTTCGATATCTCACCGGGTGGTAAAGTTGTCATCGATAACGTCAACGGATCGATCAAAGTCGAATCCTGGGACAAGAACCAGGTTATGCTTCAGGCTACCAAGACCGTAAAGGCGGACGATCAGGATGAAGCGAACGATTATTTCGATCAGCTCCGGGTCGAGATCGACAACGAGAAAGATTACCTGGAGATCCACACTCATTATCCTCACGACGGAAGAGATGGGTTCTGGGATTGGCTGTTCCATGGTGGATCGAGATATGTCGGTGTCGAGTACGTCTTGAAAGTTCCGAAGACGGTCAAACTCGAGGCCGGGTCCACGAACGGAAATGTTGAAGTCTCTTCCGTTATCGGTGGAGTAACGGCGAGCTCGACTAACGGCAATGTTGATCTGAACGATGTCGGAGGAGGGGTGGACGGGTCAACTACCAACGGGAACGTAAACGCGACAATAACCGGCGAAGTCAGTTTCAAAGATCTAAAGTTGACTACGACCAATGGTTCCATAGATGTATCCTGTCCGGAAAATATAAATGCCGACGTCTCGGCGCATACTACAAATGGAAGCATCAACTCCGAGTTTCCCGTCACTATCCAGGGGGGCTTCAATAACAAGTCGTTTGAAGGAAAGATCAACAATGGCGGGGTCCGCATTTATCTGCAAACCACAAATGGAAGCATAGGAATCAACAAACGATAATTTCCTCCTGATGAGTTAACCTTGCGAAGGCGCCGGACCTCCGCAAGGTTTTTTTCTCGTTGTTTTTTGACTCCAGCCTCGGTATTTTTCTCATGCTATGAGGAAGGTTTTTGAAAGGATAATTACGTTCGGGAGGATGATCAGGTTTTCGCATACTCTTTTTGCGATGCCATTTGCTTTAACCAGCGTCGTCCTCGTTTCGTTTTCAAATAAAGTTACCCCCATTAAGCTTCTGTGGATAATTGTTGCGATGGTCGGCGCTCGATCGGCGGCGATGGGATTTAACCGAATTGCCGACAGGGATTACGACGCGAAAAATCCGCGGACTAAAAATCGCGAGCTTCCAACCCGGCAAATCTCCCTTCGTGAAGCCTCCTTATTCGTTGTCGTTTCATCGTTGTTTCTTGTATTCGCCTCTCACGAATTAAATCCACTTTGCTTTTATCTGTCTCCTGTTGCCCTTGCGGTGGTGTTCTTCTATTCGTTTACGAAGCGGTTCACATGGCTTTCTCACATTTTCCTGGGATTAGGCATGGGACTGGCTCCGGTCGGGGCCTGGCTCGGAATCGCGGGACAGTTTTCGCTCGTTCCGGTTTTGTTAGGTCTTACGGTAGTCGCGTGGGGTGCCGGCTTCGATATAATTTATTCGTGCCAGGATCTTGATTATGATGACGAGGTAAATCTTTATTCGATGCCGCGATCGCTGGGCGTGAGAAGAGCCTTGAAAATTTCTTCGTTCCTTCATCTTATCTCTTTTGTCTTGCTTGTTTCCCTGAGATTTATTTTGCCCCTTGGGAATATTTATTTGATTGGAATCGCGCTGGTTGGATTGATGCTGGTCTACCAGCACAGAATCGTCAAGCCGGATGATCTCAATAAAATAAATTTTGCGTTCTTCAACATGAATGCGTATCTGAGTGTGGGACTCTTCCTGTTTACATTCTTAGATGTCTTTGCCTGATGTGTTAGAAGGGCAACGAGAAAGAATAAATTGAGCCGACAGATCATTGATCGTCGAAAAGGCATGGGGGAAAAATCATCAGAATCTTCCCCGGATAAAGAATATCGCACCGATTCCGGGGTGGAAATAAAAAGAGTCTATTCACCGGTGGAGTTCGATTATGGAGAGAAGTTAGGTCTCCCCGGAGAATATCCCTACACGCGAGGTGTCTATCCGACGATGTATCGCGGAAAACTCTGGACGATGCGGCAGTATTCCGGATTCGGGAGTGCGGAAGAATCGAACAGAAGATACCGCTTCCTCTTGGAGCAAGGAATAACCGGGCTGTCCGTGGCTTTCGATCTCCCCACTCAAATGGGCTACGATTCGGATAACAAGTTGAGCGAAGGAGAAGTCGGGAGGGTCGGAGTCGCGATTGATTCGATAGAAGATATGGAGCGCCTTTTCGAAGGAATTAAGTTGGAGAAGGTAACGACTTCGATGACCATCAATGCCACAGCCGCAATCATCCTTGCGATGTACGTTACTGTTGCGAGAAGACAGGGAGCAGACCTCAAAAAAATCTCGGGCACTATCCAGAACGATATTTTGAAGGAGTATATTGCCCGCGGTACATTCATATATCCTCCAGCCCCTTCGATGCGTCTAGTCAGGGACATATTCAGTTATTGTGCAGAGAATCTTCCGAGATGGAACACGATTTCCATAAGCGGGTATCATATCCGCGAAGCAGGATCAACTGCGGTCCAGGAGCTCGCGTTTACATTTGCGAATGCGATCGCGTACGTCGAGTCCGCGATAGAAGCGGGCCAGAGTTTCGATAAGTTTGGCGTCCAGCTGTCGTTTTTCTTCAACGCTCATAACGACTTCTTTGAAGAAGTCGCTAAGTTCCGTGCTGCGCGCCGCATCTGGGCGAAGATCGCAAAAGAAAAATTCAAAGCGAAAAACCCCGAAGCGATGAAGCTTCGTTTTCACGCGCAGACCGGGGGCTCTACATTGACAGCACAGCAAATTGATAATAACGTGGTACGGACGGCGATCCAGGCTCTCGCGGCAGTAATCGGCGGCTGCCAATCGCTTCATACCAACAGCAAAGATGAAGCGCTGGCACTCCCGACGGAGGATTCCGTCAGACTCGCATTGAGGACTCAGCAAATCATGGCCCATGAAATCGGTGTAGCCAATACTATTGATCCATTTGGAGGGGCATATTTTGTCGAGAAACTAACGGATGAAATTGAAGAGAGAGTCCATGAATATCTCGGCAAAATAGAGGGGATGGGCGGAGCAGTGAAGGCGATCGAAGCCGGGTATTTTCAAAACGAGATTTCGGAGAGCGCTTACAAGTACCAGCGTGCAGTCGAATCAAAGGAGAAAATAATCGTAGGTGTAAACGAATATGTCATGGGGGAAAAAGAGGAACAAAGAATCTTCGAACTCGATTCGAACATTAGGGGCGAGCAATTAAAAAGGCTGAAGGCGTTAAAGGAAAAGAGGAACGGCGAGAAAGTAAGAGACTCTCTTGATAAATTGAAGCAACAGGCGGGAGGCCAGAAGAGCGTAATGCCGGCAATAATTGAAGCGGTCGAACATTATGCAACGCTCGGTGAAATATCAGATACACTGAGAGAGGCCTGGGGAGTTTATAGTTGACATGTGTGAGTAATCTTTCCGTTGCTCCTGTAGTGCTTACCTCTATTATGGAATAGCAGCGACAGTGCAGTACATACGGCAATTTCTACTTCATTGAGGACGTGGAGTAACAGGGAAGACCCTTCGCAAAATCACTTGCATTGAGTGCTTGACTTTCAAGCTTGAATGCATAATCTTAGCTTCTGAAGTAATGATAAGCAGCAGAACGATCGCGCTCCAAGATGGACATGGGTGTTGTTTTGAGTCAAGGAGAGAAGCGAGATAATTTCTCAATATGAGGTGTATCATAAGTGATCAGAGGCCAATTCATTTAGCCATATCTGTTCAGACCGCTAAAGCATTATCCCCGGCATTAGTCGGGATCCGTTCGAATAAACAAGCATCATAGAGATAAACCTCCATGAAAGTGGAGATTGAGAAAGTTCGTAAGAAAAGGCTTACCGCTTAGAACGGAGGTTTATAATTCATTAAGGGATACGAAAAGAACGGAGGATTTATGCCGAGTGACAGTCTCACCATAACCGACAATCGCACAGGAAAACAGTATGAGCTCCAGATTGAAGATGGCACCATACGAACGAGCGATCTAAGACAAATCAAAATCAAAGCCGATGACTTTGGGATGATGGGTTACGATCCCTCTTTCATGAACACCGCCTCATGCAAGAGCGGAATTACTTTTATTGACGGAGATAAAGGGATTCTTCGTTATCGGGGCTACCCGATCCAGGTGCTTGCAGACGAGAGCAGCTATCTCGAAGTTGCTTACTTGCTTTTACGGGGGGAGCTGCCAAAAAGGCATGAGCTGGAAACCTGGGAATACAATATTACGCATCACACATTTGTCCATGAGAATATCAAGAAATTCATGGATGGATTTCATTATGATGCCCATCCTATGGGAATGTTCATAAGCACAATGGCGGCCCTTTCTACTTTCTACCCGGGCGCCAAGAACATATTCGACAAGGAATCGCGCCAGCTGCAAACATACAGGCTCATAGGAAAAGTCGCCACAATAGCAGCATTCGCATACAGACATGCAATGGGCCTTCCATATGAGTACCCCGATGATGATCTAAGTTATGCCGGAAATTTTTTGAACATGCTTTTCAAAACGACCGAACAAAAATATGTACCCGATCCGACACTCGAAAAGGCGCTGGATGTCCTGTTTATTCTGCATGCCGATCACGAACAAAACTGTAGTACGAACGCAATGAGAAGCGTCGGGTCTTCACATGTGGATCCGTTCTCCGCTCTGGCGGCGGCGGCGGCGGCTCTTTATGGACCTCTCCATGGTGGTGCCAATGAGGCTGTCCTTAAGATGTTGAAGGAGATAGGTTCGAAAGACAAGATTCCTGCCTTCGTAAAAGAAGTGAAAGAAGGCAAAGCCGAAAAACGGTTGATGGGTTTCGGTCATCGAGTTTACAAGAACTATGATCCCCGCGCGAGAATTATCAAGAAACTTGCGGACGATGTCTTTGAGGTAAAAGGTAAGAACCCCCTCCTTGAAGTCGCGCTGGAACTAGAAAGGATTGCTCTCGAAGACGATTACTTCGTTTCCAGGAAGCTCTATCCAAATGTGGACTTTTATTCCGGATTGATTTATCAATCGATAGGATTTCCTCTCGATATGTTTCCTGTGCTTTTCGCGATTGGAAGAACCGCCGGATGGATTGCTCAATGGGAAGAAGCGCTTCTCGACACCGAGCAAAAAATCGCCCGCCCGCGTCAGATTTATTTAGGTTATGACCAGCGCGATTATGTTCCTATGGTGCGGAGGTAGATAGGAGCTTTACCCGCACTCTTGGTTGCTCAGTAAGATTGCTCACAAAAGTCATTTGTCGAACTTTGTTCGAACATTTATGGATTTTCTCGTCCAGCGAGGTTGCTAAGCTTGAAGGGGCAAGGTAATTAGTCTTCTGGCGACTTGATCAAGTTGGTATGTATTACAAGCTGAACCGGGAACGTCCGCTGATGGTTAGTGTGTATGGGGAACCTGCAGCTAAGTTGAAAATTTAGAGTTGAAGTCATTACTTTCTATTGATTTGCAATGCTAAAATTCATAAAAACCATTTGGGTGCGGGTTGGAAAGGGACATCGGGAAAACAAATGAAAGGATTGCCGTGAAAATCAATTCCAAAGACTTCATCGTCAAGGAAGGCGAAAAGTTGGACCTTAAGAAAAGGTTGACTGTTGTTAAGCCGGTCTACAAATCGAAGAAACAGTACCGTAAACTCTTGGAAGACCAAGTCGGAGAGCTTAGCTCGCTTCAGAATATTCACTATGCATCGGGCCAGCACGCCTTACTACTGATTTTCCAGGCGATGGACGCTGCAGGGAAAGACGGCACCATCAGGCACGTAATGTCCGGTGTTAATCCGCAAGGGTGTGAGGTGTTCAGTTTTAAGCAGCCGAGTGCCGAGGATCTGCAGCATGATTTTCTCTGGCGTACCACCAAATGTCTTCCGGAGCGCGGTAGAATCGGAATCTTCAACCGTTCTTACTATGAAGAAGTTCTTGTTGTCCGCGTGCATCCGGAAATTCTTCGCGGTGAAGGTCTCTCCGAAAAAGAGCGGGATGGGAAGACATTCTGGCATGATCGCTACCGCTCGATCGTAGATTTCGAAAATCATTTGTACCGGAACGGAACGAGAATCGTGAAGTTTTTTCTCCATCTTTCGAAGGACGAACAGCGGAAGCGTTTCCTCGAGCGCATCGAAGAGCCGGAGAAGAACTGGAAGTTCAGTGAGGCAGACATCAGGGAGCGGGAGTACTGGAAGGATTACATGAAGGCTTATGAAGATTGCCTGAGTTCGACAAGCACTAAGGAATCTCCCTGGTACGTCGTTCCTGCTGATGACAAAGAGAACGCCCGAATCATCGTCTCAAGGGTTGTCGCTGACACACTCAAGTCGCTTAAGTCCGGTTACCCGAAAACGACCCCGAAGCGCAGGGAGGAACTTCAATCAATCCGCAGGCTTCTTGAGAAGTGATCGTCAAACGAAAATTCGGCAGGGCGGTGAAGTTTGCCGCGCTATTGATTTGTGTCGCTTTCCAAAATGTATTTGCACAAGTGATTACCGGTACGGTTTCCGATGAAGACAGTACCGGAATTTCGAATGTAGAAGTATCGATACCTGTACTGTGGAGGGAAACATTGACCGGCAGCAATGGGGAGTTCTTCCTTAGCGGCATTCCAAAAGGGGTTTACCTGTTGACAGCACGCCGAATCGGGTATGACAGCGTGTCGGTGAAATTAACAATCTCTTCGGATTCAACCCGAGTCGAGATCTTCATGGGAAATAATTTTGTGACCCTCAGCGATGTGACGGTTACCGCCAAACCGCGTCCATCGGATATTTCGAATTCATCGGAAGATGTTTCAGTAATTCGCGGGAGCCAGCTTCTTGAAAATGCCGGCTCGAGTGTGGGGGCTGAACTCGGTTCCCTTCCCGGCATCTCCATGGTGCATAGCGGGCCGTTCAGCGAGAAACCGGTAATTAGAGGGCTTGGATATCAGCGAGTTCTGGTACTTGAAGATGGAGAACCCCATGAGTACCAGTCGTGGGACGATGACGATAGCCCGGGCATCGATGCGCTCAGCATGAAGCGGATCGAAGTAGTTAGAGGCCCCAACAGCGTTTTGTACGGTTCGGACGCGCTTGGCGGCGTAATTAATTTCATCCACGATGACGGAACTCTTGGGAGTTCCGATTCGTCGGCCATGCGCGGCAATATTGTTTTGAACGGCTTCAGCAACAATACGGAAGGCGCCGCTCATTTAGGATTAGGCGGAACCACTTCGATAGCGCGATATTATGCCGATATGACGGTAAGAGGGGCGGGCGATGTAAACACGCCGGGAGGCATCCTTCCGAACACAGGCGCATCCGAAATAAATTTTGAAGGATCGGCTTCGGCCGGCGGATCCTGGGGTAATATGCTTCTCGGTTATTCACGGTTCGATCAGGATAGAGAAATCCTTCCCGTTGGAGACGATGCGGGCGGCACGCCGTACCAGCATACAGTTCACGACAGGCTGGGGCTTTCTTACAAGAGCCAACCGGCTTCTCTTCAGTTTTCACTCGACGGCGCCCTTCAGCAAAACGACGGAGCCGAGTATGAAGATGATGATGACCCGTCTCCCCTGAACCATTTGCGCTTGCAGGCATTGTCGCTTGATGCAAAGGTTGATTATGAATCGTTTGATAATAACTACATGACGGTCGGGGTTTCTTCAACGGGAGAAGAAAACTTCACTCTTGGACCGGAGCCGGTAATTCCAGGTTACCGTCAATCCACAGCTGCGGCGTTCCTGTTCGACGATTACAAAGTGCGAACCCTCGACTATTCTGCCGGCGTGCGGTACGATTACCGATCTTTGAAAACTTCCGACAACGCAATCCTTGCTCTCACGGGCGAAACGAAGGACTATCAGGCGGTTACCGGGTCAGCCGGATTGCTCTGGCACGCATCGGATGAAATTTCATTCGGAGCAGACATAGGAAGCGGATGGAGGGCGCCGAATGTCGAAGAGCTCTTCATCAACGGCTTGCAGGAAGGGAGCCTCATGTACAAATTGGGAAACCCGGACCTTGTCCCCGAACAATCCTTCTCGACAGATTTCGTCGCACGGATCGCGGGCCCAGTCCTCAACGGCGAGATGTCCGCTTACTATAATAGAATTAATCGATATATATTTCTCAGCCCGACAGGGGAAATCGATTCGGCGAGCGGAATCATGAAATACATCGAGCGCCAGGCAAACGCGACGCTCATGGGATTTGACGCGCGTCTTAGCGGCAAGATTAGAAAACGGATGACGCTGACGGTCGGCGGAGATATCATACTTGCCAAGAACGAAGACGCCGGGACCTGGCTTCCGCTTACTCCGGCGAACCGGCTTATGTTGGAGATCAGGTATGATTTTCCATCGGGATCGTTTGTCAGCTTGCCATACATCTCAGCCACGACAAATGTCGTTTTCGATCAAAACAGGGTAGCCCCGACGGAAACGACAACTTCCGGTTATACGTTATTTGACATCGGGTTTGGTGGAACGGTACCGGCATTCGGGCGGCCCGCGACAATTTATTGCCGGATCCACAACCTCCTCAACCGCGCGTACCATGATAACATGAGCTTATATAAGTTATATGCCTACGAGCCCGGTTTTGATTTCTCAATGACTATCAGTGTCCCGTTTGTAGTTATACAGTAGGGAAGGAATAGGGAGGAAAAGGAAAAGCTGGTTTGTTCCTGAGGGTCACGAACCCCATTTTCCCTGTGGCGGATGCAAACGGACAACTCCCCTGGAACCCGTTGGGGTTTGTAAAGAGATTGGTCTGTTCCGTAAACCGTTGAGTTTGTATTTCGAAGAGGAAGGGAATAAATTTGGTGCGAGATGGGCGGCGTGAAAAAAGTGAATAAGAAGAGAATAGATGCACATATGTACATCTTTACAATAGTTATGCGTCATGGTCGCCAATCGCAATTGGGAAAACGTTGAGGCGTAACTAGATGCATCCAATCCTTCTATATCGAAGAATGAATTCCTTTATCGTAGGTAAACCATGGCTTGATCGAGGTATCTATATCTGGTTTCTTTGCGTGTGGGCACTATTAAATGCACGAACGACTTTTCAATATCCGTGGGCAAACAGCAGTCTTAACGTGCCATACATTTTTATGTTCGTGCTGCCCACTACCCTGATGATTGCGCATATTATTTGGGTCTCGTTCACGACATGGACGTTGATCATTGGACTTTACTCTGTCTCCGGCATTTACGCGGCATACTTAAGCATTGACAATGCGCTAGGTTATGTTCAGGTGGTAAAGTGGGATTGGTGGATGGCATGTGCAAATATTTTGCTGATGCTGGCTGTCCTTGTTCTTCCGATGTCAGTCTTAGCTTTGACAAAACCACGCAGACGTACGAACTGAAATGTGGCGGCCACGAACGCATAACACGCGCAAAAAAGATGCTCAACATTATATATCATGGTGCTCGCTTCATCCCGCTTCGCTGCTCCCATCGAGCTTCGCATATTTATGGCGTCGAAGCGGGACGAACTTTTTTGCGCCGGACGTTAGGCGCAAGGGACGATATAAGAATTCATGAGATACGCTCTTATCGTCTTAACATTGTACGGCGCTTGTTTCGCGCAGAAGAAGGCAAATCCGAAGTTGGACTCACTTTCTCAGAGTATCCATGATGCTTATTTTGCCATGTGGGGCACTCCAGATTCGTTGGCTGCCCAGGCGATTTATATTGAAAGGTTGCCAAGCGATTACCGAACGTTTGCAGAAGTCTTTGACCCGCCTGACTTTCGCTACCTCTACAACGCTTCGGACGAGTACTTAGATGCTTTGTACACTATATCTGATAATTTTCCGACAACAGTCTGTCAAAAGCTTGTGATGCTTTCAAAGGATGGTGAACTGTATCTAAAGCGGTCACCTTTTATCGCTGACGCCAACGCAGTTCTCCAAGATGTCACAATTCGTGTGGCGATAAGGCACCCGAAGCAGTTTATCCGTGAAACCAACCGACTTTCAATTAAGCAGAAGAACGGACTCGCGGCTTTCTTGGCAGACGCGGAAAACTTCGATGGATACCCTGAATACCAATCGTTTCTTGACACTCTGACCAATCGACATGAATCTCGATTGCTGAAGCTGTTCCTTGAAGCGAAACAAGCGCGAATGAAGTTTGTACATCATGACGAATAGTTTGTGCCCTGCGCCTAACAAGCCGGACAAAGACGCTTCCCGATCAGGAGTATATCGGGACAGGCTATTTAAGGATCGCTTCATGGCACGCAAGTTCCATCAAGAAGGAGCGCGGCACGAACCACGCGAAACGCGTGGGAGCCGTGATTGCCGCACGCGTCAGCTTCCATTTTGGATTTTGGATGAATACCGACATCCTTCATATCTGACCAACAGATAAAAATGTTGACAAAGAAAGATAGACCCTCGATGAATAACATGAAGACGGTTATAGCTTTTCTTGCCGTGCTTATCAATTATTCGAACGCGCAGGTTGACACTGCGGCAATGGTACGACATGCGTTTGCCTGCACCGATTATACCCAGGGAGTCGTCTGCATTATTTCTGCGGACGGAAAACTGTTGTGGCAATATCCCGCCGAACGGTGTAATGATTTATGGGTGCTTCCCAATGGGAATCTTTTATTTAATACGGGCAACGGAGTGAAAGAAGTTACGCGGGATAAAAAAGTGGTCTTCTCTTACGAATCGAAAAGTGAAATATATGCATGCCAGCGATTACCCGACGGCAACACTTTCATCGGCGAATGCAATTCGGGTTCTTTACTGGAAGTCGCGCCCGATGGAAAAATAGTCAAGAGGATAAAGCTACTTCCGGATAGTGTCGATGGCGGACATTTCTTCATGCGCAATGCCCGGAAACTGGAGAATGGCAATTATCTCGTGGCTCACTACGGGCTCGACAAAGTTTGCGAGTACGATTCCGTCGGTAATCTCTTGAGAGAAATTCCGGTTACCGGTGGTCCTCATTCCGTCATCAGGTTACCTAACGGCAATACATTAATCGCCTGCTCCGATCATGATGGCGATCCGGGAATTGTCGAAGTTGACAGGGGAGGGACTGTAGTCTGGCGGTTATCCAAAGATGAATTGCCCGGAATAGAGCTAAAATTTATGACGGGCATGGAATACCTGCCCAATGGCAATCTTGTACTGACTGATTGGCTCGGACATAATCAATTCGGAAAATCGCCCCATGCGTTCGAAATAACCCGCGACAAAAAAGTTGTCTGGATATATAATGATCAAACGATTTTAAAGACAATGTCGAGCGTTCAATTGCTGGATTCGTTGGGGAATCCATTGCAAGGAGCATTGCATTAGTCGATCAATTGCACGGATAATCCAAGATCTATTTAGGTGCGCTACACGAGACGCATGAAAGGATTGCTTTTGGGGGAGTGATTTTATCTCAGCGCTTCTTCAAGCACCGTTGCCGCATCAGTTCTCTCGTCCCTGTATTTCACAATTACCGGTGTATATAATGAAAGCCCGTTCGATGCTGCAAAATCCGAATTCTTCGAGATATCTCTCGAGCCTGGTACCACCACCGCTCCCGGTGGAACGATCAGCGGCTGTCCCTTCTCTCTCCTGTAGATTTTCTTCTTGACGAGATCGTATATCGGCGTCGAGCCGGTGATGACGCATCCCGCACCGATAACCGCCCTCCGCTTGACGATGGCCCCTTCATAAATTCCGCAGTTGCCGCCCAGCATTACTTCATCTTCGATGATGACCGGAAAGGCTCCCACAGGTTCCAGCACTCCGCCGATTTGCGTGGCCGCGCTGACGTGAACTTTCTTGCCGACTTGCGCACATGAGCCGACGAGTGAGTGCGAATCCAACATGGTCCCTTCATCCACAAATGCTCCGACGTTTACATAGGAAGGAGGCATGATGACGATGCCGTGTGAAATGTATGCACCTCTCCTGATCGCTGTCCCGCCGGGAACGACGCGGATCTGATCTTCGATGGCGATGTCTTTTACCGGAAAGGTGTGTTTGTCATAGAATTGTTGAGACGCCAAATGCTGCGCCTCTCTCCAACCGTTCCCCATCCTTATAAGCTTACCGATCCTGAAGGCGAGAAGGATTCCTTTCTTTACCCACTCGTTCACCTTCCAGCCTGATGGAGATGTCGGATCAGGCTCCGCCGCCCGGATTTCTCCAATGTCGAGGAGCTCCAGAAATCTTTCTACAAACGATTCGGACTCCGGATTTTTACCGTCGGTTGAATAGAGTTTTTCTATCTCGGCTATAAGGAGGTCGCGGCTCATTATTTTGCCGCCACCTGGATTAACTCCAGTTCATTTAAGATTTTCTTAAGCTTCGCGCGCGTTGCATCGGCAGGAGGCACGAGCGGAAGCCGATAAACTTCTTCGATCATCCCCATCATCGCGAGCACGGCTTTTACCGGAATCGGATTCGACTCGATGAAGTTGGCATTCATGAGGGGGAGGAGCCTGTAGTGAAGTCTCCTGGCGTTTTCCAGGTCGCCCGCGAGACAATACCGTATCATATCGCCGAACATTTTCGGGACCTGGTTCGCGATCACGGAAATTATTCCATCGCCGCCGAGCGATACTACGATGAAAGCGATCTGGTCGTCGCCGGAATAGACCGCGAAATCATCCGGCCTTCCTCTCAATATCTCCATGATTTGTGAAACATTCCCGCTGGCCTCTTTAACTGCAACCACGTTGGGGATTTCTTCCGCCATTCTCAAAGTGGTCTCAGCGTTTATATTCGATCCTGTTCTCCCCGGTACATTATATACCACAATCGGTATATCGACCGCTTCGGAAATTGCCGCATAATGCTGATAAAATCCTTCCTGGGTCGGCTTGTTGTAGTATGGTGCGACGGACAAAACGCCGTCAGCACCGATTGATTTTGCATGAACAGTAAGCGAGATCGCTTCCCGGGTCGAGTTGCTTCCGGCGCCGACAATCAGCGGAACGCGGTGGTTCGCCTGGTCGAGAACGATTTCCATCACGTGGTGATGTTCGGCGTGTGAAAGAGTCGCGCTTTCTCCGGTCGTACCGGCGGGGAGGATTGCCTCCGTACCGTTCGTGATTTGGAACTCTACAAGTTCACGGATCTTCTGGTCGTCAACGGAGCCATCCTTTCGGAATGGAGTTATAAGTGCGACGCCGGTTCCCCGGAAAAGTTTCGATTTCATTTAAGCCTCTTTATGTTAATTTTAAATTTTACGTTCCCGATTCGAAGTTCGGCATTCATAATGTAGACAGGACGTCTTTGAATTTATAAATTCCTCGCCGCGAAGGAGCATTGCCGATTGCCCACTCGGCCGCGATGACCGCTCCGAGCGCTAATCCTCGTCTCCCTCTTGAAGTGTGGGTCAACTCGATCCGGTCGTTGTCCGAATCAAAGAACACTGAATGCGTACCGAACTCGCTCCCGACCCTGATAGAGTTTATTTGAAGTTCCTCTTTCGCGATCCGTCCGTCCGGCAATCCGGCGCGGATTTTCTTCTTTGCGGGAAAGTTTTCGAGAATAATATTACCGATTGTAATCGCAGTCCCGCTCGGAGCGTCTGCTTTTTGATTATGGTGTAATTCAAGGACCGCGCAATCGAAGCCTTCAAATTGTCCGAACAGTTTTGCCGCCTTCTCAACGGTTGAAATAAATAAGTTCACACCGAGCGAAAAGTTCGCCGCCACAACCGCAGCGATACCGTTTTCATCTATAGTCTTTCTTACTTCTTCCAAATCCTTTTGCCAACCGGTTGTCCCGATAACGATAGGCTTCTTTAGCGATGCGGCAAATTTAACATGTTCCACTACTGCGGAAGCCGCGGAGAAGTCCAAAAAAACATCGCAGTTTGTGAATTCCTTCTTCATCCCTGATAAGTTTGAGCCGATGTCTGCGACAGCGCCAATCGAATGCGAACGTTCTTTGGCAACAGCTTCGATTTCTTTTCCCATTTTTCCGTAACCGAGCAAACCGATGTTCATTTAATTCTCAATTTTAAATTTCAAACCGGCTTTTGGGATTTTTGAATGGAGGGAACAATTGAAGATTGACAACAAATAATTTCCAATCTGCAATTAAATAGCGCTCCACCCGCTTTTCATCCCGACAGTCCGGAATCGGATGACAGTCTGCAAACTTTTCGCTTGCAGCCCAACCATAAACTTCAAAGCTCATTCATGGTTTCGGCGGGGATCCCTTTTCCCGTGTTTCGTCGGTTCTTTGCTCCTCAACACGAGTACTTATAATCGCCGCACCTCTATTTAACTTTTACTTAATAACAATGAAATATAATTGGGTTAAATTACTGAAGCAAGTGCAGGCGACAATTTGAAACTGCCGGCATCGATCCATTGTTAAAAACTTCGATGTGCCTTAAACTTCTTGAGAATAAAACAATCGGTGAATTGAATGACAAAACGGATTCTTATTCTTCTTCTTGCCTTTTCAAGTATCAAGGTCTTCGCGCAGCTCCCCGGAGAAAATAATGGACGGGTTCTTTTGCCGAACGGCTGGTGGCTGTCATCCGCAGGCGAATCGATTGACCTTGACGACTTCCCGTTGAGTGCCGCGGTTTCGCCCGATCAAAAATTTTTGGCGGTGACGCATGCAGGTGTCTCAAAGCCGGTGCTGCTTCTCGTCGATTTGAAAACACATAAGGTGGTACAGTCGATACAATTGAAAGACAGCTGGCTCGGGATAGCTTTTCTCGGAAGTAAATTATTTGTTTCCGGCGGTAATCAGGATTGTGTCTATTCATTCAATCTCGTCGGCGGCAAGCTCGTGAACGCAGATACTATTCGCTTCGCGAATCCCAACCACGAGGAGAATGGAATTCCTCATGGAGAGATCCGCTCCGGTTCACATTCATGGGCGGCCGGCCTCGACGTGAATAAGGAAAATCTCGCGGTTGTCTTTCGTGGCGACAGCACACTGCGATATTACAACTTCTCAAAGAAACAATTTCAAATTACAAAACTTGATGGTATGCCCTATTCATGCAGGTTCCTCCAGAATGGAACGCTTCTCGTGTCGATCTGGAGCTCGAAGCGGATTGAAGCATTCGATGGAATGAAACCTATTTACAGAGTTAAAACAGGAAATCATCCGACCGAAATAGCCGTCAGTAAAAATAATAAGGATGCTTATGTAGCAAACGCAAATGATAACAGCGTAACAGTCATCGATCTCAAATCACGTCGTGTTGTATCGACTGTTTCGACTGCGTTATATCCCGATTCTCCGGAAGGTTCTACGACAAATTCCGTTTGCGTCTCGAAAGACGGCAAATTCCTTCTCGCCGCGAACGCAGACAATAATTCGCTGACCATAGTAAACATTTCGAACCCGAAGATGGCGAAGCCTGTCGGTTTTATACCCGTGGGCTGGTACCCGACTAAAGTTATGGAACTTCAAAATGGTACGGTCCTGGTCTTGAATGGAAAAGGGAACCGCTCATTTGCGAATCCCCAGCACCAGTACATCGGTACTTTGCTCAAAGGGACATTATCATTTGTAAAATTTCCAGACTCGAAGGAACTCTCGGCTTACACAAGACAAGTTTATGCTGATACTCCCTATAGGCCGATCGAATCCAAGGAAGCGATGTATAAATCCGATAATCCAATCCCGAACAAAGTCGGCGGCGAATCTCCCATTAAGTATGTTTTCTATTTCATCAAAGAGAATAGAACTTACGATCAGGTTTTTGGCGACATACCCGAAGGGAATGGAGATTCGAGCCTGGTCCTATTCGGAGAAAAAATTACGCCGAACCTACACAGGCTGGTTAAAGATTATGTGTTGTTGGACAACCTTTATGCGGACGCGGAGGTCAGCGCGGATGGTCATAACTGGTCGACCGCCGCTTACGCGACCGACTATGTCGAGAAAAGCTGGCCGAATAATTACGGGGGAAGGGGTGCACCTTACGAATTCGAGGGGGGACAGCCGGCTGCGTCGCCGAGCGCCGGATATATATGGGATCTCTGTTCGAAATTCGGCGTGTCCTTCAGAGATTACGGGGAGTTTGTCGAAAACCCTACCGGCGACACCACCAGGAACGTCGCAAGAGAAGAAATACTTCTGTCTCATTACGACAAGTTATACCGTGGGTGGGACCTGGATTACTCCGACGTGAATCGTTTTGAAGATTGGCAAACGGATTTTACGAAATTAGTCGACAGCGGCGATGTCCCACACTTTAATATTATCCGCCTACCCAACGATCACACTGCCGGGACGGCCAAAGGCGCGTTGACGCCGCAGGCTATGGTGGCACAGAATGATTATGCGCTCGGTATGTTTGTGGATAAAATCTCTCACAGCAAGATCTGGAGTCAATCCGCGATATTTGTGATCGAAGACGACGCTCAGAACGGACCCGACCATGTTGACGCACACAGGACTGAAGGGCTTGTGATTAGTCCGTACCTGAAACGCCATTTCGTGGACCATACTCTTTACACGACCTCGTCGATGTTGCGGACAATGGAGCTCATATTGGGGCTCCCGCCGATGAGTCAATACGACGCCGCGGCGAATCCGATGTTCAATTCGTTCACGATGCAGATAGATACTTCAAGCTACAGCCTTGTCCAGCCTTTGATCGATATTACCGCAAAGAATCAGCGGGGTGCATACGGACAAAACATAATGGGACACATGAACCTAAAGGTGGCGGACGCGGTTCCGGACAGGTTGTTTAATGAAATTATTTGGAAGTCGATCAAAGGGACGGATATGCCGGCACCGAGGTATTCGATATTTTCAGGAGAGTAGTTGAGAAGGCCGTTTAGTCGGCGGGAGTTATTTGATCACCATCATCTTCTTGACTGCGGAATAGCCTGAAGCAGTGATCCGGTAGAAATAAACACCGCTGGCCAAATCATATCTTGCCGCGTTGAAGGGAACCGACTGGTGCTCGCCTTTATCGTAAAGACCGAGCGACTCATCCGCAATTTTTCGGCCAAGCACATCGTAAACTTGAAGCTTAACAAGGCTCTTCACCGGAAGATCGAACATGATAGTCGTATTTGGATAAAAGGGATTGGGAAAGTTCTGGTAAAGGGAAAAGCTCACGGGTTGGCTGACGGTGTCGATGATGCTTATTGGCACGACCGCGAAAGTGGAAAGATACATTGTAGATGTCGTTAAATTACCATTCTTGAATGAAAAAGGTAGAGCATACCATTCTGAATTCTCGAACATAGCAGGCCTGTAACTGGCGGTGTCAAACGATGCCGAGTCCACCTGGATTATCGCATTTTGGAAAAGCGCTTTCCCTTTTGGCCCGATCGAATAAACATAGAGGGCGTTACCGGCGACGGTATCGGTTGTGCCCTTATAAACAGTTGCCAAATAAAATTGCGGAGATGGCGGCATCGTCAGGTGGAAATGTCCGTCAGGAGAAGAGAACGATGTAGGGAGGTTGCTGGTCACGAGAACCGAGTTGACGGAAAATGAGGTGTCCGCATAATTGGAACCGAAGAGCTTGGCGGCTTTTATTGAATAGCTCGAAAAGCCGCCGCCGTTAAGCGCAGCATTCGTCGCGACAAATTCCGTCGGTGAAGATAGAGTGAAGTTAAGCTGGGTTGTCTTGTTCGATTGAGAAAATGTCCCGCAGAGGCTGCCAGGCCTGAGGGCCGAATCTCCGATGCATACTACCGTAAGTTGTGCCGTTGATGCGGGGTTCTGCGTTATTCCGACAATGAGCTTAGGTGGGGTCGACTCTATCGTGGGATAATTGAAAACTGCGCGCATCATCAAATTCCATCCGGCAAGCGAAGTTGAACCGACGTCGAGACCCGATATCGGAACCCAGCCGGAGCTTGAACTGAAATGAGCAAAAGTGTAGTTGGTCTTTGTGTTATGATTCAACCCGACCGAAGTGCTCAAAGTATCAACTTCAGTGAAACCGATATAGACCGGTCCCTGGATGTTCGTCAACTGGTTTGAGTATTGGCTCAGATTTATGTCTATGAATGAATTATCGAAAGAACTTCTATCGATGCTGACGACAAAGGGAGTTATTAAATCCTGCCCCGGATATCCATTGCTATTTCCCCAAACATGAAATATAAATTGCTTAGCTGCGGTTGATGGAACGGTTGAGCCTGAAAATTCATTACTGAATGCCGCGTAGATTTCAGCTTTTGCCAGTTGATTTATCGACGAAGAAGGGGTGAACTGAACCGCCCAGCCTGAGCCCACTGAATTGTCAGGTAATGCTAGAAACTCGACTCCGTTCAATGTGTCAGGTGAACCATTGTCGTAAGCTATCTCACCTTGAGTCGCGTTTACAGTCGCATTGCCGGAGAGTGAAATAATTCCGTTTCCGGAAGAGTTTGAATTTAGAAGCGATAAAGTTATGTCAGTATATGTTGATCCGAAGTTAGGCTCATAAAAAGTCGATGAAGATGGAAGGGTTTGCACTTTTGATCGCGTCCCTGATTCAATAGCAGACACGTTGAGAGCACTCGAGCTGTAATTTACGATAAGCGAGTCACCGCTTGGGAAATCCAGGTAATTTACCGCCATGCTTACCGTTGTGTCCTCAGCAAGACAAACGTTTGGATCGAAGAATGTTTGCGAAGGCGTCGGGCGGACCGTGATCGGATAACTATAGCCGTATTGCCGTCCTATCGTGGTGTCGTTGAATTCGTTCGCGATAGCCCAGTTTTGAAAGACCTGGTTGAATTGCAGACTGCTTTTAATTTCTGACAAAGTGGAATTTATTCCATTGATTCCCTCGGCGGGATTCTGGACGAAATCTTTTGCGAAGATATCGCCGAACTGCTCGAATAAGTATCTCATGAAAACTGTCGCCCGGGAATAGTCATCGAGCACGTGCGGATCGGTTGTCGCCCGCCAGGTAAAGAGAGGGATGTTTGTATTCTGGAAATACAGGGCCGGGCTTCGCATCGGATAACCGCAAACGACTTCCGCATTTGTCGAGCATCCTTCATTTAGAAAAGTTACCTCATTCGGATCGTAATGCCAGTGGATCAGGTGTTGGAATTCATGCGCGAGTGTTGGAAGTGGAGCGCTCGGGTCGCTTGTGTATCCGTCGAATATCCCGGGGTAAGAATCTATATAAAGCATATCCCGTTTGTTGCTGCCGTAATTGTACTGGTGAGTCGCCGGATCGGGCTGGTCGTTTGGCAGAAAAAAACCTGCTACGAAAGAAGTGATTCCCTTTGCCGGGTCCCAGCCGTCTTTGATGTCGGTTATAAGGAAATGGACGTAGCCGTTGCTTACTCCCGAGTTCGGCGGAAGGCCAAAATAGCTTTCTTCCAGTTTAACTATTCCTTCATCAGGGTTTTTCGACCCTTCTGGAGTTTGATTCTCGAGAGCATTTTCAATTGAAGCGACGACGGAATTATTAACGTGCCCGTTGCTGATCTCAGATTGATCCACCCAAATTTCCGTTAGCGCTCCTTTCGCCATCAGGATCGCGTTGACGGTGTAGTAGCTGTTCGAAACGAAATTGTAAACGAAGAACTGTTCCACCATTCCGAGTGTGTCCTGTTGTAGTGCGAGAGTTTTTTCTTTCGCACGGGTTTGCATCAGGCGGTAAGTTTCCGGATCGAGTCTTTTCGTGTTTGAGATTGCCTGCGGAATGATTTGTGGGTTTGAGAAAAGTGGCGTACCGCATATCGCCGATTTCTTGTTCGTGTTCCCCTGAAGTATTTGTGAATGTGCCGAAAGCGCCCCCAGAAATATTGTGCCCGCTATAACGCTTGCTGCTGATATTCTCATCAGGTTCTCTTTAAAAATCTCAAATTTCCTCCGATTTGAAATCTAAGAAGCAGCAGTATTGCGAAGAAAGAGATGAAAACTAAAAACTTAAATAATTGTCCGGGAACTGACGGAAATATCTCTTGCCTATAAGCAGAAGCGATGATGGCAATACAGACAGCGATTCCGATCTTCAAAAGGCGTCCGAGTTCATACTGGACTGGATAATATTTCTGAGAGACGATGTAAATAGCGAGTGCCATGCCGGCGTACGCGAAGAAAGTTGCCCAGGCAGCGCCGAACATTCCGAACCTCGGAATGAGAAGAAGGTTTGCGACGACATTTATTACCGCGCCGATCCCCGTGATATAAGGAAGGTGGGAAGTCTTTTTTTCTATATAGATTCCTGCCATTAAGTTGACGAAAATCCCGTTGAATAAATATCCGAGAAGGACGATCGGTACGATTCCAAGCCCCGGCCAATAAGCAGGGTTTATAATGAATCTTCCGAAGACCCTGAACTTGACCAGGTCATCTATATAAAGAGTCACGAGTAAAATTAGTATCGAACTGAAAAACGTGAAGTAGGTGAGAATTTTGGAGAAAAGTTGCTTTGCATCGGGATCGTCTGCATGGGTTAGGAAAAAAGGACGCCAGGCGTAGTCATACATTGAGACAACCAGCATCATAAAAATCCCGAGCCGGTAGTTTGCCTGATAAATTCCCACCGTGCTTTCGTTTGTCAGGGCAAGCAGGATCGGCCTGTCGATAACCTGTACCATCATGGCTGCAAGTCCTGCGGGAATGTACGGCAAACCGAATTTTAGCAAAGCGGCGTAGAGCTTGCCGGCAAAATTCAGAGTCAGATTGCTGAGAATTCCCGGAAGGAGGAGCGCAAGGGTGACCGCTGACGCTATTACGCCGCTGATAAAAATTCCTTCGACGCCCGTGTGGTATTTCAGCAATAGTATGACATTTGCGGCAACGTTGACAACGATGTTAATCACTTTTATCGTCGCAAATGTTTTTACTTTTCGCTGGAGGCGCAACGATGCGAACGGTATTATCGCAAGCGAATCAAGGAGGAGAATTATAGCCGAATATTTTATCGTATCCTCGAACTGAGATGGGACCTCCGCGAGAAGTGAAAGATGACCGCTGTTAAAAAAAATCGCTGTCGAAAAGACAAGTGACGTTATCAGGATCGAGAAAAACGGTGTCGAAAATATCTGTTTGTCGTTGCCGATTTCTCTCGTTGAAGCATATTTGAAATATGCCGATTCCATCCCGTAAATGTAAATGATATTCATGAACGCGATGTAGGAATAGACGGTCGCGACGATTCCGTATTGGGAGGTAGAGAGGACGTTTGTGTAAAATGGAACGAGCAGGAAACTCAGGAACCTGCCGATTATTGTGCTTACACCATATATGGCGGTGTCTGCACCGAGGGATTTTATTTTATCTAGCAATGTCTATCGAATGAAGAAGCGGCTATTTCGTTCCTTTACCGGTTTCCTGGTTGTCTTCGATCAGCATAATCGGAATATCGTTCTCAACTCTGTAAACATGTCCGCACTTTTTGCAGGTAAGCGTGTTTTTCTCGGGACTATAATCCAGGTCTCCGTGGCATTCCGGCTTCGGACAGCATAGTATGTCGAGTAATTCTTTCTTGAGCATTATTTTCTCCTAAGGCATCGATTGAAAATTGAGAACTCAAAATTTGAAATCGGAATCAAAGTTTTCCGTCAAGCAGTTCTAAAAATATTTTCGGGGCGCGCACGGGCTTTCCGGATTTAACGTCGACGAAGCTGTGAACTGTAAAACCTTCGGTCGTTTTCTGGTCACCGCGGAAAATTTCGTAATCTATCCTGAGGCGCGCAGCAGGAATCTCTTTCAATATAGTAACGACCTCGATTAGATCATCATATTGTATCTGGCGAAGATATTTTGCATACGCTTCGATCAACGGGAGGAAAAAACCTAATGCTTCGAACTGGCGATATGTCATCCCGAGCGAACGCATTATATCCGCTCGCCCTACTTCAAAATATTCAAAGTAACGCCCGTTGTATACGCCATGCATCTGGTCGGTGTCCGCATAACGAACTCTGATGCTGCTTTTTGTTGAATACATCTTTCAGGTTTAAGAATTAGAATTCAAATATCAAAGATCAAAATTTAAATCGTGGGTAGTAAATTTATTTGCAGGATTATTTCTCGGAGAAAGAACCCATGGCGCCGAATTTTTCGATCCTGTTTTCTACAAGTTTGTCGGGTTTTATTTTAATCAAAGATTCAATTTCCTCGATTAAAACTTTCTTGAGAATTTCCGCGGCTTCTTTAGGATTTTTGTGAGCGCCTCCAACCGGTTCCTGCACAATACGGTCTATGATTTTCTGTTCGAGCAAATCCGTCGCGGTCAATTTTAGGGCCTCTGCAGCTTGCTCCTTGTAATCCCAGGTTTTCCAGAGAATCGACGAACAGGATTCAGGCGCGATAACGGAATACCATGCATTCTCCATCATTAGGATTCTATCGCCGACTCCCAAGCCAAGTGCGCCTCCCGAAGCGCCTTCACCGATTATCGTGACGACGATGGGTACTTTTAATTGTGCCATCTCAAAAAGGTTCCTCGCGATAGCCTCAGCCTGGCCGCGTTCCTCGGCTTCGATGCCGGGATAGGCACCCGGGGTATCGAGCAAAGTGACAACCGGCTTCCTGAACTTTTCGGCGACCTTCATAAACCGCAGAGCTTTCCTGTAGCCTTCAGGATTCGGCATACCGAAGTTTCTGTAGATGTTCGATTTTGTATCGCGCCCTTTTTGATGCCCGATTATCATTACGGTTTTTCCCCCTAATTTTGCAAAGCCGCCAACTATCGCATGATCATCTCCGAAATATCGATCTCCATGGAGTTCGATGAAATCCGTCGTGATCAGGTTTATGTAATCCAAAGTGTACGGCCTTTCGGGGTGTCGGGCTAATTGCACGCGCTGCCAGCGTGTTAATTCCGAATAAATATTCGTTCTCAATTCGCTGACCCGCGATTCAAGTTTCTTAATTTCATCTTCAATGTCAAGCTCGCCCGAGAGCTTGCGCATTTCCTCGATTTTTTGCTCCAGCTCTATAATAGGTTTTTCGAACTCTAAAATCTGTTTTGTCATGGTATTTAAAAAAGTAATCAGCCATAGCGCACAAAGTCAAGTCGAAGATCCTCCCGAAATCGGTGAGATGAGATCCTGCGTGGAACAAAAACGTCCGCTTCGGTTACTTTAGCTAAAAAAGGGGGAATTATGGATGAAGTCGAAACTCGAAAATAATTTCGATTCAAGCAACTCCCGGTTTGGAATTTCCTTATTGGCTACTGAATCACCATAATGTTAAAGAACTGATGTTGCAAAATCAGGTTTAGCGCTGTAATCTTTTCAAGTATAATCTGTGGGAATCATTTTTAACTTTGAAGAATTATGCCATATATTATATATGAGTCGGGAGGAACATGAAAAAAATCTATGTCGTCATTATGCTTTGGGGCGTGTGTATGTTCATGCCGTCACGCTCTTTCGGACAGGACATCTTGATAAATCCGCAAAACCAGAAGTACCTTTTTACTGCCGGAACCGACGAAACGCAGGCATTCCTTTATAATCCGGCATATCTCGGCCTTTACAATCGCGGCGGGGTTTTGGACGGTTACTATTTTTATCCGGGGAAGAGCTTACTAAACTATCCTTACTCTTCATTTCATGATATCGGAATTTTTGGACAGAGTGGAAAAGTCGGACTCTCATATAGAAACGCAGAGAGCTTTGTAAATACATTGGGAGGCTCGGTCATTCCCGGGGAAAACTTGAACCAGTATTCCGCGGGTCTCGGATTCGGAAACCAACAGGCGGCGGCTGGAATTTCATTATCTCTTATGAATATCACGAGTGTCGGCACGAGATGGTTTCCTTCCGTTGGATTAATCTTGCGTAATAACTATGGTAGTTTAGGAGTTGCGTACCATAATTTTTCGGATACACCGTTCGGACTTAATCCTATCGAAGAAATGTTGAACATCGGGGCCGGAATTCGTCCATTCGGCACAAACTTTCTTACGTTGAATGCGGATTTAATAACAAATGTCAGCCATGATGGATATAAGGTCGGAATCACTGTGGAGCCAGTCCCCGGATTAGAAGTCTATGGAATATATGATGAATCCGGTTTTACCTATGCCCCCCCTGCTTCTCTTAATTTTGGTCCTGGACCATATTTGATTGAGCCATTGTCTTCGTGGGCGAAATCCTTTTCCATCGGCGTAAGCTTCAATTTCAGTCCGCACATTCATATTGAAGGTGCATCTAGTTATCAATCCGGCGGCTACACGGCGACCTACGGAAGAATCGCATTTACATCCCAGGAAATGTCCACAATTTTACCGAACCATAGAATAGCGGAAATTGCTATCAAGGGAAATATTCCCGACGCACGCGAGCAGGCGTTCCTGTTCTTCAAATCTCCGAAGAACCTACTCGATTATATCGAAGAAATAAAAAAATGCGGTGAGGATCCTTCGGTTGACGCATTGATCCTTAAAATATATCCTTTCTCTACGAGTGAATCTTTCTTTGCGCTTTCCGGAGAGACGCAGGAACTTGTCGATGCCGTTGAGTATGTCCGGTCGAAAGGGAAGAAAGTTTTCGCTTATTTGATGGACGATAGCGGCGTAAATGAAGTTTATCTCGCGAGTGCCGCCGACAAGATTTATATGGCTCCCGTCGCCTTCATAGCTGGCTACAGCATCGATATGGATTTGATAAGACTCAAAGGCCTGTTTGATAAACTTCACATATCATGGAACGCTCAAACTGCCGGCAAATACAAATCGACTTTTCATACTATATACACCGACTCGGCCTCACCTGACCAGGCCAAGTTGATCCAGGGGCTTGTGAGCGATATTTATTCTCAGATGACAAAGCAGATCGAGGTAAACAGGGGAATTACGATGGACGATAGCCTTCGGGCCGCCCTCTCCGGAATTATTTCCTCGAGACAAGCCGCTATATATCATGTTATCGACAGGGTAGCTTATTACGATGAGTTCAAGACGGATGTGAACGAAGATGTGTTCGGTGTGAATGGGACAGCCCGGGTCGTCGATCCCGCGACTATTCATAAGTACGAAACTCGATGGGGGACAAAACCTGAAATTGCGGTGATCGGTGTCTACGGTAATATCGTTACGGGTGAAAGCGCGCCCCCCGCGCCTTTTCCGATTCCATTTTTGGGAAATGACCGTGCAAGTGGATCGGAGACAGTTGCAGCTCAGATAAGAGCGGCGGCGAATGATAATGAAATAAAAGCGATCGTTCTCAGAGTGAACAGCGGTGGCGGGTCTGCTCTGGCGTCGGATGAAATATACAATGCCCTGAAAGACGCTAACATGAAGAAGCCCGTCGTCGCTTCATTCGGCAACATTGCGGCAAGCGGAGGATATTATGTTGCCGCAGGAGTCCGTAGGATTTTTGCCGAGCCTGCCACTTTGACGGGAAGCATCGGAGTAGTAATTGCTTTTCCCGTCCTCACCGATTTCATTGAGAAAGATCTCAATAGCAATGTGGAGGAATATAAGGCAGGTGAAAACTCAGGACTCCTGTCTCCTTTTCACCGCTGGAACGAATCGGATTTGAAATATGTGGATGAATTTCTGAACGAAACGTACACCGATTTTAAAACAAAAGTTGCAGAAGGGAGAAAACTGACTTTGGATCGTGTCGAAGAATTGGCGCAAGGAAAAGTTTATACGGGTATGCAGGCGAAGGGGATCGATTTAATCGATGAATACGGCGGTCTTGATGAGGCGATTGGATACGCTGCTAATGCTGCCGACCTTTCGGGCGATTACCGGATAAGAATGTTCACTGTCCCGGGGATCGGCTTCCCGAACCTGTTAGGAATTGAAGCGCTGATTTTTAGAGGCCTTTCAAATTGAATCAGAGCAAATCTATTTATATTTTTTATCAGCTAAAGGCCGATTAGCCTAAGGCTCATTTGATCAATCAATAATTGGAGCGATGTTTATGAAGAAAAGACTATTCACACCAGGGCCGACGCCCATTCCAGAGAGCGTTATGCTGGCAATGGCTGAGCCGATCATTCATCACCGAAATCCAGAATTTGTTTCAGTCCTGACAAGCGTTAATGAAAACCTAAAGTATCTCTTTCAAACGAAGAACGAAGTCCTTACACTCACAAGTTCAGGCACCGGAGCGATGGAAGCCTGCGTCGCGAACCTCCTTTCTCCCGGTGACAAAGCGATTTTTGTCAACCTTGGAAAATTTGGCGAACGCTGGGGTGAGATTATGAAAGCTTACGGCGTAGAGCCGATCGAGATTAAAATCGAATGGGGAACCGCTCCGACCGCGGAACTCATCCTCGACACGCTGAAGAAAAATCCCGACGCGAAAGCCGTTTTCTTGACTCACAGCGAAACTTCAACCGGAGTATTCACAAACATCAAAGAAATTGCCGCGGCGGTCCACGCAAAATATGATATCGCTGTCGTTGTTGATGGAATAACATCCGTCGGGTGTCATGAGATGCGATTTGATGACTGGGGGCTTGATGTGATTGTAACGGGTTCACAGAAAGGGTTGATGATTCCTCCGGGCCTTGCATTTGCGGTTCTCAGCGAACGCGCGAAAAAGATGCTTGAGACTTCCAAACTGCCCAAGTTTTATTTCAGTTTTAAGAAGGCATTGAAAGCACACAAGGATAATGATACCCCGTTTACGCCTGCCATTACACTTGTGGTCGGCCTCGAGAAAGCATTACGGATGGTTCGCGAAGAAACAGTGGAACATATCTGGCGCCATCATAAAGTATTGTCTGAAGCCGTGAGAAACGGATGCGAATCGATTGGGCTAAAACTCTTCGGTGCTCCTGCGTCGCACGCGGTAACCGCGGTAAATGTCCCCGATGGAGTCGAGTATTCCAAGTTCAATAAAATTTTGAAGCAAAAATACGGAATCACGACTGCAGGGGGACAGGACCATTTGAAAGGAAAAATTTTCAGAGTGTCGCATCTCGGCTATTATGATGAGATCGACATCGTCGGCGTCGTAGCTGCGCTTGAATGGACGCTGCACGATTTGAATTTTAAATTCCAGCCGGGAGCAGGAGTTACTGCCGTGCAAAAAACTTTTGCAGAATATGAAAGTGAAACAGCAGAGGTGGCGAAATGAAGGTCCTTATAACTGATCCAATCGAACCGGTTTGCACTGAAATTCTCCAGAAGGAAGGAATCCAGGTCGATGCGAAACCGGGATTGCCGCCGGATGAAATCAAGAAAATTATCGGCTCCTACGATGGGTTGATCGTGCGGAGCGGAACAAAGGTTACTGCCGATATTATCGCCGAGGCAAAGGAGATGAAAGTCATCGGACGTGCTGGAGCGGGCGTTGACAACATCGACGTTGGCGCTGCTACGCGAAAAGGAATCGTAGTGTTGAACACCCCCGGCGGCAACACAATATCGACCGCTGAGCACACCATGGCACTTATGATGTCACTGGCGAGGAACATTCCTCAGGCTTTTCGCGAGCTTCAGAACGGGAAATGGGAGCGAAAAAAATACACGGGTACAGAGCTATTTAGCAAGACGCTCGGCGTAATTGGCCTCGGTAAGGTTGGAAGAGAAGTCGCTCTGAGAGCAAAAGCATTCGGGATGAATATTATCGGATACGATCCGCTTTTGGGAGCCGATATTGCTGCGAAATTGGGGCTGGAGCTTGTTTCATTAGATGAAATTTACAGGCGCTCCGATTTCATTACCGTCCACACTCCGCTCACCGAAGAGACGCGTGGAATCCTTGGAGAAAAAGCTTTCGCTGCCTGCAAACAGGGTGTTCGCGTGATCAATTGTGCGCGGGGCGGCATTATAGATGAGGAGGCCCTCCTGAAGGCACTTGAAAGCGGAAAGGTTGCCGGGGCTGCATTTGACGTCTTCATAAAAGAACCCCCGGGCGATAATCCGCTTTTTAAACATCCTAAAGTAATTGCCACTCCCCATCTCGGGGCTTCAACGGAAGAGGCACAGGAAAAAGTCGCGAAGCAGATTGGCGAAGAGCTTGCCGACTTTTTCAAAGGAAGAGGAATCGTCGGTGCGGTAAACATTATCGACTATCAGACTGCTGTTAGCGAGGAATTGCGCTCATATCTGGTCCTTGCCGAAAAGATCGGTTCTTTACATGCACAGCTTTTAACAGGGAAAGTCAAATCTATAACGGCTTCCTATCGTGGTGAAATGCTTCAGAACTCTTCGGCGCTTCTCTCGACCGCAGTATTAAAAGGTGTGCTTGACAGGTTGATGTATGCTCCGGTTAATTTTGTTAACGCCACTCTAATTGCAAAGGAAATGGGAATCGCCGTCAGTGAGAAGAAAGAACAGGACGGGAAACACCATTCTCACCTCTTAAGTGTTGAAGTGCAGACGGAAACCGAAGAGAGAGAAATTTCCGGGACGGTTTTCGGGGCATCGGAGATGAGAATAATGGGAATCGACCGGTTTCATTTTGACATCGCTCCTGATGGTCACTTCCTGTTTTATTCCAACAAGGACAGGCCGGGGATGCTTGCTGCTGTCGGCAGCCTGCTCGCGTCCGCGAAAGTTAACATAGCCGGGATGTCTTTAGGGAGATCTGCACCGGGTGAGAAAGCTCTCGCAGTGATGAGCGTCGATGGTGATATACCGGAATCAGTGCTGAAAGAGATCTCAAAAATATCGGGAGTCTTTGAAGTAAAGGCAGTGAAGTTATAAAAATAGTTCCAATTCGCACTTGACAAAGCGCACAAGGCAGATTATATTTCATCGAAATTATGCTGGCCTTGGAGCAGAAAAAACGCCTTTATTTTTTTTCAAGTGAATTGACGGAGGGAGTATTATAATTAATACTCCTTCGTTTTTATTTTAGGATTATCCATCAACTATTCCGGAGGTATTTTGTTGGTTGATATTTATTTTATTTTTATTTCTCACCTAATTACAAATTCCACACTCAAGGAGGTAAATCATGAGAATTAGGATTTTGTTTTTAATCCTTCTCACAGCTTTAGTCCCCGCGGCTCTTTATGCAGCAGGCGGAGGGAAGATACACGGGAAGGTTATTGATAAAGACACCGGTGAACCACTGATCGATGCGACGATAACGTTAGTTGGAACCAGTCGTGGTGCAGTCACTGATGAAAACGGTGAATATTATGTTATTGATGTTGAAGTCGGAACATACACTCTTCAGGCTTCATATGTCGGTTATCAATCCGTTCAGGTCTCAAACATCCGGGTGAATGAAAATCTCACCGCTGAAGAGAATTTCACACTCGCAAAAAGCGCCGTCCAGGTTGCGCCGGTTGAAATTGTCGCGCAGCGGCCTTTGATTGAAAAATCTGCGACTAGTGAGACGCGCATTATTAACAATGATGTTTTGAGTTCAATACCGATCAGAAATGTTACGGAAGTAGCTGCATTGCAGCCGGGTGTGGTATTGCGGAGTAATTCCGTCTACGTGAGAGGAAGCCGTTCGGATGAGACGGGATTTTCACTGGATGGCGTCAATATTACAGACCCTTATAGCGGGGGACGCGGAGTGACCATTGCGCAGGATGCTATTGAGCAAATCCAGGTGCAGACCGGCGGCTATCCCGCTGAATACGGCGGAGCAAATGGAGGTATTATTAGTACGCAGCTTCGCAACGGCACGGACAAAATGCATTTGTCTTTGCAAGCGGAAACCGATAACTATACAAAGCAAGGAACTGAATCATTAGGAGGATACTCCTATGGTTATTCCGATTATGTTGGAACATTGAGCGGCCCTGTAGTATCTGACAAAGTCCGTTTTTTTGGAACTGTGGAAAATCAGTTCTATCGTGACCCCGGATCTTTAAATGGTACGTTGGCCAATCCAAGATTTTGGAATGGAATAAATCTATCCGGGTTAGTCACTGCTCCTCAATACTCAATCTCAAGCCCGACTACTCAGGTCGCAGATACACTTAATCTTAAATACCCGGCGGGAAACACAATCGGCGGCCAGTATGATCAATATTCATACACAGGTACCCTTTTGTTTGATCTCGGAGATATTCAAATGCGTGCCGCGGGATCCTTTTCGAATATTTTCACTCAGAACTCGGCCGGGATCGCGAGTATCTATGATTTGCAACGGCTTCCCATCAACAAATATCAAAATGGATTTGGCAATCTTAAGCTGACACAATTCTTGACGCCGAAAACTTATTACGAGATAAATGTAAATTACTACAGGAATCTCTCGCAGACCGGACTTGACCCCAAGCTTCTGACAAACTTTACGGCGTACGGCGACACCAGTCAAGGCAAATCAAATCCCTCGTTGAATGGAGGGCAAACTAATCTGATAAACGCACCATGGACCATCTATGGTCCGACGAGCGGCGGCGGCCTTTCTATTAACCAGCCTGGGACACTCCTCGCTACGACTCCTGCTTTGAATTCGGAGACATCTGTTGGTGGTAGATTTGATTTCTCCACGGAAACCGATAAAAACGCTCTGAAATTAGGTGGCGAATACACTTACTATACCATGCGCCACTTTGCTCCTTCAAGAATAACCGGAATATATAGTGTAATGAATAACTCTGGTCTGAGTTTAGCACAAAAGGAAGACGTGTTAAGAGGCGGGGGTTATGACAACTATGGCTACGATGTTTTGGGTAATACGATTAATAGTGATACGACAGTAAACGGAAACATAGTGGATTTTGGCCCTCCACATCCTGTGAACGGAGCGGTGTATGTTCAGGACCAGATACAGCTTCCCGACATCAATCTTAACGTTGGGTTAAGGTATGATTACATTAATCCAGACAGTTGGGCGTTTGTGAATCCGCAGTCAATTAATTTTGTGGATACACTGGGTGTCGTTGCTACATCTTCTTTGAAGAAAACGCCCGTTTCGCAGCAAATTAGCCCGCGTATTGGAGTATCGTTCCCCGTGAGCGATATGACCGTCTTTCATGCACAGTACGGAAAATTTATCCAGGAATCCGAATTGGTCAACTCCTATGCAGGAATGGGACTAATAGACAATATTGTGACCGGTGGAAACTATTTCCAAAGCCCCGTGGGTTATGGTTTGATGCCCGAGCGAACTACTCAGTATGAAATGGGTTTTTCTCAGCAAGTCGGAGATAACGCGTCTTTTGACATCACAACTTTCTACAAGAATATTACAGACCAAATTCAGTTTCGGTTGATTCTGCCTGCGGCAGGCGCGGAAAATAGAAGCTATTACACTCTTGTCAATGGCGACTTTGCAACAAGCAAAGGAGTGGAGTTTAAGATTACTCTCCGTCGCGTCGATCGAATGCAGGCTCAATTCAATTATACCTTTTCGAGTGCTGAAGGCACAGGATCTACATCTAACAGCTCTGCGGGAAGTGCGTCGGATCAACACGGGTACACAGCGAACATACCATTCCCGACTTCGTTCAGCCAGGAAAATACGGGAAGTCTTAATCTGGATTACCGTTATGCAAAAGACGACGGCGGTCCAATACTTCAACGTGCCGGAATAAACCTCTTGTTGCAATTCGGAAGTGGCTTTCCGTACACTCTTGAGACCGTTTCACAAAACAACTTAGGTGATGCGCGTTTCCAGGTCCCCCTTGAACCAATTGGATATTCTTCAACTCCGTGGACATTTGAGGTTGACCTTCGAATTGACAAGACAGTTAGCTTCGGACCTTCCTTGGATGCAATGTTCTATATCTACGTCCAGAATCTTTTGAATAAACAAAATGCAAATGACGTATTTATTCGAACAGGTGATCCTGCAAATGATGGCTGGCTTGGTACGACTGAAGGACAGGCTTATGCGGCGGCGCAGACAAACCCTGCCCAGTATGAGGCTCTTTATAATGACGCCTTCCTCGGAGGTAACGCCAACAACTTTCAGCCGCCAAGGCAAATCAGATTCGGAGTAAAAATTGATTACTAAAAAGAAAACGAAAGTCCAGGAGGAACACTTCATGGTCCGTAAAGAATTTCTTTACAGCATTGTCGGTGCTTTTCTTCTCCTTATTTGCGTTGCATTGCCGATACAGGCGAAGGGAACTGCGGACAAAAATAGCAGCAAGCAGAAAGTCTTCAAGGTTCAGACAAATAACTCTTATGCGCCGATGGATATAAATAACATCATGAACTACTACGGAAACAACGGCGACGGATCCTTCAATAAGTATAGTACAAGTAATGAAGGTTTCGAATTTCCAATCGGCCAGCCAAGTGGTACATGTATTTTTGAAGATGGCCTTGTATGGACGGCATACAAGAATGACACTCTATACTGTGGCGGTTCCAGTTATAATCATGGATTGCAGGCCGGACCGATACTGCAGAACGGAACGGCAACGTCTCTTCCGGTTGCGGATGATCCCGGTAATTCAGCCAACAGGCTCTATCGTGTCCGCCCCGATATCAGGCCAACTACTAATGCAGACACAACTGCTCTGGAGACGGCAATCCTTCAGAATTCTGAAGTGGCTTATATTGATCAGTATGAACCCGGAGTGGGTGCAAACGACATCCTTCAACAATACTGGAGCGATTGGAATCAGTGGCCGGCAAGTGAAGGCGCCCCATTTACAGATGCTAGCGGTGTTGTGCACCTTAATGGCGGCAGCGGTTACAATGCTGCCACGTGTACTCCCGGTTTCCCCGGCTCGGACCAGACGGAATGGATGGTCATGAATGATGTGAATTCCACATTGACTCAAAATCTGTATGGATCCAATCCGATAGGGATTGAAGTCCAGCGAACGATCTGGGCTTACAATCGACCCGGAGCTTTAGGTAACACAATTTTTATCAGTTATAAATTCATCAACAAGAGCGGCGTAGATTTGGATACGATGTACGTTTCACAATGGTGCGATCCGGATCTGGGCTTTGCCGGAGACGACGCCACCGGATGCGATACTGTCAGAAGTCTCGGATATGTTTACAATGGCACCCCAACGGATGCGAATTTTGCGAGCTTAGGACTTCCTCCCCCGTCGGCAGGCTTTGATTTCTTCCAGGGCCCAATCGTACCGGGAGCAGCAAGCGATACGGCTATTTACAATTTGCAAAAAGTTGGTGGGCGAAAAAATTTGCCGATGACCGCGTTCGATTTCTTTATCAATGGAAATACAACGTTCGCGGACCCGAATCTTGACGATCCTACCGGTACACCGCAATGGTATAACCTCATGAGAGCGACAGTCAGTACCACGGGGGCCCCTTTTCCGGTTGCAGTTACCGGCGGGAGCAATTACTGCTATCCTGGTGACCCGGTTAGCGGCCAAGGACCGACATTCATCGGACCCGCCGCGGTTTCTCCTCCGGCGGACGTTCGAATGTGCCTTAACGCAGGTCCTTTTACCATGGCTGCTGGCGATACGCAGGAAGTGGTTGTCGCGGCGATTGCTGCTCAGGGAAGCAGCAATTTATCAAGCGTTTCGCTTTTGAAATACTATGATGACCTGGCTCAGACCGCTTACAACTTTTTCTTTAATCTCCCGTCTGCGCCGCCTCCGCCAAAGGTGACCGTTGCCGCGCTCAATGATAGTATAGTTCTTGACTGGGGGAGTCCGGCAAGTATAGCCGCAGATGAAAATTTTTCTTCTTCCGGATATGGCTTCCAGGGTTATAATGTTTGGCAACTTCCTTCAAATTCGACGACTGGTGCCAAGCGTCTTGCAACCTATGATTTGACCACAAGCCATGGGATAATTGAAGATATGGCTTTTGACCCGACAACTGGATTTGTCCTCACGGAACCGGTTCAGTTCGGAACTAAGCAAGGCTTGAAGCGTTCGATCACGATTACACAGGACGCATTTACAAGTAGCTCGATCGTCAACAACCGTGATTACTATTTTGCTGTAACGGCCTATAGCTACAATGGGACTGGTGTTGAGCCCAATAATCTTGAAAGTCCGATAGCGGGCAACATTATAGATGTACGTCCCCAGACGCTGGCACCGGGTACCACTTCGCCAAGCGCCGGGACTTTTTCAAATGTTACCCACGCTGGAACCGCGGATGCTTCAGTAAACTTGACCGTGGTTGATCCGCCACTTGTTACTGGAGATAAATATCAGGTATCATTCCACAATGAAATATATTCGGTTGGCTCAGATGGAATATGGAATGACGTAACACCTCCTGGAAGCAAGAGTAAGCGATTAGGAAGATTGGCCGATCTAACCGGTTCAAGTTTGGCCAACACAGGAAGCTGGACTGAAACTAAAGGTCAATTTGTAATTCATTATACAGTGAATGTGGTTTCGGCCGATTTTGATTTCTGTGACGGCATTAAAATGCAATTCCCAACGAGCCTTGTTATCGACACTATTTATGAACCGACCAGCAACAACAATGGTAGCCCAATCACTTATACCTTGGACCGGTCGACAAATACGGTGATGTTCGGTAATATTGCAAGAGACTCGAATGGAGTATTTGCCGGTGGCGAAGATATAGAATTAGTATCTCATGCGACTCCTGTTTTGCCGATCATAGCAACTTACACGATGTATGATGACGGCTATGGTGGAAACATAGTTGACGTAACTGGTGCAGATACATTAACCGCCATAGCAAATCAAATGGTTGTCCAACACCAGTGGAATGTCACAGATGTAACAAAAGGAAAAGTCGTACTGGCAAATCAGACTGTCTATGGTGGTGTCGATATCTATGATCAGACCACATATTTTAAGGCAAATGGTTTTTATGGCCCCGGCGGTTCCTCTGGTACAATAGCCCATAACGTGGGTACAAATCCAATCCCGTTTGACGGACTGCAAGCAGCTGTGAGCGGCAGTTTCGTGGCACCCACGACGATGGGGAAAGTTTTTGTAAATGGTACAGAGTTAACGTTCGGTACCAGTACGGGCGGCCCCGCGTGGACTGACGCAAACGGCAATTGGGACTTTACGGACTTCATCTTCTTTGGCTATGCCGACGGTCTGGCCGCAACCTCGCTACCCGTCTATGCTGCTGGTGGCGGTTCGCATGATGTCAATCTGTTGCAACAAGACTACGAACTGCGATGGACAGGAGTACTGGGAGACACCATTATAAACGGTGATACGGTTATTATTACCAAATCAGGTGGATCGCTCGCAACTCTGATAGGAGTCCACTCACCTGCGTCTATGGCGACGTATCCATTGAATCCAAATCCGGGCTCGAGTGCATCGTTTGTTGTTAGGATTCCGTTCGAGGTTTGGTGCACGGATAAAAATGAACAAGTTAATTTGCTGTTCTACGATCGCTCGGGAAATCCGGCAAGTCCAGGATTTCAGGTCTGGAATACGCTCAGTCGTGAGTATGTCTGGGTGGTTAGTACGAAGTATACAGGAAGTACTACGCCTATTGACCCGGCAGCGGTCATCGACAGCACAACATGGAACTGGGTAATTTATGCCTCGAAGTTCAAAACCGGGGACGATGTAAAAATAATCTATAACAATCCACTCCAACTTGGTTTGGATTCGTTTACATTTACAGTTCCTAACGTACAGTATTCAACGAGTTTGGCAAAACAGGATGTTTCGCAAATCAATGTTTTCCCAAATCCGTATTTCGGTTTCAACCCACTTGAGGCAGATAAATACACCAGATGGGTTCGGTTTACACACTTGCCACAGCAAGCAACGATTCGCATCTTCAACCTTGCGGGTATTCTCGTTCGGACGTTAGTGAAGAATGATAATACTCAATTCGCGGACTGGGATTTGCTAAATGAAAATCAGTTGCCGGTTGCAGCTGGAATGTACATAGCATATATCGACTGTCACGCGCTCGGGACGAAGACATTAAAATTGGCAATTATTCCGGAACAGCAGTTCCTGGATCACTACTAAGAGCCAATGAGGAATGAAAATGAAAACGTTGCGAATTGAAAAATTTAAAATAAGAAGGAGATATTCTATGAATATCACACTAAGGCGTTTGGCAGGTGTTTTCGTAGTGAATTTACTGCTCTGCATGACAGCCTTTGCAGGGAATACAAACAGGACAGGGACTGCCGGCGCGCAAGAGCTATTGATACCTGTAGGTGCAAGCGGTGTAGCACTTGGTGGAAGTAACGTTGCACTCTCCATGGGTACCGATGCAATATACTGGAATCCGGCCGGACTAGCCCGTTCCACATTCGGAACCGAAGCCTTTTTTTCACACATGTCATATATAGCTGACATCGGAGTAGATTATGGAGCCGTCGGTGTGAATTTTGCTGGAGTCGGAACGTTTGCCGTTTCTTTTAAATCGATCGCCTTCGGCAATATCGATGTTACCACCGCGGATAATCCGGACGGAACCGGACAAACGTATTCTCCGACATATGTGACGGCAGCTCTTTCATATTCAAGAGTTCTAAGTGATAGGATCTCCGTAGGCGTGAACTTCAAACTTGTGGACGAGACTATAATCAGTACTTCTGCTACCGGATTTGCACTTGATGCAGGTGTCCAGTACAAAGGACTGATAGTCCCTGAACTAAGCTTGGGAGTCGCGGTGAAGAACCTTGGTCCGAATATGACTTTTTCCGGTTCCAATCTTCTTGTTCAGGCTACTGCCCAGGATGCCCTTCGTGGTATAGAATGGTATCAAGTTGAAGCAGCGTCCTTTGAACTCCCGTCACAGATGGAAGTTGCCTTAGCATACGACAAGAAATTGAATGACATGAATGATGTTACAGTCTTCGGTGATTTTGAAAACAATAACTATAGTACCGATCTGTACAAAGTCGGGTTACAGTATGCTTTTAATAACCTGATATTCGTTCGTGGCGGTTACAATTATGCGCCAAACGCAGTGAAAGATCAGACGGGACAAACCTCCCAGATCTTTGACTGGACTCTTGGAGCCGGGCTTAATTACGACTTAGGCGGTGTCAATTTCACTTTTGATTATGCCTATCAACATGTTCTTCTGTTGACATCGAGTAACGTGTTTACTGTGAAGCTCGGATTTTAAGCAATCCTTTTTAATGGTTAGAAAGGTCGTCCAATTTGCGCGGACGACCTTTTTTATTTTATCTGGAAACAGTATATCTGAAACAACCTAAGTCAAATCGGAATAGATATGTCGCTTAAATGTTATCTCGTTTTCCTGTGCGTCTCCATATCTGTGGCCTACGCACAGCCCTCACCCTATTTCCCGGATAGTGGTGTCCGGTCTGTGGAACAAGATCTTCTAGGTCTAAAAAATCCAAGCGTTTATCTTCTAATTGCCATAGCACCAGGATTTGAAGACTTTGCTTCAATAGCAAATTTCAGAATCGGTCGCGGCTCTTCAGTCGCAGTTGCGTATGTAACCAACGGTGAAGATATCCCGAGTGATTCCAGCGGTGAGATGTTTTATCAGCTTGCTTCGAGAAGGAAAGAGGAAGCTTATCAGGCTCTTTCTTATCTCGGCGTGCAAACTTATTTTATGAATATCCCAGCGGATGAATTTTCTCCCACCGATCGTTTTGAACCTACCCGGATCGACAAGTTATTAAACAGCCGCCTCGACAGTTTGATGTCAGAAATTAAACCTGATGTCGTAATGCTTGACCATGATCCTTTGTCGGGCCGCGGGCAATCTAACAAACTTGCTTACCTGAAGGCTTTGATTTTGAAGGATATTCGGACCAGAGAGTCACTGCATTTGTGGAATGCAAAACGATTTTTCATTTATAGCAATGACAGGCAGAAAGCTTCGTCATATATTCCGGTTGAACAAAAAGATCCATTTTGGTCCAAGAGTTATTTGCAGATGGCTTATGAAGCTGCGGAGTCCTATCGCAGTTTAAAATATCAAATTCCTCTTTGGGTGGGTGATGACTCTCATCGTTATGAACAATTCTATCCGGTGGCATCTAAACCGTTTTTGCCACCGGATAAAGGACTTCCTTTATTAGGTAAAGACCTGAATAAACTTGCCGCAGCGGTACATTCAGTATTGACTATTGAGCGCATTCCAAAAAAGGAAAAACAGCTCGCCAAACTTTCCGATGTGATATCTGAAACCGATGCTCTCATTCGCGAAGATGAGTATTCGCTCGATCAAAACGATCTAAGAGTTTTGACGACATGGAAAGGTGAGCTTGAAAAACTCCGGTGTGCCATTTTGGGCGTTGTGGTTCCCTTTAAAATGAGCGATACCGTAGTAACTCCGCTGCAGCTCGCGTTTCTCAGGTTCGGCGAACTCGGTGCACCCTTCCGGGAAGGAAAGAACCGAATCCTTTTCCCTGGTGTCTTTGAGAAGAAGTGGATCGTCAACGAATCTCATTACAACTTTTATGACCTGAAAGATAGTTCTGAGTTTAGATTGCTTCCTACGAATTCGATTTCAATGAATTCGACTGAGACACCGCAGGGATTTGCGGCTATGCAGGTAAGGACCCCGCTGCCTTTTATCGTGGTTCACCAGGATTCGAATCCGGAATTTAATTTCATGTACAAACATGAGATACCTCTTATTATTGCTCCTATTCGTTCTGAAGAAGTGCTCACGCCATCATTAGTTATGCCCCACGATACGGAGATCGTGGTTCGTATTAAGAGTAACGTGGACGAGAAGTCGGGCGGATTATTCTATGTAAGTGATCCGGTGGTTTCATCGCCGTTGGAGAAGGTGGAGTTGCCGGGAAAAGATATTGTCCTTACGGACACGCTTCCCTTAATCTGGAAGGATACACTGCTAACAGCCCCTCATGAAGTAACAATTTGGGCGAGCCAACGGATCTCGATAGGGAGTTTTGTGGTTTATCCTCTTGATGTCAAAGCAAACATAAAAAGGGAAATCGGTTTTCTATCTGCGATAGAGAATAGTCCTATACAAATTGCTCTTCACAGGCTTGGTGTCGACATAACATTATTGGACACGGTGGGTTTTTCGAATAAAATTTTATCTGACTATTCCGCGATAATAGTTGATCAATTTTCAATTGCGAAACTCCTTAAGTTATTCTCACAACAGGCAATGGATCAATGGATTGGTAAAGGTGGTAGATTAATAGTTCTACCGCAATATGGGTCGGGGGCAACAAGTTTATTCCCGGGGGATAAAACCGAATTTTCATACTTGCCTGTAATCGGTTTTGACGAAAAAGTAAGTACCGACTCGACCGAAAAGATTTCTACCATTCTTCATGGAATTAACGAACACAGCTTTGATAGTGAGCGATTCGTAATATCTTACGGTGGAATTACGGGAGCGGCAGGAGATAGCTTGAAAGTTCTAATGAAGTCCGGTGACCACATTCTCCTTCTGGAGAAACGGATTGGGCTGGGCGCGATTTTTTACTGTGCTCTAAATTTTTATCCAAGATTGCTGGCAATTGACCATGCTTCTTATCGATTTTTGACGAATTTGTTGGAATACTGACCGGATAACATGTTATAATTTTTAGGTATTTTCGCTCAAATATTTCTTTTTAGAAATGTTGATTAAATCTTAGCTAGTTTCTAAATTACTTATGAATTTTCGGAGGCAAATATGACAGAAAAAAAATGGTACAACGTTTTCGTCTCGGTTGAAGATGAGCAAAAGAAATCTGAGAATACGCAAGTCGTTGAGTCACCGACACGCATGGAGATATCGGAACCTCAACTTGAGCAGCCTGTAGCGCGCATCGGAGAAGAATTTCCCGGTTTCGAAGCGATCTTTCAGGCATTTGGGATAAAAGATGCTTCGAACGGGTTTACAGTGTATAGAGCTGAAGAGCTTTTAAAAAGTGTGCACCTAAAAAATGCATCTCCGGAAATCAGGCGCAGTGCTCTTATGGTTGCTCTGGAGGCTCTTAGAATTTCTCCGGAAGAAGTAATTCAGGATGCAGTCAGGCGAGACAAAGCTCTCACGCAGTTTGAGAAAATCGAAGAACGACGCCTTCGTGAACTTGAACAAAAGAAGAGCGAAGAAAACAAGCGTCTCCAAGAAGAGATGGAGAGAATTTTTAACGAGATCCGCGAGAAGATGGAAGACAACAATAACCTGATAAAAGAAACTCGCGATAAATTTCAAACCTGGCAGCAAGAGAAAGAGAAAGAAGAACAGAGACTATCTGGAGTGCTTCAATATTTCGTCTCTCAGGAAGTCCCCGACCAGGCTCACGGAACAAGGCGAAGGCGTTCATCCTCTTCCGAAAATTGAAATAGGAAATGGCTCGAGTAAAGATCGAAGCGGGGGGCAAGGTGCTTGTTACTGCTTTAATAATAGGCGCGTTGCTGCTTTTGTTTATACGAGTAAGGGCTTCGGTAAATACAGGGAAGGTTTCGGTCAAGCCTTCTCAGCCTGCAGTTGAGAAACAAGCGGAACGCATTTCAGATAACAAACCAGCTCAAAAACACACGGAAGAAAAGTCAATAACCCCTCCTGAATCTAGCCCCGGAGCGATAAAAGTTTTTTTTGATTTCAATCGTGCCCAAATAAACAAAAACGTCTATTGTATTTTCGATCGGATAGATGAAGCGGTCCGTCATGTCGGGCGCCAAAATCTCCGGATAGTCGTAGAGGGTAACGCAGACTCAATTGGATCATCATGGTACAATGTTAGTCTTTCAAGAATGAGAGCGGCACGAGTCGCCGATTCGCTCTCCAAACGCCTGGGAATTCCGCTAAATAATATTGAACTTGTTGCTAACGGCTCGACGAAGCCGGTTGCCTCGAACGAGACCCGGGATGGCAGAGCAGAAAACCGGCGGACAGAAGTGTATATCTATCACTAAAAACATCGTCCTCGGCTCCTTTCTCCAATTCGTGGCTTTGTTCAAATTATTTCTGACAAAACAATTCGAACCTTATTATTAGTTGTGTAAGTATCGGTTGCTCTCAATGGAGTTGTGAATGAATAAGATTTTCATAGCCGTTTCCGTACTTGTCCTCCTGTTCGCGGAAGTTTCCTTTGCCCAGCATAATTCTTCAATTCCTGTCGACAGCTGGGTTTACGATGCCATTCAGGAGCTACAGACTCGCGGGTACCTCCTCGATTTGAGCCCGGGGTTTAAACCTTATCGACGACTCGAAGTTACGGAAGCTCTTAAGAGTTTTGAGAAAAAGGTCGATGTATCCAATTTACCTCAGGCTGATCAGTGGCTGATTAAAAAACTAGATGAAGAATTCTCGTACGAAACATCTCTCTTGGATGCGGAAAAACAAAATCCAGATACTTCATTCACTGGCTTGAGGTTTTCCGAAGAGGCATTCTTCAATCTGGCAAAAGGCGATTACAAGACGTTCAAATATACTGATAGGGTTGAGTTTCGACCGATCCTTCGCAGCGAGTTTGGCTTTGATGTCGGCAATCATCTTTTGCTATACACGGATGGGACTGTCGATCAAACTCTCCTTGATGACACTATTTATACACATAAAGCAGGATTCGGACCTTTTGCTCAATATCAGGAGGCTTACGGAACAAGCAAATTCGGATTGGACGCGCTGCATCAGCAAGCTTATGTACAGTATTCTGATCACTACGTGGACCTGACTTTTGGCCGTGACTATTTGTCCTGGGGTTACGGGAATGACGGTACGCTTCTAGTCTCACCAACGGCGGGTGCCTTTGATATGGTATCTGCTCTGGTAAAAACGAGTGTGGTCAAGTTCAATTGGTTTATAGCCCAGCTTAATCAGATGCCGGAATTTACCCCGGATTCAAACAATTTCTTGGAAACAGGCGGAGCTTCAACTTGGGGACAGGTCCCCCCGATGGCGAACAGGTATTTCACGGGCTCAAGGTTTGAGTTCAATATTAATGACAAGATTTTTGTGGGAGTTTATCAAGCCGGTATATTTGGTGGACCAAATGCTCCTATCGATCTTGAAGATATAAATCCCGTGCGGCTCACTTATGAAACTGAAACTAACGACAACAAAGACATAAACGCCTTTCTTGGTGCTGACGTCAGTGTATTTTGGCCACAAAACTTTAATCCATACGGAGACCTGATGCTAGACGATTGGCAGGTCGATCACAAGGTAAAGGGAGATTTGAAACCGAACCTCTATGCATTTGACATCGGCTTCCGTGCGTCTAATATTTTGGAACATTTCCAGGTCATCGGAACTGATGCTAATCTGCAATACACTATGGTCAGGAATCGTGTATATAATGAGTATAATTGGTCAAGCTTTGAAAAGCTTATGCTGAGGAACTATCCGGTCGCATCTCCATTCGGTGACGATTTTTGGAACATAGATTTGCGTTTATCTCAATGGCTTACTTATGACTGGAAACTTGGAATTGAAATAATGCACCTTGAACATGGCAGTCAAAATCTTTATGGCCCATACACGATGCCGTGGTTAACGGATCCTAATATTACTGTTCAAACGGGCTACAACGAAGCTTTTCCTTACGGGACAATTCAAGAAACGAATTTGTTTGAAGCGAGTCTAATGTATCAGCCGCAGCACAATCTTTACGGACAAGCTGCAGTAAGCTACTCGCAAAATCGAAATTACGAATATTCTCCAGGCATGGACAAAGGGGTATTCTCATTTCTATTCACAGTCTATTATGATTTTGCTACTACCATTCCATTTGAATAAGACGTTAAATTTGAAGATCAAAGCTGTAAATCAGAAATTGAAAGTTAAGTTACTTCTGAATTTTAAGTCGTAGTCTTGATCGTTGGGTTTTGTTTAATTTCCATTGAGCCTATCTATTTATTGGGAGAGGGAATGAAGCAAAAAATTGAAGAGCTGAAGAAACTTATCGATGAAGCAAAAGCCGGCGGCGGGCAGAAGAAAATCGATGAGCAGCATAAGAAAGGGAAGTTAACTGCTCGCGAGCGGCTTGAGATTCTTCTCGATGATGGCTCATTTGTCGAACTTGATATGTTTGTCAAACATCGCTCGCACGATTTTGGACTGGAAAATCAACGTTTTGCCGGAGACGGTGTTGTAACGGGGCATGGGAAAATTGAGGGGAGACCGGTCTTTGTTTTCAGTCAGGACTTTACGGTCTTCGGCGGCTCTTTGTCTGAGGCGCATTCCGAAAAGATCTGCAAAATCATGGACATGGCGATGAAGATGGGGGCGCCTATAATTGGTTTGAACGATTCGGGCGGGGCGCGAATTCAGGAAGGAGTCGTTTCGCTCGGCGGTTATGCTGACATCTTCTTGAAAAATACTCTTGCAAGCGGAGTCGTGCCGCAGATTTCAGCGGTGATGGGACCATCTGCCGGCGGAGCGGTTTATTCCCCCGCAATCATGGATTTTATTTTTATGGTGAAAAATTCTGGTTATATGTTCGTCACCGGTCCCAATGTCGTGAAAACAGTTACTCATGAAGAGGTCTCGTTTGAAGAATTGGGAGGTGCAATTACTCACGCGACAAAGAGCGGGGTCGCTCATTTCGCGTGTGAGAACGAAGGAGACTGTCTTCTCAGAATTCGAAAACTTCTTTCATTCGTTCCGCAAAATTATCGCGACGATCCACCGCGTTTAACCACCAAAGACAAACAGGACCGGGCAGAATCGAGATTGAACGAAATCATTCCTGATAATCCGAATAAGCCTTATGACAAAAGGAAGTCATCAAGTTGGTTGTTGATGACGGAGACTTTTTCGAGGTGCATGAATTATTTGCGCAAAACATTATCGTGGGATTTGGACGTCTCGATGGCAAAAGTACAGGTATAATTGCGAACCAACCTGCAATATTAGCCGGTGTTCTGGATAACGATGCTTCGGTGAAAGCGGCAAGATTTGTGCGGTTTTGTGACGCATTCAATATTCCCCTCCTGGTTTTTGAAGATGTCCCTGGGTTTCTGCCTGGCACCGATCAGGAGTGGCGCGGCATAATAAAAAATGGCGCAAAACTTTTATTTGCTTTCAGTGAAGCAACGGTTCCTAAAATTACCGTCATTACCCGCAAAGCTTATGGTGGTGCTTATGATGTTATGAATTCGAAGCACATCAGGGGTGATGTGAACTTTGCGTGGCCATCGGCAGAAATTGCCGTAATGGGTCCTAAAGGTGCGGTGGAAATAATTTTTAAAAAGGAAATCGAGAAAGCGAAAAATCCGGATGAAGTGGAGGCGAAACTGATAGAAGACTATACCGCCAAGTTTGCGAATCCGTACATCGCTGCCGAGCGCGGGTATGTCGATGAAGTTATCGAGCCGAGTCAGACTCGGCCTAAACTCGTTCGCGCCTTTGAGATGTTAGAGACGAAAGTCGATACTAACCCGAGGAAGAAGCATAGTAATATTCCTCTTTAAGGAATAGATTGTCGTTCATCGTGAAAACGAAATCAGATTATCCGCTATTTCATCCACCCATTTTTCTTATACCACTCAATTGTATTTGCGATTCCATCTTCAAGCGACAGTTTCGTTGTGAATCCGAGTTCGGCCTGTGCCTTTTTCGGACTGCAGAGCCAGTTTGCCTGAACTCCATCTCGTGCTTTTTCTATATTGATCAGTGCGGCCTTTCCTTGTAATCTGGCAATAGACTCGCTGATCGCGGCAACGGCATAAAGGGCAAAATGCGGAATCCTCATGTCCAAAGCCCACTTGCCCAGAATTTCCTTTGCTATCCTGCCGAATTGTTTCCAGTCACATGTTCCGTTATTTGAAATAAAATATATTTGCCCGGCGGCGTTCGGATGTTCGGCGGCGGCGATGATACCGTCAACTAAATCGTAAACATGCACGAGACTTAATACTTTTTTGTTGAAACCAGATAACGGAACGAGGTGCCCATTTACTGACTTAAAGAATGCAAAAATATCTTTGTCTCGAGGGCCGAAAACGGCCGGGGGCCTGATTATGGTAATCGGTATGTCGGAAACTCTGGCGATACATTCCTTTTCAGCTTCCATTTTGCTCTTTCCGTATGTCGTGACGGGATGGTATGGAGTGGTTTCATCCACCGGATCCATGCCATGCCCCGGGCCGACCGCAGTCAGGCTGCTGGCAAGCGTAAACCGTCTGATGCCGGAGTTCTGTTTTATGACAGCCGAGAGCAGGTTCTTCGTAGTCTCATAATTTCCTTTGAAGTAGCCCTGTTTATCTTTCGATTTTGTCACACCGCCGATATGGAAAACATAATCAACTCCATCTACTGCTCTTCGGAGCGATTCCGCATCATCGAAATCGGCATTTACAAATTCTACCGGAAGACTGTTGATGTATTCAACCTTCGTTGTCTTTCTTATCAAACATCTAACCTGGTAATTACGCTGAATCAATTTCTCTACAAGATGGCTCCCTACAAAACCGGTCGAGCCTGTGACTAAAGCTTTCATGATGGAACGCCGCCTTTTTTGAATTATAATTTAGTTCAGGTGGACTTACAAAAAAACACAAGTTGTTTTTCTAGTACATATGAAGTGGTCTGATAATTGAACACGTGACCCGAATAGATTATATTTCTTCAACTTACAAAAGCTATTTATGGAGGATTGAATGGCAGCAGTTGTCGAGGACGACAAACCGATTACGACGATAGATAAACTTTCCGAATATAACGACAAATCTGTGACCATCCGCGGGTGGGTCTATAACAAAAGGTCAAGTGGGAAAATCCATTTCGTATTGGTGAGAGATGGTTTCGGTATTGCCCAATGTGTCTTGGTCAAGAACCAGCTCTCAGTGGAAGTTTTCGCTAGCTATGATTTGTTGACTCAAGAGAGCTCACTTATCATAACCGGCAAAGTTCACAAAGACGATCGTGCCCCAGGGGGATATGAGCTTCAGGTTGAAGAGATGAAGATTGTTCATGTGGCGGAAGAGTATCCGATCACTCCGAAGGAACATGGCACAGAGTTTCTCATGGATCACAGGCACATCTGGTTGCGTTCCTCAAGACAGCACGCTATCCTTCGAGTCCGTCACCAGATCATAAAGGCTGTTCGTGATTTCTTTGATGGCAAGGGTTTTACACTTGTGGATTCACCGATTCTTACGCCCGCTTCGGTCGAAGGCACCGGCACTCTGTTCGAGACGGATTATTTTGACCTTGGGAAGGCGTATCTGACTCAAAGCGGCCAACTGTATGCCGAGTCGGCCGCGATGGCATTCGGAAAAGTCTATTGCTTCGGGCCTACTTTCCGTGCAGAGAAATCAAAAACCCGGCGGCATCTCACTGAGTTCTGGATGGTAGAGCCAGAAGTAGCCTGGGCAGACTTGAACGATGATATGGATTTAGCTGAAGAATTTATAGAGCACATTGTTCAAACTGTGTTGAAGAAGAATGAAGTTGAATTGAACCTCCTTGAACGAGACGTGACCAAATTGCAGCCGGTCAGAAGGCCATTCCCGCGTCTGCATTATGACGAAGCGGTTGAGTTTCTAAAGAAGAGTGGCGTCGATTTCCAATATGGAAATGACCTTGGGGCAGCGGATGAGACAATTATTTCGGAGCATTATGATCGCCCCGTAATGGTGCATCATTATCCCGCGGCTTGCAAAGCGTTTTATATGAAGCGAGACCCTGAGAAGCCGGATTTGACGCTGTCCGTCGATGTGCTCGCGTCCGAGGGTTATGGCGAGATTATCGGGGGGAGCCAGCGTGAAGATGACTATAACACATTGGTGAAGCGGCTCGAAGAAAACAATCTTCCACGTCAACCGTTTGAATGGTATCTTGATTTGAGAAAATACGGAAGTGTACCGCATTCGGGTTTCGGACTCGGCATTGAACGCACGGTTGCCTGGATTTGCGGGCTTGAACACGTCAGAGAGACGATACCCTTCGCGAGGATGATATATAGAAATACCCCTTGATAACAGGTCGAAGCGGACGTGTGCATTGGGATTTAATTTTTTCTTAACAATCAAAAGATTGAACTTGTGTGGAATACATCTGCAACTTCAACCTTGTGTTTCTTTTAATTTAAGATGAGGATATATGCTTCAAGTTAATGAACTGCGGAAAACTTATACAACGACAGTCGCGCTTGACGGTGTAACTTTCGACGTTAAGCCGGGAGAAATTTTCGGGCTGCTCGGACCAAACGGCGCTGGAAAAACGACCACGATAAGAATCTCACTCGGAATAATCGAGCCCGATTCCGGCACGGTTCGATATAACGGTAATGAACTGACTCCGGATATGAAGAACATGTTAGCATATCTTCCGGAAGAGCGCGGGCTGTATCGAAAGAGCAAAGTTATAGACGTGCTGGTATATTTTGGAAGCCTTAGGGGAATTCAGCCCGGCGAAGCAAAGAAGCGGGCGGATATCTGGCTTAAGAAATTTGAGCTGTCAGACTATGGGAACCGTAAGGTAGACGAACTGTCGAAAGGGATGCAGCAAAAGGTCCAGTTTATTTCGTGTCTTCTGCACAAGCCGGAACTTCTGATTCTTGACGAGCCTTTTTCCGGTCTTGATCCAGTGAACCAAATTATCATGAAAGACATGATGCAAGAGCTGAAGCAAGCCGGGAAAACTATAATTTTCTCGACTCACCAAATGGATCAGGCTGAAAGGCTATGTGATAGAATTTGCTTGATAAATCGCGGGAAGGTTGTCCTATATGGAGAATTATCCGAAATAAAGAAGAATTATGGAAGCAAGGCTATTCATCTGGAATTTGATGGAGAATCTTCCGGCCTTCGGCAGTTGTCGGATATGGCAGCGATGGATCTATACGAGAATTACGCGGAGATCAAAATGAAAGATGGTGCGGCCAGCCAGGCATTTCTGAGAAAAGCGATCGACCTTGTCACGGTAACAAAATTCTCTATGCAGGAAGCATCGCTGAACTCAATTTTCATTGAAGCCGTTGGAGGAAAAAATGTCGATTAAAAAAATGCTTGCTGTGGCTCGCTGGGAATTTATCGAGAAAGTCAGAACAAAGGCGTTTATCATTTCATTGATTGTGACTCCCGTCTTCATAATACTGATGAGCGTTGTCCCGACGCTTCTAATGACAAAGCCGGATACGACTGCAACAAAAATCGGGATCATAGACAAAACAGGTGAGATTTCACCTGTCTTGAGTGATGAGTTGTTCGACAAATTCAAGCTTCCCGATGGTAAACCAAATTATGAAATAATCTCCATTCCGGCGGGCGACCGCGACCGTGCGAACAAGATGGTCCTTCAGGATCAGATTTCTTCATACATTGTAATCGATACGGGTATTACGCGCACAAGAAAATTTGAATACGTTTCACAGAACGTTTCGAACTTCAAAGAGTTGGAACGACTGCAGGGAACAGTAAAAGATATAATTGTGTCAAAGGAATTGCAGCGAAACGGTGTAAATCCGGGTTTGGTCAAAGAAGTTTCTAAGCCAATTGATTATGAAACTTTGAGACTTTCAAAAACAGGAACGGAAGAGAAGGCTGAGGCCGGTTCAGGATTCGCGATGGGTTATATTTTTATTATTGTCCTTGCCCTCTTTATTTTAACTTCCGGGCAACTTCTTGTCAGAAGCGTTGTGGAAGAAAAATCGAATAGGATAGTGGAGGTTTTGTTATCGTCGACAACGGCGGATGAGATAATGATGGGGAAAATCTTCGGACTCAGTCTGCTCGGTTTGACCCAGCTCGCAGTGTGGGCATCGATCGGTGTTGCATTTGCCGGCCAACTTGCGGCTTTTCTTACAATCCCTGACAATATTTGGTGGGAGGTGGTATTCTTCATACTCGGCTTTCTTTTCTATGCAACAATCTTTGTTATGGCCGGTGCACCGGTCACGACAGAGCAGGAGGCCCAGCAAGCGACTCAATATGTCTCAATGCTTTTATTCTTTCCGATTATCTTTGCGTTTCTCGTGATTCAAAATCCTACGGCCGATTACCTGAAGGTGCTTTCATTTATCCCGCTCCTCACACCGACCATGATGGCTTTCAGAATCCCCGTCCAATCTCCTGAAACTTGGGAATTAGTTGCTGGTGCTCTAATCCTGTTAGCTTCCACTTATTTCTGCATGATAGCTGCCGGCAGAATTTTCAAGATTGGCATTCTTGTCTACGGTAAGCGCCCAAGTTTAAAGGAATTAATGCGATGGGCGACGAAAAAGGGGTGATTCCTTAGGGAATTTTACGAACGTATTTTGTACCCTTTCATCTTTTCCACGAGTTACCTCGGGGCGTTGCTTGTTTCGACTTAGAAAGTTAAATTAATAGCCCTTATAAAGTGTAACTGTGCCCTTAGGGACATTAAAAAGGAAAGGATTGAGAAAAATACTCATAGCAATCGACGGTCCTGCTGGTTCCGGTAAAAGTACTACCGCAAAACTTGTAGCGCGAAAATTGGGGTATATTTATGTCGATACTGGCGCGATGTACAGGGCTCTCACGTTAAAGGTTCTCGCATCTCGTATCTCTCCTTCAGATGAAAAAGAAATTGTAAAATTGGCCGCTGATTCCGACATAAAGCTGATTAATAATAATGGCAACCTTAATATTGTTCTTGATGGAATTGATGTGACGGCGGAAATAAGGTCTGAGGAAGTCACGAAGAATGTGAGCCTGGTGAGTTCATATGCAGGTGTGAGAAAGATTCTGGTTGAAAAGCAGCGTGAGATAGGTTCGAAAAAAGGGTGTGTACTTGACGGTAGAGATATTGGAACCGTTGTCTTTCCCGATGCCGAGTTGAAATTTTTTATGATTGCCGACATTATGGAGCGGGCTCGTAGGCGGCAAGCGGAACTTTCTAAAAATGGAATAGAACTTCCGATTGTGCAAGTCGTTCGGGAATTGAAAGAACGAGATATAAAAGACTCGACTCGTGAGATAAGTCCGCTAACCAAAGCCGATGACGCTGTTGAGATAGACACCACTAACCTGACAATAGATGAACAGGTCGCGAAGATTTTGAATTACGTTGACGAAGCTATGGTGACATTAGAGGAGATGGATAGAAAATGAGAGTCACAGTAGACCAGAATAGTGGTTTTTGCTGGGGAGTAGTGAGGGCAATAGATTTTGCCGAGGTTGAGCTTGCCAAATCAAACAAGCTTTATTCGTTGGGTGATATAATACATAATCCCGAGGAGATTGACCGGCTAGCTGACAAAGGGCTGCAAACAATTTCGCATGAAGACCTTGGCAAGATAAAAGATGCAAAGGTGCTGATACGTGCGCATGGTGAACCACCTTCAACGTTTGAAATTGCAAAAAAATATAATATAGAAATTGTCGATGCAACGTGTCCTGTTGTTACAAAACTTCAGGAGAGAATAAAAAAGTTTTATGTTGACGGCTATCAGATCGTCATCTTTGGGAAAAAAGATCACGCTGAAGTAATCGGTTTGCGCGGAGTATGTAATGATGAGGTGATCGTCGTTAAGTCGGTCGAGGAAGCCTTGCTTAAGATTGATTTCAATCGCAAGACTGTGCTTTTCTCTCAGACCACCATGGACAAGCCGACATTCTACGCAATCAAAGAAGCGCTGTCGAGAAAAATAAAAGATTTTGTCGTCGGTACGATGGAAGACATAGCGAAGAATTTCCTTGCCAAAGACACCATTTGTGGACAGGTCTCCGGCAGAGACAAAAAGTTGAGGGAATTTGCCGCGCAAAACAATGTGGTAGTATTTGTCGCCGGAAGGAACAGCTCCAACGGAAAAGTGTTGTTTGAGATCTGTAAAGAAGTGAATAAATCGACATACTTCGTAGAAAACGAGAATGAAATTCAAGCATCGTGGTTTGAGAATGCAGAAAGCGTTGGAGTAACCGGCGCAACTTCCACTCCGCAATGGCTCATGGAAAAGATTAAGCAAGCAATAGAAAAAATCGATCAAGAGGTTTTGCAGAAAGCCGCCCCAATTAACTAATGTTCAATAAAAATATTATACCTCACATTAAACTTATTAGCGGCGTTTGTTCGATGTTGAGAGATAGATTTATTATTAGGTCCGTACAGAGACAACATGGACGGACTATTGAAGGAGATATTTAATGGCCGAAGAAGAAAAGGTCGCTGATACCATGTCAATGCCGAGAACTGATGAAACTTCCGGAAAAAAAGTGCAAGTGAACAAGGTCAAGTTATTAGCTGGTGAAGACTCCCCGTATAGTGAAGAAGAACTGAAAGAAATGGTTGATCTTTATGACAAGAGTTTAAAACAGTTTGATGCAGGTGAAATTGTAAAGGGAAGGATCATAGGTCTTACGGAAAATGATGTCATTGTCGACATCGGGTTTAAGTCATCGGGGTTGGTTCCAAAGATTGAATTCCCTAATTTGGCCGAATTGAAAGCCGGCGATGAAGTAGAGGTCTTTCTTGACAGCGTTGAAGACCAGGATGGGCAGGTTGTTCTTTCAAGACGGCGAGCTGATTTTATTAGAATTTGGGACAGGATCGTTGCCGCCCATGAAAACCAAACCGTGCTGCAAGGGACAGTCTTGAGGCGCGTAAAAGGCGGTTTGATGGTGAACCTCATGGGACTCGAATCCTTTTTGCCCGGCTCTCAGGTAGATGTGAAGCCTGTCAGAGATTTCGATTCATTCGTCGGCAAGACGATGGATTTTCGCGTTGTCAAAATAAATGAGGCGGCTGAAAATGTTGTCGTCAGCCATAAAGCTTTGCTCGAAGCGGAACTTGAGGAACAGAGGAAACGAATTCTATCGAAACTTGAGAAGGGTCTCATTCTCGAAGGAACTGTGAAAGCTATAACTGAGTTTGGAGTGTTTGTTGATTTAGGCGGAGTCGACGGGTTGATTCACATTACCGATCTATCGTGGGGCAGGGTCAATCACCCTTCGGAAATCGTGAAACTCGATCAGAAGATTCAAGTCGTGGTTACTGATTTTGACGAGGAAAAGAAGCGTATTTCTCTTTCGATGAAGGCTCTACAGCCCGAACCCTGGAAAAATATTGAAGATAAATATCAGGTCGGTCAAAAAGTTAACGGGAAGGTTGTTTCTCTGACTGAGTATGGAGCATTTATTGAAATCGAAAAAGGGATCGAGGGCCTAATCCATATTTCCGAGATGAGTTGGACTGAACATATCAAACATCCTTCGCAAAAGGTTTCCATGGGTCAAACCATAGATGCAGTTATTCTCAGCTTAGACAGGGATAACAAAAAGCTTTCCTTAGGGCTGAAACAGCTCGAACCGGATCCTTGGGAACAGCTTATCGAGAAGTATCCCACGGGTTCCAAACATAAAGGAATCGTTCGCAATCTTACTAACTTCGGGGTATTCCTCGAGCTTGAGAGCGGAGTAGATGGCTTGGTTCATATTTCGGATCTTTCCTGGACAAAGAAGATACGGCACCCTGGTGAACTCGTGAAACGCGGAGACGAGATCGAGGTTGTAGTTCTATCTGTCGATAAAGATCAAAGAAGGATTTCACTTGGACACAAGCAAGCGCTTGAAAACCCCTGGGATAAATTCGAGGAATCTTTAAAGGTCGGTTCTGAAGTTGAGGGTAAAATTATCAGACATATCGAAAAAGGAGCTATCGTCGAACTTCCTGGTGAAGTCGACGGATTTGTGCCGCATTCTCATATGTCTCCGATAAGTTTGAAGAACTATGTGGCGCACTTTCCAGCCGATGAAAAACTCAATTTTAAGGTTATCGAATTTGATAAAGAAGGAAAACGTATCGTTCTCAGCCTGACAGAATATTATAAAGATAAGGATGAAGAGCTCTACCAGGAATTCCTTGCCAGTCATAAAATAAATCCGGATGAGCGACGTGAGAGAAAACCGCGAAATGCCGAGAAGAAATCCAGGGAACAGCAAAGTGAGGAAACTCATGTTGAAGATTCCACGACAGGCGGGGCGAATTTCCAGGTGAATGAGACTTCACCGGAAGAAAGTCTCCGAGGGGGCGAGTCGGGGGTTTCAGGAAACGGCGAAAATAACATCTGAGAGTAAATAAGTGACTGTCGCCATCTTGCGTTTCGAAATAAGTGGTGGTGACGGTCGCTTGGCTTACCTAATAACGGCTTGATTCTTACTGATAGTGAACTAAAATTATTCTTGCATGGACAAGAAACGGGTTGCGTTGGAAAGTCTCGGGTGCAAATTAAATTACGCCGAGACTATCGAGATAGAAAAAGAATTCAGACGACGTGGTTTTGACGTAGTCGATCCATCTGTTTCCACGGATGTCTTTGTAATAAATACTTGTACGGTTACTCAGAGTGCCGATAGCGATTGCCGTCAAATAGTCAGGCGGGCACTGCGAACATCTCCAGAAGCATATGTTGTGGTAACTGGTTGTTATGCCCAGGGCAAACCTGACGAGGTAGCAAAAATCGATGGGGTAGATCTTGTCCTTGGTACGAAGGAGAAATTCGCCCTGTTTGATTATGTCGGCGATTTTAAGAAGCAGAAAACTTTAGACGGTGGGACAGAGAGCGACATCCGGGCGAATTATCATTCAAGAGTTTTTGTGGGTCCTGTGGAAGACGCCATTGAGTTCGGCGGTGCTGATTCCGCTTCGATAAATGCTCGTACCAGGGCCTTTTTAAAAGTTCAGGATGGATGCAGTTATAACTGCTCTTACTGTACGATTCCGAACGTAAGAGGTGTCAGTAGAAGCCCATCATCGGCTTTCCTTGCTAATCAGGCAAAAGAAATTGTCGCGCGAGGATTTAAAGAGATTGTACTCAGTGGTGTAAATGTCGGTGATTTCCAAAAGCGCGACGGTGACTCATTTCTAAAATTATTGACCGAACTTGAAAAGGTTGAAGGCCTGGAACGCATAAGGATTAGTTCTATTGAGCCTAATCTTCTAACAAAGGAGATTATCAAATTTGTTGCATCGTCGACAAAGTACTGTAAGCACTTTCATGTACCACTTCAGAGCGGCTCCGACGAAATTTTAAAAAGGATGCGCCGCAGATACAATTCGATTCAGTATAGAGAAATTGTCGAATACGCGAAAGAAATTATGCCGAATGCCGGAATAGGCGCGGATGTCATCGTCGGATTTCCAGGCGAGACGGTTGAGCATTTTGAAGAAAGTTTGAGCTTTATAGAGAATTTGCCGTTGTCTTATCTTCACGTGTTTTCTTACTCGGAACGCGAGGGGACAGACGCTTCTCATTTCGAAGGAGTTGTCGATCCAAAGGTTAGAAAAAAGAGGAGTGAAATCCTGCGGATGCTTTCTGCAAAAAAAAGATACGAGTTTAATAAACAGTATGTTGGAAGGATCATGAAAGTTTTAGTGGAGGAAGAAGCTAAGAATGGGAAGATGTTCGGTTTCACTTCCAATTACGTCAGAGTTGAGATCGATTTAAATCCTTCAAAGGTAAATAAAATTATCGACGTTCTCATAACCGGGCTTAGTGATAATACGGTTCTTGGACAAGTGATCTTATGATGAAAAGTCAAGAGTTTAAAGCCGAGATTGAAATGTTAGGGACGGGAGGCTTAAGGCGAAAAGTGCAGGTCCCAGTCCGTGCTTTAATCCTTTCTACGTACTTTTTGTTGTTGTTCTGCGTAAATAAATCGTCCTCTCAAACGATCACCTCCTTTAACACCGGGATGAGGTTAGAACTTGGGACACGACTTTTGAAGAACTCCGATGAACCCATCTTAAATAACCGTGTAGTTGCAAAGCGCAAATCTCCAGGTCTAGCTGCGTTTGCATCTTTGGCGGTTCCTGGATTAGGTGAACTTTACGCGGGGAGGTATGATGTCGGAAAGCTCTCCACGATTGCCGAAGTATCGTTGTGGGTATTCTATACGGTGTTAGAAGTTCATTCAGATCAGGTGAGGAATGATGCGGTAAACTACGCAAAGATAAATGCTGGTGCTCAAGTTGCCGGGAAACCCGACGATTTTTTTGTAAACATTGGGAACTTCCTGAATACACAGGATTTTAATGTTCAAAAGATCAGTGCCGGCGATAACGATCTGATATATAATTCTGCTTCATATCAATGGCAATGGCAATCAGACGCGGACCGTGCGAAGTTTAAGGAAATGAGAATTGAAGCGGATCAATTTCTAAACTATGGAAGGTACACTGCCGCTGTGATTGTCTTAAACCATCTCTTTAGTGCGATCGATGCGGCCAGATTAACCGCGAGTGTTAATGCCTCGGCTGCCACTTCATTGGACAACTCGATACAGTCATCCGGAATTTATTTGAAATTGGCAACTTCTTTTTAAGATTATATCCCATCATCTCATATGCTTGGCGTTAATATCGAAAACTATTGATCCTTCCTTATATGATATTGAAATTGCAAACCACTAAAATATTCATCTTACCTGCATAACTTGTGCGCAACATTGCTCTTTTAATTGAATATGATGGGACGGCTTATAGCGGATGGCAAGTGCAAAAAAACGGACGAAGTATCCAGGCTGTTATCGAGAAAACTTTATCCGGGTTGCTTCAGGAAAATATCAAGATTGTCGGAGCCGGACGGACTGACGCGGGTGTTCATGCATACGGCCAGGTAGCAAATTTTCATACCCGGTCAGATTGGGATATTGAAAAGATTATTTACGCAACGAACGGTATTTTGCCTCGTGACATTACAGTGCACAAAGGAGCCGTTGTACCGGATAATTTCCATTCTCGATTCGATGCTAAGAAACGGAAATACATATATAGGGTCATTACCAGGAAATCCCCTCTATCAGGGCACTTCGCGGCTTATTTTCACTTCAATCTTTCGACCGATTTAATGAACGAGGCCGCCTCTTTCTTGGTGGGCGAAAAAAGCTTCAAATCGTTTACAAAATATGCTGATCAGCAAAAGCATTTTGTTTGCACGGTGATGGTTGCCGAGTGGTCCAGACCGATGAGCGTTCCTGGCTCGCAGTTTAATGACATTTATGGGCTCTGGGGGAACCGTTTGGTCTTCCAGATTGAAGCAAGTCGTTTTCTTCACGGGATGGTGCGCGCAATTGTCGGAACTCTGGTAGACGTAGGCCGAGAGAAAATATCTGTCAAAGATTTTAAAAGAATTATTGAGAGTGAAGACCGTTCTTATGCTGCAATGTCAGCGCCACCAGGCGGACTATTTCTGGCGGACGTGAAATACAGTTATGACATTTGGCAGGAATTAAGAAATCGACAACGGAGAGAATAGATCGAGGAATAGAAGGCGATATTAAATCCCCTTTTCCCCAGTAATTTTTCCTCGGATTACATTTCAGGTTACATCGAGTTTCGCTAAGACCCTTTTTCTTCGCCTCCCGGCGGTTCCAGTTTCTTCCCATGTGCGTTACCTCACGGTAATTTCTTCGATGGGTCGGAAAATTTTTCTTGTATACTAGGCAATAAAAATTGACTTTTGTGCAGAAAGGAGCCGTTTGGCAAAGGTGGAATTATCGGCATCGTAATTGCAGCAATGTGAAGGCGTTTGCTTGTAAAATTGCCTGCAAACGTGCGAAAACTTGACTTTCTAAGTGGGAGCAGCTAATATGCCGTTGAGAAATGGCATTTAAGAGTTCTTTTTATGTAATATTTTCAAAAACCTAAAAGGAGGTTAGTATGGGACAGCAACAACTTCTGCTAATTGTTCTCGGCGTGATAATCGTGGGTATCGCCATAGCGGTAGGTATCTCGATGTTCAAGAGCAACGCGATGAGTTCAAACCGTGATCAGCTTATCAACGACTTGAATAACCTTGCGGCGAAATCTCAGCAGTATTACCGTAAACCGGTAGCGATGGCTGGCGGCGGTCAAACATTCACCGGATTTAAACTGGATTCAATTGATGTCGTAAATGGCAACGGGTGCTATACTTGCTCGGTAACTCAACCTACCAAATCGGCAACAGTTCCTTCCACGACGGCTGCAAGCGACACTGCTTCAGTTACAACGGCTAACTTACAGACGCTTTATATTGTCGGACGAGGGAATGAGCTTGGAACAGACGGTACCATTCAAGTCGAGGCGTACGTTACCATAACGAACAATACAATAGCGGCACATGTACTTAACTGAGAAAAGGTAGATAGATCTCTTGACCTTGTGAAGGATGATAAATCCTTCGCAAGGTTTAGGGGGTAGAAAGAACATGAATTATATTGAGTGTGGTCGCAGTTCGAAGAGATTCAAAAGGGGGCGTTGAAGATGGTATGGAGATGTGTTTATTTAATAACTAACTTCAACATTAACAAAAACAAAAGAGGAGAAAAAAATGGGACAGCAACAACTTCTGCTAATTGTTCTCGGCGTGATAATCGTGGGTATCGCCATAGCGGTAGGTATCTCGATGTTCAAGAGCAACGCGATGAGTTCAAACCGTGATCAGCTCATTAACGACCTGAATAACCTTGCGGCGAAATCTCAGCAGTATTATCGTAAACCGGTAGCGATGGCTGGCGGCGGTCAAACATTCACCGGATTTAAACTGGATTCAATTGATGTCGTAAATGGCAACGGGTGCTATACTTGCTCGGCAACTCAGCCTACCAAATCGGCAACGATTCCTTCCACGACGGCTGCAAGCGACACTGCTTCAGTTACAACGGCTAACTTACAGACACTTTATATTGTCGGACGAGGGAATGAGCTTGGAACAGACGGTACCATTCAAGTCGAGGCGTACGTTACCATAACGAACAATACAATTGCCGCAACTGTACTCAATTAAGAAAAAGTCAAATCTATGAAGGGCAGTGTGATCCCGACCTTGTTTGGGGTTTGCTGCCCTCTTATTTTCAATTGCTAGGCCTTTTAAGGGTACAGTATCACGAAGGGTGATGGTGTAAAAGCCTTTATTGCCACGTGGAGTTTTGGAAATTTAAACAAATTCGGGATTAATTTTGAGGAGGGCGACAGATGCCGGAATTTAGATTCCAAGGAATGAAACCTGGGGGACGTGCGGTTCAGGGCGTCGTCTCAGCGGAAAGCCGCAATCAAGCGCGGAAGATCGTTGTTGACCTTGCTCAGAAGAACCAGTTTAAGCTAACCAATATCAAGGCACGCACCACATTCATCTATAAAGTAAAGAAGGGGTTTGAAAAGCCCGTCGTAGGGGAACAGAAAGCATTCTCGAAGGAAGAGGTAGTCCAAGCATTGGAGCATATGGACTACAAGATAATTTCCGTACAGAGAAAATTCCTGGATGTTAAACCAAAGCCTCCCGCAACAGAGATCGTAACGTTTGTCCGCGTCAGCGCTGATTTGCTGCGTGAGAAGTTGCCATTTAACGAGATCCTGCAACTTCTGACAAATGACATTGAGAACAAGACTTTAAGGGACTCAGTTAGAGACATAAATAATGACTTGAAGCAGGGGAAGGACAGTGAACAGGCATTTATCAAACATGAAAGAGTTTTAGGAAAGTTTACAGCGCATATGCTCGGCTTGGCCTCTAAGAGCGGAAACATGGCGGAAATCTATGACAGTACCGCAAAATTTCTTGAGAGACAAACCGAGTTCAAGAAAAGTCTAAAAAGTGCTCTTATTATGCCGGCAGTCACTATGTTCATTCTCATGATTGCTGTAATTTATTATGTGGCGTATATTTTTCCGGCTACGGCTGAATTGTTTGCTAAACTGGGCCAGGTACCACCCATGACAGCAGCGACGTTGAAGTTTAGTCATTTTCTTACTCAAAATTTTTGGTGGATGGCGCTGGTGACTATAGCCGGTTCAATTTTCCTCGCGCGGTTTGTGACCACGGAAAGGGGAAGATTTTTCCTCGATAAGTATATGATAAAGATGCCCGCCGTCGGAGGATTGCTCCATAAACAAAACATAGAGATATTCTGCAGAGTGTTTTATGCGATGTATGGAGGCTCGGGAGAAAATATTGATGTCATCAGATTATCAGCTGAGGCATGCGGCAATAAGTACATGGAACACCAAATAAAAGCCATAGCAATACCGATGATGGTTACACAGGGAAAGGGACTGACGGAATCGCTTGCCGCGACAAATGTATTTACCGAGACCGCCATCTCACGTTTCCATAGCGGCGCAGAGACAGGAACCGTGCGCAGTACTGCTTTACAGCTCGCCAATTATTATGAAAAGGAAACCGGATATAAACTGAAGAGTGCTATCGATTTCATCCAGGTTATAGTATCGTTGATAATTATGTCAGTTATGATAGCGCTTACAATTGTGTCGTCGGAATCCGCATTAATAAGTCCAAAGAATCCATCGCTACAGTGAAGAGCCAGTTACCCGAAATAGATATAAGTGATAAGCTAGGGTATACACTTCTGAAGAAGGGTATAATAGATTACGAGACCCTCGAATTAGCTATTAAGAAGAAAGAAACCGAAGATATAAAGGTCAGACGAACTCTTGCTCAAATTCTCGTTGCAGATTTCAATGTCGAACATGATTTGGTTTTCAGGGAGGTTGCGAATCTTTACGGTTTCCGTGAGATTTATCTTGCCGATGAGATAATTGATCCGGAGAGAGTCGATTTCATAAAAAAACTTGTAGAATCCGGCGACAATGCGAAAGATGAGATCATCGGAGCCAAAATGTTGCCGCTCAAGTTCGATGAGGCTCGCACAGATAAACTTATAATAGTTGCGGCAGATCCAACCAATAAAGAAATTCCGCGTCTCGCGAGAAGTTTTGCGGCAAAAAGGTATGAAGTTGCTTACGTCCGGTTAAAAGATCTTCAGGGACTCATTGATAAGGTTTTCCCACCGGAGAATGAATTCCTTAAAGTACTTTCAAGTTCCAACCAGGATGAACTTGGCGAGATAACACCCGGCGAAGAAGAGGGGATAGACGAACAGCAGCTTGAAGCGGAGATAAATAAAAGTGTCCTCATCAACCTCGTTGAAGGAATGCTTGTCGAAGCTGTGAGGAAAGGAGCAAGTGACATTCACGTTGTTCCCCGCGACGGCAGTAAAACGGATATCCATTTCCGAATCGATGGCGATTTACGGTTGTGGTACACCCAAGAAGGAGTTTTGCCGGAGGCTGTTTCCGCCGTTGTAAAAGATAGGTCACGGGGAGCCGACAGGTTCGAACGCGAGGCAGGGCAGGATGCATTTATTCAACGAAAAGTAGACGACCACTGGATTCGTTTTCGTGTGTCGATACTCCCGATGGTTTCAAGTGAATTCAAACATAAATTTGAATCAGTTGTCATCCGTGTTCTTGATGACAGAAAAGTGATAACTGATTTGGAGAAGCTTGGTTTGCAAGGCCCCGCGCGCGCGAGTTTTTACAAGGCCATAAAGCAGCCCCAGGGAATGATTATCCTTACGGGACCTACAGGAAGCGGTAAATCTACAACTCTTGTCGCTGCATTATATCAAGTAATCGATCCCACGGTTAACGTTCTAACGGTGGAAGATCCGGTCGAGTACATCATCAAAGGAGCACGGCAGCTGCGGATCGGTCCTAAAATGGGTTTTGAACAAGCTATCAGGTCCATTCTTCGGCACGACCCGGATATTGTTCTTGTCGGAGAAATACGCGATAAAGAAACGGCTGACATTGCCGTGAAACTTGCAAACACGGGTCACTTAACATTTTCTACTTTACACACTAACGATGCCCCAAGTGCAATCGCGAGACTTTTCAAAATGGGAATCGAACCCTTTTTGCTTGCGAGTGCTGTAAACATAATAGTTGCCCAACGTCTTGTTAGAACGCTTTGTGAAAATTGCAAGAAGCCTATCGGCAAAGATGAGGTTGATCGCGATGCCTACATCCGGTTTGGTTTTCTTGAAGATGAGTTAAAGGAACATACGATTTATACTGCAGTAGGCTGTGAAAAATGCGGCGGCACGGGTTATAAGGGGCGTGCGGCTATACACGAGGCATTGTATCTCACAAAGGAATTGAAACATATTATAATGACCGCAGGTGATGATATTGATGAAGACAGGATTCGTGAGCAGGCAACTAAAGACGGCATGTGGACGCTTCGCCGTGCCGGAATACATCGTGTGTTGGAGGGTATATCGACAATGGAAGAAGTCGCCGCCACGACGACGGAAGAATGATGCTGGATCTCCAAAAAAATTAGCATAGTAAATCATATTTTAGAAAATTGAGATAAATGGAAACTACGGTTACGACTGAAATCGCCGGATCAAGAAATCTGTTGAAGGAGCTCTCGACACAGGTTTCCGATCTTGTCCATGGAATGGAGCGCCACATCTTCATCGGGAACATGATTGCCAATCTTCCGGACGATCAGCGCATCGAGCTAAGAAGCCTGATGAATCGACTATTATCGAAGATGTGGGAAAATAATGCATCCGATATTGATATGGGCGGGAATGGAGCACAAGGAAAAGTATGGTATAGGATTTTCGGATCAAAACGAGTTGACGATTCTTGTGGAATTTTCACATTGGATGAATCAAGTCTTTTGATACAGAATCTTTTAAGCGACCGTCAGAGGCAGTTTTTTTACGACAAACGTAATATCGATTTTTCATATATGCTTCCCGCAAACGATAAAGTCTTTCGCTTTCGAGCCGACGCTTATCTTGATCTAGATGAAGTCGCTCTCAATATGCGTGCTATAAATGATCAAATTCGTCCGATCAGCGAGTTGGTTTTTCATCCAGAGGTTCTAAAGATTCTTAGCCTTCGTCATACGAAAGAGGGACTAATACTAATCACGGGTATTACCGGATCAGGCAAAAGTACAACGCTTGATTCAATGATTGACATGAATAATCATGACGCGAATGCCGATATTGTCATAATTGGCTCGCCTATTGAATATGTCCACAAGTCTGACAAGTGCATCGTTCGCCATCGGGAAGTTGGCAGAGATACGTTATCATTTAAGGAAGGAGCAATCGAGGCTCTGCGTCAGGATCCTGATATTGTGATGATCGCTGAAATGCGTGACGCAGATACTATTTTGACAGCGCTTGAAATTACAGACAGCGGTCACAAGGTTTTTTCGACTTTGCATACTGCTTCCGCCGTGGAAAGCATTGATAGAATAGTTGCCGAGGTTCCAGCCGAAGAGCAGGAACGCGTGTGGCAGCGACTGGCGGATGTGATACAGTGCATTGTATCGCAAAAACTGGTCCCCAGTTTGGATGGAAAACGTGTCCTGGTAAAGGAGGTGCTCATAGGAAGCGCCTCGGTCAGAGCGGCTATCAAGAACAAAAATACCAGTGAAATTTATCAAATGATTGCTGAAAGCTCCGATGTTGGGATGATCACCATGGAGCAGGACCTGAAACGTCTTTATATGCAACGAAGGATTTCAAGGGAAAATGCATTAAATTTTGCAAACAACAAACGCAGGATGGAGCAACTCCTGCAAATGATATAGCTTTTAAGCAAGGAGAATAAAATGGCACCTCATAACGCGTTAGGATTCTATGCCGACGGCATTGATTTGAAAATAGCGCAAGTGGTCAGGCATGGGAGCAAGATGGTATTGATGGATTTGCACAATGCTAAGCTCAGTCAAAAGTTGGAGGTGACTGCCTCTGTGAGCAGTGCAGGTTTTGAGTCGTCGGCTGAAACTATCGATTTGACCCAGCAGAACTTTCAGGAGGCCCCTGATAGAGAGACCAATTCGGCCATTATCACAGAGATATTCAACAGGTATCGGAAGAGAAAAAGCGTTTTGGCTTTATCGATTGGGGAACCGTATGTGTTCTATCATCCAATTGAAATTCCCGGGAAACAAAAGCCCGAGAAGATAATTGCGAAGATCCTTGAAGAATTACAAGCGACAAGATCAGGGGTGGCGAAGGATCAAATCGAATTGCTTTCAACTACAACTGAGTCGAGTTATGTAGGTGTTGTAAGAGAACAGGATATACCTGCGCTCGATCTGGTTATGAGTGCCAGACCATTCTTAGGTCCCAGAATGCCAAAGATTGCTTTCGTTGAAAGCAGCGATATTGCTTTGGTAAATCTCGTAAGAAATAATTATCCGTTGAGAGTCGACGAAGTAACAGTGATAGTTTATGTGGGCATGGAATATACCCGGTTGATTTTCATGCGAGGCAGAGGCCTTTTCAACATTGCCCCGATCATTAGCGAAGGTGCGGACTCATTCAGCGTTCAAAACACAATTTATAGTAGGATTTTGTTAGGTCAGGATAATCTTAGCCTACCCAGGATCGATAAAGTCATTCTTTGTGGAGAATGTAAAAACTTTGATATAAAGGGATTCCTTTCTTCTTTATTAGTTGGAGCTGAGGTAGATTACCTGCAACTTAACAGAGTCGATGCGTCACAGCTTCCAGCTGGCGGATCGGATTTAATTCCTCAATACGCTGTTCCGATAGCAAGTGCGACTCGGGCGTTAGCAGGAAAATCGAGAACATATTATGTGGCAAACCTTACACCTCATAGAATTCTCGAGGGCCAAAAGATTTTCAAGTTGGCCTGGCATGGATTGGTTCTTTCAATATTTGTCTTCGGCTCGACGTTTTATTTTACTTACAACTTTGCTACTAACGAAAGTGAAATAGCGAAGATTAAGTCCGATGTGGTTTCTAAGAGAGCAGAAGCAGCTCAGGTTGGAGTATTGAGGTCGGAAATTACAGATGTTCAGTCGCAATTTGGGAAGTATTCCACTGCGACGAATATTCTTGACGCCCTCATGCCGAATACACAAAGGTGGTCGAATCTTACCAGCTCACTTTCCCGGTCTGTTCAAGATATAGGAGATATTTGGCTGACCGATGTACATCAGATAAATGGAGATACTTACTTTATCGAGGGATTTTCACTCTACCGAGATCGGATTCCGCGGTTTGCGATGATGTATCCAGGCTCAGTTCTGAAGAAGGTTTCAATTGCAGATATTCGCGGCAAGACCGTTTATGATTTTCAAGTAGACTTGAACTTTGTGAAAAAGTGAGGGTTTGAAATGTCTTATGCTCTAAGAAATACGATTGTCCTTGCAGCTTTTCTGGCGGTGATTTTCAGTGTCGGATTTTATTTGACGAGGGTTACTCAGCCGAAAGATAGGGCAAAATTGGTTGCCGAAGAGACGACTCTTGACAATACGATCAGCGAACGCCCAGCGGTTGAAAGCGAACTTAAATCTGCCCAAGAAAAGCTGACAGGGATGAAATCAAAATACGTTAAAAGATTCAAGGTAATTCCAAGCAACGATACGACTGCATTGACGTATGCTTATCTCAACAGAATAATGGACGCAAGCGGGTTTGTAAAATTTGATATGCTTTATCAAGGCGCAAAGTCTTTCGATCAATATGGATACAACGTGTATAACCTAAAAGGTGAGACTAGTTATGATGACCTTTTTAAGTTCATCTGGTATCTTGAACACGCGAAATTATTGTATAAGGTTGAAGACTTAACTTTAAGCGGGCATGAGGTACGCGACCAGACCCTGGAAAAGCCGAAGACGATTGTTCCGTTTACCATGGAACTTCATGCTTATTATTCTTCAGCTGCCGGAGTCTCGTCTGAATCCTCAGGGGAGGATCCGACTCTCTACAAAACTGTCAGCGTCGGATTAAATTTTCTGAAACCTCTGATTTCCAGTGAACCTCCTGCAAATTTACGAGGCCTTGTCGATGTTGAACGCTCCGATCTGAGAGCCGTGATGGCGGACAAAGTTTTCATTGTCGATGAAAACGGGAAAGGACACATCCTTAGGGTGGGTGACGAAGTATATCTCGGGTACCTGACAAAAATAGATGCGAGTAAAAATGAAGCGGAGTTCACGTTGAACAAAGGTGGAATCATTGACAGGCAGGTTCTAAAAGTCAGATTCGGAAAATAACAGAGGGACGAAATGAAAAAATTGTTATTGGTTATTATAGGGATTTCAATTTGGTCTGTAAGGTCTGAAGCCCAGATCAATACTGCACCGAAAGAGCTTCGGCATGATTATGTTTCACCCGAACAAATCGTGACTATTACATCGACAACACCGTTTGATCAGGCGTTAAGTATTTTGGACAGTTACAGCCGTAAATTTCTAAATAAGATCATTGTTGATCCTGATAACCATACTAAAGCGATCGGGGTTGATGTCGACAGGATGCAGTGGCTTGATGCACTTGAGGCTATCTTGAAAGCCAACGGTCTCTGGTATAAGGAATACGAGAGTTACATACAAATTATTCCCGGCGAACAACAGCAGCAGGTCATGGTAAAGGGAGAAGAAAAAGCAGCGTTACCTCCTGGAACTCCTACATTGGATTCGAGAGAGGTAAACATAGAAGCAATTTTCTTTGAGGCCGATCTTACAAAATTAAATTCGCATGGTATTAACATCAATTATATCATTCAGGGGACTCTTAATAATCTTAGCCCTCTCACGGGAACATCGGGCCCCGTACCTAATGTAACTATAAGTCCTGGAGCTACCGTCACCGGCGGTACTGCCGGCGTCGCCGGTCAATTTAACGCGAGCGGCTCATACAATATTAATAACTTTGGTACTCTCTCTGCTCTATTTGGAATTTTGGAATCTGAGGATTTGGGAAAGATCCTTGCGAGCCCCGATATAACCGTGAGGTCCGGTCAATCAGGACACGTTCAAGTTGGCGTTAATTTCTTTGTGACGAATAAAGATTTTGCCGGAAATACGGTTCAACAGATGCAAAATGCTGGAATTATAATAACTGCTACACCTACAGTATTTACTCAGGACAGTATAGATTTTATAAGCCTCGACTTAGATTTACAAAATAGCTCCTTAGGTGGAAGCGCGACAACGGGAACGATAATAAATACCGAAGAAGCACAAACAAAGGTACTCTTGTTGAACGGTGAGCAAACGACAATCGGAGGTTTGTATAGCTCCACCACTACCACACACCGCGAAGGAATTCCGGTATTGAAGGATCTTCCCTGGTGGGTTTTCGGGATCAGGTACTTAACCGGCTCCGATCAGGTAAATGTTCAGAATAAAGAGCTTATAATTCTCCTGAAAGCAACTATACTTCCCACGTTGACGGAACGATTTGAACAACGTGCCAAGGTTGGACCTCCTCCAGTGAAGACATTCCAGCAGCAGCTGCAGGAACTTGAGCAGAGAATGAAGCAGTATGATCAACAAAGTGGAAAGTGAGAAAGCTTTAATGTCGAAGCCCAAAATACTAATTGTTGACGACGAAGAGGCATTAAGATTTCTTCTCGCAAGCGAGTTGGAAGCAGAGGCTTTCGATGTGCAAAATGCCGGAGATGGTGATGAAGCGATTGAGATTGTCCGTAAAAAAAGCGAACAACACGAAAAATTTGACGTCGTTTTGCTTGACATAAAAATGCCGAAGGTGGATGGGTTCGAAGTCCTGAAATTCGTGAAGGTTAATGCCCCTGAGACCAAGGTAATCATGCTTACCGCTTATGCCGATGTAAAGAATGCAATAGAATCACTGAGACAGGGGGCATCTGATTTTGTGAGTAAACCCTATGACCTGGATGATATTCTCACTTCGATAAACCGTGCATTAGGAAAATAGAAAGTGATTTTAAATTTGAGTTTTCAATTGTGGATTAAGGATCTGAGATCCGCAATTAATATTTTTGAATTAGGAGGTTGACATGAAGGTTCGATACGGAACACTGTTTCTGATTGGCATAACTATGATAATGTCCCAGTGGGGTTGTAAGAGTAATAATATAACCGGGACAACGATTCCAACGTCTGCCGTAATATCAGGAACTGTCACCAGCTCACTTTCATCGACTTCGATTACCGGTGCATTGGTCGTCTTAAGCTATGGGAGTGTAAAAGACACTACTTACAGCCAAACTGACGGGACATTCCAATTTCCCCCTATAGAAATTTCTTCTGATACGACAGGCGTAAATGTGAATCTGACCGTGTCCGCATCCGGATTTATTTCCAGGACATACAGCAACATAAATGTGAAGACAAACGTAAGCATTCCGATTACTCTTGACATCAACCCAGCCCTTTATGCAAAAGTGGTGGGAGTAGTCAGAGATAGCGCCAGTACGTATCCTCTGAATGCCTCCGCAGTTCTTATAAATTTGCCGGGCATTGTCGACACGACGACTACTCTTCAAAATGGTGCATTTACTATTTATGTCAACCTCCAGGGGCTCAGCGTTTTGAATAATATAAGCATGACAATATCTAAAGATGGGTTCAAAACCTACCGGACCAATTTAAGCCTAAAGAGCGGGACGGATAGTGTTGGTACCATTTATCTTGCTGTCGACCAGGCTTCGGCAATAGCGCATGTCTCTGGTGTCGTGACTGATAGTCGTACGGGGTCCCCGATTCCAAGCGTGACGGTAATTCTTTTATCCTCTCTGGGAACCGACAGTACGAAAACTCTAGGCGACGGCAGCTACAGATTTGATCCTAATCTCCAAGGACAGCCTTCCGCTCCGATGACATTAACGTTCAGACAGAGCGGGTATAACACATCAACGTTAAACTTTTCGGTAAATGCCGGCGAGACAGTGACTGAAAGCATTGTTTTGACTTCAAATTGGAATTATGCGAGTATCACTGGTACAGTGCGTGACAGTGCGACATCATTACCCCTTTCTGGAGCAAAAGTAATTGTCGCATTAACAGGGACTACAAGCTCGAATTCCAAATTCATGGCATCTCTCAAGTCCCATAGTCATTCGATATCCTCGATCATCCTGGATTCGACGACAACATTTGTTGATGGTTCTTTCAGTTTGGCTATTAATCTTGTTGACCTGGATTCACTCTCCGCGACCATTACAATATCGGAGCCGGGATATAAGGTCCTTCAATTTGCTCGAACATTCATAAAGGGATCGAATGAATTAGGTAATGTTTTTATTCAAATCGATAACGGCTTGACGACCGCGACCATTACAGGTTACGTTACCGATAGTCACAGCCTTTTGCCGATTACCGGAGTTTCAGTGTATCTTACCACGCCCATAAAAGTTGATAGCACAAAGACGTCTAATAGTGGAGCTTATTCGTTTAATTTGAATCTTCAAGGGCTATCAACTGTTTATGGCACTTTGAGGTTCAGCTTGAACAGCTACACTGACCAAACAGTTAACTTTTCAGCTAATGCAGGCCAGACAGTGACTCAAAGTGTCGCTCTGGTTGCAAACCAGACAGTTGTCGGTGGGGACAGTAGCACTGCAAGAGGTGTTGCCCGATCCATTTCACTTGTCAGCGTGTCGCGTCAGGAAATCTCAGTACATGGTGTCGGTAGGAATGAAACGAGTGTTCTTGTTTGGCAGGCGTTAGACAGTCTCGGCTTCCCAATTGACATCAACCATCAACAGAGTATTACATTTATACCGACCGGGACACCGGTTACATTAGGTGGTGCATATGTTACACCTACCACTGGTCTAACAGACGGATCGGGGGATGTATCCACCACGATAAATAGCGGAACTGTTGCCGGGACTATTCAACTAACGGCTAAGTTAACGCTTTCGAATGGAGTGGTTGTCCAGTCGTCACCTGTACTCATAACTGTTGATGGTGGTTTGCCCGATCAGGGACACTTCTCAATCAACTCTAACCAACCTCACGCTCGTAATTTTGCCGGATACGACTGGTCTGAAATTATGCAGGGCTTCACTGTGCAAGCTGGAGATAAATACGGAAATCCGGTGGCTCCTAGTACCGCAATATACTTTAACTCCACGGCAGGTATCATAACAGCGGCAGGACAAACAGATGCTACTGGCCATGCGAATGCTACACTCTTCAGTGGAAATCCTCAGCCAGTTCTGTCTCCATCTCTCCTCTCATCTTATGAGGGGATTCCGCAAACATTTTTCGGAGACGGAACAGGATATGCTTTTGTCAAGGCTTTCACTCAAGGAGAGAACAATGCCAACATTGGTGACAGCGACCTTATTTGTATTTCAGCAACAATTGCTCCGATTACAATAACGCTCTTAAGCCCATCGGACACAGTTCACAGCGGCGGCTCTCTTCTTTACCACGTACACATTTCTGATCGGTTTGGGAACCCACTCGAGTCGGGAACGACCATAACAGCAAATGTTTCTGTACCGACTCCACCTCCAAGTGATGTAGGAGTGGTGTGGAGCGTCGTTCCTGCTGGGTTGACTTCGCCAGACGGCGGGTCTTTTATATTGAGCGACAATCTAGTTCGTGATAATTACCCCTCAACTACCGGTAGCACGGATTTTGATGTGGTGGTTTCGGCCACACTGACGCAGGGATCTTCCCCACAAAGCACCACTTTTAGTTTGTCAATTGACGTACAGGGAAGGAACACGAACGGGGATATCGTTCAGAGTACGGTTTCTGGTGTGGCAGTGGCACCGTGACGCGGATGGGCGGATATCTCGTGTGGCATCTGACATCTGCTCCGAAGATGATGGTGCAGTTACCTTGACATAAAGCCGGAAGCAAGAGTATCATGCGAAAATACAAAAGGGGTACGATTTCCGAGGTCGTACCCCTTTGTTGAGCGTTGGCTAGGAGGGAAATTTATTTAAGGTAAACCATTTTTCTCGTCACGCAGTAGATTCCCGCGTATAGCTTGTAAAGATAAATTCCGGATTCGACGTAACTACCGCTATCGTTTTTCCCGTCCCATTCTAGTTCGTGTTTTCCCGCCTTAAGCTTTGAGTCTAAAAGCGTGCGTATCAAGGCACCACCCACATCGTAGATGACTACTTTTACTTCCGCGTCATCCGTGATTTGAAATTCTATCTTTGTGGATGTGCTGAACGGGTTCGGATCGTTCTGTTCCAGGATAATAAAATCCCGTATGTTTTCGTTGACGATGGTATGCCCGATTTCTTTTATTCCAGATGTGCGTGTTGATGCATAAGCCGCCGTCACTTGAAACTCTTGTTGATCGTCAATAGGGATGTCGATGATGGTACCTTCGCCGGATGAAATTCCCTTTCCATCAATGTCCAGGAGAACAAACGTCAGGGAAGTTTCCTGGAAATTTATATAACTATTGAGATTTTGCACACGCTCGGTGAGAGTAATAGGTCGATAGACAAATCTATTTCTAAATTCGATTTCAAACCTCAGTGCTGAGACCGGAGTTTCATTTGTAAGTCTTACTTCGATATTGTCGCGAGAGACAATGAACTTAAGCTTTACATCTGAGGTTCCGAGTGGCAGGAAACTCGTTTGCGATTTCACGGAATACCGTGTGCTCGTAGCGTGTACTTCTTCAGTTAAAATATTTTTTTCTATTGTTTCCATTTAAACACTCAACTTTTTGCGTATGCTGAGATAAATACAATACGTATGCCGCATCATAACTGAAGAGAAACTCTAAACTATCTTTGAAACAGCGTATTTTTAAGTCTTGTAGGACTTGTGTTTGATTTGTATGGATCGTTTTATATTGTGGAATGGAATTATTACTTGCAGGTGGAAATTCTTACTTGAGTCTAGCCAGATCACGTAAAAAATATTCGAAATAAGTACTGTTCAGACTTGACTTTTTGGGTCACGGAGTATATATTTTAACGCTTTGAACGACATTTAGTCGCAAGGGATTTTAAAAAATTTGATTTTGAAACGCCCTCTTTAGTTTTTTGAGGGCGATTTTTTTCTGTTGTCGAGTGAATTCGACATAAGTTCTTTGACAAGTTTGTGCACAGCGAGAAGTCAATTCGATTTTAAGGTTCAGCCTTGACTAGAACACAAAGTCAGGCGAGCTCAAAGTTGTTTTACAACGGAGAGTTTGATCCTGGCTCAGGACGAACGCTGGCGGCGTGCTTAACACATGCAAGTCGAGGGGCACTAGTGTAGCAATACAATAGTGTCACTGGCGCACGGGTGCGTAACGCGTAGGCAATTTACCCTCAGGATTGGGATAACCCCGAGAAATCGGGGCTAATACCAAGCGATGCAGCGGCACCGCATGGTGACAGTTGTTAAAGCTCGAAAGAGCGCCTGAGGTTGAGCCTGCGTCCTATCAGGTAGTTGGTGAGGTAACGGCTCACCAAGCCTACGACGGGTAGCTGGCCTGAGAGGGTGGTCAGCCACACTGGAACTGAGACACGGTCCAGACTCCTACGGGAGGCAGCAGTGAGGAATATTGCTCAATGCCCGCAAGGGTGAAGCAGCGACGCCGCGTGAGGGATGAAGGCCCTATGGGTTGTAAACCTCTGTAGGGAGGGAAGAAAATGGTGCTATGCGCCACTGACGGTACCTCCAAAGTAAGCCCCGGCCAACTACGTGCCAGCAGCCGCGGTAATACGTAGGGGGCGAGCGTTGTCCGGAATCACTGGGTGTAAAGGGTCTGTAAGCGGACCTGCAAGTCAGAGGTGAAATCCTGCAGCTTAACTGTAGAACAGCCTTTGAAACTGTTGGTCTTGAGTCCGGGCGAGGATGGCGGAATTCCTGGTGTAGCGGTGAAATGCGTAGATATCAGGAAGAACACCGGTGGTGAAGACGGCCATCTGGACCGGTACTGACGCCCATAGACGAAAGCGTGGGTAGCAAACAGGATTAGATACCCTGGTAGTCCACGCCCTAAACGATGGGTACTAGGTGTCCCCGCTATGCGGGGGTGCCGGAGCTAACGCGTTAAGTACCTCACCTGGGGAGTACGATCGCAAGGTTGAAACTCAAAGGAATTGACGGGGGCCCGCACAAGCAGTGGAGCATGTGGTTTAATTCGATGCAACGCGAAGAACCTTACCTGGGCTTGAAAGGCCAGTAGTAGGATCCTGAAAGGGAAACGACTCGTAAAGCCGAGAGCTGGTACAGGTGCTGCATGGCTGTCGTCAGCTCGTGCCGTGAGGTGTTAGGTTAAGTCCTGCAACGAGCGCAACCCCTGCCATTAGTTGCCATCAGGTAATGCTGGGCACTCTAATGGGACTGCCCGCGCAAGCGGTGAGGAAGGTGGGGATGACGTCAAGTCCTCATGGCCCTTACGTCCAGGGCTACACACGTGCTACAATGGTCATTACAACGGGTTGCAAAACCGCGAGGTGAAGCCAATCCCTGAAAAATGACCTCAGTTCGGATTGCAGTCTGAAACTCGACTGCATGAAGCTGGAATTGCTAGTAATCGCGCATCAGCACGGCGCGGTGAATACGTTCCCGGGCCTTGTACACACCGCCCGTCACGCCATGGAAGCCGAGAGCACCCGAAGTCGCCACGCTAACCGCAAGGAAGCAGGTGCCTAAGGTGAAATCGGTGACTGGGGCGAAGTCGTAACAAGGTAGCCGTACCGGAAGGTGCGGCTGGATCACCTCCTTTCTAAGGAGCCTAAATCGATTGATTTTCTCCGTGCACATCTTGTCAAGATTTTTTTTTGTTCTTTGATCTAATGAATGGAAGACACTGGGCCTGTAGCTCAGGTGGTTAGAGCGCACGCCTGATAAGCGTGAGGTCGGTGGTTCAACTCCACCCAGGCCCACTCGGCGCGCGGCTTAATTGCCGGCTACGGGGCTGTAGCTCAGTTGGGAGAGCACCTGGTTTGCAACCAGGGGGTCGAGGGTTCGAATCCCTTCAGCTCCACGAATCAGTTTTCAATGAATAATTATCAGTGATCCATGATCATTGTTAGTCGATAATTGAAAAGAGTTCTTTGACAATTTGGGAAGAGCAAGTGCAATCGATGTTTAGTAGCGAAATGATTTGCCTATGGCGAATCTTAGTAGCCAACGGATCGAAGGTGCTTGCTGAGTCTGGAACATTTTTCAAGGATTATTTTTTAATAATCCGTCCCTAAATAACAATTTAGAAAGTCTGGTTACTCTAGTCTCAATTTAAGATTTTTCGGTTAAGTTATTAAGTGCATACGGTGGATGCCTTGGCACCAGAAGACGATGAAGGACGCGGCTACCTGCGAAAAGCCTCGGGTAGGTGGATACAACCTTTAACCCGGGGGTCTCCGAATGGGACAACCCCGCTCCGGTAATGCGGAGCGACTCCATAATGAATTCATAGTTGTGGAAGAGGCAACGAGGGGAAGTGAAATATCTCAGTACCCTCTGGAAGAGAAAGCAATAGCGATTTCCTCAGTAGCGACGAGCGAAAGGGAAACAGTCTAAACCGTCCGATATGTTAAAGGCTACAACCGTTGTATCGGCGGTGTTGTGAGGCGCTTGTGGACCGATTTGTAGTAGGTCGGAGAGTTCAAATTACGGTGTTAATCGAAGTGTTTGGAAGTGCACACCATAGAAGGTGAAAGTCCTGTAGGTGAAAACACACGTGACTCTCTGATAAGCGTTCTCAAGTACCACGGAATGAGTGGAAGTCTGTGGGAATCTGCGAGAACCATCTCGTAAGACTAAATACTCTCTGGTGACCGATAGTGAACAAGTACCGTGAGGGAAAGGTGAAAAGAACCCCGAGAGGGGAGTGAAATAGTACCTGAAACCGTATGCTTACAAACGGTCGGAGTTCGCCGCAAGGCGAATGACGGCGTGCCTTTTGCTTAATGAGCCTACGAGTTGCTCGTCCGTCGCAAGGTTAAGGCCATAACTCGGCCGGAGCCGTAGCGAAAGCAAGTCTGAATAGGGCGATTCAGTGGCGGGCGGCAAACGCGAAACCGGGTGATCTACCTTTGACCAGGGTGAAGTGAGGGTAAAACCTCATGGAGGCCCGAACCGGTGTGGGTTGAAAACTACTCGGATGAGTTGAAGGTAGGAGTGAAAAGCTAATCGAACTCGGTAATAGCTCGTACTCCTCGAAATAGCTTTAGGGCTAGCCTTAGGTAAGAGTGTTTCGGAGGTAGAGCACTGTTTGGGCTAGGGCTGTCACAACGGTACCAAACCCATGCAAACTACGAATTCCGATAACATGTTTCCTAGGAGTCAGGCGGCGGGGGATAAGCTTCGTCGCCGAGAGGGGAATAACCCAGACCATCAGCTAAGGTCCCTAAATACAAGTTAAGTGTATCAAAGGATGTTGAGTTGCTGAGACAACCAGGATGTTGGCTTAGAAGCAGCCATTCATTCAAAGAGTGCGTAATAGCTCACTGGTCAAGCGACTCGGCGCCGAAAATTCTCGGGGCTAAAACTTGTTACCGAAGCTATGGACTTCCGTCGCAAGACGGATTTGGTAGAGGAGCATTTCATTCGCGACGATGGTGGACATCGCAGCGCCGCAAGGCGTTGGAAGGCGTGGCGCGAGCCATACTGGAGTGAATGAAAGAGAAGATGTAGGCATGAGTAACGATAAGACAAGTGAAAATCTTGTCCACCGAAAGTCTAAGGTTTCCTGAGCAACGTTCATCGTCTCAGGGTTAGTCGGATCCTAAGCTGAGGCCGAAAGGCGTAAGTGATGGAAAACAGGCGAAAATTCCTGTACCTGTCTGAAATCGTTTGACTGTAAGGGGTGACGCAGGGGTGAAAGATCAGCCGTCTGTTGGCTTAGGCGGTCTAAGCGCGTAGGAGTGGAAGGCAGGCAAATCCGCCTTCCTGCCGCAAGGCACTCTGAAACGCAAACGGGAGGGCTTATGCCCATAAACTGATCCTAATCTGACTGCCAAGAAAAACCTCGTACGGGAGATTTTAGGCGGACCGTACCGCAAACCGACACAGGTAGATGAGGAGAGTATCCTAAGGTGCTCGAGTGAGCCGTGGTTAAGGAACTCGGCAAATTAGTCTCGTAACTTCGGGAAAAGAGACTCCTGCCTTCGCGGCAGGACGCAGAGAAATGGCCCAAGCGACTGTTTATCAAAAACACAGCACTTTGCTAACACGTAAGTGGAAGTATAAGGTGTGACACCTGCCCGGTGCTGGAAGGTTAAGGAGAGAGGTTAGCCGCAAGGCAAAGCTTTGAACTGAAGCCCCAGTAAACGGCGGCCGTAACTATAACGGTCCTAAGGTAGCGAAATTCCTTGTCGGGTAAGTTCCGACCTGCACGAATGGTGTAACGATTTGGGCACTGTCTCAACCACGGGCTCGGTGAAATTGTGGTACCGGTGAAGACGCCGGTTACCCGCATCGGGACGGAAAGACCCCGTGAAGCTTTACTATACCTTGGCATTGGATTCGAGCAAGGCATGTGTAGCATAGGTGGGAGGCGTTGAAGCCAGGGCGTTAGCCTTGGTGGAGCCACAATGTGAAATACCACCCTTGTTTTACTTGGACTCTAACCCGGGACCGTAATCCGGTTCGGGGACATTGCCAGGCGGGTAGTTTGACTGGGGCGGTCGCCTCCTAAATGGTAACGGAGGCTCCCAAAGGTACCCTCAGCACGGTTGGTAATCGTGCGTCGAGTGTAAAGGCATAAGGGTGCCTAACTGCGAGACCAACAAGTCGAGCAGGTGCGAAAGCAGGGCTTAGTGATCCGACGATTCCGAGTGGAAGGGTCGTCGCTCAAAGGATAAAAGCTACTCCGGGGATAACAGGCTGATCTCCCCCAAGAGTTCACATCGACGGGGAGGTTTGGCACCTCGATGTCGGCTCATCGCATCCTGGGGCTGTAGGAGGTCCCAAGGGTTTGGCTGTTCGCCAATTAAAGCGGTACGTGAGCTGGGTTCAGAACGTCGTGAGACAGTTCGGTCCCTATCTGATGCGGGCGTAGGAGACTTGAGGGGCGTCGCTCTTAGTACGAGAGGACCGGAGTGAACGGACCCATAGTGTACCAGTTGTCGCGCCAGCGGCACGGCTGGGTAGCTATGTCCGGAAGGGATAAGCGCTGAAAGCATCTAAGCGCGAAACCCACCCCAAGATTTGGTCTCCCTCTTTCCATCGCAAGGTGGAAAGCTCAAGACCCCTGGAAGATTACCAGGTTGATAGGCTGCAGGTGTAAGCACAGTAATGTGTTCAGCCAAGCAGTACTAATAGGTCGTGAGACTTAACCTAATCTTTTATTGAGACGCCAGATAAAAGTTGAATGATGTTTTAGCTCAGCACTCTTCCCGATTGTCACAATTTTTTTCCGGTGACTATATCGAGGGGGAAACACCCGTTCCCATTCCGAACACGGCAGTTAAGCCCCTCAGAGCCAATGGTACTTGATGGGTAACTGTCTGGGAGAGTAGGTCGTTGCCGGGAGTTTTTTAAAAGCCCCGTTCGTTAGAGCGGGGCTTTTTTGTTTTGTCCAAAGCGTCAAAAGCTTTAAATTCCTCTTAACGAATGACGTGAACAGCATTAGAAACAAAATAAACCCGATTGAGACGATGCTCAATTTCACAAATTATCTTTTCTTATCCTAAGAGATAAAACCATGAAACTAATTTATAATTCTTTTATCGTGACACTTGTTTTTACCGGCATTGCTCTTTCACAACCAAAACTTTCTATCGATAAAACTGAAATCGATATGGGAAGTATGTATAGCGGTGAAAAGAGAGAAGGGAAAATCATATTAAAGAACGTCGGTAACGATACGCTGCGCATCCTACATGTTGGGACATCATGCGAATGCACAACGGTGAAAAGTCCTAAAGAATTTCTCCTTCCCGGTCAATCTGATGATGTCGAATTTGAGCTTGCCCTTTCGAGACTCAGGGAAAAGTAGAAAAGTATATTTTTATCTTTACAAACGATCCAGCTTTACAATACATTAGTGTGAAAATAACCGCGGAAATCAAGGAAGTATTTCAATGGATTGCGGGATCGAATTCGCTGTATATAATAGAAGATGCAATAAATAGAAAACCCGTTACAAAGAGAATAGCGATGAAGAATGTATCCGGATTACCAATTGTTATCAGGGGAGACAGCGTTTCTTCACCATCAATTACTGTTAAGGTGGATAAAAAAAATCTCCAACCCGACGATACACTTAATGTAGATATAACTGTTTTACCAGAAAAGCTGGGTCTTTCTAATGAAACTTTATATATAATGACGGATAATAACATTAATCCGCGGGTGGAGGTCAAAATTACTATTTTGGGAACTCAAGGAAATTGAAGGGTGGTTGCAAATTTATCCTTGTGTAAAACAGACAGACCTATCGTACCGGTTCCGCATCAAATATCTTATCTTCTTGAACCGTTGTTAAATCGCCAATCCGTCAAGGAAGACTCACACTACCCATTCCCCTGATACATTCTTTTGGGTCGATGTTTGCGTTTGTGTAAGAGATGAGGAATGTGGATTGCAGCAATTACCCCGTGAAAGCTCAAGATAGATTTCAAAAGGCGAACCGGTTGTCAACCGATTCGCCTTTTGTTGGTACAGACTAAATTACTTCTCCAAAATCATCTTTTGGATCATAGAAAAGTCTCCTGCTTTCATGGCACAGAAGTACACTCCACTTGCAAGCTTAGATGCGTTGAACGTCACAGAATGCCTTCCGGCAGGATATTCTTGTCCAGCAAGCTCTGCAACTTGTTGACCGAGGATGTTGTAAACTTTCAATGATACAAAAATATTCTTTGGAACCCCGAACGAGATTGTTGTCGATGGATTAAATGGATTAGGATAGGTCGGTTCCAGGTAAAATCCGTTCGGGATCGATTGCTGACGGGATTCATGTACGCCTGTCACTGTCAAAGTAGGCTCCTTCCAATTAACCCATTTTGTTCTGTCAAAGGTATAACTGGTATTATCTACTTCCATGAGGTAGGTATATTGGGTGCTGTCGCCAAGCAGGAATCTCTCGACATAGGAGGTCACTGCAGACTGCTGGGCAGAGGGGAAAGCGCAGTGATTATGAGCAGTGCTCTCCCAGAACCCCATATAATCGACTATACCGAGCGCATCAAAAAGCATATTGGCCGCGTTTGCACAAATCCAGGTGCTCTGTGGACCAAGCCACAAAAAATCATTCTCAATCATTAGAATTGCCCGCGGCGCAACCAGGTCTATGACGGAATTTTGGTCAACCGGGAGTTTATCCGATGCACCGCTGAATTGCGAGAAACTCTGTCTGAACCAGCAATTCTCGCCAACAATCTCTGTCAAAGCCTGATTCTGCACATTCTGGGCCAACTCCCAATCAGAAACGCGCCAGCTTGCAGCTCCACCGGATCCTGATTCCTCTGGTATGGTGAGCTTGATACGTTCGTCGAATGCACCGACACACAAGGCGCCCTTTCCCCACCTTGAACACCCTGTAGCGCCAAGCCTCGTTGGATCAATACTGTCTGCGGGAGTCTTCTCGATCGCATCTATTAACCGATCCACACCCCATGCCCATGCTATCAACGCTCCGGCAGAATCATTGCTCCCGTAAAGATTGTAGTACAAACCTTGTCCACGCGAAGTCGCGTCGTTCTCGACAGCAATTTGGTCGCTAGGAAAGGTAATGATAGCTACTCCCATATTTAAGATCGCGGAGCTGGGAAGAGAAGAAACGCCGACGGTTATCATGGCAGGATAAGGAGCTTTGCCTGTGGTGGGATAGGTTATCGGACAAGCAAACGATATTGTGTCTCCACTGTCGACGACAGTTACTGTAAGAGTGTTCCCACTCATCGAACCCGTCGTAGCAGAATAAGGTGTGCTGTGTTTATAACCGTATATGAATTTCTGGGCCAAGGCGGCTATCTCTGCGCGACGGCATTGCCATTGACCTGTACTGGTCATCCTTGTACTATCCATGAATGTAAAAGGATCAGGAAGGCAGGTATCACTCGTTAAGGATGAAAATGTAGGCATTGGCGGAATATTGCAGCTACTAGTGTCGGCGATTTGCGCGACTGTTGCAGTCTGTGAAGCAACACCTTTTGCTGAAACTGTTTTGGCCGGTCGTGCATTTGCAACGGCGATGAGTAATGTAAGAACAGCCACCGCCGGAAGAATTGTTCTATGGAAAACTGGAATTAAAGTGTTCATAGTGTCCACCTTTTTATTTAATTTCATATTAGTTCAACGATATTCTTTACGTAGTAAATCCCCCTAAACGCACCCTCGGTAAAAGGGACTCGCTGCGTTGAAAAACAGGTTAGCACACTCTTCTAGTCAATCATTATCAACATATGATCGGAATGTTGCATGAAAATACTCTTCACCCCGAACTTTAAGTTTTGACTTAAGCTAATCCATCTTCTTTTATCAATTCAAAGCTAATTGAACCGATTCGACAATACAAGGAAACAATTTAATATCCAGGACAAAAATGATGAACTTTGAAGAAATCAAATTCGGCAGCGGTCTAATAGATGGAGAATAACGCGCTTTCTCCGCTCTGCTTTGGAGGCGATGACGGATGAATTTAAAGGACTGTCGAAATTTCAAATGACTGTATCGAGGAGGAAGCATCCGTTTCCATTCCGAATACGGCAGTCAAGCCTCTCAGTGCCGATGGTACTTGATGAGTAACTGTCTGCAAGTCCCGCCTGAGGGCGAGATAAAATCCGGTCGTTGCCGGGAGTTATTTTAAAAGCCCGCACTAAAGGTTTTTTTTGTCTGCTTCCTTTGTGTTCTATGTTAACTTTTTCCTGCCTGCTCGATCTCTTCCGTCAGTTTCCCCCACCTGAAATATTTCTCTTCTAACTTACTCTGAACCTCTTTGTATTCTATCGAAACATTTTTTGTCCCTTCTCCATCTTTATAAAACTCCGGGTCGGACATCAGTCCTTCTATCTCTTTTTTCCGCTTCTCCAACCGTGCAATCTCAGCCTCGACTTTTTTCAGCTCTTCTTTGTATGGCCGTAATTTTTTTGAAAGCTCTTCTCTTCTTTCCGCCTCGGCCCGGCGGCGCTCTTTGCCGGATAAGATTGTGCCTGGTTCTCCGTTTTCATCTTTTGACTGAACCGAAGGTCTCCCTTGCTTCTCGCCTTCCTGCCGCTTTTTGTAAAGATAGTCGCTCACATTTCCCGAAAAGGTTCTCACCCCCCCGTGACTGAACTCGGCAACTTTGTTTACCAGAGGGTCCAAAAAGGCCCGGTCATGTGAAACGATAACATAAGTCCCTTCGAATTCCATTAATGCTTCCTGGAGAATCTTCTTGGATTTCATGTCGAGATGATTCGTGGGCTCGTCCATGATCAGAAGATTGGACGGCTGTAAAAGCATTTTGGCAAGCGCAAGCCTGCTTTTCTCTCCTCCGGAAAGAACCGATACTTTCTTGAACACATCGTCGCCATGGAACAGGAATGCTCCGAGAATTGTCCGCAACCTCTTCCGTATCTCTCCCGTTGCGACGATGTCTACAACCCCGAGCACGTCGCTTTCAAGGTCAAGCTCCTCTGCCTGGTGCTGGGCAAAATAGGAAGGCACTACGTTATAACCGATTTTGATTTCTCCTGATTCGATTGGTTCCACTCCTGCAAGCATCCGGACAAAAGTGGATTTACCGGCTCCGTTTACGCCGACGACTGCGATTCTGTCTCCTCTCTCGATCGTATAATCCAAATCGTCGAAGACATTTTTCTTCCCGTAGCTCTTCTGTATGGCTTTCAGTTCCATGACGATGCCGCCGCTCGGGGAAGCCTTCGGAAAATGGAAATGGATTTCTTCTTCGTAATCTTCGATCTCGATGAAGTCTGTTTTCTCGATCTGTTTTATCCTGCTCTGCACCTGTCTTGCTTTGGTCGCTTTGTACCTGAAGCGCTCAATGAACTGCTGCGTTTGTTTGAGTTGCTGCTGCTGGTTCTTGTATGCGTTCAATTGCTGTTCGCGTCGGACTTCTTTTTCTTTTTCGAAGAACGAATAATTGCCTGCATATTCTTCGAGCCTTCCGAGTGTAAATGCCCATGTCCTTCTCGTTAAATTGTCCAGGAACGTCCTGTCATGCGATACAAGCACAACCGCCCCGTTGTAAGAGGTGAGTTTTTCTTCAAGCCACTGGAGCGACTCAATGTCAAGATGATTTGTCGGCTCATCAAGGAGGAGCACGGATGGTTCCTTGAGAAGGAGCTTTGCCATTTCTATCCTCATCTGCCAGCCGCCGCTGAACTCGTCAGTCTGGCGATCAAAATCTTCTTTCGAGAAACCGAGCCCAATCAGAACCTGTTCAATTTGTGACTTCATCCGGAACGCATCGAGATCTTCCAGCTTGTGCTGGAGTTCCCCCGAAACCTCGAGCGTGTCAAAATATTCTTCGGACGCTGGATCTAGTTCTGTCAGACGTTTGTGCGCTTCTTCAATTTCCTGCTGCACCAGCAGTATGTTTTCAAATGCGGTCTCTGCTTCATGGTAGAGAGTTCTTCCTGAAGATGATATCCCTTCCTGCGGCAGATAACCGACCGTGACATAATGTGCTTTGTTGACTCTCCCGCTATCAGGCTGGGCGATTTCAGCGACGACTTTAAGAAGTGTCGATTTCCCGGCGCCGTTGGATCCGACTAACCCGATGCGATCATGAGCGCCGATTGTGAATGATATATCGTGGAAGAGAAATCGCTCCCCGAATTGTATAGTTATATTATTTGCGCTTAACAAGCTTAATCCAAATTTATAAATTAAAATATAATTAGTGTGCTCGAAACAAAAGAGGGCATATAGTGTCCTGTTATTACGGCATAAACTAATACCTATGTTGACCTGTTCCGAATGAATTTCGCGGGAGTTATCTTTTATTCGGCAGATTGACAAGGGAGGTCTACATGGTCTGCTTTTATTGGAAAAAATCTAAGGAGGATGGGAATGATTCGAGTCGCAATCGCTGGCGATGCTAAGCCAATCGCCGATCTCTGTATCGAATTGGGATATAAGACTTCAAAGGAAGAAGTTGACCGGCGCCTGAAGACGGCGTTGGATGATGACAGCAATCTTGTCTATGTGGCTGAGGTTGAAGGCAAAGTACTTGGGTGGCTCTAGGTTGCGGTCAAATCGACCGTAGAATCGGGAGAATATGCTGAAATTACGGGGCTCATCGTGGAGAAAGATTCTCGCGGAAAAGGAATCGGAAGGAACCTTGTCAAACAAGCCGAAGAGTGGGCAAGAAAAATGGAACAAAGTTCCATACGGGTGCGGACCAACATTATTCGAAAAGAAGCGCCATTATTTTATCGGTCTTTGGGATTTAAAGAGATTAAAAAGCAGACGGTCTTCAACAAAGCATTGTAATTCGGCGATGTAGTTCCCGGATTCGGTTTGAAGTAGTTATCCTCCCAGGATTTTTGCGGCCTCATTTTCGATTAGCGCTGCCTTTTTCAGAACCTCATTAAAATTCTGCAGTTCTTTCTTTAGTTCTTCTGCATTTTTACTCTCAATTGCTCTTGCTATCCCCGGCAATGGTTGACTGGCATATCCGGTATAAAATCCGGGTGCATATATCTGGTGTTTGAACCATGGACTTTGAGGCAAACCGTCATCGTCCGTGAATGCCCGCTCTATCTCCATCAACGATGAATTTATTTCCGAATAGGAGCTAATCTTCCGAGTAATAAGAAGTGAATCCACCTTAGTCGCCACACCAGTAAATTCCAGCGCGGCGTTTGTTGTTGCGGTGAAATCTATCGACTTTAAACTCTCTTCTTCAGCAGCTTTTCTCTTTTCTTCCGCGATGTACTTATTTATTTGCCTTGCGTAATCAGAGTATCGAAGCGGCAATATCGAGTCATCAGCGAGACGTAGGGCAGCAACACCTAACAGCTTTGCCACTGTCGCATGGTATTGGAATGTGGGATCTCCCCAGTGTTCCATCCAATAGAAATTGTCCAGTGCCGAATGATAAACCCCGTAGGGGCCGCCGAACCCGAAATCGAATGATGGAATACCGAGGTGATCGAGGAAAACGGTAAAGTCAGATCCGCTGCCGAGTCTTCCGAGAATTGTTGTCGCAGAGTCCGGAACCGAATCATGTTTTTTGAAATACGATTCGTTCTGGTTTATGTACCAGGCATCGAACACGCTTTTCTTTGTTTTTGGATCTGTAACGGATTTTGTAACATCCATGACAAACCTATCCAACGAAGGGACTGCACTTGAGCCGAAATTAGTTCCACTGACAGGTGCGTCGACGTTTATGTAAGCCACGGCATCTTTCTTTAGTTCCTCTGCATTTTGCTCACCCCATTCGGTGGAGCCGATTAGTCCGTATTCCTCACCGTCCCATGAACAAAAAACAATTGTCCTGTTTGGTTTCCATCCTTTCTCCAGAAGTTTTCCGATCCCTCGCGCCGTTTCAAGCATCGACGCCGTTCCGCTGTTCGGGTCGACTGCTCCGAATACCCATGCATCGCGGTGATTCCCAATAATTACTTTTTGATCAGGATAAGCTTCTCCCTGGATCGTTCCGATGACATCCCATATCGGTCTGATGGCGTAGTCCATTTCGATTTTCATGTTGACCTCTGTGGGGCCGGGTCCAATATGGTACGCAAATGGCAATCCACCCTGCCAGTCATGCGGTACGGACGGTCCGGCAAGATTGCTCAAAAGTTTCCCGGCGTTGTAATATGAAATGGGCATGCAGGGAATATGCGGAAGGTCGGTGACATCATCGAGCGGAATTCTCTTCGCATCCTTCGTGGATGCGTAACCGGGGGTAAGCGGATCTCCGGGATAGATGGTTAGGTCTTGTATGCTCCCTCGCTGCACAGCATCCCATGGTCGCATCGGCCCTCGTGGATAAATATCGCCCTGGTCATACCCGTCATCTTCCGGGTCTGAATAGATTATTACTCCTGCGGCACCGTGCTGCTCCGCGACTTTAACTTTTATCCCGCGAAAGCTTCTCCCGTATCTTACGAGCATGATTTTGTTCTTGACGTCTATTCCTAAAGTTTCAAGATAATTATAATCTTCAGGCAAACCGTAATTGGCATAAACGATCTGTCCGGATAAATTTCCGCTAGGTGAATAAGCGTTGAAGGGAAGAACCGTGTTAGAGTTATAACTATCTTTGTCCCATGACCATCCCTTCTCCCTGAGATCAAATTTAAATTCGTCGGGCTGGGTCATCTCGAGCTCTTCGGATTTTGGATATGGGAGATACACATAGTAAGTAACGATTTGTGAATTGATCCCGTACTCCTTGAACCGATCATTCACAAACACAGCCAGGTTACTGTCTTCAGGGCTGCCGGCGATGTGGGGTTGCTGAGTAAGTATAAAAAGATTTCGTCTGCAGCTGTCGGGATTTGGTATTTGTAAGAATTGATCTTCTGAATTTTCTATCGACTGTCCCATCGAAGGATTTGATGAGAAGAAGAGTAAGCCTAGCATGAAAAGCGGTAAACGGTACTTTGCCATCGAAATTGACTCCTTTTGAAAGGATTATGAAAGTTATAGATTGGCTCTGGCAATTTACACAAGCTCAGGGAAATAGGGAAATAATAATACCTGCTCCCTGTGAGAGGGTAGGCAGTTTTGTTACCGATTATCCGTAAATATTTTGTTCGTCATATTCCTTGATAAAAAAGCCCTTACCGGATTTTCCTGCACTTCCGTTTAAAAGTGCAAATACAAATATGAGAGCCGCGACGGGCAGAAAAATCAAACCAATGACTTTCAAAAACTTACTCATTTCTTTTTTAACCTTTTATCTGATGCATCCGCTTTTTAATAACAAGTTCACCCATTATAACACTAAACGGGCGATTAGGATTCCGTTTCCTTTATAAATTTATCATCAAATTTTAACCGAATCAAGGTTCCATTCGTTTTTTATCCCAATTTCAGCTTCGCTTGTGCTAATTGTCACAGGCTTATTCATTTAATGAGAACTTTTGTTTTGTATTAATGTTAAATCTCGTTCGTTGCATTTCTGCCGTTATAGAACTAATTTTGTAGAAAATGGCGCGAGATGAGCGATAACTACCAAAAACCGAGCGAAGAACACAATCAACCCCGTCATACGGGAAATATTCCAAGTCGAGACAGGCCCCCTAGAAGAATTGATATTTCAGTAGTGGTTCCTCTCTATAACGAGGAGCAGTCTTTAATGCCCCTTTCCCTTTCTATTAGAGATGCCCTTGACCGGATGAATTATACTTACGAAGTAATCTTTGTTGACGACGGCTCTACCGATAATTCTCTGAGGGTTTTGAAAGAAATACATAGAAAAAATCGTCGCTACAAGTTCATAAGTTTTCGAAAGAACAATGGCAAGTCTGCGGCTCTCTCAGTAGGATTCCAGCATGCACTCGGTCGAATAATTGTCACAATGGATGCCGACCTTCAGGATGATCCGAATGAGATACCGCGGTTGATAGAAAAATTGGAGAACGGGTTCGATCTTGTGAACGGTTGGAAAAAGAAACGGCACGATCCAATCTCAAAGACGATCCCGTCCAAACTTTTTAATTTTACCACGTCGGTTTTAACCGGAATAAAGCTTCGTGATTTTAATTCCGGACTGAAAGCATACAGGAGAGAAGTAGTCCAGGATATAAAAGTTTACGGCGAGATGCACCGGTTCTTGCCGGTACTCGCAAACTGGGCGGGTTACAAGGTCGCGGAAATCCCGGTGCTCCATCATCCGCGCAAATATGGTAAGACAAAATTTGGTTTCAGCAGGACCTGGCATGGTCTTCTCGATCTTGTTACGGTTCTTTTCACCACTCGTTACAGTAAACGTCCGCTTCATTTTTTTGGCAGCATCGGACTGCTCACATCACTGTTGGGGCTGGCGATAGACCTGGAGCTGACGATAGAATGGCTTATGGGCAAGACTGCGATTAGTAATCGACCGCTGTTCACGGTCGGAATTGTTCTTATAATTGTAGGCGTTCAGTTTGTATCCATCGGGTTGATCGGAGAAATGATTACTCGAAGTAATGCGAACGAAGAATACGTGATCAAAGAAAAAGTTTTCAATTGAAATAATGCCCGATTCAATAAAGCTGACAGTAAAAACCGACTGTCGTCATTATCGCGGTTTCATTCCATGCCAGCCTCACAAATTACACGGGGTCCATTGCGCCGATTGCGATTATTACGATCCGGTGCGCGAGCGTTTTTTGATAATAAAATTAGGCGCGCTCGGTGATGTTATCCGCACCACCCCCCTGCTAAGAAAAATAAAATCACTTCATCCTCAGGCCGAAATTTGGTGGCTAACACACACCCCGGAGTTTCTTCCGGATGAAGTTGACCGCAAATTAAAATTTGAGCTGTCGTCGCTGGTTCAAATTGAAGAAACGGAATTTGACTATCTGTTCAGTCTTGACAAGGACTTCGAAGCTGCGGCGCTTGCAAACCGTGTGAAGTCGAGAGTGAAGCGTGGGTTTGTTCTCCGTGACGGGAAAACTTTTCCCGCTGATGATTTGGCGTATCAGAAGTATCTAACCGGACTATTTGACGATGTCAATAAGGCAAACACAAAAAGTTATCTTGAAGAGATATTTGAACTTTGCGGGTTTTCCTTCAATGGTGAAAAATATCTCCTTTCAAATTTCGAATCCGGTGCTTATAAATGGGATTTAGCTTTGCCTCGTCCGCTTATTGGTCTTAACACAGGATGTGGCGGCAGGTGGACAAGCCGTCTCTGGAGTGAGGACAATTGGTCCGAAGTCGCAAAGAAACTGATATCGAAAGGCTACGGAGTATTGCTTCTCGGAGGTGAACAAGAGGACGCACGAAACAAAAGTATCGCGGCAAAAAGCGGGGCGAAATATTTGGGCTATTTCCCGTTAAAGCAATTCATAAATCTTGTTGGGCAAGTTGATCTGGTCGTTACCGGTGTCACGATGGGAATGCACATCGCCGTCGGGCTTAACAAAAAGATTGTCCTGCTGAACAATATCTTCAACAGTAAAGAATTTGAATTATACGGTCTTGGAAAGATTGTCGAACCCGATAAAGATTGCAAATGCTTTTTCCAGCCCAGGTGCATTAACAAAGATTACTTCTGCCTTGATCATTTGCCGCCACAGAAAGTGTTGAGCGCTGTATCGGATATTCTGGAGCTTCAGCCGTCGATGGCTCCAGCAAAATGAATATAGTAATCATAAGCACCGCATATCCACTTCGGGGTGGAATTGCGCATTATGTTTCTTTGCTATATCGTCACCTATCAGTACATCATGAAGTCTCCATAATTACATTCAAGAGACAATACCCCAAACTCCTTTTCCCGGGAAAATCGCAGGAGGAGATCGGCGATGATGGCGCCATGTTGCCAAGCGTTCAGGTTATCGATACGTTGAATCCTTTTACATGGTATAAAGCGGGAAGAATTGCTGCGCAACGGAAACCCGATCTGGTAATTTTTAAATATTGGATGCCTTTTTTCGCACCCGCATTCGGGATCGCGGCACGGGTTGCAAAACAAAAATCGGGATGTAAGGTGTTGTTCATTTGTGATAATGTCCTGCCTCATGAACGGACTCCTTTGGATAAAGCACTTACCTCATGGCTCTTCAAAGCAGGTGACTTTTTCATCGTTCAATCGAAGTCGGTTGAAAAAGATTTACTTTCGGTGGTCGGAGATCCAAAGTACAAATTCGTTCCGCACCCTGTCTATGAAATATTTGGGAAATCGATCGCCAGGGATGAATCCAGGGACAAACTTGGTATCAGCAGGGATGAGAATGTCGCCTTGTTTTTCGGATACATCAGAAAATATAAAGGGCTTCATGTTTTGCTTGAAGCCGTGCAGAAAGCGCTCGAAAAAATAAAATTCAAACTTCTTGTCGTCGGCGAATTTTACGACGATGAAAAGCCGTATCGCCAGCAGATTGAGAAATTGGGTCTGAAAGAAGACGTGGTAGTTGTGAACGAATATGTTCCGAACAATGAAGTGGCGGGATGTTTCTCTGCTGCGGATATTGTTGTCCTGCCGTATATCGATGCGACGCAAAGCGGTATAGCACAGATAGCATATAACTTCAATAAGCCGGTGATAACGACAGATGTTGGCGGGCTTGCGGAAGTTGTCATCAACAACGAAACCGGGCTTGTTGTATCTCCGGACTCCTCTGACGAGCTTGCCGCGGCGATTGTAAAATTTTTTTCCGAGAACCTGGCGGAAAAATTTTCAGAGGGAGTTGCGGAACAAAGGAAACTCTATTCCTGGGATAATTTAGTGAATGCAATCGAAGAGCTTGCAGTGGTGAACTCATGAGGTATGAGCCGATAAAAGACAAGCTTGGAAAAATGGTCGGCGAAAGTCCGATGAGACGCCGGTTCTTATATCTTGTTCTCGGGTTGATTTTTTTACGTGAATGGCATGTGAAGCGTGGACTGAGAAAAATATTCAGGGAAAATAAAATAGGTAATGTCCTGGATGCTGGAAGCGGCTTCGGACAATACTCGTATTATATCGGCAAAAAGATGGCCAGGGAATCCCCCGGGAAAGTAAAAGTGTCAGCAGTCGATATAAATAAAGAAGAGATAAATAAGTGTAACAGGTTTACCGGGAGATTAGGGCTGACGAATCTTTCCTTTGGTTTTGCGGATTTGGAAAAATTGGAGTTCAAAGAAGATTTCGATTTGATAGTGTCGGTCGATGTCATGGAACACATCAAGGACGATGTGGCGGTTTTCGAAAATTTTTATAACGCGTTACGTACAGGCGGGAAAATCTTAATTTCCACACCGAGTAATTTCGGCGGGTCGGACGTTCATGAGGAGGGCGAACACTCGTTCGTTGAGGAACATTTCAGGGAAGGATATTCTGCTGAAGAAATCACTTCCAAACTTAGTTCGGCGAACCTGAAAGTGAAAAGCATCCGGTATACTTATGGTAGAATCGGAAGCTGGTATTGGAGCCTGGCAATCAAATTGCCGGTAGTGCTGCTAAACAAAAATTTTGCAATGATTTTCCTTTTGCCTTTCTACTATTTGTTAGCCTTGCCATTTTCGTTCCTCTTCATGTCAATCGATTATTTTTTTCCTCATAAACGTGGCAGCGGATTGTTGGTCGTAGCAGGCAAAGAAAAAGGATAGAAGGTTATTTCCGAATGGATATGACCGGCAAATGTTTTCTCAATGTTTCGTAAAGTGACAGCCTAAAAACATGTCAGATGTCGCGGATAGAAAGTTCAATCCAGGCGAACAATCAACTCGAATGAAGCTGCTATTCCAAATGGAGCCGCTGTACGAATCAAAGAGATTCGCTCTCGTGTTTGCATCCTTATATCTTTCAATCTTGCTCTTTTTCGGTCTAACTTTGCACAGGGTAGGCGATTTCGGAGTCGAGACTGATTTCTACTGGGGCTTCGCTCCTGAAGCAAAAGATTTCTTGCTCGGCAAAATTACGATAGATGCCTACCATGGCCCCCTCTATTCCTGGGTTCTGGGCTTGTTGAGTAAAATAGTCGGTGACCTGTTCGAATCGGGCATTGTCATCTCCGCATTCTCAGCGTCCCTTTCGTTATATTTCATATTTGAGATCGTGCGGTCCGTTTTTTCTGCGGATATTGCATTCATCTCAATCATCCTGACGGCGGTTAACAAGACCTTCATTCAATATTCCTACTCGGCTGGTTCAGACATGTTTTTCGTCGCAATCTCATTCGCGGGCTTGTTCCTTCTGTTTCGGAAACCTGTCATTACAACTCTTGAGCTTTTTCTTTCAGCTGTCCTCATCGGATTAGCTTACCTCGTAAGGTATAATGGCTTGATTTTTCTCGTTGTAATTCCATTGATAATTCTGCTGCGATCTATTCAAGTCAAAGGGCCGGCAAACTATGTCGCTGCTTTGATTTGGATTGTATCCTTCGTTGCTTTAATTGCGCCATGGTCCATTTATCTGAAATTGGATCGGGGGAATTTTTTTTATAATAACAATTACCAAAATATAGCTTATGAGCTTTTTGCAAATGGAAGAATCTCCTGGGATCAATTCTGGTTCCAGTCTGCGAATCAATACACTGGTTATGTTGATGTTATTCTAAAGGCCCCCTTCTTATTCCTGTCGACCGTTATGAAGAATGCTTACATTCATTTAGGCGACGACATTTCACAATTGAACAATCTCTGTGTCGGGATTCCATCAGTTCTGGGAGGGATAATTTTTTTGCTTTCGCACCCTGACAGGAAGAAAATCGGGCTATTCCTGATGTTTCTCTCTTTTTTTGCGGTTCTGTTAACGGTATTTTATTCAAATAGATTTTCACTTTTCTTGATCCCGATGTACGCTGTTCTTTTTGCAATTGTTTTTAAAGTTGTTCTTTCTCGATTTGGTACCAAAAGATTTGTGACGCTGCTAATTAATTCCATGGTTGCTGCTGTAATTTGTTTTTCATACGCGGATTCGTATTCATTTAACTCCAGAAATATTCAGTCAGGCCCCAATGAGATGATCCTCATAAGAGACTGGTTTCACAAAGAGTATGGCGATCTCTATGACAATGCAAAGATTGCTGCAAGGAAGCCGCACATTGCATATATTCTCAACATGAAATTATATCTATTCCCGATGGTCAATAGTTATGATTCATTAATTACCGTCTTGAGAAAGGATAGTGTAAAGTTCCTTTACTATGGACCGTTCGAAGCTAATGATGGTCCCCAAGATGCCGATCTCCTTGATAGTAACAAAGTGCATAATGGATTAAAATATTTATGTGGGATGCGTCGACCGGTCGGTATGCTATATGAAGTGATAAGATGAAAATGTATTCTACTGATTTACATCGTGTCCTTCCCAAAAGATTGAACAGGTTCTTAATTTTCTTAGAGCAAATGTGAAACAGAAGACAAATAAGGTCGGCAAGGTCCAACCGAGGGACCCCGGAGTAAATATCTTGAGTCCTTTTGCTTACGTCTACAACTGGAAATATTTTTCCCTTGCATTTTCCATCTTGTTTACGGCGGTCATGTTATATATTGCTCTTGCCTTCCACAAGGTAGGGGGCTTTGATGTGGAGACCGATTTTTACAGCGGATACGCACCCGAGGCAAAAGCGTTTATGCTTGGTAAGATCGTAATCGATTCTTACCACGGCCCCCTTTACCCTTGGCTGCTCGGTTTGATTGCAGGGTTTGTTGGAGATTTGTTCAAAACGGGGGTCGTTATTTCTGTATTGTCGGCAGCCCTTTCTCTCTATTTCGTCTTCGAGATTATTAAATCAATTTTTTCAACGGACATAGCCTTCCTTTCTACGTTGTTAACCGCTGCAAATGCAATTTTTATCCGATATAGTTACTCTGCCGGTACGGACATGTTCTTTGTGGCGTTGTCGTTAGCGGGAATTTTTCTTTTGTTTAGAAAATCGGAAATCTCGGTCATTGAACTTTGTCTATCCTCTTTTTTTCTGGCACTTGCTTACCTCGTAAGATATAACGGGTTGATATTCCTGATCGCGATGCCACTTGTCTTGCTGTTCAAGGCCGTTCAGGTGAAAGGACAAAACAAATATCTAGCTGCTGCGATTTGGGTAAGTGTCTTTTTAGTAGTGATCGCACCATGGGCAATTTATTTGAAAATAAATCGCGGGAGTTTTTTTTATAATGCCGATTATCAAAATATGGCCTTCGAATTATTTGGGGGGGGCTATGGTAATTGGGATGAGTTTTGGTACAAATTGGCAGGCCGATATACATCTTATTGGGATGTCTTAACTGCTGATCCATTTCTTTTGGTAAAAACGTTGTTAAATAATGTCTACTCACATTTCGTGGATGATATAACCAGGCTGAATAATGCTTTCACGGGATTGACTTCCGTAATCGGCATTGTCATCTTCGCGTTTTCTCATCCTGCAAGAAGAAAGATCGGACTAATAGCAATTTTCTTTTCGTTCTATTGTGTATTATTGACTGTTTTCTACACTGAACGGTTTTCTCTTTTGTTGCTTCCTATGTACTCATTCTTCGCTTCGTATTTAATTAAAAAGGTAATTGAAAAATTTGGTCTGAAGAAGGTCGCGGTCGGCGTAATTAACTTATTGGTAGTTATCGCATTGGTCCTGACCTTTTCAGATTCATACACATTCAATTCAACGTTTGTAATTAACAATGATGCTGATGACATGGTACGCATGAGCGAATGGTTTCATCAAAAATTCGATGACCAATTTAAGAACGAACAGATTGCCGCTAGAAAACCGCATATTGCGTATTTTCTTAATATGAGGTTGTATCCGTTCCCGATGGTTCGCAGCTACGATTCGCTTATTACGATTTTAAAAAGGGACAGTGTGAGGTTTCTTTACTATGGTTTATTCGAGGCGAGGGACAGGCCTCAGTTTTTTGGCCTCCTCGGCGGCGATACATTACACCCGGGGTTGAAACTGTTAGGCAGAGCTCGGAGACAGAATACCGTCCTGTCCGTTCTATATGAAGTGACGAAATGAAAAAAGTTCTGGTTGTAACTTATTACTTCCCTCCGTCCGGCGGGCCGGGAGTTCAGCGAGTTTTAAAATTTGTTAAGTATCTCCCACAGTTCGGTTTTGAGCCGATCGTTCTAACTGTCGAAGATGCTGATTTTCCAGCCCTTGATATATCTCTCTTACAGGCGATTCCGCCGGATACAAGAGTTATAAGGACCAAAATTTTTGAGCCGTATGATATATACCGCCGGTTCACCGGCAAGAAGACGGGCGCAGCGGTTGATGTGGAGAATATTCCATCAGGGAAAAAGAAGGGTTTGCTGGAAGGGTTTGCCGAGTTTATCCGCTCGACTTTTTTTATTCCTGACGCGAGAATCGGTTGGCTGCCATACGCGATTCCACCGGCGATGCGTGTTATCGAACAAGAAAAGATTGACATTATCTATTCGAGTTCACCTCCTTATACTACTGCCCTGATCGCGAAGAAGCTGAAAAAGAAAACAGGGAAGCCTTGGGTGATGGGGCTCCGAGACCCATGGACCGGATTTATATCAGCTCCCGATAGATGGTTCTTGCCGGCCTTAATGGATAAGTCATTGGAAAAAAAATCGATTGAGTCTGCGGATGCCGTTGAAATAGCGTGGGAAGGAATAGGAAAAGACCTGACTGGTAAGTACCCGGATTTAGATCGTTTAAAGATGGTTCATATTCCGAATGGATTTGATTCTGAAGATTATCCTGTCCTTCCGCCATTAAAGGATAAGAAATTTTGTATTACTTATACGGGCTCTTTATACGGGAAGAGAAATCCAAGGACGTTGCTCGATGCTGTAAAAAATATGAAGAAAGCAGGAGACATCTCGCGCGACAATTTCAGGCTGATTTTTGCCGGAAGATTCGGGGCTGAAGTAAGGGAAATGTTCGCGGAACCTGAGCTGGAGGGCTTAATCGAAGTAAAAGAATATTTACCGCACGAAGAGAGCATAAGGTTACTTTTGCAATCAGACCTCCTCGCGCTAATCGTCGATCAATCGGATTTAAGCGACGAAATTGTACCGGGTAAGGTGTTTGAGTATATTGGTGCTCGGAGGCCGATAATTGCCTTTGCGCCCGATGGTGCAGCGGCCCGCATAATTCACAGCACGGGTACCGGTATTGTAGTTCAACCGAACGACGTGCAAGCGACCAGGACAACCATCATGTCGCTGTTCACGAAAAACAGTGAACAAAACAAATTCAATTTCTTTGCGCCGAACGAAAACGCCATAAAGGAATTCGAGAGGAAAGAAGCCGCAAGAAAGTTGTCGGAGCTATTCAACAAAATTTTAGAGAGAAAAAATGAGCAAACATTCAGGTAAGCAGCGCGCTGAAAAGAAAATTGCACAAGAAAAGCCCCTTGTACCGGCAAGATTTGAAACTCCTATCCTTATCGCCCTCATATTAATATTGCTCGTCGTTTTTCTGCACGAGGCTGTATTTGAAAATAAAATCTTCATCTCGGCGGATATAAATACCTCACAAAGTTTGAAGACTTTTACGGATCAAGCCAGCCAGGAAAAGGTGTTTCCGTTATGGATACCATATCTCTTCAGCGGGATGCCGTCGTTTGCAAGTTTGTTGACGGCTGGCGATAGGTGGTATGATATCGTTGGGACTGTTTTTGGATGGGTCGATCATATCGGCGCGGTATTGCTTCTTAACCAGGATGTCGGTTGGGTCATCGTCTATTATTTCCTCTTCGGAATCGGGATGTTCGTTCTGTTGCGGCGATTCGGACTGACGAAATTTGCAAGCTTCTTTGGGGGAGTCTCAACTTTATTTTCAACATTCATAATTATATGGATAATGTTCGGGCATAACACGAAAATTGCTGCCATTGCATTCCTGCCGTTTATTTTTCTCCTTGTCATTGAGTTGATACAAAGATTCAAGTGGATTTCCTTGCTCGGTCTTATCGTCGCTTTGCATTTACAATTTCAAGCGACTCATATCCAGATGATTTTCTATTCTTACCTGGCAGTGGGACTCTATTTGATTTTCATTTTCATCAGGAATCTTTTAAAGAAAGAAAGTATCGCCGGAACGATAAGAGCAGGAGTGCTCCTCATCGTGGCGACCGTGGTGGCCTTTGTCATGTCGGCAGATCTTTATTTCTCCACATACCAGTACAGCAAGTATTCAATCCGTGGGGCATCTCCAATAATTCAGACTCAGCAAGATAAGGGGACAACGGGGGGAGGGCTGGATTACCAGTATGCTACGAATTGGTCGTTCGGTCCATCGGAAATGATGACGTTTTTTATCCCTTCTTATTATGGTTTTGGTGATATTGTCTACAATGGTCCTCTTTCCGGCAATCAGACCGTTCATCCAAATACTTATTTTGGTCCGCAGCCATTTACCGATGCGCCGCAGTATATGGGAGTCATAGTCCTGCTTCTCGCAGTGGTCGGCTTCTTAAAGAATCGGAAAAATCCGTTTGTAATCTCAAGTCTAATAATAATTATCGTTGCACTTCTAATATCGTTCGGCAGAGAAATGCCTTTAGTGTATGATTTGTTGTTCAACTATTTACCCTATTTCAATAAGTTCAGATCTCCAAGCATGATTTTGGTACTTGTCCAGATTTTTGTCCCCGTTCTGGCTGCGTTTGGCGTCGACACGATAGTTAAGGCAAGGGAAAATCCCGATCAGAAATTTTCGAGGAAGTGGCTTATCTGGACGGGTGTCTTCGGTGGAATTCTTCTGGTGACTCTATTGCTGCAAGGGTCGTTTAAAGACTCATATTATGCTTTGATACAGAGCAGTGCCAGATTTCATGGTGTGTCGGAACAAGTTTCTAATCTCCTTTTCACCAACATGATAAATGATTTATATATATCTCTCGTAATTTGTCTCTTGACGACCGGTGTGATTTATTTATATCTGCAAAGGAAAATTACGACTTTGATAGATGGGATCGCATTGATGGCAATACTTCTTTTCGATCTATGGCGCGTTGATTACCAGCCAATGCAGCTCAACGACCGTCAGGTTCAGGTGCAGGAGTTCGCCGAACCTGATTACATTAAATTTATCAAGTCGCAGATTTCGGTTGGCGGAGGCACGCTGACTAACGACAGTCTTTATAGGGTACTCGAGTTAGAGGGGGGACAGCCGGCGACTTCCGCAGACCTTGCGTATTATCTTCTGCAGGGAGCGAACGGGTACTCCGGGGCGAAGCTCAGGATTTATCAGGACATGATCGATGTGACGGGATTAAATAATCCTAACGTCTTGAGACTCCTTGGAGTCAAGTATGTGATAACCGATAAGCCTGATCCGATGGATGGCCAAATTGCTTTCAAGGGTTCAAAGATTGTCGAGGAAAACACCGATGTTTTGCCGCGCGCCTTTTTTGTTGACGGATATAAGATCGCCGACGGATTGCAAATACTGGAATCGCTGCGGGCGGGCACATTTGATCCGGCGAAGACAATTTATTTTGAGAATGATCCGAAACTCAGGGTAGAAAAACCCGACACGACAGTCTACGTGAAGTTTCTTGATTATAAGATCCAGTCAATGAAGCTGCAGGTCAAAGCAAGCGGGAATAATCTTCTTCTCCTGTCTGAGGTTTATTATCCGGCGGGATGGAATGCATACATCGATGGTAAGCCCGCGGAGATTTATAAAGCGGATTATTTCCTCCGGGCGATTCTCGTACCTGGAGGTGTTCATGAAATTGAGCTGAAGTTCGAGCCGAAAGTTTACTCGGTCGGGAGAGCCATGACTCTAGGGACGAATGGAATAGTAATCCTTTTGCTTATTGTAGCTCTGTATGGAATGTTTATGAAGAGAAGGAAGAAGGCGGTTGCTGAAGTCCAGTCGAATGAAGAGAAGAAGTAGGGGATGAATGATTTGCTCATGGATATTTCTTGTGATTCAATTAGCCAGATCACTGAAGGTTCGGAATTAATAATAACAGGGAAAATGAATCGCGAGTTCTGGCTTCACATTGATTAACATGGTTCAGTTTCTTAATTTTTGACTAAATGGAAACTCAAGTCAATGATCTGAAAATCAATTCGAAGATAGTCAGGGATTTACTGGTTCGTTTCATAAAAGATGAAACTGAGAAAGTAGGGTATAAGAAATTAGTTGTGGGTTTGTCCGGAGGTGTTGATTCTGCCCTTTCTGCGGTGCTCGCTTCGGAGGCAATCGGGAAAGAAAATCTACTTTGCGTCCTTCTTCCGTATAAATCCTCTTCCAAAGACAGCTTCGAAGATGCAAAACTTCTTTCAGATAATTTCAAATTAAGAACTGAGGTGGTCGATATCAGCTCTTCTGCGGATGCTTTGATCAACCGAGATCGGAAGATGTCCAATGTCCGCATGGGAAATATCCTTGCCCGCCTCCGAATGATAATTCTGTACGACATTTCTGCTCGAGACAATACTCTGGTGCTTGGTACAAGTAATAAGACCGAGCTTCTTCTCGGTTATGGGACTCTCTTTGGCGATATGGCACACGCAATAAATCCTATTGGAGATTTATATAAAACGCAAGTCTGGCAACTGGCGAAGTATGTCGGAGTTCCGGAAAGAATTTTAAAAAAGAAACCAAGTGCGGACTTGTGGGCCGGCCAGACAGACGAAGGCGAGTTGGGATATACATATCATGATATTGACAAGGTGCTCTACCTTCTGGTGGATCAAAAAATGAAGGTCGACGAGGTCATTGAAGCTGGTCACCCTCCAAAAATGGTAAGAGACTTGCACAAGAAAATCATGCGGAGCCAGTTCAAGCGTCGTCCGCCAATTATCGCCAAAGTGGGCCACAGGACAATAAATGTCGATTTTAGATACCTGAGAGATTGGGGCGCGTAGTGTCCGAAGGATCCTTCGGGGGGACAAGAAAACAGGCGGGAAAGTTATTCGTTGTTGCAACACCCATTGGAAACCTATCCGATATAACTCTCCGGGCTATTGAAACGCTGAAGTCGGTCGACTTCATCGCTGCTGAGGACACCAGAACAAGTTCTGTCCTTCTGAAACATTTTGGTATATCGAAGCCGATGATGAGTTTTCATAGTCACAGCGGTCCGGGACGCACCGGTGAGATTGTCAAGAAGGTGTTGGACGGATCGAACGCGGCCTTGATCACCGATGCCGGAACACCAGGAATTTCCGATCCAGGGTACGCGCTTGTTCGCGATGCAGTTGAGTCGGGTGTGCAGGTGATTCCGATCCCGGGGGCAACTGCATTTGTGACCGCATTGTCGGCGAGCGGTTTGAGGACAGACCGGTTCCTCTTTGAAGGTTTTCTGCCGCTGAAGAAAGGGAGACAAACCAAACTACGATTTCTTTCTACTGAAACACGTACGATCATTTTGTACGAGTCGCCGCATAGAATCGAAAAGACCCTTAATGAATTGCAGACGTATTTCGGTGACAGAAGATGCGTTGTAGGGAGAGAACTCACTAAAATACACGAAAGTTTTTATCGTGGTACGCTTTCCCAAATCCTCAATCTCATCGGTCCTTCGGAGAAGAGGGGCGAGTTTGTGATTATTGTGGAAGGGGCGGAAAATTGAAAAGCCTTATCCCTGTAAAAATTGAAAATTCATTCAAGCGGTTGCTCGAGCCTCTTGCAAAATGGCTTGGCGAAAGGAATACGAATCCTAATTGGCTGACGACTCTTGGTTTTGTTTTAAGCGTTCTTTCCGCTTTCGAAATCGCTAAAGGAAGATTAGTGACTGGAGGCGCGCTGGTTTTAATCAGCGGGTTGTTCGACACCATAGACGGGGCTGTCGCAAGAAAGACTGGACGTGTAACGAGGTTCGGTGCTGTCTACGATTCTACAATTGACAGATATTCAGAAGTCGCGGTGTTTTTTGGGCTTGGCTTCTTCTTAATTGGCCACCATTTTTATTTTACATCCGTTGCGGCAGTGTTCGCGATCGGCGGTTCGATAATGGTCAGCTATATTCGCGCCAGGGCTGAGACACTCGGATTCAAAGCAAACGTCGGGTTGGCACGTCGTCAGGAACGAGTCTTAATCTTAGGGTTCGGACTCCTTTTTAATTTATTCGACAATTTTTTCGAAAAAATTTTTAGTCCGGTAATCATACGCCTTTTTGGAAATAACTTTGTTCATCCTCCGTTCGCTGTGGCGGTGGCTGTCCTGCTGTTGGCGGTATTAACTAATATCACGGCGATTGAGAGATTATTTTATGTATACAAGCAATTCAAAGAAGAAAATCGATAGGCCCGCGGGTCCTGTTACTGTTTTCTTACCCGGTATCGGCGCAGTGTCTACAACTTTTATCGCGGGTGTGGAATTAATTAGAAAAGGATTAAGTCAGCCCGTGGGTTCACTGACACAAATGGGCACAATCCGTCTCGGGAAAAGGACAGAAAAGCGAAGTCCGTTGATAAAGGATTTTGTTTCCTTGGCGAATTTGAATGATTTGAGATTTGCAGGGTGGGATATATTTGGCGGAACCGCGTTAGATGCGGCAAAAAAAGCAGGCGTGCTCAACCCGAAGGATATTGAACTCACAAAAGACTTCTTACAAAGTATTGATTTAATGCCTGCCGTTTTCGATCAAGACTACGTTAAGCGGCTCAGTCCGAAGGTTATAAAAAAAGGCAAGTCAAAAATGGAGTTGGCCGAAAAGTTGAGAGAAGATATCAAGACGACGATGAAGAAGCATGGCTCGACGAGAAGCGTCATGGTTTGGTGTGGGAGCACTGAAATCTTCATCGAAGCGGACAAGGTGCACCAGGCTCTATCGGCCTTTGAAAAAGGATTGGTAAAAAGTGATCCGAAAATATCTCCAAGTATGATTTATGCTTATGCTGCGTTGAAGGAGGGAATCCCGTTCGCAAACGGCGCACCGAATTTGACAGTTGATATACCGGCGATGGCCGAGCTTGCTAAGAAGCAGGGCGTGCCGATTGCCGGGAAGGATTTCAAAACCGGGCAGACACTATTGAAAACCGTTCTTGCCCCGATGTTAAAAGCGCGCTCCCTAGGATTGAATGGGTGGTTCTCAACGAATATTTTGGGGAACCAGGATGGTGAAGTCCTGGAGGAACCCGGTTCATTCAAGACAAAGGAAGTGAGCAAACTGTCAGCTCTTGAATACATATTGCAGCCGCATCTTTATCCACAGCTGTACTCCGACTTCTATCATAAAGTCAGAATAAACTATTATCCGCCTCGCGGTGATGACAAGGAAAGCTGGGACAACATAGATATTTTCGGATGGCTCGGATACCCGATGCAAATCAAGGTAAATTTTCTTTGCCGCGATTCAATCCTTGCGGCGCCCATCTTGCTCGATCTGGTGCTTTTTATGGACCTTGCGCAGCGGGCAAATCTTTCGGGAATTCAAGAATGGCTGTCGTTTTATTTTAAGAGCCCGATGTGCGCGCCTGAGATCTATCCTGAGCACGACCTATTTATACAGCTGACAAAGCTCAAAAATTTTCTTCGATATTTGATGGGAGAAGAGCTAATAACCCATCTTGGAGTGGAGTATTATGCGGAGAGTCGGGTTCGGGGAAAGTAAAATCGGATGAAGGAAGAAGAACGTCAACGAAGGGCGGAAGAGGATGCGGTTCTCGTCAAGCGTGCAATCAGTGGCGATGAGAAAGCATTTAAAAATCTCATAAAGAGATATAAGAACCCTGTAGCACAAATTGTTTATAAGTTAGTAAGAGACCGCAGCCAGCTTGAAGATCTCACCCAGGAAGTTTTTATCAAGGCTTTCCAGCATCTTAGCGATTTCGATTATGAGCATCAGTTTGCATCATGGTTGTTCAAGATTACCAACAATCACTGTATAGATTATATTCGCAAGAAAAGGCTCAGGGTTTATTCTATTGATGAGCAGGTTAAAACGGAGGATGGTGAGATGGGATATGAAATCCCGGATTCCACGTATGAACCTGATCTTAACATGCTCCGCGAGCAGAAATCCAAGCTTATCCGCCAGGCAATAGATTCACTTCCAAAGAAGTATCGACAGGTGATTCTCTTAAGGCACCAGGAGGAGCTAAGTTACGAGGAGATAGCAGATGAGACCGGACTGCCCGTAAATACGATAAAAGTGCAGCTTTTTCGAGCACGCGAGATGATGTACAAATTCTTGAAGGACAGGATTAAACATTACTGAAACATTTTTTTTCGCGGATCGTAATTGAAAATACGATGAAGACTATTTTAGCGACGTTGCTTCTATTCTCTACGGCATTTTGCCAAAAAGTGCTGAATACGGAAGAGAATCTAAACGGCGTCAAATCGTTGAAGGCGATAATTAACGTTGGAATTGTTGATCTAAGTTTGAAGAAAGTTGACAATCCAGCGAAGGCATTTCGATTATTTTGCAGTTACTCCGAAGATGAGAGACTTCCCGTGTTGGACTATGAAGTAAAAGGAAGTAAAGGTGTTTTTCATTTTTCTAATCAGAAAGATGGGGATCACTTTTCCTGGTTCAATATTCACAGCGATAAAGACACCGCAAATATCGAACTCGCGAATTCCGTTCCGGTTTCTTTGACAATGAACTTTGGAGTGTGCGACGCAAATATTGACCTTGGTGGCATGGAAGTTTCGGATGCGTCATTCTCAACGGGAGTGTGCGATTTCAACCTTAATTTCTCCTCGCCAAATAAAATTGAATGCGAAGACATCGAGGTTAAGACCGGAATCTCCAGCGTTTCTGTCGAGAACTTGGCAAATGCTCAATCCCAGCATATCGAGTTCAACAGAGGTTTGGGTTCAGTAAAGATAGATTTCGGCGGAAAGTTTCAGAGGGATTGCACGGTTCATGTGAAGACCGGTTTGGGTTCCGTGGAGATTTCCATTCCGTCCGGCATTAATACGGTCATCACTGCGCCGGGGAGTTTTCTTAACAGCGTTGATGTGTCCGGATTTTATGCAAATGGTGAGGGCGAGTATCGTTCGAGTGTAAAAACGGGCCCGCTGTTGAAACTCAATATCGATTCGGGATTGGGCTCCGTTACAATTAAAAGCTATTGAACAATTCTGAATTTAGCCGTTCCTTCGTTCGGAAATAAATCTATAAGGGTATCGTTTTCATAAATCGCTGCGGTCAAAGCCACCTCAGTCGATTCTATTTTTCCCAAATGTAATGCAACTTGAATTGTCTCATCTATGCGGTAATGCCCGCTGAACTCGAACTCTTTTAAAGATTCCCTGGTTCGTAAAACAAAGTCTTTCCCGAGTTCGATTGTAATCTCCGGATTAGACAAAAAAGTTACCATGATTCTTTCGTGTGATATTTTTCTGGTCGTATCAATTCGCAGGTAGATGTTTGTGCTGTCATTCCCGAAATAAAGCCGCTTTATTTGAACGCCTGTCTTGTGCATTGCCCCGCCCATGTCGACTCTTTCCAGGATTCCAGCATCCATCCACTCTCGATCGGTATTCAGGGTATCGAATTTTGGTGAGATTATTCGATCGGGCTGGCGATGAAATACTTCAGCCATATTTTTTATCGGTTCGTCGAGTTCTGCAGGCGGATTCACTTTGAGAATGTTATAGACCTGCTTAAGATGATATCTGAAGAGGGCGTCGAATTGGTTTGCCTGCCGAGACTTGTGATCATCGCCGTACCACCAGCACCAATCGGATCCTTCTGCGATCATGATTTCCTTGAGAGCACTGGCCTTTACGGTCGCGGTTTTCTCAGCGGATAGTTTTTCGAAAGTATTTCGAGCTTGAGATAGTAAGTCCCAAGCTTTGTTATCTTCCTGATGTCCGATCCATATTTTGAAGTCGCCATTTATCCAGGAACCCGGTACGATGTCCTTTAAACTGTTACCTCGCTTAACCGGGACGTCGGATGGTAGTACTGTTTGTATCCGTGGCTCGTTACTCAGTTTGTAGTAGAGGGTTCGCAGAAAATCCTTCCCATCGCTCTGGTAAAACTCCCATGCGTTTTCGCCATCGAGGATTATCGGAACGACTGCAAAGTTTAATGTCTCCCGATCGAAGCGTGTTTGAATAGAGTCCCTTATTTTCAGGAGCCTGTCCATAAAGTCATTTGCGGCGTCGTCTGGATTCCATCGTGAATATTCAAAGCCGATCAAATCGGAAAGGCTGTGATCCCGGAATAAAATTTTTATGCGGTTCTTACCGTTCCCAAAATTATATGCAAAATATTTTTCTATGAAGTCGCTGCTGATCTCTCTTCCACCTTTTGAAAGAGTCTTTTGAAGAATCAACTCATCCGTCGCAGTCCAGGTCAATTTGTTTTTGATTAGTATATCCAAGGCGGCATTACTGACGGAGCCTTCACTTGGCCACATCCCGCTTGGCCGGGAACCGAGGATTTTTTCTGCATAATCCAATCCTGACTTGACCTGGTAATTTGCGTCTTCGGGATGCCTGAACCTGTTGACCGGAAGTTTTGTGTTTACATTTGCTTCTTTGCCTGAATTGCTGTCACAGAGTAGGGGAAGAATTGGATGATAAAACGGAGAGCTGCTGATTTCAATTTGTCCGCGTTTAACAGCTTTTGTGTGATGTGGCACGATTTTCCGAAGTATGTCGACCTGTGATTTCAACAAAAACACTTTTTCATCTTCGGTGAAATTCTTTTGCTTGTCCAAATAATGCTTGAAGGGCGGGTCAAACCTGGAATATTCGCCGACCCAAGATAGATTCCACCAAACTTGTAAATCCCGGAAATCTTGTGGAGTAAAATTCTGAATCGCTGTGTTAATGTCGCCTTCTTTTTCGAAGGTTCCTCTTTTCGCCAAAAGTTCTGAGTAGCGAGGATAACGCTTGATCATTCGTTCGGTATTTGCAAGGAAGAATGTCTTTAAAGCCTGGACCTTATCATCAGTTGTGAATGAGTCGGGGTTCTTTAATGACAAAGCATATGCAGTGTCCGTGGTTCGATTTTGCAAATAATCTTGAATCTGTTCGAGGAGAACCGGTGCAAAGTTGAAGGTTTGTTTTATCTTTGGATAGTCATCTAAAATCCGGACCATATCCCAGTAATCTTTGATGCCGTGCATTCTAACCCATGGCATCAGCAACGTGCCGTCAGTTTTATAGTAAGGCTGGTGGTGGTGCCAGATGAAAAGAATCTTTAATGGGTAAACGTCTTTCACCTTCCGAAAAAGTCCGGCCCGTACGGGGGTCCGTTAATATCCGATAATGGATTCATTAATTTATAATCGCCGAAGCCGGTTTCGTCTACAAAAACAAATTGGCGGTTCCTCTGGTAGTAATCCCAGACCTCATAAGGCTTGCTGTCTCCTTCAAACGGATGACGATCCACGCTGTTCGGCTGCCCGAAGATGATATAGATCATGCCCATGTCGGTTTTCCAACCTTTGAAATAATGACTGAAGTGTGCGTTCGCATAGGCGACGCGGTCGAAGTATTCATTCATGATCGGAATATTCTTTGAGGATCGATTGGGATTGTATTTCTGCCAGAATGATAAGAAGAGCTTTTCTTTTGCGAACATGTTGGGTGCCGATTTGATACTGTCGATCACGCTCGAGTTTGCAATGTACATCATTTCCTCCGCCGCCTTGTCGAGATCGGTAATCGTGACAGGCAAATCCGGGAAATGAATGGAGAAGATTCGTGAAGCGTTCGCCTTCGCGTGGACTTCTTTATCCGCCGACTCGCGTAAACTGATGCTTAGTTTGTATAATCCCATCGGAAGGGAGTCCTTGGGGATTTCAGCGATGATGGCTTCTGTCTTACCGATCCCTTTGTTCCACTTTGAAGTAGAGAACATCAGCCGGTTCTTTTCACCAAAAATGTCCGTTGTGACAAATGCCGAGTCGTTCGGTTTTGGAAAATAGACTTCATAAAACACAGGAAATGAATCGCTCTGGGATATGACATTTCCATCAACACTTGGAATGATGGTCTCCTTCCCTTCGGAAATAGAAGAAGCTTTCAAAAGCATAACGTCGGATAAGGATACTGATGAATCCGCATAATCTCTTGCTACGAAGTCTCTTTTCTCCGTAAAAGATTTGTTTGTCTCGGAATCTGTCAAGGCAACCTGGAGAGTGTACGCGCCTGGTTTCACTATGAATTGCTTTTCGGAAGAGGAGTAGATCATCCTGCTGTTCGTCTCCTCGAAACTTTCGCACGTCGGTCTCTCTTCCCATGTTTCGTCAAGCGCTTGATTCCCGTCGTCATCGATCAGTCGTATCGTTATCTCATAAGAACCAATGAACTCGTTTCCGTATTTAATGAACTGGATCTCGCCATAAGGAACCTGCAAATAAAAATCCAACCTGCTCTTGTTCTGATCAGCTTTAAAGTTAAGTGCATCAAAGTAGAAATGAGACAGAGCGTTCAAACTGGGTTCCTGCATTTCTACTTGAGCGACGGCAGGTAAAGTCAAGAAAAGGCAAAATACCAAGGCCTTCTTTTTCATTGTTCTTTCTCTGGATCGATGGTGCCGTATAAATCATGTTCACGCGCATCATCGATAAGGACATTCACGAAATCGCCCGGTGAATTTCCCGAATTAAATAAAACTTCCGTGTCGATCTCAGGTGCGTCCTGGCTTGTCCTGCCGACACAGTTACCGTTTTCATTCCTATCGACAAGTATCCGCAGGGTCTTCCCAACCTTCTTCTCGTTGAGCCCCTCAATTATTTCCCTCTGCGCTTCCATTATCGCAGCGTGGCGTCGTTCCTTCTCATCTTGAGGAACCGGATCTCCGAGAATAGAGGCGGTGGTTCCATCTTCTGTTGAGTAGGTAAACGCGCCGAGGCGGTCAAACTTGAAGTCGTTCACAAACCCGAGGAGTTCTTCGAATTCTTTCTCTCCCTCTCCCGGATAACCTACTATCAGGGTTGTCCTGATCGCAATCCCAGGAATATTTTCTCGAATTTTAAAAAGGAGTTCCTCAAGCTTTCGCCGTGTGATGCCTCGCCTCATCGACTTTAGAACGTTGTCCGATACATGCTGTATCGGAATATCTATGTACTTGCAGATCTTATCGCTATCACGGATCACATTTAGCAGTTCTTCAGGGAACTTGGCAGGATACGCATACATCAATCTTATCCATTCAAAACCTTTCACTTCGTTTAACCTCACCATAAGCCGTGGTAGTTCTCTTTTCCCGGCTGTATCCAGACCGTAATAGGTGGTATCTTGACCGATAACGATGAGTTCTTTTACGCCTTTGCCAGCGAGTAGTTCGGCCTCATGGATAATTTGTTCGAAGGGTTTTGAAACATGTTTTCCACGCATTAGCGGAATCGCACAAAACGAACACGGATTATCGCAGCCCTCGGAGATTTTTAAATACGCATAATGGTTCGGAGAAGATAAGACTCGCTCACCGAGCATTTCGTATTTGTACTCTGCACCAAATTCCTTAAGAATATTCGGCAAATCGTTTGTCCCGTAAAAAGCGTCTACCTCCTGCAGACCCTCACGAAGCTCTTTCCTGTATCTTTCGACGAGGCAACCAGTGACGACTACTTTTTTTAACCCGCCGGGATTCTTTTGTCGAGTTACCTCAAGAATTGTTTCGATAGACTCCTGTTTCGCCGCGTCGATAAATCCGCATGTATTGATAATCGCCATATCGGCGGAGCCGATAGAATCGGCAAGTGCATAACCATTCGCCTTAAGTTGGGCGGAAAGGACTTCGCTATCAACCTGATTTTTGGGACAACCAAGCGTAATTATGTGAACCTTCTTCTCGCTCATTATTCAATTTACTTTTAGCCAAAGTTGTTTGCAATGATGAACTCTAAATGCGACCTCGATTTTCAACTAAAAATTGAAACTTCCGACCGAACAGGTTATATTTTATAGTAATATTTTGACCAGGATCGACTCGATTTGCCTGATGGAGTTTGCTGGCGTAGCTCAGCTGGTAGAGCAGCGGTTTCGTAAACTGATTGAACACAGCCCAACCCTCAAAACCTTGGCAAAAACGCAACTTCACAGACCAAAAAATGATGCCTTTAGGGCCATTGTGTGACAAAAAGTGTGACAAGTTGTGTGATGAAAGAAAGAGACGCTCGCTCCCTGGAAAGTTTATAAAACAGAGACTAGCCGCAATACGGGCATCACCTGTGACGGATAGAATATTTGAACCATGCGTTCAATACATACTCTGACAGTATCATTAAGTGCCAATTCATAATCAGTATAATGACGAGCACTAACACCGTCAGGGTCATGGCCGATCATAACATCTATGAAGTCGGAGTTTAAACCAATTTTCTTCAAGTAAGTGACAGTAGTTTTCCTGATGCTATGAAACGTGCCGGGAATTTCTGTGCCCGTATGATTGGTGCCCTTGTATTTCCATCCATCTCTTGCATGAATAAAATTGTGAGAAATCGAACTCGACTGCCATGGAATAGGTTTCTCATATCCATTGTTCTTGAATTCCAATAGAATATTGATGATGCGGTCGGCAAGAGGAACACGGCGCTCCGTTTTCTTTTTTGTTTCAGCTGCGGGGACCGTGAGCATCTTACTCTTAAAATCTATGTTATCCCAGCGAAGCGCAGGTCCTTCAGCCTCCCTCAAACCGGTAAACAAATAGATATCGAGGATTTTTGAAAAATCTTTACCAAACATCTCCTTAGTCTTGTTGCAGATAACGCGATATTTGCTTGGGTCATACGCGATCGGCATCTTTTTAAGTATTGCAGTCTTTTGAAATCTCGTGAAGGGGTTTTTTTCTACCTCTCCTAGGTTCACGGCCAGAGAAAAAGCACTCCGGAGCATTACATGATAATTATTAATTCTGTAACCACTAATTGCAATTCTCGGCCAGTTTTTATTTTTTTTCTCCGTTGCAACATTTCGGCTCTGAATCTTATGATATGTTTCTTCTCGACAGAGGCAACCGGAATATTGCCAACAACTCCTTCAAACAATTCAAACGCTCGTTTTGTGTCTTTCAAGTATTTTACGGTAAGATCCGGCTTTGCTTTGGTAAATTCCTCGCAAAGTTCGGACAACTTCATTTTGCTCCTATTAAGACTATTAAGTTTCTGAAATGCTGCCATGGCTTTGTTTACCGCTAGATCCTTGTCGTTAGTTCTAAGCGACCTCTGCAGTCGCTTGCCATTAAGTTGAATATCGATCCACCAGATACTATTGCGTCCTCGCGGGTGAATATGCCTGCGGATTTCAGTCTCCGTTAAACGCTTTATGATATATGACAACTGTTCACTCGAATTTGAAGCGTACAATCAGACTGAGTCATTTGACTCTCCTGCGCGCGCTCAGAGTTAAAGAAATCGTTTGCCAGAAGCATTCCATGTCTATTCTTTGAAATCATCGGTCCAACCTCAATCTGGAACATTTGTGATCGCCAGCACCGAGGCTACCCTAGCTCCTTCTTTCAACCTAGGGTCATCTGTACCAATTACAGCGATTGCGTCCTTAGTGGTACAAAGGTTATATAAATCAAGGAATCTGTCGCGCAGGTCAATTACATCGGGGACGCCTGAACTTATCAATGCTGCGTACCTTGTGACTTCCTGGCGCTGAGCCGGGGTCATTTTCTCAAGCAGAGTTAAAAGATAGCTCAGGTTTGAATCGCCGTGGGTCAGATCGAGTGGTCGGACCTGGTCGGAGAATCCAAGGAGGAAATCCGGCGTGCAGCCGAGTGCTTTTGCCAGGACTGAAAGGGAAGTGCTGTTTAATGTTGGCAGCGCTTTTTCTTTGTCTGGCTTTGAAGAATAAGATCTGTTTGACTCAAGCCTGCTTAAGGACGAGAGACTTATTGCAAAATCTTTGTCGATAATTTTCATTTGCGTGACCAAGCTCTCCCTTGTGAGACTCCGTAATTCTCTCAGATTGTGGATTCTTTCACCCATTGTTTCAGTAACACTCATATAAGCTCCTTTGTTTTGCGAATATTAATATAGCGATCCAGCTCTTTCAAATCAAGTTACGCATCCAATATATCTAATGATGTGTTTGTGAGGCGATAATTGCCAAATCGTGAACATTTGCGCAGCCCGTAGCGGAGGTGGCATAAGATATATTTTTGTAATTGGATATTGTTTGTGCGAATATGATTAGTTATATTGTATTTGCGATCTGGATCCAATGAGTTTCATTCAAATTGGCGCCGGCACTCCTCAATGAGGGAATTTTGAGGAAGACAACACAAAAAGCTGACTCAAATATCCGCATTTAGCGGATTGAAAACTCAGTTTTCAGAAAGGTGAGGTGTTTTTTGTGTTGATAAGACAGGATTCTAGACTATTGACGACTGGTGAAGTGGCTCTGAAGCTTCACGTATCACGACGTTCCGTGCCCCGGTATCCGCAAGCTGGGACTTCCCGCCGTGCGTATCGGACGGAATTACAGATTCCGTGAGACAGAGATCGAGGAGTGGATTGAAACCCGACGAGTGGCAATCAACGAAATTGATGATCTGGCAAATTCGTTGGCGGAAATGCTAAATATCGAATTCGGAGGAAGGCGATAATCATGGCACACACACCCAAGACTGACATCAATCGAGAATTATCATCACGACAAAAAAAGGAATACCATCAGTGAATAAGCCCGAATCACAGATCATGGTTACGAAAAATAAAAATAAGATCCCTCGTTACGCGGATCCCTTCCTAGTCTCACTGACAAAACGCCTTCATCGGAATGTCGAATATGAGTTCCTATGGCCATATAGTGAGGTTAATAGCCATCATCATCTCATGATTTTCGTCGGTCCAACAAAGTTTGGGGAGATGCTGGTACTAGGACATTGGAAAGGCCCGGAAAATGTTCGGCGGATTATTGGTGTAAGCCCACACACGGGCCCTGTACGCAGATGTATTCATTCTCTGAAATCCCAGATGATTATGTCATTGAATTGATCGGTGATAAGCTTCCTGAAGATGAATTAAAACTAAATTTCGATGGGGTGCGCACGATAGAAGAAGTGATAAGATTAACAAAATGAATGAACAAAATATGACCTCCAGTATCAAAGAAGAGGATAAGCGTATTTTCGCTCGTTTCGCAAACGGATTTTTGAATTCTCCTTTTCTTTAGTCAATTTATAAGCAAAGAATGATTGTCGCCGGTGGGGGGGCTTGTCCTTCAATCTTTGGATATGGTGCGTCCCGACAGATGTAAGGGTAAAATAGAGGGATTTCAACTAGACGCACCGGGTTGTTTGAAGAATGTACGGGGGTATTATCGTGGCACGGAAAAATGTAACGATTACGCGGAAGGTCAAACATGGTTTGGATCTTCGGCTAGAATTATCTAAAGCTGCTGAGGTTGCTCAGTTCGCACTTGACAACCCGGATAAGCGATCCACAAAATTTGTAAGCCATGTCGGTCTTAACTCCACATTCTCCGATATGATACTTCGCTACTACATTGAACATCCCCCAAAAACCTTTCGATCGGATAAGGTGAAGCTTCTCGTTGCCGGATCAAAAGTACGGCCAGACGTAGATCGCGGATTGGTTTATGTTCCTCCTCTTCGCACTAATATCCGGTGCGAGTTCCCAAAAGATTTCTTGCGCGTGCGCCAAATAATGTTTGATCAAGAGTATGCTTTCATCAACATGGAGGTCAAGGCGAAAGAAGAGATGGAGGTTAATGAATGGCTTGGTGTAGATCTGAACATTGTTGGTCCTCTCGCCGTAATTTGGCTCCCTACGACTAGAGAGGTCATCCCTCTAGGGGATGAGTATTACCGTTTAGTGCAAAGGTACAATAGACTTGAGACTGAATTGGAGCAGCACAATAAATTTCATCTGCTCAAGAAGGTGCGCATAAGAAGAGCACACAAAGTGGATGATTTGCTTCACAAGGTCAGCGCCAAAATTGTTGAAATTGCCGTCAATAATAGATGCGGAATCCGAATGGAGAACTTGTGCGGCATCGGCAAAAAGTCACGCTAAAGAAACGTCTTCGCAAACTCTTGGGTCGGTGGCCTTACTATAAGTTGCGCACTTTCATTGCATACAAGGCGAAGCGGGAAGGGGTGAGGGTCCAATTGATAAGTCCAGGATACTCAAGCTTGACTTGTGCCCAGCACAGGGCCACGGGAATAAGGAGAGATAGGACGCTGCTTTGCCCTTTTGGACATGAATCTGATGTGGACGCCAACAGCGCTCGGATAATTGCTGAATCAAAAGGTATATATGAATTATGATAACGCGGACTCTGGTGGCCGCATGATGGGGACTAAACCTTAAGCCTTTTTAAAGAGGCACATCAGTAATCCATTATATGACGCTCGCGTATTGACTCGAGTACGATAACGGCGAACAAGTTGTCGTTGCGTTTGTGAGCGATGCAAGGGCGTATGTTATTCCGCTTGCGAAGAAGCAGGTTAAGATCAAACGGAAGTTCTCCGATAAAGAAGAAGAATTTTCCGTCGCGCAAAAGGGGTACGACATAAGCCCCGTCAGCGAACTCAAGGTGGTTGGTCACCAGGATAAGGTGGATTATAAACCGGCCGGCGCGGATCTCGTCGTCAAACCTAGAAGAGGCCCGCGCATTAATGTGGAGCAGCCTTCCGAACTAAAACTGAACGAGGGTGAGAAGCCATGATAACCACACAGAAATCATTTTGGATAACGGTTGTCCATGAACATGGCGCTCTTTACGATACTGACATAGCGCTCTTTTCAACCAGGGAACTGGCATATAAAGCCGTGCTGAAAAGACTGGCGGAACTCCTTGACTATAAATTAACCGGCGACGACGAATGGGATTGGGAGGAAATTAAAAGTCTCTTGAGAGACAGCGATGTCGTGTATGCGATCACTGAGCACCGACCACTTGATTATCATGGTACAGGACAATACACCTCTCTAACTCGGGAAGATGCCTTTGAATTACGTTCAAGACACAGGACTCTGGCAAAAAAACCTTTTTATTATAGGCATTTTGGCTGACGCGCTATTTCTATACTAGGGGTCTGGACGATTTCATAATTTTCGCAACAAAGCTCCAGTATTAGAAACAAGTACAACATCTGCAATGATCATATCCGTTCAAGAAGTAAAGAACCGTCGAGGTTCTGCAAGTCTTTGAGAAGCATCGGTAATTGATAATTCTTACACAATATCCGGAGCACTCACTTCTTCCGAATGGACAATTAGTAAATCTTAACAAAAAAATATAAGCGAGGCTTTTATGAATTTAACAGCATCGGATTACTATACTCTTTATCACCCAACTGAGTGCGAGCTTCGAGTATTTCTGCGCTCTCACTTCGAAACCGAAGCGCAGCCATCTGAGTTCGATAAGTTGATCGCTCAGCTGGGTCAACGGCACGAGAAAAACCATCTCGCAACATTCAAAAATCCTATTGACCTCAGCATGGGCAGTCTGCGTATGAGGGCTTCAAGAACGTTGAAGGCAATAACATCTGGTGCAAATGTAATCTACCAGGGCGTCTTTCAATCAAAATTGCCGACTATCGGCGACATAGTTACCGGCATTCCGGATTTCCTAATTAGGGATGGTAATAACTACAAGATCAGAGACTGTAAACTTGCTCGTAATATCGACGAGGACCAGCATCCTGAAATTTTCCTGCAGTTGGAGTTGTACGGTTGGTTACTTGAGCAAAATACTGGAAAGCCTCCGCAATCACTGGAGGTTTATTCGGGAGACGGCGAGATAACACAACTCAGATATGACGGTGGCACACGGGCTCTCGAGATACTAAAAAATATCAGATCGATTTCCGGTAAATCGAAAGCGCCCTACTCTCCGGTCGGATGGACGAAGTGTAGCGCCTGCACTTACAAGGCACGCTGTTGGAAGAATGCGGAAAAGTCAAATGATGTTGCTTCGATCATTGGAGTCGATCAAGACACAGCGCTTGCGTTAAGAAAACAAAAGGTCTTTACAATAAGTCAGCTCCTATCAAAGTATGATTATGAGTCGCTGTCTGAGGTCAGGAAAGCGCTCAGCAATAAAAGGATAGGCAGATCAGCCCAGAGGATACTTGAGCAAGCCAGTGTGCTCCAGATGAGGAAGGAAACAATATTGCGACGGCCACAGTTGCCCAAGAATGCGAGCGTCGTCATGTTTGATCTTGAAGGCATGCCCCCAGTGTTCGAAGATGAAGAAAAGGTCTATTTATGGGGATTGCAGGTATATGGAAGAAATCCCAGCAAGTACCAACCCGCACTAGGCGGCTTTGGGAGAAACGGAGATGAACAAGGTTGGCACGACTTCCTTAGCCGCGCAGAAAGGATTTTCTCACGATACGGTGATATTCCCTTTGTCCATTGGGCTTCATACGAGACCACAAAAATCAAAAGTTACATCGAGCGTTATGGTGATCCTCATGGAACGGCTCATCGAGTTCTCCATAATTGTGTTGACCTCCTGAAAATAACTCGCGATGCTCTTGTGCTGCCGGTTCACAGCTACGGACTGAAGATCATCGAGAAGGAAGCTGGTTTCAGAAGAACCATGAAGCAATACGGCGGCGACTGGTCAATAGTTCAATATTTCAAAGCCGTCGAGACAAAAGATAAAACCAAAAGAAAGAAGATCATGGCGGAGATTCTTCGGTACAACGAACAAGACTTGAAGGCGACATGGGCGGTTTTTCAATGGCTTAAAAAGAAATAGCAATTAAGATGACCGGCTTGACGAAGCTTATTCATTCTCATTGGAAAAGGGATTCGGAAGAGCTGCTAGTAATCCCGGCAGCTCCAGTAAAAAGGATATATGTATGGATTTCATCAGACAATTAACCGAGAAGGATGTTGCGAGACATCTGCGGGTAAGGGGCAGAAGTGGGACGCTGTACCTCGATGTCATGCTGAATGGCAAACGGATCCGTGATACAATGAAGACCGCTGACAGAAAAGAGGCGACAACAAGAGCGATCGTTTTTTCTGACCTCTGCTCAAAAACTCGACACCGCCAAAATGAAGCTGTCACAGCTATTGGAAAAATTTCTCGTTAATAGTTATGCGGTCAATTCCCGCAGGCACACCAACGACATCAAGTACGTTTTCACTAAGTTCATCTCATTTGTGGGCAATAAGGAAATGAGCGATGTTTCTCCTCAGGATATTGAAGAGTTTAAACTCGACCTTTGCACACGAATAGGAAACGCGAAAAAGAAACCACAGGTCAAATTATCGCCGTATCGTGTGAATAATTGCTTGATGCACGTGCGCGCGGTATTCACATTTGCACTCCGAAACGGATGGCTCATAAAAAATCCAGCAGCAAACTGGACGCGCCTACGGGTTCCGAAAAAGCTTCCCAACGTTTACGACCCAGTTTTGATGAGAAATATAATCAAAGCTGCGGGCGCAAGAAGAAAGGACTTCGACAAAATAATCGAGATCTATCTTTTTTCCGGTCTTCGCCTTCACGAGGGTATTTCACTGCGTGCCTCAGATGTAGATCTTGTTAAGAAGACACTTACTGTGCGTGCGGAAAACAGCAAGACAAGGTGCGAAAGACAAATTCCTCTGAACAGCCGTTCCGGTGAACTTCTGCACTACATGATTGAATCTTGCGGCCGCCCAGTCTCATTGAAGGATTCGACGATCGAGCACCTTTTTGCGGATGTTCGCCGGAGGACCAGCTTTCATGGAACCTTCCATGACCTTCGGAAGACATTTAATTCATGGCTGAAATCCTATGCGCACCTCGACGCAGTGTACTGTGAAAGACTTTTGGGACATGCGGATCATTCGGGTGTAAATGCTGATCGATACACTGGCACTCTTGAGGGAATCACAGAGGCCGCTTTGGAGAAGCTCGTTAGAGTGCTATACCCGGATACCAAATTGAATTCGGATGGTCCAGAGATCACTAAAGATGCGCTGGTTTTAAACTAATTCCTTCGGCAGCAGTTATATAGACTGCTGCCTAGCCCCAAAGATCGCTTAAAAATGCGTGAAATTGAGTGTTTTAAATAGCTTGTGACATTTTTGTGACAATTGGAAACAGCAAAATGCCTGCAATACGAGGCGCTTGAACCAATCGAAGAATACTCGAGTTTTTTGTAAGCTCTTCTAGCGGCGAGAGACCTCACAAGTCTGCAATACCGATAGGTAGTTGTTGTCGATAGGGAAGAAAGGAGAACATAATCGAAGCATTCATTAAGTGGGCGTCCCCGCACCGTGTCAGGTCGAAGCGAACAATTGCGTAAGTATCGTTCGTAGAAGACCATACAGTATGCGGTTTTTAGAACACATCGGACCGGAACAGCAGACTGGCGATAGTGTGTCGCCCATCCCTGCCCTGTGGTGGTGTGGTGGGGTTAGTTCAATTAAGAGATCTTCAAGAAGAGGTAAAAGCTAGGATACCCGACGTGGGAGCCATTATGACTGTCCCCCTCACCACCCCCACCCACCCCAAAGTGTACGTCTAGATGAATCATTGCTACCACAACATAGTGGTATTCTCCTTTTTGACTATCCTTCTTAGATCAGCCTACAATGAAAAGTTCTTATGGTTCGTAACCTAACATCACAGGCTTTACTGGAGTTAGAATTCAGTGATATGTGAGTTGAGGGACTTTGATTGAAGGAACTTTCAATTGTGGCATGAGTAAGGATAGGAACAAGACATTTTATTTGCTAGAGGATCTATGACAAGGCAGTCCGATAATTTCTGCCATCAGGTTACGGAATCTCATCGACCACTGAAAGAACGGCATCAATGCCGTCGATTGCTTTCATTATCTCGAGCAATCTTGTGCTCGAATTGTCGAACTTGTCAATATAGCTCAAACATTCCTCAGCTAATAGTTTGGACTTCTCCAGCAGCGCATTCCTTTCGTACTTGCTCATTTCGTTGTCGTCAAACTTGTTCGCAAATGTGCCCAGGTCCTCCGGATGCCCATCTGCCCTTGCTTTCGATTTGTTGTAGATCTCCTGATCGAATGAGAATCGCCTGACATTGCACTTTCCTCCAGTTACCCGCGTGAACACACCAATATTAGTTAGTTCTTGAATAGCAGTATCCTGTTTGCTTCGCCCAATATGAAAATCATCCTTCAATTCATTCATAGATAGATCGAAGCTAAGTCCATTGTTATTTCTAGTCTTCCACAAGGCAATACTTACGAGCAGAGCTCCAGTGTGACCGAATTCTCTAAATTCCCAAGGCTCTATCCTTCCCTCAACAGGGGAAAGACTTTCGATAATCGTTGACAACAATGGGAGCTTCTTATGAACCTTTTTCTCTATTACAGTATCACTTCCTAACTCGGATCCATTTTTGTCGATCTCTTTCATTTAGCTATCTCCTATTCCTATATTCGGTTTGCGGTATTTAGAACACCGATGTTGAAACCATGCATACTGGCACAGTCTATTTGGCATGGAAGTCGGTTGTGATGGCAAGCCCAATTGTATCGTTAGGCCAGCCACCACATTCCCACTTTAGTTTTTGGAAAAGTGCTCCTTTTCTTTGGTAGTCTTTCCAAGTTCAATGGAGCATCCTTTTCTACGGACAGCGTAGGAGCATTTGCCCCCGCTTTTTTTATGACAATATCCAGCTTTTACGAGAGCAGTTCCAAAATTCTTCGCGCTGTTTGGTGTCAACGCATAATATTTAGAAACTGCAACTTCTGTAGCTATTTCCGTTGCAGTCTTCCATACAAAGTCTTGTTGTAGGGGATCGACGGCTCCACGGTTTTCGTCGAGCATAACCTTCTCGTAAAGGGCTCCGAGGAGTTCATCTTCGGTGGTTATCGTCAAATATTCTCTGTTGCGGTTGTTAATGCGCTTTATATCAACGTCATTAAGAAAGAATTTGAATCCACCTTTGTATAGATGATACGCCTGTGAGTAAAGTCCGTTTATATCTATGGGCTTAATCATGTCTATCGAATCCACTTCAAAGACCAAAAACCTTCTGTTTCCAGTTTCGTCTTTCAGAAAAGTTGTATTGTTGATAGAACCTACGAATGAAGCCCGACGCGGAACGTTTGTTTCATACTTGTCGTATGGTATACGGACTCTTATGTTCTCCGTTGTCATCAACGATTTGAGTAACCCTATATCATATCTATTCATTGTTTCCAACTCATCCAAGTTTATTAGCAGACTATTGGCAAGGAGGATTTTACTGTCCTTATCGTCCGGCCTTATTTTGCCGACATACCCGTATGACTTCAGTTCAGAGGGAACCAGCCTATTCAGCCATCGGGTCTTCCCGATCCCTTGAGGACCAACTAGTATCAGCGCATTCTGATTTACTGACCCAACATCTACCATAGATGCTACAAGGTTGACAAGCCACATTTTGAAAAACTCCTTCAAGAGGTCATTTTCAGTTGGGTCTTTCAGCGTCAAAGTAGATAGAAGCTCATCGATATAATTAATTGTTGGGTTCCAATCAGGGAGGCCCTTACAAAATTCCAGGAAAGGATTGTACGCGGCTGAAAACTCGGAATTTAAGATTCTGCCCAACTTTTCAATACCAGCTTCAATCTTCTGCTGATACATCTTAACATAAATAGTGTTCAAATTATGTTCGTCTAATTCCTTGTAGTCGGTTGCATTTAGGTTTTTGATTTCCGTTCGCTGTGAAATAATGTTATACCTGGTTATGTAGTTTCTATTTAGATGGTCCTTAATCTGTGACACGATATCTTTGCCAGTGGGCATAACCGTTCTTTCACGAAGACCAGTAGCGGCCGCCTGGAAATCACCTCCATGTTGTAACATTGTGTAGACTGCAAATTTGCTGTAAGCTGTTTCTGATTCGAACGGTGGGGCGTTGGTGCTGAAGACATAGAACCGATCTGGAATGTGGTTGAAGGTCGCGCTGACCCCAATTGTCTTTCCTGGTCTGCGCCAGTACTCTGTCCCTTCTCTTTCGAAGAGGTATTGCCACCCGTATTCGACCAAGAGTGAAGAGATGTCCGCGCTTTCATTATAAATGTCTCCTGGTCTTCGTGGGCCGTCCCTCTTTAGATCTCCCTGTCCCGTGATAACCTTCTTGGCGTCCACGTACGTAGTCAACGACCTGGCAGCATTCAATAAGATGGCACGTTCTTCCACTGTGATGGTCGGTATGTTCAATAAAGACCCCTTAAGAATACTGTAGCCTTTGGAAGGTGCAGCCATGATGTAGCCGCCTAGGCCACGAGTTTCTACTAGGGTCAGCCACCCTGTTGCTGAATTTCCGACTCTTTCTTTGTCGGTCACACATCTTCTTGCAAGTTTCGAATTTCTGGCGATAGTCTGGCACCGGTAAAAGATATGAAAACCGCCGTGCTGTGTTGATTCTAAAGGTAGCTTGTCTACTAGCCCCGGGGCGAATCCATCAACTAGTTCTTTCCACTCGTCGAAAATGCGGATATGAGAATCGTTATATTTTTCATCAAAGTCTATAACTTCAAGGTTGCCGGAACCTAAGCCGCATGCGAATCCTATTTGGCAATCTGGGTTATCGAACCATCTCTCAATTTCAAGTTGGGACGGTCTCTGAGTTTGGTACTTACTCCAAGAAAAGAGTGGTGTTTTATCGCATCGCAAGGGAATCACGGAAAGACCATTAGCTATGTATTGAAGGGCCGCTCTCATCAGGGGGGAAACCTTCTCCATTTCTTTCCATGTATCCTCTCCCTCTTGCGATGCTAGACACTCTGGTGAGGAGACTGGTGTTTCATTTTGAGTGGCATTTACGTCATCGGTCTGATGAATGCTCAAGGGCACTTGCATTTCTTCACAAGCCGCCAAATTTTTCGATTGCGTTTCCATACGTGTTATCTGCCTTTCATCTGAAAGACGGGAAGACCAATGGAAACGCTACTGGCAATTTGAAATAGGAAGGGCCTTCCAGTCCATTTTATAAAACTGATAATCAACTGTGTCATTAGCGTTGCCATCAAACATAGTCGAAAATCTCAAATCTCCTCGATATACTGGCGTTTCTTGTGACGATTTTAAATTGGATTGGGAAATTTTGAATTTTTCGTTGTTGCAAAACATCACTAAAACTCCTATGTGTACTTATGATTGTCATGGTAGGGGGATCTCTTCCGTTCCCAAATTTCATCCGCTATTTTCTCCAACTTAAGATCCAGGGAATTGCAAATATTGACCCACTTTTCCTTCGTCTCCTCCTTCTTTGAATAGTTGATTTTCTTCTCCACCTGTCTTAATACCTGCTGATAAAAAATACTGTTCTTTACCGTCAGCTTCAGCTTTCTGGACCAGGTTGACCTCGAACAACGAGAACGCTCGGCTAGCCAATCAATGGTCGGCTCGCTGGGGGACATTTCTTCGAGTCCTTGCAAATATATGTCAACGAATTCACTGTCGGTTACACGTCGGTGTTCCTCAAGCCTTTCATCATAAGCGCATATACACGCCTCCTCCACCAAAGGCACAATATCCCGAGCGGTGTCCAAGAACATCGGTAGGCCTGGGTGCGGTCTCGCTAAAAACAAATCCTCAAAGTTGAGCTTCAATACGCGAAATCCATTATCCTCGTTCTTCTTCCAAATTGAGAACACATCATCGATATCCTCAATTTTAGGCGCTTTGCCCATCGGCGCATAGACGAGAGACAATAAAAAGTCTAAGTGTTTTTGGATAAGTCTATTAAACCGGTGATAACCAATAGTTATTCGTCCGCTTTCGAATTTTCCCCGCAGTTTTTCTACCCAGTATTCTGTCAATCGGCCTCGAAAGTATTTTGATAAAGTCGGACTCTCAAGAACCTTTCGTCTTGTCGAGTGAAATCCTTTTTTAGTCAATTTGTTCTTTTGGTTTGATCTGTCACCAAGCATTTTGTCCTCTGAGCTCTCTTTTTGTGGTTGATAGCGAAGGGACATCGCTGGAGTTCGGTCCATATGCCATGACCATTCCCGCGTGACGTAAACTTTGCTGAATTTGCAAAACCATTAATGAAATTTAATTGGAATTCGTGGATCCTCCAACACCCTATGAAATTGAAAACTCTGACGAGCAATCCAAATTGAATCGGAACAGCATTTGCGATTCTGATCTGCCCCCCAAAAAGTGATCCAAATTAAACTTCGTGAAAAGTATATTATGGATCAAAGGAGAGAAAAATGGGAAAGCCCCGACACACAGTAGAAACGATTGTGGCAAAGCTGCGAGAGGCAGAAGTTCTATTGGCAAAAGGCCAGACGCTAGTGGAGGTAGTTCGACAACTTGGTATCAGCGACGCGACGTATTACAAATGGAGAAAGGAATACGGCGGACTGCAGATAGACCAGGCGAAGCGGTACAAGGAACTTGAACAGGAGAACCAGCGGCTTCGGAAGGTGGTAGCAGATCTGACAATAGATAACTCGATACTGAAGGAAGCCGCCCGGGGAAACTACTGTGCCCGGTGAAGAAGCGCCGGGCTGTGGAAGAGATCCAGGAGCAGCTTCAGTTATCAGAACGACGAACGTGCTTAGTTTTAGAGCAGCCCAGATCGACACAAAGACGACAGATGAAGGTGAATGCAGCTACAGAACGTTTGAGAGATCGGATGGTAGACCTTGCCTGCCAGTATGGACGGTATGGCTACAGGCGAATAACGATCCTACTCCGAAGAGAAGGATGGCGAGTGAACCATAAACGTGTGGAGCGACTTTGGCGTCAGGAAGGGCTTAAAGTGCCACAAAAACAGCCAAAGCGGAAACGTCTGTGGTTTAACAACGGATCCTGCCTCAGGCTTCGTCCAGAACACAAAGATCATGTGTGGAGTTATGATTTTGTTGCAGAACGAACCAGCGATGGAAGATCTCTGCGGATGCTGAACATCATCGATGAGTACACGAGGAAATGTCTGGCTATCCGAGTGGACAGAAAGATCAAGGCCAACGATGTCATCGACACCTTGTCGGATTTATTCATTACCCGAGGGATACCACAGTTCATCCGCTCGGACAATGGACCTGAGTTCGTTGCAGAGCTCCTCAGGACATGGCTCCACAATCTGGGCGTCACGACAGCTTTCATCGAGCCTGGCAGTCCCTGGGAGAATGGTTACATCGAATCGTTCAATGGAAAGTTCAGAGATGAGTTACTTAATCGAGAAGTATTTGATACTGTCATGGAAGCAAGAGTTGTCACAGAAGAATGGAGGATCCAGTACAACACCGTTAGACCACACAGTTCATTAGGGTACAGACCCCCAGCACCAGAAGCTTTTTACCCGAGTCAGTTTGCCAATGCCTGACCAAATAACTAACTTAACATTGGTACACAATACGGGGGCAGGTCAGCTGTGACCTGCCCCCCGAAAAGTGATCCAATGATATATTAGTACAAGCGACGAATCAGCAACTTCCCGCAGGTAAATATTTTTATGGAACATCGTTTTAGAACGCGTGTTCTAAAGACGCACCATGATCCAATCAAGGTGTGAGAAGCTCATAGCATTTCCGCACTCAGCGGACAGGAGTACTTGAACTTATACTAGCTAATTTCAGATTTGTCAATTTGATAATCTGTGAATTCTTGAAAACTTCAAGAGTACTAATGCGCTATCCTCAAGCAAGGATCCTCTTATTGTATTCCTTTGGTAAATCGAATGAGAAGCAGTAAATTTTGCTATCAAGTTTGTCACAAATTTGACACAAATTTTGAAAACATGTGAAAACACTCATTGCCCGGTGGTGTAACTGGCAACACGCCTGACTCTGGATCAGGTTGGCGGAGGCTGAGTGGTGTCATTATTGGCGTTTGCCGGAGTTTTCAAAACGATCTCAAAAAATTTTACCCGTTACGTTTTGCAAGTAGAATTTGGTCTTGCAATAAAATTGTGGTTCGAGCGTGTTCCAACCTTGTTTTTCTTGGATTTCTTATTGAATTTATTAAGTCGAATAGTAATATGGCGTGTTTGAGAGTCCATTTTGCAAATGGAACAGAATTACAAGTTTACGCTGTTTAAAACTGTACCATGATGTGACAAAACTGTGACAAGTCATAGAAAAGGGTCGAATTTGCGCTTGCTGGCGTAGCTCAGCTGGTAGAGCAGCGGTTTCGTAAACCGCAGGTCGTCGGTTCAAATCCGACCGCCAGCTCAAGAGGTAGAAATAAGAAATCCCGCATCGTAAGTCTGATGTATAAGTAAGAGGTTGGTGCGGAAATATTCCAAAGGTAGTGACTCAGTCTAACGACCAGATCTAAACCTTGCGAAAGTTTTCTTTGGATTTGGATGATTACTCAATGTCTGGACATTCATGAACCCTGTCAAAAGAACATTCTCATGGTTACATCTCTTTACTCTTGAATCTATTGTCGGAAAGTTTTGTTCGAGTGATTATGAAATATGATGTAATTGTTATCGGCGCAGGCCCGGCCGGTCTTTCAGCGGCGATCGAAACGAAAAGGAAAAATTTTTCCGTCCTCGTTTTAGATATGGGTGCAATTGTAAATTCAATCCAAAAATTTCCCGCGGGAATGATCTTCTTCTCGACAGTTGAGCTTCTGGAAATTGCCGGAGTACCTTTCATTGCGAGCGCACCGCATCCAACTCGCTCCGAGGCGATAAATTATTATGCGCGTGTCGCTAAATCGTGTGGAGTTGAATTCATGGGTAATTCAAGGGTTCTCTCCGTGACGAAAAGTTCGAATGGCTCCAGAAATTTTAGTTTGGAAATAAAGAATGCTGTTTCCTCGCGATTGAGTTTTATTTCCGCTGAAAGGGTCATAGTAGCAACCGGTTTCTATGATAATCCCAACATGCTTAATGTCCCCGGCGAAAACCTTCCAAATGTTTCTCACTATTACAGGGAACCGGGCATCCACTATGGCCAAAAAGTTGCGGTGATAGGCGGGAAGAACAGTGCGGTTGAAGCAGCATTGGATTTGTACAGGCATGGCGTCCAGGTCACGCTCATTTATCGGGGTGAGTATTTCGGTAAAAATGTTAAGTACTGGATATTGCCTGACATTGAGAACCGCGTGAAGAGCGGGGAGATAATGGCGTACTTTAACTCTCGAGTGTTGGAAATAAAACAAGACAATGTCGTCCTCGAGCATGAAGGAAGGCGCGAAGAAATTGCAAGTGATTTCACGTACGCTTTGACAGGATATCACCCAGCCGTGAATTTCCTCGGCGAGATCGGAATCGAAGTAGATGAAAAAACCGGCGTTCCCAAACACGACCCGGAAACCCTGGAATCAAACGTGAAAGGGATATTTATTGCCGGTTCGATAGTTGCTGGTTATGACTGTAATAAGATATTCATCGAGAACGGCAGGGAACATGGGAAAGTTATTGCCAGGAGTTTGATGAAATGAGGCAAGCCAGCGTACCGGCAGGTAAAATCGATAACCACGTTGTCTAATTCCCCGAAAATAAATTTACTGGGCAAAACCGAAGAAGAGCTTCGGGATTTTTTTGAAGAGATCGGAGAGGCGTCTTATCGCGGCAAACAAATCTTCGGATGGATTTATAAAAAGGAGATCGAAGATTTTGATCCGGTGACCGGGTTTACAAAAACGCTCCGGTCGAAGTTGTCGGATATTGCAGAGATAAAATACCCTGAGGTCATCGGCGTCGAGGAATCCCCGTCTGACGGCACCTCGAAATTTCTATTGCAGTTTGAAGACGGGAATAAAATAGAGACCGTGTTGATTCCGAAGGAGAAATCTCCTGATGAAGAGGGCTCCGAAAGGCAGACGGTTTGTGTCTCGACCCAGGTTGGCTGCCCGCTGGATTGTAAATTCTGTGCAACAGGGGCCATGAAATTCACCAGGAATCTGACGTCTGGAGAAATCATTTCACAGGTAATTCTGGCGCAGCGTCATTCCAAGAAACGAATTACGAATGTCGTGTTTATGGGAATGGGCGAACCTCTCCTGAATTATGAGGCGGTCGTGAACTCGATAAGAATTTTAACGGATGACAGGTCGATGAATATCAGGGCTAAAGGGATCACAGTATCGACGGCTGGAATTGCGGACAGGATTGCCGATCTTGCGGGAGAGATCATAAAATTCAGGCTCGCGATTTCACTTCATAGTCTTGTTGATGATGTGAGGACTTTTTTAATGCCGATAAACAAGAAGTACAAACTTGAAAAGCTTCTTGCGGCGGCAAAAGAATTTGCCCGTATGAGACGTGACCGGATAACTTTCGAATATATATTGTTCGAGGGGCTAAATGATACCGATGCTGACATAGAGAGACTCATAAAACTTTCTCGTGATATTCCGCTGAAGGTAAATCTTTTACGTTACCACCCGCTCGATCATTTGAGCAAACTGGGCTTGCAGGTTGATCCTGCGTCGCTTAAACTAATACCGAGCAGCCGCATTGAAGAATTTGCGAACGCGCTTCGCGAAAACGGAATCACGGTTTTTGTACGTTCCAATGCCGGTGAAGACATCAACGGTGCATGCGGCCAGCTTGCAGCGAAAAATATGAAAAAGCATAAAAACTTAAGGGCAACTACATGAGAATCATACTTTTTGGACCTCCCGGAGTCGGCAAGGGAACCCAGGCAAAAATTCTTTCGAAAGATTTGAAGATTGTTCACATAGCAACCGGCGATATACTTCGAGAAGCGGTATCACGCGGGACCGAACTTGGCATGAAAGCAAAAGCGTTCATGGACCGCGGAGAGCTTGTCCCTGATGATGTCGTGATCGGAATTATTCAGGACAGGTTAAAAGAGGGCGATGCAAAAAACGGTTTTATACTCGATGGCTTTCCGAGGACACTTCCACAAGCGGAAGCACTTGATAAGGTTTTCGATAAAATGGGAATCAAGATTGACAGCGTCATAAGTATGGAAGTCGATAAGGAAGTTTTGATGAACCGGTTGACTTCAAGAAGGGTTTGCAGAAATTGTGGATCAATTTTCAATTTGCTGGTCGATAAGCTGGCCGATTCTAAATGTAAGAAATGCGGGGGAGAGATTTACCAGCGCGATGACGACAAGCGGGAGACCATAGAAAGGCGGTTTGAGGTTTACCAGAATCAAACAAAGCCTGTGAAGAATTATTATGGTACGAAGAAAATGCTTGTTGAAGTCGAGGGTATTGGCGAAATTGAAGAAATAACAGGTCGTCTCAAATCGGCAATAAACTGAGGCTTTTAGATCGTAGTTAATGATTTGGTGCACACAAAATTATTTTTAAATCTGGTTAACTTTTCAAAAAATCGAGGAGGGAAAATGCGTAAGGTAATTTTAGCGGCACTAACTGTTTTTGTGGCTTCAAGCTTCGCTAATGCACAGGACTTAGGAAGCTCTCTCGGAAAAGTGGCACAACCCTACGGACAGGCTTATGTTGCACCTGCCGTGAATGCGTTCGGAATGGATATGAATTCGGGTCTCTTTCACACCGCAAGTGTCGGGGGGATGCTTCCTTTCGGATTAAATCTATATGTGGGAGTCCAAGTCGGCGGGGCTCTGGTGTCAAGCTCCGACAAATCATTTAACCTTACGTACCAGGATACGATGCAGTACACGGATATCCTTGGTACGACACATCGCGTTCCTGCGACATTTACAGCTACAAATGCACCTACTATTTTCGGAAGCAGTCAGAAAGGGCAAATAGTTGCCACAGCTAACAATAACCCCTTGGTTCCGCCAGATACTCAGTCTACCATCGGCGGATTGGTTAGCACAAGCATCGCGCCACTTCCCATACCTCAGATTGGATTAGGAAGTCTTTTCGGGACAGATGTAATGGTTCGATTCCTGCCTCAGATTAAGATATCAAATTACGGGAAGCTGCAACTTTTTGGTTGGGCGTTGAGACACAGCATCAGTCAATACATCCCTCTAATTCCAGTTGATATAGCCGTTCAACTTGGCTTTCAGAATTTTTCAATCAAGGACACGGCGGGAAATAATGTGTTTAAGCTTTCTACCTTTGCGGCAAATGTTGAAGTAAGTAAGACGTTTGCAATCCTTACTGTTTACGGTGGACTTCAGATGGAGAGTTCGAAGGTAGATTTAAGTTATTCCTTTACACCCCCAGGGCAGAATTCGCAGCCGGTTCCGATCAGCTTTTCGATCAATGGCAAAAATAAATTCAGAGCACTTCTCGGTTTGGATCTTGGACTTGGACCATTGACGATAAATGGCGATTACAGTATCGGATCAATAAATGCTGTGACAGTAGGATTGGGAGTAACCATCTAAATTTTATTTTTGTGACAATTAGGGCTGTTTGGTTATTGAACCTTGCAGCCCTTTTTGTTTGTTAATCAATATCATATACCAATATGTATTTTTATAAAACGGTCTTGTCGAGAGGATTTCTGATGGAAAAAATTGTGGGAAGATTTGGTTGGATGGCTTCAGAACAGTTATCAATTCGACTGTTTAAGACCGGCGTAATTCTTGTGACTGTATTGATTGTATTGTCTTCTGTTCATGATCTAACTGCTGCTTCGATGAAAAGCGGCGTAGGGGCAATTGCCAATAGCCGGGTGTCTGGAATATATCCGCAGAAATTAGCTTTACCGGGAGTGGTTGTAGTGAAATTGAAACCTGGAATCGTTGCAAGTGTCCAGGAGTTGCTGAAAGTTCCGTCGCTTGAAGGACAAATATTGAAAGAGGCTAATCCTATTTCCGTACAGTCGCTTACAGAAGCAGCAAAAATAAAATTGGACAAATCATCCGAGATCTTGAATAATATATACCTTTTAAAATATTCAGGTACTGTGACGCCTGCATTGGTGGCACAGTCGTTATTAAAGAATCCTGATGTCATATATGCAGAACCTCATTACATGTATAAGGTAAATGCTCAGGAATTTACTCCCAACGATTCGTTGATTTCACAGCAATATGCTTTGAGCAAGATCCAGGCATTTCAGGCATGGGACATTACGCAAGGCGATACGTCGGTGCCGATCGGAATCGTTGACACGGGTGTAGATTGGATGCATCCCGATTTGTACGGAAATATCTGGCATAACCCGCACTGGCAGACTGATACTAATTATCCCGGGGATTCAATCGGGTGGGACTTTGGCGGTCTGGGCAACGGTCAGCAGAACCCCACGCCGGACAACAATCCTGCGGAAGATTTTCCTGCCCATGGAACGCACGTTGCCGGCATCGCCGCGGCGGTCGCGAATAACAAAATAGGAATTGCCGGAGTGGCGCCAATGTGCAGGATCATGGCGGTGAAAACATCGGAAGCCGATGAGACTGATCCTTCGACCGGCGAACCATATATAGTCTATGGTTTCGAAGGAATAATTTACGCGGCCGACAATGGCGCACGCGTTATCAACTGCAGCTGGGGCGGGGTCGGCTATGTGCAGTATGAGCAGGATGTAATTAATTACGCCACTCAGAAAGGTGCATTGGTCGTTGCGGCGGCCGGGAATGACCACTCGAATGAATTTCAAACACCCGCTTATTATGACAATGTCCTGTCCGTTGCGGCAACGGACCAAAACGATGTCGGTGCGTATTTTACGAATTATAGTTATAACGTATCTGTCTCAGCACCGGGATTAAGTATTATGTCAACTTGGGGTGTCAACTCATATCTTGAGGAGACGGGGACCTCGATGGCATCACCATGTGCCGCGGGTGTTGCCGCGCTCGTCGTGAGCCAGCATCCCGAATACACGCCTCAACAAGTATTAGAGCAGGTGCGTGTCAGTGCGGACAATATAGATGCTCTTAATCCTAATTATGTCCACCAATTGGGTCTCGGAAGAGTTAACGCTTATAGGGCTTTAACAGTATCCTCACCGGGCGTGGAGTTAAACAATGTGGTTCTCAGCGATTCGGTTGGAGGAAATAATGACGGAACTTTCACCGATGGGGAAACAGTACAGGTTTTTGGAACACTGACGGATTGGCTTGCCCCGACATCGAACCTGCAGGTAACGCTGACGAGTAGCGATCCATACGTAACGATTGTACATGGGAGTATTTCTCCCGGAGCAATCGCTACTAAAGGAAGTTATGATTTGAAAAGCAACCCCTTGAGTTTCAAAGTAAATAGCGGCGTTCCCGCCGGCCACGTGGCGCAATTTTTAGTATTGATAGATGATGGGAGCTACAGCGATTACAAGGGTTTTAGTGTCCTGCTAGACCCGACATTTAACCAATTGACGTTGAATAACATTGAAACAACAATTACCGCTCAAGGAAATATTGGGTTTAATGATTATCCTGATAATACTCAGGGAACCGGATTTATTTACTTGCCCGACAGCGACAGTCTTTTGTTCGAAGGAGCATTCATGGCTGGAACATCAAGCTCTAAAGAGGTTGACGTAGCCCGGGATTCCACCGGGGATGAAGAGTCTGGTGATTTCAGACGGGAGGGATTGGTTCAAGTCAAAACACCCGGAAGTATTTCAGATCAAGAGGCGATAACTGCGTTTAATGACAGCAATGCCGCTTTCAACAGGGTGGGGATTGATGTCTCGCTTCATACCTATACATACAATCGAGATTCCACAGGAAACTTCATAATTCTTGAATATAAAATTCACAACCTTAACTCGACGGCAACAAATAATTTTTATTGCGGATTATTTTTGGATTGGGATATAGGTCCTAACGGGGCGAACAATATTGCTTCATATGACACCAGCTATCAGCTTGGATACGCATACAACTTGACCCGTTCGCCGAAAACATATACCGGTTGTGCCCTGATTTATGGAGGAGCTCCGCATTATACCGCGATAGATAATGCGGACCCAAACACCGGCACATATAGCGGTTTTAATAAGTCGCGAAAATGGAACGCACTCTCAGGAGCAACCGGAATTGCTCAAGTTGGGCCAACCGATATTGCTATGGTCATGTCCGGTGGCCCTGTGCCCATACAACCCAATTCGGACACAATGTTGACTTTTGTGTTGATTGCCGGAGATACGTTAAGAGATTTGGAAACCTCGGTGAGAGTAGCCAAGGAAATTTACGAAACCGAAACTCACGTAGTCGTGCCACCACCGACCATCCCGACTCTCGCGAGACTAAATCAAAATTACCCTAATCCTTTTAATCCGACAACCACAATTACTTTTGACCTAAAAAATGACGCAAAAGTAACTGTGGACGTCTTTAACATTATTGGACAAAAGGTCGCAACGCTAACGGACCAAAATTATCAGGCAGGTTCTGATCTTCCATTGATATTTTCCGCGAGAAATCTGGCGAGCGGTGTTTACTTCGTTCGGCTTATCGCGGTATCGAAGAGTCAAACGTATATCGAATCGAAGAAGATGGTGGTGGTGAAATAAGCACAGAATCTTATAAGAGCCCAGCAGCTTTGAAAAAGTTGCTGCTTCTAATGAGACTTCGCTTTCCCGAGGTTTACCTGGGTCGAAAATTTTTTGAGAAGAAAACTCTTTAGTGAATCAAAATTGCTGAATATTTCATCCGCGCATCCGAGCACCCAGCTCGGAATTTTTTCCAGTTCCATACCGCTAACAAAATAGACGGGTTTACCAAAGATTGCGGCAATTGTAAGTTCACCTTTTGTGCCCGCACCTCGCTGAGCACTTTCGTCGTAATAGCATATGATATAATCGCACCGCAAGATTATTTCTTCACAATCCAGATTAACAATTTTTCTGGCAATCTCCTGATGCTTTGCAAAGTCATTGACTTTAGTCGATCGGAAATCCACGCCACGATATTTCGATGTTAAGAATTCCTCGCTTGCTTTAACCGGATTGAATGATGTTTGGTTTAACTTCTTGTTAAGCCAGATGCTAATTTCATCCCGCCAATCAGCGCCATAATTTTCCGCAAATTCCATTCCGCCGGACAGGTAAGCCGTAGGTTCCATAAGATGAAAATAATAAAGTGTCACAAGAAATTCACTTTTTAAAATATTCCTTGACAAGCGGCTTCTGCCTCTGTATCTTAATTCATGGATCAGGTTATATTTTCCCGAGACATTAGTTGTTGCAAAGCTTGTTGCTGTTGTATGCGCACAAATGCCATACTTTGTTTTCGCGAAGGTATAAAGACGTGAAATAAACATCCAAGTTTGAATTTTTGAGCCCTTCGTTGAAAACCAGCGAAGGGCTTTTTTTATATGGAGAATTAACTAAATGAAGGAAAATGTGCTTTTTTCACATGAGAATAGTTGACTTTTATTTCCAGATTATTATATTTAAGGAGTTCTTTTCCAATGGCGCCCGAGTCTCATCGGGACAAAGAAATTTTCGAATTCATCGAGAAGGGTGGAGGGATCAGGCCCGACGAAACCCTGGCAACCGTCTCCGTTATAAGCGGGGAGCCCGGTGCTAATTCCTGCCCATGATTTTCTGCGTGGGGAAGATGAGCAAAGAATCAGAACCTCTTCTTGCAGTCTTTTCCAGCAGGAAGAGGTTTTTTGTTTTGAAAATAACAAATAAGAAATAAATAAAGAGGAGAAGCAGATGAGCACTAACGGTAAGGAGAGGAAGTATCATTTTGAGACTCTCCAACTTCACGCAGGACAAAAACCAGATCCCACGACTAACTCCCGTGCGGTTCCGATTTACCAGACTACATCGTATGTCTTTAACAACACGGAACACGCTGCGGCACTTTTCGGGCTTCAGCAGTTCGGAAATATTTATACCAGGATAATGAATCCGACGACGGATGTTTTTGAGCAGAGGATAGCGGCTTTGGAAGGAGGAGCTGCGGGATTGGCGACGAGCAGCGGGCAAGCTGCACAGTTTCTTACCATAGCCACGATAGCTCAGGCAGGAGAAAACATAGTCTCGACTTCGGATCTGTATGGTGGAACCTATAACCAATTCAAGGTGACTTTCCCCCGGCTAGGAATAGACGTGAAGTTTGCCGAAGGGGACGAAGTCTCCGCATTTGAAAAACTGATCGACAAAAAAACGAAGGCTCTTTATATCGAAACAATCGGTAATCCTAAGTTGAACATCCCTGATTTCGAGGCGCTTGCAAAGCTGGCTCACTCGAAGGGGATTCCCTTAATTGTCGATAATACATTCGGTGCCGGCGGCTATGTTTTCCGGCCCATTGACTTCGGCGCTGATATCGTGGTACACTCCGCGACAAAATGGATCGGCGGTCACGGAACATCGATCGGCGGAGTGATCGTGGATTCCGGAAAATTCGATTGGGGAAACGGGAACTTCCCGATATTTACCGAACCGAGTCCGGGTTATCACGGACTGAAGTTTCATGAAGTATTCGGCCCGTCATCTTCCTTCGGAAACATCACGTTCATCATTCGTGCAAGAGTGGAAGGACTTCGCGACATTGGTCCTTCCCTCAGCCCGTTCAACTCATTTCTTTTCACCCAGGGACTGGAGACGCTTTCACTGCGTGTCGAACGGCATAATGAGAACGCTTTGAAATTGGCAAAACATCTAAAAGGTCATCCTTTAGTGGACTGGGTAATTTACCCCGGCCTTGAAGATCATCCTGACTATGCACGGGCAAAGAAATATTTCAGGAAAGATCTTTTCGGATCAATTCTTGTTTTCGGAATCAAAGGAGGATTGGAAGCCGGGAGGAAATTCATAAACAGCCTGAAGCTGACCAGTCATCTTGCCAATGTCGGCGATGCGAAGACTCTGGCGATACATCCGGCGACAACGACACATCAGCAGCTTTCGGAAAAAGAGCAGCTATCCTCCGGCGTAACACCAGATATGGTTCGTGTATCGGTTGGAATAGAACATATAGACGATATCATTTTTGATTTCGATGAAGCGCTGGATTCCGTCAAACAAACCGTAAAGGCATGATAGAAACACTTTCAAGGACAATTGTAAAAACTCGGAAGGTTCGGCTTTATACAGAAGCCGAACCCTTTCGGTTCGAAGTCGGCGAAAGGCTGGGTCCGATCGACGTTGCATTCGAGACTTATGGTGAACTAAATAATGAGGGTACAAATTGCATCCTCGTTTGTCACGCGTTGACCGGGAGCGCCCACGCGGCATTTTACAATTCTGAAACCGACAAAATTCCCGGGTGGTGGGATGGGATAATCGGGCCGGGAAAGGCTTTGGACTCCACAAAGTATTTCATTGTTTGCTCAAATTTTTTGGTGGGATGTTATGGAACTACCGGGCCTTCAACAATCAATCCACACACGATGAAGGAGTATGGAACCTCATTTCCTACGACTACAATCCGCGATATGGTTCGAGTTCAAAAGAAGCTTTTGGAATGGCTCGGAGTTGAAAAGGTTCAACTCATCATCGGCGGATCGATGGGCGGTATGCAGGCAATCGAATGGGGGGTTATGTATCCGGATTTTATCGAGCGCATTGCTCCGATTGCCACCGGTGCAAGTCATACTGCCTGGGGTATCGGATTAAATGAAGTCGCGCGCCAGGCGATATTTAACGATCCTTCGTACAGGAACGGGGATTACTATGCTTACGGACAGCCTTCCCGCGGAGTTGCACTCGCGCGGATGATAGCAATGCTCAGCTATCGAAGTCCTGAATCGTTTGCGTTGCGATTCCAGCGTGATAGAATTCGTGAAGATGGAGGAGGGGATTTTTTCGATCCGAAAAATATTTTTCAGGTTGAGAGCTACCTTCATTACCAGGGCGTAAAACTTGTCGAACGCTTCGATGCCAATACCTACATATACATCACGAAGGCGATGGATTTACACGATGTTGCTCAAAATCGTGGCAGATTACGCGATGTCCTTGGAACGATAAAGTCTAAAGTGCTCTGTATCGGAATAAGTTCTGATATACTCTACCCCGCGGCAGAGCAGCGCGGTCTAGCGGAATTGATCCCCGGAGCTCGCTATATCGAGATTGAATCTGTCCACGGTCATGATGCTTTTCTCATTGAATTCGAAACCATGAACGATATTATAGAAAAGTTTCTGAAAGATTAAGCATCCCAATTCTTCGCATAAAGAGAAGTCCATAGATTTTCATAGCAGGAACAGGTATCTTATCTATAGCACCGTTCGTGTGTTCTAACTAATCATTTCTAATGCACGGGGCTGTTATAATTGCAAATTTACCCAAGGATAGTTAAAATATTTCCTGATATTTAAATGAATAATGCATATCCTATTAGTTGATGACGAATTAGAAAATCGTGTGGCTCTCGCAGCAGTCTTGAAGGGAGAAGGGCATTCGGTCGATACCGCGTCGGACGGACAGGAGGCGCTGGAATCGTTAGCAAAGACAAAATTTGATGCCGTTGTTTCAGATGCCTTAATGCCGCGCATGGATGGTTTTGTGCTCTGCAGGACTCTTAAGGCGGATGAAAAATATAAGAATATCCCGGTGATCATTTTGACGGGAGAATATGTGGATGCCGGAGATGTCCGGTTTGCGAAAAGTCTTGGAGCTATAGAGGTATTAAGAAAAACCGCTAATCCGGACGAACTGTTGAAATTGATTTCAACATTGCATGAGGTCCCGGGAGTTCGAGAAAATCCCGACTATCAGGGAATCCCGGAAAAAGATTACCTCCAAGGCTATAACGCTGTCCTGGTCAGGAAGCTTGAAGCGAAGATGACTGAACTCGAATTGGTGAATCAGAAACTTGTTGAGAGGAACGTTCAGCTTGAACATGAGCGGAGAAAGTACAGACAACTTTTCGTCTCCGCGAACGACGGGATACTCCTGGTAAATCGCTCCGGCGGAATGGTGATCGAATCGAATATCCACGCCAGAAAGATTTTAAAACTTAGTGAGAAGGGGCTTTCTCAAAAACTGTTAGTTGAACTTAAACCGTTCGGCGAGTTGCTGCTCGAAAAAATTTCTCGCGGGGAGTCCGTGCAATTTGAAAGTACTTACGAAACAGAAAAGTCTAAAATTTTTCTTGATATTAGCGGCTCGTCAACGGGCACCGAAGATAATCTTTATATTGTCATCATAAGGAATGTTACAAGGCGCAAGGAGTGGCTTGAGCGGTTCATCGTGCTCGACAAATTACGTGCACTTGGAAGACTCTCTCACGGGCTTGTCCATGAAATAGGTAATCCACTAAATGTCATTTCTGTCAATTTGCAATTCCTGGATAGGAGCCTGGATGAGAAACTTCCGGAGAAAAATTTTACTAAGTCAGCTCTGGCGGGCGTAAAAGCGATTGAAAAGGTTATGCGAGAGACGATGAATTTCGCTCAACCTCAGACTCCCGCAAAATCTAAACTCAGACTGGGCCTCCTCCTTTCGGAAATTTCCGGACTTGCACGGACATCACTTCAGAAATCCAGAATTAATTTGGAAATTGAGCAGAGTGAGACTGACGATATCGTGGTTGCCGATAAGTCCCAGCTTCTTCACGCGATTCTAAATATTGTCGAAAATTCCATTGAGGCCATGCCCAATGGCGGCAAACTCTTATTCAGACTTGAAGATTCCAGTGATGACAATGAAATTATTTTAAAGGTCGTAGATACGGGTGTAGGGATGGATGAGGATACCGTTAAGCTTGCTATTGAACCGTTTTATACGACTAAAGACGGGGCGACCGGAATGGGACTGTCAATATCCAACCGTCTTTTAGAGTTGAACGATGCGGTTATGAATTTTGAGAGCAAGCCCGGATTCGGAACTTCAGTTACGATCCGCTTCAGAAAAGAGAACTGATAATGGCAAGTAAAGTGCTGATTGTCGATGATGATGATCTCCTCAATAATTCTCTGAATGCGGTTCTTACCCGAAATGGATATGAGGTTCTCTCCGTTCTTAAGGGAGAAGACGCTATTCAACAAATCTCCGATTTCCAACCTGATATTGTTTTACTTGATCTTTATCTTGGTTCGATAACCGGGCTTGATATCTTGCAGAAACTTCGGTCTGATAATAACAGTACGCCCGTAATTCTAATCACGGCTTTTTCCGATGTTAATAGTGCAGTGCGTGCGATAAAGCTTGGCGCTGAAGATTTTGTCCTCAAACCGCTGGATCTTGAGCAGCTTGAAATCTTGATTAACAAGACGCTGAATCGAAAAAATCTAGAACGCCGGTATGAACTTCTGAAAGATGAAATGCAACAGAGGTTCGGCCCGTATGCGATTGTGGGTAAAAGCGAGAACTTACGTAAAGTCATCTATATTGCAGAGAAGCTCGCCCGTGTCGATACAACGGCGTTGATAGTCGGCGAAAGCGGATGTGGTAAAGAACTCGTTGCACGCCTGATTCATGAAAAGAGCGATAGATCGGACGGCCCGTTCATTTCGATTAACTGCGGCGCGATTCCGAAAGAACTTGCCGAAAGCGAACTCTTCGGATATGAAAAGGGTGCATTCACCGGGGCGATGGACAAAATGAGGCAGGGGAAATTCGAGCTTGCAAGTCGTGGTACGATACTGCTTGATGAGGTTGGGGAGCTTACCCAGGAGTTGCAGGTAAAACTTTTACGGGTTTTGGAGACGAAAAGATTTTATAGGCTAGGGGGGGCAAAAGAAATCTCTGTTGACGTCAGGATAATTGCCGCCACAAACAAGAATTTGAAAAGTGCGGTCGAGAAGGGAACATTCCGTGAAGATCTCTTCTACCGGCTCAACATTGCTCAAATTCATGTCCCATCGCTTCGCGAAAGGATAGAAGACATCGCGCTTTTGGCTAACACATTTCTTGACGAATTCAATAAGAAATTCGGCAAATCGATCAAGGGTTTTACGCCGGATGCCATTAAAGTTCTTGAAAAATATTCGTGGCCGGGAAATATACGTGAACTGAAGAATGCCATCGAGCGAGTTGCACTTCTTGAGACGGACAATGTAGTAAAACCCGAACATCTTGTTTTCCTGAGTATGCATCCCGGCTTTAATGCGGCGAAGATGATGGAAGACAAAGAGGTCGTGTCGGTTCCGACGCGCGGAGTTAAGATGGACGAGATTATGCGGGAGGCAATTTTGCAAACGCTTGATCTTACCGGCGGAAATCAAATCCATGCAGCAAAGATTCTTGGGCTTACAAGATCGCGTTTACGTTACAGGATGCAGCAGTTGAAAATCAAGTACGAACCGAAGAAGGAAGCATCCGAAGGATTGCGGGGATGAGTTCAGAAATTGTCAGGGTGCGTTTTGCACCGAGTCCGACGGGATATTTGCACGTCGGCGGTTTGAGAACGGCTCTTTATAATTTTCTCTTTGCGAGAAAGTCCGGCGGAAAATTTATCCTGCGTATCGAAGATACGGATCGAGCACGGTATGTCGAAGGTGCGGTAGAAAATTTAATCGGGACACTTCGCTGGGCAGGGCTCGGATATGATGAGGGTCCGGAAATCGGCGGAGATTGGGGACCATATATTCAGAGTCAGCGAACTGATATATACAGGGAGCACGTAGACATTCTTATCAAGATGAGAGCGGCATATCGATGCTTCTGCACGCCGGAACGTCTCGATCAGATGCGAAAGGACCTGGAGAAGAAAAAGCTGACGGCAAAATATGACCGGACATGCTTCAGGCTTTCCGAGAAGGAAATCCAGGAGAATCTCGGTTCCGGAAAACCTTTCGTCGTGAGAATGAAAGTGCCGGAGAATACTTCAATACGATTTTCGGACATAATTCGCGGAGATGTCGAGTTTTCGAGCGAACAGGTCGACGATCAGGTATTACTGAAGTCCGATGGTTTCCCGACGTACCATCTTGCAAATGTCGTTGACGACCATCTTATGAAAATTTCCCATGTCATCCGCGGGGAAGAGTGGCTTTCCAGCACACCGAAACATGTTTTGTTGTATCAATTTTTCGGATGGGAGCTGCCAAGATTTGCTCACCTCCCTCTATTATTGAATCCGGATCGATCGAAGTTGAGCAAGAGACAGGGTGATGTCGCCGTCGAAGACTACCGGTCGAAAGGATATTTGAAAGAAGCGCTGATAAATTTTATCGCGCTTCTCGGCTGGAATCCGGGTGATGACCGGGAGATATTTACACTCGAGGAACTTGAAAAGGAATTCTCACTCCAGAAGGTCAATAAATCCGGGGCGATATTCAATTTGGAAAAGCTAAATTGGCTGAACTTCCAGCATCTCAAACGCAAACCGGATGCAGAAGTCCTTGCGATACTAAGGGATTATCTTTTGCAGTCTTCATTCGAGCAAAAAAATTTCTCAGATAAATATTTGCTCGGAGTCATCGCAGCGATGCGTGATAGAGTGACCTTTCCAAAAGATTTCATAGAGAAGAGCCCATACTTTTTCCAGGCACCGAAGGAATACGATTCTGCTGTCGTAAAAAAAAGATGGGGACCGCTGTCACGGGAATATCTGAGGACTTTGGCGGATGAAATTACTAAATTAGAAAACCCCGAAAAGGATGCTTATGAAGCTGCATTGAAACGCATTGCGGAGTCGTTTGGAATCGGAAACGGTGAGTTGATACATCCCTTGAGATTGGCTGTCTCGGGAATTGGCGATGGCCCCGGAGTTTATGAAATCGTGTCGATTCTCGGTAAAGAGGAGACCATTCAAAGGATCAATTCTGCGATCGAAAGAATAAAATAATATATATGGAAAACGAGAAGAATCTAGAAATTACGAAAACGGCCGGAGAGACACCGGAAAAAAGAAATTTTATACGCGACATCATCGATGAAGATCTGAAGGAAGGGAAATATAGTAACGTTTGCACCCGTTTTCCGCCTGAGCCGAACGGCTATCTTCATATCGGTCATGCCAAATCCATCTGCTTGAATTTTGGAACGGCGAAAGATTACAACGGGCTGACCAATCTCCGGTTCGACGATACGAACCCTACAAAAGAAGAAGTGGAATATGTGGATTCGATCAAAGAAGATGTTCGCTGGCTCGGGTTTGATTGGGGAGATAGAGAGTTTTACGCCTCCGATTATTTTGACAAACTGCATGAGTTTGCAATCAAGTTAATTAAAAAAGGGAAAGCGTATGTCGACGATCTAAACGCGGATGAAATCCGTGAGCATCGCGGGACTTTGACCGCACCCGGGAAGAACAGCCCTTATCGTAATCGTTCGGTCGAGGAAAACCTCGATTTGTTCGATCGGATGTACAATGGCGAATTCCCGGATGGATCCAGAACGCTCCGAGCTAAAATAGATATGTCATCGCCGAATCTCAATTTGCGCGATCCGGTAATGTACAGGATTTTACACGCGACACATCATAGAACCGGCGACAAGTGGTGTATTTATCCGATGTACGACTGGGCCCACGGGCAATCCGATTCCATCGAGGGAATTACTCATTCCATATGCACGCTGGAGTTCGAGGATCACCGCCCGCTTTATAACTGGTTCATCGAGGAACTCGGCATCCATCATCCCCGGCAGATTGAATTTGCGCGACTGAACCTGACGTATACAGTGATGAGCAAACGAAGGCTTCTTCAGCTTGTGCAGGAAAATTATGTCAACGGCTGGAACGACCCGCGGATGCCCACACTTTCCGGATTGAGGCGGCGCGGATATACTCCGGAATCGATCCGTCTTTTCGCAGAAAGGATCGGGGTTTCGAAGGCGGACAGCACGATCGATGCTTCGGTACTTGAAGACTGCTTGCGATTTGATTTAAACAAACGAGCGACGCGTGTCATGGCAGTACTTCATCCTCTAAAGCTTGTAATTGAAAATTATCCTGAGGGAATTGTCGAGGAGCTTGATGCGGTCAACAACCCGGAGGACGTCACGATGGGAACGCGGAAGATTCCCTTCTCGAAAATCCTCTGTATCGAACAGGATGATTTTCGCGAGGATCCTCCGAAGAAGTACTTCAGGCTTTCGCCCGGAGTCGAAGTAAGGTTGCGTTATGCTTACATCGTTAAATGCGTCGGTTTTGTCAAAGATCCGAAAACCGGGGCTATCATGGAAGTGCACTGCACTTATGATCCTGAGACGAAGAGCGGCCTCCCGGCAAGCGCGCGTAAGGTGAAAGGGACTATTCACTGGGTTTCAGCTCAGCACGCGGTGGACGCGGAAGCCCGGATTTACGACCGGCTTTTCAGCGTCCCTGATCCGAACGGGGATGATTGGAAAGAACAAATAAATCCAAACTCTCTCGAAGTTGTAAAGGGCTGTAAGTTAGAGCCAATCCTCGCGACTGTGAAGCCGCAAGACCGCTTTCAGTTCGAGCGACTCGGATACTTTTGCGTAGATAACGATTCAACTCAGGGCGGTCTCTTATTCAATCGCACAGTTACGCTGCGGGATACGTGGGCGAAGATAGAAAAAGGATGATGCTCGAAGACTAAGTAATCTTCGGCAGTTGAACTTCGAATAGTATCCATGGAACATGTCTGATGCAGTCGTGCTTTGTTTTGTGGTACAATTTAGCTAAGCTAAATGGTTACAAATAAAAGTCAGAGGGCATTATGCTTTCCAAACTCACAAGTGCCGCGACTTACGGCGTAAGTGCGTTCTTAGTCGAGATCGAAACGCATATTGAAGGCGGACTTTTTAATTTCTCCGTCGTCGGACTTCCGGATAACGCAGTAAAGGAAAGTCGTGACTGTGTCCTGGCTGCAATCAAGAATTCCAATTTCAAATTTCCTTATCACCGGATTATCGTTAATCTTGCTCCGGCTGACATGAAGAAGGAAGGAAGTGCTTTTGATCTCCCGATAGCGATAGGAATCATAGCTGCACAGGGACAGGTGGAAGCGGAGGAGATTGACGACTTTATAATACTCGGTGAACTTGCACTTGACGGAACGGTTCGCCATGTGCACGGAATTCTTCCGATCACGGTGGAAGCGCGCGACTGCGGGAAGAAAGCCATCATACTTCCTAAAGGAAATGCAAAAGAGGCGGCTATGGTGGATGGTATCGATGTATATCCGGTCGAGACGCTGAACGAAACGGTGCAGCTCATAAATGGTGAGTATAAACTTCTCGAGCCATTCCGCGTGAACAAAGAAGAAATTTTCAATCAGGAACAATCATACCCAATCGACTTTGCGGATGTGAAGGGGCAAGAAAATGTAAAGCGCGCGCTCGAAGTAGCGGCGGCTGGCGGGCACAATGTTATTATGATTGGCCCTCCCGGAAGTGGAAAGACAATGCTCGCGAAGCGCCTGCCGACAATTTTACCTGATATGACTTTTGAGGAGGCGCTTGAAACGACGAAGATACATTCCGTTGCGGGACTTTTGCCGATCGATGCAGGACTAATTGCGACGCGGCCGTTTCGGTCGCCCCATCACACGATTTCCGACAGCGCCCTCGTCGGCGGCGGGACGATTCCGAAACCCGGAGAGATCTCGCTTGCACATCATGGCATCCTTTTTCTTGATGAACTTCCCGAGTTCGAAAGGAGCGTGCTTGAGGTCCTTCGCCAGCCGCTCGAGGATGGCCATGTTACCATAAGTCGAACGAAAATGTCACTGGACTATCCGTCGAAGTTTATGCTCCTGGCCGCAATGAACCCATGACGTTGTGTTGCCCATTTGCCATGAATTCGGAGGGAGAGGGGAGGTAGGCCAATCGGATGTTTATCTCGTCGGTATCGACGGTTATGCGTTCCGTTATGGTTTCGATGATTTTGCGCTTTTCGTCGTCGGTCAGTATGGTCCAGCCGGAATGAAGGTCTCTAGCTTCTGACAAGACCTGATCACCAGATAGGTACTGGATTTTGAGGAAATCGACTTCGCTTTGTAGTTCGGGTATTTCGGTCTTGATCGCTTCCCGTCTTTCGTTTACCGGTTGGTACTGTTCCGCGAAGTCCTCTTTCCCGATTTCTCCGTCCAGTCTCAGCCGGATGAGGTTGTCTATCCTGTCCTTCAACTGCTTTTCTTCCTTCGACAGCCTTTCCATTAGTTCTTCTTTTTCCTTGATCAGGCCGTCGGCTTTGGAGAGGTATTCGGCCACTTCGTCGGGGGAGAAGACGAAATCCTTAAGCTGTTCGTGGAAGACTTCCTCAAGCTCCTCTTTGCCGATCTTGTTGCGGCATTTGTAGCATATATATTTCGGGGAGTTAGAAGGTACGTACATCCTTCCGCCGCACTTGCAGAAGACGAGTCCTGTGAAGATGTTGACCGCCTTCTTCGCGGGCTTCCTGTTCTTCTCCTGTTCCGCGAGAATCGCGTTACAGCCGTCCCACAAAGCGGGGGAGAGGATCGGCTCGACTTCCATATATACCCAGTCTTCTTTCGGCTTCCTGACCCATTTCCTGTTGTCTCCGAGGCTCTTCGTGTAGTTGAGGCGGTGGAGTCCCTTTGACGTGTGGTCTTCAAGTAAACGTCTTACGGTCGTATCGGCGAACTTGGAGCCGTTCCTGGTACGGTATCCCTTCTCGTTCAGTATCCTCGCGACGGTGCGTTTTCTCTTGTGTTCGGAGAAGAGTTCGTAAAGCACCTTGAGGACGTGACGTGCCCCCCAAAAAGTGATCCAGTTGTGAGTTAGTAATATTATATTCACTGGATCAAAGGAGAAAGAAGAATGGGAAAGCCGCGTTACACGTTGGAAGCGATCGTAGCAAAACTACGGGAGGCAGATGTTCTACTGGCCAAAGGACAAACATTAGGGGAAGTGGTACGGCAGTTGGGCGTGAGCGATGCGACGTATTACAAATGGAGAAGAGAATACGGAGGACTGCAGGTGGACCAGGCGAAGCGGTACAAGGAGCTTGAGCAGGAGAACCAGCGGCTCCGGAAGGTAGTAGCAGATCTGACTATAGATAACTCGATACTGAAGGAAGCCGCCCGGGGAAACTTCTGAGCCCGGCAAAGAAACGCCGGGCCGTGGAAGAAGTCATGGAGAAGCTACAGGCATCGGAACGCAGAGCTTGCAAAGTACTGGAACAGCCGCGGTCAACGCAAAGAGACGTGCCAAGGCTTGATGCAGCCACAGAATGTCTTACAGAACGGATGGTCGAGCTTGCTTGTGAGTACGGACGGTATGGATACAGGCGGATGACGATCCTCCTGAGACGAGAAGGATGGCGAGTGAACCACAAGCGAGTAGAACGACTTTGGCGTCAGGAAGGGCTAAAAGTGCCACAAAAACAGCCAAAGAGAAGAAGGTTGTGGTTCAACGATGGATCGTGCATCAGACTTCGCCCTGAGCACAAGGATCATGTCTGGAGCTATGACTTTGTCGCAGAACGAACCAGTGATGGAAGAGCTCTACGGATGCTTAACATAATCGATGAGTACACGAGAGAATGCTTGGCCATCAGAGTCAAGAGAACAATCAAAGCCAACGACGTTATCGATACACTGTCAGATCTGTTCATCACTCGCGGAATGCCCAAGTTTATACGCTCGGACAACGGACCTGAGTTCGTTGCAGAACTCCTGAGGACCTGGCTCTTTGATCTTGGAGTCACAACAGCCTTCATCGAGCCCGGCAGTCCATGGGAGAACGGTTACATCGAATCATTCAACGGCAAGTTCAGAGATGAATTACTCAATCGGGAGATGTTCGATACAGTTCTGGAGGCAAGAGTAGTCACAGAAACCTGGAGGAACCACTACAATACCGTTAGACCCCACAGTTCGCTCGGTTACAGACCTCCGGCTCCAGAAGCCTATTACTATCCTTGTCAGGTTGCCAATGCTTGACAGGATCACTAACTTACTATTGGTACATCAATCGGGGGCAGGTCAATATTTGTTTTGTGGTGATGCAAAAGATTCGACAAATGAAACCGTAGATAATAGTGATACTTTGAAACGAATTCGAGGATACTTTGATGAGTTCGCGGCAGTTCTTGGCGAAGACGGATTTAAGGGAGGACTCCTGGCCATAGCGACTAATTCTGAGAAGGAGGCCCAAAGATGGGCACCTGTTCTAAACACACTTGCGGCGGCGGCGGGCATTACTGGGTCTGATGGCACACCGCCCAATTTCGAAGTTGAAAGAATCTTAAATCAAAAAACCTGGGTAACATTTTGGTGAAATAAACTATAAGAACGTCACAGTTGTAGTTTGCTTTCAGATTTTTCTTTGATTAATGTTCTTTGAATAGATACTTTGGATGTTCTAGATATTGGTGGGTTGTAGTTTGCTTTCAGATTTTTCTTTGATTAATGTTCTTTGAATGTACCATAGAACAATTCATTGAAAGATAATGGCTTACGCTAATTTTCAAAGAACAAAAAAGCCCATCCTTAGTTTATGGATGGGCTTTTCGATTTCGTTTTCTTTCGGATTTCTAAAATATTTCCAATTGCTGCGGTGGGGGTGGTATGTCTTGAAGCTCTTTTCCTTCAAAAATTTCCATCATCCCGAATTGTTTGTCGGTGATTCTAAAAATCCCGACTTTACCTTTCTTTGGTAAACAGCTTTTGACTCTATTCGTGTGTACCTCGGCATTTTCCTGGCTCATGCAATGTCTTACGTAAATCGAGAACTGAAACATGTCAAACCCGTCTTTCAGGAGGCTTTTGCGGAATCTCACATACGCCTTCTTCTCCCTCGGAGTTTCCGTCGGAAGGTCGAACAAAACCATTACCCACATTATTCTGTACTCGTTTAGTCGCATAAGAATTGAATTACTGTCACATTAAATTATCATTCAATAAATTGGACGACCCATGGAAATGCGAACCCTTTGGGGCCCGGGTCTAACAAGGCTTCGATTTTAATCGATGCCAGTCTGCAATTCTGGATACATGATCTTCTTAGAATCTCCTGCAAAGCAACGCACCAGCGATGCTGTTGTTGTTGTCAACGAAAGCATCAATGGTTTACGGTCATTTCCGACAAACGTGTCAACGGAAAGAATCGAAAGAAGCTGTTTCTTGTTTTCGGTCGTAAGCTCCATTTGTGTTCCTTGTTGTTCATATAGCTGTAAGACATTTAAATCAACAAACGGTCTGTACGGCTCCATCAGATCATCGGCAAGACAGAATGGATTGTATTGATTCTTATGGTGAAGCCCGATAGATGGATGAAGCCCCGACCCGACAATCGCGCGACCCATGGCGGCACGGAGAATAGCGTAGCCATAATTAAGCGCACTATTTAGTCCTTCGCCTTCAGGATCGCGTATAAACTTGTCTTTTAACGAAAAAAAGTGCCTCCAATAATAAGCCGCTCCTCTCCCCTCAAAATTACTCGGATCGCCTGATCGAACTTTCTTTGCCCAAAGCTCCATAGGCTTCGTATTTATTCCTCTTGAACGGAGAGCCGTAGCTTGATTAATCAGTTTTGACTTTATGGTTTGTTGCCAAAGCTGTTTCTTTAAAGGTGCCGATGCTTTCAATTGGGTCTTTAACACCGCGGTATGAAGGACGTTTGCTGAAATTGGGAACATTATACTGTTTGGCGTATGTTTTTTATCGCACCCGATAATCACGCTGTTGTTTTCCATCAAAGCATTCAATGCTGAGACTGAAATAGTCGATTGATGATCTTCAAGGATCACGACACCAATATCTTCGATAGGAATTGTCGGCTCGTTTTCTTCCATCTTAATGTGCAATTGTTCATCTTTGTGGAAGATGTACGCCTTTTGACTTATGCCGATGGTACGCTTGATCATGCGCCTTCTTCCTTTGATATGCGCCCCAAGAGGTCTACTTCGACTTTTACATAGTTGAATGTATTAGGACGCATTTGGAAGAAAAGAGTGTTCCTATCAATTTTGTCGTCCAATTTAGCGGCATAAAGATAATCAAGATAGATAATCCCTTTTACGTCAAATTTTCTAACTCGAAATAGTCTGCTTCTCAAATAGTCCATGCTGCTCCAGTCAATTTCGTCTGGATGCTTATCGTAACGCACAACAATATCGCGTTGCTTTAGGGCGAAAAGGAGAGGCTTACCGCCCATGCTATGTTTGACGATCGGCTCATTATGAAGAGAACGTTGAACTGCGATATAGAACGAAATCGTTTCGAATGTCCTCTTTTTTGTTTCTGTGTCTTCATAGATGGCAATTGCGTAGTTGTTCCCTGTCTCAACAAAAGCGCCCTTCCTAATTTCCGCAAGATGTTCCCCGACATTTATTACTCGGACACCTTTGATTGGTATCTTCTTCCCCTTTTTGGAATACATCAACACGGGGTCTTTTTCATTAGACTCAAATGCTTTCTTTATGGTACCGAACTTTTTTACCCGTTTCTTAAGAACTTCACGAACTTTAGAATCAACTATTTTATCGAGCTGTTTTTCATCTGTGAATTTCTCCAAAGGCCAGCGCGTCACAAATTGCTGCTCATTATTCATACTTATTGAGCCATAAATTGTTTCCTCATGCATAGCACCGCGAATAGTAATCGTGTTTTTCCGGATAAAACCGTCAGGATATTTACTTAAATCCTTTGCTTGAATTTTGTTCGGCTTTTTCCCGACGAGTCGCTTTTGATTGCGATATGAAACTATGATTGAGTTTATTGATTCATAACAACTATCTCTAAATCCATTCCATGGCTCTTTGATATCGTCATTTGTCAACCGGCCTTTCATATTAAACTTGCTTGCACTTGAAAGTGTATGTATTACCACCGGTGTTGTACAAGCAATGGCAATTGCGTCAATTGAATGATGGCGGTGGTCACTGCGATTCTTTGTATCAACGTCCCCGTTTGAAAGGATGCTATTCAGTCCCCATAACCGCCTGAGGTCGCTCGTTGCTTGGCCATTGACAACCTGCACACGAGGACTTTCTTTATCTCCCTTTACAATCGGTGGAAACACGGACGAAAGTCTCCACGCAAGATCCGTTGCGGCATAACTCGTATTGGTTAATTGACTGTTGAGGAAATCCTCTGGTATCTCCTTCGCCAAAAACCGTTTTCTTTTTCCATCGTTTTGAAGGCGTGAAACATTGCTCTTGAACTCATCGATTTTGCCGATGGACTCGAAGTACTCATAAGGAAGTTTATCACCCTTCCTCTTGTTGATGTCAGCCTCGCACAGACACAGATTCCCGAATTCGTTATTCATCGTCTGGCTGTATGGTAGTATATGCTCAATCTGAATCTCAGGACTGAACAGCTTTGCCAATGGAATAACTTTTCCCGAATAGGGAGAAATACGCCCGCATTCTTTCCATAATTTGTATTTTAGGGAATCTGTCACTTTTCCGTTTCTCATAAAGGATTTTAGATCGTCAAGCGACTGATCCTCGCATCCCATCTCAAGCCAAAGCTCGTACTTTCTTACTTCGGGTGAATTTGGTTCAATCCGCTGCCCAAATTTTTTACTCAAGAACTCAGCATATTCTTCTCTTTGGCTGCGTTTCTTAATTGCATTGTTTCGTGCCTCTTCGCGTTTCGTCTTTGGCTTTTTTAGCTCCCTTGCGAGCTCGATGCGCACCATGTCAGGCTTGCAGTATTCTTTGATGATCGCATTTACAACACGAAACGTCTCGCTCAACATTTGCTGGACTATCGGATTGCGAAGCTCATTGGGAGCAAGGGACGGTACTTTGCTTACTTCCTCCGCTTTGCCTTTCACAATCTTTCTAGTCGGATCATATCCTGCCTTTTCAACGGATTCGGTCAATCCCGATCCTTCCCGCAAGTAAGGAATCGTTTTATTCAATGCTTTCTTAGAAAGATTGCAAAACCCCTCTTCGAGATTGATCCGAGAATAGGTGTCGATCTGTTCATCAGTCAGCGGGGGAAGTATGCCTTTTACAATCTTATTCTGCACAATCTGTTTGAGCTTTTCGGTGTTATCTGAATACGTCAGGATATGCCATAGCTCAAACCTTTGGGCATCATTCAAGCTGTCGAATAGTTTCTCGCCAACCGCTTCGATCAAATCAGAATTGGTGCGATTACCTTTTAGGTCGAACACATCGTTGAAATGTTCGTGCCTTGATATATTGAGGAGGGTTTTCAATTTTGCTTCGGTCATCTTATGTGTCCTCATCAAGGCCGAGCATACTTTTTGCTTCTCTTCTGCGGTTAGTTCTTGGCCAATCCGATCACCTGAGGCAAATCGTACCATCCATAATTGCTGCCAGATACGATATTCCTGAAACTCAATTGAACTTCGCTGAGCACATCGCTTCTTTGGTTCAAACCGGCATTTCCCGACAAGACCTTTCTGTGATTTGAGATTCCGCTGATAGTAAATAGTCTCTGCTCCAATAAGCATTTTCAATTCTTTGGTCAAGACATTGGGATAATATTGAGATTGTTTTGTCCAAAGCAAATCGAATTCTTTCTCATACATCTCTCTCCCCACAAAACGATCTCTGATTCTTTCGATTGGGGTATTCTCATTGGGCCAATTCTTCTCTTTGTCTGCTCTTTCAAATAATGAGAAGAAATACTCTCCGACAGTTCGGGCCTTCGATTCATCGATTTGCTTTTGCAGTTGGAAAATTTCTTCTTTTACAATGCCTTCCTCTTTTTTCTTGTCAGGGTCAGTTGCCGTCTTGCGATTGCTCTTGAAGCCGCGTCGCTTATTCAGCATGAGAAGGATGCGGCCAAACTCTGTCGGGGACAACTTATCATCAAGCCCTTTTGCTCTTAGCTCGTATAATTCTCTTGTCGATAAGAATTCTTCATTTGCCTGTGTCATTCCGGTAGAAGCGAGCAACTTCATAAGCTTTTCTCGCCTTAACTTGAAACGAAACCTCCTCCGACGAGCACCACGTGCCATTCGACGAGCGATATTCTTTGAAACTTCTTTACCGTTTTTCTGAAAATCCTCTTCCTGAACACCGACCGGAAAAATGCGGACACCGCTTTTTATAATTCTCTTGTCGTCTTCAACCAATGCCCATCCGATAGAATTTGTTCCAAGATCTAATCCGAGAGTAGTTGACACGAAAGCCTCCAATACAATTCATAAGCAACTAATTTGATGCTTGACTTAATGAAAAAGAAAACGTAGAATATAACCGAAAGCTTACTACAATAAAGATTATTCTGTAGGCTTTTTGCCTTGCCCCGGTTATTCCGGGGCGTTTTTATTTTAGAAGACTGGAATTCCATCCACTCGCTTTTGAGGTCCCCTGATCTCAAAGAGCTTGGTTTTCGCCCTGCCGTTCATCGCTTTAATATACTTACCATGATTTTCTAAATCAAAATTTTTACGCCGCATGTCAAACTTATGATTGCAGTTTCTAAAATAGAAATTTATTCCTTGAAGGCTCATGTTCATTCAGAATGGGATGGTAACATTTGTAGGATATTGCTGGATTCTACTTACTTACTTTAAACTTCAATCCGCTCAAATGCTCCACTGAATCTGCGCTTACTTCATAATTTGAAATCGGCTTCGCTTCTGATATGTCATTCTTAAAAGAATAAGCCTGAGTTTCGCCGGTCTTCTTGATATACACTATCTTCCAGCAATAGTCAGGTACTGCAACCTTATCTTTACCAATCGATGTACTTGACGTGCACACGGATCCGCACCAGATCAGTAAGCTATCATTTTGCTTTGCAAGTTTGCGGCAATATGTCTCGAGACTTTTCCAGACACCTCGATTGAGCTTAGGAGTCTGTGGACACATGTTTGAGTAGTAGAAACATTCTTTCATCCCAGTCGCGCTACACACATTATCCTCCGCACTCAAATTATGCCCTCGGTCGTAACCTGATCTAGCGTAATCTTTATTGAGATTCGTGAACTGGCTCAAGTCGGGATCGGCAGTGAACTTGTTAGTCCGCTTCGCTCGGTTTGAACAGCTGACCATTTCCCTTGTGAGCCACCATTTCACCACCACTGGAATATGTTCAGACTCACTGAACACCGTAGTGTAGTATGTGTGGCTTATCGTGGTGTCCTGTGAATAACAAATCTGAGTGATCACAGCTAGGAGCGGCAGGATTCTTTTCATTTTTCTCTTGCCCCCTTCTTTGCGACTTTCTCCATTCCTTCGTGTTCGGTCCAATATCTTTTTATCGCCCATCTTTTCAGGGCTTCGCGTAGCTCGCGGGCTTGGACAGGCTTCATCACACCGAAGGATATCTGAACCATCTTGACCACCTTGTCGATTTCCGTCTCTATCTCTTTTCTCATCTTATCGGATTCGTATGTGGGTCTCTCCGCTTCCCAAATTGGAGCCTGAGGGACTCCGCTTTCTCCGGCAATGAGCCAGTTCGGATCGCATCCGAGATCACGGAGCTTCGCGATGATCTCGAAACCGGGTAAGGATTTACCGTTCAGGTAAGGATAAAGCTGCTGGTGTTTTTTCATGCCAAGGGCGTGAGCCAATTCGGTCTGGCTTTTGAATCGCGCTGAAAACTCCTTCAGTCTTTTTCCGACATCTTCTTTGTTTGTTGTCATAAATTTTCTGTATTATCTATTGATTATTTACAGCAATAACATTACCTTCGGTGGTATTATGTTGTTCCAATTTAAGAACAAAGTACCTTATGCAAAAAGATCAGATGAAAAAAGGAAGCGTCGGAGACTTGATAAACTGGTCCGAGGTCGCGAGGCGGCTCGGCCTGTCGCCAAGGTATGTTGTCATGCTTCGCCACGGGCAGCGTAAAAGCAAGAGACGCCTGAAACAGATAGAGGAACTTATTCGCGGAGAATTGAGCGCCGTTGGCCAGTACTGGCACGCGGAAGGGTCTTCGAGTGCTGATCAACACCAAGAGCGAAAGAACGAACAAAAACGTCTGCTTCGGAATGGAAATAGTTTATCAAATATCCAATCAAAAATTAACGGAGGATAGGATTATGTCGAAGTATCAAGAACAAACGAAAGTGAGGTTTCAGATGAAAGCTTTAGTTATATCGTTAATCCTTCTTATCGGAGGATTTTATATTTCAGGCTGTGTCAGTATCGGTTCTGCGACGTTCCCTGAGCCCGACAAGGGATTCCAGCCTAAGACCGAATACCCAATCTCCCTCGACACGCTATGGAACGCAGTGAGAACCACCCTTCTCACACAAAGGATAAATATCACTTCGTCGGACAAGTCGGGCGGGAACATCAACACTGACTACGTTCAGGGTCCGACTCAACTAAACCTCGTACCGGGGATGCCTTCTCTCAACACGAGATACAAATACAATATCACCATCCAGAACGTAGATGCTGCAAGATCTAAACTAACGGTGATATGCACGCTCGAATCTTCCTCCGAGGCTATGGCGTGGCACGATGTCAGCCAGGACAACAAGGAGAGAGTAACTGATCTCGAAAACTGGCTGTACGAGCAAATCGATAAATCCCTTTAAAGGGCTCTCTTTGGCGATTACAAAAAGACAACGATGGGAGATGTAGAATGAAAAAGATACTTTCTCTAAGGGTTTTGAATAAGTGCATTTTGTTTTTCGCGGCGATGATTCCCTGCATTGCGAATTCTCAGACCGATCTCTGGCAAAAGACCAGCGAACCGGCCGCGTACGTCTTTTCAATTGCGGCCAGCAATGCAGGTTATGTCTTCGTGCGTGCCCCGACGATTTATTATACTTCGGACGGCGGTGCCTCTTGGGTTCAGTCGGCAAGTTCCGGCGTACCGGATGCCGGAGGCGGCAACCCGATTTGTATTTCTCCATCGGGATACATAGTTGCCGGAGGATATGATCAAGTTGCTGTGTCGGGAGACACCGGAAAAACATGGTCGACCCAGTACACCACCTACGATTACACGGGCGCCACGGTGCCCATTATGGCCCTTACGTACAATCCTCTCACCAAAACCGTATGGGCCGGAACATTTGGCGACGGACTCCATCAAATAGATGCGAACGGGTGGTATATTGGTTCTTCAGCTTTCGGACAAATTCAAAACTATCAAGGATCGGAGCTTGCAGACATTACCTCCGTCTTTTACGACTCGTTAAGCGGTTACCTCTTTGCATCCTTTTATTCCGGTGGCGCCGAGCGATCATCCGACAATGGGCAATCTTGGAATGCTGTATCCACAGGCAACTCAAACATGCTGATAAACACATGGGCTTCTGTCGCGAACGGCGGCATCTTCGCAGGGACCTGGGCAGGGGTATTCCGTTCGACGGACAAGGGCGCCACGTTCTCACCCGCCGACACAACACAGCTTGACGATAAAGTGACCGCCCTTGCAACCGGAAGCGACGGCCAGCTTTTTGCGGGTACATATAAAAGCGGAGTGTTCCGCTCGACGGACTATGGTGAAAGTTGGGAGCAGATCACCGCAGGCCTTCAAGGCTTATACATTTCCTCGCTATGCACTGATCGATACGGTTACCTGTATGCCGGTACTCTCGGAGGGGGATTGTATAAGAGCACTCTGGCCGTGTTGTCCGTTAAGAAGGATTTTTCCTCTTTACCGAATCGTTTCCTCTTGTCACAGAATTATCCCAACCCATTCAATCCATCAACAATGATCAGCTATCAATTACCAGCAGATGGTTATGTAACTCTGAAAGTCTTTGATATTCTCGGCAGGGAAGTGAGAACGCTGGTGAACGAACGTCAGATTGCGGGGGACTATTCTGTGATTTTCAACGCGAGTAGCCTCCCGAGCGGTGTCTATTTCGACAGGTTAGAAGCAAGGAATTCTATTGAGACGAAGAAAATGGTGCTCATGAAGTAGTATCAAATTTGTCCCGGGGAAGGGGCATCGAAACATTCGGCGATGCGGCATCTAGAAAAAATTGTGGATTGATGCCGCTTGGTTTAGAGTGATGTCATGATTTCCTTAGAGGGCCAAATAACTTTTACAATAGGTCGGTTTGGATAAATGTGAGAGTATCCACGACGCAAAATTGTCATCTATGGTCAGGTGGACAAGCGGTTACCCACATGGTGGTAATGACGTACTCAATCATGAAATTGACCGTTCAGATTTCAATGTTTGGGGCTGAAAAGAACGGCACAGGCTTTGTGCTGCATGGTCCGTGACAAATTGTCGGGTGGGTTGAAGTCGACCAAAGTCAAAGCTTAGTCGAAAAGATGTATTAAGTTGATGTTATAGTTTCTGATTAAACGATATTGCGGAAGTAATCATTCTCGATTAATTAGAGTTAAATTTCTTGTTTAACTACAGGTTAATTGGCGTGTGCAACAAAGAAATAGTAAACAAATGCGAGTAGGATCGAATGAGACAATTATTGTCACGGAAATTGCTCTTCTCCGGCCTCAAACAAGTCTGGGTGTTGTCGACCGAGCCCCAAAAGTCTTTTCTCAAAAGAAGTGAACGCTTAGTTGATTTGTTAGCAAGGGAAAGTTATAAAATTGAATCGCTCGAAAGGAGGATGGATCATCGTAATGAAGCAGAAAAACCAGTTTTGATTTTCTTGCAATCAAGTCTCGTTAACACGAACAGCAAGGGACTGAGAGCGACGAATGGTAATCGCTGTGGAAACTTGTCGGTAAGCGGTAAACAAAGTTAGTACTGGAAATCTTAAGAAAGGAAGATACAATGAACAGATATCGGCTTTTTTCATGGGCTGTAACAGCAATTTTTATTGCAACTACGGCTTTCGCACAACAGGGGAATAGAACAAATTCGCTTGGAACAGAAAGTAATTCTAGGCAAGCATCGCTCGACTCAACAACAAACGTATTGCTACAAAGAGCGAACATTACGCCCCAAATGCTAGAAAATCTTCAAGCAATTGGCGTTGATGTACATGATTATCTTTCAAGAAATGGCCGGGGTGAAGGAATCGAAGATGAAAGATGTCAGGCGGCAACCTCAGATCTCGTGTTTATTGGAAAAGTTCTTGGCATCGTGGATATGCCTGGTTCGTCAACCGAGCCTTTCCATTCAAAAGTGAATGTACAAATCATCGAAATTTTGCGAGGACCAAAGCAACTGAGTGATACGATACAACTCCTAAGACAAAGTGGTTCAGTGACCGACGACTCGTTGAAAAGTAAATTCGCACCGCATTCCCCTGCAGGTGCAAAGATTACAGTAACCAAAGAGAGTGCGACAGACGCACGGTATAAGATAGGAGAGACATCTGTTTTTTTCGCTGACAACATTGAGGGCCATCCCTATCTTACAGCCATTTACAAATCAACTTTCAAAAAAGCGATGTTGAAGTTTTCCAATCCGTCTTATTTTGTAATGTTTAATAACAAATTCCAAATAAAGGATTCGGCCGTTAGATATTATGGACGCAATATTCCATTGGAAAAACTTAAATCGGAAATAAAACAAGTTGCACAAATTGTTGATAAACCTTAGGAAGGAGGTCGCAGATGAAAACTCTTATTGCTATATTTTCTCTTGTCCTACTATGTCAAGCTAGTTATGCTCAGGATACATACTTGGATGATCCGCCGCTTATGTGGGAATATCCAACAAACATACCATTTTACGAGGATAGTAGTATCCCGTCCGCGTACCATGCCGCAATTTCACTTGCTGTAACTGTTTGGAACACCCAAGCCGTAACGAGTAAGGGTGTACCATATATCGGGTTTGTATACGATAATGACCAGAATTATTATAGTTATTTTTATGTAGGGGATTGTGGTTTGGATCCCCAACAACGTGTCATCCTTGCTAGTACAACGGAATACACGACTACAGTGCAGATTGATGAGACAGAATACTATTATCTTTCTGCAATGGTAACCGAGATAACAAATCACTTGGGTGTTTCTTGGTATACTAGCACGAGTACCCCTGTTACAAACGGATGTTACGATTTGACATCCGACATAATTCATGAATTAGGTCACTGGCTTGACCTTGCCGACAACCGTACTTGGACGAATGACGTTATGTATTATGAGCTATCTACCGGCCAAGCAAAGAGGAACTTAGCGTCAGACGATATTGCCGCCGTGGCCGAGATTTACCAAACTACTGGCATTGTAAACACCCCACCTCCTATGCCGACTAATTTTTCCGCGACGATCATCGGTCAGAACGTTGTCTTAAACTGGACTCCCGGTGTAGGCGGATGCCTTCCGGATGAAATGGAATTGTATAAGAATGGTACCATCATTGCAAATCCCAGTACTTCAGCTACATCTTATACTGATCCCAATGCCTTATCATCTTTACCGGCCACTTATAAAGTAGGCGCCGTCAACATTCCTAGGGGAGATGGTTGCGGTGGAGAATCTGATTCCCAGCCCGTAACTGTTTCTACAGCCCTATCCACGATAAGCGGAAATACAGGTTGGTCGGGAGCTATCTATGTGAACAGCGGGGTCACGATAAATACTGGTTGCACCCTTACGATAGACCCTGGAACAAATGTCGTGTTCAACGCGGGGCATGGTTACAGCTTGGTTGCGAATGGGGAATTGAATGTTCAAGGGTCGCCAGGTTTGCCCGTAACTTTCACTTCAAGCTTATCTTCGCCCTCGGCCGGCGATTGGGGAGTAATTGCCTTAAATGGTTCGTACGCAAATGGTTCCAGCATATGTTATGCAAACATTCAATACGGAACCGAAGTTTATTCAACCGGTGCGAATAATGTTACCATCCAGAACTGTACCATCACAAACAACTCAGGCCACGGCATATATTTCTATGAATCCACCGGTTCATCGGCGGTTGGCAACACGATTGTCAATTCAAACGTCAATCATGGAATCTATGCTCTCGCATCCACGGTTAACTGTAACGATAACACCATTTACAAAACGAACCAAAATCAGCAAGGAGCGGGGATATTATATTCCGGTGCAAACGGTAATGTCGGACAGAATGATGTCGATTACTACAACTGGGGAATAGCTGCCATCTGGGGTGCGTCTCCATTTTTTTACAACGTTAGGGATGACGGAAGGAATAACCGGATCACGCATTGCCTTTACGGACTCATGATTTACGAGCAAAGTTTTCCGCATATCGGGGATTATGAAACACCTCCCGCCGAGTATTACTTTGGCAACAGCATTCACAATAACTCAGTTGATGTCTCTCTTAATGCCGATGGGAGCACTGTCAGCACGCCGGATGTGGAAGCAGTATACTGGAATGGTGGAAATCCCAACAATGCCGTGATACAGGTCGGCTCTGGTTCGCACGTATACGACGATATATATATTACGACAGATCCTTGGGCAAGCATCGCGATACCATCTATTCAATCGCCACCTAATGGCGGTGGAGTCAAGAAGGGTGAAGTTTTGGCGAATATTTCACACTCAGGGTCTCAAAGCCCAGCAATAAGTTCAGAGACCGGTCAATCAACTCCTACAGATTCTCTTTCCCCTGGAATAGCTTTGCTGGAACAGAACAATCATGGTGACGCAAGGGATTTCTTCATGTCTTATTTGAGCAGACACCCTGACGATCAGCGGGCTTATGTTGAGCTTTATGCGTGCGCCGATAGCGAAACTACACCAGGCATAATTCAATACTTCAAATCACTGCCATTACAAGCGGCGAAGGAACATAACCTACTTCTATCGTATTTGTATCTCCGGAGTGGCGATGTCAGTTCTGCAAAACTAGTAAACGAAAGCATTATCGATGCCAACCCCAATACGCCACTAGCGATCAGAGCGAAGCTAAACAATTTCTATATCGCGTTGTATGCTGAGAACAATCTAAGTAAAGCTTCTACAATTCTGAAAGAAGTGGAACGAAATGCGGATTTATCAACGCCAGTGGAGATATCCGATGCGAAGCAGGCATTTACGATCTATGTTGATCCGAAGACAGCGATGATGCCTAATATGACCATAGGACAGAATGGCGATAGTTCAGCGGCTGAAGTATCTATGCAAAATGGGCTGATGACTAATTATCCGAACCCCTTTAATCCGACAACGGTAATCAGTTACAATCTTCCTGCAAGGGGGCACGTGACTTTGAAGATTTATGACGTGCTTGGAAGGGAAGTAGCGAACCTGGTGGATCGAGATGAAGAAGCGGGAGTGCACAATGAACAGTTCGACGGTAATAATCTCGCCAGCGGAATATACTTCTACCGTTTGACGGCACCCGGAGTTAATCAAGTCCGGAAGATGTTGTTAATGAAGTAAGAATATTCGTCGTAATTTTCTAACCATATTTGAGGTCCGATTTTTTTTCCGAGGTCGGGCCTCTTTTTATTCTAAAGGTTTTATTTGGCACTATGTAACGCCGCCACTCCCAACGCCACAGCATCGAACATATTGTAATAAAACTTCTCCTTCCACCTCCGGTCGGAAGAGAGATACGGCGACATTTCCGGATAAAGACTGATGATTGCCTTCGCCACATCCTGCTTTGTTGCTTTACCGTTCTTGCACACGATCTTTCTAACAGTGTTTGTCGCTATGACCTTGATGCCCAGCCTTTTATTCCTTGCTATCGCGCCGATTCCACGGACGAAGGAATTGAGGAGAGTTCCGTTCATATCGTTCGCGAAGAAAGTCTTCTCCATGACCAGTGTCGCGGGGTCGAAATCGTCGATGAGTGATCTGACGACCTTACGCCCTTCCTTAAGCTGTTCCTTCAATGATTTTTGCCTCGGTAGCGTTTTCACCCCGTAGTACTCCAATTTCGCACCGTCGAGCACGGCGATGCCCATGTAATGCGTACCAGGATCGATTGCGAGGATTCTTTTATTCTTTTGCGTTTTCATGATTAATTGAAATTCTGTTCCGACCTTTTTGTTTTTCCAGATCGCTGAGATAACTCATAGCCAATGCGATGGCTTCGAACATGCGGACCAAATACGGGAACCTCTTTTTTCGAGCGTTTTCCAGATCGTGGTATAGGAAAGGGTAGCATGTCGCCACGGCCTCCATGAGCTTGGCCTTGTTCAACCGGCCCGGTACTGAGTTTGAGGTTTCGATCTCTTCCGCGGAATAGCCGTGGACACTGATTCCTTTTCTCTTTGCCCATTCTTTGACGAATGCGGCCATCCGGTCCAGATTCGTCGAACTCCTGGCCGGATGGAGTGACTTGATAGCCAGCGAGTTGATTGCGTAGCTCTCGGCGATATCGGAAAGGAAATGCTCGAACTTCCTTTTACGTTCTTCGAACGACCGTCCCTTCAACGATTTGATTCCCCAATCGTACGGCTCGGTGCCGATGAAAACGGCGTATCCCATATACCGCGAGCCCGGATTCACGGCCATTATCCTTTCTTCAGTGTTTTGCATAGTGGTACACGAGGTAATTGAAAAGCGCCGACCGGCTTTTCCTGATTCTGGCGTCCGGCGTCATCTTTGTTTCCGCAAGGACTCTTCTTAAATATGATTCCGGGTACTGCCGGGCGTATGAAAGATATGTCGAGTAATGGCTCCGATCATCGAGAGCTTGGGACAGGTCTTTGGCTAATAACTCGATTCGCGCCTCGTCGTCGTGTTTATCCGTCGTATTTTCTTTCTGCACACTAACAAACGTATTGTTATTAATATCTTGTTCCTGTTTGTTGTTTGTGTTCCCGTTTCCAACATCCGAGTTGCCTTTATCCAACATAGTTGTGTGATCAGGTGACACTGAAAGGGGAATGAGGCGGTAGATGTTCCGCCGCGCTACCGTCTTTTCTACCCCTACGAGCCCGTTTGCGGCGAGTTTCCCGACCGCGCGGTTCGCTGACCACCTTGAGCAGCCGAGCCTGTCGGCGATGTATTTCTGCGACGGGTAACAACTTTGTTTCTCGTCGGCCATGCTGGCGAGCAGGTGGTACACTGCAACGGCGAGGATCCCGACCTTGCGCGTGTATTCTTGGATAACGGCTTTGTCTGTCCAGTACCAGCTTCCGGCTCTCATGATTCTCAGCCCGCGATCTCTTGTCTCGTCATTCATGCTTGTTTGCCGGTTTATGTCTCATAATCTCGTCTTCCCGGTGCCTGATTTCTTCCCTCAGGGAGCGGATATAATCCGAGAAGATCGCATCGACCATGACCCTGTACACGACCGAAAGGCGGATAGCATTGACGAGGGTCGGAAGACAAGTCCCTTTCTCCCAGCGGGAGATTCGACTCGGACTCTTCAGGTTTAATATCTTCGCGACCTCCTTCTGCTTCAGGCCCCTGACCCTCCGGTATTTCTTGAGAAGGTTCGGTATCCTTCTGCTCATCCTTTTCTCCATGTTATTAGAATAAAAAATCGAGCATGCACAAATAAGGCTGGAAAAATTGCCTCTTCCGGCAATTAGTCCCACCATGGAGATCAATTATGTTTTAGTATTTATGTCGAATGCCTAAATTGATCCAGAGCGTCTGGTCATTCGCGATGTACACGAGCGGATTCGGTTAACTGTTTTAACTTTTACGGAGGTTACTATGGCAAATTCCATTCTTCGGATATTCTTTTGGGCCGGGATACTCATGTTCGTTTTCGGCGTATTCGTCGCGAGGCTTCTCGGCGCCGGATCGGGGGGATCGTACATCGAGACCGGGGTCGTGATCATAGTGCTCACGGTTTTCATCGCGATGCTGCCGGATGTCCTGCGGAAGGACCAGGTGATAGACAAGTGGTCGGCTCTTATCGAGAAGGCGAACGGCAAGGGAGGCGAGGTCTTGAATACCACGGTGGAGTTCCTCAATGAAAGCAAAGTGCCGTCGCTCGAACTTGCTAAGAGACGGATTTCAACGGGCATAATGACGGGCATGATGGGTAACGACAGGACGTTCCTCGTCGCGACCGACATGCGGAGCTTAACGCTCAGACCGTACCAGGTTTTCGTGAACGCCAGGGACTACGGCGAGAACCTCGATGTCTCGTGGTACCTCACGTGCAGGCCCACCTTCTGGCAGGTTCTTGCCTCGCTTTTCGCCAAGTCGATTTCAATACCCAAGGACATGGACGATCTCAATGTTTTCGATCAGCAGGACCTTACCGCCTATGTGACAAACGCGCATCACTGCCTGATGAAAGCCCTTGAGAAGGTCATGTTCGCTTCAGGTATGGACCCCTCGAAGCTCGATACGAAGCCGAGAGGATTTCTGGGAATCTCATGAGAGAGTTTTATAGCGGCAGCTTCCTGACAGGGGATTGAGGAGGTATAAATTGAGTTTCGTTGAAAAATTTCTCGACTTGCTTCTCGGCGAAGGAAGACGCCGTCGTTCGGATGTGATTACCGTAGTGAGTGAACAAGAACCGAAAATAAGATATGAAGATATTCCCGGGACACTAGACTTGGGGTGGCTCTATTCCGAAAACAGGAATGAATACCAGATGGCGAAGATAAACCAACGGGACCGCACGACGCACATGTACGTCATCGGCGCGACGGGGGCGGGAAAGACCAAGTTCCTTGAATTCCTGATCAGCCAGGATATCAGGGACCGGAACGGATTCGGCGTCATAGACCCTCACGGTGATCTCGTGGAGGACATAAAGGGGTTCATCGCGAACACGTACCAGGATGAGGAACTTACCGAGAGGCTCATTCTGATCGATCCCACGAATGAAGATTCCACGGTCACGTTCAATCCATTGGAACGACAAGAAGGGGTTGCTGTTTCCGAACAGGTGAACGAACTCGTCAGCAGTTTCAGAAAGACCTGGTCGGACTCGTGGGGGGCGAGGATGGAAGACCTGATGCGCAACTCCATGATCGCTTTGAGCGAGACAGGATATACCCTTGTCGAACTTCCTATTTTTCTTTCGAGAAGGATCTTCCGGGAATCCGTATTGAAGAACGTGGCTCATCCGGTCGCACGTGAGTACTTCATGAGATTCGAGGCGATGACAGACCGTGCGCAGGTAACATGGACTGAGCCAGTAATGAACAAGATTAATGCGTTGCTCTCAGACGAAAGGATAAGACAGATTTTCTCCGCACCTCAAAGCTCGTTCAACGTGAGGGATGCAATCGACTCGAAGAAAATCATTCTCATCAAGCTCGACAAGGGAAGGCTGAAGGATTCCGCCGATCTTCTGGGAGCCCTGTTATTGAGCAAGATTCAGATGGCGGCATTCTCAAGAGGCGACGTATCCCAAAGGAGAAGAGTCCCTTTCAACCTCTACATAGACGAGTTCCAGAACTTCGCGACCGAGTCCTTTTCGCTGATCCTTTCAGAGGCGAGGAAGTACGGTCTTTCGCTCATCATGGCACACCAGACGCTGGCACAGATTTCCGAAGAACTGAGGAGCCTCATACTCGGCAATGCGGGCATACAGGTCTATTTCAGGCTTAACCGACAGGACGCCTCACTGCTCGCCAAGGAAGCTTTCAGGTACTCGGGCAAGGAGATCAAAGGGGGAGGCCATGATTTGAGCCCGGTGTACTGGAGCTACTCGGAAGAGTGGGAAAGGAAAACGGAGGAGCTCCAGGACCTCCCGCCGCGGTTCTGCTACGTGAAGCACAAGATTCAGGGCGGGCTGATCTCGATTCAGACGGCAGACATTGCCGAGCCGTGGGAGGCCGCGGAGATGGGGGAAGACGAGTACCACGAAATGCTTGATGGCTTCCCGTTCGGGGGCAAGTACCTTGTCCGGAGGGACGAACTAACTTCTCATACGAAACAGAGGCAGGAAAAGATTTTTGAAGAGATCAGGCAAAAGGAAGACGAGCGGAAGAAATTTCTGGAAATGAAACAGGCTGCGAAGCAAATGCCCGCCGTGGATACCGTCCCGGTCCATGAGAAACCGACCGAGGAGGAAAGGAAGTCGCTGCTTGATTCCATCGAACCTTCCAGGGAGAGAGCGGAAACGCAACACAGGTATTTGCAGAACCTCGTGAAGAAGATGGCCGAGGGTAACGGGTATAAGGTCACCATCGAAGCTGCGACGCCGGATGGCAAAGGCAGGGTGGATGTCCTTCTCGAAAGAGAAGACGGGAAAACGGCCTGTGAGATTTCAAGCACTACTGACGAGTTGCACGAGATGGAGAACCTGAAGAAATGCATCGGCGCCGGTTATAAGGAAATAATCATGTGCGCGGTTGACGGCAGGAAACTTGAGAAGATCAAGACTCTTGCGTCCGAGCAACTCGGGCAAGACGAACAGGCAAAAGTCCTTTTCTTCACGCCGGAAGAAATGACTTCCTACCTCTCGCTCAAAAAGGAGAACATCGAAGTAAGCCGCGAGAGGAAGGTAAGGGGATACAGGGTAAAAGTCGAAGGCCCGTCCGGAGAGGATCTTGCGAAGAAGAAAAAACGCCAGGCGGTTGCCGATGTGATACTCAAATCCTTCCGGCGGCTCAAGAATGAAAAGTGAACTTTCAATCGAACCGAAATAAACATCAAATAAAAAGAGGTTACTTATTATGACTTTACAAAGAGCTACCCAGTACGCGCTGATAGGGTTGTGGTTGAACTTGCTCGTATCCCTTTTTCAATCGGTAATCCTGAATTGGGAACCAAACTTCTACTACCAAAACCTTGCCATCATGAGAATCCTCATGGTCTTGGGAAACGTTCTCGCCTCGGTTCCTCTTATAATCTTTTTCAGTGCTCTTAGAAAAGGGCAGAGCAGGCAATAGGTTCCTGAAGTATTTGGCGCCCGCTTGTTAGTTGAGGGACTCGATGAACTGGGATATCTTCGCCATGGTTTTCTTTTTTCAAATCAGAAGAAGACCGTCAACCGACACGGCATAGACATCACATAATTTGTCTATTATTCCACTTCAAAGTGGATGTAATCCTTCGAGTATTGATGATGTCGATACGAATATTCCACAAGATTTTTCATTTATCCTTTGGGAATATATCCTCTTATGGTTATTGACAAATAGGTGTTGTCAGCCCGCAAGCATCCGCTGTGAAGTTACCTTTTAAAGTAGGTCTTTCCAAATTTTAGTTCCAACTTGTTACAAATGACAGCTCAAGACCCGTCTCTTAACAAAATTACAGAATTGTGTACTTGACTTTGAAGAGTTGCAAATTACAAGATTCTGGAATCCGTGTGACACAAGTTTCTCATTACATCGGCACTCAAAGAGAGATACAGGTAACTTTTGCCCCGCATGTGTTCCGAATCGGTATTGTGGGTCAACACTCAAAGGACCGACACACTCCTTTTTGAGAATTTTGGCGCTTACATATGGTATACATATTGTACTTTACAAATTGGTTAATTCTGGTCAACCATTTGGAGAGTGTCAGTGATGCATCTGTTCTACAAAATTATTAAGCCTGTTGTCGTTGTTTTTCTTATTGCTGTAGCTTTCGTTAACACGCCGAACGCGCTCGAATCGAATGCGACCCCCCTTCAGTCACTCTTTATGATTAAACAGCTCATTCCCCAGACTCAGACGATCGGATTGATGTGGAACCAGAATAGAACAAATACGGCAGAGCTTTTGACAAAGATAGAAAGAGCTTCCGCGTCAGTTGGCGTTAAGGTTGTTATCGAAGACGTCGAGGAAATGAGAGACGTGCCACAAAAATTCAGGGAGCTGAACGATAGTTATCATATACAAGCCCTTTGGGTTATTGAGAATAATGAACCGATGAGCGATCCTGTGGGAATAGATTATCTTGTTAAAAACTCGACTTTAAATGGAATTGCTCTTTTCGCACCGAATGCCGAGTGGGTTTCATCCGGTGCATGCGCTTCGCTGCTTTCCGACGGCAACAATGTCAAACTAGTTGTAAATCAAAAGACAATTTCAGCATTAGGAATAAAAGTTCCGGAGAAATACCTCCAGAACACACAGTTTGTTTCACAATAAGGGAATGATCCTGAAGGATTCGGCATTTCTTCTCGTTGCGGACTATATAAGCGTCAGTATTCCGATTATGGCTCAGTCGCCTTTCTAATTCCAATATATTTTTTGATAATAAAGAGTCGTGTCTAGAAGACATAAGCCCGTTTCGCCAATAGCGATCAATCCATTTTCTTTTCATACGTACACGATTTGTGGAATATCTATGATAACTAATATTTTTTGGGACAAAAGAGAATTTCTTCAATGAAAACTGTCGGATTAAAACTTAGCGGCATCTTTTTTCTAGGAGCCGGAATCTTATTTGTAATCGCTTACCTATTAAGCAAACAAGTTGCGTTTGTCGGGGTCGGTGTAATGTTTTTGTGTATTGGGGGTGCTTCCATTGCGATGTCAAAGCAGCGTCAACCCGAGTAAATTATTATTTACGATAATTTACCGCACCGCAACGCTTGCGATCATCCCACCAATCGCTGACTTTCCATTGGTGCACAATATGGTGACAGGTCAGCCTGTGGTCCTACATCCTGATAATATCCTAATCTTTGCGACATTTTCGTAAGTAGTTCTAAGAAGTATTGTTCAGGGATATAACCTTCACGCTTCAAACTAAACGATAGAAATAGTCCACTATCTTCAAGATCACAATAGTATTTCAGCTGACTGTTAAAGGGAACTATCCGAGAAACTCGTTGGTTCGTTTTACTGAAGGCAGGTATTGGATAGAGTGCAATCTAGGGAGAAGGAAAAACGCGGACGACAACAAGAATCGCGCGAAGATAATCTGATGGACCATTCCGCGATTTTGGAAACCACTGCCGTCACAATTATCAACGAACTGCCCCGGTTTGGAGAATAGAACGCACTAGTATCCGGGTGACCTCGAAAGGAGTGCCAAGATGAGTGAAAAACTACGAATTTTGGAATTAGAGGACAATCCAAAAGATGCAACTCTAATAGACAGTTTCCTAAAAGAAGGGGGCATTAAATACAGTAAAGAGCTAGTGAAATCCAAACGGAGTTTCAACGCTGCGTTGGAAGAGGGGAACTTCGATCTGATAATATCTGATTTTTCTCTTCCTGAGTTTACTGGCAAGGAAGTGCTGACAATTGCCCAGCAGAAAGCGCCTGACACCCCATTCATTTTTGTGTCAGGAATCACCGGTGAAGATGCAGCAATTCAAGCACTCACCGAAGGTGCGACGGATTATGTCTTAAAGTCAAAGCTTTCCCGGATTGTGCCAGCCGTAAAGAGGGCCATTAAAGAAAGTGATGAGGAGCGGAAGCTCAGGCTCGCAGAAAAGATGAGAGAGATGGCGCTTGAAGATCTGAGAGAGAGCGAAGCTAGATTTCGCGGACTCCTCGAAAGTGCTCCAGATGCAGTAGTGATCGTGAGCGGAAAGGACAAGATCACATTTGTTAACACGGGAACCGAGAAGATATTCGGATATAATCGCGGTGAGCTAATCGGACAACCCCTCAGCACCCTGGTACCTGATCGCTTCAAACAAAACCACGAATCACATTTGAAAGACTTCACCTTGCATCCTCATACTCGTGCTCTCTCTTCCGGCTTAGGGCTATTTGGAAGAAGAAAGGACGGGACCGAATTTCCGGCAGACATCATGCTTTCGCCTCTGACGACCAACCAAGATGTGGCTGTTCTTGCAATGATTCGGGACATAACTGAAATAAGAAAGGCTGAAGAAGCGCTCCGTCGATCTGAGGAACTGCACAGGAGTCTTGTTGATGGAGCACGAGATGCGATTTTCAGCATGTCGGAGAACGCAATCATCCAGAGCCTGAACCCCGCATTTGAAACTATTACGGGTTGGAAGCGCGAGGAGTGGATCGGAAAAAGCATTACAGACCTGATCCATCCCGATGATCGCAAGAAAGTAGTGGCATCGTTTCAAAAGGTCATCCAAGGCGAAGTGGTTGGCGTCAACGATTATAGAATATTAAAGAAGTCGGGCGAACATCTAATAGGCGAGTTTAATACTACTTCTTTGTTAAGGGACGGTAAACATATTGGGTTGCTTGGTATCGCTAGAGACGTTACAGCACAGAGAAGTCTGGAGGATCAGCTACGACAATCACAGAAGATGGAAAGTATTGGAATCCTTGCAGGCGGAATCGCTCATGATTTTAATAACATACTCGGCATCATAACTGGCCATGTGAGCTTGCTGAGAAAAGCGATCCCCTCAAATGAAAATTTGACCAAAGGTCTTGACTCGATCGAAAAAGCTGCCGAAAGAGCAATTGGCCTCGTGCGACAACTTTTGATGTTTGCGCGAAAGCATGATCGAGTTCTAGACTTCGTGAATGTTAATGACATCGCCACGGAGATTTACCACCTTATCAGTGAGACCTTCCCGAAACCTCTAAAGATAAGTATCGAAACCACTGATGAACTTACCGTAGTTCATGGTGACCGCTACGAGATTTATCAGCTACTCCTGAACCTATGCGTCAATGCCCGTGATGCGATGACCGACCACCATAGCAACAATTTAGACGGTGGCATTTTAATGATCAGGACTGCCGTAGTGAATGCTGTCACTCTTAAGAACAGGTTCCCATCGGCTGAATCGGACAAATACATTAAAATAAGCGTGTCGGATACCGGAGTCGGAATGAATGAGGAGACACAAAAGAGGATATTTGAACCGTTTTTTACAACAAAGACAGAAGGAAAAGGGACTGGTCTCGGATTATCAACAGTGCATGGCATTGTACAAAGCAATAATGGTCTGATAGAAGTAGACAGCAAGGAAGGCTCAGGCACAAAGTTCAACATCTATCTTCCTTTGGCGCGGCTTGGTAACGAATCGGAAATGCCCGCTCAAGAAGATACGTCCCGAGTAATGGGTGGAAGAGAGACAATACTTTTGGTAGAAGATGAGCCGGGTCTCAGAGCCTTTGTGGAGGATGTACTCAGCACGGAAGGGTACAACGTAGTCGCGGCGGCTGACGGCCAGAGAGCTATCGCCCTCTTCCTTGCCCATAAAAATATAAGCTTGGTGCTATCTGACATAGGGCTTCCCATTATTGGTGGAATTGACTTAATGGAGACCATAAAGAGGATGAACCCTGAAACGAAGGTCATACTTGCAAGTGGATTCATGGAGGAAGGCGAACGACAGAAGATGATGGAGAAAGGTGCGAAAGCATATATTCAGAAGCCGTACCAGCGCTTGGAACTTCTGAAGAAAATTCGAGCTGTCCTTGACGAAAAGTAGAGTCTTATTGATTCCATGAATTTCTTTCGGGGGGTTGACCCGCTCCAATAAATTGAACCAACACTCCTTGGTGCTAAAACATTACTGCAATTGCCCAGGCTTTCATGGGGTCCAGCATGTGGCACTACTCAGAGCAAGATAAAGGGATCATATCCAAGGAAGTCGATTATTCTGGAGACGTGTTTATCTCGCGGATCTTTATGGTTTAACTCCCAATTTACAACTGTCATTTCATTTACTCTCAAGATGTGCGCGACCTCTTTTTGCGTCAATTTAAGGTCAAGCCGCCTTTTCCGTACATGGTCTCCGAGTGTCACGAGTGCCCTTGGATAGGCTTTCAGAAGTGGCTTTTTTGAGGTCATTTCGAAGTGGCAGAATGGCAACGCAGGGATGTCCCTGCGGCAATTTCGGAAACCCGATCGCGACCTGCAGCTGCACTCCGGCCACCATACAACGTTACATGTCGAAAATAAGCGGGCCGCTCTTGGACCGAATCGACATTCACGTCGAAGTGCCTGCGGTAAGATATTCCGAACTCTCGAGTAAGAAGATGGGCGAGCCATCATGTGGTGTGAGAGGTCGTGTTAAGAAAGCGCGTGAAATCCAGCGCAAAAGATTCGCAGGCCGAAAAGGTCTTTTTAAAAATGCAGATATGCAAAGCAAGGAGATAAGGGAATTTTGCCAGGTAGACAAAGCAGGTGAAGATCTGCTCAAACAGGCGATCACGAAACTTGGACTGAGCGCACGGGCCTATGATCGAATACTTAAAGTGGCGAGAACAATTGCTGACCTTGCAAATAGCAAAGATATTTTGCCTGAACATATCGGGGAAGCAATACAATACAGGAGTCTGGATAGGCAGTTGTATCTGGAGGCGTAAAAGAACGACGGTATATTAGAGCAGTCGTACGGATTGATTCAGCGGCAGAGACATGACCCTATTATGTGTCAAATCGGTAGCTCGTTAAGTGTACGACCAAGCCCGACAGCATCATGAAGTCACTTCTCATATTTCTCCTCCTCTGTCATGTTGAGATTCTCAGAGTTGAAGATTAACTTAAAAAAATTAAATAGGTTATCACTTTGCGAATCTCAGAAGGATTACAGAGGGCCTTGAAGCGGAGGAAGAGAAGGAATGGAACTTCGCCGTCGATCACACCCGAAGAATTTTTAAGATCTATCACGCTTATCCCTGATATTGACCAGCTTCTTAGTAATTTCACTTCGAAATTCACTGAGATGTTTCTTGCGGACTCAGTCTACCTGGTTTTATTTGAGCCGGTTACAAATCGTTATGTTGGGAGGAGGGCAAAGGGGGGGAGGCCTGAGTTCCTGACGAGGTTTAATTTTTCACAAAAAGATAACCTGATCAAGTGGCTTAATGTTAATAGATGCTCCCTTAATGTGGTGCGTCAAAGCCAGGTTGTTGAGTTCTTGAGTCAGAACGGGAGGCAACTTTTAGTTGATGCTTCGATTCAAATTATCTTACCCCTGGTAGTCATCAATCGACTTACTGGTGTTTTGTTTGTAGGAAGGGATGACCGCCGGAGGAGATATTCTCCCGAAGATGAGAGCCTGATGGTAAGTCTTGTTTCACAGAGCGCACTGGCAATAGAATATGCCATGGTTTACCAGTTCCAGGAGAATAAGCTGAAAAGACTATTCCATGCAGACAAGCTCATGACAGTGGGCGAACTTGCAGCAGGCGCCGCGCACGAAATAAGGAACCCCCTTGCTGCCATCAGAAGTACAGTTCAATATATCAAGAGAGATTTGCCTGACGACAAGCAAAAACTCGTAGATGGTATTATTGAAGAAGTCGACCGCATTGACAAAATAATCAAAGGTCTGCTCTCATTCAGCAGAACCTCAGAACTGCACGTTGAGTCATTAGACCTCCATAACGTATTGGAACAGACCCTTTCGCTGTTGGATCCCGAATTGAAGAATCACAATATTGAGGTGGCCAAGGAATATCGTCTGGTCGATCCATATATCCAGGGAGATGGGGCACAACTGAAGCAGGTGTTCTTGAACATTCTGCTAAACAGCATTCAGGCCATGGAGAAAACAGGGAAAGTCACTATAGTTACAGACCTTACACCAAACCGCGAAGAATTTGTTACGATTCTGCTTGCCGATACTGGGTCAGGCATCCCGACTTCGGCATTGCCGAAAGTTTTCGACCCGTTCTATACCACGAAGGAAACCGGTACGGGGATTGGTCTTTCCATTTCTTACGGCATAGTCAGCAGGCATGGTGGTGAAATCGAGATAAGGAGCTCTCGTGATGGCGAAGGGAAGGGAACGAATGTGACAATTAATCTTCCTAGGAATTTGATGGATCATGAATGAGTGATAACCCGACAGGCAAGAGAGTTCTCGTCGTGGACGATGAAGACCGCATTCGTGACATACTTGCGGCAATCCTGAAGGATGAGAACTATGAAGTTGCCACTGCAAGCGACGGCATCGAAGCATTAAACAAGATAGCGGATTTCAAACCTCAAGTTGCGGTAATTGATCTTCAGATGCCCCGTATGGACGGTCTATCAACTATATCGCAAATGGCGCAACTTGACAGACGTATTGTACCTATAATCTTAACCGCCCACGGAACAATCCAATCAGCAGTGGACGCGACCAAGCATGGTGTTTATGACTATCTGACCAAGCCGTTTGACAATGAACAGATGCTTCTGGTTATTAGGCATGCTATGGAACATTACAAGCTTGCCGCCGAGGTAACTGAACTCAGGAAGGAACTCGGCAAGCGATATGGGTTGGATTCAATTGTTGGTGATAGCGCAGTTATGCAGAAAGTGCGGGAACAAATCAAACGCGTTGCAGAAACAGATGCCGTTGTTTTGATTGAGGGAGAAAGCGGGACCGGCAAAGAACTGGCCGCCCATGCGATTCATTACGAAAGCTTGAGGAAAAACGGTCCACTGGTGATAGTGGATTGCGGTTCAATACCGATGGGCATAATTGAGAGCGAGTTCTTTGGGCATGAGAAAGGAGCGTTCACAGATGCTCGTGAACAGAGGATAGGGAAGTTCGAAGAAGCAAACTCCGGATCGATCTTTCTGGACGAAATAAGTGAACTTATGATTGATGCACAAACAAAGTTGCTTAGGGTTCTTCAGGAAAAAGAGTTCACTCGCGTTGGAGGCAGAAACGCCGTAAAAGTCAATGTGCGTGTAATTGCGGCAACAAACAAGAACCTTGAGGAACTGTTAATGACAGAAAGGTTCCGTGAAGATCTCTACTACAGGTTGAATGTATTGAGACTTCGGATTCCCCCGTTGCGGGAGCACAAAGAAGACATTCCCCTTTATGCAAGGCACTTCATCGAGAAACACCGAGAAACCATTCATCGCAACACATGCGAAGTCTCACCTGAGGCAATTCAAGTCCTTATGTCTCACGACTGGGGCGGCAATATCCGTGAACTTGAAAACACGATTCAACGGGCGATGCTCAGCATGGCTGGCAACAGGATTGAGACGTCAGATTTGGTATTTCTCGCGAAAAAGAATCCTTCAAATTCTATTCAATACGACGATAAAGATGGCATAGAGAGCTACGTCAAGTCCCTTGTTGAGCACTCGGAGAAACAGATCATTATCAAAGCGCTTACGGAGACTAATTGGAACAGAATGGATGCTGCAAGGAAACTAAAGGTGAGCCGGAAAACCCTTTTCAATAAGATGAAACAATACTCCATTGAAGAAAAAGCGGAAACCTGATAAAAGTAAGAATTGCACGGTGCTTTAATTCTGTTTTGAAGAGTAAACTAAATCGTCAGGATTGATAACGTGTGAATTGTTTGGGTGATGGTCGATTATCAGCCGTATTTTAGTGTGCAACTTTTTTCCCATCAACGGTAGAGGCTTACTCAAATGGAGACGATGGTCATTCAGATTTTACTACTCTGAGGACAAAAACGTGGCACTAGTCTTGCCTTATAAGCGTAGTAGCTTTTGAGTGAGTGTCGGTCATTGTCGAACCCAAATTGGAAGTGGCTGTGCCTAGCACGTTGTCAGACAGGAAGATTTGTTGGCGATGTTCGGCATCAGGGTTTATTGTATCGATTATGATGTTCTCCGACTCGGTATTCCCTCAGGAAGCTATGTGGTTTTTGAGATTATCCATCATGTCCCAATCGCTCTGCCCATGTAGTAACCGTATCCTCACGCCGGAGCAGTAAGAGGAAACAGGATCTAATCTTGAGATAAACTCTTTTAATGTTGAATACGTAAATATGCGGTCTCCATGATTCGACAAGGCATGAGAGGGAACTTCAGAACCTACAAAATGACGATATTTAAATTTCCATTATTGGAACCTCAGAAATTTGAAGGTAGGGTTAGTGATATGGAGAGAGAGCCTATAGAAGTAGCAGTCGGTAGCCAGGAGATGAGGATAATAATGTCCCAGGCTGAAAGAGCCGCGCATAATGAATTTTCAATTCTTCTAGCTGGTGAAAGCGGTGTAGGGAAAGAGGTAGTGGCAAGATATATCCACCAGCACAGTGTTCGGGCGGTGGAACCCTTCGTCGCTGTAAATTGCGGTGCAATCCCTGAAACCCTTTTTGAAGCTGAACTTTTCGGCTTCGATCGTGGCGCTTTTACAAATGCTTTTTCGGCTCACAGAGGGCATTTTGAACAAGCAAACCATGGCACAATTTTGTTGGATGAAATTTCGGAACTACCACTTACAATGCAGGTGAAACTGCTTCGCGTATTGGAAGACAAATACATTATGCGGATAGGTGGCGAGAAGGAAATTCAAGTCAATGCCCGCGTGATAGCGGCAAGTAATGTAAATCTTCAGTCCCTCGTAAGGGAACGGAAATTTCGAAAGGATCTGTATTACCGCCTTGCGGTTTCGGTCATTTCTATTCCTCCTCTTCGGACTCGTAAGGGTGATATTGAGACCCTGGCTGAATGTTTCCTGCGTAAGCACTCGAGTATCAAGAAAATTATGAGCCGCGAAGCCCTTTCGAGATTGATTCATTATGAATGGCCGGGAAACGTCCGTGAGTTAGAATATTGCATTATTCGTTCTATTCTCAATAGCGATGGTAGGGAAGTAATCAAAGCGGATGATGTTCAGTTCCTGGAGGATGACATCGATCGCAGCATTGCAATTGAACGACGAGCGTTTGAGGAGGCATTAAGAAATGCTAGTGGAAACATAAACGGAGTCTCCAGGCTTTTAGGAATACATAGAAACACCGTTTATAATAAAATAAAGAGATTTAATATTGATCTGCTTCAGTATAGGAATGGTCATCCGGTTTTTTGATAAAAGCTGAGGCAAGGCTTTCTCAGAAGAAGAGGAGGTTAATTCGCATGAATTCTTCACCAGCCCTGAACCGTTGTCAGGACTTGTATACAGAATCAGTGACGTTGGATGATCTCCTTGCTGAAATTGTTTGTCCCATTTTTGATTTTATCGAAGAGAAAAGAGCCCTGTCAAACGTTTGGCAAAATGGACGAACGCGGATTGGCGTAAGTTTTTCTTCTAGACAGATATTTCCCTTTTCTTTGGGTTTGGATTTTTCAATTGTCATCACCATATAATAAGCCTCCCTGTGATTAAGAAGTCGTGATCTTCAAATGGTTTGCTCGGCGGACAGACTGTATTCTTTATCTTTCCCGATTTCCCTAAGCTTTTGTTTGTAAACATCTGCAGCCTGTTCCATCTTAGCAAATGGAATTTTTGTATCGAGCCATAAACTGTCTATGGCGGATTTTTTCAGAACGGGACACAGGTCTTTGTGGTAAGCCTTAATATCTCTGTACATCTCGTAGGCAGTTCCGCGGCATCCTCCCGCGCACACATATTTGACGAAACATTCGCTGCATTCTTTGATGGAATCGACCGTTGCCTCTCTGCATTTCTTCATCACTTCTGAGTCTCTGTAGATCTTTTCAATTCCTTCCGAAAGTATATTCCCGGCCCTGAATTCTTTCTTGTACATCATGACACATGGGTAAATGTCGCCGTTAGACACCATGTGGATATCGCCGTTTGCAAAACCGCATTGATTCCGTCTTGGAGCTTGCTTGATGATAAGACCATCGTGTTTATCAATAGTAAGTGCAGGCACTTCGTCTCCGCCCAATTCCAATTTAAGGCCGGCGTTTACAAGAAATTTATGGTATTCATCATCAAACAGGATAGAACTGATGGGATTATTATGCTTGTCGATGACTTTGTCTTTTGATGGAAGGAAAGCCCCCATTCTGTGCTGGCCGACACCGAGCTCTTCAATGAAAAACCTATGCGTCTCAGGCATACTTCTAACGTTAATGTTACAAACAACTGAGTTTACAACGAGTCTTTTCGGGTTGTATTTCGCGAGCATTCTAACTGCACGCATTGTCCGGTCAAATGATCCTTTTCCCCTAAGAGCTTCGTGCTCCTCTTTTACATGACTATCGAGACTTACCCAGACTAGTTCGAATAGTTCTGATATGATGGGAGCGAGGTTCTCTGTTATGAGCGTACCATTTGTCACGAGTGCGATTCGAAAACCCGTGCTCTTTGCATATCTGGCTACTTCAAACAGATCAGATCGGCACATAGGCTCACCGCCGCAAAAGGCAACTGTGGATGCACCAAAGTTTCGGAGTTTATCCAGGGCTTGAATTGTTTCACTTGTTGTCATTTCCTCCCTGAATTTCCCAAAATGTTTTCTGCTCTCTGCGTTGTAACAGTAAACGCATGATAGATTACAACGCTCAGTGTTCGAGAAGTAAACGTTAACCGGGTGTTCTCCGGCAACGGAGTTAGCATACTTGCGGATTTCGTATGCACCAAGGTGGACGATGCCTGCATCAATCATGTTTCGAATGAAACCTACCACTTTCTCTCTGATATTTTCTTGGCCCAAGTTGTAGCGAATACCTAATTCATTAATAGTTTCGCTGACATAGGAATTCCGGCCCAGTGCTTCAATTACTTCTTTTCCAGATTCGTTTAGGCGAACCCAAATGTGGTTCTCCGGGTCAAAAAACAAATGCCAACCTTCTTCATCCACGAGATGAACCAGTTTAGGCGGCAGCACGAGTCGTGCATTTATGAGATCAGATTCAGATATGGACTTTTTCTTTTCTTGAGTTGTTCTATCAAAATTGACGTTGTGCAACGTGTCCGTTTCCATGCTAATGTTCCGTTCTATTTGTTGCAGACCAATAGGATCGGCGGAGCACCCCCGCGTAGAAAATGCTCCGTCCCTGATCCGAAAATAATGTGATTAGTTTAAGACTTTGATTTCATTCACGGCTAGCTAAAATTTACACCTACAGTGATTGGGAAGTTGCATCCGCAAGTGCAGCTAGGCGGTTTTTCGGCCGCATAAGCCTCTAAAGCTGAAAGGCTGGCAAATCCAAGCAGATCGAGCATGTGATTTTCACCTCCTTTGATATGAGTTATTTGTTTGATTAGATCAATGAAAAAGTATTTATGTTTATCTACATTTCGATTGTAACCATTTTTTCGCCATTACTACCTTGACTCACAATCATTTTGGAAATGTGTATCCCTTCAGGGACAGTAGTAGGACTGTTTTCTTTGCGGCGTGAAAACAACTGTTCATCATACAACCGCCGATATGTAGGGCTGTTCAAATATAGTTCTTCGTGCGATCCGATAGCCGCTAGATTTCCCTTGTCGAGAACGATGATCTTGTCTGCTGATAGAACCGTAGAGAATCTGTGAGCGATTATGAATGTTGTACGGTCCTTCATTAGGTTTGATAGGCCTTCCTTGATCAGGTTTTCTGACTTTGAATCCAATGAAGAGGTTGCCTCATCTAGGATCAGTATTCTCGGGTTTCTTAAGATGGCTCTTGCGATGGCAATTCTCTGTTTTTCTCCCCCAGACAGTTTCGTTCCTCTCTCGCCGACCTGAGTCTGATATCCGTTGGGAAGTCCAACTATAAACTGGTGCGCGTTAGCTCCTTTTGCAGCGTCAATAATTTCTGCTTCAGTGGAGTCCAGCCTTCCATATCTTATGTTTTCATAAATGGTTGTGCTAAATAAAAATGTATCTTGCAAAACAATCCCAATTTGTGCTAAAAGGTTTTCTCTTTTCATTTTCTTTATGTCTATACCATCGATGAGTATTTCGCCATCGTAAGAATCGTAGAAGCGAGCCAGTAAACTAAGGAGAGTACTCTTCCCCGCGCCACTTTCTCCAACAAGGGCAACCAGGCTCCCTGCTCTGACATCGAAATCGATATCATGTAATACTTTATGATCAGGTATATAACTAAATGAAACCCTTCTGAATCCAACATCGCCGTGAAGTCGGACATCCATTGTTTCGGTCTGTTTTCTTTCCATTGTGACATCTTTATCCGTCAACTCAAACACTCTTTCGGCAGCTGCTAGAGAGGTTTGCACGCTCAGATTTGTTCCCATGAGGTTTCTGATCGGTCCAAAAATGTTCACAGTATATGCTGAGAATGCCATCAGTTGACCGAGGGTGAGTGTTCCCGCTATCACTTGATTGCTGCCGTACCAGAGAATGAACACTCCGGCAAATGTCGTGCACAAAAGAACGATCGCGACACTCATTACTGTAAGCACGCCGAGCTTAATATTTAACACTCGATTCTTATCAATGCTTTTTTGCACTGCCTGCGCGCGAAACTTCTCCAGACCAAACACTTTGATCATGCGGATTCCCGCAAAACTTTCCTGGATGTCTCCGTACACTCGCGACCGCTCTTCCTGGACCCTGTGTGAAACCTGTTTGATATACTTATTAAACCGGTTGACCCCAATTGCAAAAACAGGCACGACAGAAACGGCGATCAGGGTCAGCTTCCAATTCAGCATGAACACTATCGATACTGTTCCAGCAGCGATGAGCAGGTTTATGAGGGCAACTATAGGTGTTTCCCCGATGATGGTGCTTGCGGCAGTTGTGTCTGAAAGTATTCGGCTTGCCAGGTAACCCGTCTTCTCTTCATCAAAAATCGACAAGGACAGGTTTTGGATGTTCTCGTACAATTTCCTTTGCATGCTCCTAATAACGTCTTCGCGAAAAACTATCAGCAATTTTCCTCTGACGAAATCGACAAAAGATCTTAGGAAGTACAGTCCGATAAATGCCAGCCCGAATTTGGCGAGCAGAACTGGGTCTTTCTGAGGTATGATTTTGTCGATCAAGATCAAAAGGACTAACGGAGCCGCGAGGTCTGTCGATGCGCTTACCACCGTTAGAAAGCCCGCGGCTATGTATTTTTTCAAGTGCGGTCTTGCAAAAGGAAACAGGCGCTTTATAACTTCAATATTGCGCATACCTGAATAACTCTCATTCTTTTGTTCGAAAAGTCGAAGGATTCGGCGATCATACCCGCTATCGCTGAAGCGATTCGCTAACAAATAGACAATCACTGTGCCTGATTGAAAACCATCAGAATTTTCTATTTTTGCAAACTTGAGATTTGATTTACGGTTAAGTTATGCAGTCGCATGGAATCAGAATAGCAACATATTGTTACTTGAGTATTTACGTGTACAAGGAGGACGTGTGCATGCACAATGCACTTTGTCCAAGCCTTGACCCATCTGCGGGTAACCTCTTGCACAACCCGATGTGTGTAGCAGCAAAATGCAGAGAAAAGCAGAGTTTCACACGGCATGTTGCTTGCACGATTCTTATTGTTCGAAAAGTCTGTGGATATATTATCGGCTAAATCAATAAAAGGTGCCTATCCCATGTTGCGGACCATCATTATCAGAGAGGTCTTTGAAAGTGTTTATAGCTATCGTTTTCTGTTCTTCCTGATCATTGGCCTCACGCTAATACCGATCGGACTTTACGTCAACGAGGTGAACTATTCAAAACGAGTGAATGATTACAATGAGCAGGTGAGTTTAGAAAAGAAAGCTGTTTCATCCGCTAAAGTTTGGGATCTCCTATCGGGAACCGTCCTGCTCAAAGGTTTTCCAGAACCGGCACCGCTTGCGATATTTGCGCAGGGACTGGAGAGTTCTCTTCCGCAATTCTATACCTTTAAACCGGGCGGCTACGAAAAAGGGGCTACTCCTTCAAGTGAGGGGGTGACCTTTTCTGAATTAGGGGTATTGGATTTTGCATTTATAGTTCAGTTGGTCGTCAGCATCATCGTGTTAATATTTGGCGCAGATGTTGTGTCGGGCGAGAAGGAATTGGGAACGCTTCGGGGCATCTTATCAAACAGTGTTCCGCGTGACACTGTCTTATTCGGAAAATTGATCGGGGGCTATGCCGCTATTTGGTTTCCGTTTGCCCTTGCTTTCGTTGGGGGCCTTTTGGTTCTCAGCCTTACTTCTTTTCCACTTTATAGCAAGGAAATACTAACAAGGCTTTTATTGATCTTCGGTACTTCATCGGTATTTATGTTCATTTACTTTTCGATTGGTGTAATGATTTCTTCCAGTACAGCCAGAACACGCACATCCTTGATTGCGGTCGTTGTCGCGTGGACGTTTTTACAGCTGATCGTCCCTAAAGTTAGTAACACTTTAGCTGCTCTCATCTATCCCATCAAGACTGAGACTGTCGTGTCAATGGAAAGATCTCTTGCCGTAAATGCCCTTGAGAGCGAGAAGTCTAATATACTGGGGAGGGAGTACCAAAAGATCTTTGGGGTAGATACAATAATCAACGGTGATATCGGATTATCGCCTAAAGGGCCCGAATGGGACTCATTCGATGAAAAAATTGAACGGAGCTATGAAGAAAAAGAAGCCGCGCGAATCCACTCCATTGATGAGTCATACCAAAGAGAAAAAGAGATTCAACAAGGTATTGAGACGGATATCTCACTTATTTCTCCAAGTTCCGCTTTTGATAATATCATAACAGGCTTATGTAACACGGGGATTTCTGATAAGGATAAATATGCAGACGCTGTTAAAAAATATCAGCAAGTCCTTGATCGGGAATTGTTCAGTCTTGTCAAGCGCACAACTCTAATGTTCCAGAGTGGACGGACGTCCGCTTTTGTATCAATCGGAAAGGTTCGGGATCCGAATTCCTTACCAGTTTTTTCTGCCCGACGAGCCGGGCTTGCGGAAATCTTCAGTAGAAACGTGGATAGCCTTATTTCACTCACCATTTGGTTGATTGTCCCATTTGCGATCGCCTACAAAAAATTTGTAAAGTATGATGTACGATAAACAGAAAACAATGGAAGAAACGATCGAGCATCTGTTTGATTCTCGCTCCGAAGAGGTATGCAATCGATCGATGATTCAGGCGGTCGACTTGACAAAGCGGTATGAGGACGGGCTTCTTGCTCTTGACCACCTCAACTTGGAAATAAAGCAAGGGGAGATCTATTGTCTTCTCGGAGCCAACGGATCCGGAAAGACAACGGTGATCAATTTGTTTTTTAATTTCATCGAGCCTACGAGTGGAACCGCAAGGATAAATGGATACGACTGCACCAGAGAACCACTTAAAGCAAAAAAGTGCGCCGCCTATGTTCCGGAAAATGTGATGCTTTACGGCAACTTTAGTGCGCGACAAAACCTGGATTTTTTTGCAAAGCTCACCGGGAGAGATGGCTTGAAAAAAGAAGACTGTCATATGGTGATGAGAGAGGTAGGACTTCCTGAGTGGTCATTTGAGAAGCGTGTGAAGACGTTTTCTAAAGGAATGCGCCAGAAACTTGGAATCGCAATAGCGATTTTGAAACAGGCTCCGGCGTTGATCCTCGACGAACCAACATCAGGTCTCGATCCCAAGGCTGCTGCTGATTTTATCGAACTCCTATTCAAGCTGAGAAGTGAAGGCAATGCTATACTGATTTCTACTCACGATATTTTCAGGGCAAAGGAGATGGCTGATGTTGTAGGAGTATTGAAAGATGGTGTCCTTATTACTGAGAAAACCAGGGAAGATGTAGAGCACGAGGATCTCGAGAAATGGTACCTCAAATATATGGAGGGCGATTGAGCTGCGGTTTAATTCCTCGAGAACTTGCTTGGTCTTTTATCAGTCACGCTATCGGTATTTCACCAGTCACTTTACAGATTTGAGAATCCGAGATGCAGTTAGCAGAGGTTCTTATGTCATACATCAAAAACGATCAATATAAGGTATTCGAGGATGACAGTATTCATAGAGTTTTCTTTGAGAACAATCCATTCCCCATGTGGATACATGATTTAGATTCGCATAAGTTCATAGGAGTTAATGAGGCAGCATTGAAGGAATACGGGTATTCCCGTGAGGAGTTTTTGAAAATGACTATACATGATATTCATCCGGCCGAGGATCTGGAGCACATCGACAGGAGTGTGCTCTCAACCGGTGATGCTTCTAACGTTCACAGGCATCGATTAAAAAATGGCGATGAAATCACAGTGGCAACCACTTCACATGAGGTGGAGTACGACGGACATAGAGCGTTATTTACCATTATTAGAGACCTCGAGGAGAGGAACCACATAAAAGGTCGCAAGGATGAAAATGAGGAGACGAGTCGCGACCTCATCCAGGCTATGCCTGTAGGTTATTACCGAAGCACGCTGAATGGATTTTTTTTACAAGTTAATCCGGCCTTTGCAAAACTGTTAGGTTTCAGTCGCGAAGAGTTGCTTTCTATCGACATTCCGGATGCGGTGCATTTTACTTCCAATGAGCCGAACGTAAAGGAGATGAGTCAAAACTTCCCCTCCCGACCGGAGATATACCAGGTTAGAAGAAAAGATGGTGCAGAAATATGGGTCGAGGATTTTTCCAGGTATGTGCAGGATGAGGAAGGGGATGTAATTTATCGCGAAGGGGTATGCAGGGAGATTACCGATCGCGAAGCAGCGAAACAAAAGCTTGTTGAGAACGAAGAACAGTATCGACTTTTAGTTGATCAGTTACCGGTCGCTATCGTGGTCCACACCGATTTGTCTTTAGTATACGCGAATCTGGCTATGTTGAAATTGAGTGCCGCGGATTCCATCGCTCAACTTTTTGGAATGTCCATAATAGAGTTCGTTCATCCGGATTCCCAGTCATTGGCCTTAGATCATATCGGAGCTATTTCAAATGGCACGAAGAAGCTTCACACTGGTGAGTTTAAGTTTATCCGGGTGGATGGATCGAGAGCGGTAGTTCAAATAACGAGCACACCTATAATATTTCTTGGAAGGCCCTCAATTCAGTCCGTCATTCAAGATATTAGCAAGCAAAAAGAGATTGAAGAGAGGGTGCTTCTTCAAAGTGCGGCCCTTAATGCGGTGACCAATGCCATTGCTATCACCGATCAAAAAGGGAGAATAGAATGGGTTAATCCAGGCTATGAAAAACTCACCGGTTATTCTGCTTTTCAGGCAATCGGGTCTGATATAGGTAAACTTTCCAAGTCTGGAAAACAGGATAAGGCGTTCTATAAAGACCTGTGGGACACCATCCTGTCGGGAAAAGAATGGCATGGACAGCTTACCAATCGACGTAAAGATGGTACACTCTACAGTGAAGGTATGACGATAACACCAACTCTAAATGATGAGGGCGCAATTAGTCACTTCATTGTCGTAAAGGAAGATACTACCGAGCGAAAGTCTCTTGAGGAAGAACTTACGCAGGCACAAAAGCTGGATGTGATCGGCAGACTTGCGGGCGGTGTTGCGCACGACTACAACAACGTTCTTGGAGTGATTCTCGGATATGGGGAACTTATTAAGAGTAAACTTCATGATGAAGAATCCATCAGTCATCAACTTGATGCGATTATTTCCGCGGCAAAAAGGGGAGCAGGCTTGACGAAACGACTCCTTTCATTTGCACGAAGGGAAATTATTTCTCCGAAGGTCATCAGCGTCAACTCGTCAATCGAGTCCATCAAAGAGATGATGCAACAAATAATTGGCGAGAACCGGGAGTTGGTTTTCAATCTTGAAAAGGATCTCTGGAACGTCAAAGTGGACCCCCCTCAACTCGATCAAATACTTGTAAATCTTGCAACTAATGCCAGAGATGCGATTGAGAACGTTGGGACGATAACTATCGACACTTCCAATATACATGCAGATGAAGAATTTGTTCGAGATCATACGGAATTCATGCCGGGTGAATATATAAAGATTTCATTTACCGATACGGGTAAAGGAATTGATAAAGATACTGTGAAGAAAATATTCGAGCCGTTCTTTACAACGAAACCCTTTGGTCAGGGAACAGGACTTGGCCTTGCAATGGTTTACGCGATTGTTAAACAGAATGGAGGGAATATCGAAGTAAAAAGTGAGCCGGGTGTTGGGACAACTTTTGATATTTACTTTCCCCGTTCTTATGGAGAATTGGATAATATAGGAGAGCAATTTTTATCCGGGATGACTAAAGGGAATGCGACGGTGCTTGTCGTAGAAGATAGGGCTGATCTATTAGAATTTGCAAAAAGAACTCTGGAACAGTATGGGTATAAAGTTCTGGCTGCATTAAGTCCACAAGAAGCCATTTTGTTATGCAATGCATTTTCGGAAGATATTGACTTGTTGCTTGCTGATGTCATAATGCCGAGTATGAATGGCGGTGAGCTGAGCCGCAGGATTAGGAAGATAAAACCCGGGATACGGACACTTTTCATGTCTGGATTTACTGAAGACGTTTTAATTCCGCCGGGGGTTCTTGGGGAAGGAATCCCATTTATTCAGAAACCATTCACTCCGCAGGCGCTTGCAATAAAGGTCCATGAAGTTATCGACAATAAGTGACACAAACCGACCCTTTTGCACTACGGGCATACAGTAGGAACGGCGAGGGCACTTAAGAAGGTTCTGGATTTTCCGAACCCTCAAATTACTAAATGTGCTTAATTATCGATAAGAAGACTTAATCGAGCAGGTATTCGAAACCCTTGCCGACTAAATATTTATAATGTTGTATTGGGATCGGTGGATGCAAGGTAGAGGAACCTAAGTGAATTGAGATTAGTTGTAGCTACTAGGAGGTAAGGATGAAAAGAAAACCAAAATTTTTGTTTCTCCTACCGGTTGTTGGGTTGTTTATTTTTACTTCAAGTTCACAAGCCCAGTTGACCGCGACAGCGAGGATAATTCTGACCATAATCCCTCCGCCTATATTTAAATCCATTCCGGAAAATTCCCGCGAAACTTTCTCGTCAGCGAACCAGGCAAATGAAGGTGAAATAACTTTTCATACATCCAGAAACATTGCCATCGTGCTGAATTCCTTCGACCACAAGAAAATGCCGGCCACAACCCAATTCGGTCAGGACGAAATTAGGATTCTTACCGCAAAAGATCTCGACGGTGTTTCCAGTGTCGAAGTAATATATCTCGGATACTGAAAATCTTTATCGTTTATCTCGGGGATTGAAAGTCGCAGAACGGTTTTGCGGTTGTGGGGACAAAGACATTCTGCGGGAACACATCGGGGAAGGGATACAATAGGAAAGTTTGTTTAGGCAGATATGCCGGCGATCTTACGAAATGATGACCGGGTAAATATCGTTTCGATTGTTTCGGAATTATGGGGCAAGATTCGCAATGTATAATTAACATTAATTATCTTAGATATTGAAAACTAATCTTTAACATAGAGAGGGAATTATGAAACGTAAAGCTTCAGCCGTTTGGAACGGCGGTTTAAAAGGCGGACGCGGAACAATATCGACCGACAGCGGCGTTCTGGCCTCTTCACAGTACTCATTCAGCACTCGGTTCGAAAATGGTAAAGGAACCAATCCAGAGGAATTGATTGCAGCTGCTCATGCAGGCTGCTTCTCCATGGCTCTTTCTGCACAACTTGAAGGCGCCGGTCTGACTGCTGATAGCATTAGCACAACAGCAGCGGTTTCACTTGATAAGACCGAGGCGGGATTTGCTATCACGGCTGTTCATCTGGACGTAACAGCGAAGGTCCCGAATGCGAGTCCCGAGGCGTTTGAAAAGGCGGCAAAAGATGCTAAAGAGGGATGTCCTGTCTCGAAGGTATTAAACGCCACGATTACTATGGATGCAAAGTTGGTAAGCTAATAGAACAGAACTTCTCGTGAAAAAGGAAAAGATAAAATGGAATATAGAAGGTTAGGGCACTCAGGTCTGATCGTCAGTGCGGTGTCGCTCGGCACGATGCAATTCGGACGCGGCATGAACATGGGCAATCTTGATCAAGATGCTACAAACGTGATGGTCAAGTCCGCCATTGACCAAGGGATTAACTTCATCGATACCGCTGATGTTTATAGCCGCGGCGAAAGTGAGAGACTTGTCGGCAATGCATTGAAAGGGATTCGTCAGAACATTGTCCTTGCGACCAAGGTACGTCTGCCGATGAGCGATACCGATTTCAATCACAGCGGTGCTACTCGAGTAAACATCCGGCGAGAAATCGAGGACAGCCTGCGCCGCCTTCAAACGGACTATGTTGATCTGTACCAGGTTCATGGCTGGGACAATAATACACCGATTGAAGAAACTTTGCGCACGCTTGACGACCTCGTACGTGAAGGAAAAGTGCGTTACATCGGTTTAAGCAACTACTTCGCATGGCAGGCCGCGGTCGCCCTCGGGATCCAGCATGAAGAACATCTCGAGAGATTCGTCACGGCCCAACTGTATTACAGCCTTGTCGGTCGCGGTCTCGAAAATGACTGGATGGATTTCGCTGCCTATGCCGACCTTGGAATCCTTGTCTGGAGTCCTCTAGCCGGCGGATACTTGAGCGGGAAATACAAACCCGGGGAGCACGCTCAATCTGGGACTCGTTTTGCAGAGTCGGGACAGTTCGTACCGTTCGAAGAAGCTGGCGGAGAGCGCATCCTCGATGTACTGCGTAAAGTTGCGCAACGACATCAGGTTTCACCTGCGCGTTCCGCAATTGCATGGACACTTGGCCGACCCTGTGTCAGCAGCGTTATTGTCGCGGCGCGTACCGTTGCCCATCTGCAGGATAATATAGCCGCTGTTGATTTGAAGCTTCCATCTCAAGATATTTCCGAATTGGATCAAGTTTCGGATCCGGGAATTCCATACCCGAAGTGGATGGTGTTGCAGCTCAATGAAGGCGAAGACCCGCGCCCGAAAGTCCTTGATCCAAAGAAGTATGTCGATGGCGGACCCTGGCAGGACCTACGCGGGAGAAAAAAATGACTGTACCCGAATTAGTTTAACCTGAGTGATTATGAGAAAGAAGTATTTACAATTTTTCTATTTGACGCGCATCTTTTTGTGTGCAGTGATCGCATTGTTGTGTTTAATAAGCGGAGTCCTTGCCGAGACCAATCCTGCCAAGGAAAGCCGGATGGAATGGTGGCGGAATGCGCGGTTCGGGATGTTTATTCATTGGGGCATTTACTCGGTGCCGGCACAAGGTGAATGGTATATGACAAACGCACAGGTTCCCCGAGCCGACTACGAGAAATATGCAACTCAATTCGATCCCGCTAAGTTTGATGCTGACCGTTGGGCCGAGATTGCGCATGGGGCCGGCATGAAATATCTCGTCATCACCTCGAAACATCATGACGGCTTTTGCATGTTCGAAACGAAGACAAATCATTATAACGTTGTCGATGCTACGCCATGGCACAAGGACCCGCTCAAAGTCCTCAGCGAAGCATGTCGCCGGCATGGGATCCAATTCGGCGTCTATTATTCCATCATGGACTGGCATTCTCCATATCAGGGAGCGTACAAGCCGGATTCGCTCCATCCCGTTTACAACCCGACTCATTTCAAGGAAGGGGATAAGAATGCTTATATCATCTACATGAAAACGGAGCTGAGAGAACTTGTTAAGCAATATCATCCCGAAATTCTCTGGTTCGACGGTCAATGGATGGACGGCTGGACGCGCGAAGATGGTCGGGGGATTTATTCTTACCTGCGAAAGCTTGATCTCAAGTTGATAATCAATAATCGGGTCATGGGAGCCGGTGACTATGAAACTCCCGAACAGGAAATCCCCGCCAACGGTCTGCCCGGTCATGATTGGGAAACGTGCATGACGATAAATAACAGCTGGGGCTTTAATGCGGCTGATTCCGATTTTAAATCTGCGAGGGAACTTATCCACAACCTGATCGACATTGCCAGCAAAGGAGGCAACTACCTGCTCAACATAGGTCCGACGGCGGAAGGGATAATCCCGCAGCCGGAGGTGGACCGGCTTAAAGCGATGGGAGATTGGCTTAAAGTAAATGGCGAATCGATATACGGTACAACCGCGAGTCCATTTACCAATCAGCTTTCGTGGGGACGCTGCACCCAGAGGCCGGGCCGCCTTTATCTGAATGTATTTGATTGGCCAGCCGATGGAAAACTCATTCTCCACGGACTTTATAATATGCCCACAAGGGCTTTTCTTCTTGCCGATAAAATGAAGAATCCTCTTAAAGTATCGAGGAGCGGAGATTCGTTGGTCATAATGGTCCCGCTGCAATCTCCTTACATGATCAGCAGCGTAGTAGTTTTGAATTTTAAAGGGAAACCGGAAGTCCACAATCCACCAACTATCAAGGCTCAGAGCGAAATATTCATCGATACACTCAATGTGGTTTTTGGGCCTGCCGGAGAAAAAGCCGAGGTGCATTACACGCTTGATGGAACAGATCCGACGATGAAGTCACCGGTAGCGTTAAAGACAATTGAAATTACAGGGACAACAATTGTATCTGGAAGATCCTTCCGTGATGGTGAACCGGTTAGCGAGGTGGGACGTTCGACCTTTACTAAGGTGAAGCCCGAAGAAGCTGCAGATGTCGTTCTTGTCAACAACGGGATTCGATACGAATACTTTGAAGGAGAGTGGCAGACGCTTCCTGATTTTGGGAAAGTGAAACCGATCCATGATGGTACACTTCGGAGTTTCGTTTTACCGCAGCAGAGGGCTCTGGTTAATTATGGGGTGGAATACACGGGATGCATAAAAATTTTGAAGGATGACATCTATACCTTTTATACCGTTTCCGATGATGGAAGCCGATTATACATTGGCGATAAACTCGTGGTCGATAACAACGGTCTCCATGGTGCCTCCGAAAAAGATGGAGTTGTGGCGTTAAAGGAAGGTTATCATCCGATTAGGGTGGAGTTCTTTCAGGCTGGCGGCTCAGATAGCCTTGGTGTTTATTATTCAAGCCCCGCTATTGGAAAGGAACTCATTCCGGATGGGCAGATTTTTACAGCGCAATGATGCCGTGGAACTATTTTTTCTTAAATAAAAAATGGCGCCTTCTCCCTCGGCGCCATCCACTAAACGACTTGTCCCTTTGCAGGTCAACGTCGTTTGCTTTTCTTTGCCGCTCTCTTCGGCTTCACAACTTTCTTCTTTCGTGGTGCGGCTTTCTTCTTTGCCTTTGGTGCCGGCGGTGGAGTCTGTGGGCCCTTCACCAAGCCGATAACATTTCCTTCCGGATCGGCAATCTGTGCAAACACGACCATGCCCGCGTCGGTCAGCGGTACCACTACCTTGCCGCCCAGGCTTAATGCCTTGTCGAGATGAGCCTGGATGTCTTCCACCTGGACATAGAAAGTGACGCTTGAACTTGGTCCCATCGCTTGTCCGATGCCGCCATTAATTCCCATCTTCACTCCGGTGTTGACCATGCCATAATTCGCGCTCGGGTCAACATCTATTTTCCAACCAAAAAGGTTGGAAAAAAACTCTCTTACGCGGGCCGCATCTTTTGCGTTCACTTCAAAATGAGTTACTGGTGCTGCCATTTTTCCTCCTTTTGTTTGAGTCTGGTTTATTTAATAAGAGCCAAAACAACAACAAGTCTTCATATAAAATGACAAACAGCGTACTGCGAATTTAAGACACGGCCGTCTTTGGGTCAAGTTTATACGAACTCTTTTTGTGGAAAGACTTAATGGGGTGATAAAACTGCCCCAAATTGACCAAATAACTTCGAAGGAGAACGATTGCATTTGAATTCCAGCGTCCATAGATTTCAACCTAGTATAACAATTCACAAGGACTACCGGATGAACCTTTTCCGTACCAAAAATCTCAACGACATTCTCTCTGACAGCGAGAAGCCGGAATACCAGCTTAAGAAGAGTCTGACTGCAATTGACCTGACTGCTCTCGGCATCGGCGCTATAATCGGTGCTGGTATATTTGCTGTCCTCGGATCTGCAACAGCAGGAGGCAATGGCATTCCACCCGCTGGTCCGGGTGTATCTGTTTCCATTTTGTTGACTGCTGTAGCTTGCGGCTTCTGCGCTCTCTGCTACGCGGAGTTTGCAAGCCTCGTCCCGATTGCAGGGTCTGCATACACATATAGTTACGCCACGCTCGGTGAACTCGTAGCATGGATCATTGGCTGGGATTTAATTCTTGAATATGCGGTAGGAAATATCGCTGTTGCAATTTCATGGGCGGCTTACTTTCGCCAATTAGTGGCGGGATTTGGAATCCAGATCCCGGCGTGGATGGCAACTGATTATCGTTCCACTTTATTCGCCGCGAAGGCGGTCGCTGATTCGGGAATTTCTTCGCTTGGTCCTGAAGCTGCAATTGCTTACCAGGCACACCTGAGTCATCCGGTTCTCTTCGGTATCCCAGTGGTTTGTAACCTCCTCGCGATTGTCATTACTGCTCTGATCACGTGGCTTCTCGTAATCGGAGTAAAGGAATCGGCTCGATTCAATAATATCATTGTCGTGCTGAAAGTTATTACGATTTTATTTTTTATAGCTGTCGGCGCAGTTTATGTGAAGCCTGCAAACTGGCATCCGTTTTTTCCAGGAGGAGTACACGGAGTATGGACCGGAGCCTCGCTGATATTTTTTGCTTACATAGGATTTGACGCGATCTCGACCGCAGCTGAAGAGTGTAAAGATCCGGCGCGCGACATGCCGCGGGGAATTCTATGGTCCCTTTTGATTTGTACTATCCTTTATGTCGCTTCCGCCCTGGTCCTAACCGGGATGATTCCGTTCACAAAGTTGACGGGAGTGGCGGACCCACTTGCTGCGGCGCTTCACTATGCTCAGGAAGATTGGGCGGCGGGGCTTCTCGCCTTCGGTGCAGTCATTGCGATGACAGCAGTGTTGCTTGTGTTCCAGCTTGGGCAGCCGAGAATATTGATGGCGATGTCCCGGGATGGTTTGCTTGGACCATGGTTCAGCAAAATTCATCCTAAGTTCCGGACGCCGCATGTTACCACCATTCTCACCGGCGTTTTTGTGGCATTCTTTGCTGCGATTGCCAACATAGATGAGATCGTCCAGTTGACCAACATCGGGACTCTTTTCGCGTTTGTTCTCGTTTGCATCGGGATTATAATCCTTCGTGTGCGCGAGCCGAACCGGCCGAGAAAATTTCGTGTCCCGCTGGTTCCGCTGGTCCCTATTCTCGGGATCGTAAGTTGTGGAATCCTGATGGCAGGCCTCCCGCCTATTACATGGATCAGGTTTGTCCTCTGGCTGGCCATAGGCTTGTCTATATATTATATGTATGGAAGAAAGCACAGCAAGCTGGTACTAAAAGATGAGAAGCGGATGGCGAAAAACGAATAGTGAATTGACAAAAGTCACGAAATAGGTGTGTCATGAAAAATCATTTTTTTCTGATCATTGCCTTGATGTCGATTCTTGGCGCGATCAGTCTTTCCAATGCTCAGGTAAGGTCGGAAAAATACACAATTGTAATTCACGGTGGGGCGGGAACAATCAGTGAATCGATGCCGGACTCCATCAAGGAAGAATATTATTCTTCTCTTAGAAAAGCTCTGCAAATTGGCAAAGATATTTTAGAAAATGGAGGCACGAGCCTCGACGCAGTTGAAATGGTTCTGAGGTATTTTGAAGAAGACCCGAAGTTTAATGCCGGAATCGGTGCGGTTTATACTTCTGCCGGTACTCACGAATTAGATGCATCGATCATGGATGGAAGAGACCTCTCTTGCGGTGCGGTCGCGGGAGTGGAACATATTGCCCATCCGATTTCACTTGCAAGATTGGTGATGGAAAAATCGCCGCATGTCCTTCTTGCTTATGGCGGTGCCGAGGAGTTTGCGAAGAAAATGGGAGTTGAGCTTGTCCCGAACAGTTACTTCGATACTCAGGAACGGAAGAAGGAATTGGACGAGTACATGAAAGAAATGAAGGAAGGTAATCACGGAACATGCGGCTGTGTTGCTCTTGACGAATATGGAAACCTTGCCGCGGGAACATCCACCGGAGGCATGACGGGAAAGCTCCCGGGGAGAGTCGGAGATTCACCTTTGATCGGCGACGGGACATATGCCGACAATAGAACTTGTGCCGTATCCGGGACCGGCTGGGGAGAAAAATTTATCAAACACGCGGTAGCTTTCAATATCAACGCGTTGATGGCATACTCAGGCATGCCTCTCATGGATGCTGTCCACGAAGTCATTTATGACATTCTCCAGCCTGACGACGGCGGAGTAATTGCCGTAGATAAAGATGGCAACTATTCGATGGAATTCAACACGATCGGAATGTTCAGAGGAGTGGCCACTTCTGATGGGACATTTGAAGTAAAGATATGGAAATGAGAAAGCGAGTCAACAGATCTTATAGTGTTTTTCCACAACTGTTGATTATAGTCGAATAGTCCCATCCCCACGCTTTATATTGCAAAATCACCCGTTCAAAAATTGTTCTAGTGTAGAAGGTTCGGAATTTTCGCATCTCTACGCATGTATCTTTCCGATTCCTTTTTTATATTAAATAAATGAATTACGAGGTTAGAGGAGCATCCTCGATCAAAGGAGCTTTCGAAGTTCCCGGCGATAAGTCGATTTCCCACAGAGCTTTGATCTTTTCGTCTCTTGCAAACGGTTTGTCCGAAATCGACGGAATTTCGACGGGCGCAGATGTAATGAGTACAATGAAATGCCTGTCGGATCTCCATGTAAAAATCGAAAAGGGCGGAAGCGTAGTTAAAGTGCACGGTAAAGGGAAATATTTTCCGGGAGCGGCGGACTCGGTCCTCGATGCGGGAAACAGCGGTACGACTATGAGGCTTTTAACAGGAGTCCTTGCCGGCCAAAAATTTGAGAGCACCATTAATGGTGATGAGACGCTTCGCAAGAGGCCGATGCAGAGAATTGTCGATCCCCTTTCCCAGATGGGCGCCAACATTGTACCATCATACAACACTACTGCTCCGTTGAAGATCCTTCCTTCAGCCGGACTGCATGGGATTAGGTATGAGCTTCCGCTTCCAAGCGCGCAGGTAAAGTCGTCGGTTCTCCTAGCAGGAATGTTTGCGGAAGGTGAAACCACTGTCGTCGAGCCGGTCGAGTCACGCGACCACACAGAGAGAATGTTGAAACTGAGCAAAGTGAAAACCTCCTCCGGTATCGAAACAAAAATATCTTGCGATTACATTGTCGATCCTATGGAATACGATATCGCGGGCGATATTTCTTCGGCGGCATTTTTCCTCGCGGCTGCTGCAATTCTCCCGAACTCGTCGGTAACTGCCGTCGGCGTTACATTGAATCCGACCCGCGCCGGGTTTCTGGATGTTCTCGTGATGATGGGAGCCAAAGTCGAAATTGAAAATATCCGCGAGGCGGCGGGCGAACCGATCGGCGATGTAACGGTCTCTCACTCGGAACTGAACGGTGTTGAAATAAAAGGCGGATTGATCCCCCGGTTGATAGACGAACTTCCGATGATCGGCGTGATGGCGGCTTTCGCCAACGGCGAAACTGCCGTTCGAGACGCCCACGACCTTCGCAGAAAAGAATCGGACCGTATCGTTGCCATCGTTGACAACATCGAAGCAATGGGCGGTGAAGTCGAGGAACTCGACGACGGTTTCATTGTCAATGGAACGGGAAATCTAAAAGGAGCCGAAATAAATTCATATAAGGATCATCGAATCGCGATGTCGTTTGCCATAGCCGGAGTTGCCGCAAGCGGCACAACGACCATCCAAAATGCGGAATGGGCACAGATTTCCTTTCCGGAGTTTTTTGAGATTCTGGAAAAACTTGTTGTGAGGAGTTAGAGATGGCAGGAGTCCGGCTCAATAATATTTCAAAAGTCTATGATGGCGGCGTTGTTGCCGTGAAAGACGTGAACCTCGACGTTGCGGATAAGGAATTTGTTGTCCTCGTCGGGCCTTCAGGATGCGGCAAGACGACTACGCTTCGTATGATTGCCGGACTTGAGGAAATTTCGGGCGGCGAACTTTACATTGAAAACCAATTGGTCAACGATGTCGCACCGAAGGATCGCGACATTGCGATGGTTTTCCAGAACTACGCGCTATATCCTCACATGACCGTTTATGAAAACATGGCGTTTGGGTTGAAACTCAGAAAATATTCGAAACCGGAGATCGATTCGCGAGTGAAAGAAGCGGCGCAAATTTTGGGAATCACGGAATATCTGGAGAGAAAACCGAAGGCATTATCGGGAGGTCAGCGGCAGCGCGTCGCGCTGGGAAGAGCTATCGTTCGCAAGCCGAAAGTGTTTTTATTCGATGAGCCTCTGTCCAACCTCGACGCCAAGATGCGGGTCCAGATGCGCGCTGAAATTTCCAAACTCCATCAAAGGCTTGGCGCCACGATGATTTACGTGACTCACGATCAGGTCGAAGGGATGACGATGGGAGACAGGATTGTTGTGATGAAGAATGGAATCGTCCAGCAAATCGATACCCCGTTGAATCTCTATAATAATCCTGTTAATAAGTTTGTCGCCGGATTTATCGGAAGCCCTGCCATGAATTTCTTTGAGGGACAGGTGAGGAGGCAGGGAAAATTATATTTCAACGAAGTGAACGGCGGAATAAAGCTGGAAATCCCGGAGTCTTTGGAATCTAAACTCTCCTCTTTTGTCGGAAAAAATTTGTACCTCGGAGTAAGACCCGAGAACATTTCCATACGCGAATATCATCGCGGTGAACTTGATGCGACCGCCTCATTGCGCGTCGATATTTCCGAGCCGATGGGAAATGAGGTCTATCTGTATTTCAATTCTCCTACGACGCAGATCGTTGCTCGCGTAACGGCGCCGGTTGACCCCAAACCCGGTACGGAGCTGGAAATGTATTTTGATACAAACAAGGCGAAATTTTTTAACAAAGAAAACGAAAACTCAATCTTATTGAATTAGCATGGAAATTTCACTGACGGCATTACCGGATCAATCGAAACTTTACACTGATTATCTTGAGAATTTCGAGAGAGTCAGAAAATACTACAGCGTTGATTTCTCGAACGACGAAGAGCTGCGGAATCATTTTTCGAAAATGCTGGCAAATTTTTCTCCTCGAAGGAAGAAAATGGTGGATATCCTTCGCCGCCAAAATTCACGGTTGAATATCTCTTCGGATTACGAATCCGCGCTGGAGCTCCTGGAAAAAGACAACGCCCTTGCAGTGGTGACAGGCCAGCAGGTCGGATTGTTCTGCGGACCGCTTTATACCCTTTTCAAGACTATCAGCGCGATTAAGCTGGCGGCGGAGTTAAAAGAAAGGTTCTCCGAATTTGAGTTTGTCCCCGTATTCTGGCTGGAAGGAGACGACCACGACCTTGATGAATCCAATCATATACATTTGCTGAACAGTTCAACGGAAGTCGTGCGCGTCGAAGCCATATTCACAAACGGCGAAGAAGAAAACCTGCATCCGTTGAGCGAGATAAAATTCGATTCCTCGATCGAGCAGGTCTTTCAACAGGTGGACGCGCTCCTGCCGACATCCGAGTTTAAACCGGCGTTGATGCAGATGCTCACGGCATATTACAGGGAAGGCGAGACTTACTCGACTGCATTCGCGAAGACGATAACAAAGCTCCTCGGAAAGAATACCATTCTTCTGATCGACCCGTACGACCCGGAGGTCAAGAAGATTCTCAAACCGATTTTCGAGAAAGAGTTCCAGTCATATCCTCGCACAAGTGAGGAAGTAATAAAGCAGAGCGCGGAGCTTGAAGAAAACTATCATGTTCAGGTAAAGCCGAGGGTGATAAATCTATTTTATATTGAAGATGGCCTTCGACGTGGTCTTGAGCCCATCGGAAGCGGTATCTCGCTTCGTGGTACAAAAAGAAAACTGATGCCGGAGCAGATACGGATGATTCTCGAGAGCAAGCCGGAGTCTTTCAGTCCGAACGTTGTGCTTCGTCCGGTTTGCCAGGATTATCTATTGCCGACTGCCGCTTATGTCGCGGGCCCCGGAGAGGTTGCTTACTTTGCACAGCTGAAAGGGGTTTACGAATACTTCGGAGTGGAAATGCCGCCGCTTTTCCCGCGAGCTACAGCCACAATACTCGAGCGGAGAATCGAGAAGGTGATGGAAAAGTACCAGCTTAATCTGGCGGATGCGTTCATTGACTTCGAACTGGTTATGAAGAAAGCACTGGCGGCAGCAAATCCTGAAAATATTCCGGGCGAGTTTGAGAAGACGACGTCGGACATAAAAAATTCAATCGAACGTCTCGAACCGTTGGTTGCCCGCGTTGATCCGACACTGAAGGGAACGATGGATTCGACGGTTGCAAGGATCATCTACGCTCTTCAGCATTTTGAAGAGAAGACCACGACGGCTTATCGGCGAAAGAACGAACAGGTTTTGCAGCAGACGAGAAAATTTCATCATTCAATATATCCAAACCGTGAATTGCAGGAACGGGTTTTGAATTTCACTTACTTCTACAATAAATATGGTGAAGAATTTATAGAGCTGCTTTTCCGCGAGCTGCCTTCTTACTCAAAATCACATAAAGTCATAATCATTTAAGATGATACGCGAAGTCATTGCAAAACTTGTCGCGGGTGAAAACATCTCGCGAGAAGAGGCATACAAGACTATGCTTGAGATAATGAACGGTGAAACCACCGAATCTCAAATTGCCGGATTCTTAGTCGCGTTGAGAGTCAAAGGTGAAACTGTTGACGAGATAGTCGGTAGTGCGCTTGCGATGCGAGAAAAGGCGGACAAACTGCATGTCGACCGGGAGATCATTCTCGATACCTGCGGAACTGGTGGAGACAATGCAGGAACTTTTAATATTTCCACCGCGGCGGCATTGGTTGCTTCGGCAGCGGGCGCGACCGTAGCAAAGCATGGGAACCACGCAGTCTCGAGTAAGTCCGGAAGTGCGGATATCTTAAAGGCCCTGGGTTTAGATTTGGACAGGCTCGATTTACAGAAAGCCGAGCGGGCGCTACGCGAGATCGGATTAGCTTTTCTTTTCGCACCGCTCCATCATAAGTCTATGAGGTTTGCAGGCCCGGTGAGGCGCGATCTCGGTGTTCGAACTGTTTTTAATTTGCTCGGCCCCCTTACAAATCCAGCCGGGGCAAACCGTCAGTTGATTGGTGTTTACAATAAAAATCTTATCGGGCCGATTGCGGAAGTTCTCAAAGATCTTGGGAGTCAGGCAGCGCTGGTTGTTCACGGCGAGCCCACGATGGATGAAATTTCCCTTTGCGGAAAAACCTTTGTCGCCGAATTGAAGCTCGGAAAGATTGAAAAGTACGAAATCACACCGGAGGATTTCGGATTTAAGCGAGTTGATCTAAATGATCTTGTCGTGCGAAATCAAGAAGAATCTGTCGATGCCTTCACCATGGCGATAAGGGGAACGGAGTCGCCGTTCTACAATGCTGTGCTTCTAAATGCGGGCGCAGCAATTTACGTCGCAGGGATTGAAGGAGATATTAAAGCCGGCATAAACAGGGCGCGTGACGTTATAAAGAAGGGACAGGCAGAAAACAAGCTCCGCTCTCTCATCGAGATAACCGGAATATGATCGGGAGTCTTTTCCTTTCCGTGGTGCTTTTTGTTTCCGCATCACTCGGATGGGGTTTCGTGTTTTCGAATGACGTCGCCAGATTCGGGAAACGCCAGCAAGTTATTTCAATCCTGATCTCGGCGGTACTGTCTATTTTTACAGCCGTATTTTTGTTGAAAGGACTTACCGAATGGGGTAACGATCTTGACATTCTTACGACCTCCACTGTCTTCGCTTTGACTTTCATTCTCGGTTTATCCGCAGGCTTCGGTTTGAGTTTTAATTCGAAATCCGCAAAAATGTTCATGTATGTTGAGAACATGTTAAGAGGAGCCGACAAGAAAGAGGATCGCGCAGACATTATAGATGAGATACTGGATCGCAGCTCTGAAACCGGCCAGATCGATGTCCTTGAGCGCGAATTGATCGAAAGCGTTCTCAAGTTCAACGACAAGACGGTTAGAGAGGTGATGGTTCCTCGTGGTGACATCGTGGCAATAAATATCGACGAAGATCGCCGCCTCTTTCTTCATAACGTGATTGAAGAGGGTTATTCCCGCCTCCCTGTTTTCCGCGGATCGATAGACAATATCATCGGAATAATTTATGCGAAAGATTTGTTGACTATGGTTGAAAATGGTGCGGTCATAGTTCTCCATGACCTTCTCAGGCCTCCGTACTATGTACCGGTTACGAAAAAAATTAGTCAGCTCCTGCGTGAAATGCAGAGGGACAAAATTCACCTGGCCGTCGCAGTCGATGAGTTTGGAGGAACCGAAGGCATCGTAACTCTCGAAGATGTGCTGGAAGAGATAGTGGGCGAGATACAGGATGAGTACGATGAGAACCCATCCGAACTGACCCGTGATGGTAACGGGGATGTCCACGTCGCGGGATCGATGACCGTGAATAGGTTCAACGAACTCCTTGAATCTGATGTTCCTCAAGGCGAGGATTACGATACGATAGCCGGCTTTGTCCAGAAACTTGCTGGGAAACTTCCCCAGAAGGATGAAATTTATAACTACGAGGAAATGTTTTTTATCATAGAAGAAGTCGCGCGTCATAGGATCAAACGGCTCCGGATTTCAATTAAGGAACATCCGGCACAAGATGTCCCCAAAAGTAACCCCGATGTCGATGCGATCATTTCGGAAAGTTCCGATCTTTCTCGCAGATTGGGGCGAAAACCAGCCGGGACAGATCACGCGGGTCTGAATCAGGCAGGGGAACATATTGAAAAGAAGAGGCTCCCTGTCGTTAAGAGAGGTAAGTCAAAGAAGAAGAGGAAGCCCGGTAAGAGGAAAAGTTGAATTTTCTTGAGAACATAATAGATCAGAAAAAGTCTGAGATCCAAGAGTTGAAGAAAAACCTGGGCCTTTCGGATTTGAAGAATATTGTTCGCGGTTTGTATCCCAAGAATAATTTTAGGGATGCAGTCACCAGAAGGGAAACTGATCAGATAAAAATTATCGCGGAAATCAAACGGGCCTCGCCATCAAAAGGCGTAATTGCTGAAAAGATCGAACCGGCGGAATTTGCGCGCGACTATGAAAAAGGAGGCGCATCTGCAATTTCGGTCCTGACTGAAAAGAACTTCTTCAAGGGGTCATCGTCGGACTTGACGAATATCCGTAACGCAGTTCCCGGCATTCCTCTCCTGAGAAAAGATTTCATTGTGGATGAATACCAAATTTATGAGTCGGTACAAATCGGCGCTGACGCGATCTTGTTGATTGTAGCCGCACTGGATGAAAAAAGGTTGATGGATTTCATGTCGGTAGCAAATGATTTACATCTCAGCAGCTTGGTTGAAGTTCACAGCGAGAAGGAACTCGAGATCGCGCTTTCCGCGGGTGCGGAGATCATCGGAGTGAACAACCGCAACCTCACGACGTTTGAAGTATCAACCGCAATATCAGAGGAGTTGGCGGAAAAAATTCCCGATAACATTGTAAGTATAAGCGAGAGCGGCATTAAAGATCTTTCAGGGCTTCAAACGGCATTAGAATCAGGTTATCACGCGGTTTTGATCGGCGAACACTTCATGCGTTCGAAGGATCGTGTGGCAAAGGTGAAAGAATTTGTTTCTTATCGGCAAGACATGAAGAAGCGAAACAATATCGGGCTAAAGAGCGGAACGTTTTGATTTTATCATTATGTTTGTAAAAATCTGTGGTATCACAAATATACAGGATGCGTATGCCTGTGCTGAAAGCGGAGCCGACGCGATCGGGTTGAACTTTTATTCAAAGAGCAAAAGATTCATCCCGTTTGATGAAGCGGCCGCAATCGTGCGCGAGGTATCGGCTTATGTGACAACCGTCGGTGTCATGGTACAGCCGACGATTGAAGAAATATCCAGGGCGATTGACGCTACCGAAGTCGACGCCTTGCAGGTTTACGAACCAAAGTTTGAGGTTGGCGATTTTGGATTCAAGAAACTGTTGTATTATGCCGTTCGAGTGAGAACGAGTGATGAAGTGAAAGCGGCATCAAAGCTTGGTGCAAATCTGATTTTCCTGGACGCGTTCACGCAAGGAGAATTCGGAGGAACCGGGAAAATGTCTGATTGGAATGAAATTGCAGCCAGTGGAGTCGATTTATCGGCAAGGTTCGTTCTCTCCGGCGGATTGAACAGCGAAAATGTCTGCGATGCGATCAGAAAATTGAATCCTTATGGCGTCGACACCGCGTCCGGGGTAGAATTGTCCTCCGGCAAGAAAGACCACAGTAAAATCGATGAGTTTATTTCAAACGCAAAACAATGCAAGTAGTGGTTTGATTAACTAGACCGCTATCGAAAGATGGTTATGGAAAACGTAAAAGAGAAGATCGAAGAGTATTACAAACTTCCCGATACTCGCGGACATTTCGGAATCTACGGAGGCTCGTTCGTTCCGGAAACCCTCGTCAAGGCCGCGAACGAATTGGATGAAGCATTCGAGTCCGTAAAGAACGATAAAGATTTCAACAAAGAGTTTGAGTACCTGCTAAAAAACTTTGCGGGGAGACCGACTCCGATCTTTTTTACCAGGAATCTGAGCGACAAATATGGAGCGAGGTTCTTCCTGAAAAGAGAGGACCTTCTTCACACCGGTGCGCACAAAATCAACAACACAATTGGCCAGGCACTTCTCGCAAAGAAACTTGGGAAGAAAAGAATCATTGCCGAGACCGGCGCGGGACAGCATGGGGTTGCCACCGCGACCGTCTGCGCGCTTCTCGGATTGCAATGTATTGTTTATATGGGTGAAGAGGACATGCATCGGCAGGAACCGAACGTTTTCAAGATGAGGCTCCTCGGTGCGGAAGTAATTCCCGTTTTGAGCGGGACGAAGACACTTAAAGAAGCAACTAGCGAAGCGATACGCGATTGGGTAACAAACGTGCGCGATACTTTTTATATCATCGGTTCCGTTGTCGGAATGCATCCATATCCGAAATTGGTGCGGCATTTTCAGGCGGTAATCGGCCGCGAGTCAAAAAAACAATTCCAGGACAATTTCGGGAAGCTGCCGGATTATATTGTGGCTTGCGTCGGCGGCGGAAGCAATTCCCTTGGAATTTTTTATGAATTTGTGAGAGACTATCCAAAAGTTAAGTTGATCGGCGTTGAGGCTGCCGGTGAAGGACTGGATACAGGGAGGACGGCTGCATCGCTGTCTCTGGGGAAGCCCGGTGTGCTTCATGGTGCAATGCAGTATCTTTTGCAGGATGAAAACGGAAATGTGTTGAATGCATATTCGGTTTCGGCAGGACTCGACTATCCGGGCGTCGGACCGGAGCATTCATATCTTAAAGATTCCGGGCTTGTGAGGTATGTTTCTGTAACCGATACGGAAGCTCTTAACGCTTTCGTTGAGCTGTCGCGAGTCGAAGGAATCATTCCCGCGCTCGAATCCGCACACGCCGTCGCTTATGCCGAAAAACTTGCAACAGGAGAAGGAAAGGGGAAAGACATTCTCATAAATCTTTCCGGAAGAGGCGATAAAGACCTTTATAGTGTGGCGAAGAGACTGAAGCTGGGGGATTCTTGAAAACGAAGATAGGGAAGCACTTTGATTTCGAGGCGGCACATCAATTACATGGGGAGATATACGGTAAATGCCAAAATCTCCATGGCCATCGATATCATTTGGTCATTGAAGTCGAAGGCGATGTGGACCAGTTCGGCTGGGTCTGTGATTTTGCCGAGATGGAAGAAATCGCCAGGAAACAGATTATAGTCAAATTCGATCACCGGAATCTAAACGATTACTTCGAAATATCGACAGTTGAGAACATCGCGAGGTTTGTTTTCGAGACTCTTGATGGAGAGTTAAAAGGCAAGCCTTATCGCTTGTCGAAAGTTTTATTGTATGAAACTGCGGACAGCTATGCTGAAGTTACGCGTTAACGAAATATTTTACAGCCTGCAGGGAGAAGGCAGCCGAAAGGGAAGCGCGAATATTTTCGTGCGGTTCGCATATTGTAATCTCGAATGCGGCTTTTGCGATACGGAGTTCGAGAGCTTTCGTGAGCTGAGTGCTGAAGAGTTGCTGGGAGAATGCAGTCATTTTCCCTGTAAGAATATTATCTTCACAGGAGGTGAACCTCTTCTTCAGCTTACTGCGGATGTTGTTAGAGGTTTCAAGAAAGCAGGATATTTTCTTGCTATTGAAACGAACGGATCGATTACTCCGCCGAGGGGTTTGGATTGGATAACCGTAAGCCCGAAAGTTGCCGAACATGTTCTAGCGCGGAAATTCAATAGAGTTCACGTCAACGAATTGAAATATGTCCGCAATAAATCTCAGGGCATCCCGCATAACAAGATTAAGGCGGACTATTATTATATCAGCCCCGAATTTGACGGCGATTATCCGAATAAGGACAACATACAGCATTGTATTGATCTTGTCAAAAAAAATCCTGAATGGAGACTCTCCGTTCAGGAACATAAGCTTCTGAAAATCCGCTGAAGTTTTCTGAACGATGATTATCCTGAAAAAGGAACAGTCTTTCTGGAGAAATACTAAATAAGAAGGTCGAACAATGGTTTAAGATTCGCTTCAATTTCAAGTTGTGTGTCAAAGAAAGATTATTCGGTTCTAACGAAAAACATTTTTTGCTTTCCCTTCCTTACCTTGACTTTACTTCCAGCGACATATAAATTGAACCCGAAATTTTCTGGAGTTTAAATGCTTTCTCAGTTTGGAATTGTGCTTCTTTTTTTCATAGTAGGGGCGTTAGTCGTAATTGCTGCCTTGTTTACAGCACGATTATTGAGACCTGATCGGCCGAGTGCGGAAAAACTTAGCACTTATGAATGCGGCGAAGAGCCGATCGGCGACAGCTGGGTAAAATTCAACGTAAGATTTTATATCATAGCTTTAATATTTTTGATCTTCGACGTAGAAGTCGTGGTTCTCTTTCCCTGGGCGCTCGTATATCAAAAACTCGGAATGTTCGCTTTCGTAGAGATGATGATTTTCCTGGCAATCCTCATTGCCGGTTACGCCTACGTCTGGGTGAAAGGTGATCTTGATTGGGACAGGCCGCGGCCCGGATACATTGATTTGGTAAGAAATAATGTGGCAAAAGCTAAAGCGGTCAGCACAGAAGCAAAATAGCCACAAATTTAAATTTGAGATAAGATGGGTTTATTAGATAAACAGTTTGATGATGGAAATATAGTAATCACTTCTTTAGATAATCTTCTGAACTGGGCAAGGTTATCTTCTATCTGGCAGATGCATTTTGGACTGGCCTGCTGTGCATTCGAGATGATGGCTGCTTCGGCGTCTCATTTTGATATAATGCGGTTCGGAGTTATACCCCGGGCAACGCCGCGTCAGGCTGATGTAATCATCATCTCGGGAACGGTTACGCTGAAGATGGCAACACGGATCAAGAGGCTTTACGAGCAAATGGCCGAACCGCGTTATGTGATTTCGATGGGATCCTGTTCCAACTGCGGCGGTCCGTACTGGGAACACGGCTACCACGTTTTGAAAGGCGTGGATAGAATAATCCCGGTGGATGTTTATGTACCCGGCTGCCCGCCCCGGCCCGAAGCACTACTTGAAGGATTGATGAGATTACAAGAGAAAATGAGACGTGAGAGCCGCGTTAAGAAAAGGGAAGAGAATCTTATTCCTGGCGTGAAAGCGGCTTGATAGAATATGAATGCAAACGAAATTCACGATAAAATAAAATCCAGATTCCCTGAGGGAATAGTCGAGTTCAAGCCCGAAGCTGTCACGGAACCTTTCATTATTGTCCGTCCGGAATTGATCAGGGAAGTCGGCATTTTTATTTCTGAAGATCCCGAATTAAAGTTCGACTATTTAATTTGTTTATCGGGAGTAGATTTCAATGACGGAAATCTTGGCGTCGTGTACCACCTGTTTTCTATGCAGAAAAGACATCGAATTGTATTGAAAGTAAAAGTCCTTAAAGATAGACCTGAAGTGCCATCTGTCGAGTCGGTTTGGAAATCTGCGAATTGGCACGAAAGGGAAGCTTTCGATCTTTTCGGCATTGTCTTCTTTGACCATCCCGACTTGCGGCGAATATTACTTCCTGACGATTGGGAAGGATTTCCGTTGCGAAAGGATTATAAAGTACAGGAGTATTACCAGGGAATGAAAGTGCCTTATTGAGCCGATCGAGAATCACATCCTGTGATGCTCGGTTTCCCGAACATCGTGTTCGGGAAATGGCAGCGGCAGGCGCTTTCAATAGAATTTTTTCCCGGCGAAATCCGGCTAATGTCCCACCTGAGCGAGTAGCAAACAAAATCTGTAACTTAAATTGTATTAAGTTAAAAGGATCATAATTAGATTTAGCAAGCTGGAATCTTAACCTCGTCGGTTCCCTAATGATTGGGAGAGAACTAAGTTGAGGTTGTAGTCGGTCTTCTTGCTTGTATTGATGACGACGAAGGTTGTCCGGTTAAAGTCAGGTATAAAGTTGGAAAATTTTAGAGGAATAAATGGCTAAGTTGCACACCGAGGAAATGGTCTTGAACATGGGACCGCAGCATCCTTCGACGCATGGTGTGCTCCGTGTCGAGTTGGTTGTGGATGGAGAAGTTGTCGTCGATGTCGTTCCGCATATCGGTTATCTTCATAGGTGTTTTGAAAAACATGCCGAAGCAATGAATTACCAGCAGGTTGTGCCATATTGCGATCGCATGGACTATGTCGCTTCGATGAACAACGACCACGCTTACGTTCTTGCCGTCGAAAAGCTTTTAAATATTCAAGTGCCGGAGCGTGTGGAGTATATCCGGGTTATCATGGCGGAGCTTCAAAGAATCGTGAGCCATTTAGTCTCAATCGGAACTTACGGACTCGACATCGGCGCGTTCACGCCGTTCCTTTATTGTTTCCGTGACCGTGAGATGGTTCTCGACTTGTTTGAGACAACATGCGGCGCGCGGCTCCTTTACAATTACATGTGGCCGGGCGGATTATCGCATGATATTCCGCCGGACTTTGTCGAGAAGACAAAAGTTTTTGTCAAGCAATTTCCCAAAACCATAAAAGAGCTGAACGACCTGCTGAGTTACAATGAGATTTTTGTGAAACGCACGGCAAACGTCGGTGTCCTTCCCGCGGATATCGCGATAAATTATGCAGCGAGCGGCCCAGTGCTTCGCGGCTCCGGCGTAAAATGGGATTTGCGAAAGGACGATCCCTATTCGGTTTATCCGAAATTTGATTTCGAAGTCGTAGTCGGGACGGGTGAGAGGGGAACTCTCGGCGATTGTTGGGACAGGTATATGGTGAGAGTTCGGGAGATGGAGCAGAGCCTGAGAATAATTGAGCAGGCGATCGACAATATTCCGGAAGGCAACGTCCAGGCTGCAATCCCGAAGAGGATCCGTCCTCCTGTCGGTGAAGTTTATGTAAGAAGCGAGGCCCCACGGGGAGAGCTTGGTTATTATATTATCAGCGATGGAAGTCAGAACCCTTTCAGGGTCAAAGGACGTGCACCGACGTTTGTAAATTTGAGTCTGCTTCCTGAAATATCTCGCGGCTATCTGATTGCGGACATGATTGCAATCATAGGCAGCATCGACATAGTGCTTGGAGACACCGATAGATGAACAACGGAAATCGAAAATATAAGATCAAAGATCGAAAATTCTATCATGCATAATTTTGTAACATATTACCTCGGCACCGGTTTTTGGAGCGCGTTAATATCGAGCATACTTCCGATTGTGTTTGTTATGGCGTACGCACTGGTTGCAATGTACATCGAGTTGAAACTTTCCGCCCACATGCAGGACAGATTAGGGCCGATGCGAACCGGGAAGTGGCACGGCTGGGCTCAGCCTCTCGCGGATGTCGTGAAACTTTTGCAGAAAGAAGACACAATCCCGACTGCAGCTGATAAATTTTTGTACATCCTTGCGCCGCTTCTTGTTTTTGTGGGTTCATACGCTGCTTACGCGGCAATTCCTTTTAGCCCCGCGTATATCGGCGCCGATATTAATCTTGGAATTTTCTATATCATCGCCGTCAGCGCAATTGTCGTCCTCGGGATTTTGATGGCCGGATGGTCGTCGGATAACAAGTGGTCGCTCCTCGGTGCAATGCGCACGGCTGCACAGCTTGTGAGCTATGAGATTCCTTCCTCGCTTGCCGTACTTGCAGTCATCATGGTCGTTGGAAGTTTGAATTTAAACGACGTCTGCGCGGCCCAGACAGGCTGGTTCTGGAATTGGTTTATCTTCGGAAAGTTTCCTTTCCTCTTCGTGACGTTTATAATTTATTTTATTGCCTCGCTCGCGGAGACCAACCGGGCTCCGTTCGATATTCCGGAAGCTGAATCGGAACTCGTAGCCGGCTATCATACCGAATACAGCGGTATGAGGTTCGCGGTATTTTATCTTGCAGAGTATGCGAATATGTTCACCGTTTCGGCAATTGCATCGGTACTTTTTTTCGGCGGATGGAACAGCCCGTTCGGCGCATTCATGTCGGGTCCTGTGTGGGGCGCGTTTTGGTTGATCACTAAAGGAATGGTTTTGGTTTTCGTTCAGATGTGGCTGCGCTGGACGCTGCCCCGGTTTCGCGTTGACCAGTTGATGTATATAAGCTGGAAAGTTCTAACGCCTTTTGCACTTGTGAACCTGGTGGCAATTGGCTTATGGACAGTGCTTCGTTAGTAATGGTGAATCTTAAATTGAGAATCATGAGTTATGAATTCGGTAACGACATATTTTAAGAATATAGGGAACGGATTCTGGACAGTCCTTGTCGGAATGAAGGTTACGATGAGGCATGTGTTCACTCCCGCTGTGACGGTCCAGTACCCTGATGCGAGATTGACTATCCCGGAACGCGGGCGCAACCGCCTTTATGTAAACATGGATGATTGCATTGGATGTAATCAGTGTGCCATGGCGTGCCCGGTTGATTGCATTGCGATTGAAACTGTGAAGTCTCTTCCAACGGAAGACCTAGGAGTGACTTCAACCGGTCAAAAGAAACGTTTGTGGGTAACGCAATTCGACATCGATTTCGCGAAATGCTGCTACTGCGGTTTCTGCGTGCCCCCGTGTCCGACGGAGTGCATCTACATGACAAACGTCTTTGAATTTGCGGACTACGACAGAAAGAATTTGAATTACAGTTTTATTACCCTTACGCCCGAGGAAGTCTCCCAAAAGGTTAAGCAGGCTCAAGAGGCTGAGCGTGAAGCAGCGGCCAAGAAGGCTGCAGCAGCAGCTGCGGCGGCAGCACAAAAAGCGGCCGCTCAAAAACTTTCTTCTTCACCTGAAGGAGCTGCTTCCAACCCGGCACAGACTACGCAGGCACCTCCGGTCCAATCGAACTCACCGGATACTGTACAAGGAACGTCGACCCCAAACCAACAGCCGCCTGCTACATCGACTCCGCCGCCTCCATCCGGGGACACGGACAACCAAAATAAGCCTGGTTAAGATGAACTTATACGACATAATCTTTTACGCCTTTGCCGTGTTGACAATTGTCAGCGCGGTTGGCGTCGTCTTCTCCCGAAGTATAGTACATGCAGCATTTTCACTGTTGTTCACTTTTTTTTGTGTTGCGGCGATTTACGTATTGCTTGCAGCTGATTTCATCGCGATAACTCAAATCCTTCTGTATGTCGGCGGAATTCTTGTACTGATAGTTTTCGGAATAATGCTGACATCAAAATCGAACAGCGTCGAGATGAAACGCGGTTCGTTGAGTGCAATTCCGGGAGTGATTATTGTAGGGGCAGTTGCCGGTACTTTGATCGGAGTTTTTACAACGACGAAATGGCCCATTTCTGATTTTGCTCCTTACGAGGAAACCGCCCGGCCGATCGGTGCCCTCCTGATGACGCAATTTGTCCTTCCGTTTGAATTAGCTTCTGTATTGTTGCTCGTTGCTCTTATTGGCGCGGTGATTATTGCGAGACGTGAAAAAGGAGAAAAAGCATAATGATGACATTGCATGTGGGGTTGTACCACTTTCTTGTCGTAAGCGCGATGCTTTTTGCGCTCGGAATATACGGCGTGATAACGAGGAAGAATGCCATTATGGTCTTAATGGGAATTGAATTGATCCTTAATTCTGCGAACATAAATTTCATTGCCTTTACGCGCTTCGGTCTTATGAACCTGACGGGCCAGGTGATCGCAATATTTGTTATAATCCTTGCCGCCGCGGAGGCTGCTATCTTATTGGCAATCGTATTGAATATTTACCAACAGCTCAACACCGTCAACGTTGATGAAATCAATAAACTAAAAAATTGAAAATCATAAACCTAAAATTGAAATCTTAAAAAATGTCTCCCATTGAAAGTACATTAATAAATCTAGCTCTTGGGGTTTTGCTCCTCCCGCTCGCAGGATTTCTTCTGTTAATATTATTCAGCAAGGCGATACCGCGGCAGGACCTTTTCGAGACGGGAATTATGTTCACCGCGCTCGCACTTTCAATCTTTATCATGGTGGAAAAGGTCTTTATTCTGCCGGTTCCTAAGATTGACATGACAATAAATTGGATTGACCTGAGAGCACTGGGATTAAGCCAGAACTTTGTGCTCGATGTTGGGATCGCGATTGATAACCTGTCGGCAATTATGCTCGTTGTCGTCACGTTGATCAGCGCACTCGTTCATTTGTTCTCTTTGGGTTACATGCGCGGGGACATCAGGTACTCGCGTTATTATGCTTACCTCGGCCTATTCAGCTTCTCGATGCTCGGGATCGTTCTATCGAACAACATCCTGATGATGTATATTTTCTGGGAGCTTGTCGGGATCAGTTCTTACCTATTGATCGGTCATTGGTATGAGAAGAAATCTGCTTCCGATGCTGGAAAGAAAGCGTTCATTGTGAACAGAGTTGGTGATGTCGGATTCTTTATCGGCATTATGATCGTCTTCACGCAGCTCCATACGGTTTTGTTCAAAGGAATTTTCAGCGGGATAGCGGGTGGGCAGTTGTCGGGGACATGGTTGACAGTTGCCGGAATTTTGATATTCTGCGGTGCTGTCGGAAAGTCAGCGCAATTCCCGTTGCATGTCTGGCTGCCGGACGCGATGGAAGGCCCGACTCCTGTTAGTGCTCTCATTCACGCAGCGACAATGGTTGCTGCCGGAGTCTATCTTGTCGCTCGAGTTTATCCGATGCTTACGGCTGATGCCTTGACTGTTATTGCTTACATAGGAGCGGTCACGGCGTTCATTAGCGCGACGATTGCCGTCACACAGAATGACATAAAGAAAGTCCTGGCTTATTCGACGATAAGCCAGCTCGGATATATGATAACGGGTCTCGGTGTCGGCGCATTCTCGGCGGGTTTTTTCCATCTCGTTACACATGCCGCATTCAAGGCAGGGTTGTTCCTCGGTTCGGGTTCTGTTATTTACGCGATGCACCATGAGCAGGACATGCGGCAGATGGGGGGACTTCGGCGCAAGATGCCGATAACCTATTGGTGTTTTGTGATCTTCAGTTTGTCGATCGCAGGAATTCCGTTCACATCGGGTTTTCTCAGTAAAGACAGTATCCTTGCCGGAACATTAGCTTACGGAAGACTTTCAGGAAATTACTTAATTCCGGTAATATCATATGGAGTCGTTTTCCTGACAGCGATGTACATGTTCCGCCTTATCATAATGACGTTCCATGGTGAGCCTCGCGATCAGGAAAAGTTCGAACATGCAAAAGAATCGCCGGCAGTTATGACCATTCCACTGATTGTGCTTGCTTCACTCTCATTGTTCTTCTTCTATAGCTTTAATCCTTTTAATCCGGAAGAGGGTTGGATCTCCAAGTCGGTGATTAAACCCGCCTCAGTTGTTCCAGTGGACCAGATGCGCACGTGGGACATGGTAACGATTGAGGAAATAACAAGATTGAGCCCTAACCTTGCAAATCTCTCTTCAGGCAGAGCGGACTCCGTTGGGACAGCCGCACCGACGGCAGCCAACGACCATTCGGAGTTCAACATAAGACCAGGTGATGTAGTCAATAATACTACCCCTTATGAAATTGTGCTCGAAGAGTCTCATTATCCGGGGCTTGAACTTTCCCTGTCGATGGCGATTCTCGGTATTCTCACGGCATTCGTTATTTATCAATGGAAGAAGGTCGATGCGGAAAAGTTGAAGCAGTCCGTAAAACCTGTTTACACTTTTCTCCTGAATAAATGGTATTTCGACGAGTTATACGGTGCCACCGTCGTTGGTGGTACGATATTTTTGAGTAAAGTCCTTGCGTGGTTTGATAACAATATTATCGATCGAGTCGTGAACGGGGCTGCGTCGTTGACTCGCATGGGTTCTTCGCTCAGCGGACAGTTCGACCATTATGTCGTTGACGGACTTGTGGATTTCTCAGCGAAGTTTACAGGCTTCCTTGGAAAAGGGACCAGCAAAATCCAGACTGGTAAAGTTCAGACTTACATAGTCTTCGCCTTGCTGGGAGTGATCATAATATTTTTTGTCTTTAGGCAGTTTTGAGTTGCATGTTATGAATTTAGAATTTCAAATTAAGAATTATTGACGACGGAGGAATAATGTTTCATCAATTCCTTGGAATTGGTTACCTGACTTGGATTACTTTTTTGCCTGTAATTGCGATGATTATAGTTCTGCTCATTCCGAAAGCGGGTGTAAATGCCATGAAATGGACGGCCCTGGCTGCGACAGTATTGCAGCTGGTTTTTGCGGGGCTTATCTGGATGAATTTCAATTCGTCTCTCAGTGGAATTAATGATCCGAACAGCTTCCAGTTCGTTGAGAAAACAAGATGGATCGATCTGCAAGGTGTGGGCTGGTTTGGGAAAGTCGCAGTCGATTACTTCATGGGGATTGACGGATTGAGTTTGCCGATGGTTGTTCTCACTGCTTTGATATCCTTTGTCGGAGTGATAGCGTCATGGAACATAAATAAGGCACAGAAAGGATATTTTGCCCTTTATCTCCTTCTCGATACCGGAATGATGGGTGTCTTCGTGGCTCTCGATATGTTCCTGTTTTATGTGTTTTGGGAATTGATGCTGTTGCCGATGTATTTTCTCATCGGAATCTGGGGCGGACCGAGAAGAGAATATGCCGCGATCAAGTTTTTCCTTTATACTTTGCTTGGCTCTGTCCTGATCCTTTTGGTTATGCTGGGACTTTATTTCAGCGTCAGTATAAATGACGGGACGACCGGACAGCAGATGCATACATTTAATATGCTTGCGATGATGGACCCGAAGAATTTCGTGGCGAACTCGCTGCTGGCAGGGATCGGGACATACTGGAGATATGTCGCATTTATTGCCTTGTTCGTTGGTTTTGCGATAAAAGTCCCTGTCTTTCCGTTCCATACCTGGCTCCCCGACGCTCACGTCGAGGCGCCGACGGCTATAAGCGTTATCCTCGCAGGTGTGCTTTTGAAAATGGGGACCTACGGGCTTCTGAGAATTAGTTTTCCGATATTCCCGGATGCGATGTTGAAGTACGCGTTCCCGCTGGCAATTCTCGGTTTTATAAATATTGTCTACGGAGCTCTCTGTGCCATGGCACAGACAGACTTCAAGAAGTTGATCGCTTATTCGAGTATAAGCCACATGGGTGTGGTGCTGATCGGCATTGCCTCACTGACCACGCAGGGCGTTGTCGGCGGAGTGCTCCAGATGTTCAATCACGGCATCGTTACCGCGATGCTCTTCTTGATTGTCGGGGTCATCTACGACCGCGCGCATACCCGCGGCATCAATGACTTCGGCGGCCTTGCCAACCAGATGCCTGTTTATACCGGGATCATGACCGTGGCGTTCTTTGCCGCGATCGGGTTGCCGGGATTGAGCGAGTTTGTCAGCGAGCTCCTTTCTTATCTGGGCGCCTTCCAGACATTCAGGTGGGTCGCAATATTCTCCAGCCTGGGAATTGTCCTCACCGCGGGCTATATGCTCTGGACTCTGCAGCGTGTTTTCCTCGGACCGCTTCCTGAGAAGTGGAAATCATTGACCGACGTAAACGGAAGAGAACTTGTAGCCTTCGTCCCTCTTCTGGTTGTGGTTGTTCTGCTCGGCATATTTCCTTCGATTATGCTTCACCCGATGAATGCGACATTGAACCATCTTGTCGATTTCGTCCAGAAAGTCGGGACCGGAATGACGGTGGCAAAGTAGAAGTGAATTCAACGCTTGAAATATTGAACCACAGATTTAGAATTCGAAATCAAGAATTGAGAATGCTCTGATGTTTCAGTCTGTTTATCAAAGTTTTAATTACATCTTGCCGGAGACAACCCTTGTCGTCTTCTTTATCCTCACATTGCTGACCGCTATTGTCGGAAAAAGGCGAAGCAAGTATTTGCCGGCTTTCATGTCATTGCTGGGATTTGCCATAGCGGGGATTTACGTCTTCAAGCAATTTGACGTAAGCGTTCTGGTGTTCAGCGGGATGTATGCAATCGACCCGTTCAGCTGGTTTTTTAAAGTGATATTTTTGATAACGGGAATTCTGATCGTTCTCTTTTCAATGCAAAGCCGCGAGCTCGAGGCGACTTCGACAAAATATGCCGAATATTTCAGCCTCATTATTTCGTTGACCATCGGCGCGTTCTTTATGGCAGGTTCAACGAACTTCCTCATGATGTATCTGTCGCTGGAGCTTGTCAGCATTTCATCTTACATTTTATCCGGGTTCACGAAGGAAAATGCCCGTGCGGACGAAGCCTCGATGAAGTATGTGATTTACGGGGCATTCTCGTCCGGGCTGATGCTCTACGGTATTTCTATTCTTTACGGACTCACCGGCGAGACAAATATCTATTCCTTCAACCAGGCATTGGCTGCAGGGGGCGGGCCGAGAATTACAATTCTGGTAGCGATCGTTCTCATGCTGGTCGGACTCGGCTACAAGATAAGCGCCGTTCCGTTCCATTTCTGGACTCCGGATGTTTACGAAGGCGCACCGATAACTGTTACTGCCTTTTTGTCTGTAACATCAAAGGCGGCAGGCTTCGCGATGCTGATAAGGTTTTTCAAAATAGCCTTCATCGATGTGACGGCCTTGCCTGTTGCCGCAGGCACATGGGAGATTTTCAAAGGTTTCAACTGGACAGATATAATAGCGGTCCTTTCTGTTCTGACAATGACTCTCGGCAATCTCGTGGCGATCTGGCAATCGAACATTAAGCGCCTTCTCGCATATTCGAGTATCGCACATGCCGGTTACCTCCTGATGGGATTCGTGACGCTATCGAACCAGGGGATCTCCGCGATGCTGATGTATTTTGTCGCTTATCTACTGATGAACCTCGGGGCATTCTATGTCGTGATGCTCGTGTCGAACAAGTTTCACACCGAGAACATCGATGACTATAAGGGGCTGGGGTACCGCTCGCCTTATGCGGCCTTCGCGCTGACGGTGTTCCTCTTTTCATTGACAGGAATTCCGCCGACGTTCGGATTCATTGGAAAATTCTATTTGTTCTCTTCATTAATAAACGCACATTACATCTGGCTTGCAATCGTCGGCGTTATCAACAGCGTGATCTCGCTTTATTACTATATGAGAGTCGTTCGCAACATGTACCTCGTTCAGCCGGAAGATACCTCGCGAGTCGAGTTCAACTTCGGCACTAATCTTCTTATGACTCTCTTTATCGTACCAAACATCGGCTTGATGCTCTATTTCTCTCCAGTCCTTCGCTGGGCGCAATATTCTGTTAGCATGTTCGGGTTGAGATAAATATCCGTATCTCCAGCCATTTACCGCCGGTTACTTTTACCTTGTAGTTCGTCCAACTGTGGCGAGTGCATAGTGCCACGTCTTTAGAGTGCCGGGAGGGTGCCCTACTCTGGTGCAGCTGCACTCAGAGGATATGTAAGTGTTCTCAGCCCAAATGCAATGGGTATCAAATCCAATATAGGTTGACTCAAAATGAATGGAAAACTGGCCTCATATTGAGGGGAGGTTTGATATTTCATGGAGCGGTGGTTAGATTTTAGTCCAAGGCTGTTCACATCACAAAGAGTGAAGTCGGTTGACACGTGTTTACTAATTAGTTAACTTGTCTATGGCAAGGGAAATAGTCTTTTATAAACGGCACTTTCTTGATTTCTATGATGAGTTGGATCGGAAGGGCCAGGAAAAAATCGACTTTGTGCTGCAACTGATTCGGACAGTTGAACGCGTCCCTGCAAAATTCTTGAAGCACCTGGAGGGAACAGACGCGTTGTACGAGGTTAGAGTTGAGCACCGTCGAACCCTTTTCAGGATAATTGGTTTTTTTGATGAAGGAAAACTTATGATCTTGCTGAATGGATTTCAAAAGAAAAGCCCAAAGACGCCTAAGAATGAGATTGAGTTGGCTGAAAGACTACGTAAAGAATATTTTTCCGAGATGAGGAGTTCGTGATATGAAGCGTGTAGATAAAAATATCAAGACATTATCGGAATTTTTCGATTCGAAATATGGAGAGCGTGGAACAGATAAGAGGGAGAAGTTTGAACAGAAATCAGCCGCTTTCATCGTCGCTGAATTGATAAAAGATGCACGTATGAAGGCAAAGATGACCCAGGAAGAGTTAGCCGAACGCAGCGGGACCAAAAAAAGCTATATATCGCGGATCGAAGGCGGAAAGTCCGATATTCAACTTTCTACGTTGTTTCGAATATTGGAAGAGGGCCTGGGTAAGAAAGTACTCCTGAAGATTCAGTAGTACTAATCTCTTTCTTGATGCTGTGCTTCCATAGCCACAAGCTAAAATTCTAAGACGAAAATTTTTCGACAAGGTAACTCCATGACCTTTAATATTTCAGGGAGGGGGGTTAGATTTAGTCGGTGGCAGTAATAACTCGGAAAATAGAATTGTGGATTCACGAAGAAGACGAATCTAGAAGAACTGAGATTTGGGATTTCCTTCGATTCCTTGACGGTTATGTTTATCGAGCCGCTAATCTTATTGTAAGTCATCAATACTTCAATGATTTTTACGAAGATAGAATTCTTGTAAATGACGAAGAAATAGGAAGTTTCAGCGAAGAGATTAGAAGAAGATATAGCAAGCTTCGCCAAATCAGAGATGGAGAAGAGAAAGGTTTCCTTCAAGCTGAGATTGAACGGCTAAAACTCCAGGAGAAAGAGAGCAAAGAAAAGGCGAGGTCAGATTTCTATAAGATGACTAGACAGGGCACGACCTATAAGTTGCTCTCGAAACAATTCCCAGAAATTCCTTCCGATATTCTCTCATGTCTCAATATTCAGATCTATAAAGCAATTGTCAAAGAGAAAAAAGATGTAATGCTAGGTAAACAATCAATACGAACCTATCGGAAAGGAATGCCGGTACCATTCAAATTTCCTAAACAAGAAAGAGGGAATACAACGCATTCACCGAGATTAAGATTTGATCAAGAGAAGAAGGAGTATTTTCTAGATTGGCTGAACAATATATCCTTTATTTTGAGGTTTGGCAGAGATAAAAGTAATAACCACCTCATCGTGGAAAGGGTTGTTGGTAGTGAATACACCCTTTGCGATTCTTCAATCCAAATTGACGATCATAAAATATTTCTGTTATTGGTTGTTGAGATTCCGAATCAGCAAAAGGAGAGGAACGCCGGTATATCTGTCGGAGTTGACTTGGGAGTTAGTGTTCCAGCGTACTGTGCCTTATCGGAAGGTTTCGCACGAGTGGCGATTGGCAACAGTAACGATTTCCTCCGTGTACGTCTGCAAATGCAGAGAAGAAGGAGACTGCTTCAAAGATCATTGATGCTTACTTCTGGCGGAAAAGGTCGAGACAAAAAGTTGAAGGCCCTTGAAAACCTGCGTGATAAAGAACGCCACTTTGCACGAACATACAATCATACCGTTACAAAACGAATTATCGAGTTTGCGGACAAGTTCAATGCGGGTGTCATTAAACTAGAGTTGCTTGAGGGATATGGCAAGGACGACAACGGAAGACAATTAAAAGGGAATTTCATTCTTCGCAATTGGTCCTATTATGAGCTGCAAATGCTACTAAGAGAGAAGGCCGTACGTGATGGAATACGGGTTGTTTATGTTGACCCGTATCATACAAGCCAAACGTGTGCGCAGTGTGGGCATTACGAAGAAGGCCAACGGGTGAACCAGCGAGATTTTATTTGTAAAAATCCGGACTGCCCTAACAAAGAAAACAAGGGAGAACGCAAAGGACAGAACGCTATAGTGAACGCGGACTACAATGCGGCGTTGAATATTGCGAGAAGTATAAAGACCGTGACCAAGAAAGAAGAGTGTGAGTTTTACAAGCGAACGCATATATTATTATGAATTCTTTTCGAAAGAAAAGACGGCACGGGTGGTTTCATTCTGTTGCCGAAATGACAGAAGCGATCTGCCTTAGGTAGAGCGTCATCCGAAGGGTGAGTCTTTTGCCACTGGTAAAGGAACTCACTAATTCTAAGTAAAACGATTCTGTACCATCAATGTCTTCTTGGAGTTTTTTCAAGAACTCCGGATGATTTTTTTAGGTTGAGGATTTGAATGGTCCATATTGTTGAGATCCTTCGTTTGAAAGGAAGCTGAAACCATCCAAACCTTCTCCCATTCAGGGAGAAGATTGTTGAGATCCTTCGTTTGAAAGGAAGATGAAACCACCTGAATCCTCTCCTCACAAGGGGAGATGTTATTGGAAATTTACGTTTGAGAGGAAGTTTAGACCTTGAGAGGGACCAGGGGTATTTGACTGGGAAGATAAAACAACTTATTCTTGGGAACGGTTGTTAATGTCGATGCGACATATTGCCTCCCAAATTTTGGGGGACACGATTTGGATTGCCTTGAATTATAGAAGAGCCCGCGATGCAATGCAGTTAGTGAGTCGCAATTCTCGCCTCTAATTCCTATCTTATCGACGCCATCAAACTCTGTGGATGTGATTATTGATTCATTAAAAGGGCAAAACTTATGCGATATTTCTACTTTTTAGTTTTCATTTTACTCTCAACTGTCGTTTCAAGTTTCAGCAAAACAGTCGTCTTCTTTGAAGATAATTTTCCGTCAGTCGATAACGGAGTCGTCAGTCGTACTACACTCGAAAATGCATTCGCCTCGATGGACGTCAGGTTTGTCGGGCTTGCCGATCTGCCGAAAAGTCTATCCGACAGCGATCTTCTCGTGCTCCCTTACGGTTCGGCGTTTCCTGCCGATGGATGGGAGACCATCAGCCGTCACCTCGGAAGCGGAAATCTTCTCGTTATAGGCGGCAGACCGCTTTATGTGCCTGTTTATCACGACAGCACCGGATGGCGAGTTGAGGCACCGCAGAATACATTCTCAAGATATCTTGGCATTATGTATTCGTACGCTGTGACTCAGCGGGGCCCGTGGAATCTTAAGTGGGATGAAGATGCACCCTTCTTCAATGAACAATTATCAATGATCAACTTTAATCCCCGTCAGGTTTTTGCCAATTCGGGTTATGGACAAAGGTATCGTGGCGTCGGTTTTCTCGTGGATACGGAGGGCAATCGGCTCGCCGCTCCCGTTGTTGCCGATGACCGCTTCGGCCGGGGTTCGAAGGCTCGCCGCGGGGTTTACCTAAGTTTTGACGCGGACTCTACTTACTGGAGTTCGCAAACAGCAATAGACTTGATTCGTCAGGCTGCCATATACGCTTCCTTCGGAGGGGATCGCCTCTGGATCGATTTGCAATCTTTGACCCTCGACCCGGGCGAACATGTCACAGGTACTGTTGACGTAGTAAGGAATGGTGAGCCCGCGAAATTGACGCTCGAACTATTGTCAGGTTCAAAGACGATTGAAACACAAACAATGGCTTGCGGTAATTCTCTCCATGAGGAAATTGGACTCACGACATCGTTGATAGAGCCGGGACTTTATAAAGTGCGTGCCATCTTGTCAGTAGTCGATACGGTTATTGACCAATACACATCGGGAGTGGAGGTGCGCGATACATCTCTCCTGCAATCCGGAAACCAACTTGGAGCGGGGCGTGATTATTTTACTCTGGATGGTAAGCCATATTTACCTGTTGGAGTCAACTACTTCTCTACCGACCCCAATACCTCAGACTTTTTCGTGGGCGGAAGTCTTGGTGGAAACGCCTATATCTGGGAACGCGACTTTGCTGAGATGGAACGGCAGGGAATCACAATAGTTCGGACAGGAACATGGCTCAACCAGCTGCGCAATCTTGACCAGGTAACCGGCGCGGCAGATGAGCAACTCCTTCGTGCATTAGAAGGTTACCTCGATGCCGCGGGACGGCATCACATTCAGGTCATCTTCACTTTCTTTGCCTTCGATCCGCAAGTAGAAATGCAGCAAGGGCCGGGGCAGGAAGGAGACCGACTCGGACCGGGGTCAAACCCATATCTGGATCCGGTCACGGTAGATGCGGAGGTCGCGTACGTGCAGTCGATAGTCTCACGTTTCAAGGATGTACCTTTTCTGAGCTATGATTTGATTAATGAGCCGAGTTTTGCAAATCCGAAATTCATTTGGAAGGGAAACTCTCCGAACGGCGACCCATCCGAACTTACGGCGTGGCATCATTGGCTTGAACAACGTTACGGCAGTGTTGACAGTCTTGCCCGGGTTTGGCGAGTACCGGCCGCGGAGCTCGGTGCTTTTGATAGAGTCCCCGAGCCCGGCATGGCAGACATGCAGCTTACTAGATCGGGCAATCCTCGAACTGTTCGCGCTATTGATTACAACCTGTTCGCGCAGGACGCTTTTATTCAATGGGCGGATACGATTATTCAGGCGATACGTTCGACAGGGTCAAAGCAAATTGCAACGGTCGGCCAGGATGAAGGAGGCGTCGCGGATCGAGTCCTTGATCAGTTCTGGGCGAATTCACAGGTCAATTACACAGTGAATCATACATGGTGGCGCGATGACGCGCTCCTTTGGGGATCGGTCGCGGCGAAGAGTACGCGCAAACCGAATCTCATTGAAGAAACCGGTCCGCAGCCGGCATGGAACATGGACGGTACATGGCGTTGGGACGATCAGGGGGGGATAGGACTTGAAGAACGAAAGCTGGCATTAGCGTTCGCGAATGCAAATGGAGGCGTTTTGCACTGGGACTGGTCACGCAGCGATGATTTCGGAATCATGCGGCGGGATGGATCTGAAAAAGTCTGGATGGATGCGCTCCATGGCATCGCCGAATTTGCTCGTGAAGCGCAACCTTTTGCAACTTCAGTCAAGCTCCCTCAGATCGCGCTTGTTCTGCCGCAATCGTTGCAGCTTTCCACTTTCAATATATACGCTCTTGAAGCCCAGCAGAAGGCGGTCCGCGCATTGTACCAGTATGCGAGGTCAACTGCATTTGCAATCGGAGAGTATCAACTAGCTGAGATGCCCGATGCAAAATTAATTATTGTACCAGCTCCGTGGATTTTGAGTGATGAAGCGTGGGATATCCTGATGAGCAAAGTGAAAGAGGGTGCAACTCTCCTCATCTCCGGGAGGATCGATGCTGATGAGCATTGGGTATCGATACCGGATCGTACGAGAGGATGGGATATAAAATACACATCAGCCGACATGACTACACGGGAAGTGGACGTGAAGTGGCCCGGCGGTACGTCGCATTTGAGTTACTCCGGCGATAAAACGACTTATGCTCAGCGAGGCGTCTTAAGCGGCGACCGAACATTCGACGATATTTCATTAGGAAAGGGGCATATTTTGTATTTCACGGTTCCTCTTGAATTATCAGATCAGCTTGACCAAATCGGACGCATTTACAAGTACGCGATGAAAGAAGCCGAAGTGAGTTCCGCATACGAAACTTCCTGCGGTGACCCTGGTATCTTGATCAGTCCGACGCAGCTGGCCGAAGCGACGCTTTATGTATTTACATCGGAAAGAGCAAACATGGCACCGGTCGAGTTTCGTGACAACCTGAGCGGGAAGAATTTTCAAATAAATCTCGCACCTACGAGGGCTGCGCTGATGCTTGTGGGAAAAGATGGACGTATAATCGCCTCCTACAATTTGAAATAAATCGTTACCGTTGATTCTGTTATGCTATGTGCTTTAGAAGTTTAGCTCGAGTCCAGCATTGAGATTTGGACTTTAGTTGGTTGTGGTCTAAAATATTTAGATTGGAAGTCAGGAAAGGTGGCATGGGAGTAAGAAAATGAAGAGATGTCAAGTCCAGTCAATCCAATTCAATTATAGTAGTCCAACAACTTAGAACCGGAAGTGGCCATTATGAACAATAGTCCGAGGACGATTCCATACCTATTTGAGAGCAGTGTCGTCCGTTTCCAATCTAACGTAATGATGTGGGAAAAGAAGAAGGGTCAATATTCCGGTACAACGTATAAAGAGATTCAAGAGTTGGTTCATCGGTTTGCCGCGGGACTGATGAGTTTGGGAATTCAAAAGGGTGACAGGATTGCATTGATTGCAGAGGGACAAAACGATTGGGTCATTGCTGAACTCGGCATTTTGTATTCCGGCGCGATCAACGTGCCCCTCTCCGTGAAGATTGAAGAACTTTCTGATTTGAAATTTCGTCTTGCCCATTCGGGTTCCAGGATGATCATTGCGTCCGGCACACAGTTGCCGAAAGTCAGGCAGATCAAAAATGATCTACCTGAGGTGGAGAAAGTCATAGTCATGGAGACCGGGGACCGAAAGGATGACGACGAGATCTCCTTTGCTTCTGTCTTGGAAACAGGTGAGGCGTATCTTGCCTCATGCTATGAAGAGTTTAATCAACGATGGAAGTCGGTGCAGGAAAGCGATCCTGCGAATATTTGTTACACGTCGGGCACTACTGCGGATCCAAAGGGAATCATATTGACCCATCGAAATTATACCGCGAATGCCGAGCAGGCTTCTGCTCTCCTCCATGTGCCGGAATATTATTGTTCGCTTCTCATTTTACCATGGGACCATTGCTTCGCTCATACCGCGGGCGTTTATACTCTTATGAACAACGGTGCAAGCATGGCATCTGTTCAGGTCGGCAAGTCGCCGATGGAAACTCTAAAGAGCATTCCCACGAACATAAGGGAAACCCGTCCGCATTTCTTGCTGAGTGTGCCGGCACTTGCGAAGAATTTTCGGAAGAGTATCGAAAAAGGAATTCACGAAAAAGGAGAAAAGATCGAGAGACTTTTCAAAAGGGCGCTTGATGTTGCATACGAATATAACGGCAATGGCTGGGATCGCGGCAGGAATGTTTCTCTCAGGATAAAGCTGGAGTATAAGCTCTATAATCAGTTTCTATTCAAAAAGATACGACAAATCTTCGGGGGCCGGCTTGAGTTCTTCATTGGAGGCGGTGCTTTGTTGGATATTGAGTTGCAAAAATTCTTTTATGCGATTGGAATCCCCATGTTCCAGGGGTATGGACTGACGGAAGCTGCGCCTGTCATATCCGCCAATGTTCCGCAGCTCCACAAGTTGGGTTCTTCGGGTTCGATCGTCCCAAACTTGCAGTTGAAAATTTGCATTGAGCAGGGGATCGAAGTTCCAAGGGGAAAGCAAGGTGAGATTGTCGTCAAAGGTGAAAATGTAATGGCAGGTTATTGGAAAAACGAGAAAGCTACGCGTGAAACGATCCGCGACGGTTGGCTGTTCACAGGTGATCTTGGATATCTGGATGAAGATGGTTTCCTTTTTGTGCTCGGGCGTGAAAAAAGCCTGCTGATTGGCCAGGATGGAGAAAAATACAGCCCTGAGGGAATTGAAGAAGCCATCACAGACAGTTCTGAGTATATCGACCAGATTATGCTTTACAATAACCAATCGCAATACACAATCGGACTGGTTGTTCCAAATAGGGAAGCGATTCTGACATACTTGCGAAAATTGGATTTGTCGCCTCAGTCGGATGAAGGTCAAACTTCGGCACTCAAGCTGCTGGAATCGGAAGTCGGTGAATATAAACAACTCGGGAAGTTTGCGGGCGAATTCCCGGAGCGATGGCTCCCTGCCACTTTCGCAGTTCTTGGCGAAGGATTCACAGAGCAGAACAAATTTCTCAATAGTACGCTTAAAATGGTGCGCGGAAAAATAACTGACTTTTATAAAGACCGCATAGACTACCTGTTTACTCCTGAAGGAAAAGATATTTTCAACCATCAGAATAGGATGATCATCAAAAGGATGGATTAGTTTACATAAAGGGAGACGGGGATGTAATGAACAAATTAATGTTTTGGGTTGGGGCATGATTGAAATCATCTTATATTGGCAGAGGTTCTGATGGGCGTAATAAGAACTCAACGGAATTTCCGATATTTTAATGGAGCGGCACAATGAGCAACAAGAAACAATCCAATTCGAAGATTCAATCTGCGGGCCAAGCTGACACAGATTTGAGTCGCAGAAGTCTTTTGAAAACCGCCCTCGCGGGGGGCGTACTTGCTGTGGCGCTCCCTTCCATTGTGAAACGTCAAGTCTCTTCCGGCTTCTCTTTCGATGTCACTCCATCTGAATTTGATGAGATCAGTGTTGCCGATCTTCAAAGCGGGATGAAATCCGGGAAGTTTACTGCCCATTCGATAACTGAACACTATCTTGCTCGTATTGATGCTATTGATAAACAGGGCCCGAGTCTGCGTAGTGTCATCGAAGTGAATCCAGACGCGCTCAAGATTGCCGATGACCTTGACAAAGAGCGAAGCGAGAGTGGCCCACGCGGGCCGATGCATGGGATTCCCGTAGTCATCAAGGATAATATTGCCACCCATGACCGGATGATGACGACTGCAGGATCGCTCGCATTGGTCGGCTCGAAACCGCTTGAGGATTCGTTCCTTGTCCAGCAACTTAGAAAATCCGGAGCGGTAATTCTCGGAAAGACAAATCTCAGCGAATGGGCAAATATCCGTTCAAGTCATTCGACGAGCGGATGGAGCGGCCGCGGCGGACTGACTAAGAACCCTTATGCTCTGGACCGGAACACATCAGGGTCAAGCTCCGGGTCAGCTGTTGCCGTCTCATCCAATCTTTGTGCTGTTGCGGTAGGAACCGAAACCGATGGTTCGATTGTCAGTCCTTCATCGATGAATGGTATTGTCGGAATAAAACCTACAGTCGGATTAGTCAGCCGCACGGGAGTTATTCCGATATCTCATTCTCAAGATACTGCCGGTCCGATGGCGCGAACGGTGAAAGATGCCGCGACTTTGCTTGGGGCACTCGTCGGCATGGATTCCGAAGATAAGGCGACCATGGCAGGTGTTGGAAAATCTTTCACTGACTACACGCAGTTCTTAGATGCAGCTGGTCTCAAAGGGGCTCGAATCGGTGTCGTTCGTGGTTACTTCGGTTTCCATGAGGGAGTGGATGTCGTCATTAATAATGCGATTGAAATTATAAAGTCTGTCGGTGCCACTATTGTCGATCGTGTGGAAATCAAAACATTGAACCAGCTCGGTAATGCCGAAGATACGGTTCTTCAATATGAACTTAAGGCCGATATGAAAGCATACCTGGACAGGCTGGGTCCGGATGCGCCAGTTCACACATTGAAAGACATTATCGAGTTCAATAATAATCACAAAGAAACAGAGATGCCTTTCTTTGGGCAGGATATTTTTATCAAAGCTGAAGCAAGGGGCGCGCTAACGAGTAAAGAGTATCTTGACGCTCTCGCGAAATGTCACAAACTATTGAGGACGGATGGGATTGATGCTATGATGAAGAAATACAGGCTCGATGCGTTGATAGCCCCGACCGACAGCCCCGCTTGGCTAACTGACTTAGTGGATGGTGATCATTTTCTTGGAGGGAGCTCCCAGGCTGCCGCCGTCGCCGGTTATCCAAGCGTCACGGTACCTGCAGGATTTGTCGACGGGCTTCCGATCGGGATATCGTTTTTTGGCCGTGCCTGGAGCGAGCCGGTTCTTGTCAAGCTGGCTTACTCGTTTGAACAAGCGTCAAAGGTAAGGAAGCCGCCGGAGTTTAAGTCGACGGTGGATTTGAAAGTCTAAGGAAGACTTATTAAAGATTTAACTTTGGACAATAGAAAATATTGTCAAGGGTTGTTCCTTTATAAGAAAAGTCCCGCCATTCGACGGGACTTTTTTCCGTATCAACCGAGTTCTGATGCAAGCTTGAGGGAGCGTCGTATAGCTTTTACGCGCTTCATTCTCTTGCGGACTGATGGCTTCGTGAAGTAAGTTCGCTTCTTGAATTCTTTAAGAATTCCGGAGCGCTCATACTTTTTCTTGAAGCGTCTCAGTGCTCTGTCGATCGGCTCATTCTCTTGAACGATGACGCCGACCAATCGTATCACCTTCCTTTTTGTTTATTAACTTCGATAAAATCTAATTAACCGGAGCCGGAAAAACAAGACTGGGAGATGGGCTATGATGAATCGAAGGACTCATTAAATCTATCCTAAATGATGCAATTCCGCTCACATCTCATTATATTTACTTTATTAAGGGATAACAATGATACCATCTGACCTTACATATCGATTCGGAGAAGTGACCCTTGAGTTCGGGAAGCGGACTTATTTAATGGGAATATTGAACATCACACCGGATTCCTTCTCCGACGGTGGTCGATTTTTTGAGCAGACCGATGCGGTACTGCATTCGTTCCAGATGATAAAGGATGGAGCCGATATCATCGATGTGGGCGGAGAATCAACGAGGCCTGGGGCGGATCCGATTTTGCTCGAAGAGGAATTGCGTAGAGTCATCCCTGTGATACGCAAAATTCGACAGAAAAATTCCGTTCCAATTTCAATTGATACTTATAAATCTCAAGTTGCCATCGAGGCTTTAAATGCCGGTGCCAACATAGTGAATGATATTAGCGGCCTGCATTTCGATGAGAAGATGGCAGATGCCATTGCAGGTAGCGGAGCCTCGGTCGTGATAATGCACATCAAAGGTACGCCGAAAAATATGCAGGCGGATCCGCATTACGATGATGTCGTCAAGGAAATTTACGATTATTTAGCCGAAGCCGTAGAGGCGGCGAAAAGAAAAGGAATAAAACAGATAATGATTGATCCCGGAATCGGGTTCGGGAAAACTATCCAACATAATTTGGAGATAATCCGCCGCCTGGACGAATTTCGCGGCATCGGTGTTCCGGTGTTGATTGGAGTTTCAAGGAAGTCTTTTATCGGTAAAATTCTTGAAACGCCGGTGGAAACAAGGTTAGAAGGGACTGCGGCGGCAGTGACGGCGAGCATTCTCCATGGTGCAGATATTGTGCGTGTGCACGACGTCCGTGAAATGCGCCGGGTCGCTCTGGTGGCGGATGCGATTCGGAGACAAAAGGCTTAATGGAATTATTTCACGTCGGCTTCATTACAGTTTCGCTCATTGACCTTGTTGACATCGCTCTGGTGGCTTTTATCTTCTACAAGCTGTACCAGATTATGCGCGGCACTGTGGCGGCGCAGATATTTATCGGGTTGTTGATGATACTCGCCTTATCGTTTACAGCTCAGGCTCTCGGCATGCGCGCCCTCGGATGGCTTCTCGGAACACTTACCAACATTTGGGTGATTGCTTTCATTGTACTTTTCCAGCCTGAGTTGAGAAGGCTGTTCCTGTATTTTGGTAAGAACAGCTTCGTCAGATTTTTTATTCACATCGACATAAGCGAAACGGTGGATGAGATAGCCGATGCGGCGGCCGAGCTGAGTAACCGGCAGCATGGGGCGTTAATTGTTCTTGCCCGCGGAAGTGCGCTGCGAACAATTATAGAGACCGGAGAAGAAATGGGGGCGAAGGTTTCGAAGGAACTTCTGATTGCAATCTTCAATCCTAAAGCTCCATTGCATGATGGAGCGGTCGTCATCCGCGGTGACACCATCGAAGCTGCTAGGTGCACTCTGCCGTTGACGGCTACAACTAAGATAAGCGGCTATGTCCTCGGAATGAGGCATCGGGCTGGCCTTGGCATGTCGGAGCAATCGGACGCTCTTGTCGTAATTGTCTCCGAAGAAACAGGGACTATATCAATTGCCGAAGATGGTGTGCTGAGTCGGGGACTTTCTCCAGAAGGGTTGCGCCGAAAGCTTAAGGAAACTTTGCCCCGTCCGTCCCAAAAGAAGGCTAAGTCTATTTTGAAACACGCGACGGAAGATGCGTAAAACCGCGGTAGCGATACCTGCCTACAATGCCGCAAACACAATCGGATCGGTAATTTCTCAGGTTGCAATATTCGTTAAGTCTGAAAATATTTTCGTCGTAGATGACGGATCGACCGATGAGACTGAACTCATTGCCCGCGAAAAAGGCGTCTGGGTTTTGCGACATACAACAAGAAGAGGGAAGGGTGCCGCCCTCCGGGATGCCGTGAAGAAAATCGTTGCTCAGGACTACGAATTGATTATCACACTCGATTCCGATTTACAGCATGATCCAGGAGAGATTCCAAAATTTCTATCGGCAGCGGATCGGTTTGACGTAGTATTAGGGAAGAGATCGATTTCACCGGTTGACATGCCGTTCCATAGATTTCTTTCGAACTCACTCAGCACTAAGCTCATTTCTTTGAGGACCGGTGTGACCGTTGAAGACAGCCAGTGCGGCTACAGACTTTTTCATTCTGAAGTTTTGGAAAAAATAGATTCACAATGCAGGCACTACGATTATGAATCTGATATTCTTCTAAAAGCCGCACTCGCAGGTTTTTCAATTGGGTTTGTTTCGATAAAAACAATTTACAATGATTCAAAAAGCAGCATCAGAGTTCTTGACATTTTGCGGTTTATAAAAGTTTATCTAAAATCTTATGTGGTAATTCATGACTAAAACAGGGCTGCTTGATAAATATTTGGAAGCCCGCGAGGACATGGTACGGTTTCTCAAAGAACGGGGAATATCCGACTCGCGTGTCTTAACAGCTATGATGAGAGTCGAAAGACATCTCTTTGTGCCGATCCCGCTTAGGAACCACGCCTATGATGATGCGGCCCTTCCTATTGGAGAGGGGCAGACGATCTCGCAGCCTTTTACCGTCGCAATTATGACTGAAGCGCTGTGCTTTAAGGAACTCGATAAAGTTCTTGAGATTGGAACAGGAAGCGGTTATCAGACGGCAGTGCTTGCGGCAATGGGTGCGAGAGTATTTACGATCGAAAGAATTCAATCGTTACTAAAAAACGCCCGGCAGGTTTTGGAGAGTTTGAATGTAAGATTTGTTTCGAAGGAGAGCGACGGTACGATCGGATGGAGTCAGTTTGCTCCGTTTGACGGTATTATCGTGACTGCCGGCGCTCCGGATATCCCGAAACCTCTGGTCGAGCAGTTGAAAATTGGAGGGAAGCTTGTCGTACCTGTTGGGACCCATGATTTCCAACAGATGAAAATTGTAACCAAGACTGATGACAATAACGATTTTGAAGTTGTTGACAAATCCGATTTTAAATTTGTCCCGCTGATCGGAAAGGAAGGCTGGCCCGAGGGATCCTTTGGGCGCGAGAAAAATGGATGAACGCACTGCCATTGCCATCGTTGGACCGACATGCTCTGGAAAAACTAAAGTTGGAATCGAGCTTGCGAAACTTATTGATGGCGAAGTAATATCTGCGGATGCCAGGCAGATTTTCAGGTTGATTGATATCGGAACGGCCAAGCCGACACCAAAAGAGCAATCGGAGGCACCACATCATCTTGTCGATTTACTTGCGCTCGACGATGAAATGAATGCCGGTACTTATGGAAACCTTGCCGCTAAAATTGCAGAAGACATTTTTGGCAGAAAGCACATTCCAATAATCGTCGGTGGGTCAGGTCTCTACCTGCGTGCGATTTTAGACGGACTGTTCGATGCCCCGCAGATCGATCCGGAGATCCGGTCAAAGCTAAGGAAAAGATTTAAAATTGAGGGAGCCAAAGAACTTCTCGAAGAACTAAAACAGGTCGACACTGTGGCCGCGCATGGACTAATTCCACAAAATTACAAACGAATTCTGCGGGCACTTGAAGTCTATTATTCTTCCGGAAGACGGATTTCCGAATTGAGGAAGGAGCGGCATCTGATTGTCGATTTTAAGACTATTCAATTTGGGATTCGTTTTGACAGAAAGCTTTTATACCGGAGGATCGAGGAACGTGTCGATGAAATGATCGAAAGTGGTCTCGTTGATGAAGTAAAAGAGATTTTACGGCGCGGGTTCAATCCCGATTTGAATTCTCTTCAGACCACGGGATATAAAGAAGTAATAAGCTTTCTTCGAAAGGAAATAAAATTCGAGGACATGGTATCACTAATTAAGATGAACACACGTAGATACGCGAAACGCCAGCTGACATGGTTTAATAAAGACAAAAGAATTATTTGGATTAATGCCGACGATAGAAGTCCCGGAAAAATTGCGGAAGATGTAGTTGAGTATTTCAGTGAGAACTCGGGTCGCGGGTGGCGAACCGGAAAAAGAAGCGGTACGAGTAATTAATTTATTCTTAAAAGAGCACTAATCATAATATCTGCGGCTTCGGAAGTGTCCTTAGCTATCTTTACGTACTTTGTGCAAGATTCGAGTCCTTCGAAGGCAAGCTCTTTAGTGAGGAGGTCGATGGCGGGCTTCCAAAAATCGGTAACCGCGATAATCGGTTTCTCAGGGAGCATGTTTTTGTTCATCAATTCCCAGACAAGCGCTAATTCGACCAGCGTGCCAGTCCCCCCTTTTAGAATGATGTAACCGCTTCCAAGGTCGATTAGCTTCTGAAGCCTTTCATAAAGAGTCATCGTATGGACCTGCATATTCACAAATTGATTTGGAGTCGGGGAGAAAACGGCTGACGTTACTCCGATAATGTTTCCCTGTGACTGAGATGCCCCCTTGGAAACTGCCTCCATTATACCTTGATAGCCGCCTGTGCATACCGACAAGCCTGCCGCCGACAACTTTCTCCCGAGCAATTCTGCATCGACATATTCTTTGGAATCTTCCTTTGGGCGGCTGCTCCCGAAGATTGATACAATTTTGCCCGCTTTGCTTGGATTTGGATCTGGGTTTTCAGACACGAGAGTTAGTTGTAAATCACAATTCGTTGCCCGGGTCGTATGTCACGGTCCGCACTGTCGTTCCATTCCCTCAGCTGGTCTATCGTAATTCCAAATCTCTTTGCTATACTCCACAGTGAGTCGCCACGACGGACGCGATAAATCATTTTTGAATCCTGGCTAACCGATTCAGCGATCATATTGTTGCTTGTTATGTTTCCGGCAGTTGACGGCTTCGCTATTTTCAGACGCTGTCCGCTTCTTACACGACTCGACGACAGATTATTCCAGTTTCTCAAGTCGGAAACACTTACCCCGTAAAGGGAAGCGATCTTCGTCAGATTTTCATTGCGCCTGACTTTATGGTATGCGACGGAAGGCTGTTGCGTTGGGGCACTCTTCTTTCTTTGTGATGATACCGTAGGCTGCTTTTTTACATCGACTGCGACAGTGACATATAGCTTCATATTCGGCTTAATCCTGGAACTGGTAAGATGATTTATCCTCTTCAAGACAGCGACAGTCGTGTTGTTATCTTGAGCGATTGATGTAAGTGTTTCGCCATCTTCAACAACATGAATTGATGAGTCAGAATTGTCGGTATCGTACCGTGCTTTCTTCGACGCAATAGTTGAACGTTTTTTTGAATTGCTTAGTGCATAGTATGAACTCTCGACCGGAATCATGAGTATTGTGCCGGGACGAATACGGCGAGTTCTTCGGGAAAGATCATTAGCGAGCTTCAGAGATGTGACTCTTACTTTGTATCTTCTTGCTATTCCTCCAAGCGTTTCGCCGCGCCTAACTGTGTGGAAAGTCCATGTGAGTTTTGCGCTTTCCGGAAGTTTTTGATAGTTCTGTGCGAATAAAGGGCCCATTCCGGCCGGCACCTTTAAAGGATAACCGCCGCCATCAAAATTTGGAGGCGTAACCGAATGCACTAATTCCGGATTCAAGTCAAGCAAAGAATCGATGTCCAGGCCGGCTTCGTCAGCCAACACCTTCAGATCCACACTTTCAGGAATCATTACCGTGTCGCAGAGAATCGGAGGAATTTCAGGAACTTTATCATCGAATCCATATGCTTTCGGGTCCATAGCGATAAGTGCCGTCGCGATATATTGAGGCACGTAATTTTTTGCTTCTCTCGGAAGGTGTTTCTTTATTTCCCAGAAATCTCTCTTGCCGTGACTTCTTCTTATAGCCCTCTCAACCGATCCGCAATCGTAGGAAGCGAGAACGAGGTTCCAGTCGTTGTAACGATCATATAAGTCCCGCAAATATCTGGCAGCTGCGTCTGTGGATTTAACCGGATCGCGTCTCTCATCGTACCACCAGTTTGAGTGAAGTCCATAAAGCGCCCCGGTTCCTCGAGTGAACTGCCAGAGGCCAACCGCCCTGGCCCATGAGCGAGCTTTCGGATTAAGACCGCTTTCAGGCATGGACATATAAACAAGTTCTTCGGGAACTCCTTCCTGTTTAAAGATCTCTTTCATCATTGGAATGTAATAACCGGAGCGGTAAATCCAGTTCTGCATGTGCCATCTGCCGCGAGTTGTCAAAAATTGGATATTTTGCTCAACATACTTATTCATTGTTAGAGGTACAGTGGTCTTTGTGGTTTCTGGCTTAGGAAAATTTTCCCCGGTGACGTTTATGGAGTCAACAACCTCGGAGAGCTTTTCTTTCAAAGCAAAAACAGATGTGCCCGGTCCCAGGTTTTGAACACTGGAGATATACTTCTCATAATCGCTGATAATGTTCTGACTCAAGTCAACAAAATCTTTATTTTCGTCTATGTCGGGGTAGTAGCTCAGATCGTTCAAAACATTTATCGCGCTCTCGAATTCAATTGCTGACGAGTCCTGGACTTTACCCTTTTGCAATCTTAAAGCATTCGAATAATGTTCACGCGCAAGTTCAAGGAGTCTGTCGACTGCCTCATCGTCAGTCAATATGGAATCGAGTCCATACAAGGTGGTAAGCCTTGACTCCTGGGCGACTGAATGGCTATGTGTTTCTATCAAGGTCTTTAAACTTATTGTATCAAGTTGGCTCGAATGTCCTTCATCAATTACTTCATTCGGTTGACTCTTCGTCAATTTCTGGTTTGAAGAACATGAAAACGAGGCAATTGCAAACACAACCCCAAAAATCGCTAAAAATCGCTTGTCTTTACTCATTTGTCTCGTATTTTTGAGAAAATAATTTTGAACAACTTATCAATATATGTCCGCCAGTCAGATTTGTCAAGAAAAAGTTTAAATGCTTCTTGAAACCATCTAAATAATAAACACTTAACTCAGGATATGATTAATATCGGGATTGTCTTTAAAAGGAGTAGTGTCTTAGAACACTACCGGTTCTTCGTAAATCCCAAAAACCTCCATGAGAGTAGAGCACATCTCGCCGAGGGTGACGTATGATCGCGATGCTTGGATTAAGTGCGGCATTAAGTTAGTGCCGTTTTCCGCCGCTGTTTTCAGGTTCAACAATGCACTTTCTGCTTCCAGGCTACTTCTTTGTGCCCGAACCTCTGCAACCCTGGATCTTTGTTTCTTCTCCACATCTTTTGAGATTTCAAGAATTGGAATTGCTAACTTTTCGTTCTCCTGAACATGCAGATTTACCCCCACGATAATTTTTTCCTTCCTGTCCAGTTCCTGCTGGTACCGGTACGCGGCATCCGCAATTTCTTTTTGGAAGAATCCATGTTCAATGGCAGGAATCACACCGCCAAGGGAATCGATTTTTTCAAAGTATCGTTCGGCTTCAGTCTCCATCCTGGCTGTCAGCTCTTCGACAAAATAACTGCCGCCCAGAGGATCTGCTGTATTGGCTGCCCCTGTTTCATAGGCTAAGATTTGTTGAGTTCGTAAAGCGATTGTTGCCGCTTTCTCGCTCGGCAAAGCAAGAGTCTCATCCATTGAGTTTGTATGCAGTGATTGTGTTCCTCCAAGCACCGCTGCTAATGCCTGATAGGCCGTTCGTATGATATTATTTTCGGGCTGTTGCGCCGTGAGGGAGCATCCTGCGGTTTGAGTATGGAATCGTAGTTTCCAGCTCCGTGGATTCTTTGCGCCATATTTGTTACGCATATGCCTCGCCCATATTCTCCTGGCGGCTCTATATTTTGCGATCTCCTCAAAGAAATCCAGATGAGAATTAAAGAAAAATGAGAGTCTTGGGACGAATTCGTCGACGTCAAGTCCGGCCGCGATTCCTGCCTCGACATAAGCAAATCCATCGGCAAGTGTGAATGCTAACTCCTGAATTGCTGTTGAGCCTGCTTCGCGAATGTGGTATCCGCTTATTGAAATGGGGTTCCACTTCGGCATTTCTTTGACAGAATATTCAAACATGTCTGTGATGATTCTCATCGAAGGGGCCGGGGGGTAAATCCATTCTTTCTGGGCAATGTACTCTTTGAGGATATCGTTCTGTATCGTTCCGCTGAGAGAGTTTGGTTTCAAGCCTTCTTTTTCAGCAACGACGATATAGAACGCAAGGAGCATCGCTGCTGGAGCATTGATTGTCATAGAAGTGGAGACCTTGTCGAGCGGAATTCCTTTGAAAAGCATTTCCATATCTGCAAGCGAACTTACTGCGACCCCGCAAATTCCGACTTCACCTTCAGACAAAGGATCATCTGCGTCCCGCCCCATAAGTGTTGGAAGATCAAAGGCGACACTTAGACCGGTCTGACCATTTTCGAGAAGGTAATGAAATCGTTCATTTGAATCCTCAGGAGTTCCGAACCCGGCAAACTGTCTCATTGTCCAGAGTTTGCCGCGATACATCGTATCGTGAATTCCTCGCGTGTATGGGAACTCTCCGGGAAATCCGATGTCGTTTTGAAAATCAATATTCTCGATGTCGTCGGGAGTGTACAACATTTCTATCGGATAACCGCTAACAGTGGTGAACTTCGAGTCGCGGATCTTCTCCTCTTTGACCCTTTTTTCCCAATCCGCCCTTTGAGGCTTCGTCTTGTCTTTTAAGTGCTTCATTGCATCACCTTCCTATCTTGCTCCGTGATAAATTCGGTTGTCACTTTTTGATAACAATCCTTTATCGTCATGATGGCTGATATGCACAAAACGAGGAAACCCAACGTAAAGATCAGCCAATCAAATGACACTGGAGTAAAGTTTTCCAGGCCTTTTGGGCCTTCAGAAAATAAGATACGAAAAGTCTCTTTTGTAAACGAATAAAACACTATCGCTGCCCCAAGTAGAAAAATCTCAAGGTTTAAAATACGGAACTTCAAGTTGTCCGATTTTGCACTGAGGAAAATCAGGATAACTGCAGTCGATGCCAACAGCAACGAAATTAATATCGGGCAAATGACAGGACTGGTCCAAATTACAGGTATCAAAAACAGGACGTCAAAATCTCCGGGAGAACCCGGGCCAGCCTGTAAACAGTTTTAAAAATATATAATAGAAAATGTCCCAAACCGCAAAAGCATATACAAAGAACAGTGAGTGCTGAAAGCGGTTCCTCCCGGCGAGATAGCCGACTGACAAGAGCATAATGATCGTTGCCGCCTCGCGTACGAATTCAATCCCGCCGAGTTGGGGTTCGATGAATCGAATTGGAAAAACTTGCATTGAATTTCCAAACACATTTTCACGCAGATAAATTACTACGGCAGATTCCAGATATCCCATTGCTATCGAGAAAATGGAGACTGCGGCGAATTTTCCTGCAGTCACTCCATTTTCTTTAAGTATCTTATCCCAAAGAGAATAATCCATACGATTCATTCTTGAAATTTCACAAGTCCAGTCGAATCTTTCAATCTGTCATAAAAGGTGTCAATATTGTTTGAAATGAAGTTGGGCTTGCTGGAATTTCTTGCTTTGGCGCAGCAGCATGGTTAAATTGACAGGCAAAGCATTAAATGAAAAACAGAAGAGGGATCACCATACTTGGCTCTACCGGTTCTATCGGTAAGAGTAGTTTAGATGTCATTGCCAGCATGAATAAGCAGGGCGAGGACTATTATGTGACTTATTTGGTTACGAACAAAAATATCGACCTACTCTACCAGCAAGTAAAAAAGTATAAGCCTGTTGGGGTAGTAATAATAGATGAGAAGCAAGCGGATCTATTCCGTTCCTACTTAAATGGTGAGAAACTGAAAGTCTTCTCGGGTGAGAAGGGTTTGATGGATATAATGGCTGGCGGTGAGTTCGATATTCTTATTAGTTCTTTGGTGGGTTTTGCAGGACTCCGACCGACACTTGAAGCACTTCGCGCCGGGAAGAAGGTTGCACTTGCCAATAAAGAAACTATGGTTGTTGCCGGGCAAATCGTAAATGAAACGGCCAAGCAGTGTAATGCTACTCTTCTGCCGATCGACAGCGAGCACAGTGCGATTCTTCAATGCCTTTCAGGAGAAGAAAAGGGATCAGTGGAAAAACTCATTCTCACCGCCTCCGGCGGTCCCTTTCTGAATCGAGACAGAAGCAAACTCGAGAGTGTTACCGTTGAAGAGGCGCTGAATCATCCAAATTGGAAAATGGGAAACAAGATCACGATTGATTCCGCGACTTTGATGAATAAAGGCCTTGAGGTGATAGAAGCACATTACCTCTTTGGTCTGCCGGCGGATCGGATAGAAATAGTTGTGCATCCGCAGTCTATAATCCATTCGATGGTCGAGTTTAATGACGGGTCGATCAAGGCTCAACTGGGGATGCCCGACATGAAAATACCGATCCAATATGCGTTGACATATCCCGGGCGTGTCAAATCGGAATACCAGCGCCTTGATTTCAACAAAATTTCGCAGCTCACATTTATGAAGCCAGATATCGAAAAATTCTCGCTCATAAGGTTAGCTTACGAAGCGTTATATGCAGGAGGAACAGCCGCTGCAATCCTAAATGCCGCGAACGAAGCGGCAGTTGATTTATTCCTTCAAAGAAAAATAAAGTTTACTAAGATTGCCGAGCTTGTCGAGGATGCTTTAGGATACATTCCATTAAAAAATTCCGGGGAAATTGAAGAAATATTTGAGGCCGATCGGCTTGCGAGACAATTCGTCTATTCGGGGATTGAGCATTTAAGTTAACTTAAGGTAGAGACCAAAGAATGACATATGTAATTTATTTTATAATAACAGTCGGTATCCTGGTGCTTGTGCATGAATTCGGGCATTTCATTGCGGCGAAAGGTTTCGGGATGAAGGTTGATACTTTTTCTATCGGATTTCCCCCTCGCGCGTTCGGCAAGAAAATAGGGGAGACGGACTATTGCGTATCATGGATACCCATCGGAGGTTATGTAAAAATTGCCGGGATGGTCGACGAAAGTTTCGACACTGAATTTCTCGACAAACCTCCCCAGCCAAACGAGTTTCGTTCTAAGCCGATGTACCAGCGAATTATTGTGGTCTCCGCCGGCGTGATAATGAATTTTCTCCTGACGTTTCTAATCTTCTATGGGATAAATCTTGCGAACGGGAAAACGTATCATGGCACGACGACGATAGGGTTTATCGACACGAGTTCCGTCGCTGAAAAACTCGGATTCAAGACCGGGGACAAACTTCTCTTGATTAATAATAAGCCCCTGAATAACTGGGAAGATATTCAAACGGATTTGTATATCGATAATGTCGCCTCTCCATTATCCGTCACTTTCAACCGCGGCGGGCAAACAAATACAATAGTCATTCCGAAAGGTGCTACCAAGTCTGAAGAGCAAATTGGGATTTATCCGGATCACATGCACGCTATGATTGGTACCGTTGACCCGAGCATGCCGGCATTCAAAGCTGGAATTAAGCCCGGTGATATTATCCTTTTGGTAGATGGAAACGAGATCATGACAAGTGCACAGGTCGTTGACCTTATAAAAAAAGACAAAGGGAAATCTGTCGGGCTTGTCATCAAAAGAGGTAATGAAGAGAAGCAGTTTCAAATCGTTCCTAATTCCGACGGAAGAATCGGCATCGAAATCGGAACACAATACACAGGACCGGTCGAGACATACAGTTATAATGTAATCACTGCAATCCCGGTGGGATTTGGACAAACAATAGGCGCGACAGGGCTGTTAGTTCAATCTCTCTCGAGAATGGTAACGGGTCAGGTCTCATTCACAAAATCGATTGGTGGTCCCATAAAGATTGCTCAACTCGCTGCGCAAAGCGCTGAAATGGGTATCGGTAGTTTCCTAGCATTCATGGCGTTGCTAAGTATTAGTCTCGCGGTGCTCAATATACTTCCTATCCCCGCGTTGGACGGCGGACATCTTGCGTTTCTTATATATGAATCAATCTTTAAAAAGGAAGTACCGACGAAGATAAAGTTGTTTGCGCAGCAGGTTGGATTTGCGCTCCTATTGCTATTTATGGCATTTGTGATCTATAATGATATAGTTCATTTCTAATCCTATTTCTCGCAGGCGGTTCCATTCCTTTAGTCGCTTTGCGGGACGTGAAAGAGTGTTGAGCTAGCGACGTGACATCGATCAAAGTCTGAGTTGCCCTGATATGAGTAAATTTGGTTTAAAATGGAGGAGTATATGCGCTCTCTGAAGGCCGTCGTTTTTGTAGGTGTTTTGTTTGTATTGGTTCATTCTTTAAAGGCTCAAAATCTTGTCAATGTCTCTGTGGCATTGCCACAGTATAATCAGATATATGTTGCCGACTTAGACATAGAGCACGCAAAGAGTGCGGGACTCCTCTTCACTGCAACACTTCAATCGACGGCGAACGTACCCGTGAGTGTGAGGCTGCGGCTCACCGTCAACCTTTATTTGGCGGGCCAACCACCGTTCGCACCATTTTTAACAGCCCAAAGTAATCCATTCACAATGCAGCCAAAGGAGACGAAAATTATTACAAATGTGGATTTGTCGAGTAGTAATTCGTCAATCTCGCTGGATAGAAGCACGTACAACTACAACCAGGATGAGTTCGACCAAATAAAAAATGTTGCCCTTGCAACGGGGAAAGCGCCGGCTGGCATTTATGAATTTATTCTAGAGTGTGTTGACGCCAATAATAATAATGCCTTAGGTACCGACAAAGGACAAATCACCGTTACTAATCCAAGTCGAGTCGATCTAGTTCTTCCTATAGATGGAGGAAGTGTAACGACTCTTTACCCTCATTTTCAATGGTCTGCAAACGCTGATACTGTTACACTGTTTGTCTATGAAAAGTTACCCAACCAACAGAGCCCGCAAGATGTTGTTTCGGGAGTTCCTTATCTCCAACAGACGGTGGGAGGGAGCTCATTAAATTATCCGCCATCGGGTCCTGGAGTAAGGTTGCTGGAGAACGGCAAGACTTATTATTGGTTCGTTCAAATTCCCGCGTCGGCGACTAGGGGAAATGGTGTACGAAGTGACATCTGGAGTTTTACGATTGCAGGGCTCGATACCAGTGGTGGATCGAGCGTCGATAATGTCGCCGCCACAAAAGCGCTCGTAAATTTTTTAACGGGGACTCAATATCAGAGTTTATTAAGTCAAGTGACGACACTAAATGGAACAGTCTTGTATGACGGAAGTTCGCTCAGCATGCAGGATTTGATAGATGTTCTGCAGAATATGGATAAATCAAAAATAACCAGTGTCACTATTCAATAAGGAGTCGCAGATGAAAAGACGTGATATGATTTTGGCGGTTGTATTGTTTGCATTCGTTGCGTCGGTCGCCTTCATGATGGCGACTCCTCCGAGCAGCAACATCGCATTATTCTGGGTGGTAAAAAATACCGTCGAGAAAAAGGATTCCAGTGATCAATGGGTCAAAGCACAAAAAGGTGATTTGATTTACGGAGGTAATTTTGTAAGGACTGAAAAAGAGTCATTCACACTTGTGAAATTTAATGATGCCAGCACTCTTCGTTTGGGATCCAATGCCGAGGTCCAAATATACGGTGACAAGAATCCGCAGAGTGCCAATGTCAGCAGCGGTGACGTCGGTTTCACTATGACAAAGAGAGTGAACGGTCAGTTTGAATTCACTACTCCGACCAGCGTCGCATCAATCCGCGGGACAGAAGGAATCCTGACTGTCCAGATGGACGGAACGGATTTTCTTTCGATAGTCGAAGGGCTCGTTCAGTTTTCAAATAAATTTTCAAACAAGACAATCGATGTAAGTGCTGGTCAAACCGGAGAGTCGTCAAAGGACGGAGGACTAAACACCCATCAAACTACTCAAGAAGACCTGAACAGGCTGTCGCAGCTAGACAACCAGCTCAACCAACAGCAGCATAAACTTGAGATGTGGTTCCTGGGAAGCGACGGTAAGTTGCATGAGGTCATAATCCAAACTCAGCAATAAGATCATTTCCACAAAGCCATAGAAACATTATTTACCGGAGGGAGCTTGAAAATTTCCGTTTTCCGCGGCGGGTATTTATGCCGGGTCGTGGGCAATCTTGCGGTTCTAATTTTATTCTTTCTTTCAATTCCAGTTTACGCTCAGCAAGGCCAAATCATTAATATAATAGCTGCGTCTGAACCGGTTGAGAACACTCCGTTGAGCATCAAGGCCGATGTCAAAAGCCTTGCGAATATCACTCAGTCGATCCTGTTTTATCGCAATGATTTATCATCCGATTTTCAACAGATGGAAATGAGCCTTGATGAGACCGGCATGACTCTGAACGGCTCGGTCCCGGCGGCATATGTGGTAAGTCCATACGTCGAAGTTTATGTAAGGTTAACGATGCGAGATGGGACAAGTGAAACATATCCCGAAGACAATCCGACCGAGAATCCGGTTCGCTTTACTGTAAACCCTTCTGAATCTCAAAAAGATATTTTGGTGATAAGCCCGGAGAAAAATCAAAGACTGAATGTCAGTGACCTGATGATCGCCGCTTCAATGCTTTATGCTCCTGATTTTGTGGATAGAAAGAAAACTCAATTGTATCTTGACGGGATTGATGTAACTGCGGATGCGGTGATAAGCGGTGACGTCATTGTTTATTCACCATCAAAGTTTCCAATGGAACTCAACGGAGGCATTCACACGGCAAAAGTCGTGCTTCACAAAACTGACGGGAGCGAGTACAGGAGTCTGGAATGGACCTTTTTCATTACGGCGCCCGAGGGACAGGAGGGGGGAGAAAGAATCTCTTATCAAGGGAACGGTCAAATCGAACTTAGGGATGAGAGTATATCGGGGAGTTCGACCTGGTATAACCGCGGAGATTTAAATTTTGGTGGGAACGGCTATGGAATCGGCGTAGGTGTGAACTTACATCTTACTTCGGAAGAGAAATCATACCGCCAGCCTCAGGACAGGTATGGCTTGTATGCAAATACATCATGGTTAAGCTTGAAGCTGGGCGACAGTTATCCGTCGTTCAGCCCGTTAATAATGAACGGCATGCGTGTCCGCGGTATTTCCGGAAAAATTTCTGCCGGTTTCTTTAATCTGGAAGCGGCGTATGGACAAACCGTAAGAAGAATTGAAGGACAATATTTAGATACGGTATCGTCTCCTACAACTACAAATTATATCAAGTTAGACAGTCTGACCTATGTCAACGTTAATTATGGAACTTACAGCCGAAACCTTTTTGCAATCCGACCTTCATTTGATTTTGGAAGTCATGCGGAACTTGGGTTCAGTTATTTGAAATCGTCGGACGCAGTCGGTTCGATCGGTTTGGGAAATAATCCGAATCAGAACGTCGTTCTTGGCTCTGATTTCTCGATGAACTTTGACGAGCATAGAATAAACTTTCTTGCCGAGGGAGCGATGAGTATGCTCAACCAGAATACTGCCGTGGGCAATCGAACCGCAGCGGACATCGATTCAATCTCGCAGTCGGACGCCGGCGACCAGATCAATAAGATTATCCCTATTACAACTCTTCAGAACCTCATAACAATAAATGAATTTCTCGTTCCTCTTGATCCCACAAAGCTTTCCTCTCTCGCGTGGGATGTCAATCTAAATCTCAATTACTTCAACACATTCGCTAAGGTAGGTTACGTCTACCGCGGGCCGGATTACAATTCCTTTGGTCAGCCGTATATCAGGACAGACGTCCGCGGTTTGAACGTGTCATTGAGGCCACGCTTTTATTCGAATCAAGTTTTGCTTTCGATATACTATGAGAACCTTTTCGATAATTTACAGAATAATAGACCTGCCACGACCCAATATGTTAATTCGAATATTGCAGCTTCATATTTCCCGATGAGTGATATGCCAAGTATTACACTCGGATTCTCCTATTATTCGAATTTGAATTCCATTCCCCTTTTGCCGGATACTTTACACCAGGCAATCGATAATCTGACCCTCAGGTACTATGTCGAATCGAGTTATGGTTTTAATTATATCATCCGGCATTACCTGACAGTAAATTTCGGAATCAGCAATACAAACGATCATACTCTCCTGGGTACCGATCTGAATAATTTCAACCTGGCATTTCTACTCAACTCTGATTTCGGAGATATGCCCCTGAAGACCACGATCGGGTTTAACATAAATGGCAACAAGAATTCTCAGAAGTCGTTGGATTCGACCCAGGCAATTATCCAGCAGATCCAGACTTTCAATTACACTTTCATAACATTTGGAGGAACATACACTTTCCTGGAGAATCAGCTGGTCGTTGGTGCAAGCTATACTCCGACATTCGGTTCCTTTTCGAGAAACACTTATGCTGTGACTGCGAGTTATCATGTAGCGAAGTCGCAGTCGTTGAATCTTAATTTAAATTATTTCGCTGCCCTGGGTTCGAACGACTTTGTTGGTTCTCTAATTTATGCCGTGGATTTTTGACGTCCTTGAAGTGAAATTTGTTCGATGAAAATGAAAGCATGTATTCGGCGAATCACCCGGGTGGTTGTAGCCTCAATCTTATGTTTTGACCCGGCAGGATTGATTTTTTCCAATTCATTGGAAACCAGATAATGGCAAAAGTTCGGGGCGGATTTTCCAGGACGCGAAAGTTAGTACTACCGTTAATCATAGCATTCTTGTCGGCCTCGGTTGCATTTCTCCTCTCAAGAAATATTCCGATTGAAATCTCATTCCTCAAGACAGCTCAGCTCAAGACTCTCGATCAACGTTTCGAGCATCGTGGAATTGTAAACCTAAAAGATACTTCGAAGGTTGTAATCGTAGCGATTACGGAACAGTCCTTTGAAGGCTTGCCGAATAATTTCCCCTTTCCGAGGAGGTACTATGCGAGAGTGATACGCAATCTTTTCGATGCGGGCGCGAAGGCTGTGGGCATCGATATCTACTTCGATAGTCCGTCTAAGATTCCAGGCGATGATAGTGTGTTTGCTGCGGCGTTGAAAGAATACAAAAGAGTCGTGTTAGCTGGCTTCTCCGATATCGACGTTTCCCAAAGATTTAAGATCCTGAAGAATCGTGATTTTTACCATAATATTTTTTTGAAGAGTGATAGCGCGGTGGGGATAGTCTTTGTCGAAAATGATCTGGATGGGGTATATCGTCGTTACATGCCGTTCGATGAGTTCCAGGTGGGGGAAAACCAATACAAGGTCGCTCCATCGTTTGGATTCGCGGTCGTTGCGCAATCGCGCGGCCTTGGCAACGTTACGGCTTTGAATACTAATTCCAATTTCTGGTTAGGTAATATGGTTGTGCCGAAATTCGATGACACTTCAATGCTGATCAACTATCCGGGACCATCGGGTAGTTTCCCAACCTATGACCTTTATCAAGTGATCGATGATTCGTCGTTTGAAACCCGTGACGAGATTCAATATGGGATCCAGACAAATCTTTATTATGATTTGAAAGACAGCGGGGTTTTCAAAAATAAGATTGTCTTAATCGGTGCCGAGTATCCGGGCTCTAACGATCTTAAACCGATACCTTTTTCCAGGGACAGATCGGTTCAGAGTGGAAGCAATGCCTACGGTGTGGAAATTCATGCTGCAGCCATTGAAACTTTGCTTGACAATGACTTCCTGAGAAAATCCAGTGGATGGCTGGATTTTCTTGAGACGTTTGTCGGTGCCTTTCTAATCGCGTTGACGTCATTCGTGCTCAAATCCGCCCAACGCTCGAGAATGTTTCTGGTTATCTTCATCCCTTTTCTCACCACTGGCGTGGTTATTCTCGGCTCGGTTCAAGCTGCGTTATTCTTATTTGAAAAACAAAGGATTGTCCTGGATAGCATTTACCCGGTTCTTGGATATGTCTTCAGCTATATTGGAACAGTTGTTTATCAATATGTGTCGGAACGCAAACAGAAGGCTGCCATCAAGTCGATTTTCAGCAGGTACGTCGATCCTTCTGTAGTGAATCAATTGGTAAGCAATCCTGATCTGGTGCGATTGGGTGGCGAGAAGAAGATTGTGAGCGTTTTGTTCTCCGACATAGCGAATTTCACCGGTGTCAGTGAAAAACTTGCCCCGGAGGATCTTGTAGCGCATCTTAATGAATATCTGACGGCGATGACAGGAATAATTTTTAAGTATAGTGGTACACTGGATAAATATATAGGCGATGCGATTATTGCTTTTTGGGGAGCTCCAATCGAGATTAAAGATCACGCTTACTGCGCTTGCCAGGCTGCGATGGAGATGACAAGGAAATTGGACGAACTCCATACCAAATGGGCAGCAGAAGGTAAACCAATCTTAAATTTCCGTATAGGAATTAATTCCGGTGAAATGGTTGTCGGAAATGTCGGTGGGAACGAGCGTTTTGATTACACGGTAATCGGGGACAATGTGAATTTAGCTTCCCGCCTTGAAGGTGCAAATAAAATTTACAGGACGAGGATCCTTTTGAGTGAATTTACCTACGAACTCGTCAAGGAAAGAGTATTTGCTCGCGAGTTAGATTTAATAGTCGTGAAGGGAAAAACACGGCCGGTAAAAATATATGAGCTGATGTCGGATGAAAACGAAAACGTGAGTGAGGACAAGAAGAAGCTTGTCGAGCTTTATCACGCGGGAATCTTGAAATATAGAAACAGGGAATGGGGAATTGCAGCAGATTTCTTCGAGAAAGCTTTATCATTAGATTCGTCGGATTATCCATCCGAAATGTACTTAGAGCGAAGCAGGGTGTTTGAAATCGAGCCACCGCCAAGTGATTGGAACGGCGTATTTATAATGCAAACAAAATGAGAGACGCCCGTTTCTTAAGTAAATCAATTTAATCGTGGTTGTGTCTCATCCACTCGCAGTTTAAATTGAATCCGTGAAAACAGAACACAAAATGCAAAGACCAAAGGGTCCCGTTAGGACTGGAATAAATTCCGAGCGACCAGCGGCTCCAAGTCAGGTGGGTGACGATGCAAAGTTCGACAGAGCGCTTAGGCCCAAGCTTTTGGATGACTTCGTTGGTCAGAAGAAGATGGTCGAAAAGTTACGGGTTTTCATCGAGGCCGCAAGGAAAAGAAAAGAAGCTCTCGATCATGTCCTGTTGATGGGCCCACCCGGATTGGGAAAAACAACTTTAGCGAATATCGTAGCAAACGAGCTACAGTCAGATATTATCGTCACAACAGGTCCGTCCTTAGAGAAACCCGGAGACCTTGCGGGGATTTTGACTTCTCTCGAAAGCAATGTAGTTGTATTTATTGATGAAGTGCATAGGATGCCGCCTGCGGTTGAAGAGATATTGTATGGAGCCATGGAGGACTACAGACTTTCAATCGTCGTCGATCGTGGACCGGGCGCCCGCAACGTTCAGCTTAACCTGAAGCCGTTTACTCTTGTGGCAGCCACAACAAGAGCAGGTCTTCTCAGTAATCCTTTCAGATCGAGGTTCGGAATAATAGAAAGGCTTGAATATTACGAAGACGATGAGCTCAAGAAAATTGTTGCCCGTTCTGCGTCAATATTAAAAGTGCCGATTGACGAAGATGCTTCATTTGAAATTGCCAGGCGTAGTCGCGGTACGCCTCGAATAGCAAATCGACTCTTACGGCGAACCCGGGATTTTGCGGATGTAAAAGGGAAAAACGGGATCGACATAGAAATTGCCAGGGATGCGCTTGACCGGTTGGAAGTTGATAAAACCGGACTCGATGAAATGGACAAGAAAATTCTCACGACGGTGATAGATTTTTATAAAGGGGGACCGGTCGGAGTCGGGGCTATCGCAGCCGTTGTCAGCGAAGATTCCGGAACAATCGAAGAAGTATATGAGCCGTTCCTGCTGCAAAAGGGTTACCTGAGGCGTACATTAAGGGGCAGGGAGGCTACGGAAAAAGCTTACGATCTCTTGAATAAAAAGAAAAAAGCTTCTTCTTCGCAAATTGAGATTGAAACAGGCGGAAGTAAATAAGCAATAGATAGAATTTAGTTGACCCCCCAAAAAAGTTACCGTCCTCTTCCGTTGGAGTTTTATCAAAGGGGCACCCTTGATTTAGTCCCTGAAATTCTCGGCAAGGTTCTCGTTCGAAAAGTTCAGAAAACGATACTATCCGGCAGGATAGTCGAGATCGAGGCTTATATCGGAAAAGATCCCGCAAGTCACGCAGCTCACGGGATGACAGAGAGAAACAAAGTAATGTTTGAAGACGGCGGACTCTCTTACGTCTACTTCACTTACGGAATGCACTTCTGTTTCAATATCGTCACCGAGAGAAAAGGTTTTCCCGCGGCTTTCCTTGTGCGAGCTTTAGAACCGATTGAAGGAATTGAAACGATGAAGAAATTGAGAAAGAATGATATCGTCAAGAATCTGACAAACGGCCCTGCCAAACTTTGTCAGGCGATGCAGATTGACCGCAAGCTGAACGGAGCCAGGTTAAACAGCAGAGATTTCTTTCTAAGCGATGACGGATTCATTGTGAGAGCGAGTGACATTGGGCGATCCACAAGAATCGGGATTAAAGTGGGAACAGAATTGGAGTGGAGATTTTTTTTAAAGCGGAATGAGTTCGTCAGTAAAAGGCAGAAATTCTAAAGTATGGTTGGCTAACTTCTATCCGAGGAAACTAACGTTCATGTACGGAAGAAAGATAACATATAAAGCCCAAATCGTTAAACCGAACGAGATTGGGATTGCAATGTTGTCGTCTACAATATCAGAAGAAAGTACTTCTGCAAACGACGCGACTATGACGGCAACGATCCCGATTAGATATTCTGCGGCAGAGTAATTTACTTTTGGTGTCAAGGCCACGGCGACGATTCCTGCAATTATGAATGCCAGAGATCCTTCATAACTTCGTTGCACATTCCTTTTTGGAAAGATCTTATGTTTTCCGAACCTTTTACCGAAAACTGCCGATGCTGCATCTGCCAAAATTAAGACAGTGAAGCTTGAAATCATTATATACTTCGGAAATATCGCTATGCAAATCGCAGCGGAGATCAGCATGAAAGTCGCACCATTCAATGCGTGTTTCTTCTCGTCAACTTCGTGCTTGCGGAGGAGGAACCCGAAAAATTTGTAGAAGAATCCGGAGAATATAGGAATTTCGTACCTGGCTAAATCCGCCATAACAAAAATAATCGTGGCCGGCACAATAATGAATAACGCGAGTTCCTTAGAGATGAAATAATAAACAATCGGGATCGACAGAGAAACTAAATGAATTGCTTTTTCTGACAAGCTCTGCCCGGAAATTTACTGTGTCCCTGATCGCGGTCTCTTCCATTAGGCTTTGCTTCTCGCGCAGTCATTTGTACAGTAGATGTTCTCAGCTATGAAAAGAATCGAATTACTCTCTCTAACTTTTGATGGGAGCTGCCGCAACTTCTCCTCGGGTTCCTTCTGAAAGATTTTTACCGTCTCCGTTCGGTTTAACAAATGGTGGAAGTTCTTCCCCTTTTATCGCCTTATCAATCTCTTCCGCGTCAAGTATTTCGCGTTCGAGAAGAGCTGCGGCGAGCCGGTCTAATGCTTCCCTGTGTTCATTAATTATACTCTCCGCTCGTTTCATGCAAGTCAGGACAATCGATCTTATCTCTCCGTCAATTTCGATTGCCGTCTTCTCACTGTAGTTTCGGTGTTTCGTTATTTCGCGTCCCAGGAAAATTTCTTGTTCGTTTTCTCCCCACGTCAAAGGGCCGAGAGTGTCACTCATTCCCCATTCGCAAACCATCTTGCGGGCAATATTAGTCGATTTCTCGATGTCGTTTCCTGCACCGGTGGTGTATTTATCGAAAATAATTTTCTCTGCAGCACGGCCGCCAAGAGCATAAGTTATCATCGCGAGTAAATATTCGCGAGAGTAGGTATGTTTTTCATCAATCGGAAGGTACGTAGTTACTCCCAAAGCTCTGCCGCGTGGAATGATCGTCACTTTATGAACTGGATCAGCCTCAGGTACCATCCTCGCGACCAAAACATGTCCGGACTCGTGGTACGCCGTCACTTTTTTCTCTTCATCAGAAATGATTGTGCTCTTCCGTTCCGGTCCCATCATGACTTTGTCTTTTGCTTCTTCCATGTCGTTCATCGCAACACTTGAACTGTTTCTTCGCGCAGCTAATAACGCAGCTTCATTGACAAGATTCGCGAGATCTGCACCTGCAAACCCGGGGGTCTCTTTCGCAAGAATGCTTAGATCGACGTCGGGAGAAAGAGGAATACTCCTTGTGTGAACTTTTAAAATTCCTTCTCTTCCTTTCACGTCTGGTCTATCGACGACGACCTGCCGGTCGAATCTTCCCGGACGAAGAAGCGCAGGATCGAGAACGTCAGGGCGGTTAGTCGCGGCAATTATTATTACCCCGCTGTTTTGTTCGAAGCCGTCCATCTCGACTAGCAACTGGTTCAAAGTTTGTTCGCGTTCATCGTGGCCTCCGCCCAGTCCGGCACCACGGTGCCTTCCAACGGCATCAATTTCATCTATGAAAACTATGCAGGGAGCATTTTTCTTCGCGGTTTCAAAAAGGTCGCGAACGCGGCTTGCGCCGACTCCAACAAACATTTCGACAAAGTCAGCGCCGCTAATTGAGAAAAATGGGACACCAGCTTCTCCTGCAACCGCTCTAGCCAAAAGGGTTTTTCCCGTTCCCGGAGGGCCGAGTAGAAGAACGCCGCGGGGAATTTTTCCACCAAGCCGTTGAAACTTTGCCGGCTCTTTCAAAAACTCAATGATCTCTCCAAGTTCTTCTTTTGCTTCGTCGGCGCCTGCTACATCCTGGAAAGTGACCTTTATCTGGCTTTCGGTCATAAGCTTTGCCCGGCTTTTCCCGAAACTGAAAATCCCTTTAGTATTGTTGCCCTGCATTCGGCGCATGAAGATGAGCCAAATCGCTCCGAGGAAAATCCAGGGAAGAAAACTTATGAGTCCATTTACCCACTGATCGCTTTCTTTGACAAAATTAAATTTAACGCCTCCTTTTTGCCATTGAGCGACAACGCTTGGATCTGAGGCCTGCGGTAAGAAAACAACGAACTTTTCAATTTTTATCCTTTTTCCCGAATCGGTTGTAATTTCCGAAGGTTCTTTTAATGTGCCATGAAAATCAAAATTGTTTATGTCTGATTTTTTTATCACGGCTTCTTTCACTAAACCGGAATCAAGGAGAGTCTGATACTGGGTATAAGTAATTTCCGTCTCTTGATTATCGCTTCCGCGGAAAAGGGTCATCACAAGGAAAACCGCAAGTATTATTGCTGCCCACCCGATTATTATCCTGCCGGTCTTCCAATTGAAATCATCTTCAGGTTGCTGGCTCGGTTTCCTTTTGAGGTTCGGAGGAGCAACCTTCCTCTTGGGGTGACCGTTTTTATTTCTATCGTTTTGTGGATTCGGCATTAAAACTCCTATTGCCTATTTATCTAAAATATAAATTGATCTTAGGTTTCTCGCCTTCTGTGCGTAATCTAATCCATAGCCGATTACGAAGTGGTTGGGAATTTGAAAACCTATATAATCTACCTTAAAATCGATTTTAACGCAATCACTCTTGTAAAGAAGTGTGACAACAGAGAAAGAACGCGGGTTTTGCCTCATAATCAGCTTCTTAATGAAATCTATGGACAAACCCGAATCAATTATATCCTCAACGATGATTATATCCCTGTCTGTAACTTGACAATTTAAGTCCTTTAAAAGTTTCACGTTTCCAGAAGATATTTTCGCGTCTCCATAACTTGAGAGTTTAAAAAAATCTATCTCGCAATCTAAATTTATTTGACGTATCAAATCGGAAAAGAATATAAAGGCTCCGTTAAGAACTCCGATGAATATTGGGGTCTTGCCGGAATAGCCGAGGTCTATTTCTTTTGCGAGTTCGCCTACTCGTTTTTGGATATCATTCTCTGAAATGTAAAGACGAAATCGTTCGTTGTTTATTGTAATTGCGTTTTCATTTATAGCCGAATTCAAGTTTCAATATCCTCTTTGTATTTTCGGTGATTTTAAATCTATCGTCAACTCTAAGGCCGCAAACCCAAATTATTCCGTCTTTGCCGGATAGAACCAAGACATTACTCTTCTGATAGATGGGTATCTTCGAGTTCACCAGAAAATCGCTTATTTTCTGATGTCCTTTCATCCCGAGCGGGACAAACGAATCGCCCGATTCCCAGTTGCGAAGTGTCAGAGCTTCTCCAGCCATGTCTGCATCAATAAACTCAACAACCGGAGAAAGAGAAAAGTGCACGTCATCACGCTCGACAACCTCTGTGCTAACATAAAATTCCTCGAATTCATATTTTTTGCCCGGAATTATCTCCGCCACGAAGTCAACAGGCTCCTTCTGATTCCTTATGAAGACAAGATTATACCTGTCTCTGAAAACAACCACATCACTGCCGATTTCTAACGAACTACCTGTTTCGGAATTTATTAAGTCCATGATTGCATGCACTTTATTATGGTCGATTTCCCCTCGAACAAATTCCTTTAAGGCCGTAATAATTACATTCTCCCGTATGAACAGGAGTGTGTTTTTTAATTTAAAAATATCGATGACAAGCTTTTCTCCTTCGAAAGTTTTTGCAACATTTGAATATAGAAGCTTCACTTCACCTTGAATGAAAGAACTGAGTTCCTGGAAAATTTCCGCAGTCCTATTAAGTGTTGTAATCACCGAAGGATTGATCTTTTCCTGTATTTGTGGGATTGTCGAATGGCGGATTAAATTTCGCGTATAATAATCTTTTATATTTGATGAATCTTGTCTGTGCTGGAGGCTTTTTAATCTCGCGTATTGTTCGATTTCTTTGCGCTCAGCAAACAAGAGAGGCCTGATTATGTTCCCTCGTTTTACAGGAATACCGCCAAGGCCGTTGACTCCTGAGCCGCGCAGCAAATTAAACAGGACCGTTTCGGCATTATCGTTGGCGTTGTGGGCGGTCGCAATTTTTGTGAAGTTCCTTAATATCTTAACGGTTTCAAGGAACTTATATCGGATTTCTCTCGCACCGGATTGAAGCGACTTCTTGTGTTCTATGATAAACGCACGGGTGTCTGTGCCATGAATAAAGCACTCGATCCCATAGTTGTCTGCTAAACTCTTAACGAACTTTTCATCTTCCTCGGATTCATCGCCCCGAAGTTTGTGGTTTATATGGGCAGCGGCAATTTCAAGGTTCATGCGTCCTTTAAGTTCCATTATCAAATCGAGTAGAACGGTAGAATCGATCCCGCCCGAAACGCTTACAATTATTTTATCATTTTCGGAGATGAGATGGTGTTTGCGGATATAATTTTCGAATCTATTAAAGAAATCGCGCAACATAATTTTTTTATAAAAGCCCTCTCGTTCTATTTGGCCGGAAGGCAGGTTTTTCAAAAAAGTTATAACTCGCAGGCATTAATTGCAATTTTCGATGATGCCAATGCGGTTACGCAAATCAATTGAGTACAGGCTAATTTATATTAGCCAAGCTCACGGGTTACTTAAACCGGGATATATTTTCCTTAAGGTTTTTTTGTTATATTATTTTAATCTCGGGGCGTGGCTCAGTCCGGTTAGAGCGCTTGGTTTGGGACCAAGAGGTCGTGGGTTCGAATCCCACCGCCCCGACACTAGATGTACAAGGTGTATATTCTCAAGAGTGAAAAGACAGGTAGATCCTATTCTGGTAGTACGGAGGATCTTGAGAATCGGATGGCGGAGCACAATTCAGGTGAAACAAAATCGATAAAGTCTGGAATCCCTTGGAGAGTGATCCACGTTGAGGAATTTGAGACACGTGCTGGAGCGATAGCAAAAGAGAAAGCTATTAAGTCACGAGGAGCAGCGAGGTATCTCAGGGATTTTCAAAAGCGGAAGGCAGGTTAGAGCGTGGCGCCTTTGGCGCTAAGGTCGTGGGTTGGAATCCCACCGCCCCGACAGTGCCAATCTATTGAAGGGGAATTTTACCTCCTCATCTTGGGAATAGAGATTTCTTTATAAGCTTAGAAAAATAGATCGAGGGAGTACTAAACGTAAGTAACCTTCATCTTGACTTTCTTTCCCTCCACGGCTATATTTTTACTGTAATGCGGGAATAGCTCAGTTGGTAGAGCGCAACCTTGCCAAGGTTGAAGTCGCGGGTTCGAGTCCCGTTTCCCGCTCAATCTTACACGGTTTTTGTCAACGATGAAATATTTTAACCCGCCGAGCCTGAATTATTGGATTCGGGATGTAAGAGTCGGCGGTTTTTTTTATGGCGACGTACCCAAGTGGTAAGGGAGAGGTCTGCAAAACCTTTATGCGGCGGTTCGAATCCGCCCGTCGCCTCAGCCCCCGTCCTCTTGCCGAACTCACGGAATGTGAGGAGATCGGATTACCCCCAATTATATCTTGGAGTCTATTATGAAAATCGTATTGGTCGTCGATGACGAAAAAGACATAGTCCAGCTTATCCGGTACAACCTTGAGCGCGAAGGTTTCAAAGTTGAAGCCGCTTCAGACGGCAATGAGGCTTTGAAGAAAGCAAATGAGGTAAAGCCTGATCTGATCTTATTGGATATTATGTTACCCGGAAAAGACGGATATGAAGTAATGAAATCCTTAAATCAAAATGAAAAGACTGCAAACATCCCGGTAATTTTCTTGACCGCTAAAAGCGCTGAGTTCGATGAAGTCCTGGGTCTTGAATTGGGCGCCGATGACTATATAGTGAAACCCATAAGCCCGCGCAAACTTATTTCTCGAATCCGTGCTGTGTTAAGGAGATCAGAAGGAGTAAAAACGGATGAAGGGAAAAATATAGATTTCGGCAAAATCTTGATCGATCGGGAAAGTTATCTGGTGAAAATAAAAGGTGAACAGATATTTTTTCCGAGAAAAGAATTTGAGATACTCTATTATCTTGCATCCCATGAAGGTAAAGTCATCTCGCGTGAAACCCTGCTGAGCAGGATATGGGGCGCAGATGTTTATGTCGGTGACAGGACGGTCGATGTTCATATCCGTAAGATTCGTGAAAAATTAGGAGAACAGGCCGACATGATTGAGACTATCAAAGGCGTCGGTTATAAGTTCAAAGCCGAATGAATAAACTGTTCTTCTCCCGTAAAATAAAAGTTGCCGTCGCTGTTGTCGCGGGTGTGGTCATTTATTTCCTTTTGACATTGGCGGAGAATATCTTTTCCCTGAAGATCTCCTTTAGCGAGGGCCATCTTGTTTTCGTCGGGATTGTCAGCACGATCCTGTTTTATTTGTTCGAGGAGATTTTTTCATCTTACAGTAAGAGACAGGCAAAAATACTCGGTACGATTGTGGATGCGCTCCAGAGAATAAGCGCCGGTGATTTATCAGTGCAACTTCCCAAAACAGGTTCTGCTGAATTAAAACAAATTAGCGAATTGACAAATCAAATTGTCGGCAACTTGAAAAGGGATATTGCCAAGTTTGAAAAATTAGAAAGGGTAAGAAGCGAATTTCTTGCAAATGTTTCTCACGAATTGCGGACGCCGATCTTTAGCATTCAGGGTTTTATAGAAACGCTTATTGACGGTGCAATCGATGATCCCAAAGTCAACAGAGAGTTTCTGCAGAAAGCATACGAACATTCAGAACGGTTGAATAATCTCCTGAATGACCTCATTGAGATTTCACGGATCGAAAGCGGTGAGATGAGAATGAGTTTCCGTTACTTCGATATTACCAAGTTTTTAGGAAATGTGATTGAAGAAGAATTACCCAATGTAGAAAAGAAATCCTTGAAAATGGCTCAATCGTTGAATTCAAATGAAGTTCTTGTCCTCGGTGATAGGGACAGACTAAGACAGGTTTTGTATAATCTGATAGATAATTCGATCAAGTACACTTACCCGGGTGGTACTATAGATGTTGGATTTGAAGAGCTACCGAATTATGTCAGGGTATTTGTAAGAGATAATGGTGCAGGAATAGGTGAGGAGCACCTTTCGAGAATCTTTGAAAGATTTTACAGGGTCGACAAAGATAGAAGCCGAAGTGTCGGTGGAACAGGCCTCGGCCTTGCCATCGTGAAACATATAATCGAGGCGCATAATAGCAAGGTTGAAGTCAAAAGTGAACCTGGAAAAGGTTCAGAGTTCAGCTTTGTTTTGAAGAAATAGTAAAGATGTGTGATCAATCAACCATTTATGTTGCAGAAAGAAGGAGAAAAATATATGCGAAGGCATTTTGAAGATTTACTCGAAGATTTGAGGTCAAATCTTATAAAGATGGGAAGCCTTGTGGATGAGCAGCTGGAGCTGGCTCTGCGGGCACTCCATGATGGTGATCTAAAGACCACTGAAAAAGTATACGAAAATGAAAAGAAGGTAAATGAATTCGACAATTTGTTAGATGAGCAGGTTGACGAAATAATGGCTTTAGAACAGCCGGTTGCCACGGATTTGCGACTTGTAGTTTCCGCGATAAAGATGAACCACGAGCTTGAGAGAATAGGAGACGTGGCAGTAAACATCGCCCAGCGGGTGAAGCCGCTCCTCAATTATGCGGATCTCGTCCGCAGGACTGCCGTTCTTGAGATGGGGGATGTTGCAAGGCGAATGGTTCATGACAGCATCGATTCCTTTATCCATGGCGATCCTGAAATGGCACGCAGAATTTGCAAGGAAGACGACGTGGTAGATGAGATGAATCGTATGAAGTTTCATTTTGTCATTGAAGAAATGGAGAAAAATCCGAACCTCATAGAGCCTGGAGCACACCTGGTTGTTGCACTGAAACATATTGAGCGGATTGCCGACCACGCGACTAATATTGCTGAGGATGTTGTTTTTCTGGTGGACGCCAAAATCATCAAACATCACGCGGCTGACAATTCTTAGAAATAGATAGACTTTAGATCGAATCTAAAGGGAGGGATTTGGCTGGGGTCGGATAGTAATTATTTTTTTGACTAACTGGCGTGGTTTATTGATATTCAATAGCGGGTTTCATAATTTACACACAGACTTTGTGGAATAACAATGCTGTTTAAAAAAGCCCAAAATATAAGACCTGCGGCGCCATCCGCTCCTGAGAACTCAAGACAGGAAATTGCTGCCCATTTAAGGATGGCGGATAAACACATTCGGGAGGGGAATCTTGCAGACGCGAAGCTTGAGCTTGATGCCGTAAGGGCAATCGAGCCGAACAACGTTTATGCTTTGGCTCTTGAAGAAAGAAGGCAAGCGCTCGAGAAAGCTCCGAAGAAAGAAGAAGAGGTTGTCGTTGAAGGTACCGCTCCATCTGTAGGAACAATCGCAGTAGAGGAAAAACCTGCCGAGAAGCCGCAGATCGATGAAGAAGCAATCAGGGCTGAGATTGAGCAACGCCTTGAGAGTGAGTACAATAAAAAATTTACGGATGAAATTCGCAAAGCCGAACAACGGATTGCGGAAGCTCTGAAGAAAGAGCGCGAATGGCAGGAAGCCGAGCGAGCGTCCTTGATTGCAAATCTCGAAAAAGAGAAGGACAAATTCAGGAGGGACTTAGAGAAGCAATCGAAAGAAATGTTTGAAATTGAAGTCGGAAAGATGGAGGCAACTTACCGGCAACAGTTATCGACAGAACGCAAAAAAGCGGAAGAAGAAACTCGGGCTGAGATGAGTGCTCTTTATGAAAAGTCAATGCTTGAGCTTAAGGATGCAGCAGTCAGAGAGAAACGCCAGTTGCTCGAAAAGGAACGAAAAGCTATTGAGGATAGCAAGAAGCAAATGGAGGACGAGTTTAAAAAACAACTTTCCGGAGAACTTGCAAAGGGGAAAGTCTTTTCGATAGCGGATCAGCAAAAGGAGAAGGAAAAATTAGAAGAGGCAGCGCGTGCAAGGCTTCAAAAAGAATTTGACGATAAACTCGAAGCGGACAGGAAACGAATTGAAGAGCAAATAAAACTGCAACAGACACAGCTTGAAAAGTCTTACGAAGATCGTCATAAGAAATTAGAACAGGACACCCAAATCGAGCTTAACAGGCGACTCGAGGAAATCAAGCTGAATGAACAAAAGGAATTTGAGCGCAAGCATATTGAAATGCGGGCACAGCTCGAGGCTGAATACGCCGCCAAGCTCACCGTTGAACTTGCCAAAGAACGGGAGCGAATAGAAAAGCAAGTTGAAAAGGAATTGAAGGAACGTCAGTCTAAGCTCGAAACTGACAGAAAAAAAGTTGTGGAAGAAGAGCAATCCAAGCTTGATGAATCGCGAGTCATCATGAAAACCGAAATGGAAAAGGAACTCGAAGAAAGGATTGCCGAGGCAAAAAATTCGGTCGAAGCGATTTATAAGGAGAAGCTGAAACTTCTTGGTGTTAAGCTCCCTGATACTCGTGAAGAAAAGTTGAGAATATACACCACACGTTTGAGAGAGGCGTGGGCCTCCCCTCCGATCACTCCGGAGGCGGCGCGAGAGCTTATGCAACTTCGTGATGTGTTTGATTTATCCTTTGAGGACCACATTGAGCGCGAAGGGGAAGTGCGGCTTCAGGTTTATGTCACTGAAGTCGAGAAGGAAATAAAGAAGGGACGCGTGAGACCGAATGATGATAGTTCCCTTGAGGAATTAAAACGCCGATACCAGATTACCCCCGAGGAACAAAAGAAACTCGAACCACATATTCTCTCGGCCTTCCAACGAGCTATAATGAAAGCGGTCATACTCGTCGTCGATGATGAAGCGGGATTTCTCGAAACCGTCAGGGCAGTTCTCGAGGGATACGGATATAGCGTCCTGACGAAGCAAAGCCCCACAGATTCGTTGAAACTTCTCGAGACAACAAATGTCGATATGATTATTTCCGATGTCATGTTCTCCGGTACCGAGGGGGATGGGTTCTCTTTTTACGAGCGGGTTCAGAAAGTTCCACACTTGAAAAAGGTGCCTTTTATCCTGATGAGCGGAATGCATGAGAGCTTTTTCGTACGTACAGGAATTCAACTGGGTGTTGACGATTATCTGACAAAACCTGTCGACCCAGACATGCTCGCGGCTGTTGTCGAAGGGAAACTCAAGAAATATAAATCTCTGCGCGACACCGATTAATTCCCACACCTTCTACTTAATCCCTCCAAAGATATTGTAGCTTTATGAAGAATTGCCGACCGGTTTGTCTAATCCCGAACTGGTCATCGTAATTTGTGAGGCTTTCAGTTGACCCGGCATAGAATATTGTGAATGGGTTTAACTTGTAGCTGAAAAGCGGATCTATCTCGATGGCTTTGTTGAATTGATCATATTGCCCGATTAATCGCAAGAAGATCTGATCGTTGAATTGATATATCGTGGATAATCTGGAAATATATCCGTCAAACAAAAGTGCATTGCCGACTATATCGGAAAGACGTGATCGTGAATAATCGAGTGTCAGGGATAATTTCTCCGTTGGTTTTAAGATAAGTTCGGCCGTGATATTGTGGCCTTTACCAAGTCTTGTATCGTCCGCGCGATATATGAACCTGCCGACAGCGGCGTTAACATTTAAGCTCATCGCGCTTGAAGGTTTCGTGTATAAATTAAAAATCCAGCGGCGCACCCCAACGAAATTTACCGAGTGGTACAGTTCGTCGTTGACGAGGACGTAATTCACGGAAAGCCGGGTCTGACTTTTTAATTGTGTAAAAAGAGTCGGCAATATCCATCTTTCTTTCCTTGTGTTATCGTAATTGAAGTGGAGGAATGAGTCTAAGTCGATTCCCCACCAATCCATGAGAGCCGTATTCGGATAGAATTGAACCGTATGGTCCATCTCGAGCGTCCTAAGATCATTTTGAAATATGTATCCGTCTTCAGCTTGAAAGGTGGGTGAGAAATCCCTGTAAGTAAATCGGAAGCTATAAGCCCTTGCGTCTCTTCTAAAGTCTGCCTGTAACGCTGTCCCATCATATTCCTGCCCGTCGAACGCTTTTGTAAATCTCGTATTCCCGAAATGGGAGCTATCCGAAACTATACTTGTATCGTTCAGCTCCTTAGTGTTCGAATAGAGAAATTGTCCATCGAATGTATAGTTTTCCCCGAAAAATAAATTCCAGTCAACACTGCCGACATAGTTATGTGCGTTTGCAAAATCCCGGCTTGTTCCCAACGCCCCGATGAAAGACTGAGTTCCAAAATCGTATTTTGCCCTGAGGATATTGGAGAACGACTTGTATGAAGTTGAGAATGTATTATCACCTGAATTATCTGAGACACTTTCTTCTTCGCCGGCTATGATGAATGCCGAATTTCTGTCTTCTGCGCCGAGGTAAGCCAGTGTCAACTGTCCGGATTTTTCAATGACCTTCGCAGCGCCTAGCGGATTGTTGATCATACGCGAGTAGTATGACTGAATAGTTGTATTGAAGAGATCATTGCCTTCAATGAAGAATGGCCTCTTCTCCGGATAAAAGATCGCAAATGTTGAGTTGACACTTATCTGTGTCGCGTCGGATTCAACCTGGCTGAAATCAGGATTAACAACGCCTTCCAACGAAAGACTCGGATTCGGGGAATATTTTCCCCCGATACCGAAACGCCCTTTCACCTGTCCGTTGGTAAATCCGGAATTTGGGTCATTGCTATCGTTTATGTTCCCGCTTTCCAATCCCATGGCGTATGGCAACAATTCCAACGATCCCGTCGATTGAAGTCCCTCAAGTCCCTTTAAGACTCCTCCCTGGCACAGGAGGCAAGGGTCATTTAAGTTCAGCTTGACCCACGAATATTGGTACCGGCTTTCCCTCGGAAGATTTCTCAAAAATTCTATTCCCCAATTCTGTATCGTGGATGCAGGGAAGCGAAGGCTTTTGAAAGGCAGCGCTATTTCTGCCGTATAGCCGCTGTCATTTAGTGCTCCTTTCGAGTACCATACCGCATCGAAGTTGGGATCCTCGTTGTTTCCTGTCCGCATAAGGTCTCCTTGGATGCCGAGAGGATTGACGGCGAACTCGTACGCTCTTTGATGGTTCAAGTAAGTATCCAGGAAAACCATCACAAAATCGTCATCAAATATATTGTCTCTGTCGGTAACGTGGGCACGGATTTGAGATGGATGTGTATCGCGACAAATAAATCCGATGTATAAATAATCGGAATTATATAGAACCATCGCGGTCGTTTTTTGTTGTGCCTGTAAGTTATCGCCGGGTTGAACTTCGTAATTAAGTTGCACTTGCGGTGCTAATTTCCAATGAGGATCGGTGAGCTTTCCGGTGAGTACGATATCCCCGTCAATCTTGATTCCCTTTATGACGTACTTCGATTGATTGGTGGAATCGGATATTACCTGGGCCATTATCGGCGCACAAGTAAACATGATTGTGCCCAAAAGTATAGTACTATTCAACCTCTCCTCCTTTTGACGAAAATACGGATGATTCTGAAAATCGTTACAGGAATAATACAGCCGGGATAACTGGCGGTAAATTTTTTCGCTTGAAGCTATACTTTTCCGACAATCAGGGCAATCAAACCGAAGATCATTATCAGTTTATAACCGAAACTCGCCTCGGAAAAGTTTCTTCTTGAGATGAGCAAATAGGTTACATAAATGCCGATCGGAAAAATCGTTAGCGCGCAAACAGTGAAAAACTGGATCGGAAGTATTCCTAACTGGAAAGCGCCGTAAACTATTACGAGGAGAATAGCTGTTAGGAAAATCGAAAGGTATGCCGAAGTTGTCGTGCCGTATTTAGTCGCGATTGTTCGGACTCCGATTTCGTTATCGCCTTTAACGTCCTCTGCGTCTTTGATTATTTCCCGGATTAAGTTTGTCAGGAAAGCAAATATTGCCGCAGGATAAACGTCTTTGAAGTCTTTGATCGCGGAACCGGCATATATAAATGTAACACCCGTGACCAGTGCGACGACAAAGTTTCCCCAAAACACCGAACGCTTCAGTTTAAAACTATACATGAATACTGTGGTTGCTGCAGCTGCGGCAATCAGGAATGAATAGATATTGAGTACCATGCTTGCGGCCAACCCGGTTATTGTAACGATGAAATAGAATGTCTTCACTTGTTTGACCGAAAGTTTTCCAGACACAAGAGGCCTATGCGGACGATTTATTTTGTCGATCTCTATGTCAAAAAAATCGTTCACGGCGTTTCCACCGGCCGTTATTAGAGAGGCTGCCAACGCAGCGGTGAGTATTTTCCAGCTTTCGGCGAATTCTCCACCGCAGAGTATTCCGGCACATTCGATACTCAGAAAGGTTATGATGACGTTTCCGATTCGAGATAGTTTTAAATAATTTTTCACGGAATATTATTTTTCTTTAACATGTCAATTTCTCGGGGCTTTTCCAGTTCTCGATTCAAAATTGATTTACGATTCCGAAATGTATCTTTCCTTCAACGAACGAATCGCCTTTTCCAAGAGCATAACTTGCCTTCAATATGCCTATCCCGGTTTCTACCTGTGCTCCGACGCCATAGCCGTAAACTGAAATTGAACTTGCCGGAGCATTTGATATTGGGTCGCTTTGCCTATAAATGTAGCCAGCATCCAGGAAACCAAAAAAGAAAGATTCTCTGCCGCTGGCAAACCGGTATTCCATGTTAGTCCAGGCAACCTTGGTCGCGATGAATTGATTTTCGATATAACCTCTGATGGTATTTGTTCCACCGATCCGGTACATGTCACTCTGATCAAGTTCAGTGCCTGTTACTTGTTCTCCATGAATCCCGATCGCAAGTATTTGTTGAGGAAAAAATTCATGGAACAGCGATAAGTCAACACTCAGATGCTGAGTATAATTATTGAGTCTCGTATCGGGAGTTATGAGCTGCTGGGGTCCGTAAATTTTCTTTTGACCGAATTGAAGCTGGGTTTGATAAAGAACGCCATGCCTCGGGCTATAGAGATCATCACGGGTATCGAAGGTCACACCAAGTCCGAAATTAAGAACGTTGCTTTCGTAAACGAAATAGTCGTTGTTTACATTCAGAAGCGGCGTTGTGGATAGAGTGCTGATCGAGGCGTTGCCGTTGAAGTCGTCGCTGAAGAGGAATATGCCGCTGACCGCGAGGTTTCTGGTTACGGAAGTCGTGTCCTGCTGGCGCTGGTCGAAATCGAATTCCGCATTTATGGGGTAACCGAAAATGTAGGGCTCGGCGTAACCTATCTCTAATTCCTGCGTGAGTTTTGTCTCCTGGTGCCACATGGCCCGAAATTTCCGCCCTGTTCCGAAAAGATTTAACATGGAAATATCAATCATGCCTGTGAAGTAGCCCGATTGCCCGAGCTGCGCGGGCATATACCCGATTACTCCGTCGAAAGTGTTTGTATTGCCTTCCGCTACCTTTACCAGGACGCCGGTTGTGTCGCCGCTCTCAAAAATTTCGGGATCGCTTACGCTCTGGAAAAAACCTAGTTTTTGAAGCCGCTGTTTTGCGTTGGCCAATTCTTCTTCGTTGTAATAAATCCCCGGCTGAATCCTCATCGCACGTAAAATCACATAATCCTTTGTCTCGGTGTTTCCTTCAATTTTTATCGCGTTGATCCGAAACCTATCTCCCTCTTGTATGCTTAATGCAATTCCCAGCGAATCGGCCCCGGATCCATGATAAATAAAAATACTATCGATGTGCACTTTCGCGAGCGGAAAACCGCTGCTGTTGTATTTGCTGATTATATAATCGAGATCTTTTTCTAAATCATCTGGATCCATCGGTTTTCCTGTACGGGTATTCATTTCGCTTGTAAGCGCCGCGTAATTGAAGAACTTGTATCCTGTAATCAGCAATTTCCCTACGATCAGATGCGGACCCTCCGACAAGTATATTGTGAGAGTTGCGGAACTTGATCCTCCTGAAATTGAGAATGAATCAACTTTGAAAAGGGGGTAGCCTTCGGAAAAATATCTTCCCTGTATTGATGAGATGCCTTCTTTAATGCGTGCGGTATCCGAAACGGGAAATTCCAGAGGTTTAAAATATTCCAACAGATCAACGCTGGTTACAACGGTTGCACCGACAAATTTTATCTCGCCAATTTTCGTCTGCGCATTTGCATCCGTAATAAGAGAGAGAAATATGCACGAGACAAATCCTGCTATAAAAAATTTCATTTCGATTTAGAAAATAAGAAGAGAGGGTGAGAAGAAACAGAGACTTGATAACGGCCGGATGAGGTTCTCCCGAATGGATCACTGCGCGACCGTTTTACGTCTCTTCCTATTTGTGAAAATCCTGTATTGCTCTCACGCTCAATTCGCCCATCTGGAGTGACTTAATCGCTTTGACCGCTGCCGATGCCGCGGAAAGTGTAGTCGCGAAAGAAACTTTATGCTCGATCGCAGCCCAGCCGATTGCATATTCGTCATACCTTGCCTCTTCGCCGAAAGGAGTATTGACGATGAATTGTATCTTCCCGTTCTTTATATGATCGACAATGTTCGGCCTTCCTTCGCTGACCTTGAAGACCTTTTCATTTTCGATACCGTTCGATGCAAAGAACTTTGAGCTTCCTTCAGTTGCGATAATTTTGAACCCGAGCTTTTTGAAATCGCGGGCGATCGCAATCGTATTTTCGTTTTTGTCATTGTCGTTCACGCTGAAGAAAACCGTACCGGATTCAGGGAGCGGATTGCCGGCTGCTGCCTGTGATTTCGCGTAGGCAGCCCCAAAATTTGAATCAATCCCCATGACTTCACCGGTAGAACGCATCTCAGGTCCGAGGAAAACTTTTACACGCGCAAACCGGTTGAACGGGAAGACCGCCTCTTTAATGGCAATGTGATCAAAGTGATTACTTGCAGCTTTGAGGTTCATATCTTTGAGCTTCTTTCCAAGCATAATCCTTGCTGCAATTTTCGCGAGCGGGAGCCCGATGCTCTTGCTGACGAAAGGAACGGTGCGGCTTGCTCTCGGATTTACTTCGAGTATATAAACGATGTCGTCTTTCATTGCGAACTGGATATTCATTAATCCTACAACCTTCAATCCATTTGCGAGCATGTTCGTATAGTCTTTAATTTCCTTCAAACATTTATCGGTAATCATGTAAGGCGGAATTACGGCTGCGCTATCTCCCGAATGGATTCCGGCTTCCTCGATGTGTTCCATGATGGCGCCTATTACGACATCGTCACCGTCGGCGACTGCGTCAACGTCGAACTCGAATGCATCCTCAAGAAACTTGTCGATCAAAACAGGCTTGTCCGGGGAAACGTCTGCTGCCGTCTGCATATAATGCCTGAGTGAATCTTCCTTGTAGCAAATTTCCATTGCGCGTCCGCCGAGAACGTACGACGGCCTCACGAGCACAGGATATTTGATAAATGAGGCAACGTCGACTGCTTCTTCGACCGAATATGCGGTTCCAAATTCCGGGTGAGGGATCTTAAGCCTCCGAAGAAGCTCACCGAAGCGTTTCCTGTCTTCGGCAACATCGATCCCTTCGGAGCTGGTCCCTAACAATTTTACGCCGGCTTCTTCGAGAGACTTCGCAAGTTTGAGGGGAGTTTGCCCTCCGAAACTAACGATCACTCCTTCCGGTTTTTCTGTTTCGATGACGTTCATTACATCTTCGAATGTCAACGGCTCGAAATAAAGTTTGTCCGCGGTATCGTAATCCGTGGAAACCGTTTCCGGATTGCAGTTGATCATTATAGCTTCGTAGCCTTCTTCGCGGGCTGCGAGGACTCCGTGGACGCAGCAATAGTCGAATTCAATTCCTTGTCCGATGCGGTTGGGCCCGCTTCCGAGAATGATTACTTTTTTCTTCTGGCTCCGGACCGCTTCATTCTCTTCCTGGTATGTAGAAAAATGGTAAGGTGTCTCGGCTTCGAATTCTGCGGCGCAGGTATCTACAGTTTTAAAAACAGGTGATACACCGAGCGTTTTTCTAAGGTCTCTGATTCTGCCTTCGGTAGTTGCGAACATTTCCGCGAGCTGTCGGTCCGAATAGCCTAGTTGCTTCGCCTTAAAAAGAGTCTTCTTGTCTAAAGGATGTTTCTTCATTCGTCAGTTATTTATTCAGACTTTCATTGTGCCGGACACGTCTATCAATTTTCTACGAAATAATTTTCTTTAAGATCGTTTTCGAAATCTACAATTTCTTTAACATTCATCAGGAACCACGGGTCGATTTTGGTGAGCTCGAAAATCTCCTCGATCGTCATTCCTGCCTGAAGAGCATACCTGAGATAGAAAATGTTTTCCGGCTTTGGCCTTTTAAGCTGGTTGGCGATTTCTTTCTTTGCTTCGCTCACTTTGCTGCCCTTCAACCTGGAAAAATCGTATTTATCTTTCCCGTCGCTTCCGATTCCGAACCGTCCCTGCTCAAGTGAGCGGAGCGCCTTCTGCAGGGCTTCTTTGAATGTGCTCCCGAACGCCATCGCCTCGCCTACCGACTTCATTTGAACTCCGAGAGTGTCGTCCGTGCCTTTAAATTTTTCAAAGTCCCATCGCGGTATCTTTACGACAACATAATCTATGGATGGCTCAAAGGAGGCCGGGGTTTTCCGTGTTATATCGTTTGGAATTTCGTCCAGGGTAAAACCGACGGCGAGCATCGCCGCGATCTTCGCGATCGGGAAACCGGTCGCTTTGGAAGAAAGAGCACTGGATCGGGAAACTCTCGGATTCATTTCGATTACCACGATCCGTCCGTCGGCGGGATCAATCGCGAACTGGATGTTCGAGCCTCCGGTCTCGACTCCAACTGCGCGGATCACTTTCTTCGCCCAGTCGCGCATTTTCTGGTACTCCCGGTCTGTCAATGTCTGAGCGGGAGCGACGGTGATTGAGTCGCCGGTATGAACGCCCATCGAGTCAAAATTTTCGATTGAGCAGACGATGACCACGTTGTCTTTCTTGTCGCGCATCACCTCGAGCTCAAATTCTTTCCAGCCGAGAACGGATTCTTCGACGAGTATTTCACTGATCGGACTGACGGAAAGTCCATGGCGGGCAATTTCTCTAAACTCTTCGACATTGTAAGCGACGCCGCCTCCCATTCCGCCGAGAGTGAATGACGGGCGGATAATCGCAGGAAATCCAACGCTATCGATTGTCTTCATCGCCTGCTCTATCGTGCGAACAAATCCGCCGCGTGGCACTTCCAGGCCGACAGAAGTCACGGTGTCCTTAAAGAGTTCGCGGTCTTCCGCTTTGTTTATCGCACTGAGATTGGCGCCTATCATTTCCACGCCGTTTTTCTCGAGCACTCCGCTCTCTGCAAGGTTAACGGCAATATTCAAAGCGGTTTGTCCTCCCATTGTCGGGAGAATGGCGTCAGGCTTTTCGATCTCGATAATTTTTTTAACGAACTCCGGAGTAAGAGGCTCAATGTAAGTCACGTCTGCAAGTTCGGGGTCTGTCATTATTGTGGCAGGGTTACTGTTCACGAGAATAACTTTGTAGCCCAGTTTACGGAGAACTTTACAGGCCTGTGTGCCGGAATAGTCGAACTCGCAAGCCTGGCCGATGACGATTGGTCCGCTTCCGATTATCAGGATGGAATTTATATCTTCACGTTTAGGCAATACTGCTCATTGGTTTTCGGAATTAAAGTTAATTATTGGCGGAAGGTTAATCAAGGATTTTGATAAATCAAAAGTCAGACAGCAAAAGTCAAAACCACAAATCAAAATCCAAAACGTATTTTCAATTTGTCCATAACGTTTACAATTTCAACGAAGCCTTCTATTCACTGGATATTTTCCAATCTTTTCTGAGCTTTTCCAAACGCTTTCTTGCGCTCGGATCAGCTTCAATATGCTTTAAAAGTTTGTCACAGGCGTAGGTTGTACAGGCCGCACAACTCTCAAGCTTACGTTCAACTGCACAGATTCTAATCTCGCATCTTGCACAACCGAAAAAGAGTCTTATCCCTGGCCGGCATCCATCACAATCGGTGACATCTTGAATCTGAAGGGCCTTTCCATATTGTTCTGCACAGATCTTGACAATCTCGGTTCTCATGGACTGTCGCTTCGGCTCATCTTTTTCCAAAGTCGCAAGATGAATTGGGCATGAATCGCATGCCAGACCACAATAAGCAATCATCGCATCCATTTTGCCTCTCGGTTTCAAGAAAAATTACTCGGTTTTAACTTGAACTTCAATCATTCCGACCTATGTTCGAATTGTTTGTTTCTGGAGGATGGTTTGTTTAAAATATTGTCGAACTAAAATGAGGGCTGGTTGAGATGAATCATTCGAAGTCTGAAGACTCCGCGAAGCGTTCGAAAAACGTTTTAAGTCCCGGGAATGCGGGTGGGAACAGTCGGCGGGCCGCTATGAAGGTTATAAGGACTCTCGAAGAATTTGCCAATCCCGAAAATGTCGTGGGTATGGCGAGATTCGGGATTAGCTCGAAAAACACTCTTGGAGTTTCAATTCCCGTTCTTCGAGGTTTAGCAAAAGAGATCAATCAAGATCCGAATCTCAAAGAGGACAAGCACACGCTTGCATTGGAATTGTGGAATACTGGAGTTCATGAAGCGAGAATCCTTGCCGGGATGATCGACGATCCCTCATTGGTTTCCGAATCGCAGATGGAGAAGTGGGTAAAAGAGTTCGATTCCTGGGATGTGTGCGATCAGGTTTGCAGCAGCCTCTTCGATAGAACTGATTTTGCGTTCAAGAAAGCCGATGAATGGAGTAAAAGAAAAGAAGAATTCGTGAAAAGAGCCGGATTCGTTTTGATGGCCGCACTTTCTGTTCACGACAAGAACGCCGGCGATAAAACGTTTTTGACATTTCTTCCGATAATAAAAAGAGAGTCGATCGACGAAAGGAATTTTGTAAGGAAAGCAATCAACTGGGCGTTGAGGCAAATAGGGAAGCGAAATATTAAATTGAATAAAGCGGCCATAATTGCGGCTAAAGAAATTCAAAGGATCAACTCGAAAACCGCTAAGTGGGTCGCAGCCGATGCGTTGAGAGAATTGACAAGTCCCGCCGTATCGAAAAGGCTCGCGAGAGTCGATAGTAAAAAGTTAAAGGTCAAAGGATCGTAGCGAACAGGTGTTGCTAATTTTAAGGAGATCGAATGTCTGAGCTGAGACAGAATGTTCTGACGAGAGAATGGGTGATCATAAGCCCCGAGAGGGCAAAGCGGCCGGACGAATTCGCCAGGAAGAAAAATGGCGAACGAGTTTTAGCTGAGTACGAACCGGAATGTCCGTTCTGTGTCGGGAATGAGCATCTGACTTCAGATGAGTTATACAGGATCCCGGAAAAAGGGAGCTGGAAGGTAAGGGTCATATCCAATAAGTTTCCGGCGCTTTCAGGTCGAGGCGAGCGGGTGAGGAGAGTAGAAGGAATTTACCGTTCGATGACTGCTGTGGGTTTTCATGAAGTGATCATAGAAAACCCGATCCACAACAGGACGATAGCGCTGATGGCTGACGATGAAATAACCGACCTCCTGAAAGTTTATCGCCACAGATATAAGGAGATAAAAAAAGACGGCCGGATTGAGGCAATCATCCTTTTCAAGAACCATGGCGAGTCGGCGGGAACATCCGTCGCTCATCCTCATTCGCAACTTGTAGCGACTCCGATTGTCCCCAATCAAATCAGATCTAGAATTGATGAATCGATCAGATATTTCGACGATACGGGCGAGTGTGTTTGCTGCAGGACTGTTCAGGACGAATTGCACGCGAAAGAAAGGTTGATTTTTCAGAGCAAGAATTTCGTGGCCTTCATTCCTTACGCCGCTCTTTCACCTTTTCACATATGGATATTCCCTTTGAGACATGCCTCCTCGTTCGACGAGATAAACGACTTCGAGATAAAAGACCTGTCTAAATGTTTGAAAGCAGTCCTTGCTAAACTTTATTACGGCCTGAACAATCCCGACTTCAACTACTCAGTCCGTTCCATTCCGACTCGCGATATCCATACGGAATATTTCCATTGGTATATTACGATAGTACCGCGCGTGACTAAGACTGCGGGATTCGAGATCGGAAGCGGTATGTACGTGAACACCGCTCTGCCGGAAGAGAGCGCGGAATTCTTGAGAGGGATCAGTGTGCCTGATTAGAGCGAGTAAATAATACGTGGGCAAGGAGTCCTGGAGGGAAGGATAACATAGCAAGCAGAATAGTAATCTTCCGCCTGTCGAACTGGCTCCACTTTTTCTCGATGTCCCGGTTACTCAGGGGGAAATGTCAGTACAATTTCAAATTCACGGTCAGAGACATATTCGACGTCGTGAGTATTGAATGGAATTAGAAACCTATCTCCGGTTTTCACGAACTCCCGTTCTTCGCCGGCGAGGACAGTTCCGGAACCTTTGGTTACAATTCCCACATAAAATGTGTCGGCATTCTTAACGTAGTTTCCGGTGATTGTCAATCGATGGACAGAAAAGCACGGAGTCTGTTTCTTATCTATGAGAATTGTCTCTTCGCCGTCGTTTTGCCGACTCAGGAGCCGCGGTTCACAAAAGTAATTCTGCCTGATTCGTTCAACAGAATGCGGAGTAAAATCGATCATGCTTAAGGCGAAGTCTACATCCCGTCCCATGAAGCGGGCCGCTTCCGGGAGGACATAGCCGCCTCTTTCGAATTCCAGCCTGACCACAAAGTCCGTCGGCTCCATTATTTCGATCATGAAAACTCCCTCCCCTATGGCATGAGGCAATCCACCGGGCACGATGAATACATCGCCCTGCCGCACGGGAATTTTATCGAAGCAGGACAACATGGCATCTACATCCTGTTCCATCACGGCTTTCCTAAACGCGTCTTTGGGAATGGGATGCTGGAACCCGAGATAAACGTATCCGCTATCGTCGCGGGTCCCGAGAATTACATATCCTTCTGTTTTCCCCGAATTACTGTTTAGATGCTTTTTTGCAAACTCGATAGTAGGATGTGCCTGAATGTGGAGCCGGGTTGCGGAGTCGAGAAACTTTAAAAGGAATTGAGTATTTGCTCCGTACTTCCGGTAATGTTCCCGGCCTAAGATCTCTTCAGGGAAACGCTCCATGACCTCTTTAAGAATTTGAGTCCCGCCTTTAAATATTATTTTGGAAAGTCCCTCGTCAACGAATTCTTCTCTACCGGCATTTATCGCGTGAGTCGTAGATGCGATCCAATCTTCCGGGAAGTGACTGTCCGAAGGATCGGTTTTCGTCTCAATTGTGTCGAGGGTTTTCCCTCCAAGGTATGTCCGCCATACTCTGTTTGGGGGAAGTATAATTATGCCTGGAGTTTTCATGTCTAATTGTGACGAAATTGATTCACAAATCCTTCACTCTTCCACAAGCTCTGATTGTCATGGAGAAACAAGTAAACCTTCATGGTGTCGGTGATTCGTAACGCCAAACGGCATAGAGCGGGAGTTCCGATGATAGCCTGTCCCGATATGATCTTGATCGGGAAGGGTTGTGATGCCATGCGTTTTAGACATCCAGTTTTCTGCTTCCCATCCATTTTATTATTTCAGGGTTGCGGTGGTCAAAAAAGAGACTCGTCTTTGTATCTAAACTCTTGATTGCTTCTATGTCATCCGCACTCAGGTCGAAGTCAAAAATATTGAAGTTCTCAACCATTCTTTCTTTGCGGACTGATTTTGGAATAACAATCACTCCTCTTTGAGTGAGCCAGCGAAGAATTACCTGGGCGACACTTTTCTTGTATTTAGCCGCAAATGAAAGAAGCAATTCATTTTGAAAAATATTGTTCTTGCCTTCGGCAAAAGGACCCCATGATTGAATCTGAACATTGTTGTTCTGTAAAAATGTTTGTGCTTCCGTTTGCTGGTTGAAAGGATGTGTTTCGATCTGGTCTACTGCGGGTGGAATCTTTCCGAAAACGATTAAGTCCATTACACGGTCGGGTTGGAAATTAGCGACGCCTATTGCTCTGATTTTTCCTGCAAGATGTAGTTCCTCCATTGCCCGCCATGAACCGAAAACATCATTGTAAGGTTGATGAATCAGATATAAATCCAGGTAGTCTAATTGCAGCCTGTCTAAAGATTTTTGGATGGCTTTTTTGGTCTTTTCATATCCTGCATCCTGAACCCAAAGTTTTGTTGTGACAAACAATTCGTTTCTTGCGACACCACTTTTTCTGATTGCATTGCCAACCGCTTGCTCATTCATATAAGAAGCGGCTGTATCAAGAAGGCGATAACCTATTTGGATTGCATCCAGAACACTTCTTTCACATTCTGCAGCATCGGGAATTTGAAAAACACCAAAGCCAAGGATGGGCATTTCAATGCCGTTGTTCAGTTTCACTTTTCGCATAATTGACCTCATTTATTTCTTGTTCGGATGTTCTGCGCAAGTTCACATCGCCGCGCAAAAAGTACAGCACCGCAAATCGCACATAACGGCCAAGCATAAGCGTAGTGCGGGTTTTTGGAACTATTCACCTTCCGCCTGCACCAGAGTTTTTTAGGAGCAAAAAAATCAATTTGAGCCGTTCAGCTCGCATTACACTTATACATTGTTAGCGGTTCGTTGCTTTTGTTAAATGTACAATCAAATCTATTTGCACTTTCTATTCAGTCCTCTATTGCTTCAATACCAAGCTGCTTAGCTCGCTCAATGTCATCTTTCATTGCCTTAAGCTGCTCCGGGGAATGCCCTTGCCAATCCGTGACCTCACCAATAATCCGAAGTGGACTCTTAGTACGATATGACTTTGTTGGATTTCCGGGGAATTTCTTGTCCGTCAAATTAGGGTCATCTTCGAAAGGTCCAGTCGGCTCTACTATGTAAATTCTACCAGCACCTTCGCCTAAGGAAAGTTCAGCTCCCCAAATTGCAGCGTCTAAGGTCGCAGTTAAATAAACATACTTTGCCTTATTTCTCTTTCCGTAGTTTGAGTTAAAGCCCGGTTCAATCAGGTAACCCTGTTTAAGATTTGCCTTTGTGCCATGATAGAACTTCTCAGTACTCAGGTCGTTAGTCGTTTCTGTTAATTTGTCCATACGTCTGTTTGCTTTTATTGTCGATTGTTTTTGTAGTTGTCTGTTCCACTCGGTTGTCCGTTCGCAATGACTGCTAACGGCTTGTTAGGAGCCGTTTGCACGCTTGCCATGGAGTTATGTGCCCGCCATTTTTTTTGTACACTTTCTTAAGGTTGCGATAGGGTGTACCAGTCTTGAAATTCTCGTTGAAGTCCTCGATCGAGGTATTGAGAAGATGTCAGGCTCGCACATCAGTCGTCCAGAGGATTCTCGTTCCAGCATGTTCATGATTCAATCACTGTACCAATTGAACGTAAAAAGGATTTGATGACAGCCGCAAAGCGCTCCGGCTGGTCTAAGTGGACCCCGTGGCCGGCTTCCCGGATTTGTTCGACCTGAAATCTCGGATTAAGACGTTGCAGCTCTTCGGCAACAACAAACGAAACCACCCCCTTATCACCAAACACGAGGAGGCTTGGGACTTCAATCGCACTCACTAACAGCTTATAATCGGGGTTCGGTGGCGTGAGAACGTCGAAGGCAGCCATGCTTGTTTGAAGTCGCGACCGGGCGAACAGCTGAAGGATCTCCCCTGACCGATGAGGGTGTCTAGCCCGCGCCTCTGCCACCACCTCATCCAATGGCATATTGAGTATTCGTCGATGCTGATCGGCCACATCACTATCGCGGACTTCGCGCTGAACTGTTGGACTCAAGAAAGTTGGATCAGCTAAGATCAGGCCACGGAGTAGCTTTGGTTTACGACTTGCCACCACGGCCGCTGTCATGCCTCCCATAGAGTGTCCGAGCAGAATAGGAGGAGAAAGTCTTAGAGCCGTTATAAGACCGACGACATCGTTTGCGTGGTCTTCGTATCGATACCCATGGTCAGGTACACTCGACTTTCCGTGCCCCCTTGCATCCGGCATGATTACATCGTATTCTTCCTCTAGAGCATGTGTCAGGGGAGTCCAGCAGGATCCATTGGCAGTTAATCCGTGTAGCAAAATTAAAGGAGGCTTGCTTCCTCCGGTTCTCGCGTAATGTATCTTAACTCCGTTTGTTTCGCAGATTGCCGTGCTCCAGCCGGTCATTTATTTTTTCCTTCAAGCAAAAGATTCATTGTTTACTTTGTAAATGATATCAACATAGCAGCAGAGATCATGGTGTGCAATCGTCGCCTAACGGCCGCCAAAAAGACGTCGCGCTGCGCATCCATGTTATTCCCATGAGCGCGGCGTGAAGCGAAGTCGACATATACCCAATGATGAGCGTCTACTTTCTGGTTGTTATGCGTTCGTCGGTTTGCATACGTGTTGAATGTGTTCCAGCATAGGAAAACATGTTTATCAATCACCTTCGTCCTCGTACCTGAATGTTGCCCTCATTCGCTGGCGCAACTGACCATCTTTGTAGAACAAAAGGACACCTTCAAGTACTGGGCTACCAGAATAATCTGGGAATTGAGTCGCAGACATCTTGAACCTGCCCGAAAAGACGTAGTGCTCGTCATGACATTTGGTAGTACGAAAGTAGATAGAGTCGTTTTGGAGATACAGCGCCTGGAAATTGACTTCCTCGCAACTGTCTTTGTACAGATTATCGTTCGGCCACCATTGCGCCGAGCATCTGCTCGTGTCGAGGTATTTCCAATAATCGGCAGGTTCAAGCCGAAACGAATAAAAGTCACCAAAGTGTTGAACATCAACTGAGTCAATAAAATAGATACCAACGTAGTCATCCCATTTTTCCTGCGCGGCTGCGGTGGCACAAATCAAAACGGAATACACGACGATTTTTGAGTAAGATTTCATAATGTTATTTGTTTAGTGCCAAACCGATGTCGCATAACTACTGTAGAAACGCATTGCGTCTTTCCACACATACTTTGTATGATATACGCATTGCGTTTATTTCTCCTTTATCTGATTCCCTTTCCGATAAATCTAATCACCATCCCACGAATTATCAATCTTGAACCAACTGCGTCTCACCTGAATTCATCTCGCCGTGCGGGGGAGTAAGCCACAGTATATTTAGTCTTTCCGCCCAATCATCACATCACTTCTAGACTTGGAAACCGGATCGGAGTCATTAGAAACATGAGAGAAGCCATTGGTTATTTCAAGGAGTGCTCCTGATGTATCTCCGAAAATCCCCCGACCCTTGTCGGAAAGACACTCGCTGTTCCATCATATTTGCGAGTTTTATAATTTTTTTATACTTCCTACCCCCTTTTTTACACTTCTTTAATTGCACTAAGTGCTCCATGGTGATCATATTTATCCCGTTATGAAAAAGATAGAAATCTTTGTTAGGCCCGAAAACGTTCGAGATGTATGCGAAGCCCTTCATGATATGGGCCTCTATGGGATCGCTTTAAGTGAATCAAGGTTTATTGACAATGCCATCGAGGACGACTTCAGGAAATTGGATAGCGAGACATTCATTCCCGCCACAATAAACCTGGCGATTACCGTTCCAGGCTCGTTAGTCGAACCGGTGATAGCGACAGTTCGTTCCGTTGTCAGAAATATCCGGGCGGAGGGCAAAATCAACGTGTCATCTATCGAGAAAGTTATCCAACTGGATGACGAAGAAATAGATGAGGATATGCTCCATTGGTATCAATTAACTAAATGAGGTAATCGCTATGAAGAACACTTATTTATGGGCTGCAATACTCGCGGCACTTCTATTCTCTACCGCAGCGCTGGCGGCAGATTCAACATCAACGCCGGCCGTTGCGCCAATAACATGGAACGCATTCATCGATGCTTACTACACCAGAGATTTCAATGACCCGATCAATCGTCAAAATGGATTCAGGAACTTCGATATCTATGAGAACCAGATTACTCTCGGTCTTGCTGACCTGACTATACAAAAGCAGGCACAACCCGTCGGTTTCAAAGTCGAACTCGGCTTCGGCACCAATAGTGACTGGGTCAATACTCTATCAACATTTGGAACCCCAAGTCCCTCGCTGGCAAATGTGATGCAGGCTTACGGTACCGTGGTAGTTCCGATAGGAGCAGGACTGACTGTCGATGTCGGTAAATTCGTTACTCACATGGGGAATGAAGTGATCGTATCGCAAGGAAACTGGAACTACAGCCGATCTTATCTATTCACCTTTGCTATTCCATACTATCACACAGGAGTCCGTCTGACGTATCCATTAATGAGCAATCTTTCAGCTACACTTCATATCCTGAACGGATGGAACTCAGTCATAGACAACAACAAATTTCTCACGCTCGGTGCGACATTGAATTACTCTCTATCTTCTGCTACAGATATAGTTTTCAATGGAATATGGGGACACGAGAACCTTGTTCCTGTTGAGACCGGCGCAAGAGATGTTTATGACTTCATCCTGACACAGCAGTTGACTGATGCATTCCAGGTGGCCGTGAATGCAGATTACGGTCAGGCCGGTACTACAGGAGGGCTCGCTTTATGGAAGGGTGTTGCTCTGTACGGAAGGTACGCGCTTACCTCCATGTCTGCATTAGCATTACGCGGAGAAGTGTATTACGATCCTACTTTCGGAGGATACACGACCGGAGCAGGGTTCCGGAAGGCAACATTTCAGGAATACACTTTGACGTATGAGTATCATCCGTATGATCCACTTCTGATACGCATTGAAGCCCGTGACGACTTCGCAAATGGGAATGCATTCAATTCTGAAAGTGGATTTGGAACTAAATCTTCCCAGCCGACTCTCACAATCGGGGTTGTTGCGACGTTCTAAGGAATTTCCAAAGCAAGGGTCGTGATCTTTGTGATCCTGGAGTTACGGATGCGAAGAGACTTTAAGGTCACGACTTTTTTGCCTTTGTAATTCTTCTTCGGTTCTCATTATCTCATCTGGCAATATCTTGCCGCTTCATGGGGACAAGCGGTTTTGTGGTGCTTTATATATTTTCCCGCGGACGTATAAACACCGTTAATATTATCGGCTGATTGAATCTCTTCAGTCGAGCCTTTACTCGGTTTGCTCGGCAGCGGCATGTTAACAACTCCCGTTCTCAAATCCTTTGTCCTATTTACTATCGTCAAACCTTTTCTAATCCATTCTTGGCTTATCTCAATCTGACACACGCAAGCGTTTCATCGTAAACTTGTTATGCCGGAATCTAAATTTATTAAGCCGACGCACCGGTATATTTTATTTTATTAACATTACGAACAAGAGAACAATATTTATTTATAATTTTTTTATGTTTTTCCGTTCTCTCTTTACCATTTCTTAATTGCCCTTGCAAAATGGAACAACGAAATTAATATCGCAAAGTTGAAAACTTGAGAAGTAATAACCTAAAAAGGAATGGAGGATATTAAATGGAAATGAATCTCATAATCTGGTTGCCGGCAATGTTTCTGTTGGGCCTTGCCCTGATGGGATTGTGCTATCTCTTCATGGAAGCCTGTGATAAAATCTAAAAGAAAGGTGATGAGCAAATGATCTACTTAACCCTAGTTGTCACGTTATTTCTTTTCATTTACTTGGTAGCCGCGCTTATTAGGCCCGAAAAATTTTAAGCTAGATGCCAAAGATTAAAGAAAAAGGAGTCAAAAAATGAATTTTCAAATTTGGTTCTTACCATTTCTTCTGCTTATCGTAGCAACGATTCTGGCGTTCCCGATAAGCAAATATATGACCTGGATCATGGATGGAAATTATCGTCCGCTTAAAATCTTAGGATGGTTCGAGAAGCGATTGGACAGCGGTCATCAGAACTGGAAGCAATATATCGGTGCGTTGCTGATTCTGAACACCGCGATGTTCGTCTTCGGTTTTCTCGTCTTGTCGCTTCAGGAGTATCTACCGATGAACCCGCTGCACAGGCCAATGCTTGCACCGACTGCAATTCTTCACAGTGTAATCTCGTTCATGACCAACACCGACCTTCAACATTATTCCGGCGACCAGCACTTTTCGAACTTCAGCCAGATTTTCTTCGATTTCACAAATTGGTTCTTGTCGGCGGCAATCGGCCTGTGTTCGTTGACCGCAATTATCAGAGCATTGCGCAGCGACTCTCATCTTGGAAATTTCTTCGTCGATATGTGGCGAGTTGTGGTTTATATATTCATCCCGGCTTCATTTGTTTTCAGTCTGATATTCATTACGCAAGGCGTTCCCATGACTCTAAAAAGCGTCTTAAGTTTTACAACACTTGAGTCCGGACATCAATCGATAATCGTTGGGCCTGTCGCCGCGCTTGAATCCATCAAGATGCTTGGAACAAATGGCGGCGGCTTTTACGGTATGAACTCCGCCCATCCTTTCGAAAATCCAACGGGACTTTCCAATTTCTTCAATAGTCTTACAATGTTGATTTTCCCTTTTTCGCTTGTACTGATGTTCGGTCGCATGCTGAAAAAAATGCGCCATGCCTATGTCATCTTCTCCGTCATGTTGGTCCTCATGATAGGCACTATCGTCTGGACGATATTGTTCGATGCCTACACTCCCAATCCGGCTTTCACGAGCCACCCGGTAGCGAGAACTTATGAAATCCCGAGCGCGACAGCACCTGGCGGAAAACAGGCTGTGATATTACCTGCGGTGGGTGGTTTACCTGTCGACCAACACCTCGGCAATCTTGAAGGTAAAGAGATGCGATTCGGGACATCAGCCGGCGCTACGTTCGCCGCTTTGACAGTTGACGTGACTTGCGGCGCTGTGAACTCAGAGCATGACAGCTTGAACCCGCTCGCCGCATTATCGCCGATGGTAGGAATGTGGCTGAACTGTATCTTCGGTGGAAAAGGAGTCGGCATGATAAACATGTTGCTCTTTATTATTATCGGGATATTCATCGCCGGTATGATGGTCGGCAGAACTCCCGAGTATTTAGGTAAGAAGATCGGAGCGAGAGAAATTAAGCTGGCGATAATTGCTCTTCTGATTCATCCGCTCATGATACTTATGCCGACAGGTCTGTTCGCTGCGACCGATTGGGGAATGAAAGCTGTCAGTAATGCCGGTCCGCATGGACTTTCCCAGATGTTCTATCAATTCTCTTCTGCGTCCGCGAATAATGGGTCCGCATTTGATGGACTTGGAGTAACCTATGGTTTTTACAATAATCCGAATCCTGCACCGGAGGCTGCGGCATGGGATATTGCGGCGGCTATCGTCATAGTAATCAGTCGATTCATCCCGATAATTGCGCCTGTTGCCATGGCTGCATTTCTCGGAAAAAAGAAGACCAGCCCATTTAGTCTCGGAACTCTGCGTACCGATACATCCACATTCGGTTATCTTTTATTGGGTACGATTCTAATTGTCGGCGCATTGCTCTTTCTCCCGATTGCGGTGCTTGGTCCTCTTGCCGAGCATCTAGGTCCAATTCCATTTGGTGGATGATGGGACAAAAATATTTCCGGTTAAGATTATTCTCAGAATAAAAAGACCTTAAGGAGCTAAATATGAGTGAAGTTCAAGATGTGTTAAACGAAAAAGAAGAAATCTTAGGAAGCTCTTCTTCGAAATCAAAGAAGCCTCCGCGTCGAGTGAGGGCAAGGGCTTTGCTTGAAAAGAAAACCGCCCTTCCGGCTCTCAAGCAGTCGTTTATAATGCTTCGACCTGATATCCAGTGGAAAAATCCTGTGATGTTCGTGGTTGAGGTCGGTGCAATTTTGACTCTTCTGTATGTGCTGACAGCGGCTTTCGGCAATCAGGTAAGCCAGGTGCCGATAACATATTTCATTGCACTTACCGCATGGCTTTTCCTCACCGTATTGTTTGCGAACTTCGCAACAGCTCTTGCGGAGGCACGCGGCAAGGCGCAGGCAGATTCGCTGAAGAAGGCACGCCGGGACACGATTGCTTATCGTTTAACTCATACCGGAGCGACGGAGCAGGTGTCATCTACCGAGCTTAAGCCCGGTGACCGCGTAGTGGTACAAGCGGGACAAATGATTCCCGGAGATGGTGAGATAACCGAAGGAATAGCCTCCGTAGATGAATCTGCAATTACCGGCGAATCTGCGCCTGTAATTCGCGCTGCGTACAGCGACGCATCCGGTGTGACCGGAGGGACTTATGTCCTTTCAGACAGGATCGTTGTTGAAATTACAAGCGGCGCGGGCGAATCATTTCTTGACAGAATGATTTCACTTGTGGAAGGTGCCATCAGGCAGCGCAGTCCGAACGAGATTGCCCTGACGCTTGTTCTCTCGGCATTCACGCTGATCTTTTTGATAGTTGTTGTTCCGCTATGGCCGATGGCGTGGAATGCGGAACAATATATGGCGGGCTACCTCGGAATTTCAGAGCCCCTTAAGAGTCTCGGTACGGATGTGCCTACGTTGGTTGCACTTTTAGTTTGTCTTATTCCGACGACAATCGGTGCATTGCTCGCGGCAATCGGAATTGCGGGAATGGATCGCGCATTGCAGGCAAACATTATTTCCAAAAGCGGCAAAGCGGTCGAGCTGGCCGGCGATATAGATGTAGTGCTTCTTGACAAGACAGGAACGATCACACTGGGGAACAGACATGCGACCAAATTCTTTCCCGTCGGAAGATATAAAGAGGCGGACGTGGCCCGGCTTGCGGCACTTGCGTCTGCTTCTGACGAGACGCCGGAAGGTAAAAGCATAGTTAAACTATATGAGAAGAACAGCAAAGACCCGATCAATGTGCCGCAGGACGCGACATTTGTTCCCTTTACCGCGCAGACGCGAATGAGCGGCATCGACTTCTCGGGCGGGCGACAAGTACGAAAGGGAGCGCCTGATGCGGTACTTCGATTTGTCCAGGAAAACAAAGGGGTTGAGCCTATTGAGCTTAACTCGATAGTCAACGATGTCGCAAAGAAGGGAGCAACTCCGTTAGTTGTGGCTGACGACTCTCATGTTGTCGGCGTAATTTCTCTTGAGGATATTCTCAAGCCGAACATGAAAGAACGGTTTGACCAGTTACGGAAGATGGGATTACGCACGGTAATGATTACCGGAGACAACCCCGTGACGGCGGCGGCGATCGCCGCGCAGGCTGGTGTTGATGATTATCTAGCGCAGGCGACACCTGAAACAAAACTTGAGTTCATACGAAAAGAACAGGCCGACGGGAAACTCGTCGCTATGATGGGCGACGGCACTAACGATGCTCCGGCGCTTGCCCAGGCTGACGTTGCGCTTGCTATGAATGCAGGCACGCAGGCAGCGAAAGAAGCGGCTAACATGGTCGATCTCGACAGCGATCCGACTAAACTGCTCGAAGTTGTACACATCGGGAAACAGCTTTTGATAACCCGTGGTGCGTTGACGACCTTTTCGGTAGCCAATGACGTTGCAAAGTACTTCGCAATTATACCTGCCCTTTTTGCGGGCACCTTGCCGTGGCTAAAAGCAGTGGACATCATGAACTTGCATTCACCGACATCGGCCATATTATCGGCTGTGATCTTCAATGCTTTGATTATTCCCGCACTGATCCCTGTTGCCCTAAAAGGTGTTAAATATCGCATCATGGGTGCTGATGACTTGCTGAAGAGGAACCTGTTTAATTGGGGACTCGGCGGAGTAATTCTTCCTTTCATCGGCATCAAGTTGATCGACATGATCATGGTCGCTTTACATTTTGTGAGTTAAAGTCTAAGAAATTGGAGAATATTAAAATGTCAAAGATTGTATCAAAAAGTTTTCTGCTCCTGCTCTTTGCATTAGTCATATGCTGCGTACTCTACCCGCTCGTATTGCTCGCGATAGGTCAGGTATTTTTCCCGTTCCAATCCAATGGCAGCATTGTGAATGGCCCCGACGGCAAGCCCGTCGGCTCGCTGCTCATTGCGCAACCTTTTAGCAGGGATGAATATTTCCAGCCCCGTCCGTCCGCTGCCGGATATGATGGCACCGCTTCTGCTTCATCGGCGCTGGCTTCTTCCAACTATGCCCTGCGCGATCGCGTTGCCCGCACACTTGGCCCGATAGTGAAATATGCGAGCGGCCCGAGAGCGGGGCAGTTAATAGGCCCGGACATCGAGGAATGGTTCCAGCATGATACTTACCAGGCAAGTCCGCACATAGTTGCTCAATGGGCGTCAATGCACACATCAGATGCTCAGGCATGGGTGAACATCGATTCATTGCACACTGCATACGTGAGCGATTGGGCGAAGGCTCATCCGGTTGATGTCGCTCAATTCATAAAGAACAACCCGGCTATTTCTCAGCCCGCGCCGTCCGATCTCGCGGTAACCTTCTTTCAGGGTTTTTCTAACGAGAATCCCGGTAAGTTTCTTTCTGCCATAGTAGATACCGGTGCTGACGGCAAAGCTATAACAGTAATCAACGCTGTCAGCACCGGATCTGATATCCAGTCGATCTTCTTCGATATGTGGCGGCTGGATCATCCGACCGACAGTCTCCAAAATATCCCGGGCGACATGGTAACCACATCCGGTTCGGGTCTCGATCCCGACATCACAATGGAGAACGCGAACTACCAGCTTGACCGCGTTTCTTCAAAGTGGGCATCCGATTTGAAGAAGAACCCCGTCGAAGTCCGCAAACAAATTGAAGACATCCTGTATGCGAATTCATTTGCCCCACTCGATGGATTGGCGGGCGAGAAGATGGTCAATGTTCTTCAGGTAAATCTCGCTCTTCGCAACCAGTTCGGAACACCTCAATAGCTTAAGCTTTCGATTCAAAGGCGGCCGTATCCTAGGTTTTCTCCCTGGGTGCGGTCGCTTTTTTTTTGAAGTTGTTAGGAGTTGAACTCCAGAACCGAAAGCTCTGCGACAGTTCAATTGTCGCAGAGCTTGTGGAGAAATGAGTTTATACAAAAGGCGGGATTACTGATACGGTATTCCGTAAGAAGATGGAGAGGGTTTTGGCAAAGGCGCTGGTGAAATAAGCCTCGACGAAAGAGAGCCGAGTTTGTTTCTTCGAGAACCCCCTCATATATTTTATCGAGACATGACACAAGGCGGCACACGCGAAAACAGAATCGGCCAGGCGGGAAAAGAATGACAGACGCACAGAAGCACGTTCTTGAACGGGAATACGGATTAACCAAAGATGAACTTCTCGACGCAATAAACCGACGGTTTCGGGCAAAGGTCACACTTGAAGGAGCGGTTGCTGAAGTTCATCTTGGCAAACACATCCAACAGCTTGTCGATGAAGGCGTGATTCTGAGGTTCGAGGCTCACGACAAGGATGGATACCCGGATTACTCGATCTATATTCCTAACAAGCCGGGCAAAGCTCTACGTGTGGAGTGCAAGAATATTCGAAACTCGGATGAAGCGTACCGACAGGGCGGAGAGATAACCGCCTACAAAGTTGAAACTCAAAAGACGAGAGCTTCCAAGGGTGACAAGAGCAGCCGTTTCTATAGCTTCGGTCAATTTGAGATACTTGCCGTCTGTCTCGGCAAAAAAACACACGACTGGACGCAGTTTATGTTCATTGAAAGTAAGCGCTTGGCAAAACACCCTGAGTACAAGAAAAAGATGGCAGTAATGCAACGTGTACCACTTCCGGATTCTTCTGTGAAACCGCCATGGTACACAACGTTAGAAGATCTTATAAAAGGGATGAAACGAAAATGAGACCTGCATATAGTACAGCTTTAGGCAAAGCATATTGCGGCGATTCGCTCGCACTCATGGGCGACATGGCGCCGAACTCAATCGATTTAGTTGTCACGTCGCCGCCGTACGCCCTGCATTTCAAGAAAGAATACGGGAACGCAGACCAGGCCAACTACATCAACTGGTTTTCCCCGTTTGCAGCAGAGATAAAAAGGATTTTGAAACCGACTGGAAGCTTCGTCATCAACATTGGTGGTACGTGGACAGCGGGAAATCCAACGAGATCTCTCTACCATTTTCGTCTCTTGCTTCATCTGTGCGATGATCTCGGATTCAATCTGTGCCAGGAGTTTTTCTGGTACAATCCCGCAAAGCTCCCCGCTCCTGCCGAATGGGTAAACGTAAGACGAATCCGCGTGAAGGATTCCGTCGAATATATTTACTGGCTTGGGAAGACGCCCAACCCGAAAGCTGACAATTCTAAAGTGTTACAGCCGTATAGCAAGGACATGCTTCGCCTCATTCGCAAAGGAATAACCAGGACTGTTCGTCCGTCGGGTCACAACATCAAAGAATCTTTCGCTCAAGACCGGGGCGGATCAATTCCCGGAAATCTAATCGAGTGCGGGAACAACGAGAGCAACAGCAATTATTTCGCGGCGCTGAAGCGGAAGAAGCGAAAGATACATCCTGCGCGATTCCCTGCGGAGTTGCCGCGCTTCTTTATGAATTTTCTCACCGACGAGGACGATCTTGTCCTCGACCCGTTTGCAGGCTCGAACACTACGGGATACGTCGCGGAGTCGCTCAACCGAAGATGGATTTCTATGGAAATCAATGCTGACTACGTTGAGGATTCAAGACTACGTTTCCAGATCGCCGAAGCAAATCCATCAGTACGATTAGAACATCCCGCTCGTCCTGTTCAGCTAAAACTGCTGAATGAGAATAGAGGCTAAGAGATAAATTCTGGCGAGGAGCAAATAATATGTCAGGCGGGAAAGATAATCCACACAAACCCAGACAGTTGGACAGTCAACGTTATCTCTAGGAACATCCGTCTATATTTGCTTTAGGTTAAAATCAGAACTGTGATAATCATATGACATGGTGCCCCTACACAGACCAAGATTTACCAGACGGAAAGATGAGTCTCGAGCATATCATCCCTCTATCGCTCGGAGGTTCAAACGCTTTTTCAATTCTTGTCGAAAAGAGCTTCAACTCGCAAGCTGGGTCAAAGATCGACGGAGCACTTGCTAATGATTTTCTCATCTCGTTTCGTCGTCGGAAATTTGACGCTCGAGGACATAGCAATTCCCCACCGAGGACAGTTTTACGGAAGTCTCGACTTGTCCAAGAACAAAGGCCCCTACAGGTAACATTGGGTGGAGATAAGGATCCCCTCGTTTGGGACCCAAAGAAAGGTTGTTACCTTCAAATGCAAGAAGTAGCGGGAAAGCAAATCTCGACGCAAGTTAAGATTGGGAAATATGACAGAAAGCGGTTTTTGGCTAAAACTTCTTTAGCAGCCGGATATTTCATATACGGTGAGTTGTTTCAAAATTGTGTTCGTCATGATCAGCTAAGAGAATTAATGAACATCGACTCCTCAACAAAATCACAGTGCCTCAAAGGTTCTTGCCTGCGGGGGTACGATGAGTTCTCACGCATTGAAGACGCGGACAAAAAGGAAGTGCAGCTAGAAAGTTTCTTCTGCCACATGGTCAAAGGCTCGTGCGTATTAGCTATTCCCGGACCACAAAATGTTGCATTTGTTGTAGGAATTCTAGGCAAGTGGATTGGCATGCTGAACGTCCCTGCGGTAACAAATTCTTTTCCCAATGATGGAAACTATGATCTTGGACATGTAATTGCTTTAACTAAAGGCAAGATGACCAGAATGTCTTACAGGCAGCTAGCCCGAATCGGACGTGACATTATCAGCCGAGGAAAATATGGCTAATTCTCGGGTGAACGAAGACCTGATCGTTTTCCAGCTGCCCGTTCGCCGTCCAGAAGATTGGCTAGCAATCAGACAAATGCTTAGGGAAAATGATTTACTTATTCCTGGAAACTATAAAGCTGAAGATCCTTACGACTTAAGGCGCTATCTGTATAGTGGACAAATAGAAGGACGCAAGTTCCAAGTTCTATTTGACCGTAATCTCGTTTCCAGACTCGTCTCCTTAGCTAAAGGAAAGGCATTATCGATTGACGCCGCATCCTCCAAAATCTTTCGCCTCACTTCTGCTTGCTTGGCTTTCTGCATTCTCGCTGAAATACTGGTTGAGCCAAACATGGCGCTGTATGAATATGCTTCTTCGTCCAGTCATGAAGACGCCACGTCGGATTATAAATATTTTCTAATGGCGGATAATGCCGATCCAAGGTGCTACATCGATATCGCCCTTGGAAGGGCGGATCGTCTCCCAGAAAAACATTTGTCCGACCTTGAAAACGACTTTAAATTTTCGTCTCTGGAAGTAAAGGAGACAAATTTCAAGAAAATGTTAAACATGTGGAAACCACATTATCTCTATGTTCTCAAAGTGGTATCCCTTATTCATAGTGGCATGGAACCTTTCGCAGCCGCCAAGGCGCTTCTGCAATGGCAAGCCTTTGAAGCGTATTACAACGCTGCTGCCACTTTGTTTTGTCTTGCTGCAATTAGCTACAGACCACCAAGCGGTGGAATGATCAAGAAGATTAAGTCATCGAATGTGTCGGAATTGGAGAAAGGCATTCGTAATGCCACATGGGACATATGTCTCGTTTCCCAATGGGGGAAGTGGATTCGCCAAAGTGATAAAACCTTTTGGGCATTTTCTTCCAATGACGTTGCACTCAAGGCAATAGCTCGTTCTCTATTCACGGATGCTAACGACTATTCACACGAAAGGACTTCCAAATTCTTGAGAGACCACTGGGGAGAACGAGATGGAAATCAGCTTATGAAGAGTTACATCGCCTATTCCGACGAGGCGAGTCGCGACCACGAACGGAGAAATCAGTTTGTGGACCAAGCCTTTTCAAAAGTGGACGAATGGATATGGCAACTTGAGGAAGACTTAGGTATCAAACACTCCACGTAACTCAATAGGCTTTTTGCATTCTCACAATGAGCCTCCTCCTTGCCATCCGTTGAACCCGCGAAACGCGTGTCACGAACGGACGGCTTCGCAAATCTCAAAATCCGCCTCCGGCAGATTCGTGCACCGCGAGGCGTCCATTTCCAATGGATGCCGATGGATTGCCTTCAGCTTTCTTTGCTCCTCTCAATTCTCCATCTCAAATTTCTGCCGCAACTTATCCAGGATATCGGGCATCATGAAGTCATGTCTCATCTCGACTCCGAGGTACTTCCTTAGCAGCGGCAAGGCCGAAGCCAAACTTTCCTTCGTATTGTGCATTGCGGCCGCGTCGTGAAGTCTGACGAGACACTCGCAGCCCGCTTCGATAAATAGCTTCTCCAGTTCTTTGTCGCTCTTTATGTCTGTGGCCATGAACGTGCTCAGCTTGTCGATCGCCAGAAATTCTCTATCGAGTCTTCCCAGTCCGCAGATTTCGCAGAGCTTTTTCCCTTCAGGAGTCCCGCCGTTAGTCACAAATAGAAATGTCCTGACTATAAGGTTTCCTTCGTTGAGTTCCGCTACGAGGTAACCTGCTCATGTCTGTCCAATCCGGTATTCGAAAGGAGGCCAATGCCCCGACGGCTAACCTTGGTTTCCACACCCTATATCTCAAAATGCACCCTGATCGCACCAAGATTCACAGGACCACGATCTCTATTATATGCGGGGTTGGCCACGAACTGATAGTCCAGGCTGATCCCTAATATCCTGTTGAACTGGAATAAGTAGTAGGCTTCGATAATACTTTCCGCTCCGTAATGGGGAAGCTTGCCGTCTCCGATTATGAAGCCGTAACCGCCGCTGTTTAAATAAGCGCGGTGAGCTGCCGATATTCCGTTGAATACAAAGGCGGCTCCGCAGTTATCATCTGGTCGGCCTATAGAAGATAAATTGGAGGTGAGTCCTCCGGAGATTGTCCGGTCAATTTCTGTATACGCCCACGTCTCGTTTTGTCCGTCGTTCCATCCTACTCTTATGAATGCGCCTGCATTGTTGCTCAAGCTTTGTTCGACATTTATTCCGAGACCATATTTATTTCTACCATATTCCCGCGTGAGAGTGATATCATGCTGGTACACGCTGTCATTTGCGGCTTCGCCGTAGCTCCCCATCTTGGCGGAATTATTAAACAGCAAACCCCTGACTTTACCTTCCTGCCCAAAAACCGAGTAACCAAGTTGACCCTCCAACGCCTCTCCATGGGCCTTTGAGATGTGGTTGTCGAGATTCGGGCCATTTGCTGTTGTCGGTTCCATTGCCGCCGCAAACCTCAATGCTGATTCTCCAAATAGATATTGAACGACTATTCCGGCCGTATATCCGCGAGTGTTTGCTGGATAGTCCCAGGCGCCATTGTTTATCAAAGCCCAGTTCATGAATTGAGTCCGGGCACTGTTACTGTAAGCGTTAATGTCGAAGTAGTCCGCCAGCCCGAACTTTCCCGCGACAATATCGAATCTTTCCGCCGTGTCAATCGGAATCGACTTATGTAAATAAACCCTGTCTAATTCTATCGTTGGCGCCACCTCACTTACTCTATAAGCTTCTCCATTTGGAAAGCCTGCAATTCCTGTAGAACTGCTCAGTCCTTTTCCTCCGGCTAATTCGGGATCCAATTCCGCGTCGAGCCAATTGCCGAGAGAACCGTGCACGTAGAGAGTTGAAGTAATCGTAAGTGCCGCCGTCTCGTTTGGCCGAAAACTGTTGGCTCCAAGATACGGAGAGGGAAATCTATCGTGGTTCTGTGTTATGACTGTTTGTTGAAAATGGAGATCTAAAGGGAGTGTACTATCCGGTTCTTCCTGTCCGAGGATTTGCTCGGAGGAGAGAAAGACGGTGGCGACAAGGACGGGAAGGATCCTTCTCAATGCGAATGATACCGTGGTGCTCCATGTTATCGACTTTCCAAACTCGTGCATGTGTATTCTTAGGATAACTCGTGACAGATTTCAGGATTTTACGACAGTTCTTGCTGCTGTAACGGAGCAATATAGCGATAAGGAGGGTAAAATCTCTATTGGATGGCTGCAATCTTTATGAAATCTTTATGCCTTTCTCGTCCTTTTTTACACTCCCTTAATTGCCAACACGTGACACAATGACAATATTTATCCTGTCAAAATGAGACTAACAGACTCTCACAAAATCGAGAAAAAAATGTTTTTAAAACATCTTCGCACAGCCGCAATCAGTTTCTTGCTGTTCAGTGTCCTCACAGGGCTACTGTATCCTCTGGCAATTACCGGGATTGCGCAATTAATTTTTCCATCTCAGGCAAATGGAAGCCTGATTAATAAGGACGGAAAGGTCGTCGGATCGACGTTGATAGGTCAGCCGTTCAGCGATCCGAAATATTTCTGGAGCAGGCCTTCGCCCACGAGTCCGTACCAGTACAATGCATCGGCCTCCGTTGCGACGAATTACGGCCCGCTTAACCCCGCCCTTCTCGCGGAAGTGAACCAGAGGATCAGCGACTTGAAAAAAGTTGACTCGTTAAATACGCAGCCGATCCCGGTTGATCTTGTTACTTCTTCGGGAAGCGGACTCGATCCGCATATTAGCATAGCCGCCGCATTGTACCAGCTTTCGAGAGTGGCAAGAGTCCGGGGATTGAGCGTGGAACAGGTTCGCGATCTCGTGAACAAGTGCACCGAAGGCCGGTTCCTGGGATTCATCGGTGAGCCGGGCGTTAACGTTCTTAACCTGAACCTCGCTTTAGACAAATTGCAAAGCAAGTAGGAGAAATCACAATGGACTTAATTTATCTGGGTATTACCGCCGCGCTTCTTCTGTTGACGTGGGGGCTTATGAAAATATGCGAAGTCCCTCCTGAAGAATCTAAACCGTCACCGGTGGAAGAGAAAAAACTCGGAGGAAAATCATGAGTTGGCTCTATTTAATTGCCGGCGTTATCTCGCTGGCGTTGTTGGTATATCTGTTTATTGCGCTACTTAAGCCGGAGAAATTCGAATGACACTCAATGCTATATTCCAAATTATTTTTTACTTAGTGGTCCTGGTGCTTCTCGCCAAGCCGCTTGGTGAATTTATGGCGAAAATATTTGAAGGAAAGAGAACTTTTCTTCATCCTATCTTCGGGCCGGTAGAGAAATTCATCTACCGCGTTTCGGGGATCAACCCGGATCAAGAGATGGATTGGAAGCAGAATGCCATCGCTATGATGGTCTTCAACGTGATCGGTATTATCATAGTTTACGGGTTCCAGCGCCTTCAACAGCTTCTTCCATTGAACCCCATGCATTTCGGCGCGGTTACTCCCGATTCGTCATATAATAGTGCCATCAGTTTCGCGACCAACACTAACTGGCAGGGATACGGCGGCGAGACAACGATGAGTTATCTCACTCAGATGCTCGCATTGACTGTCCAGAATTTCCTCTCTGCAGCTTCGGGAATTGCTGTGCTTGTCCTCTTTATCCGAGGGCTTGTCCGGCATTCAGCGAAGACGCTCGGAAATTTCTGGGTTGACCTGACAAGAAGTGTCCTTTATGTGTTGCTTCCGCTTTCGATAATTTTCGCATTAATTCTTGTCTCGCAAGGAACTGTGCAGACATTCTCATCTTACGCGACGGCAAAATTTGTCCAGCCTACAGCCGATACGAGCGGGGCAATGGTTACGGACCAGTCTATCGCGGTTGGCCCTGCAGCTTCACAAATTGCTATCAAACAATTGGGCACAAACGGCGGCGGATTCTTCAACGTAAACTCCGCGCATCCTTACGAGAACCCTACTCCGCTTTCCAATTTTCTTGAAGTGATTGCCATCCTGATTATCGGCGCGGCACTCTGTTTCACATTCGGCAGGATGGTCGGGGACACTCGGCAAGGCTGGGCTTTGGTCGCGGCCATGATGATAATACTAGTCGCAATGATCTTTGTGTGCTATCCGGCGGAGCAAAGTGGTAATCCGCTTCTTACTAAACTCGGCATCGATCAGACTGCAAGCGCTCTTCAATCCGGCGGAAACATGGAAGGTAAGGAAGTTAGGTTCGGAATCGCCAATTCAGCGTTGTGGGCCACTACGACAACTTCCGCTTCGAACGGTTCTGTTAATTCGATGCACGATTCCTATACCCCGCTCGGTGGATTAATCCCGTTGATCGCGATGCATCTCGGCGAAGTCGTTTTCGGCGGCGTCGGCTCGGGTCTATATGGGATGCTTGTGTTTGTGATTGTGGCGGTGTTTGTGGCAGGACTTCTTGTCGGCAGGACACCGGAATATTTAGGACATAAGGTCGAAGCGTATGATATGAAAATGGCGTCTCTTCTAATTCTCATAATGCCGATCATGGTTCTGATATTCACCGCTCTGGCAGTTGTAGTTCCCGCGGGAATAGCTATCCTGGACAATCCGGGCCCGCACGGCTTTAGCGAGATTCTGTATACTTATACTTCGCAAGCCAACAACAATGGGAGCGCTTTCGCCGGAGTAAACGCCAATGCGCCTTTTCCTAATATCACCGGCGCCATTATCATGTTTATCTGCCGTTATTGGCTTGCGATTCCAACTTTGGCACTTGCAGGTTCGCTGGTTAGGAAGAAGAAAATTCCGCCGAGCGAAGGGACTCTGCCGACTCATACACCACTGTTCGTGTTCTGGCTGATCGCAGTGATCCTGATAGTGGGGGCGCTTAATTTCATGCCCGCGCTGGCACTCGGTCCTATTGTCGAACATTTAATGATGATTCATTGAAAGAGGAAAATTTATTTATGTCTACGGAATCTTCACAGCTTAGAAAACCGATGGGTTTGACGGGAGAAATCTTCAAAAGAGCACTTTCAGATTCGGTTCTGAAATTGAATCCCAAGAACATGATGCGAAATCCGGTAATGTTTGTTGTCGAAGTCGGAAGCGTTCTGACGACAGGATTATGGATCCAGGCGCTGGTCGGACATGGAGAGGCTCCCGCATGGTACATCGGTACCGTTTCGCTCTGGCTCTGGTTCACCGTACTCTTTGCGAATTTCTCCGAAGCACTGGCGGAAGGACGAGGCAAGGCGCAGGCGGAAGGCTTACGGAAAGCACGCCGCGAAACGATGGCTAAACTTCTTCACGAGCCGCATCATGGTTCTAAAGTACAGCTTGTTCCATCTACCAAGCTCCACAAAGGAGATTGCTTCATTGCAGAGTCGGGAGATGTGATTCCTGCAGATGGGGAAGTAATAGAAGGAATTGCGTCGGTCGACGAGAGTGCGATAACGGGTGAAAGCGCGCCGGTTATTCGAGAATCGGGCGGCGATCGCAGCGCAGTTACGGGAGGTACGAAAGTACTTTCGGATTGGCTCGTTATACGAATGACTTCTGAGCCGGGAAGTGGATTCCTGGATAAGATGATCCATTTGATCGAAGGAGCAAAGAGGCAGAAGACGCCCAACGAAATTGCCCTTAATATTTTGTTAGCGGCATTCACAATTATCTTTTTGATGGTATGCGTAACGCTCCTTCCGTTTTCTCTGTTCAGCGTTCAAGTAGCAGGACAAGGAACGCCTGTTACGGTGACTGTCCTGGTCGCCCTTCTTGTGTGTCTCATTCCGACGACAATCGGTGGACTTTTATCTGCCATAGGGATAGCGGGGATGGACCGGATGATACGCCATAATGTTATTGCCACTTCAGGCCGGGCAGTTGAAGCCGCCGGTGATGTTGATGTCCTGCTTTTGGATAAAACTGGTACGGTCACTCTCGGCAATCGGATGGCAACCGAGTTCGTCCCTGCTTCCGGAATCTCCCCGGAGCGATTGGCAGATGCAGCGCAGCTGGCATCCCTCGCCGACGAAACACCCGAAGGAAGATCGGTTGTTGTACTCGCAAAAGAAAAGTATGGCTTGCGGGGCCGTGAAATCCATCAGATCTCCGCGCAGTTTGTCCAGTTCAGCGCTCAGACAAGAATGAGCGGAGCGGATATTCAACCTGACGGCAAGGCATCGTTCCGAAGCATTCGTAAAGGAGCCGCGGACGCGATTAAGAAATTCGTTGAAGGTCAAGGCGGAAAATATCCGGCGCAAGTAGAACAAATTGTCCAGGACATCGGACGCAAGGGCGGGACTCCTCTTGTAGTCGCGGAAAATGGCGAGGTGCTCGGCGTTATACATTTGAAGGATATTGTCAAAGGCGGAATAAAGGAACGATTTGCCCAGCTAAGGAGCATGGGAATAAAAACTGTCATGATAACCGGCGACAACCCGTTGACGGCCACCGCGATTGCTGCGGAAGCCGGGGTTGACGACTTTCTCGCAGAAGCAAAGCCGGAAGATAAACTGAAATTGATCCGTGATTATCAGGCGGGCGGACGCCTCGTTGCGATGACGGGTGATGGTACAAACGACGCCCCGGCACTCGCTCAGGCCGACGTTGCAGTTGCAATGAATACCGGGACTCAGCCTGCCCGCGAAGCGGCGAACATGATCGACCTTGACAGCAACCCGACGAAGCTCATGGAGATTGTAGAAATCGGAAAGCAGCTCCTGATGACGCGCGGGACTCTTACGACATTCAGCATCGCGAACGATGTGGCAAAATATTTCGCGATCATCCCCGCAGCATTTGCGACAACTTATCCTGTATTGAACGCGCTTAACATAATGAAACTAGCGACACCTGAAAGCGCGATTCTCTCCGCGGTTATCTTTAACGCCTTAATCATTGTTGTTCTAATTCCATTGGCACTGAAAGGTGTAAAATACCGTGCGGTCAGCGCGGTTCAACTCCTTCGAAGGCACCTGTTGATTTACGGTGTCGGCGGGGTAATTGCGCCGTTCATCGGCATTAAGATTATCGACTTATTGTTGGTGGCGTTGAGGATTGTGTAAGGAGCATCTCCGTCAATAATGGGAGCAAAAAGCAATGTACTCTAGCGCAGCTTCGAACTCAGATCGCGGCATTAATCGGCGAAATATTCTTTCTCAACTAGCCAAAGAATTCGTCGGACGATGCAGCCCAAAGAACCTTTTGGCAAATCCGATTATGGTCATGATGCTGGTTGGTGCGGTGTTGTCGGCGTTTGCCTTACTGGAGAGAATAGCCCTCCCTACGGGATTCAATGCGCAGATCGTATTGTTACTGTGGTCCATTTTATTAATTGCGATCCTGGCAGAAGCTTTTGTCGGAGCCCGATGGAAAACCGGGAATGATGTCAATGAATTGAATTCTTCCACCGTCAAAGTTCGGAGGCTTAACAACGGCGTAGAGCAATTCGTATCACCCGGAAGTCTTCGTGAAAGTGACCTTGTCATTTGCGAAACAGGCGAAGTAATTCCTGCCGATGGGATAGTGGTGCAGGGCACGGCAATCGTGGATGAATCCGCGATAAACGGACAGTCGCCTCCGGTCGTTCGTGAAAGCGGCGGAGATCAAAATAATGTATGCGGCAAGACAACTGTATTGGGCGGCCGCATCGTTATTCGTTTGACTTCTGCCAGTGGCATGACCGTACATGATTGGAAAATCTCATCTGCGGAAAAAATAAAATACCGTCACACCAAAGATGAAAAATTGATGGCAGTGCCACTCTGGTTTCTTATCGTCGGCCTCTCTGTTATAGTCATTTCTGTTCCTTTTTTTGCCCAATACGGATCACATGATCCAAAAGGGTTGACGCATTTATGGCTTAACTTCCCTGCAATGATTGCGATTTGGATTTGCACGTTTCCACTGGCCATCGCCGAGCTCTTGAACATTGCGGGGCTAAGCGCTGTGGGTCGACTGCTTCGGAGAAAAATCATTCCTTCTCATATTGGCGCCATTGAATCTGCCGGGGAAATTAATGTTTTGATGTTAGATGAAAGGGATGTCTTGAGCTTTGATAGGCAGGTTACGAAAGGGAGAGTCTTAGGGTTTGGAAACATGAACGGCGATATTTCCGAAATAGAGGACGATGGTCCAACGTCGGCATTTCCTTCAGATAAATTTCAGAAAATGGGAATAAAAACTGTTATCTCATCCGAAGAGGGAAAGTTATCTTCAGCCGTATTAGCTGTCGAGGCAGGGATAGACGACGTCGTTATGAGCCCGGAACCCGAAGATAAGATTGCACGGATTCATAGTGAACGAAATTCCGGTCATGTGGTGGCTGTGGTCGGAGACCAGGGCATAAATGGGCTTGCCATGTCACATGCCGATGTCGGATTCATCGTGAATGGATCTCCGGAGAAGTCCGTTGGTTCAGGAAATACCGTGGAGCTAAATGGCAGACCGAGCAGGCTAATCGAAGTGGTCGAAACAGGAAAGCGATTGATTAATATCCAGAAAATGGTGACAAGGTTCGGAATTGCGTCGACGATTTCTCTGAGTCTGATTGTTCTTTTCCCATTGATCGCAATGTCGTACGGCTTTGACAAGACATCCGGAATTTTCTCTGCGCTAAATTTCTTGAACCTGGCATCTCCGCAGAGCGTAATCCTTGACATTTTAATCTTCAATTTACTCGTCCTGATTCTTTTTGTACCTGTTGTCCTGAAAGCTGTCGACGGTCGGAACCTTGGGACGAATATTTTATCACGTTTTAATTCCATGGCATACGGAATTGTCGGGTTTGCCGCTCCGATAGTCGTCGTCAAATTAGTTGATATGACCATTAGTGTGTTACGATAGGTCTTATGCCTTGCACTACATAAACTCCTTCGCGTCCGATCTAAATTCTTCCGCGCCTTTATTATGAAAGAGTAAGGAATAATCTCAAATGAGAAACCTGAGTGTCATAGTCATTTTTCTCACAGCTTCTCTGCTCGAAGTCGGCGGCGATGCTCTCATTCGAAAAGGGATGCGCGGCATGGGCACCGGGTTCATCATTATTGGATTTGCGGTGCTCGGTTCATACGGAATCGTCATTAACACTGTGAAATGGGATTTTTCGAAAATGCTTGGAGTTTACATCGCCGTCTTTGCAGTGATGAGCACACTGTTTGGACAGATCATTTTCAAAGAAACAATTCCCGCGGCAAGATGGACAGGGATAGCGGTAGTAGTGATCGGTGGTCTGATCATTCAATTCTGGACAAAATAGCACCCAAATCTCAGTTGCAGGGGCTGATTATGAGGGGGCTCAACCGATAGAAGCTTCAAAAGGGGATGGAATCCATTACTATTTCATATAACCACCTGGTTTGCACTACGGCATTTCCTTTTCTTCATCAGATGTGATTAAATTACTAAGACAATGCCAGACCCAATTGATTCTCGCCCCGACCCCGATACTCTTCTTAAGCTAATAAAAAAGGAAGAGGAACGCGGGGATAAAGGAAAATTGAAAATATTTTTCGGAATGTGCGCGGGGGTTGGAAAGACGTATACTATGTTGAGCGAAGCGCGTGAGGCTGTCGCCAAAGGAATAGACGCCGTTATTGGCTACGTCGAAACTCATAATCGCATGGAAACTGCTGAACTTGTGCTGGGGCTCGAAGTGATCCCGAGAAAGAAATTTGAATATCGTGGTACACTTCTGGATGAAATGGATACCGACGCGATACTCGAAAGAAAGCCTAGGCTGGTGCTAGTCGATGAGCTGGCCCATTCGAACGCGCCGGGAAGCCGTCACGCCAAGAGGTTTCAGGATGTCCTTGAGCTCCTGGATGCGGGAATTGATGTTTATACGACTTTAAATGTCCAGCATCTCGAGAGCAGGGCAGACGCGGTTGCGCAAATTACCGGCACGACCATTAGAGAAACAGTCCCGGACTCGATTTTCGAGTCGGCGGATGAGATCAAAGTAATCGATATATCGCCCGAAGATTTGCTCAAGCGACTCGCTGAAGGAAAGGTTTACGCGCCCGACCGATCAAAGCAGGCGATTTCGAATTTTTTCCGGGAAGGGAATTTGGATGCGCTCAGGGAAATGTCCCTGCGCCTCACCGCGGAGAGAGTCGACCGCGAACTCCGTGAGTACATGCAGGGGAAACGGATCCTCGGCCCGTGGAAATCGGGACAGAGATTAATAGCCGCGATAAGTTCAAGTCCGCATTCGATATCCGTAATTCGCTGGGCGCGAAGAGTATCTTACACAATGGATGCATCGTGGGTGGTCGTCTATGTCGAACGGTCGACGAAGTTGAGCGCAGAAGAAAAAGAACAGCTGGCAAAAAACATGAAGCTGGCCGAAGAACTTGGTGCGGACATTGTGACGACTTCCGACGAAAATATCGCGGACGCACTTATGCGCGTCGCGCACGAACAGAATGCAGGCTTAATGCTCGTCGGAAAGCCGGAAAGGGCGCTCTTCTCGAGAGCCGGACGTCTTGTCGATGAACTGATCCAAAAAAGTAAGGATCTTGATATATATATAGTTGGCCAGGAAGCAAGTGAGACCAAGCGGACGAGACGGCTCCTCTTTCCGGGGCTTCAATCGAGTTTGGCTCAATATGTCGTTGCGAGTGCTCTTGTTCTGCTCACGGCGCTTCTATGTTATCCGATTGCGCCATTCATGGGATACAGAACCGTTGCGTTTATTATTCTTTTGGTTGTGTCGCTCCTCCCTTTGAGGATGGGACCGGGTCCGACTCTTCTTGGAGCAGCAATTGGAGCGGTCGCGTGGGATTTTTTCTTCATACCTCCGCGGTTTACATTCTCCGTTGGAAATCTTGAAGATGTCCTTTTACTCGGGTTGTACTTCCTGGTAGCTTCCGTTACCGGTGTTCTTTCGGCACGCGTGCGAAAAAGGGAGAAAACACTTCGACAACGCGAAGAAAGGACCTCCGCATTATTTTCTCTTACGAAAGATCTTTCGTCCGCCCACTCTCAGGACGAGGTCATCCAGAGTGCCATCACAAACACAAAAAAATATTTTGACGCGGATGTGGCGGTTATTCTTGGAGATGCGGATGGCGAAATATCCTCCGTGGCACACCCGGCCAGTTCTTTTTCCCCTGACCCGAAAGAACTAAGTGTCGCGGCATGGGTATATTGGAATGAGAAACGAGCGGGAAGAAACACGGACACTTTGCCGTCGGCACAGGCAACCTATTTCCCCATGTCCGGTCCGCGTTACCCGCTGGGGGTAATCGGAGTGAGGTTCCGCGACGACGCAAACCTTTCGCCCGATCAGGAATCGCTCCTGGAAAATTTTATTTCTCAAATAACTTCTGCGATCGAACGCGAATTACTTAACGAGTTGAACAAAAGATCCGTTGTACTTGCGGAATCGGAAAGGCTTTACAAAACCCTATTCAATTCCATCTCTCATGAATTCAGGACTCCGATTGCCACTATCATGGGGACCTCAGAGAACCTCCTCCAAATGCCTGAATCTAATTTGAAGGAAACAAGTCCACAGGCTGTTCAACTGAAGGAAATACATATCGCGGCGGAACGTTTGAACAGGCTTGTTGCGAACTTATTGGATATGACTCGCCTGGAATCCGGCATGATACAACCGAAGCTGGATTGGTGCGATGTCAGAGACATAATAAATCAATCTGTCAGAGGGCTCGAGAGAGAACTCACGCAATATACGGTGAATGTAAGAGTCGAAGAGGACGTGCCGCTTCTCAAATTAGATTTCGTTTTGATCGAGCAGGCACTGACAAACCTGATCCACAACGCCGCACTCTACACTCCGAAGGGAACAGAGATTATTGTTCGGAGCTTTCTCGAAGAGGGAAAGTGCGCGATCTCAGTTGCCGATAACGGGCCTGGTTTACCTGAAGAGGATACGGAAAAAGTTTTTGAGAAGTTCTATCGGTCGGCGAACGGAAGACCCGGCGGAACCGGACTCGGCCTGACGATTGCGAAAGGTTTTGTTGAGGCCCATCATGGGGAGATTACGGCGAGAAATCGAGTCGAGGGAGGTGCCGAGTTTACAATCCATCTTCCAATCGGGACGGAAATTCGAGACAATTCCGGGGGAATCATCGAAGAGGGAAAACTTAAATGACTGATAAGCCGGTATCGGGCGATATTGCAGGCGCACCTATAATCCTTGTCGTTGACGATGAGGCGCAGATTCGAAAACTCCTTGAATTGACATTGGAGTCGAACGGTTATGCTGTTCGAAGTGCCATGAAGGCAAACGAAGGTTTGGCGAAAGTAGCTTCCGAACGTCCTGAACTCGTTATCCTTGACCTGGGGTTGCCGGACATGGATGGGTTGCAGGTATTGAAGAAAATCAGGGAATGGTCCACGGTGCCGGTTTTAATTCTTTCAGTTCGCAGCTCGGAAAGGGACATAATATCCTGTCTGGATGCCGGTGCGGATGATTATTTAGTGAAGCCTTTTCGTACCGGGGAATTGCTTGCTCGCGTCAGAGCGGCTGTCAGGCATCACCGCTCTCCGGAAGAAAAGTCTATTTTCACTTCGGGTGATTTGCAGGTTGATCTTTCGGCTAGAGTTGTTAAGAAAGGAAAGGAGATTGTCAAACTCACCGCGACGGAATATTCGCTCTTATCGCTTTTCGTGAGAAATGCGGGAAGAGTTTTGACCCACAATTATATTCTCGAACAGGTTTGGGGACCTTCTTTTTCGGAAGAGGCTCAATACACGCGAGTCTACGTCGGGCAATTGCGCAAGAAAATTGAGAATGATCCTACCAATCCCAAAATTATTCTCACCGAATCAGGAATAGGGTATAGATTAAGTTCAGAGTAAACTACCTGGCCTGATTACTCTGATCACACCGGCTTTTGCGATTGAATCCAATTTCCTTGTGACTTATAATAGTTCAGGAATTGCTACAAGAATTCGGCAAAAGTTGAAAGAAGGAAATTCAACCGGGCGGGTTATGAATGCGTCTCAACATTGTATGTGTGAAGAAAACGACGAAAAGGTCATGAGAAATAGATGAATAAAAGAATTCAAGATACCATTCTTCTCATTCTCGTCGTCCTTTGCTTAGAGTTTCCGAATTTTCTTTACGGACAGGATACGACGCGGTCTTCGGTATTTAAAGATTACAAGCCACCGAATTCGACACAGATGATCCGATCATCAGATGTTGAGTACCAGCTATGGGAGGGTTTCATGCTCGTGCACCGGGCAAACGACGGCGATCCGGCAGCCCAGCATGAGCTTGGACTTCGTTACCTCCTCGGAAAAGGTTTCCCTGTCGACACGGTACGTGCAGCATACTGGATTGGTAAGGCAGCGGATCAAAACATGTCGATCGCGCAATATAATTACGGCGTTTTTCTTGACAACGGTTGGGGTGTGAAGTGGAACCCGTTCGAAGCCTACCGTTGGTTCAAAGCGGCTGCTACGCACCAACTTCCGGAAGCTGAGTTTGTCATGGGCCTGTTTTATACGGATAATCTGGTAGTGCCGCGTGATTGGGCGAAAGCTTATAATTTTGTGAAAGCGGCCGCCGATGCGAATTACGAACCGGCGCACCAGGTGCTTCATGAATTTGCAAACAGGGGAATTCCTATTCCGTCCGATAGTTCGACGGCTGTATCTTCGCCGAATGATTCCTCAACCGGCTCGCCGAAGTCAACGGAGTCGTTTGGATCAGTGGAACCGGTCTATCTTGATTTCGGAACAGACACGACCTCTCATGTTGTTGACGATTTAACACTTCTTAACGAGGCGTTTCATGAAGGGAACGAGGATTTTAGGAAGGCGCTCGGAGTGTCGAAAATGTTTGAAAATGGAAAAGATTCTACCGGGATCAACATGATTAAAAGGGCAGCCGACGCGGGAAGCCCGGAAGCATTAACTGTTCTCGGCCGCTGTTATGAGAGAGGAATTGGTGTACCACGCGACAGGATTCTTGCGGCTGAACAATATCTTCGCGCGGCTCGTATGGACTCGCGTCGTGCTCCCGCACTTCTGTTGAACCTTGTGCGAGACAAAACTTTCCTCGATGAAGTTGAATCACGAACCAAGAAAAATGATGACGATGCGGCGTTTGTGTGGGCAGGGTTAACTCAACTTGGTCTCGATCAACGATTGGTCAATGATCAGGCGTTCCACCTTCTTGTCGTAGCCGGCAATCACGGCAATGTCCCATCTCTCATCGAACTTGGGCGTTGTTATTTTACCGGCGAATGGACGAAGCAAAATCCCGCTCTGGGCGAGCAATGCTGGAGGAGTGCCGCAAATGAAGGAAGCCGTGATGCGAAAATCAGGCTTGCCGCTGCCGCGGTTCTGTCGGACAGTTCGGCTATACAACCTGATAAGGATTCAACCTCCGACGAAGGCTCGAACAGTATTTCTCTTGCGCAGGCTATTGAAACGCTCACGGCCGCATCTGATGATGGATCGTTAATAGGACAGCTTTCACTTGGATATTGTTTCGAGAAAGGTGTCGGCGTCGCACCGAACATTCCGGAAGCCGTGAGGCTTTATCGCAATTGTGCGCAGCGCGGAAGTCAAAGTGCATACGAGTCTCTGAAACGGTTATATGATCAACTGAGACCTAAAGAAAAAGAGTTTGAAGTGTCCGAAGGAAATAATCAGAATAATTAGCTTCGATAAAGGGTCGGTGCCGAAGAAGGGCGGCTGCTCAAAAAACTCTGCATAAGAGTGAACCTTACAAACATCATGGCGTCTAACAGAATAGATGGTACAGGGCGATTCGAATATGAGCCGGTTGAGTAAAATGCTTCGTGCGATGTCCGGCTTCTCAAAAAATCCGTACCGGAAAAGGAGATAAGAAGATGAAACCCTCTTTATCGGTATTTCCCGCTTTTTTTCTTTTCATCGGAATCCAACTTTCGTTGGGATGTTCCAGTGTCTCGGCTCAGTCGTCGGCAAGTCAGGTAACGGGCTATGAGTTCGGCTCCCTGGAACCGGAAGGTTTTTCCGATTCACAATTCAATCTGCTTTGGAATGCATATAGCACTAAGTCGGACAGTCTTCTCGGAAAATTTTTCAATAATTGGAGACTTGAGACTCAAATCGTGGAAGAGCCGCTGCTCGATTCGCCGATCAGCAACGCTACTGCTTCTCTTTATTTCTTTCTTCTGAATTCGGATTTTCAGAACTCAAACTATCCTTACGAGTATGCCGTGATCCAAAATCAGATTGAAGCAACATTGCCTTCAACCTTATGGTCAACACAGGATGATTACATCCTTAGGAACTTTCATCCGCAATCGAACGATCCGTATCACCCGACCCTGGTAATGCTGGACAGCAAACATAATGGAATACTCGGTGACTTTCTTGGAGATTGGTCGGAGGGCAAGGCAGAAGCCGCGCAGCAGTTCTTTGGGCTTTATGTACCGTTCGGAGTTGACGTGGACAATTCTGAAAATCAAAGTGATTGGGCGTTGGCCAGGCACTGGTACTCATTCGCATTTACATCGGATCTTCAAGAGGCCTACGTGACGGACCAGACTCCGTCCGGACCGGTTAGGTACACTTGCGTCGTTGGACCGGAAGGAAATTGGGAGAGAGTTTCGGATGGAGTAATCATAATAGATCCGCCTCAGCCACCTGAGCCTCTTCCGGTACCACCAGAACCTCCGCCTGGGCCTCCTCCGTATCCGCCCCATCCGCCGCATCCACCACATCCCGCGCCATCGACACCTTATATACCTGTTCCAACACCTCCTTCTCCGGAGCCTCCTTCGAAACCGCCAGGGAGACCTCGTCCAATTGGGACAACCAGGCCGACCTCTCCGCAGAATCCAATCCATGTGGAGCGTCCCCGTCCGATTGCGCCGCAGCCTAACAATCCTTCCTCGCCACAAACTCCGGCACTTCCAGGACCGAATCCGCCAACAACGCATCAACCGACATCACCGCCGACTGCTCGGCCAAGACAAAACCAGCCGTCAAATATACCAGCGCCTCCGCAGAAACAAACTCCGGAGAAACCGCGGACGAATCCGCCGCCTCAAAACAATCCACCGCCGGATAAAAAGACACGGGATTCGAATAGAGATCGGTAAAGAAGACTACAGCAGTCTCAACCTGGTCAAGGATGAGACCAGGACAAGGCTGATTTTAAATTTTGAGGTCGTTGATTGCGTCTCTTTAGACGACTAAGTTGTCTTTTGTATTAAAATTTTGTGGAATAAATCTTGAATGTACCATGAAGAATAAAACAAAAAGATATGCGACGAGTGAATCCGATCTTTCCGGATTGAGTCTTTTGGGTAAGGGAACAAAACCGCAGAAGAGACTTGAAACATTTCCGAACCATCATCCCGGCCGGGACTATGTTGTAACCCTCCGGACCGATGAGTTCACCTGTGTATGCCCGGCGACGGGGCAGCCCGATTTTGGAAAGTTGACAATTCAATATGTCCCGAACAAAAAAATAGTCGAATCGAAATCTCTGAAACTATATCTCTGGTCGTATCGCAATGAAGGGGTGTTCCATGAGCATCTTGCCAATACCATTCTCGACGATCTCGCGATAGCACTTGCGCCGCGCTGGTGCAAAGTGACGGCGGAATTTGCCGTCCGTGGAGGAATTTCGATTACTGTTGAGGCAGAGCTCGGGAAGAAGTGAATGTCGATCCCGTTCGGAATTAGATCTTAAGAGTAGAACGAATACTGTGCCGAGAGCGGGAATCGAACCCGCACGAGGGGTTAAGCCTCGCTGGATTTTGAGTCCAGTGCGTCTACCAGTTCCGCCATCTCGGCTTCCTTGAAAATATAACAGTTTCGCAGATTTTTTGAAAGAATTATTCTTTTCATCAACATCATTGGACTTGTCTAACCAAAATCTAACCGGTATCCGATCATTCTCTAGAACCTTCACGGCGTTTTTCATTTTTCGCTCTCCGGCGGCGTGAGCGAGTAAGGATAGTGGGGAGAAGGAAAACGTGATCGCCTGTCATTGCGAGGAGTGACCCGAAGGGATGCCTTCGGCAAAACGACGAAGCAATCTCATGAAAACATATGTGGAGCAGTGCGGAGAAGGTTGCTTTAATCTGGCTTTCTTATGAAATTAATGAAGTCAAGATGGCCAGCGTATTGACAAAGATAATGTCAGGCGAGGGACACAGGATTGCAGGATAAATGAGGCTTGGGTATTTTATGAAGCAGCGAATATAGAATGGCAAAATCCAAAAGAAAAAAACCTAATCGTAAGTCTCAAAAGCATTCTCCGGTAAAGCCCCGCGTTTCTGAACTTAGAGCTAAATATCCGGTTAATTCGGTCCCAAATTTATTTGAAACGAATTCTGATTTGATGAGCACCAAAGAAGCTGCTGAATGGGCCACAAATCATCTCGGAAAGAAAGTAACTCCTTCGAACATCTCGTATTTGATTCAATATGGCCGAGTCCAGAAACATGGGGAGAACGGAACCACCCAAATTTCATTGCACGAGTTAGAGAAATACTATCAATCCTTTAACGGAAGAAGAGAGCTTTCCTGGAAGGACCAACTCGGGAAAGATCTGAATTGGGCGCTTTCCTTTGATCAATACACGGAAGCAGAGACAACGAAGCACGTACATCGCTTGCATCCCTACAAAGGGAAATTCATTCCGCAATTAGTCGAGTATTTTCTGGACGAACATACTGACGCTTTTAAGAAAAAAGCCTATTTTCATAAGGGCGACATTATTCTAGATCCGTTTTGCGGAAGCGGAACAATGCTGGTACAGGCAAATGAACTTGGCATGCACGGTATCGGCATCGATGTTTCTGCTTTTAACGCACTGATCAGTAATTGCAAGGTCACGAAGTTCGATCTCATTGATGTTCATAAAGAGATCCAGCGAATTACCATCGCTTTGAAGGCGTTTCTCGCCGACTCCCATACCTTAGAGTTTGAAGAAAAACTGTTAAGGGAACTGTATAAGTCCAACACTGAATTCTTTCCGGTACCTGAGTACAAATACAAAGTCAAGCGCGATGAGATTGACGAGGAATCGTACGGTGCCGAAAAAGCCAAGGAATTTCTTCCAGTCTTTCAGAATCTTGTAAAAGAGTACAAGATCAAGATTCGCCAGGATAGGGAAGACACTTTCCTGGATAAATGGTATTCTCCACACATTCGTAGCGAGATTGAGTTTGTCTTTTCTGAAATAAAAAAGATTAAGAATCCCGACACCAAAAAAATTATCAGCATTATTTTAAGCCGCACAATACGGTCCTGCCGCGCTACCACTCACGCAGATTTGGCGACGCTTCTTGAGCGTGTTACAACCACTTATTATTGTGCGAAGCATGGAAAGATATGCAAGCCGCTCTTCTCAATCCTAAAGTGGTGGGAGACATATACTAAAGACACTGCAATGCGTTTGGCTCAATTCAAGAAACTGCGGACAGAAACCTACCAATACTGCCTTACAGGAGACAGCAAAACCATTGATATTATCGGTGAGACTGAAAAACACGACCCCGCATTTGCAGCACTCATCAAAAAACAAAAGATCGCGGGCGTATTTTCCAGTCCACCTTACGTTGGACTGATCGATTATCACGAACAGCACGCTTACGCTTACGATCTGTTCGGATTCAAGCGTCAGGATGACTTAGAAATCGGTCGTATGGCGAACGGGCAGGGCAGAGAAGCAAAAGAGAATTATGCAAAAGGCATCGCGGAAGTACTGAGAAACTGCAAACGTTTCTTTGTGAAAGACTATGACGTGTTCTTGGTCGCGAATGATAAATGGAATCTATATCCGGTCATTGCAGGGAGTGCAGGAATGAAGATCGTCAACCAATTCAAACGCCCGGTGCTCAATAGAACTGAGAAAGATAAGGGTGCATATTCCGAAATCATATTCCATTTGAAAGAAGAGTAGTATGAAGTCATTGTCTGATAAACTTGATCTATTGTCTTCCCACTTGAGGATTTTAGATAAAACATTTAGAAAGAAAGCAAACTACACAAGTAGTGATGATTATTTACTTTATCGCGAAAATCTCGTCAGGTTTGAAGAACTTGTGAAAAAAGAAAAACTGAAGTCTTCTAAACTGAAGATGAAGAAATCAGATAAAGGTGTACCGGTGTCGCTTTCATTCGCTGACGAAATATATGGCCCGAGTGATAGGCAAATGAAATTGGCGGACGCGCTCGAGTATTTGTTGCTATCCCGAGGCGTGTACTATTTGTTCCAATCCAACAGATTTCAAAAAGATCGCGTCTCAAAGTTCATTGAACTGAATCTACGATTCGTGAACCTGCTAATGATGTATGAGACTCTGACCGTTGACAGTAAGCTAAGAAGAGCTTTTCTTAATAACCTTCATCCCTTGATCAAAGATGAAATAGGGAATAAAGAATTGAGAAAATGGAAAGACTTTGTTGGCTTTCCGGTAAATGACAAGAAGAGATACAGGGGGAACGCTCCCAATCTCTATTTTGACAGCCTTTTGCCCAAGACCGCTGGGGGATTGTGGCATGAAATCTTGGTTTATTGCTTCGTGCTGAAATACAATATCGGGTATATTTTCCCCCTTCTTTTGAGTCAGAAACCTATTTCTCTGATACACAAATTATCCCCTCCAGATTTGATTATTCTTCACCATAAAACTTTCAGATATTACGGTATTGAAATCGGTAATCTCAAGGAGAGACAATCGGGAGGTTTTATGGCTCCGAGCGGTATCCCTGTAATTCCAGTTGATACAAGAAATGCGAGAATATCCGATAGGTGTCCTTTGTGCGGAAAGTGGATTGAGATTTGCCCAAAAGTGATCGCGGAATTTTCGGATATAGGATCAAATGTCGACAAACCGATGAATGAAATACGCTGCCTAACCGATTGCAAGCTATTTACACTTCAGCAAAAACTGAATGGTAAGTGTAAGTATATGAAATTCCGTCAAGAAAAAGACAAATCGGGGGAATTCGAATTTGCCGATGGCAATCACTATCACTACCACTGCTGTTTGTCAAAACGGCCGAATCTGAAAGACAGGATAGTTAACTCGAAGGCCTATGCAGACCTAAAACAGATAGACAAGTATTTGAGAAATGACCGTGTCATAGATGAAAAGCGTCGATCATTAATACAGAGTACAAGAAAGAAATATCCCTTTATTAAAACTCACTCGGTTTTTTATCAAGAGCTTGTTTCCCTACACAAAATAAACCAAGGGCGATACACTGAAGTAGAAGCCGTGGATAAGGAAGACTAAACTGTTTATGTCTCTTTCAAAATCAGATGTTAAAGAAATCGAGGGTGTCCTCAAGAGTTGTCTCCACAATAAATTTCAGAACTATAATCCAGAACCAGCTTCGATGCCGTTTCACACACGACTGCTCGGCAAGGATCGTTTAGCGCTGTATTCCTTTATTCATTCGCTCAACACAAACTTTGGTACTGCGATCTTTGAACCTGTCGCTTTGGCGTTGGCGCGAAAGAATTTTAAGTCTGCCCAATCGCAAGCCATAGCGGGCACACAAATAAGCGAAGAAGCTCATAAAGTTATACAAGAGATAATGGATGATCTAACAACAGCGAGCGATTCACCGAACAAGGCAAAAGAAATTGAAAAGATTCGAAAGGTATGTCAAAAAGGCAAGATGAAGAAGGTGAAACCGACTCGAGTCGATGTCCAAATTGAAAGCAACTCTGGTGAACTGTTTCTCTTCGACATTAAGACTGCTAAGCCAAACGCAGGAGGGTTTAAAGAATTTAAGCGGACGTTGTTGGAATGGGTTGCTGCCGTGCTTGCCGAAAACCCAAAGGCAAAAGTAAATACAATCATAGCTATTCCGTACAATCCATACGAACCACAGCCTTACAATCGCTGGACTATGAGAGGAATGCTTGATTTGGATAACGAGCTTAAGGTTGCAAAAGAGTTTTGGGATTTTATCGGTGGCGAAGGTGCGTATGATGAATTATTAAATATCTTCGAGCGAGTAGGAATCGAGCTTCGTTCAGAGATAGACGAATACTTCTCTAGGTTCAAGAAATAATTTTGCCGTTGAAAACCCTCACATAACCTCCCCCTTCCACCCCCATCTCACCTGCAACCCACCAGTTTCCCATTACCCGGCTCAATCGAGAGAGAGCCCCAACTTAATCGAGACTCCACCCACCTCATCGTACTTGTTGCTTTGCCCGCCGGAGCCCATAAATTGCACGAATTTGAATGTTCACCTTCGTCCGGATGCCATTCGCTGCTGTCCGAACAACTTTCGCCTTCGTCCCAACGACTTTCGCCGTCATCCGAACTATGAGTTCCGCCGTCCCAACGACCTTCGCCGCCGTCCCGACTACTAGTTCCGTCGTTCGGGATATTAGTTCCGCAGTCCAGGCTATCGGTTTCTTTGTCCGGGCTACCAGTTCCGTCATTCCGAACTCCCTGCACTTCCGTCCGAACAATTTCTGATCTCTTATGACCTTGCGGCTTATTATCCTCCTTTCCCATTTTAAACACAAAAAAGGACTCGACCGGGAGATGGACTCAAAGGCGAGGGTTTTGCCACTACTCTCCGCGAAGTCCGATCAAATTTACGTGCGAAATCTCACATTAGTTTCCATCTCCGCTTGCTTTTTCCAATGTGGTACGATACATTTCATCGGAGAGGAGAGCAGGATTGATAGAGGATTTAAGTTTTGCAGCAAGTACCATATTTATATTTTCCCGGGTAAAACCCACCCCACTCTCATTCAATTGCTGGCACATTGGTTTTCTTTATACCCACCAACTTTACGCGTTTAAACGGAGTTTTCCAGAAATTAAATGGAAAATTAATTAGCAAGCGAACACTGTAGATGCTTAAGCACAATTTATTTCGTAATCACCCATCGACTATTAAAACCATCGACTTATTCTTATTTATTTGAGCTGAAGTAAACGAGTTCTTTTTAGTGTGACTGTTTTGCAGGAGCATTCGCTCCGTTGTCATGCTAAGTGTTGGATTTTCATTTCGTCTTATGGAGACGATTTAACAACCAATAAAAGGAGATATCCGTGTCTTCAAAAATATGGACTTACGATACACTGGCACAGGCAACCCCGGCTGAGTTAGAGAATATCCTGTTAACCGGGAAGCCGCCAGACCTGGAGGAATTGAACGGCTACATATATTGCGGCTGGAACCATGAATGGATAGGGAACCTTTCCGGGAAGAAGTTCAAAAAGGGCTTCATGAAAAAGGACGGAAAGAACCTGGGGTATAACGAGATAGTTATACAGGACAATACCGGATACGCGGGGCCATGGAACCAAAAAATCGAGAGCGATGGAAAGCCCACCCAGCTCGGATACTTCCGCACCTCGTATGTAAAAAACGAACCACCGGAGAAACTAAATGGACCATACATGAACCTCGGGTATTTCGACTACGATATTCCGCATATGCACAAATGGTACCTCAGTTTTTTCAAAGTCATCAGAGATTTTGTCGTCCTCCCCAATGAAGGCGACAACACTCTTTTGCTTTGCAAGGCGTACCTCCGCGTGTTTCCATTCCTGGATATATTTTATTGTTATTTCCAGCTCGGGAACAGGGAAGTAATAAAATACCCGCCATGGTGAAATAGGACATCCACATTTTAGAAGGAGCGTTCAAATGTTGACGATAAGTGAAAAAAGGCTTGTAACTTATTTAAAGGTACTGGTCGAAGTCTATTTGTTGGTTTTCCTTTTCTGGGTCTTGACCTTCTTTGGAAATTCGGAGTCAAACTCTCCCGGTAACCTTCTAATCACAATCGGGTTTGCCGTGCTTACATTTGTTAATATCCTATTCTGCTGGTACGCGATTTCGGATATACGGCAAAATTCATTTCTCGTGAAGCTGAACATCTGGGAGTCGGCTATACTGGCGATCATAGGAATCTGTAACCTGATCTGGCACGATTCAAGCGGCGTGGTATATCTCTGGGGATTTTCAATTTCGGTAAATTCATTCTTATGGATACTGACGGCGTATGCAGTGTTGAATACTATTTGTGAATCACTTCTCATGTCTTCGGCGGAACGCGCGAGATATAAATTGAAGTATTTCTCTCCCATTCAGTTCAAGACATTAAGAGCGCTTTCCGAAGTTATTATCTACGGCGAGCATGAAGTGATTCCAGCTGACGACGTGGCACATAACGTGGATTCCTACTTCAAAAGCTTCGAGGCAAAGACAAAATGGACGATGGCAATGGTGATCACGGGGTTGTATTTTTATCCGATCCTGTCGCTCCTTCCCCCTTTGCCTTACATCGAACCGAAAAGCCGGCATGAATTTTTGAAAAAAAGATTCTACCGGGATGTAGAAGCACGTTTGATTCCCGGGTGGTGGAGAACCCTCGCGCAGGGAATGATCAGGATTGCCAAACAAATGTGCTATATCGGTTATTACAACGACAAGCGAACATTCGCGTCTGTCGGATACATCCCTTTTTCCGAGCGGAAAGATTATGCCGAGAGATTGAGTAAATCGCCGCGGCAGCCGGATCCTCCTTTGTACGTGAAGTCCGAAAAGGATGTCGCGGGGGACTCCGTCGAAGGCGATGTTGTCATTGTCGGTTCAGGAGCAGGCGCCTCGATTCTCGCGAAAGGGCTTGTCGAGAGCGGGAGAAAGGTTGTAATCATTGAACGCGGAAATCACGAGAAACCCGACACGTTCAATGAGAATGAAATGGAAATGGTGTCTCGATTATTTCAGGATGGAGCAATCCAGGCGGCACGAGACTTCCGGTTCACGGTTTTCCAGGGAAGCTGCGTAGGTGGGTCAACGGTCGTGAATAACGCGGTATGTTTCAAGATTCCCGAACCGGTCCTTGACAGGTGGGTCGATCCCCGCGGCATGAATACCGGGCTGGATAAGAAGGAAGTGATGAACTCCATGGACACAGTCTGGAAAATCATAGGGGCAAACCATATGGACGAGGGTCGGGTAAGGCTTAATCCGGGAGGCTACTTGTTCAAGCAGGGTTGTAAGAAACTTGGATACGACGTTGCGCCGGACGTAACCGACGCCGTCAACGCGAACATTGCCGGCTGTCTCGGATGCGGCTATTGTAATATCGGGTGCAATTATAATAAGAAACTTTCTATGCTCGTTACTGTCCTTCCGTCGATACAAAAAGAGTTCGGAAGGGAGAGCCTGGAAATCATAGCCGGCTGTGAAGCTGTCAAGCTGCAACGGAAGGGGAACAAGATCGCGTATGTTGAAGGGGAATTCAACAGCGGAAGAAAAATAAAAATATACGGACGCACCTTCGTGGTCGCCGCCGGCGCAATTTCATCGAGTATCCTTCTCTTAAAATCCAAGCTTGGAATAACGAACGCGGGCTTGAATCTATCGTTCAACACCGGCTCTCAATTGACGGCGGCATTCCCGAACAAGATAGATTCTTATGACGGTCTGCAAATCTCTCACTATATGAAAATATTGCCGGACACAGGCTTCATCATGGAATCATGGTTCAACCCTCCGATGTTTCAATCCACCGCCATGCCCGGGTGGTTCGAGGATCATTACAACAACATGAAACGTTACGACCGTCTTGCATGCGTCGGCGTGCTGGTCGGGTCGGAGTCGAACGCCCGTGCCAGGGTAGCGGGACTCACTCACAGGGAAATAGACTATACTCCAACGCCGAATGATTTCCAGAAGCTGCTGAAAGGTCTTGAAGTAGCGAGCGAGATCATGTTTGCAGCAGGTGCTGAATCCGTGATGCCGAATACTTTCAAATATTATGAGTTCAAAACCGCGCGGGAAGCCAACCGGATGCATGAAATCATAAAAGACCCGACCGAGATCACCCTGGGCACCGGACATCCACAGGGAGGAAACATTATCGCGAATAGCGCAAAGACGGGAGTCGTCGATGCGGAGTTCAAAGTGTTCGGATATGACAACCTTTACATCAGCGATGCGAGCGTATTTCCAACGAGCCTCGGCGTTAATCCTCAATTGACGGTAATGGGGTTGGCCAATTACGCCGCCAGGTTTGTCAAAGACAATAGAGGATGATTACTGGAATGATAAGAAAACTTAGTGCGAAAGAACAAAAAATTCTTAACGTAACCATATAGACAGAAAAACAGTTTTACGACACCGGATGATCAAGAGGGAATGATGGATATGGGCATTCACAAAGGGTTTCTTAAGTGTTTAATCATTCTTCCTTGTTTACTTCTGATAGGATGTTCGTCGACGTTTCAGGGATGGGGGAGAAGTCTGGAGAATGGCGTGGCGGAAGGATCGAAGTCCGACTCGCTCACATACAACCTTGCAACCGGAGCGAGGCAAGGTCTGACAAGTTCTGAATCGAGAGCGGCGCTCGACTCGTTGATACGAAACCTGGGCGATAGTGCTTCGTTCGAGCTGCAGGTCCTCAGGGATTCGCTCCTCGGTTATGGAACTCAATACAGGATCGGGGCATTGAGGGAATCGCTCATCGGCGAAAAGACGAATGAAGATTTGCGGGCGATAAAGGATTCGCTGCTTAACGAGGGCCTTCGGAATTACATCGCGGCAGTCCTTCATGAGCTTAACGATTCTACAAAAGTCGCCGCCGCTAACCTGCGGGATTCCCTCGTTGGCGCCGGTACGAACGCTCTCATCAAAGGAATAATAGATACGGCAATGACCGACCTGCAATCGCGTCTTGCTAACCAGATATATCCGGAGATGAGAGGGAATATAAGCTTTGTCGAAGCGAATGCAACCTGGTTGATTGTCGTCATTGGCTTCGTTGCCCTCGTCATCTGCCTCATTGTGTGGAGGCAGAAGGAGAAGTACTTGAACATGGCGAAGCTGTTGACCGTTCAGATCTCACGGCTCCCGGACGATTCGAGTCGGCAAGCTCTGAAAAATAGCATCTCCGAGAACGCGAAGACGATCGGCATCGAAGACACCCTCAGGGAGCTTCTCCAGAGACAGGGGATATGATCTTGAAAAGGGGAATGGAATAGTCAACTATGGGAAAATACAACTCAGTAACAGAGATGCTGTTAAGCTGCGAGACCAACGGCATGGCACACCACTACGGCGATCATCTGGTCAAATTGGACGCGCGGAATGAAGAGATCGTCGTCGTCAGTGATTTCCATATTTGTTCCGGGCTGACTCCGGATAAGACCTACACCGGGACTGAAAACTTTTTCGCCGATGGTTCTTTCCTTCGCTTCCTTGAGCACATTGGCCGCAGGTCGGATAAAAGGAAAACGCTTGTTATTAACGGAGACTTCCTCGATTTCCTGAGAAACGTTCTCGTGCCGAAGAAAGAAGAGGATTTCGTTTTGTGGAAACGGGAATTGGCCGCCATTGGCGTGATGAAGTCGACCGATGAGCTGAGAGAAAGCATCGTAGATAAGGAACTCACCTACGGATTGAAAACGGATGACTATAAGTCCGTCTGGAAATTCATAACCATGGTGGACGGGCACATCGACGTCTTTCAGGCTCTGGGAAATTGGCTTAATGGCACGAACAGGCTCGTCGTTCTGAAAGGGAACCACGATCTGGAGTTTTACTGGCCCGCGGTAAGGAACTACTTCAGGTTAACCGTGGCGAGGGAGATCAGGAAGCATGAGATCTCGGAATTGATGAACATCTTGGAGCAAACGGTTCTCCCGAACATTTTCTTCATCGATGATAAAGTTATCCTTGATGGCGAATTCTACGTCGAGCATGGACACAGGTACGACAAGTATTCTCGTGTTGTGGGCGGACCTGTTCTCGACAACGTCACGGAACTTAATATACCTTTCGGCTCTTTCTTCAACAGGTATCTGATTAACCGTGTCGAACTTGCGTATCCTTTTATCGACAATGTTCGTCCCAGCGGCAACATATTACCGATATTGATGAAGCAAAGGTTCTTTCTGGGCCTTAAGCTTCTCTTCCTGCATATCCCATTCATGTTGAGAATAATTCCGAAGGGTTATTACGAATATATGTTCAAGAAGGCTGCAACTCAGATGCTCGCGTTGCTCCTTCCTGCATTGATGGTAGCGTTCCTTTTGATCCATAACCTGCCGACCATAACATCAAACTCCGCGTCGAATCTGCCGTGGCTGGTTCAGGAACTCGTTGCGGCAGGGAAATATGTCCTCGGGTTGTTCGGAAGTTACATCCTCTCGCGGATTGTATCACATTACCAGCTGGCCGAACCTGATATGCTGGATGGTCCCGCAAGGAGAATCCTGCGCGAAAATATGGAATACAAGTTCGTGACCATGGGACATACTCACAACCCGGATCAATTCCAGATCGACGGACGGTGGTATTACAACACCGGGACGTGGATACCAGTCGTCGAAGCCGACAGCGCGGCGATCCGCGAGGACAAGACGTATACATTCCTTCATTTCAGAAGATCGCCGAAGGGGGAACTTCTCCCGACAGTGCTTGAAAGGTGGGACGACGAAGCTGGAACAGCCAGAGACCTCGTGATCGTCGGACCGAAATAGGGTTTGACTCCTTTCGAAGAGATGATGGAATTGTCCCAACTGTTCGTTAAGAATTTGACAAATTAAAAACAAAAGAATAATTGAAATGATTTACGGGTTTGACTTAGCACATCCGATTGCGTTCTAAATGATCATACTGGCGCTTACGAAATTCATACTGAGGCGAAGGAGAAGATAGATATGACTTGCATAAACACAATGCGGTGGACTACCTGGGTTGTATTTCTCGTTTTGACATCAGGGAGGATTACTCTGGCACAACTTCAAGAAAGTTGTCCGGAACCTTCCGTTGCAGTTTACTCATGTGACCCCTGGCAGGCAAAAACCGATTCTGCCAACGCAATTACGCTCTCCAGGACCATCTCTTCTAGTAAATATGATTTAATCAGTGCTGATACATCGGCAAATGCCCTGGAAGTGGTCTCCGGGAGCACAGTCGACAGCATCACTTACTCAAACTCGGGGCATCCCTTCATTTATTTCCCGTTTGTGGCTCCTGCGGATTCGGTGGGAGGGACGACGCTAAATTACATTGTCATTAGCAATGTCTCAGGAACAGATGGGGATTTTACTTTGACAGTCTCTCTCGAGAATGGATACACACGATACCACATTGTCGATGGGACATCTCATTTCTCTTCCGCAACTGATACAAGCTCATTGTCAGCCGCATCAGAGTCTGCGGTTGTTTCGCTGCTCCCCCTTGCAGCGACGATTAGAAATTATGAGGAACAGCTGAGAGCAGCAAATTCAATGCTCTGCATCCACCCTGAGATCACAGTGACACCACTTGTTAAGAAAGTAGCCACAAATGCATCCACACAGGTATCATTTTTAGTTACTGATTGCGATGGAGAGCCACTTCCGAACAGACCTCTATCCTTGTCGGCCAAGGGCGGGACGTTCGTCACTTCACAGGTTTCAACTGACCAAAATGGCGAAGCAACTGCAGTTTTCACTGCGAGCGACAAGTCAAAGTTCGGGCTCCTGACCGCATCTTTAACTAATGCGCCGACAGTCAGGTACGACACCGTCAGCACGGATGGATTCGCTGATATTACAATAGGGAATCCGGTTGACACGACTGGCAAGTTTGAACTGACGTATGCCATTGATGTTATTTCCGTTTCAGTACTGGACAAATTCACGTATCAAAAGAAAAGTTCAGAAGAGTGGGACCAAAATGCAACATTACGGACATTTTCAAGTGAGGGAATCGACATTGTCCAGCTATCGATCTTGGACGATGGCAGTTTGCAATTCTCTACATCGTCTCATGACAGTCTCTTGTTCTCGACGGGAAGCATGTTCGAACACGACTTTGGTTTAAGTAATGGGTGGACCTGGCTATCCGGTGCATGTGAAAACAGCTATGTCGGAACGACAGGGACTTCTTTGAATGGCAAAGGTGACAGTAATGGCGCCGTAGTCGGGCTGAACGACCTGACTTCCGGACAGAACCTGGTTGCCACCGCGCAGTTCAGTAATTGCCAGGGATCGAGCTACATTGAGACGATTGGCTTCAGCAACTGCGAGGATATTACGCCTGCGCGAGCATTTTTCTACAACTTGACTGGCCTTGCGGCAGTTGCTTCGGATACCAATGTCATTGTTTCAGGATCTAAGTCGTCAGGATTCGGCATATCATCTCAAACCAGGAAGAGTTCGAGCCATGCCACATTCAGCGCCAAAGACGGTTCGACAGTATCCGATTCGATAATGATCACCAGGTTTTCCGGGTTCTTGAAGCCGGTCTCAAAACTCACCGCCGTCAACGAGTTGAAGGACACGGGCATTCCCTCTACCTACTCACTCTACCAAAACTATCCCAACCCGTTCAATCCAAGTACCACAATACAGTTCGAACTCAAAGAGCAGTCGACGGTGACGATGGATATATATAATGTACTTGGTCAGAAAGTTCTTGAAGCAGCTTACGGAAACATGAACGCGGGAAGGTACAACGAAGCAGTAAATATGGACAAGTTTTCAAGTGGAGTGTATTTCTACAGGATTACTGCCATAGGCAATGACGAACAAAGATTCGTGTCAATCAAGAAACTAATGCTGATGAAGTAAAAAACACACATCGTTAGTGGTTGGAAGGAATCAATCCGCAAGTTGACCTATTGGTTCCTTTTTGCCTTTCAAGAAGTGTGGCATTGTTGAGTTTAGGGACATTGTTCTCTCCCTTTTTCCCGTGGAAATTCTTTTCGTTGCATTTCTCTTTTTGTCGATGTAGCAAATTTCGTTGTGCTTAAATAGAAACATCATGTCGCTCCTTGTGTATTAGGGGCAACTTAGACTTGGGTGTACAGTAACCGTTACCATGGATCATATACTGGGATGAGAGGAATCGTTTTCGGAAATCTTGTCCGTGAAAAAACTTCGAATATCCTCTGCTAGAGCAAGGGTTGCACGCAATAATTGACTTGAGCCTTCCTATTATTACCGCGTAGTCAGCTTAATCTTTTGAATTCCTTTCACCGAATTCATCAAGTATATGTTTGTGCTCTGACGAAGCTCGTTCAAACTGATTGACTTCTCTTGAATCTTCTTTTGCTCGATGAGCCAAGCCCTGTATGTGCCCGCTAATAGTCCAGAAGATATTGGCGGTGTCCACAACCTTCCGTCTATCTCGACAGCGATGTTGGCTATAGTGGACTCAGTCGCTTCGCCTCTTTCGTTGAAGAGAATGACATCATTAAAACCTGTAGATGTCTTGATGGCTTCTTCATAAGGCTTGCGGTTCGTCGTTTTGTGGTACAGAAAAACATCCGATGAGTCGATAGGAGCTTTGGCAATTGTCATATTACCGAATTTCAGTTCTGCGGGCTGAAGAGGGTGAGCTTCTATCTTGACAACTCCTGTGTGACTGATGAGAAGTCGAATCCGGTGGGTTAATGCCGACAGCCCGGACCCAAAGCAATTCAAATCATGCCGTGTTTGTGAGGCGTCAAACTTAAATCCGAAGTATGCGGCGGATTGTTCCAATCGCCGCAAATGGTATTCCAGAAGGAAGTACCCACCGTTCGGAGACCAGGCCATCGTTTCCAATAAGTCGAATTCCGGCACTCGAGTAGTGAGAACTCTTGCTTTAATGGAGCATTCTTCCCATTCGCTATTGCGCTTCGAATCCCAGACGATGCCGCTGCCGACGCCGTATTCAGAACAAGCGTCGCTTCGATTTACGAGGAGCGTCCGTATGGCTACGCTGAACTCTGCCCGGCGATCAGGCGCTATCCGTCCGATTGCCCCAGTATAGACACGCCGCGGAGATGATTCCAATTCGGTTATGATCTCCATCGCTCGTCCTTTAGGAGCGCCGGTCACTGATGCCGGCGGAAACAATGCCTGGAATATCCCACTTAGTCGCGCCTCGGTTTTTCCTGAGACCGTGGACGTCATCTGCCAGAGGGTCGGATATCTTTCAAGAGCAAACAGCGAGGGCACCTTAACGCTCCCTGTCTTGGCCACACGCCCGACATCGTTTCGAACCATGTCCACGATCATCAGGTTCTCTGCTCGCTCTTTCTCGGATGCACTTAACATTTCACTCTTCGCACAGTCATCGGCAAACCACAGCCCTCGTGCTGCCGTTCCCTTCATCGGCTTTGATTCAATGTAATCGCCCTCTAACCGGAAGAAGAGTTCCGGTGATGCACTGAGGATTGCCCACTCGCCAGTATCAATAAAAGCCGCGTAAGGGGTCTCTTGTCCTTTTATGAGCTGACCGAACATATCCAACGGATTCAGAGGAATAGTCGCCCGCAGCCGATAGCTGAAGTTGACTTGGTACGTATCTCCGCTTCGGATGTATTCATGAATGGCGTCGATCTTGCTATGGTATTCGTCTTGCGAGATAGAAGCTTGCCAATCCGTCTCGATATAGTTGGAAGGATCATGGACTGGCAGCCGCTCCAGCTTATCAGGCTCATTGAATAACCCGAACCAGAGCAGCGGGAATTCCTCATCCATTTTCGTCAATAGTGAGGGATCAAAGGAGGGAGCAGCTTCGTATGATACGAAACCGATCGCTGTCAACCTTTCTTCATTTACCATACGCTCAATGTTATCGAGAGCAGGGATGACCTCATCTCTGCATCGGGCGAGAATGACGTGCTTCGGGTTTGAGTATTGAAGCCAGCGTTCCCTCGCCTCGTTATGGAGAATTGCGTGCGGAGGTGAGCCTATTTTCAATGGTCGCTTTCCTTGAATCTGGTTATGGCATCAATATAACGCTTCGTCTTTAACGTTCTCATTTAATGATGGAGATCGTGTCCCTGACAAGTTACGATTTGGAAAGTCTCCAGATTTGTTCACATTCAACGGCCGGACATGCACGATGAGATGGAATATATGCAGAGACGCCCTCCCAAGCCTTATAAGCATCCTCAAACTTTCAATTTCCTATCAGGCATTATTTGAGGACACCTTGACTGTCGTTGGACAAGAAATACAAAATCTGGCTATAAAAAGGAATACTTAATTAATGAACTTGATCTCTACCTTCCGGTTTTGCAGTCGCGATTCCACGACTGACGAGTTCATCGAAGTGCCTAACCATCGATTCAATGAATCGACCATGATATACTGCGTAAAGTTCTTTGCCAATCGCTTTCGCCTGCGGTTTGATGATAAATAAAGCAAGTCGGTCAGATTGTACTTCAGGATGAAGCCAAGCAAGATTTTTCCATTGCGGCGGAGTGTGGGTAAAGTCGCCGTCTTTATCATAAGCCCAAGTATCAACCTTGTGATCATCAATAGCCTTCTTGAAGTCAGTAAGGAGTTGGTTGGGGTTACTTGTTATAAAGTATAGAGCCATAGTATCAGACCAATTATTTAGTTTCCAAGGTGTAAATGAGTGGTTAGAACCGCTATTTCTCATCTTGTTAGAATAAACTTAGCGTATCCATGAGCGGTTATCAAATCACTGCAATGAATCTTGAAGGATAACATGAAAAGTATTTGGGACAAAGTTTCTAACGTCACTCGCTGCTACAACCCTAAAAGCTGGGTTATGGCCCCCAACTTTTTTCAGTATTGGTTCGAACAACCAAAGTGCCAGTTCGTTCAAGACCTCTGGCCGGCGTTCGCGGTCCAAGAGTTTGTGGTAGTATTTCTCTGCCTCTTCTAGTTCCCCAAGGTTTTTCAAAACCCATGCAAACGTGTATGAAGAGAGATGGTTTTTTAATATTTCATCGCTGAAGAGTTTTTTGGCCTTGCCTTGATCATTGCTCCCGCCCCTTCTCATGAAAATATTAGCACCTATTGACCTGCCCCCGAAAAGTGATCCACAGTTGGGTTAGTTCGGAAGTCGGCGCCCTAACTTATCATTGGTACATAATAAGGGGGCAGGTCAAATTGAGATTGGATGTCCGGTGATTCTCTCATAAATTTTAGTAAGATGAATTCGAAGCGATCTCATACCGGAATTTTGAAGATGACGGAAGACAAACTTCGCGCGGTTCCAATTTTTGCCAAACTGGATGAAGAGGAATTGCTGTTGGTAGATAAAATCGGCGTCATCAAACATTTTCCCAAGGACCGATTGATTTTTCTCGAGGGCGATGCGTTCACGGGTTTCTATGTGATTTTGATGGGTGCGGTGAAAATCTACAAACTGTCTTCGGATGGAACAGAGACCGTCCTCCATATTCTTGGACCGTACAAGAGTTTCGCCGAGACGCCTTTGTTCACCAATTCCGATATCTATCCTGCCTGTGCGCAGACAATTGACGACTCTGCACTTTTTTATATTCCAAGACTGCAATTCAAGCGGCTAATGGAAGAAAGCTCATCGTTGGCGCTCAAGATCTCCGAAGCTTTTGCAGTCCGGCTTATGGAACTCAACAAAAAGTTCGGTCAACTTTCAGTCAATGTTGAGGGAAGACTTGCCCGTTATATAGTGAACGAGATCAATCTCAATGGAACAATCAAGAAGCCAGAGCCGGTTTTCACACTCGTAATCAGCAAGAAGGACCTTGCGGCTCAATTGGGGATTGCGGTGGAGACCCTCTCAAGGAACCTGAGAAAACTTAAAGATGATAAAGTAATCCGCGAAAGCTCGAAGAAGATTTTTGTACTCGACCTGAAAAGATTGCAGACGTTGGCTGAATAATTCCTTTCTTCTTGACCGAAGTCAAGGCGTACATGGCCGCATTGGGATAATTTATAAGAAAAAAGAGGAGTCAACAATGTCAGCAAGTAGCGAATCAATAGTTCTGGATGTTAGGCCGATAATTCCAAGAGAGAAACATCCGACCATTCATGCGACATTTGACAAACTAAATCCCGGTCAGAGCATGACCTTGATCAACGATCACGATCCTAAACCGCTTTACTACGAGTTCAATTTTGAGAAGCCTGGTCAATTCAGATGGGATTATATTGAGCAAGGCCCCGAAGTCTGGAAAGTTGTGATAACAAAAGCCAAGTAAAATGTCTCGGCAACTTGTACCCGTGTCGTCGGCAGGATTTCTTGTCCGTCCGATTGGAGATCAATACATAACTGAACACGCGATCATTCAGCGAATCTGCGTGTCTGGAGAAAAGAAGTTGAAATGAAAAAGAAGCCAAAAGTTCTACTCATGATTTTTCCAGGTGTAACAGCAGTGCTGTTTGCCATAGGGGCTCTAACCTATTCGGGTTGCGAGTCCGGTAATTCCAATGAAATAAAGGGATCGGAAGAAGCGGTCCTTACTTCTGCACCAAGCGTCCCACAACCCATAACCCGAAATTATCCTACCAAGGTCATCGTTCGCCTTTTCACAAAGGAAAAAGTCGGACGTCTTGCCGACGGAGTTCAATACACTTTCTGGACATTTAACGGCACCGTGCCGGGACCGATGATTCGTGTTCGCCAGGGCGACCTTGTCGAAATCCATTTGAGTAACGATCCCTCCGATATGATGTCCCACAACATCGACCTACATGCAGTCATAGGACCTGGCGGCGGTGCTGCTTCTTCCGTTACTCTCCCCGGACACACTTCTGTCTTTTCTTTCAGAGCGCTCCACGCAGGCTTGTTTGTCTATCATTGTGCCACTCCGCCAGTTCCCATGCACGTTGCCAACGGCATGTACGGGGCGATCCTCGTTCAACCTAAGGATGGATTTCCTTCAGTTGACAAAGAGTACTATGTAATGCAGAGTGAATTCTACACCACCGGCAACTATGGCGACCCAGGGCTTCAACGGTTCGATCTGCAAAAGGCGCTTGACGAAGACCCCACGTATGTCGTCTTCAACGGCTCGGTCGGGGCACTTACGGCTGATAATGCACTTACCGCGGAGGAAGGGCAGAAAGTCCGACTCTATGTCGGCAACATCGGCCCGAATCTAATCTCGTCTTTCCACGTTATCGGTGAGATGTTCGACAACGTTTACGGGGAAGGAGGATCAACGGTCACAGCTCACGATATTCAGACCACTCTGATTCCGGCGGGCGGAGCCGCAATTGTGGAGTTCACAGCCGAAGTTCCGGGCACGTATACGATTGTCGACCACTCTATCTTCCGTGCTTTCAACAAAGGAACCATTGGCCAACTAGTCGTCAGCGGGCCGCCTAATCCAGATGTGTTTTCCGGTAAGGAGGCTGACGAGATATATCTTGGCGAGCAGTCATCCATGCAGGATCTCTCATACGGTAGGATGAACGAGGAACAAGAACATAAAGAAACCGCTATGCCGAACTCACTTCCAAGTGATCAACAGGCCACGACGACTGCAGACCCGAGCGAGACAGGCGAACACATTTTTGACAGGACCTGCATAGCGTGCCATCAAGTTAACGCGAATGGAATCCCAAACGTTTTCCCACCCCTATCGGGCTCGGATTTCCTGAGAGATAATAAATATCAGGCAATCAATTTCGTCCTGCATGGTCACTCCGGCAAACTCATGGTCAACGGGAAGATATTCAACAATACAATGTCCCCTCAACCGCTCAACGACGAACAAATTGCCAGGGTATTGACCTACGTGCGGAGCCATTTCGGTAACAGCATGAATCACGTAACTGTGAAGGAAGTAGAAACGGTCAGGCAAAAGGGGGTACTGGGTACCAACAGCATTGGTGTAAAATGACTTACAAGCGGTTATCTGATGAGCACGCTTTTGCGGCAATCCTGATAATGTTCCTGATCGCTGGAGCCTCGTTCGCCTGCATACGTTCTGCGGTTGCCATGACATTTCGCCGCAGCATGGTTCTCGTGAAAGGTGGAAGGTTTGTCCAATTTGCCAAAGAGGATGGCCACTCACTGAAAGTCAGGGTCGAGCCGTTCTACATGGATCTTCACCCTGTTACTAACCTGGAGTACATGGAATTTGTCAAGGCGAATCCCAGATGGAGACGTTCCCAGGTGAAACCAATATTTGCCGACAAGAACTATCTTAGGAACTGGAGTGGGGACCTAATCATGGGAAAGAAGGCAGCTCCAAACGAACCGGTGACTTATGTTTCATGGTACGCGGCGCGGGCTTACTGTGCCTGGCGCGGGAAAAGGCTCCCCACGATCAACGAATGGGACTTTGCTGCCAAGCAGGCCAACCATCGCGAAAGTGACGAAACCGTTCTTAAAAATGAACAAAAAGGATGGTACAGCTCAACCGGCAGAAACGCAGACATCGCTGTGTCGGAGAACGTCAGGAGCAAGTTGTTATCTCTGTCTGCGGAGAGGCTCTGGGAATGGGTTGAAGATTTTAACGGCGTCTTTGAGAACGACGAGTCGGACGGTTCATCTGCGATTTTCTCATGCGGCGGCGCATCGGCAGGATTCAATGATCCGATGAACTACACTGCCTTCCTGAGATACGCTTTCCTAGGTGGCCTCAAAGCTAATTACTGCCTGCCTAATCTCGGTTTCAGAGCCGTCCTTAGTTTGAATCAAAACACAAAGGGAACAAAATGAGAACCTCCACTTTATCACTATTTGCACTAGGAATGCTGGGTGCTTTAGCTGGATTAACCGCGCTATCTCAAAAACACGAAACGAAAACTCAACCGATAAAACAAGTTGAAGAGGCCCAGAACACCTGCTGTGTCTCCGGAAGTTCAAAAGCTGGCATCAAAGACGGCTCCCTTTACCAGCTCGAATCGCAATGGACTGACCAAAGCGGCAAGGAAATGTGTCTATCTGAGCTTAAGGGCAAGACACGGGTGATCGCAATGTTCTATTCGGGTTGCACATACGCCTGCCCAATGACAATAAACGACATGAAGAGAATTGAATCCGAACTTCCCTCCGATCTCAGGGAACGCGTGGGATTTGTTCTCGTATCCTTCGATCCAGTGCACGACTCGCCGGCAACGTTGAACAAGCTGGCTGAAAATCAAGGTCTTGATGGGAAACGCTGGACATTACTCACAGGACAGGACTACGACGACAGAACACTTGCAGCTATGCTTGGAGTAGAATTTAAGAAAAAGGCCAACGGCGACTTCATCCATTCCAATCAAATAACCGTGTTGGGTCCGGCTGGCGAGATCGTTTACAAACACTTCGGGGTGAACCGACCCATCTCCGACGTTGTTGAAGCGATAGAAAATTGTTTCTCACGGCAGTAACGACAAATGAAGCCAGCTCAAGACTCTGAAATATTTCCAACAAGGAAGCATACATGACACCGACAGAAAAATTACATGCACACCACGAAAAGTTGATAGGTACAATAAGAGTTCTCGCAGAACGCACGGCAAATGATCAAGCGGACGCATCATTGCTGCTTTCCTATTGCAATGAGTATCTCCTCTCTCATGCGGAGGCGGAAGAGTTAACTCTTTATAAGGCTGACGACGATACCAGCTTCGTGAACAACATGGTCCGCGAGCACGGAGAGATCAAACACAGTCTCGAAGTTATCAGCAAAGCTTATGACAAAGGAGACTCGGTTGCTATCGCTTCAGAAGTTAGGAATTTCATTGCGTTTCTCAATAAACACTTTGCCGAAGAAGAAGACACGCTCATTCCAAGGATATCAAAGAAAATCACTCAGCAAGGATTCGAATCACTGATTACCGAAGCACACCAGGTAGAGGCCGAGAAGAAAAAAGCTGATGTGTGGTCTCTCTTTGAGTATGACCACAAGAGAATTGACCTAAACATGTCTCGAATGAGAAAATCTACCGGAAATCTCGACGCTGCAAGGCGGTTTTACTCCAAAGCTAAGGCACAACTTCTTAAACACATCGAGCTAGAAGAAACGTTGTTGTTCACGGCCTTTGGAGAGCACGCTTCACGGGAACAAATGGGACCTGTACATGTAATGATTGCGGAGCACCGCGAGATAACATCGTTAATTTCGCCGCCGGCAGATAGCCTGAATGAGGGAACACTCACCTCAAATGTCGACGCATTGATTGGCAAGCTGGCGGTTCACAACAAAAAGGAAGAGCTTATCCTCTACCCGCTAATCAATCGTACATTGCCTCGTGGAGACCGGGACAAGGTGTTCAAGGAATGCTTTGATGGGCTCGCGGGAGTATGAAGAATATTCGAATAGCCATGCGACCTTTGATACGTGAATAATGCTTAGACAGCGAGTGAGAATCCCGTCTCACTCTGGCAGACTGGGGCGCGGAGCATCCGCTCTAAGGGGATGAAATCGAATCCCAACCCAAGTATCGCTTATGCGGTGTGACCTGCCTCCTAAAAAGTGATCTACGGTTGGGTTAGTTCAGATGTTGGCGCGCTAACTCATCATTGGGACACAACATGAGGGCAGGTCAATGTCAAAACAAGTTCTTCTCATAGCTGGTTCAGGTATGTCGGGATGGAGGGAGACATCATCGGGATAAACCGCTTCGGTGCTTCAGCTCCGGGAAATGTCTTAAAGCGCGAACTCGGTTTTCCCGCGGAAAATGTAGCCGAGCGTGCGTGGCAACTGGTAAAAAACCATGCGACTGCATAGCCCCGGCCAAAAGCCTCTTGTCGAGAAGCCTACTTGAGTTCTTTAGAGTCACCCGTCGCTTTAGGATTTCGACGAGTTTGCTTGCCCATTGCTTCTGGAAATTTGGCGGATCCAATGAATGGGGAAACAGAACGTAATCTTCTAGGCAAACCCAATTAAGGAATTTTGTCTTCGGAATTTTAACTGGCAAAATCTTGTTCTGTTTTAAGAGGTTTTTAGCGAAGATACGATAAACAGAGAGGTGTATCTTGGATTTGGAACTGGGAGCTCTTATTAAGTGTCTGTTTAGCGAAGATTGTATGGAAAGGCAAGAGGCCAGGCCGAAACTTGTGAAGTTAGGGAGGTCAATAATTCCTTACATGATCGGTCTGCAGTACTCGAAAGATCGACGGATCAGTTGGGAGGCAATAAAGATTTTGTGCGATTTGGCTCATCCTGATTCTATCCCAATCCTGGTGAACGGGATCGAGAACGAGGACCCCAATGTACGATGGCTGGCTGCTGAGGGGCTAATCAAAATAGGTGAACCATCAATTAAGCCGGTTCTGCTTGCGCTTGAGATGCGTGGAGGTTCTAAACCGCTGAGAGAATCTGCTTGCCATGTGCTGAAATGCCTAAAAGAAAAAGGCATTTTTCTTGACAATTATAATTTGATAGGAATGCTGAAGAATCCCGCGAAGCAATTCCTAGTGGCACCGACTGCTGCAATGATTCACATGGACATGTGAGACAAGATTTCCCTCATTAATAGATGCGGGATGGTGCTCAATGATAAAAATGCGGAGGCGAGCCAAGTGAAAGAGACTTGACATGTGGGCTGTCTAAAGATCACTTTGCGAATTGGCTAATGATGTTTTAGAAAATAAGACCAATTCCAGAAACTGACCTGTCCCCCAAAGAGTGATCCATTCCTATGTTAATTTGAAAGTAACATCACTAACTAACATTGGTACAAAAGATGGGGCAGGTCAAGAGCACTAATCCGCGTCGTTGTAGGAGTACCAGTATTCCTTCGACGAAATAGCACCAATTCGTTCTGGATTTGTCATCCTTTATGGTTACGATCATATTGATTCATCTTTTCCAATATGCCAGCTTCAGCACCGTTATACATCTCAGTTATAAAATCATCATTGAAATTAAATATTCGGTCTTCGAAACTTACTGTATCTATCCGGTCAAACAACGACTGTTTCGCGTTCGCAATATCTTTCCCATATATATGATATGAGTCTGCCTGCCAATTCATTCTCCCGAGTTCCACCTTTTTCCCGGTTTTCTCAGAAATACCTGCAGCGATCACATTTTTGTTGAATTGGATAAAGCCAAACATATTCATGAAACTTGCTCCCCATGCATCATTACTTCTGAATCGTACGTTGCAGTTCAGCCACCACACGCCATCTTCATCTTCTACGATTCTGTACCATAACGACTGCAGGCATGGCGGATCAAAACAATTCAAATCTAAATTTGGCATCCAGGTAATCATCTGTGCCTGGCGTGTATACGGCTGCTTGCAGAGTTTCTCGATCACAAACTTTATTTGATCGATGCAAAAGAAACCTGCCTGTGTAGACTCCCCATGAACAAGCTCCTGCCACGCGCCGTATTTAGCGAGTCTTCCGTGGTATGTATACTCCCATCGAGTATCATGGGGGTCGTTGATGTTCTTTATCCAATGGTCTTTCAATCCCATCAATTCCATTGCATATTCTTTTAAATCATCTATTCCTCCAGGGAATGCCCGGTGTATCATTGGATCGGTACATGGCTCAAGGATAGTTATGTTCATGGTGGAATCGATGCTCAATGGATCTCCCGGTCTGTCGTATTGAGTTTTGAATCTTATACCACACTTATATAATTCAACTAGTGCTTTCTCATATGTTTCGGCAAGCGATGTGCCACTCACAGTAATGACCGGTATATTCTTTTGCATAATATCCTCCGCTATAAAAATTCAATAATGTACGACAATGTAGGGAGATCAGATAATCCTCTCAATGGTCGGCATTTGCACCTTCTGTGGGTCCGTCAAAATGGTGTGCCGTCCGAGTCTGCGCAAAATTGATTGCCAAATTAAGGGTAGCTCCAGAGAATTTCTCGATCTCCACAAACATCCTACTCCAATTTAAGTTTCCTTGCTTGTGTATTCAACGGTTCTTACACGTCGATTAGCATTCAAACAGGTAGTTAATATTAAATTCTGATCCAAGATGAGATTTAAAATGTTTCCGTACATCGCACGACTGTATGCCCGAATTCTAACGACAACCTGTACCACGCTTTACTAATGTATACACATCTAACCAAAATCTAACCAGTGCTCAGTTAAAAAGTGCTAATGTTGCGGGAGGAATAAGAAAAAGAACCAGAATTTATGAAATTTCGGGCACTTTCCAGTTTGAAAATCAGCGTTGTGGAATTTTGAGTCCAGTGCGTCTACCAGTTCTGCCATCTCGGCTCGACCAAAAATATAATAGATTGGCAGATTTTAAGAAAGATTTATTCTCATCCTTGAAGCTTCTTATCGTCGTGCAACCCAAATGTCGTCGTCTCTTTGTTCTTCTTTAAGAGTTTTACTTGACCTAACATAGTCAAGCAGGGTTAATAGTTTCAATTGAATGCCTCAGATTGTTTAATGATGCCTGGACAGATCGATAGCTTATGAAATAGTATGCGGGTAGGTCAATTGTGGAATGACTTGTTGAGAATCCAGCAAAATTGAACTAAGCCTTTCTTTTTTCAGCAAGAGCATCTTCCTGCTATGAAATCATTGTAGAATTGTATTAAAGTAACTAATATTAGATAATTCTGATGCACTCGCTTGAGGAGGCAAACGATTTGAGCTAAGCCGATGTCGCGCTTATTATGGCCTATCTCCCAAAAGATAACAAGTGACAGGGAGCACATTGGAATAATGGAAAAGATTATGTAAATTTATCCAGAGTGTCTCTGCGTATAGAACCGGGGAGCGTACCGAGGAAGGAGTACATTGAGAACATGGCGTCGAGTTTTTATGATGCCGTAATTAGGAGGAAAAATGAGCAGAAGCTTTAGCGCATTAGTCAGCGCGATTGTACTTTTCTTTTCGGGCACAGCATTTTGTCAATACGGTGTGTGGGGTAATACGTATCTAGGTGATGGTTTTGGTCAGATCACTTCACCAAACTTCGGTTCAGCAGTGACAGCAGGATCTGACGAAACCATAACATGGAATGTGCCTGTCGATTCTACTGCGATTCTTCTCTTGCAGTATTCTACTGATAATGGATATTCGTGGAATTATCTGGGCTCTTCCGGTGTCTCCGCGCTTTCTTACACATGGCATGTTCCGGTGGGTATCAATTCATGGAACTGCATTGTCAGAATACAGGCTTACGACTGGAAATCCCGCGGATATCTTACTGTAGCGAGAAGCGGGTCATTCTCGATACGACCCTTAACTCCAAACTATAGTGGACTAGAGATATATTCTCACAGTGCCTTGCCGGCCAACTCGACAAACTGACAGATATTTTTCGATAGGTGTGACAGATATTTCAAAGATTCCTCTTCACTTGGAAAGAGTGCGGAATATGCAGCAAAGGGGTACAGTCACCATTTGTTCATGAGTTTTCGTGAAGATGGTGAGAGTATTGCAATAGTAATCTAATAATCTGTTGAAGGAGAGTGTGTGGGAAGCGGTCAGATGTTGCTTACCATCGGAGCGATAGTATTGCTCGGAACAGTAATTACTAATGTCAATAATAGTATTAATGACACGAGCACGGTTCTCCTTCATTCCAATATCGGACTTGAGGAAGTGTCGCTCGCAACGTCCATCATGGAAGAGGCAGAAGGGACGGCTTTCGATCAAAACACCGACACTAATACTGCTTCCAGCACAAGTCAGCTTACTCCCGCGAATTCCCTGGGCCAGGAAGGTGGGAACGCTTCAGACCTGGATGATTTTGACGACTTCAACGGTTTGAATAATCAGGGCCGCCTGGAGATTGATACTCTCAGCACGGGCATATATTATGTTTATACTCGTGTGTACTATGTTAATTCTAACAATCTCATGGCGAATGCTACTTCTCCGACGTGGAATAAAAGATTAGATGTCTGGGTTTGGAACCCGAGTACATCGGATACCGTAAAGATGCAGACAGTATTCAGCTATTGGCCTTTCTGAGAAGGAAGAATGGGAAGCAGTACACTAATCGACATGGTGGGCTCAATCTTGATCAGCGGATTCTTACTCCTTGCTGCCGTGCAACTCGATGAGAAATCGATCCAGAATACGTTCGATTCCCAGGTGAATCTGACAGTGCAGCAAAACATGACTTCGCTGGTTGAGGACCTCGAGTACGATTTTCGGAAAATTGGGTATTGCGAAAATGCTGCTAAGCTTTCAAGTTCAAGCGCGAACATTTTTATACAAAAGGGGGATACGAGTAAAATATGGTTTCTCACCGACGCATCGAATGTCGGCAACGTTGATACTGTAAAATATTGGCTGGGTACCACGGCAATTCCGGGATCCGCAAATCCAAGTGTGAGAATGTTGTATCGACAGGTCAATAGCAATCCACCCACCGGTTCCAATCTCGGGGTTACTCAATTCAACCTTAAATATTTTGGAACTTTGGGGACTCAGCTTTCAACTCCATTTGGCGCGCCAAACCAGGCTCAGGTCATCGAGGTAACTGTTGAAATTGAAGCGACCTCCGCGTACGACACTAATTATAGCAGCAACTTTGCGACGTGGCGTCAAACGAGATTGGTTTCTAGAAACATGAAGAGATAGGAGATCATTGTGGTTGGTAGAGGGACATTAATTGTAATCGTTGGGTTCACCATCATATTCGGCATTGCGGGAACCTACTGGAATCGAATGAGTACGGGCTCGGTCGATAATTTTCTGGAATATTACAATCAATCGACTGCTCACTCAATCGCTGAAGCTGCCGCAAATCTTGGCGGGAACCAAATATTCGTGAACCAACCATCGAATTCGAGTTTCCATTTAAGCGGAAGTTTTTCCGCGGGCCAATATTATGTGGAAGTGGACTCAACCGGTCAGTACCAAATGCAGTTGACCGCGACAGGGACCTACCCACCGAGCGGGGTTAGAGGAAGTGTAACCGAGACGATTCAGGTGATGTTCGGAGCAAATAATTTTTCGACGTTCGGAATATATACTGCCTCCATGAGTGGAGTTTACTTGACGACAGGCGACACGGTTTGGGGAACCTTCCATAGTGAAGGTTCACTGAATGTTACGGGGACACCGGTTTTCTACGGAAGGGTCACAAGCTTGAATGGGATATCGGGAGGAGGACACCCGATCTTTTATGGCTCATATCAGTCCGGAGTGAGTATCCCCTGGTCGAGCACCAGTGTTGCGTATGTCCTCAGCGCTGCAACTTCCGGCGGGCAAATTATTAACAACCCTAGCAGCCCATCTCCATTTGACGTCTATATGACGCTCAATTCAAATGCAACAGTTACTTATCACACGAGCTTACACATGACTGACACCACTGCCACATTGTCTTCGTTCGCCCCAAACGGAGTTATCTTTGTTAATAACGGCAACCTTCATCTTAAAGGAACGGTGAACGGTCAGTACACCATCGCTGCCGGTGGGAGCTCGAGCCAAGGTTTGGGAAGTGTTTACATTGACGGCAATGTAAAGTGCAATTCAGATCCAATGACGAATTCTAGTAGTACTGATATGGTCGGAATAGTGGCACAGAACAATGTCTGGGTTGAGAGCGACAATGCATATAACGGGATTATCCCTACAAACCCACCTTTCAATCCTCTTATTGAAGCAGCCATCCTTGCTCAAAACGGTGCGTTCCAATGTTACTATCAGTCCAACTATCACTACGCGAATTTAGGGTTAGTGAATGTGTACGGTTCCATCTCGAACTATCAGCTTGGAGTGACTTCGGACGCCAGCGGCACTTACGGATATAATGAGAATTACAAATTTGACACACGCTTCTCCAATTCCAAACCGCCTTCATTTCCACTTACCAAGACTTACAGAATACTTTCATGGTATGAATGATCATCTCTTCTTTATGGAATAGATACAATGAACGCATATATGGAGGTGAATCAGGACTCATCAGCCACCATGATTGTCTCATGATGTGCAAAAGGTTGCAATTATATCGGGTGATAACCATATTGTCATGAGGGTTGTCCAAAAATTAGAACGACTTTATACCAAATTGGTCAACAGGAGGTATGAAAGATATGCCAAAATCATTTAAACCGACCGTAGTAACCGTATTTATCCTGGCAATTGCTTTCGCTGTATTTTTTTTAGCGAGCAAACATGTCACGTCCATCGCACGTGTGAACCCATTTTCCGAGGATCCATTTGATGCGGTCGGCGGGTTCGGAGTTCAGCTCACACTGTTCACGGCTTTCCTTTCCTTTATAAGAGTTTTCATTCCTCATTCCGCAAATGAAATTTCCGCAAGCCAGAAACTCCTTGTTATTCGCGGTTGCACTGTTTCAGTTCAATCCGTTGCTGTGACCTTGGCGGCATACGTAGTTGCTATGATCCGATACCCTTCGGAATGGATTTTTTCTCCTGAGGGAAAGTTACTCGCTTACCTGGTCGCGGCCATGACCATAATAGCAGCAGTCACTGCCTGGCGGATCGATCTTCTCGCATATAACGCCGGACTATCCTCTGATTTTCCCGCGAGAAGAATGGCATTGATCAACTGCTTGGTCGGGACATTGATTCTCGGTATTTACCCACGAGAATGGCGGCAGGGAACTCTGGGTTCGATGCTCACCGCAACTCTTGGCGTCGTTATGCTGCTCCTGTTGACCTGGGCATTGGCGGCCGCGCTCTCGCCGCGTATAGATGTTCACATCCATGATTTCTGGGATGATCTTAAGGACTTGAGTCGGTGGCTGAAAAGTAAAGGGAAGTTCTTTGCTGCGCTACCTATCGGTATTGATAAATTGTTTTCAACTTCGTGGGGACAATCGATTGTCAGCACCTTGAATCCGCGAAAATATCGTTGGAGATTTCCGATTTTTGTGTCATTGCTGGCGGGTATCTTACTTGCACTATCTAAAGCAATCAATGGAAATTTATTCCACGATCCCGGAAGGCTTGGTTTGACGGTTTTACTCTTCATAGTCATAGAAGGTTCCGGAGTTTTACTCGGATATTTTCTGTTCACGCGGTACCTTGGAGTTTTCAGAACAGAGGAATAATTTGAGCCGGTCCTGTCGGAATTGCTTGTGACAGCGCATTAATTAAGAACGTATTCGCTGAAGGGTCTTTCGTCATTATCCCAAGAAAAGCAATAACTCTAACTGGTTGCGGATCGAGTTGATGGGTAGCGGCTTAGTTTGATTCTTAAGGAGACTCCCAATAAATTTTAGCGCCTCAAATTGTTACGGACGTTTTATCATAAAATACTACGGTTCAGAATGTCTCTGTATTGTTACTGGCGTTGTCTTTGAATTATGATTAGGCGGAAACCCAAACCGGAAAATTATCTCGGATGGCCATACCTGCTTTCCTATTTCTCACTTCTCCTGGGAGCGGTAGTCGGTTTCGTAAGTAAACTACCTGTTGAATTTTTGTTTGCAAGGCTGTGCTTCCTCAGCTCTTCTGTGTTTTTTGTTGTCAAAGCGGCAGGACCTCTTGTGCCACGAAAGCGGCGTATCATCAGAGCCCGGCCTAAACCTCCTTCATCCTATAGATTGCACCTGCTCGTCAACGCTATAGCTTCTTCATCATCAAAATCGCTTCACATCGGCAAAGCCAAGACCCCTTCGCCGCCACAATCGCCGCCGACTGTCAAAGCGCGGACTTCTTCGACATCCAAGACGGCGCCGGTTAATAAACCCAAGCCTTCTTTATACTACAAGTCGCCGTTCTCAATATCTGAAAAGATAATCCGCGGATTCCTGGCTTTATGTATTGTTGCTGCATTTATAGACTCGTGGGTCTGGATAGGGAGTAGGACGACTCACTCGTTCATTGTTAGTCAACCTGACCTTGTCTTACAGATTGATACAGTAATTCCTTTGGTCGGTCCTATTGAAACTTGGGGGATCGGGCAACAATTGGTACCAAAGGATTTGAGAAATGACGTTTACATTTTAATCGAAGGGGAAATTACTAATCATGGAAGCGTGCAAAGCGTGGCAGAAGGGTGGAATATAAGATTCAAAGGCCCAGACGGACAAGTAACGACCGCGGAATTATTGAAGCCGCCCAATGCTCCGCGCATCGTGATAAATACCGAAAGCCCCGAGTCTTTTGTTATTTACACCTCCTTCTATTGGCCGAGAGAGATGGAACTGGGGGCAATTCAGCCGAACGGAGTCTCCTCCGGGTTTGTATATGGAGTTTTTCGCGGAGTGTCGCCAGGCGAGTTTGAAAACCCAAATGCTTCCGTGGTCTTATCGTTCGTAGATGCATCTGGTAAGCGATCTAGCGCCACGAAGTTCTATCAGTAGTTTATCTATTCATCAATAATCGGTTTAAGACTTCGATTGGTGATAGTCCATTGCCATTCCTTGCCTCCATTGCCACGGTGCACCTGATGACTCAAGAAGTTCCCTGGAAGATGGCTCAACACTACCAGGGGCTTATAAACGGCGTGGTCATTAAGTCAGTCGGTGTAATCATCAGGGTAAATTCTCCGTCCCTTTAGTTTGCCACATCGTTGTAAGTAAAGGCTACTCCCAAGTGTTTTCGTCATAGTCGTATTTTTAAAAAAACAAAAGAGATTACTATATTAAATAACAATAATGTTTTTATGTCAGCTTCTGAAGAATCCACAGAAGCTTTGGGAAGTCAACAGGATTAATGCATAGATGGAAATTGAACGAAGATACGAAAAACTAATCAATTATCTGACCGACTACATTTACACCGTAACAATACAAGACGGCGTTGTAGTCGATACGATTCATGGTCCAGGCTGCGTTTCGGTCACCGGCTACACGTCGGATGATTATAAAAAGGACGCCGAGCTTTGGTACCGGATGGTTCATCACAAAGACCGTGCAAAGGTGCTCAACCAGGTGCGGATGGCGCTCGCAGGAACGGAAGTCGGTCCGCTCGAACACCGTATCATCCACAAAGATGGAACAGTTCGATGGATACGGAACAAGATTGCCGTGACGAGAGGTGAAGATGGAAATCCGGTTTCGTATGACGGCTTGATTAACGATATCACAGATTTGAAAAAGGCGGAAGCCGCGGCAGCTCTCCGAAACAGGCAGCTGATTCAAGCCGATAAATTGGCTTCACTTGGAATTTTGGTTTCCGGGATCGCTCACGAGATCAACAACCCTAACAATTTTATTCTGCTGAACATCCAGCTCTTCTCCAGGATCTGGAAGGATATAACTCCCATCCTTGACGAATACTATGATGAAAACGGCGATTTCAGTATCGCGGGTATGTTGTACAGTACCTCAAAAGAAAAGATCGGGCATTCTCTTGACGGTGTCTTAAAAGGATCTGAAAGAATTCAAAACATCACAAAAAATCTTACCGAATATGCGAGGGCAGACAGCAACGCGTTAAACGAAACTGTCGATGTCAATAAAGTGGTCGAAGTCGCAGTCCTGATCGCCGGGAATTTGATAAAAAAATCGACAAACAATTTCAAAGTCGAGTACGGGAAGAGCCTTCCGCTGATTCGAGGAAACGCACAACAGCTTGAGCAGGTCGTCATCAACCTGATTAATAATGCATGCCAGTCGCTGAAAGATCCGTCGGCTGAAATAAAGATCTCCACATATTATAACCCGCAGCGAAACAAGGTGAGAATAAAGGTGGAAGACAAAGGGATCGGCATCAGGCCCGAAGACCTGAAATATATCATGGATCCTTTTTTCACTACGAAACGGGACATGGGGGGTACGGGGCTCGGTCTATCCGTTTCGTATAATATCGTTAAAAGTCATGGGGGTACGCTTATTCTCACCAGCAAGCCGGACGAAGGAAGCACGGCACGGGTGTCTTTTCCCGCCATCGATACTAAACTTCAAGCCGAAGTGCAGACCGTATTAAGTGAAAATATATAAGGGGGTACAGTGAGCTCGAAATGTTTTCCATCGCAGCCTATTCTATTCGTCGATGACGAAGAACATTTCCTCCTCAGCGCGGAGTTGACGTTATCTTCCAACGGTATCAACAATGTGGAGACATGCAGCGACAGTCGGAAGGTGATGGAGCTTTTGAAGAAAAAATATTATTCATTGATCGCGCTCGATATCAATATGCAGTATTTGTCGGGCGTGGAGCTTCTTAGACAGATCGCGGGGAATTACCCTGAAATCCCGGTGGTTATGATTACAGCAATAAACGATGTCGATAGCGCAGTCATATGTATCAAGGAGGGGGCATTCGACTATGTCGTGAAGCCAATAAACGAGACAAAACTTGTTTCCACCGTTAAGCGCGGATTGGAGCTTACGGAAATCAGGACTGAAAACGAGATGTTGAAACAATCGCTGCTCAGCGAAAGCATGGAACAGCCGGAGGCATTCAGCGCGATAGTGACAAAAAGTCCATCGCTCCAATCGGTCTTTCGGTACATCGAGGCGATTGCGAAAACAAATTTACCTGTATTGATAACCGGCGAAACCGGGACAGGCAAGGAACTCTTCGCTCAGGCAGTTCACAAAGCAAGCGGAAGGAAGGGGGAGCTTGTTTCCGTGAATGTGGCGGGGGTCGATGATGATTTCTTTTCGGACACTTTGTTCGGCCACAAGAAGGGCGCGTTCACCGGTGCCGGAGAGGAACGGAAAGGCCTCATCGAAAAGGGAGACAATGGCACCCTGTTTCTCGATGAGATTGGCGATCTTAGCGCGGCATCGCAAGTAAAATTACTCCGGCTTCTGCAAGACGGCAGTTACTATCCTCTTGGCTCTGACGTAGCAAAATTGTCCGACGCGAGGATCGTTGTTGCAACGCATCGCGAGATCAAGTCAATGCAATCGAGCGATACTTTTCGACAGGATCTCTATTACCGGCTGAGGTCGCATCATGTGGCGATCCCACCGCTGCGTGAACGAAAAAGAGACGTACCGTATTTAATCGATCACTTCATTACAAAAGCCGCAAATACTCTGCACAAAAAAAGACCTACGCCGCCCAAAGAACTTTACACATTGCTGGGCAACTATCATTTCCCGGGAAACGTCCGCGAATTAGAAGGGATGATCTTCGACGCGGTGAGCCAGCATACTTCGGGGATTCTTTCGCTCGAATCCATAAGGGCAAAAATCGCGGAACACACCAATGAGCGAACTTCAATGAGCGGACCCACAGATCAACAGACGGGGCAACAGCAGAGTGCCGGCGACCTTTTGTCTTTTCCCGGGAGATTCCCAACGCTCAAGGAGGCAGAAGATTCCTTAGTTGAAGAAGCATTAAGACGAGCGGAGGGAAATCAAACTATCGCAGCGGAACTGTTAGGAATATCGCGGCGTGCTCTTAATAACAGGCTCCGGCGTACGGACGAAGATAAGATATAGCTTCTCAAGACCATCATATAAGTGCCCGGTGTTCTCTTTATCCCTGCCACATTTCTGTCTCCCGCCACTTAGTCCCTTCCATTGTAACCCCCTGTCATTAAACAAATTATAATTTCAATCGGAAAAAAGCTGCAATTCTGTGGCACTCTTTCCAAACTCAGACAAGTAAAGTATTCGGCCATTACTGATTGAATTCTCGAATTATTGAGATTGGCATTTGATTTGATTATATGCATTCGAGATCATAAACATTAACTAAAATATTCAGGAGGAAATATGAATACATATCTGAAACGCCTGACAGCAGCAACGTTCATTATTCTCGTTGTTGCATTCAGTGCGGTCGCACAGGAAGTTCACCCTGTCGAAAAAGCATTTGTCCAAAAGCAAGGATTGGAGATGCTTAAGATCGATCTGCAGAGAAGTGACGTCCCGGGAATAGTCGAATCGGCTCTTTATACCGTGGTCGAATGCAAGAACTCCTTCCCGGATTTGGATTACACAACGCTCATTAACGCAGTCGACAAGGTGGCACAGGAGACCGGTAATTTATCGATCGGTTACAAGGCGCATCTTGCGAGTATGTACCTATCTCACAGCTCGGATATACGGGTAACACCGATCCACGATGCAGATGACCATGAATATCTTTTCAAGCAGATCGCCGATCAGCTTGAAGAGAAGTTAGCATCGCTTCAGGACGTTCAAAATGTCGCCGAAAAAAATGATAAGTGACAGATTGCAATGACGCGGCCCAACAGAGCCTCGATAGTCGGGGCTTTGTTGGGTGGTCGGCGCCCGGAGCAGCAACAGTTTCCGCTTCTTTTGCCCCTCAGCTTCGTTCGATAGTTCCATTCCCCTCCAACGCTTTCCTGCATCAATGCAGTATTCCCTTCTTATTTCCAAACGTACCTCAACTTTTGCTCTCTTAAATTTGAAAGTGGCGCTTTTTTCAATCACTTGTTGGTGACAGCCTCAATCTTCAGATGTTCCTGTAGATGAAATGACCATGGAGAGATTTGGACAGTTAAACATTCCAGCCAGAAGCAGTGTTGAAGATGTTATAGGAAGCAGCCCGTTTCTCGTAGGAACTTATCGTGGATGTTCCATGTTGCAAGAATTGATGAGAGAGAAGAGAACCAGATAGAGTCTCGCGATTTATCCCCAAAACGAAGCGCCGGTCGAAGAAGTTTGATGCATGTCACTCTTTTTTACAACTGTACATTCGTTCAGTTGTGCCTTCAGCGTTTCCTCTTGATACTATCAACAGTACGACAGAGAAGCCATTGGACAAGTTATACGGAATGCCTTGCATCGTTGAACCGAAAGGCGATTCAGATTATCGGCTGACGAGATTAATTGAGAGATGGATTCCATTTACAACAAATATAAAAAACATTCACAAGAGGAGGTATTCGTTTATGCGTTTATTTAACAGAAGCTCTTTGCTATTGATGCTTATTTTGGCTTGCGGCATCAATACATCCAAAGCCCAATGGGTACAGACCAGTGGACCGGGAGGAGGGATCATCTTAAGTCTCGCTGCGAGCGGATCAAATCTTGTTGCCGGGACTTCCTCTGGCATCTTTCTCTCGACCAACCAGGGAGCCAGCTGGAAAGCCTCAAATTCCGGCTTGACCAATAATCAGATTTGGACTTTGTTTACCAGCGGCTCTAATCTTTTTGCGGGCACTCCCGGAGGGAGTTTTCTATCTGCTGACCACGGGGCAACTTGGACACCGATCAACTCAGGCCTGTCGAATACGAGGATTGACGCCATGGCTGCCATCGGCGGGAATCTTTTTGATGCGAGTGCCTTTCGGGGAATCTTCGTTTCCACCGATAATGGATCAACTTGGACCGCTACAAAAGATTCAGGTCTGACAATCCAGAGCGTCAGCGGTCTCCTTGCAGGTGGGACAAACCTCTTTTTGGGGACAACGAGTGGTGTCTTTCGTTCCACAAACAATGGAACCTACTGGACAGAATCTGATTCAGGCATGACAAACAAGTATGTGTTTTCGATGGCCGCCATAGACACAAATCTCATTGTGGGCACCGACAACGGTCTATTTCGTTCCACAAACAACGGGAAGAGCTGGACCGACATCAGTCCAAGTGGTACCTTTTACAAGGTATTCAATCCGATAGCCATAGTCGGCACGAATCTGTTTGTGGGGAACGACCAGAACACCCTTTACCTTTCCACCGACAACGGCAACTCCTGGAACACCGTTGGCGGATTGCCCGGCTCAACGAATGTTTTTGCCTCGATCGGCTCGGATCTATTTGCGGGGACCGATGGCGTAGGAGTCTTCGTTTCCACCAACAGCGGGACAAACTGGACGGGGATAAGTAATGGAATATCTTTGACGGATGTCTATTCGCTAGATTTTGTCGGCTCGAGCCTTTATGCGGGGACATCCAACGGTCTCTTTGTTTCCCCTGATAATGGTACAACCTGGACGCTCGTCGATTCAGGGTTGGGGACACCCTGGGTTGGTGGACTTGTGAAGTCAGGTGCAAATTTATTTCTGGCGACCACAAGCGGGGTCTTTCTTTCAACGGACAATGGGAAAAGCTGGACTCTGTCCAACTCAGGACTATACACCAGCGATATCTATGTTCTCGGCGTCAGCGGATCTAATGTAATCGCTGGAGCGAACGGAAACATCTATTATTCAACCGATAACGGTGGCAGCTGGAACCTCGGCATCGACACAACAGTCATCTCCTTTACAACCATAGGCAACAAGCTGCTTGCCGGGACCGCGGGACAAGGAGTCCTTGTCTCGACCGACAACGGAGTGGCCTGGAGTGGTGTCAATAATGGTATTGGCGACACGGATTATGTTGAAGCTTTTGCCCAGGTCGGCTCGAATCTCTTCGCCGGGACTTCCGGTCAAGGAGTCTTTCTTTCGACCAACAATGGGACAAGTTGGACCGCGGTAAATTCCGGTCTCCCCGACATGTACCTCCATTCTTTTGCAGTCAGCGGCTCGAACCTCATTGCCGCTACTGACAGCGGCGTATATGTTTCCACTAACAACGGGGCAAGTTGGAATGCGTTCAACAGCGGTCTTCCCAATTTGAGAGTCAATGCGCTCGGTGTTAATGGAACAGATGTCTTTGCCGGAAGTTACGACAATTCGGTTTTGATTCGACCGATATCTCAGATCACGACAGGCATCAATGGGGGTCATAGTGGAGCACCAACCGAGTTCTCTCTCTCGCAGAACTACCCTAACCCATTCAACCCAACGACAGTGATCAATTATCAACTGCCGGTGAGCGGCAAGGTGACTTTGAAGGTCTATGACTTGCTTGGCAGAGAACTTGCGACGTTGGTGAACGACCGAGAAAATGCCGGAAGCTACTCTGTAAAATTTGATGGAAGTAGACTAGCGAGCGGCATTTATTTTTACAGGCTCCAGGCAGGAAGTTTCTCACAGACAAAGAAATTGATGCTGGTGAAATAATCGGTCGAATTGGGATCGAATCATGAAAAACATGGATTTACAAATGAAGTAATTATGCCCTCTGTGTCTCAGTGCCTCCGTGTTAATATTAAACCACGAGAGGCACAAGAGACTCAGAGAAAAGACCTTTGGTCTCAATATTTGCACCTAAACATTCAAGAGAAAGAGGAATTCTACATGCGTACTTTTCACAGATCTTTTTTACTGTTTGCACTTCTGATGCTTCTCGGCATCAGCCCATCATTTGCCCAATGGGCAAAGATTACTCCGTTTGGTTTTGGTGCTGGCTTTTATTCTATCACCACGATGCCAAACGGGACATCTGGTACGAATCTTTTTGTCGCTGAAGGGGCTAGCGTGTATCGTTCAAAAGATAATGGATCAACGTGGGACAATCTCACCATCGGTTTGAGTAATAGCGGCGGTGTCAACGCTCTCGCCGTTTCAGGAGGTGACCTCTTTGCCGCGACTGAGATCGGAGGAGTCTACCTTTCCACTGATACGGGCGAAACATGGGTAGCAGTTAGTAACGGGTTACCGAGGTCTCAATATGACAGCGCTCAGTGTTATCCAATTCCCGGCATGATAGTCTCAGGAAACAATATCTTTGTGGGGACGCAGGAAGGGACTGTCGGACCTAATGGGGGCGTGTACCTCTCGACCAACAATGGGACAAGCTGGACACCCGCCGGACTGTCTAACACTATTCAGGTCAGTTCCTTTTCAGTCTCCGGGACGGATTTACTTGCCGCAACTGATGACGGCGTTTATAGTTCCGCCAACAACGGTCAAAGCTGGGCTCAGATGAATACGGGCATGGCACCGGATACATTTGTGCAAAGCGTGGCCTTCGTCCCCAACGGTACCGGCGGTACTAATCTTTTTGCAGGAATAATTATGAATCAAGAATACGATTCATACGGGGGTGTATTTATCTCCAGCAATGGAGGGGCCTCATGGTCAGCGGTAGATAGCGGGATGGTTCCCTTCCCATACACGAACAATTATTTCTGGACGATAACATCCTTTGCCACAGCAGGTTCGAACGTTTTCGCGGGGGCAAATGGCGGCGGACTGTATCTCTTTCCACCAATCAGGGCGCCCTATGGACAAAAGTTGAAGACGGATTGACTAATGACACTAACATAACGAATCTCTATGTTTACAAAGACACAATTTACGCGGCTACCGTCAGCAACTTATATAAGCGCCCTTTGTCCGAGATGGTGACGGCCGTTCATCAGGATGCCCCGAACGTGCCTGCCGACTTCAGCCTTCTCCAAAACTATCCGAACCCGTTCAACCCATCGACAACGATCAGTTATGATCTGTCGGTCAAAAGCCTTGTCACGCTGAAGATTTACGACATTCTGGGAAGAGAGGTTGAAACGCTCGTGGATCAAAAGCAGGACCCCGGAAAGTATGGTGTCAGGTTCGATGCGAGCAGGCTTTCCAGCGGTGTTTATTTCTACCGGTTGGTTGCGGGCAATTACGTGGCGACCAGGAAGATGGCAGTTTTAAAGTGACCGCACAATATATAGTGCAAGAAAAATCAGTAAACAACAAAAGGAGAATTTAATGAAACAAATTATTCACGGCTTAATGGTTGTCGCAATATTCACGCTGCTCCAATCAGCGGCTTTTGCTCAAATCACGATTACAGCATCTGATCTTTCAAATCTTTTTGGCGCTGGCATATCAGAAGAAAGTTATTCGAACTTTGACAGCTCAGAAACGATGAACGTTGGAAGTCCATCGAGCTCGTCGTCTCAATCATGGACCATTCCGGCCTTTTTCATTGCCGACTCGTCCAGGACAGACAACGTTCTCCCATCGTCTACGCCATACGCGGCCGATTTTCCTGGAGCCACATACGCTGAGACATTTTCCCAGACAGATAGCGCTCTAACGCTTCATTATTATTCATACCTGGAGGTTTCGAATGATACGCTCTACTTCACCGGCGGTGTAGAACATGCTTCCGGTTCCACAGGCGGCCATGCGGTCGACACGACAATTACACGGCACGAAATGAGGTTTACCTTTCATCTGCCGCTCTCTCTGGGGAACGTCGTTGTAAGCTCGCCGGATACAACCGTTTTGGGTCCCGGCATAATTCAAGTAAACCAGACAACTTCGAGATATGATGCCTATGGAACACTGACTCTTCCAAATGGATCGTTCGAAGCACTTCGCTCCTCTGATGCGACGACCTTTAAAGGTTATAATAATGGTACGCTGATTAATAGCTCCACGAGTTATTCGCTCGAATGGAGCACTCGTGAAGGCCACCAGTTAACAGTGGGGATTGACTCGGGCGCAACATCAGGGACGGTGAAGGTGACTTCAGTGTCATGGACTCGCGTCGAGCAAACTCCGACATTTGTCAAGACGTTCACTGGACAACCCGACGGTTTCATGCTCGCGCAGAATTATCCGAACCCGTTCAATCCGACGACGTTGATCAGTTATCAGCTTTCAGCACCGAGCCAGGTTACCTTGAAGGTCTACGACATACTTGGCAGAGAGATGGCGACATTGGTGAATGAAAGGGAGAATGTGGGAAGCCACTCTGTAAAATTCGATGGAAGCGGCTTGTCGAGCGGAGTGTACTTCTATCGGCTTACTGCCGGAAATTTTACTGCAACGAAGAAACTTGTACTCATGAAATAACAATTGAAACAACTTTTGCTTCTCATCTCCTGATAACCATGCGAAGGTCTGATCCTTCGCATGGCTGCGACATAGTTGAAATGTTCTTTTCCATTGACTCGATTTCCCGTGGATCTTTTCACGCTTCGACCTTGTCTCATCCGTGTTGATGAAGAAACTCTCCCTGCTGACAAAATCTGCTTCAGCGCCCGCGCGGCCGATCGCCTTACATGGAAATCAACCGCTACTCTTCTTCAAATGAGCGAGATCATAATCAGGTACAGGAAGATGACGTGGCCTTACTCGAAGTGTAACGCCATGAGAACCTCTTCTAATGAGAATAAAATGAAAGGAAAATTCTTGAAAAGAGCATCCGTTTTTATTCTTCTAATTCCGGCCCTGGCAATTGTGTCCGGCCGACAAGCAGGAGCGCAGGCTCTTTACCAATGGCCGGCACCTATAGTGGCGCTATACGACTGCGACTTTACGGGAGCCTCGGTGGACTCGGTCTCTACAAGCGCCGCACTCTCCACGATTTCTTCGCGGATATTCAAGCTTGTCGCGGAGGACGCTTCTGCCAGCGGAGTAGTTCTGATGAACCTCGGAACAGGTGACACTAGTTCCGACGAGATAGTGGCCGAAACCCGGCCCAACTTCTACGTTCCCGATTCAACTGCGGATCATGATGTGGACTATATCATCTCTGGAACCGTGACAGGTGCTCCCGGCAGTTACGTGCTGTCAATAGTTCTCCAGAATTCGTTCACGCTGCAGCAGGCCGCTGAAGGAACTGCCGACTTCACATCCGCGACGGCCAGTGGAATGAATTCCGCAGTGAGCCAGGCGCTTTCGACTATACTCCCTCTGCTCGGTAAGATTAGGAGCTATGAAATAGGCTTGAGGAACAGCAATTCGTCGATCAGTATTAATCCGAGCGTAGCAGTAACTGCCTCGAGCGCGTCTGTAGCTTTGAACGGGAGCACTACAGTGACCCTGACCGTGATCGATTGTGACAGCATGAAGCTGGCTGGCAGGCAGGTCAACCTGACAGCTGTGGGCGGATCAATTTCTCCCCAGACTGTTACAACCGACAATAACGGAAATGCTACGGCCACGTTCCATGCAGGAGGTCAGGATATGGTCGGGTACGTACAGGCAAATCTGGTCAATCAAAGTACTGTCACGGGTCGCCCTATCACTGCTGGGGGATCCGGAGTCGTCGTGGTTGGTTCACCTGATCTAAGTTACATATGGAAACTCGACTTCAATTTTACCTATCAAATAACTTCCTACTCAGACACTATCGCCACGGGCGATTTCGGGACTTCCTGGGGTCAAACTGGAGGTGTGAGTATCGCGACAGCCTACGGTAGCGTGCTTGTAGACATGAATGTGTATGACGGCGGCTTCAGTTACGATGTTGATTCCATCTTATTCGCTTTTAGCAAGAAGTTTTCGCATTCGATCACCAAGATTTCAACCATCTCGAATGACGCCAACTGTCCCTCTGATCCGTGGGAGATGAAAGGAAAGACCGAAAATGGATCCGCAATGAATGACTCCGTGCAAATACCATCGACCATATACTTGAACAATGGCGGCAGCATTTCTTATGAGACCTTAATAACTGAGTACTACAACGGGAACCTGTCCGGGTACGATTGGACAAGGCAAAATGTTTCGGGAAATGGCGGCTGCCAGACCCAAAGCTCCTTCCAAACCGTGGTCCTTAACTCAGTTGTGCCAATCTTAGCTTTGTACAATCAGAACATGTCAGGAACAACGATTGTCTTTAACGGTCCGCCTGCAAATCCTAATAGTATAATGGTCTCAGTCGGTTACGACTCTGAAACGATTTCCTCTGATCCTGTAATGGGTGCCCAATACCAGAATTCCTCAATGAATTACCACGCTTTCATGCAGCCTCTCACCAGTCTGACGGACGTTCGCAGCGCGGCGAATTATATCCCGAAATCTTACGCATTGTACCAGAACTATCCCAAAGGATACGTTGCCAAAGAGGACGAATTGGAAGTTTGAGGAAGCATGCATAAATGGATGGTAATATCGTCCTGGGATACGGTTATGTTCTCGGTAATAGTTTCAACAATCTTCCGCTTGTCCTCAAAAGTAAGGGAAGGCCAATGATCCTGGAGGTTCTTCGCTTCATAGACGACCTCGTCCTGGGATAGCCTCTGAATCTTCAGGAAATCGATTTCCGCCTGAAGTTGGGGTCTAAGGTCATTAATCTGCTTCAATCGCTCTTCCAAGGGCTTGTAATGGGTGCCCACCGCTTCCTTCGTCATCACCTCATCAAGATATAGCCTCACGATCTGGTTCATCTCATCTCTCAGTTTCTTTGCTTCGTTTTCGATAGTCTGGAGGAGCTCCACCTTTTCCTGCAAGGCTTCATCGGTCTTCTCGAAATAGCTTTGAATATCTTCCGGTGAGAATACGAAGGATTTGAGCTGCTCTTGGAAGATGGACTCAAGGTCATCAATATTGATCTTGTTCTTGCATTTCTTGCAGATATAGCTCTTGCACTTGGATGGCACCTTCATTTTATCTCCGCAGGAACAGGAAACGAATCCGGTGAAAAGATATACGGGAGGCCTTGATTTGGGAACCACTTTCTTCTTCTGCTCATCGAGTATCCGGTTACACTCTTCCCATGCTTCTTTCGAGACAATCGGTTCGACGGTCGTATATATCCACTCGGATTCCGGCTTGAATTCCCACTTCTTGCCTTTCGATAGGGTGTGGGTATAGTTCTGGAGAAACTCGCCCTTGGCGCTCGGGTCACGGAGGTTGCGGCCTACCGTCGCGTCACTGAATTTCGATCCGCTTCTTGTCCGGTATCCTTGTTCGTTGAGCTTCCTCGCCACGACCTTCTTCCGTCTATGTTCAAGGAAGAGGTCAAAGATGTGTTTCCTGACCGGTGCCCACTTGGGATCAATGACAAGCTTCTTTTCGACCCACTGGTATCCCAAGGGAGCCGCGCCGCCAAGGGGCTTTCCGAGCTTTGCCCGTATGGGAACCGACGCTGCAACTCGGTCTGCTATCTCTTCCCTTTCCCACTGGGCCATGGCCGCAATCATGGTATAGAAGAAGCGACCGGATGGAGAGGAGGTGTCGATGGATTCCTGTAGGGATATGAGATCGGCATTATGATCACGAAAGAAATCGGCGAACTCCAGAAGCTCTTTCGTATTACGAGCAAGACGGGCGAGCTTGGAGAATATGAGTCCTGCGATATGACCTGATTTGATGTCACTCATCATTCTTTGAGCTTCGGGATGTTCCTTGACCGATTTACCCGACACAGCTTCAAGGTGGTACACCTCTTTCACGTCCCAGCCCTTCGACTCGGCATAATATTTGGCCCGTTTCTCGTGGTGCTCAGGGCTTTCGCCTTTTGCTTGGTCTTCGGTCGAGACCCTTATCCAGATGCCGACAGACTTGGTTTGTCCATTTGATCCATCATATTTCATTTCAAATCCCTCCTAAGAAGATTACGGAAAAATATATAAATCAATTCGTACCGATACAAGTAACAGAAAGGGAAATTGCCGCCTCCGTATATTTTGCCCGCCTTATGTCGCCATCTTCCCACTGATACGCTGAACCCCAGTTCATCAAAAAAGAAAGGAGAATACGATGGATATTGCGATCCACTATGCTGGCACGGCGAAGGGTCCTGAGGCGGTCGGAAGAGCGGAGACTTTTCACGCGCAATCGAGATTTCGCGGTACACGGGAGGTTAAGAACGCCTTTTTATTTTCTCGATTCTTTGGTAAAATGAAGACAATGCATTCAGAAATTCTCGATGCGAGAAGGAAGAAACTCCTCCCCAAGTTCGGTTTCTTGAACCGCTACGGCTTCTACCTAGCCGGCGGCACCGCCCTGGCACTCCAGATCGGCCACCGGACGTCCCTCGACTTCGATTTCTATACGAAGAAGGATTTCGATCCGGAGGTGCTCCTCAAGAAGCTTGAGGCAAATTTTGAGGAAGTCGTCCTTTTGCAGAAAGACAAGGGGACGCTCATCGTGACGGTTGATAAGGTCGCAGCGAGCTTTTTCCGGTACCCGTACAAACTCATCAAACCGTTGAGAGAAACTCAAGGCGTGAAGCTTGCATCGAAGGAAGATATCGCCGCGATGAAAATTCTTGCCGTGACCGGCCGTGGTACGGAGCGAGATTTCATCGATCTGTACTTTCTCCTCCGGGAATTTTCCTTGGAAGAGATCCTTAAGTTCACCAAAAAGAAATACCCCGAGTTCAACATCTACGTGGGGCTTCGCAGTCTCACCTATTTCGCGGACGCGGAGAAAAAGCAGGCGAGGAAGCTCAGGATGCTCCAACCGGTTTCCTGGAACGAGGTCAAGAAACGCATTGTTGATGAAGTGAAACGGTACCAAAACCATGCATAAGAGCGAGAGGAAAATCCCCAAATCGATGGAATGGCTCTTCTGGTCGTATGACCCGGAGAGCTTGGACCTCCGTACCGACAAGGAGTACATCGTGACGCAGGTCTTGAACTACGGGAAGTGGGAGGACGTGCAGTGGCTTTTCAGGGCGTATGCACGCAAGGAGATTGTCGAGATCGTGAAGAATCCCCGGAGGGGCAGCTGGTTCCCCAACGTCCTCAATTACTGGCAGACGATATTCGGCATCCGGATCAGGAAAGACATCGCGGAGAGGGCGATTCGGCTAGTGCGATGAGGAGCACAAGGAACGCACTCAAGGCATTACTTCAACCGTTGCCAATCAAATAATGCTTCCTAACCAGCCTCACCAACGGGCTGGTTTTTATTCTCCCCAAACCCCAATCTCATTTTCGACAAAACATAAAGTACCTAAAGCGATTTCGGTTTGCCCAAAGTAAATTGGCAAATAAAGAGTTGCCGCTATAGTAAAATTCACCCTCCTTACGTGACCATAGTCTCCTTGATACGATGAACCTCAGTTCATCAAAAAAAGAGAGAAAGGAGATGAGATTATGGGAATCACGATCCACTATGCAGGAAAGGCGAAGGGTATCGAGGCCATAGACGCACTCGTTAAGGTTATGACAGTTAGAGCTTCGGTGCTCCACTGGCCGACGAAGCTCATCGATCAGGATTTGAAAGGCAAGTTATATCCGAACTGGGGGCATGGGTATGAATACGTCCCTTCGAAAGAAGAAATGAAGGAGGACAAGATCGAATTCTTCCCGAAGATGGTCAGGAAAAAGTGCAACGGATATTTTGAGATATTCGACACGACATTTTCGAAAAAGGTACGGAATGCTTTGAGGAGAGGAAAACACCCTGAGTTCCACATTAACACTCACACTAAAGGGATAACCCTTTACCCTCACAAGAAATGCGAAGCCCTTGAGTTTGTCTTTGATTTAAAGACCATGGAGCTTGTGAGTTACGAGACATGGGACAATGAGCCAGGTATGGTGTATGGATATGATCCATGTTCCTGCCGGACTCAGTTCTCGAACTTCAGGATTCATGCGCTCGTCTGCGAGACGATCAGGTCTGCCAAAAGGTATGTCACCTTTTCCGAGATCAAAGATGAAACTGGATATTACAGCTCAAAGGACCTTACTTTAGGAGCCAAACATTTCAATGACATGCTTTGGTCGATCAGAGAAGCGGAGAAGATTCTGGATGAGATCGGGAGGGAGTTCTGATCGCGGGCGAAGGCCCGAAAAAAGATTCGATAAAGAAATAGCCTCACAATGATGGTGGGGCTATTATTTTGTTTCGGCTTGGATTTGCACTACTCAATCATAGATGAGTTGCGGACTCGTTAAACTTAAAACATTCCATGGTTATGGTTTAACCAAGAGTTGGGGTTTGACCCAATGAGATACTTGATTCCTTTGACGAATGTAACGAAATTAATTTGTAGTGGGTGTCGCCTAGGTGGTGTTTCAGATTATGTATGGTTTCATACAAATCAGAACAAGCGACGAAGGAGAAAGTAATGCGTAAGTTTTACCAATTAATTAGTCTTGTATTGCTCTTCAACGGGGTAGTATTTTCCCAGACACCACTATATTCTATCGGAAATACCGTTCAGGTCGGATCACAAACTCTCAATGTGAGATTGTCGGCAGCTGGTACTTTGGTTGGAACGCAACCTTCAAGTCAAACGGGGATAATTATCAACGGGCCAACAATTGCCACGTATCAGGGAACTTCCTACGTGTGGTACGATGTCAGCTGGCATACAGGTCTGAATGGGTGGTCTATTCAAGATGGTATGGCCCTCGTTACTCCTCCAGCTCCTTCCCTGACTTCTCCGGGAAGTAATTCCAGTCCAGGCCCTACTCTCACTTCTACTACACTGACATTTATGTGGTCTTCAGTGAGTATCGCGACATCATATGGACTATACATTCGTGATCTTAATACTGGCGTCCTGTCGCAGTATATAATAAGTGCCCCCACAACCTACTCAACTCAGACATTGACAAACGGACATCCCTATCGCTGGAATATGCAGGCGTTCAATGGTACAGCATCAAGCTTAACCACAGGGGACTACTATTTTCAAATAAATGCTGTGCTATTACCGCCCACTCTCGTCTCTCCCATAAACGGCCAGATCGTCAATGTTGCTACGTCGCCAGGATTGGTGTCATTAAACTGGAACAGTGTTAGTGGAGCCATCGGATACCAGCTTAACATTGATGGAAATTGGGTAACCATCAATAATGGGGCGCAGACAACCTATTCACCAACATTAAATGCTGGTAGTCACCAGTGGCAAGCAAGGACTGAGAATAGTGCGGGTTTGTACGGCTCTTGGTCGTCTTATCAGAGTTTCTCGGTTCAGGTGACGCAGGTAGTAATGCTTGTGAACCCCAATAGCGTATTGGACTTCGGGAGTGTAACCGTCGGGCAAAGCAAGACGTTGGGGATTACCTTCACTAATGAATCCCAGTCAACAGCTAGTCTAGTGATTGGTTCGAATTTTCCGACAGCCCCGTTCCAGATCGTTAACGGTCAAAGCCTGGATTTATCTCCGGGAAGTAGCACTACCCTTAATTTCACATTTACACCGACCTCGGCGGGTGGTGCCAGCGAATCGTGGCCATTCACGGACAACGCAACAAACTGGGGAAGTCCATGGACTATCACTCTCCAAGGTAACGGCGTTAGTTCAACTACTTTCGGAAAGGGATCAAGGGTTATCGCGGGCGAAGTTGATCTGCCAGTGAGAAGTACCCCTCCTCAATCGTCAATACTTTTTTATCAAGTGGAGGGCGTGCACGGAACGATTGTCGGACCTCCGGTCTACACTGACGGTAGTAACCCTCCCTATTACACAGGGAACTGGTGGCAAATACAATGGGATTCGGAACCACCATCTCTGAATATTGTATTAGGATGGAGTGCAGAGTCTTATATAGCTCTTGCGCCTCTGGCAGGAGATATCCCAAAACCCGACCTTGCAAGCAGTTATTACAGCCCGGTGAATGGCAACAACTACCTTTCAAAAAATATCTTCGTTCAAAGTGGAGAAGCACCCACTGCAACACCAGAAGCAAGCGACTTCGAGAGCAGTTGCTTAGGGAACTGCACTTGGTACGTCTATGGACGAATGCTGCAACTAGGCTACACACCGGCACAACTTGCATATTTTTACAACGATGCCGCAAAATGGGCTGATGATGCTGCGAACAGGTTTCCTGTAAATCCTACGCCTTCAGTTCATTCTATAGCGCAAAGTGTTACTCACGATCATGTGGCTGTCGTGGAAAGTGTTAATAGTGACGGTACTATTACGGTTACCGAATCGGCATATATTCCCCCTCCTAATTCCAATAGTGCTTGGAACTTTGAATGGCGTCACCGAACTGTATTGGCAACATCATGGTTCAGCAATTTCATAGACATACCGCATGATAATTCTCTTGCCGTTCAGGCTGCCGATTTCGTTGGCGTTTCATTGTCGCCCGAGACCGTAGCCCTGTCATGGAGAACACAGTCTGAGGTGAACAACGCAGGTTTCGATATACTTCGGCTCGATCCTGGGACCGAATCGTTCAGATTGATATCCGGCTATACTAATAACGATAGCCTGAGGGGGCTCGGGACGTGCAGCACGGGCAGGGCTTATGATTTCACCGATGACAGGGTAACCTCTGGTTTAACTTACCAGTACAAGATACAGAGCGTGGCAACTGACGGAACAACAAAAGACCTGACAACACTCTCAGTCACCGTTGCTGTTCCGAAGACTTACACACTCTACCAAAACTATCCAAACCCATTCAATCCGGGCACAACGATAAGGTTTGATATAAAAGAACCATCGGTTGTGACTTTAGATATTTACAATCTTCTCGGGCAGAGGGTATTAGAAGAGAACTATGGTACGGTGAACGCTGGAAGATACAGCAAGAACGTAAACATGGCACAGTATACCAGCGGAATGTATTTCTACCGGATCGTTGCTGTCGGCAATGATGGTGGAAGATTTGTGTCGGTCAAACAAATGATGCTGATAAAGTAGGGTCTCGTTGCAAGTCCGCTGGTTCGAGTCCCACCATGAGTTCGTGCGGAGGCTTTGTCACTTTCAGAACGCAAGCTGTCTGAACGACGATAGGCTGCAGTTATCGCTTTTTACTGTAAATTAATCAGCGACCACGATAGTTGCCTTGGGATCGCCGATGACCACACCCATCCACGAAAGATATGGTGAGGCTGCGTAGAAGCTTTCGGCTAGGTTGTACCCGCTCGTGTAAGCGGTGAAGAGCGTCGTCAAGTTCGGCATGGCCGATGTGTACGGTTCATAGGTATACCCCTCTGCACCGGTTGCCCCTTCCGCAATAACATCGGCTATGAGAGATTGGCCGTATATAGAAGGCCAATTGAATGATCTCGCGGAAGTTGATACGAAAGTTACGGCGATGGCACCCGCATGCCACGTATTTTGAGGGTCAGCATTCACCGTGGTGCTCGCGGCCGTGGGATCATTGCTGCCAAAGCTCACATAACCTATGACGTCCTGCTGGTTTGTGAGATACGTGGATGTTGTGTCTACCACATCGAAACCGCAGCTCTGCAACCCGCCAGCGATATTTGTCATTTCATCATTTAGATCAAAGTACTTCGAGGGGCCCTCGTCAAAAACAAATTTGGTCGATGAAGAAAATGGTACCGGAGTACTCGTTTCATCAATGATCTTTTCCACCTCAGGTACAGTGTATCCATCCAGTCGGGTTACGAGATATATTCCGTATTTTGCCCTGCTGAAAGGAGTTAGCGTCAGATAATTCTCAAAGTAATAAGGAGATTGCACCGGACCGGCTTGACCAATCGAGGAACTCGCCGAAGAAAATATCAAAGTTAGCTCGCTATCGACGGAAGCAGAACCTTGGTTACTGGTCATCGCACTTGGATTTTCCAAACTGACATCCGATCCACTCCTAGCAACTTTCAAGGGAACTCCTTTTGTGGTAACGATATAGTCTATTTTGTTCTCCAGATCATTAGCTGAAATGTACGATTCGATCTGTGAACGAAGATCCTGAAACTCGGCATCGTTTATTTCTTCTTCTGTCGATGTTTTGATGTGAGCGATGTTCACGGTCGGTATGTTCCTTTTGCTCACGAAGTAATTTCCAATTGCGACTGAAGAAGAGCTATTAGTGTTTTCAACGACCAAGACATCGCTATAGTCGGTGTTGCTTATGGTTGGCTTGTCGGAAGCAAATTCTTTTCTTTCCTGACAGTACACGCTCCCAACATCATTCGGACTTACTGATATTATGAAACTGTTCTGGTTCGTGGCTTGTTCGGGATTTGTGAAATAGAAATCATACAACCAGGACTTGCTCTGAAATCCTAGTTCAACTGATCCCGGCGCAAACGGTTTCTCCGTTTCAAGGTAAAGCTTGGGGATGTAAGGAAGTGTCTGCTGATCAAAGATTCCGTAATCATCTGGGTTGACTATGGATGGCGGACCCCCATTCATGCCTATGTACGTGGCGATATCGGAAAATACAAAATCCGTGATTATTCTTGGCATACAAGTAACAGCAAAAGTGGGGGCGGTAGATGTGGAATCTCCGATACGGATGTCGAACTGCCCATCCTTTGCCTGCATGATCGTTGCTGTTCTTTCCGTGGTGGTAGATTTAACCGCTAAGCTAACACCACATACTGGGAGTGAATAGGTTGCTGACTGACCCATCTCAATTGTCGAAGCGGTTTCGGAAAATGATTTCTGAGAGATCACTTGGGTTGATGTACTTTGTGGTAGTACAGGGGTACTACTTGTAATATCCATGTAATTTTTGGTCGGTACCGTTGTTTTTTGCGGTCTTATTTTCAAGACAAAATAAGTCGTCAGTCCCGCGAGCAAGATGGCAAAGGTCAAAATTAGAATCAGAGCAGATTTCTTATTCATATGTATTATAGAACCATAAAAAGTGTATGCCTACAAGGGAGCGTATAGAAATGTAAGAAACTTAATTGCCGTACCAGTATTGGCACATTAATTTTTGTCTCTTTCATCCTTTTCTTCCGCTTTCTGACTCATCATCTTAACGGATGGCAAAATATCCACTTTCATCATTTATTCCCTCCTTATATCTCCCCCACCCATATCTGAAACTAAGGGAGACTATCATGATCTCCCAAGAGCGGTTGGAAAAACTGAAAGAGCTTTTCAAAGAGGATGGCATCGACATTTCCGATGCCCACACCTTGGACGCGGGTCTCTGGCTCCTTGAAAGAGTCAAAGCCGTATGTATCCCCATCCCTCCTGAAAAGGAGACCCTGTACCATGAAATAGTCAAGGAAATAGAACCTCTCTGGGCTCTTTACAAAAAGTCGAGCCTAGCTGATAATCGGGCCAAACCATGCAAGGAGACATAAAGAAACTCATAATTATCCAATACCGCCGGAAGTCCACGGAAGGAGACGAACGGCAGATCGCCTCATTGCCTGACCAGGCAGCCGCCATCCTCAGCCTGAGGGAACATTTAGGCGTCGAACCCTCTCAGATTCTTGATGATGTTGAGGAGGCGAAGACCGCCAAGGAGCCGGGAAGGATCGGGTTCAATACTAAGCTCATCAGGCAAATTGCCCAAGGAAAAGCCAACGCCATCATGTGCTGGCATGCTGACAGGCTATCAAGAAATGCCATTGATACCGCTTCTCTCGTGAACCTAATGGATTTAGGGAGACTCCATGCGATCATCACGAACCAGCAGATATTCTGGAACACTCCGATGGACAAGTTCATGCTGGCCCTGCTTTGCGGTCAGGCAAAGCTCGAAAACGACAACAAGAGCATCAACGTGAAACGTGGACTCCAGGGAAAAGTCAGGAGAGGATGGCGGCCTGGCGTAGCTCCCATCGGGTATCTCAATAGCAAACTGAAAGAGAAAGGAGAGCGTGACATCGTGGTCGATGAGGAGCGGTTCCCCCTCGTTCGAAAGCTTTGGGACTTGTTCCTTTCAGGGGAGTATTCTGTGAGGCAAATACAGGAGATGGCCAAAGATGACTTGCGTCTCAGGACGAGGGAAACAAGGAAGAAGGGTGGGAAATCATTGTCCCTGTCGCATATATACAAAATCCTCACTGACCCCTTCTATTACGGCTCATACCTCTGGAAGAACTCGGATACCGGAAAGAAGGAGCTCGTGAAAGGTAGCCACCGTCCCATGATATCCGAAGAGGAATACCGGAAAGCTCAGGCGATATTGGGAAGGCCCATGAAATCCCAATACAGAGTTCACTTCTTCCCTTATTCCGGCCTAATTCAATGTGGTGAATGCAAAGCCCAAGTCACCGCCGAGGAGAAGTGGCAAGTTATCTGCGGCATCTGCAAGGAGAAGTTCGCTTCGAAGAATCGGGATAAATGCCCATCCTGCAATACCCGTATTGAAGATATGAACGGCAAGAAACTCTTGCACTATGTCTATTACCACTGTACCAAGCGGAAGGATCCTCACTGCTTGCAGCGGTCAGTTCATGCCGAGGAGCTTGAGGAGACAATCAGGAATGAATTACGAACCATTAGTATTAAGGATAAGTATCTTAATTGGGGTATCGAAGAGATGAGGGAAGAGGACAAAGACGAAAAGCGACTGGAACGGCAAACTGGCTCACGAGTTGAACGGGAGAAAACAAGGCTCAAGGAAGAACTTGAGGAGATCAACCGGTTTATCATCAGGCAGGAGATGAGCGGATGGACGCTTATGACAAATGAAGATGCAATTGCGGAGAGGTCACGGATTGAAGGACAACTCAAAGAACTTGAGGGCAAGGCTTCCCAAGAGCAATCGGTCAGCTCTCTCGATGCCGCAATAGATACCCTGAAGTTCGCCTATTATGCCGGGTTCTGGTTCGGAGAAGGCACCATGGCACAGAAGAAGTCCATTACGGAGAATCTCGGTTCGAACCTGACCCTGATGGACAAAAAGCTCAATATCGATCTCGTTTATCCGCTTTCCGAGATCGCGCACATGGTCCAAATCGCTCCTGAGATTTCGAAGGAGTTCGAACCTAAAGATGATGAAGGAAAGAAAAGGGCTTTTGAGTCTTTCCAAACCAAAATTCCTTTGCTGCGGCGGAGTCTGAACGCTATTCGAACTTGCCCCATTGAGCAACTTTTGCCATTCAGTGAACTCGTAAAGACATTATCGCAGAAAGAGGATTAGTAGGAAAGGAGGAAAAAAGTGACGGAGGGGAGAATTAATGGTGAGCCTGTTGTTCACTATTCAGATAACCGGCCCATATTGGTTTCATCTCCTTTTCTATCTCTTTGTAGAGTTTCATATTTTCCCAGTATACAAGTCGTTGATTACTCAAGCGTGTAAAGGCTTACTCAATTTGCTTGGCTACCACTTAGATTTCAATATTCTGGCGGCAAAAAGTGCGGCATGGTCCTTGTCATAATAATAAGTGATGTCTGGAATGTACACATGCAAATAAGACGTATTGTTGATTCAGCGACATGTACATTAATTCGCGTAAGTAATCTTTGAATGAATGTTAAGTAATATTGAAATGTTGGGATATCCTTGACATTCACAAAGCTTATTTTTAAATTCAAAAAATATTGTGTCTTGGAGTTTTTTCGATTGAATGGTTATGAAATCAATGACGCAAGATTCGGGGAAAGAGGGTGAATGTTGTTCGTTCAGTCATTTTACAGTTGACGTTCGAAACACGAAAAAATTGGTGGAAAGAATGCAGGTAGGATTGGTAAGAGCTGAGCCATTAAGGCAAGCTGGATATTCAAAGGGATGCAGTGGGTTTATTCTTTTGTTGGCGTTCTTCGGGGTAATAGTCACGCTAATGTTGTGCCCTATCATGATCAATGCGGAAGTTGTGCAAAAGACCGGAGGTATAGTTAAATCTGAGTCTGCGCAAATCACTCCGGAAGTTTCATCGTACGAGATATTCCCCGACGTGAATTTTCTAAACCTTTGTATCTTTCTAACAAAGCATATTTCTAAACGTGCTCGACTTTTTTGGACTAATCGGGGTGATTGGGCCGATACCATATCGCACCGAGGATTATCAAATTTGAGCACAATCAATGACACAACTGGTTCATCATTTCATAATGAGGGTTTGATTTCAGGTGAGTCGATAAAGAGAAGAGGGCCGCCATGTTAACGTTAAGAAGGGTAGTCGGGTGGGCTAATCCGGTTCTTTCGGTTGGATTGTATGCGGCTAGCATTGTGCTGATATCACGTCTGTTCGTTTCCACTAAATCCTTGACTTTGCACAGCAAACGGTTCTTCTCTTTTTAAGCTAGGAAATAAACAATATTGTCGAGGTGCTCTTGAAACGTTTTAAAGTATATTTAATCTTGTTCCTTTCTGCCATTCTATTTATCGGTTGCAAGAATAATCCAGTAGGCTCCGGCGGTTCCATTTGGACACAGGGAGTTGGAGTTTCCAATGTAAACCACTTTTATGCAAGTGGAGGGAATCTTCTCGCAAGTACTTACTGCGCTCCATGCTCACAGGCTTACATCTCCCTGTCAACAGATGATGGCTTGACATGGAAACTGGACACAACTTTTCACGTCTATAATCATTTTGACAACGGATACTATACTAACGGACTATATACTGCGGCGCCTATCACTTTTATAGGCGATGGCAAATACCTTCTTGCAGGTGTGAGTGACTGCTACAGAGGAGCGATTTACAGGTCGTCCGACAATGGAATAACGTGGAGCAGTGAAGGAATAAGCTGGCCCGAGAACGATTCCGACAACTCAGAGGATATAAACTGCCTCTCGATTCTTGGGGGCAATATTTTTGTCGGCACCTACCATGGAGTTTTCGTGACCACAGACGAAGGAAGTACATGGCGAGATGACAATGTAGGTATCCCTGACATATACACAGGACATGCGCCACCCATCACCGCCCTTGTTATAACCGAGAACACTCTTTTTGCGACCACTGACGGCTTCGGTATTTACCGATCTACAGATGAGGGCCTAAGTTGGACTACGGTCAACACAACGGATTACTCGTTCATTGGACTTGCGAGTATCGGCGCGGACGTTTTTGCAGCGGCGTTCAATAAAATCGGGCAACCTTGGACTGGTGGTGTGTTCATCTCGACGGACAACGGCAATTCTTGGCAACATGCCGATGCAACTCTGCCTGATCATGGGGTCGGAGCGGTCTGCGCCAGTGGCTCATATTTATTCGCCGGAACAGACACCAGCATCTTTGCGTCAAGTGATGGAGGCACCGCTTGGATAAATATATCGATTGGGTCACCAACCGAAGGCGGCGATGGCGGAGCAAGTGAACTTTATGTTTACCGCTCATACCTGTTTGCGAACAGCACAGGCAGCGTTTGGCGCTATTCACTTTTCGTGTTACCTGGTTCTGGCCAGGGCACTAAAAACGAATTGTCACAAAAAGCAAAAGGAGGATGATATGCTAAAGTTCATAAAGCCATGGGGGACGTTGCAGCGCCCCCCGCAGCAGATAAGGCAAACATAGGGAAAGAACCCCGCTCTTTTTGTAAGAGAAGAGGTCCTTTTTTATTTGCCATCAACAATTAACAAATTATTCATCGATTTTCAAAAGTTGAAAGGAAGTTATCATGAAAACACCCAGAATAAAACGATTCCTTATACTGTTCGCACTTATCTTATTCCAAGTTGGGATCTGTGCCAATATAGAAGCACAGCAAACCGTACACGGGTGTATTCCCGGATACATCAAGCAACTTGCGCTGCGCCCAATCGCCCGTCTCGACAGCACAAAAATCATAACTCTTGGGATTGGGCTGTCCTTGCAAAATCAGCAGGCACTGACAAACCTGCTTCAACAGCTTTACACTCCCGGAAGCACCAATTTCCATCAATGGCTGACGCCATCAGAATTCACGGCTCAATTCACTCCTTCACAAGCGGATTATCAGGGAGTAGTAAACTATCTGGAAGCGAATGGCTTCACAGTGACGAAGACATATCCAAATCGGATGCTGATCGATGCAAGTGGAACAGTCGGCGAGATCGAAAACGCATTTCACTTGACGATGATGGTTTATAATCACCCATCAGGAAAAGGTACGTTCTACGCACCAGATTCGGAACCGACTCTCAATGTGACCACACCCATTGCTCACATCAGCGGGTTGAGGAACGACATTGTCGTTGTTTCGCATGCGAAATTTACTCCGCTGTCAAGAAACGGCGCGGCATCACCGTTGAACAACACGGGCTCGATGAATGGCTTATATGCTTCAAAAGATATTCGAGCAGCTTATGCTCCGGGAGTATCGCTGACCGGATCCGGACAGACAGTTGGGTTGTTGGAGCTTGACGGGTTCTACTACGGCGATATCTCGAGCTACGAAAGCAATACGGGGCTAACAAATAATCCTCCCACCGTCGACACCGTTTTAGTAGATGGATTCAATGGCAATCCACTGGGAGATGAAAATGAAGTGACGCTGGATATCGAAATGGCGATGGCTATGGCCCCCAATCTGTCAAAAATTGTGTCCTATGAAACGACTGGTTCACCTTACACTCTTGAGGGGCACTTTAATGATATTCTCGCTGAGATGGTAAACGATAACTACATCAAGCAGTTCAGCTGTTCATGGACCCTTACATCTGGCAATGAGGATATGGAAGACGCTACAGCTGACAATAGCTTTCTCCAAATGGCAGCAGATGGCCAATCATTCTTTCAGGCTTCTGGAGATGGAGATGCCGTGACCAACTCTACTTGGATTAGCGGAGGAGATACAGTCTATTCCTATTTCGGTTTTCCCGCTGACGATCCCTATGTTACATCAGTTGGAGGAACTGAACTGAGAACAACCGGTCCCGGCGGATCGTATGTATCTGAAGTAGTTTGGAATCCTGACATTTATTACTATCTCAACTATGCATTCGAAGGAAGCTCCGGCGGAGTAAGCAACTTGTACTCGATTCCCAGTTGGCAGCATGGTGCCAATCCGTCGAACAATCAGGTCTCATCAAGCTGGCGCAACGTTCCCGATGTAGCCCTCGTTGCAGACAGCCTTTATGAGTACGTGGACGGAAACGGTGGAATCGGAAATGGTACCAGTGCCGCTGCGCCACTGTGGGCGGGATTTACTGCGATGGTGAATCAACAAGAGGTAGCCAACGGTGAAAGTTTCATCGGTTTTATCAATCCCGCAATTTATAGAATCGGCCATGGATCGGGATACGCTCCTGATTTCCATGATATTCCAACCGGTTATGGTACCAATAAATGGTCCGGCAGTGGATCTGATTTTACTTCCACCGGTGGATACGACCTGTGTACAGGCTGGGGAACTCCGAATGGGCAGGCGTTAATAAACGATCTTGGATTCACTAATTTGACATTTACTTCAAACTTTACGGTTAATAGTGGTACAGTGCTTGAGCTTTTTCCAGGCACACACATCACTTTTTCGAACGGAGCTTCACTGATTGTGAACGGTGCTCTCTCGGCCGTTGGCACTCCTACAAATCCCATCACTTTCACCAGCTCCAGCGGCACGTGGGGCGGAATACAATTTAACAATTCGACTAGCTCAAGTACAATTAAATACGCCACGATTCAAAATGCTTCGGATGGCATATATGAAAATAACTCAGACGTGTATGTCGCAAACTGTACCATCCAGAACAATTCTACGGGGGTCTATTGCTACGCTTCGAGCGACTCCATTTTCAACAACGTAATTCAAAACAACTCAGGTTATGGAATCTATGCAAGTAACGTTACTACTAAAGCTTACTATAGAGGGAATACTTTCAACAACAATGGATACACGATGTATTGCAATAATGCGGTGCCATCCTATTCTTTTAATCGAGCAACCGACCTTTACGGTTGTATCGTGGCGACATCGAGCAATGAAGTCAATATCTGGACAGAGCCGACAGAAGGCTACCAGATGAGAGGATATAACGTCATCAATTGTAACGGTGAGCCTAATGTCGCAGCCGAGAACTATTCGGTCATTTACATGGGGTATGACCTGGACGGTGGCTATAACACCCTCTGCGAAACCAACTATCCGTATCTAGATGCAACCAACCACTCTACAATCTTAGCCGACAACAATTATTGGGGCGGTGGACCGAACTACCTAAAGGATGGCACATCCACAGTACTTGTCGCGAACCCGTTGAGTTCGGATCCAAATAATGCAGGGTGCGATGCATATGATATTGCTACAGGTTCTCGTTTGGCTAACAGTTCACAACTGCCCGATACCAGTCAAACGGCGAATGAATTCTCGCAGGCGGTTGCAGCAGGAGAATCGGGAAACGTTACCAGCGCCAAGTCAATGCTCGAAACGATTATCAACGGGAATTATGATAACAAGTATTCACCCCTCGCACTACTGTTCTATGACGGCTTTGTAAATCATACTGACAGTTCACAATACAAAAACATAGTAAGCCTTCTGAATAACGTTGCAGGCAGACCCGCAGGAGACTCTCTTAGACCGTTTGCGATAAGACTTCTTGCTCGCGAGGTGGCACTTTCAAAAGATTTTGTCAGTGCCAGCAAGTACAATTCCTACATTGTACAGAATTATCCGGACTCTATACACGAGCCAGCGGCCTTGTACGACCTCGTTGAATATAACATGGTGGTAGCTCATGATACCTCAGAAGCGGAGTTCTATTTGTCGAGGCTGACCACTGCATATCCGAATGAAAATATCACCTCCGTGGCAAAGATGCTGTTCGGTCAGAAGATCGGACTCAGCAAGTCTCAAAAACAAAATCAGCCGATAGCTGTCGAGAAAAGCACTGGTTCTGGATTTTACCTAGAGCAAGCCTACCCGAATCCGTTCAATCCTACGACAACACTTACGTATAATCTACCGGCAAACGGCCATGTGACCTTAAAGGTCTATGACATACTTGGCAGAGAAGTGGCAACACTAATTGATGGGTACCAAGACGTGGGAATACACAGCGCCAGTTTCGACGGCTCAAGCCTCTCAAGCGGCATTTACTTCTATCGCATCACTGCGCCGGGGGTAAATCAGGTAAAGAAGATGATCCTTATCAAGTAACAGTGTTTTCATAACCGCAGAAGATCACATTAGGTCTGGGTCCTTTTCGAGGCTCAGACCTCTTTTGTTTTATATACGGACTGATTTTTCGCTCAAGATTTTCACCATACATAGATAACGGTCTCTCTTTGTAGCTATGCACTATCTCTTCTATCAATCTCATTATTGAATCGTTGTAAGTTTAAAGATCACAAACAATACTTGTTGTTATATATATCTTGTTACTTATTATTGTTTGTGTCCTCCTTTTCACACAGGTCAGTTGCTTCTGATCTCACACCCCCTGTGCCGTGAGGGAACATCTGAGGGGGAAGAAGATAGTATGTGTTCCCTTTTCCTACAGCTTTTGCACAGGTTATCAACTGAGCTTGCCTGAGTTTCTTGATTGCCTTATTGACCGACCACCGGGAACAACCGATGTGCTCTGCAATGTATCCCTGGGAGGGATAACAGATCTGGTTTTGGTCAGCCATACTCGCCAGGAAGTGGTACACTAAGACAGGCAGACGTCCCACTACTTTCGTGTATTTCTGGATCACCACCTTATCGACCCAGTACCACTCGCCGCGTTTCATGGAACGGATGTTTTCCATGTCTTCAGCGTAGCAATAAAGGTCATTAGAGAATAAGGTGGGCGAAATTTACACTTCAGTCTAAAATGCACCCCATTGAATTTGACGTGCGTAGAACAATATGCTACACTAAGCAAAGCTCGTCAGGTGACGTATTTTCTCTTTGGCTGGTAATTGTCGGTCTAGGAATCATTTCGTGGATCGACAGATCGCTAACCAAACCGAGGAGATACTCATGAAGATCATTAGGAATCTTTACGGCTATATTGACCGAGAGGTTCAAGAGAGCATCCGCGGCATCATCGAAGGCATCAAGGAAATTGCCTCAGTTTTCAAAGAGGCAATTGACATGGTTCGTCGATAAATGCAAACAAACGCCCGTTCTATTAATAACGGGCGTGATTTATTATATTGCCAACGGTGAGAGCGACTGCAAAGTATAGGAGGTAGAAGTGAATTTTTTCGAACGTGTCGAGCGATTTCTTTCTCAAATCATCTCATCCCTTGAGCAGGCGTCTGCATGGCTCAGCAGGTCGGCGGACTATACCCTCGTGTTACTCTCAAAGGCGACCGATTTCATAGCTCACTTTTTGAACATTGCGGTACATACGATTGCAGACCTACTCAAGAAATTTCTTATTGCCATCATCAAAACAACCGGACAGCTCTTGCGGCTTCTTGCGATGGTCCTTCTGCTTGTCTTTCTGTGGAGTTATGGCGAGGAAGTAGACGCAATGACTACAGGCTTTATCTTTGGGGCGGTTAGTTGGCTTCTCAGAATCTGTGCCGTCGCTGGTGGTATTTTCGTTGTGGCTTCACTCTTGGCATCGCTGGGGAAAGGCTCGACGATGTCAGCCACCGTTGAGACAAGTATCAAAGCAGGCAAGCACAATTTCGGATTCTTTTACTTCATGGATTCGCTTGCGATATTGCTTGTTTTTGTCCTTACCCGCTGGCCAGGGCATCGCTTTCATGCAGGACTTCTTGTCTTCATCCAGTCTTTCGCGGATCGGCTGATTGATTTCTTTCAGAAGATTCCCAAAACGCAATGATGATTTTCAAAAGTTCATCGTGCTTATCGGGGTTGCTCACCTCAGAGGCGTGGTACATCAGGAGCTTGAATCTTGGCGGCAACACGACCTGTTGCCACGTCACGTTGACTCCAATGTTTTGCTTGCTGACTAATTGATAAATGCGAAAATGAAACGAGCCATACTAATCGGAGCGGGTTTTTCTGCCGAAAGCGGTTTGCCGTTGACCAGGCATCTTACTGCTGAACTCAAGAATTGGCTTACCCCGGCTAAACTTCGTTCCTTGAATGAAGAATGGATAAAAGGAGGAGGTGGCTATCACGCTACCGTGCTTGACGCTGCATCTACTCTGCTAATCAATAGAGAACTCCATTATGAGAATATTCTAGGTAATCTTCAGACCAGATCTCGTCAAGTTGATCAAGGCTTCAGAGAACAATTTTATAAGTTGTACGTCTGGCTTACAGAAATGGTTTATTGGTTACTGTATTTCCGTCACATAAAAAATTCCGTCTATTTCAAAGCATCAATGCCATTTTATGATGGACTTCAGAAGTTAGCTTCTGAAGAATCACCTCTTTGGATTTTCTCACTCAATCACGATCTGCTTGTCGAAATGATAGCGGAAGAATTCGGCATACCTCTCAGCTCTGGTTTTTCATCTGAAGTGATAAGGGTTCCAAGACGAGATTCAGAGGGCAAAAAAGTTGGCGAACTCGAGTTCGAGCATTTCTCAAGAGATGACCTTGACAAATTTGCTTTTCATTTTCTTCAAGACGGCGCGAAGGGAATCAATCTCTTGAAAATTCATGGGGCTCTCGATGTCTTCGGATACCAAGATAAACTTGACTATCTAAAAATTCGCCCCCTTGGCAAGGGTCTTTCTGGCTGGCTCTTGGCACTCAAAGCAGCGAACACAGAATTGATTTATTTAAAGAATGGTCAGCCAGTAAAAGCAACTAATGAGATTGCTTTTATGGATGACTTGGGAGAGATGCAGTTTTTGAGAAGAAGGTTGCTTGCTGGTGCTTACAAGTTTGACAATAGAATAAGTCAAAATGCACCCCCGGAGTTCCTAAAATTCTTCGAGCAAAGACTCAATTATTTCACCAATTTGATAACGATAGGATACAGTCTTGGCGATCTGCACATCAACAAAATCCTGACTAATTGGCTGGAGTTGACTAACGACCGCAAGCTAACCTTAGTCGAACCTCACTACGCTGGTCTCCCAGAGACTCTTAAGCACCTCTTGCCTCAAATCGAAATCGTTCAAAGTAGCACAACTGACTTTCTTGATTCGTTGAACGGTGTTGCGAGACCTACTTCGCAACGACTCCAAAAGATGGTCCGCACTTCGGCAAGGAAATTTCAGGTATTGAGAAATGGCTTTTGAGGCATCACGCAGAACAACGGGAACTAACAGTGTGGGCAACGGCGCTGATAGGTTATGAAAAAGATTTGAAAGATGGAGTTCGCTCAATCACAAACTCATTGCATATTACGATGGTGGTACGGGACTGCGTTGCTCGTACAGACGTTAGGCGGAAATTGTGGTTTATTGGTGCAATGCAAAAAATTGTCAAATAAGCATTGCTCCATTTAAGTTGTACCAATAAAACACTGCGCCTAACACGCCCGTCCGCTAACTAGTTCAAAGGAGTTGCTATGCGCCTACAAGAAATACCATTGCATTTACTTGTCTTATCTTCTCAGAATACTCGCCATGACTTACAAGCTGGCGAAGAGGATTCAGGGATTAACGAGCTCGCAACCAGCATACGGAAGCAAGGGTTGCTGTTTCCTCTAACCGTGAGATCAATTGTCGGCGGCAAGTACGAGGTTGTCGCTGGTCAGCGTCGATTATCGGCGTGTCAAAAAGTCGGTTTTGACCCAGTTCCTTGCTTGGTTCGAGACGATATCGATGACGCGGACGCGCTGACAATATCACTGGTTGAAAATGTCCATCGCGCTGATATGAACCCGCTAGACAAAGCGACTGCCCTCAAAGCGCTTTACGAGAAATACAACTCATACGAACGTGTCGCCCAAGAGACTGCTTGGTCCGCATCAACAGTCCGTAAATACATTAAACTACTTGACCTTCCCGATGGACTTCAGAAGAAACTCTCTACCTCAGAAGGTCCTGCGGGCGTGGCTGTGCTGGCTAAGCTAGCATCGACTTTCTCCGGCGATGAAGCGCTCGATGTTTACGACAGGCTGTCCGGATTTCGGCAATCAGTTCAGGAGGAGATTCTAAAGAGAAGCGGTGGCGATATTTCCAAGGTAGACGCGCTCGTTGATGAGGCGGTTGAAGGAGTTTTTGATATTCGCCAGTGTGACTTCCAAGCCCTGGTCACGGAGGTTGCGGATAACCTTGGTTCTGAACTCAAGAAATCCGTCCTGAAAGAAGCGGCAAGAGATTTCTGGAGATCGCTAGCTAGATCTTAGACGAGTACGAACAACGCCAGCAAGAACTCGATGACACACAGCAGAAGCGTGGTGTGTATCTTATCGTTTTTGCGATCATCGTCGTATTTTTGCTGTGCACGACAGCTTTGTTGGAGAATCAAGTTGACCTTGTCAGGTTATTTATTAATTTGAGACTTGCCGCCGCCGCTGATATGGGAATCACTTCACTTCTTAGGGCAGACGGTAGAAGGAAGAAAGAGCGAGACGCTAGCTGAACTTGTGGGGTCAGCTATGAACAACCATGAAACATCAAGTTGCCGTAATTTGCACTTCATGGAAAGGAAGAATAACTTTTAAGGTCGAGTTAGGAGCAGCGTCTGTGAAACATAAAACCAGCTTTGATTTTTATTGCCGTTATAGATTTAAAAACATGGTAGGTCATGATGTTAGTTATGTGAAAATGGCAGCCGCATCAGGAATTGATTAAAATGACAAGCGAAGAGAACATGGAGTACAAGTCTGGAAATGTTTTTGGAGTTGACCTCACTAAATCACTGTTTCGGGTCTATTCATCAACGGATTGGTTTATTCAAGCTGTAAGAGAGCAAGCCATCACCCTCGTCAAACCTGAAAGGTGGGATGATCCATTCGAGAACTTCATTCTCCGTTCATCGGCAAAGATGAAGAATGGCCAAACTGTTCATTTCTCGGAAATAGGGAAACTTCTTTACGGACTTTGTTGGACGCTAAATTCCGATGAGACCGATGCCCTTTGGCGCATTTATTCACCAAACAAGGTAGGAGTAAGGGTGAAGGTAAAAGCAGACAAACTGTTTAGTTCCTTTTACAACCTTAACGACCCTTTTGCAACCGTTTCTTACTTTATAGGAAAAGTTGAGTATAAAACCGAGTCAGAACTTAAGACCATATTCGAGGATCCTGATAATCTCAATCGATTCATATTCGATAGCTCAACAAAGGGTCACATTCGTACGCTTCTCTACAAACGTACAGAGTTTTCACACGAAAACGAAGTCAGGCTCGTTTACCAAGCTGATAAGGAAAGATACCATCCTGCCAATCCATTGTACGTGTTTGGATTTAATCCCAACGACCTCTTTGAGGAAGTCCTTTTTGACCCGAGGATGACCGACGTTGAGTTCAGAAAATACGAGAATGAGCTACTAGAACTCGGTTTCCCTAACTCTATTAAGAAATCAAAGTTGTACTCATTACCAAAACTCAACTTGCAGTTGAATATTTAAAGAGGCGGCTGCCACTTCACATAACGCTCCGCATCACGACGCCGTCATTCTATATTCGAGGTGCTCACTCAATGGGGCGACATAAAAAGATATAGCGCGGCGCCACTGCGTTATGTGGCAGGACGTTAGGCGCAATTGTGGTCTGAAGCCCAAAGGAGACGAACCGTGAAAACTCTGAAAGACATCGCTGAGCAAATCAATGCTCTGGCCAGTGACTATCGAATGGGTCAATTCCAAGAAATAAGGCAAAAGTTGCATGGCTTGTCACGTGTTAAATCGTACGACATTTTTACAGACCAGACTACCTTCGATACTTATGCTTATCACTCAGGTGGTCGCAACGAATTGCAATTCAACATTGGTTTCACTGGCGAGCAGGAAGAGTGGTTTCGATACGGAGTTGCCTTTTCGCTTGATCCCAGTAAGACCCTGCCTGATCCACTTATATTGAAACCGAAGATTCTAAAACTCAATCGGTTTTTCTTGAAGAACGGAGCGCAACTTGAAGATCTCAGGTTTTGGTATCATTCCGCTATAGGTAGGAGCCCTATCTTTCCAGCGCAGCCAGTTTCCGAGAGCCAAATCAAACTCAATACATTTCTTTTTTGGGGTAAGCTTTCACAAAGAGATGAGGCGAATCCCAGAGAAGTCTTGTTTCTCTTCGATCGACTTCTCATCCTTTACGAATACATTGAAGGAAACAAACCTCTTACAACCGTGAGCGCAAACCTTAAGAATGGATTCCAATTCAAATCAGGCTCTACACTCAAGGCTGACTTTGCAATTCAGTCAACAAAAAGCAGTACAAGAACGATACCACTTCGTCACAACAAGCTCCAAAAGGCACTATTTGAACTTCTCGCATCTCAATTTGGTGAAGGCAATGTTGGTGAGGAAAACGATACTGGAAGAGGTTCTCGGATTGATCTCGTCGTTCGTAATGGCAACGAACACATTTACTATGAGATCAAAACATACCCTGATATTAGAACGTGCATTCGTGAAGCGATCTCTCAATTAATGGAGTATTCTTATTGGCCAGGTGGCAATTCCTGCGAACGTATGATGATCGTATCCGAAAATCCTGTCACTGCGGACGCGAAGCATTATCTTGAGACATTACGTAATAGTTTTCGTCTGCCTATATATTATCAGCAACTTGATGTGACGAACAAATCTCTCGGCAAACCAGAATAATCAAATTGCCACAACTGCGGCTAGACCTTACAAAAGTTCAAAGCCAAGAGAGGAAATATTACTTCGAATAGGAAAAGTAAAATATCGGATCAGCCAAAAAGCCATCGTTAGTTATCTGAGACTTCATATCTCGGTCAATAATTTTTCTAACTTTTCCCTTACTTCCCCCTCCGGTTCACATTCTTCCCTCTCCCATTTTCGTAGGGTCTCCACAGCCACTCCGAGCGACTGGGCGAGTTTCCGTTTACTGAGCCCTTTGAGGAGACGATATATGGTGATTTTTTGGCCAAGGGTTTCTGTTCCAAGAAAGGATGGAATATAGCTTAAGAATTTAATAATCTTCAGGCAACTTTTAGGATATGGTTTCTTTATATCATATTCCCAAAGGTAAAGCGTATTCGGCATGATTCCTAGAAGCTTCGCAGTATCTCCACTGGTCAGCCTAAGTTCTAATCTCCTCTTTTTGAGGCACTCACCCCAAGTCTTTGGATTTTCGATGATTTTTACTGGTCTTTGTCCCTTCAAAGTGATCCCCACTTTGGCAACGCGACCTAACCCATTCAATCCGAGTACCACGATACGTTTCGACCTCAAAGAGACTTCGACTGTAACGCTGGACATTTTCAATGTCCTTGGTCAGAGAGTGCTTGAGGAAAACCACGGTACCATGAATGCAGGAAAATACAATGAAGTCGTAAACATGGACAGGTTTGCCAGTGGAGTGTATTTCTATCGAATCGCTGCGGTCGGCAATAATGGAGAGAGATTCGTTTCGACAAAGAAGCTTCTACTGATGAAATGAGAGAAGCAGAGAAATTAAAAAGGGGAGCCGCTTGGTCAGCCATTTATATTCCGTCGCACGACTCTTCTAAATATGGATTGGATCTCCGCAAAATTGGCGTCACTCTGTAGCCGAGAACGAGGCAAATCAGAAATGTGTCCTCGATCACAAGACAACGAAATGACCTTGCAACGAGGAACTTACCGTGGACATTTGAAGTTTACTTTTAAAAGGAGAGAGGAGAGTGCGCCATGGTACCATTCGGTGAAGGCTCCATTGCTAAACAATCTGCGATCTTTATCATTTCAATTTATTGATGGCGTTCATGTCCGCCGGGGAAAACTCAATGGACACATAAGCGACAACAGAATCTCCATCAACAATCTAAGAAACATCTAATAATACTGGAGGAACAAGCTATGAATGATTCAGACAGAGTAGAAGATCAAAAAGACAACAAGGTTGGGGAACGCCGTCGGTTTCTCGCAAAAGTTTTAGGTGTTCTTGCCGGGACGAGTTTGATCGGCGGAGCAGCCAAGGTATTGGCACAGGTCGGAAAGACTACTGCTTCGACGGGCGGACAAAAACAAGTTGCCGGCGAAAACCCTTTCATTGGCGAAATAATGATGTTTGCCGGCAATTTTGCGCCGACTGGCTATATGATTTGCAATGGGAGTCTTCTCTCGATCTCATCTTATGCTGCGCTATTCTCTGTCATCGGCACATATTACGGCGGAGACGGTATAACCACATTTGGTCTTCCTGATTTTCGCGGAAGAGTTCCGATACACGTGGGCACCGGCTCCGGGCTAAGCACGTATGTCCAGGGTCAGACGGGCGGACAAGAGACACATACTCTTTTAGCAACCGAAATGCCGGTGCACAACCATACTGCTTATGCGAGCACATCGGGCGGGACTTCATCTTCCCCCTCCAACAACTACCCTGCAGCAAACAGCGAAGGGATAGAACACTATGGTTCATCTGAGAACGGCACCATGAACGCGAGTGCCATTGGCACGACGGGTGGAAGCCAACCGCACAATAATATCCAGCCGTATCTTGCCATCAACTTCTGCATTGCAATATCGGGAATTTTCCCATCGAGGTCTTAACATAACGAGAATGAGATTCTCAGAAAGAATCAGAATGAAAAAGATCATTGTCGCTGCGGCGGCCTGCCTTCTCGGCCTGTCGCCGCATTCAGGTTCTGCGCAATCCATTTTCTGGACGGAGCTTGGTGGAGCGAAGATAGACTCATCTGCATTCAACGGGTCGGGACTCGAGACAACCGTTACGGGTCTTCATACCCCGTACGGGATTGCGTTCGAATCGGGATCCGGAAAAGTTTACTGGACCGACGTATTATACGGACAAATCATACGTTCGAACCGGGACGGCTCAAGCCCTACGGTAGTATTGACTGGGTTAAATCTTCCTCGAGGAATTGCGATAGACGAATCCAATAGAATGATGTATTGGGTGGAAAACGGCTCCAAAAGTTTGAGAGGCACAAACCTCGATGTTATATCGGTGCAGAACATTCTTACGACCGGGCTTTCGGCTCCGACCGGAATCGCCGTGGACGCGGTGAACGGGGAACTTTACTGGACTGACAACGGCGTCGGAACAAAGTACATCGGTAGATGTAAACTTGACGGAAGCAGCCCGGCACAAATCTACTCAACAACCAGCTTCGTGTCCGGGATTGTTGTCGATACGGTGCACTCAAAAATCTTCTGGACACAGTATGGTACTACAAATAGTATCATGTCCGCGAACCTCGACGGCTCCGGTGTGTCGACAGTCGTCACCCTCTCATCCGCGGTCCCACGGGGAATTTTTCTGGCGGCATCGGCAGGGAGAATTTTCTGGACGAACTATGTTACAAACACGATAGAGAGTTCGGAGCTCGACGGGAGCGGAATGGGGATTCTCGTTACAGGATTGAGTAACCCTCTTTCCGTGGTAAGCACATCCGGTTCAGGAGGAACCTTTTCGTTTTCGGGCGATCCCGGCGACGCGTTGTACTTCGACGGTTCAACCAACTACGTCAACGTCGGGACTTCTTCGATATTTAATTTCCCCGCATCATTCACGGTTGAAGGATGGATGAAGGTATCATCGTTCAATTACCAATGGGAGGCACTCGTTACAAAAGGGGATGACTCGTGGCGCGTTGCCAGGTCGAATTCGCTAAACTATCTTTCGTTCAGCACAAACGGACTTTCAAATGTCGACATGACCGGAGTTACGAATGTGAACGACGGCAACTGGCATTACTTCGCTGCTGTTTATGACGGATCCACCAAGACGTTATACGTCGATGGCAAAGTCGATGTGAGCACTCCCGTAACAGGCACGTTGTCTTCCAGTACTTATCCCGTCTACTTCGGCGAAAATGCAGGACACACAGGAAGATATTTCAACGGCCAGTTAGATGAAATCAGAATCTGGAATACGGCCCGCACCGAAAGTCAAGTCAGGGGAGACATGTTCACTACGCTCACCGGCGCACAGAATGGACTTCTGGGTTACTGGCAGTTCAACGATGGAACCGGCGGTCGTGTCTCCGATACAGTGAGCGGGAACGACGGATTGATAGCAGGCACTCCGAATTGGAGAACCTCCACTGCTCCCGTCGGCCAATACGGCATTTATGATGCAAGCTCATCCGCCGACAGCGCCGGTCCGTCAGGTTCAATGATAAAAGCTACACTATTCTCAATGCCCGACAGCCTGAACTTCATCGGTGTATACGCATACGGTTCACCTGCGGCACAGTCTACGGCTACGGAATCGTTCCCGGCAGGTGTAACGAAACGCTCCGATCTTGTGTGGGGAGTATACGGATTCGGCAACGATACTGTTTCGCTGAATATGGCATACGGCGGGCTTAGCGGCGTCTTCCACCGGAACACACTCCATCTCCTGTCGAGACTCGAGGCGGATGTATCGTGGAGCGATTTGACCGGATCCTTTTTCCAGAATACCGGCTTGGAAACTTTCGGTCCACTCCGACTCCGTTCGGCCCCGCCAATCCATCTGCCCAGTATTCAATCGGGGGAGGGACGGACAACTCGCTTGCCGTCGAAGTGGTGTCTTTCGAAGCGAAAGCCGATCCCGATGCAGTCGATCTATCCTGGGTGACGAAATCGGAAGTAGAAAATGCCGGCTTCAATATCCTTCGAAAAGATCCGGGAATCTCTTCGTTTAAGCTCCTCTCGAGTTATGCCTCCGACGACAGTTTGAAAGGATTGGGGACAAGCACTTCCGGAAGGACGTACAGCTATAATGATGACAAGGTCATTCCGGGAGAAACGTACGGATATAAAATACAGAGCGTGTCCACTAATGGAATTACTAAAGACCTAAACATACTCACCGTGAAGGTCGGTGCGCCCAATACGTACGCGCTCTATCAAAATTATCCGAATCCGTTCAACCCTAGTACCACGATACAATTCGATCTAAAGGAAGCATCGACGGTGACACTTGATGTTTATAATATTCTTGGGCAAAGGGTGCTCGAAAGAAACTATGGGATGATGAATGCCGGAAGATACAGTGAAAGCATTAACTTCGTCACATTTGCAAGTGGAGTGTACTTCTATAAAATTAATGCCGTAGGAAATAATAGCGAAAAATTTGTTTTCCTCAAGAAACTTGTTCTAATGAAATAGATTTTATGAAGGTCTGAGAGTTAATACATGCGGGATTCCTGCTGAGGGAACTTCTTTTTTATCGTCGGGGTTGGAGGATATGAACGCACATATCTCATAGGAAATTCATTGAAAAAGGATTTACAATCCCGCAGTTCTCTGGGATGAAGTGACAAGTCGTGAATTGAGCGAGAGCATTAATCGGACGTCGAATCGTTTGTCCTCCCACAGTTTTTGCCGAATACTTTTGTGCATGATTTGGGTCTTGTGTACGGTCTTGCTGGTTTCCCCTGCGCCGCTCCTCTTAGCGCAAGGGAAGGATATCCGGTTCCAACGCCTTTCCACCGAGCAAGGTCTTTCTCAGAGCTCAGTATTTTCAATCGCGCAGGATCGAAAGGGGTTTATGTGGTTCGCAACTCAGGACGGCCTCAACCGGTATGATGGTTATTCTTTCACTCATTACGAACACGACGACAACGATTCTACTTCGCTCTCAGATAATTACGTAAACGTCATTCTCGAGGACCATTCGGGAGAACTGTGGGCTGGCACAAGAGGAGGCGGTCTCGATCGCTATGTTCCCGAGACTGGAAGGTTCGTGCGATATCGCTTCGATCCAAGAAATGATCACTCCTTGAGCAATGACGAGGTTCGCTGCATTTACGAAGATCATGCCGGGACTCTCTGGGTCGGGACTACGAACGGCCTCAATCGGTATGATCGACGTACAAATAGCTTTGCGAGATACGTCCATGATCCATTAAATAGATGGAGTATTCCATCCGGACTTGTCGAATGTGTCTTTGAAGACAATCATGACAATTTATGGATCGGGATGCTCGGCGCGGTAGCAAAATTTGACAGAACAAGCGGGAAATTCTCAGAGCTCCATCTTCCGGTACCGGGAATACTCTGTGTCTGGATCGGGGAGGACGACAACGGAAACCTCTGGGTAGCAATGCAGAACGAGCTTTACATTTATAACGGCGGCCGGTGGTTGCCGGCATCGAAGAAATTCCATTTGAATAAGGCGCTGCTCATTCGTAGAATCCTGAAAGATGGACGTCACAATATATGGTTCGGAGGGGATAACGGGCTGTTGCAATACGATGAGGTTTCCGGAGATATGAGTACATTTGTAAACGATCCCGCCGACCCCTTGAGTCTTAGCGGTAATTCTATTCTTTCGTTATATGAAGATAGGCAGGGAACAATCTGGATCGGAACCTACGACGGCATTAGCAAGTATTCGCCTGCAGAATTCAAATTTCGACATGTGAACTTGAGCATGTCAAAGGTCCATGACGCGGGCTGGAACAAGATCCGAAGTTTCTGCGAAGATAAGAGTGGAAAAATTTGGGTGGCAACACAGGAAGGCCTTATGACTTATGACCGGAGGGCAAATACTCTGACGCGAATTTCCATTGATGCCTGGTACACACGAACAAATAATCAGCGCCTTTTGTGGTCCTTATTGGAAGAAAAGAATGCGAGTTTACCTACCCTCTGGGTAGGAACAAATGGCCAGGGATTAATCAAACTGTCGTTTGACCGGACCGGGAAATCATCATTCACCAAATATCTCCCGCATGCGGGCGATTCACGAAGCTTGAGCGGGCCTTCACCGGTAACCCTTTATGAAGCACGAGATGGTACACTATGGGTGGGCACATTGTGGGAAGGGCTCAATCGGTTTGACAGAAGGGATGGAAAGTTCATGCGGTATGTGAACGATCCTGCAAATCCTCAGAGCATAAGCGGAAACGAAATCTGGTCACTCTGCGAAGACAGGTCGGGTTTTCTTTGGATAGGCACCGCGGGTGAGGGGCTTGACAGATTTGATACTGCGACCGGAGTTTTCACAAGATATCATCACGACCCGCATGACTCACTTAGTCTGAGCGACGACAAAGTCACTTCAATCGTTGAGGATAGTCAAGGGAGTATCTGGATTGGAACATATACCGGTCTGAACAGGTTCGACCCGCACTCAGGAGCATTTGAACATTTTACCATGCTGAACGGATTGCCGAATAACGTCATCTATGGAATCGTCGATGATAAAAAAGGGAATCTCTGGTTGAGCACAAACAATGGGCTGTCCAGGCTTAATTTGGCGACAAGAACTTTTCGAAATTATGACGAGGGGGACGGGCTACAAAGCAATGAATTCAATTATGGTGCGGCTTATAGATGCCGGGATGGTGAGCTTCTCTTCGGCGGAGTGAACGGGTTCAATATATTCTCCCCCGACACGCTGGCGGAAGATACTAATATTCCGGAAGTCGTCCTCACCGACTTCAAGGTCTTCAACAAATCGATTCAGCCCTCTCCGTCGGACAGGCGTTTAACGACGGACATCAGCGATGCCAAAGTCATACGGCTTTCATACAAAGATGCGGTAATCTCTTTTGGCTTTGCGGCATTAGAGTACAATAATCCCTCGAAGAACCAATATTCGTATAAGATGGAAGGCTTTGACAAAGAATGGGTGAACGCCGGGTCAAGGCGGGAGGCTACATACACCAACCTCGACCCGGGAGAATATGTTTTCAGAGTCAGAGCTTCGAACAGCGACGGTGTCTGGAACGATAGCGGGACTTCGATTATGGTCAGAATCTCCCCGCCGTATTGGGAAACATGGTGGTTCAGGTCCACAATTGTTTTGGTTTTTCTTTCAGTCGGTCCACTCGTTTATTTTAGAAGAGTGACCACCCTGAAGAAGAGACAGAGTCTGCAACAGGAATTTTCCCGGCGGCTTATCGAATCCCAGGAAGCGGAGAGGAAACGTATTGCAGCAGAGCTTCACGACAGCATCGGCCAGGATTTACTGGTTATCAAGAACAAGCTGTTGTTTGGATTACAATCTGAACAAAAGAGCGGTGCGGTTACAAAGGATTTCGAAGAAGCCGTGAACCAGGTCTCTGATTCGCTCAAACACGTAAGGGAAATTTCTAGGAACCTGCGCCCGATTCAGCTGGATCAGATTGGACTAACGGCTGCGCTTGAGTCCGTCGTCGAGACGGCGGCTGAATCCTCGAATATGCAATCGAAAATTCAGATCGACAATATCGACAACCTCCTTAGCAAAGAGGGAGAAATCAATCTCTTTCGAATCGTCCAGGAAAGCCTGAACAATATTCTCAAACATGCCCGGGCTTTAACGTTGTCTGTGAAAATTGTAAAGTACGACAAAACTCTATCAATGGAAATTGAAGACGACGGGAGAGGCATGGAGTCGCGTTACGACGGAACGAAACAGCAGGACGGTCTTGGGCTTCGCGGCATGGCGGAACGCGCCAGGATACTTGGAGGAGATCTTCGTTTTGAATCAAACATCGGCAGAGGAACGAAAATTACATTAATAGTACCGCTGGTAAACAGTAATGGCTGAACAAACAACAGTAGTTATTGCAGACGATCATCCGATTTTTCGCGCTGGAGTGCGTCAGTCTCTGGAAAGAAATGATGCGATTCGTGTCGTAGGCGAGGCGGATAATGGCGAAGGTGCCCTGAAGTTAATTCTCGATTTGAAACCGGACATTGCCGTCATAGATATTCAAATGCCGAAGATGACCGGGCTGGAAGTGGCGAAGCGTGCGGAGCATATGAACCTTTTGACGCATATCATTCTTCTTACTATGATTGACGACCGGAAGATCTTTCTCGACGCTATGGAATGCGGAGTTGTGGGGTATGTTTTGAAGGATAGTGCGGTCTCTGAGATCCAGCGGGCGATAACATTTGTACTTGAAGACCGTCATTATATCAGTCCTTCACTTTCCGGTCTATTGATACAACGGAGAAAGGGGGGGCAACTTCCAAATGAGCTCAAGGACTTAACGCCGACAGAGCTTCGAGTTCTAAAACTTATCGCCGATCTCAAATCGAACCAGGAAATTGCCGACGAACTCCTGATAAGCAAGCGAACCGTCGAGAACCACAGGGTAAACATCACGAGGAAATTGAAGCTCGATGGCACCAACGCGGTTCTGAAGCTTGCCCTGAAGCATAAAGCTGAATTGTAAAAACCCAGCCTTCATACTTTTGCATCCCCTGATGCCATCATCGTGCGTTAACGCACGAACGAAAGTGGGTTCGTACTGATTTTCTCCCGGTGGCTTTAATCCTACCTTGATGTGTCAAAATTCATTATGAATACAAAAGTAATCGATTGAAATTTCTCATCGTAGACGACAACAGGATGATGCGAGAAACACTTACGAGGTTTGTCAAACACGATGGGGACGACGTCTTCGAATGCGAGGATGGGAAAAGTGCTGCGGAAATGTACGAGCTGTATCGGCCGGATTGGGTTCTCATGGATATCCGAATGAAGGATATCGGGGGAATCGAAGCTACTTCAAGAATTGTGTCAGGCGACCCGCACGCAAGAGTTATTATCGTGACGGATTACGGTGATAAGTATTTTCGTCGAGCGGCAGAAAACGCAGGGGCAGTCGGCTTCGTCACAAAAGAAGATCTTTCAGAATTGCAATCGATAGTAAGGAGAGCGAAATGAGGTATATGTTAAAGGTTTTGTTTTTGTTGACAGGCTGTGTTCCGATCCTATTTGCCCAAACGATCAGCTCATTTGCACCAATGGCTGGAAAGGTGGGAAGCACTGTCACGATTTTGGGCACAGGGTTCAGCACGACCGCCGCAAATAACACCGTCCGATTCGGACAGGAAGTCGCAAGCGTAACCAACGCAACTTCCACTTCACTCACTGTGGTTGTGCCAACGTCCGCTTCCTACAGTCCAATAAGTGTTGAAGTATCCGGGTCCGGCACGGCTTTCTCAAATCTTGCTTTCGACCCTGAATTTCCCTCCGGCGATTTGAGCACATCATCCGGCACACTCAGCGGGACCGTTTCCCTGGGCGGGACTCCGGCAGTTCCGTTCCTCGTCGACATGGATGGCGACGGCAAGCCGGATGTCCTGGTCACACGTCCGGAAGCAAGCACGATCTCTTACCTTCACAACACAAGCTCGTCTGGAAGCATTTCGTTCGCGTCTGCGCAGGAACTATCCATCGGTGGTGCCCAGTCGAAGAGGATCGCAACAGCCGATTTCGACGGAGACGGGAAGATGGACTTCATAACTGTCTCCGAGGCGTCCGTGAATATTTTTCGCAACACCGGCACCTCCTCAAGCCCGAGTTTCACTCTGTGGCAAACAATCAATAATCCCGACATGACCGGCGGATCGTGGCAGGTGCAGGCGGGAGAAATAGAATTGGGGCAATCCATTGGCATCCTTGCACTCATTGTCGGGGAGGAACCTCCCTCATCGTTCCCTGATAACAGCGTGGTCTGGGTCCCGAATTATGCCACAAACATGAGAGGGGAGGATGTCGTCGTCGCTGATTTCAACGGGGACGGACTCCCTGATTTTGCCGTTGCCTACGCGGGGGATCCCACGGAGGGAATCAACGGCCGCGTGAGGGTGTATTTGACTAAAAAGGTTCTTGGAATAACTACCTTTAATCTAGCATACGACGCCGAAATACATCAACCGGTTTTCAACAATGAGCTTGATGCTTACAGCCTGGCGGTCGGTGACTTCAACGGAGACGGGAAGCCGGACCTTGTTGTAAGCGGGAACTTCGATGCGTTCTCTTCATCCGGTATGGTGACAGTTCTAATGAATGTGAATGGGAGTAGTTTCGTCCCTGCATTGAATTGGTACCAGAATGCTTGCACCGAACGTGTGGTTGTTGCCGATTTTGATGGCGATTCAAAACCCGATATCGGTTATGAATCGATTGACGATCATACAATCCGTGTCCGTAGAAACGAATGTTCAGGAGACACGGTAGCGTTTTCCGACCCTATCACCATTTCATCGACAGCAGGCGAGAATTCATTACAAGTTGCCGATTACGACGGTGACGGTAAACCTGATCTGGTCTGGGCGATCGAAGCGGGCGGGAATTATATCAGGATCGCGCGTAATACCAGCAGTTCAGGAACAATTTCGTTCGCTTCTCCGGTCACGATTAACATGTCGGGTTATGACTTCCCGGGCGCGATTGCTGTAGGCGATCTCGACGGCGATGGGAAACCGGATGTCGTCTCGGTCAGAGAATTGAACGGCGATATGGCTGTGGTTCACAACGAAATCCAGCCATATTCTCTGTCCAACTCCACCGTAGGCACGTCTCCCGGGACGGTCTCGAAAGGTGGAACATCAACGGCAACATTACAGGTCAAAGACGTCAACGGCAACAATCTCTCCACTTCCGGACTCACGGTCGCTTTTTCTCTGACTGGCAGCGGGACAAGCTCGGGGACATTTGGTTCGACGACGAGTGGAGGCGGGGTCTATTCGGCGACGTTCACCGGGACTGCAGTGGGGTCCCAGAACGGAGTCACTGCAAGTATAAACGGATCGCTTCTATCATCAACTCCCTCCGGCATCACAGTCTCAGCGGGTACGGCTTCGATCGCCCACTCGACAATTACAATCTCGCGTTCCCAGCTCGCCGCACAATCATCGGCCACGGTATGCCTGCAGGCAAGAGATGTGAATGGGGACTCTCTGACGACTGGCGGGCTCACAGGTATAACATTTTATCTTACCGGATCCGGAACGAGCTCCGGAACATTCGGATCGGTTGTCGACAGCGGAAATGGAAAGTACTACACGACATTTACAGCAAGTTCATCAGGCACGGCGAAGAGCATTACCGCACGAACCTCCACCGACACCGTGAAGACAACTCTTCCGTCGGTGACTGTCAATGCTGGTACATTCTCTACAAGCACATCCGTTCTCAGCGTGTCGGCGACATCCGTATTGGTTTATGATACCATCTCTGTGACTTTGCAGGTAAAAGATGGCTCGGGCAACAACATTACAGTCGGCGGCCTGGATGTCGAGATCCAGATATTTGGAAGCACCAACCCTTACGACAATGGCTATGGCTATTTGACAAATGTCGTCGATAACCAGAATGGGACATACACGACTAAGTTCATCGGTCTCTCGCCCGGATCGGGGACGGCTTTCTTAGCGTATATTTACAATCCCAATCCAGGCTATGATGTCTACCAACAAGTGAATTCCTTCCCTTCGCAGGTGACGGTCAATCCCCGGCCATTCTCGTTTACCAAATCTTATGTTGGAGTGACACAATCCACAACCCTGATCGGCGGACAGATCCAATTCTATTTTGTCGCAAACAACGACATGAACCAGCCTTATACCCAACAGGATATCACCGTCTTGATTTCTCTCGCGAACGACGGAACCGCGGGCGGATCAGCACAGGGTTCCGTGCAGTACACCAACACGGGTTATTACTCATATATATGGCAGGCTTCGAGTGTCGGAACTCCAAGAACCGTGATCGCGATGGTCAATGGGGATACCGTCACGACGACAAAACCAACGGTAGCAGTGCTCCCCTATGGGCCTGGCTTGAATTATCCCGGATATTTCCAGACTGCTGTTCCAACAGATACTTCATTTAGCTGGTCCGCCTCCTCCGGTGCCACTTCGTATCGAGTGCAGGTCATCGCCGACTCATCGAGCGGGACTGTCATCTTCGATTCAAGCGGCATCACAGGCACTCAAGTTTCAGTGTCCGGCCTTTGGAATTACAGAACATATTACTGGGGTGTAGCAGCTTATCTCGACACGCTTGCGGGAGCGTTTGACTTCGGTCATTCGTTTACGACCATTGTTGGAGCGCCGCTCCTGTCTTCACCAACCGAGAGGGACACCAGCACGACAACCACAGTCTCGTTCGGCTGGGATTCGACGCTAGGCGCCACATCGTACCAGCTCCATGTCGCGACCGACTCTCTCTTCACAAACATGTTTGCCGATCAGACAGGTTTGACAACTTACAGAGACACTCTTTCTTCGTTTTCTCATGGAACAAAATATTACTGGCGGGTGAACGCTTCAGGAGGTGGCGGGACAAGCGGGTACTCGGAGACGAGGAGTTTCACGGTTGCGGATCTTTCCCTTGCTGTCCAGGCAACAGACTTCAAGGCAACTGCAGACGTTGGTTCGATCACTTTATCATGGCGCACACAATCAGAAATCAACAACGCCGGCTTCAATATTCTTCGAAGAGATCCGGGCTCCGCCGGATTCAAACTTATCTCGAGCTATCTTTCGAACGACAGCCTGAGAGGCATCGGCACGAGCTCGACAGGACGAGGTTACGATTTTACAGACAGCAAGATCAACTCGGGGACCAAGTACTCTTACGAAATTCAATGCCTGTCGTCGAGCGGAACGAGCAATTATCTCGATACTTTGACCGTTTCAACGGAAGTTCCAAAATCTTACGCGCTCTACCAAAATTATCCAAACCCGTTCAACCCGTCGACGACAATCAGGTTCGATTTGAAACAAACTTCAAATGTCATTCTCGACATTTACAATACACTCGGTCAGAGAGTGGAAGAACTAAATTATGGGCAGATGAACGCTGGGAGATATAACGAGAATCTAAATATGGAGAGATTTGCAAGCGGTGTTTACTTTTACCGAATCATCGTGAACGGAGTTGATAACGAAAGGTTCGTTTCGATAAAGAAACTTGTTCTAATAAAATGAGGCTAAGTTTACAAAGGAGGAAAACATGCCAAGGTCGATATACAGCTTATTAATTCTCTTCTACCTCGCCCTTTCTGAGTCCGCATTTTCACAGACTCCAGTCCAACCTTCCGGCAGTGGAACAGTGGGTGATCCCTACCAGGTCAGCTCACTTTCCAATCTTGCATGGATCCAGGATGCAGCGAATGACACGGCATGGAATTCATACTATGTCCAGACAGCAAACATAGATGCATCATCTGACTCGACATGGAATTCCGGCGCCGGGTTCTCTCCGATCGGTACTTATCCCGGCGCTTACTTCGGCGGAACATACGATGGCGGCGGTCACACAATAACCGGTCTCTACATCTCGCAAGGATCGAATGATTACATCGGCCTTTTCGGATATACTCAGGGTGCGACGATATCCAACCTCGGACTCCTTAACCTGAACATAATCGGAGGAACCGCTGTGGGCGGCATCGGGGGAGAGTTCTTCCAGAATACGACGGTGAGAAATTGCTACACTACAGGAAACATTTCCGGATCTACCTATGTAGGTGGACTCATCGGATGGGTTGAAACGAGTTGCACTGTTACCGGGAGCTACAGCACCGCAAATGTTTCAGCATCCTCCGGTACCTTTGGAGGACTTATTGGTTGGAACGACCTGTCGTCGATCGACAGCTGCTACAGTACAGGTAACATAACCGGGACGGGAAGCAGCAACGGGGGTGCCGGCGGACTCATAGGTTCGAACTCGTCATCAAATGTGAGCCACAGTCACACAACTTCTTCTGTTACGGCGCCGGGGAGCGGCACGAGTTATGTCGGTGGATTTGTTGGATCCAACAATCAGAACGACACCATCAGCGGCTGCTATAGCAGTGGAACTGTTACATGCATCGGTTCAATTATCGGCGGATTTTTCGGCTACGATGTATCGTCTACAACTACGAACAGTTATACTACCTCAACTCTCATTTGCGATCCATCAACCAATTGGGTCGGCGGCTTTGCAGGTGAAATCTCCGGCTCAGCAGACAGCAATTGCTACTCCACAGGAAGCCTGACGGGTGCCTTGTTTGTCGGAGGCTTCGCCGGAGAGGCTTTTAACGGCGCCGTCATCAATAAATGTTATTCCGTCGGACATGTAATCGGCAGCGCGCTAACCGGAGGCTTTGTTGGTTATGTGAGCGGCGCGTCGACCGACAGTTGCTTCTGGGATACGGATTCATCGGGATGGACCACCAGCGCCGGCGGTGAAGGCTTGACCGATGCTGAGATGAAGATTGCATCGACATTTACTGGAGCTCTGTGGGATTTCACCGGCACATGGGCAATAAACGGCAGTATCAACAACGGCTATCCATATTTGATGAACACCACCGATATTTCTCTTCCCGTCCAGGCCACGGACTTCCTCGCCGCCGCCGCCGTCGGTTCGATAACGTTATCATGGAGAACGCAATCGGAAGTAAATAATGTAGGCTTCAATATCCTCCGTGAAGATCCTGGCATGTCGTCGTTCAAAATCCTTGCAAGTTATGCAAGTAACGATGGCTTGAAAGGCCTTGGCACGAGCAGCACGGGGCGCGCTTATGATTTTACAGACAATAAAGTGACATCAGGGAAGACGTACCGGTATAAGATCCAGAGCGTATCGACGAGCAGCATAACGAAAGACCTGTCGATTTTAACGGTCGTGACGGATGTTCCGCAGAGTTATGAGTTATATCAGAACTACCCTAATCCTTTCAACCCTAGTACCACGATAAGGTTCGACCTCAAAGAAACCTCGACGGTAACGCTGGATATCTACAATGTACTTGGACAGCGAGTTCTTGAACAAGACTATGCGACTATGAACGCCGGAAGATATGATGAAGTGGTAAACATGGACAGGTTTGCCAGTGGAGTGTACTTCTACAGGATAGCAGCCGCCGGCAACGATGGACAGAAGTTCGTGTCGATAAAGAAACTAGTGCTGATGAAGTAGAACGTTTCTCATGATGGCGGGGGAGGGCGACCCCGCCTTCTTGTGTCGCAGGAACTTATTTAAACCAGCGGAGGTTACTTCTTTTGAAAAAGAATGGAGGCTGCAATTTCATACAAATCTAGTAGAAGCATTGATTTTGAAGGTCTGTAATTCCCCTCACTCATCCGATAACCCTTTAACCAATACAAGGAACAACACATGCGAATATTTTACCGAATAGCATATCTTACCTTAATCGCTTTTTTCATGATCTCGATTAACGCGGATGTTGTCCCGGCTAGAGGGAAAACGTCACCAAAGGCCGCGATGAACTTACATGTACATGGCAAAAAGAAAATGTCAGGTGTAGCGTCGCTTTCAAAGGTGAGGAAATCGAAGAAAAAAGAATACCGGGCGACATCCCTGTCCAACCGAAGATTATCAAAGCCGTCGGACCTTGTCGATTACGGGTTCTCCGCTTCATCAGGTACGTTCAATACCATTTCCAGTACCGGTACCCCTGCGGTCAACGGGGATGACGTTACAGCCGATAGTATTCCGATCGGCTTCACCTTTTACTATGACGGCGTTCCATACAACGAAGTAGCTGTGTGTACCAATGGCTGGCTCTCGTTCGATTCGACAACCACGAGTACTGCGAACGGGTACGCTGTAATAGCTCAGGGTGATACAGGAAATTACGATCTTCAAACGGACATGGGAATGCGTCCTTTCATTGCACCTCTCTATATGGCGATCTGCTTGTGAACGGAGATATCTATTACGAGACTGAAGGTGTCGCTCCAAACAGAGTTTTCATTGTGGAATGGAACAACGTCGCCGCAGATTTTATCTACGGAGGGAGTAACTCTCTTTCCTTCCAGGCTATCTTGTATGAGGGGACCAACGAAATCCAATTTGTTTATACACCTGGACCGGATGACGGATCTACCTTTGACAATCCCAGTGGAAGCGGACTTTGCGCCGGGCTTGTCGATAGCAACGGGAGCTTTGTATCCATCGGTTCACTCGACAATTCAGCGACGGTCAGTTCAACTACCGAGACGGACAACATCAACTCTCCGCCTGCCGACGGTTTGACATTCAATTTTGCCATCGGCCCCAACGCGGTCGCACTCCCTGCTTCCGTTGCAGACTCGACCGACGTGACTCTCGAGGGGGAAGTTTATCCTGACAACACAAACCTGACAGTATACTTTTTGTACAGACCTGAGTCCTCGTTTATCTATGACAGCGTCGCTGCGGACCAATCCCCTGTGAACGGAAGTGCGGACGTGCCTGTCTCGGCAGAGATTTCGGGAATCGATCCTCACACCGTATATTACTACGCGGTGTCAATTATCGGGACAGGCTTCTATTACAGAAGCAGCGAAACTGTTTTCCATACGGAAGACCAGGTTCTCAATGGTTTTGACTTTTCGGCTTCGAATGGCACGTTCAACGACATCTCGCCAACAGGTACTTCGGTAGGACTCTTCGACCAGGATGAAGGAGTCCAGGGAGGTTTACCGATCGGGTTCACATTCTATTTTGACGGAACACCATTCACAGAAGTCTTCGCTGCGAGCAATGGGTGGCTATCGTTCAATTCATCAAGTCCATCTGACGGCGGCTATAGTTTCACCGGCTATCTCAGTGGTGCAGATGCAAATATGCTCCCCTTCATCGGTCCCCTGGATGCCGATCTCTTTGTAAATGGAGGAATTTATTTTGAAACAGACGGGACCGCGCCAAACCGGACATTTACCGTCCAATGGGACTCGGTTGTTGGCTACGGAAACTCGGATATGTCCACCGCATTTAACCAGCTTTCTTTCCAGGTCATATTAAACGAATCCAACGGCGAAATTCAAATTGTCTACCGGCAAGGATCTGAAGCAGCCGTACCCCTGAATACCGAGGACAGTCCCGACGCGGTTGGACTCGAAGATGGAGAGGGCAACTTCATCTCCGTTGACCAGCTCTCCTCCTCCGCGATTGTCAGCGCCACGCACGAGAACGACAACGTCATGTCGCCGCCGATTAATGGATTGGATCTCTCATTTACTCCGACGGCGTACGATGTTTCTCTTGCCGTCCAGGCAACAGACTTTCTCGTGACCCCCGATGTGGGAGCGGTTACTCTTTCATGGAGGACACAATCCGAGGTTGGCAATGCCGGATTCAACATTCTGCGAGAAGATCCACAAACAAGTTCTTTCAGAATCATATCAAGTTATACAAGTAATAGCAGCCTGAAAGGATTGGGTACCAGCAGTACTGGGAGAGACTACACGTTTACCGGCAGCCCTGTCGCTTCAGGCGCGACGTACCAGTACAAGATACAGAGCGTATCGACAAGTGGTGTAACAAAGGATTTGAATACGCTCACGGCTACAGTGGACGTTCCGAAGAATTATGCATTATATCAGAACTACCCTAATCCTTTCAATCCGAGCACGACGATCCGCTTCGATCTGAAACAGGCATCAACCGTGACTCTGGACATTTACAATGTACTTGGACAGCGAGTTCTTGAACAAAACTATGCGACTATGAACGCCGGAAGATATGACAGGAACATAAACCTGGATAGATTTGCAAGTGGAATTTACTATTACCGGATCACTGCGGAAGGGGATAACGGGGAGAAATTCGTGTCGGTGAAGAAACTCGCATTGCTTAAGTGATATGCCTGTTGAGGCGATAGAGAAAAAGATTAGCAAGTGGCGGACGGCTTGAACGGGGACACTACAGTCCTCTAGGTACCGTCCCTCCCGCTGCTGTATTTATTCCAAGCACCGTCGCCGCGATGGCGAACGAGTTCAACAGAGCGAAAATAAATCCGAGTATCTTCTGCTTCATATTGCCGCCAGTTGTTTCACTCTGCCAATAGATCAGCATCCCGACGATGAGCGAAAGGACAACAGGAAATACCATCGTTCCAAGGATTGTTGGAAACACCAGCCCGACAACTTTCCACACAAGAGTAACGAGCACGGGCGCGCCTGCGAAGGTAATCGTCGATTGGCTCGTGTTAATGATTCCTAACGATGCGGTTGGAGTCGTAACTTCATCGCCCTTCATCACACCGTGAAACGTGGATGGAATACTGATGTTGAACATTTTACTTCTGTTCATCTACTTCCTCCTTACCGATCCATGCTGATGCGACATGGATGCCTGGGACAGGGTTCTAACGGCGTTGCTGACGAACATTCTTACAATACTATTCAGGAAATAATCTACCGACTCTTCTTTCGCCTCTTTTATCTCAAGAAGCGGAACTTTTCCAAGCAAAATCTTTCCCCTAACAGCCGACTCAAATTCTTTTTCGCCTACTTTATCTGCAGCTAACATGAGTGAGTAACTCCGAAGATCCGGCTTGGCCAGCTCAACGATTCCGGAGATTATTTCGACGGCCTCTTTTGATAATTCTCCCAGACTTAACTCAGCAAGCTGCGGTATGGCGCCCTTTGTCTCATTGAATAATCTTTCGTATACCGGCATTTCATTTCCCCCTCTCTGACTCTTTTATTACAACTTCATGACCCTATGGTTCCATTGCTTTCCCTTTTTAAATTATTGTTCCGGCTCTAATCTCTTTTGCCACTTAACCATCTCTCTACGAGAGATTCATCTCGTGAGGAGGCTAAGTGGCGAGTAATTACCAAAACCTGACATGTCTTATCATTTATGTTCTTGTTGCACGCTGCCCGTTTGACCTTAAAAGTTATCACTCGACCCATTGAAGTGCAAATATGGACGGCATCGGTAGTGGGCTACTTTGAAGTAGATTAGGGTCTTTTCGTTTTAATGTCGGTTTGGGATGCTCAAAAAGGAATTACACTTGTCGTTCCCGAATGCTCCCATCGGAAACCTGGTATCAGGCTCTACCGAATTCCCGACAAATGCGTTCGGGAATGACATGTGGTGGTGGTTGAATAGTCTTTTGCGGTGGCTTCCATTTCAGACGACTAGCCTCCTGTACCATTATCATTCCGAGATAGCGATTCGAGGAATCTCGTATGGACTACTACCCACCCAGCATATCATGAACCCTACAGAAGATTTCTCCCCCATTGTCTGAACCGCTGATTCCTCGGATTGCGCTGATGGCACTGATGAAAGCATATTCTATCTGCGAAATCATTTAATCACTGTCATCTGTGGTTCGGACATTCTCCACGACTTTTCTCTCATCCTCTGTCAGCCTCACGCCACAGGCGGGGAGACTTTCAAGCTACCGGAATTACTGTATGTGGTATCGGGGACGGGGATCTTATTAGAAGGATTGGAGGAGCTGAAGAGAAGATTGCTCGTCGTAGGCTACCCGGAATGACATGTGTAACGGCCTGACATCGACCCTCGGTGTTTGGTGTCTCAAGGCGGAACCAGCGATTGGAGATCGTTGTTAGGAAATTCAACGGTAAGGGTTCGCAGTGTGGCTGAAAGGGCGCTCCGGGCTGCCCATGGTTGACGCTTATCGGAAAATTTGCTCCAGAACACACCACCACATAATCAGAAAGGGTAATAAGATGGTACGCAAGGCTCAATTTATAGCTCTATTCCTGCTCGGCTTCGCCGGCATGTGCCTCGGACAAGACATCAACGGGAAATGGCTGGGGAGTATGCAGAGAGGAGACAGAACGATGGCGCTGACTTTCACCTTTAGCGTGAGCGGCGACTCGCTCAGCGGCACGGTCGAAGGCCCGCGCGGCGTCATGCCGATCAGCAACGGGAAAGTCGACGGGAACATGTTCTCGTTCGACGTCACGATGGGCGATATGACCATGTCGCACCAGTGTGTACTGGCAGGGGATTCCATAACTGTGAAGGCGCCCGGAATGCAGGGCGACACGATGGTCATTGTATTGAAACGGCAAACGGACATGAAGTAATGAAGAGAGTAGATTTGAGATTTATAGAATCGCGGCAAACCCAGAAAAAGGATTCCGGGTCCTGCACGCGGGTTATGTATATTTCAAGAGATACAAAAAAGGGATTTAATGATGAAAAATATATTTCGATACACGTCTTTGATCCTGATCCTCCTGCAATATCCCGCGTATAGTCAAAATGTTCAAACGATTAATGATTGGGTAAATTATAAAAAGTATGCTGAAGCCGATAAGAGTCTGCCTCCATCAGCCCCGGAAAAACATCGCGTTGTGTTTATGGGCAACTCAATCACGGAATCATGGGGTGTAATTGACAGCGGCTTTTTTGACAATAATGGATATGTCGACAGGGGTATAAGCGGACAGACTTCGTCTCAAATGCTGCTTCGTTTTCGTCAGGACGTAATCGATCTAAAACCGGCAGTCGCTGTTATCTTAGCAGGCACAAACGATATAGCTGAAAATGCCGGTCCAATCTCATTGGAGGATATCATGGGAAATATTATCTCCATGGTCCAGTTAGCCGAACAGAATAATATCAAAGTGATTCTTTCGTCGGTCCTTCCGGCATACGATTTCCCCTGGCATAAGGGATTACAGCCTGCCGAAAAGATCGTGAAGCTGAATTCGATGATCAAATCGTATTGCGATGAAAATAATATTCCTTATGTGGATTATTATTCAAAGATGGTCGACGAGAGAAAGGGCTTAGATGAAAAATATACTCACGACGGAGTACATCCTACATACGACGGTTACGAAGTGATGGATTCTTTAGTCCAGGAAAAACTTAAAATGGTACTAGGATCAAAACAAAACTAATTAATCATTCCCCGAACAAATACCCCGATCGGTAGATGGCAGGTCGGCTCCACATCCTGGAACAATTCCAATGTATAGCAGAACACACGAGCGAGTGACTTGCCACAAAAGGTGAGGCCTCTTTCCAGATTGAAGCTCTCCGAGGCCCGGAGAGAACGAAGTGTTCTTGAACCATCACCAAGCGGTTCATAGATTGCGGGAGCTATTTTCAGTAATGTCAGGTGACTTGAAAACCTGGCTTGAATGAGTTCCGAAGGTTTAAAAACTCGCTTAACATCAGGAGGATTCGATGAAGAAGTCGATACTATTGTTCATGGTAATCGTGGCTCTCGGTTCTATTTCCGGCAAAGCACAGAAAAACTCAGACCCGGCACAAGTAACGCTTCAGAACAATACCCAGTATGACCTTTGTCTTTATTTGGACAACGGGAGTAATCTCGTTTGTGGTCCCGCTTCAGGTAATGGCGGCATGTGCGTAACCAGCGTTGAGTCTGGGAGACATGTGCTCATCGTTGCGACAGTAGATGGCAAGATGTCAACATCCACGGATCCCGTGGATATCAATTCAGGCGATACTAAGATTGTTACCGCTGCAATAGGGAGCGATGGGGTGATTAACTTAACTGTCCGTTGATTTCATTCTCCAAACAAACTTCCCAACGGACTGACATCCATTTTCTCTGCGAACTTACCCATCTCAGGAAAATACTTTAAGACAGTATCGGGGACGCGAACCTTTTCTTGATCGCGCATCCTGCGAACAAGCTCCAGGGCATTCACGACGGCTTTCCCCAAAGGGTGGTTGTTCATTATGAGGTAGGTTCTATTGCAGCGTGCCATGACCTTCCGGAGTTCTTCTTCAAGCGCGTCAAGTTCTTTGCTGCTATATAGATAGTTGTACCGGGCGTTTCGGTCTTCGTTGTCGTTCTTCTTTCCCAGCTTGAGAGCCTCTCTTCCTGCCTCCCACATCGCTGCGTTTCTGCCGTGGAAACGAACGTATCCGACCTTGCCCATTATCTCCGGATCGAAGCCGACCATCCCCTTGAGCTGCGGCTGGTCTATCGCGACGATATTGGCATTGATCTCTTTGAAGAACTCTCTTGCTGATGGTGCATACCAGGACGTATGCCGAAGCTCGAAAAACAAATCGTAATCGTTAAACATGCTCATTATGAAGTCTATATATTCCCGCGCCTCTTTACTTTCCCTGTAATACTCGGAGAACTGCACGAGTATCCCGCCAAGCTTCTTCTGCTCCACAAGCGGGGAAAGGAATTCCATTACAATGCTCCTGTTCTTGAGGAACTCCTGGTCTTTCTGATGACTCCCATGTGTGAACTGTTGGAATAGTTTTATTATGAAAACAAATTTAGGATTCTTCTTTACTTCAAAGAGCCACTTCTCGGCAGTGGTTGGAGGGAAGTGGCGGTAGAAAGTGCTGTTGACTTCAACGCAGTCGAAGAAATCGGCGTAGAACTTCAACTCGGAGAATCCCTTCTCTTTCTTTTCGGGATAGAACGGACCGTACCAATCGACGTAGCTCCAGCCTGCTGTGCCGCCAAAGATTTCCATGATTGAAGATAGCAAAGAGATTGCAGTGAAAAAAAGTTAGTCCCGATAGAAAATAAACTTAAAAACAGAGAGCAGAGAGAAATTAAAAAGTAGTTCCTTTTTCTCTATGCTCCTGTGACTCTTGTCGCAGGGCTCAAACAAATAGGAAGAGCCCGTTCATTTCAAAAGGAGAAGCTTCTTTGTATTGCTGTAATTTCCCGCCTGAAGCTTATATATGTATACTCCACTCGGCAAACTGCCTGCGTTGAAGGTTACATAGTGGCTTCCTGCAGTTTGGCGTTCGTTTACCAGAGCCTTAACTTCTCTTCCGAGTATGTCGTAAATCTCTAATCTGACATTGCTTACGACCGGAATCCGGTAGGTGATGGTTGTAGTCGGGTTAAAGGGGTTCGGATAATTCTGGTCAAGACTGAAATTCGCCGGTGAGCCGGTCGAGGGGTTTTTTACTGAAGTGATCATCTCAGACACTGACCTCTTCCAAACATTGTCAAAATCGGTCCCTGCGAAGAGAGTGTCTCCTTTGACGACCAATGCATTGATAAGGATAGAATAACTGTCCAAGCCATCATTTTCTGCAATCCAGCTGTCTCCGTTGTTCGAAGAGCGGAACACGCCACCGTCACCCGCTGCAAATATATTGTTCCCGCTAACAGCTAAAGCATAGGCATTACCGGGAAATAGTCGACCTTTAAAAGTCCAGCTGCTTCCATTATTTGTAGATAGAAATATGTTGCCGATTTCTCCGAGTGAATCACCGGCTATTGCGAAAATGTTATTCCCGTTTATGGCTAATGTATAGATCATGGTATCTGTCAGGCCTGTATTCACAGGGGTCCAATGGTTTCCACCGTTTGTCGATAAGAATACCCCGCCTCCGCCGGTTGCAGCAAACATATTGCTTCCGCTGATCGCTAATGAAGTCACGATAGGGAAAGTCAAGCCATCATTCATATTTAGCCAATTGAATCCATCGTTTGAAGATTGAAAGACCCCTCCCCAAAAACCGACAGTGCCGGCAAAAAGGTCGCCGCCGCTTACAGCCAATGTTTCGACATCGCTGTCTGTTAAACCGGTATCTACCTGGGTCCAGGTGGTCCCATAGTTTGTTGACTTATACACGCCGCCACCCCAGAATCCCACAAAGAGATCGCTCCCTCTGGCGAGTAATGCGTGAGCTTCATTGCTTACCAGTCCTGTACTCACCGCAGTCCAGCTGCTTCCATTGTCTGTCGATAAAAAAACGCCGTTCCCTGCGGTGCCTGCAAAAATACTATTGTCGATAACCGCGAAGCACTCTATTTGTCCATCAGGACCATTTGTTTTCTGCCATTGAGCGTGTAACTGATTTGAAGTCGTGAATATACAAAACACCGCGAACATGAATCCGCTTCTATGGATAACCCGAAATATATTTTTCATCTGCTTTTCCTTTCGTTAAACAGTGAAGGGCAACAAATCAATTGAGTCCCGGCATGCGATGTCCGTTCTTTGTCTGCTAAATGCAGTATGTGATAGCATGCCTCGCGCCGTCGGCATGATGAATTCCTGATCTTTGAACGTTACCCTACTGACTTAGAAAGTTATTTCATTGCTTCATGAAGTGCAACATGTGACGTGATAGGGGTTGGCTTTATCCGCAAATGTTTCTCATCAGGAAATGGATTTAAGGAGAGAGATTAAATCCAAGCCTTTTTCCTCATGTCTCCGTGATTCTCGTGACAGGATTTAAACATCGGGGCATAAACTTCAGACCCCGAACGCGGTTTCATATGCCAAATGGGAACCAATTACACACTATTCACGTTGCCAAAAATGAGGAGCAGGAGAGAAGATAGGTTTGTACAACATTGGAATGCCCCGACGACTTGACTTTACCTCTCAGGAGTGTATGCTCGACAGGGAGGAAGGGGCATAGATAAATTATTACAACATTCACCGACCGCATTTTCGTTTTCGCAGCAATCAAGATCCCTTACCTGTTGGAGACCCGTCTCGAATTTTCCGGCGACTTTTTTTACACAATTCCACAACCAAGTTAAGCAAAGTCTAACGACATCATTCTTATGAGGAAAAAATGGACCAAAAGTTACACACCTTTTCTGTGGTCTTTCTATTCATACTATTCAGCAGCGTGGCTGCAATCTCTCAAACGTGGAAATGGGTTTCCGGAAGCAGCACAACCACCATCGTCCCCGACTTCGGGACGCGCGGCGAGTTCCAGCCGACGAACCAGCCACCCGGACTGGAGCACGCGGCAATCTGGGTCGGGCCGGACAGCAACATTTATCTCTTCGGAGGAGACGACGGTTCGAGCACCAACTACAACACGATCTGGGAATACAGTCCAACGCTCGGCGAGTGGATGTGGAAGCGTGGTTCGAACTCGACAAACGCTTTACCAAATTATGGTACATCTGGATATCCAACTGAAACGAACGATCCCGGCGCTCGAACGCAGTTTGCATGGAGTGCAGCAGCAAACGGAGACCTCTGGGTTTATGGAGGTCTTGATAACAACGACAACATCTACGGAGACCTTTGGAAGTACGACTTCGCTCTTGACAGGTGGATATGGTACAGCATGACAGTGTACAGCGACCAAACGAACAGAGATGTGGTCGTGCCTTCTCCTGACACATTGAACGGACCCGGAGACGCATGTTGCCGCGCCGGTGCGAGCTTATACGTAAATTCAACCGAAGACACGCTCTGGCTCTTCTTCGGCGAAACATTAGTTAGCGGTTCACCTGGCCAGGCATCTGATGGCTGGCGGATTGACCCCGTCAATGCAAAAGAATACTGGATCGAAGGAGCCCCCGGGGATAATCAAAACGATGTTGGTAATCGTTACCTCTGGGGTGTGGAAGGAGGGGGTAATTATCCTGCGGCCAGAAGAGATCAATCGATGGGGAAAGCATCGAATGGTAAGTTTTACTTTTTTGAAGGACAAGATGGCAGCGGAAATTTTTTAGGCGACTTCTGGTCGTGGAATCCCGCCAATGAAGAGTGGACCTGGATAGAAAATGGAAACAACGCTTATCCCAACGACTATACTATAACGAATGGCAACACAATCTACAACTCAACTAAAGATTCCGCGGACGGCCAAAATTTTATCGGCAGCCGTTATGGCTCAGCGGTGTGGATGGAGTCAGGAAGTCAATTCGTCATCTATGGTGGGACTGGCAACGGTGCGTTTGGAGACGAACTTACCAGTCCACGTTTGTTAAACGACTACTGGTCGTTCAATACCAATACCAGCATAGATACATGGATTGCTGGCGGCGGCGATACACTTACGACTGATTCTTTAAGACCGACATTCGGAACAGAAGGCGTCGCGGCAGATTCGGTCTATCCCGGCGCAAGGTTCAACGCGTGTGTCGTAAGAGATGCGGAGGGGAGAGTATGGATGTTCGGTGGACAGGGTTACGCAACGACCGGCAGCTCGGGCATTCGTAACGATCTCTTCGAGCTCTCATATCCTGCCACGGGTGTCTTCGCCGGCGGAGAAGGAACATCGCAGAGCCCTTATCAGGTTGCGACACTCACCCAGCTTCAGTCTGTCGAAAGTTATTTAGACCAAAATTTCATACTCACTGCCAGCATAGATGCCTCGGCGACCGCAACATGGAATCTCTCAGGCGGCGTTTACCGCGGATTTGTTCCAATCGGATCGACCACTTCTCCATTTACCGGCACGCTCGATGGCGTCGGTTACACGATATCCAATCTCACGATCAACCGCGGCTCGACGAGCGCCGTCGGACTCTTCGGAAGATTAGACGGCACAGTGAAGAACCTGACACTCGACAGCGTCAACGTTATCGGGGACAGCTACGTCGGAGGGCTCGCGGGCCGCGATCTAGGAGATATTCAGAAGTGCACGGTCACTGGACTGGTAGTTGGAAGCGGCAATGCGGTGGGCGGACTGACCGGCGATGTGTACTCAGGTTCGATCGAGAGGAGCTACGCGCAGGACAGCGTTGCAGGCGGTGTTTATTCAGGGAGCGGCACGGGCGGTCTGGCAGGAAGCGTATATGGTGGAACGATCACCGATTGTTATGCGACCGGAAGCGTCTCAGGCGACAACGCTGTGGGAGGGTTGATGGGAGTGGATGATTATTATTCAACGATCGATCAATGCTACAGCACAGGGAGGGTCACCGGGACGAGCAACGTAGGTGGATTTGTCGGAAGTGAAAATATTTCGTCGGTGGACAGCTGCTTCTGGGACATGGAGACATCCGGTCAATCGAGCAGTCCGCGCGGGACGGGAGAGGCCACAACAGCGATGCAAACAGCTTCAACGTTCACAAGCGCGGGATGGAATTTCACCAGCACGTGGGCGATAAACGGCGCCATCAACAACGGCTATCCTTACTTAGTTGGCGTTACGGACAATTCGCTTGCTGTACATTTAACAGGCCTTTTCGCGACTCCCGATGTTAACGCCGTTAAATTATCATGGGACACTCAATCAGAGTTAAACAATGCCGGCTTCAATGTCCTTCGTGAAGACTCATCCCAGGGGGGACAGCCGGGTTCGTTCAAGCTTATCGCAAGTTATGTGACTAATGGCGGACTAAGAGGACTCGGGACGAGCTCCACAGGGAGAGCCTACGACTTCCTCGACAACAAAGTCACATCCGGGTCGACTTACCGGTATGAGATTCAGGGCGTGGCAATGGATGGGTTGACGAAAGACCTGACCGCAATTTCCGTTAAGGTAGATGCACCTGAGTCATACGCCCTCTACCAGAACTATCCGAATCCTTTTAACCCATCTACAACGATCAGATTCGATTTGAAGCAGGCGTCAACAGTTACTCTGGAGCTTTACAATACGCTCGGACAGAGAGTGCTGGCAAATAATTATGGTACACTGAACGCCGGGAGGTACGACGAGAGTATAAACATGGACAGGTTCGCTAGCGGAGTCTACCTATACAAGATAGCCGCCATAGGCAGCGATGGACAGAAGTTTGTTTCAATAAAGAAGCTGTTGATGATCAAGTGATCAAAGTACATGTTCAGAAATCCCGCCTTCGGTTGGCGGGAGTATTGATTAAGTGAGGAGAGAGGAAGCAGGGGTGACCGTTCAAACCGACGGTCACCTTTTTTCCCGCTCGTTGATCGGCGGCGAAGTATTTATTTAACCGATTCACAAAATAAACCACGGACAAAGATGAACAGAATCCTATACGCTTTTTTAGCAGTCTTGTTAATTGTTCTTGCCGCAAGCGGAGATGCATTTTCACAAACGGCAACTGCGCCTTCCGGCAGCGGCACATCGGTAGATCCGTACCAGATTGCAACTCTTAACAACCTATACTGGATGGCGGTGCATTCAAGCTCGTGGAGTTCACACTTCGTACAAACTGCAAACATTGACGCTTCTTCCGATTCGACATGGAACGGTGGCAGCGGGTTTCCAATGATAGGCAGCATTTCGGGAACATACTTCCAGGGTACATACGACGGAGGCGGTCATACAATTTCAGGAATAAATATTTCTCAAAGCACGAGCAATTACATAGGGATGTTTGGCTTCTCCTATGGAGCAACCATAGACAGCATCGGAGTGATTAATGAGAGAATTACTCAGAATGGTTCCGCCCAGGGTTACGTCGGGGGTCTCCTTGGCGGTGGAACGAATGACACAATCAGTGCCTGCTACACGACTGGAAGCGTCGAAGGAGTGCAATATGTCGGCGGGCTTGTAGGGTACAACGGAAGCAGCTCAACTATAAGCGTTTCTTATAGCAGTGATAGTGTCACCACCGTCAACGGAAATGGCGGTGGGTTGGTGGGAGATAATCAAGCTCCCATAACCGACTGCTATAGCACAGGGTCTGTTGGCAGTTCTGCCAACATTGGTGGACTCGTAGGTTACAATGCCTCAACGATAAGCTACAGCTACAGCACAGGAAATGTCACAGGTTACATCAACAAAGGCGGCTTTGCAGGTTATAATGCCTCCACATTGACTAATTGTTTCTGGGATACAATATCCTCTGGGAGTTCGACAGGTATTGGTGGAGGGACTACAACCGGAGCAACAGGTAAAACCACGGTGCAGATGAAAGACCCCACCACGTTCACCGCTGCAAGCTGGGACACGTCATACTGGTACATGGGCAACAGCATGAACAACGGCTATCCATATTTGAAATGGCAGAACCCGAACGGAACACATCTCGTAACTTCAGTCGCACCTTCTTATGGCACCGGCGCGCCGACCGCCCCGTACCAGATAGCCTCGCTCGATAACCTATATTGGATAACACAAAATCCAAGCTCATGGGATCTTTACTATCAACAGACTGCAAACATAGATGCTTCTCAGACTTCAGGCTGGAATTCAGGTGCCGGGTTTTCTCCTATAGGAAACGGAACCACAGACTTTGACGGCAATTATGACGGCGGTGGACACACGATTTCCGGTTTGTACATTTCCCGCAGCACGACCGATTATGTCGGTTTGTTTGGATTGGCTTTTGCAACGATAGACAGCATCGGGCTTCTTAATGAAAGTATTACCGGACAAAACGATGTTGGTGGACTCGCCGGATATTCCCAACTCACCGTGAGCAGTTGCTACAGTGGAGGAACGGTTAGCGGTAGCGGCTCCACCGGGAATGTGGGCGGTCTTGTAGGTGTCAATTATGACGGCGTGATGAGCAGAGACTACAGCACTGCATCAGTAACCGGACAGACTGTTGTCGGCGGGCTTGTAGGTTATAACATTAGCGACGTAGTAGCTGCCACAATTAACAATAGCTATACCATCGGAAGCGTCAGCGCAACCACGATTGTCGGCGGACTTGTCGGGAAAAATGATGGCTTTGTATCCACCGTCACTCACTGTTACAGTACCGGAACCGTGAGTGCAAGCGGCAGCATTCCCAATTATGCCGGAGGACTCAACGGAATAAACACAAACAGCGCATCTGTTGACAGCAGTTTCTGGGACACCGAAACTTCCAGTCAGTCAAGCAGCGCCGGCGGGACTGGTGAGACTGACGGTTCGATGAAGATGGAGTCGACATTTACCAACCTTGGCTGGGATTTTACGTCGACCTGGGCAATCGGCGGCGGAACCAACAACGGCTATCCATACTTGATCGGCGTGACAGACCATTCCCTTCCTGTCCAGGCAACAGCTTTTCTCGCGACCGCAAGTATGAATTCCGTAACGCTTTCATGGAGCACGCAATCTGAAGTCGATAATGCCGGGTTCGATGTCATGAGAGAAAATTCTGCGGCTCATTCTTTTACGCTCATCGCAAGCTACAGATCTAACGACGCGCTCAAAGGTTTGGGTACGAACTCCAACGGCAGGACATACAGCTTCACAGACTCGAAAGTAGAATCAGGCGCTACTTACCTGTATAAGATCCAAAGCGTCTCGACAAACGGAACGACGAAAGACTTATCCACACTTTCTGTTACGGTAGATATACCGAAGGCGTATGCGCTCTACCAGAACTATCCGAACCCATTTAATCCGAGCACCACGATACGTTTTGATCTTAAAGAGCAATCGACGGCGACGTTGGATATATATAATGTGCTCGGACAGAAAGTGATCGAAGTGAATTATGGTACAATGAATGCCGGAAGATACGACGAGAATATAAACATGGACAGATTTGCCAGCGGAGTGTATTTCTATCGGATTGCAGCGGCTGGCAGCGCCGGTGAAAAATTTGTGTCAATGAAGAAGCTGATCTTGTTGAAGTGAAGTAACTTCGCGGAGAGCCCCGCGGAGACTGAGATTGCTGCCATTGGATCGTCCATTGGAAGCGTCGGAATGCCAATTGGAAGGATTGAAAAGTCGATTTGAGGTGCTAGATGGTCGATTCTGCTGGTTTTGAGGGCCTTCGGAAGGCTCGTGAGGTCAAATGGGAGCTCTGCACTTCCATCGGGAGGTCACGGAGCTTATCTGCAGGTCTCCGGGAACTTTTCAGGCTTGCTGAGAGTTCAAATATTTGATTAAGGATGAGAAGACCATCTAAGACGATTCAGCGTATCTTAATCACCAGCCAGTTTTAGAAAATTAATTACCATTGCAACGTAAATTTTCCAGGAGGAGAAATGAATCGAACTATATACAGTTTAGCAGCAATAATGTTGTGCGTTTTGCTCAGTGTTGCAAATACATTTTTGCCGACGGCACAGGCACAGACAGAAGTCATGCCGTCCGGCAGCGGGACGCAGGCAGATCCGTATCAAATTGACTCACTGGATAACCTCGCGTGGATGCAAGATTGGATAAGTCGTTATTTTGATGTTGGCTACAACAATTACTATAAGCAGACTGCCGATATCAATGCATCGTCAACATCCGGCTGGAATTCAGGACAAGGTTTTTATCCGCTCGGGAATACGAATATCCAGTTTTCCGGCACGTACGATGGAAACGGACATACCATTGACAGTCTGTTTGTTAACAGAACGAGTCAGGACAAAGTTGGAATGTTTGGGTATTTCAGTAGCGGCACAGTAAAAAATCTTCGTCTCACCAATATCAATATCACCGGATATACGAACGTCGGAGGACTGGTCGGATATTCAGGCACTGGGACGATTACAAACTGTTCAACAACAGGCAAAATTGGCAGCGGCGGACAGGACTTGGGCGGCCTTGTTGGAGAAGCGATAAACTCTACGATTGATTCCTGCTACAGCACCGTATCATTCAATTCGACCAGCGCAGCTTTTACCGGTGGCTTCATAGGATATAGCCAGGAGACCGCGATCAGCAACAGTTACAGTACGGGAAATATCATCGGTAGTTCCGGCGGCTTCGAACTTGGAGGATTCGCCGGAGAGAACGAAGGCGGATCGGGAGGCAACATCACGAACTGCTACTCCACTGGAAATGTAATTGACAGCAGCACCAGTGATAATGTGGGGGGATTTGTTGGTGAGAACCTTAGCGGCGGAACCATCAGCAAATGTTATTGCACGGGAAACGTTCAAGCGTATACTGATATCGGCGGATTTGTGGGTGAAAACATGGCTTCGTCTATAATAAGAAACAGTTACAGCAGGGGAAATATTGTCAGCAACGGTGGAGTCAGTGTTGGGGGCTTTGCAGGGGAGAATCAAGGCACGAACGGAACCATTGATACGTGCTACAGCACGGGAAACGTGAGCGGAGGCAGCAGTATGGGCGGTTTGGTTGGAACGAACGGAGGTTTTGTCGATAGTTCTTTCTGGGACACCGAAACTTCTGGTCAATCGTCCAGCGCTGGCGGAGCTGGTAAAACGACAACGCAAATGAAAACCCAATCCACATTCTCCGGCTGGGATTTCTCTTCGACTTGGGGAATCGGCGGTGGAATCAACAACGGCTATCCATACCTCTTGCATACTGGTGATCACTCCCTTCCCGTTCAGGCGATGAACTTTGTTGCAACAACGGATATGAATTCCGTTACCATATCATGGACCACACAAAGTGAAGAGGATAATGCAGGCTTTGATGTCCTTCGCCAGGAAATTTCGGCAGGTGGATCGCGTATTTCGGATTGGGAATTAATTTCGAGCTATTCCACCAACTATAACTTGAAAGGCCTCGGCACGAGCACCACAGGCAGAAGTTACGACTTCACCGACAACCATGTTGTCTCCGGTGGAACCTATCAATACAAGATCCAGAGCGTCTCGACGAACGGAACAACGAAAGACTTATCCACACTTTCTGTTACAGTGAATGTCCCGAAGGCGTATGCACTCTACCAGAACTATCCTAATCCTTTCAACCCAACTACCACGATACGATTTGATTTAAAGGAGCAATCGAACGTTACGCTTGATATATATAATGTTCTCGGACAGAGAGTGATAGAAGAGAACCGTGGAACGATGAACGCCGGTGGATACAATGAAACTGTAAACATGGACAGGTTTGCCAGTGGAGTGTATTTCTACCGAATAGCCGCTGTGGGAAATGACGGACAGAGGTTCGTGGCGATAAAGAAATTAGTATTAATGAAGTAATGCATGGAGAAAAAATGAGCAGGATTGTATACGCTTTTGCGGCAACGATCTCAATTGTTTTATTCAATGCTGTAGGCACTTTTTCACAGACAGCTACTGCCCCGTCCGGCGACGGCTCATCAGGAAATCCTTACCAGATCGATTCACTTGCGAATCTCTACTGGATTACCCAGAATTCGAGCTCGTGGGGTTCAAGTTTCGTGCAGACCGCTAACATTGACGCCTCTTCCGATTCAGGTTGGAATTCGGGAGCTGGATTCACGCCGATCGGGAGTCCTGCCACGTTCTTCACTGGCACGTATGACGGCGGAGGGCATACAATTACGGGTCTGTTTATTTATTCAACCACTGATAACTCGGCGGGGTGGGGGATGTTCGCTGCCGCCCAAAATGCAACGATAAAGAACATGAGGCTGCTGAACGAACGCGTAACCGTGACTGCATCGGGTAGCGTCGTCGGGGGGCTCGTCGGCTCGAGCATGGGTTCAAGTATTGACAGCTGTTCTACAACTGGCGTCATTTATGGCGGAGGAGATGACGCGGGTGGTTTAGTCGGCTCGAATAATAACGACCTCGGCATCACCTCCAGTGCTCATACCACGAGAAGCTACAGTAGCGCGAGCGTTTCTGGAGGAAGGCAAACCCTGGTCGGGGGACTTGTCGGGGAAAATTACGACGGCGTGGTGACCGGAAGCTACAGCACAGGGAACGTCACCGACGATTCCATTGGCGCTAATGTGGGAGGACTTGTAGGACTAAATACAGAGGGGGGTTCGATCTCGAATTGCTATAGCACGGGAAATGCCACCGGCACCGGGGGGAGCAGTGAGGTGGGCGGCTTTGCCGGCTACAATTACTCTGTCTCGACAATAAGCAACAGCTACAGCACGGGGATAGTTACGGGAAACGGTTCTTATGGCGGATTCATCGGGTATGTTTTTGGCGGATCGGTAAATAATTGTTTTTGGGACGTCCAGACTTCCGGCCAATCAGGCAACGGCGGAGGCACGGGCAACAACAGCGTGGGCGACAGCACATACCTAATGAAGACCCAATCTACTTTTACGAATGCCGGATGGGATTTTGCCAGTACCTGGGCAATTGATCCTGGTGTGAACAACGGCTATCCGGGATTTATAGGGCAATCGGGATACACGGCGAAAGCGTCAGCTGCAACAACCGATTCAGCCACTGCGGTGACTGCATCATCCTCGACGCTGAACGGCAGTGTAAGTCCTTATAAAGATACTACGACCGTGAAGTTTGTCTACGGGACTTCCTCAGGAGTGTACCCTGATACTGTCGTGGCTTCACAAAGTCCAATCTATGGCTACGGAGCGACTCCTGTATCGAAGACTATTTCGGGTCTCACCGCAAGTACCACCTACTACGACCGCGCGATCGCATCTAACTTATTAGGTCCGGCTGTGGGGAGCGAGATTAGCTTCACGACACTTCCGCCGCCGTCCGCTCCATCTGCCACGACCGATTCCGTCTCATCAGTGGGAACCACGACCGCTGTAGCATACGGCACCGTGAATCCAAACGGAGATGCCGCTACAGTGCGATTCATTTATGGGATTGTCTCAGGGACCTACACAGACAGCGTCGTTGCCGCTCAGAGTCCTCTTACAGGATATAGTTCCGGTCATGTATCGGTGAGTTTATCAGGATTGACACCGGCGCAAACGTACTACTTGCGTGTCTCGGCATCTAATGCAGTCGGCTACGTTCGCGGGAGCGAAATCAGTTTCACAACAAATCCTTTAGTTACTGAATCAACGCCTTCGGGGAGTGGAACGTCGGGCGATCCACATATAATCGCAAGTCTCGATAATCTTGCCTGGCTGCAGGATGCGAGCAACGATACGGCATGGGGCGATTACTACAAACAGACCGCGAAAATCGAGGCCTCGCTAACGTCGATCTTGAACTCCGGGACAGGACTCTCCCCGATTGGAAATTCCTCAACAAATTTTACGGGTTCCTATGATGGTCAGGGTTACACCATTGACAGCTTGTACATCTCACGGACCGGGAGCGGCAACAATTATCAAGGATTGTTCGGAGCTCTTGGGTCGTCCGGTGTTGTCGAAAATCTCGGAGTGACAAACGCCAGCGTGTCGGGATATGATTTTGTCGGAGCGTTGGCGGGATGGGTCGAGTCCAGTGCCAGTGTGGTCAACTGTTATAGCAGCGGCTCGGTCTATGCCTCGTACGGTGACTGCGGCGGGCTTATCGGAGAAAACGACGGGTCGGTTGCGACGAGCTTCAGCAACTGTACCGTAACGGGTGGTTCTAATTACAGCATGGGCGGATTCATCGGATATGCGGCAAACTCGGGATCCAACTCGATCACAAACTGTTACAGTACCGGCGAGGTGAACGTGTCGTGTCCCGGGACAGGAGGTCTCGTTGGAAATAACTCGGGTGCCGCTATCCTCAATTCCTACAGCGTCAGCAAGGTGAGCGCGCCTAATACGTATGGTGGTTTGGTCGGAGGGTCAATACGGTGGCTCTGTAGCCAGTTCGTTTTATAATACCGACAGTACCGGTAGCAGTGCCGCGGGTACCGGAGAGACATCCGCTGACATGAAAACAGAATCGACATATACCGGCGCCTCGTGGGACTTTGTATCTACATGGGCCATACACGGCTCGATCAACAACGGCTATCCCTATCTCACCGGTGTCGACCACTCGCTTCCCGTTCAGGCAACGGACTTTGTGGCAACGACTGATATCGGATCTGTAACGCTTTCATGGAAGACTCAATCCGAATTAGAGAATGCAGGGTTCAATATTCTCCGAGAAGAACCCGGTGCATCCAATTTCAAACTGATTTCAAGTTATACGAATGATGATAGTTTGAAGGGTCTCGGCACAAGCAGTACAGGCAGGAGCTATGATTTCACAGACAACAAAGTAATCTCCGGTGACACGTACACATATAAAGTCCAAAGTGTCTCGACGAACGGAATTACGAAAGACTTATCCACGCTTTCTGTTACAGTGAATGTCCCGAAGGCGTACGCACTCTACCAGAATTATCCGAACCCGTTCAACCCTTCAACCACGATACGCTTCGATCTGAAAGAGCAGTCCAACGTTACGCTGGATGTATATAATGTTCTCGGACAGAGAGTGCTTGAGAACAATTATGGAACGATGAACGCGGGAAGATTCAACGAAACCGTAAATATGGACAGGTTCGCGAGCGGAGTGTATTTCTACCGAATTGCAGCTGTTGGAAAAGACGGACAGAAGTTCGTGGCGATAAGGAAGCTGAGCCTGGTAAAATAGATGGGGCTAGGAAATGGCCCTGCAAGACTTGACAAACGTCTCTTCTGGCGCAGAAAGGAGCAATAACAGGAACTAATTCCAATTTGTGCGGGTTTGGGTTATTGCAAGGAGAGGAAAACCTGATAGAATTACACCGCGTCCAGCCGGAGGTTTTTGCCTGCGGCACATGATACAAATATCCCCACCAAATTCGGCAAATCTATTCGAGTACTAATGCCTACCACACAATTATGGAGAAGGAATGAAGCGAAATATATACCGCTTAGTTACGGCGACATTATTTGTTCTGTTTAGTGTTGCGATCTGTTTTTCCACGTCAGTACAGGCACAGACAGCCGTCGCGCCCACCGGCAACGGCACATCGATTCCTTACCAGATCGATTCACTTGCGAACCTATACTGGATTACCCAGAACTCGGGTTCGTGGAGCTCAAGCTTTGTGCAGACTGCAGACATTGACGCATATCCGGATACTGGTTGGGATTCGGACCAGGGATTCACGCCTATAGGAAACGGGACGACAAATTTCACCGGCAGTTATGACGGCCGCGGTCACACGATAACCAACTTGTACATCAACAGAAATTCGACCTACGATGTGGGAATGTTCGGTTACACCTCTTCTGCGACGATAGAAAACATCGGGTTGGTAAATGTGAATATAACGGGGCATGTAGCGGTAGGCGGGCTCATCGGCAATGGCACTTATGGAACAGTGACCAACTGCTATACTACTGGAACCGTGACGGGCAGCTATTTCTATGATGGCTCCAATTACGGAAGTTATGTTGGCGGTTTTATTGGTGGTGTTGGATATAATAATGTGAGCCGGAGCTACAGTACTGCGAGTGTAAACGGCCAGATCTATGTCGCTGGTTTTATCGGCTACATAGATGTCGGCTCAGTAATTAAAAACAACTACAGTACCGGAAGCGTCAGTTGTCAATATTCTCATTGCGGCGGATTTGCAGGCACGATGGTCAGTTGTACTGTGACCAACTGCTACTGCACCGGAAATGCCAGCGGCGCTTACGGCTCTGTGTACGCAGGCGGATTTGCGGGAGATATTGGTTCCGTCACGCTAACCGATTGCTACAGTACAGGAAGCGTGAGTGGTACAAATTATGTCGGTGGGCTCGTGGGTTTTGATGCAGGTAGTTCGGTGTCCGACTGTTTTTGGAATACAGATACATACGGCGGCAGCAGTGCCGACGGCACTGGGATAACTACGGCAGAAATGATTCAATCGACAACTTTCATAAATGCAGGATGGACCTTTTCGAAAACCACGTGGGCAATGTACAGCGCAATCAACAGCGGCTACCCATATTTAGCCGGCGTGACGCAGTTCTCCACTCCATCCCCATCAAGTCTATTCGCTTCTACATCCTCCGTTACAAACATTAGTTACAGTTCGGCACTGTCAGTCGGTTTTGTAAATTCAGGCGGTGATACGACCGACGTCTGGTTCCTATACGGCACGAGTCCGGGTTCTTATACCGACAGCGCAGCAGCTTCATCGAGTCCTCTTGTTGCATGGGATGATATAGAGGTAACCGCATCGCTTTCCAACCTGAAATCGGGTACAACATACTACGTCCGCGTCGCGGCAAAGAATGGATCGAGCTATGTACGTGGAAGCGAAGTCAGTTTCTCGACTCTGCTCGTGACGGCACCAACCGCGATCACCGGTTTTGGATTCACTGTGCAGTACACAACAGCTAATGTGAACGGCATCGTGGATCCGAATGGAGACACAGCCACTGTGCGATTTCTCTACGGCGATGTTTCGGGCACATACACGGACAGCGTACCGGCTTCCCCAAGCCCACTGATCGCGTCGGATTCCGATTCCGTTTCGGCAACGCTTACCGGTCTAATGGCAAATCACATCTATTACTACCGCGTCTCTGCAATCAATGATTCCGGCTATGCCCGCGGCAGCGAGATGAGCTTTCATACATTACAGGCTCCGTCGATATCCGCTGTTCCCGGATCAGCCCTCTCGTTCAATCCCAGTTCCATTCTGAACCAGTATGTATCCGTTCCAGATAATTCATCGCTGAGACTCACTGACAGCCTCACATTTGAAGCATGGGTGTATCCAACAGGATCAGGCAACATGGCAATAATAGACAAGGGAAACTACAATTACCTATTTGAGATCAGGCCGAACGCACAGGCCGGTCTGGGCCTGTATAGTAACGGAACCTGGTATTACAGCTCGGGCACCATTCCACTAAATCAATGGTCGCATGTTGCTTTGGTTTTCCAGACCGGGACAAATGGATTGAAATTTTATTTAAACGGCTCCCTGTTAAGTGAAACTACTGTGTCCGGCGCCCTTACGACAAATACAGGAGAATTTGCGATTGGCGAACAGGCTCCGGGGAATTGCGACTGCAATTTCTTTCAGGGGATGATAGATGAGGTCAGAGTTTGGGATTTACCAAGAACTGAGCAGCAAATCCGCGCAGACATGTACAAGACGCTCGCGGGCACGGAGACAGGATTGGTTTCTTACTGGCAGTTTAACGAAGATTCTGGAGATACTGTCTATGATGTGGTGGGCGGTAACAAAGGCGTTCTCACAAACCACAACGGCTCAGGGACTCCCACATGGGTAATATCGGAAGCGCCTGTCGGCAAATACGGAACATACGATTCGTTGTCATCGGCGGACAGCGCGGGGGAGTCAGGCGGTGCAGTCATGGCATCAATCACCTCGAAGGTGGACAGCCTCAATTACCTTGGGCTCTACTCTTACGGCTCAGCTGCCGATACACCAATAACGAGCGAGACATTTCCTTCGGGTGTGACCAAACGCTCGCCTGTCATCTGGGGGATATTCGCCGAAGGCAACGACACTGCAAATGTAACTTTAAATTACAGCGGATTAGCAGGGATACAGAACGAATCGGGATTGAAGGTTCTTCAACGTGAGGAGGCAGACAGCCCATGGGTTGACGCTACTTCTAAATTCACACAGAATGTCTCGAACCACACATTCGTTGCGACCGGCGTGGATTCGTTCAGTCAGTTTGCAATCGGCGGAGGGAGCGACAACAGTCTTCCGGTGCAGGCAACAGACTTCCTTGCGACAGCGGATGTCGGGTCTGTAACATTATCATGGAAGACTCAATCCGAGGTGAACGATGCCGGATTTAACATCCTTCGGGAAGATCCCGGCACATCTTCGTTCAAGCTGATTTCAAGTTATACGAATGATGATAGTTTGAAGGGTCTCGGCACAAGCAGTACGGGAAGAAGCTATGATTTCACTGACAACAAAGTAATCTCGGGAGCGACTTACCAATACAAGATCCAGAGCGTTTCGGCAAATGGAATTACGAAAGACTTATCCACACTTTCCGTTACAGTGGATGTCCCGAAGGCGTATGCACTCTACCAGAACTACCCTAATCCTTTCAACCCAAGTACCACGATAAGATTTGATTTAAAGGAGCAATCGAACGTTATGCTGGATATATACAATGTACTTGGTCAGAGAGTAATTGAGGACAACTATGGAGCGATGAACGCGGGAAGGTTCAACGAAACCGTAAACATGGACAGGTTTGCCAGCGGAGTGTATTTCTACAGGATCGCTGTCGTCGGCAACGATGGCGAGAAGTTCGTATCGATAAAGAAATTAGTATTAATGAAATAATGCATGGAGAAAAAATGAGCAGAAATATATACCGTTTAGTCGCAGCAATATTATTTGTTCTGTTTAATGCTGCGATTTGCTTTTTACCGACGGCACAGGCACAAACATCAACACCGCCTTCCGCGGGCGACGGCTCGTCAGCCAACCCGTACCAGATCGCTTCGCTTGCTAACCTGTACTGGATAACCCAGAACTCAACCTCGTGGAGTGAGCACTTCATACAGACCGCCGACATCGACGCTTCATCGGACACAAGTTGGGATTCAAACCAAGGTTTTTCGCCGATAGGAACTTCCGGCACTAAGTTTACAGGCGTGTATGATGGCAACGGGCACACGATAACCGGCATTTTTATTTCAAGAAGCAGCGTAAACTATCTTGGAATGTTCGCATTTGCTGAATACCCTGACACAATAGAGAACCTGGGGCTTATTAATCTGAACATTATAGGAAGCACTTATACAGGCGGATTGGTGGGGTTTAATTACGATGGATCGACAGTCATCAATTGCTACAGCACAGGAAGCATAAGCGCCAGTTACGCCGACTACATCGGCGGGCTCGTTGGATCTAATAATGCATCCACAGTGAGCAATAGCTACAGCACAGTTAATATCACCGGCAACTCCGCGGATGCCGACGTCGGCGGACTCGTAGGCTACAATTATGGAGTGTCAACAATAAGCAACTGTTACGCCACTGGAAGCGTGACTAATGGGGGGAGCGATGTAGGCGGACTTGTGGGGTATAACAATCCCAACGGTCTCCCGGCTGCCTTAATCAGCAACAGCTACAGCATTGGAAAGGTTACTGGAAGCAGCGACGTAGGCGGACTTGTCGGCGACAATGCCGCAACAGTAGAGGGTTGCTTTTGGAATACAGATTCTTCCGGCTCTACAGGTATTGGCACTGGGACTACCACGGGCGCTACCGGCAAAGCAACAGCTGGGATGAAAGATCCTTCCACATTCACATCCGCCGGCTGGGACACAGCATCCTGGTACATGGGTGACGGCGTTAACAACGGCTATCCGTACTTGAGTTGGCAATACCCGAGCGGAACACATTTGGTCACCGCGGTCGCACCTGCGACCAGCAGCGGCACATATCTGATAGCTTCGCTCGACAACCTCTATTGGGTAACACAAAATACAAGCTCCTGGGGGTCGTCTTTCAAACAGACCGCAGATATAGACGCTTCACAAACTTCAGGCTGGGCTTCGGGAAGCGGGTTCTCTCCGATCGGACACTCCGGGACTTATTTCTCAGGCACTTACGATGGTAACGGTCATACCATTTCAAACTTATTTATTTCCAGAAGCAGTACAAGTGCCGTCGGATTTATTGGCTACCCGAATTCAAGTGGTTCGATAACAAGATTAGGGCTTGTTAATGTGAATATCAGGGGGCAGAGCTACGTCGGCGGAGTTGTCGGTGATTGCTCCGGAACAGTAAGCGACTGCTACAGCACCGGAACCGTGAGCGGTAGCAGCAGTATTGTCGGCGGACTCGTAGGCGGGATAGTTTCGGGATCAGCGAGCAACAGCTACAGCAGAGCAAGAGTCAGCGGCAGCAACTATGTCGGAGGACTAGTAGGCTACCTTCTCGAGGCAACGGTAAGCAACTGCTTCAGTACTGGAAGCTCAAACGGCGGTGGGCTTATAGGCTATAATGGATCATCAACGGTAAACAACAGTTTCTGGGATACACAAACTTCCGGGCAATCAAGCAGCAGCGGCGGCACAGGTGAAACCACTACGGCAATGAAAACAGAGTCCACTTTTACAAATGCCGGTTGGGATTTCACGAATACATGGGCAATCGACTCGAGCGTAAATAACGGATATCCCGGATTAGTCTGGCAGTCTCAGTATGCGCCCGCCGCACCGACGGCTGTGACAGATGCGGGTACGAATGCAGGGTTTTATTCGGCTACCCTGAACGGAACCGTGGCTCCATATAAAGGAACCACAACAGTAAAATTTATTTATGGTACAGTTTCTGGAGATTATCCGGATACAATCACAGCTTCTCAAAGTCCTCTGAGCGGATGGGGAGCGACCTTAGTATCGGCAAGCGCTTCGGGTCTAACACCGAATCGGACATATTACTATCGTGTGATCGCATCGAGTTCATACGGCTCTACCGAGGGAAGCGAGGTCAGCTTCACAACAACATCACTTCCGACATTATCCACCATAGTTCCCGGAACTGCACTTTCATTTAGTTCCGGATCAAGCCAGTACATATCGGTTCCTGATAATGCGTCGTTGGAGCTCACGAACAATCTCACATTTGAAGCATGGGTGTATCCAACAGGATCAGGCAACATGGCAATAATCGACAAAGGAAATTATAATTATCTGTTTGAGATAAGACCGAACAGCAATACTGGGTTAGGGCTTTACAATGCGGCGTGGGGGTGGATTTACAGCAGTGGCACAGTTCCACTTAATAAATGGTCTCATGTCGCCGTGGTTTTCCAAACTGGAACAAACGGCGTGAAGTTTTATCTCGACGGTTCTCTGCTGAGCGAAGCCACTGCCTCGGGAGCGCTCACAACGAACACAGGAACTTTTGCTATCGGTGAACAAGCACCGGGGAACTGCAACTGCAATTTCTTCCAGGGGGAAATGGATGAGGTCAGTGTCTGGAATGTTCCGCGAACCGAACAGCAAATTCGCGGCGACATGTATAAGACTTTGACGGGCACAGAGACCGGACTGGTCTCTTATTGGCAGTTCAACGAAGGATCGGGAACGACCGCTAATGATTTGGTCGGCGGCAATAATGGTACGTTGACAAACGGTCCAACCTGGGTTACCTCAGAAGCGCCGGTCGGCAAGTACGGAACTTACGATTCAACATTGTCTGCAGACAGTGTGGGGCAGTCAGGCAGTACCATCTCAACTTCCATCGCTTCCCCTATCGACAGTCTGAATTATCTTGGGCTTTATTCTTACGGTTCACCGACAGACACGGCAGTTACTACCGAGACTTTTCCGTCTGGCGTGAACAAGCGGTCACCTGTGGTTTGGGGAATATTCGAAGTAGGGAATGACACAGCTAATGTAACTCTGAGCTATAGTGGACTAGGAGGAATCCAAAACCAGGGGGGGCTCAAGGTCATAGAGCGCGAAGAAGCAGACAGTCCTTGGGTGGATGTTACCTCACGATTTACGCAGAGCGTCACAAGCCATACATTTACCCGAGCCGGTGTTGATTCATTCAGCCAGTTCTCAATCGGTGCTGGTTCCGACAACTCCCTTGCTGTTCAGGCAACGGATTTTGTCGCGACAGCGGATGTCGGGTCTGTAACATTATCATGGAAGACTCAATCCGAGATCACCAACGCAGGATTCAATATTCTCCGCGAAGAACCCGGTACCTCTTCGTTTAAACTCATCTCAAGTTACACAAGCAACGATAGCCTCCGCGGTCTCGGCACAAGCAGCACAGGCAGGAGCTATGATTTCACTGACAACAAAGTAATCTCCGGTGACACGTACACATATAAAATCCAGAGCGTCTCGACGAACGGCACAGCGAAAGACTTATCCACACTTTCTGTTACAGTGAATGTCCCGAAGGCGTATGCCCTCTACCAGAATTATCCGAACCCGTTCAACCCTTCAACCACGATACGCTTCGATCTGAAAGAGCAATCGAACGTTACGCTGGATATATATAATGTTCTCGGACAGAGAATACTTGAAAACAATTACGGAACGATGAACGCGGGAAGGTTCAACGAAACCGTAAACATGGACAGGTTCGCGAGCGGAGTGTACTTCTACAGGATCGCGGCGCAAGGAAATGATGGACAAAAGTTCGTGTCAATAAAAAAACTGGTGTTGATGAAGTAGTAATAAGAAGGTTGGAGATAAGGAGAGTCATGCTATGTTACACATGGACCAATTTGATTCGGGATCGAACCGATGTTTAGGATATTTTCTTTCAGTGATGATGGTGACGATAATGCTGTTGTTATCATGTCCAATCAAAACAAATGCGCAGAGTGCTCCGACGGTTGAAACTGAAAGCCCGACAAGCGTCGAAGCTACCATTGCGACCGCCAACGGAACCGTCTCGCCGAACGGCAGTCGTACCACGATACATTTCGACTATGGGACCAGCACCAGCTACGGCTCCCAATCTGCGTACGATACCATGGACGCACGAAGCAATGCGCTGTATTTCGACGGGTCTTCCTCCGACGCGATTCAAAACCATTCAACAGATTATCTGTTTGATGCTTCATTCACGATCGAGGCATGGGCAAAAAGATATCCTGATGGAAATTCCGAAACGATCTTTTCTTCGGACGAGAACAATCATACCGATGAACTGCTGCGGTTCGGATTCAAAAGTTCATCCGCTGGCAACGTGTTCACTTTCAGTTTCTTCAATGACGACTTGAACAGCGCGGTCGGATATACAGATACCTTGTGGCATCAATGGGTCGGAGTTTACGACAGAAGCGCAAACAAAAGATATCTTTACAGGGATGGAATTCTCGTAGCCACCGATTCGCCCACGGGTGCCTATGCTGGATTTGGAAATCTTTTTTTAGTTGGATTTAGTTTTGCGAGTGGAGACCAGGGTTATTTCAATGGAGATATTGCAGAACTCCGGCTCTGGAATACAGCCTTGAGCCAGAGCACCATTCAACAGTGGATGTATAAGGGGATTACATCATCACATCCAAACTACGGAAGCCTGGTGGGCTACTGGAAAATGAACCAGGACACCGGAAGCTTTGCGTATGACTCCAGCGGCAAAGGAAATAATCTCGCTCTATACAATACACAGTGGATATCTCCTGATTGGATATTCGGAGTCGCTTCACTGATCAGCGGATTGTACGGCGGCACCACATATCATTACAGAATATCTGCAACAAACTCTTCAGGCACGATAACGGGAAACGACTCGACGTTCACAACTCTGCCCGGAGCGCCGTCGGAGGCCGCATCGAACTTGACCGTCACCGGCGTCGGAGAATACACAGCAACAATCCAATGGACAAACGGAAACGGCCAGGACCGGCTCGTACTACTTAAACAGGCCTCCTCCTTCGACTCCACAAATGTTCCGGTGGATGGAACCATGTATTCTGATAGTACGCTCTTCATGGGGGGCTCGAAAATCGGGAACAAATCATACGTGGTCTATGTCGGCACTTCCAACTCTGTGACGGTTACCGGACTTCTTTCGGGAAGAACATACGTCGCTGCCGTTTATGAGTTGAACGATCTTGCGATACAACCGCAATATCAAACAGTTTCTCCCGCAGAAGGAACATGTGTTACAACGTCACAACTGATTCTTACACCCGGCGCCTCGACAGGGAGTGTGATAAATATAAACGCAACGGGCGTAACATTGAACGGAACCGTCACCACCAACGGCGGCGAGACCGCCTTCGGCTACAATTATGGGCCAACATCTGGCTACGGCTATAAATCTTCTACAGATACCATCGATGATCATAGCAATGCACTGTTATTCAACGCCGCGGACTCCAACGAGGTCGTGGTTCCGTCGGGAATTGATCTCTCCACCATTGATATCGGTTCGTTCACGATTATAGCGTGGGCGAAGAGATATCCCAATGGAAATACCAACATGATTCTCGCCCAGGGGAGTTTTGGCAGCACCGATTACGCTCTTCAGTTCGGTTTTAGAGATTCTACCAGCGGGAACGTCTTCACATTTGCATTTTATAACGATGACCTGAATACGCCGGCAGGTTATACAGACACACTTTGGCACTTCTGGGTGGGCGTGTATAACGGGTCGTCCACCAATACGAGATCCATCTATCGTGATGGGGTACTCGTTGCCAGCGATACGCCGACTGGTGTATTAGGCTACGAAGACAATGGTGAACAAATTATTATCGGCGCCAGTTCATACAGCAAATCAAGTTATTTCAACGGGGAGATTTCGCAGGTAACGATTTTGAATGCCGCTCTGAGTCAGAGTCAAATTCTTCAATGGATGTATCGCAAGGCAGCTCCATCACTCCCGTACTATAGCAACGTTCTCGGTGAATGGATACTCAACGAGGGGAGTGGAATTGCAGCAGGCGACTCAAGTGGAAATGGCCGCGATGGGACGATAGATGGCGCCGCATGGACAACTTCGGATTGGCCCGAAACGCTCTCGATTCAAATCACGGGGTTGACAAAAGGAACACTGTACCACTACCGCAGCACGGCGACCAACTATGCTGGTACGACGAACGGCAATGACGCCACCTTCACGACTTACGCGCCGCAGTACGACACGAAGCCCGGCTATGCCCTTCATTTTGATGGCTCGTCTTCCTACGTAGATGTTATAAACTCTTTGAGCGCGTCTCAATTCAATTTCACGGGAGCATTCACCATCGAAGGCTGGTTCAAGGTCGACAGCTTCAAGACAGGGGTGAACTGGGCGGCTCTTGTGACGAAAGGGGATGGCTCATGGCGGGTGCAGCAGTACCAGGGTACTAATAATCTTGACTTCGGCACAACAGGGCTGTCCGTTCAGGACCTTCAAGGTACTACAAATGTGAACGATGGTAAGTGGCATTTCTTTGCAGCCGTCTATGATGGTACGACCAAATATCTGTATGTCGACGGAAGATTGGATGCGTTGGCAGCTGTCTCCGGCACGCTCTCTTCTGACACATACGATGCCGCAATAGGATCTAATCTGCAAACAAGCGGAAGAACCTTCGGTGGCGACATCGACGAAGTGCGCATCTGGAACGTCGCCCGCACGGAACAGCAAGTAAGGGGCGACGCGTTCTCGACATTATACAACACCGCAAGCGGGCTAATAGACTACTGGCAGTTTAATGAGGGGACAGGAACCACTACAGCAGATTCAGTAAGCGGATTTAATGGAACGCTCGAAAACTCGCCGGCATGGGTAATGTCCGGAGCGCCGGTTGGCGGATACGGTTCCTATGATGTCTCGTCTTCCCCCGACAGCATCGGACCAACAGGCGGCAGAATCACCGTCTCTCTAACATCGCGCGCCGACAGCTTGGATTTCCTGGGACTTTATGAGTATGGCTCGGTTTCAGATTCTCTTGTCACTAACGAGACATTTCCGACAGGCGTCACCAAAAGATCGCCTGTGGTGTGGGGGATTTCCAGCGTTGGGAACGATACGGCTAATATAACATTGAGCTATAACGGAATCACAAGTATAGAATCTCTGCCGACTCTGGACGTGATCAAGAGAGAACAAGTGGATAGCCCGTGGGTTGACGTTACGTCGAGTTTCACGCAGAATGTTTCGAATCGCACATTTACAGAAGATGGAGTACATACATTCAGCCAGTTCGCGATTGGAGCGGGAAGCGACAATTCACTTCCAGTTCAGGCGACGGATTTTGTCGCAACGACGGATATTGGATCTGTAACGCTTTCATGGAAGACTCAATCCGAGGTAAGCAATTCCGGGTTCAACGTCCTTCGTCAGGATCATGGTACGCCTTCATTTAATCTGATCGCGAGCTACAAGAGCACCGACAGCCTTAAGGGACTCGGAACGAGCTCGACAGGACGCAGCTACGATTTCACCGACAACCATGTAGTCTCCGGTGCAACTTATCAGTACAAGATACAAAGCGTCTCGACGAACGGAATTACCAAAGACTTATCCACACTTTCCGTTACAGTCGATGTACCGAAGGCATACGCACTCTACCAGAACTATCCGAATCCATTCAATCCCTCGACCACGATACGGTTCGACTTGAAGGAGCCATCGAGGGTGAGTTTGGATATATATAATGTACTTGGACAGAGAGTGATTGACGAGAACTATGGGAACATGAACTCGGGGAGATACGACGAAGCTGTAAACATGGACAGGTTTGCAAGCGGAGTGTACTTTTACAGGATCGCGGCGCAAGGAAATGATGGAGAGAAGTTTGTGTCAATAAAGAAACTGGTGTTGATGAAGTAAAAGATTAGATTCCACGCTGGTCTCCGTTAGAAAAGTCCGTTCGGAAGAACCAGACCATGGTGGGAACTTGTCGTGTATACTTGGCGTTCGGAATGTTGATGAAGGAGGAAGGAACCAAGTAGAAATTTACGGTATTAACACTACAAATCGCGCTCTGTTTGTCTATTCTTGGATGGTAAGGGGCAAGGGTGCGCAACAAAAGTTTTCGTCTAACCCACGTTCCTCCGTAATGATTTTCTTACACATTAGAAAGGAGATGAGGATGCACCATATATATCATCTTACGAGTTTCGTATTTGCTATATCTTTAACACTGAATTTGGCGCAGCCAAGATATGCTGCGACATCAGTTAAGAAGCATGCTTCTCTGGCCACCGCAGGCCATCACGCGAGGAACGGAAAGAAACATACCTCAACGCTTACGGCGAACCGTTCGCGGGCGAGGTCCGGCTTTTCATCATTTAAAGCAAAGTGGCAATCGTACCGTAAGCAGACATCTTCCATTACTAGGAAGGAGCCTTTCCCCGGTCGCGCATCGAAAACCGCTTCCTTTAGACGCGCTTATCAGCCGCGTTCCATAGGAGCAATCATGGTAAACACGACGGCTGACGATGGTGCCTACGATTATACGAGCTCAGACACCACAGCGAGCGGTGCGATCAGCCTGCGCTCTGCCATACAGTTTACCAATTACATTCCTGGGTCGGATACGATCATTCTGCCGGCAGGCGTCTACACGCTTACAAACACTGGCGCAGATGAGTATGACGCTGCAACCGGCGACCTCAACATTAACGATTCAGTGACGATCATCGGCGCGGGAGCCGGCTCGACGATAATAGACGGCAACGGCGCAGACCGCGTATTCGGAATTGACTACTATTCGTCAGGAATCAAAGTAACAATTTCTGACCTGACGATAGAAAATGGCACAGCTCCAAGCGGTGAAAACGGAGGAGGCATCGAAATCTATGATGGAACAGTAGTCCTGAACTCCGTTGACATTGATGGGAACATCGCCCCGGGCACAGGTGGTGGAATAGACGTCGAGACCGGTTCAGTAACGATGAACAATGGAAGATTATACCTTAATGATGCGGGTGGTGCTCCTGCCAGCGGCGCCGGGGCTAACGTGTTTTTAGGAACAGGGATTTTCAACGGCGTTTTAGTCGATAGCAACGAGGCCAACAACGACGGAGGCGGACTCAGCATTTATGGCGGAGTCCTTTCCGTCAGCGGTTCAGTCGTAAAATATTGTTTCGCGGAGGATGTGGCCGGCATAGCCGTTTATGGTGGTGACGCAGAGATCACTAACTCTGTCATCGACAGCAATTTTGCAATTGCATATGTGGGAGGCGTGGGCGTTGTCCCATTTGCCGGTGCGAATGCGCTTACAATGAACGGGGACACTGTGGATTGGAACGAGGCAGCAGGCGGGGACGGAGGTGGAATATACACTCAGGCCACCAACAACTTTATCTTCAAGAATGGGACAGTGTCAAATAACTTTGCTTCAAGTGATGGAGGAGGACTATATGCGGATGGAGGTACTGTTACCTTGGAAAATTCCTCCATACTGGGAAATATGGCGGGCGACGGTGGCGGCCTCTTTAACGACGGAGCAAACTACATAACCTTGTCAAACGTTAACATTGACAGCAACACAACTTCGGGAACCGGCGGCGGAATCTATGACGCGGTCGGGCTGATTTCCTGGAACGTCGGGTCTCTGTCGTACAACCAGGCAAGCGACGAAGGCGGGGGACTTTATTTCGACGGCAATTCAGGCAACGATACTTTGGAGGATATTACAATCTCAAACAATATCCTGTCAGATACTCTCAACAATACGGGCGGGGTTTATCAAATAGTTATTGTTTACAATGCCCGCCCGGTCGCTTCAGCTCCGTCCATCATAGACTCGACTCACGTTACACTCGAAGGCACGGTATATCCGGCGGACAGCACAATTACCAGCATAGCGTTCCTATACGGGACATCATCCGGCGTCTACTCAGACACTGTTGCCGCAACTCCATCTACGGCAAGTGGCTCCGCGAGCGTTCCCGTTTCAGCAACTCTCGCGGGAATCAACCCGAGTAAGAAATATTTCTACGCCATCTTGATAACAGCCTCCGGTGGCACATCTATCTTGAGCAATGAGATTGCTTTTCATACGGGCCACATGCCGGACGAATTGACATTCACCGCGACGACCGGCACGTTCAACGATATCTCATCCACAGGAACCTCGATCGGCTCCTTTGACCAGGACGAGGGTGTCACAGATTCCATACCTATCGGTTTTACGTTCTTTTTTGAGGGAACATTCTACAAGTATGTATTTGCCGCAAGTAACGGCTGGGTGTCGTTCAATCCATCGAGTACTTCTGATGGCAGTTACCAATTGACGGGTACTCTCGTCAATGCGGATACCGCCATGCTTCCGTTCATCGGTCCCCTGGACGCGGACTTGTTCATAAATGGAGGAATCTACTTTGAGACCAGTGGCGTTCAACCGAACAGGACTTTCACGGTACAGTGGGACTCGGTCGTAGGCTATGGTAATTATGATTCTCATGATGCATTCAACCAGCTTTCATTCCAGGTAATTCTGAGCGAAGCAACCGGCGAGATCCAGATCGTTTATAAGACCGGTCCTGATGCAAGCGTTACCTTCAACACGGAAGACAGCCAATCCAGTACCGGGATCGCCGATCAGCTAGGCGATTTCATCTCCGTCAGCAGTCTCGACCCCACTGCCACTGCAAATACCACTTCGGAAAACGACGACATATCTCCCCCATCTACCGATGGATTGACATTCTCGTTCACCCCGGCAACATACGACGTGTCCCTTGCAGTTCAGGCTTCGAATTTCCTAGCGACCGCCGATGTCGGAGCGGTCACGCTTTCATGGAGCACTCAATCCGAGGTGGACAATGCCGGCTTCAACATACTGCGTGAAGACCCTCAGACGAATTCTTTCAAGCTCATATCAAGTTACACAAGTAATAATAGCCTGAAAGGATTGGGCACTAGCAGCGCGGGGAAGGACTACACATTTACCGACAATCATGTTGCTTCAGGCGCGACATACCGGTACAAGATACAGAGCGTATCGACAAGTGGTATAACGAAGGATTTGAATACGCTTACGGCAACAGTGGACGTTCCGAAGAGTTACGCACTCTACCAGAACTATCCCAACCCGTTCAATCCCTCGACCACGATACGATTCGACCTTAAGGAGCAATCGACGGTGAGTTTGGATATATATAATGTACTTGGACAAAGAGTGCTCGAAAATAACTATGGAAACATGAATGCTGGAAGGTACAACGAGGTGGTGAACATGGACAGGTTTGCCAGCGGAGTGTACCTCTACAGGATCGCCGCGCGAGGCAATGACGGACAGAAGTTCGTGTCGATAAAGAAACTAGTGTTGATGAAATAAGATGGCATGATATATAGCAATGAACTGAGGCAAAGTCGAGAGGTTTTGCCTCTTTCTTTGTAGAGATCTTGAGGACCGCGGGAACTCATTAAACATGCTCCATGTTAGAAAACTTGAGGAGGAGGAGAGCATCCAATTGGTACCATCCTGGACACCATACCTCAATTATGTAACAATTTATTTTAACAAATACAGCCGATACCTGTCTGGTAGACTTCTGTAGAAGGATGGAATGCTATACTGCTCCACTACGCAAGTCTATATGGCATTACGTATTACACGCTGATTTTACAAATTTTCAAGAAAGAGAGGAGGATAACAAAAATGGAAAAATTGTTAACGTTTCTTTTTGGGAGGAGCTACGCACAACCCAACAAGAAATTGATTGCCACGGTGGCACTAGTTACGATGATCATTTCTGGAGGTTGGACCGGGAAAACAACTCAACAGATGACTGCGAAACAGCATCCTGTCTTACCTTTCCGGCTGCGCCAGGAAATCCATCGTGGTTTGATCACTGACCAGAAGCTTGTGAGCAAGTTAGATCCTTACTTGCCGTTCAATAAGAGCAGTCGGATCTCAGCACCAAATCTCGGGCGAAATGCAGTGAGCATGTCTAAACCGGCAAAAGGAATCGCCAGTACCAGCCGGCGATTTTCTCCGAATCAATCTGTTAACACGAATTTTTGGATTCCGAACAACACGGTGAACTCCGTATTGGTCGATGATACACACGACAGAGTCTATATCGGCGGAAACTTTACCTATCTCGGTCCCTTGACCGGACCGCTCGGCAAGCTCGATGCAACGACGGGCATCCACGATCCGGGCATTCCTATTATTACAAGCAATGGCTCCCCTGGATATATAGACGCATTCGTTCCAGACGGCAGCGGAGGACTCTATGTCGGCGGCTACTTCGACCACATCGGAAGTACTGCAGTGAACAATCTGGCACACATCCGCTCTGACGGCACAATTGTGGAACTGTTCAACCCGGACCCTGACGATGATGTGGATGCAATAGCATTCAACGGTCCCAACCTGATTATCGGCGGATATTTTTCAAACGTCGGCGGCGGCTCCCGGCAGTACATCGCCGAGATCGATACTTCAGCCGGAAGCATTGTGCCATCATGGACACCACCATCCGTCGACGGCGGGGTTAGTGTAGTATTTGTCTATGCCGGGAAAGTGTATTTCGCCGGCTACTTCACCACAGTCGGTGACTCGACAAGATATGGCGTCGCCGCGTTAGATGCTGCCTCCGGATCAGTAACCGCCTGGAATCCAAACCCCACCGACTCTGACCTGCTTAACAGCTTTGCGTCCTTCGACGCGGCAAATGGGTCGGTGTACACCGGGGGCCTGAATACCAGCTCTGAATTCCCGCTGTTATATAAAGTCGATACAACTTACGGTAACCAGGATGAGACCTGGAATCCGCAAGTACTCCTGGTCAATTCAGATTACGGTTGGATAAATCAAGTCAGGATAATAGGTGGAAACCTATGCGTTGCGGGAGAATTCGCGGGTTTCGGCAGCACCACTCAATATGGATTTGCCGCTCTCGATACCGCGACAGCAGCCATCACAAGCTGGAACGCCGGGGTTGACTCGGCAGATGAGGTGACTTCGTTCGACGCGCATGGGGATGAAATATTTTTCGGCGGAGATTTCACTGCGATCGGCGGTGAACCGAGAGGTTATATCGCGGCTTCGGATACGAACGGAAATCTCCTATCGTAGTCGCCCAATGCCGACGAAGACGTTCATGGAATAGTTTACAGTAACGGAAGCGTGTATGCCAGCGCGAGCTATAGCTTCAACGGCGAGGTCAGAAATTGTGCCGCCTCTTTTGTCGAGAGCACAGGTCAATTGACCGGTTTCAGTGTTGGCTTCGATGATCAGAATGATCAGGTGAACGCTATTGCGCTACACGATACAACGCTCTATATAGGAGGAACATTCAGCAGCGTAGGCGGATTCTCAAGAAATAGTCTAGTCGCGGCCAGTGTTAACACGGGAAGTGTCTTGCCGTTCGACGCAGCTTTTGTTGCTGCTCCTTGGAGCTTCACTTCCGGGATGGTGGGTGTGTTCGCGCTCAAAGTTTACGGTGATAAGCTCTACGTCGGCGGACAGTTTCAAGGTTCCGGAGACTCTACAAGGAATAATATTGCTTCCTTTGATTTATCGACAGGGCAACTTACGTCATGGAATCCGAATGCTCAGAATAGCTCGCAACCATGGATTGCCGCCATTGATGCCGGTGGCGGGAGAATTTATTTCGGCGGTAAATTCGATAACGTAGGCGATTCGGCAAGGACTCATCTGGCGGCAGTTGATACCACTGCAGGTAACCCCACTTCATGGAATCCTGTCTTAGCTGATCCACCCTACAATGATGACAGCTTCAATGTTGATGCTCTTGCACTCGATGGTTCGACCGTTTATGTCGGCGGCGACTTCTACAGTGTAAACGGCCAGCAGGACTCGTGTGCGGCCGCAATCGACACTTCATCGACGGGCACACTCCTTTCATGGTATCCACACATTGACGCCTTCCCGCAGTCATTTGCCCTATCAGCTTCACTGGTCTACATGGGAGGATGGTTCAGTGAAATAAATGGTAATACGCGCAATTATGTTGGTGCGGTGGACCTCGTAACTGGGAGTTCTACGAGTAGTTGGGACCTCGGACTCGACGGCTCCGTCGCAAGCATCGGAATTTCCACTCAGCATCAGGTCATATATCTCGGCGGAGAGTTTTCTCATGTCCTCGGAAATTTCAACCAAGATTTTGTTGTTGTGACAAACCCGGAGGATGCCTCGCTTCCTGTCCAGGCGACAGATTTTGTGGCGGCTTCCGATATCAACTCCGTAACCCTTTCCTGGAAGACTCAATCTGAAGTCAACAACGCCGGCTTCAACGTGCTTCGAGTGGATCCTGGGACAGCCACTTTTAAACTCATCGCAAGCTACACAAGCAGCGACAACTTGAAAGGTATCGGCACGAGCAGTACTGGAAGGACTTACGACTTCACGGACAATAAAGTAATCTCAGGAGCGACTTACCAATACAAGATCCAGAGCGTTTCGACAAACGGGACAACAAAAGAATTATCCACACTTTCAGTTACAGTCGATGTACCGAAGGCGTACGCTCTCTACCAGAACTATCCGAATCCATTCAATCCGAGTACCACGATACGATTCGACTTGAAGGAGCCGTCGACCGTGAGTTTGGATATATATAATGTGCTTGGACAGAGAGTACTCGAAAATAATTATGGAAACATGAATGCTGGAAGATATAACGAGGCGGTGAACATGGATAGGTTTGCAACCGGAGTCTACTTCTACCAGATCGCGGCGAAAGGAAATGATGGAGAAAAGTTTGTGTCAATAAAGAAATTGGTTTTGATGAAATAAAAACTCCGCGTTTTCATGTTTGAATCCCGTCCCGCTTAATCGAGACGGGATTTTTTTGTTGAGCCTGGATCTCCTTCTCGCATTAATCGGTTCCTCATGTAATCGTACCTGACTTTATCAATTGGGCGGCTTAACACTTCGAGTGGCCACTATATGCAACCTGGCTGTTCAGAATCTGTGTCGGACTAATTCCATCCCTCCGACAAGGGAACCATTCATCAACTAATAGCTAAGGAAGTGAGGAGGCTGTGCGATTTAGATTTGGGAAAATTATTTGGTAACATATTGCATGGTAACTTGGATATCACAATAGAGACTGGAGATTAATATGAGGAACAAAAACTATTTCTTGGTAGTCGGACAACTTTCCTTGGCCGTGAGTGTTCTTCTTAATCACTTCGCAAAAGGAAATATTTTTGTTTCCTTTACAATTGGATTTTTTACCGGCCTATCAATAGTGTTGAATATTGCATACGCGTTGAGTCAAAGAAGAACCCAAATGCAATGAGAATTCAGTTTGTGATACCGCTAAATTTGATCTCAAGCCATCTTCTTCAGCGGCCCGACAAACCGGCCGGGAATGTTGATTTATCGAATTACAAATCGGAAATGATATGAAGAGCTTAATCTTGTCTGCCCTGCATCATAGCAGAATTCAGGCTACCGCGATATTTATTATTTACCTTCTTTCAAGTTCTACCGGAATTATAATGGTGCACAACGGTAATAAGACGGCGCTCGTGCAAAGAGATAAAATAGTCGGTGACGTGAGCAATGATAAAATCACATTAAATTATCAGGCGGGCAACGGATTCATTGCCGGCGCTTATGACTTTGCCGGAAATCTTTTTCTCTCGGCGGTTCCTCAGACAGCGTTAGGTCTCGCCGTGTTGCCGCCTCTTGTTTCTGTAGCTTTTCAGGGATGGGTTGGGGGAATCGTTTCAGTGGACGGTTTGCATCAAAGCAGATTTACCAACTTCAAGAGTGCATTTTACTATTTCTTCGTGTTGTTGCTTCAGTTCATACCATTTTCGTTGTCGATCGGGGCGGGGATAAAATGTGGTTTGGATGCTTACCGCCACAACATCAATATAAGCTGGATGTTTTGGAAATATAGGATTCCGAAGGAGAGTCTGATGAATGTAGTTTACGTGTACATAGTCAGCCTCCCGCTCTTTTTCGTCGCTTCCTGTTTTGAATTTCTTTCTTCCTGGAATAAATGATAAAGGTGAGTAAATGAAATCATCTCGTGATGTTTTGATTCAAACGGATAAGATGGATGTCGCTTCAGATTTTTACGAAAATGTTTTAGGTTTCAAAGTATTCGAACGGGGTGAGGAGATAGTTGGCTTTGAAACAGGCGCATTTCGGTTATTCCTCGACGATGGGAAACCATATGGGCCGGTATTTGAGTTTATGGTCCCAAATCTTGAAGAGGCAAAGCGGAAGCTAATAAAAGCAGGTTGTCTTGTAGAACAAGAGGACAGCAGGATTCCGCGTTGCTACGTGCGCGATCCTTTTGGACTTATCTTCAACCTTGCCGAAGAACAACGTTGAGATATGAAGCGTCCTAAGAGGATAGGCATTGTCGCGGTAAGTGCGGAAGGAGCTGCCCTATGTTACCGGACCCTGTGTTTTGAAGGGGCCGCGCTACTTGGTGCCCACGATCATCCGGAGATTATTATGCACACATACTCTCTCGCTGAGTACATGCGCTGCATCGAGGGTAATCAGTGGGAGGAGGTCGGACGTTTATTGCTATCGTCGGCGAACAAACTGGTCGAAGGCGGCGCGGAACTACTCGTTTGCCCGGACAATACCGTCCATCAAGCGCTCGACGCTATCCGTGACGAGTTGCCGATACCATGGCTGCATATTGCTGAAGAGGTCGCAGCGGTTGCAGTAAAACAACACTTCACGCGGCTTGCGATCCTGGGCACCCGATATTTAATGGAAGGGCCGGTCTATCCTTCGAAACTTGCCCCTCTTGGTATTGAATACCAGATTCCAGATCCCGTCGATCGCGAACGTATCAATGGCATTATCTTCGATGAATTGGTTTATGGTGAGCTTAAAGAGGGATCGCGCCGGTACTTTCAGGATGTCATTCGAAGCCTCGGTCCGTACGGCTGCGATGCGGTGGTTCTTGGTTGTACGGAAATTCCATTGCTTATCAAGGAGACCGGTTCGCCGCTGCCGGCCATCGATTCAACGCGCACGCTTGCACGAGCAGCTCTCCGGGAGGCAACTCGAAGCGTGTCTTCCTAATAATTGGCCGAACCAAGATAGGAACATTATCCTCCATTCCCTTGTTCACTATGTAACCATGACGTTCTAAATTTATAATCCCCAAAACAAATGCTGGAAAAGGAGGAGGTTTAGTGAAAAAATTCTTCAGGGCCCTCGGGATAATCGTCGGAGGGATCGTGGTGCTAATAATTATCTGCCTCGTTTATTTTAATTCTGTATTCCCAAAAGCCGAACCGGTTCCAAATGTTAAGGTCGCAGTTACGCCTGAAAGAGTTGCTCGCGGCGAATATCTTGTTACTCATGTAGCAGGCTGTCTTGATTGCCACTCAGAGCGCGACTGGACACGATTCTCAGGCCCTATCATGCCGGGCTCTGAAGGGAAGGGCGGGGAGGTCTTCGACGAACAGACAGCGGGAGTACCGGGCGCTGTCTATGCAAAGAATATAACTCCCGCGGGAATTGGAAACTGGACCGACGGCGAGTTAATTAGAGCGATCACAACCGGTGTTTCAAAAGATGGTACAGCGCTTTTCCCACTCATGCCGTATCAGGCTTTCAATCAGTTGTCAAAGGATGATTTGTACTCGATGGTTGCCTACATCCGCTCATTGAAACCCATCGAGAACAAAATTCCTGACCGGCACCTGGATTTTCCGATGAGCATGATTGTAAAACTAATTCCCTTGAGATCGTACACTCCTTCACCTGTGCCCGATAAATCAGATACCGTAGGTTATGGGAAATATCTTACTACCATCGCGTCGTGCAGCGGATGCCATACCCAGCTTGACAAAGGCCAGCCGTTAAAGGGAATGGATTATGCCGGCGGATTTGTTTTCAATTTACCGGCGGGAATCGTCAGGTCTGCCAACATCACCCCCGACGATGAGACAGGAATCGGGAAGTGGACTAAAGAACAATTCATAAGCTACTTCAAAACCTTCGCGAAGGACAGCACGCAAAACATTCATGTCGAGCCGAACCAGTATAATACGGTAATGCCGATGGCTTCGTTCTCCGGAATGACGGAAGGGGACTTAGGCGCCATCTATGCTTATCTGAGAACCTTGACGCCGGTTCACAATCAGGTGGTGAGATTCACGCCGCAACATTAATCGCGTCATGGCTAATCTATTGTCGAAGAAGTTCTTCCGTATTTGAACGTTCGGCGTGAATGCTTTCGTATTGCTGGAATAATTGGCCCCATTGTGTGTGGCTGAGCCAGTGCTCAAATATTTTTCTGTCCTTGAAAGGCCACCGGTAGTAATCGTGGTACACCTCCGACCCAAGGATGAGGGCGCCGACGAGCGGGGTATGAGTGAAAAGGTTCTGCACTTTCGCCAGCGGTCCGAACCACAGCAGGTCACCGAAAATGCTCGCCCCGTTGTCTCCGACGGAAAATCCCCATGACTCGTTCGATATGTCTGCGCCGACGATTTCGATATCGCGAGGATCGCCGGTACCTAAATGATCTTCGTGAGCAACACGGATATACTCGATGGACATCGGATCGAATCCCATCATTTTCGCCGCGACAGCATCGATTGCAACTTGATCGGCGCTGGCAAGTATGTAATCTTTTACGACAGGGTACATTGTCCTTGGGCCAGGCCCATTGCCGGCGGTGGTTCCATCCATAACTGCAAAGACACCGCTATGAATTTCTTTTTGAATTGCCAGTAAATCGACCAGTGTTTTGTGAATCCACGAATGCGTGTAGTGCCGCTTCGTGTTAAGAAGTCCGCCGAAAGCATTCTTCATTGCGCCGGTTGTAGTGGTATAGATGTGAGTCTTGACGGTCGGAAGGTGAACTATGTTTTTGCCAAGGAAAAATTCCGGGATGTAAATTCCATCCGGATATACATTATATAGTACATGCATTCGTGCCTTTGGTTTGTACTCAATCCAGGTCATATCTTCTTCTTTGAAATTATAGAGAACCGGGATATTGTGTCGGTGAAAGATCGGCACGTATTTGTTCAGGTCTTCTCCTTTGAACGCGTCAGTCACCACGGTTTTATTCTGGACACATACGATTTCATTATGCCCGGAGCTTTTCAGTGAGAGGATTACGCCCTCCATTTGCCACGGTGTGGTGTTCGCCGCGGGGAAAGGGAAGTGCCACGAGATGTTGTCTTTGAGGATCGTCGTTGCCTTCTTGTCAAGGTCCATTCCGGCAAGCTCGGTCAGCCGTTGAAAATCCTCAAGCACAGTTTCAGGCTTGGTCTTTATTACCGCTACTTTAGATTTCATCATAAATAATAATAACAGGCGGAATAATTCTATCCAAGGTACAGTTTGGTTAACCTGGGATTTTTTCAAAATCAGTTCAGCGTCACGAACTGTTTCATGACGCCGAACCCTCGTCCTAATCAGATTTGACCGTAAATGTATCTGGTGATCATTTAATATCCGGCACTACCGGCGAGTCTATGTGGTTATTTCTCTCACTTCTATCCAGTTTTTCAAGCTCGCTGATTCGTTCAACTATGCTTCGATCCGCCGGAAACATCGCTCTCAGTTTCTCGAGAAGATCGATCGACTTTCGGTATTCCTTTTTCATGTCGTATATATCGAGGAGGATTACATATGGATTATATTCGCTCCGAACATCGGTGGGATCTTCTTGAATTGCCGCAAGTGCGTCGTGTTCCACGATGTCGGCATATTTATTGAATTGTGTCGTCGCGCCGGACATGAAATATAATCTCGTGACGCTGCTCAGTATCCTGTAATCTAATGGCAGATACTCGATCGGTATTCTGCGTTCCATTTCGTCAAGTGTTGCAACGCAATCTTTGGCTTGCCCATGGAATTGATAGTAAGTTGCTAGAGTCATGAAGGAATCCCGGAATGTCGAAAGCATGGCTCTTGTGTTGCTGTCGTAAAAAATTCCAGGCATGTTAAGATTTGAAAATCTGAATCCCATGTGTGGGTCTTTGTAAAGTTTATCGTCGTCGCTAAACAAGCATTGCCGCATAACCTGCTCGTTTACGTAGTCATAATATGGCCCTTTGTGAGGCATCGGGGTTAATTCGTAAACCATGCCCTCTCTTTCAAAATAGTTCTGGAAACCGTTGCAATCCCTGGGCGATATCGTTATCGCAAAACAGATCGGCCGCTCCCATTTGTTTGTGTCGATAATGTTTTTCATCATGATATCCTGTATCCTTATTCCCTGGATATCGCCTGATCCAATGGTTGGATCGACGGTGTACTGGATGCAACCTTTGTTCGTTATGCTCGTGTCGGTGATACCGAACTTCTTGTAGATTTCCTGCGGCACCTGGAGATTGAATCTTCGGGTGTGCCACTCTTCCGCTCCATTATCGGAAATCATTTTTATCTGGTCATCGGAGAAACTCATTGGAACTTTCAATGCGCCGTGCGGCCTCTCATTTTTCAGCTGGAGCAAATACCATCCGGTATTTGAAAGGCTGAGGCTGATAATTCTGACGTCTGTCCTTATGCCTAACGCCTCCTGAAGATACCATAACTGGAAGGTGTCGTTGTCGCCGCCGGTGAACAGGATCGCATCCTTCTTACATGACTGAAGCAGGTTGTAAGAAAAATCTAACGGAGCAAGATTCTTTTGACGGATGTGGCTGGAGAGATTTTGCGAGAACATTTGAAGAGGAGAGACAGCGAACAGTACGGCAACGGTACCGCCGACGAAAAGATTCTTATGCTTGTCCCAAATCTGTTGCCTGGACTTCATCGCGTCCGCGACAAGATCGATAATACCCGAAGCCCCTATGCCGACCCACAAAGCAAAAACAAAGAACGAACCGACGAAGAAATAATCCCTCTCCCTCGGCTGAGGATTCTGCATGTTGAAGAATACCACAAGAGCTATACCCATCGTCAGGAACAGCGTCATGAACGCCAGACCGAACTTCCAGTCCTTCTTGAAATGGTACCATATCCCGAAGAGAGCGAGGATAAATGGGATTGCATAATACATCGTCGGGAAGCCCGTGCGGCCGTCAAACCATCCCTTCGGTGAACTGAAGAGCGTTACAGGAGCATCCTGCATGTCTCCCGCCCTCCCTATGAAGTTGAATCCCAGATAACGTAAATACATGTGGCCTAACTGGTAATTCCAGAAATAATCCAGGTCAGAAGAATAATTCTTGTAGTTCTGTACATACTGAGGCTCCGAGCTCCACATCCTGGGCCACATCTTCTGCTCCCCGTATTGCTCACGGTTGAGGTAAGTTACCAGCCTCGTGAGGTTGCTCGGGTTGTTCTCGTTTATCGCCGGGTGAGCATTTGCACGGACATAGACAATGGTGTAAGTAGAGTATCCAAGAACTATAAGGAGGCCTGCCATGAGGGAAGTACTGAGTATCCAGCGTTTCGCTTTCTCTGCCTTGTAAACGCCGTAGATGGCAAAAAGAATGATCCCCGGCGGAATGAGCTGCACGATTATGTTATGGCTTATATCGAAGGGGCCGAACTTTATGTCGCCGTTTAAGGTAGCGGCAAGCCACTTGACGATGCCCGGATAAATGATGAAGAAGGATAGTACGGTAATAATTCCGAACTTTACGAGTGTTCTCCACTCGAACTCGTAATACTTGAAATAGATGAACAGAGCGATGGTGAAGAATGCCAGGACACTTAACTGGTGGATACCGATAGAAAGCCCCATGAGATAAGCGGCGAGGAGTAGGTACTTCTGGCTTCCGGGCTCATCGGCTTTATCGAACCATGTCATGCCGAGCCAGACGACAAATGAGACGAAGAACATGCTGGAGGCAAAGAGGGAGGACTCGGCTGCGTTGAACCAGAAGGTATCGGTAACGGAGAAGGTGAGTGCCCCGATAGCGGCTGCGCCGAAGATGGCGATTGAGGAATATAGGTCGGATGGAAATCCTTTCCATCTCGAGATGACCTTGACGCCTATGAGATAGAGGAACATGATGGTGAAAGCGCTTGCCAGTGAGGAGATGAGGTTAATCCGAAGGGCCGGATCGCTCACGTAAGGGGTCATCATGGCGACCCTGCCGAGCAGAGTGAATAGTGGAGCTCCCGGCGGGTGGGGTACTTCCATTGCCGGTGATGTTGCCGCGTATTCTCCGCAATCCCAGAATGCTACCGACGACTGTGAAGTGGCACAATACAAGATCAATGTAAGGATGAATATTATGGATGCAATATAGCGGTTGATAATCTTGAAATTCATTTTAGACTCCTATCTGCAAGACTCTGCCTAACAGAGAAAGTTTGTTAAGGAAAATGTTTGGGTTTTGTTTCTTCAGCAAACAAATGAGCGATAGTGCTCTTTTTGTCCGTGAACCGTTTCACGGTTTTGTTGGGGCCGGATTGTTTGCTTGGATTTTAGTCTTGCAGACTATTTCTTGGTCTCGAGGTATTCTCGGGTGAAACTGAGTCCGTTGTAGGTTGGGGGTGTTTCTGTTATCCGTTTATTCAAATCTAAAATGTAACCATGATGTGTCTGATTTGAGAGATTATCCGGGGAGTTCAGGCGTTTTGTGTTTTGAGCAAGCGATGCGAAGTTATCTCCAGTTAATGTGATAGACCCTCTCGAGTTTTTCGGATTATCACTCTGTTCGAGGATGTCGACGTATGGGCGCACCGCCGTTATATCCGTTCGGCCCGAAATTCCCCTTGCGACTTGCACAAGCTCAGCGAGGTCTTTTTCTGTTTTGTTCTTCAGTGCTTTATCAAATGATGTGTCGGAGAGGTAAGGGTTCGAAACTATTTCTGCTTGGGGTGCTTCGATGCTGGTACATCGTACATTGCTGTTATCTGCTCTCAATATTCCGGACCCGAAGAAGATAAATGCCAGGTTCAAAATTGAGAAATAGATTATCGCCTGTACCATCTTCTTTTCTATGAGTCCAAGAAAATCATATCGGTTATATCCCGTTGAATTTTTTCGAGTGAAGTCAGTACTCATTGCTTAATTTTAGAGAAATCTATTCTCAAATTCAATCGATGATGGTGATTGTTTCCCTGCTGATAGAAGAGAGATTGAATTTTCCTCTTGAAATATAAGAACAGGGTCGGACCAACTCGTCGCAAAAAGGATGCCCAATAAAATGAGGGTATTTTGCGGTGCGTGCTATGTCGTTGTTTTTTCATTACTTATCAGATTTCTTTTCTACCTTGACTTTTTGCCAAATTTTGTTAAATTTATATGCTCAAAATGTGAAACGCTGGCGTAGCTCAGTTGGTAGAGCAGCTGATTTGTAATCAGCAGGTCGGGGGTTCAAATCCCTTCGCCAGCTCGGCTGCGAGCTTTTGGGCGGACGCCGGAGTTGGAGAGCCGGGGCGGACTGTAAATCCGTTGGCTTATGCCTTTGAGGGTTCGAATCCCCCGCCGCCCACAGCTTGTTCATTTATAATATTGTAGCTGAGTGAGATGTTTAATTGCGGGAGTAACTCAGTTGGTAGAGTCACAGCCTTCCAAGCTGTTGGTCGCGGGTTCGAGTCCCGTCTCCCGCTCGAAGCCGCGCGCGTCGCACGGCAAAGCTGCCCGGTCCCGTTTTTTGGGAGAGGATGGCGTCGTTCTATAAAATTTTGCTGACGTAGCTCAGCTGGTAGAGCAACGCCTTGGTAAGGCGTAGGTCACGGGTTCAAATCCCGTCGTCAGCTCGCTGCACTTTACCAAACATCCATACGCCGGATGTCTCTTGATGAGAGTACTCCGGCGTAGTGAAGCTAAATAAGGAAAGATATGAGAGACATAATTACACTCGAATGCACAGTCTGCAAACAAAGAAATTATACGACCACAAAAAACAAGAGAAAGCAAACCGGCAGAGTCGAGTATAAAAAGTATTGCCGCTTCTGCAATAAGCACACGCCACACAAGGAAACAAAATAGTAATTTTGAATTGGGAATAAGAAATTTGAAACTAAGGATTCCAAATGTGAGATACGTCAGTAGCTCAATTGGCAGAGCAGCGGTCTCCAAAACCGCAGGTTGGGGGTTCGAGTCCCTCCTGACGTGCACAATTGAGGAAGAAGAATGAAAGAAAAAATCATAGGATTCTTCGACGATGTCGTGAAGGAAATGAAAAAGGTAACCTGGCCGACAAAAGATGAGTTAAAGGATTCAACTGCAATTGTACTTATTGCCACATTGATTATTGCCATCTTTGTTTATGGAATAGATACAATTGTCAATGTGACATTGAGAACGATATTATGAGCGAAGCGCCAGATTCTAAAATTCCCGAAACTGATTCCACTCAGGAGAAACCCTCAGGAGTGAAAGCGGAATCTGCTGTAGCTGGAAAAGCTACTACAAAAAGGTGGTACGTCGTCCGGACCTATTCAGGTCAGGAAAGCAAGGCGGTAGCTTTTTTGGAAAACCAATTGAAGGATTCCGATTTTAAGGAAAAGTTCGGTGAGATCGTTATTCCTACTGAGAAAGTACCGACTATCAGCGAGAATGGGAAAAAGAGAATTAAGACGAGAAATTTCATGCCAGGGTATGTCATGATCGAAGTTGAGATGGATGATCGGGTAAAAGCATTTATACAGAGCATACCGTCGGTAATCAGCTTTGTCGGGCCGAAAGGTGCCCCGAGTCCGTTGCGCTCCGATGAAGTCGGCAGGCTTAAAGGAAGAATCGACGAGCATGAAGAGCGGCAAGTGACTGAAGTGCCGTTCAAGATTGGAGACAAGGTGAAGGTTATAAGCGGCCCGTTTTCGACGTTTAAAGGAGAGGTCTCCGAGGTCAACGAAGATCGGCTGAAGTTGAAGGTTACAGTCACAATTTTCGGCAGGCCGACTCCTGTTGAATTGAGTTTTACTGAAGTTGAATTAGAAAGATAATCTGGGTGAATAATGGCTAAGAAAGTTGTAGGTTTTGTAAAATTGCAGATACCTGCCGGACAGGCGACTCCTGCACCGCCGGTCGGACCCGCGTTGGGTCAAAAAGGCGTTAACATTATGGAGTTTTGCAAGCAGTTCAACGCCCGTACGCAGGATAAACAGGGACTTATCATACCTGTTGTTATCACGGTTTTCTCCGATAAGTCATTTACATTTATAACGAAGACCCCTCCCGCAGCGGTCCTTCTCGTTAAGGAAGCGAAAGTTGAGAAGGGTTCTGGAGAGCCGAATCGTTTAAAAGTTGCGAAGGTTACACGTGAGCAAGTCAAGAAAATTGCGGAGATGAAAATGCCGGATCTTAATACGACCGACATTGAATCGGCAATAAGTATGGTTGCTGGAACTGCCCGAAGCATGGGAATTGTAGTCGAAGGATAAAAAAAAGAGTTTAAGAAATGGCACAAAGCAAACGATTTAAAGAAATCTCAAAATTAGTTGAGAAATCAAAAGAATATACGGTCGATGACGCAGTTGAGAAGATCAAGACCACGGCGAAAGCTAAATTCGACGAGACAATCGACATAGCTGTCCGGCTTGGTGTAGATCCGCGTCATGCTGATCAAGCCATCCGGGGAACCGTTTCTCTTCCGCATGGAATCGGAAAGATGGTTCGCGTTCTAGTCCTGTCAAAGCAGGTGCAGAAACAGGATGAAGCCAAAGCGAGCGGTGCCGATCATGTCGGTTTCGACGATTACATCAAGAAGCTTCAGGAAGGCTGGTCCGATATAGATGTAATAGTTGCGACACCTGATTCAATGGCGGATGTCGGGAGACTTGGCAAAGTACTTGGACCGAAAGGTTTGATGCCGAATCCTAAGAGTGGAACAGTCACAATGGATGTTGCCAAAGCAGTAACTGAAATCAAGGCCGGCAAGATCGAGTTTAGAGTTGACAAAGCGGGGAACCTCCATTCAATCGTCGGCAAGGCGTCGTTCGATAAACAGAAACTTATCGATAACGTCAATACATTTCTCGCGGCAATTAATCGACTGAAGCCGGCTTCTGCCAAAGGGCAGTACATAAAAACTGTCGCGATATCATCAACGATGGGACCGTCGGTTAAGATAGATAAGGCGATCGCTGCGGCCATTCACTAAGTTTACGCACTAAACGCTTCTAAGCTTTCCCGACTTTTTCGGGATACATTTAGTAAAAGAAATAATTTCAAACACCTGAGGAAAAGATGAAAAGGAACGAAAAGGAACAGATTGTCGCAGAAGTAGCGGAACTGATTTCCAATTCGAGCAGCCTTTTCTTCACCGACTTTAATGGGATGACCGTTGAGCAGAGCAATGAGCTGCGTCGTGAATTCCAGAAAAACGGAGTGAAGTATCAGGTCGTCAAGAATACTTTGATCAAAAAGGCGATGCAGACCTTTTCGTCCGACCAAACTGCTTTCAAGTATATGGTGGGACAGACAGGGATCGCTTTCGGAGTTGATGACCCAATCGCACCCGCAAAAGTCTTGAAGAAATTTTTTGACAAAAATCAGAAACCTGCGACGAAGGCTTTTGTAGTCGACAAGCAGGTATTTGAAGGGAAACGGCTTGCTGAATTTGCTTCGATGCCGTCGAAGCCGGAATTGATCAGTTCTATTCTTGGCAGCCTGCAGTCGCCGATTGCGGGAATCGCCGGATCGATCTCGGCTGTGATGCGCGATCTCGTTTCGGTGCTTGATGCTCTGGAGAAAAAACTCCCGGCACAGGCGTCATAGAAATTTAATAAGAATTTTAAAAGGAGAAATAAGAAATGTCAGAAGTTGTCCAGGATCTTGTAGAAAAGATAAGTAAACTCACCCTCCTAGAGGCGTCAGAATTAAAAAAAGCACTTGAGGATAAATTTGGTGTTACAGCAGCAGCTCCCATGGTAGTCGCTGGAGCGGCAGCTGGCGCGGCCGCCACGGCCCCTGCAGTAGAGGAAAAGACGGAATTCGATGTTCACCTGCTAAGTTCAGGTGCGCAAAAAATTAATGTCATTAAGGTAGTACGCGCTGCAACCGGCCTCGGACTTAAAGAGGCAAAGGACCTCGTTGACGGAGCTCCAAAGGTTATCAAGGAAGCGTTATCCAAGGTAGACGCCGACAAACTGAAGAAAGAATTGGAAGACGCCGGAGCATCTGTCGAGCTGAAGTAACAGAACTTTAGCAGGCATTTGAACGTTTCATTAATTAGTGAAAAAGGTCGAAGTGGAAATCCGTCCTGAATTTTCCGGGACGGATTTGCCCATCTCTACTGTGGTTCTTGCCTGCAATTTAATTCTCTCTTTGAAAAATATTTAGAGGAGCATGAATACGTTGAAGAGTCTCAATTCTAATGGACAGGATTCAGTGCGTTCGAACTTTGCAAAAATTCCCCAGAGGGTCGATTACCCGGATTTACTTGACGTTCAAATCCAATCTTTCAAGAAATTCCTTCAGGAAGATGTTGCGCCGAAAAAGAGAAAGGCAAACGGTTTACAAGGGGTATTCCAGCTAAACTTCCCGGTCTACGATAACAAGGAACATTTTGCTTTAGACTTTGTCGAGTATAGCATAGAGAAACCCCGATACGGAGTAGAGGAATGCATTGAAAAGGGTTTGACCTATTCCGTTACTCTTAAGGCGAAGCTTCGCCTTGCGAGCAAGGATATGGATCCCGGCAAGGAAGGCTACATGGAGGCGAAGGAGCAAGAGGTTTATCTCGGCTCCATCCCTTATATGACGGACCGCGCGACTTTCATTATTAACGGCGCGGAGAGAGTCGTGGTCAGCCAGCTTCATCGCTCACCTGGCGTTTTCTTTGTTGAAACCGAGCATCCGAACGGTGCGAGAATCTGGAGCTCGCGTGTCATTCCGATGAGAGGTGCGTGGCTTGAGTTCACTACGGACATCAACAACATGCTCTGGGTTTATATCGACCGTAAGAAGAAATTCTTTGCAACGACGCTTCTTCGGGCTCTCGGTTATGAAAAGAATGAAGACATACTCAATCTCTTTGACCAGGTTGAAGAGGTCACTTTATCTAAAGTCGATTTGAATGATTACATCGGAAGAAGACTTGTTAACGATGTGGTTGACACAAAAACCGGCGAGATAATAATTGAGACCACGGATTTATCGCTTGAAGAGCTGAAGCTCACCGAGGAGCATATCGATCTCATTAAAAAATCCAGTGTAAAGAAAATCAAGTTTCTCAAGACTACCCGAAAAGGGGACGATCCGATTCTCTTCAATACCATTCGAGAAGACGCTACCGGTTCAAGTGAAGTTGCGTTGAAGAAAATTTATCAGGAGCTTCGATCGGTGGAAGCACAGGATACGGAAACAGCCCGCGGCCTTCTCGAAAAGATGTTCTTCAGCGAGAAGCGCTATGATCTAGGAAATGTCGGTAGATATAGAATGAACGCGAAGCTCACTCTTGAAATTCCGACCACCGTAACGGTTCTTACCAAAGAAGACATCACCGCCATCATTGATTATATGCTGAAGCTTCGGCGCGACGAGGGGTCGATTGACGACATCGATCATTTAGGGAACAGGCGTGTGAAGACAGTAGGGGAACAATTAGAGTCTCAATTTAACCTCGCGTTGACGAGAATGGTGCGCAACGTAAAGGAGCGGATGAACATACATGACGAAGAGAATTTCACTCCGCAGGGCTTGGTGAATGCCCGCGTCATCACGACCGTTCTGAATTCCTTCTTCGGAACAAGCCAGCTATCTCAATTCATGGATCAAACTAATCCTCTTGCTGAGATGACTCACAAGCGAAGGATGAGCGCCCTTGGACCGGGCGGACTAACGAGGGAACGAGCGGGATTTGAAGTGCGTGATGTCCACTATACGCATTATGGACGCCTCTGCCCGATTGAGACTCCTGAAGGTCCAAACATAGGTCTGATCTCTTCACTCGCGGTTCATGCAAGAGTGAATGATTTTGGATTTATTGAAACGCCCTATTTCAAGGTTGTCAACGGAGCCGTTACGGATGAAATAGTCTTCCTGAGTGCTGCGCAGGAAGATGAATATAAAATTGCACAGGCGAATACCCCGGTCGATGAGAAGAGAAAGATTGCTACCGACCGTGTCCGTGCGAGATTCCATGGAGACTTCATTCTTGATAAGGCTTCAGAGATACATTTCATGGACATTGCAACGAATCAGATTGTCAGCCCGGCGGCGGCATTAATTCCATTTCTCGAGCATGACGATGCCAACAGAGCTTTAATGGGTGCAAACATGCAGCGCCAGGCAGTGCCTCTTATAAAGAATGAGGCGCCTGTCGTCGGAACCGGACTTGAAGGCAAGGTTGCAATTGATTCGAGGACACTCATAATTGCCGAACATGATGGTGTCGTTCAAGATGTGGATGCGTCACGTATTATAGTCAGATATGATATAAATGAAAAATCCGACGAGGTGATTGCCAGTTTTCAGGATTTAAGGACTGCTGAGTACAGGCTGCGTAAATTCTTCAGGACGAACCAGGACACGACTGTAAATCAGAAGCCTCTTGTCAAAGCAGGACAGCGATTCAAGAAGGGAGAAGTCCTGGCGGACGGCTGCTCTACCGAAAATGGAGAACTTGCTCTCGGCAAAAATGTGCTCGTAGCATTCATGCCATGGCACGGTTATAACTTTGAAGACGCTGTCATCGTAAGTGAAGAACTCGTTTCGCAAGACGCATTCACGTCGATTCATATCCAATCGCTTGAAACAAGTGTTAGAGACACGAAGCGCGGCGAAGAAGAACTCACACGAGACATTCCGAACGTTTCCGAGGAGATGACGAAAAATCTCGATGACAATGGTGTCATCAGGTCCGGCGCGGAAGTTATCGAAAATGATATACTTGTGGGAAAAATCACGCCGAAGGGTGAAACCGATGTGACTCCCGAAGAAAAATTGCTCCGGGCGATATTTGGCGATAAAGCCGGCGATGTGAAAGACGCATCCCTTAAGGCGCCTCCGGGAATGCGCGGAGTCGTTATCGACACAAAACTTTTTTCGCGAAAGAAAAAAGACGCCGAATCGAAAAAAGAAGAAAAGAAGAGATTAGAGGAAATCGAGAAATGGTTAAAGACCGCTAAAAGCGAAGTCCATGAAAAACTCATCGGCAAACTTGCTGAAGTGCTCGAGGATGAAGAGTCGGCCGGAATACGGACGAAAGATGGCGCGGTCGCTATCCGCAGCGGCACGGTTCTCAAAAGAGAAACATTTGAGAAGTTCGATGACCTCGAAAGATTGGATTTTACAGAACCATGGGTCGAAAGTGCCCGCAAGAATAAACTGGTCGAGCAGATTCACAGAAATTATCACATAAGAATTCTCGACCTCGAAGAAGAAGCACGGCGCGAGAGGAACAAGGCAATTACCGGCGACGAACTTCCTCCCGGAATTGTACAGCTGGCAAAAATCTATGTCGCATCTAAGCGCAAGCTGCAAGTCGGCGATAAGATGGCAGGACGCCATGGTAATAAGGGTGTCGTTTCTATCGTCGTCCCAAAAGAAGACATGCCGTTCTTACCTGATGGCACTTCTGTTGGCATGGTTTTGAACCCGCTGGGTGTACCATCTCGTATGAATATAGGTCAGCTATATGAAACTGCTCTTGGATGGGCCGCGACGAAACTTGGAGTCAAGTACGCCTCTCCCATTTTCGACGGTGCGACATGGGAGGAAGTGCAAGGCGAGCTCCGAAGGGCGGGTCTCGACGAGAATTCGAAGACGGTACTGATAGATGGAAAGAGCGGAGAAGAATTTGCAAACGAGGTAACGGTCGGATACATGTATATGATGAAACTCGACCACCTTGTCGAAGATAAGATTCATGCCCGGTCAACGGGACAATACTCGTTGATAACACAGCAGCCGCTCGGAGGCAAAGCGCAATTTGGCGGACAGAGGTTCGGGGAGATGGAAGTGTGGGCGCTTGAAGCTTACGGTGCATCACATATCCTTCAGGAAATTCTGACAGTGAAAAGTGATGATGTCCCCGGACGTTCCAAATTATTCGAGTCTCTCGTTAAAGGCGAGAATACGCCGAGCCCGGAATTCCTGAAGCGTTTAGTGTATTGGTTCGTGAGCTCCAAGGGCTCGGACTCGAAGTAAAAGTGCTGCATGAGACTGAATTTGCGCACAGCAATAATGGGAAATAAAGATTTGATGATGAAGGCTGCAATAAAAACTGGAGGATTTTTTAATGGCTAATTTTGAATTCCGCCGAGAGTTACAACAAACCCGCAAGGTCATTACAGCAATTCGCATAAGCCTTGCATCACCCGATGCTATCATTGACCGCTCACATGGCGAGGTTACCAAACCTGAAACAATAAATTATCGTTCATACAGGCCTGAAAAAGACGGCCTCTTCTGTGAAAAGATATTCGGACCGGTGAGAGACTGGGAATGTCATTGCGGTAAGTACAAGAAAATCAGGTACAAAGGAATCGTGTGCGACCGGTGCGGCGTTGAAGTTACTCAGAAGAGTGTGCGCCGTGAGAGAATGGGACACATAACTCTGGCGACTCCCGTCGTTCATATATGGTACTTGCGCTCGTTGCCGAGTAAGATCGGAAACCTTCTCGGTATGTCGACAAAAGAATTGGAAAAGGTTGTTTATTACGAATCCTACGTTGTTGTTCAGCCCGGTGCTGCAACTGATCTTAGTGAAGGTGATCTCCTTACGGAAGAAGAATATTATGACCTGCTTGAAAAATATCCCCACAATAATGAGCTCGACGATACCGACGCGAGAAAAGTTATCATAAAGATCGGCGGCGAGGCCATTAAAGAGATGTTGAAAAGAGTGGATGTTGACGAGCTGAGCGAAAAGCTCCGCGTTTCTGCCCGCACCGAAAGATCCGAACAAAAGAGAATTGACTTGCTCAAGCGTCTCAAAGTCGCCGAAGCATTTAGAACCCGGGAAGGTGAAGAATTTATTAACAAGCCTGAGTGGATGGTTATCGAAGTGATACCGGTTATCCCACCGGAACTTCGTCCGCTGGTTCCCCTTGAAGGCGGAAGATTTGCCACCAGCGATCTAAACGACTTGTACCGTCGTGTCATTATTAGAAACAACCGATTGAAAAGACTAATCGACATAAAGGCGCCGGAAGTAATTCTTCGAAACGAAAAACGGATGCTTCAGGAAGCAGTCGATGCGCTTTTGGACAACAGCCGCAGGATAAGCGCTGTCAATTCAGACAGCCAGCGTGCGTTGAAATCTCTGTCGGATGTTCTCAAAGGAAAACAGGGAAGATTTAGACAGAACCTGCTCGGGAAACGAGTCGATTATAGCGGTCGATCCGTTATCGTTGTCGGTCCTGAATTGAAACTGCATGAATGCGGTTTGCCGAAGGACATGGCAGTGGAACTTTTCAAGCCCATGATTATCAGAAAGCTTCTGGAACGCGGCGAAGCGAAAACCGCAAAGACTGCCCGCAGGTTGGTCGACAGGAAAGTAAAAGAAGTCTGGGAAGTGTTGCCTTCTATCATTGAAGGAAACCCCGTTATGCTCAACCGTGCACCAACTCTGCATCGACTCGGCATCCAGGCTTTCCAGCCGGTTCTTGTCGATGCGAGGGCGATAAAATTGCATCCGCTGGTTTGCACTGCTTTTAATGCGGACTTTGACGGAGACCAAATGGCGGTGCACGTGCCCCTGTCATACGAAGCTCAGATCGAAGCGCGTATTCTAATGTTGTCGAGTCATAACTTGCTTTCTCCTGCACACGGAAAGCCTGTCGTGCACCCGACTCAGGATATGGTACTTGGATTATATTATCTGACGAAAATCCGAAAGGCCAGCGATCCGACCGTAAGATATTTTGCTTCGCCGGACGAAATTCGTCTCGCGTTGGAATTAAAAAAAATCAACTACCATGATCCGATCAAGTTCAGAGTCGATGGTGAGTTTATTGATACTACACCCGGTAGAGTCTTATTCAACGAAATCGTCCCGGTTGAACTTGGATTCATCAACGAGGTTATGACCAAAAGCAAAATCATTTCGATCATTGCAGAAGCTTACAAGAAGGCTGGACAGCTTAAGACCGCAAAATTCCTCGATGACTTGAAAGATCTTGGTTTTGAGAATGCAACCGCAGCCGGACTTTCTATCAATGTCAACGATGTAATAATTCCGGATGTCAAGAGGAAATTTATCGACATATCTGATCGTGACGTGAAAGAGATTGAAGCGAGTTATGAAGGCGGCTTCATTACTGCCGGCGAAAGATACAATAAGATTATCGATGTCTGGCAGAGAGCGACGAATTTGGTAAGCGACGCGGCTTATAAGACCCTGTCGGTATCGAAGGAAGGCTTCAATTCAATATGGATGATGCTTGACTCCGGTGCTCGTGGTTCGAAGGATCAGGTTAAGCAGCTTGCTGCGATGCGCGGATTGATGGCGAAACCTCAGAAGTCTCTTACCGGTCAGGTCGGCGATCTTATTGAGAATCCTATTATCGCGAATTTCCGCGAGGGTCTTTCAATACTCGAATATTTCATCTCTACTCACGGTGCGAGAAAAGGGCTTGCAGATACGGCTATGAAGACTGCCGATGCCGGCTACCTGACACGAAGACTCGTGGATGTCTCACAGGATGTTGTCATTGCCAGCGACGACTGCGGAACAATCCGCGGCATTTCGGTGAGTGCCATCAAGGACGGCGAGCGTGTTCAGGAAACATTGGTTGAGCGTATTCTCGGACGCGTGGCTTTGTATGATGTAGTTGATCCGTTGGCGAACATCGTAATCGTTAAAGGCGGCGGCGAAATCACTGAAGACATTGCGGAGAAAATTGCCAATACTGCGATTGACAGTGTCGATATTCGCTCGGTGCTAACTTGCGAAGCACAGCGAGGCGTATGTGCAAAATGTTATGGCCGAAATCTCGCGACGGGAAAGATGGTCGAAATCGGTGATGCCGTCGGAATCATAGCTGCACAAAGCATCGGCGAGCCCGGTACTCAACTTACACTGCGAACGTTCCATACGGGAGGCGTTGCCAGCGTTGAGTCGCAGGAGTCAAATGTTATCGGGCCGACAGAAGGCAGACTGAAATTTGAAAATATGCAGCCGCTGGTTGATTATACTAACAGGACAACCGGAAAACCGGAGAAGGTTTTGTTGGGACGACACGGCGTTATTCAAGTTCTCGATAAAGACAACCGCGCGATAAAGAAGATGGACGTACCACAGGGTGCCCATCTCCTTCTCGGTGAAGGCGCCTCGATCAATAAAGGCGATTTGGTTTACCAATGGGATCCTTACAACACACTTATACTGACCGAGTTTGGCGGCAAAGTGCGTTGGGTCGATCTGAGAAAAGACATAACGTATCGCGAACAGACTGACGAACAAACCGGCCAGGTTGAGAAGGTAGTAATAGAGAGTCTTGACAAGAACGTGACGCCATCTCTCGAAATTCTGCACGGCAACAAATTAAGACGGACTTACAACTTACCGGTAGGTGCTCATATCGTTGTCGAGGATGATGAGGAAGTTCAGTCCGGTGAAACACTTGCGAAGAAACCGAAGGAATTGTCGCGCGTTCGCGATGTGACCACCGGTCTTCCGAGAGTGCAGGAGTTGTTCGAAGCTCGTGCGCCTCAGGACCCTGCTACAGTCAGCGAAATCGACGGCTACGTCAGTTTCGGCGGACAATCCAGAGGAACGAAGGAAGTTATTATCACGAGTGCGGACGGCAAGGACAGAAAAACGTATAAAGTATCTCTGCGCCAGCACATCCTGGTACAGGAGAATGATTTCGTGATAGCCGGTGAACGGTTAACCGATGGTCCTATCGATCCGCATGATATCTTGAGAATCAAAGGCCCGGCTGACGTACAGAAATATCTTCTCGATGAAATACAGGAAGTTTATCGGCAGCAAAATGTTACGATTAACGATAAACACATCGAAGTGATAGTACGCCAGATGTTCCAGCGTGTTCGTGTTGTAGACTCGGGTGACACACCATTCCTTGAAGGCGACATTGTCGATGTGCATAGGATACGGGAAGAGAATGCCGCTATAAGCAAGAAGGTGGTCATAAGCGCAAAGGGCGATTCGAAATATAGGATCGGACAGATCATGGAACGGGCCGTTGTCATGGCGAAGAATCGTGATTCGAGGCGTGCAAAAAAGAAAGTCGCTGAATTCCGTGATGCATCGCCCGCCACGGCGGAAGACGTTCTTCTCGGTATAACTTCTGCTGCACTTTCGACCGATAGTTTTATCTCGGCGGCTTCGTTCCAGGAAACCACTAAAGTTTTGACCGATGCTTCAATCGAAGGCAAGCTTGATAAGCTTATCGGTTTGAAGGAAAACGTGATTATCGGACAATTGATCCCGGCGGGAACCGGCCTTAAGAAGTTCCGGGATTTAATCCTAACTGAAGAAGAAGTACCGGAGAAAGAGGCAAAGACCGAAGAAGAGGTTTCTCATCAGAAGGTCGCCTCGTAATTCATTTTGGATCTTCTAAAATGGGGAGATTTGGTTTTCTCCCCATTTTTTTGACGTAATTTCTTGATTATTTGAATGATACCTTTTATATTTATTTCTCTATGATGAAGGCTCGTATTTTGGAGGAAAACATTGCCGACGATTAATCAACTGATAAGGCAGGGGAGAAGAAAACTCCTTCTGAAAGGAAAGTCCCCCGCGCTTCAGGGAAACCCGCAAAAGCGAGGTGTATGCACTCGTGTTTACACCACCACACCTAAAAAGCCGAATTCGGCTCTCCGCAAAGTTGCGCGCGTTAGACTGGTACATGGAATAGAAGTAACGGCCTATATCCCTGGCGAAGGACATAATCTTCAGGAACACTCTATCGTTTTGATAAGAGGCGGCCGCGTAAAAGATCTCCCTGGCGTGCGCTACCACATTATAAGAGGCACTCTTGATACTGCCGGCGTAACAGATAGAAAGCAAGGCAGGTCGAAATACGGTGCCAAGAAGCCCAAAGCTTCAGCTTAAGAATAATAAAAAGAGTTTGATATGAGAAAAAAACGCTCTGAGAGGCGTCAGGTTGTGCCTGACCCAAAATATAATGATGTGTTTATTGCGAAATTTGTGAATAACATCATGAATTCCGGTAAAAAGCATCTTGCGCGTCGGCTGCTGTATGATGCACTGGACATTATTGAACAGCGGACAAAAAATAATCCGCTGGATGTTTTTCGAAAAGCTATGAATAATGTTCAGCCTATCATTGAAGTCCGTGCGCGAAGAGTCGGCGGAGCGACCTATCAGGTGCCGAGTGAAGTCCGCCCCGAAAGAAGTATGGCGCTCGGTATGAGGTGGCTTCTTAAGTACGCTCATGACCGTAAGGATAAGTCGATGTCGCTGAAGCTTGCCGCTGAGATAATCGCCGCATCGAATGGCGAAGGAAATGCAATAAAGAAACGTGAAGATACTCACAAGATGGCAGAGGCTAATAAAGCATTTGCCCATTATAGATGGTAATTATGAATAATGTTGGAAGGTTAAATATAAAGTTATGATTCGCGAGTACCCGTTAGAACGAACGCGCAATATTGGTATAATGGCGCATATAGATGCTGGTAAAACAACCACAACTGAGAGGATACTTTTCTATACAGGGAAGACCCACCGAATGGGTGAGGTTCACGATGGCGCTGCAACGATGGATTTTATGGACCAGGAGAAAGAGCGCGGTATTACTATTACCTCTGCAGCGACAACATGTTTCTGGAGGGATCACAGGATAAACATTATTGATACTCCGGGACACGTTGACTTCACTATTGAAGTTGAGCGCTCTCTTCGCGTGCTTGATGGTGCGATTGCCCTCTTTTGCGCAGTTGGCGGAGTTGAGCCGCAGTCCGAAACAGTATGGCGTCAAGCGGACAAATATAATGTTCCTCGAATTGCATTTGTGAATAAGATGGACCGGGTCGGAGCGGATTTTTTCAATGTAATCCAAATGATGCAAGATAGACTCAAGGCGAATCCTGTTCCCATCCAGCTTCCGATCGGAGAAGGCGAATTATTTTCCGGTGTAGTTGACCTAATAAAGATGAAAGCTGTTATGTACAGCGAAACTAACTTAGGGACAACCTGGGAAGAGTATGCTATTCCGCACGATTTGCTGAAAATTTCGCAGGAATACAGAACGAAATTATTGGAAGCCGTATCGGATGTGAATGATACGCTGCTCGTCAAATATCTGGATGGAAAAGAAATTTCAGAAGAAGAGATTATTACTACGATTAGAAAAGCCACGATCGAAGGTAAGATTGTGCCTGTGGCTTGCGGTACCGCATTTAAGAATAAAGGCGTTCAGCGCCTTATGGATTGCGTCGTGGATTTCCTTCCGTCACCACTAGATGTCGGAGCTACTCACGGGCATGATTCAGTTGGTAATCAGATTTCTCGTGAGCCCTCAGATGACGAAAAGTTTTCTGCTTTAGCATTTAAGATTATGACCGACCCGTATGTCGGAAAACTGACTTTCTTCCGTGTGTACAGCGGCAAGCTTTCCGGTGGATCTTATGTCTTCAATTCGATCACAGGTAGAAGAGAAAGAATCGGAAGAGTCCTTCGAATGCATGCGAACCACCGTGAGGATATTGAAACAGCATTCACGGGTGACATAGTTGCTGCGGTCGGTCTGAAGCACACGAAGACAGGCGACACTCTTTGTGATGAAGATGCAGTAATAATTTTGGAGAAAATGATATTTCCTGATCCGGTTATTCATGTTGCGATTGAGCCAAAGACCAAAGCCGATCAGGAGAGACTTGGTGAGTCGCTCATGAAATTGACTGAAGAAGACCCGACCTTTAGAATGAAGACAGACGAGGAGACCGGTCAGACCATCATCAGCGGGATGGGAGAACTTCACCTCGAGATTATTGTCGATAGGTTGAAGCGGGAATTTAAAGTCGAAGCAAATGTCGGTCGGCCCCAGGTAGCTTACAAGGAGACGATTAGAAAGAAAGTTACTCAACAAGGAAAGTTTGTAAGGCAATCCGGCGGACATGGGCAGTACGGAGATGTTTGGCTTGAAATTGAGCCCAATGAAAAAGGCAAAGGTTTCGAATTTACGAATGCAATAGTCGGCGGCTCGATACCGAAGGAATTTATCCCGGCGGTTGGTGAAGGCATTCATGAGGCTTTGCAGAGCGGTGTGCTCGCCGGATATCCAGTCGTGGATGTCAAGGCGAAGCTTTTCGACGGGTCATTCCACGAGGTTGATTCAAGCGAGATGGCTTTTAAGATTGCCGGAAGCATTGCGTTCAAAGATGGTGCTAAGAAAGCCGATCCGGTTTTACTCGAACCTATCATGGATGTCGAGGTCGTTACTCCCGAAGAGTATTTAGGTGACGTCATGGGAGACTTAAATTCCCGCCGCGGCCGGATTGAAGGAATAGCCGCAAGGAAAGATGCTCAGGTTGTGAAAACTACGGTTCCACTTTCTGAGATGTTTGGATACGCGACGTCACTTCGCTCTATGACTCAAGGGCGAGCAATCTTCACGATGCAATTCTCGCATTATGATGAGGTGCCCCGAAGCATTGCCGAGCAGATTGTTGAAAAAATCCGGGGCAAAGAGTCGGTAGCCGCATAATGAGAATTTTAGTTTTCAGCCGTTCCTCTTTGGTCTTATTAATCAGTTTGAAAAAATCATAAGGAGAATTTAGATGGCAAAGGAGAAATTTGATCGCAGTAAGCCGCATATTAATGTCGGCACCATCGGGCATATCGACCATGGCAAGACTACTCTTACTTCTGCAATAACACTGGCTCTTGCAAAAAGAGGGTTGGCTTCCGCAAGAAGTTTTGATAGTATCGACAATGCGCCGGAAGAGAAGGCCCGTGGTATAACAATCGCTACTGCACACGTCGAGTACTCCACAGCAAAGCGGCATTACGCTCACGTTGACTGCCCAGGTCACGCGGACTATATAAAGAATATGATCACGGGTGCCGCTCAGATGGATGGCGCGATTCTTGTCGTCGCAGCAAACGACGGTCCTATGCCGCAAACGAGGGAACATATACTCCTTGCCTACCAGGTCGGAGTTCCAAAGATCGTTGTCTTCATGAATAAAGTCGACATGGTCGATGATCCCGAACTTCTTGAACTCGTCGAAGTGGAAGTTCGCGATCTTTTAAAGAAATATAATTTCCCCGGTGATGAAGTACCCATTATCCGAGGCAGCGCTCTCAAAGCAATGGAAGCCGGAAATGATCCGAACGCCTCTCCGGATGATCCGCGGTTCAAATGTATTTATGAATTGATGGACGCCGTTGACAACTATATACCGCTTCCGAAGCGTGACATCGACAAGCCGTTCATCATGCCTGTTGAAGATGTATTTACGATAACAGGTCGTGGTACAGTCGGCACCGGTCGTGTTGAGCGCGGCAAGGTTAAAGTTGGCGAGGATGTTGAAATCGTTGGACTCGGCGCTCACAAGAAAGCGGTCTGCACGGGACTCGAAATGTTTAGAAAAGAGCTCGACGAAGGTATGGCCGGAGACAATATCGGGGTACTCCTTCGCGGTGTGGAAAAGGAAGAGCTTGAGCGCGGTATGGTTATCGCGAAACCTGGCTCGATCACTCCCCATACAAAGTTCATTGCGCAGGTTTACGTTCTGAGCAAGGAAGAAGGAGGACGCCATACGCCTTTCTTCAAGGGATATCGTCCGCAATTTTATTTCCGTACTACCGATGTTACGGGCTCTGCGACGGAATTTCCTGAAGGCACGGAGATGGTTATGCCCGGTGACAACGTTGATAATTTGAGAATTGAACTCATCACTCCAATTGCAATGGAAGACGGACTTCGGTTTGCTATCCGTGAAGGCGGCCATACAGTCGGAGCAGGTGTTGTCACGAAGATTATAGAGTAATCAAGTGAACGCTTACAAAATTATAGAAGTGAGGTAAGTTGTGGCTGGTCAGACTATCAGGATAAAGTTGAAATCCTATGATCATGCTCTGATAGATAAGTCGGCAGAAAAGATCGTCAGGACTATAAAGTCGACGGGAGCTGTCGTTTCCGGACCGATTCCGCTGCCGACGAAGAAAACAATTTATACCGTTTTGCGTTCACCGCATGTCGACAAGAAAAGTCGCGAGCAGTTCGAGCTTCGCCAGCATAAGCGCGTTATTTACATTTACAATGCGTCGTCGAAGTCCGTTGACTCGCTGACAAAATTGGATTTGCCGGCAGGTGTCGATGTTGAGATGAAAGTTTGACCGGGATTTACAGGATTAAATCAGGATTTAAAGGATTAATAGAATGAAGGGTTTGCTCGGCAAAAAAATAGGTATGACCAGCGTGTTCGATGAAAAAGGGAATTCTATCTCTGTAACTGTTATCGAAGCTGGGCCTTGTCCGATTACTGCGATCAAGACAAAAGAGCGTGATGGATATGAGGCGCTGCAAGTTGCATTCGGAGTGAAGCGGGAAAGTATTGTCAACAAGCCGATGAAAGGGCACTTTGCAAAGGCCGGCGTAAAGCCCGCTCCGTTGCTTGGCGAATTCGACGGTTACGAAATCGGATCGTATAAACCGGGAGACGTGATCAGCGTTGAAAAGGTTTTTTCCGTAGGCGATAAGGTTTCTGTAACTGGAACTTCAAAAGGCAAAGGCTTTCAAGGAGTCGTTAAGCGTCACCATTTTGGCGGCGGCGCCGTTACTCACGGTCAGAGTGATAGACTTCGCGCTCCCGGTTCAGTAGGAAGTTCTTCTTACCCTTCCAGAACGTTCAAAGGTCTCAGGATGGCGGGAAGAATGGGCGGTAAGCGTTCTACTATAAAGAATTTAAAAGTGGTTCGTTTGATTCCTGATTCAAATTTGATTCTGGTTGAAGGCCCGGTGCCGGGTCCGACAAACGGCTACATTCAGATCTGGAAGTGAGACGAAGATGCAATTAGAAGTTTTGAAAATCGATGGGACTAAGACCGGAGAAAAGGTCGAACTTTCTCCCGCGATATTTGAGATTGAGCCAAACGATCAGGCGATATATCAGGCTGTTACCGCTTACCTTGCAAATGCACGTCAGGGCACTCATAAGACAAAGATGCGAGGTGAAGTTAGAGGCGGCGGTAAGAAACCGTGGAAACAAAAACATACCGGTCGGGCAAGAAGCGGTTCTATACGCAATCCTATATGGGTTGGAGGCGGAACGATTTTCGGACCTCAGCCTCACACTTATGAAAAGAAAGTGAATGATAAGGTTAAAATATTGGCGAAGAAATCGGCACTTTCTTATAAAGCAAAAGACAGCGGTTTGGTTATCGTCGAAGATTTCAATCTTACTGAGACTAAAACGAAACGCGTCGTCGAGATATTAAATTCTCTCGGACTGAAAGGGAAGAAAGTCCTGATGCTTCTTCCGAAGAACGACAAGGTGGTTTTCCTTTCTACAAGGAATTTACCGAAGGTATTTGTGAAGGAAGCTCTTGGTGCATCTCCTTATGAATTACTTAACAACGATGTGATCGTTTTCCAAAAGAGTGCATTATCCGTTTTGCAAGGCAAATTGGTTGGAGAAGCGTCATGAGCGGAGTCATAATAAGACCTTTGCTGACTGAGAAAAACACAAAACTTCAAGAGCGGCATCAGTATGTGTTCGAAGTGGCAACAGGTACTAATAAAATTGAAGTTGCAAAAGAAATTGAAAAGCGATTCAGCGTTAAAGTGAAGAGCATACGCACTGTAGTCATGAAAGGGAAGTTGATAGGTACGCTTACCAAACGCGGAAGGTTTGAAGGGAAGCGAGCCACGAGGAAGAAGGCAATAGTAACTTTAATGGAAGGTTATACTATAGATTTGCTTGGGACGGCGTAGCCGGTCCCGAATGGATCCAATACTAAAAGGATTATGAAATGGGTTTGAAGAAATTAAAACCGACGACACCCGCGACTCGTTTTTACACTGTCTCGACATTCGAGGAAGTGACCAAGACGGAACCGGAAAAGTCACTCGTCGTTCCTTTGAAAAGTACTGGTGGAAGAAATAACCAGGGAAGGATTACCTCCCGTCATCGCGGAGGAGCGCATAAAAAGTTTTATCGAATAATAGATTTCAAGAGAAACAAAGTAGGAATCGACGCGAAGGTTGCCGCAATTGAATATGATCCTAACAGGAATGCCCGCATCGCATTGCTGTATTATGTTGATGGAGAAAAGCGGTATATAATAGCTCCTGAGGGATTGAAAGTCGGCGATGTTGTCCAGACCGGAGAGAAGGCAGAAATTAAGATCGGGAATGCCATTCCACTGAAGAATATCCCGGTTGGAACCACGATTCACAGCATCGAATTAAAGCCCGGGAAAGGCGCTCAGTTAGCACGAAGCGCCGGAAATTCCGTACAGTTGGCTGCTAAAGAAGGAAGCTTCGCGACCCTTAGACTTCCGTCCGGTGAAATGCGGATGATCAGAGTGGAGTGTCTGGCAACGATCGGTGTCGTAAGTAATGCAGAGTTTGAAAATATCAGTTGGGGAAAAGCCGGCCGGATGCGATGGTTCGGTGTTAGGCCCCAGTCACGTGGCGTGGTCATGAACCCTGTTGATCACCCTCATGGTGGTGGTGAAGGAAAATCTCCGCAAGGAAATCCGCACCCGGTTTCTCCATGGGGCTGGAAAACTAAAGGCAAGAAGACCCGCAAAAAGAAAAAACTATCAAGCAAATATATTATTAAACGTAGAAAGTAGCGATTGAAATAATATGGCGCGTTCCGTTAAAAAAGGTGTCTTCGTTGATCCGAAACTTCTCAAGAAGATAGAGGATCTTAATAAGAAGAATCAGAAAAAGGTTATCAAGACCTGGGCTCGTGACAGCATGATCGTCCCGGATTTTGTCGGCCACACATTCGCGGTTCATAATGGAAATAAGTTCATACCTGTTTACATAATTGAAGCCATGGTCGGTCATAGGCTTGGCGAATTTGCACCTACCCGCACTTTCAGGGCGCATCCCGGAATCAAGTCGGAAAAAACCGCGCCGCCGGCTGCCTAAGGAGTTGAATTAAATGGAATCACGTGCAGTAGCAAGATATATAGGATCATCTCCAAGAAAAATGCGATTGGTGGTTGATCTTATCAGAGGTAAGAGTGTCGGACAGGCATTATCGATTCTACATTTTTCCGCGAAGCATGCATCGAAGGATGCGGAGAAGGCTGTTCGCTCGGCGGTTGCGAATATCATGAACCGGGAAGATGTCGGAAAGGTTGACGAAGAGAGTCTGTTCGTTAAAGAAATTTTTATCGACGGTGGTCCGGCAGCGAAGCGAGTTTTACCTGCACCTCAGGGACGTGCGTATCGGATTAGAAAAAGAAGTAACCACATTACCGTAGTCGTGGCAATTAAAGAATGAAACTAATTTTAATATCCCGAACTTGTTGGGATCCGAATGATTTAGGAGGAATTTTTGGGACAAAAGACTAATCCTATTGGTTTTAGACTTGGAATCACGCGTGATTGGGATTCGACATGGTTTGAACGCAAAGGATATTCTAAGCTATTGACCGAAGATGAAAAAGTAAGAAATTATTTGCGAAACCGTTTGAACAAAGCAGGCGTCTCCCGATTGCTTATCGAGCGAAAAGGAAGCCAATTGACGGTGTCTATTCACACAAGCCGTCCGGGAATAGTCATAGGCAAGAGCGGCAAAGATGTGAACCAGCTCGAAGCCGAATTAAAGAAATTGACTAAGAGAGAAGCTGTAAAGATTAAAACTTTTGAGATCAAACGTCCTGAGCTAGATGCTTATTTGGTTGCTGAAAATATTGCCACTCAACTTGAGGGCCGAATAAATTTTCGCCGCGCGATGAAGAATGCTATTACATCCGCATCGCGAATGGGAGCCGAAGGAATCCGCGTAATGTGCGCCGGCAGACTCGGCGGGGCGGAAATTGCGCGAACCGAACAATACCGCGAAGGAAGAGTTCCCCTGCATACGCTTCGTGCCGATATCGATTACGCAAGTGTGGCAGCACGAACGATCTACGGTTTAATCGGCGTCAAGGTTTGGATCTGCCGCGGCGAAGTCTACGGACCACTGCCGAGATAATATCAAGGAGACACTAAAAAATGTTAATGCCGAAAAGAGTAAAATATAGAAAGACCCAGCGCGGAAGAATGCGAGGCAAGGCGCAACGCGGAAGTACAGTCGCTTTTGGCGATTTCGGATTGAAAGCGCTTGAACCCGGTTGGATTACTGCCCGGCAGATTGAAGCGACCCGTGTCGCGTTGACGCGGCAAATGAAGCGTGACGGCAGAATCTGGATCAGAATTTTTCCGGATAAGCCCGTGACAAAGAAGCCGGCTGAAACCAGGATGGGAAAAGGAAAAGGAATGCCGGAGTTCTGGGTCGCGGTCGTGAAGCCGGGAAGAATAATGTTTGAGATAGGCGGGATCACCGCTCCGCTTGCTGAAGAAGCCATGCGACTTGCCGCCCACAAACTTCCGATTAAAACAAAATTTGTTGCAAGAATGGATTACGAGGGTTAATGAGATGATTAAACCCCATGAGATTCGGGCGATGTCGGGAAAAGAAATTTCGCAGCGAATAAAGGATAGTGTCGAAGCTCTGGATAAAATGAAATTCCAGAAGGCGGTTGGCGGAGAAGTAAAGAACCCGGTTCAGGCCAGGTTTATTAAAAAAGAGATTGCAAGAATGAAGACTATCCTTCGCGAGCGTGAAGTTGAGTCGGCAAAAAATTCTTCTACCGGTAAAAAAGTGGAAGGCGAGGCTGCATAATGGAAAGCACGACCCCAAATAGAAGTCTGAGAAAAGTAAGGATCGGAAAAGTAGTCAGCAATAAGATGCAGAAGTCTATCGTTGTGAGTATTGAGAGACTCGTCCCGCATCCGATCTATAAGAAATATTCAAAGAGGACGACCAAGTTGATGGCGCATGACGAGAAAAATGAAGCCGGGATCGGAGACACCGTGAAGATCATGGAAACCCGGCCGTTGTCGAGAAGTAAGCGATGGCGCCTCGTCGAAATTGTCGAAAAAGCAAAGTAGGTTTAGAAAATGATTCAGGAAGAGACAAATCTTGTCGTTGCCGACAATTCCGGCGCAAAAAAAGTAAGGTGTATCCGGGTTCTCGGAGGGCATGACAGACGTTATGCCGGACTTGGAGATTTGATTGTCGTTTCTGTGAAGCAGGCAATTCCGGGAGCGGAAGTAAAGAAAGGCGATGTCTCAAAGGCGGTTGTCGTGCGTACCAGGAAAGAGTATAAAAGACCTGACGGTACTTTTATCAGGTTTGATGAGAATGCGGCAGTGCTGCTGAACGCTCAGGGCGAACCACGCGGGACTAGAATTTTCGGGCCCGTTGCCCGGGAGCTTCGTGACAAGCAGTTTATGAAAATAGTCTCGCTTGCACCGGAAGTTCTTTAAGCAGGAAATTTGTAGCTAAGAAAGGTTTTAAGATGCACGTTCATAAGAATGACATGGTCTTGGTTGTGGGCGGTAACTCGCGCAGCAAGACGGGAAAAGTCCTCCGCGTCCTTCTTGCCAAGGAGAAGGTCCTTGTGGAAGGTGTAAATGTGAGAAAACGGCATACAAGGCCGACACAAAAAATGCCGGCAGGTGGAATCATCGAACGTGAAATGCCGGTTCATGCGTCGAATGTCATGGTCATCTGTCCGAAATGCAACAAGGCGAGCCGGCTCGGTTATACAACCGTCTCAGGAGTTGCAGGTCGAAAGCAGAGGATGAGAGTTTGCAAAAATTGCAGTGAAATGTTTTAATTGAGTTTTGAAAATGGCAAAAGAAAAAAAAGAAAATATTGCGAAAGAGTCAGCCGCGGCTGATTCTCAAAATGAAGCGGTAGAAAAAAAGAAGAAACCGGCCCAGGCAAAGCCTGCGCAGGAAAAATCAAAGGCCAAACCGGCACAGGTTGAAGAAGCACCCGAGCCCAAAGTAACGCCGCGCTTATTTGAAATTTATAAAAAAGATATTATACCATCCCTGATGAAGAGGTTCAGTTATAAGAACACTATGCAAGTGCCGAGATTAGAAAAGATTGCCATCAATTGCGGAGTCGGCGCTGCGACCCAGGACCCGAAAATCCTCGAGACAGTGCTCCGTGAGATGACAATTGTTTCCGGCCAGAAACCTTCCGTCAGGAAATCCAAGAAGGCGATATCTAATTTCAAACTTCGGGAAAACATCGCGATAGGGTGCAAGATAACTCTGCGAAAAGAAAAGATGTACGAGTTTATGGATCGTTTGATAAGTCTTGCGATTCCCCGCGTCCGTGATTTTCGAGGAGTGCCCGACAAGTCTTTTGACGGCCGCGGTAATTATACGCTAGGTTTAAAAGAGCAAATCATTTTTCCGGAGATTGATGTCGACAAGGTCGAGAGAATTTTTGGGATGGACATTACTTTTGTAACGACCGCCAGGACCGATGAGGAAGCTTATGAACTGTTGAAGGGTTTCGGTATGCCTTTCAGGAAACGTGAAGCAGCCGAGGGTGCCTTCGGAGCTGCGGCTTAATTTCAAAAGGAGTAACTGAAAAGTGGCGCGAACTGCAATGATCGTTAAGGCTCAAAGGGAGCCGAAATACAAAGTGAGAAAACACAATCGCTGCACTATTTGCGGCAGGCCGAGAGCGTTTTATCGAAAGTTCGGTGTTTGCCGCATATGTTTCAGAAAGTTAGCGTTAGACGGGTTCATACCCGGTATTAAAAAAGCAAGTTGGTAATTTAATTTAGGAGTGGAAGTCGATGTCGATGACTGACCCGGTTGCAGATTTTCTCACAAGGTTGAGAAACGCGGCAATTGCCCGCCAGAGAAGAGTTGATGTGCCGGCGAGCAATTTGAAGAAAGCTATTACGAAAATCCTTTACGAGCAGCACTATATAGATAAATACACAGAGCTCGAATCAGTTACGCAGGGGACGATAAGGATTTACCTCAAATATTACAACGGTCGTCCGGTCCTTTCAGGACTGAGACGTGTCTCGGTTCCCGGACGCCGGGTCTATGCCGGAGCGGATGAGATTCCTCGAGTTCTCAACGGAATGGGAGTCGCGGTCATCTCTACGAATAGAGGCGTCATGACGGACAGGGACGCACGCCGGCTCAATGTCGGCGGTGAAATAATTTGCTATATATGGTAATCACAAGGAGTCTTTAAAGTGTCACGAATTGGTAAAAAGCCCGTTGCGATTCCGAAAGGAGTGACGGTGCAGGTATCCGGCAGCGAAGTGAAGGTTAAAGGACCGAAAGGTGAACTGTCCGCAACTCTTCATCCTGATATTTCCGTAGAAATAAAACCGGAAGAGGCTAATGTCAAGGTAAATGGCACGGATAATTTCCATAATGCTCTTCATGGATTATGGAGAGCGCTTCTGAACAATATGGTCAATGGTTCAACCAAGGGCTACGAGAAGAAACTTGAAATTGTCGGAGTCGGATACCGTGCTGAGATGAAAGGAACAAATATTCAAATGGTACTCGGTTTCTCTCATCCGATTCTTTTCAAGCCGCCTAAAGGAATTAAAATTGAAACGCCGTCAGCCACAAATATTATTGTGTCCGGTGTTGACAAACAGCTTGTCGGCCAAATCGCGGCAAAGCTGAGATCTTTCCGTCCGCCTGAGCCGTATAAAGGCAAGGGAGTGAAATACGAGAACGAGTACATTCGTCGCAAGGCCGGTAAGGCAGCAGCGACAGCCAAGTAAAACTTTGAGGTTTGATTAAATGGGACGTCTTGAATTAAAAAAAGAACAACGAGAAAGAACTAAACGAGGGCTCCGGAACAGAATTAAAGGAACCGCTGAGCGTCCGCGTCTGACTGTTTTCCGAAGCTTGAAGCATATTTACGGCACAATTGTCGACGACACGAAGGGAAAAACAATACTCCAGGTGTCGAGTTTGAACAAGGAAATCGCCGACGCCATAAAGAGTACAAAAGGGAAAATAAATGTCAGCAAAATTGTTGGCGTTGCACTTGCAAAAAAGGCGCTCGAAAAGAATATACAACAAGTTGTCTTTGACAGAGCAGGTCGTCTGTACCATGGCCGCCTCAAGGCGTTTGCAGATGGCGCCCGCGAAGGCGGATTAAAATTTTGATCAGGAATTAATAGGTTTACAATGAAATTAAGAGACACGAGAAGCAATCAAAGAACCAGGCCGGATCAGTCGGAACTTAAAGAGAAAGTGGTCCATATCAACCGTGTTGCGAAAGTTGTGAAGGGGGGGCGTCGATTTAGCTTTAATGCGATAGTCGTCGTCGGCGACGGAAAAGGAAACGTCGGTATCGGTCTGGGCAAGGCAAACGAAGTCAATGACGCAATTAGCAAAGGAGTCGATGACGCGAAGAAGAGTGTTTCGCATGTGGCGGTTCTGAAAGGGACTATCCCGCATGAGATCGTCGGAAAGTTTGGGGCAGCAAAAGTCCTGCTTAAACCGGCATCACCAGGCACGGGGGTAATTGCAGGAGGCGGCGTCCGCGCCGTTTTAGAATCTGCAGGTGTTCAAGATGTATTAACGAAATCGATGGGTTCATCGAATCCTCATAATGTTGTTAAAGCGACTATGCGGGCTCTCTTAAATCTTTCGGATCCTCGTATGATTTCTGAGAGAAGAGGAATACCGACGAGGGATTTATTTCCTCCCCGGCCGGAATCTCCGAGCCCGGCTGCTGCTGCAGAATTAAGCTCAGAAAAGAGCGGTGAATCAAAAGATCCTCAGCAGGTGGCGAAATGAGTGAAGTTAAAAAAATTAAGATTACCCAGATTAGGAGCACGATCGAAAGGCCCGAGCCGCAGAAACGCACGATAGAGGCGCTCGGCCTGGGAAGAATTAGAAAATCGGTTGTCAAAACAGACACACCGCAGATAAGGGGCATGATCGCGAAGGTCCCACATCTGGTTCAGGTAGAAGAGCTTTAGGAGATTTTAGATGAACGTTCTTGGAAATTTGAAATATGCTCCGGGCGCACGAAAAAAAGTTAAGCGTATTGGCCGCGGTGTCGGCTCCGGGCACGGTAAGACAGCCGGTAAAGGTCACAAAGGTCAACGTTCCCGATCGGGAGATCAAATCAGGCCGTGGTTTGAAGGCGGTCAGATGCCTCTCAATCGCCGGATCCCGAAATTCGGGTTTCACAGCCCTTTTCGTGTCGAGTTCCAAATAGTCAATGTCTCGACACTTGGGAAATTGGCAGACGACGGGAAATTGCCGGGCGGTGTAGTAACCCCCGAAGTTTTGTACAAACTTGGCGCTGTATCAAAGAAGTTACAACCCGTGAAAATCCTCGGTGATGGTACACTGTCAAAGAAATTAGATGTTTCAGCGAATGCTTTCAGCGATTCGGCATCAAAAAAAATTGAAGCAGCAGGGGGCTCGATCAAGAAGATCTCGGAACCTTCCGCGGCGAAAACAGTTGAGCCATAACATATGTCAAGACTAACTGACAGTCTAAGAAATATTTTTAAAGTTGAGGACTTGCGGAAGAGAATTCTTTATACCGCAGGTTTACTCATCGTCGTGCGCATTGGAGCCCACATTACTCTGCCTGGCGTTGATGCTTCACTATTAGCAGAGTCTGTCCGAAACCAGTCGCAGAATACTCTCTTCGGTCTTTACGATATGTTTGCCGGCGGAGCATTCCAGAACGCGGCAGTATTTGCAGAAGGTATCATGCCTTACATAAGCGCGTCGATCGTTATACAATTACTCGGCGCCGTAGTCCCGTATTTCCAGAAGCTGCAGAAGGAAGGTGAAGAAGGTCATAAGAAGATTACTCAGCTGACTCGTTATGGCACTCTATTGGTCGCTTCTTTACAGGGATGGGGAATCAGTGTCAGACTTCAGAGCATGGTGGCGAGCGGCGGGCTTCCAGTCGTTCCCGATGTTGTGCGAGGATTAGGTTTTACTATCTCCACGATTATTGTCCTGACGGCAGGCACTATTTTCATGATGTGGCTTGGCGAGCAGATGACTGAAAAAGGAATAGGGAATGGCATTTCTTTGATCATTACGATCGGTATTATCGCGAGATTTCCGAATGCGGTTTTGGATGAGTACCAGCTTGTCAGTTCAGGCACTCGCGGATTTATTTCCGAACTTGTCATAGTTGTCCTGATGATTGGAATCATTGCCGCAATCATTTATGTCTCCGACGGTACTCGCAAAGTCCCTGTTCAATATGCAAAGAGGGTAGTTGGCCGAAAAGTATATGGTGGAGTGACGCAGTTCATTCCGATCCGGGTGAACACTGCCGGCGTTATGCCTATCATTTTTGCGCAGTCCATCATGTTTGTTCCACAGACAATTCTGACATTTTTCCCCGACAATGAATTTATGCAGAGTATATCCGGATATTTTTCTTACACGTCGTGGGTTTATTCGTTCATATACGCTCTGATGATCATCTTTTTTACATATTTTTACACCGCTATTGCCTTTAATCCGAATGACGTTGCAGACAATATGAAGAAGCAGGGAGGTTTTGTGCCTGGCATCAGGCCGGGACAACACACTGCTGATTTTATCGATAACATCCTGACTAAAATTACCCTGCCGGGATCCGTTTTCCTGGCGATCGTTGCCATCCTGCCAGCATTCATGACCAGGTTTGGTGTAAGCTCATCTTTTGCTTCCTTTTTTGGAGGTACAAGTTTGTTGATCATCGTACAGGTAGCACTTGATACTGTTCACCAGATTGAGTCCCAGCTCGTGATGCATCACTACGATGGTTTTATGAAGACGGGAAGATTGAAGAGTCGTCGTTATTCTTGATGGCCTATGATAAGCGTGAAGACATCTCGCGAAGTAGATCTGATGCGCGAGGTTGGAAAAGTAGTTGCCGGGATTCTAAACGTGGTTGAAAAGCATATAGAACCTGGAATCACGACAAAGGAGTTGGATCAGATCGCTGAAGATTATGTTCTTTCACAAGATGCAAAACCGGCATTCAAAGGCTATGGTTTCGACAAGCGAAATCTCTTTCCGGCTACGATTTGCCTGTCCATCGATGATCAGGTCGTCCACGGAATTCCAGGTCCCCGGAAACTGGAAAAAGGACAATTGCTCTCTGTTGATGTTGGTGCGGTAAAGCATGGATATTACGGAGATGCAGCTAAAACTTTTCCGGTCGGAGAAATATCGGAGGAGAAGAAAACGCTGATGGCGGTGACGGAGAAAGCTCTTCTACTTGGTATTGAGAACGCTGTGGCAGGAAATCATGTTGAAGATATTTCATACGCCGTTCAGGATTATGTCGAGGAGAATGGTTTTTCCGTCGTTCGAGATTTGGTCGGACATGGAATTGGAACAAAGCTGCACGAAGATCCTGCTGTTCCAAATTACGGCACTAAAGGGAAAGGTCCTTTACTGAGAAATGGAATGACGCTCGCGATTGAACCGATGGTCAATGCGGGAGCATATAAAGTTTATACTGCGAAAGACGGTTGGACGGTTTATACGTCGGATGGCAAACCGTCGGCGCATTTTGAACATACAGTTGTTATAACTGATGGAAAACCAGAAATATTGACATTGTCCAATGGCTAAACAGGGTCAAATTAAAGTGGATGGAACCATTACCGAGACATTGCCGAACGCGACCTTTCACGTGAAGTTGGAAAACAATCACGAGATTTTGGCACACATCTCCGGTAAGATGAGAATGAATTTCATTAAAATTCTTGTCGGTGACAAGGTTACCGTGGAGCTCTCGCCGTATGACCTAAGCAAGGGCAGAATTGTCTATCGCTACAAATAAACAAATAGAGTTTGAATTTTTTAGTGAGGAAGTAAAATGAAAGTCAGAGCATCTGTAAGAAAACTTTGTGATAATTGCAAAGTGATTAAGCGAAAAGGTGTCGTAAGAGTAATTTGCAAGAAGAATCCAAAACACAAACAACGCCAAGGCTGACGTAGAATCTTAGGATTATCCTGATTACCAAGATAATAATGATGAAGGAGAATTAAGTTGGCAAGAATTTCGGGAGTCGATTTACCAAAAAACAAGCGAGCCAGTTTTGGCTTGACCTATATTTTCGGAATCGGTCATCACTCCGCTACGCAGATACTGGACAAGGCGGGTATCGATCCGGCGAAGCGTGTCGGCGATCTGACGGACGAGGAAGTCGCAAGAATTCGGCAGGTAATTACCTCTGACTATAAAGTTGAAGGTGCGCTCCGTAGCGAAACACAAATGAACATCAAACGTTTGATGGATATCGGAAGTTATCGGGGCCTAAGGCATCGAAAGGGTCTTCCAGTACGAGGTCAGCGGACCCGGACTAACTCCAGAACGCGTAAGGGGAAGAGGCGGACGGTTGCCGGGAAAAAGAAAATTTTAGCTAAAAAGTAAAGTATAGGAGATTTTGATTTGGCAAAGGTTGTAAGTAAAAAGCGGAAGAAAACGTCGGTTGATGCCCACGGAATAGCGCATGTCAAAGCGACGTTTAATAATACTTTTGTTGTCCTCACCGATATTTACGGAAATGTCGTCTCTTGGTCGTCAGCCGGGAAAATGGGACAGAAGGGATCGAGGAAGAGTACTCCTTTTGCGGCGCAGATGGCAGCAGAAGCAGCGGCAAAGGAAGCGGCAAATTTAGGAATGAAGAAAGTAGAAGTGCTCGTAAAGGGCCCAGGATCCGGCCGCGAAGCCGCAATCAGATCGTTGCAAACCGGCGGTTTGGAAATTACAAGCATTCGTGATGTCACACCCATTCCACACAATGGCTGCAGACCTCCAAAGAGGCGTAGAGTCTAATTAAAAATTTTTCGGAGTAGTAAATGGCTAGATATATTGATGCAAGCTGCAGACTTTGCAGAAGAGAAAAACAAAAATTATTTCTGAAAGGGGTTAAGTGTTACACTGACAAATGCCCGGTCGAAAGACGTAATTATGCTCCGGGTCAGCACGGACTCCGCAGAAGAACAAAGGTAAGCGAATACGGAGTGCAGCTGCGCGAAAAACAAAAAGTGAAAAGAATTTACGGAGTGTTTGAACAGCAATTCAGACGATACTTCGAGATGGCAACTCACCAGAAGGGAAGAACTGGCGAAAACCTGCTGAAGCTTCTTGAGTGCAGGCTTGATAATGTCTTGTACAGACTTGGCTTTGCCCCGTCAAGGAAATCTGCAAGACAACTTGTGCTCCATGGCCACTTCCTGGTCAACGGGAAGATGGTTAACGTCGGCTCCTTTCTCGTAAGGGCAGGCGATATAATTAAAGTTGCCGAGCGAAGTAACCAGGTTGATACGATTCACTCCTCTTTAAAGCGAGTGAAGGATGGAATGCTGCCATCATATTTGCAGCTCGATAAGGCACAGCTTACCGGTACATTCCTGCAAGTTCCGGAACGATCGGAAATTCCGCTTCCGGATGTTAATGAGCAACTTATCGTAGAATTGTATTCTAAATAACACCATGGTGCCTTGGATTTCCGGGATTGTCTACAATCCTGAAAATTTCGGGGACCGTTGGCTAAATTTAATTGAGGTGAAAATCTAATGAGCGCCGTGAAACTGCAAATGCCTGAAACAATAGTACTGGATCAGTCAACTTATAACAATAATTTCGGCCGTTTTTTTGTAGAGCCCCTGGAACGTGGCTATGCTACGACTTTGGGGAATTCTTTCAGAAGAGTCCTGCTGTCTTCAGTTCCCGGATGGGCATTTACCCATTTCAGGATTCCGGGCGCTCTTCACGAATTTTCGACCATCAAAGGTTTGTCGGAAGACCTGGTCGACTTTACTCTAAATTTGAAAGGCGTGCGGATAAAACTAATCGACAAAAAGCTGAACAAGATAAGCTTGAAGTTAAAAGGGCCGATGGACTTTACCGCCGAAGAGATCCAGAAACAGTATCCGCAGATTGAAGTCCTGAATCCGGACCATCATATCGGAACGTTGAGTGATTCCAAAGAAATTGAAGTTGAATTGCGGATCAGCAGAGGAAAAGGTTATGAACCGGCTGAAGATCATAAGCTCGCCGAGGCTCCTGAGGATTTGATATCTGTCGACTCGCTTTTTTCTCCTATAAGAAATGTGAGGTTTTTTGTTCAGCCCACCGGAGTCGGCGAAAAAACTACTCTCGAAAAATTGACCATAGAGGTTGAGACCGATGGCTCTATAACTCCCGAGGACGCGTTGACAACAGCAGCAAAAATGCTGCAAGATCATATCCAATTGTTCTTGAATCTCGGGATTCATCAGGAAGCTTCCGAGGAAGGCTCGGCACAGGAAGAAGAAGCCGCACGAATCAGAAAACTTTTGAAGATGTCTGTCGATGAGCTCGAGCTTTCGGTTCGCGCCCATAATTGCCTCAAAGCTGCGAATATTCATACTATTTCCGAACTGGTTAACAAAGACGAGGCAGAACTTCTTCGCTTCAGGAACTTTGGACGGAAATCACTTGCTGAACTCGCTGAGAAAATCGGAAGCATGGGCCTGAATTTTGGAATGGACATTAGCAAGTACTTGAAAGACGAAAACGAGTAACCGGAGTTTATTGAAATGAGACATCTGAATAAGGGAAGAAAATTAAAAAGGACTGCCAGTCACCGAAAAGCTTTGATGGAAGCCCTCGCCACGAGTTTGATACTTTACAAGCAGGTAAGAACGACTTTAGCTAAGGCCAAAGAGATGCGCATTTTTGTTGAGCCTCTGATTACCAGGGCAAGGAAGGACAGCGTTCATTCGAGACGACATGTTGCAAGTATTATAAGAGATCGGGAAGCTGTAAAGATTCTTTTCAACGAGATCGCGCCGAAGGTGCAGGAAAGACCGGGAGGATATACGCGCGTCATAAAGTTGGGCCAGCGGCATGGCGATGGCGGCGAAGTTGCAATCATAGAGCTGGTTGACTTCAATGCGGCTGACGAGGCGGAAAAACGCAGAAAGCCTGCAAAGGAAAAAGAGAGTCAACCTAAGGAACAGAAAGAGGAAGCAAAAACCGAGTCGGCACCGGCTCAGCAGTAAGTTAAACCTTCTCTCCTCACGATAAACGGGGTTAAGAAACCTTATTTTAGCTGTAAATTGAGATGGCGACCGAAGGGGAAGACAGACGTTAGGATAGATTGAACTTTTCCCTCCTTTATGTTAAATTATAACGTGATAAAACGTTAAGGGGATGTGACCTTATGAAAATTGACACGGCAAAGTTCGTGACAAGTGCGATGGACTATTCGCAGGTGCCCGACACAGATTTGCCAGAAATTGCATTTATTGGAAGGTCCAATGTCGGCAAATCTTCCCTGATAAATAAGCTTTGCAATAAAAAGAATCTTGCTCAGGCAAGTTCTACTCCGGGGAAAACTCGTTCGCTGAATTTCTTTCTAATAAACGAGGAGCGATATTTTGTCGATCTACCAGGTTACGGGTATGCAATTGCGCCTGAGCACATGAAATCGAGCTGGGCGAAACTTGTCGAGACATATCTTCAGGACCGAAAGCAATTGAAGCTTGTCACTCAGATTCTCGATGCTCGGCATGAACCGATGGAATTAGATAAGATAATGATCGGCTGGCTTGAGTTTTATAAGATCCCCTATGTTATCGCCATGACGAAAGCTGACAAGCTATCCCAGAACAAAATGAACACCCACATGGCACGCGCGAAAGCACAACTGCCGAACCTGAAATTTTGTCAGTGCTTTTTGCCTTTCTCGGCTCTCTCGGGTCAGGGACGCCCTGAGCTTGTTAAACTGATCGATGACTTCACGCAGTCAAAAGACTAGTAACGATTTTTCGTATTTCAAAACCACCGACAACCAGGTTCTAATTTTCTGAATTTAGACTAGTTTTTTCTACCGCCATTATCTTGGCGATCATCCAACCAACAACACCCAGACCAATTACAAACAGGGTCAGAAAAATTATCATCGGACTCCATTGAGTGTTCACGACCTCTTTTGAGACATCCCGATAACGTGAAAGCTCCGTATTTTGGACCCACTGTCTACTCACGGCATTCAAAGTTATAACAACAAGTTGCCCGATTGCGGCAATCAGTGCTGACCCTTTCCTCGATGGGAGGATATTTGAGTTAATTCTCACACGCATCATGAGCAGAGCGACCCATGGTGCGCCGGGTGAAATTGCCGTAAGGAGAAAAATCAGAATCATTACCGGAGAATTGCCTGCGTGATCAAGTGTAAACTTATCTAATGCCCAGAAGATGTACCAGCTTCCCGTCACGGCGAACCAGATCATCCCAAGTGTGAAAAATCCGAATGCGAATTTTACGGCCCACGCCTTATACTGTACGGAGGTTGAAGTTTTCTTGAAATAAAAAGCGTCGAATATGATATAGACCGCAGTTGTCATGATCGCTATTCCAAACATCATCAGCCACCGGGGGAAAAGGGTGGGATCTGCAGTGTTCAATGCCTGTCCGGTAACAGCACCTGCGATGTTTGTCCTGTCAAATATTTTTATCCACTCACCGACATTTACCATCAAACTAAAGTTGTTCGCAAAGAGAAATCCGATGCCAATAAAAAGGATTGAGCTCACCCATGCCGAGACTATGGCAAATTTCGTCCTCTTTTTTTTGCGGACGCTCAGCGAGTAAACGTAAACACCGTAATAGGCAAAAATGAGGAAAAAGATCACGCTCAACCAAGCCCATCCTATTAAAACGCCCGCGGGATAGTAGAATTGAGGGTATCCAACTTGCGTGAAGAGAAGAGGAACGATGCCAAGGTTTACTCCCATCGCAACAATTATAGGCATACTTCTGGAAAGACGATGAGCGAGTTCTTCTGCATAGCCTTTTCCAAAAGTTGCAAAGATTGCGACGAGAAGCATGCCGGCGTACCATATGTTCATCGGGATCATATGGAGTATGAATCCGAAAACTTTAAAGAAGGTTATGAACCAAAATGGCGCAGGATTTCCGAGCGGTGAAGACGGTGCGATAAGATCTTGGGGATTCATCTTTTAACGTCTCCTCTTTTCATTTGGGTCAGATCGGATCTTGGTTGGATTGACTCTCCCGAAAATTTCATTCCGGCGGGTGTACTTAGCGAAATATGCTCAAGGAATTTCGTGAGCAACGTTGCTTCTTCTTGAGTTCCACACCACGGCGGCATGAAGTAATGGGCTTTGTCAAGATGAGTCACGACTGTATTGATCATATTTTCACTCCACCCACGGGTGTATTCAGACACGCCAGAAAATCCCTTTTCGGAATGACAGTCATTGCAATGGTATTGGAAAAGGACCTTGCCGAGGATAAGCTGGTCGGCCTCAGGCAACTGTAAAAGCTTAGCATTTGCGATATTTCCTTCGGAGTCCATGACTTCCGGATAGTGAACCTTAACGAAAGCTTTTGTCCATATTCCTCCATTAAGGTAACCGGTCGCCTGGAGTTTCGGTATCTCCGGTACAAGGACATTGTTGCCGACGACATAGTTGTAAATAATGTAAGGCTTACGTACGCCTTCGCGTATGAATTCACCGGTCGATGTCGCAGCTATCCCTATTGCAAAATACAATATTGCGAATCCGGGGTTGATCCATCCTGGATTCCTGTGGGGGCCGAAGTAGAGCATAAGAAATACAATCGCAGATGCAGCGAAGACCAGTGCAGTTAAGATGTTCAGCGCGCTCGCTCCAGCTAAAGCGGCTTTGGCGCTTGCTGGAAGGTTTAAATACCACCAAGCCCCCCCGATCGCCACAAGTACAGCTCCTACCATTGACCATGTTGCAGTTCGAGTTTCAACCAGAGCACGCAAATTGAGGTCGTGCTTCAATTTGAATGCTGCGTGTAAATAAATGTAAAGAGAAGCCATCAAAAGTGAGGCTCCGTTTCTCGCAATGATCTGGGGAAATGTTTGCGGGTTGAAAAACGCTACCCACATGCCTTTATCCGGGGTCCAATTGCCTATGTCGAGCTGGAATGCGGTTATTCCCGTGATGAGAACGAGACTCATGAATGCCGAGACAGCATAAATCCATCCGATGGTCTTATGAGTTTTCGGATCCAATCTTCCCCAGTAATAGAAAAAAATAAACGCGGAGGAAATTTCCAATACAAAAAAAACGTATTCCATCGCCCAGCCGAAAACAAAAATGTGTATCAGAGATTCTGTGGCTAAAGGAGAAGCCAGTCCAATGATCCACCAAATTCCAACTCCTGTTATTCCACCAAAAACGACTGTGAGGAGAATAAAGAAAAGTGTGTGCGATTTTAAATAATCAAGAAGAGCTTTATTGTTGATCTTGTAGGCATAGGAAACCTCTCCTGCTAATACTATTCCGCCGCCAACCGCATACAACGATGTGAAAATATGGATTGTGGCAATTAGAGCGATGAGCATCGGAGAAGTGAGGTAGGGTACGTACCACCATGGATAGTGCATTCAATCCTCCTATCGGATTTTACATTCTATTTAATTTGTGGTGAGCTAGAATTGCGGAGGGTGAGGGACTCGAACCCCCAAGCCCCGAAGGGCGCCGGTTTTCAAGACCGGTGCATTAGCCGATTCTGCCAACCCTCCGTTAGCTCATAGTCGATTGGTCTTAGCGATTTACTAAGAGCCATCAGCCACGAATTATTCGACTAATTTACAAATCGCACGAAAGAGTTCCAAGATTCACTCGGTAAGGGTTGCGCATTCAATCTTGGAACTCAATTCATCCAGGTTAATGGTCACATGTTTTCTGCTGATGCTCTCTTATAAATCGCGTAGTCTCGACCGAACTGAATTGGATGTGTGTATTCCCCTGGTTCCAATTTCCGGAGTTCTGCTTGGATTTCATCCCCATACCTATGAATATCCACTGGACCTAAACTACCACTCTTTTCCTCCGACGAAGGGACGGAATATTTGTCGGCAACGGTTTCAAATTTTTCTCCTCCCTGCAATGCCGCATAGGCAGAATCAGCATCGGCAAGGGATGAACAAAGAATTTCCGAAAGGTTCATCATCAAGGGAGGTGTCGGTACGACATGGGCAAGCTGTGATATCTTCAATTGGACCGGTTTGCCGTTCGAGATTGCCGGAGAATATTTCCATTGAAGTATGGCCTTCGCTGCAACTGAGTCCCATTCCGGATCGCCGGTGGAATTCTGCAAATGGACATAAAGGACTTTGCCTTCTTTGCTGACCAGCAATTCCATTTGCAGATTAAAATCCGATGAGTTTATATTCGGTGGCGGCGAAGGGAGGGCAGTTTTCTCGATAAGTGTCGGCGGAGTGACCTCCGAACCCATTTGTCCTAATTCGGAGCATCCGACACACAAGACTGTGAATAATCCAAGTAAAAGAAGTTTTAACCCTGACATGGTAATCTCCTTTCTTTAATTATTATTTTCACGATAGCAAGAAACGGATTGAAAAGCAACTCCCTGGGGTTTTGCTTCGCATTCCAGAGTGGAGAAGAGTTGTATTGGGGCAACATTTATGCCCCGCTGTTCTTCAGGACTTGATTAAATGGAGGTGACTTTTTACCAGATTTTAGCCGGCCGTATTGTCGCCTCTCCACCGCAAAGTTCCATTCGGTACGTATTTCGGCATAGCTCGTCAGGGGCGGCGTTTATTAGGTTGAATAAATACATGCGTTAACGTATATTATTGTGCAAGTCGGACACTTAGCCCGGAATATCTGGGCTATTTTTTTAAAGGACATGGAAAAAACAGAGAAAATAGAGAGTTTAAAAGGACTTCTAAAACCAGCAGTCGAAAATCGAGGTGCTTTTCTCGTCGATATTTCCTTAAAAGGAGATGAGAGAAGACAACTTTTGGAGGTTTTTTGTGAAACTGAAGGTGGGATCACGATCGAGAAATGCGCAGAGATAAGCCGAGAAATATCGCCGTTGATCGAATCATCTAAGATTGTTGGAAATAATTTTTGGTTAGAAGTTTCATCTCCAGGAATCGGAGTCCCTTTCAAGGACAAAAGACAATTTAGAAGAAATAAAGGCAAACTGATGGCCGTTAAATACAGAGATGACCTTGAAGTAAAGCAGATAGAAGGCGATATGATAGACGTCCAAGATGATAAGATTGTGATTGAAACGGTGACAGGATCCGTTGAAGTCCTGCTCGATTCGATTGATGAAGCGGAGGTAAAAATAAGATGGTGACAGGAGCAAAAATGCATACCGAGAAGAATGACATAATTTCTGCAGCAGCGGAGATTGCAAAAGAGAAGGGCATCGACAAAGAAGTCGTTTCCGAAATTCTCGAGGAGGTTTTCTCCGGAATTGTCAAGAAAAAATATGGAGAAGACGTCGAAACGGACATTGTTACCAACGCTGATCGCGGAGAAATCGAAATTTTTGTAATTAAGACGATCGTAGAACATGTGGAGAATCCCGCGAAAGAAATTAGTATCGAAACTCTGAAACAAAATGATCCGAGCGGCGAGTTCGAGATAGGCGATCAATATCCTGAAGAGGTTTCTCCATCTGAGATTGGCAGGCGGCTCGTGGTTTTTGCCAGACAGACATTTTTGCAGCGCCTTCACGAGTACGAGAAAAATGTCATCTATGATGAGTACAACAAGATGATAGGTGAGATTGTTGTCGGAGAAATCTATCAGGTGAAACGGGACTTTATACTTGTCAATCACAACAGGCGTGAACTATTTCTTCCTCGTTCGGAACAAATCTCGAACGAACATTACAGAAAAAATTCCACGATCCGCGCTGTTGTTAAAGAGGTCCGAAAGGGAACAGCGGGCCCGCAGGTAATCATATCGAGAGCTGATCCGATGTTTCTGAAGAAATTGTTCGAAATGGAGATCCCGGAAATTTTCGACGGCGTCGTGGAGATCAAAGCAATCGCACGCGATCCCGGCAAGAGAGCAAAGGTAGCTGTTATTTCCACCGATTCGCGAGTGGATGCAGTCGGCGCTTGTGTGGGAATGAAAGGTGTCAGGATACATTCGATTGTTCGCGAATTGAACAACGAGAATATCGATGTACTGCTCCATTCCGATGATCCAGGGCTTTTTGTAGAGCGGTCGCTTACGCCTGCAAAGGTTACACGTGCTGAAGTGGATTTAGTGAACCACAAAGCTCAAGTATGGGTCGATAACAATCAGGAGTCTATCGCGATAGGCAAGGAAGGGATCAACGTTAAGTTGGCGTCGCGATTAACCGGGTTTGACATAGACCTGATGAGAGAAGGTGCCGCGGCGGAAGCGAAGAAGAATGAGAAGAAGGAATCGGAGGAGTACGACATAGATCTGTCAGAATTCAAAGAAGAGCTCGGTGAAGAAATGCTGACAAAGTTCTTGGATGCCGGCTACTTGACCGCAAGGAATGTCCTTGAGGCTACTGAGGAAGAGGTCAAGGATGATGTCAATCTCTCTGTTGAAGAAATAGCAAAGATAAAGGAAATGATGCGGAAGGAGTTTGATGAAGAACCCGAGATTGAACCTACTTTGGAGCAGAATCCTATAGTCCAGGAGAAAGTGACAACCGCTGAAGTAGGGATAGACTCCGATGGAAAAAAATTGAACGAAGAATCACACGAAGGAATGTCTTCCCCAAAGGACGCGTCAGGAAGTGACCGACCTTTGTCGGGTGGGAATGAATAGGATATAAAGAAAGATCCAATATGGCTGAAAGCTCGTATAAGAAAAAGCTTGTAACGAAAGTCGCTTCCGAATTTCAAGTTTCCGCGGACCAAATCGTGGATTTTTTGAAAACTAAGGGGCATGACAAAGTTAGGCGTACATCGTCTGTTGATGAACAGATGTACAACGAGCTTTCTGCACATTATAAGAAAGAGCTTGATCAGGTTGAAAAGCGGCAAAAAATCAAGGAACAACTTACTGAGAAACAGGAAGATAAGGTAGCGGTAAAAAAATTAGTTGATACCGTAACTGTCGAAAGACATGCTTATATCGAGTCAAAAGCCCCTTCTCATGCTCAAGTCACTCCGCCTGTTGAAGAAAAGACACAGATTAAGAAGGAAGAAATCCTGCCGATCGAAGTTTCGGGTTCTTCCACTGAGGTCGTCGAAAAAGAGAATGTAATTCAACCCGAAAGCCTTCCGCCTGCACTTGAGGAAATCAAGAACGAACAAAGGGCTAAAAGTGCTGAAGAGATTCAATCGGATGAGATTAAGATTACCGTTAATAAAGGGACCTCGAAGGAAAAATTAGCAGAGGCGCCTCAAGCAAAAGTGGAGTCGAAGGCCAAACCGCTTGAGGTTCCGCAGGCAAAGAAAGAAGAAGGCGGATTAAAGATACGAGGAAGAATGGACCTCCGCACGGGTCGGATGATTACCGAAGAAGAACTCCGGTTGCGGAAAGAGCTTGAAGAAGCCCAGAAAAAAACGAAAGAAGCGGCGGCGGAATTAGAGACGGAATCGCAGGCTCAAAAGAAAAAGAAAAAGAAAAAGAAAAAGATTCGAGAGGAGAGCGCCGCCGAGGTTCCGATAGCGGCAGAAATTACTGAAGAAGATCTTAAGAAGCGCAAAAAGAAAAAGGGCAAACATCCGGACGTTGACGAAGTGCAGGTCGAACTTGCTTTCCAGCGGACCATGGCGAGTATTGATGACGCCGGTGAGTCAGATCGCGCGGCGAATCGCAAGAAGAAGAGAAAAGAGAAATTTGAAGCTGCACAGCGCGAGATTGAAAAACAAGAGGTCGAAAAACGTAAGTTGAAGCTGCCCGAATTTGTTTCGGTCGGCGAACTGGCGAAACTTATGGAGGTCGATGTCGCCGATGTAATTTCAAAGTGTATCTCGTTTGGTTTGATGGTGTCTATCAACCAAAGGCTCGATCTTGAGACCATTACTCTTCTTGCGGATGACTTTGGTTACGAAGTCGAATTGCAAGAGGAGTACACCGACGAGCTCCTCGAAGATAAACCGGATACCCCGGAGACGCTTAAGCCTCGCCCACCGATAGTCACTATAATGGGACATGTTGATCACGGAAAGACTTCGTTGCTCGATTTTATCAGGCAAACGAATGTAGTTGCCGGTGAAGCGGGCGGAATCACTCAGCATATCGGCGCCTATCAAGTTAGGTTGAAAAACGGGAAGCAGATAACTTTTCTGGATACACCCGGACATGAAGCCTTTACTGCGATGCGTGCCCGCGGCGCCCAGGTAACAGACATCGTCATTCTCGTCGTTGCCGCGGATGACAATGTAATGCCGCAGACCATTGAAGCTATCAATCATGCGAGAGCAGCCAATGTTCCGCTGCTCGTTGCCATAAATAAAATTGACAGACCGGAAGCCAATCCGGACAGAATTAGAAAGCAACTGGCCGATCAAAATGTTCTTCTCGAGGAATGGGGCGGTAAAACTCAATCGGTCGAGATATCTGCAAAAAAAGGAACTAATGTCGAACTCCTGTTAGAAAAAATCCTTCTCGAAGCAGAGATACTTGATCTGAAAGGCAACCCTGACAGATTTGCAAGAGGAGTCGTAATAGAATCTACTCTTGATAAAGGCCGTGGTGCAGTTGCGACCGTGTTAGTCCAAAAAGGGACGCTCAAAGTTGGAGATCCTTTTGTTGCCGGTACAAGCAGTGGAAAAGTCCGGGCAATGACGGATGAACGCGGAAAGAAAATCGAAACCGCAACGCCGTCGATGCCGGTTCAGGTAGTCGGTTTTGATGAGCTTCCGCTGGCAGGAGATGTTATGGTTGCAGTTGCGAACGATAAGTTTGCACGTGAGATCAGCAACCGGAGGAAAATAATCAAGCGCGAACAGGAAATGCGCGGATCCCAGCACCATGTGACTCTCGAAGATATCTCAAAAGAAATTAAAGAAGGAATGATCAAGGAGCTTAACATTGTCGTAAAAGGCGATGTGGATGGCTCGGTCGAAGCTTTGGGCGATGCACTTTCAAAATTATCGAACGATGAAGTTAGAGTCCAAGTGATTCATAAAGCAGTAGGGGCGATTTCCGAATCGGATGTCTTACTTGCTGCTGCGTCGAATGCAATTATTCTCGGATTCCATGTCAGGCCTGGATCTGCCGCCCGGAAGTTGGCAGAGGCCGAATCGGTTGACATCAAATTATATAGCATCATCTATGACGCAATTGAGAATGTTCGGAAAGGTTTGGAAGGGTTACTCAGTCCGGAGATTCGTGAAGATGTTGTAGGATCCGTCGAGGTCAGGCAGGTATTTAAGGTTCCGAAGGTCGGAACTGCAGCCGGCTGCTACGTTGTTGACGGTAAGATTCAGAGGAACAACCGGGTGCGACTAATTCGAGATGGAATCGTCGCCTACGAAGGGACGATCGGTTCTTTGAAGAGATTCAAAGATGATGTGAGAGAAGTCGAAGAAGGTTACGAATGCGGGTTGAGTCTGGAAAACTTCAACGACATCAAAGTTGGAGATACTATCGAAGCTTTTGTTATCGTCGAAACTCAAAGGACTCTTGCGTGATTTTAGGATTGTCGAAGGTCAGGCTAAGTCTGAATCGATTTTTTGGCCACTCGAAATGGATTTAAAAAATATTTTACCATGTCTGTTAGAACTGAAAAAGTCGCTCATTTAATTAAAGAAGAGTTCGGTCTTCTCATAGAACGCGATTACAGAACCTCTGAGATGGGATTCATGACGGTCACAAAAGTAACGGTGTCGCCGGATCTAAGATTAGCTAGAATTTATGTAAGTGTTTTTGGCGACAACAAGACAAAAGAGCGAACGCTGTTCTTGTTGAATGAAGCAAAGAAAGACATCCGGCAACATATTGGCAAAACAGTTAGAATAAAGTTCACTCCGGAGATTGCCTTTTTTATCGACGACACGATGGATTATGTGGCAAACATTGAACAGTTGCTAAAGAAGGCTCACGAGAATGATGGCAAGTGAAAGCGGAGAAATAATCCCGGTTTTCAAGCCCAAAGGGATTACTTCCTTTGAAGTCGTCCGAAGAGTTCGCCGTGAATTAAAAATAAAAAAGGTCGGTCATGCCGGCACTCTTGACCCGTTGGCGGAAGGGTTGCTTATCATTCTCACTGGAAATAAGACAAAGTTGATGGATGAGTTTTTAAAATTTGATAAAGAATACCTTGCCACATTCAGACTTGGTGTTACGTCAAAGAGTTTCGATCTCGAGACGGATCTTATTGAGCAAACTTCACAAATAAATTTTTCGGAAATTCAGATCAGCGAGGCATTTAAGAAATATATTGGATCGATTGAGCAGATACCTCCGGAATATTCCGCGGCATGGGTTGACGGCAAGAGAGCGTATAATTTGGCAAGGCGCGGTGAAAAATTTGAGCTGAAGGCGAAGAGGGTCTCGATAAGTAAAATTGAAATAGATACTTTCATAGCACCTTTTCTCAAGTTGAAAATTGTATGCTCCAGCGGTACATACATTAGAAGTCTGGCAAGAGATATCGGCCGGGATCTTGGATGCGGTGCCGTGCTGACAGGACTCATCCGGACGCGCATCGGTTCCTATAAGGCTGATGAAGCCGTAAAGCTTGATGAACTGAGAATCGCTAAAAATTCGCTGCCGGCAATAGACTCGGCTGAGAGCAGACCAAAAAGGCACGCGGCATGATTCGTTCGTCATTCGAGGAAATCAAGCCCAATCCCAAATCCGTAGTCACCGTAGGAACATTCGACGGAATGCATGTGGCTCATCACAAAATATTGGAAACTCTTCTAGATAAGACGAAAGCGATAGGCGGCAGAAGTGTTGTGATTACTTTTAATCCACATCCGCAGGAAATCCTCGGCAAGAAGAGTGTCGAATTGCTGATGACTGAAGAAGAGCGTGTGGTAATGATGAGCGACGCCGGTATTGATGAGATTTGTCTTATTCATTTTGATCGCGACTTTTCCCTCGTAAGTGCGGAAGATTTTCTAGTAAAATTAGTTAACGAAAAAATTGGTTTGAGGGAACTGGTCCTCGGCTATAATCATACTTTCGGAAATAGAGCGCAAGGCACAGTCGAATTTGCCCGGGAAGTAGGCAAGAAAATCGGATTCGAAGTCGATTTTGTCGATAAAGTTTTGATGGGCGGAATGATTGTTTCAAGTTCAAACATCAGGAAGCTTCTGAAAGAAGGTAATCTGACGCTTGCAAACGAAATGCTGGGACACCCATATGCGTTCGAAGGATTTGTGATTCGCGGCGACGCGCGGGGGAGGCTTCTCGGTTATCCGACTGCAAATCTCAAACTGGTCGATGAACGTCTTTTGATCCCTTCCTTTGGCGTCTATATTGTCGAAGTTACGGTGGAAAGAGAAAAGTTAATCGGACTCGCGAGTATCGGAGTGCGGCCTACGTTCGAAGATTCCGGGATTCCGATTGTAGAAGTTTGGATTTCTGATTTCGACCGGGACATTTACGGTAAACGCTTAAAAGTTTCATTCATCCGTAGACTCAGGGAAGAAATGAAATTTCATTCAGCCGACCAGCTTATTGCGCAGATGGATCAGGACAAGAGGATGATGAACGAGTATCTGGTCAAAACATTTAATAAAAAAATATAGGAGTTTTGTAATGCCATTGACAAAGGAACAAAAACAAGAATTAATTACGAAGTACGGCAAGTCCGGTAATGACTCGGGGAATACCGAGGTCCAAATTGCTATTTTGACCACGAGAATCAACGAGCTCTCATCGCATTTTGACATGCACAAGAAAGACAACCATTCTCGGATGGGATTGCTTAGAATGGTCGGAAAAAGGAGACGCCTTTTGGACTATTTGCAATCGAGGAATATTGATCGTTATCGTAAAATTGTCGAAGAATTAGGACTCAGAAAGTAATCTGAACCATCAGAATTAAATGGTCATCGAAATAATATCGAAAGAAAGTAATCTTAATGAAGTTTTGTGATCGTACAAATTCTGGTCGAAAAATTCAGATTCAAAAGTAAAGGATAAATGATGGAAGGTTTTATAAGTAAAGAAATTGAAATCGGCGGTAGAAAATTAACGCTGGAAACAGGACGACTTGCCAAACAAGCAAGCGGTGCAGTCATGGTACGATATGCCGATACGCTCGTGCTCGCGACGGTTGTTGGAGCAGAGGAAGCTATCGAGGGAACGGATTTCCTTCCGCTTCAGGTAGAATATCGTGAGAAAACGTCTGCGGCTGGGAAGTTCCCTGGTGGATTCATAAAAAGGGAGGGAAAACCCAGCGAAAAAGAGGTGCTCTCCTCGAGGCTGATCGACCGGCCGATCCGGCCGCTTTTCCCGAAGGAATGGCGGTATGAAACGCAGGTTGTTACGACCGTTTACTCATTCGACGGTGAAAATGACAGCGACGTCTTAGGAGCGATCGGGGCATCAGCAGCACTAATGATCTCGGATATCCCGTTCGAAGGACCTATTGCCGAAGTCAGGGTCGGGAGAATAGAAGGCCAGTTCGTAATTAATCCTTTGATACCGGAATTGGGGAAGTCCGATATGGATTTGACAGTTGCCGGTACCGATGATTCGATTGTGATGGTCGAAGGAGAGGCCAGAGAGATTTCAGAAGCAGAGATGATAGGTGCATTAGAGTTTGCGCACAAGTATATAAAGGAGATCGTAGCTTTTCAAAAAGAGTTTGCTGCTCTCGTGAAAACACCTAAACGCGAAGTTAAATCAGCGGAAATAAATGAAGCACTTGTTAGTGAAGTAAAAGCGCTCTCTTATGATCGTATCCGTGATTTAAACAGGAGCATAGTCAAGAAGGCCGAGAGAAGCGATCGCATGAAAGCGATCAAGGCTGATGTTTTGCTTGCCCTGGCGGAAAAATATCCCGAGCAGGACAACGTCATCGGAGAGATCCTGCACGAAATTGATCGTGAAGACATGCGCCGGATGATTTTGAAAGAAAGTCGCAGATTGGATGGGAGAGGATATAAGGATGTTCGCCCGATTACCTGCGAGACCGGTGTTCTACCACGCACTCACGGATCGGCTCTTTTTACAAGAGGCGAAACTCAAAGTTTAACTTCCGTTACCCTCGGAACAAAATCAGACGAACAGACCATAGATGGGTTGTTGCTTGAATCTACCAAGCGCTTCATGCTCCACTATAACTTCCCGAGCTTTAGTGTCGGCGAAGTCAAAAGGATTTCAGGCCCAGGCCGCAGAGAAATCGGGCACGGAAATCTTGCCGAAAGGGCGTTAAAAAACCTTATCCCTGGGGAAAAGGAATTTCCATATACTGTTCGTATCGTATCCGACATTCTTGAATCAAACGGATCGTCCTCAATGGCGACTGTCTGCGCAGGCTCCCTCGCGTTGATGGATGCCGGTGTGCCTCTTGCGAAGCCGGTTGCTGGAATTGCCATGGGGCTTATCAAAGAAGAAAATGAAGTGGCAGTCATAACGGATATTCTCGGTAATGAAGACCATCTCGGCGACATGGATTTCAAAGTCGCCGGAACCCGGGACGGCATTACTGCTTTCCAGATGGATATTAAAATCCGCGGGATCTCATTCGAGATTATGACACGCGCTCTTGATCAAGCGAAAGAGGGCCGATATCATATCCTGGGCATCATGGAACAGGCAATTGCTGAACCTCGAAAAGAATTGTCAAAATATGCCCCAAGGATGACTTCAATGAAAATCCCAATTGATATGATCGGTGCAGTGATCGGTCCGGGCGGGAAGGTAATTAAAAATATCGTCCAGCAAACCGGAGCTGAGGTGAACATTGAAGATGATGGAACTGTTGTTATTGCTGCGGTTACCGGTGAATCGGGCGACAAGGCAAGAGAGATGATTGAGCGGCTTGTCCAAATGCCTGAAGTCGGAAAATCTTACAAAGGGACGGTAAAGCGTCTGATGGATTTCGGCGTATTTGTCGAATTTCTTCCGGGTAAGGAAGGTCTTCTTCACATTTCTCAAATTGACCACAAACGGGTCAACAAGGTCGAAGACGTGTTCAAGCTTGGAGATGAGGTCGAAGTAAGACTGATGGAGGTTGATGATATGGGTAGATACAATTTGAGCAGGAAGGCTCTCATTGCAAACCCCAATCCGGATTCATCTCAATCGGAGGAAGGATATCAGCATTCAGACCGACCGAGAAGAGGTCCAAGAAGGTAATTACGAATTTCAAATCATCAGTTGGCAATCCAGGATCAGAAATTCGATTGCTGTTGTTTTTTCAGGGTTGTTTTTTTAAGTTTTTAACTCAAGCCGAAGTGGTGGAAATGGTAGACACACTGTCTTGAGGGGGCAGCGCCCGAAAGGGTGTGCGGGTTCGAATCCCGCCTTCGGCACAGGAACCAGCTCTGGAGACGGTTTGGTAGACTGGATTCGTTTGACTTTCAATTCGGATAATGCGTTAAGAAAGACTTAAGTGAAGTGATCCGGCCACATAAATAATTGGAACCATGGAATTCCTTAAGGACTAATCCTTGTCATGAGCAGGAGCACAGAAGTGCAAGGCCGGTTCTTGTTAACCAGGATATCCCTCAAAGGAACTTATGACATGGTTTCGTGGTATCGATGGGTACCACGTAAATTTTTTGCCGTTGACAAAAAGGCTTTAGTGAGTTATTTTATAACGTTAGTAAAATAGGAGTAAGAACCATGATTAGCGATGTTCAAAAAAGATTGAAGATAGTTCAGGCTTACAAGAAGTTGGGAAGCCTTAGAGGTACAGCCCAAAAGATGGGTACAAACGTTAAGACAGTCAAGAAATGGGTCGACAGATTCTCCAAGTTCGGTCAGAAAGGACTTGTAGATAAGAGATTCAAACTTCCTGTGAAATCCAAAGGTAAATCAAGATAATTTCGTTTAGGCAGAGAGAACGGGAATCGAGTATATGTCCTGTTCTCTCGAGCGGCAAACGGAACCTGTAACTTCACCTCAATTTGTAGTTTCTCTCGGGTGAAGTTATTGTTGCAGGGACATCGAAGGCAATATAGGAAAAAGTTTCCCGCAGGGAGACGTTGAAACGGTAGCATAATGTTTCGATGTATGGGGACGCAATATTGCGATCACAGAATAAGGAAGTGGCTTCGTGTGTTTCTTTCTGGCGAATCTTTTGTATTCTCAATGTTAAATCTTTAGGAATTTTCCGCGGATGATTCAAAGCATGACTGGTTATGGGAAGGGTGAAGCGGGGGTAGGTGAGTACTCTGCGTCCGCAGAAGTAAGAAGCGTCAACAGCAGATACCTAGAGGTCAGCGTTAAACTCCCGCAAAGTTTATCAACCCGAGAGATAGACATTCGAGAAATGATACGACAACAGATTTCCCGCGGGAAATTGTCCGTAGTCGTTTCTTTAAGCTCCATGCACGAGGAAGATGAGACCACCGTCGACCCTGAATCCGTGAAGCGTGTTGTTTCTCTTCTGAAGTCGTTGAAAAAGTCCGCCCGGATATCCGCTCCTATCAAGCTGGATCACCTTTTGAATTTTAAGGATGTGTTCAAAGGCGGCGCGAACGAATCGGCAAACGGTAACGATTGGGAGGCAATTAGATCGGCAGTCAATAGTGCTCTCGAACAGTTGAAGGAAGCAAGACGTACGGAGGGCTTATCGTTGAAGAAAGACCTATCCGAGCGGATTACCAAACTGGATAACGGACTGGATGAGATAGAGAAACTATCCCGTGTACATGTCGAAGATGAAAAATCTAAACTCCAGCGAAAAGTTATCGAGATCCTGAACGGCAAGGAAATAGATCCTTCGCGAATTGAACTCGAGATTGTTTTGCTTGCAGACAAACTTGATATAACTGAAGAAGTTGTTAGATTCAGGACTCATAATAAATTTTTCAGTGAGCTATTGAACGGCGAAGACTCGAATGGAAGAAGGTTAAATTTCCTTCTTCAAGAGATGAACAGGGAAGCAAACACCATGGGGTCTAAATCGTTCGATGCTGAGATGTCTCATCTTGTCGTGGAGATCAAGGAGGAACTGGAAAAAATAAGGGAGCAGGTTCAAAACCTAGAATGAAATTCGGGAAATGCTTCTAGTAATTTCTGCGCCGAGCGGTGCTGGAAAAACCACAATTGTGAAAGAGGTCCTGCGAGCGTTTCCATCCTTTAAATTCTCCGTATCGGCCACTACTCGCAAAATGCGTCCCGGGGAAATAAACGGGAAAGACTATTTTTTTCTTTCCGAATCCGAATTCAAAAAGAAAGTTGCCGACGATGAGTTGGTCGAACACGAAGAGATTTATTCTAATTATTACGGGACGTTGAAAAAGGAAGTGGAGAGAGCGCTGTCTGACGGAGAAAACATCGTGTTCGACGTAGATGTTAAAGGCGGCTTGTCGATTAAGAGGAAATTTCCGCAGGCGGTCACAATATTTATCAGGCCGCCCAGCATCGGAGCCCTGAGAGAAAGGCTCGAAGGGCGCGGAAGCGAGTCGAAAGAACAGATAGAAAGCCGGATAAACCGTGTGCCGATGGAGCTTGAGAAAGGTACGGGTTATGACTATATTATTATTAACGACGACTTAAAAAGAGCAGTCTCTGAAGTCTTTGGCGTGATAAATAATAAAATGAAGGAATTTTCAAGTGGGACTAAAACCAATTGACTTGTCACAACTTGATATCGTGACAGGAAATGCTTACGAAGCGATAGTTGTGACGTCTCGAAGAGCCAGGCAAATCAGCGACGAAAGAAAAGTTGAATTCAACCAGCGGCTCGAAGGAATAAAACAGATTCAGGAATCACTTGAAGAGGATGAGAAGGTAAATCCTGAGCAAGTCGAATTGAGTAAGGAATTCGATAAATTTCAAAAACCCACGGAACAGTCTCTAGATGAACTGCTTCAGGGTAAGATTCTCTATCGCTACAAATCGTCTGAATAAAACATTAGCTCATAGCAGGTTAGTTCATGGTTAATAGCTGTGAGCTATGAGCCATGGACTCTCAGATGTCATCTCTCAAAGATAAAAAAATTATTCTCGGAGTTTGTGGAAGTATAGCAGCCTATAAAGGCGCTTACTTGTTACGTGAGCTTCAGAGAAAAGGAGCGGAAGTCAGGGTAGTGATGACTCCTTCCGCAACCAAGTTTGTTGCCCCTCTCACATTCTCGTCACTTTCCCATAACCAAGTGTTTGTCGATATGTTCCCGGATCAGGAAAGTTCGGATTCTATCGAACACATCGACCTCGGTTTATGGGCGGATGTGATGTTGGTAGCGCCGATAACGGCGTCGACTATAGCAAAGCTTACTCAGGGTATTTCCGATAATCTTCTTACCTCAATCGCGTTAGCGCTTCGTGCGCCGCTAATTATAGCCCCGGCTATGGATGTCGATATGTACGTTCATCCAGCGACCTCAAGTAACATTTCAAAGTTGAAGGAACGTGGTGTTATCGTGATAGACCCGCAACAGGGAGAGCTTGCGAGCGGACTTAGCGGAGTAGGGCGGCTGGCTGAAGTGGAGGAGATCATAACCGGAGTTGAAAAATTTTTCGAAGGACATCATCGCGATTTAAGCGGGAAGAAGGTGCTCGTGACTGCCGGACCTACCCAAGAACCGATTGATGCGGTGAGATTTATTTCCAACCGGAGCTCTGGTAAGATGGGATTTGCCGTTGCTTCTGCGGCAGCGAATCGTGGGTCGGAAGTCAGATTGATTTCAGGTCCTGTTTCTCTAGAAACTCCCAGAAATGTTTCAAGAGAGGACGTTTCAACTGCAGATGAAATGTATGAAGAGGTTAGGAAGAATTTTGAATGGTGCGATGTCCTTGTGATGACCGCCGCCGTAGCCGATTATAAAATTCCTGATCCTTTCCCCGGGAAGATAAAAAAATGGGAATCTGCGGGTAGTGAAATGAATATCAAACTTGTCGAAAATATCGACATCTTAAAGGCTTTGTCCGGGCTGAAAGGGAAGAGAGTAGTTGTTGGGTTCGCACTCGAAATAGAGAATGGCTTCGAAAATGCTAAGGGGAAACTAAACTCCAAATCTTTGGACATGATCGTATTAAACAACCCCCGCGATGAGGGCTCCGGTTTTGGAACGGAGACAAACAAAGTGACTCTAATCTTTCCAAACGGTGTGAAGCGAGACCTTCCTGTTATGCCGAAGTATGAAGTGGCACTTAGGATCCTCGACGAAATTAAGACCCTCCTTAACTAAGACCTTCCGAATTCGTATTATTCCTTCTTTGGGTTGATAATTTTTTCCAAATTTTGATCGAAATGGGCGTCCTTGGAAGAGTTTCCAATGGCTGAAAGCCGGTTTTTCGCATGAAAACCATGTGCTTTCTGTCTTATCACCGCTGTAAGTCCAATGTTAACGTTAACTTATGAGAAATCCGCCGAGATTTCTTTTTATTTCTAGAGATTCGGAACCGTTTCCAAACAAATTTTAAAAAGGCCAATTAATGCCTTGACAAGAGACAATTTTTTTTTCATCTTATGGAAGCCCTTCCAAACATTAAGAGGTTTATGGCTTCGAAAGTTACTATTTACGACATTGCGAGAGAAGCGAGCGTGGGAATCGGAACCGTTTCACGAGTTCTGAATAACCATCCCAGCGTTACGCCTGAGACTCGCAAGCGTGTGCGGGACATTGCTAAGCGACTCAACTACCAGCCGCATACTTACGCGCAGCGACTGGCCCGCCGCCAGTCTGAAACCATTTCCGCGATTATCCCATTTTTTACAAACTACTTTTTCATTGAAGTCCTTCAGGGAGTCCAAGATAGGATTTCCCAGCTTGGATATGACCTGGTTCTCTACGGCGTAAACAATATCGATCAGGTTGAATCATACCTCTCGCGGGCACTCCAGCGGGGAAAAGTTGACGGCATTTTATTCTTTTCAATGAAGCTACCGGAAAAAATAATTCCCAGACTTAAGGAAACAACCCTTCCAATTGTTTTGGTCGATGCGACCTCGCCGGACTTTGATTCTATATCTGTTGCAAACGCGGAAGGTGCTTATGCTGCAACGACTCATCTAATTGAACTCGGACAACGAAAAGTTGGATTAGTAAATGCTAAGCTTGTCAGTGCGCCGGCTATTGAAAGGTTGCAGGGGTACAAGAGAGCATTGGAAACACATGGAATATTATTTTCGGAATCCCTTGTGAAGAACGGCAACAATAATAAGCAGGACGGATTCAATCGCGAGGCAGGATACGAAGCGATGATGGAGTTCATCAAGACGGGTTCCGAGATGCCGAAAGCCTTTTTCATCTCATCGGACATACAAGCGATGGGTGCAATAACGGCCTTGACCGAGAACGGATTTAGAGTTCCAGAAGACATCGCGATCGTCGGGTTTGATGATATTGAATTGGCTCGACATATCAAACTGACGACGATGCGTCAGCCGATGTATCAAATAGGTGTTCTTGCAATCGAACGTCTCGTTGCAAGGATGGCAAATCCCGATATGGAGGTTTTACATACGACATTTTCGCCGACGCTTATAGTTAGAGATAGTTGCGGCGCGTTGAGGAGAAATCAAAATTGAGGTAATGATGCAAAAGATTTCTACTATTTCATTAATTCTTTTTCTATCGCTAAAAGTTTTCGCAGGAGACACAGGTAAGATCGCAGGAAGGGTTGTCGATGGGTCGACAAAAGAACCTTTAATCGGCGCGAGTGTCGTTGTGACAGGGACATCTCTTGGTGCCGCTACCGATCTTGATGGAAGGTTTACAATCCTTAACGTGCAGCCTGGTGTCTACACCGTAAGAGCCAGCGCTGTCGGCTATCAACCTGTAGAAAGCAAGAACAACCGTGTCTCGATCGATCTCACTACAGACGTTGATTTTGAATTGAACGAGTCTGCCATCACGACTGAAGCAGTTGTAGTAACAGCCCAACGGCCGCTTGTTCAAAAAGATATGACGTCATCCACTGCGGTTGTTGATAACACGGAAATCCAGGCTTTACCTGTGACGAGTTTCCAGGACGTTCTGAATTTGCAAGCCGGAATTTATACCGATCGGAATGGCACTTTGCACTCAAGAGGAGGTCGAGGCGGTGAAGTGACATACATGATCGATGGTGTACCTGTCACTGATAGCTATGATGGATCAACCGTTGTCGATGTAAACAAAAATTCGATTCAGGAAATGCAGCTTGTCACCGGCGCTTTCAATGCGGAGTACGGGCAGGCAATGAGCGGTATTGTTAACATCGCAACGAAGACAGGCGGAAATGATTTCCATGGTTCGGCCACGGCCTACACGGGCGGCTACGTGACAAGCAATTCAAGCATTTTTGCCGGCCTACAGAAGATAGATCCACTGAACTCAAGTTGGCTCGAAGCTTCGTTAGATGGTCCGATCATTAAAGACAAATTGACATTTTATGCCGACGCCAGATATTCTTATGATGGCGGCGACATATATGGGATCAGAAAATTTAACACTTTTGACATCGCCAATACCTCTGCACCAAGTGAGGCCAATTGGTCCATACCGGCGACGGGGAATGGAGCCTTAGTCCCGCTAGCGCCTTATATGGAAGCATACGGTCAGGGAAAACTAACATATAAATTAACCCCGGAATTTCAGGTATCTTATAATTTTATTCTCGACAACACGCGAGGCAAAGATTTCGATTGGAACTACAAATATAACCCGGATGGAGAACTCAGCAATTTCAAAAAGGGGAATCTTAACACCTTGAATCTTACACACACGCTCAATGCTGCGACTTTCTACACCTTGGGAGTATCATATTACTTCAAGGACTACAGGGAATATTTAGACGAAAATCCATTTTCCCTATCTGATTTATTTACATGGAATGATCCATTTAATCAGAAGTACGTGCATACGCTACTTCTCGAGGCACCGGAAGGTACTTTCTATACCGGGGGTGACAATATGGCCAATAACATACACAGCACGGACACATATGTTGCGAAGTTCGACATCACGAGCCAGGTGACTCAGGTACACATGGTAAAAGCTGGAGTCGAATTCGATCAATATCAACTCTTCTTGCACGACATTAATCTCCAGATGTCTCCCATAGACATTAATAGAAATCCAATAGCTGACAATAATCCGTTCTTGATCGGACCCGTGGTAATTCCACCTCTTTCCAGCTCGAACAATCTCCTTTACACCCACAATCCTCAACAGTTTGCTGCGTACATACAGGATAAAATGGAATATCAATCGCTGATTGTCAATCTTGGACTAAGATTCGACTGGTTTAATCCCGACGGGCAAGTGTTATCCGATCCTGCCGATCCTAACATTTACACACCACTTGAACCGAAGAACCAGGATAGCGTAGTTGCTCCAGGCGGGACGCCTCAGCAGGCAATTGCGGCTCGTATGAAATATTGGTATAAGAATGCAACCAGTAAGTGGCAGTTGAGTCCAAGACTTGGGGTGTCATTTCCGATTACCGACAGGGGAATCGTTCACTTCTCTTACGGACTGTTTTTCCAGATGCCTTCGTTCGATGAGTTGTACCAAAACCCTGGATACAAACTCAACGTGACTGGTGGGAACACAAATCTAGGAGTTATTGGGAACCCGAATCTGCAACCGGAGCAAACAACAAGTGGTGAGCTGGGGTTGCAGCAGCAATTGACTGACGATATTTCCATGGACATAACCGGGTTCTTCCGAGATATACGTAATCTTGCCGGAACCTTGAATGAAGTTGAATACGTGTATGGTGGATCTGATATTTATAGCAAGTATGTCAATAGCGATTTCGGATTTGTTAAGGGAATAGTTTTATCATTCGATAAGCGTTTTTCTGGCGGCATATCGGCCACAATCGATTATACTTTCCAAATTGCTCAAGGCGACGCTTCGGATCCGAACGCGGCGTTTAACCTTAGAAATAGTGGAGTTTTACCCGAAACTCAATTAATTCCTTTGGATTGGGACCAACGTCATACGTTAGACGCAACCTTGAATTACGCTTCACTCAGTGGTTGGGGAGGGAGCCTTGTGTTCAGATTTGGAAGTGGAACTCCTTACACTCCATCCTCTGGAAGCGTCGCAACTGTTGGAGAGCTGGCTTACAATTCAGAAGTGATGCCAGCTACTTATGATCTTGATGCACGGTTATACAAGGACTTTAAGTTTGGATCGCAAACCTTCACGCTCTTTGCGAGGATTGACAATCTTTTGGATACGAAAAATGCAACTAACGTGTATGATGACAGCGGCGAGCCAAATTGGTCCCTTTACGAAGAACATCTTCTTTCTTATGTCATATACCAGAGGGTCGCACCAATTTTAGATTACTATACTAATCCCAGTTTCTACTCGCCGCCGCGTCGAATACAACTTGGTGTAACCTACTCCTTCTAAAGATAAAGGCAGAAAAATGCGAAAAATTTTAATTCTTTGTCTCCTAGTTACCACCGCGGGCTCGAAAGTTCTTGCACAACAAGGCAATGATTATTTAATTCCCTATGCTAAAACACATCGTGGTAATGCGCTCTATGTGCGATTCGGGATTCATAATGGCAATCGGATCGCAATTACATTCAGAAACAGCGGACAGATTGGCGGCACTGACCCGCAAGATATCCGCGGTGCATGGCCGTACCCGATGACCCTTGATAGTTATATAGGAGATGTTACTCCACTGGTCGGTGTGGAACTGCCAGGCATTTATCCAACCGGGGTGAACTCGCAAGGAAGCACGGTGTATGGCACTGTTCACTCAGTCACTATCTCTCCCGGGCCACGCAATGGTCAAGCTGCAAAGGTTGATCCGACGGATGGCCACTTCCAGGGTAATGAGCCGGAACCAGGGTATGTTAATTTTGGGCAAGATACTGTCGCCTTGAGCAATATCCCATCGTCATGGCCACCATATTGGCCTGATCATCCCGATTGGAAGGATTCAACAGGTGCCGTTCAATGGAACGGATATTTCGGAAGAAACCAGTTCAGTGCCGATCAGGAGAGTTATTGGGTGATGGATGATGCCCCTGACAATAGTGTGCAGCAACGGACTAGTAACCTATTCCATCCTGATTCCACAGACACTACAAGAAATGGCGTCGGGATTATCGTCGCATGCCGAGGGATGCAGTGGTCACAGGTTCAAGCACAGGATGTTCTCTTTTGGTTATATGACATAACGAACATTGGCACGACTTCATATAGGAAAACGGTGTTCGGGGAAATTGTTGGCGGTTGCGTGGGCGATGTTGGCCAGGACTATGTGGATTGTTCGGATGACCTTGGGTTTTTCGACGTCAACAACAACCTAACTTACTCGTGGGATAACGACGACAAGACAGCAGACCCATTATGGATTTGCCTAAATACCGTTCTGCCTGGCGTTAGGAATTGCATCGGCTATTGTGGCTACGCTTATCTGGAGAGCCCAGGAAACCCTTATGATGGAATTGACAACGATAATGATGCGGTTGATCCAAGTAGCCCGCAGTTCCAGCAGAGTGATTTTACTTTCAACTCCACTTCAAATTCTTATGTCTGTTCGCGAACGCTTTCCCGTACAAACGCTGGGAGCAATCCTAGTTGGCCAACCAACGAGATAATTCTGATTAACCCAACAACCTATTCGAGACAGATAGTGCTACTTGACACATTGCTCAAGAGTGACACGGATACCGAAACGGTTTATTCGCTGGGGGTTCCTTACAAGATTTATAACGGCGAGACGTTAGTTGATACCGTGAATAATGGACTTGACGACAATCTGAATGGTTTGATAGACGAGAATTACAGCATTCACTACGAGAGAGTTTTCAAAACAGAAACAGGAGTAGTTTACAGGACAGATCTGCGTCCACTTTATTACAGGGATTACTTTACTGGAGCAGGACTCACGAATACTATGATAGATGAGAGCCGGAATAGCGGCCCTGGAACTGTGGTAACCGGTTGGGTGCCTGACTATACGCAGCCAAGAGATCCTGTGACCGGAAAGTATCCTGGGATAGTAAAAACTCATTGGTCCGGGGACGAGAACGGTAACTGGGATCCGAAAAAAGACGATGTCGGGGCCGATGGCGAGCCGAACACTCACGACCTCGGTGAGGGGGATGGCATACCTACTGAAGGAGAACCTAATTTTGACGAGAAGGATGTGAATGAGTCTGACCAAATTGGCTTAACGAGTTTCAACTTCTTCAACCAGACAGCATCACCTCCAATGAACAACAGCGAAACATTGTGGAGCAGGATGCAACCAGGATATTTTGACGTAATTCCTGCTCTTGCTCAGGACGGCGACTTCATTTATTCCTCAGGTTACTTCCCGTTGTTGCCATTGCAGACTGAACGATTCTCATTGGCATTAGTTTTTGGACAGGACTCAAGTCATATTTTCCAGAATAAGCAAATCGTCCAGAGAATTTACGACAAGAATTACGATTTTGTTAATCCCCCTCCGAAGCCGCACGTGAGGGCAGTTCCAGGAGACAAGAGAGTAACGCTTACCTGGGATAATGGAGCCGAGGCAGCCCCTTCATTTGAGGGCTACAAGATTTATCGATCCACCGATCCAGGTTTTACGGAAGCTGGTGGTGCGGCGCTCGCCACTTTTGATCTTGTTGATGGCGTTCAGGGCTATTTCCTTCCGCCGAGCCAGGATATTGCCGGTTTGCCTACATTTTATCTTGGCAGTGATGTCGGATTAGTGCACACTTATGTCGACAGCGGTCTTCAGAACGGTCAGGCTTACTACTACGCGGTTACGGCCTATACGGCTGGCGACGAACAAGCCGACACATATCCTGCAGAGGATCCAAAGTATATAACTGTCTCTTCAAATGGTCAGGTTCGCACGGACGTCAATACTGCATTCGTCACACCGCAGGCACCGACGTCGGGATACCTCGGACCAAACGCCCCGAGTTTACTTTCGCCTGTTGGGCATACACAGGGGACAGGGAAAGTGTACCTGTCGGTCGTCGATCCTAATCAGGTCCCAAACAAGACATTCAGGGTTGGATTTGCGGACACGCTGAACGGGGTCATCCCGGTGACGAACGGCTATTACGTTATTGATTATACTCAGGCTTCTTCGCCCGACACAATAACCTTTTCAACTGCCGGCGGTGCATCAGAATTACCTCTTAGCCCGTCTCAGGCGACTGGTGATATTGACAAGTACCTGTTTGATGGGATGTACATAACAGTCAATAACGACTGGAACTGCGTCATGGATGCATCGGCTTCAGGGTGGAACCTAACGCATGCGCTCCCCAATTTGCCATTCACGTTTGGCCCGCTTAAGATTTCTGGGATTAAGGAGACAGGTGTTACTTATCCTGAAGATTACACCTTTGTATTTGATTCTGCTCCAACCAGCGCAGACACATCGACCGCTATAACCTTTACCACGGTCAACGGCACCGGCGTGGTGACCGGAAAGGTTACACTGCCGCAACTCCAATCGAATTTCAGAATCTATGATCGAAATACCGGGTTACCAGTCCCGTACGGTTTTCAGGAATCGAATTGCACTTCTCCGCTTCCTGGTCACTCTCCGCAGGACTGCGGTCTCTTTGCTCCACTCGATCGCGTTTTCTTCTTTGTGAATGGGAAGAATGCGTCAGGTCAGGATTCAACCTACTACACCTGGCTCCTTGCAATCAATGGTCAGGATACTACAAATCATCTCCCGACGGCGGGCGATACACTGACAATAGTAACGAAAAAACCTTTTGTCAACACCGACCAGCTTGAGGTTACCACAAAAGCGCCAGTTGTCGATGATAAACTTGCCACGAATCAATTAGACTTGATAAGAGTCGTTCCGAATCCATATGTTGCGGCTACAAGTCAGGAGCCGCCATTACCGCCGACCATCACAAGTGGAAGGGGAACGCGCAAGGTCTCGTTCATTCACTTGCCGCCGAAATCGATAATCTACATCTACACTTCTCGCGGCGAGCTTGTGAAGAAACTTCAAATGCCTCTAGGCCAAAGTATAAGTGACGGCTCCGTCGATTGGGACCTGACGACAAACGCCAATCTCGAAGTAGCTTATGGAGTGTATTTCTACCTTGTCGATGCACCCGGTGTTGGGCAGAAGACTGGTAAACTTGCGATTATAAAGTAAATGAGGCAGACGATGAGAAAAGGAATTTTGTTACTAGTTACGCTTCTTTTGTTTACGGATATATACGGCCAGAATAAAGTTGGCACAACCGCTGCCCCATTCCTCGGAATTGGTGCTGGTCCGAGGGCTATCTCGATGGGTGGCGCATTCGTAGGAGTCGCCAGCGATCCTTCTGCACTCTACTGGAATCCCGCGGGGATTTCAAGAAATGGGTCGACGGAGGCTTTCATGGAGCACACGAACTACCTCCTTGGCACGAGCTATAATTTTTTTGCCGCAGTTGTTGCCCTTGATCAGGATAATGCAATAGGCCTTAGTGTGACAAATCTTGCTTACGGAAGCTCAAATGTTACGACGGTCGATCAGCCCGATGGTACAGGTGAAACATGGGATGCTAACGACTGGGCGATAGGAGTGTCGTATTCGAGAAATTTAACTGATCGTTTTTCCATCGCTGGAACGGCGAAGATGATCATCCAGCAGATTTGGAGAGAGTCCGCGACAGGATTTGCGATGGATGCCGGGCTCCTTTATATAACTCCACTTAACAACCTGAGGATAGGGATGGAGATGGCAAATTTCGGTACGCAAATGCAAATGTCAGGTGAAGACCTCCTTATAACTGTTAGTCCGGATCAATCAGTCGTAGGAGCAAATTCTAAAATACCTGCCCAATACGTAACTAATTCTTATCCCCTTCCACTCATATTCAGAGTAGGGCTTGCAATGGATGTAGTAAACTCATCGGATAACCGGATAACGCTCGCCGCGGATGCTATTCATCCCAGTGACAATGTCCAATCCGTGAATGTCGGCGGCGAATATTGCTGGAATAATCTTTTATCGGTACGCGGGGGATATGAATCATTATTCGTCCCGGATAGTCAGGAAGGGCTTACCCTGGGCATCGGCCTCAACTATGAAATCACATCACATTTTAATGTGAAGTTTGATTATGGTTATGAGAATTTTGGCTTACTCCAGAATATTCAGAAGTTCGCCTTGACTGTCGGATTTTAAGTTATGAGAAACGAAGAATTTGTTATCAAGTACCCAAAACCGCTTTGTGAAAAGGCGGTGGTACAACTTTTCAATCAAAAGATGCACTCGGCACTTTTCCGTTTCTCGGAAGTTATGCTTGAGAAATCTGGTATTGCGATTTGCATCATGGAACTAATCAACAACTAAAAAAGGAGTAACAACATGTTAAAGCGTTTATTAGCTTTAGCGACTGTGGCATTTGCGGTAATGCTTGTTGCGGGAAGTCCCGCTCAGGCAACTAAGACTGTCACTTTTCAAGTCAATATGGCCGCCTACATTCAAACAGGCGCCTTTAACACAGCAACCGACAGTGTAATAATACGAGGTAGCTTCCAGGAACTGGCGGGAGACACCACTACTTGGGCTGGAGACAAATTCGTGATGACAGAGTCCACCACGGACGACTCAATTTACACTCTTGCGATTCCCTTCGCGGACAGCACGGTGGGCGATACAATCCAGTATCAATTCCTGCCCCAGCATGCCGGTGTTGCTTCGTGGGTGGAACCTGGAAACCGCACTTACATCATTACGAGTGCCGCTTCACAGACAATTCCACTCGTTTACATTGCTAACCAGATGCCGGGTGTGGTTGCAACGGTCAATATAACTTTTCAAGTGGACATGACCCACCTTTTTGCCGAAGGCTTCAATAGCGCCGTGGATTCGGTTTATGTAGTCGGAGGAACAGCGCCGTTGAATTGGGGCCCCGCCGCAGGGGAGACAATGTCTGCGAGTTTTGCAAATCCAGATATTTATGAAACGACCTTATCGTTTACTTATGTGATAGGAAGCCAGGTCCAATTTAAATTATTTGGTGCCGGTGCAGACCCTTTCAGCAATGGCGGCTGGGAAAGTGGCAGTAACCATACATTATCTTTCCCGAAAGCGGATACAACCGTGTTATGGACCCCCGACATGAACGTCACTAAACCGAACATAGTTGAAGATACCGTGATTTTCCATGTCGACATGAATAATGCTTATGATGGGATCCACTATGGCCATATCACAGGCGTTAAGAGTGTCTGGATTACAGGTAGCGTAGCCCCCCTGAACTGGCCCCCAAGCGGCTGGCCTCTTGCGGATACTTCCAAGGGTGACACTGCAACCAAGGTTGATACAACTGCTCAGATTCACAGGATGTATGATGATGGAACACACGGAGACAGCGTTGCTGGTGACAACAAGTGGACAATCAAGCTAGGTTTCAGCCCGGTGTTTCTTCGTATGTCGAATACAAGTTCGGCGCGGTTTTCAATGGCTTCGATACTTTGACGGTAGATGGTGTTGTTAGTGCAGGTACCCTCATTGATAACGAGTCTGCGACCGGTGTGAACCATAGTTTAGTCTTGTCAGGTTCAAAGGAGTCTATCTACAACCACTACGGCGATGAGGATCCGAACAATCCCGGGACCCAAACCGGCGTTCGTGAGAATCCTAATACTAAGCCCGTAAGCTATGAGTTGAGCCAGAACTATCCGAACCCGTTCAACCCGACGACGCAAATCAATTACTCAGTACCGAAGAACAGCTTCGTGACTCTGAAGATCTATAATGTCCTCGGACAGGAAGTCGCGACATTATTTGCAGGCAATCAAAGATCCGGCAGTTACATCGCGACATTTGACGCAAACAAATTTGCGAGCGGTGTTTATTTCTATCGCTTGCAAGCAGGAACATTCTCGAGCGTCAAGAAAATGGTTCTGATGAAGTAACCCTTCATATTTTGTTTTCGATCACCAGCGGCCTGGCATAAAGCCGGGTCGCCGGTGATTTTGATTCAAAAGAGTTTTAGGATTTCTTCTCAATATGTAATTGACACGATGGAGCTGTGGTGAATACTTCTCCCTAGCCACAGCTCCTCGTTGTCACGCCGTAGAAATGTAATTATACAGGATTCACGATGCGCAGAATTGTTTTAACCACCACCTTTATTTTTTCCCTTGCTGCTTCTCTACTAGCCCAGGACAGTGTCGATGTGACTTTTTATTATAAGCCTACCGATAACCCTTCTGTTGTTTATCTGCCGGGCGAATTCAATAGTTGGGCGAATAATTCCGGTGGGGTCATTGCGTCCGGGTCGCCGACGGCAATGGTGAAAGACCAGGGAACAGGCATTTGGTCGAAGACTTACAGGCTGCGGGTCGGCGGGCCGCTATCGGGCGGAGGAGTTGCTGGAGCTTATCAGTACAAGATTAATGAAAACGGCACTTCAACCGGCTGGTCTCCTGATCCTCTTAACCCGTACCAGAATTCGGCTGACAATAATAATTCTATACTCTACGTGAATAGTCCAACAATTTTTCATCTCCTGCCAAATTCAAGATCAGGGATTGTGAACTCACAACATCCGGTGATCTCCGCATATATCTTTCCATCGCTCGCAAGCGGCGTCGATACGTCGACTTTTACTGTTCAGGTTGACACAAGCTCCTATAAAGTTCCGGGACAGCTTATAATCTCTCGACGAGCCTTCTTAGTTTTCTCTGGCCTGCGTCACTTCAAAATGGTACAAGGAAAATCAAACTTGAGGTAAAGAACCTTGCTGGTAATCAGGTTTCGGACTCGACATCCTTCGTCATTCAGGGAGGCGCGATTCAGATTCTCAATCAGGGCGGTCAAGTCACCGTTAAAGCCGGGATAACCATATCCGGCGTCGTCCAGGACACAACAATCCATAATGTGCAGATTGTTCAAAATGGAACGGATACTACTAGTATTGTGGCAAACAGCGGGAGTTTTTCTTTCATTGCTTCATATACTGAAGGGTTGAATACTTTTGTCGCAATCGCAAAAGACAGCACAGGTGCAACAATAGTTTCGAGTCCGTTTACAATGACCTACTTCTTTAAGCACTCCCCAAATGCAGTGATCAGTTTTTCTTCGAATGGGAATTCGATAACTCTTTCATCGCAAAACAGTACCGATCCTGATTCAGGACAAACAGCAACCCTTACATATTTGTGGGGAGTTGATCCAACCAATCCTTCGGCAATAAGCGGAGTCCAGGGAGCTACATCGACATCCGTAAGTATCACAAGACCCTCGAAGCCCGGTGAATATTATTTCTCGTTGATTGCTGCTGATGTCGATAACAATAAAGACACGACTCGTTCATATTTTACTATCGATAATAACGATTCTGTCACATTTCCCACTTACGCTACAAACCCGATTTGGGCTAAGATGGGACGGATCTATTCGCTCTTCTTCAATTCATTTACTCCTCAGCAGACGATTAATGCGGCAACTCAGAAGTTAGATTACTTGAAGGAATTGGGCTTTAACATTATTTGGGTTTTACCGGTCATGAAAAACAATCAGACGATAGACAATGGCCCAGGCCCAGGTTACAACATCATAGACTTTTATACCGTCGCTCCTCAGTATGGAACGAATGCAGATTTCAAGAATTTTGTCGACCAGGCGCATCAACTCGGCATGAAAGTCATTCTTGACGTCACTCCAAACCACACAAGCTTTAACCACCCGTTCGTTAATGACGCACGTCTATACAGAACCAATTCCTTTTACTGGAATTTTTACCAGCATCAACTTATTACGAATTCAAAATACCAACCAAATTTGACGGAGTCGATTACGACTGACGGTTTTGTTTATTATGGCGGCTTCAGCGACCAGCTTCTGAATTACAATTGGAGCGATGCAGACGCCCGGGCTTACATGGACGGAGTCTATAAATGGTGGGTCCAACAGATGGGGCTCGACGGGTACAGGTTCGATGTGTACTGGGGACCGCACGACCGCACCGACAATGGCAATGGTGGCGAGACCGATATGGGAATACCGACTCGAACCTTGCTCAAGCATATTAAGCCGGACGTTTTTCTTCTCGGAGAAACCGCCGGCACAGGAGTCGGAACCGAAGTCAATTATGCCGATGATGGCGGGGGTCTCGACGCCGCTTATGACTGGAACCTGTTGCACAACGCGATACAAACTTTTAACTTCGGAAGCTCTTCGAGTATCGGCACGTTGAATAGCAACGTTACTAACGGCGGAGGTACGTCTATGGGATTTACTCCCGGTCCAAATGCGCTGTTCATGCGGTGCATGGAAAACCAGGATGAAGACCGCATTGTCTACACTTATGGTTCATACGCGAAGACTATGCCGATGGGAACAGTGATATTTACCGTGCCCGGAATTCCGATGCTCTATTCGGGACAGGAAGTTGGTTGGGGGCTTGGTCTTACAGATCTTGATCAACGCCGCCGGGGAATAATCGATTGGAATAGCGCTGGAAAGTCGTTGCTAACTCCGCATTATCAAAGACTCGCCTGGATTCGCGGCACGTTCCCGGCATTTTCAACACAAACATTCTTCGAGCTTTCAACAGGCAACAGCTGGGTTTATGCGTATACCCGGCCGTATATTGATCAGAATGGAATTGCATTGGAAAACTTCAGCGGCTCACCAGCCACAGCCAACATCAGGCTTGTCGGCAACGAAGGTTCGCCGAATGTTTATTTTGCCGGAGGTTCAACTGATGGAAAGACCTATTACTTGAATGACGTTTATAACGATTCATCAGCCGCGGTTACCTTTAGCGGAGGTTCGTTGAGCTTAAACGTGACACTTCCTGCATATGGTTCGGCGGTTTATGTCCTTAGCGATTCACTGATTAGGCTTAACGTGCCGACGGACGTAAGAGTCGATGGTGGGAAAATTCCGATTAGCTTCTCGCTCGGACAAAATTATCCGAATCCATTCAATCCGGCGACCACGATCAGTTATCAACTCCCTGCGGCCAGCCATGTTGAATTGGATGTGTTTGATGTGCTCGGCAGGGAGGTCAAAACCCTGGTGAACCAGAAACAGAGCCCGGGGACATACACCGTCACATTTGACGGTTCACGTCTTTCAAGCGGCGTTTATTTCTACCGGCTCTCGGCGGGAGGATTCACAAGCGTGAAGAAGCTGATGCTTGTGAAATGAAGCTTGCTCATTTAGTTCTGAATCATGAATATTCGAGTTCCATTTCAAAATTTAAAATTCACAATTTTAGTTTTGGCTTAGCCCTTTTTATCTTTTCTTGTTCATCGGGAATATTTGCCCAAAGCCCACCCGACATCAGCAAATCCAAAGTTGACACCCTTGCCATCGTAAACGGTCAGCCGATTACAAGCGAAGATTTCAGGAACCGATATGAGTTGTCGTTGTATGCGGGCAAAGACTATCGCGACACTACGAAGATGGAGTTCCTTTATTCCATGATCGCTGAAAAACTCCTATCTCAAGCCGGAGCAGCGTCGGCGAATCCGTTGACTCAGGTTGAAAACGGAGTTGTCAGAGAGATGGATGACATGTTTCTTCGCGATGCGCTCTTCCGGTCGGAAGTCGTCCCATCCGCAAAAGTCACTGAACCCGAGCTTTCGAGAGGGTTAAAGTTTTCTACGTATTCGTACCTCTTAGACGCATTCTATTTCCCCGATAGTTTATCGGCGGGAAAGTTCTATGAACTCGTTTCCGTCGAGAGGAAAAATATTTATAGAACAGCAGAAAGTTTAAGTGTCAGCCATGACACGCTTGAAATTGGCTACGGTGAATCGACGCAGCAAATTGAAGACGCATTCTTCGGAAATAAGAAAGGTTTTCTCTCGCTCCCGACGATGACGGTGGATGGTTGGGTGGTATTCAAAATTATTGATCGGAAAGTCAATAAGAAATTTACCGGTGCGGCAACTGACGAGAGGATTGGGATGGTTCGTAAGATAATTAAGTCACGAGAGGAAACTCAGTTAGGCGGAAAATATCTTTATAGCAATGTCATGAAGGGCGTGAGGGTAAAAGTCAACTATGACATCTTCCGACCGCTCGTATATGCGATTCAAAAGTTGATTTCCGTCAAGCATCCGGAGTCATTCGATCCGTACTATTATTTGAGCGCCCATGATATACAGTCGCTGATGAATGAATTCGCCGGAGATCTGTCGAAACCCCTGCTGACCTTCGAAGGAGGAGAGTTAACGCTGGATCGGGTATTTGAAGAATTGCCGGTGTCCGGATTTTATGCTGTTGATCCGTCAATCCCACAAATAACAGTCAGTCTCCATTCCGCATTGAGATTTATCTCGCAGAATTATTTCCTGGCAAAGAAGGCACGAGAGCTTGGGTTAGAAAATTCCGGTGAAGTTAAGTACAATGTCCGGATGTTCCTCGACGCATACAGGTCGTCCAGGATTGGAAATGATGTGATGGATACCGTCCACGTCAGCCAGCAGGAGGTTGATGAGTTTTTTAAGAATCATCAGGATGAAGTCCTGAACGGGATCCAGTTAGAGTTGAAAAAGTTTGAAGCCGCAAATATAAACGATGTCGTGGGCATGTACGATAAGCTCATTGAAAATGGGAAGAGAGATTCGACTGATACGTCCGGCGTCTGGACCAGGGCATCCCAGCTTGGCGAAATAGGGGCAGTACTTGCTCAGCAGAAGAACGGGAGCCTGTATGGCCCGATTTTCGATAAGGGAAAATTCTATATCTATAGAATCATCGATAAACGATCTGCCATAAGCCAGGAGACTATTGAACACAGCATTGAAGTCGCACGGGAAATGGTGACAGAAATGAAAAAGGAGAGGGTTCTGAATCAGTATATCTCAGATCTGGCGACTAAAGCCGGTGTAGAGTTTAATTATCAAAATGTCCGCGACCTAAAGGTCTCCGATATCCAGATGCTGACTTTTCGATACATAGGTTTCGGCGGAAAGATTCTAGCCGTTCCAATGCTCTATCCGCGTGAGGGATGGATAAAATATTACCGCGATAACAAACCTCCGGTACCATGATGGGATCCTCCCGTTCCGTCGTATTGATCTTTTTCTTCCTCACCCTATCTTTTTTTCTTTCATCCTGCGCAAAGAGCACTCTTGAAGACCCACACCAGATGGTCATCTGGCACCAGATGCGCCCCGATGAACGGATTATTCTTGATCAGGTATTGAAAGAGTTCATGTCGCAGAGTCCTGGTATAACTGTCACGGCGCTTTACAAAGAGACAGAGGAGCTTAGGTCTGGTTTTCAAATCGCCGCGATCGGCGGAGCCGGCCCGGACATTGTTTACGGCCCCTCGGACCAGATAGGACCCTTCGAGGCAATGCAGATTGTCCTTCCGCTCGATACGCTTTTTACGAAAGATTATCTTTCCATGTTTGATCCTAAAGCGCTCGTCTACAGCCACGGCCATTTGTATTCTATAGCGGACAAAGTGGGCAACCACCTTATGCTGATTTATAACAAGTCCATACTTGCTAATCCGCCACGCACGATGGACGATCTGATCGCCGATGGGGAAAAGTTTGATGCTGCTTCGAACAGCCACGCGCTCGTTTGGAATTACACGGAACCCTATTTCTTTATTCCGTTCCTGACTGCATACGGAGGCTGGGTAATGGACTCGCTCGGGAATCCGACGCTCGATACCCCAGCGATGGTGAACGCATTGAAGTTTATGAAGGATCTGCGGGACAAGTACAAAATTATCCCAAAGTCCTGCGATTATGAAACAGCCGATGCGCTCTTTAAAGAAGGGAAGGCCGAGATGATCATCAATGGCCCATGGTCGTTCGGAGATTATAAAAAGGCGGGAATAGATTTCGCCGCAACGAGAATTCCCTTCATGAAACAAACGGGGCTGTGGCCGGCGCCGATGGTTTCTCCGATTGGCTATTCCATCAATGCTTCCATACCTGCCTGGAAAATACCGGAGGCAGTTAAAGTGATGAAATTTTTATTGAGCAAGGAAGTCCAACTCGATTTCACAACCCATTTCAATACCATTCCGACGCTGACGAGTCTCTACGATGACCCGGTTGTGCAAGCCATGCCGATCGTCAAAGAGTCCGAGTACCAGATGGAGGTCGGATGGCCAATGCCGATTGTTCCGGAGCTGAGGGCAATCTGGGATGCGATGAGGCCGAGTTATCAGGCGGTCCTGGGCGGGACAGAGACTCCGGAGCAAGCGGCAGCTGAGATGCAGAAAAGTGCATTGCAAAAGATAAAAGAGATGAATGAATGAACCGGAAAATTCAGCTGTCAAAGTTCAAAAGTCACAATCGTAGTTGTAATCGCCTAAATCTGGTTTTGGTAATCATGTTATGAGAGAACAAAAGAGAGACAGAGTGATCACAACAGAGAAGTTACCGGGCGGCTTCTTTGATTCCGAAAAGATTTCTCCAAATACTTTCGCATATATCCTCATGATTCCGGCGGCGATCGTAATGTTCGGTGTTGTGATATATCCTTTCTGTTATAACGTGGTACTTTCCTTTTCCAACATGAGCCTGAGACATTTCAAGGATTGGCACCTTGTCGGCTTCAGGCAGTATGGACAGGTTTTTAGTGAGCAAATATTCTACTCGGTTTTTTTCAAAACGCTCGCCTGGACTCTGATTAATATAGTCTTCCATGTCTCCATTGGAGTTGGACTCGCAGTAATCCTGAACAAGAAACTCTTCGGCAAAGCCGCGATCCGTACTCTCCTTATCCTGCCGTGGGCGATACCGCAGGTAATCGTAGCGTTGACATGGCGGAGCATGTTCAATTATGAGTATGGCGCCATCAATCTCTTCATCGCACAATATCTTCACATGACACCCGTTGAATGGCTAGGCAAGCCTCTTGAAGCGTTCAGCGCGTGTATAATGACGAATGTCTGGCTCGGGTTTCCGTTCATGATGACAATTGCGCTCGGCGGGCTCCAGAGTATCCCGCAGGAACTTTACGAAGCGGCTGACATTGACGGCGCATCCGGCTGGCAGAAATTCTGGACTGTCACGGTACCGCTTCTTCGACCTGTCATGATCCCTGCGATTACTCTCGGAATCATCTGGACTTTCAATAACGTGAATATCATTTGGCTTGTGTCAAATGGAGGCGAGCCTTCCGACCAGACCCACATTCTTGTCTCCTATGTTTACAAAGCTGCGTTCAACCTTTACAGGTACGGTTATGCTGCCGCATTATCGATGGTGATTTTTGCCATGCTCCTGATGTTCAGCCTGTTTTTCCTTAAGCGGACGAAGGCGTCTGAGGCGGCGTATTGAGATGAATTCAAAGTCCAGAATTCAAAAGGCAAAATCGAAGATCATCAATTACTTCTTCTATTTCCTTTTACTTGGCTTCACGCTTGCCGTTCTTTATCCAATAATAAATGTGTTCAGCATATCTATGCGGCCTTCCGACCGGCTTCTCTCGACCTCCTTGAAGATTATCCCGGAAGGCGCATCGTTTAATGCTTATAAACAGCTCTTCACTCAAACGCCTTTTCTTCATTGGTTCCTTAATTCTGTCATAATCGCCTTCGTCGTCACGCTGACCGGAGTGATGCTTGCTTCCACCGCTGGTTACGCATTCAGCCGGTTCAACTTCTACGGCAAGAAGAGCGCAATGGTGGGGCTGCTCGTAACACAGATGTTCCCGCCAACAATGCTTCTACTTCCAATGTATATCATGCTTCTCCAGCTTCATCTGATAAACAGCTATATCGGAATCATCGTCATCTACACTTCTACCGCATTGCCTTTTTGTGTCTGGCAGATGAAAGGATATTACGACACGATTCCGTTCAGCCTCGAAGAGGCCGCCCGGATCGACGGCTCAACTCGTTGGGGAGCATTTGTAAAAGTTGTCCTTCCTCTCGCGGCACCGGCGCTCGTAATCACGGCGCTCTTTTCTTTCATGAGTGCCTGGGCGGAATATGTCGTCGCGGCTCAGGTGCTCCAGGATACGAGTCTCTTTACGCTCCCGCTCGGGTTGAAGCAGTTTGAAGGGAGTATGTCGACGCAGTGGGGACTCTACGCAGCCGGTTCTTTGATAATCAGTATCCCCGCGGTCGCCCTGTTCCTGTTCCTGAGCAGGTGGCTGATCTCCGGACTGACACTCGGAAGCGTGAAAGGATAAAGAAAAATCTTAAATTGTAATTGTTAAATTCAAAATTTAGAATTAAATGAAAAAACCTCAACTAAATTTTTGGCAGATCTGGAATATGAGTTTCGGGTTCCTTGGAATTCAATTCGGCTTTGCCCTTCAAAATGCAAACGTCAGCAGGATATTTGAAACGCTCGGCGCAAAGATAGACGCCATCCCGATTCTCTGGATAGCCGCACCGATTACGGGCTTGATTGTCCAGCCGATCATCGGCCATATGAGCGACAAAACGTGGGGGAGACTTGGGAGACGCCGCCCGTATTTTCTGACAGGGGCTATCCTCGCTTCCATCGCTTTATTTATAATGCCGAACTCGCCGATCCTCTGGATCGCCGCCGGAATGCTGTGGATCATGGACACGTCCATAAACATTTCGATGGAGCCGTTCAGGGCATTCGTCGGCGACATGCTTCCTTCGGAGCAAAGGACGTCCGGATTTGCAATGCAGAGTTTCTTCATAGGTATCGGCGCCGTAGTCGCTTCAGCCCTTCCATATATCATGACTAACTGGTTTGGCGTAAGCAACGTTGCTTCGGAAGGAATGATCCCGGCATCCGTCAAACTTTCGTTTTATGTCGGTGGAATAGTTTTTTTCATCGCCGTTTTGTGGACGGTATTCAGCTCCAAAGAATATCCTCCGGAAGAACTCAAAAGATTCAGCGAGGAAGAACGTGGATCTCGCAAGGATGTGGAGCGGATCGCCTATTCGAAATTTCTTAAAAACGGTTTGATCTGGACGACGGTTGGCGTTTTGTTATTCATGATCTTCTACTTCTTTATCTACATGGATTACGGGCTCGGAGTTTTCTTCGTCGGGATAGCCGCTTTCGGATTGCTTCAAGTTATTTCGGGTTTGATGTCCAGGCGTAATAATGTTTCGGGCGGGCTTGTAATCGTTATGAACGACCTTTTCAAAATGCCGAAGACGATGGTACAGCTCGCGTACGTCCAGTTCTTTTCATGGTTTGCCCTTTTCGCGATGTGGATTTACACGACTCCTGCCGTCACTCATCACATTTACGGCGCAACAGACACAGCTTCGGCATTATATAACGAGGGTGCAAACTGGGTCGGCGTGTTGATGTCGGTTTACAACGGCTTTGCGGCGGTCATGGCGTTTGTGCTGGTCTGGCTCGCGAATAAGACGAGCAGAAAAACCGTCCACGCTTTTAGCCTGGTATGCGGTGCGCTCGGTTTATTATCGTTCTACATAATCAAGGACCCGAAGCTCCTTTTAATTTCAGAACTCGGAATCGGTTTAGCGTGGGCATCGATACTTGCCATGCCGTATGCGATCCTGACCGGATCTCTTCCGGCGGAGAAGATGGGAACCTACATGGGAATATTCAATTTCTTCATCGTTATTCCTCAGATTACGGCGGCGGCAATCCTCGGATTCTTCGTAAGGAGTTTGTTTAGCGGCGAGGCAATCTACGCATTGCTCCTTGGCGGAGTATCTTTAATCCTGGCAGCTTTGCTGGTGATGAGAGTCGATGATGTGGATGAGAAGAGCTGATCTGGTCCCTATTCCATAATCAGGGCTTTTGTATTTGTCCGCAGCATTGAGTCGGACTGCCCTGGAAATGAGGGGCTCCGGACGCCATCAATTCCGACATGGATATTGTATTGAGGGTAGTCTGGGACAACAGACCCAGGAAATTATTCGGCAACTCTTGACGGAACAAATCTTTCAAGCGGTGTATATTTCAACAAACTTCAGACCGGAAGATTTACGCGAACGAAGATTTTTTTTGATAAAGTGATTTATAGCGGTGGGATCCTCGCGAATATTGCCCAAGATGTAGACAGCGGGCTCTAACTGAATTCGACTGTAGCGACCAGCCCTTCCAACTTTTGATCGAATTAAACTGAGTCGCTTCAAGCAAATGGCAGCCATTTTCGCTCTCCACAACCTTAAAATTATCAATAGCTTAAAATAATCAGGGTCCTTAACGAGATCATTGCAGAACCATAACAACCTATCTCATGTTGAGTAGTTGGACTAATATTTAGGTGATCTATATGAAGCGAGACTTTCTTTTATTTTCAGCTCTCCTAATGCTTGGAGTCGTCCCGCATGTCGTGTTGGCGCAGGTTCACTTCACTGCAATTCTTGAAGGGACGCAGGAGGTGCCTGGAGTGGCCACGTCTGGTTCAGGTACAGGTTCATTCGAGTTGAACGAGGACATGACCCAACTCAAGTACTTTGTGTCCTACCAAGGAATGAACGCGGCCGGAGTTGGCGGAGATTTCTTCACCGGTAAGCCGGAGGTAAACGGCGATGTGGTCAGCAGTCTGACAACGCCGACTACATCGGGAGGTACTTTCAGCGGGATCTGGAGTAGTACTGACTCTGAACCACTGACAAGAGCTCTTGTGGATTCACTTCTCACGGGTCGGGTTTACATAAACTTGTATGATTCCAGGAATCCGACCGGAGAGCTCCGCGGGCAACTTGTTCTGGAAACGTCACTCCATTTCGAAGTCAACTATAACGGTGCTCAGGAAAGCCCTCCTGTCTCCGCGGCCGGTGGAGGAACCGGTGTATTTGTTCTCAATAGTGCGCGAACACAAATCGACTACTGGGTTACATATCATGGACTCACCGGTTTACTCACATCTGGAGAAATCGGCGCTGGTGCTCCAGGAATGAACGGTTCCGTTGTGCGTACAATTGCCGAACCGGGAAATCCGACATCAGCCACCGTCAATGGTTTGTGGAAAACTACTGATAATCAGCCACTGACCGATGCCCTCGTGGATTCATTGATTGCCGGGAGCATATACTCCAATTTCCTAACCTCGGCTCACCAAGATGGAGAAATCCGTGGTCAACTTGTACTGAGAGGAGGTTTCGGGTTTGTCGCTTCTCTCGACAGTTCGCAAGAAAGTCCTGTGACACGTTCACATGCATCCGCTACCGCTTCATTCGTCCTGAACGAAACACGTAATCAGTTGACGTACAACCTGACGTATATCGGACTTTCAAGTAACCTTACGGATAGTTGTCACATTTACTCAGGGTCACCAGGGACGATCGGTAGTATTGCAAAGACCATCCCGTTGAGCGGTGACACAACAGAAGCAACAATTTCGGGAACGTGGCAATTTACGGACGCGGTGGAAAGTCTTACTCCTGACCTGGTCAACTCACTCTTTGAAGGCGGACTTTACATCGAAATTCAATCCGGAGCAGACACTGCAGGGGATGTCCGTGGTCAGATTAACCTCACTACCGGTATTGGTTTCACCGCAAGATTATCAGCCAGCCAGGATGTCCCGCCGACAGTCAAGAGCAACGGAACTGGAACTGCTTCAGTTGTACTCAGTCCTGATCGTCAAAGTGTTCTGTACAGCCTGACGTTCTTGGATTTGTCGTCCAATATTTCACAAGCCGGCGGGCATATTCATGAGGGTGCACCGGGGGCGAACGGAGAGCAGCTGAAGGTGATTGTTCCACCGAACTCATGGGGTGCGCTTAGTGTTAACGGCGTCTGGAGTACTTCGGACGGCGATCACCCGCTCACGCCGGAAATAGTTGGCTACTTCATCACTGATTACACCTACATCAATCTCCATACCGGAGACTACATGGGAGGCGAAATCCGGGGCCAGGTGTCTTACGATTACGATGTCTCAACCCCGGTGATTGAAACACCATGGAACGGCCCGGGGGAATTTCATCTCGAGCAGAACTATCCCAACCCTTTCAATCCGACAACCAACATCAGTTATCAATTGCCTATAAACAATTCGGTGTCGTTAAAAATCTATGATGTACTTGGAAGAGAAGTTAAATCGTTGGTGAACGAGAGACAAATTGCGGGGACGCATTCAGTGACTCTCAACGCTGGTAATTTGCCTAGTGGAGTATATTTTTATCGATTGCAGGCAGGGAGTTTTACCGAGACAAAGAAATTAGTCCTGGTAAAATAATTCGTCTCCCGGTTTAATTGAATTAGCTTCCCTCAGATGTTACTTTACAAAGGTTTTCGACACAGAAGATCGGTGCTTATTTATTAGGCCATTCGTTTCCGTGTCGTCTGTCATAAACTTTAAACATAGGAGAAATTTATGAAATTTTTACAGCGCATCGCCTTTGCAATTCTAATTTCATTTTTACCTGCATTAGTGCACGCACAGGATTCACTCAAACTGCAAGGTACCTGGGAATTGGTTTCTCAGAAAGAGAATGGACTGGATCATCCCATTGTGGGAAGGCAAATAAAACTTTTGACAGCTACTCATTATGCCTGGGCGCGCCAGGACAAAAAACATTCAGAAGAGCTTCTGGCAAAAGGAACTCAGCGTGATTCCATCGAAGCGTTCGAGGACGCGTTTGGAGCCGGAACATACAAAGTTGTGGGTGACACATATATTGAAACGACGGAGTTCTTTTACGCGCCTCAATACATCGGGAAGTCCGTCGAGTTCAAATTCAAACTTGAAGGCGGCCTCTGGTATATCTCCGGCCACTTCTCGCATTATGAAGCGGGTAAGAAAATCGACGAAGTTTCCTTAGATCAAGTCTGGAAACGAATCGACTAGTTTGCATGTCATGGAAGTAAGGAATAACTTCTGAAGTCATCAGGGAGCGATTGGATACCAGAAAAACGGAATAAAGGTGCAACTTTTATACAACTTTGGTGCAAAAAACGCAATGCGTTTTTGCGGTAATCAGGCGTCATTGTGTTGCCTATTGCGGACAAATTTATTCTGATTCATTTTAGAGTATGAAAAAATTCAATGTTAGTCCTACTCAGATAGTTGTTGCAGTGATCGGGGGAGGATTACTTTACTTAATTTCGACGGGTCTTGTGAACTATCCTTCAATCTCAGGATTTGCTTTCCTCGCGATTGTTGCCTACCTGACAACTGTTCTTCTTTATGTTACTGCGAGACCTAGCAATGACGAAGTGGTACAGAAACTTGAGACTACTGCTGCACTTGCCAAGGGAATTTGCCCGTTTTGCCGTTCCAACCATGTAGGCTCTTACACGGTCAACGTAGGATACAGAAGGCGCCAGTACTCAAACTTCAGGTATATGGTTTTCTGGATAGAGTGGTCTCATAAAATGCTTGAACCACACATGCGTATCCCGATATGTGATGATTGCAGAACAAACTACCTTAAGGCTTGCTCCAAAAAGATTCTGCCGAAGGGGATCCGCAATCCAAGTAGGGCAGTTCTGAAACGAAAGCCTGGTTATCGGCGCGGGTTGGTTTTTCCCTTTGAAACATGGAATATTAAATCGGTGCTAGATGAGTAAACGACTCTATCCCATAGCACGCAAGATGAATTGAAGAATCATGTTTGAAGATTTTGCGAACTGCATCTTCTGTAATTCTACTCTTGATGGCGCGCGTTCCAAAGAGGGAGAGCACGTTTTTCCAGAAAGCATTTACGGTTTTTGGCGATCCCATGATGTGTGCGCCGACTGCCAACAGGTCTTAGGAAATGAGGTGGACTCTCTTGCCACACAAACCGTCCCTATCCTTAACGCCATGGAAGGCTTGAAACTGAAGGACACAGGTGCTCAATTGGACCACCTTCAATGGAGTGCCGAGGACACCTTGGATAAGCGAAAAGTTCCCGTTGTCAAACGAGGCTCGACCTTTCGCCCAAAGGTGACGCGAAATCAAAATTCTTTTCAATGCCCCGAGAACGACCTAGGTAAGTTAGCACGACTATGGCTGAGGCAACTCACTCAGGCGAGGCTTTCCGACCAAGAATTCGATGCAGAGTTCGCTCGGTTTAGTGACGGCTATTGGAGACTCAAGGCGGGGGAAACATATCGCTCCGAGATATTTCGCTGCTCCGTTCGTCGAGGTCATATGACAAATGTTCGTGTCGACGTTCCGATTCCACCTACATTCACTAGATTAATTGCGAAGATTGTTACCTATTTTCTTCATTACGCATTCCCACATGACAAGCTTGTTACAATAGAAGAATTCCAAATGCTTAGAGACCACGCGAGGTATGGTCACTCTCTCAAACCTTTCACCATCAATCCGATTCCGCCTTTACACGAGGGACAATATTTACCTTTCCATCGAGTCGCCGTCTACCCAGATAAGGGCATGCCCATGGTGGACACGACTTTCTTTGGGAACATGGGATGGCGCACGGTATTGCATACAACCGAACCATTATTTATCGCCGACGCTGAAGGTCTTCCAGTAGAGGCAATGTTTTTCGTCCTTGAATTTGGTGACTTGGCTAAGAGACAGAAATATATTGGCGTGAAGTATCCAAACAATGGAGGGAGCCGTCGATATGATGTCAAGGAGTGAAAACCTGGCAACACAACGGACGCATAGCAAGCCGGAAGAAGACGCTCGTCATCCCTATATATTGAGCTTGCTTCATTGCTTTCGCCCGATAACTCGATGCTACGCAACTTTTATAGCGGGCGAAAGCAACGACTTTTTGCCGCGGGACGTTAAGCATCATGCGGCACAACGTGTTGTGGAATGATCAATCGTGCAGAGTCAGTACAAAGGAGTATCTTCAATGCCCAACGTTGAATTCGTAAGTCAGGGGGACAAACGTATCCTTTTGATCGACTTTGTCAGCATCTCCGACTATGGAGTTGTGCCGGGCCTCGTTGATAAGGCGACACGTCTTGCTCAAATGTCCGAAGGTCCAGGTTCAGTTCGAACCCTGATCGATTTGACTGGCACACGGATCAACAAGCAAATCATATCATCACTCACGAGTCTTTCACAGACTAACGGACGATACGCGAAGGCAACCGCCTTTGTTGGCTTGGGTAAGGTCTGGACATTAATTCTGTCAACCCTCTTGCGTGCGAGGGGCAAGACAAATCACAAAGTGATTAAGAGCCGCGATGAAGCACTGCGGTGGCTTGAACAACAGTAATCCGGCATCCGCTTATATTTCGGTTGGTTCGTTGTACCCCGACGTCATAGTCAATTTTAATAGTGTAACCGTAATCCGGAATGGACCATAAATTCCTGGTCCAGAATTTATTTCACTTTCTTTTTACTTCTTTTCCCATTTCTTTGAGCTGCTGCGCGATTTTTTCGATAACGCCATCTATGGTCTCTCCATTCGTCAACCTGACGCCCGATACTCGGACCGCTTCATCTATTGTCGGGATAGTCCCAGTCAGGTAACGGTATATATGATAACCGAGCCTGTTGTTATCATTGAACTCTCTTGTCGAGAATTGTTCGGCGATCTTGTAGGAGATCGCTTCTAAGCTGTCTTCCGCAAACTTGTTTACTTGCGCGGGAGTTTTTGTCGTCATGTGTTCTCCATCGTTTCAGAAAAATAACAGATCGCTCTGAGAACTTCAATGTTACTAAGCCCGGAAGATTCCGGAGAGGGAAGTCGAAGTCTCCTCGGTCGCCGCCTCGGGATTTTTCCTCCAAAAACTGTACCACATTGCTTGACAATTAATAATAAACCCTTATATTTAACACAAGCAATGACAGCTTCATTGACATACAGACCAGCCTCAAGAAGTCGAGGCAAGATCAGGCGGGACAAACTGAAGTCGAACCAGTGTCGGAAGACTTTATGAACGTTGCTCTTGTCTTCAATGTAAAGAAAGAGAGCACCATCGAAGTCGAAGCCACCACTTCTCCTTCCTCACCTGTTCCACCTTCTCAATCCAAAAGTTCTCCTCTCACCGAAACAAATTTAGAAAATAAAGTCATCGATAAGTATGCCGAGTGGGATACTCAAGAGACTATCGACGCGGTTGCACGTGCGCTCTCTCTCTACCACGAGATCACGCTTGTCGAAGCCGATGAAAATGCGTACGACAGACTTCGCGATGGAGGGTTCGACATCGTCTTCAACATCGCCGAAGGAATGAACGGTGTCAGCAGGGAAGCACAAATCCCCGCCATGCTTGAGTTCCTGGGAATGCCGTACACAGGTTCCGACCCGCTTACTCTTGCGACCTGCCTGGACAAGTCGAGGACCAAAGAGATTTTGAGTTACCACGAGATTCCGACTTCAAGATTTGTCGTCGCGGATTCGTTTGAAGAAGCACGGAAAGCGTCGTTGCGTTACCCCCTATTTGTTAAACCCCTCCACGAAGGTTCGAGCAAAGGAATTTATAACTCTTCCTATGTCGAGAACCTAGATGCACTCCAGAAAGAAGTTGAACGAATAAAAAATGATTACGAGCAGCCCGCGCTTGTAGAAGAATATTTGCCTGGAAGGGAATTCACCGTAGCATTGCTTGGTAATGGGAATGAATTGAAAGTGTTGCCGCCCGTTGAAATTACTTTTGATTCACTGCCATCAGAGGCACTGCCGGTTTATTCTTATGAAGCAAAATGGCTGTGGGACACGAAAGATTCCCCAATTGAGGTCTTCAAATGTCCGGCTCCTATCGACAATTCTCTCAATGCAAAGATCGAGGATGTCTGCAGGAAGACATTTGAAGTTTTAAAATGCCGTGACTGGACCAGGATTGACGTGCGGCTCGATGCTTTAGGCGAGCCGAATGTGATTGAAGTAAATCCGCTTCCGGGAATTCTGCCCGATCCTGAAGAGCATTCATGTTTCCCGATGGCTTCGAGAGCCGCGGGGTTAAACTATGACCAGATGATGAATGCGGTTCTGAACGCGGCACTCAAGAGAACAGGTAAGCTGTAGCTCGTAAATTATTGTATTCATTGAACTTATAGAGGCGGCTCATGCCAAGGAAAAAGAAGATCTGCGTTGTCTATGACGAAGCGGCGTTAGACATAACGTCGGAGCTAGAGTTAGTATTCAACGGAAAATTAGCTTCTGACATGAAAGCATCATTGATTGATACTTCCACGACGAGCGTCATCGAGCAAGTCGATACGGTTGTAGCGGTATTAGCCGAAGCGGGTTATAATGTTTCGACGATCATTACAAGCTCGGACATAAACCAGCTTATCGGCAAACTTCGTGAAGAGAAACCCGACATGGTCTTTAATTTTTGCGAATCGATCGAAGGAAATTCTTTCCAGGAAATGAATGTCGCCGGCCTTTATGAGTTGCTCGGGATACAGTATACCGGGGGCAATCCGCTGGCGCTCGGTAATTGCTTGAATAAGGTTAAAGCAAAAGAGATTTTAACTTTCCACAAAATAAACGTGCCGTCTTACAGGGTTTTCAACTCTCCCGATGAAGTGTCGAGGAAGAAAATAGGATTCCCCGCGATTGCGAAGCCCATTCATGAAGATGCAAGCATCGGCATTTCGAACGCTTCCGTTATATATGATCGCGACCACTTGCAGGCTCTACTTGCCGATATGTTGAAGAAATTCAAACAGCCCATCCTTGTAGAGCAATTTGTCGATGGAAGGGAATTTAATGTTGCGATCGTCGGGAATGACGAAGTCGTTGCGCTTCCGGTATCGGAAATAGACTTCAGCACGATGCCTCAGGGCTATCATCATATCGTCTCTTATGAAGCTAAATGGATGCCCGACAGCGTGGAGTACAAGTCTACGGTGCCGATTTGTCCCGCCAGGATAAATCGCAGGCTGGAACAGAAGATTCAGAACACGGCGATCAAAGCCTATGAGGCGATGGGCTGCAGGGATTACGCCAGAGTTGACATGCGGGTCGATAAGACAGGAAAGGTGTTCGTGTTGGAAGTGAATCCCAACCCGGATTTATCTCCGAGCGGTTCCGGATTTTCACGTAGCGCCGCAGCGTTTGGCTGGTCATACGGCCAGCTTATAAACAACATTGTCCAATCAGCTTTTAAGAGAAGGCTTGGTTAGGATAAGACCCACCATCCGGGAAGATTACAACTCTATCCTGGACATCCTGAAGAGGACAAATAATTTCACGGCAGAAGAAATAAAAATTGCCGATGAGTTGTTGAACTCATTTTTCACCCAATCGGCCGACAGTGGATATTGGACTTACACGGCGGTGAATGATAAAGTTGCCGGCTATGTATGTTACGGTCCTACTCCAATGACCGACGGAACTTACGACCTTTATTGGATTGCTGTTGACCCCGTTTTGCAGGGACAGGGGATCGGAAGTGAGCTTTTGAATTTTGCCGAGGACGATATATCGAGGCATAATGGAAGGCTGATAACGGTTTACACGAGTTCACAGGAGAAGTATTCTCCCACAAGGAATTTTTATTTAAAGCGAGGCTATCATGAAGGCGCTAGGATACACGAATACTATCGGCCGGGCGATGATCTCGTAATCTATGTTAAACAAATATCGGAGGACTAATTTATGGAACTGTGGCAGCAGATGCTGAGGCAGAGTATCGATAGCGCTGATGACCTTGTCAAAAAATTCAACTTTGATAAAGAGACTGCCGAGAGGCTTAACAGCCTTTTCCACATCAGAATCAATCCGTACTATTTAAATCTCATTCGTTACCCGGGCGACCCGATCTGGCTTCAAAGCATTCCTGATGGAAAGGAGCTTGAAGACGATGGATTGCCGCTGGACCCGTTGAATGAGGACAACGATAGCCCGGTTCCAAGCATAACACATCGTTATCCCGACAGAGTTCTGTTTCTTGTTACAAGCCAGTGCTCGATGTACTGCAGGTTTTGCACGAGAAAAAGGAAGGTCTCCGATTCTACGAAGATCAGCATGAAATTCATCCAGGATGGTCTGGATTATATTAAGGCGCATACCGAAGTAAGGGACGTCATCGTTTCCGGCGGCGACCCGCTGATGCTGACCGATGTCATGCTGGAGAAGGTGCTCAAAGGACTCCGAGAAATTCCACATGTTGAAATAATTCGCGTTCACACGAAGATGCCGTGCGTGCTGCCGCAAAGGATTACACCGCAACTCGTCGAGATGATGCAGAAGTATCATCCGATTTATGTGAATGTCCATTTCAATCATCCGTGGGAATGCACGCCCGAAGCGAAACAAGCTTGTGATCTCCTCGCGAACGGAGGTTTCCCGCTCGGCAATCAGATGGTGTTGATGAAAGGGGTCAATGACGATCCTGAAATTGTCAAAGACCTTAATCGGAAACTCCTGATGATGCGGGTGAAACCTTATTACATTTACCAGGCGGACATGGTAAAGAGCACGAACCACTTCAGGACTCCAATCCGTGTGGGTCTGGAAATTATGGACAAGCTCCGGGGCCACACTTCCGGGCTGGCTGTTCCATATTTCGTGATCGATGCTCCCGGCGGCGGCGGAAAAATTCCGATTCTTCCGCAATATGTTCTCTACCACGACGACGAGAAGATGGTAGTTCGCAACTATAAATATGAAGTCTTCGAATATGCCGAGGCAAAAGATGAGCAGGCACCCGTCGTGCATGATGGCATTGACACCAGGTTCATGAGAAAATCGCCCGTTGTAATCAGGGAAAGAAAGCGAAGAATCTCGAAGCCGAAAACCGTAGCCAAAGTAAAAGTAGCTTCGGATAAGCAGATTGTCGAAGAGACGGTAAGCGGAAAAGGATAAGATCTCCGGTTTGTGCCGGAAGTGAACTCCGGCACTGAACCTAGCTTCAAAAGTTGTCATTGCGAGGTGCAACGCGACGAAGCAATCTCGTTTATACTTGCAATTGAAACACTGCCACATTCGATAAAAATCAAACAACTTTTTCCATCTCAGAAAATTTTGTTCGGGAGATTCATCACTAAAATGAAATACCTTAAATTTCTGGTAATTGCTATCACGATTTGTACCACTATATCTCAAGCCCAGGTACCGGATTGGGCAAAGAAAGCTGTCTGGTATCAAATTTTTCCGGAGCGATTCAGGAATGGAGATTCCAAAAATGATCCTGCCGCGGCCGACGCTCAAGTTACTGGCCGCGAGTGGCATGTTTCGACATGGACCAGTGATTGGTACAAGCTGCAGCCCTGGGAAGAAAAATCTTCAGGCAAGTTCTACGATGTTGTCTTCGACAGAAGGTACGGCGGTGATTTAGAGGGGGCCGTCGACGAGCTTCCTTATCTGAAAAAACTCGGGGTCAATGCGATCTATTTCAATCCCGTCTTCGAGTCGCCCTCTCTTCACAAGTATAACACTGCGACATATATTCACATCGATCACAACTTCGGCCCCGATCCTGCCGGTGACTTGAAAATCGAGTCGGAAGAAAATCCGGCTGACCCGGCAACCTGGCAATGGACTTCCGCTGATAAAGAGTTTCTAAAGCTCTTGAAGAGAGTCTCATGAACTGAACATGCACGTGATTATCGATGGAGTATTCAATCATGTAGGCACTGACTTCTGGGCTTTCAAAGATGTCGAGAAAAACCAGCAGAATTCTGAATATAAGAATTGGTTCGTGGTGACCTCCTGGGATGATTCTGTAAAAGGGACGAAGTTCGATTACGCCGGTTGGTGGGGAAATAAATCGCTTCCGATATTCCGTAAAGACACGATCACAGGTCTTGTCCACGGCCCGCGTGAGCATATTATGGCAATAACTAAACGCTGGATGGAGCCGGACGGGAATGTCAAAAATGGAGTAGATGGTTGGAGGCTCGACGTGCCGAATGAAGTACCCCACCCATTCTGGAAAGATTGGAGGAAGTTGGTAAAGGGGATAAACCCCAATGCTTATATCTCCGGTGAAATATGGGATAATGCTGCGGCGTGGCTGCACGGCGACGAGTTCGACGGCGTCATGAATTACATGTTTGCAAAGGCGGTAATGAAATTCTTCATCGACGACAAGCTCTCGATTAATCCCTCGCAATTTGATTCGACTCTTCAACAGCTCAGGAATTCCTATCCGGAAAGCAACGATTATGTCCTGCAGAATCTTGTTGACAGTCACGACACCGACAGACTTGAGTCTATGATAGAAAATCCCGACCGGGATTATAATTCCAATGACAGTCCACGTAATAATACTTTGTATAATATCTCTAAACCGGATGCCGCAGCCATTCAGCGCCAGGAGCTCATTGTCCTTTTCCAGATGACATATGTCGGCGCACCGATGGTTTATTACGGCGACGAGGCGGGAATGTGGGGTGCGACTGATCCCGACGACCGGAAGCCGATGCTGTGGTCCGACTTAAAGTATGCGGATGAGGAAGGTGATCCGGTGGCCGGAAGCAAGAGAACGGATGATAAGAACGGTTTTAATAAAAGTCTATTCGATTATTACAGGAAGTTGATACATACCCGGGAATCAAATCCCGCGTTGACGGTCGGTAGTTATAGAACTCTCCTCGCCGATAACGTGAGAAAACTTTTTGTGTTCGAAAGAGAATCAGGAACTCATTTAGCAATTATAGGATTCAATCTGTCTGGTGAAAATCAGTTTACAAATGTCAAAGTGAATGGGGGAACGAGAAGATTTAAAGATGTGCTAAGCTCAAAGAGCATCCAAGCGAAGAATGGTCTTATGCGCTTGGAAATCAAATCGAATTGGGGAATATTGTTGATGAATTGAACGACCTCATGGTCAAGGTACTTTTTTCCTTTGCATGTCGATTTGTGTAATTACGACACCGCTGATTGTAATGAGCGCGCCGAGAGCAAATATCAACGAGATGTCCTGTCTTAGAAAAAAATAAGCAAGGAGCGCGGTAATTATCGGCTGCCCGTTGGTAAACACCGCTACTTTGCTCGCCTCGATCTTACTGAGGGCATAGTACCACAGTACGTAACCAGCTATCGATGTGCCGAGCGACAAGAAGAGGACTTCCATCCATTGCCCGCCTGATAACGAAAAATATTTATATCCGATAGACGACCATATCCCGACGGGAGCAAACATCATGGTCCCGATTAAGGCAGCGTAAACCGTTGTGTTTATTGCTCCATATTTTATGACCAGTCTCCTCCCGAGCGTTGTGTAAGTTGCCCACGCCATCACGGCTACGAAGATTAATGCGTCTCCTTTTATATGTGAGACGTCGATATGAAAAGCATTGTCCCTCAGCGATCCTTTTGACAAGACTACTACAACTACTCCCAGGAATGCCATTGTTGTCCCTGCTGCCTTTGCCAACGTGATCCTCTCGTTCAAGTATCTTCTCGACAGCAGCATCACAAAAATTGGAGTAAGCGCATAAAAAAGGGCCCCCTCTGTAGCCGTCGTATACTTCATGCCGTAAAGGAAAACAAACTGGTTCAGGGAAACGGAGATGAAACTTAAAAATAAAAGAAGAGTCAAGTCGCGCCCTCTGTACCGGAAAGGAAGGCCGGCATAAACTAAATAAAGGAGATAGACAATTCCGGAAATCAGCGTCCTTAAGAATGTCAGGTTCGGAGGCGGGATTGTCTGGGTCGCGGCGTTTGCGATAATGTAGTTACACCCGGACAGAAGAAGCTGAATGACGAGAATTATGTATGGATTCATTTGGGTAAATGCGCTGCGCGAGTGTGCTTGTCTAGGCTTTCATCGGAAGCTTTGGATAATTCCGGAAAGACTATCCATCTTGCAGTCGTTGCTTGCCGAGGCAGTCAGAATTTGCTCGTAAATTTTCTTATATCCGGGAAAATCAATCGAGTCGGTCAGTGAGTTATGAAAAAGGATCGACGCTGCTCCCTGTGCGGCTTTCGTTTCAGCGATCAAGTCATTCATCCTTTTGAATGTCTCATTGACTGTCAAGCTCCGGTTATCGGCGAATGTACCGTCCATGAATAGAAGCGGTAATTCTGTTACTGTCGAATTTCGGTCCTCTTTAAAATTGTAGAGCGCGAATGGAAAAGCCACGCTGTTTCTGAATCCGGCTTTCCGGGAGAAGCCAAGGGTGCTGTCATATTTTAGTCCGGCGCCCTCCCAGGCGCCGACAGTCTTACTGGCGGTAAATTTTAGATAATGCTGGCGAACAGAACTGATTTCTTTTCCCACGACATCTTCAAGTCTCTTTTTCTCAGAGAAGAGCTGCTTGCCGTCTATATAAGTCTTCATACTAGGATGGATACCGATCTCGAAGCCGGCTCCAATCAAAGAATCAACGTAGTTTCTGAATGACCGCGAACGATAATTGTAATTCATATCCTGCTTTGCAGTCGATCCTGTTTTGATGAAAAATGTCGACTTGAGCCCTTTCTGCATTTCTATACTTTTTAAAAATCTTAGTCCGCTTTTCGGAGGATCGTATCCCCCAATCGCGAAAAGAGGATAGAGCAGCTTCATCGCACGCTCGTTCGGAGTGAGGCTTTCGTTGTTCAGTAAGGCATGACCGAAGATATTTCTTTTTATCATCCTCAAATTTAGTGAGCTGGTATAATCGACATCATGAGTAAGTGCAAGCCCATAATCAGAATCGCCATACTGTTTGACCTTGATGTCGATGTTGAAAAATTCTTCCAATTTTTCTTTCAAAAGCATCGAATAATAATTCACGACTGGAAAATCTAAAATCCCAAGCCTGTCCTGCAGCGAATCCATTGCTCGAAGCCTGTCGAACTCGTCTCTTTCGAGACTAATTAAATCCTGAAATTCGGAGGCGAGGATGAATGTGGCGGCGGCGATATCAAAATCAAACGAGCCATCTGAAACGGGAAATAGCTTCGGCAATTTTTTCCCTTTAAAATCATACCAATCAAGGTTCGAAATGTCCGGAAGTGTTGAATCCCGGATGCAATCTTCAAAGTCCGCGGATGGCTCAAAAGAAAAGGGATTATTCATATCTGAGGGCTGGTCATTTCCGTAAAAGATGTTGATCGAATCCGTCTGGATTTCATTTGAAAAAATTATCTCTGCGCGAAGCGGCTGGAATAGAAGAGTAAACCCGTATTTTATTTTTTGCCTGACACGATCGCTAGCGTAGACGACAATATTGATTCTCATGAAAAGAAAAGCTTCATCACGTCGATAATCAGCGTCGGATGTTTTATCACCGCCAGTTTGAAAAGATTTCCGAGAGTTTGTTCGGCTTCGGGCTGCTTTGTGATTTGATCAGCTATGGAATTGAGATCATTGTCTTTGAATTTATAGATTACTTTTTTGATTTTATAATACCGATCATGACGGCTGCCAAGAGAATTCTTCCATTCCTTATCGTAATTCGTTATTAAACTCATATCGTTCTGCTTCACAATTTCCGCGGCGACATTTCCGGCAATCTGGCCGCCGATCATGCCGCTTATTATTCCGCCGCCGGAGACCGGGTTTACTTGATGAGCCGAGTCACCGACCAGCATCAGTCCGGGCATTGTCATTGTTTCGAGCGATTCCGCACATGGAACGCCACCGGCGAGCTTTGTTAATATTGAGGCATCCGGAAAATTTTCAAGCATGAATTCATCAAGGAACTTCAGTGCGTGTTTCTTCTTGCTCTCATCCGCCGCAACACCGAGCCCGATATTTGCCGTCTTGTTGCCTTTCGGGAAAATCCACAGGTATCCGCCCGGCGCGTATTTCTGCCCGAAATAAAAATAGCATGTATCTTCTTCGACGTCGATATTAGCCGCGGTGACCTGTGCGGCTGATTCCATATCGTGCATCGAAACCGTCGTGTCTATTCCCGCCCATCTCCCGATCCTTGATTCGACGCCATCTGCCCCTATTATGATTTTACCTCTAATGATCAGACGTTCTCCATGGTATTGAACGGAAACGCCTGTTACTGTACCATCATCTCTCGTAATCCCATCTACATAAGCTTTTGTAACAACCTCCGCGCCTTCGTCGGCCGCAATGCGCGCCAAGTGGTAATCGAAAACCTTTCTGTCCAGGACATATCCGACGCCTTCAATATTGGGCTTAACTACTTTTCCGTTTGGCGCTACTAGTTTGAAATTTCGAATTTCAGCGGCGATGAATTTCTTGTCGGGCTGAAGAAACCGCACTAATCCTTCGTGATCGACCGCTTCGCCGCACCGGACGGGGACTCCGACCTCCCGGTCTTTTTCAAGCACGAGAACCTTGGCTCCTCCTTTGGCGGCAAATCGTGCTGCTGTTGAGCCGGCGGGGCCCGCACCGACCACGATCACGTCATAGGAATCTCTCATGCGGCCACTCCCGCATTCGGAAATTTGGACATATCTCGTTTGAACTCAAATACTTCAAACGGGCATGCCCATTCACACTTTCGGCAGTTGGTACAGATCTCATCGACGATTGAAATGCGGCTCTCTGTCATGTCGATGCAATTCTCAGGACAAACGCCAACACAGCAGCCGCATAAGTCACATTTATCTTCGTGTATTACAATCATTATACCTCCTTAAATACAGCTTGCGAATGTTATTTTCATAGACCATTGTTGCCAAAAGGTTCCGCCGATCACAAGATTCGCAAAGTCCATCAAATTAAACGATCAACAAATAATATAATCCACCGTGTCGAACGTAAATAGTCATTTTTTGAATTGGGAATCGACTAAAAGGATGGTTCCGGATCAAAAGAATCTGAGTGCCCTTGAGATGAATTTTTCAGAGTCTCGAAGTATTGCTCCAAAAGGTTTTTGTCGCGGTAGGTTTCAGTAAGAAATTTCTTTCTATTGACAAGTTCCTGATACTGTGTGTCAAAGTCGTCCGTCGACATTTCCTTTTTTTCCGCATCGGTAGTTTTCGAATTGAGCAGTTTAAGCTGTTGTTCTATTTGTTCAAGCTCGAATGAGATAAGAAGCTGTGAAATCCATTTCAAATAATCCGGTGTCTCGCTGCTGGGCCTGATTTCTTCCCACCAGACTTTACTTCTTTGCGGAGTAGCGAACGCCAGTTCAGCAAAAGACTTGCGGAGATCTTCATCGGCTAACTCATCTATTACTGCTGACGGTTCATTTCCCGAAAACCTTGCGTCAATTATCTTCCGAATGATTTCTCTGCTGACCGGATTCTGGATATCGAGCTTATCGATCTGGCTCGCGATGATCTCGCAAAGCGATTGGTCAACATTCACTAAAAGGCTGATCAAGTCGCGTTCGGCAGTCGATAGCTGGTTGCCGGTTGATGACGGCCGCAAAGGGATTCCGGAAGATCGGTAGTCGTTCTGTGATTGCCGGGGGGGGGTCTCCTCCTCTTTAGCTCCTGATAAATTGCTTCTTCACGAAGTCCGAATTTATCGGCAAGGTCTTTCACGTATAAATTCACCTTGATGGCATCGTTTATTTTTGATAAAGATTCGACTATGGATTGAATGACTGCGATTTGATTGCGAGGTTCCCGCCGCTGAAGAAGTATTGTTTTGAATTCCACCACATTCATCGCCTCTCGGATGAGTCGCATGAATTCTTCGCTCCCTTGAGAAAGTACAAAAGTGTCCGGGTCTTCGCCAGGCGGAAGTTCGACGATGAAGACGTTTAAACCTTGCTCTAGCAAAATATCGGACCCGCGCAGCGATGCATCCTGTCCTGCTGTATCGGCGTCATAAACTAAGAAAACGTTATTGGTATATCTTGAAATATATTGGATCTGCTCGATTGTCAGCGCGGTTCCGCTTGATGCAACGACATTTCGCATTCCTGCCTGATGAAGGGCGATAAGGTCGGCGTATCCCTCCACGAGAATCGCGGCATCTTTTTCGATAATCGCGTCTTTCGCCTGATAAATTCCGAAAAGGGTCTTTCCCTTTGTATATGCCGCCGTCTCGGGAGAGTTTATATATTTTGCCTTCTCGTCTGCTTTCAGTGTGCGGCCGCCGAATGCAATTATCCTTCCACTCGGCGACTGAACCGGAAACATTACACGTGCGCGAAATCTGTCGTAGTAACCGGAGCTATCCTGCCTCTTCAGAATCAGTCCCGACTTTTCTATTACCTTTTCATCTCCCCCTTTTTTCCTCAGGTAGTTAATTAATCCGTCCCACCTGTCGGGAGCGTAGCCTATCATAAATTTATCTATGGTCTCATCGGAGAATTGCCTCTTCTCGCGCAAATAGGAGAGCGCATCGGCGCCCTCGTCTGAACGGAGCATTTCTCTGTAGTATCTTCCGGCTTTTTCATTTATGTCCAAAACTTCGTCAACTTCATTTTGTTTCTCGCTGTTATACGACGGGAGGGCGATATTTGCTCGCGAGGCAAGTTGCCTGAGAGCTTCACCGAACGAAATTTTTTCGTATTGAGTCAAGAATGTGAAAACATTTCCTCCGACACCGCAGCCGAAACAGTGGTACAGCCCTTTCTCCCGGCTCACTGTGAACGAAGGGGTTTTCTCGGTGTGAAACGGACAGAGTCCGAGATAATTTTTACCCCGCTTTTGCAGACGAACATATTGCGAGATGACATCCACGATATCAGTCGCCTGCCTAACTTCTTCTACGATGCTTTCTGAATTGAACTTTGCCATGTTATTTCTTGAATGGAAAACGGAGAATGAGAAGCATCAACTTTTGTACTTCTCGCTAAGGGAACTTAAGCAAGGGTGGAATGAGATTCAATTCTTGAGTGAAGGACGAGAAGTGAAGAATGAAGAGAGAGAAGATTTTCACTATCCACTTTGCACTTTTCACCTAAGTGTGATAACTTTTCAGAGCATGATAGACAAGTCGCTTCTTATTGTATCGCGGACACCGCTTCCTAAGGAGGTTCGCGCCAATCTTGTACCACCATTGACCCACGAGGAGGCGGCGGAGTTGCATGCGTCGCTTCTTTTCGATCTGGTGGGACGGGTGGTTTCACAATTTCATGTCCAGCCATATATCTATTTCGATCCAGCGGACGCGAGACCGGATTTTGAGCATATTTTCAGGCACGCCGGCTTTGAGTATAAGTTGAAACCTGCAATAGGGAGCAAGTTCTCCGACAAGATTGCTAATGCGGTTGATAACATCTTTTCCGACGGAGTTAAGAAGCTGGTTTATATAGATCTGGACGCGGCGCTTGTGCCAACTCAGACTATAAAACGCGGATATGAATTATTAGGCATGGATGACGACGTCGTGGTTTTGGCTCCCGATGTTGTTGACCAGCTTTATTTTGTAGGGTTGAAAAAACCGCACGTCCAAATCTTTGATGCGTTAAATGCCAAGGATCCTTTTGAAGTTGCGATGAAAATCTCTGCTCCGCTATCGTCCATGATGTTTACATTAGATCGGTTCCAATGTATCCGCGACCTTGCCGGCCTAAAGAGACTTTATAAATTTTTCATGAAAAGTGGTCAGGTAATTGAAAATGCCCATCGGACCACCGATTTTCTACAAGGTCTCAAGGAAAAGTACGGCGAGATTTAATGTCCGAAGGGTCCTCCTCAAAGGTAGGCATTCTCGGCGGTACATTTAATCCTCCTCACATAGCCCATCTTATCGCAGCCGAATGCGTCAGGGATCAGTTGAAATTAAATAAGATCCTTTTCATCCCCGCGGCGTCACCGCCTCACAAAACGAGAGTCGAAATAATCCCCGCCGAACAACGGTTGCAAATGGTCAGGCTCGCGACGAAGAGTAATCCGCTTTTTGAAGTCTCGGACATCGAATTGCATAGGGTAGGGATGTCGTTTACCATAGATACGATAATTGATCTGAAAAGTAAGTCCCCAAAAGATAGCTACTATTTTATATTAGGAATTGATCTCCTCATCGAATTCGATACATGGAAAAACCCGGACAAGATACTAGAGGAATGCAAGATTGTGGCTATGAATCGTCCCGGATTCGATCTCAAGGCGGTCGACAGGGAATTATTGAACAAAGTAGACCTCGTCAACGTACCGGCTCTCGATATATCTTCCACCGCTATTCGTCGGAGAGTAGAGGCGGGAAGGTCCATAAGATATCTGGTTCCATTCGAAGTGGAAAAATACATCAAAGATAATTCCATTTATCGCTGACGGTTTCTCATCGATGATTGAAAATTCCTATCATAGATTTTATATTGTAACGGCTAGTTCAATTAACTTTCAAATGGAGTGATGAATGAAAACTAATCGAATAATGGCGGTGTTATTGGCTGTCATTGCTGTATCTTTTGCTTTGGTGGGCTTTGAATGCTCGTCGGCAGAACTGACAAGTGGTAAGCTATACATGTCAAGGAGCGAATGGGACAAGGCTGAAGAGCAGCTTCAAAAGGAAGTGACAAATAATCCGCAGGATGAAGAAGCATGGTATTATCTGGGCAGAGTACGGGGAGAGAGACAAAATTGGACCGGAATGTTCGATGCCTTTCAACATGCGTTAAGCATATCCGATGCATATAAGAAAGATATCATTAGTGTAGAGGAACATTATTGGGTGCAATTTTACAATGATGGAACAAAGGATCTGCAAGCTGGCAGAGACAGCAGTTCTTACTATGACAAAGCGATCATGGCTTTCAAGAATGCCATTCTCGTAGAACCGGACAGTTTGTTGTCTTATAAAGGTCTTGCTTATACTTATCTCAATATGACTTTGGAAGACAGCGCAGTTGAACCGCTTACTATTCTCTGGAACAGAAATAAAGATGAGGACGCTGCAAAATTTCTAGGCGAAATTTATTATGAAAAAGGTCAGAAATTTAAGCAGGCATTCCAAGATACAAACTCGGACAAATTGAGTTCCATAAAAAATGTGAATTCAATTCAAGAAGGGGCGAGTGAAGAGGAAGTCGCTGCCACGATCGGCCAACCTGATCAAAAAACTACGGGGGCGGAACGCAAGGTGAAGGGTAAGAGAAAACCGATTGAAGCTGCAGGGCAAAATGAAATCTGGATATACAAGACGTATGGACTGACTTTAACATTTGATCAGGACAGGCTAAAGACGAAGAAGGTTGATTTCGTCTATAATCCGCAAATAGATTCTACGAAATACGACTCCGCCTTAGTTCAGTTCAAGAAAGCTTTGGACATCGTGATACCGGCAAGCAATTTATATCAGGAAGATCGGGATTTAATGACGGTAGTGACCAACTGTTATATAGCAGCAGATATGACCGAAAAGGCAACGGAGACATTCAAAACCGGCGCGATGAAGAATCCCGATAACCCCGATTACCAGTACAACTATGGTGTTATTCTCTTGAGGGGAAATGATTTCGAGAATGCAATCGCCCAGTTTAAGAAGGCAGTGGACGCAGGCAATGCTTTGGTGGATCAACTTCAAGCTAAGTTGTCGCATCCGGATTCGAGCGTAAATGCAGAGAAATTGAATCAGGAATTGGACAGGACGCAATCCACTATTTGGAATGCGACTTATAATCTTGGGGCGAGTTACGTCAATTGGGGAGTTCACATTCAAAGTAATGCGTCTCAGAACAGTGACCCTGATTCGTTGCACAAGGCAATAAGTGCGGAATTTGACCAGGCACTACCTTATTTAGAAAAATATTCTACCTATAAGCAAGATGATCCGAATCTTTATGAGCTTCTTGCAAGAGTATATGCCTTCATGAATAATGTCAAAAAAGCGCAGGATGCGATTCAAAAAGCAGATTCATTAAGACAGGCTCACTAATTTATTTGTGACGTTTTTATTTTATGGCCGCCATGTTTTCAAGTTCTCACCACATGGCGGCTATTCTTTTGTTGGTTCGAATTTATTTAAATCGAATAATATTATTTGACCCGTTGAAAGAGTCTTGCGCAAGAGTTATTCTAAATCTGTGGTAGTGTTACCGGTCACGGTAGGTTTTGACCTACTAGAGATGCTTAACCTTTAAAGTACCATTTGAATAAATCATTGGTTCCCAGGTTTTAGAGATATGAATTCAGGAGTATTTAATGGCAGAAGAAAAAAACGTTCCTCAACAGATTAACATTGAGCTAGGTGAGAAAGAAGCTGAAGGGATATATTCCAACCTTGCAATTATTTCCCATTCACCCGCTGAATTTATCCTGGATTTCACGCGGCTTTTACCGGGCGTTCCGAAGGCAAAAGTTTTTGCCAGAGTTATCATGACTCCTCAACACGCTAAGATGCTTCTCGGTGCGCTTCGTGAGAATGTTGAAAAGTATGAACGGAGCTTCGGAGAAATTAAAGTGTTTGCGGGTCCTGTCCCGAATGCGCCTTTAGGTTTCCAGTCACCGGGAGCGTGAGGCGCAAGAAGAGAAGAAGTTCAGAAGGTAGAAAAACTTTTCCCATAACTTTCTCAACTTTTTATTTTCTGTCGTTAACGCTGTGACTTGAAACAAGTTGTCTAAATATTTTGGTGTTTATCTTATTTGTAGAGCGTTGGCGAATCGGACGAGATTTTTTAGAGAGTTAACCTGAGAGCGACCCCATTTTTTCATTTAAAATAAGGAGTATAATATGAGGAAGGGAATAATCACATTTTCGATTATTGTTTCTCTTCTCGCTTTTTTCGGCGGCTGCTCTAAATTCAAAGTGAATTCTTTTGTAGCGCCTATATGGGATACACAGTTTTCAGCTCCTCTGTTTGACCGTACATATACTCTTGGTGAGATTCTTTATAAGGACTCCACCTATTTGTACACAACGCCACCATCAAACGTTTTTTCCATCTTCACTTCTCAGGATATTGCGGGCATTCCCGTAGCTGGTAATCTTGAGATCGCATCTGTACCGGCTTTGAACGCTTCACAGGTGCTTGGGAATTTCACGATTAACTCTCCCGATTCAATTCATTATGGGATCCTTAACAAATTGCCTGCAAACACAAACGGGCCTGTCCCCCAATTTCAAACGGACACAGTAATCTCACCGCGGGACGCGTTTTCTAATTATAAGTCGGCAACAATCAGCAACGGAATACTCCAAGTGGTCATTCACAATGGCTATCCGGCACCGATTTACTTCGAGAATGGTTCAATATATTTATTGGATGCCAATAATAATCCCCTTTCCATTCCAATTGACACAATACAAGTAAATTCCACCGCCGTAGCTGATTTGCCTCTACAGGGGAGACAACTCACGCCGAATCCTCAAATATCGTTTACATATGGTTCGCCGGGTTTGCCATTTCCTCAAACTGCAACATACAGGTATGATACTCTACTTGCGATCTCTATGGCATTTAGCAAGCTGGAGGTATCTTCTGCGAACGCCATTGTACCATCTCAAAAGCCGATTACATTGACGCAAGCGATCCCGATGGCAGGTGGAACCGAGGTAAAATCGGCGAATATCAAAACCGGTCAACTCAACTTATCATTCACTAATAATTTCAATATGGCACTAAGTCCGGTCAACCTGGTAATTAGTAGCCTTGATAGTCAAAACGTCCCGTTGAAACGCCAGTTCAACTTGAGTGCGGGAGGTACATATCAAGAACAAATTAATCTTAGCGGATGGCAATTAAATATGGCGGACAATGTCGGCAATCCGACTGACTCGATTCACTACACATTAACGGCTGGAATTCCCGGGTCAAACGGACTATTTGTCAACGTTGACAGTTTAAACTCTGTAGGCGCCACTTTCAGTATGTCTAATTTATTGTTCAGCTTGTTTACGGGGGTGATTCACCCGAAGAACACCTTCGCGATAGCAGCGGATACTCAGAAAATAAACCTCGGCGATTTCGCATCTAAGTTAACTGGTGGGATAACGTTGGTTGGAGATTCCACAAGACTCAATCTGAACATCCGAAGTGCCGGATTTCCATATCTGGTTCACCTAACCCTTCAACCTTTCAGTAGTGTCTCTTCATCACAACCGGGTGAGGTAGTGGACACAACTGTGGTCATTCTTCCGAATCAAACAAATGTAGTCGGCATCGGCGCCAGTTTCGCAAAGTCGCTGAATGATTTTGCTACGACTTATAACAAAATTCCCGACGAGTTCATAATCAGCGGTTCCGCCCTTGTGAACCCATTGCCCGGAGATGTCCCATTTCCATATTCAGGCGGGAATGGAGTCGGCACAATTGCAGATACAGATAAGATAAATATTACTAATACTATCTCTATGCCTTTCGATATTGGTATCATCAATGCGTCATATATAGATACAACTACGAAACCTCTCATTGGTGATTCTTCAACCAGCGCGAAGATGAGCGAAGTAGACAGCGGTGAAGTTCATTTCGATATCACCAATGGTTTGCCGCTGCAGATTAAGTTTATTCCCCAATTGATTGATACATTAGATGGCTCGATCACAACTCTCGATAGTGTTATTGTCGCTCCTCCAACTCAATATGACAATAACGGAATCGTTGTCTCGCCCATCTTTAGCCCCAATACGGTTAAAATCACGGGGGATCAGGCAAGAAAATTCGGCAGATCTTTTATGAGGTTTAATTTCAGTGTTATTACTCCAAAGGGGAGCACGCCCGTCCCGTTTGCAAAGAATAATACGATTCAGCTCAAGGTTTATGCCGACCTTGTTTTTAAAGTCAACAAAAGCTTGACCGGTGGAAAGTGAGGAGCGAAGCCATGAAAAAACTCGTGATTATTTCGGTCCTCATCCTGTTACCCCTCATCATTGCCGATGCCCAGGAAATTTCTAGCGCAAGGCTGACCTCACTTGGAGGATTATCCACGGCTGTCTCGACTGATATCGACGCAATCGGCACCAATCCGGCTAATTTGATTGCACTATCGAGAGGGACAGTTGTGGTTGCATTTATTCCATATTCGATTAATGCGGGCTCGGATTTCTTAAGCCTTAATCTTTATAACACTTATTTGACCGGTACCGGACAAACAGACAGTGCCGGGAACCAAATCGGAAGGTATCTTACTCAATCGGACAAGCAAACCATATTAGACGCTTTTCCGGGCGGATTAGGAAATGTGAGGGCCAATGTTAACGTTCGTGATTTCGGTCTTAGCATTCGCTTGCTCGACTTTGCTCTCGGATTCGCCGTAGATGACAAAGCCGGCGCACGCGTATCCGTTCCAAGTTCCCCTTTTTCATTTGTGCTTAACGGCATCCCCTGGGGATCCACTCTTTCCTTGAATGGCTTAGGTGCTGATACATACTGGTACAGAACTTACAGCGTGAATTATGCCATGCGGCTTCCGGACATTCTCGCAGTTCCCAAAAGAATTGCCAGCTCGTTTGAAGTTGGAATAGGGCTTAAGTATGTCACCGGCTTCAGTTATAGCTCAATGCAAGCCACAAACACATCGATCTATGCCGATTCGGTAAACCACGCATTTGTAGTAAATGCGGGAGTCAACTCGACCGGGCAGGCTTGATAAGCAGAATTATTTCGAATTCATCAAAAAAGAGTGCCGTCGGCGACACGAATGTTAATTTTAATCCTTTCACGCCTCAGGGAACAGGCCTTGGCATCGATATTGGTGTCACCGCGAAAGTGATGGAATTCATCAAAGTCGGAATAAGCTTCACTGACATCGGATCTATTTCCTGGTCGAAGGACGTAATTAATACCACAGGGGCCGACACATCGTTTTCATACGGCGGATTTTCTCCGGCACAGACGGGTCTTCCTGGCTCCAAAAGTAATCTTGACAGCTTGAACGACGCGTTTAAAGACTACTTCAAGAACAAAGACTCCGTTGGTTCGAGTTTCTCAACTTCTTTGCCGACGAAGATGAATATCGGGGCTGCGGTGCAGCTTGACGAGCTGTTCCCGAAAATTCCCGGTCAACTTTTGGTCGCAATAGATTACCATCAGGGTTTCAACAACCAATTTGATAATTCGACCATTCCGGAGTTCATCGTCGGCGTGGAGTGGAGACCGGTTTATGAACTACCTCTTCGGACCGGACTCGGCTTTGGCGGAGTTTATGGTTTTAGATGGTCAGCCGGATTTGGTTTCAATTTTTCTCCATGGGAGTTTGATCTCGGGATTGGTACCTTTAATGCAATTGTAGCGCCGTCTGCAGCGAAGGACATTTCCATATCATTTAGCTTCTTGAAGCTCAGGTTTTGACAGGGTTATCTAAGGAGATGATTGTTACGTACCAGGGAAGCTCTTAACTTCATCAAGGGTCATTTAAGCGTCACGCATTCAACGTGGCGCTTTTTTTTATCCTGCCATACTTGATTACGCCTTTCCCGCTGTGTATTATAGTATTGAGAGCGCCAATTATTGGAATGACAGTCGTAGCAGACATATTAGATTTTCTTTTTGTATTTCTTCCGGTTGCACTCTTGACCCACCTTGCCTTTAGGATTGGCCTTTCGCAAGGGAGGTCGAGAGGGGGCACATCTTTGTTCCTCGGAAGCTCCATCGTACTCTTCTCATTTCTGTTTAAGATTTATTTCGATTTCATCTTCGGGAGCACAGATTCTTTCTGGCTCTTCATTCTGACATTTGCAACGTCAATTGGATTGATCTTCGCGTTCATCGGAGCGGGTCGTATTTATGCCTTTCTTCTGTTAACTCGATCAATAGAAAACAGATCACCGACAAAAGAAATGAAGATCGGCTTGATTACCGGTCTGGTTTATGCGGCGGCATTTATCTTGTACCTTATGCTTGCAAATCGTCCTGCTTACCTGCGATTTGGTGGAGTGTGCTATATTCTGAATCAGGTCGCCTTATTTGGAATAGGTTTCTTCATTGCGGAATTCTTCCATATTGTTGAGAAGCCGTCATCTTCAAGGCAAGCCAAGCTCACTAGAATTCTTGCAAGTTATTACTTGATTGAGCCTGTTATCTGGTTAACAGGAGTTTATTTCACGAAGGACTTTTATTTACCCCAGCTTTCCCGAATATTCATTAACATTATAGGAGTAGTCGTTTCCACATTTATTGCCCTAAATCTTTCAAGTTTTGTCCGGCTTTACCTTCCGATGGCGTTGAGGCAGGTAAAGACTACTTACCTGGATGCGCTCAGGGTAAATGTTTTGAGAGATCTTTATATTATCGGAAGCGGGTTGACAATCTTTATCTTTGTGATATTATTGGTGGCGGAATCGTTTTATGAGGATCTTAGAGTATCGACGCTTAAGAGTTATGCCGAGTCAAAATTATCGATGACGGAATTAACCACTGCAAAGATGAAATCTACTTTGCAGGAGGTTGCCTTGAAGCTTCAGCATGCAGACGAGTCGAATGATATAAAATCATCTTTGATTAATCTCGAGTTTAACTATAATTATATAAACGTTGTTGGAAGTGCAGATCAAAATGGTAAAGTCACTTTTATCAGAAAGAGAAAGCCTTCAATCTCCGATCTGCAAATTCTGTCGGTTTTGAAAGAGAGTTTAAGTAAGACCCTAAACAGCGGTCTCGGTCTCACAGTAATTAGTCAAAACGAAGGTCGCCCCGAATTCTTGATGCTTACAAAGGGGAGGACAAACAGCGACTCCACCCAATGCGATTTTGCGGTTATCGACATTCAAGAGGCCCTTTCAGTTAATGCCGTCGGAATGAACAGCACCGGATTTCGCTATGAGTTACTGTCACCGGATTTCAAAATCTCTTACTCCCCACAGCAGAGCGAAATTGGCTCGAATTTTCAAAGTTTGATTCTCGAAAAGAACAATTTAGCGGTGAACGACCTCTCAGGAAAATTGGATGCACTTTCGAAATTGAATTTCGATGGATATGAAATCGTAAGGGGAGAGAATCGGTCTGGCGTGGGTGAATATTATATACTTGTGACCTCTCCCATCGAATTCCAAAATTACAAGTGGATTCTTGTCTCATTGGACCGTGAAGAACGAGTGTCTCAACTGTTCCAACCAACGAATTCTCTTCTGATCCTTGCCGGTTTATTGGTAATTGGTCTCTTTGGTGGGGGAATGGTGCTAATTTCGGTTCCTTTTCGATGGTCGCTGAGACTCGAAAAAGAAGTACAAAACAAAATACAAGAGTTGCGCAGCTCTGAGGATAAGTACAGGCGAATCGTCGAAAACCCCTACATCGGAAGTTTCATAATGGTTGACGGTCGTCTAATTTATTCGAACAGTCGTCTCGCAGGGATATTAGAAACTGGAGTCGAACAGCTTTCAGGAAGCGACCTGTCGTCATTCATTAATAACGATGACTTTAAATCATTAAAGAATATTTTTGATACGATAATCTCCGGAGAAAAATCCGGTGATAAATGGCAGGTTGAGGGAAAGACTGGATCGGGAAGGCCTTTATTGCTCTCAGGTTATTCCAGCATAATAAATATTGGGAATAAAAGAGGAGTTCAGTCACTCATAGTCGACAGCACGAGTGAGTTTCGTGAAAAGGAGAAGCTGGAACAGTTCGAGAAGTTGGAATCCATGGCTACTTTAGCCGCAGGAATCGCGCATGATTTTAATAATATTCTCCAGGTTGTTCTCGGATCATCCCAACTTCTTCAGCATAAGCTCGAGGTCCCTGATTTGCGAAGATATGCCGACAACATTACCAACGTTGCCATAAGGGGGAGCGATTTATCGAAGAGGTTATTGACATTCAGCCGCCAAAAGGGTCTGGAGGAACAGAAGGTCTTTGACGTTAATTCAATTATTGGTGAGTCGCTGCAAGTATTTGGGGAAACATTTCCAAGAACAATTAAGATAGAGACTCAAATGAACCCGGGTCCGATTTATGTTGAAGGAGATCAGAGCCAGATACAGCAAGTAATCTTCAATCTGGCTGTGAACGCCAGAGATGCGATGCCTCACGGTGGAACTCTTTCCCTCAGAACTGAGATCCGGGAAACCTCTTCGACCGAAGCCGAGATTTATCAGGTCGTGCAGGGAAAATATGCTTTTATCATGGTGAAAGATAACGGAGAAGGTATTCCTCCCGAATTAATGACGAAAGTGTTCGAGCCTTTCTTTACGACGAAGGAACCCGGCAAGGGCACCGGATTGGGCCTAAGCGTCGTTTACGGAATTGTCCGTTCCCATAAGGGCTTTCTAAAAGTTTATAGCGAACTCAGGAAAGGGACTGTGTTTAATATTTACTTGCCGTTGACTTCGCTAACAGAGAAAAAAGTATCGCCGCCCCTGAAGGTCAGAGAATCCACTGTCCCATACGGAAAAAGAATTTTGTTCGTTGATGACGAAGAGGGAATTAGGGAAGCTGCACAATTTCTTTTGGAGCAAGCCGGTTACACAGTGGCTACTGCAAAAGACGGAGTGAAGGCAATCGAAATCTATAAGAATGAGTGGACAAAAATAAATCTTGTCGTCCTCGACCTGAACATGCCGGAACTATCGGGGAGAGAAGTGCTGGATAATCTTTTCATTATTAATCCCGAGGTGAGAGTTTTAATTTCCACCGGATATATAACTCCTGAAGAGAGAGCCGGTTTAAAAGGAGTTGTCGAAGTGATAGAAAAACCTTTTGACTTTGAGCAACTCGTGGAAAAAGTAAGGATTGCGTTGGACCGATTTGAAGCAGAGAAGATGTAACCTATACTCTCAAAGGTTAAGGGGCCGCCGAAATCTGACTGGCTTCCTTCGTTAAAATTCTTCGCGATGTTTTGTTCGTTTCCATTCCCTTTTCATTAAACTCTTGATTATATTTTATCGATGAACGAAAAAGTTGCTTCTGCAATAGAGAAATTGAATGCACACAGGGAAGAGGCGAAAGCTCTTCATCTTGCCCATGGTGATAGCACAGCGGTTTCATTATTGCTTACAAGTGCCGTTGATGAAGCGATTAGAAGCGGGATGGAAGCGACCGAAAGTGTCGAGAATATTGCCGCCGTCGCGGTAGGTGGATATGGAAGGGCGGAACTGTGCCCGCACTCCGATATCGATATCACTTTCATTGTGACAAGCGGTATCGAAGCAAGTTTCCTGGCGCAAAAGGTCATGCATTTTTTGTGGGATGTTGGGTTAAATATAGGCCATTCAGTACGAAACATTGGACAGGTTCTGGAGACCTACAAAAACGACCATGACAGTTGGGCGGCCACTCTTGAGTATCGATATGTAGCGGGAAGTAAAACGATCTTTCGAAATCTTGATTCAGCTATTCGGGAGTTCATCTCGGTTAACAAGGAACGTGGTTTTGTAAACTCCACCCTGGATGGGATAATGGTTCGGCATAACAAGTACGGCAAATCGACTTCGCTTCTCGAGCCCAACGTCAAGAAAAGTGCCGGCGGCTTACGTGATCTTCAAGCTTTGCTTTGGATGTTCCGTGCGATGTATCCCGATTTTCTTCCTTCGACCGATTATTCAACGATAAAGTTAGCCCTTTTGGATTTTCTCGAGAAACTCTTGGATAAAGGATTTATAAATCAACTCCAATATATTCATACGCGCGACGCTTTCAAGTTCGTGCTTGGAACCAGACAAAGTCTTCATTACCAGTCCTCCAGCTTGAACGATCTCCTCGATTTCGAAATACAAAAGAAAGTTGCCGAAGACTTGGGCTATGTCAGCGAAGACCGTTCACAAGGTGTAGAAACGTTCATGCGGGACTACTACCGACATGCCCGAAAAATATACCGGCTCAATCAAGTACTTTCGGATAAGATAAAAGGGATGTTAAATCCCGGATCGTCAGCTTCGCACGTTTCGAATCTTGACGATGATTATTCAATAACCGGCGACAAAATTTGTTTCCGGAGAGATGTGGCTAAAGATGCTGTTAGACTGTTTAAGGCATTCCAGCATAAAGCGACTACCGGTCTTCACTTCGATGAGGATGTTCATGAGACGTTGGCTCAGGAGCTTGATGTTTTTAGCGAGCCGGGGTTTAGAAAGTCAAAGGAAGCGGCGTTCATCTTCAAGTCGATTTTGCTATCCCGGAAAAATGTAGCGTTCACATTAACGTCGATGAATGAGTTGGGAATACTCGGTCGATATATACCAGAGTTCGGAAGGCTTATCGGATTTTTCCAGCATAATGTGTATCACTACTATACCGCAGACGAGCATACTTTGGCCGCGCTGGAAAACCTGGAGAGCATCGGTGAACGAGATCCTATTCTAGGCGCGCTTCTTGAAAATGTGCAAAGACGCAATGCGTTATTCCTTGGCGTAATATTTCATGATATTGCAAAACCGATTTCTATCGGCAAGCATGAGATCGTCGGAGTGGATGTTGCCGAAAAAGCGCTCTCGCGAGTAGGATTTGATGATATAATTGATGATGTGTGTTTTCTTGTGCGCAACCATTTGAAGATGGAACAGATTGCCTTTAGAAGAAATATCGGAGACCCGGAAACCGTTTATGCCTTCACTCGGATCTTCGCTAACGATGAACAATTGAAGATGCTTTACCTCCTCACTTATGCCGATTTGAGCGCAGTGAATCCAGGGGTCTGGACAAAATGGAAAGCCCAATTGCTTTATGATCTCTATAAGAAGTCTCATCGCATAATTAATGAATCGTTGGACGCAAAGGCAGTGGTCTCATTGCAGGAAGAGCAGCGCGGTCAACGAGAACAGGCTATAATTAACAAGATGCCTTCGGGAAAATACGATGCTGTACGAAATCATTTCAATTCAATAAAGAACGATCTGTACACCGTCGTCTTTGAGGATAAAGAGATTGTCAACCATATCGAGGCTATAGATTCAAATTTTGAATCCTTAAATGTCAGCTTCAGCCAGAACGAAGACTACACCGACGTTACAATAATTGCAAAAGATGCTCCGTTCCAGCTTTCGCGGTTTTGTTCATCACTGAGCGCGAACGACGCAAATATAGTCGATGCAAATATCTTCACAAGGGATGACGGAGTGATCATCGACCGTTTCAAAGTCTTTGACAACATTATGCGGAAAAATCTCACCGAGACGCAAATGAAGAAGATAGAATCCGACCTGCGAGGAATTCTTAGCGGCGAGACCGATCCGGACCGTCTGTTCGAGAGACACCGGGTACGATGGCAAAGAAAACTGAAGAATGAAATGAATCCGAATATCAAAATCGCCGTGCAGACTTCTGAAACCAACGATTTTACATTGGTCGAAGTCTTCGCACCGGATTCTCTAGGCTTCTTATATAAGGTGACTTCTGCAATTTCCTCAGCAGGTTTAAGCATCCATTTTGCAAAAATCGCCACGCGGGTTGACGGCATAGTCGATACATTTTATGTCCTGCGGAACGATGGGTTAAAGCCCTCGCAGGGCGAAATCGATTCGCTTAGAGGCAATATCTTGCGAATCATCAACGACTCGATAGAATCTGAATTAATTTTTAAGTGAACTCTCCCGGAAATCCAATCCTGCGACCGGAATCACCCATAGGCGTTTTCGATTCGGGGATTGGTGGACTTACTGTCGTACGACAACTAATTAACCTGCTCCCGCAGGAAAACATTGTCTATTTTGGTGATACCGCAAGAGTCCCTTACGGAAATAAATCGTCCGACGTCGTGCGGGAATATGCGGCGCAAGATGTGAGATTCTTATTATCTAAAAAAGTTAAGCTCATTGTCGTTGCCTGCAATACCGCATCCGCTGTTGCTATGGATGTGGTCAATGCCCACTCAACCGTTCCAGCCATCGGAGTTATTGAACCTACGGCACGGGAGGCGATCAGACTTGCGGGAACACGCGGGGTCGGAGTAATAGGAACTTTATCGACCATAAATTCCTGCGCTTATTCGACCGCGTTGACGAGTCTCAAGAAAGATATCAATGTATTGACTCAGGCATGCCCCCTCTTTGTTCCACTTGCCGAGGAAGGGTTATTCGACCACGCCGCCACCGATATTATTGCCCGCGAGTATCTTTCCCAATTTGCCGGCAAAGTCGATGTCATGATTCTCGGATGCACTCATTACCCGTTACTTCGAAGCGCAATTGCGCGTGCCGTGGGGGATAAAGTTAAATTAGTCGATGCCGGTGAGGCAGCTGCAAAATCAGCCGGGACACTTCTTGCGTCAATGAAAATGTTGAATACGCAGAAATCCAGACCGCGTTATGAGTTTTATGTGAGCGACTTTCCGCAGAAGTTCAACGAGATTGCCGAGAGGTTTTTAGGAATGAAACTCGAGTTTGCAAGGAAAGTGCAAGTTTATTCTAATGGTAATATACAATAGGATTGCGCCTATTTCCCCCCGATGATAAACTCGGAAGAAGATGTCGGGGATTTCCTAAGGCGATATTAGAATTTTGTAACCCTTTATGAGCCGCGCTTTGAGGAAACTTCGGAATACTAATGTAAAGTCATCCTTGTTTCTTTCAAAGCGACCTTTTAACATCATGTGCGTTCAGTTTCGGCAAAAGGGACATTGTAAAAGTGCAGGAACATATCATCCCCGATCCTGGAACGTTTTTCGGATTTATGTCACTATAATCAAAACTGTCCGCCGAACTGGAACGTAGACTGCAAAACATGATGGGATCATTTCTATGTCATATACGATAAGACCATCCGCGGATAGAAAATATATAATATTGGACGTAAAAGGAGAATTAACGAGCGACAAGGCTTTAAAAGCGGCTCTCGATGCACATGCTGTTGGCAAAGAACTTGGGATAAATCGATACCTGGAGGATGTAACTGAAGCAAGGAATGTTGATTCGGTGAGTGACATTTAAATTTGCGTACGAGGACATAATTGCGCCTCCGGGCATTGATAAAAAAGCTCGGGTAGCAATTTTAGCAAGCCCCGAAGATCACTCGCATGACTTTGTCGAGACGGCGACAAGAAACGCCGGCTTAGACGTTACACTTTTTAGAGATCGCGGACTCGCAATACGTCATCTTTTACAAAGTTAGCCGAACTATTAAATGGTGCAGACCGCGCCATGCTCATTTCCAATGTGGCTGCTGACGTACTCACGAACGACGGACATGAGGGAAAAATTTATCCTCTCACCGGTCCAGCCGCGCTCTCCATGGCCGAGGTCGCCGAAATTCTGTCAAAGGTGGTCGATAAAAAGATTACCTACGTTAACGTTACTCCGGAGGCCGCAAGGAATTCCCAGCTCGCAGCTGGAGTTCCCCAGTTTACTGCCGACGCCTTGTACGAGTTGTTTGCTGAGCGCCGTAAGGGAAAAGAGTCGCATGTCTCACAAGTTATAGAAACGGTTTTCAATCGTCGCGCAACTTCCTTTGAGGAATTCGCATCGCGGAATGCAGCCATCTTTCGTGGTGATCAACCGGCGCCTAAGGTTTAATTCCGATTCGTTTCTATTCATTGGGGCATGTCGTCGACTCTGACAAAATGAAAAAGGATATGAAAGATCAAGAAACTTTTGTGATTAATGAGGAATCTGATTTCGGAGTATTAAGACTTTATTCTCTTATCCTGACGCAATGTGAGCTCCATGAATATTGCGCCAGGAACAGGGTTATCCCGGTAGGGACCAATCATCATGAAGCCTAATGAATTGTAGAGCGAAATGGCTTCCTTCATTATCGGGACGGTATCGAGACGAATCTTTGCATAGCCAATTTCCTTTGCCGTCTCGATAACTTCTCTTGCCATTTTCCTGCCGATCCCTTTTCCTCTGAATTCCGGTCGAAGATAGAGCCGTTTCATCTCGCAAACATTTTGGTCGATTCTCCGGAATGCAACACATCCTGCAAGTTTACCTTCCGAGTGGGCTAATAGCAGGCGCCCGGTCGGGGGAGAATATTCGCCAGGCAATCCTGACAATTCTTTATCGAATCCCTGGAAACACAGACTGAAGTTCAATGACTGAGCATATTCAGTGAAAAGTTGCTTTGCATCGCCAATGGGCTGCACCATATCCGGCAAAACTAATTCGAATTTCACATCCATAACTGATGTTAGCATTTGTTTTTAACCTTGTCAAGATTGAAAAAATCCTTGACAAAGTTAGTCAATCCTTATCCTTTCACAATACGAAGATTGGCGTATCGTACCATCAATTGCTTTTTTTGGTTCGCGCTAAAGACGACTACGACCCGCGCATTGTCTCCTTTACCGGAAACTTCAATCACACGTCCTTCTCCGAAGAATTGATGCTGGACTATATAGCCGACCTTTAGCGGTTGGCTTTCAGGTTCCTTTTCCGTTTGAGGGGGCTGGTTCTCGTCTGTTCCTTGGTCGATGTGATCCAGCGTAGGAAATATTGGGTTGAAGGAAGGAGTGGTCTCCCAGATTGATCTTTGAGCGGAGATTCTTCTGCTTTGTTCCTGGTCCATTAAATCGGATTGTATCTCCGCTAAGAATCGTGAAGGGGATTGAAACGATATTTTGCCAAATCGGTACCTCTGTTTTGCAAACGACAGATAAACTTTCTTCTTTGCCCGTGTTATCGCGACATAGAAGAGCCGTCTCTCTTCCTCCAGTTCGTCCTGCTCTTTTGACGAAAGGGGGAATAATCCTTCCTCAAGACCGCTTACGAACACGACAGGGAATTCCAGTCCTTTGGCGGCATGGACCGTCATAAGCGTAACGGAATTTCGCTTTGTATCCCACCTGTCCACATCGGCGACTAAGGATACTTCGGCAAGGAACTCCTGCAAAGTTCCTTCAGGATTTTCGCTGTGGAATTCTTCGATCCCCGCAAGAAATTCCAGGATATTCTCAATACGGTTCTGTGCTTCGGGGGTGGTTTCATCCTTTAATGTTCTTATGATCTGGGTTTCATCGGTCAACGAGCGAGTCAGTTCACTGATAGATAATTCGTCTTTGAGTCTCGAATATTTTTCTATAAGTTTCCCGAACTGTTTGAGTTGGTTTCGTTGACGCGGCTGTATTTCAACGATCTCGTCGATTCTAATTAGAGCATCAGTCAACACGATCTTATTCTGTTGGGAAAAACTTCGGAGGTAGTCTATCGTAATATCGCCGATGCCGCGTGGAGGGAAGTTCACAACTCGAAGAAAAGATTCATCGTCTGACAGGTTAATGATCAGCTTCAGGTATGCAAGAAGGTCCTTGATCTCTTTCCTTCTGTAAAATGCCACGCCGCCGACGATCGTGTAAGGTATCCCGCCCCTGTTGAAAGCTTCTTCCAATGCTCGTGACTGATAGTTTGTCCGAAAAAGGACGACAAAATCCTTGAGCTGAAGTTTTTCCTTGATACTTTCGTCCCTGATCTTTTGAACGATCTTGTAGCCCTCATCACGGTCGCTCTCACACTCTAAAGCGGTTAGCTGTTCGCCTTCGTGATTCTCGGTCCACAATTTTTTATCCAGCTTTTTCGTGTTGTGGACGATCACGGAGTTTGCAGCCTTCAGAATCTTTCCTGTTGAACGGTAGTTTTGTTCGAGTCTGAAGATTTTACATTTAGGATAATCGCTTTGAAAATCCAATATGTTTTGAACATCGGCGCCGCGCCAGGAGTATATGCTCTGGGAATCGTCGCCGACGACACAAATGTTTTTATGTTGCTCTGCGAGAAGTTTGAGCAGAATGTACTGTGCCCGATTTGTGTCCTGATACTCATCGACTAAAATAAAACGAAATTTGTTCTGGTATTTCTCAAGTGTAGCATGGTTCTGGTTGAAAAGTAGAATGGGTTTTATAAGAAGATCGTCGAAATCCATGGCGTTATTTTTTCTTAGTCGGTCATCATATATGGAATAAACTTGAGACGTGACTTGTTCAAGTCTGCTTTTGGCTGATTGTTGGAACTGCGACGGGAGGACAAGCCCGTTTTTCATCTTACTAATTTGCCAGCGTATGCCCGCCGATGGAAAAACTTCCTCGGAATAATTGTTTTCACGAAGGATTTGCTTTATCGTCTTCAAGGAATCTTCTTCGTCGTAGATTGAAAAGTTCTGAGTATAACCGATTTTTTCGGCTTCCATTCTTAAGATTTTTCCGAAGAGCGAATGAAATGTCCCTATCCAGCCGTAACGTCTCTTTTGTGGAGTATGTTCATCCTCTTCTGATTGAGGGTCTTCATTCTCAAGCATCTTTTCGATTCGGGTCTTCATCTCGTTCGCAGCTTTGTTTGTGAAAGTGAGACAAAGAATGTTGTGGAATGGAACGCCTATTGAAACGAGATATGCTACCCGGTAGGTGAGGACTTTAGTCTTACCGCTCCCGGCACCTGCAATTACCAGCTCAGGACCCTCAACCGCTTTTACCGCTTCAACCTGTGCAGTATTAAGGTCCGATAAAAAATTACTTTTCATTTACGATCCGCTGAATTCCTGTCGATGTCGATTCTCTTCTTCGCCAGGAATGTTTCAGCAAATGCTATCTGTTGTTTTACTCTTGCCAGGTTTGTGCCGCCATAGACGTCGTGGCGCTCAATTGAGCGAGCCGGATTAAATATCTCGTGATATTTTTTATCGAACAAGGAAGAAATTTCTTTCAATTCTTCTATAGAAAAATCGCGCAGCGATTTCTTTTTGTCGATACCGCAAAGGACGAGCTTGCCGACAATTTTATGTGCGTCGCGGAATGGTAGTCCTCTTTCGACAAGGTAATCCGCAATATCTGTTGCGTAGATCGAGTCGTCGGCGTTCCTTAATAAATTCTGGCTGCGAATTTTTAGGGTCGAGATGACTCCTGAAAAAATGTTTAAGGCCGTGGTTATGGTATCGACAGAATCGAAAAGCGGTTCCTTATCTTCCTGCAAATCTTTGGAATAAGTCAGTGGGAGGCCTTTTTGCAGCGTCAGCAATAAATTTAGATTCGCAATTGTTCGTGCCGCTTTTCCGCGGATGAGTTCCAGCGAGTCGGGATTTTTTTTCTGCGGCATCATGCTGCTTCCAGTAGAATAAAGGTCATCCAGTTCGGCAAATCCAAATTCTGTGGAGCTCCAAATTATCAGGTCTTCGGCAAACCTGCTCAAATGGACGAGGGTCTGGGAGACCGCGAACAGGAATTCGGAGATGAAGTCCCTGTCGCTTACAGCGGCGATGCTGTTTGGCGAGAGGGTATCGAAGTGGAGTTCATGCCGCAACAAGTCTCTATCAAGCTTGATTGTTGTTCCTGCCACTGCACCCGAGCCGAGAGGCAATACGGCAATCCTCTTTTCAGCATCGGCGAATCTGCCAAAGTCATTTTTGAGCATGAAGAAGAGAGACATGAAATAATGCCCGAGACTTATAAGCTGTGCTTGCTGAAGATGGGTATACGAAGGAATAATTACAGAAACGGTCTTTCCGGAGAGAGTTACGATTGAATCCTGGAGTTCCCGAATTCCGTTCTGGATTTTACTTGCCGCAGTGAGAAGAAAAATACGTTCATCGGTTACCACTTGCTCGTTTCTACTTCTACCGGAATGGATTTTTTTCCCACTCAGGCCTACTTTTTCAACAAGCCTTCTCTCAATTGCGGTGTGGATGTCTTCGTCTTCCGGTTTGAATTTAAATTTTTGTGAGACGAACTCCTTCCTGATTTCTCCGAAGGCTTTTTTGATTTTTATCAGTTCGGAGTTTGAAAATATTCCGGCCTTTGTTAGTGCAATTGAGTAGGCTCTGCTCGCCTCGATTTCTTCTTCCCACAGTTTCTTGTCGAATGGGAGTGAATTGTTGAATTCCTCCATCGACTTGGATGCACTTTTTGTAAACCTTCCGCCCCAGAGTTTTGGCATGATTAATTTTTCTTAAGTGATGTTAAATATTTTTTGTTCGACTTGATGTCTTTTTGAAACAGCTCATAAAGAATTTTCCAAACTGTTCCCGGTCTTCCATCTCCAATTGTCCTGCCGTCATATTTTACGACAGGCGCGACGAATAACGAAGTGCTTAAGAATAGAATTTCGCTTGCATTGTAAGCTTCCGTTAACGGGATATTCTCCACGCTGATCCGTTCGATGATCTTCTTCTTTTGAAGATCAGGGGCAAATTCTAAAGCACGGGTCAAGGTTGTCCCACGCAAGATCTTTTCCCGGGGGGGAACACGAAGAACGCGGTCCTTTCCGATGACCACTACATTCTTGTTGGAGCCTTCGGTGATATTGCCTGAGCCGTCGACCGCAATTGCCGAATCGGCACCGTTGTTTTTGGCGGCAAGCTCCATTAATGCATTTGAAAGATAATCCACTGATTTTACTTGCGGGGATATTGGCGATCGCATTCCGGTCGGGCTCGTCACGACGACCATCCCGGTCTTGTAGTACCTTTCCGGCGGTGAAGACCATTTATCAAGGAGGATGTACAGGTTCGGCGATATTGCTTCATGAGGATAGACGCTCATGCTTCCGTGGCCGCGCGATAGGAAAAATCTTGCTATGAAATCTTTCTTCCCCAGAGAATTCCCAGCTCAATTGAAAGTTCTTTCAACTCCTTCTGCGATAACGGCGGCAGGATCCCGATCGATTTTGCCGAAAAGAAAAAACGATCTATGTGCTGCTCGAGTAAGTAGTAATTTCCGTTGATGCACAATGCATTGTCAAATACTCCGTCGCCGCGGTGAACGATGTGATCGTCGATTGGAACCGACATCAAAAAACGGTCACGGGTAAATCCGCCAAGGTAAGTCGAATAGTAGATGTAGAAATTTTCGGAACCGGGAATGTCTCTCCGAGCGTCAGAAAACTTGATTTCAAGCAATGTAGGTTTCATTCTTGCGGTTTCCCATGAACCTGGGAATTTACTTTCATCGAGAGTCCAAATAGGTCGATAAACCCTACTGCCTTTTTTTGGTCATAGATATCATCCTGCGAAAATGTGGCCAGGTCCTCCTGGTAAAGTGAGTAAGGGCTCTTTCTTCCGGCGGTGATGATGTTCCCTTTGTAAAGTTTCAATCGAATTGTCCCCGTAACGAAGCGTTGAGTGGAGTCCATGAATGCATCAATGGCTTCCCGTAACGGGGTGTACCACTGCCCGTTGTAGACCAACTCCGCGTATCGTTGTGCTATTACGTCTTTATAATGCAGGGTGTCCTTATCAAGTACGATATGTTCGAGTTCGCTGTGAGCCGCATAAAGAATTTCACCGCCAGGAGTTTCATAAACTCCGCGAGATTTCATTCCCACCAGTCTATTTTCAACGAGGTCTGTTCTTCCGATGGCATTCTTAGCGCCAACCTCGTTAAGTATTTCGACAAGCTTGAGCCCGTCATATTTCTTGCCGTTCACTCCGATAGGTAAGCCATTATGAAATTCGATCTCTACGTAAGTCGGCTTATTGGGGGCTTTCTCGGGCGATTTTGTTCTGATGAACATATCGGATTTCGGCTCGTTCCAGGGATCCTCTAAATCGCCGCCTTCATGGCTTAGGTGCCAGAGGTTGCCGTCCCTGCTATAAATCTTTTTTAAAGTCGCTTTGATCGGGACGTTATGGGATTTTGCATATTCAATTGCATCTTCACGCGAACGGATTTCCCATTCTCTCCACGGGGCGATAATTCTCAGATGCGGTGCAAAAACCTTATAGGTCAGTTCAAACCTGACTTGATCATTTCCTTTACCAGTGCAGCCGTGGGCAAGGGCATCGGCGCCTTCCTGCTCAGCAATCCTGGCCTGATACTTTGCAATGAGCGGCCTCGCGATGGAGGTCCCGAGCAAATATTTCCTCTCGTAAATCGCGTTGGCTTTTATGATCTTGAAGAGGAAATCTTCTACAAATTCTTTTCTCAGGTCAAGCATAAAGAACTTGTCTGCGCCGGTTTTTTTCGCCTTTTCTTCTAGTCCTTCGAGCTCATCGTCTCCCTGGCCTATGTTGGCTGCGAACGCAATTACCTGACAGTTATAAGTTTCTTTCAGATATGGAATTATTATAGATGTGTCAAGCCCGCCGGAATATGCGAGCACAACCTTTTTAACGCTTGGCAATTCGATTCTCCTGTTTTGAAAATAAAATTTACTAAATGATAGGTTTAGTTTATATCATATATGAAAAAAAATTAAGATAATTTTGAGGGGTAAATGCTTGACAAAAAGCCATGATTCCATTAAACTTAAACCGACGAAAACCTGGAAAGGAGGAAAAAATGAGAAAATTGACAGGTGCAGCCCTCGGGCTCTTAGTTGCGTCGATGATGATAGCAGGATGTACGAAGTATGCTGATAAGACGCAGATGCAACAAATGAGCGACTTGAAGAGTGAGATTTCCTCACTACAGCAACAGATTCAAACTGCACAACAACAGAAGACAGATCTCCAGAAGCAAATCGCAGACAAGCAAGAGCAAATCAAGAAAATCCAAGACAACGAACAATTCTTGCAACAGAAAATGCAAGCAGCACACCCAGACACAACAAAGACAAATTAAAAGGAGCCATAGATGAAAAGGTTATTGTTATTGGCAGTAGTCGCGATGTTCTTCGCGATCTCCTCTGTGGCCTCCGCGCAGGATACCACACAACAGGAAATAAAATTTGATGACTGGCAGGCTCAGATGACGAGTTTGACCGCACAACGTGATTCTTTGAAGAATGTATTGAATCAACTTAATACGGACAACGCCAATTTGAAAAGCCAATTAGCCAGCCTTGACCAGCAATATCAATCGGAGATGCAGAAGTATTTAGGCATGTTGGGAGTTACACAAGCCGATATGACTGCATTTGATCAAGCAATTTCAGCACTTGCCGGCCAGATTGACAATTATAATAAGATGTCGGATCAGGATCTTTGTGCTCACCAGGCCGAGGTCAAATCGGTTGGTGCTCAAGTCGATTCGATGAAGGCAAGCCGTCTCGCTTTGGCCGCGGAGTTCTACTCGCGAGTTCAAGATCTTGAAAACAGTTATGCTCAGTTGCAGGCAAGGATTGCAAATTGCTCCCAGATGGCGGCGAAAACTTATACCGTCGGCACATGGGCACGAAATCGAGATTGCTTGTGGAACATTTCCAAAAAGAAGACCATCTATGATGATCCATGGAAATGGCCAAAAATATACGTCGCAAACCGTGACCAGATAAAGAACCCTGATTTGATTTATCCCAAAGAGGTTCTGAATATTCCGGAAAACGGCCCTCTAAGTAGCAAAGAAAAGGCTGCGGCAAAAGCTTATTATGCCAAGAAGGCACGGATGTCAAAATCGAATTCTGGAGAATGAACTTAGCCTTCAAATCAGGTATTTAAACGGTTAGTTCGATTATTTATCCAAGCGCTCCTGTTAAAAGTTTCGTCGAACAGGGGCGCTTTTTATTTTCCGATCCCCAAAGCCAATCTAAGATTCAATGGACATTGTAGAGAAACGTATAAAGATGTCGGGTATCGATGCGCTCTCTCTTCTCGGTGTCAACGATTCAAATCTCCAGATCATTTCCGAAAGGTTTGACGCAAATATTGTAGTTCGTGGAGACAGCATACTCATCAAGGGTGAGGAATCTGAAACAGATCGCGTCGAAAAGGTTTTCAAGGAGTTGATGTATGTTCTCAATAAAACAGGCGGATTGAAAACCGATGATGTGGTTACTGTCGTGGAACTGGTGTCGGGACAAAATACGAAACAGGAATCGGGCGAGTCGAAGGAAGTTGTAGTACTGTCGGCAAAGAACGACCTGATAAAGCCGAAGACTCAGGGACAGCAACGGTTGGTGAAAGCTGTTGGAAAGAATGATGTTGTGTTTGCAATCGGGCCTGCGGGAACGGGTAAAACTTATTTAGCGGTGGCAATGGCTGTAGCGGCTTTGAAAAACAGGGAAGTTCAGAAAATTGTTTTGACGCGCCCTGCCGTAGAAGCTGGAGAGAGCCTTGGATTTCTCCCCGGCGACTTGAAGGAAAAAGTTATACCGTATCTGCGTCCGCTGTATGATGCGCTTGACGACATGCTACCACAAGATAAGTTAAAGTTGTATGTTGAGAAAAACGTAATCGAGATCGCGCCTCTTGCCTACATGAGAGGAAGAACATTAGGCAATTCATTTGTAATCCTGGATGAAGCTCAAAATGCATCCAACATGCAGATGAAAATGTTCCTGACGCGGCTCGGAGTCAACTCAAAGGCAATTGTTACCGGCGATGTTACGCAAATCGATCTTCCCCAAAAAAGCTTGAGCGGACTTGTGGAGATACAAAAAGTGTTAAAAGAGGTCGAAGGAATTAGTTTTGTATATCTTGACAAATCGGATGTTGTGAGACATAAACTCGTCAAAGACATCATAGAAGCTTATGAGAAGTACAACAATTGGGATGGCAAGGGTTGAAGCCTATCATAGATTTCTAATTGAGAATCTATAATCCGTTTTTTTAAGCCTCGTTTTTTACCTGCAAGTCGTCTTATATTATTCAACTTACACTTCGAAATGAATTCATAGGAATAAGTCTTTAGAAGGTTGAGGTGATGACAAAGAAATTTCTTTTTGCTGCCGTTCTGTTTTTTTGCACCAATGTACTTGCAGGGAACCGCCTGCTGATAGTATATGAAGGAAAAGATACCTCGGGTAATCCCGCGAAGGGTGATGGGCTCCAATTATTTCAACTCCTTGGACATTTTGATCTTCAGAAATCTATCGTGGCTGCCGACGATTATAAAGCCGGTGAATCGAGCAAATACGATTATCTTTTCTTTATGGGTTTTACAAATGACTGCAAACCTCCTGATAAATTTATGGATGATGCTTACGATTTTAAAGGAACACTTGTTTGGCTGGGTAATGGGATCATAGCTTTTAATGCGCGGCACCCGCTTGACGGGAAGTATGGGTTTGTCCCAGAACGACTCGACTCTACAACCGGGTTTGCAACTGTAATAGCAACAGACAAAAATTTTAAGTTCACAAAAGGAGACCACTACCTCACAATTGTGTCTATCGTGGACCGGGGAAAAGTGCAGGTTATGGCAAATGCTGTTGCCCCCTCCCATATTGTGTCACCATACGCAATCCATTCGAATAATTTATACCTTTTCGGCGATTCCCCGTTTTCTTACATGGGTCCCACCGACCGGTATTTATTTTTTGCAGAGAAGCTTCATGACATTTTGGGGCAAGAACACAGCGAGTTTCACGCCGCGCTGATTCGGATCGAGGATGTCCATCCTCTGGAAGATCCAAACAGCATAAGGAAAATTTCCGATTTGCTTTATAGTGAGGGGGTCCCTTTTCTCATTGCCGTGGTCCCGTTCTATGTTGATCCGTCCGACAATGAGCGGGTCTCTCTTTCGGATGAACCTGACATGGTTGATGCTCTTCGTTATGCGGAAGCCCATGGGGCCACAATTGTAATGCATGGTGATACTCACCAATACCATGGAGTTACCGCAAGTGATTTCGAGTTCTGGGATGAAGCGGGAAACAGGCCGATAAGAGACGACAATGCTTCATATGTCCAACAGAAATTGGAAACGGGCATCGAAGAGCTAATGCGCAATGGCGTTTACCCGCTTGCGTGGGAAACTCCACATTACGGCGCTTCTGAAGTGGACTATGCCGCAATTTCCAAAGTGTTCTCGACCGCGGTCGAACAGAGAATCTTAATGAACGATTTAGATTACAGCCAGTTTTTTCCTTATGTGATCAACAAGGATATGTACGGCGAAAAGATCATACCGGAAAATCTCGGATATGTACCTCTCGGTACGCCAAAAGAAGAAGAACAAGCTGTCCAGGATATTTTCACGGCAGCCACGGAAAATCTGTACGTTCGCGACGGGTATGCGACAGCATTCATCCATCCGTTTATGCCGATTAATTTGGTTAAAGAGATTGTTGACGGCATTCGCGATCTGGGTTATACGTATATCGATCTCAAGGATAGCAACAATCTCGTCAGGCTTCCCGACAGGGTGATAGTTTCAGGCAAAGCAGATATTTCATGCTCAATCGAGGACCAGTACTTGAAAGAGACTTATCTTAACGAGAAAGGAGAGCGGGTCAGATTAGATATAACTTCAAATCGTATAACGGGCGAGGTTAATAGAAGCCTAGATTTGAAGCCAGGTTGGATTTACGCTGCTGAACCCATAGAATACCGTGAGAAACCTCTGGGTTTCTTCGACCAGATCGCAATTGCGATGCGCGGATTTTGGAAGAATTTGTTTCCAGAGAAGAAGATAATTACGCCGGCAATCGCGGCAATAGTATGGGACTCAACGGCAACCGGCGGTGCATTGCATGATCAAGAAAGTTTTGTTACTGCCTTGAGCAGCGTCGGAATTCCTGTGGACACTCTTTCGGTAAGTAACCTCTCTTCTGCGAGAAATTATAACCTTTTAATAATGCCATATTCATCTGCCGAACCGCTGTCCGATTCGATGTATGATGTCGTTGAAAAATTCATTTCGAATGGCGGCAAACTGATTACCGATGCGAAAAATCCCGTTGCTGAGGATCTCGGAATCAATTTCAGCAAGAATGTTTTTAGGGTCGAAAAGATCCGTGACGCCCTTTTTCCCGAAGAGTTGTTGAGTTGGGGAACATTCGAAACTGTACATCGAATCGATGTGCAGGAAAACGACGAGATCGTCTGCACAAATGATGTTAATGAGGCGCCCATAGCTGTCGCAAGAAAATACGGCAAGGGAGAATTTATTGCTATCAGTGCCCGATTCGATCCGGTCAGTGATGCAGGCTATTCAAGGTTTCCGTATCTAATTGATTGGATCAAGGGTTATTTCGATTTGTATCCGACTTTGCAGCGCGATTACCTTGAAATGTATTTTGATCCAGGACTTCGGAGGACAACCAGTGTCGAAACGCTTGTCAAACAATGGGCGAGCAGGGGAATCAGAGTGATCCATGTTGCGGGATGGCACGAGTATCCTAAATTCATGTATGATTATGACAGGCTAATCAGGCTGTGCCATGCTTACGGTATCATGGTTTACGTCTGGCTCGAACCTCCGCAGGTAAGTCAAAAATTTTACAACGAACACCCGCAATGGCACGAAAAGAATTATAAAGGGCAGGATGTCATGCCCGATTGGCGTTATCCCCTCGCTTTGACGGACACTGCCTGCCTTCATGCGGCATCGGATTGGATCTATAATTTCTTGACTTCGCACGACTGGGATGGAGTCAATATCGCTGAATTATATTTCGGTGGTGATGGAGCTCCCGCCAATCCGCAGCTTCTGACGCCTTTTAATGCGAGCGCTCGCGAGCTGTTCAGAAAAAAATACGGATTTGATCCGGTCCAGTTATTCCAGCCGAATTCTCTGCACTATTACAAAACTTCACCGCAGGATTGGAAAGATTTTGTCGACTTCCGTGCCTCGCTAGTTACGGAGCTGACATCGCATTTCCTTTCGCTTGCAACGAACGCTTTCAAAAGTAAACCGGGTACACAAATTGTCCTCACAATTTTGGACCAGAAAACCTTTCCCGATCTGAGGACAAGCATCGGGGTTGATGCCGACCAGCTTTTGCAATTGAGGAAGCAGTATGATTTTGCTCTGCAAATTGAAGATCCTCAATCAAACTGGAACACCGATCCGCGAAGGTATATAGGAATCGGCAGTACTTACAGACGCCTCTTAGGTCCGGATTCGTCAAATTTAATGATCGATTTGAATATTTATTCGCTTCGCGATTCAAACTATGTCGGTATTTTTCCGAGCAGGACTCCGACAGGAATAGAGTCGTACTTGCTTGTCAATTCAGCGGCTAAGGCTGCCCCCTGCATGACAATTTACGATGAAGCAACCGTGTTGCCGCAGGACCTCGCGGATTTTCCTTATGCGATTGCCACTCAGGCGGAAATGGAAATCACCGATGACGGCTACGAAATAGATGCCCCCTATTCTACTTCAATAAGGCTCAGCCCTGATGTGAAGTACATCCAGATCGACGCGGAGACTGCCTTTCCATACCAGCCGGGCTATTTTTCGATACCCGCCGGAAAACATCTCATAAAAATTCAATCTTCCGAGGTCAATCCGTTCCAGGATGAGATGATGGATTCTCATATTGAGGCAGCTTCATGCAATATTCTGAGCGAGCGCACTTTTCAAAGAGGCGTGGAATTTACTTACGATTCTCCAACCCGTTGTGCAGTCTCTTTCGGAAAAATTCCCTTCGCGGTGTTTGTTGACGACCATGAAACGCCATTCTCCGTTTCACGGGAAGAGCAGCATTACGGAATAATCTTGCCACCCGGACAGCACAAAGTCCTGGTCATTTTGGAAAGCACAGTCTCATATGGAATCGATGTCACGAGTCTCTGGTCGTCTGCGCTGATAGCGATATTCGGCTCGTTTGCTGGCGGAATACTTGTCGTGCTGTATCTTGTTTATAAAGTAAGAAGAAAGAGGGCATTCGCGCGTGTATGATTTTGTTACCACTCTATTAGGTGCATTTTTCGTCCTGTCGGTAATCTTAATCTGGTTCATGATCGCGTACCAGCTGATCTTGACGATTGCCGGGTTCTTCCATAATTGGAATTCTGCAAAAGAGAAGAGAGCGATCAACGGGATGACGCATCTTCAACAGCCCAAGGTCTGCGTCCTTATCCCGGCGCATAACGAAGGAATGGTCATTCGACAAACCATAGAAGCAATGACTAAGTTCGAGTATCCTTTCGATAAATTGGAGATACTCGTTATCAATGACGGCTCTTCGGATCGAACCGGAGAGATTGTCGAAGAGTTTGGCAAGTTGGATAAGCGCGTACGATGTTACAATGTTCCCAAAGGTGAAGGGGGAAGAGGGAAGTCCCGCGCATTGAATCTGGGACTGAAACAGACGGATGCGGAAGTCATTGCGGTCTATGATGCCGACAACCAGCCGCTGCCGGACGCTCTGAAGTACCTTGTTGCTGAATTACTCATCCATCCAGACTTGGGAGCGGTGCTCGGAAATTTTAGAACTATAAACAAAGACAGGACATGGCTAACGCGGTTTGTCAGTATTGAGACGCTGAGTTTTCAGGCAATACTTCAAGCAGGAAGATGGGCAATGGTAAAGGTCTCCACTCTTCCGGGTACGAACTTCGTGATCTGGAAGCATCTGCTGGATGAACTGAACGGCTGGGATGAAGAAGCAATAACCGAAGACTCCGAGCTGAGCATAAGAGTTTACATGAAGGGTTACAAAATAAAATATATTCCGTTTGCAATAACACTTGAGCAGGAACCGGAGACTCTCTCCGTGTGGGCGAATCAGAGGACAAGATGGGTTAGAGGAAATAATTATGTTGTCTCTAAATTCATAAAGGAGATTCCGCAATTTCAGAATAAATTTCTCGGCTTCGAGGTGATGTATCTCCTTTTGCTTTACTACATATTCCTTTTTGCAATCGGCGTCAGTGACCTGATTTTCATTCTGAGTGTTTCGGGAGTCATTGCGATACCGCTTCCTGGTCCTTACACTGCTGTCTGGGTTCTTGCGATAGTCCTTTTCATCTTCGAGATATTTCTTGCCCTTTCATATGAAGGAGAAGATACTCTCAAGAATTTTCTCCTCGTTCTCATCATGTACTTCACTTACTGTCAATTCTGGATTTACGTAGTCGGGAGAGCATTCTATCTCGACTATATAAAGCGGGAAAAGCGGACGTGGTCAAAGACGGTGCGCTTCGAGGTGAGTGAACGCGTGAAATCCACGAAATGAAAAATGCCTGCAGCCCGGAGTGATTTTGGGCACGTCGACGAGTGTCTTATCACCTTCCAAAGCGAGAGCTTGAAGGTGTGGTTAAAGTTTCTCTTCCTTTATTTCACGTGTCATCTAAAGGATTCCTTTTTGTTCTGATTTCAATCAAGGAAGCATCCCAAGAATCCTTGAAAATTTCTTGCAGAATTCACCCCAAATTGTTTATATTCAAACAGTGAAAATTAACAGCGACATACAAAGATTTGGATCGGTTCCAGTGGACCGGTTTGCACAAAAATTCCTCTCCAATGCCCAGCCACTGTGGGTTAACTGGCTTTACTCCTATTTTTATTTCCCCCAACGGGGGAATTAAATCTATTCGCAGATATAATTGTATTTTGTCGTTAATCCAGAAAGAAAAATCTTTTATTATAAAGAATCCTCGTATAGTTGTTAGAGGATAATTAAAGGAGTAATTAATATGGTCGTGGTATTTGAGGAAGAAGCATCAGAAAACGAGATCGAAAACGTAATAAAAGTCTTGAACGAGTTTGGCTTTGATGTCCATCGCTCAACAGGGGTTTCAAGAACCATCGTAGGCGCAATCGGCGTACAGCCTGATTTTGATCACAGGCAGATTCAGGTCCTTCCCGGTGTCGATGAGGTCTATCGTGTCACTGAACCTTACAAGCTTGCAAACAGGACGTTCAAACCGGAAGGTACTATCATTGATGTCAAGGGTGTGAAGATCGGCGGAAATGAAGTTGTGGTCATGGCAGGCCCGTGCGCCGTCGAAAACGAGAAACAGCTTATGGCCGTAGCGGAACATGTTGCGAAAAATGGCGCTAAGATTCTTCGTGGCGGTGCGTTCAAACCAAGAACCTCTCCTTATTCATTTCAGGGATTAGGTGAAGCGGGTTTGAAGCTGTTAAGGAAAGCCGGAGATGAATTCAACCTTGTAGTTATTACCGAAGTGATGGATAGAAGCCAGATCGATATAGTGGCACAGTACGCGGATATACTTCAACTTGGCGCGCGGAACATGCAGAACTTTTCGTTGTTGAAGGACCTTGGCAAAATCTCTAAGCCTGTTATGGTGAAGCGAGGGCTTGCCGCTACCGTCGAAGAATGGCTAATGGCTGCAGAGTACATACTCGCTGGCGGTAATCGGGAAGTTATGTTGTGCGAGCGGGGAATCAGGACATTCGAAACCTCGACGCGGAATACTCTCGACATAAACGCGATCCCGGTTGTCCACAAGAAAAGCCATCTTCCGGTTATAGTGGATCCGTCACATGCGACCGGGATTCGAGAAAAAGTTGTTCCTGTTGCCAGAGCCGCAGTTGCAGTCGGCGCCGATGGAATTATGGTAGAAGTACACAATGAACCTAACAAAGCATTATCCGATGGTCCTCAATCCCTTTTCCCGGATCAGTTTACTCAATTGATGAAGGAGATCAGGTTGATCGCCGAAGCAATCGGACGTGATATTGCGAAATAGCTGTCTGTCGGCTTTCCAACAAGATAATTGTGAGCAGTGCGTTGGACGAATTTGAAGGGTTTGATTCACTGAAGAAAATTGGTGTGATCGGCTGCGGAATGATCGGGGGTTCGATCGCCCTTTCGCTTTCGAAGAGCGGACATCATGTTTCCGTCCTCGATTTGCCACAGAATGAGAAAGCGATACTCAAACAGATTCCGTTCGTGAACGTCGTGAAAAGCATTCCCGACATTTGCAGTGAAAATCCTGATGTGATTTTTGTTTGCGTCCCTTCGGATAAGACCGTCCAATTCGTCAAGGAAGTTGCCTCTCATGCTGCAAAGGGAACGATAATTACGGATGTTGCCGGCGTGAAGAAACCGGTAATGGATGCAGCAAAAGAATCAATTCCCAGGGAGATTATTTTTGTGGGTGGACATCCGATGGCTGGATCCGAGAAGTCCGGCGTCGAAGCCGCTCAACCGTTCCTCTTTCAAAATGCTGTCTACGTTCTGAGTCCGTTGAGAAATTACTCCGAAGAATCAATGTCACCTCTTTTAGAAGCTATACAGCAGCTTGGCGCGAGGATTTTGTTTATGGATGCCGTGAAACATGACAAAATTGCCGCAGCCACAAGCCACCTCCCGCAGCTCATTGCTGTCGAGCTGGTTAACCTGATCAATGGATTTTCGAAGCGGGACGAGAACTTTAACATACTTGCGGCCGGCGGTTTCAGGGACATGACAAGGATTGCCTCAAGCGATTTTGAGGTTTGGAAAGATGTCGTTTCGTCAAATAAAGAGAACATCGACGATATTATCGACGCATTTATCAAACGGCTTTCAGATTTACGCGACTCCGTTAACGAAGGTAAGATGAAAGAGATAGAGCGCGAGTTTGAAAATGCAAAGTATGGAAGGTCGCAGATTCGCAAAGGTGGAAAAGGATTCTTACGGCCTCTTTATGATCTCTATGTTGTAGTAGAAGATAAAGTTGGTGTTCTTAGAGAGATTACGTCGTCACTCGCCGGTTCAGATGTCAACATAAAAGATATTGAACTCCTCAAAGTACGGGAAGGGTCGGGAGGCATGTTCAGGCTGTCATTTGACGCGGAGCAAACTATGGATCACGCCGCTCAAATACTAGAACGGAGGAATTTCCAAATTTTGCGAAAAGAATTCGAAGGGTAATTATTCATTTTCTTCATCTTCGATCTTAGTATCGTCTCCGCCGACATCATTTACCTTTATATTAATCCCATCTAACGTGACTTCGAAAAGAGAATTTTCATCAGAAGAAAATATCTTCTGGAAATCCTCGGGTTCAAAGAAATCGGAGAAGCGTTTGGCATATTCATATAATTTCTTCATGTAATATTGAGTGTTGTAATCTTTTTTTGTGTTATCGTCCTTGTTATAGATTCGCGCGTTTATGAACGATGGCTGATGCGGATCGTTGCCGACGATGTAATAAGACACTTTTTCTCCCGCTCTTACCGTTAATCCCGCGTTTATTGCCGCTTCAAAACTCGCAGTTCGATTTCTCCTGTTTGACCTGACCGCCGCCTGATAGTCTTCGACAGACTCTCTGACGGTTTCTGTTTTTGCAATACTCCCTGTAGGAAGTTCGCGGCTAAGAATTTTTTGTGTGTAATCTGCGTAGAGATCGTGCAGCGATTTAATATCTTCACGCAGCAAGCATTCTATTGATCTTTGGATGAACTCGCGCCCAAATTTTTCCATGCTTCTTGAGATCAGGGATGAGCCGCGAATTCTCATTTTTCCCTCATAATCGAGCAGCGCGTAATTTTTCTTCTTGTAACTGAGCATTTTCTCATATCTGCCATCGAGGGAAAGGTTTATTCCTTCAGGGAGTTCGCGGGATAACTTTGCGACAAATTGTTCCTCCTTTTCCTCGCCGATATGTTCGGCGGGGGGTATAAAAAATAGTCCGTCGGTATCCACTTCGAGGAGAACGGCATTTTGATTTGTCAACTGATTAATCATCTGTCGAAGAATTTTTTGACCGGTTTCGGTAACCATGTCTGCTGCCTTGTAGTCGTTGAAAATACCGCGCGAATAGCCAAGGTACCCGTAAAACGAGTTGATCAGTATTTTCAATGAGGATTGCATTGCATCGAGTTTGAACTTTTTCATTGCGTCGGATTCTTCCCTCATTCCCCTTTTTGTGTCTAATCTCAACTTAGTTAGGTGTTTAAGGGTTTTTTGAAAGACCCCAAGTTCATCAGTCTCAGGTAAAATCTTATAACTAACCATGATGGATGGATACAAAGATTCTACATCGGCATGGATTACGGGTCCAAAAACTCCCTGCATAAACAAATCTGTGTATCCGCCGCTTGTTTGTCGCCCGACTTGGGGTTTCGGTATGGAGTGTTTTTTGCGAAGGTACTCGCGGACAAAAAGAGATTCTATCTTTGCAGCCGCCCCGGTTCTGGGGATCTGTCCGTAATTGTACGGAAGAATTTGAGCGAGGTAAAAGCTCGTTTGCGACAAATGTTCGGCGATCATTCGGGTTTCCCTGACATCATCGAGAGCATATTTTGTTAATAGTTCCGGATTCTTCAGCCATGTTTCAGATATTTTCGAACCTTCGATGTAAGTCCGATCTTTCGAAGCGAAGCCGAAATGTCTTGCGACGTTCTTCAGTCCATAGCTTTCAAGCTCTCTCCTCGTCGCGTCGTAGCTTTGAACCAAAAGCCACGTATCGATTATGTGCCGTCCCGGGATTTCCATATTAGAATATTCGATTTCTCTTTCCTGGAATGAAACACGTGAAGTGTAGACTTTCGGCTCGAGCGAATCTCTTCCGATATTCAATTTTACTCCGCACATTTCAGATCGTCGCAAAATGTACGGGAGATCGAAGTTATAAATATTATGGCCCTCGATAACATCAGGGTCGCGTCTTTTGATAATATCAACGAGCTCATTCAACATCCCCGCTTCGCCCTTTTCGCGTCCATCAATTACATACTCCCATCCGGAATTGTCGGAAAGAGAGATGAGTATTATCCTGTCTTCCGGTCGCGCCGAGCTTGAGAATCCCGACCTTGAGAAGGTTTCGATATCGAGCTGCATTCTCCTCAGTTCGGGGAACTCCATATCTTTAAAGAGAGTAATCCCTGTTTGCATCAGAAACTGAAATACCGGATCAAGCTTCACATAGATTTCCTCCATCTCAGAGTAATCCCGCGAAGTTTCTCCCCGGCCGACAGGCGTATTCTCGGCGACCTTTCGAAGCGCGGACCGCATGTCGCTCCACCTTTTGAAGATGCAGAGATGTTTATAATAATTCTTGCCGGATAGTTCGACCCCCCAGAATTTCTTCTCAAATCCTTTAAGAAGAGAAGAGTCGGTCAAAAAGAAAAAAGGATAAAATTTGCGTTCCTCAGATACTGCGACCCCTCCGACTCGCTTTATTATCTTCATAGTCGCATCGCCTGTTTGGAACACCGAAACAACTTTTGATTCCTTGTTGTGACCGAAGATAATTGGATCAGTCATTTCTTTTGCTGGTTCACTAGTAATGTTAATAATCTTTATCTATAATTTATTCTTGTCAATGCAAATCGGCCGGCAAATAATATCACTGGGCAAAATTATCACATCGTGGTCTTCCAATCAAATTACTCTCTTTGTTTTCTGCGAATTTTCAATCTTACGGGTCTATAAAAATGGCGAATCCTGGACCATAAAGGATTCGCCATCATACTCGTTGTATTACGACTGGATTATTTGGCTATAGTACTACCCGTGACTCGAGAATCTGGATGTGCTTGTCTCGATTATCTCATGCCTCTCGCCCATACGGGTTGACCGGAGTCATCCCGAAGCTTAGTCGTTTTTCCTGAACTTACTATTTTTGCTGCAATGACGATTTCATTGCCGTTAAAACTAACTTTAGAACCTGTGACCTGGATGGAGTCACCTTTGTTAAAGGATACACCCTGGCTGTCAAGATATGATGAAGGTCCCACTGAAACCGAAGTTAAACTAGTCGTATCTTGAACAGTTAAGCGTACCATATAGAAATTTCCTCTTGGGGCAGCCTGGCTATCCACACTAGCGATTGTTCCGGTAATTGTTGTTACGGTGGATGTATCGTAAAACTGGCGGTGTTGTCGCATTCCCTGGGCAAAGAGTGTGTTGGTAACAACTAACAGGCCAAGAAAAACAATTGCGGTCTTCATAAAATATCCTTTCACTTTGTTTTGTTTGCTATATAAAGATAGTGTTGAAGAATCTATCTCTTTAATAAAATGTTAGACGCACAAATCAGCGGGATGGTTCATGACATTGAAACAAATAATTGGGAATAATTTGTATGCTTCTTGAAAGGATCTTGGGAGGAAATTTTGAAGATATTTAATGAAAAGTTAAAGTCAGGTCTTTTTCGGTTTTCTGCGATCTAAGATAGTGAAGCCGTCAATTTGGTTGTGTTGAAGCTGATCGGGGCCGATCCCTTTTATTTTGTACTCGATCTTCTCGCCCGCGTTGAAGGGGCCAACGATTGCGGTCCAATAGCTGTTATTGCGAGAGTAATCATTATATCTCCATTCAGCCTCAACGGAATATTTGTTGTCTTCGGATGTTCCGCCTGAAACCGTAATTTCTACGGTGATGATTTGTCCGGGTTCAATGGGATAACTTCCAATCCATAATACGACTTTGTCGTTCTGAAAAACTTCACCGGGCGTTCTCGGAGCGTCTTCTGTATTATGCCAGATTACCATCGGATTGGATTAGTTTCAAAATGTCCACAGGAAGCTGATCTATAGTGGTTCGGAGAATTCTTTTGCAACAAGCCTCCGTAATGTTTAAATGTATAAAGTTGTGCCATTAACAACAATACCTTACGCATTATTAAATGGTCAATATTTTTTTCTCAGCCCCAAAATTTATTTCTCAACACCAACCAGTATTTGCTTTTTACTCTATTAGAATCGGATTGGTAATTAAGTAATCAGCAAGACGCAAATTATGCATAATCCGTGCACATTTTTCTTCATTTATGGCTCAGAGTGGATGAAAACGAAATATCTAGGGTATTGATCCTGGCACTCATCTTGTATTTTAATGCCTAATGGTATTCTGCAAACTTTTAGGCAGATCTCTGCAATTTGGTTCATTGCAATGAGTTTTCTGCGTGAACGAAAAAATCTGAGGTTTTATGTGATGAAAGATCGAAAAATTTTTCGGGCGACGAAAATAACCGATCGAAGGCTATTTATTTGCTCGGTTATTCTAATCATCACATCTTTCTCGGCCTGCACGACATTTTACACGGCCCGCGGGAATTTGTTTGATATATCGGGGATTTCGGCTGAGACAAGAACAAATGGTATTGTTGTTACCATTTCGGCGACAAAACAAATTGGCCACGTTGAAGCCTGGATCGGCGATAATAATTGGATATACATAACGATTCCTGATACGAGTGTAGATTTTACCCGGTTGAGAAGGCTTGAAGAAAATCCGATTATTGCGGAGATGAAATGCTTTAAATACGCTGAAGCGTTTCAAATTAGCCTTCAAATAAAAGAGAAGGTTGACCAGTTAGATGTGGTTCGTTATCCGGACGACTATGATGTTTACATTTCCCTTTACCGGTTCAAATCCGAATCTGAGTAGTCTGAATTGGGAACGACTAGCTAAAAAGGAGGAAATCATGAATAGAATATCGAGCATACTTATAATCTTAGGAATCACGGTAATGTCAAATGAATCTTTTGCTCAGGGCGCTGGAGTTGGTGCAGGGATAATTCTCGGTGCACCAACAGGAATAAGCGCAAAATTTTGGACTTCAAATACAAATGCGTTTGATCTCGCGGTTGGTTGGTCCAACGACGGAGAATGGGCGAGGTTCGATAACAGCTGGTATTATTATGGTCCAAGTTATCTGCATATTCATGCTGATTACCTATGGCACGATTATCGCGTGATAAAATCAGAAGAGCGATTTCCGGTTTATTATGGATTTGGGTTCCATTTTGACGAAGGATATTCAGCGCCTTCTGCCTTTGGATTGCGAGGCGTCGTTGGAATAGACTGGATGCCTCGTTCGGTTCCGCTTGATGCTTTTTTGGAATTCGCACCCGTGCTGTTCTTGTCCCCGGGAGGGGGATTGGGTCTTGATGCAGGCGTCGGTACGCGTTTTTTCTTTCATTAACAAAATACGACCTGTAAATCAGCCTAATTTGGGGCATCCTATCTAAGATGCCCTTTTCTTTTTTATGATTTTGCAATATTTCCTTGCTATTAACCTAAAAAAGCTGTTATTTTAACCAAAATTAGACATGGCAAAATCAAGATACCTCGCTGGTAAGAAAATCATTCCTCAGCAAATTCCGAAGGGAATCAAAGTCACTGAACTCATCGACGACTATTTTCAAGCGTACAACGCTGCACGTTTAAAGGAGGCAGCTCAATTATTTTCGCGAAAAATGCTTGAACGTGATGTTACTATAGGCATGAGTCTCACGGGTGCACTAACTCCTGCCGGTTTAGGCGGTTCATGTGTCGTCCCTTTAATAAAATCCGGATTTGTCGATTGGATTGTTTCCACGGGGGCAAATCTCTATCACGATACTCACTTTGCGATCGGCCATTCACTTCATAAAGGGACGCCATTTGTTGATGATCGAATGTTGCGGAAAGAGGGAGTGATTCGTATTTATGATATTTTGTTTGACTATGAAGTATTGCTTACAACGGATGCATTTTTCAGGCGGTTGATTGCGTTGCCGGAGTTCCAGAAAGAGATGAGCACGGCTGAATTCCATTACAGAATAGGCAAGTATGTCTCTGCGCGTGAAAAAGCGCTCAAGATTAAAAACAGCTCAGTTTTAGCGACGGCCTACCGATACGCGGTACCGGTTTATACATCAAGTCCTGGCGACAGTTCAATCGGAATGAATGTGGCCGCTATGGCGCTCGAAGGCCACCAGTTGAAAATAGATGTTTCAAAGGATGTTAATGAAACTGCAGCCATTGTTTTGAACGCCAAGAGAAAAGGAGGACGCAGCGGAGTTATAATTTTCGGTGGAGGCTCTCCAAAGAATTTTATGCTTCAAACCGAACCGCAAATCCAGGAAGTTCTCGGAATAAAAGAAAAGGGTCACGACTTTTTTATTCAGATTACCGATGCGCGTGTAGATACGGGAGGCCTGTCCGGTGCCACGCCTTCGGAAGCTGTCAGCTGGGGGAAAGTAGATCCAAATAAACTTCCGGATACAGTTGTCGCCTACGTTGATTCAACCATCGCAATGCCTTTGCTAACATCTTACGCGCTCGCTAAAAGGAAGCCGAGGGAACCGAAGAAGTTATTTCTTCGCCTCCCGCTAATGTTGGAAGCTTTGAGAAAAGAACACATTAAGGCGGTTCACAGGTCATAATGAAATTGAACTATGACAGATCGGTAACTTTCCCGGGTGGATTTTTAGCTAGTGGAATGAGTGTTGGTATAAAAGAAAATGGATTGTTGGATGTTGGATTAATAGTTTGCGAAAAGGCCGCAACCGCGGCAGCCGTTTTTACAAAAAATAAATTTTTAGCAGTGCCGGTTCTTTTATGTGCAAAGAATTTGAGCAAATCTCACAACAAAGCTAAAGCAATCATAGTGAATAGCGGGTGTGCAAATGCTCTGACAGGAAGAAACGGGTTGAAATCTGCCGATAAAATTATTACTGCTGTCGCTAAGCAATTGCGCGTACCCAAAGAAGAAGTCCTTATCGCTTCGACTGGAGTTATCGGGAAACAACTTCCTGTAGAGAACATAGTGGAAAACATTCCGGCTCTTATCGGTAGCCTCAGTATCGTTGGCGATTCGGCATTCTCTCAAAGTATACTTACTACTGATAAATTTCCAAAGAGGGTGGCAGTTGAGGTGCCGTTATCAAAAGGTAGGAAATTTAGGATCGGCGCAACTGCAAAAGGGGCCGGGATGATTCATCCTAACATGGCGACGATGTTATGTTTTGCAACGACAGATGTCCGAATGGAAAAGAAGAAATTACAGTCTGCTCTAAACGCAGCGGTAGCCAGATCTTTTAATACAATTACCGTTGACGGAGATACAAGTACTAACGATAGCGTGTTCTTATTGGCGAACGGCTCTTCCGGTATTGAAATCAAGAGTGCATCGGAACGGAAAGAATTTGAAGAAGCATTGACGAGTGTGCTGGTCGAGCTTGCAATGATGATCGTCAGAGATGGTGAAGGAGCAACACGATTCGTCAAGCTGAATATTGAGTCAGCAGCAACGTACGAAGAAGCAGTAAAAGTGGGGCGAGCTGTCGGGACTTCGCCACTGGTGAAGACCGCCATCTTCGGGGGCGACCCTAACTGGGGAAGAGTCTTATCAGCCGTTGGAAATTCGGATGTTAGATTTGATCCCGCAAAAGTTGAATTAAGGATCGGCAGTATTTGCGTGTTTCGTCGGAATGAACCGCAAAAAATTGATCTGGCAAGAATAAGTGATTTGTTTTCAAAGAAAGAAATCGAGATGACTATCATACTCAATTCCGGACACGATTCGGCGCAAGTTTACACTTGCGACTTGAGTCATGATTACGTCAAAATAAACGGTGAATACACCACCTAAATTAACCACCAAACAAAAAAGGAGTCACGTATGGGAAAGTACGAAGAGCTTCAACAACTCATCAGCAGCTTCGAAGGGGACTTCAGGAAGTTCTATGAGAAGCAAAACAAAGCCGCCGGAACTCGCGTGCGCAAAAGCATGGGAGACTTAAAGAAATTTGCGCAACAGGTTCGCCAAGAGGTTCAAGAGATAAAGCAGAAGATGAAAGAAGAGGGTAAGTAAGTCTTTTGATGGTACTCCCTTTACTATAGTGAAGGGAGTATCACCTTCTGTTTATTTTTTTTCAGATAAGGTTGTGTGATAACCCGAAGGCTGGATCTCGGGTGTGAACGTTACAAGTTCTGTAACTCCATCTCTCATTTTCACGGGGAAGAGAATGTTATCTCTTGTCTTTGTCGTCACGAAGGTCGATCATTTTGAGATTGTCAACGTAGTTGGTGCTCTGTGGATCTCTAAGCTCCACAAATTTACGGGCTATTTTTTTTAATCTTTCAGCGGTCTCAGCAATCAATTCAATTTCTTTTTCTAATTTGTCATATTCCTTTTGCTTGACGTGCTTTCGCATCATGTCGAGAGCCAGGTAAATAACGTTGAGCGGGTTGTTGATTTCATGACCTACCGTTGCGGAAAGTTCCAACACCGATAGTCGTTTCGTCAACTGTTGGATCTCTTTGTATAGAGCCCTCATCCGCATCCCGCTTTCAACTCTCGCGAGGACTTCCTGGTGGGGAGTCGGTTTCGAAATGTAATCATCGGCGCCGGCTTGTAAGCCGCGCACTTTGTCGTCAGTTTCCCCTTTCGATGTCATAAGAATTATATAAGTAAATCTTAGTGTCGGGTCGTTCTTTATCCACTTTGCAAGCTGCTCACCGTCGACTTCAGGCATCATCCAGTCCACAATCATCAGGTCCGGCATAAAATCCTTCACTAATTCCAGCGCTTCCTTGCCGTTTTTTGCCTCGCATATTTCGTACCCGGCTTTGGCAAGGATTTTGTTAAGAATCATCCTTGCGTTTGCGTCATCGTCGACTATTAGAATTCTCGGTTTCAATTTTCTTCCTTTGTCCAACGTGGTATTGTAAAACTTACTGTGGTGCCGGTTCCTGCACCTTTGCTTTCCGCTTTTATTTCACCGCCCATTGATTCGACCAGATGTTTCGAAATGACCAATCCGAGTCCGGTTCCTCCGAATCTTCGCGTTGAGCTTCCATCAAGCTGGAAAAATTTTTGAAAAAGTTTGTTCTGATTTTCCTTCGGAATTCCTATGCCGGTATCCTTAATTGAGAATCGAAGCGTCCCATTTTGCCGCTCGACCAAAATCTTTACCGAGCCTACCGATGTGAACTTGATTGCATTCCCCATTAGATTAATAAGGATCTGCTTTAGTTTTCTGACGTCGGCCGAAACGAAAAGGGGAGAACCCTTTATATCCACTTCCAGTCCAAGTCCCTTTTGGGTTGCCTGAATCGAGAACAGCGAACATACTTCGCTAAGCAACTCATCAACGTAGACCTTTTCGATTTGGAGTTGCATTTTTCCCGCCTCAATTTTTGAGAGATCGAGGAGGTCGTTAATGACGCTCAGTAGATGATATGCACTGTCTAACGCGTTTCGTGTAAATAACCTAAGCTCTTCCGGGTTGTCGTAATAGTTTTCTGTGATTAGAGTGAGAAATCCGATGATCGAATTTAACGGGGTCCGCAACTCATGCGAAGTGTTGGCGAGGAACTCATCTTTGAGTTGATTCACTTCAATAAGATGCTTGTTGAGACTTTCCATTTCTTCAATCCGTAGTTTGTCTAATACAAAGGATTTCTTTAATCCTTTCCCCCTTTTAGGGGAAGTGGCTTTTTTACGACCCGGTTTGGAAACGCTGCGGGATTTTTTAGCCTGATTTCGATTATGTTCTTTCTTAATTCTCATGAAGTTTCTTCGTTTTGCATGCCAAGATAGCACTCTGTTTTTCGGAAATTCATAGAGAAACTTTACCCGGCTTAACCGTATCCTTTCTTATTGTTTATTTTGTCATGTTCGTATGCTCAGTTCTTTTGGAAGTCCGATAATTCTGACCTCGCAAAAATTGAATAGTCCGACGACTATTTTATTCGGGTGTCTTTTTTAATGTCCGATAATACCGGAGAATTACCTTTTGATATTCGGGAGGAAAATTTGTCCGAATAAGTCTCATTAGTTCCTGGTCCTGTTCATTGTTCCCATTCGATAGATTTAAGTCACCAGGGCTTTGTCTCACCACATCCTGGCCGGCATTACTTTTTCGTTGGTTGTCATAATCTCGTTGATTAATCGACCGGGAAGCGTCCAGCATTCTTGAGAGAATTTTTTGTTGTCGTTGAATTGTTTCCGGTTTTATGTCATTATTTTGCAGATCTTTGACAACGTCCTTCATGTCTTTCGCTACCTGGTCAAGATCGCCGAGCACTCTATTTTGCTGACCGATTGCCGATGATTGCTGGGACTCCTGAGCGAGTTGAGAAAGGGATTTATGAATAGCTTCTTGTTCGGCGGCTAGCCTGGACAGTTCAGCCTGCTGTTCCATCGAGAGGGCGTTTCCCTGGCCGAGCTTCTCGGTTAATGCGTTTAGATTCTCCTGTTGACCCGCGAGTTGTTCAAGTTGCTGCATTAGCGATGGAGAACCGCCCGAACCCTGTCCCTGCATCATGGACTGAAGATTCTTTTGTATTGACATAACCGCCTGGTTCATTGCCCCCATAGCTTGAGTTTGAGGCCCGGTCACGTTAGACTGTCCAGTTCTCTGTTGCAGATCGTTCATCGCTTTTTGCATCTGTGCGTATGCTTCGCCGATTTGCCTCCCCATCTGCGGAGTGACCGCAAAACTTTTATTGGAAAGCTGCATTATCTGTTGCGCAGTATAGTTGAGTTCCTGCATTAATTCATTTTGTTTATCAGAGAGAGTTCGAGTCTCTGCAGAATTCTGCATTGCCTGAGAGGACTGGTCCCGCAGAGCTTCCTCCTTTTTTGAAATTTCGAGTAGATTCTGCTGGGCTTTTTCCATTGCATTCACGGTTTCCCTCTGCTGGCTCTGCAACATTTCTTTTTGTGCTTCTGAAAGTGTCTTCTGAAACTCTTTCAGTGCAGATTCTACCTGCTGTTGTGAAGTCAATGCTTGAGAGAATTTACCTTGAGAAAGCTGTTCAGTGGAGGTTTGGACTTTTTGTTCGGCCCCCGATTGTTCTAAGTTTTGTTTTGCCTCATCTACTTTTTGCAAAGGCATTTCTTTAGAAAACTCGTCCATTTTTTGTTGAAGGTCGGAAAGTGCTTTTTTCGAATCGGATAGTTCACTCTTGATATCCTTTTGCTCGCTGGCAAGATGCTGTTTGTTTGTAAGGTTTGTAGAGTCTGATTTTGCCGTTGATTCCTGGATGTCTTTCTGTTGAGAGAGCATCTGCTCGATTCGCTTTTGAAGCTCATCGAACTTCGCTTCTATTTCAACGCGTTTAATCAGGCTAAGTGTCCTTTCGATGCTTTGCCGCAAAGCTTCTTCGTTCATCTGAAGATTTTGCATCGCCTGACGAACCTGGTTTGGATCCAGAGACTGAATCGCTTGCTGCATTTTTTTTAAGGCATCCTGAAGTTCCGGCGAATTTATTTCCTGCAGCGCTTTTTGTAGTTCTTGGTATTTCTCGAGGGTCTGCGGAGAGATGGCGTTATTCTCCAGCATCTTCTGAGTCATAGACTCAACCTGATTTCTTACACTGTCAATCTTTTGCTGAAGGTCTTTAAATTTCTGCAAAGCATTCTGCGTTTTCTTCTGTTGTTCCCAGTTAATCTGTTGCGTTGTTGTCTTCATTTCCTGAGAAAGTTTATCAAGTTGCTGTTTCAAGTCGTTGGAGTTGTCTAAGGCGTTTTCTGTTCCTGAAATTACATCACTGTTCGCGCTGTCGGTAGACGCGAATGCCTCATCCAGGGACGGGAGTCTAAGCTGATATTCCGCGCTTGCAGTCGACTTCGGGCCTCGTACCATATCGTTGTCAAAAACTTTTGCATGATAACTGATCACATCTTCGGGAACAAGATCCAAGGACGTTAAGTCCCATGTATATGAGATCTCTTGTTCTCCGGCTGATTTTGTTGGGATGGGAATCTCGATTGAATGGTAACTCTTATCGGGTTGAATATACTTCGAGTTTATTAATCTATATTCCAGGACAAGTTTTGTGAAGCCGTAATCATCCCCAATCGTGATTCTGAGGGGAAGCTGCATATCTCTGTTGAGGTCGATGTCTTTGCCGGGATAAGTGATCTCACACGTTGGATATTCATCCGGTATGCTTTGCACGGTATAAAGGATGGGGTCTCGATTTTGCAGACTGTCCGTGTCAAGCAGGTGTAAGGAATAATTTGAAGTCTTATTTACAACGACCACCCCATTTGCATCCATGCCGCTCACGGATAAAGTGTTCTTCGTGGAATCATTGAACAAAATCCAAGCTGACTTGAGATCCTTATTTGCATGCAAAGTAATCTCGGCACGAGTTCCAACCAGGGCAGTGAAATCGCCGATATTGTCCTGAAGTGTCTCAGGAGCTTTTCCCGTGTACGCAGGATAAACCAAAGTGACGGTAAAATTCTGGACGATCGGAAGGTCAACAATTCTCACATGATATTCTTGAGTATTCTGCTCTCCTGCGGTAATAGAATATTCCATGCTGCTTCTGATATTAGGCAGCTGGATATGATATTTCCCATTTGCTCCTTGATTGATATTGTGCCTCTCAAATTCCTTCTCGTTGTCATATTTTTCGTTTAAAACAATGTAAGACGGAAGCTTTCTCGCCGTTAACAGTCCAAGTGTTGCTTCTACCTGTAACGTATCGCCTCGCGAAAGTTGAATATCTCCGGGTGAAACTTCAATTGAGTAAGCATTCGGGGCATTCTCTGAAAGGTTGACGATCCTTGCCCAGGCGTTCGGCATCTGAGAAGGGAAAAGAAGGAAAAAGAAGACCGCAAGCAGGAAAGAAATAGAGAAAATTATTTTTGTCCTTTTATCGATCCTGTACTTCAATGCTGAGTCAATCTTCATGTGTGAAGTCTGCTCAAACATTTTGTTGATGTACGCTTGTGCCAGCTCGCTGGAATAGGAATTGTTTGATTCCGAGGATAGGAGCTCAACGGCATTTCTAAGCCTGTCCTTCAATTCAGGAAACTGGCTGCCAACTTCAAGAGCTATATCTTTTATATCATTTGGTTCAGGTGATCTAAAGTACTTTATCAAATATGGGATTAAATATTCTATACCGGTAAATAAGAATAGAACTGCAGTTACCGATAGGAGGAAAAGTTTTCCGACGAAACCAAAGTCAAAGACGATTTCACATAGAGAAGCGGAAGTTATTGTAAACAGCAATATCGAAATTAAAAAGAAAGATCCGTGGACTATTCTCGAAGAGATTTTCCGCCTGTAAATACTTTGAAGGGAAGTGATTACTTCATTTTGGGGACTATTTGATAAAACTTCTTCCATCTCTTAATGTGTTAATGCCCAGTAAACGAGATTAGTTCCGAATTCGAGAGCTTCCAACCGTTTTGATTCAGGATCGTTGTGTACTTCCGGCGGGTCCCACCCGTCCGATGGGTTGCTTTCAGTTGTATAATAAAGCACAAGTCTCTTGCCTATAAAAATTCCGAGTCCTTGAGGAGGAATCGGTGGATTTTCGTCCCAGCTGTGAGTCTTCGGGACGCCGTTCGGAAAATTAAAAACGCAATGATAGAGGCCGTAGGAAAAAGGGAGCTCGACCAATGGTTTATCCGGGAATATTTTCTTTACCTCTCTTCTAAATGCCATGTCCATTCCGTAATCATCGTCCGCGTAAAGAAAACCTCCGTTCTCAAGATATTGTCTTAGCCGTTGTGCCTGCTCATCGGTGATACGGATATTCCCATGACCGGTCATGAAGAGAAACGGGTAAGTGAAAATGTCATCGCTTGTTATATCAACGTAGTAGTAGTTGGGGTCAACGTCAATGTTGGTGTGCTCCCGTACGAATTTTAATAGAGTCGGTTCTTCGAGCGGATCATTGTACCAGTCGCCGCCACCGTCGTATTTCAACCGCGCGATCCTGAACGCGCTCGACTTCTGGGAAAACGCCTCATTTGTTAGTCCGATACTCAATAACCCAAATATGAACGCGACCAAAATTATCTTCATAATGTTGAATCTAAAGAAGGCGATAAGGAGATTCAAGATAAGCCCGAGTCGGTTGGATAAGGTCAAATTGAAGATTATAAGCCGAATTTGTAAGTTAAGAGGTGGAACATTTAATCCATCAGAACGGATATCTTACCGTTTTTCTAACTGTTGCATTCACAGGCGAGTTTGGATTATTTGCGGGGGTTGCTCTCGCCCATAAAGGCGTTGTTACAATAACCGGAGTCATCATTCTTGGCACTGTTGCGTCTTTCGTCGGGAATATGTTTTACTATTATGCCGGAAGATTTCTCTGGAACAAATGGAGTTTCCTGAAGAAGAATTTTGGACAACGGGTCGAGTCCACCTCGAAGGTGGTTCAACGTTACGGCTCACCTCTTATGATTATTGCGCGATTTTTTTACGGCATCAGAAATATCGTTCCGATTACTCTCGGAATTTACGGCGTAAGCGTTCACGTTTTTATTGCCTACAACGTGATCGGCGCCTTTGCCTGGTCATGGATTTTTACGGAAGGTGCTTCAGTCTTTTCATCTCATGTTATGAAGAATTTTGTAACCTTCCATGTCGGGCTTATGTGGGGATTAATCACATCGGCGGCGACCGCCCTTTTGTATCTCGGAATCCGAAAAGCTATATCGAAGATTAATTCGTAAATTCAATTCCGAGTTTATGAAGTCAGAATTATTTTATTGCGTGCCATCATGACAATCTGTGCAAAGCCCTTCTTTCCATGCATCGCCGATATCGGTCGGGTGTTTAAACTCGACGCCTGCAAGATTAACCTGTTCCTGTGAGTTCGTGCCTTGTGACATGATAACATGGCATGTCTCACATTTGTTTGGAATAACCTGCCCATCGGCAGCCTTATGATTTCCATCGTGACATCTGAAACAACCTAAATAATTTTCATGCCCGATGTCGTTATTATAAGCTCTCCAGTCGACCCGCATATATGGGAAAAAGTTAGCTTGATATATTGACTGGAGGGAGGTCACGGCTTCTTTTATTTCGGTCCCGCTCCCGGCCGCTAGTTCCGGATATTTGTCTTTGTAAAAAGATTCGACTGAAAGCGCGATGCTATCGAGCGCGTTTTGCGTATTTGCGTATTTGGGAATAAGTGCATTAACAGCAGTTTGCTTTATCCAGGGAAGCGATGGATTGATTTCGCCGCTTGCCATCGCGTCATTAACTGCATCACCCGGGGTTTTGATAACGTGGGTTGGGCGATTATGGCAGTCCATGCAATCCATGGTTTTGACTGTCAGTTTCGATACGGAGTCGGAAGTGAAGGGGTTGTTGCTGGTTTCGAAAATTTCACTTTTGCCGGTGGAGTCCGCGACCCGAACCCATGGGATGTTCTGTGAGGTTGAATCAGACGGCAAATATTCGACAGTGTGGCTTACATGCCAATGAACCGGCGGCCGCTGTGGTTCACCGGAAGTGCTCCGCCCAATTCTAACCAGCATATCCAGAGTCCACCGGGTGTTGGCAGAATCTTCTAGGAAGTAAGCCTTGGTGATCATGCGCTCGCCGACGAATGATTGCGGCCAGTGGCACTGTTCGCAAGTCTCTCTTGCCGGACGCAAGTTTCTTATCGGCGTGGGTATCGGTTGAGGGTATTTATGAAATATTACAGAATAAACCTGGTAGGCTCCGGAAAGTTTGGATTTGACGTACCAGTTTGCGCCCGGACCGACATGGCATTGTACGCACGCAACCCTTGCGTGTGGCGAATGGCTGTAAGTAGTGAACTCAGGGTTCATCACCTGGTGACAGACTTTCCCACAGAATGAAACAGATTCAGTTATCTCGAAAGCTCTGTATCCGCCGATGGCGGTGAAGATCATAAGAAGAAGAGTCCCAGTTGAAAAAATCAGGAAGGCTGTTCGCTGTTTGTCGTCGTTTAGATCTATTTTCGGCAAAGGAGGCTCGCCTGTCTCGGCAGCTCTTCGCCACCTCTTTCGTTCGATAAGTGCTCCGATGGGGATTATTATTAAACCGATTATTAGAACACTCGGCAGAAGTATATAAGTGACGATCCCGAAATAAGGAGGGAAGGATTTCCAGATAATATCTGAAATCATCAACAGTACAATTGATCCGAACGTAACAGCGGCAATCATTCCGCCTACCATGCTTATCGGGTTATAGAATAGATCAGGAAATTTGCGATTGTTCATTATGCCTCTGTAAAATTGTATGCATCACTTTGTTGGAATATAATTTAAGTTACCAATTTATTAGTATTCACTTCAATATCCAGTCTGTTATCAATACTTTCTAAATGATTGATTCGATCTCGCAGACATTATTTGAGTCTTTGATTATAAAGGTATTAAATTGTGCCATTATGACGATAAGAATATTCGTTACAGGAGGAACGTTTGACAAAGAGTACAATGAGCTGACCGGGCAGTTGTACTTTAAGGATTCGCATTTGCAAGAGATGTTGAAGCTCGGAAGATGCAAAGTTGAGGTGGACATAAGGACGTTGATGATGATAGATAGTCTTGAGATGACAGACAATGACCGCGGAATAATTCTTGAAAATTGCATGAAGTGTAGTGACGACAAAATTATCATTACTCATGGCACAGACACGATGGAACAGACTGCCCAATGTATCGGTAAGGCCATAAAAAATAAGACCATCATCTTGACAGGTGCCATGATACCATATAAATTTGGAAGCTCCGACGGGTTATTCAACTTAGGGAGTGCACTTGCCTTTGCGGAGACACTGCCGCATGGAGTTTATATCGCAATGAACGGCCGGTTCTTCAATTGGAATAATGTGCGGAAAAATAAAAAGACCGGCGAATTTGAAGAAATAACCTAAAAAACACCTTATGAAGGTTCTAAGAGTTCGATCACGCGGATCACGTTTCAGCTGCGGAGCTTCTCATGCTTAAAATTGATGGGAGTTGTGATGCCAAACTTCAATGATGAAAAATTGATCCGGTGTCCTTGGCCAACGGATGATTTGCTGATGATCAAATACCACGACAAGGAGTGGGGGGTTCCAGTTCACGACGATAGGAAGATATTCGAATTTCTGATCCTTGAAGGAATGCAGGCCGGGTTAAGCTGGTCAACGATTTTGCATAAGCGCGAAAATTTCCGGAAAGCATTTGATAAATTTGACGTTGAGAAAGTAGCGGGGTATGATGGAAGGAAGATCAGAAGCCTATTATCTGATGCAGGGATAATTCGAAATCGATTGAAGTTAGAGGCTGCTGTTAATAATGCGCGATTATTCATAAAAGTGCAGGAAGAATTCGGAAGTTTTGATAAATATGTATGGCGATTTGTCGGGGGAAAGCCGATAGTTAATACGAGGAAAACATTAAAGCAATTGCCCGCAAGTACAAAAGAATCCGATGCTATGAGCAAGGACTTAAAAGAACGAGGGTTCAAGTTTGTCGGTACAACAATATGCTACGCCCATATGCAGGCCGCGGGCATGGTCAATGACCACATGATGAATTGTTTCAGATATAGAGAATTAAAATAGATTAACAGTGGAGGATTTTTTTTAAACATAAGATGGAGTAAAGCATGGAAGGGCTGATTAGATATTTCTTAATTGGGTTTGTGGGAGTCACGTCTGTATGCACAGCTCAAGATAGTATTCGTGTCGGATATTATAACACTGTCCATGAGACCGCTTATTCAGCAATCACGCTACTTTCGCCTGATACATCCGGCGGAAAGCCCCTCATGCAGTGCTTGAAGGATAGAAAGACGACGCGTTCATTCGATTCGAAACCGCTGCCGAAGCAGGTGCTATCAAATCTCCTATGGGCCGCCTTCGGAGTAAATCGTCCGGACGGTCGCCGCACGGCGCCCTCAGCAATGAATTGGCAGGAAATAGACGTTTATGTTGCGATGCAAAACGGATTGTACTTATACGATCCTTCGTCGCACTCACTTAAGGAGGTGTTAACGGAGGATATCCGAGAACAAACCGGGACGCAGAGTTTCGTGAAAGATGCACCCGTCGATATCGTTTATGTTGCCGACCTTTCAAAAACCGGTCGGGCATCCACTGACGAACAGACTCTCTATACAGCCGCCGATTGCGGCTTCATAGCACAGAACGTTTATCTTTATTGCGCATCGGAGGGGCTTGCTTGTGTAGTTCGGGCATCGATCGGGAAGCCAGCTCTTTCAAAAGCGATGAATCTGGGACCAACTCAGAAGATCCTTTTGTCACAAACCGTCGGGTATCCGAAGTAAGTAAGGAAAAAGAATCTATTTGCTGTTGTTAATTAATAAAAAAGGGATGATGAATTTTATGTCCACCATCCCTTCTGAAAGTTACTCGGAAAACCTCTCAGTTCGTTTTAGGTAACGATGAGGTATCAGGGAATGGAGGGGTCACTTTCATATTCATCATTGCCTGCAATTCAGCGATCCGCTGGGAAATACCCCTTTCATTCGGAAACATTACTTGAAGCTTTTGAAGAAGATCGATCGACTTCTGGTAATTCTTTTCCATATCATAAATGTCGAGAAGTATCCTGTAGGGATTATAATAGCTTTGCACATCGTTAGGATTTTCCTTGATCGCGGCAAGCGCATCGTGTTCCACGATGTTGGCATATTTATTGAATTGTCGCATTGCTCCGGCCATGAAATATAATCGTGAGATATCGCTAAGAATCTGAAATTTCATAGGCAGAACTTCAGTCGGCATCCGTGATTCCATAGTGTCGAGCGTAGCAACTGCTTTTGTGCTATCCCCGTGCATTTGATAATATGCTGCAAGCCTCAGGTAACTATATCGGTAGTTCACCATCAGGTTTCTCACGTTATCATCGTAAAAAATGTTAGGGTTGTTCAGGTTCTTGAAGAGGAAGCCGTACTGGGGCTCTGTTGAAAATTTCTTTACTGGTTGTAACAAGCATTTTTCCATTATCGGCAAATTTATCTCATAATCCTCGCCTTGAGCAGCATTCATTTTGGGCATTAACTGCAGTGCCAATCCTTGCATTTGAAGGTATGGAGTAAGTCCAATAAAGTTGTCAGGAGCAACGGTAACAGCATAGTAGATGGGACGCTTCCATGCGTTTGTCTCTACGATGTTCTTCATGATGATGTCCTGAACTCTGATGGCTTGCACATCGCCAGCTTGAAGGGTCGGCCGCACAGTGTATTGTATATAGCCTTTGTTTGTTATGCCGGTGTCGATAATACCAAATTGTTGATAAACATCTTTTGGAACCGGCAGCCTGAATGTTTGGGTACGCCATTCGACCGGTGATATGCTGCTAATCTGTGCGTCTGGTATGCTTATGGGTACTTTCATTGCCCCATGGGGAGTCTCATTCTTGAGCTGAAGAATATACCAGTCCGTGTTTACCAAGCTTAGATTTACAATCCTGATGTCGGTTCGGATCCCCATCCCTTCCTGAAGATACCATAACGGGAATGTATCATTATCACCGTTTGTAAAAAGAATCGCGTTTTGTTTACACGACTGCAGGATATTGTACGAATAATCGAACGGAGCAAAATTTCCATTCCGGTTGTGTACATAGAGATTTTGCGAGAACATTTGAAGAGGAGAGACAGCGAACAGTACGGCAACGGTACCGCCGACGAAAAGATTCTTATGCTTGTCCCAAATCTGTTGCCTGGACTTCATCGCGTCCGCGACAAGATCGATAATACCCGAAGCCCCTATGCCGACCCACAAAGCAAAAACAAAGAACGAACCGACGAAGAAATAATCCCTCTCCCTCGGCTGAGGATTCTGCATGTTGAAGAATACCACAAGAGCTATACCCATCGTCAGGAACAGCGTCATGAACGCCAGACCGAACTTCCAGTCCTTCTTGAAATGGTACCATATCCCGAAGAGAGCGAGGATAAATGGGATTGCATAATACATCGTCGGGAAGCCCGTGCGGCCGTCAAACCATCCCTTCGGTGAACTGAAGAGCGTTACAGGAGCATCCTGCATGTCTCCCGCCCTCCCTATGAAGTTGAATCCCAGATAACGTAAATACATGTGGCCTAACTGGTAATTCCAGAAATAATCCAGGTCAGAAGAATAATTCTTGTAGTTCTGTACATACTGAGGCTCCGAGCTCCACATCCTGGGCCACATCTTCTGCTCCCCGTATTGCTCACGGTTGAGGTAAGTTACCAGCCTCGTGAGGTTGCTCGGGTTGTTCTCGTTTATCGCCGGGTGAGCATTTGCACGGACATAGACAATGGTGTAAGTAGAGTATCCAAGAACTATAAGGAGGCCTGCCATGAGGGAAGTACTGAGTATCCAGCGTTTCGCTTTCTCTGCCTTGTAAACGCCGTAGATGGCAAAAAGAATGATCCCCGGCGGAATGAGCTGCACGATTATGTTATGGCTTATATCGAAGGGGCCGAACTTTATGTCGCCGTTTAAGGTAGCGGCAAGCCACTTGACGATGCCCGGATAAATGATGAAGAAGGATAGTACGGTAATAATTCCGAACTTTACGAGTGTTCTCCACTCGAACTCGTAATACTTGAAATAGATGAACAGAGCGATGGTGAAGAATGCCAGGACACTTAACTGGTGGATACCGATAGAAAGCCCCATGAGATAAGCGGCGAGGAGTAGGTACTTCTGGCTTCCGGGCTCATCGGCTTTATCGAACCATGTCATGCCGAGCCAGACGACAAATGAGACGAAGAACATGCTGGAGGCAAAGAGGGAGGACTCGGCTGCGTTGAACCAGAAGGTATCGGTAACGGAGAAGGTGAGTGCCCCGATAGCGGCTGCGCCGAAGATGGCGATTGAGGAATATAGGTCGGATGGAAATCCTTTCCATCTCGAGATGACCTTGACGCCTATGAGATAGAGGAACATGATGGTGAAAGCGCTTGCCAGTGAGGAGATGAGGTTAATCCGAAGGGCCGGATCGCTCACGTAAGGGGTCATCATGGCGACCCTGCCGAGCAGAGTGAATAGTGGAGCTCCCGGCGGGTGGGGTACTTCCATTGCCGGTGATGTTGCCGCGTATTCTCCGCAATCCCAGAATGCTACCGACGACTGTGAAGTCAGCCGGTACATTGTGAGTGTTATGAGAAATAGTCCAAGCGCAATGTAGCGATTCACGTACTTGAATTTCATTTCATGTCCAATATTTTTATTAATGATGTGGCATATATTTTACGGTTAAACCTCCGAAAAAACAAATCATACAAAATGCCTGAAACCTCTCGTGCTGAGAATTCACAAAAACAACTTGCAGGAAATCAACAAAATTTCTATACTGAAATGTAGACAGATCTGGAATGTAAAGGCATTAAAGAGACCGTTCGTAAAAACTCTCTTTAGACGAAGTTACCAGCTTTTACAACTATAGCTTTCCCATGGAAAGGACAATGCAAAGATTCTTTATAATGGGAGAACGATGTCAAGGTGAGTGGGAAAGCGGGATCTAACGCAGTGTTGTCATAGACGGGAAATAGCTAGAATTTCCTTTTAATATAGATTCGATTATGTTTTAAATTGAAGACCTTTGACCGGGAAGAGTCTTGGTGCGAGAGGTGTGAGTATAGTGATTCCTCTTTCAAGTCACGGGATTATCTTAATGACTGTTTTTATATAAAATCTTAAATTTCATTTCAAAAGCTTCGATTAGGAAAATCTAAAAGGAGATTATGTAAGCAATGAGCGTAAGTCAGCTAGCAAAATCGATCGCTGAGTCGCCGACACTGAAGTTGAACGAGGAAGCCAGATTATTGAAGGAAAAAGGCGAAGCAGTTATTCACCTCGGTGGTGGTGAACCTAAAAATAAAGCCCCCATTTCCGCAATATTAAGTGCGGCAGCGAAACTTAATACTGGAGATATTAAATATACGCCAACCGATGGTATACCATCTTTAAAGAAAGCCATCATTAGATACACGGAGGAAAATTATGATCGGGTCGTCGCACCGGAAAACGTGATTGTCTCGTCGGGTGCAAAACAGTCCGTGTATAACCTTCTTTATTCTATTTTAAATCCGCAGGACGAAGTGATCATACTCGCGCCGTACTGGGTAAGTTATCCTGAAATGGTTAAAATGGTTTACGGCGTTCCGGTGATCATCACTCCTGAAGACGGCGGTTTCTATCCAAGAATGGAAGACATCTTGAAGGGCGTAAGTTCTTATACAAGAGCTATAATTGTCAACAGCCCCAACAACCCTTCGGGGGTTATGTACTCGGACGAGTTTATCGGTGAACTTGTTGAGTACTGTGAGAAGAAAGATATCTACATTATCATGGATGACATTTACCATAAGCTGGTCTTCGATGGTAAGAAAGCACCTTCCGCATACAAACATACCACAAAAGATATAGAATCAACTCACGTCATAGTTGTGAACGGCGTGTCGAAACTTTATGGCATGACAGGTTTCCGGATCGGCTGGACAATTGCGAATAGGAATTTGACAAGGATAATGGCAAACGTTCAAAGTCAGATTACTTCATGCACCGCTGTTCTGCTTCAAGCTGCCGCCGAAGGTGCGATGACAGGGGTGCAGAGCGCTGTTGAAAGCCTACGGTTGACCCTTGAGAATAATCGGAACGTCATGGTACAGGAATTGAATTCAGTCAACGGCATAAAGACAACGAAGCCTGACGGCACTTATTATTGTCTCCCTGATTTCAGCGCGTATATGAAAGACTCGGTGGCGTTATGCGAGCTCCTTCTGAAAAAGGCATTAGTAGTGACGGTACCTGGAAAAGAATTTGGAATGGAAGGGCACCTGAGGTTGAGCTATGCCGGTTCGATGAAAGAAATCACTGAAGGAGTCAATCGCATAAGATGGGCGCTTGATCCTACTTCTGCAAAAGAAATTTATATCGGAGAACGAAAACTTGTGAGGGATTGGTTATGAACAACCTTTTGAATATAAAAACACCGGCAGAGAGTGAAGCCAAGGCCCTTAAAAGCGATTATGGGCTTGATAATCATGGTATTTCAAATTTAAGGATGTCTTATTGGAACCTGCCGTCTGAAGCCCTTTATGAGGAGATTGCTTTCAGAGGCGAAGCACGAATAACACATCTTGGTCCGGTTGTGGCAAACACCGGAAAGCACACTGCGCGTGCGGCGAGCGACAAATACATTGTAAGAGAGCCATCAACTGAAGATAAAATTTGGTGGGGACAATACAATAAGCCATTCAGCACGGAGAAGTTCGATGCGTTGTACAATCGTCTGTTGGGTTTCCTGCAAGGAAGAGACCTCTTTGTGCAGGACTGCCACGTTGGTGCTGATCCTGAATACCAAATGCCTGTGCGAATCATTGCAGAAAAGGCATGGCACAGTCTATTCGCTAGAAACATGTTTATTCTCCCGAAGACAAACGACGAATACAGAAAGCACATCCCGGACTTCACGGTTATAGCCGTGCCATCTTTCAAGGGCGTTCCACAAATTGATGGGGCGGCTACCGAGACTTTCATCGTCCTCAATTTTGCGCGGAAGGTTTGCATAATCGGCAATACTGCGTACGCCGGCGAAATCAAGAAATCTGTCTTTACGATCATGAACTACCTAATGCCGCTCCAGGGAGTTATGTCGATGCACAGCTCTGCGAACATCGGTCACGACGGCAGCTCGGCGGTCTTCTTTGGTTTATCGGGGACGGGAAAAACAACTCTATCTGCCGACCCGAAGCGGCGACTTATCGGCGACGACGAGCATGGTTGGAGTGACGAAGGTGTGTTCAATTACGAAGGCGGGTGTTATGCAAAGGTCATCCGGCTTTCAGCCTCCGCCGAGCCGGAGATCTTTGCGACCACGAGAAAGTTCGGGACAGTCCTGGAAAATGTCGTTTTCGATCCGGTCACGAGAATGATCGATCTCGACGACGAATCCATGACTGAAAATACGCGCGCGTGTTATCCTCTTGAATATATTGAGAATGCAGTAGTCGAGAAAAGGGGCGGACATCCGAAGAATATTATTTTTCTGACATGCGACGCGTCCGGCGTTATGCCGCCGATCTCAAAGTTAAGTCCTGATCAGGCAATCTATCAGTTTATTTCCGGCTACACATCGAAGATTGCCGGGACGGAAGTTGGTCTGGGCAAAGAACCGGAGCTGACGTTCAGCACATGCTTTGGTGCACCTTTCATGGTACATCATCCTTATTTCTATGCGGACATTCTAAAACGAAAGATCATAAAGTATAATGTAAACTGCTGGCTTGTCAATACAGGCTGGATTGGTGGAGCTTTCGGGATAGGCAAGAGAATCAGCATCGGGTATACGCGGACGCTTCTCAACGACGCGCTTGACGGTAAGCTGCTCAAGACGAAGTTCGTCAAAGACCCGGTGTTTGGTTTTGAAGTCCCGACGAAATGCGAGGGAGTTCCGGATAACATCCTCGATCCTTCGGGAGCGTGGCCAAGCAAAGCAGAGTATATGAAAAAATACAAAGAACTCGCCACTCGCTTTGTCGAGAATTTCAAAAAATACGAGGATGGCTGTCCACCTGAAGTGATCCAGGCAGGACCGAAAGTGTAAACGGCTATTTAAGTCATCGATAAGTGATCCCTTCGGGAAATGCCCGTCCACGCGATTTAGGACGGGCTTTTTTATTATGCTTTTGCATATATGTGGAAATTCGTCCGAGGTAGAAGCGTGGAAGTTGCAACAATATCTTATTTTTCGTAAATTTCCAAGCAATTTTTGAACCCTTTTTAATATATGTTTGAACAAGTTTCTGAAAAATTCGAAGGCATTTTCCGCCGCATAAGCGGACAAGCTCGTATTTCGGATCAGAATATTTCTGATGCGGTTAGAGAAGTGCGCCGTGCACTTCTTGAGGGTGACGTGAACTATGCGGTCGCTCGAAAGTTTACGGATGAAGTCCAGAAGAAGTCGATCGGCAAAGATGTTGTAAAGAGTCTGAATCCGGGACAAGTTTTTACAAAGATTGTCTACGATGAACTTGTTGAGCTTCTTGGTGCGACAACGAGTGAGCTTGAACTAACGGATCAAATTCCTAACGTCATAATGATAGCGGGACTCCAGGGTTCAGGTAAAACAACATTTGCGGCGAAGCTTGCCAGTTATTTGAAATCAAAGGGACGATATCCTCTTCTGGTTGCTTGTGACGTTCACAGACCGGCGGCCATTGACCAATTGGAAACTCTCGGCAATCAGATTAATATTCCCGTATTTCTAGATCGTAGTGCATCAGCGGTCGATATCGCAAAAAAATCTATTGACTATGCAAGAAAAAATGCCCGGGACATTGCGATAATCGATACAGCCGGTCGGCTCCATGTCGATGAAGAAATGATGCAAGAAGCAGAGGGTGTGAGATCTGCAGTCAACCCGAACCAGATTTTGTTCGTCGTCGACTCGATGACAGGTCAGGATGCGGTTAACACCGCACAGGAATTCAATCGACGACTGAATTTTCATGGAGTTGTTCTCACAAAACTGGACGGTGATGCTCGCGGTGGATCTGCAATGTCGGTAAGGTCTGTCGTACAGAAGCCTATAAAATTTGTGAGTCTTGGCGAGAAGCTCGACCAGCTCGAAGTGTTCCATCCTGACAGAATGGCATCGCGTATTCTCGGAATGGGCGATGTCGTCTCGCTTGTCGAAAAAGTTCAGGAGCAGGTTGACGACAAGCAAGCTGCAAAGCTTGAGCAGCGAATGCGAAGGAACGAGTTTAATCTCGAAGATTTCCGTGACCAGCTCATGCAGATAAAGAAAATGGGATCACTGAAAGACGTCCTATCAATGATACCCGGTGTTTCGGGAGCAGTCAGGAATGCTACGGTCGATGAAAAAGCACTCGTTAGAATTGAAGCGATGATAAATTCTATGACAAAAGAGGAAAAAAATAAACCGCAGATCATCGACGGAAGGCGGCGGAAGAGAATCGCATCCGGCAGCGGAACGACAGTTCAGGACATTAACAAACTTTTGAAACAATTTGCGGAAATGCAGAAAATGTTTAAGACACTTTCCAAAGGAAGATTCGGCAAAGCTGCATTAGCGAACATGCGTTTCCCAATATAAAATTCGGAGGAATATTTGGCGGTAAGATTAAGACTAAGAAGAACAGGAAGAAAGAATCAACCATCTTACAAGGTTGTTGCTGCAGATTCTCGCTCTCCTCGTGACGGGCGGTTTATTGAATCGGTCGGAACATACAATCCATTAAGAGACCCGGCAGAAATTAAGTTCAACGAGGAGAAAGCATTCAAGTGGCTAAAGCGAGGCGCGTTGCCAAGCGATACTGTACGAAGTCTCCTTCGAAAATCGGGCTTGTGGTACAAGTGGTATCTTTTGAAAAAAGGTTTGGATGAATCCGCCGTCGCTCAGAAGTTGAGTGAATGGCAGGCCGGACAAGAAGCAAAAATCACTCGCAACTCGGAGCGCAAACAGCGGCGCAAGGCCACAAAGAAGGCGAAGAAGGCTGCCGAAACCGCTCCAGCTGCGGCGGCGCCAAGTACTCAACCGGCAGAAGCCAGCGGGACTCCGCCAGCGGCGTAAGTAAGTCCGAAAGAATTTGTTACTCTCTTAGCTTTTATCTTGACAAAGCTAAGAAAGCATGACACAGCGAGGTTTCTTTTTTAGTTAGTCACGACCAGGGTCGGGCTGATTATCAGGTTCGGATGAAACCTGTCCTTCCCGATTCTTGTAGAAAAAGACAAGCGGAAAGGAGGTCCGCAATGCATGATTTCGTCGACTTCGTAATCAAGAAACTGGTGGACAAGCCAGATGGCGTCCAGTTAGTTCAAGATGAGAAAGAAGCCAACAAGGTGGTGTTCCAGGTAACGGTCGATCAGGAAGATGTTGGGAAGGTGATTGGCAGGAAAGGAAGAACCGCAAATGCAATTCGGATTCTTTTGAGCGCCATTGCGGCACGTGAAGGTAAGCGTGCTATTCTGGAAATAATGGATAAGCAATAGGGTCATCATCTCATTTTCTTCTGATCCTCTTAGCGCCGGGCTTGTGTTAGTGGTTGGTTCGAGTATAAGGCCATGCCTTCACTTGATTTTTTATGTTTGACAAAATTTGTAAGAGAAATAAATCTTGAAAAAAGATAGATGAAAGGTCGTTTGCGGTGAGGATTGATCAAGGACAGATTTCATGAGAATTGACATTGTGACAGCTTTTCCGAATTTACTTTCAAGCCCTCTCAGTGAGAGTATGCTGAAAAAAGTCCAGGAGAGGGATGTCGTTAAAATCATGGTCCATGATTTACGCGATTACGCACACGATAAGCATAGGACTGTCGATGACGTGCCTTACGGAGGCGGAGCGGGCATGGTGCTGAAGCCTGAGCCGATTTTTGAGTGTGTGGAGAAATTACTTTCGGAACGTGTTTATGATGATGTAATCTTGTTGGCTGCGGAGGGCGAAACCTTTTCCCAGAGTATTGCCAATGAACTGTCGTTGAAAAATAATTTGATTTTTATCTGCGGTCATTACAAAGGCGTTGACGAACGAATCAGGGAACGGCTTGTCACAAAAGAAATCTCCATCGGAGATTATGTGTTGACGGGTGGAGAGATCGCGGCTTTGGCGGTGACAGATGCCATTGTCAGGTTACTGCCGGGTGCGCTTGGTGACAGTGAGAGTGCATTAAACGATTCTTTCCAGAACGGACTTCTCGATTCGCCGCAATATACCAGACCCGCAGAGTTCAAGAGCATGAAGGTTCCGGATGTGTTAATGGGCGGCGATCACAAAGAAGTGAAAAAGTGGCGTGAGGAAGAGAGCATTTCGAGGACCGCGAAACGAAGGCCGGATTTATTAGAAAAATATTTTTCCTCTATGAAAGGGGAAAATTTCGAGAAAATGGAGAATAAACATGAATAAAATATCTTTAGTTGAAGCAGCACATTTAAAGACGGATTTACCCCCGTTTCGCGCCGGCGATACCATAAATGTGCATTTCAAAGTTGTTGAAGGCGACAAAGAACGCATCCAGGACTTCGAAGGAATCGTAATTAGCCGTCGCGGTGCAGGCTTGAAAGAGACGATCACCGTTCGAAAGATTTCCAACGGAGTCGGAGTCGAAAGGATTTTCCCGATTCATTCACCCCGCATAGCGAAAATTGAAGTCATGCGTGGAGGAAAAGTTCGACGCGCGAAACTTTTCTATTTAAGAGAATTGGCAAGCAAAGCAGTCCGTCAGAAAACAACATAACCGTTCGGAGGCTGAATGTTTCAAGCCAATAGAGATTTAGGAGCACAACCCAATACAGAGCCGCCGTTCTTCGATAATGTCTTTTCGGATCTGGAAGACATTTATCGGAAGGTAAAAGCGGGGGAGAGACTTAGCCGCGAAGATGGACTAAGGCTTTATAATACGGACAATCTTCTCGCGTTGGGTTATCTTGCTAATATGGTACGCGAAAGGATCAATGGGTCGAATACGTACTTTGTCAAGAATTACGTGCTCAATTACACAAATATTTGCGAGCTTGATTGCAAGTTCTGCTCCTTTTACAGAAAAGAAGGACAGGATGGGGCATACCTGATGACGCTGGAAGAAATCTTCAGGAAGATTGAAGATGATCGCGAAAATATAACAGAGATGCACATTGTGGGCGGTCTTCATGACGGCCTTCCTTACGAGTACTACATCGAGATGCTTCGCGGCATAAAAAAGATTAACCCGCAAATTCACATCAAAGCTTTCACCGCGGTTGAGATAGAATTCTTCGCGAGACTTTACGGGAAAACCGTGGAGAATGTCCTGGTCGAATTAAAGGAAGCGGGGCTTGACGCGATGCCGGGAGGGGGCGCTGAAATATTTAGCGAGCGGGTTAGAGAAAAGATGTTTGCAGATAAGATCGGTGCCGATGAGTGGATCAGCGTCATCAAAACTGCGCACAGTCTGGGGATACCGTCCAATGCCACGATGCTTTACGGCCACATGGAAAAAATAGAGGAGCGGGTCGACCATCTTATTCGTCTGCGCGAAGTTCAGGATGAGACCGGGAGATTTTTTGCTTTCATCCCGTTGGCCTATCATCCCCATGTCGAGGATTCGACCCAGTGGGCAACAGGCATCGATAATCTAAAAAGCATCGCTGTAAGCAGGCTTATGCTTGACAATTTTCCCCACATAAAAGCTTACTGGATTTCGATGGGACCGAAGGTTGCCCAGATCAGTTTGGGATTCGGCGCCGATGATCTTGACGGAACTGTCCGCGACGAAAGAGTTTTCCATATGGCTGGAGCTTCGACTGAAAATGCGCTGACAAAGCGCCAACTGATAAAGTTGATTAAAGATGCGGGCCGTGTCCCTATTGAGCGAGACGGCCTTTATAATGTCATAGAAAATTTCGCTTAGCAAACATCTAAGCGACGGCAAAGGAATTATAATGTCCGATTCACGAAGCCCCTATGTAAACCATTCTCAGGGTCAAAAGAAAAAAATCGGGGCCGTGAGTTTCCTGAACACGAAGCCGCTGATTTACGGAATAGAAAAAAATCTTTTTCCCCACAACTTTCAATTAGAAAAAGCAATTCCTTCTCAGCTTGCTCTTGAATTGAACGCAGGGAAGCTTGACGCAGCCCTAGTTCCGAGCATTGCTTACGCAAAAAATAGTCCGGCGCTGCAAATCGTTCCCGAATGCGGGATCATCGCGCACGGCGAGGTAGGAAGCATTCGGTTATATTTTAACAAGAATCTGAAGAGCATTAAATCGGTAGCAGTTGATATCAGCTCCATGACTTCTGTGGTTCTTACGAAAATTCTCCTCGCGGAAAAATTCGAGGTGAAGCCTGATCTTATTGCGGCAATGCCTGATATTGATAAGATGCTTGCGTCTGCGGATGCGGCCCTTATTATCGGCGATTCGGCGTTATTCAAAACAAAGACGACCGGGGAGAATTATCTTGATCTGGCGGAGGAGTGGCATGAGATGACAGGGCTTCCATTTGTATTTGCTGTTTGGGCCGGAAGACACGGCGTACTGGATATCGATGATCTCCAGGCTATAATCTCCTCGAAAATCCTTGGCCAGGACAATATCGACTCGGTGTGCCGGGAGGCAGCGACAGAATATCATGCTGATTTTAATCTGGTAAAATCTTATCTCACTGATAATATTCAATTTGATCTCGGTGAAGAAGAGATTGCCGGGATGAGACATTTTTTTGAGCTTGCCTACTATCATGGTTCTTTAGAGTACCTGCCATCGCTTAACTTCTTCCCCCTCGAATCGACTACTTCCACGAGGGAGCCATTCTAACAAAATCCTCCAGAATCGACTGAGAATCTGTAACTATTTGTGTCGATTTCGTAGATTCTCTTTGAAAAGGAGTTTAAAAATGAAGTGGCTGCTTGCTTTTTTAATAACCTGCTTGGTAATCCTCCCGTTTTATGCGGTTAATGCCCAAAATAATAATTCAAAGAATATTAATGAGGGTCAGGACACGACTTATTCTACACAGAATGGTTCTATCGACTCGCTGAAAACTGAACTTAAAAAGATTGAACATGCATACTCTTTATTCAAAGCTCGACTTGACACCACCAAAGAATTAACCGAGTCAGATCGAGAGGAACTGCAAAAACTTTCCGATTCGTTGGAAAGAATCGGGGAGGAGATTCGCAGCCTTACTAATACCTCGGCCCAACTCGCAGATGACGCCGAAAGTATTTATGGTATCGAAAGTGCTCACATTGAAAATGGTGATTACACATTAAGCGACGACCAGGATGTCCATGACAATGTAGAAGTGTTGAACGGAGACGCATTCATATACGGAACAATCAGGGGAAGCATAATAGTTGTAAATGGAGATGCTTTTATTAGAAGTGGGGCCAGGATTGAAGGCGACGTCATCGTCGTAAATGGCAAATCTCATATTAGTCAAGATGCTTCGATTTCCGGCAATGTCATTGAGCGTGAAGGAAATGAACTTGAGCAAAGACATTCATTTGTACGCAGGCTGAAGCTTATCGAACATCCTGATATCTGGCAGAACCCTGATTTCTTGTTTGATCATTTTGCCGCGAATTACAACAGGGTCGATGGTCTCTTCTTGGGACTCGGAAGTGAGAAAGATTATTTCTGGAGCGGGGCGGATGATTTTTCTCCCTACGGATTCCTAGGATATGCATTCAGTTTACATCGATGGAGATATCAATTCGGCTTGGATAAGTGGTTTGGAAACGAAGATAGATTTGAATTAGGCGTCGAAGGACATTCTCTTACTGATTCAAAAGATGACTGGAAAATCGGGCCAAAAGAAAACTTTGTCTATTCGATTCTCGCACGCGAAGATTTCATGGACTATTATTCAAAGCAGGGGGTTTCTCTGCATGTCGCGCAATATTATCAAATGAATTCCAGAGTTACCTTGAGTTTCGATGTAGACAAATATTCTTCTTTGTCGAGGACTACAAATTGGTCGGTCTTCGGCGGTCATAAGGTCTTCCGGTACAACCCTTCGATAGACGACGGCTTGATGAGAAGCCTCATAGTTGATATTGAGCATAGAAGCTATACAGGAGGAGATTTAAGAAGACGAGGCTGGATGGTCGATCTGCATGACGAGACGACCGTCAGTGGAGATTTTGATTTCAGGATGTTGACTTTAGATGCAGCTCGTTATCAACCCCTTTTTGAGGGCTTGCAATTGAACATGAGATTACGAGTTGGAACTTCAAGCGGGGAGCTGCCGATGCAGCGCTCGTTCCAGCTCGGAGGGTTCAACTCATTGAACGCATTTCCTTTGAATGCCTTTCCAGGCGATTCGTTAGGGAATAGAATGGTGCTATTCAATTTTGAATTCTTATTTAACCCCGATCTTTTCAGGCACTCCGATTTCTTTCCATTCAATACATTCACCTTTATTCTTTTTGGCGATGCTGGACAGGTTAAAGATGCCGGGCCGTCTGCCGGATTAGGAGGGGGCTGGAAAATAATGAACAGTGCAGATTTTAAATCCGATTATGGTGTAGGGTTAGGCAGCAACGACGGCAACTTCCGTATTTTCCTCGCCTGGAGAACGGACATCGCAACGTCACCTACATTTGGGATTCGATTGGCGAGGCCTTTCTAAGGTTGTTGCAGGCGGCGTGTCAGCGTGCCGCCTGCTCTTTTTTATGGAAAAATTCCCAGCTCTATATAAGATGTGGCAATCTTATTAATTGCCTCGACGAATGCCGCCGTTCTCAAGTCGGGAATTTTGCCGTTGCTTTTCCAAACTTCCCTGATCTGATTGTATGCGTTCGTCATGGTTTCTTCCAGACCTGAATTGACAATGTCGATTTCATCCGGACCTTTTGCGAAACTCTCTCGTTCGGATTCTGAAAAGGGCCTTCCCGTGGAATGCTCGACAGTATGAAGAATCTTGTCGAACGCCGATTGCTCAAACCTTTTGTCCATTCTCCCGAATCTGACATGGGAAAGATTTTTGAGCCATTCGAAATATGAAACCGTCACACCGCCGGCGTTAAGATACATATCCGGTATGACCATCACATTTTTTTTGAGAAGTATCTCCTCAGCTTCTGCAGTCGTCGGACCGTTCGCTCCCTCAGCGATTATCTTTGCTTTTATGCGCGGAGCGTTTTCCGCTGTTATCTGCTCTTCCAGGGCGGCAGGGATCAGAATGTCGCATTCGAGTTCGAGGGCTTCTTTGTTGTTCTGAATATCTTTAGCTCCGGGAAATTTCAGTATTGATCCGGTTTCCTTTCGATGTCTTATCACATCATCTACGTCGAGTCCCTTCGGATTGTAAATCGCACCTTCATACTCGGCGAGTCCGACGATAACAGCGCCACCTTCCCGGCAGAACTTGGCAGCATGGTAGCCTACATTTCCAAGTCCCTGTACCACTACTCTTTTTCCTGAAAGCCCTGTTGGCAAGCCGAGTTTCTTCATGTCTTCAGCGTTACCACAAGCTTCCTGCAATCCAAAGAAAATGCCTCGACCCGTTGCTTCAGTTCTTCCTCGTACTCCGCCCTCCGCAATTGGTTTTCCAGTAACGCAAGCAAATGCATCGATCTTGCCAGGATTAAAAGCAGCATAAGTATCGGCTATCCATGCCATCTCGCGAGGTCCGGAACCGTAATCCGGTGCCGGGACGTCGACACCGGGGCCGATAAAATTCTTTCTTATTAATTCCGCAGTATATCTTCTCGTTATTGTTTCAAGGTCTATCACCGGGTAGTTTTTCGGGTTCACTTTAATCGCACCTTTCGCTCCGCCGAACGGGACATCGACTATCGCGCATTTATAAGTCATCAGGGCAGCAAGCGCCATTACTTCGTCTTCGTCAACAAACTCCGAGTATCGTATTCCTCCTTTCACGGGGGACTTGTGGTGACTGTGTTCTACACGCCAACCATGCAGGACTTCAAAACCTTTTGAAGTCCTTACCGGAAACTGGAAAGAATAAATGCTGTTGCATCCCTTGATCTGTTCGAGCAAACCTTTGGGGTGGTCTGTGAACTGTGCAGCTTTGTCGAAATTGCGGTTAACATTTCCGAAGAAGCTGAGTTTTTCTTTAGTTGTGCTCATGTCAATCCCCTTAATATATTTGAGTTTATAAATTTGTCACGCAATCAGCTGCGAGATACTACTACAGCGGTTCCATAACATAAGACTTCCGAAACCCCGCTCATTACTTCATTGGCATCATACCTTACGCCGATGACTGCGTTGGCTCCTAACTCTTCGGCATGTTTAGTCATCATGTCGAATGCTTCATTCCGGGTTTTTTCACAGAGTTCGGTGAACAGAGTAATATTCCCGCCGAAGATGGTCTGAAGTGATCCTCCGATCGTTCCGAAAAGAGACCTTGATCGAACAACGATGCCGCGAACGACGCCGAGTTGTTTCACTATACGATAACCGGTAAGTTCGAACGTAGTTGTACTAAAAGAGTGATCCATGGCTTTTTCTCCGTCTTTGATTGTTGAAAATAGAAGGGATGTTCCAATTCTGCAAAAACACAGATGAATATACAGTGGATTAGCTTTTTTCTCAATTCTCGATTTAGCATACTTTGGTTATGCATCATTTCAGCCGCTTTTGTAAATTCTATCGGACAATCGAGAGAAAACATGAGACTTTTAAGAGATCTTGGGATTCTAACTGTATGTATTATATTCGCATCATGTTCCACACCTAAAATGAACGTAGACCTAGTAATCAATAATGGCAACTTCTGCACGCTTGATACGCGAATGCCGGATGCTCAGGCGGTCGCGATAAATGATGGGCACATTGTGGCGGTCGGAACGAGCAATGAAATCGATTCCCGGTTTGTAGGGAAAACAGTCGTAGATCTTCAAAGAGCGTTTGTTCTGCCGGGGATAACGGATGGACATGGCCATGTATCGGAGTTAGGTTTCAGCCTGATGACACTTGATTTGAGGGACGCGAAATCTCCGGAAGAAGCTGCCGGGAAATTGGTTGGCATCGTTTCAAAAATGAATACGAAGGAGAGTGTTTGGATTCGGGGACGAGGCTGGAACCAGGAGAGATGGCCGAAGAAAACTTTTCCAACGCATGATCTTCTCGATAAAGTGCCTAAAAACGTCTGTGTACTATTTGTCCGCGTAGATGGTCACGCTATCTGGGTAAATAGGAACGCCATGGAATTGGCGGGGATTACCAGCACAACAACGGACCCGACCGGGGGAAGAATTATCAGAGACAAAAACGGCAATCCGACCGGCGTATTTCTTGATGCCGCTATGGAATTGATAACTTCGAAGATTCCATGTCCGAGCGATGCGGAAGTAGAGAATGCCATCCTGCTCGCAGCTGATACCTGTGCCCGATATGGATTGACGGAAGTGCATGATGCGGGGATCAACGCACAGATTCTGAGAGTGTACAAGAAGCTAACCGATGAAGGGAAACTTAAGATTCGTGTTTACGCGATGTATCTCGGAACAGATTCGACTTTGCCTGCGATATTAAAACAAGGTCCCTTGATAAATTACAAAGATATTTTCACGATGCGTTCAGTAAAGGTTTACATGGACGGCGCTCTTGGGTCGAGAGGCGCTGCGCTCGTGCAACCCTATACGGATGATCCGGGAAATTACGGTCTAACGGAAATGGGCGAAAAAGATCTCGAGAACCTGACGATAGCCGCTCTCTCGAATGGATTCCAGGTTTGTACTCATGCTATCGGTGATCGGGCGAACGATATAGTGCTGAACGCGTATGATGCCGCCATGAAAGTTGCGAAAGTGCCGGACCCCAGGCTGCGCGTCGAACATGCCCAGGTTCTCTTGAAGGAAGACATTTCACGATTCAAGAAGTTGGGTGTGATACCTTCTATGCAGCCGACACATTGCACTTCCGACATGTCGTGGGCCGAACTGAGGCTCGGCCCGGAGCGAATCAGGTATTCTTACGCCTGGCAATCTCTTCTCAAAGATGGAAACATAATTGTCGGCGGTTCGGATTTTCCAGTTGAAAGCCCGGACCCGCGACTTGGAATTTATGCCGCTGCTACAAGGCAAGACTTGTTCGGACTACCGAGGAACTTCGAAGATGTAAAGGAGTATTTTGAGGTTACGTCCGACATCGTCGAAGACAGCTCGGACTTCAACGGTGGCTTTTTTCCGCAGGAAAAAATGACAACGGAAGAAGCGATAAAGGCTTTTACGATATGGCCTGCCTTTGGTGCTTTCCAGGAAAATAATAAAGGGACAATATCAGTTGGGAAGTACGCGGATTTTACGATCTTCAAGGAGGACTTAAGAAAAATATCGCCTAAAGAAATTTCACTGGATGAAATATTGGGAACGATTGTCGGCGGAAAACTGGTTTATGCAAATCCGAATTTTGACGCGTCGTACCCGAATAAATAATTGGAACGGAGGATTAAATGGAAGTAAAAGTTGTGGCCATTGAAAAGCCGGAGGATGTCAATTTTATTCTAGGTCAATCTCATTTCATTAAGACGATCGAAGATTTGCACGAAGCAATTGTCCAGACAGTTCCACAAATGAAATTCGGAATCGCCTTCTGCGAGTCCTCCGGGCCTGCGCTAATTCGGTTTTCTGGAAATGATGATGAACTGATATCGCTTGCGAAGAAAAACGCCCTAAAGCTTTCTGCCGGACATGTCTTTGCGGTATTTATGCGTGACGGATTTCCGGTAAATATTTTGAACTCGATCAAAAGCATTCCGGAAGTCGTGAACATTTATTGTGCTACCGGGAATCCGGTGCAGGTTATCGTTGCCGAAAATGAACAGGGAAGAGGAATCCTGGGAGTGATTGATGGTGTTAAGTCCAAGGGAATTGAAACGGATGACGATAAAAAAGTGCGGCATGACTTTTTGAGAAAAATCGGTTACAAACTTTAGATGCCAACTGGGAAAAGATAGAGAATATTTGTCGTCAAGCGGCGAAGGTGTAATGAAAGAATGCGGACATTAAATAATCTTGAGCCTTCGCATCCAAGCTTTCCTTTTTGGGGTCCAACTTTTGTCGAACTTCTTTTCAGATTTCCCGTCTATAATCAAAGTTAATGTTGGAATCTATGAAAAATTACGTGTTTTTATACTTACTTCTGCCTGCGATAGCACTTGCGCAGGTGGATACCTTGACATTGGAACAGTGTGTCCAGATTGCATTGAAACATAACCCATCAATTCGGGTTGCCGAGGGAGGGCTGGAATCTTCGGAGTCGAATTTAAAGCTGTCGAGATCCGTACTCATGCCGCAAATTTCAGCACAAGCGGCAATCACCAGGAATGGTGGTACGTTTATCCTCGGTAAAAATACTTTGAATGGCTATTACGACAACTATACAACTGGTTTCCAAGCCCAGCAATTAATCTTCGATTTCGGAAAGACGATCACAAAAGTTTCGGGATCGTCTGATCTGGTTGATGCTTCCGATCAGGATTTAAAATCCGCAAGTGAGGATGTTATCGTCAATACTTACATCGCGTATTTTAATTATTTAGCTGCTGCGCGAGTTCTTTTGGTAGATTCGGAAACTGTTCAGCAAGCCGCGGATCATCTCAAGCAAGCGCAAGCATTTTTTAAAGCTGGTACAGCGCCGCAATACGATGTTGTCAATGCGGAAGTTACCGTCGCAAACGCGAACGTAAATCTAATTCAAGCCGAGAATAATCTGAAAGTTGCACGTGTGCAGCTTGAAAACGTGATTGGCCAAAGGTTACCGGACAATTTTTCTTTGTCTGATAATTTGGAAGTCTCATACGTAAACATAGATATGCAATCCGCAATTGATACCGCACTGAAGTCACGGCCGGAACTTCTTTCCAGCCAGGCTCAGGTCGAAGCAGGTAAACAATTCTTAGCTTCTGCATGGACGGCGAACCTGCCGAACATTTCCGCGTCTGGAGGATACAATTGGCGCAACCTGGTTCCGCAACCTCTCTATAGTGGTTGGAACCTTGGAGTTACTTTGTCGCTTCCGATTTTTGACGGATTCGCGCTCGATGCCGGTATTGATCAGGCAAGGGCAAACCTTAAAATTGATGAAGCGTCTAATGATTTAGTCATGCAATCATTATTGTTGGACGTTCAACAGCAGGAATTTGCCCTTCAAGAAGCGAGTGAAAGCATTCAAGCTTCAAAGAAGCTGGTCGAAGCCTCAGATGATGCCCTCAGGCTCGCAGTTGGAAGATACAACTCGGGAATCGGTACAGCTCTCGAGGAAACGGATGCTCAAGTTGCTCTGGCAAATGCCCGCATAGCGTATATTCAATCCCTTTATAATTATAGTGTCTCTTACGCGAAACTTGAAAGAGCGATGGGAACAATAAAGTAAAAGTGAGAATGATGAGATGAAAAAGAAGAAAACTATCATAACGGTCGTAATTATTTTACTTGCGGTGATCGGCGGTGTGGCTTTTTTTTTCACTTCCGGAAAAGCCGAAGATCCGAAATGGCTTACATTGAAAGTGTCGCGTGGAGATCTCAACCAAGTGGTTACGGCGACTGGCACAATTGCAGCCGATACGAGCCTCCAAGTTGGCACACAAGTATCGGGGACGATTGCCCAGCTATTTGCTGATTGGAATTCTCACGTGAGAAAAGGACAAGTGATGGCAAAGTTGGATACTACGTTTCTCTGGGCAAGCGTTGAGGTTGCGCAATCAAATTTGCAAAAGGCTAAAGTTGCAGCTGATCAGGCAAAAGTCAATTTTGACAGAGTGAAACAGTTGTTCGACCGTAATCTCGATTCCCAATCAGATTACGATACAGCATTAGCAACATTCCAAAGCGCAGAGGCAGATGTCCAAGGAGCCCAGACATCTCTTGATCAGGCATACATAAATTTAAACTATGCGACTATCAAAGCCCCGATAAATGGCGTTGTGGTTTCGAGAAACGTTGACGTCGGACAGACGGTTGCCGCGGGTTTCAATACACCTCTTCTTTTCACGGTGGCGAATGATCTGCATCGTATACAAGTGCAGGCGTCCGTTGATGAAGGCGATATCGGCAATGTGAAAATCGGTCAAGACGTTTCCTTCACAGTTGATGCTTATCCGACTGACATTTTCCAAGGAAAAGTTTCACAAATAAGGCTGCAGTCTATGTTAGTTCAAAATGTGGTGGAATATACGGTTATCATAGAATGTCCGAATCCCGATCTAAAATTGATGCCGGGCATGACTGCAAATTTGACGATCAATGTTGCGGGAGCAAAAGACGTTTTAAAGGTTCCCACGACAGCTTTGCGTTTTATGCCACCGCAAGACTACATGGCTCAAATGATGAAGCAGCTGCCGGATTCAATCAAGCAAAAAATTCAGCAGCGAAGAAATCAAAATGGGGGTGGCAACGCTGGGGCAGGATCTGGAGGAGCAAATGTTGGCACGGGGAATGGGAATGCTCAGAACCGTGATTTGACACCGGGAAGTTATTTCAGAGTGTGGTTGGTTGACGGTAAGCAGATAAAACCCGTGAGAGTCTTGATCGGTTTGTCAGACGGAACAAATACTCAGGTGGAAGGTGACCTAAAAGAGGGCGACGAAGTGGCAGTCGGCACACTTTCGCAATCTTCGAGCGCGCAAAATAATCCGTTTGCTGGTGGACAAAGGAGATTCTAAAGATATGTCCGAATCGATAATCTCTGTGAAGCATATAGTCAAAACCTATAAGATGGGTGACTTTGAAGTTCACGCGCTTCGTGGAATTAACCTTGACATCATCAAGAGTGAATTTGTCGCTATCATGGGTGCAAGCGGATCGGGCAAATCTACATTTATGAATATTCTCGGATGTCTCGATAAACCGACGGGCGGCGAATATTTTTTAGATGATATTGAAGTTGCAAAAATGGATCGTGATGAGCTCGCACGACTTCGAAACAAGAAGTTAGGATTTGTTTTTCAATCTTTCAATCTCCTGCCGAGGACCACGGCTTTGGAGAATGTGGAATTGCCGCTGCTTTATTCGAATACAGTTACTTCATCCCAGAGAAAAGAAAGAGCGATCGAAGCACTCAATGCAGTCGGTCTAGCTGATCGGGCAAATCATTATTCAAACCAGCTCTCCGGTGGACAACAACAAAGAGTAGCAGTTGCGAGAGCTTTGGTAAACGATCCGGTTGTAATTCTTGCCGACGAGCCCACGGGGAATTTGGATACCCGCACGAGTGTAGAAGTAATGGAAATTTTTCAGAAACTCAATGAGCGCGGCATTACGGTCGTTCTTGTTACTCACGAACTGGACATTGCTCAGTATGCCCTGAGAAATGTGGTGTTCAAGGACGGAAAAATAAGCAGGATAGTGACGGTTGAAGATAGAAAAATCGCTTCCGATGAACTGCCGAAAATTCCCTTGTTGGAAGAAGAGTTAGAGTCGTGAAGATCATAAATATTTTGAAAATAGCCTATCGCTCGCTTGGCAGGAACAAGTTGCGTTCTTTCTTAACAATGCTCGGAATCATAATCGGCGTAGCAGCCGTGATTGCGATGCTTGCAATCGGTCAGGGGGCAAGCAATGCAGTCAAAGCCCAGATTGCTTCTTTGGGAACAAACATGTTAATCGTTTTCCCCGGCGCGTCAAACCAAGGCGGAGTCAGGACGCAAGCGGCGACATTTACACGCTTCACGGAGGACGACGCAATTGCGATTAGCAAACAGTGTCCTGCAGTTCAGAATGTAACACCTGTCGTAAGATCTGTCCAGCAGACTATCGCAAATAACCAAAATTGGCGCACCGCTATTTGGGGCGGTTATCCGAATTATTTTGATATAAGAGCGTGGCCCCTTCAAAGCGGAAGCTACTTTACCGGTTCGGATGAGCGCGGTGAGACAAAAGTATGTATTGTTGGCCAGACTATTGTCACGAATTTATTCGGAGCAAATTCGGTCCCTGTCGGGCAAACAATCAGGATTGGAAATCTCCCTTTCAGGATCATAGGAGTTTTGGTGGCGAAAGGTCAGGATGCAAGCGGCAACGATCAAGATGATATTATCATTGCCCCGTTTTCCACTGTGTTGCATAAGCTTGTCGGCGGAATTTATGCCAATGTGATTTTCGCCTCAGCGATATCTGAAGATGCTATTGATGAAGCAAGCGAGGAGATCACGGCGCTAATTAGAGACAGGCACAAGCTAACCACATGGGAGGCGAACGATTTCACGGTAAGAACTCAGACACAAATCGCAAGTACGGCAGACGCGACAACAGAGACAATGACTGTTCTACTCGCAAGCATCGCGGGAATCTCTCTTTTAGTCGGCGGCATTGGTATCATGAACATTATGCTTGTGTCGGTGACAGAAAGAACGCGGGAGATTGGCATCAGGATGGCGGTTGGCGCACGCGGCAATGACGTGTTAACGCAATTCCTGATAGAGGCGTTAAGTCTGAGTTTTGCGGGCGGATTGATCGGCATAGTGCTGGGTGTTTTAACGTCTCAATTTGTCTCCAACCTTCAGAAATGGCCGATAGTCATTTCGCCGCAATCGATCGGATTGGCTTTCGCTTTTGCTGCTGCCATAGGAATCTTTTTCGGGTGGTATCCGGCTCGTAAGGCCGCTAACCTCAATCCCATTGAGGCCTTAAGGTATGAGTAAAGTTCTTCATTGATTCCTTAAATTTATTCCCTTATGACCGTCGAAAGGTACTAAACCCTTCATAGTGCATTTATAATATTTTCGTGCTACTTTAGACAGTATTTCCATATTTCTTAAGTAATCCTGCAAAAGTTGTGTCTCTGGCGTCTGGTTGAGGCTTAATTTTGAATATAGAGTTCCCGATGGATAAGAACTTTTAGCCGCTTTCTCATGTTAAATTTAGCAGTGGCTTGGCTCTATCCTTATTTGCGCTTTGATGGTTCCTCCTGGACATAAAGCGCTGTAGGAAATTCGAAAACCACTTGCAGTTTTCTGCACGAATGTGCTGGCTCTCTATTTCTTGTCGAAGGTTTTACCATTGTAATGAATAGTGTCCGTTCACAGCGATGAAGCTAGATGGTTCCATTTCAAGAGATCAGTTAGAGGAAGAAGTGTGGCTTATGGGCAGAGAATCTTGATAGATCACCCGTTTCTACATTCGTCGCTCCACTTTTTTTACGCCTTCTTGACTTTTCTGCCGCACAAAAAGAGCATCTTCACCGAAAAATAACTCTAAAGGAAAAGAATATGTCTTCCCCTAGAATGGTAATCCTACTTTCCGTAGTCATAAACATCAGCTATTTTCAAGCCGGTATTTCAAAAGAAAAAGAAAGAGATCATGTCTTGGTGAGATGCGATTCGATCAGTACAGGAATTGCTGAACTTCAAATTTCTTCTGATACTCTGACAATAAATTCCGATGTCCAATATTTGCCTAAATGGTACGACATGATCACTCGAATTCCAGGAGACTGGGTTGAGTATTCGAGAGAAACTTTTCAAGTAAAGAATATACCGGCAATTGTAGGGATGGCGGGAGTAACGACTGCTTTAGTAGTAGTAGATCGTCAGTGGTGGCAAACGGAAAGTAAATGGTACGATGAATCTCCGCCTTTTCATACGTTTACTGACTGCATGGTTTTTACGGGCGATGGAAGATTTCAGTTCGGGCTCGTAGGTGCATTCGCGGCTTATGGTTTTGTATTTAATGATACGCGTTCGCTGAGGACTGCAAGTGAAACAACGGAAGCTATTCTTGCTTGTGGTGGAGTTGTGCAATTATTGAAACATATTACCGGTCGAGAAAGCCCATTCGTTTCAACCAAAAGGACCGGTGCGTGGAGATTTTTTCCGAATCAGATCCAATACTCGAAGCATGTTCCACACTATGACGCGTTTCCATCTGGTCATCTTGCAACGGCGACAACAACTCTCATTGTAATAGCCGACAATTATCCGGAAATAACTTGGCTTAAGCCTGCCGGGTATGTTGCACTTGGCGCAATTTCATCAAGTCTTGTTGCGTATGGGATTCACTGGTGGAGTGATTTTCCGCTGGCACTTGCGCTTGGGTATTCATTCGGAGAAATTGCAGCCCACCCTTTTGGTATGAATCTTACGGAGAAGGAAAGTGGTACAGGGACTAAGCTTTCAATTGGGCCGGTATTATCTCCAAATGGAGCGGGACTTGGGCTCGCGCTTTCATTTTGAAGAGGATAGATAATCTTATTTTAGAAATGTTTGGAGAATTGGATTAATTATAAAGACGTTCTACTAAACTAAGATAATTCCTTCAAGTCGCAGGAGGTATTCTTTTAATTTGATCCCTGCCGCGTAGCCTACGAGTTTTTGATCGGAGCCAACGACCCTGTGGCAAGGGATTATAATTGGAAGGGGGTTTTTGCCTATCGAAGTACCAACTGATCTGTAACCTTTCGTGTGGATTCTTCCGGCAATTTGTTTGTAAGTGATAGTCGTGCCGTAGGGAGTCTTGGCAACTTCTGCCCACGTCCTTCGTTGAAACGTCGTTCCGATCAAATCAATATCAAGCTCGAATTTGGTCCGCTTGCCAATAAAATATTCGTTTAGTTGAAGTATTGCTAAAGAGTTTCTCTTCCGATCATCGACGATTTCATCTGTGTTGAAGTTTGAGTTGATCCAGCCGAAGAAGCTTGATTTAGAATCTTTAGGAAGCGCGATTTTACAAAGACCTTTTTCAGTCGAAGCGATATAGATCACGCCGATGGGGGATTCAAAAGAGCCGCAGAAAACTTCTTTATGAGCGGAGTCTTTTCCAGTCTCCTGGTAGATGTTCAGTGCGCTGCTACCGACTTCGATATTTCTCGAAGGTCTGATGCCACGCCATGACCTAGAGAATTTTACACGGACCTGAGACAATTGAATACCTTCGTGTATTATTTAATCACAACAACTTTTAACAAAAACAGACTAACTTTTTTTGATCGCAGTCTCTGACAATACTTCGCCACGCCATTCACTCATGTGATGCTTCGCCTAATAAAATGAACCAGCAACTCATAGCCAATATAACTACCGAATGCTAACATGATAAGTCCTGAAACCTTAGAAAGCAATGAAAGAGTCTCGGCCTTGAAAGAACTGCGTTTCCAAAATATCGCCTTCAAGAGCGAATAATACCAGATGGCAGTTCCGATTCCAACTCCAAGGGCAAAAAGAATTCCGTCGCCGGCGTTTCTGACTATCGATTCGGAAGATTGTACAATTCCACTGAGTGTTATCCAAAATGCAACAAGAGTAGGATTGGAAATATACATAAAGAGTCCAATCAAGAAGGCGCTTCGAATGCGCCCATTTTTCGGAATGATGTTTTCGTAACGAAAACTCTCAACTTTTGTTGTCAAATCTCTTACTCCAAGATAGAGGAGCAGTATGAAGCCGATGATTTGAAAAATAATATTTACTTCAAGCTTGTGAACAATAGGTGATAAACCCAACATTGCCGCACCGCAATAAAAAAAGTCCATTGCCGATGCACCTAATCCGACGGCAAAAGCGTTATTGAAACCCTGTTTGAATCCTCTCGAAATAACGGTGACATTGATCGGACCAATTGGGATTGAGATAACAATCCCCGTAATCATTCCGATTAGAAAAGCGATCATTTCGGCGCTTCACACAACATATTTTTTACAAAAAAATTTGGCCCGCATAAAAAGCAAACAAAAATAAAGAACGAGAAAATAAATTGCAATAATGGAACTCAAGAGAATATTTATTTCAGCAATAAATTATTTTTTGTGGGACATTATGTAAGGGTTGGCCGAGCTGTTTTAGCAGGTGAAATTAATAAATAAATTCAACTTACCTCGTCATCGCAAATAAGTTTTTCGAAAGAGCTTTGTAGCCCTAGAAATTAAACCTGAAACCCGGGAAGATTTCCCTCGACCATATTCTTATATCTCTTTTCAGCACTGATGCTTACCTTGATTTTCAGAGGCTTGTTATTTATGATTTTACTTACGTTTTAATCAAATTGGAGGTTTCCTGAATGCCAGTTAAAAATTCTTTTTACCTTATGTTACTAGGTATCGTTGTCGCCGGCTGCGCAGCCAGTTCAGATATTAATGAAAAAGTTATTGCGGTAGTGGGAGACAAGAAGATTACTTACGGTGAATTCAAGCAACAATATTCGACAAATTACCTTGCTGGTTCCGATTCAACTCAATCAGCAGAGAGCAAGGAAAAATTTCTCAATCTTCTGGTTGACTATAACCTAAAGCTTCTCGACGCAAAGGCAGAGCGCATTCAGGACGATCCTGAAGTGAAGGCAGAGCTGAAGGGATATGAAGATGAGCTTGCCGTGAGTTATGTATTGGAGCATGAGCTCACTTTACCCGAAGTCAAAGAAATCTATGATCGCCAGAAATATGAGGTTAGGGCGGACCAGGTATTTATACCCTTTGCTGGCGGATCAGACGATACTCTGAAAGCGTACGATGAAGCGGTTGATGTTATAAAGGAACTCAAAGCGGGAACTCCTGTAGATTCATTAATTCGGAAATATAAGGGAGGGGATACTTATTACATTACTGCTGGTAACTATTTGCAATATAAAGGAGGACGGGAATTTGAGGATTTACTGTATTCCCTCAATCCAGGTGAAACCGGATCCCTTCCGGTAAGGACGTCTTACGGATACCTTGTCATCAAATTGACCGACAGGAGACCGCGGGTCGAGAGCATTCGCGCCAGCCATATTCTTATCCCAATTCAGGGAACTGGACCGAACGACACCTTGAAGGCCTACAATGAGGCTCTTGCAATTATTGACTCGATAAAACAGGGTGTCGATTTCAGTAAACTAGCTTTAGACAATTCTTCAGACAAGTATTCGGCTCAGAAGGGGGGCGACCTCGGATTTTTTTCACGCGGTATGATGGTTAGGCCATTTGATGAAGCGGCGTTCGATTTGAAAATCGGACAGGTTGCAGGTCCCATAAGAAGCCGTTTCGGTTACCATATAATTAAATTAACGGATGTGAAGCAGCCCCCTTCTTTCGCTGAGGCAAAGGATAAAATACGAGAAACCTATTTGAACGGCGGATATAAGCTGGACCTCCCAGCGTTTGAAGATCAACTCAAGGCGAAATACAATTACAAGGTTGATAATGAGACATTAAGGTTTCTTTACAGCAAGATAGATTCCACTAAAGGATTTGTTGGAACCGACTTTGATTCGATACTCATACCTGCGGATCTACAAAAAACATTGTTTACATTCGATAAGTTTGCAGGGACGATTGATACATTTTTGTCCATTGCGAGAACTGGAGATGGTCCCAAAACCACACCGATGAACTGGCAGAACCTGAGTTCGCTCGTAGATGAATCAGTGGCGCCAACGCTCCTTAGTTATTACGCCGACTTAGAAGCTCCCACATACACCGAGTTCGATTCCCTTATCAAGCAATATGAAAATGGAATTCTGATCTATCAAATTGAACAGAAAAATGTATGGGGGAAAGTCGTTTCCTCGGACAGCGTTCTAAAGCCATACTATTTTGATCATATTGGTAAATACAACTGGCCGAACCGGGTTGACCTAAGTGAAATTGAAGTATTTTCAGACAGCCTTTCGAACTTCATTTACGATTCATTGAAAGCGGGAGGGAATTTAGATTCGCTGGCTGCAAAATATACAAAGCGCCCAGGCATGTCTGAAAAAGACGGGCAGTGGGGATTGTTTGCTGATTCAGCCAATGCTCTTTCCGTTACCGCGATGACGATGAAGGAAGGAGAATTCAGCAGACCAATTAGATTTGAAAATGGTTATTCAATAATAAGAGTAAACAAGTTTGTTCCTTCCGCGCCGAAAACCTTTGAGGAAGCGCGTGCCGAGGTATCCTCAGATTATCAAGAAGCCGAGTCGAAGAAAATTCAAGACGACTGGATAGAGAGCTTGAGGAAACAATTCGGTGTTCAAATTGATAACAAAACGTTCCATGATCTTATTGCACAATAATGAGAAGTTGGTTGGCATGTTTGATGATAGGATCGGCAGTTTTGATGGCGGGATGTTCCCGCCATCAGGAAACCGGGCGTCTTCTGGCATCCGTAAATAATTCCGAGCTTTACATGAAGAATGTAGCGACCCACGTTGATACGAGTTCCGCGTACTCTGTCAGGAATTACGTTTCTAATTGGGTCAATCAGCAGATTCTTTATGATGAGGCGAAAAAAGAAGGACTTGATGATGCAACCGAATTCAAGGAAAGCGTATCGGAATATGCCCGGCAGCTCGCGGTGACAATGCTTCTAAACAAAAAAGTGTACGAAGCTCCGATCGAATTGTCTCAAGATGAAATTACTAATTATTACAATTCTCACCGAATCGAATTTCGTGCAACTGATGAGATCGCTTGTGTAAATCTCGCTGCATTCGATAAGAGAAGCTTTGCGGTATCGTTTAGAAATGCACTCGTTTCAGGGTCGTCATGGAACGAGATGTTCAATGATATACCGACAAACGCCATTATTGACGTCAAGGATTCCGCATACGTCACGTCTTCGAGCATGCAACCTGCAATTTGGGATGTCATTCGATCTCTTGAGGAAGGCAAGGTTTCTTTTCCCATCCAAGTCGACAGTTCAAACTATGTGATAGAGATAATTAAGAAGTTAAACATCGGCGATCCGCTTCCACTTGAATATGCAGCTCCACGAATCAAAGAGAGAATGATAATTGAGAAGAGACGGCAGCTTTACCATTCCTTGCTGGACTCACTTCGATTAGTCGGAAATTTTCAAATTGATCCGAGTGTTGCTATTAAAGACACTAGCATCGAGGAATGACTTATTTGAAAAAGATTTGTGAGATTGTTTTGTCCGTCGTCGCGCTTGCCGGATTTGTCCAAGCGCAAAGCAAACCGGTGCTCGACAAGATTGTTGCAGTTGTCGGTAATGAAATTATCTTGAAGTCGGAAATGGATTACCAGGTCCAATTGAGTGCCTATCAGAATAAGTTAGATCCTTCCGATCCTCAACTCCGCAGCAGGGTTCTAGAGGCGTTGGTTGATGATAAACTCATCCTGGCCCAGGCAATTTTAGACAGCGTTACTGTCACCGATGACGAAGTAAATAGACAACTTGATTCCAGGATCCAGAATTTGACAAAACAACTCGGCAGTGAGCAAAAGGTAGAAGAAGTCTATGGGATGTCGATAAGCAAGATTCGCTCTGAATTTGTGGATGACATGCGCAAGCAGATGATCATTGAAAAATTGAAACAGCAGAAATTCGGAGATATGAAAGTGTCTGCGGTCGAAGTACATAATTTTTTTGACACATATAAAGACAGCCTTCCTCAAGTTCCTGAACAAGTTACGCTGAGTCATATTTTTGTAATTCCGAAACCGAGTACAAAAGCACGCGAGGAGGCATATTCACTCGCGAAATCTATACTGGATTCTTTAAGAGCAGGCGCCGATTTCGCCGCTCTTGCGAAGAAGTATTCCCAAGACCCGGGTAGCGCATCGTCGGGAGGCGATCTTGGCTGGGCTAAACGCGGACAATTTGTTCCTGAGTTTGAGCACGCAGTATTTGAGATGAAACCTGGTGAAATATCAGATATCGTTGAAACCCAATTTGGTTTTCACATCATACAGCTGCTGGAGCGTCGTGGAGACCAGGTACACGTAAGACACATTTTAATTCAAATACCACACCTGCAAACGGACGATGATTCCGTTATAGTTTTGTTGGATTCACTGAGGGCCCGAGCGATGGAGGGAGCCAACTTCGCAGCCCTTGCCCGTGAATATTCCCAGGACCAGGATACGAAGGATTTAGGCGGGGACCTCGGGACAGTTACGATCGATCAGTTGGAGCCTTCATTTCTTGCCACGGTGAACAAGCTGAAAGTCGGCGAGATCAGCATGCCGGAAAAAGTAACTTATGGTAAATCTTACGGCTACCATATCGTTTATTTAAGGAACCGGATCCTCCCTCACAAGGTAGATTTGGACGAAGATTACAGCCGGCTTTCCAACATGGCCCTTTCCATGAGACAAAACCAGGCCTACCTTGAGTGGATCAACAAACTCAAGAGTCAGATTTATTTGAAAATTATGAGCTGAGATCGGTTTCAATCCGATCTTCGATGCAGCTTGGATGACTTTTCTTCAAATGATTTTCCAGAGAATTGGCAGAGGTGAAGTTTCTATGGAAGCCTGTGAAAGTCTCATATCCGGGGAATTATTGTTTTTATAATTACGAAGAACGGATTTTAAACTAATGTTGGTTGCTCACAAGAAATCGGCACATCGAAGCTGGTCTGCTCCTTTGCCCAAGAGGGTGAAAGTCAAGGTCGATTTCAAAGAATATAAATTAGAGAACGGACTCACCGTCATTCTTCGTAAAGATTTCTCTATGCCCGTCGTTGCGGTCGATGTGTGCTATCATGTCGGGTCGAAGAACGAGAAGAATGGCAAGACAGGTTTCGCCCATCTCTTTGAGCATTTGATGTTTGAGGGTTCCGAGCATGTGAAGAAAGGGGCTTTTGACAAATATGTTTCACTTGCAGGAGGCTACAATAATGCATACACGACTGAAGACGTTACTAATTATTACGAAGTTCTCCCGTCGAACCAGCTTCCTCTTGCTCTGTGGCTGGAAAGCGATAGAATGCTGAAATTCACCGTGACCGAGGAAGCCCTTTCGACTCAGAGAGAAGTTGTAAAGGAAGAGAAGCGGTGGCGTATCGACAATCGTCCTTACGGTGACGCTTCAGCGAAACTACAAAATCTTATTTTCCCCATCGGACAGTATAATTGGCCGGTAATAGGATCGATGGAAGATCTAAACGCGGCAACAATGAAAGATGTCAGGGAATTCTACGAGCGGCATTACTGTCCGAATAATGCGGTCCTCGTAATAAGCGGCAACATAGATTTCAAAGATGCCGAAAACCTTGTTGCGAAATATTTTTCCGATATTCCGCGAAGCAGGGAGAGTATAGCGCCGGTTTCATTCGAAGATGAAAACCTTCATGGCGAACGGACCGAGGTAATGCAGGGCAATGTACCTTCTCCGGGACTGTTCGTCGCGTACAAGGTCCCGCCCGAAGGATCACCGGAATACTACGCTCTTAGTCAAATCGGGAAAATTTTATCGGATGGCAACAGCTCACGATTATATAAAAGATTAGTTTACGAAACGCAGGCCGTCTCCGATTATGATGCGTCTGTTGAAGGAATGGAGAAAGCGGGAGTTTTTATGTTCACGGGATTTATAGCTCCCGGACATACGGAACAGGAAGTCCTGGAAATGTTTGACGAGGAAATCAGAAGATTTCAGGACTCTTTAGTCACTCAATACGAATTTAATAAGGCCCAAAACGCGACCCTTTCTTCTTATGTCGGGAGGCTTTCCACGAATAACGGGGTCGCCGACGCGTTAGCTCACTATCACACATTTTTCAACCATGTCGATATGATAAACTCTGAAGTTGACCGAGAACTTGCGGTCACACCTTCGATGATGCGAGAAGTTGCTCAAGAATTGTTGAAGAAAGACGCAAGGATTGTTTTAAATTATTTGCCCGTCGATGGTAGTCAATGAAAACCAATTCTGAATGGATACTAAGCTCTTCCAGGACAATAATTTGAAAAATATAAAACCCAAATCAGCAAATAAAACTTCTCGTGTCATAGACAGGTCGAAACCCCCGGAGCCCACTCCCGCGAGTAAAGTATCGTTCCCGAAATTCTTTAAGAAGAAGTTCTCAAACGGGTTCAAATTCTTTGTCGTTGAAAATCATATTTTGCCGATTGTCACGGCCGGATTTGTCGTCAGGGGCGGTTCCACATTTGATAGAAATTTGCCCGGCCTCGCCAGTGTTACAAGCGAGTTGATAACGAAAGGGACAAAAGAACGTACTGCAACTCAGATTGCCGAGACAATAGATTACGTCGGCGGTTCGCTTTCAAGCAACTCTTCATGGGATTCGAGCCAGGTTTTTGTTTCAGTCCTGAAAAGTCATTTGACAACAGCGATTGATCTTTTGCAGGATATAATCCTGCACGCTTCTTTTCCTGAAGAAGAATTGGAAAGGGTTAAAATTCAGCGAGTCGCTTCTCTGCAACAAATGAAAGCGGATGCCGGTTATCTTGCGGACACCCGCTTTGCTTCCGTGGTGTTCGGGAGTCACCCGTATGGAGGCCGCGCGAGTGGTACTGAAGAATCAATTAAAGCAATAAGGCGCGAGGACTTGATTTCATTTCAAAAGGGATTCTACACGCCGGATAATTCCTTTATGGTCTTTGCCGGCGATATAACTCCAAAGGAAGCAGAGAAATATGCATCTCGTTATTTTGAAAAGTGGAAAGGTAAAAGAAAATCTTCTTCTTTGCCGCTGGGTGTCCCGAACTTTTCAAAAGATAAAGTCGTAATAGTCGACAAGCCCGCTGCTGTCCAATCTGCCTTGAGAATAGGCGGGGTTGGCATTGCAAGGACCGATAAGAATTATTTGAAAGTCTTTGTGATGAATACTCTTCTCGGCGGTTATTTCAGCTCCAGAATCAACATGAACCTTCGGGAGGCACACGGGTATACCTATGGCGGGCGCAGCGGCTTTGATGCGAGAATGTTTCCCGGACCGTTTGAGGTCTCTGCTGATGTCCGTAATGAAGTAACGGATGAAACTATAATTGAAGTTCTTAAAGAATTGGATCGAATTCGTAAAACAAATCCTTCCAAAGAAGAATTGGAAATGGTGAAAAATTATCTGGCCGGGCTCTTCCCGATTCAATTAGAAACGCCCCAGCAAGTTGCCGGCAGGGTGATAGCGTTGGAACTCTATCACTTGCCGAAGGACTATTACAAGAACTACCGGGAGAGTATCCGTAAGGTTACTGCGAGAGACATACGCTCTTCTGCTATGAAATATATAAAGCCGGAGAAACTCGCAATCGTTTTGAGTGGCAATTCAAAGGAGATATCAACTAAACTAGCCAAGTTTGGCAAAATAGAAGTACTGGATCCTGATGGAAAAAGAATCAACTGGGGATAAAACAAGGATTTAAAATTGAGCGAAAGTATTCTTAAGGAAAAGAAATCTTCAGATGTCGAAGGGATTGCAAGGCTAAATAAAAGTTTCTCCGAGCTTCGTGCTGAAGTTTCTAAGGTAATTGTCGGACAAGATGAAATCATCAAGCAAATTTTTGTGGCCATCTTGTCGCGCGGACACAGTCTTTTGATCGGAGTCCCCGGATTAGCGAAAACACTTCTCGTGAAAACACTTGCGGATGCGTTGAACTTAAAATTCAGCCGGATTCAATTTACTCCGGATCTGATGCCGAGTGACATAACTGGCACGGAGATCATTGAGGAAAATGTCACCACCGGAGAAAGGGGATTCCGATTTGTGAAGGGCCCTCTCTTTGGGAACATCATTCTTGCCGACGAGATAAACAGGACTCCGCCAAAAACTCAAAGTGCGCTGCTCGAAGCTATGCAGGAGTACCGGGTGACGGCGGCAGGAGAGACCTTTCAGCTTGAACCGCCTTTCTTTGTATTAGCAACACAAAATCCGATCGAACAGGAAGGGACCTATCCACTTCCGGAAGCACAACTAGACCGATTCATGTTCAACTTGTGGCTTGATTATCCTTCTTCAGAGGAAGAAGTAAAGATCGTCCAGAATACGACAAGCGAATATGTCCCGGTTGTCAAAAAAGTGATAGACCGCTCCGAGATCCTTTATTTCCAGGATCTCATGAGACGAGTTCCTGTTTCAGAATCTGTCGTAAAATTTGCTGTCGGGCTCTCGAACCGGACACGTCCGCAAAACGGTTCAGCTCCCGAGTTTATCAAGCAGTATGTGAGTTATGGCGCAGGACCCCGGGCATCTCAATATTTAATCCTCGCTGCAAAATCAATTGCCGCACTTGAAAACCGTTTCAGCCCTGACATTGATGACATAAAGAAGATTGCCCTTTCAGTTTTGCGTCATAGGATTATCACCAACTTCAACGCTGAAGCGGAGAGTATAACTACCCCGGAGATTGTTCGACGCCTTCTTGAGGCTTGAGAAGTGAAAACCTTCCGCGCGTTTTTGCTGTTGTTCTTTTCGGGTTCGATGATTTTCTTACCGCAGTTATCCGCCCAAAATAAATATTGGGTTTTCTTCAAAGATAAACCGAATGTGGAAGCGTCAATGCGCTTTTTCCCGAAAGGGTCCGCCAGGACAAATGCTGAAGTGAACCAAAGATATTTGGTGGAAAGCGGAGTCCTCACCCAGCGTGCAATTAATCGACGTTTGAAGGTCCTCTCTTCTTCTTCAGTTATTTCGACTTCTGATTTCACGGTGTATCAGCCGTACTTAGATAGTTTGACATCGATCGGTTTGACTCCTGTAGGAACAAGCAGGTGGTTTAATGCGGCAGTAGTGACTGCGGATTCAGCCCATCTTGCTCAAGCGGAAAGATTTTCGTTTGTCACTGCCATAAAAGAAGTTGCCGTATATACAAATCCCATAAAGCCGATCAAAGCAACCCCCGCTTTCGGCAGTGGCTTCAATAAAGTCTCAGCAGGCGCACAGCCGGGTGATTCGAGTTTTTATGGACCTTCTTATACACAGTTTGAACTTAGCGGAATTCCGCAGGTACATTCCCTCGGAATAAATGGCACCGGTGTGCTAGTTGGAATGTTAGACGCCGGGTTTCGATATGAAACTCACGATGCATTAAAAAATATAAAAATTGTGGGAGAGCATGACTTCATTCAGAATGATTCTATCACCGCAAATCAGGCGGGAGACGCTTCGGACCAGGACAATCATGGTACTATAACTCTTTCCGTACTCGGCGGGTATTCGCCAGGGAATCTCGTCGGGGTCGCATATGGATCGGATTATATGCTTGCCAAAACCGAGTATGTTCCGGTAAGCGACTTTAAGTGGGAAGAGGATAATTGGGTTGAAGGAATTGAATGGATGGAGGCGCGAGGAGTGGACGTGGTCTCTTCTTCCGTTGCATATAACATTTTTGTCGATTCGTCCGGGGCTACCGATTCCGCGGAATCTTATTATTGGTCGAAAGGAGATTTCAACGGACGAATATCTCTTTCGAGTGTCGCTGCTACCCGCGCGGCGGAATTGGGAGTTGTCGTCGTTCAGGCAATGGGCAATGAGACCAACGGAAACGGCGTGATCGGCACCATGGATGTCCCTGCAGACGCTGACAGCATACTATCTGTCGGAGCCGTTGACTGGAATGACGCCCTGACAGGTTTCAGCTCCACCGGACCAACCAATGACAACAGGATAAAACCCGATCTTGTAGCTGATGGCAGCAGCGATTACGCTGCCTGTGTGCCGGGGCCCGATACTTATGAATATGTGAGCGGCACATCGTTATCTACTCCCATCACTGCCGGCGTCGCGGCATTAATCCTTTCTGTTCGGCCTGATTTCACACCGATGCAGGTAATTGATTTGCTTAAGAGCACGGCAGTCGAGGTGAAAGATCCGAATTTTCCGGCGAGAACCTCAGCCTATCCGAATAACTTCTACGGTTGGGGAATAGTGAACGCGTGGAACGCAATACAAAGTCTCAAACTGGTAGGCTCTAATTACTTCACATTCTGGCAGAAGAATCAATCTACATATTTCGCGGTACGAGCCTTCAGCGCTTTTGGAGTAGACCTCGCTCAAAGCAGTGCTTATTATTCGACCGACGGGACACATTATTCCACGGCTACCGTCTCGCTGACCGATACAGCGGGCCAGTACGTTTTTAAAGTTCCGGCTCAAAGTACTCTTTCCGGTAGTTTGTTATTTTATTTTTCCCTTGTTGATTCAAATGGAAATAAAATCGATGTACCATATTATGGCTCGGCGTCACCGTTCAACGTTCCGGCGTGGATGGTATATCTTCAACAATCACCGGAAAATCTTTTGCTGTTCAGCAATTACCCGAATCCTTTTAATTCAGAGACCCGTATCAGTTTTGCTTTGAGAACCGGGGTTAACGTCAGCATTAATATCTACGACATCCTTGGCCGCAAAGTGAGGACCATTTTCAATGGCGGCCTGTCAGCCGGCTATCAGGAATTTGCCTGGGATGGCAGAGCGGACAACGGTCATGATGTCAGCAGCGGAGCGTATTTAGTCAGAATCGACGCGGGGGGATCAATCAAAGTCGCTAAGGCACTTTACCTGAAATGAACATGCCATTAGGGTTGCTGTTAGGGGAGATACGTTTCGATATCCCATATTATGTCTTATTCCTATTTGCGCTCGTCTCGTCGGGGCTGGCTTACTTGATGTATCGAAAGATTGAAGAAATTACCAAAACAAAACGGGTTTTCCTTTTCATTTTGCGCTCGATATCGTTCTTTCTCCTCTTCATTGTAGCTGCTAACCTTGCGACGGACATAATTAATGTTCACGAAAAGAAGCGTGAGGTTTATCTCCTCGCCGATGACTCAAAGAGCATGTCGCTATATGATGGTCCAGTTCAGCGAGCCCGTGTGATGAGAAACCTGTTGGGGAGCAAAACTTTTCATGACCTGTCCAAACAATTCGATGTGGTTCCGATTGTATTCGGAGGGGATATCATGAAGTCGAACAATTTAGATTCATTAAAGTTCGATCAACCGCTTACCAATATAGAATCATCTCTCCGGGAATCCGCAAGACTGGAAACGAATGCGCGATCCGCATTTGCGATTTTATTGACTGATGGAAATTATAACACTGGGGAAAATCCAATCGATATTGCCAGGGGCTTATCATTCCCCATCTTTTCGATTGGAATTGGAGATTCAACTCAACCGAAAGACATTGTCGTACGAGAAGTGATTCCAGCCCCTTCGATATATTTGGGCAGGAAGAGCGTTGTGAATGCTGTCGTTAGTTCGTTTGGCTTCGGAGGCGTGTCTGTCACAGCTCAATTGCTGGAAGACGGCAGGGTAGTTGATTCGAAGAGAATTACTCTGGCGGATGAAGGCAATATTGAGGTCTCATTCGATTATACTCCGAAAGAAGTCGGTACGCATATCCTTACCGCTCACGTTCTCCCTTTGAAAGGTGAGTTTGATGAACGAAATAATTCGGCTTCAACATCTGTGGATGTTTTGAAAGGGAAATATTCGATTCTTCTTGTGGGGGGCGAGCCCGCTTCAGATGTTGCATTTCTAAGAAGGAATGTTGAATCGGATGAAGACTTTAATTTAGAAGCCCTAATTCAGAAAGATGGAGATAATTTTTACGCGCCGAACGATAGTGGCCATGAAAACAACTCCAGCCGCGTCAGTGAAATATTATTGCAAAAGTATGACGCCGTATTGCTTTACGATTTTCCTAACGGACAATCCGGAGAAACGCTTCGCCGGATCCGTACCTTATTGAATTCAAGTGGAGTTGCTTACGCTTATTTTGCCGGAAAGAATTTTTCGCCGGAGCAGGTCGGCTCTCTTCCTCGACTGCCTTTCGTTGTCCAGGGTTTGCCGGGCCTGGGAGGCGGAGAATTGCAAGTCGGAATATCGCCTGTGGCTTCGGATGGATCTCTAATAGGTTTGGGACCACTTTCCACATTGATCGAGGCAAATTCAAGTTTGATTCCACCCCTTTATTACCAGAGGATAGAATGCAAGCCATCCTATGGCGCCGTATCTCTCGCAGTTCCGGTCTTGAATGGAACCAGGATGTCATCTCCGGTCTTTCTCGTCAGCGAAATGGGAAAGAGCGCCGCTTTCCTGGCGTACGGATTATGGAGGGTGCAATTAATGAGTCCGATCAGTGGCCTGAGAAACGACTTCCTTCAGGATTTCCTCGTCACTCTCATAAGAAACTTGATCAACAGCGGGAGACAAAAGCTTCTTACCGTAAATACAGATAAAAAAAAGTATGACCCTTCGGAAACAGTAAACTTCATCTCGCTCCTTGCCGATCAAACCGGTTCTCCAATAAGCAATGCGCTCGTCGATGTGACCATTAAGAACGAAGCGACAAAAAAAACGGCAAGCGACGTGCAGTTAAATCAGAATGATAACGGAAGTTACACCGGAAGTGTAAGCGGTCTAGGCGAAGGGAGATATTCTTATTATGCGCAGGCAAAATCAGGTTCGAGATTTTTAGGGACAGATAGCGGGACGATCGCGGTTGAGTCGTTGAACACCGAGTTTATCCAAACTTCCATGAATGCGAGACTCTTAAAACAGATCTCGACAGTTACTGGGGGAAAATTCTTAACCCCACAGGAATTTGTTGACAGTGGACTTCCGATTAAAGAGGAATGGAGAATGCCGGTGGCGCAGACAAGCGAGAAAAAATTTGAAATACTTTCTTCTCTGCCGTTTCTTGCGCTGGTATTCTTCTTGCTTGGAGTTGAATGGGTACTACGGAAGATTTGGGGATTGCCTTAAGCTGAACGAATCTGTTTAATCTGAACTCCGCGGGAATTAATTGCAAGATCTATTAGTTCTTTACCGAAGTGGAGGATTAATTCAAAACAGAATTCGTATTGGAATTTTAATCGGTTTTAGTCTTGTCAATTACGTTGGCGGTACCGATTGTCAAATCCGCTTAATGTTTTGTTAACATTAACTTAATACCTAAGTCAATGCCTCTGGCTACTTTGAAGACATGGCTGTAGAAATAGAGAATGTTTTTTTGCCTCAACCAACGATAAAATTAGAAAAGAAATCTTTTGTCAGTGCGGACCGCGTTTTTAAGTCCGTCGTGGGTTTTTTTGCGGCAAGCGTCGTCATCTTACTGGTTTGGCTTGGGATTCAGCTTTACGTTTCTTCTCTTCCTGCATTTGAGTCTCTAGGTTTTTGGAATTTTATCAAAGGGACCACCTGGGATCCTGTGAGCGGTGTTTTTGGGGCGCTTCCGTTTATTTACGGGACAGTCGTTACATCGTTTCTCGCTCTTCTTCTTGCCACACCGTTAGGAATTGGAACTGCACTTTTCCTTGCTGAAATGTCGCCGAAGTGGCTTAAGCGTCTTCTCCAGCCGCTCGTTGAGCTTCTGGCAGGAATACCAAGTGTCATTTACGGCTTATGGGGAATTTTTATATTGTCTCCGCTGATGGCAAATGAAGTTGACCCTTTTCTAACCAGCAAATTTGGATTTCTTCCTTTTTTTAAAGGTTATCCGCTAGGCATTGGCTTTCTGACGGCAGCTATAGTACTTGCCATAATGATAGTGCCGTTTATTATTTCGGTTTCGACGGAGGTACTGAGTACCGTTCCAACTCCCTTGAAGGAAGGGATGTACGCCCTCGGAGCAACAAGATGGGAGACGATGAAGAAGGTTGCGCTTCCTTACGCGAGGAGCGGAATATTCGGCTCAATTATTCTTGCACTAGCGAGGGCTTTGGGAGAAACCATGGCAGTGACGATGGTGATCGGGAATACACCTCAGATCAGCAAGTCCTTACTGGACCCGGGTTATACGATGGCGGCTGTAATTGCGAACGAATTTACGGAAGCAACCTCCGATTCATATCTTTCTGCGTTGGTCGCCGTAGCATTTATTCTTTTATTGATTACGCTTTTGGTTAATGCGATAGCGAGGTGGTTGATTTGGCGAACGACCGGGATAAAATGAACGCAACGGGTTTCTCGGGAAGCGGATTTGCATATTGGCGAAGGAAGGTTTTAAATAATCTCATTACCGCCCTCTTTTCGTCAAGTATCTTGATTGTACTTTTTCCTCTTATTCTCATCGTAGGCTATTTGTTTTTCAAAGGCGCGTCGTCAATCAATCTGAATTTTTTTATACATAGACCTGCTCCGGTGGGGGAGGCGGGCGGTGGGATGGGCAACGCGATTATCGGCTCTCTTTATATTGTCGGGCTCGCATCACTTATGGGGATACCGGTCGGCTTGTTGGGCGGAGTTTTTCTCGGTGAATTTCCTCACAGTAAATTATCTACGGTAACAAGATTCGTTGCAGATGTACTCAACGGAACCCCGTCAATTGTCATGGGTGTGTTTGCCTATACGGTAGTTGTCCTCCCGATGAAAAGTTTTTCGGCGATTGCAGGAGGATTTGCTCTTGGCGTGATGATGATACCGACGATTATTCGGACGACTGATGAAATCCTCCAGACCGTTCCGTTATCAATTCGAGAAGCTTCGCTCGCACTCGGCGTTCCTTATTGGAGAACTGTCCTTTCTGTCGTGCTCAGGAGCGCGAAGAGCGGAATAATTACCGGCATTTTGCTTGCCGGGGCAAGGGTACTTGGTGAAACCGCCCCGCTTCTCTTCACCAGTTTCAATAATGCTTTTTTCAGCTACGGACTTACTCAGCCGATTTCGAGTTTGCCGGTACAGATTTTTAATTACGCGATTTCACCTTACGAAGATTGGCACAGGCAGGCATGGGCAGGAGCTCTTATTCTTGTTCTCAGTATACTTGTAGTTAATTTCGCCGTCAGAGCATTTTCCAGACAAAAATATGAACAGGTAGTATGACGAATATCTCTGGTATAAATTCCGGAATCATTTCGCAAGACCTCAGGGCGTACTTCGGAGATGTTGAAGTTCTTAAGGGCATTAACCTTTCCATGGCAAAAAATATGGTCACGGCTTTTATTGGGCCGTCCGGCTGCGGTAAGACAACCTTTCTGAGGACTTTGAACAGAATGCATGAACTTGCTCGCAACGCGTCTTTAAAAGGGAGAGTCCTTGTCGATGGAACGGATATTTATGGTCCGAACATTGATCCGGTTCTTGTAAGAAGAAAAATCGGGATGGTGTTTCAGAAACCGAATCCCTTCCCGACTATGTCGATATACGATAACGTGGTTGCGGGATTGAAACTTACCGGCAGGCATTCCAGAAGAGAACTTGACGAGGTGGTCGAGAAAAGCTTGGTTCAATCTGCGCTTTGGGATGAAGTAAAAGATTCTTTGCACAAGTCCGGAGCAAGTCTCTCGGGCGGACAACAGCAGAGGCTTTGCATCGCAAGGACACTTGCGGTGAATCCTGAAGTTATTCTTATGGATGAGCCGGCAAGCGCACTCGATCCTATTTCAACCGCAAAGATTGAAGAACTAATTTTCCAACTGAAGAGTATCTACACCATTGTCATTGTCACACACAACATGCAGCAGGCCGCTCGTGTGAGCGATTTCACGGCTTTCTTCTATTTAGGGGAGCTTATTGAATTCAGTACGACCAGCGACATGTTCACGCGGCCGAAAAAGAAACAAACAGAAGATTATATCACCGGTCGTTTCGGCTAAGCAGCCGATAACGTGGCGCGTCCTTCCAGTGTCGATGAATCCTATTATTAATATTTGGATTATGGACTTATTTAGGTTAAAACTTTTGCGACTAAATAAAGTCCTATTCATCCGGTCACACATAAAATAAATATCTACCGGCTTTTTCTGTTAACCCCATTTATTATAAATTTAATGTAATATTGTAAAAGGAGGAGTAGACAGGTTGTTCCAATCTAAATGTCTCTCCATAAAATAGAACAAACAAACCGAGGAGACCTCTCCATGAGATTTACACTGGTTATTGCAGCAACACTATTGACGGCATCTATTCTTTCTGCGCAGTCGAGCGGAACTATTTTTTCACCCTTAAGCCTGCCTGCACCGAATGATGTCCGCACCTCCGACGGAAGGCCGGGGCCGGGGTATTGGCAACAGCGAGCAGATTATTCAATAAAGGTTTCACTGGATACAACTGAAAGTAAGATTTCCGGGAGCGAAACGATTACCTATACAAACAACTCTCCGGAGTCACTGGATCACTTGTGGCTCCAGGTGGATCAAAATCTTTTCAAAGAGGAGAGCCGGGGGAGTTATGAATTTGATTCTCCACGCAGTCGGTACAGAGGAGCTTTTCAGAACGGCGGCGACGAGTTGAGCAGCATAATCGTCATGCAGAACGGCAAGAAAGTTCAATCGCATTATATCGTTGATGATACGAGGATGAGAGTGGATCTCATGGAACCTATTCCTGCGCGAGGCGGAAAAATCGAGCTGCAGATTGAGTGGTCTTTTGTGGTTCCGAAGTATGGATCGGATCGTCTGGGAAGATTTGAGTCGAAGGATGGAACAATCTATGAAATAGCTCAATGGTATCCGCGGATGTATGTGTATGACGACGTTAACGGCTGGAATCCACTTCCTTATCTTGGTGAAGGTGAATTCTATCTCGAGTACGGCAACTTCAATGTCGAAATAACTGCCCCACGGGATTACGTGGTTGTCGCGACGGGAGTCCTGCAAAATCCGGAACAGGTTTTGACAAGAACGGAAAGGGAAAGGCTCGCCCTTGCAAGAAAGGTGGATTCTACGGTCCACGTTATTTCGGAGGATGAAATCGCTAAGCCGAGCACACGGCCCGCCGGCAAAGGCGAACTGACATGGAAGTACCACGCCGATAATGTCCGTGATTTTTCCTGGGCGGCTTCCAAGGCGTTCATCTGGGATGCCTCGCATTGGGACAATATTTTGTTGATGGCGGTGTATCCACGTGAAGGAATCTCGACCGACACTGCAAGGGGCCCGGGATGGGAAAAAGACGTCGAATTCATGAGGCACACATTTAAATATTATTCCACGACCTATTATCATTTCCCATACCCGGTCGCAACAAACGTTGCGGGGGTTGTAGGTGGAATGGAATATCCGATGATCGTCTTCTGCTCTGTTCGCTCAAGAGGGCAGGGTTTATATTTCGTTACCGACCATGAATTCGGACATAGCTGGTTCCCGATGACTGTCGGCAGCGACGAGCGCCGTTATGCGTGGATGGATGAAGGGATCAATACTTTTATAAATTATTATTCGGGTAATGATTATTACGGGGAAAAATCATTTCAGAGAAGGATTGAAAATGCGGATACAATCGCCCGACGAATGAATTCTCCGATCAATGGCCAGCCGATCATGACGTATGCCGACCAGATCAAACCGAGCAATTACGGTTTCCTCGAATATTACAAGACTGCATTCGGCTTGAGGCTGCTGCGCGAGTCGATCCTCGGGCCCGAAAAATTCGATCTTGGGTTCAGGACTTATATTCAAAGATGGGCATTCAAACATCCCCAGCCATCTGATTTTTTCAGAACCATCGCAGATTACTCAGGCGAAGATTTGAGCTGGTTTTGGCGCGGCTGGTTTTATTCGACTGACGTTCTAGATCAGGCCATCGATTCGGTCGTTTCTGATTCCACACAGTCTCTTATTTACCTTTCGAACAAAGCCGGGCTTGTAATGCCGCTGAAGCTACTGGTTACTTTTTCAGATGAGAAAACGGATAGCTTCAATGTTCCGATAGAGGCGTGGTACCTTGGAAACAATTATACTCTGCCGATATATGATCAGAGAAAAATAAATAAAGTCGTCATCGATCCCGATCACGTTATGCCGGATATAAACCGTGACAATAACGTTTGGGAGAACAAGAACGGCGCAACAGGAAAATAAAAAAGATTTCTAAGCTGCAAAGACGCTGAGACGCATATAAAGTTTTAGTTTTATGTACGTTTATGTCTCAGCGCCTTAACGATTTTCACCTGCAATTTTACTGGGGTAGAATGCCACCGCATTTCAATTTTCCATATTCGATGTCGCTGTAATCCATTGAAACTTAAGGAGTAACAGCGTGCCCTTCGTGGCATTCAAATTGTATAAAATACAGCGTATCCCGTCAGAGATGTCTTATACGTCGGGAAGTCCCGCCACGCGGGATAAGATTTCACCACGCTGTATTTTGAAAAAAGGAATAAAAATGGCTGAAGAGAATAAACCCGGGAAGAATGGCAAACAGTCAGATTTCTCCGGTAATATTGTAACTATTGATGGTAACGAAGCGGCTGCATATGTCGCGCATAAACTAAATGAAGTAATCGCAATTTATCCAATTACTCCATCGTCCCCAATGGGGGAATGGTCGGACGAATGGTCGGCTCAGAACAGGCCTAATTTGTGGGGAACAATCCCGCTCGTTGCAGAAATGCAAAGCGAAGGGGGAGCATCCGGAGCTGTCCACGGAGCCCTTCAAGCTGGAGCATTAACAACAACCTTTACAGCATCTCAGGGTTTGCTTTTAATGATCCCGAATATGTTTAAGATAGCCGGCGAGCTGACTTCCACAGTTTTTCATATTGCGGCAAGAGCGGTTGCTTCACAGGCGCTTTCAATTTTCGGAGACCACAGCGACGTAATGGCTGCAAGGTCAACCGGCTTCGCGCTGTTATCATCGAATTCGGTACAGGAGGTAAATGATTTTGCGTTGATAGCCCAGGCGGCAACCCTGAAAGCCCGTGTACCATTCATCCATTTCTTTGACGGCTTTAGAACTTCACATGAAGTCTTAAAATTTCAGCAGCTGACCGATGACCAGATGCGCGCGGTCATCAGCGACGAGCTCGTTCGCAAACATCGTGAGCGGGCGCTGTCACCGGATCATCCTGTTCTCCGCGGCTCGGCACAAAATCCGGATGTGTTTTTCCAGGCGCGAGAAGCCGGAAATAAATTCTATGAAGCCTGCCCTGGAATTGTCCAGGACGTGATGGATCAGTTCGCGAAAGTAGTCGGCAGATCGTACAAGTTATTTGAATATGTCGGTTCACCAGATGCGGAAAGAGTAATCGTCATGATGGGCTCGGGCGCGGAGGCCGCTCATGAAACCGTCGAGTATTTGACGGGCAAAGGAGAGAAAGTCGGACTTGTCAAAGTAAGACTGTATCGTCCCTTCTCGGTTGAAGCGTTCGTGAATTCATTACCGAAAACAACGAAGAGCATTGCGGTTCTCGATCGCACAAAAGAACCAGGTGCAACAGGCGAGCCATTGTACACCGACGTAGTAACCGCTTTATCGGAAACAAGTTCATCAGGGAAGCTGGCACTTAAGTCGTTCCCGCGAATAATCGGTGGAAGATACGGTCTTTCATCCAAAGAGTTTACTCCCGCAATGGTGAAAGCGGTCTTCGATGAAGCTAAGAAAGACAAACCGAAAAATCATTTCACGGTCGGCATAGTTGACGATGTAACCAATACGAGTCTGGATTACGATCCTTTATTTGACACGGAATCATCCGAAGTAAAACGCGCCGTTTTCTACGGACTCGGCGCGGATGGAACAGTCGGAGCAAACAAGAACTCGATCAAGATCATTGGCGGCGAAACCGATTTCTACGCTCAAGGATATTTTGTCTATGATTCGAAAAAATCCGGCTCGACAACTATCTCGCACCTCCGTTTCGGACCGAAGCCAATCCATTCGACTTATCTTATCAGCAATGCAAGCTTCGTGGGATGCCACCAGTGGTTTTTCCTCGAGAAGTTCGATGTTTTGGAAAAACTTGCTGCGGGCGGAGTATTCCTGCTGAACAGCATTTATGGACCGGACAAGGTTTGGGATAAACTTCCGAGGCACATTCAGAAGCAGATCATAGAGAAGAAATTAAAATTCTACGTCGTCGATGCGTACAAAGTGGCACGCGAGACAAACATGGGAAGCAGGATCAATACAATAATGCAGACCTGCTTCTTCGCAATCTCAGGAGTGCTCCCGCGCGAACAGGCGATAGAGCAGATCAAGAAATCGATCAAGAAGACATACGGCAAGAAAGGTGACCAGGTTGTTCAGCAGAACTTCCAGGCAGTCGACCAGACGCTCGCGAATTTGTTCGAAGTGAAAGTACCGGACAAAGTGACGAGCGTAATTGAGCTGCCGCCCGTTGTTTCAGACCTCGCCCCGGAATATGTCAAGAGAGTTACGGCGCCGATGATAGCCGGGAAAGGCGATTCACTTCCGGTCAGCGCAATGTCGATCGATGGTACATTCCCAACTGGAACCGCACAATGGGAGAAACGTAATATTGCACTCGAGATTCCAGTTTGGGAGTCGGACATTTGTATTCAGTGCAACAAGTGCATTGTGATTTGCCCTCATGCAAGCATTCGCGTCAAAGTTTATTCACCTTCTGAATTATCTAACGTACCTCCGACATTTAAGGTTGTCAATTTCAAGAGTGCAGAGCACAAAGGTATGAAGTACACTTTGCAGGTGGCGCCCGAAGATTGCACCGGATGCGGATTGTGCGTCGAGTTCTGTCCTGCCAAGAGCAAGGCCGACACGAAGGTAAAAGCTATCAACATGAAACCACAGCAGCCTTTAAGGGAAGCCGAGAGAGTCAATTACGACTTCTTCTTGAATATCCCGGAAATTGACCGCAGGAATATCAAGTTTGACAATGTGAAGGACTCACAGTTCCTGCAGCCCCTCTTCGAATACTCGGGAGCATGTTCCGGCTGCGGCGAGACTCCTTATGTAAAACTCGTCACCCAGATGTTTGGTGATCGAATGTTAGTCGCAAATGCGACCGGGTGCTCGTCGATCTACGGCGGCAACCTTCCGACTACACCTTACACTGTTAACCGCGATGGACGCGGACCGGCATGGTCTAATTCGCTGTTCGAAGATAATGCGGAATTCGGACTCGGAATGAGACTCGCCGTAGACAAGCAGACTGAGATGGCGAGAGAGCTCGTTCAGAAATTATCTTCTCAAATCGGAGATCAGCTTGTAAAGGAATTACTCGGAGCTAAGCAGTCCGACGAAGCCGGTATTTACGACCAGCGGAACAGAGTAAAGGCGTTGAAGGAGAAATTAGCCTCGATCAAATCGCCTGAAGCCGTAAGTCTTTTGAGTCTCGCGGACAATCTCGTAAAGAGAAGTGTCTGGATATTCGGCGGGGACGGATGGGCTTATGACATCGGATATGGCGGACTGGACCATGTTATTGCCTCCGGTAAAAACGTGAACATACTTGTACTGGATACCGAAGTATATTCCAACACAGGTGGCCAGATGTCGAAGTCAACATCACGCGGCGCAGTCGCGAAGTTCGCTGCCAGCGGAAAACCGATGCGGAAGAAAGATCTGTCGCTGATGGCGATGATGTACGGGAACGTCTATGTCGGCCGGGTTGCAATGGGTGCGAACGATGCGCAGGCTGTCCGGACGTTCATGGAGGCGGAATCTTATGATGGTCCGTCAATTATCATAGCTTATGCGCACTGCATCGAGCACGGCATCGATATGTCTAAAGGCTCCAGGAACCAAAAGGTAGCCGTCGAGACGGGCTATTGGCCTTTATTCCGATTTGATCCACGGCAGGCTGCCGAAGGAAAGAATCCCTTCAAACTTGATTCGAAAGCCCCGAAAGGATCGGTGACTGAATTCACTTCACTCGAGACCCGATTCAACATTCTCAAGAAAACTCATCCTGAGAAAGTCGATTTATTGATGAAGCTTGCACAGGAAGACGTCGACGAAAGATGGAAAATGTACGAGCAGTTATCCAAGGAATACGAGCCAAAGAAGACGGGAGCAGACGCTGCTCCGAAGCCTTCACCGGCGATGAACTAAGCAACACTTTAGACTCATTCCCTTCTCTGTCTATAAGAGAAGGGAAAGTCTTTCTCTTGAGCTTCTCAATTAAAATAGTTTGAAGGAAAGAAATAAATATGGTCGATCTTAAAACAAAATATCTTGGATTACAATTAAAAAATCCGATTGTGCCATCGGCGAGCCCTCTTTCGAGAAACCTCGACAGCATGAAACGCCTCGAAGACGCGGGTGCATCAGCGATTGTTATGTATTCTCTTTTCGAAGAGGAGATAGCTCACGAGAGCGCCGAACTTGACCATTACATGCACTACGGGACTGAGAGTCATCCTGAAGCTCTTACGTACATGCCGGCGGCGAGCGAATACAACCTTGAGCCCGATGCTTACGTCGGACTTCTCAGTAAAGCAAAGAGGTCTCTGAGTATTCCGGTAATTCCAAGTTTGAACGGAATAACTTCCGGCGGCTGGGTGAAGTATGCAAAGCATTTCGAAGAGGCCGGCGCGGATGCGGTGGAGTTAAACGTCTATTATATCCCGACAGACCCGAGGCTTTCTTCCCAGGATGTCGAGGATCGTTACATTGAGGTTCTCGGCGCGGTAAAAGATGCGGTGAAAATTCCGGTTGCGGTGAAGCTGAGCCCGTTCTTCAGCTCCTTGCCTAATTTGACTGCAAAGCTTGTCAAAGTCGGCGCTGACGGGCTGGTGCTATTCAACCGGTTTTATCAGCCCGATATCGATCTCGATCAATTGGAAGTTGTGCCGGGAGTTACGTTGAGCGATTCGACCGCGAGCCGCCTTTCGATGAGATGGATCGCAATTTTTTACGGAAAGTTGAAAGCCGATCTCGCCGCAACGAGCGGTATTCACACAGCTGAAGACGTGGTCAAGATGGTTATGGCAGGGGCGGATGTGACCATGATGTGTTCGGCATTGCTTCAGAACGGCCCCGGGCATATAGAAAAAGTCCTCGCTGATCTGACACGCTGGCTTGAAGAGCATGAGTATGAATCGATAACGCAGATGAAGGGAAGCATGAGCCAGAAATCGGTTGCCGACCCCGCCGCTTTCGAACGAGCAAATTATGTAAAGGCTTTGAACAGGTTTAAGATGTTGGTATAAGATTCTTTGGGATAACTGTCGCGGAACATTCGTGTTCTCTTGGCCTAAATAGAGGGCATCCTGTCAAAAAACCGGGATGCCCTTTTCGTTACTACAGAAATTGAATGGTAAAGGCCTTCGATGTCTAATTTGCACTTGACTCTTATTTCTCCGCCGCCATGGTGTTCGCGATATTATTCACTTCTCTCACCAACCTGTCTATATGTTTCCAGACTATGCCGTCGAGCGCTTCGTATTCTTTGGACTCCAATTGGAATGTCTCGGGATAATTCTTCAGAATGATTCTTTTGACTACCGGAGTCAGATCGTTTTCTAAAGTTTTCATTTTCCACTCTTCATCCAACGCCGCTTCGTAAGCCTCATCGAATTCCCTTTGCTCTTCGTCCGATACTTCTGTCATTAGCCTTGCCTCCCAACATTTGTTTGTTCAACAAACCGTGAAATACCTCTTGATATCCGTTGCGTCGATCCGATCTCCAACGTTAAATATAACGAATTAGACCCGAAATAGGCTATAGTTTTTCGTCACGGATGCCTGTAACTTTTTAAAGAAGATTGAGTATGTATCTGTTATCTTGGTTAAAATGCACTTGAACGAATCAGCGCGCGTGAAGTCTAAGACAGAAACCTTAATCTCTCATTTCGAGAACGCTTTGCGCGGCAAGAATCCTTCCATGAATCTCTTGAAAAGGGAGTAAGAGGTATTCTAAACAAGATTCCTCCATTCCCCCGACTACGTCGTGGTCAGTCGGAACGACAAACCTCTTTATTGGACATCAAGCAAGTGGGCTTTCCATGTTTTATATCTTGTTTTCACCAAACCAAACCTGAGGTGGTAGTATGAAAAGAATAGCTTTACTATTCGCGGCGTTGCTGTTTGCCGGTGCAGTCCAACAAGCCGCGGCGCAAATTGATGCCAGACTAATGCAATATCCGGCGGTATCGAAAACGCAGATCGTCTTCGACTATGCGGGCGACCTGTGGGTCGCTCCGAAGGAAGGGGGAACAGCCAATCGGCTAACGACTCCTGCCGGAGAAGAAATCCTTCCGCGCTTTTCGCCGGACGGATCGAAGATCGCGTTCAGTGGAGATTACGAAGGAAACATCGACGTCTACGTCATCCCATCCAAAGGAGGTATGTCGCTTCGGATTACCCACCACGGCTACCCGGACAGGATGCTCGACTGGTATCCAGATGGGAAGAATCTTCTCATCGCCTCCTCGATGGAAAGCGGCCGGCAAAGGTACGACCAGTTCTACAAAGTTTCCGACGAAGGAGGGATGCCGGAAAAACTTTCTCTCCCTTATGGTGAGTTCGGTGCTATTTCTCCCGATGGGAAGAAGATCGCCTACACTCCCATGTCTCAGGCATACAGGACATGGAAAAGATATCGTGGCGGTTGGGCAGCCGACATCTGGGTATATAATTTTGAAAATGGTACGGCGGAAAATATTACGGATAATCCGGCAGACGACGAGTTCCCGATGTGGCATGGAAACACTATCTACTTCCTTTCGGACCGTGGCACAAATGAAAGAGCCAACATCTGGGCTTACGATATTAATACGAAACAGACGCGGCAGATAACGGACTTCAGCGATTTCGATATTCACTTCCCATCGATAGGCCCGGACGACATCGTCTTTGAGGCGGGGGGAAAACTTTATCTGCTCGATCTTGCAACGGAAAAATATCGCGAAGTAAAAATAGACGTGGTGACTGACGAGATTACTTTAATGCCGAAGACAGAGAACGTGGAGAAGTCCATCGCTTCCTTTGTTGTTTCTCCCGACGGTAACCGCGGTTTGTTTGAAGCCCGCGGCGACATTTTCTCTGTGCCGGCTGAAAACGGAAACGTCCTCGATCTTACAAATACGTCAGGGGTTGCCGAAAGGTATCCGTCGTGGTCGCCTAACGGGAAGTATGTTGCATACTGGAGCGACCGGTCCGGCGAGTACGAGCTTACTCTGAAGGACATGGAAAATTACGCCAGCGAAAAGAAATTTACATCTTATGGTCCCGGGTTCAGATATAATATTTACTGGTCGCCCGACAGCAAGAAGATGGCCTTTATAGACAAGTCGATGGTTATCTATATCTACGATATGGAAAACGATAAAACTACAAAAGTAGATAAGGAGAAATATTATTACGAAGGCGACCTGAGCAACTTCGTGGTATCATGGTCTTCTGACAGCCGATGGCTCGCCTATCCGAAAGATATGGACAACAGACATACGGCAATATATGTGTACGATACGAAAGAAGAGAAGGTTCATCCGATTACAAGCGGCTACTTTAACGATAGTTCGCCGTCCTTCGACACTGACGGGAAATATCTATACTTCCTTACCAACAACACCTTCACTCCTGCCTACAGCGACATGGATAACACATTCATCTATCCGAATTCCACAAGGTTGGCAGCGGTAACGCTGACGGATACTCTCCCTTCGCCTCTTGCGCCGAAGGACGATACGACTTCGATCAAGAAGGATGAGGAGGCAAAGAAAAACGAATCGAAGAAGGACGATCAAAAAAAGGAAGAAAAAACAAAGGAAGTAACTATTGATTTTGACGGTATTGCCGAAAGGGTTGTCATACTTCCTCCGGCTGCCGGCAACTATAATAATGTGGAAGCTGTCTCCGGGAAAATCGTATACCTGAAGGGTCCCAACAGTGGGTCCGGAGAAAAGAAAAGTGCAGTGGCATATTACGACCTTGACAAGAGAGAAGAAAAGACAATTGCCGACGGCGTCTCCAACTATATGATATCTGCCGACGGGAAAAAAATCATGATTGCCAAGGACGGATCGTATTTCATTACTGACGTGTCTCCGGATCAGAAGCTGGAGAAGAAGATGCCGACAGGCCAGATGGAAATGACCGTAAATCCTCGGGAAGAGTGGCACCAGATATTCAACGACGTATGGCGTTTTAACAGAGATTACTTTTACGATCCGAACATGCACGGCGTGGATTGGAATGAGATGCGAAAGCGCTATGGTGCGTTGATAGATAACTGTATGACGCGGTCTGATGTCAATTACGTTATCGGTGAGTTGATTTCCGAAATAAGTTCTTCACACACATATCGATTTGGGGGCGATGTTGAGCCGTCCAAACAGCAAGCGGTAGGGTATTTAGGCATTGATTGGGAGTTGGCGAATGGCGCGTACAGAATTAAAGCGATCATCAGAGGTGCTTCATGGGACAACGACACGAGGTCTCCTCTTGATCAACCGGGAGTCAATGTTAAAGAAGGGGATTATATACTTGCAGTGAACGGAGTTCCGATCGACGTGACGAAGGATCCTTATGCGGCATTCCAGGGGCTTGCTGGAAAAACGGTAGAGTTAACTGTCAACAGCAATCCGTCGACGGAAGGCGCGAGAAAAATCATTGTCGAGACAATGGGCGATGAGTCGCGGCTCCGCCAACTCGCCTGGGTCGAAGCGAACAGGAAAGTTGTCGACAAGGAGACCGGCGGCAAAATAGGATACATCTACGTCCAGGATACTGGAATTCCGGGTCAGAATGATCTTGTAAGTCAGTTCATGGCACAGATCGATAAGCAGGGATTGATTATCGACGAGAGGTTCAACAGCGGTGGTCAGATTCCCGACAGGTTCATCGAAATGCTCAGCCGCAAGCCTCTTGCATTCTGGGCTGTGCGCGACGGCAAAGACTGGCAGTGGCCTCCTTACGCAAATTTTGGCCCGAAGGTGATGTTGATAAACGGGTGGAGCGGTTCAGGCGGAGACGCGTTCCCGGATTATTTCCGCGAAGCAGGGATCGGCCCGCTGATCGGGATGAGGACATGGGGCGGACTGATTGGAATTTCCGGCGTGCCTTCGTTGATCGACGGCGGAGGAATCACCGTACCGACTTTCAGGATGTACATGCCTGATGGGAAGTGGTTTGCAGAAGGACACGGCGTCGATCCGGATATAAAAGTTGTCGACGATCCAGCCCAGCTAGCCAAGGGCATTGACCCTCAGCTTGAGAAGGGAATCGAGGTGGTCATGCAGCTTCTTAAGGATCATCCACCGGTGAATCCGCAGCAACCGCCATACGAGAAGAGATAGACATTCATAACAACCTCACCCTCCATCGATTTCCTTGCAAGGAGATCGCGGGCGGTGAGGTTCTTTTTAATAATAGAAGTCGCGTAGGTTGCGAGTATTGACTTGGTGATCTCTAATGTCCTTTCCAAGCGCGAGTTTACAGTATATTTTATGTTTCTTCATTGAAAAAAAATTCTCCTTCCTACGGCTCAACTTCTTGATTTTTTCTTTGGTGGAGAGTACCTTTTGATTCGAGAGTAACTCATCTTTGACGTGGAAAGTGGGCTGGAATGAACAGTATTGCTCAATGTTGTAATTCAAAGTTGCTTTCAAAAGAGCCCGGAAGTCTGGCTGGGAAAAGCGATAACAAAGGAAGCTTGCAGAGATACTTGATTTCTGAGTTCGTGGCGTTGCGGACTTTCATGGTAATTTTTCCCCTACGATCTATGTCGGTCACAGTGAGAAGCTCATATATATGCCCTGTGGTTTGGTTTTGAGCACTGTTCTTCGTGATTGTTATCAGGCATGGCATTTGTAGATTCTGAGCTTAGTTCTTATGCTATTTTACGCGTTCTTCTTTTCAAGGAAGCAAAGTGATAAAAGCTTTGGAACATGAGTTAAGAAAATGATATCCGAAGATAATGGAGGGATGAAAATGGATCCGAATGCGGCAAAAGATGACGGTCAAAAGCAAGCTGACGGCAATCCAAAAATCATCTACTTGACGGATGAAGCCAGGGCCGAAAAAACTGCTAAGTGTCCTTATTGTGGGGAAGAAGTTGCAATCAACGCGAAGAAGTGTGACCATTGCAGCAGGCTCATCGAAGTGTCAGCCGATTCTGCTGGTAAAGTTTCATCGGACGGAGCATTTAATTTCGACTCGTTGGGTTACGTCAAAAGTGCTCTTGCATCGAAGTATGAAGTTTTAGACGAAGTGGCAAGGACAAACACGGCGGTTGTTTTTCGAGCGATTCAGATATCGTTAAGAAGAGAAGTCGCTTTAAAAATATTGTTACGGAAGGTTGCTCAGGATCACGAATACACAGACAGATTTCATCGCAGAGCCAGGGCCATTGATAAGCTTTCACAAAGCAACATAGTCAGCATTTATGATGAAGGTGTCGAGACCGGCATCCATTACATGTCCATGGAGTTCCTGAAAGGGATTGACCTTGATAGAAAAATCAAAGAACATGGCACACTTTCCGCGGATGAGTTGATCAGCATATTGATGCCGGCGATAAGCGGGCTTGGACATGCCCACCGTAACGGGATTGTTCACGGTAATATAAAGTCTTCAAGCATCTTCCTGCACGAGAATGGAAGAATAATATTATTCGGGTTCGGAACCCAGCTGCTGACCAAAGGGAATCAGCTCTCATTCAACAGGGATAAAAATTCACTTGAGTATTTGAGCCCGGAAGAAGCAAGTGGGAAAGGCGCAGACGGGAGGAGCGATATATATTCGTTAGGCGTCGTGATGTATTACTCGCTTACCGGCAAATTCCCGTATAGTGCGACGACTCCATATGGTTTAACTAGCTCGATAATCAATAACCAGTATATACCTATTAACAAGATTAGACAAGTTCCTCAATGGTTGGAGAAGATTGTAGATAAGTGTTTGCAAAGGGATGCTTCGAAGAGGGTACAGAGCTGTGGCGAGCTTTTAGCACTCCTAAACAGTAATCCGGTCCCACAATCAACAAGTGCAAGCCAGGTTGAGCAGCCCGCAAAAGAGATTCAGACGCCTGTACCACCAAAAGAAAAAGGGATTGATACTCCACCAACGACGTTAAAAAGTCCTGTGCCTCCTTCTTCCAGGCAATTGCCGGGATTTGATGCGGGGGAACTTCCGTCCGTCGAGCAGCCGGTGAAGAATGAGCCCCCGGTTGAGAAACCAAAGATAAAGCCTGTCGTTGTCGAAGAACCGCATGTAGAGACAAAGATTTCGCAAAAAATTACAAAACCTGAAATAGTAAAAGAACAACCTAAGAAGAAGGATGTCCTCATAAAGCCGCCACTGAGCCCTGAAGAGCAAAGCGTTTTCGAACCTCCTTTGGGAGAGTCAAAAACATTAAAGAGCAAACGGCACAAAAGTAAAGGGGCGGTTTTATTGTGGATAGTTGTAATCGGGGTTGTACTAATTCTGGGTGGGGGAGTGACACTAATGATGATGAGCAGGAATGGAAATTTTGCTGAGCCCACCGTCTCCACTCAGGAAACTAATCATGCAGCGGCAGAAAAAGGGAAAGAGCAGTCAGCCTGTCGTGAATCAAGAGAAGAGTAATGAAATTCAGACGGCTGGCGAAAATGTTAAGCAGGATGAGGTTCCATCAGAAAAGGCGCAAGTGGCTCCTTCTACTGAAACCAATGTCCCATCCTTGCCGCAGGCTGTCTCAAAACCGCAGGAATCTCCTTCTGTTGAAAACAAAAAACCGGTTCCGCTGCAGGCCTCTTCAAAGAGCAAAGTTAGCCAGGAAGAAAAAGTTGTCACGAAATCGGAACAGCCTGCTGTTGTTCTCGTCTCCGTTCCCGACTTGACCGGCACCCAGCTCAATGTTGCGAAATCCATTTTGTCATTGAGAGGACTTAGTGTGGGTTCAGTTAGCACTATACCGGATCCACCGAATGATGGAATGGTGGTGAGGCAGATTCCAAAGCCGGGTACCCAACTTAAGAAAGGTTCGACGATTAATTTGATATTGGGATCAAAGTGAAACACAAGCTAGCCATCTTTTTGACCTTTCTTTTCTGCGCCTTGAGTGTTAGTTCTCCGGCATTGTCTCAGATGGTAGTGCCTAAGTACACGCCATTGTCTGCCAACAGCCCTTTCAGCAAATACACTCCCCCGATAGGACTCGCAATTTTGGGATTCGATGGCAATGCCGTATTAGACATCAGGTTATTCAACATTCTCAAGCAGGACACGAGTGTTTTGAAAAGGTTTACCATTTTTCCCTATAATGTTCTTCGAGCTCAGATGGATGTGCTTGGGCTTACCTCGATGGATCCAAATGACCCGCACACGTTATCTCAATTAAAAGAGCAATTAAATATAAGTCTTGTTGTAACCGGTAAAGCACTTACCAACGGATTTGACCTTCGCATATTGACGACTAACGGCGGCAACGCATATACCCATACTTATTTAAATACAAGTAAATCAACTGCGGTAGACGACGCGGCCAAGCTCTTTAGTGAAAACATGCAGACCGATTATGTGAAGGTAGGGGACGTTAACTGGGTTCGGGTTGACAGCGGATCATTTCAGATGGGAAGCGAAGAAGGATACAGTGACGAGAAGCCCATACATAGAGTGCAGGTGAAGTCTTTCTATATGAGTGCCACCGGAGTGACCTTTGACCAATACGATGCTTTTTGTGATGCGACCGGCAGGGATAAACCTGACGACAGTGGGTGGGGTAGAGATAAAATGCCGGTATTCAACATAAGCTGGGATGATGCCAATGCTTATTGTCAGTGGCTTTCCACGCAATTAGGGGAAACTGTTCGTTTGCCGAGCGAAGCTGAATTTGAGTTTGCCGCACGCGGAGGGAATAACAATAGAGGTTTTAAATACAGCGGAAGCGACTATATCGACGATGTTGCGTGGTTTGTCGGTAACTCGAAGGGTAGACCGCATGAAGTTGGGAGCAGGATGGCAAACGGGCTTGGACTTTACGATCTAACGGGGAACGTTTGGGAATGGTGCGAGGATTGGTATCACAATAGTTATGATGGTGCGCCGTTAGATGGAACCGGGTGGAATATCGAAAGTAGTGATACACCGTACCATGTTGTTAGAGGAGGGGGATGGAGCAGCAGTTCAGACAATTGCAGGATCTCGGTCCGCAACGATGCTACAACGGGGTGGGTGAACTTTGCCGGCTTTCGACTTGTGAAGGAATTAAAGTAAGCCGCAAAATCTATTCAGGAACATTTCTATCAGGACATGATACGTCCCATTTTTTCCTATCGGCTGGGCACGAAAGGAATTGGTAATGACTAAATTTCTGGTCCGATGAAGAAGCGGCTGACAACGGACGTAACCATGATCAATAGGCCTTGTTGGGTGCCATTTTGAATAAGAACATTTCTGCTTTGAGCGCCGGAAAGATTTTGTGAGTAGATAGATTTGAACAGACCGGTAAGGTTGAAAATTAGATTTACCTCCCCTAAATTCGAACATTGCCAAACAATCGAAGATTGAATATAATGGGCCATTCCAATAATGTGTAACAAGAGATTTACCGAAAATCCAGAACATAAAGGACTCGACATGAAATTTTTTTATTATTTGTTTCTCGCCGGACTGCTCACTTTAGTATCCGGACTCTCATTTGCCCAATCCTCCAAACAACCCTACCAGCTTACAGATCTCCGGAAGATGGTAAGCATTTCTGATCCACAGGTGTCTCCGGACGGCAGCTGCATTGCCGCGGTTGTTTCTAGATCCGATTGGGAGAAAGACAAGAGTAAAGAAGAGATAGACCTCGTCAATGTTGCAGACGGTTTTACCAGAAGCCTGACGTTCGAGCGCGAAGGGCTCTCTAATTTGAGGTGGTCGCCGGACGGGAGCAAGCTTGCGTTCATCGCGAAGGATGGAGAATCGAAGCAAGGACAAATCTATCTGATGTCGATGAACGGCGGCGATGCTGTTCGGATTACCGATTCGAAGACTGGTGTCGAGGAATATTCATGGAGTCCCGATGGTAAAAGGATTGCCTTCGTTTCACAAGACACTGTGCCGAACCCCAAAGCCATCGAGCACCACGAAGATGCATTTCAGGTCACCGACAACAATTTCACCGTTCGTGCCGAACTTCAACCATGGCACATCTGGCTCGTTTCTGCAACTGGCGATTCAGCAAGGAGGCTTACGCATGGTTCCTGGAGTCTCCGTACAGATCAGGAGACTATGTCAGCGCTGGCATGGACACCTGACGGCAAGTCGATTGCCTTTCAGCGTTTTCCCGATGTGTGGGAAGGTAACGCATGGCACAGCACAATTGCCGAAGTCGATACCGACGGCGGAGAAGTAAGAACGGCGATTAAGGATGAGGGTTCAGGAATGCCGCAGTATTCGCCGGTTGGACTTGCGTTCATGCGCCCGCGCGGCGGCGACCAGAATAACGGCAACGCGGTATATGTTGAGATTGAAGGTAAGATCGGCGATGCGACTCGTGACCTTGCCTGCAACATTGATACATACACGTGGCTTCCGGATGGTAAGGAACTTCTTCTCGTGGGCGATAAAGGAACGCGAAGAGTATTCTGGCATCAGGAGGCCGGTGGACATGCCAGGGAAATTGACCTCGGAGAGGTTAACCCGGGCGATGAAATGCCGACCGTTTCAAAGACCGGCGTCATTGCATTCATAGGAAGCACTTCGGCGCATCCGTCGGAGTTGTACGTATTGAGTTCCATCGATGGAAAACTTAAGCGTCTTACAAACCTCAATAGCTTCGTTGATAGTCTAATCATCGGCAAAATCGAAAACATTGATTGGAAGGGGCCGAATGGTTACGACGAAGATGGCGTTTTGACATATCCTGTAGATTATAAGGTCGGGCCGAAATATCCGCTCATCCTTGTCATTCACGGCGGGCCCGAGGCTGCCTCGTCGACGGTATTTTCTCCGCTCCCACAACTATTAGCCGCAAAAGGGTTCTTCGTGTTCGAGCCGAACTACAGGGGAAGCACAAACCTTGGCGACGCATACCAGCATGCGATATTCAGAGATACCGGCGAGGGGCCTGGAAGGGATGTTATGGCAGGGCTCGCGAAAGTGGAAGAGTCTGGAATGATCGATACGAGCCGAATCGGGATTTCCGGCTGGTCCTATGGCGGCTACATGACTTCGTGGCTGAACGGTTGTTACCCCGATAAATGGAAAGCTGCTGTCGAAGGCGCTGCGCTCAATGACTGGGTCATGGACTATACGATTGCATATTACCAAACCGGGGACATTTATTTCTTCGGGGGTTCGCCTTGGACAAAGGATTATTGGAATATCTGGCGCGAGCAGTCGCCGATCGAGTTCGCGCGAAACGTCAAGGCGCCGACTCTCATCATGGGCGATGCAGGCGATCCTAATGTGCCGATCATCAACAGCTACGAGATGTACCATGCATTACGTGACAATGGAGTGAATACGGAGTTCTTCGCATATCCGGCGGGCACGCATTTCCCTGGCGGTATCGTGCACAGGACCGACGTTTACAAACGCTGGGTCGATTGGATGGAGAAGTATGTGAAATGAAGAATGGAGGGGGACTCCATCGTCAGGTGAAATAATATGATCGAACGTGATTACATACTTCGCATGTTCAGCCTTCTAGGGCAAGCTCTATCGCGAATTCTGTTTTTCAAGGAGATCAAAAAGTATGATGATGGGCTTGTTGAAATTGATAATGCCGCAAAGACTCTTCTCGGTTTGAATATCGATATGATCGAAAGAATGCCGATCGACGGATTGAAAGGCATTCTCGGATCAGATAAACAGCTGCTCCTACCGAAACTTCATGCCGCAGGCACACTCCTGAAGGAGAGGGGAGATATTCTGGAGCTTCAGGAAAATTGCGACGAAAGCGTAAGTGCTTACATGAAGTCGCTCAGTCTCTTCATGGAAGAGACGTCGGCCTCTGAAGATTTTGCCGATGAACAAGGAATCCGTACAATCGACTTTGTTATAGATAAGTTAAAAGACTATGAGCTTCCTGTCGAATTGAAGCAAGGACTGGCAGCCTACTTCGAGAAACTGAAAAGATATGACAGGGTGGAGGATATCATATTCGAAATAGTCGAACCTGATGCAGACTTTATCCAGTATGGCATTTCAATCTACGAAAGGCTTCTTTTGAAATCCGACGCTGAATTGGAAGAAGGGCATTTACCCAGGAATGAAGTTCAGGATGGTCTTGCTGATCTTCGAAAGAAGATGGCGTAGAAGGAGATAGCGGATGAGTAAGACGCGCTCCCGATTTATTTGTTCAGGATTATAATTCTCTCTGGGTATGGAGCAAGAGTATTTGGCGATTTGTTTAATAATTTCGAAAATTACTTTGCTGCGATCAGGTTTCTAAGTTCCTCTACGATTTTATCCCGCGGAATTTCTTTTTGTATCTCCCTGCTTTTCTTTAACCATTCTTCTCGCTTTGCCGCATCTTTGCTCGCCTCTGCGCCGGCAGAAAGGTCTTTTATCGTCACGGTTCCTTTTTCGAATTCGTTCGAACCGATAATGACTGCGAATTTTGCCCCCACTTTGTCAGCGTACTGGAGTTGCTTTCTTAAACCTTTCTCGGTCCCAAGATATAAGTCCGTTTTAAGTCCTGCATTTCGAAATTCGTCCGCGATCTTGAGGTACTCGGGAAGCTTTTCTTGTTCCATGATTGTCACTACGATATCGACAAAATCGCTTCCGGACTCATCTCCTAGTGCTGCGAGAAGCCGATCCACTCCGATCGAAAATCCTACTGCCGGCAAGTCTGCTTCAGTAAAACGTTTAACCAGGTTGTCGTATCGTCCGCCTCCCGCAATGCTTCCGAACTGAGGCTTGTCTTTGAGATTAACTTCGAAGACGGGGCCCGTATAATAATCGAGTCCGCGTGCGATTGTCGGATCGAAAGCGACGATGTCGCTTCCAAGATTGATTGCATCGAGAAATTCATCAAGGCTTTTAAGGTCGGAGCAACTTTCGCCACCGAGCAGAGACGTGATCTCACTCAAAACTTTCTTGCGGTCGCCTTTCGGAAGTGCCAGATAATCCTTTATCTTTTTTACGTTTGAGTCGGTAAGTCCGAGTCCCGTGATAAAATCCCCGGACGAATCATATCTCCCTTTCGTAAGCTCAAGCTCGATATTTTGTATCCCGATCTTGTTCAACTTATCGAGTACCCGGAAAACATCTTTTGCTCTTTCAGGTGCAATACCGCTATACTGGACTACCGCGTTCAAGACTTTTCGGCTGTTGACATTGACAAGAAATTCTCCAACCCCGATTTTTTGAAGAGCTTTTACGACCGCAGTTATGACTTCAGCTTCTGCGAGCTGGCTGGAAGTCCCGACAACATCGACATCGAATTGCGTGAACTCGCGAAAGCGTCCCGGATCCGGTTTGTCTGCCCGCCAAACGGAGCCGACCTGGTAACGCTTGAACGGTTTCGGCAGGTCGTTGTATTGTGCCACGATGCGCGCAAGGGGGACGGTCAGGTCGAACCGTAGCGCGACCTCTTGCTCCTCCGGGCTTTTGAATCTGAAAATTTGTTTCGTGTTTTCTTCGCCGTACTCGGCGAGAAGTATTTCAAGATATTCCAACCCTGGCGTCTCGACCGGCAGGAAGCCGAAGCTTTCATAGGTTTTTTTTATTATTGAAACGATCTCGTTCTTCTTGCGGGCAGACCGCGGCAACAGGTCGCGAAAGCCCTTCACATTTTGCGGTTCTATTCTTTCCATGATATAATTGTTGGTGATGGTATTGTTAACTACTGAAATCCCAATCAATTTACGAACAAAAAGGGAAAAATCTTAAGATTACATGGCTTATTGAAATTCCACGCCGTGGAACTCTATTCATTACCGACTTGGCGTCATTATCCACGCCTTTGCCGAAGACAATATTCCCAGGAAGGGTTCTCTAAAGCTATCACGGAGCCTGGAAGCGGTCGAGAGCTCGTAACTTCCGTCGTACATCGGGAACTCCTCGATTTCAAATCCGAGGTCTTCGTAGAATCTCACCGCTTCGGACCTGTCAGTGAAGTCGTTGCCGGTAATATCTCTTGCGGTTTGATCTGCAATATTTTTCATCGCGGATTGTACCACTTTTTTTGCCTCCGGACCGAACATGGCTGCTACCGATTCTCTAATGACCCTGAAAACAATATCTGTCGTGATCCACGAGCCCCCGGTATCCATAAGGAGGCTGCGGATATGCTCTGCCATCTTCTTCTTTTCCTCCCTGTCCAGATACATCAGGAGCCCTTCGTTGCATACCGCAAACCGTTTGCCGCCGAAATGCGACGCGGCATTTTCAAGTTCCTGCTTGTCCAAAACGTTAGCGGGTTGAAGATGGAGATTGTTCGTTGGAATTCCCGCACGGGCGGCAATGCCCGTAATAACCGGTGAACTTTCAGAATACATCTCAGGTAAATCTGTGCCGACATAAATTCCACCCCGTCCGACGATTTCTAACCCCCTCGGCGAAAGCCCGCAGGCAAGTTCCATGACATTTTCTATCTTGCTCATCTTGAGTCCGTAGTTGATTGACTTATATCTTACCTCGAAGATGGAAGGCGAGAGACTTCCCATCGTCACGATTCTCTCTCCAATTATTTCTCTTGCAGCCTGCTCCGCTACAACCGCCTCCCCTATTTCTTTCGAATAGGGGATGTCTGAAAGAGATCTCCAGTATGCGGTTATCTTGGCTGTCGGGCTGATTTTATTATGGTCGTTTCTTGATGCGATGTTTTCCATCGGTGCTTCTTTGTATTTAGTGAGACTACTTCTTTATAAAATACAAAATTGTTCGGACTAGTCTGCGGACTGGCAAAAAGGACGCACGAGAGTCAAACAAGTTTCGTTATCAATGACGGACGACGAGAGTGGTTTGTTTTACCCTTTACCTGGCAGGAGTCTCCAACAGTCCGGACGAACATGAAGTAAATCTTCACCATCTTTGAACCGGACATGCCGTTGATTTGTTATATCTAGCATTAATCGAGGAGTCGAGTGTGTACAACGGTATTAATTCAAAAAAAGAACTCTGGTACAGTGCCTTCAAAGGTTTTTACAATAAGCAGCTTCCAATTGAAGAGCTTGATGTTATTTCAAGATGGCTTTATGCTTCACGGAGCATAATACTTGTCATATCCGCGCAGGCTGCGATCGTAGCCGGGCTTCTCGCGCTTACCGCAAGGGCATTCAACATATTGTACTTCGTTTTGATCCTCGTCGGTTTCATAACCGCACATGCTATAAGCAATCTTTCCAACGACTATTTCGGATTCAGGCGTGGACACGACACGCTTGATTCTCCGCGGATGAGATATACTTTACATCCGCTTGCCAGCAATATGATGACCGAAGGCTCATTGAAGAGGGGAATATGGATGCTGATCGGAATCGGCCTCCTTGTTTCGGTTTTCTTTGTCGTCGCGGTCTTCGCGGCGCTCGGGCTTGGAATTCTTTATTGGTATGACGGGGCACCGCGCGATCTCAAGAGCATCGGGTTCGGCGAGATCGCCACGCTCGTCGTTTGGGGACCTCTCATGATCGGAGGTGGATACTTTTGTCTCACCGGACAACTGTCGCTCCCGGTTCTCCTGGCTTCGATCCCTTACGGACTTGGTGTAATGTCTATATTGGTGGGTAAGCACATCGATCAAATGGATTTTGACCGTACACAGAACCAGCGGACGCTCCCGATAATCCTCGGTGAAAAAAGGGCCCGGAGGTTCAATCAGGCAACGATCTTTTTAATGTACTTCACCGTTCTTGTTCTTGTCATCACGAGATACTTAACCCCGTTCGCTCTGATTGTTTTCATTAACGTCCCTCGCGGGTCGAAGGCGATGAGAATATTTTCAGATCCGAGACCGGCTGTCCCGCCGGAAGGTTACGTCGGATGGCCACTGTGGTATCACCGTTTCAGTCTGGTTCACAACAAGCGATTCGGCTGGTTGTATATCATCGGTCTGGCAGCGGGCGCAGTGTATGCGACTGCGTTTTGAGAATCTAAGCGCTGCGGCTGTTCTAACATCTGCAGGGGTTCAATTCCCGGATGAAATTATTTACAAGGCTTGTCCAAATTTATTCAACTCATTCGTTATTAATTTAGAGTTCGCAAGATGTTTAACGTGCCTTTTATCCGGATTATGTGATTAAGACGGCAGGCATTCAATATAAAGGAGAGAAGATGAAGGACTTCTTGCTGTTATTCAGAAGCGGCGTCGACTTCAAAACCGCATCACCCGAACAACTTCAGAACGCAATGATAAAATGGCGGAAGTGGCTTGGTGAGCTTGAGAACCAGAAGAGGCTCGGCCCAGGGCAGCGCCTGATCCCGGGCGGCAAGGTGCTCACCAGCACTAAGAAGGAGACAATCGATGGACCCTTCGCCGAAGGAAAGGAAGTCGTGGGAGGTTACCAGTTGATTAAAGCCAGCAGTCTCCAAGATGCAATCGAAACGGCGAGAGGGTGCCCGATCTTTGAATTCGGTGGAAGCGTAGAAGTCAGAGAAACAATGGTGAACTAAACGAACTGACCCGGTTAATGTTAGTAACAAAATTTCAGAGGTGACATTATGAATACGCAAATAGCAAATACATATCTAAAGAAAGTAAATACCGTTAGCATGGATGAGCCGTTTCTCCCTCCAGTGGAGAAGCCGAAGAGCGTCCTCATGAAGATGGTCTATTATTTCACGCGGAAACAATTTGGTAAAGTCATGACACCACTCAGCGTAGGTTCCGTCCGACTTCCTATTGGATTTGGGATGTTCTATGGAAAGGTATCGAAGTTGGACAAAAAGTTAATGATGCCTGAAGAAACTGCCATGCTTATACGCCAACAAGTGGCGAGGATCAATGTCTGTCTTTTCTGCATGGACATCAGCCGATATTACATGATTCAGAAGTCGATGAACATGGCAAAATTCGATGCGCTGGATGAATATAAGACGAGTCCGCTTTTCTCGGATGGAGAAAGAGCAGTGTTAGATTATGTGACAGAGCTGACAAGAAATAAGAAAGCCGACCCGGAACTGTTTACGCGCATGGCGAAGTATTATTCGGAACGAGAAATTTGCGAGATCATGTGGCTCCTTGCCAGTGAGCATTTGTACAACATGACTAACATCGGACTGAATATCCATTCCGACATGCTTTGTGACATAACAAAAAAGAGAAAGGCAGAGCAATGAAGGGAAGGACAATTGGCTATTGGACAGCCACGGTAATACTTCCATAAAGGCGGACCTGGGAGCATGAGCAATTCATCGACGAAAGGAGCCATCACTAAATACTACGATGGCGTCAAAAAGAAAAAAGGGTGGGAGTCCGTAATCTCCGATGAGATGTTGTTCACCATGGGGACGCAGACAACGAAAGACAAATCAAGCTACGTGGAAATCACCGGCAGATTTCTCCGTGCCGTTACCGATGCAAACGTGAAGGAGTTGATCATCGATGGCAACAAGGCTTGTGTGTTGGTTGCGTATGATCTCAAGTCACCGAAGGGGAACACTTCGACCAAGGATGTTGTTGAAATCTTGATGATTGATGGCGACAAGATTGCCGCTTCCACGATCTTTTTCGATACCGAGGAATTTAAAAGGTTCATGGCATATAATGAAGAGCTAACCAATCGCATCAGAGGCGCCCTGGCACACCTGAGAAAAGTCGAAGAGAAGAAAATGTTTCGCGGCGTAGCTTTCATGGTAAATGGGAAGATGTGCGTAACCGCCGGCGACAACAGGATAATGTGCCGCATAGATCCATCCGTATATGAATCCGTGCTTATAAGGAGTGGATGCAGTCCGGTCATTATGAAGGGACGAGAGTATAGGGGGTTCGTTTATGTGGATGAAGAAGCGATAAAGGCCAAAGGGAATTTTGACTATTGGATAGGGCTCGCGCTCGAATTCAATAAGAGAGCGAAAGCATCCAGGAAAAATGGAAAGAGACAGTCAGCCCGGAAGGGAGATTCGTGAGGAGAAGATGAAAGAATACCTTTTGTTGTTTAGAGGCGGATACGACAGAATTGTTCAGCAGTCTCCTCAGGAATTCCTGAGCGAGATGGAAAAGTGGAAAAAGTGGATGGAAGATTTGAAGTCAAAGGAAAGTTTTGTAATTGCGCAGCCGCTGAGTCGAGGTGGGAAAAAAGTTGCGGGGAAGAACAAGACAGTGATCGATGGACCTTTCATGGAAGGGAAGGAAATCGTTGGTGGATACCTTATCTGCAAGGCAAACTCGTACGAAGATGCAATTCAGATAGCTAACGGATGTCCGGTTCTCGAAATCGGAGGGATCGTTGAAGTCAGAGAAATTACGGAGATGGATGCTATGACGGAAGAGTATTTCGCCTCATCTGCAGGCAAAGATACATACAATACATTATCTTGATGCACAATGATCCACACAACCACAAGAAAGGAGATTCAATGAGCAAAGGTAAGAGTCCCTCTGCAACCAACAAGAAGTCCACGGGATTCACGGACGAGGAAAAAGCCGCGATGAAGGCGCGCGCCCAAGAGCTTAAGGCGGAAGCACGTGCGAATAAGGACAGGGAGGGAGGGGAGAGTGCCGCGCTTGCGGCGATTGCCAAGATGAAGGAACCGGACCGCACCATGGCAAAGCGGCTTCATGCGATCATCAAAGCGGGCGGCCTCCTGGCGAAAACCTGGTACGGAATGCCAGCATATGTTAACAAGGATGGCAAGGTCATCTGTTACTTCCGCGACCGGCTGAAGTTCAAGGAGAGATATGCGATGTTCGGCTTCAACGACTCAGCTAAGCTCGACGAAGGTGCCATGTGGCCGGTCGCGTACGCGTTGCCGGATTTGACTTCCGCGGACGAGTCAAGGATCGCCGCGCTCGTGAAGAAAGCGGTAGGCTGATTGTGAAAGGAAGTGCGAATTCTTCTCCGAAAGAGAAGTCCCCATCTCAACAGATAGATGCTATAATCAAGGAGCCGGGTGACTGGCGGGGCAAGAAGTTGTCACTGTTGCGTGCTTTGATCAAGAAAGCCGACCCTGCCCTGATCGAAGAAGTGAAGTGGAAAAAAACATCAAAGCCATCTGGAGTACCCGTTTGGTCTGACGAGGGAATAATATGCGTAGCGGATACGCTCAAGAACGCCGTGAGATTAACATTCCCCAAAGGTGCTCAGGTGAAGGATCCGAAGAAGCTTTTCAATACGCGTTTAGAAAGCAAAACGATCCGTGCCATCGACTTCCATGAAGGTGATACCATAAATGAAGCAGCACTGAAGTCACTCATTCTCAATGCCGTGACACTGAACAAACAAAAACGCGCGAGCAATAAAGTCAATTCACGATCGAGAGATTAAAGGAGAATAACAGATGCAAGCAGTCAAGAAACTTATGATGATCGCAGTAGCTGTCAGTGACATGCCGAAGGCAAAAGCATTTTACGCGGACAAACTTGGCTTGAAGGTCGCGACGGATTACCGGCAAGATGATCACCACTGGTGGGTATCCCTTACTCTGCCTGAAGGTGAAGTTACTATTACGCTCACCACTTTTCATGATAAGGCAAATCCAGGGATGATGACGCTGTGGTTTGCGACTTCAGACATCAGCGCGGCACACAAAGAGATCAGCAACAAAGGGGTCAAGGTCAGCGAAATTGGTGACGACCTGCATGGCCCAGGGTCGGGCGTAAAGTGGTTTAACTTCAAGGACCCTGACGGCAATCTGATCCATCTGGAACAGGCTTAAGTCCACGAGTACCTTCTTGTAATCCATCGAGAAGCCGAAAGGCCCTTTATGGCGAAGAGCTTCTTATAGTAGCTCATTCGGCAACAGTCTCATAGTGGATCACTTCGATCTGAATTTCTGTTTATGTATCGGTAAGGAGCAATGGCCATGAAAGATTTCATGTTTCTGTTTAGGTTTAGTGATGCGGTTGACGACAAGATTGCTTCGCCGGAAGAACTTCAGAAACAAGCCATAAAATGGCAGGCATGGACAGAGAAACTTATGAAGGAAGGAAGACTTACACCGGGAAATCGTTTGGTCCCATCCGGAAAAGTAGTCAAAGGAAAGAGCAAGCAAGTGCAGGACGGCCCATTTGCAGAAGGGAAGGAAATGGTCGGGAGTTTCTGCACTGTCAAAGCCCACAACCTGGGCGAGGCGCTCGATATTGCTAAGGAATGTCCTATCTTCGACCAGGATGGCAGCGTCGAGATCAGAGAAGTTGTGGTCTATTGAGAATTGTCTGCAATGAAAGATAGTAACGTCGAGAAGCTTGTCGACCATCTATTCCGTCATGAATCGGGAAGAATGGTTCCCATGTTGACGAGGACATTCGGAACAGAAAATCTAGAAATTGTGGAGGATGTCGTTCAGGATGCGCTTCTGCAGGCGACTCAACTCTGGCCGGTAAATGGAATCCCGGACAATCCATCCGCCTGGCTCTATCGAGCCGCAAGGAACAAAGCCATCGATGTATTGAGGCACAGAAAGCATTCAGTCAGGCTGGGCATTGATGAAGAGTCTATTCTTCCAGATTCGACTGCATTATTCCCTGATTTGATGGACGAGGCCGTGCAGGAAGAAATCGTCATAGACGATATGCTGAGGATGATGTTTGTCTGCTGTCATCCTGCAATTCCGGAAGAGAATCAAATTACTCTTATACTCAAGGTGCTTTGCGGATTCAGCACCGCTGAAATTGCAAGAGCATTCCTGACTTCTGAAGACACTATTTCAAAAAGACTTTACAGAACAAAAGAATTCTTCCGCGCGCATAAGATAGAGTTCGAAATCCCTTCGCCGGATGAAGTTAAGAGCAGAACCGACGGGGTTCTTAACTCGATCTATCTTCTATTCAACGAGGGCTACAATTCAACCGACTCAGAGGAGTTGATCCGTAAGGATTTGATGGAAGAGGCGATGTTCCTTTGCAAGATGCTCACGGAGAACACACTCACACAGCAGCCTGAGACATTCGCGTTGATGGCATTGATATGTTTCCAGTCTTCACGTAACGACAGTCGTCTCTCACCGGAAGGGGAAATAATTTTGCTCCCGTACCAGGATAGCAGCAAATGGAACTTCGGACTCGTTTCCGTAGGAAATGAGTATATGAGCAAAGCAGCGTATGGAGAGTCGATTAGCAAGTACCATCTTGAGGCAGCGATCGCGTTCGAACATTGTACTGCGGAGAGTTTTGAGAAGACTAACTGGACAAGAATACTCGAACTGTACGAGTGGCTTTGCAGGATCTCTTCGTCGCCTATTTCAGAATTGAATAAGGCGGTGGCAACTATGCAGGTTAAAGGTGCGGAGGCTGGGTTGAGGGTGTTGACGAATATTCAGGACAAAAAGAAGCTTGAGTCATATTATCTTTACCACAGTTTGCTTGGAGAGATTTATGTGCGATTGGATAGGGGTACGGAAGCTCGAAGGGAATTCGAGACCGCGTCGCGACTAACAAAATCCGAAACGGAAAGGAAATTGTTGAGGGGGAAATTATCCGGGAAAACCCTAGCCAGGGAAGTGCCTTGATTCCAACCCGGCAGAACCTCCTGTCTTAAGACACCCAATTTTATCGCTCCGTTTCGCCTTCCCTCAAAGTTCTCCTTGGAACAAAGGTGATTCCGCCTCCTGCAGCGACGAGGGCTGCACCGGCAGAATACCTCCGGAAGAAATTTCCGGGAATCCACGCCGGCACAAGCGACACAACAAAGTCCGTGGAGACGCCTTGTTTTTATTCTCGTGAATTCGTCACTGGTTTATTCCCCCTACATGGTGGATCTTTGAACTGGTACACGCACTTTGGTACAAATAAAGGAAGATATCCGTGAATACAAAACTCGTTCTGATAATAGGATTTTCATACCTGTACGCCTTTTTTGAGATTTTTATGGGTTGGAAAAAAAAAGGGAAAAGCAATGTCATTAGTTCAGGTGACAAGGGGAGTTTGCGGTTATTATATATACTTATTACGATCGGATACGTTTTGTCCTTCAGTATTGGAGCCACAAAAATCGGCAGGATTTATCATTGGAATACTTTCTTTGCAATCGGAGCTTCACTGGTAATATTTGGATTAATTATCAGAATAGTGTCGATATTGACTCTTAAACAACACTTCACGTATTCAGTAGCAAAGATTGAGAATCATGAGCTCATTGAAACCGGACTATATAAGGTCATTCGGCATCCTGGCTATTTGGGACAGTTGATCGTATTCATTGGAATTTCAACTTCGATGTCAAATTGGTTGTCAATTATTTTGATGCTTTTCCCGGTTGCGGTTGGATATTTTTATCGAATAATCGTCGAAGAGAAATTTATGGTTGAGGAATTAGGCAATAGATATCTGGATTATCAAAAGCGAACGAAGAGATTAATACCATTGGTGTATTGATCGTATTCCCGGTACTGATCATGACGATATGTATTACAGAAAATTATTTGTTTGGTTCGTATCTAAAATTTCTTTGCGGTCGAATTGGAAAGAAGGATTTGCTGGCATAAATTATTCTACATGAAAAAGATAGATCTGTTCCCGATTTTACATTACGGCACTAAGGAGTATTCTGCAAGATTGCTCAAAATCAAAAGCAGGAACTTAACTTTGGATGATGAGCTGATTTCCAAAGTATCTAAAATCATTCGAGAGGTCCGGTCCGGTGGCGATGCCGCCGTAATAAGGTTCACGCGTGAATTTGACGGCGTTGATTTAAAAAGTGTAAAAGTACAGAAAGAGGAAATTGAGAAGGCAAAAGCCTGTATCAGCGAAAAGATGCTGGAAATAATATGCGAAGCGATTCACAATGTCAAATCTTTCCATGAAAAACAAAGACTGAATTCGTGGACAGAACAAAAAAGCGATGGAAGTATTCTTGGCCAACGAATCATACCCCTTGAGAGAGTGGCCCTCTATGTTCCGGGCGGAACTGCGGCGTACCCGTCAACGGTGATAATGAATGCCGTTCCTGCGCAGGTGGCCGGAGTAAGTGATGTTTGTATATTCACACCGCCGAACAAGGATGGCTCTGTTAATCGGCTTGTTCTCGCGACATGCTGCATCCTCGGAATTGAAAATGTCTATTCAATTGGTGGGGCTCAGGCCATTGCGGCGGCAGCATACGGTACCGAAACAGTCAGGAAAGTCGATAAAATTGTCGGGCCTGGAAACGTTTATGTGGCGGCGGCTAAGAAAATAGTTTATGGAGATGTTGACATCGACATGATTGCCGGTCCGAGCGAAGTAGTCGTGCTGGCAGACTCAACCGCGGATCCCAATCATGTTGCCGCTGACCTCCTCGCTCAGGCGGAACACGATAAAAATGCCGCGGCAGTCTTAATAACTACGGATAAAAACATAGCCAAAAGAACTCAAAAGAAAATTAACGATTTCATTTCGGGTTTGACAAGGAAGGAAATCGCAAGTGAATCGATAAGACGCAACGGGGCCGCTTTCATCGTAGAAGATATTTTAGAAGCCATAGGCTTAGTCAATGAAATCGCCCCCGAACATCTCGAAATTGTTGCGGAGAACGAATGGGACATACTGGGGAAGATAAAGAATGCCGGTGCGGTCTTCCTTGGAAGATATTCCCCGGAGCCGGTCGGCGATTATTTTGCGGGGCCAAGCCACGTCCTTCCGACCGGAGGTACTGCAAGGTTCTCATCCGTCTTGAGTGTCGATTCGTTCATAAAACGATCGAGTGTGATTCATTATTCAAAAAATGCATTTGATCGGGATTCGATGAAGATAAAAATTTTTGCGGAAAACGAAGGACTGACCGCTCACGCGCTCTCGATAAAGGTAAGGGAAAAAGTCAGATGAGCAGCACTGCGCATGAAAGGAAGAAGAAGGTAGATTAATTGGACGCAAAATCTAATTTCAGGAAAAGTGTGCTCGATCTGTCGCCGTATAATGTTTCGGGCCATCCCGCAAAAATCAAATTAAACCAGAACGAGAGTCCTTACGACATTCCCTCCGACCTGAAAAAAGAAATTGTCGAAGAATTTCTAAAGATAAACTGGAATAGGTATCCGGAAGTCTTTTCGACTGCTTTGCCAAAAAGGTTTTCCTTGCTCTACGATCTTCCTGAACAATCGTTCATTGTTGCGAACGGCTCGAATGAGCTAATCTATACGATCGAGATGTCAATCGTCAGAGAAGGGATCGATGTATTAATACCACAGCCGACTTTTTATTTATTTGAAAAAGTTTCAACGATCCTCGGTGGAAACATAATAAAGGTTTACGCGGACTCCGCTTTGCAATTCGATGAAAAAGGGATATTGGAACAAGCTCGCCGGATGGAGCGAGGGCTTGTCATAATAAGCTCGCCAAATAATCCGACAGGGAGATCGGCATCGCGCGAGTTCATCATCGAACTCCTTAAGTCGACTAAAGCGATCGTCCTTGTCGACGAAGCCTACATAGATTTTTCCGAACATCGGAGTACAATAGACCTGGTCAAATCTTATAAGAACCTCGTAGTGCTCCGGACTTTTTCAAAAGCCTTCAGTCTTGCAGGACTCAGAATCGGTTACCTGGCTGCCGACCCGGACACATCATTTCAGATACTAAAAGTAAAAATACCGTTTACAGTAAATCCGCTTTCGGAGTTTACCGCGCTGAGGCTTCTCGATCACCGGTCCCTTTTTGAAGATCGGGTATCTTTATTGAAAGAGCAGAAATATTCGATGATAAATGCCTTGAGGGAGATCCCTCAAGTTAAAGTTATTGATTCGGATGCCAACTTCTTCCTGTTTGCCTCTGCACTTCCGCCAAAAAGAGTCTTCGATGATTTGCTGGAACGCCAAAGTGTGCTTATACGTGACGTGTCTTCTTACCCACTGCTTGAGAGATATCTCCGTGTAAACGCCGGCTCAAAAGAAGAAAGCGAATATTTCGTGAAATCCTTAAAGAAATGTTTGGGTGAGAAAGATAACTCAAAATTCAAAACCCCGGTCCAGAACTAAAATGAGAATCGTTAGATATTTTATTTTTGAGTTGAAAGCTTGATCTTAGTGCCGGTTTTAAGATTAGTGCCTCAATGCAAAACTATCATTGGTGAAGCATTGCCGTTTTATACAGTTGTTCATTTATTTAATCTAAGCTATATTTAATTGTCATGGTTGCTCCTCTAGTTTATTTCCTCGATGATGATGAAAATATCATCAAGTTGGTTAAGTACGGACTGCGTAACGAGCAGTTCAACTTCAAGTACTTCAATCGTCCAAACGCTCTATTAGATGCTATAAAAATGGAATATCCGGATCTGGTGATCAGTGATGTCATGATGCCGGAGATGGATGGCATCGAGACTCATCGATAAATTGCGCGGGCTTTCCAGGCTAATGCCGGTAATTTTGGTCACTGCCAAGGCTGCCGTCGATACGGCGGTACGGGCTATGAAAGCAGGAGCCTTCGAATATCTTACAAAACCGATCAATTTTGACGAGCTCAAGCTCGCTATCGGGCGTGCAGTCGAGGTCGGTAGACTTCGAACAGAAGTTGCGGAAATAAAATCCGGATTCAAATCCCGCTATTCGTTTGATAATGTCATCGGTGAAAGCGAGCCCATAAAGGCAATGCGTGAATTTATCAGGCGGGTGTCCGGTGTAACTGAGGCAGTAATCCTGATGCGAGGGGAAAGCGGGGTAGGCAAGAATCTTGTCGCGCGTGTTATCCATTATACAAGCCAGATTTCCGAGAAAAGATATTTGGAAATAAATTGTGCTTCGCTTCCGTCGAATTTACTCGAAGCTGAATTATTCGGTTATGAGAAGGGAGCATTCACCGACGCGAAAAGCTCGAAGAAGGGGCTGCTCGAAGTGGCAAGCGGTGGAACCGTATTGCTCGATGAAATCACGAGTATGGACCTCGGGCTCCAGGCAAAATTTTTGTCCTTCATTGAGAACAGAAGGATCAGGAGAGTGGGCGGCCTTGAAGAAATTCCTGTTGACCTCCGTGTAATATCCGCGACAAACTCGAATTTGGAGTCTGACGTGTCAAGCGGTAAGTTCAGGAGTGATTTATTTTACAGAATAAATGTCGTCTCTCTCGTCGTTCCTCCGCTTCGCGACCGCGACAAGGATGTCATTTTAATCGGACGGAAGTTCATCGAGGACTTTAATATCAAGTTCAAGAAGCACGTGAAAGGATTCACAAATTCTGCCGAGCGTAAACTCCTTTCGCATGATTGGCCCGGAAATGTTCGTGAACTTCGGAATGTTGTTGAACGGGCGATGATATTTGCGGAAAAAGAATATATAGACGGAGATGAAATAGCTCTAACAATCATTGATGCGCAAGCAGGGAGCCAGTCGGATGGTCTTTACCTTCAGAAAGGTTTGACATTTGATCAAGTAGAAGGGGAATACCTGAAGAAGATACTGGAATGGAATAATTTCAACCTGGAGTCGACCGCAAAACAACTTGGCGTTACAAGAAAAACGTTATGGGAGAAGCGAAAAAAATACGGTCTTTTAAATTAAACTTTTGATTACTTCTAAAAATTTTTCTTTTTCAACCTTCCAATTAAGAACTCCCGCAGCTTTATCGCAATTCTCAACCAGCCTTAAGTAATTTTCTCTGTTGCTCGTCAGCTCGATTACTTTTAATGCCACGGCATTAATATCCGACACGTCGATCGCAGCCCCGATTCCAAATCTTGTGACTATGTTTTCCATCTCCGGAAATGTCGGGACTATTACCGGCAGCCTCGCAGAAATAAATTGGAAGAGCTTGTTCGGAAGGGCAAGGTAATGGCAAAGTCCTGAATTCTCCATCAAGTAAACTCCGAGGGTCGCCTTTGAGAGCTCATCTATAACCTGGGTGTTCCTCACTCTCCCGGCAAAATGAACTCGATGCGATAAATTTAGCGGAGCGGCAAATTTTTCAAGCTCCGAACGGAGTCCGCCATCGCCTATAAACTTCAATTCATAATTCTTGGGGAGCTTCGTTAGTAATTTTATGAGGTTATGTAAACCGCGGCCTCCCTGTAAGCCCCCTGAAAAAGCAAGGGTGATCTTCTCGAGGGATCTGTTGTCTATCGCAGGCGGTGGTTGCATGACGTCGGGAACGTTCATGACAACCGCTGTCGGCAGACGCCACTTTGTTTCGAGGATGTTTGCTATGGAGTTATTGACCGTGAGAACTTGATCGACATATCTGATCGAGGTTTTCTCTACAAAATTCCAGAATAAAAAACTGGTTCGTTTCAACTTCAAACTCGGCAACTCTTCATATAATTCTTTTGAATCGTATATAAGTTTTGCGTGAACATTTTGTCCGGAATATCGCCTTTTGTTTATGATAGCGGGTGGTAACGAGAACAAGTCGCCTGCAATTACAATCTTTGCAGGAAGCTTTCTTACTTCTCGTATAGTATGCTTATAAAATTCCAGGAAGAATTTTTTGCCCGATAAGTGTGATATTGGCAGGCGGACCAGGTTGTCGTTCCTGTCCGTTGTGCCATCTGAAGAAATACCTACGACTTTTACTTTGAAACCTGATTCGAGAAGGGAACTTAAGTATTTCGAACTGCGGGAATCGTATTTTGGATCCGAGCTGACGACGATAAGGACGTCGAGCATCTTAGAGGATAAATGAAAGTGTAAAAGTCTGACTGTTTCCGAAGTCTAATTTCAGCGGGATATATGAGTAATCGAATCTCAGGAAACTATAATTGATGCCCGCGCCGAAAGTGTAGCCGGTGATTTCATTGCCGGAAGAGTAACCGCTTCTGAGTTTAATAAAATCCCTAAACGCTAATTCAATGCCGACACCCGGCGTAATTCCACCTGATTTAAACGTGGACGCGTCGGCATATCCTCCAATGGAAAAATTATCGTCGACATTTTTGATGTAACTTGCTCCAACCCTTACAAATGCGGGGAGTGCGATTTTTTCCGAGATCATTGCCGAGGATGATCCTAAGTTTCCCGCGGATAGACCTATCGTAATATTCTGCATCAGGGAATACTTCATGCCGAAATTTAATGCATATCCATCTGATTCATACACGAAGAGTTTTTCGTATAAATACAGGGCGGAAATTCCAATTTCAAGGTTGTCAAAATTATGGGCCACGCCGAATGCAAATGCGAAATCTTTTGCGGCGAACGTGGACTGCGGATCGCCAGCGACATCTCTTACTTCTATGTCGGGGATGCTTGAAAGAAGGAGGCTTGTTCCAAAGGATAAACCTCCTCCTTCGAATCGTGTTCCGAACATATCGATTGTCGTTCCCTCAAAATAAGTCCGATGAGTCAGCATGAAGTCGAGGCTGTTTTCATTTTCTGGAGACGCAAGTCCGGCAGGGTTCGTAAAAACTGCGACAGGCTCATTGGTAGTTACATCGTTGGAACCCGCAAGTGATAGGCTGCGCGCAGAATATCCGATCTCCAATATTTGAAACCCCGCGTTGCCTCCTTGAGAAAAAGCAGGAGTTGAAACAAGTAAAACGGTCAGGAAAATAAGTGCGTAATGTCTCATAAAAATCAGAATCCAAAAATTAGTGAAATAGTTTGGATGCCATATGGCGTGAACGGTTCAGCGACGTATGCGTAATTGATTTCCGGCGCAAAGTCGAGAAATGAAACTTTGGCGCCGAAGCCGAGAGTCGGAGCTACTTCGGTCCCCACATTTTCTTGGTTTCCCGCAGTGAAGCCTGCCCGAATTGAGACAATGTCAATGGGGTAGATCTCAAATCCGGCCTTTAAGCCGCTTAACGAAGATGAGCTGGAAACGTCATACTCTGCAGAGATCGAAGAATTTAAAACGGGCAGCCGGTACGAAGCACCAAATTTGAAAATGTGAGGGAAAGGAGATATAAAATTCGAGCCGTCCGTACCATATAAGTTTGACGAATCCCACCGGTACTCTTCTCCGAGATCGGTGACCACGGCAGCAACAGACAGGAAGTCCGTCACTTTATATAACCCACCGATGTCAAATCCGACCGAAGTGGAGGAGAGACCCGAATAAAGGCTGTAGTAGTATACTTTAAGGCTAAGGCCGAGAGAAAAATTTTTCATAAACTGGTTTGCGAAACTGAAGAAGAAGAGGTTTTCACTCGTTGAGAGGTTTGAAGTATGTACGCCATCTATGTCTCTTCCATCGATATTGGAAACAGTCCCGTTGACAATTCCAACTGAAAATCCCGCATTTTGTTTGAGCCCTTGAGTATAAGTAAGTACGTTCAGTTGCCTATCCAATGAGAGAAGTGCGACAGAGGCTGAAACGCTGCCGCCGTCCTGAAATGATGCGAGAGCCGGGTTGTAATAGGTATAAACATTTCCCGATGTCATGGCAGAAATGGAATTGCCCAGAGCCATTCCTTTTGCATTAAGGCCGATTCGAGAGAAACTGCCGGGGTCGCTCTGTGCGAATGCAACGGAGCATAAAATCAAAACAAGAAAAAAAGTTTTCATCTCACCACCAATATCTTTCCCCATGCCGGAGCTCCGCCGTTTACAACAACGTTGTAGAAATAAACTCCGTTATCAACAAATCCACCGCGATCGCTCGAACCGTTCCATTGCTCATCTGTCTCGCCGGCGGGGCGCGTTGCATTCTGGATAAGGGTTCTCACTACGTGCATTGAAAAATCATAGATCCTAATTGTTACCTGGCTTCCCGCGCTCTTTACATTGTAATGAACTCTTCCGACATCGAGATGTGGCGAAAACGGATTAGGATAGAAATATGTCGAATTGGTTGCTGCTACGCTCACGAATGATCTTAGAACATGCCATTTGCTCAAGTCGAATCCTGTTCCGTTGTCAATTCCCATGGCAGTGCCGTCGCCTGAGGCAACCCAGATTGAATCCCCCGTTGTGGCTGCCGCGTAAAATGTTTGGGACAAAATTGATTCATTGGAGGTTTGATCATGAACATTTGTAATCACCTGGCTGGTATTGCCGAAGTCGGCGGTTCTGAAAAGTCCATCATCCGAGACGCCGTAAACAATATTGTCCTGGAAGGCAACCCCGTGAAAGAAGTGTCCACTCAAGATGGAGTGCCAGGTTGCACCATTGTCAGTAGTGTAGCTGAGCGCCGATGTTTCACTTGGATCATTTGCGAGAACCGTTGCGCCCCAGATATTATGAATCGTCCCCGAATTTTGTCCGGCAAGTGATACGACAAAGTCTCCTGAAATCGGGCTCGACTCATTTTGATGACTGAACTTGCGCCATGAATAGCCGTTATCTGTCGTTTTGTTAATCCCATCCGCCGTGCCTACGTATAACACGCTGTCGCCGTCGGAATACAATGAAAAAACCCTGTGATTATAATTACTTTCAGAAGTGAGATTGCCTGAAATCGGAGACAGTTGAAAAGTATAATCAGTGCTATCTTGGGTGATGTAGTCGAGATAATCCGGAGGAATTACAACTCTTTGCCAGGTTTTACCAAGGTCGCCGCTTCTTCTTAATCCGCCGGCAAAATTGGCGGAGTAAAGGTATCCTTTGTGGAATACAATCGAATAAGACACATTATCGATTCCCGTAGTTACAACGATCGACTTGAGCGTGTCTTTTCCGAATGTTACGGTACTATCTGAATGTGAATCAAGACTCTGCGGTTCTCGTGTCCACGTTGTGCCATCATCCGTCGAAGCAAAGAGACCTTTTCCGACAAGGCCGCTGGTGCCCACACTGGTATCTGAGGAGACAGCCGTAACGATTGTATCTCCTTCTATCGCGATCGCGTTTACACTTATGCCTGTGGGGCCATTCTTTCCGAAATCGGTTTTGATAAGACTTCCTCCATTGGTGGCTATATTCAAACCTTTATTTGTTGCGAGGAACACTTGTCCGTTCGAGATGAGAATTTGACTGACGGCATTGCTCGACGGCTGAAGTGAATCTTGCCCACCGAGTTTATAAGTCCTCATTAGATATTGTGCATCCGCGTTCGAAAGGGAAATAGCAATTGCTATAATAAACAATAATTTCATCAATATATCCTGATATTATGGCTGAACGGTGCGCTTTTTACACCGCTGCGATTGACTGCGTAGAATGTAAATATATAAGTGCCCAGTACATTACTTGCCGACAAATTGATTCCAAGAGTAAAGATGTTGTCTCCGGCAATTTGGTCGGCGTCTCCGCCTGCACCACTCGCACCTCCGTCGTTGAACATTGTAAAGGGATTACCTGTTGAGGGAGTTCCGTCAGGCTTTGTGACGTTGAAATAAACTTCCTGGATGTCACTTATTCCGTAAGCGTCTTGAACAGTTGCGTATAAGATTAGCGATACATTCGCGCTTTTGATCGAATCGGGAGCGGAAACGCTATCGATTACTGGAGGATTGCTTGCCGAATTATACAGATGTACCATCTTGCTGGAATAATTCCCGGGCGTTCCATCATTGTTATAAGGTGTGAATGTGTAATTAAGATCACCAACATAAACGCTGCTGGGGGAAAAAGAAAAATTCCCTCCGATTGAGTCGCCTTTAAGGGAGGAGAATGATTCCTGCGCCAGAGCTATCCCTGAATCATTTTCAACTTTCACGTTTAGATAAGAAAATCCATTTACGGAGTCAGAGTTACCACAAAGCTATCGGATATCACGAACGAGGGAGGAATGGTAGCGTGATAGTTGGCGATGTCAACACTGTCCTTGCCGACGAACGTCAATTGTGTGGCGTTTATCGGTTGAGAAGTATCAATAATAGTATTATCGGCTTTTTGACATGACGAGGTTATTAAACCAAGAATAACGGCGAAGATGAATTTTTTCAAAACTTACTCTATGAAATTGTGAAAGGATTTGGTGAGAAAGAAATTATGAAAATTAAAATTGTAAGCCAGCCCACGATTTTACGCCTCGTATCCAAAGGACTGTTATCCATAACAGGGGGGTGGTCGAGTTTTATAACGAAAAATAAGATGGCACACCAGAAAAGCCATCCCGTCCATCCTAATTGAATATCTGGTCCAGACCAGATGTTTTTGGGAATAAGAGGAGCAAGTCCGAGTATGCCCAGAAAGAGAATAATGAAGAAGAAGACCAGGGCAATTTTCCTGCTGGCCGCGCCGAACATTGCATAAATCATGTGTCCGCCGTCTAATTGTCCTACCGGCAATAAATTCATGGCAGTAACAAACAAACCGAACCACCCGACGCACAAGAATGGGTAATGATAAATTTCACTCATTGGTGGAACGAACTCTTTTTGTGGATTTGTAAAAATCATTTCGAGTATTTTAAAAAGGATTGTGTTACCAAATGCGAGAGGGATGCCCTCAGAGCCGGGAACCGTATTTGTTGCAAAATCGTAGTTTGGGTGAATGTTAATCAAATACTCCCTTGAAGGTAAATGAGTAAAACCGAATACCAACACTGCTATGCTCATTATGAAACCCACGATAGGTCCCGATACACCTATGTCGAATATTGCTTTACGGGAAGGCACAGGGGTTTTTGTCCTTATTACCGCGCCGAACGTCCCGAAGTTAAGCATTCCGGGAATAACAGGGAATGGTATGAAATACGGAAGAGTTGCTTTAACCTTATGCTTGAGTGCATAAAAGAAATGCCCGAACTCATGTGAGCCAAGAATAAGAAGCAAAGAGAAGCTGTAGGAGAGCCCTAATTTAAAATTTAGAAGATCAAACGGATCCTTGCCAATCCATTCAACGCCTGCAAGAGTCGTGGTAAATAGAGTGATAAGAAAAAGAAAAACATGCAGGGGTACTCGTAATTCCCGCCAGGAGATTGAAAATGGTTCTTCGTATTCGAATTGTTTCCCGCTAATCGGATCTCTGAGCGACGACTCAGACATTCAGTATTTTCGTCCTTTCCATGTTACAGCTTTCCCGAAATAGACAGAGAACGGAAGCATGGCAACATATATTAGATAATAAATCTCAAAATAAAGTATAAATTTCAAGTGAACAATTTTTCCGTAGTGTTTCAAAGTGGGATAGACAAACACCGCATCAATAATCAGCTTAATAAGAAGGAAGGAAATAAATGCGGGGAAGGAAACAAAGATGGACAAAATGATAAGCCAATGGAATATAAAACCGGGTAGGAGTGTAAGATATCCGAACAATCCGGTTTCTTTGCCCCCTGTTGCCCATCGCTTTCGTTGCGAGAAAACATCTTTAAGCGATCCTACGGGAAGAGTCTCTACGAGAGTCGATTTCTCCATCGGAAAACGGTAGCCCCACTTGCCGGAATTCGCGATAGCCTTGAACAGGGCAAAGTCTTCCGTCACGCTGAACTTTATCTTCCTGTATCCACCGACTTCTTCATAAGCCTTCTTTCGTACCACAAGATTATTGCCGAGGCATGCGATCGGCTTTCCGATAGTTGCCGCACCCGCGCCAACAGTCAGCAAGATATCCCAATCTAATGCCTGCATCCCGTAAATCGGCTTCTCAGTTTTTGAAATCAGCGTAACGCCTCCGACGATGCCGACTTCCGGGTTAAAATATTTTAAAGTCTCAGTAATCCAGTTTGTGGGGACCGTGCAGTCGGCATCTGTCAAGAAAACAAATTCTCCATTTGCTTTGTCGATCCCTTGTGAAAGAGCATTTGTTTTTCCGCGCAAGTTTCCGGTCTCTAATGCATCGACCCGCTTCACGAATCCGAATTCTTTCGATTTTTTGTCAATTACATTCGGTGTCGAATCAGCGGATTGATCGTTTACAATAATTATCTCCAGCTTTTCATGGGGATATTGGAGATTTACCAAAGAGTCCAGGCAGGCAGGGAGATTTTTTTCTTCGTCCTTTGCTGCTACGACTACCGACACATTTGGTAACGAATCCAATTCTAATTTTTTCCCGCTTTCCCGTCGTGACCGAAAAGCCGCGTATGAGTAAAAACCCAGCTCGACGATATAGAAGATCGCTGATAGTTTTAGAATTTCGGGGAATGTCATTTATGGATAAGCTCCCGGAGGACCTTCATCTTAGCCGTTTGTGCCGTCTCAGAAGAGGGATCAATTTCAAGCGACCTATCCAAACACTCGACAACCATGTTAAGATTTTTGTGAGCGTATTCGTATGCGGCTCGTGCTAAAAACATTCTTGTATAGAAGTTAATTATTTGGTGTGAATAATCCGTGTCCACACTTTTTGCCGCTCGAAAGCCATTTAATTCACTGACATTGAAAGACACGTAATCTGTATCGGTTCTGAGTTCGAAGAGTAAGCCATAAGGAACTTTGTTGAAGCCCCGCAGATACTGGTCTTCCATTTCAGGCCCGACAAAAACTTCTCTCCCGTTATGAAACGCGCCTGTTATTATTTCGCGAATAAAATTGGAGTAGCTTAGCTCGATGCTGGCTGGATCATACGTCAAATCGTTTTCGAAAAGGCGCAGGTTTTCCATGTATGAATTGTAAATAGGATCATTTGCCGGGAAAAAGGATGAAAAACGATTGTGTACTTGTGAAGTGTACCATGATCGTCGAAGCAGCTCTTTGTCGATTACGATGACGTCCGTCCTCAGCTTGTCGACATTTTGATAGTAAAGAGATGCAGAAACGAAATTATCCCATTGGAATGAAAGCACTAATGCATTCCGGGGGAGGTTCGAAAGAATGTCTTTCGTGTAATATTCGACCGAATAGTCGTTACTTTCATTCGCATCTTCATAGTTCATGAAAGCCGAAATTATTGGGAATATTAGAAGCATAGCGGCAATAGGGAGAATCGTTTTAGTACGACGTGAGACTATTTCAATTATCCAGCGAAATCCCATGGTGGCAAAAAAACATAATGAGATATAAGCCAGTAAAAAATAACTGGAGATATCATGTATGTCGTAGTTTGCGGCATAAAGCAAATCTCCCACGATCAGGAGTGTACAGAACCAGAAATATTTTCGAAGCGATCCAAAGAGACGAACTGAGTAAAGAGCAGAAGCGAGTCCGATAACGACTATAGCAATTGTGATTCTAAACTCGCCGTAAAGACTTGTGAAGAAGACTCCGAGCTGCCTTTCGAAAACGTCAACTGAGCTGAACATCCAGGTCCTGAATTGTTTCCCGGAAATATGTCGAATGAATCTCTGTAGATTATCAGGATTTCCCCAGTTAAGAATAGGATTCTGGGAAGATCTGATTGGAAGATAAAGGTACAGAAGACCGGCGAGTGCGCCGCCTGCAACGATCCAATAGATAAAACTAAAGTCGAATTTTTTTCTTTTGTAACTCGAGATAAAAAGAAACAGCAGAGCCGGAATTGTCAAAACAGTAGTCATGTGGTTGGTAAATCCCAGCCCGAGAATTAATCCGGATAAAAAGGATCGAGATTTGGTCGGTTTTTCATAAAACGTCAACCATATAAATAAGATCGCCGCGAAAAGGACTAACTGGAGAGGATAGACCTCAATTGAAGTGCTTTGTTCCCAAAATGTCTGCGAGAAAATTAACGACAAGCTGCCAAGAGCGGAAGACAGCCTGATGATAATATCTTTTGAGGGAACAAAAGCAGGCTCGTCCAATCTTGGCTGCTTCTTTTTGGTCGATTTCCGGGAATTCGTTTCCTCGCTTACACAAAGGACACGAAGTCCTTCCCTGAAGGCCAAATAGAAAACACCTCCTGCGATCGACGTGCAGAAAACGGCAAATAGATTTGCGCGAAGCGCTACCTCGGAAAATAAAGGGATATGAACAAATGCGTAACCGAAGAGTGTGAAAAGCGGATAGCCCGTCGGATGAGCGATCCCCAGAGTCCATAATACCGTTGTAAGTTCTCCACCATCGATATATGGAATACTTCGAGACATTGTGGATAGGTAGGCGGCAAATGATAAGGCAGTTAGCGCGCTGGCTATTGCAAAATCTGTGCGGCGATTTGTTTGGTTAGGATTGGATTTAATTAATGCCACAATTTAGTTGATCTTCCGATTGAACCGGGGATAAATTCCATTTACAATATCCATCATATGAGAAATTATATTGATTGTATTTAAGGGGGGACCTTTCAATCATGGTCAAGAGTAGAAATCACTTTTCTAAAATGAGATCCTATCCTGCGCATTCGGGATTTAAGGCTATCGAGAAATTCATCGGGGTTCTTGAAATCGAGATGCAGCGCAAGTGAAGCGAGATCGTGTTCATCATGTGGAATTTTGCGATTCGATTTTGAAAGCGAAGTGTAATTCACGAACTCAATTGTACGGTAAAAATCATAAGTCTCGGAAATTTCGTTTGCCTCGGTATCTGTCAGAGCATTAATCTCCTTCAGTTTGCCTATCAATTCAAGAATCGTACATGGAAGCTTATCGGCCAGGGATTCCAGGTTGTTGAGTGTCAGCGTCTGTACCAGGAATTCGATTGCGACGATGCCTCCGTCGCTGGACTTAACATCAATCTCATCGAAATATTTTTTACTCTGGATGACCTTATTGTAAATTGACGCAATCTCATTTACAGAAGAATGGTTCAATTTGAAACGGCGTAATGTCTTTAGTATTAGCTCCCGAATTTTTGGAGAAGTAGAAAGAACCCTGAATCGAGTCATTGCCATTAATTCCCAGACTGAAACTCGTTTTTCAAGATAAAGTGCATATTCCGTTTCTGTCATCAAAAGAGGTGCGCTCTTTCCCTCAGGACGCAGTTTTATATCTATCGTCAAAGATCGGTTGCCGTTTGAATCGAGAAGTTTTTCTTGAATTTCCGGGATTTTTTTCTCAATAGATGGATGCAGCGATTTCATTTTATCGGACAAGATGAATACAACATCAAGATCCGACATAAACGACATTTCACCCGACCCGAATTTCCCGCCGGCAATTGCGACGGGTTGATTCTTCGGGAAAACTTTGTTGAAAGCCTCGGAAAAGAAATATTCCGTAACTTTTGTCCACCTTTGCTGCATTTCGGAAATTGAAATTTCTCCCAAAAGAAAAAGTAAACCGAGCCTGATCTCGTTGAATTCCTTCTCGATAGATGCCGGAAGTGAGCCTTGAATATGAATCTCGTCGTCGAAAAGCCTGTCGGACGACAGTGTCATGTCGAGTAGTAATGGCTCGGCAGTCAGATAATCGACGAACCTGGTTGCTTTCGAACAGAGCGTCAGAATTAGTTGTCTGAAACCTTCATTTTCTAATGATTTATAAAACACTTCAAGGCTTTTTATCGCCGGGACAAGCCGGGCAATATTTTTCAATGTGAGGTCCTGATCAACCGTATGCTTGATATCGTCGAAAAGATCGGGGGCGACTTCACGGAAGGCTTTTGTAATTGTTGCAGGGAACTCTACCTCTCCGGCACGCGTAACCCCGCGAGAGAGAAGACGGGTGTTTCGATAAGCTTCTTCGATTTTCGATAAGCCGTAGTTCTCAAGGACGTGGCGGGTTCTTTCGTCGTTAATTGATCCTTCAAGTAATTGTTCGATTTCTGTTCGTTCAATCGGCTGATCAATGCGGAAGACATTGCCGAACAGGCTTGACACAGCATCAAACCATCCGAACAATTCATTTCTAAATCTTCGTTCATTCTTATAACCGCATCGTTTAGACAGGTTACGAAAGTCTACAGCATCGGAAGGAAGAGTATGTGTCTGCAGGTTATTCAATAACTGCAGCCTGTGCTCAACAAGTCTGAAGAACTTATACGCCTCAGACATGAGCGATGCTTCATGTTTATTGATAAACTTATTCTTCTCTAGAGCTCTTATCGTTTGAAGAGTGTTCCCGTTCTGGATTTCCGGACATGACCCGCCGTTCAAAAGCTGAAGCGCTTGAACAATAAATTCTATATCGCGGATGCCTCCGCGCCTCAATTTGATATTAAGTTCGTTCGGATTGGTTGCTTCGATACGGATTTTCATTCGTGGAATTTCATCGATTGGGTTCTCAAGCCACGTACGAGGATATATGAAAGGATGGACACTATTGAGGAAAGCTCGACTGATTGAGAGGTCACCGGCAACATGACGGGCCTTGATAAGCATTTGTCTTTCCCATAGCTCTCCCCGCGATTCATAGTATGCAATTGCCCCGTCGAGGCTTTGAGCAACTGCTCCGGATGATCCATCCGGCCGCAGTCGAAGATCGATCCTGTAAAGATGGCCCTCTGCAGATTCCGCAGTGAGATGTTTGACAAGCTGGGTAACAAAGTGGTTTGTATATTCGGAAACCGGTGCAGAATCTTCGTTTTCCCCTTCGGAAAAAAGGAACAGGAGGTCGATATCGGAGCTATAGTTTAACTCGTTGCCACCGAATTTTCCGAGCGCGATGCAGCTGAGCGGCGGTGGAGATTTCTTTTCTTTAAACTCTGCGCCCGTAATTTCAAAAAATGTTTTGAGGATTGCTTCAGCCAGTTGGGAAATCTGAAGAGTGACGGCTTCGATTTCATCGCGTCCACAGATATCACGGGCGCCAATTCTCAGAATCTCTCGTTTATAAATTCGCCTTACGCAATCGTTCTTTTTAGTGGCGTCCTTGTAAACCGAAACCTGCCGCAACAATTCCTGCAAAAGGGAATCCGGATTGAGTGGCGATTCGATCCCTTGTGGGGAGAACAGAAACCTAAAGTATGAAGGATGCCTGACAAAAATGTCCGCGAGATATTGGCTTGTCGAAATGATTTTCAAGAAATCGTTTTGAAGCTTTTTGTCTTTTGAGAGATCGGATATGATTGAGGCAGAGCTGGGAGTGACATCGAGGAAGCGTTCCAGATTATTCACAGCCATGAATTGGTCCGGCATTTGTGCGGTTGATTCTTCGAGCTCTTCGATAAATTTAGTGGGATTTACAGACGAGCCGGATGTGGCCAGGAGTTCGAAAATCCTTTGGAGAAGATTTGAGATGTCTTCTTTAGTTTTTTCGTTCACAATCATTCAAATATTCTATTGTTAAGAAAGCGAGAAATGCGGCGCCGTACATGAGTGACTTTTCGTCGATTTTGAATTTAGAGCTATGGATCGATGCGGTGGCTCCGAGTTTCTTGTTGCCTGTTCCTATCCACCAAAAGGTTCCGGGTACTTTTTGTAAGAAGTACGCGAAGTCCTCCGCACTCATTACCGGTTGAAGAGTGAGGATCGATTTTTTCCCAAAAATGTTCTCTGCAGATTTCCGTGCGAACTTGGTCTCGTTTTCCCGGTTCACCAGGACGGGATATCCGCGGCTGATTTCAACTTTACATCTCCCACCAAGGCTTCTTGCAGTTTCCTCTGCGGTTCGTTTTATCAAACCGAGCCCTTTTTTCCTCCAATTCTCATCCATTGCGCGAAAAGTGCCTGACAGTTTAACTTCGTTCGGAATCACGTTTGTCGTCGAACCGCCATGGATGGAGCCAATCGTCAAAACAGAAGGGACGAGCGGATCTTTCATCCGGCTTATCACATTTTGTAGTGAGTTTATAATTTGAGCAGCAATAGGAATCGGGTCAATTGTATTATGAGGCGATGCACCATGCCCGCCTTTTCCGATCACGGTAATGTAAATTTCATCAGCGGATGCCATTAGGGGCCCCGATCTGAATCCAAATTTTCCGACAGGAATTTCTGTCGTTATATGTTGTCCAAAAATGGCATCAACGTCCGGATTAGTAAGGGCGCCGTCTTTTATCATTGACGGCGCGCCGCCCGGATTTTTCTCTTCACTGGGCTGGAAAAGAAACTTCACTGTCCCGTTCAATTCGGTTTTCAATTTGCTCAAAATTTTTGCAGCGCCGATCAGCATAGCCATGTGCGCATCATGTCCGCAGGCGTGCATCTTTCCGGAATTTTTGCTTGCGAACGAAACCCCGCTGTCTTCGATTATGGGCAAAGCGTCCATATCAGCACGAAGGGCGACAACTCCGGCGTCGCCTTTTCCTTTCAATATTCCGATCAGACCTGTCTTCCCGACACCCTTTTTGACGGCAATATCTAATTTCGTAAGCTCATTCGCGATTAATTTCCCGGTATTAAATTCCTGGAAAGCGAGTTCGGGATATTGATGAAACTCGCGCCTAAGTTTTACATTGTCCAAAAAGGATTTTCTTGAAATGAGAAGGAGTTTATCGATCATTATATTAAAAATATTTCGTAAATGACTTAAATTCAATTGATTTATAAATTTTTATTGATGGTCGTTAATTACTTGACCTCCAAACCTTCCGCACTTAAATTGTTTCAGGATGACTTTACCAAACCAATTGACAATTCTCAGAATATTATTGACCCCACTCTTTGTTTTGCTTTTCATCAGCGAGAGAGTACTTTTGAAGCAAGTCTCAGTGGTGGTGTTTTTCGTCGCGGCTTTCACCGATTGGTATGACGGTTGGATTGCCCGGAAGCTGGGAAAAGTCTCCAGATGGGGAATTTTCCTGGATCCGCTTGCGGATAAAGTTCTAACTTCAGCTGCCTTTGTTGCTTTCGCATGGCTGGGCCTGGTAGAATGGTGGATGGTTTGGGCTATCATAATACGGGACATTTCCATTACGCTTCTTCGGTCATTTGCCGAACTAAGGGGACGAACGCTTCATACAAATTTCACAGCAAAGGTGAAAACATTTTCTCAGATGGCTTTCATCTATGTGGTTCTGCTTGCTGTTATTTTGAAAACCTCTAACGTGGAGTTGTTTAACTCAGTTAAAGTCATTCTTAATAAAGATACCCTTTACTTTTCGATGCTGCTCGTTACGATTCTAACTCTTGGTACAGGCCTGCAATATATTATCGAAAACTTCAAGCTGATTCATTCTTCTTTTCGAGCGGTGGGTGGAAGAGCACAATCTTAGTAAAGTCTCCCGGGGTCCTTCCGGAAAAGCAACTTTTCTCGATAAGCTTGTTGCTACCGGATTGGGAAGCGGCTTATCGCCTGCGGCTCCTGGAACGGTCGGATCTGTCGTAGGCCTGTTGGTTTATTTCATTCCGGGTTTTGAAAAACCGTATATAATCATACCAGCGATTGCGTTATTCTTCACGTGGGGAATCTTTGCCGCCGGCAGGATGGAAAAAGAATATGGACATGACCCTTCCCGGGTTGTGCTTGACGAAATCGTGGCAATGTGGATTTCCCTGGTTTTTATCCCCAAGAAACTTTTTCTAATCGCCATAGCGTTTCTAATTTTTAGGATGCTCGATATATTCAAACCTTTTCCGGCTAACTACTTTGATAAGAAGAGTGGCGGCCTGTTTATTATGCTTGACGACTTTGTCTGCGGAGTTTTCACGAACATCTTATTGCAGGCTTATCTTTATTTCTTGAAATGAGAACCGCCGCGGTAATTACAATCGGGGATGAGCTCCTGATCGGACAGGTGACAAATACGAACGCAGCATTCATCGGCCAAAAATTATCGGAAGTGGGGGTCGAAGTCACAAGAATGGTAGTAGTCGGTGATGTATATGAAGAAATTATGGATGTGTTCAAGGAATACCATGGTACGGTCGACGCCCTCCTGGTGACCGGCGGCCTTGGCCCAACTCACGACGATATAACAAAGAAGGTTGTAGCGGATTTTTTTAAGGTTAAGCTGGTCATGGATGCCGCCGTGCTGGAGAATGTGCGCGACCGACTTTCGAGGAGGAATATTCCGCTGCGAAGAGTCAACGAGGAACAAGCTCTGGTTCCCGAAGGATGTAAAGTCCTGATGAATCACTGGGGAACCGCGCCGGGGATGCTCTTCGAGAATGATGGCAAAATTTTTGTGGTAATGCCGGGCGTTCCGCACGAAATGCAAAATTTGATGACGGATTATGTCATCCCGATGTTGAGAGAGAAAGCAGTTGGTCAAGTTATTAAACATAGAGTTTTGAAGACTTCAGGAATTGCCGAATCGAGTCTTTATGAACTTATCGGAAATGTTGAGGAAATTTTGGGTGACAAGGCAAGGCTGGCTTTTCTTCCCAACCAGTATGGTGTTCGGCTTCGGATAACAGTTAAAGCTTCGACGACCGAGGATGCGGATTCAGTTATTGCGGAAGTCGAAGGAAAAATTAGAAGCAAAGCCGAGAAGTATATTTATTCCGAAGGAGATGTCGAACTTGAGGAGATCGTGGGGAAGCTTTTAAAAGAGAGGAATCTTTCAATTTCGGTAGCCGAGAGTTGCACCGGCGGTTATATCTCGCACAGGATAACAAATATTTCCGGCAGCTCTGTTTATTTTGATCGCGGTGTCATTTCTTACAGCAACCAGGCAAAGACTTCATTGCTTGATGTCCCGGAAGAACTCATTAATAAGTATGGGGCGGTAAGTGACGAGGTTGTGCGCGCAATGGCAGAAGGAATCAGAAATATTTCCGGAACCGATATAGGGCTTTCGGTTACCGGGATCGCCGGACCAACCGGGATGACTCCGGATAAGCCATTAGGATTGGTTTTCATCGGGCTTGTCGATCGTGCCGGTACTATCGTAAAAAAATATATGTTTCCGGATGAGCGCTTAAGATTCAAAGAACGCACGTCTCAAGCGGCACTGGAACTTGTTAGAAGGCGAATATTAGGCTTTGAATGATGAGGATCTTCTTTGGAGCAACACTCCCTGAAGAGACAAAAATGGAGATCCAGGAAATTCAAGAAGAGATTCACTCGTCGATTCCCGACATTAGAATCGAGAGCGCGGACAAGCTGCATATCACGCTACAATTCATCGGCGATTTCGCACCAGCAAAAATCGCCAGTCTTTCTTCATCAGTGGGAGAAGAAATGGAGAAATCATCCTATAAATCTCCAGTTACAGAAATTAATGGGATGAACTATTTCCCAAATGAGAAGATTAGAAGAGGAATTTGGATTGACTGCCGGGATGATGGGACACTTGCTGCAATTGCCGAATCAATAAAATCCGTGACCGGACAATTTGGCGTCGCTGCGGAGACTCGAGCGTTCAAGCCTCATATTACAATCGCTCGATTACGCGGAGGAAAAGATGAAAGGAGCCAGAAAAATTACCTCGACTTGCAGAAGTTATGGGGCAACGGTAAATTATCTGTTGAGCGATTCTTCCCAAAAAGCGTTGCGCTATTTGAAAGCATATTAAAATCATCAGGTTCTGAATATAAAATTTTATCGGATATCCCATTATGTCGGGAGTGAGCATTTGCTAATTAAAAAGGAGTTCTAAAATGGCTGAGGAAAAAGAGGCAAAGTTAAAAGCGCTTGATATTGCGCTGAATCAAATTGAGAGGGATTACGGTAAGGGCGCCGTGATGAAATTAGGTGAGGGGCCCATCGCAAAAATCGATTCTATCTCAACCGGATCGATATCATTGGACTGGGCGCTCGGCATCGGGGGTATCCCGCGGGGCAGAATTACAGAGATTTTTGGTCCCGAGTCTTCAGGCAAGACGACCCTATGCTTAAGTGTGATTGCCGAAGCCCAAAAACAAGGTGGAATCGCAGCATTCATTGACGCAGAACATGCTCTCGATATGAATTATGCCAAACGGATCGGTGTCGATACGAACAATCTTCTATTGTCCCAGCCGGAATTTGGAGAGCAAGCGCTTGACATCGTTGAGACGCTTGTCAGGAGCGGCGCTATCGATGTCGTTGTGATCGATTCGGTTGCTGCTTTGACTCCCCGAGCGGAGATCGAAGGAGAGATGGGCGATGCCCAGATGGGCGCTCAAGCTCGGTTAATGTCACAAGCATTGAGGAAACTCACGGCGGCGATCAACAAAAGCAATACATCGGTAGTTTTCACGAACCAGCTTCGAAGCAAGATAGGAATTGTGTATGGAAATCCTGAGACGACGACAGGCGGCAATGCGCTGAAATTTTACGCAGCCCTTCGCCTCGATATCAGGAAACGAGATCATATCAAAGAGGGAACAGACATTATCGGTAACAGAGTACGCGTAAAAGTCGTGAAGAACAAAGTCGCCCCGCCCTTCAAGGAAGTTGAGTTCGATGTTCAGTATAATGAGGGAATTTCCAGAGTCGGAGATTTATTAGATGTCGCTGTTGACCAGAACATAGTACAGAAGAGTGGTACATGGTTTTCGTACAAAAGTGAAAGGCTCGGCCAGGGAAGAGACGCGGCAAAGAAATATTTTCAAGAAAATCCCAATATCCTGGATGATTTGGAGACAGAGGTCCGGGTAAAATTAGGCCTGAGTTCAAAAAATGGCAGCAACGGGAAATCGCCTGATAAATCCGAGAAGCAAGAAGAAAAAAAACAAGAAACAAAAAATAAGAAATAATTGATTCGTTGATCTATGCATTTGGCTGTTGCTCCGGGTGATCAGTGACGAACTGTTTCAGCTGTCATGAGAATTGTATCAATTGAAAAGGCCCGCCGCGGCGGAAAATTCAAAATATGCTTCGACGAGGGCGAAGAAATGATTTTGAGCAGGGAAGTAATCGTCGATTACGGTTTGCGCAAGGACGATGAGATTTCGAATGAGGTTCTTCTCAAGATTCAGGGTTCTCAGTTGTATCATGATACTTATTTAGCAGCGATGCGGCTGTTGAATTACAGAATGCGGACAAGGCATGAACTTGTTAATCGGCTGCGGCAAAAGAAATTCACTCCTGATGTAATCGATCAGGTTGTGAATAGGCTGGGATCTCTCGGATTAATCGATGACTCACGATTCGCGGAAGCATTCATCGCGACAAAAATTTCCTCAAAACCGATTGGAAAAAGAGAGTTAGAACGAATGCTTCGGGAAAAAGGAGTCCCCAAGGAAACCACACTGAAAGCTCTTTCAGGATTTACCGATGAGACGCAGCAGATAGAACTTGCGTTAAGGGCTGTCGACATAAAGCTGCGATCGTTAAGAAAATTCACTCCCGAAAAGAAGAAAGAGAAGCTTATTGCTTTTTTAGCAAGACGCGGTTTCGATTGGGACGTAATCAAAAAGGTGATTCGTAAGACTTTCCCTGAAGGAATCCGTTTGGAGGATGGAGAAGTGTATGCCGGCGATCTTTAGAAAGAATAGTTTCAAAGTTTTTTTGATTGTAATTTTTCTCTTGCTGATCTTGTGGTCACTCTCTTTTTTAGGAAACGTATTCGCGCTCCTTCTGCTCTCGATTCTGGTGGCGTTCCTTCTCTCACCTATCGTCGAAGCATTAGAGACAAAAGGGATCAGGCGCATTTACGGAATCCTCATAATTTATTTTTCTATTTTCATTATTGTTGTCGGATTGTTATACACTCTTTTACCCCCATTGTTCGATCAGGTGATAAGTCTAAAAGAGGCGATCAAATCTCCTGATTTCGGCAAGAAGCTGGAAGCCGTCCAATTGGAATTTCAGAGCAAGTTTGCCTTCGTCGATTTTGGGAATGTTTCTGAGAAAGTGAACCAGGTATTGGTCCAGTTGGCGAGCAAATGGTTTACAATATTGACGAGCGTGGGGTCGGTTCTGATGCTGCTGATAATTGTGCCTTTCGTTTCTTTTTTTCTTTTGAAGGACGGAGAATCGATAATACAGAAATTTGTTGCCCTTGTACCGAATAAATACTTTGAGATGACTCTCAACGTTGTTCATAAAATTGGAATCCAACTTGGCAAGTATATTCGAGCGTGGTTCACCGAGGCTGCAATCGTCGGGATACTATCGATAATTGGTTTGCTGACAATGGGTGTTAAGTATGCTATAATCATCGGCGTTGCCGCCGGGATTGCGAATTTGATTCCTTACCTTGGGCCGATTGTTGGTGCAGTTCCGGCAATCATAGTATCATTCGTGCAAACAGGGAACATCGACATGATATTGCCGATTGTAGGCCTATTCGTGGGGATTAGAATCTTAGATGACATAGTTGTTGTCCCTATGGTTTACTCACGCGGAGCTGAGATTCACCCTTTGACGATTGTTCTTCTGGTGTTGGTCGCTGCTGAATTAGAGGGAATTGTTGGAATGGTATTGGCGATGCCGCTTTATACTGTGTTCAGAGTTATCGCTAAGGAAACATATTGGGGCCTTGAGTCATATAAAATTACAAAATTTGGAGATGCTAGTCCCAAAAAAGAATTAAGGCTCTCAAAGTCTTCGGTTCAATAATCGATACCGATTTTTAGACTATTTATGTGGGTCGAAGCGAGGAGAATCTGGTGCCTGCCCTAATGGCGATTCTTAGCTATCTACCATCATTTTTTTCTTCCCATCACCTGCCAAATTCTTCTATTTTTAAAGCCTAGGGTGACAATCATCAATTCTAACCAAAAAAATGTTTGGGGAATTCAGACAAATGGATTATTATTATGGGCAGAGAGAACTTCAAAGGATAGGAGAGCGTTAGTCTAATTAGGCTTTAAGGGAGGAACCAAAACTGTGGCGTTTTTGATGGTACCCCAAATAGAGTTAGAATGACATTTTGAGATAAACAATCTGGAATCAATTAAGGAGGATTGATGAATAGACTCCACATTCGTGGTTTGCTTAATAGAGTAATCATAGTCGGTGCTATCGGCGTAGCGGTTGCAGTAACCGGAAAAATAGACGCTGCCCGTTATTCATATGACAGTGATATAGTTCCCGAAGCATCAATACCAAAACTTGACCGTCAAACCTATATATTTCTTAACGAATATGGCAAGCAGCTCCAGGATTTCTCTTATACCTATGGAGTTGATTGGCGCCTTGCCCTTGCAGTCCTAAGGCAGGAGTCCGGTTTTGATCCACAAGCGACATCAGATAAAGGCGCATCGGGTTTCATGCAGCTTATGCCGGTGACCGGGCTTCAATTGGCTTCCTCACATAATGTTGACGATCTATCAAAGCCGACTGAGAATATCAGGTTGGGAGTGATTCATTTGAGAGACATGTTGAGAACCTACTCGGATTGCGAAGGAAATGACAGGCTGGAGCTTGCTGTCGCCGCATACAACTGCGGAGCAGGAAGGATTCAGGATGCCCAGACTGTTGCCGAGTTCCTCGGCGACAAACCGAACGTCTGGTCATCGGTTAAATCCGCTTTGCCGCTTTTATCGGCAAGATATTCCCCCTTACAAGAGCATATCTGGGAAAAGGGGAAGCCGACTTCAGGGACATTCCGGGGTTATGAACAAACTACTGCCTACGTTGAAAATGTAATGCACTATTACAATATTTACAGAAATGTATTGCATGAGTAATGAAAAATAAGTTTAATTATTTTGCCTGTCCATTCATTATGCGGACGGGCTTTTTTTATGCTCTCATCTTAATAGTTTTGCCGCAGCTTGTTTGCGCACAGCCACCAAAGTGGGACGTAAATATTTTCAGAAGCATAAACAACTCCCGGTCAAATTTTCTCGATGCCACGGTAGGTGCAAACGACTATTCCGTCCTGCCAATCGCAATTGCAACTCCCGTTGTTTTTGCCGGAATCGGTTTGGCTGAAAAGGACAGCTATACATTTGATACCGGCGTAATGGTCGGAATTTCGGAGGCATCTGCCTATGTGGTTTACTACGTTCTAAAAGACGTACTCATTAAACGTGATCGTCCTTACGTGACACTTTCGGACGTTCGCACCATGCATCTCGATAGCGCAGACAAATACTCCATGCCATCGGGGCACACGACGGCGGCGTTTGCGATTGCAACTGCATTGACCCTCAGGTATCCGAAACCATATGTCTATATTCCCGCTTACGCATGGGCGGCATTTGTCGGATACGGAAGGATTTATATGGGTTTGCATTATCCGAGCGATGTCCTAGCAGGGGCGATTTTGGGAAGTGCGTCCGCGGTTGCGGTACATTTGATAAGCCCGCAGTTAACGAAATTGCGCGAGAGAATCCTCGGTGACGATCTCGGCGTGCAGCTCAGCGCATCCCCGGTTCCCGCCGTTTTTAATTTGAGAGTTACATTCTGAAAATTATGTTCCCTGCGATTCCTCAAAACATAAAAATCATCGGTGGCTACGTCTTTATTTGTCTGATCTGGGGAACGACATGGCTCGCGATCAAATTCGCAATATTTACTCTTCCCCCTTTTTTAAGTGCCGGGATAAGATTTACGCTTGCATCGATCATCGTATTTCTTATTCTAAAAATCAGGAAATATAAATTCCGTTTCAACCTCAAGGAGACTATTTTTCTCCTGCTGGTTGGCCTCGGCTCGTTCAGTGTTCCGTACGGCCTCGTGTATTGGGCTGAGGGAAGAATAACATCGGGCTTGACAGCGACAACTTTTGCAGTAATGCCATTCTTTGCGGCGATACTATCGCGAGTTTTCTTGAAGACGGATGATCTTTCTTTTTGGAAAATTTTCGGGATTGTTCTCGGATTCTCCGGTTTACTTGTAATTTTTTGGGGAGACTTGAGATTGGGTTCCATTGAGTCTGCCGAAGGAATCCTTGCGATTGTTGTAAGCGCATTTACAAATGCCGGAGTCGCAGTCGCCGTAAAAAAATACGGGAAAGAAATTGACCCTGTCTTCATTAACCTGATTCCTATGGTCTTGGGGGCGTTGACTCTTTTGGCGACGAGTTTCTTTGTCGAAAGCTGGCAAAATCTGAAATTCAATCCGTCAACGGTCATCGCGATTATTTACTTGGCCGTTTTCGGTTCGGTCGTCGCTTTTACACTTTATTTTTATGTGTTAAAACACATCAGTGTTCTTCTTCTCTCGATGTCTTCATTCATAACTCCCGTCCTTGCGTTGACAGCAGGGGCAATAGTGCTTGCAGAAAAACTTCCATCGGGAACCATTTTGGGAGTTGGTCTAATTTTAGCGGGGATACTTGTTCTAAATTTATTAGACGGAAGCCGGAGGAATTCGGATGAGACTTTAAGAGAAGGAAACAAAGTCTCCTTGAAATGAAAACATTGGCTCTATGCCTTTTCTTCTTGCCTGTTGTTTCTTTTGCCCAAACCGGCAATCCTGCCGGTACGGGAGGTGATCTGAAGTTCAATCCGAACAAGATTGAAAATATCAATACCGGAGTTCGAGTGAATTACACGGCGCATCATTCTTACGATGTGATTGGATATATACTTTCGATGGATTGGTATGAGATTATCTCCGGTTTGTCAAATTCATATTCGGGTGTCATGCAAATCGAATTCCGTCCCGACCTCACCATCCCGCTCAACCAGATTGATATTGACAATGATTCAACCTTTTTAAAAGTCGATTCGGCTACCTCTGGCGGTAAACTCCTTGCGATTAATCGAATTGATACAAAGTTGAACATAACACTGGACAAAAATTATGCTGCCGGAGACACAGGGATTGTAATATTGTATTACCACGTCATCGATGAGCTGCCAAATCTTCAAAAAGGGTTTTATTATTATTACGCGGGTGAGCAGCCGACACCGGGGTACACGGTCCCGCACACGATTGCTTACACGATGAGTGAACCGAGTGACGCACACGAATGGATGCCTTGTTATGATGACCCATCCGACAAGGCATTGTGTCAAATTTCGGTCCGCGTCCCGAACGGGTATGTTGCCGCTTCGAACGGAACGCTAGTAAGTGAAACCGATAATCAAGATGGAAGTACGACATTCGACTGGAAGGAAGATTATCCGGTCGCAACGTATCTAATGTGTGTAACCGCGGCTCAGTTTTCCGTTTTGCAGGAAAATTACACAAAAAAAGACGGCAGCATTATTCCGATCCAGTATTATGTTTATCCCGAAGATTCGGCAAGCGCGGTCTCAAACTCCGAATGCAGCATCGATACGGTGGCCTCGATGATAAAATTTTACGAGTCGATCTACGGCGCATTTCCATTTGACAAATATGGGATTACCGGGATCGAGCCATTCAGCTATGGCGGAATGGAGCATCAAACCATTACCACTTTGAACCGCAAGTATGAATTCGACCGTAGAGATGTTGCTCACGAACTTGCTCATCAGTGGTGGGGCGACATGGTTACGCTTGGAACATGGAACGATATATGGCTGAACGAAAGTTTTGCGACCTACTCCGAAGCGATGGAGTTACAGCAGCTAAGCCAATCGGCTTTTGAAAGCGAGATGGAATTTTATGAGGATCAATTCTTTGTTGAAGACATTCAAAAGAGATATGCCATTTATGGGCCGCCTCCGGATTACATCTTCGGTCTTGCCGAATATTATAAAGGCGCCTGGGTGCTTAACATGCTGAGAAATATTGAGGGCGATTCGACATTTTTCGAAATCTTTAAAACCTATCGTTCTGAATTTCAATTCGGGAATGCTGTTACGGCGGATTTCGAGAATGTCGTAAACCAGGTGACGCATTCGGACATGAACTGGTTCTTCAACGAATGGATTTTTCAGGCTGGATATCCCGTGTATGCCTATACTTACAGAAGAGAAGGGAACTCTCTTGTATTTTATTTGAAACAAATGCAAACCGAAGCACCAATTTTCAAAATGCCTGTTCAGTTCGCCGCTTATTTCCAGGGAAAAGAAACGGTCGGTAGTTTTGTGGATTCTACGGTCACGCAAACTTCTACTATTGAATTTCCGACACAACCGGATTCTGTGGTTTTGGACCCGGATAACAGGATCATGAAGCAAGTTGTACCATGGAGCGACACCACGATGCCGTATTCTTCGCTGCTGATAAATAATTTCCCGAATCCTTTCAATTCCACGACCCGGATTACTTATACTCTACCTGTGGGAACGAAAGTCAGCTTCGAAATATACGACGTGCTTGGAAGGAAGGTAAAATATCTTGATAAAGGTTATCAAGAAGCTGATACATACAGTATAACATTCGACGGAAGCGGTCTTGCAAGCGGAGTTTACATTTGCAGGATGACGACAGATTTCGGGAATCGAATAATAAAACTTTTATTGGAGAAATAATGAAACATAAGTACTGCTTCTTTTTAATCGTAATTTCTTTTATATCTTATTCGTCATCTGCATTCGGATGGGGACAAGCAGGGCACAAGATCATAAATCAATCTTTTACAATTCATTACCCCGTTGATACTTTGTGGTTCGCGCAGTACACCGCATACTATGCAGCTCACGCTTCGGACGCGGACAACCGGAAAAGCCAGGATCCAAATGAATCGCCGCGACATTTTATAGACATTGACTATTATCCGGAATTTCATTCAACTTGGTTTCCGCATGATCTGGATTCGCTTATTGCAGAGTATGGCTCTTCGACTGTCTATAATAATGGGGTGTTGCCCTGGGCGATAAAATCGGATTACGATTCTCTGGTCACATTCCTGAAAAACCATGATACGACAAATGCCAACAGAGTAATTGCAGACCTGGGACATTATATCGGCGACGCGCATCAACCTCTCCATTGTACAGAAACTTATAACCGGAAGGGGGTTCATTCCCGTTATGAGACAAATATGATCAACGATTATCTGAATCAAATTACAATTACTCCCGACACGGCATATTATATCCCGAACGTTTTGGATTTTGCATTTCAGGTCATTTATTATTCCAACACGAAAGTCCAGATGATTTCCGATGCGGACGACTCGGCAACGACTGCCGCAGGCGGTACTTCTTCGAGCCTGTATTACCAGATAATGTGGTCAAGGTTAGACACCATGACTATATCGCAACTTCAGGATGCTTCCGTATCGCTTGCATCGCTTGTGTATTCGGCATGGATTGATGCGGGGATGCAAACTGCCACGGTTATCCATGAAACTTCGCCCGGGTCATTCTATATCTCACCTTTATACCCGAACCCGTTTAATCCTTCGACAAATTTCGAACTGAACATTCAGTCACCGTCTTCTCATGGGAATATTTATGTTTATTCAGTCACGGGAAGATTGGTCGAACGAAGAATCATAGACTTGCATCAAGGCGAAAATCATATTGCGATCGACTTCTCAAAGTTCTCTTCGGGAACATATCTTATCGCAATAAATTTTATTCAGGCGGGAATAGAGCAAAGGCGAACTTTTAAAGCCGTATTCTTAAAATAATTGCCTCAATGTTACTATTTTCGACGACGTGTTTGTTTTTTCCTGCCATATCTTATAGTTTATGCACTTATCCTGCAGTCAGCCTTGTGGTGACGGGCTTGCGGCGTATTTTCCTGCATGAGTGTGCGGATTTCCATTAATGTCTTACTGCGACATATTAGAAATATGACGTTGGAATGGCGACGAACTTGATGCGCTCAAAAAACGAGTATAGATGAAACAAGAATATATAGACGTTCCTCAAAATTCGGATAACAATAACATAGATTTCAAGAAAGTTAAGGTGGTAGTGATAACCACCGTGATGCTTTCCTTCATTTCTTATTGGCGGGCGGCTGCAGTAGTCGTGTCCGACATCGGTTCAAGCGCGTTCTATGCTTTGGGAATTGCAGAGAAAGCGGTTGGGCCTTCTGCACCGTGGTTCATACTATTTGTGATGCTGTTTGCCTACGGCATCCGTGCGGTTTACATAGAATCTTCAAGCATGTTTGTGCGCGGAGGCAGCTATCGTGTCGTTCGTAAGACTCTTGGGAGCAAGTTCGCGAAGATAGCCGTGTCAGCACTTGTCTTCGACTATTTGATTACAGCGCCTATCAGTGCGGTATCTGCAGGGCAGTATTTGGGAGGCTTGATAAACTCCCTGTTGCATTCTGCCGGCCTTGGCTATCAGCTTCCTACAAACTGGATCGCTGTGGGTGCAGCAGTGCTCATCGAAATGTATTTCTGGAGAAACAATCTCGTAGGGATCGAGGAATCCAGCGAAAAAGCTCTGAGGATTTTTCAAATCTCTTCGATACTCGCGGTCATGTTGTTTGTGTGGTCCATCATTACCATAGTCAGCCGGGGTGCCCACCTCCCTTCATTTACTGTTCAGCTTTCACCGGATGCTTTGGGGTGGTTGAAGGGGGTCGATTGGCTGAGGACCATCGGCGCTGTTGGGGTGGTTGTCGGGATGGGACATTCCATACTTGCGGTCAGCGGTGAAGAGACTCTTGCTCAAGTGTACCGCGAGATTGAATCGCCGAAGCTCGCGAATCTGAAAAAGACAGCCTTAATAATGTTCATATTCAGCTTTGTCTTCACCGGACTTAATTCTCTTTTTGGCGCGATGTTAATTCCACAGAGTGATCTCATCGGCAAATATAATGACAACGCATTGAGCGGCCAGGCTATGAATTTGATTGGCCCGCACGTCCTGCTCCTCGGGCTTCAAATATTCGTTGTTCTTGTCGGTTTCCTTATTCTTGCGGGTGCAGTAAACACATCGCTGATTGGTGCTAACAGCGTTTTGAATCGGGTGGCGGAGGATGGTGTGCTGCATGAGTGGTTCCGGAAACCTCATAAGAGATTCGGAACCTCATATCGAATTATTAACCTTCTGGCGATCACGCAGTTGGTAGTGATCATCGCAAGCAGAGGAGATGTATATCTTTTAGGTGAGGCTTATGCATTCGGCGTCGTTTGGACTTTCGTGATGACGACCTTTTCCATACTGGTACTTAGATATAAAGATAAGTCCGTGCGTGAGTGGAAAGTTCCACCCAACCTGGTAGTCGCGGGGATTGAGATTCCTATAGGGCTTATTTTTATTTTCGTTGTATTGTTTGGGCTTGGTTTTACAAACCTATTCACGAAACCGATAGCGACCGAAGGAGGAGTAATATTTACGGTTATATTATTCAGCCTTTTCGTTTTCTCTGAGCGTGCTAATAAGAGAATCGCCGCTTCACGCAGTTCGGAGTTGGAGAAGTTCAATGTTTACGCGCAAAACAATCTTACCGCCGAAGCTGTAGGTTGCAAGCATCTGAAACGGAAACTGGTAGCAGTGCGGGCGCCAAATCGACTTCAGCATTTGCAAAGATGTCTAGAAGAAAATGATCCGGATGATGTCGATATCGTGGTCATGACGGCAAAAGTAATTCCGGGGCAGAGCACTGCCGTCCAGCATAGTATAGATCTGCCTGAAGAAACTCTCTTTAGTGAAGTCATAAAATTGGCGGAGAAACAGGGAAAGACAATTCTCCCGATTGTAGTGCCGACGAACAATGCGGCGTATGCAATAGCGCATACTACGGTGGAAGTTGGAGCGGAGGAGGTTTTCCTTGGCGCTTCCGAGAGATACCCGATGGAATATCAAATGCAGCAGTTCGCTTTGTATTGGGGGATGGTTGAAGCAGATGAAAATCATCATGTCGCAATTCGTGCAATCGGTCATACCAGCGACGTCAGGCTTGAAATTTAACTCCGGGGATTTGTCATTAGAGTTATTCAATACATCCAGCGTAAGGCTGTATAACCATACTTCTTCCCGAAGCTATCTTAAGAAAAACTTTTGCGCAAAATGGAAATAAGCTTGGTTTGCATTTGTCTGATTCTTTTGTGATATTTTTGGTGGATGTCTGCTCCAGGGATTGGAGAGACGGGACCAACTAATCACTAAATAGGTTCATTAGAGGTTGCGCTTCCGGTCACTGCTTTGCTGTGGTTTCCGAAAGAACCTTTCGGTCGCAAGCGGTATACGGTATTCCCCGGGAAGCGTCAGCTGAAACTAATAATCATTAATAAAACTCAGCCGGTTCGGATCGTTTCCGAGATTTTCCGGCAAACACGAAAAAATTACTTTCTTTGTTATGAATATTTTAATTGAGACTTCCAAGCGGCAGGGATGCTTTACATGACACAAGTCCGTGATTTTGATTAGGAGAAAAGTACTTGACTGAGAAAGAAAAAATTAGAAAAACCGTTCTGCAAATTCGAGAGCAATTATCCGAACAAGAAGCTCTCCAAAAGAGCAAGCTCGTTTTGACACAGCTTGAAAATTTGCCCGAATATAGGAATGCCGGCCTTGTACATACTTATGCCTCTTCCAAACCGAATGAAGTCGATACGATTATGCTGATCGCGAGGTCTTTTGCCCGCGGTAAGCGGATAGCCCTTCCGGTTATCGTGGATAAGAAAGAGAGAACATTAGACTCTTCAGAGCTTATGAACCTTGGCGATCTAACCGAGGGACCATTCGAGATAAAGGAGCCGAAAGTATTTTCCCGTGTAGCAATTGAAGAAGTCGATATTTTTATTGTGCCTGTTGTGGCGGTTGACAGATCAGGGAACAGGATCGGATGGGGATTTGGATACTACGATGGCCTCCTGCAGTCGCAAAATAAACCTGTGGTAGCCCTTGCTTATAAGTTTCAAATCGTTGATTCAATTGAGCCATCGGAAACGGATGTCAAGGTTGATTATATTGTTACGGAAGATGAGATTATAAAAGTAAAGAAATAGAAGCACCGCTGGAAAGCGGCAGTGCTAAGGTTTCAATCGCCCGGAATTAGCATTTGTTTAAAGACCCTCCAACAAAAATTTCTTAAAGTTGATATTGATGCGGTACTCATCGACACGATAATATGGATGAACGAAGATCAATAACGGAACACGACTTTCGGAAGTTGTCCAAGTCGGATTCCGACAGAATGGTGGATGGAATATGTTCAGGGATAGCCGACTACTTAGATGTTGATTCCTCGGTTCTTCGATTCATTTTCATGGCGCTGACGATTGAGAATTTTGAGGTAGGGATATTGTTTTATATTACGGCCATGATAGTCGTGCCCACAAAATTTGTGGCCCCAGCTGATCGCACTAATAATCCGAACGAACTTTCGAAAAGAAGAAATCCATACACAACGATTTTGATCGGGATAGTTGTGCTTTTGGTCGGAGCCGTACTCCTCTTCGATTATTTCAATATCGTCTCTCTGAATTCCATATCCGCCTTCGGAGTTTTGAACTTGCATTCTTTAGGAAGGCTGGCATTACCGATCATTATCATCTTGATCGGGAGCTCACTTCTGATGGGGAGAGAAAATGAAAAGCCCGTAGAGACCGAGGAAAAAGAATCTATTAAAAAGGATGATTCACCTCCGGATCGCTCGGACCTGATTGGCAAAAAGCGGCTCTCCCGTTCCATCCATGATACTAAAGTTGCCGGGATCTGCGGAGGTATGGCTCATTACTTAGGAATAGATGCCACTCCAGTAAGGCTGATTTTTGTTCTACTTGCGCTGGTATCATTCGGAATGGCATTGATTATTTACTTTGCATGTGCTTTAGTTATTCCCAAGGAGACAGATTAATGGAGCAGATTGCAAATAAGAAGACAAATGTCGGGGTATTTCTTTTAGGAATTCTATTCCTTTCAATTGGCGTGCTCCTCCTGATAAGCCGCGCCGGGGTTATCGATCTTAATTTTGGCCGGATAATTGCTTTCCTGGTCTTTGTTGTCGGAGGATTTGAAGCGATCACGGCTTTTGCGTCATCGAATCATGGCAGGTTGTTCTGGGGAGCGTCTTTGTTTCTCGGAGGACTTCTCATACTCCTCGTCTCTTATGATTTCATTCCGGGGTCATGGGATCAGATATGGCCTTCGGCGTTGATTATTCCGGGGCTGTCGTTCTTGATGTTATATTTTTCCAATCCTAAAGAATATTTACTTCTGGTGATTACAGTTTTGTTTTCTGCAGTAGGTTGGGTAGGGATGCTGATTGCAAATGGCAACTTCAATTTCAGCGATCACATGCTTGTCTCGCTGCATTTCCTTTTGCCGATAGCTGTTGTGTTGGCGGGATTCTACTTAATCCGGAAAAATTCCTTCAGGGCAAAACCTTAACACGTCGGGAACAAAACGTACAGCCTGCTCGACCATCGGCCATAATTGACGGATCGCAACGAAATCAGAAGGTTGCCCTGGGTCTTATCTTTTAGAGATGCAATTCGGACACAAACCGTAAAAATCCATCTTTACATTTTCGACGACATAGCCGCGCGGCAGCTTGAAGTCAGGTGATCCGACTCTTGCCTCGTCGATGTCGAAGATTCCATTGCAGGATCTGCAGATGAAATGGAAGTGCTCGTCCTTGTTCGCATCAAAATGGAGCTGCCCGTCGGAAAGGACTTCGCTTATATCTTTTGATTCCACAAGTTGATTGAGGTTTCTATAGACGGTTGCGAGACTTATGTTCGGAATCTCTTTTCTTACTTCGTGGAACACCCAGTCAGCAGTGGGATGGGCCTTCGTATTCCGGACGACTGTAAGGATCTTCTCACGCTGCTTACTGCGTTTCCTCTGGTGTGTCTCGTTCAACATTTTTGCATTCTCTATTTAAAAACATTGAATTAGTTCCATACGTTCACAGAATTTCCTCGAGTAAAATCATTCGAAAGAGATTTTCTGAGTTCTCCGGATAAATCGGTCGTAGCCTTGTAATTAGCATGATCCGCAATTATACGGATCTTTGCGTCGGGGCTGCTAAATGCGCCGACATCTTCCGGAGATAATTTGAACTTGATATATTGTACCGCGCTTATACGTTCGTCGGTGGCATGTCCTTCCTCGAATACCGCCGGAATTTTCTTCTCGCCGATCTGAAGGAAGAGTGAATCCTTGTTGAACCCGACGAGTGAATCGAGTACAGGCTTAATCTGATCCTGTTCGTCAACTTCAACGAAAAGTGTCGCGCTCAATTCATTTACACCGGGGATTAGTTCATTGTAGGCGTCGATCTCAGCCTTTATCTTTTCCTCATCTACGATTCTCTCGATCCGTATCATCTCTTCAATCTGAAATGTAACGGTATACCTGTTCTCGAAAGTCAAGCTTATTCTTTCGCCAATGCCCAATCTCCGGGTTTTCTTCATCGCGATTATCTTACTTCTGAAATCGTTTCTGATCTTTTCGTATTCCAGTATATTCTTTATGTCGATTAGTTCTATTTTTCTCATGAGTTGTCTTTTTATTTAGAGTTTTAGATCTATGCTTTAGGGTTTTCTTCGAGTCCGTACGCGTCGCGGAGGATTTGAATCGGGTGTCTAGGTTTTTTGCCCGATCCTTTCTCAATTTGAAGCTGTGCCAGCGGACAGTCGCTCGCTGCGGCATTTGCGTTGGCGAACTTATCGAACAGAGGTTTCCCCACTTCGAGTGAAAGTTCAAAATACTCTTTCTTCAAGCTCCATGTCCCGTCGTGCCCGGAGCATTTCGCCGCAACCTCGACTTTCGTGTCGGGTATAAGTTCCAGCACGTCGCGCGATTTGTAGCCGATGTTCTGCGCTTTAAGGTGACAGGGAAGATGGTAGGTAATGTCTCCCTGCGGTTTCTTGAAATCCTTAGAGAGCCTGTTCTCCTTGTTGAGTTTTGCCAGGTATTCCATCATGTCGTAAGTATGGGAAGCGATAAGTTTAGAGTCAGGATTGTCCAGAAGCATCGGGTATTCCTGCTTAATCAAATAACTGCAGCTCGGACCCGGCGTGACTATGTCGTACCCTCTCTTTACGTAATCGGCGAGCATCGAGATGTTATACTCTGCGTTCTTTTTCGCGTTGTCTATGTCACCGCCGTCGAGATAAGGCATGCCGCAGCATTTCTGCTGGGGGACTTCGATCTCGACACCGTTCTTTTCCAGCACCTGGATTGCCGCTTTGCCGGTGTCGGTATCGTTGTAATTCACCGAACACGTGTGAAACAATGCTACCTTTGGTGACTCAGGGTTCTTCGTCTCCGATTTCCTGTGTCCTTTGTACCATGATACAAAAGTCTTGCTGGAATATTTCGGGAGATTCCTATCCCTGTGTATCCCGATCGTTTTCTCCATCAGGAAGCGAAACGGTTTGATTTCGAGTGTCCAATTGACGAGAGGGGCGACTTTTGTCGATACCCCACCCAGGAAATCTGTCCTGCTGAGGATTTTGTCCTGGAACGAGACGCCGTTAGTTTTCGCCTCTATTGCTTTTCCTCTAAGCATGAGCCGCGGAAAATCAAGCATGTAATTATGAGGCGGGGTGTATGGACATTTCGGATAGCAAAGCTTACAGTCATAGCATAACTCGACCACTTTCTTTGTATCGTCGTCACTGAGGTTTTTTACCTCGCCGTCAAGCTCGTCTATTCGATCAAGGAGAGTCTCGAAGGAAGGGCAGAGATTATAGCAGAGTCTGCATCCGTTGCATATTTCGAAGATTCGTTCCGTTTCCTTCGCGAAAGCTTCGGGGTTATAAAAGTCTGTGGAATTAAAGTCAAAAGCCATTTGATGCCTCAAAAATTGAGAGAAGTATTTAAACCTTGCGAAGGTTCCAAAACCTTCGCAAGGTTAGTAGGATCACTTGCCTAGAGTATCGAGTGCTTTTGTGAATCTTCCCGCATGAGATTTTTCAGCTCGTGCAAGGGTCTCGAACCATTCGGCGACCTCGTCGAATCCTTCCGAGTGTGCTGTCTTCGCGAAGCCGGGGTACATCTCGGTGTACTCATACGTTTCGCCTGCAACTGCGGATTTCAGGTTCGCCTTTGTGTCGCCGACTGCGACGTTGGTGACCGGGTCGCCGACTTCCTTCAGGAAATCAAAATGTCCGAACGCATGTCCGGTTTCACCTTCGGCGGTGTCGCGGAATACTCCCGCAACATCGGGGTAACCTTCGATGTCTGCCTGCCTGGCGAAGTAAAGGTATCGGCGATTTGCCTGTGATTCACCTGCGAATCCTTCCTTGAGATTGCCGTAGGTCTTTGTTCCTCTGAGTGGTTTTGCCATTGTATTTCCTCCTGTTTGTTAATTATGATAATGAGAATCATTCCTAAGATAGCAGCGCGAGGATTTAATGTCAAGAGGAAAATTCAAAGGATTTATTGAAGTTTTCAGATGGGAAGAATAGATTATTCGCATGAATGACTAATGGATCATCAGGGCGGCTGGATTTGATGTGGTTCATACTTGTCATCTGTTATGTCTCGCGGCATGCTGATCTGAAATCAAACAAATTAGGAGGTTGAAATGAAAAGCTCGTGCCTGTTCCTGGTTTTCCTATCTCTTTTTTCAATCGAGGTTTCGGCGCAAACGTATGGTTTGGACAATGCCGATCCATCTGTGTTCTCGAAATTCAGGATACCGGAAACAGATTTGAGCTCGCTGTGGTTCAACACGAATCTCAATTACAATTCGAACAAGAATTCTTATTACGGAACCAATTACGACAATTTCAATTCGGACTTCAACTATTCTCTTGCTCCCCAATATTATCTGTTGAAGGAGTCTGACGATAGCTATCTTTCGCTCAGAGTCATGGCTGATGGAAGTTACCAGCGAAATCGAAGTACCAATTACACAGTTTTTTCTCCGACTGATTACGCCATAAACTCAACGGACAACGTGGATATAACTGCATATGAAGATTATAGAAACTATCTGACTGGCGACGACATGTTTTATTCAATTGGCTCTACTGACGTGTTTAGTTCATATGCTCAATACTTGAATGACAGGAACCAGGATTCAACTCGCAGCACCAGTTATTACGGAGGGAAGACCCAACAGTACTCCGTTTCAATCGGCATTGGCTGGGGGAAGATGAGGAACGTGACTTCTGTGGTGTCTGCCATAAGATTTCAAGAGAGACTGAAGCAGCTGAACTTGTTGAGCAACGATCTTAATGAAAAAACAATCGAGGATCTGGCTGAACAATTTTACCGGCAGGGATATTACTCGAACGTCCATGTTAGACCCGACAAGTTCTTCTGGGATGATGTCGAGAAGACGCTCTCGAACGATGGTGTGTCACTTGCAGGATTGAACCAATATGCGGATTTATACATAAGAGAAGTCCCCGGCGAATTGCGATTTGTCAGGAACGAAGGAATTGTCGGCGGTGTGAATTTGCAGCTGAGTTATAACAATAGTTATTATTCGCAGGCGTTCCCAAAGATAAACGAACAGTTTTATACTCTTGTGAATGGCTACGTAAACTTCAGCCATCAAATGGATCTTAATTCGCAAGTCAGCTTCAATCTTTCTCTTAGTGGGGGGCCAAATCTGATAAAGAACTCCACCGTGAAACAAGAATATTTTGTCAACGCGGAGGCAGGATACGATTATGAGTTGACGGACAGACTCGTGGCTTCTTTAAACGACGGATTCGGCCTGACTTTTCAAAACATGGGCATTCAAGGAAAAGATCTCTCGAACCAGCTGAACCTTGGATTCAATTACTTCGTGGAAGATAATATGTCGTTGAGTGCGTCTTATTCGTGGACATATAACGACGATAAGTATATAAGCTATTATGCTCATGAATCGGTAAATAATAATTCGGTCAATGTGGGATTGACGTATTACCTTCAAAGGGGATTCTTATATAAATGAGATTGCTGCCGCAAGTTGGTCGGGTTTTAAGCTCAACCAACTTCAAAACTCAATCGAGATCATTCCCAAAGGAATACTTTCTTCAGTCAGGAGCTTTCTCGATTGACTCACTCTCGTCGAGTTCAGTGAATTATAGATTCTCCGATAATACTTTCCGACTGTAGAGCCGACCGCGTAAGACATCAGGGCGCCGGCAGCTGCGTCCGAGAACCAATGCATACCGCCTCTATTTATCGACGATACGCCGAATATTGTGTAGGCAACCCAGCCGTATCCTGCAACTTTCAGCCACGTCTTGTCGGGATAATAGTTCGTTAAAGCTGAAACGGTGGCCATTGTCGCCGCGGTGTGCCCCGATGGCCATCCCCAGTAAATTCCTCCCCGCAGGAAACCGAATCGAAAGGTTTTGCTCAGACCTTCCATGTCTTCGTTGTGCCGCCAATCCGGACTCGATCTCCCCGTGATTGCTTTCAGAGTCGAGTTGTACATGAACTCGATAAGAGTTGCCTGGAGAACGGCAAAGGATGCGCCGAGTGCCTGGTTATCATTTTTTATTTTCGCGTACGCGAAAAGCCCGCCTCCGGCAGCAAACGGAAGAAGTTCGCCGGTGTATAAGATCGGCCTGGCCCATTTGCCATACTCTTCGTGCTGGTTGAAGAAATCTTCTACATTGTAATCGACATCCGTTGTGACAAATAGGGCAGTGGAAGCAATCGCGGTAAGATGGAGATAGATATTTTTTCCCCTGAAACTATCTAAGATATTATTTCCGAAGTTGCCGAAGAGATTGAGATTACTTCCTCCGGTTCCGGGTTTTGCCGCGTTCGAGTCAAGCGGTGGTAGAAGAGTCTGCCGGTAAAATTTTTCCGCAGAGGTACCGCCGACGGGTAGCGCAATTCCTTGCACTCCTGCTGAGATACCGATAGTACCTTTGCTAATTATCTGTGCGTTGGTTCTTGCTGTTGAAAGAAGCAATAGGAGACCAATGATTGACACGGGCGGAGAGAAATTTGTTTTTGCCAACTTCGATGGTGCAGTTCCTTTTATTACACTGTTGTCCATTTAGTTGACAAAAGATAACACTCACTGATGAAAAAGTATGAACGTTAAATTCCGAGATATATATTTATAATATTATTCCAGGCGTTTCATTCGCTTTTTTGACCGCCTATTTTGGTACATCGTACGGGGCAGATTGCAGAACATAGACCTCTCTCTCTTTGGAGAGAGAAAAATTTAGCTTTTTTCTTCTCATCTGCTTTATTTAGGATAGAATTATAGGGCGCTGAAATGTCCAAAAGAATGGCATAATTTTAGCTATCAATAAATTGAGAATTTTCGGAGGTTTTTTATGGATCGGCGGACGTTTGTAAAAAAGAGTTTTGGTGCTTCACTTGCATTTGGAGCCTTAATTAGAACAGGGAATATCTTTTCTTCCGGATATCTTGGAGAAGGTTTCGCAACTCTTCCTTATGATCTCGTCGCAATAAAAGGCGGCGAACCCGACGCGATGTTTGATCAGGGGATCAAGGCTCTCGGCGGAATCAAAGCTTTCGTCAGAAAAAGGAAACCGCGTCGTGGTCAAGCCGAACATCGGTTGGGATGTCTCTCCCGAGAGAGGCGGGAATACAAACCCGAAGTTAGTCACGAGGATTATTGAACACTGCCTCGATGCCGGTGCAAAAGAAGTCAGCGTCGTCGATCATCCATGCGATGAATGGCAGCGGTGCTATTCAGACAGCGGGATTGAAAAAGCGGTGAAGGATGCCGGAGGGAAAATGGTTCCGGGAGCCAGCGATGAATATTATCACCCGGTCACTGTAAAAAACGGGAAGACACTTACTTCGGCAAAGGAGCATGAAGTAATTCTTAATGCGGATGTTTTTATAAACGTGCCGATCCTCAAAGCGCACAGCGGCACACGGCTTACCGCGGGTATGAAAAATCTTATGGGAAATGTGTGGGACCGCGAGAACTGGCACAGGCTTGATGTCCACCAATGCATCGCCGACTTTTCGACATACCGCAAGCCGACACTGAATGTGCTCGACGCGTATTACGTCATGAAGCAAAATGGTCCCCGCGGCATATCAACAGATGATGTCGTAGTTATGAAGACACAGCTCATTTCAACAGATATAGTTGCTTTAGACACCGCCGGAGCTAAGGTCTTCGGAGTGAAACCTGAAGACGTGCGCTACATTGGAATTGCATCCGACATGAAGATCGGCCGCTCAGACTTAGAGAATCTTAATATAAAGCGAATTTCGATTTAACAAGGGTTGCTTCTCTCTCACCGGCTGAATTAATCATAAAGAGTGGAGCGGTAACTCGATCAAGTATGCGATGAAAAGTACAAAGGCGGGCTGGAAAAAGGCCAAACAAATCCGGGTTGTTGTTTCACTATCGTTCCTGGTCTTAATAAGCGTAATCTTTCTCGATCCATGGCACATAATTCCAAAAGAAGCTCCGGTTTATTTGAATGCATTAGAAATTGTTCCGGGACTTCTTAAAGTTGTCCTTACCGGTGGCGCGGTAGCGATAGGAGGCGTCGTCATAACTGTTTTGATGACGCTCCTTTTCGGTAGAGTCTATTGCTCGACAATTTGTCCGGTAGGGACACTCCAGGATATTTCAATCCATATTTCTAAGAAATTTAATCGCCGTAAGCGTTTTAAATATTCCAAGTCGCCGCAGTGGCTGCAGTATTCGATCCTTATCGCCTGCGCAATCACGGTTCTTCTTGGCGGAAGCATGATTGTCGGAGATCTTCTTGAACCTTTCAGCAACTATGGAAGGTTGTTGACAACTTTTGCGCTTCCTCCGGTCCTTTTGATTAACAATTTGCTCGCCGCCGGATTGACACATTTCGAAATATATTTCCTTTATGATATTCCGTTGCACATCGCGGAAATCGGCACTTTCCTGTTCACTTTTATTTTCTTCCTGACAGTCATATATCTGAGCGCCACGAAGGGCCGTCTTTTCTGTAATTCATTTTGTCCCGCCGGCGCTATCCTTAGCCTCATTTCCCGCTTCTCATTGTTCAAGCTGGTTATCAAAGACGATTTATGTAATGATTGCGGGGCGTGCGACAAAGTATGCAAGGCTGAATGCATCGACAGCAGTACGAAGCAAATAGACTTCAGCGCATGCGTCGGTTGTTTTAATTGTCTCCGCTCATGTCCGACTAATGCAATCGAGTATTCCGGAAAGCCGTGGCTGGTTTTGTCACACGAAAAGATCGGGGCGAAACCGGCCGCCGGGATCATTCAATCGAGAAGGGAACTCCTTCGCAATGTCGGAATCCCTGCCGCGACTTTGTTATTTATGCCGGGGATTGCTGAGAGCACGGTTGCCTTTCTAAATAAGCGACAGACAGTTTCTCCGCCCGGTTCGTTAAGCATCAGGCATTTCACAAGTGTCTGCACGGCCTGTCATTTATGCGTTGCGTCTTGCCCGACGAGCGTATTAAGGCCGTCCTTCCTGGAATATGGAATTGCGGGGATGTCGCAGCCGATGATGGACTACGAGGCAGGGTACTGCAATTATGATTGCATAATCTGCGGTGAGGTTTGTCCTACCGGCGCTATTCTTAAAAGAAGTGTGGACGAGAAGAAACGGATACAGATCGGGAAAGCGAAATTCAATAAGGACGATTGTATCGTCGTATCGAAGAAAAAAGATTGCGCCGCATGTTCGGAACACTGTCCGACGAAGGCAGTTCATACGGTTTCTTACGAGGGGAAACTCCTTCTTCCGGAAGTGGATGACGAGATCTGCATAGGATGCGGCGCGTGTGAACATGTCTGCCCGGCGACGCCGAAGAAAGCTATCGCTGTCGGCGCGAACGTTGTTCATCTCACTGCTAAGAGACCTCCAACCCAGGAAACGCAAAAAAAATCTCAAGTCCAGGTAAATGATTTTCCCTTCTAAGAGGGAAATGCCTCTTGTGTTCGGCAGCACTATTATGCAAGAGAATGAGCAGTTGAATTGACATAAGCATCACAATTCATTAGACTCAATTGGTTGAGTTTGGAAGATGTTGAAAACAGTGGTTTGGGCATCTTCACAATAAGAAGCAGCAAAGGGATTCCGGAAAACAGGGACGATCATAAAGTGCGAAATATAAACGCCAGGTAAAACATTTATCTCGTGGTGCCTGTCAACTAAACAGGACAAATTGTTTTGCCCGGACTTAGTGTTTCTTTCTTAATCGTGACTCTAATAAATAATTTCGGAGGGAGTTAGCATGAAGACACTTCTTGTCATAATCCTTTTCCCGGTCGTGGCTCTTTGTCAGGGATTCTTGCCAAGGTGGGAGATGTCGCTGTCCGGCGACGTAAATTCCATAAGTTCAAACCAATCCTATGTTTCTCTTGCGTACAGCGCCGGGTTCTATCCTATGGTCGGTGAAGGCCTTTCTATTGAGCCCGAAATATTTTATGGACGCACAAACGGAACCAACTCGGTGAATGTCGGCGGGAATCTTTCATACGGTTATGAAATGGGATATTGGCCCGTTGTCCCGTTTGCTTTAGTGGGGTATGGAGTCGGTGACGGGATTCCGTTTTATCAGCCGATGGGGAGAGTGACAAATGGGAGTACCGATATCTCGTATCTCAATGCAGGCGTCGGCGCAAAAGTCATGACATTGGGAGGAAGAGCGCTCCTGAGAGTGGAATACCGGTACCAGGATTATAGTGAAAAACTCTCGAGCTTAACCAAACACGTATTCGGGCGGAGGCTTCTCCTCGGGTTTTCGGTACTGTTGTAACCACGAAGCACATTGTAATTTTGTTCAAGTGGGTTAATCGCAGCCTTGCGAAGATTTCAAATCCTTCGCAAGGTTAGCGAAAGATCTATCTTACTCCCAGATCGCCGAGCCTGTCATGGGCTTCCTTCTGGAGCTCCGGACTGCTCGCTTTGTTTACAACCCATTCGTATTCACGGATAGCATCGGGCGGATCGTTCGCCTTTTCATAAAGCCGGCCTATAGACAAGTGCGCTTCCGAGACCGTACGAAGCGAACCATAACGGTTGATCAATTCATTGTAAGTGTCCATAGCGGCGCTGTAATTGCCAAGCTTTTCGTAGGCGGCGGCCATCCGGAAATAAATCTTTCCAACGTAGAGCGAATCCATGTATGATAGGTTCCACGTCCCGGCGATCTTTGTCGCCTCTTTGCATTTCCGGATAGCCAGTTGATATTGGCTCCCTTCCATGTATGCCCATGCAATCCTGTCCAGGTAAAAGAGTGAGGCCCCCGGAAATTGTGAAATTAATTTCGTGTAGGAAATGGATACCGAATCGAATTTCTCTTCTCGCGCGTAAAGCTCGCCGAGAATATTATAAGCCTCGTACTTCGCCATTGTCCCTTTTGTCGCGACCAGCGACAAATATTCCTGCGCCTCTTCTTTCGACCCGCTCCCGCCGAGAATAAAAGCGATTGGCTTCATGTACCACGGGAGATAGCTTGTGTAATAGTTGAACAAGGCCAGGCTGAAATAAACGTCGTAGCAGTTGGGACAAATCGATAAAAGCTTTTTGTGATACGACAGTCCTTTGCTTCCCTCCCGTGCCGCTTTGAATTTATCACCCTTGTTGGCATCGAACTTCGCCAGGTATCCGAGGCCGAAGCCCGCATAAAACAGGGCGGTCGTATCGTTCGGGTTCCTGGACAGCACTCCCTCAGTCGTATCGATGACCCGTTCGATTGAATTAGTAAACTGTACCTCGGCGTTTTGGTTTCCAACTCCGGCGCTGTCTAAAAAAATTAGTCTTTGCCATAGGACGAAAGACTGGAAGAATTTCCATTTGATCGAAGCCGGATCTTCAGCCGCCAGGTCGTTGACGAATTTCGACGCGTCGTCAAATTGACAATTGTAAGTCAGGTTTAAGATTGAATTTATCTGTGAAGAGTCGCTGTCGTTTTTCTGGACAGCCTTAACGCCGGAAGGGAATGAAGACAACAATACGATGCAAAAAAGGATCGGGCGATAAAAGGAGATCAACACTATTTAAATTAACTCTTTATTTGTGAAATAGTTATTAGGTATAGGTTATTTTGTTGTTAAGAGCCTGTAAGGAAATTAGCCCCACCTTGCCAAAGTCTGGACGGAACGCTAACTTTCCATTGTCGCATATAAGTATTTCCGTAATTACGGGGATTATTTTCCCGGGAAACCAAAAGGGCAAAAATGAAAATACATTTACAGATAATGACTTTACTCCTCCTTGGATTTACAGTCAGTGTGAACGCGCAACTTTCGCCGCAGGACGCGGTCAAAGGAATGGCGAGAGGGATTAACATCGGAAACACCATGGAACCTCCGACAGAAGGCGCGTGGGGTAATCCTGTCTTAAAGGAACGTGCCTTTGACGATTACAAGAACGCAGGCTTCACGGCGATCCGAATCCCTATTACATGGGATGCCCATACATCCAAAACCTTCCCATACAAAATAGACAGTACATGGCTGGCCCGTGTGGATACCGTCGTCAGCTGGGGGCTCCGGCGCGGACTTCTTATTATTATAAATGCCCATCACGAGACCTGGCTTAAAGACTCACTTTCAGGCGCTAATTTCGCCGCCGGCAATCCTAACGTCGCCCGCTTCGACAGCATCTGGAGCCAAATCGCCACGCACTTTCAGAACAAGTCCGACAGCCTGATATTTGAAATCCTGAATGAACCCGATCCGATGACGGCTGCGAATGTAAACGCGCTGAATGCGCAAGTGCTGAAGATAATTCGTCAGACAAACCCGACACGCATCGTTGCGTTTTCAGGATACATGTGGTCGAATTCGGACCAGCTTGTTACTGCCGCGATTCCCGACTCTTCGGACAAGTATCTGATCGGATATTATCATTCCTATGATCCGTATCCCTTCGGCCTTATCGGTACAGGAACGTACGGGAGTGCTTCCGACATAGCCGCGACTAAAGCGAAGTTCGACCAGGTCACGACGTGGTCGAATAAAAATAACATCCCCGTCATACTCGGTGAATACGGATATATCGACACGGCTGCCTACAACTCTCGCATGTGCGCCTACGGAACCGTAGTGGACCAGGTGCTGGAGCACGGCGTCGGAGCATTCGCGTGGGATGACGGCGGTGACTTTCCCATATACAACAGGACGACGTACGGGTTTAACGAGATCAAAGATATTCTGATATATACATATCCTCAATCGCCGAACGCCTTAAAGATAACCCAGCTTACGAGGACTTCAATAAAACTTCAGTGGCAAAACAGGGACACAGTTAGCGACAGTATAATCGTTCAACGAAGAATCGGAAACAGCGCCTTTTTTGATTATGCAGAAGTTGCGCCGACTGTCTCCCAATTTGTAGATAGTTCGGTAGGCCCGGGACTAACATATTACTACCGGTTGAAAATATTCATGAACGGCTCCACGGAGCTTCAGTCCTATCCCATCATGATGAACCCCGTTCCGGACGCGGTGGTCGAAAGAAATTTGCCAGCTCATTTCGAACTCTTTGACAACTACCCGAACCCGTTCAACCCTTCGACAACGATCAGTTACCAGTTGCCTGTGAACAGCATTGTGACATTAAAGGTTTACGATGTACTCGGGAGGGAAGTGAGCACTTTAGTGGAGGGGAGAGAGAACGCGGGGAGCCACCAGGTAATTCTCAACGCGAGTACCCTGTTGAGCGGAGTATATTTCTACCGTCTGCAGGCAGGCTCGTTCGTGCAAACAAAGAAGCTTTTGCTTTTGAAATAGGAAATTGTCCCCCCTCTCTATTTATAGAGAGGGGCTCGGGGGCGAGTCAGGTTGTGCCCCCTTATTGATATTACATTACCGAACCCCTATATTCGTGTTAGTTGTTTGACCGCTTATGGGCCGGAAGATGCGGCGGGATATCGAATAAAAATATTAAAATGGAAACGCGTTTGTGCGTTTCATTCTTAGGCCGTGCATAATAAATTCGCTTAAACAATGGAAGGAAGCATTATGAAACAACTTTCGTTCCTTGTCGTTCTGCTATTTTGTTTTGGATGCTGCTATTTTTCGGCATGCCAATCCTCTCAATACACTACCGTCGCCACTACCAAACTTGAAGACAACATGTGGGTATTGGAAGCTTCCGATCATACCGATATGTTCTTAGTGGAATGAACACAAAAAGCCCTTCTGATAGATACCGGAACGAAAATTAAAGATCTCGATACTATCGTCAGTCATATTACACAAAAACCTCTGATGGTCGTGATTACCCACGGTCACGGCGATCATGCCGGCAATATCAATTATTTTCCTGAGATATGGATGCACCCTGCCGACACGGTCATATTGAAGAAAGGGTACACCGGTAAAATTCATTTTGTAAAAGACGGAGATATTTTTGATTTGGGTGGAACACAGATCGAAGTGAGTCATATGCCCGGTCATACTCCCGGCTCCATTGTCCTGCTCGACAGAAAAGCAGGGAACTGTTATTCAGGCGATGCGTTCGGCTCAAATCATGTTTGGTTGCAACTGAAGCCGCTGGCTCCGATGCAAACCTATGTCAATTCATGCCTCAAGATGGAAAAGCTGATGGATAGCGGCATCACAAAAATTTATTGCGGACATTATTACTTCGTGAAAAAACCATTTGATAAATCGTACATCACCGCAATGCGACAATTGGCCCAGGCCCTTGTCAACGGTACTGCACCCGAAGCCAAACCGTACTCTCCAAAAGCAGGCTGCGTTAATCCGATGTTCGTGACGAATGGCCCTGCTACTATCGTGTTCGATCCGGACTATCTAATGCAAACGAAAAAATAAGCGTTTTAATAGAGTGAAGTTTTAGCGCGAAGTAGTGAGTGCACATCCTTCAAAAGTTGAAGAAATGGGAAAATCTATTTTGAGGATGGTGGGTCGTCTGAGCGAGTGTCTGCCCTAACCATGCGCTCTCCGACTGGCGTAACGATCCCCGCGAAAACCAGTTTGTTTGGGAACCTCTTTTTCAACCCTGATGTTGTACGAAACAAGATGGCACACGACGTTTCTTTTGTGCAAAACATTATCGCTGCTGGCCTGCCCGCCGCTTGTTGGCGGGGAATGCTATGCGGATATACGGCAGGTCAATTATAGTTAGGCCGCATTAGTTAAGACAATTCACAAACCAAAGGAGACATTTTATGCGCAACGCATTCTTCAAGCTAGGAGTTCTTATCGCCACAATCTGTTTTCTAGACCTGCCTGTGTTTGCTCAGCAGAATCAGGGTATGATGGTCGAACATCCAAATAAAGATACCGCAATTGTGTCGACCACAATTCACCAGGAAATTGACTTTGACGTGAGCCCTCAACGTCTTTATAATGCGCTTCTCGACAGCAAACAGTTCAGCGAGTTTTCCGGTGCGCCAGCCGAAATTGATAGCGTCAGCGGCGGTGCTTTTTCCTTGTTCGGCGGTCGTATTGTTGGTCGGAATATTGAATTAATACCGGATCAAATGATAGTTCAAGCATGGCGTGTTTCCATTTGGCCAAAAGGAGTTTATTCTATTGTGAAGTTCGAATTCAAGTCGCAAGGATCTGGAACCCATTTAGTATTTGACCACAGTGGCTTTCCGGCGGAGTTTCACGATCATCTTGCAGCGGGTTGGAAGTCGAACTATTGGGACTTGCTTACAAAGTCCCTTCACTAATGGCTCGGATATAGTTCACAAAGGCTTTTTCATACACTCGATTTCATTTGTGATGCGGCCTAACCAGTCGCTCTCCGAAGGAGTCCTTCTTCCGAAGGCATTCCTTCGGAAGGACAAGCTGATCCCGCATAGAAGCATTGGTGGACAGGCTCCACAAATCCGTCCACGATTTTGCACGCACGAAACAATCAGTTACAATCGGACGGGATATACCTCGCGCGGAATAACTACCGCGGCGACGTTGCACGTCGCCGCAGCCCCGAACAAAAACATTTCGGGGTAAACTTAGGTCCGGTCCGTTAGAGCGCAACATTAGGAGACGCAATATGGAACAGGTCAAGTGGTTTGACAGAAACTTCAATTTTACATCTGACCAAAATATTTTCCCTTCAATTATTGAGCGCCTCGCAGGGACACCTATACGTCTTGAAGAAAAGTTTAATTCCATATCCCCTGACATATTAACTGTAAGAGTTAATGGAACTTGGACTATAAAGGAAAATGCCGGTCATTTGACTGACCTTGAGCCACTCTGGCAAGGTCGTCTTGATGATATTATAAGTGGCAAAGTAGAACTAAGGCCGACTGATTTGCAAAACACTGAAACAAGCCTGGCTAATCATGATGCGGTCCCAACTGAAGAATTATTAAATCGATTCAGGCAAATAAGAAAACAGACACTCGGTTTACTTGAAAAGCTTGACGAAAAACAAGTATTTAAATCTGCTCTCCATCCAAGGCTGAAAACTCCAATGAGGACGATAGACTTATTTTTGTTCGTGGCAGAACATGACGACCATCATTTGGCTAGAATAACTGAATTAGCACGGCTCATAAATGAAAAGAAATAAACTGCCACTTATGTTGCGTCCTAACCAGTCGCTCCTCGCTAAAGAGAGCGGGATTCTCAATTCGACCACGACTTACCTGAAGTACGGTAAGTCTGCCGAATTGGAACAAGCGGATGGAACCAGCCGTCGACGATTTCGCCGCGGGTTTGTGGACGAGCTTAGGAGTGTCTGACTGGAACGTCCGCGCAACGAACTTCCTTGCGGCGGCTGTTCGTCGGCGCAGCTTGGCGCAAGTCCGTTAAGCGCAATCATCATTAATTTGTTCAAATGGAAAATCTCTTTATGATCACGACAAAGAAAAGCAATTACAATGGAACCGAGTCTCACCGCATGCAGGAGTTGCACGGTCTACCTCTGGCATCTTTTAAAAGTCGGGCAGGAGCTTTTATCGTGGATTTTCTAATCGCTTCTGTCGTATGTGTACCCATCTTAATGCTCGGTGCTGAGCTGTTGGAACGCCTTGGTTTTATAAAGGGAGGTGTGCGTCTGGTGTTTGATTATGAACATTGGTATAGCATCATTCTTCTTGTAGCATACTTTTCGCTTTCAATTTATTACGGCAACGGGAAGACACTCGGCAAACGGCTAATGGGCATTCGGGTTGTTTCTGTCGTTCATGAAAAGATCGGGTTCTGGCACTCGATAGAGCGGGCGCTTGGATATGGCGCTTCATTTTTGGAATTTGGTTTTGGTTTCCTGCAATATTTCATCGATCCTAACAGGCGAACAGTACACGATCGCATCGCCGAGACTATTGTCATTCGAGACCGGAAACCTAAAGTTTAATCAACCAGCTTCACCTGCACCATTTACAATACAGACTCATGGAAAATTATCGTTGCGCTTTGCATGAGCCATTTGCCCACTAACCAGTCGCTCAACCTGACCAACATACCGATTCCCGTGAAGCCTAGTTTGTTTCTTCAATAACCTCCGCATATATTCTGCCGTGGCACGAAATAAGTTGGGACGTATACGGATTAATGATACAAACAATTGATCATCCCCATCTAAAGGGAAGTAGGAAAGGGACTTCTTACAATGGCAAGAGATAATGCATACTTCGAAGCAGAAAAGAAAATCGAGCAAGCGCTGAAATCAGGCGCGACGGAACTTGGCCTCGGTAACATGAAGTTAACCGAATTGCCAGAATCAATCGGTCTACTCACTCAGTTGCAGACGCTGGATCTCTCCGAAAACCAACTGACAACCCTGCCAGAGTCGCTAGGTCACCTCACGCAGTTGCGGTCCTTGAGTCTCTACAACACTCAACTGACGTCAGTGCCAGAGTCGCTGGGTCAACTCTCGCAGTTGACAGAACTGAGTCTCTCCAACAACGAACTGACAACCCTGCCAGAGTCGCTGGGACAACTCACACAGTTGACAGAACTGGATCTCTCCGAAAACCAACTGACAACCCTGCCAGAGTCGCTGGGACAACTCACACAATTGACAGAACTAAATCTCTCCTACAACGAACCGACAACGCTGCCAGAGTCGCTGGGACAACTCACGCAGTTGACAAAACTGCATCTCTCCGGCAATCAATTCACAGCTTTGCCAGACTGTATAGGCCAATTTTCCCAATTACAAAATCTGGATATTGGCTATCTCCATCTTAAACAGGTACCAGAGTGGGTAAAGGATATCAAACGACTAAGTACTCTTTCCCTCGCGGGTAACGAACTAGAATCTTTGCCGAATTGGATCGAATGTCTAACAAATCTTGAACATCTTTATCTTTTCCGTAATCGATTGACTGAAATTCCATTTTGCATTTCACATCTCGAAAAGTTGAAAGATCTGACTTTGAATTCAAATCAGTTTAAGATAATACCTGACTGGATCGCTAACCTTGCCAATCTAAGATACCTTGGTTTAGATCGAAACAATTTGACTATGATTCCATCAACGTTGTCACACCTTACCCGCTTAGAAACTTTGGAGTTATCTTCCAACCAACTTACAGATATTCCTTCATCCCTCGCACAACTTGGGCATTTGAAAGTACTCGAACTCCGCGACAACCCCCTCAATCCCGCCCTGCAAAGCGCGTACAAACAAGGTCTGGACGCGGTCAAAGCATACCTCCGCAGTCTGGAACAAAACGCCGAGCCGCTCTACGAAGCCAAATTAGTCCTGGTTGGCGAAGGCAACGTCGGCAAGACCACCCTGCTCAAAGCGTTGAAAGGCGAGGAACGCGCCGCCCCGCGGGAACATGAACCCACCACGCACGGGGTCGAAATTGACATTCACGGTCTGCGCCTGCCCCATCCCGCCAAGGACGGGGTCGAGATCAAACTCAACGCATGGGATTTTGGCGGGCAGGACGTCTACCGCGTCACGCACCAGTTCTTCTTCAGCCGCCGTTCGCTCTACCTGCTTGTCTGGGAGCCGCGCCGCGGCGTCCAACAATGCCAGGTGGAAGACTGGCTGAACATGATCCGCCTGCGGGTCGGGGATGACGCGCGCGTGCTCATCGTCTCCACGTGCAGCAAATCAGGAGAGCATATCGCCCGCATAGACAAGCCCGTCTTCAAACAGCAATACGGCGAAATGATCGTTGGCTTTCACGAGGTGGACAGCCCGTCCCCGATCAAGCCACAGGCGAGATGGTCGGCATCGCCGAGTTGAAAAAGGTAATCGCAGAAGAATCAGTCAAACTGAGACACATGGGCATGCCCTTCAACCTCGATTGGAAGGCAAGCCGGGATGAATTAATCGCCCGCCCTGAGCCACATGTATCTTACGACATGTTTGCTGAAGTATGTGCTCGCCATGGATTGAGCCAGATTGATGCCATAACCTTAGCCGGCATAATGAACGATCTCGGCTACATCGTCCATTACAGCGACGACGAAAAACTACGTGACGACGTGGTGCTGAAACCCGAATGGTTGACCAAAGCCATCGGCTTTGTGCTGGAGGACCGCCTCACACAAGATGCGGAAGGGATCCTGCCCGACGCGCGTTTGACTCAGGTCTGGCATGACCATCCATTCAAGGATGAACCGCGCTATGACCCGTCCTTCTATCCGTTCTTCCTGCGCCTGATGGAAAAATACGACGTTTCGTATCGCCTGCCCGAAGGCAAAGCCAGCCTGGTTGCGCAACACGTGCCGCAGGTACGGCCCGAACTTCCGTGGCTGCCTGAACAGGATCCTCCCGCCGAGCTGCGGCGCATTGCCATGATCTGCGCTATGGAAGAAGATCCGCCGGGTTTGGTTCCATGGATGATCGTCCGCACGCACGATTATGCCATTGAACAAGGCGACCATCATTTGCATTGGCAAAAGGGCATGTTCCTGCGTCATGCTCCGCACGGAGAAGCCATGCTGGAAAAACGCGGACGCGAATTCCAAGTGTACACGCAGGCGATTTATCCTGAATATTTTATGAACGTTCTCCAGGAAACACTTCAAAATTTGATCAACGATAATTGGCCCGGTATGGAAGGCCGCTATCGCTTTGCGGTTCCATGTCCCACACCTGCCTGCAAAGGACGATTCAACATTCAAGCGTTACGCCAATTCATGTCAAATGGAGTACAAGAATATCCGTGTCAGGAGTGTTTCCATTCATATCCAATTACCAAATTATTATTGGGCTTTGAAGAACGCAGCGCTGACGTGCAACTTCGAGAGATCAAGGCAAAACTTGATGGTATGGACAGTCGTATTGCGAGCTTTTTTATGGCTACCATGCGCGCCATTGCGGATGAAGCCAAGAATGGCCCCCGTCTCTTCACGTTACACTCGCGCGAATCCGGTCTCTCCCCAAAACAATTTTTGTCGCGTCCGATGAAACTGCAACTCTGGTGCGAGGCCGAGGGTTGCCAGCATCCTGTGCATGAGGATAAGAAAGGCGTTTACTCAATAGACCAGCCTTATGAATGGGTTGTCAAGGCCGCTCCATATGCAAAATTCGTACTTGGCGTGTTGAAAACCGTAGCACCAATCGCAGGGCCTGCCATCAATACTTTCTTTGGTCCGAAAACAACGGAGACATGGAAAATTGAGGCTCAATTGGATTTGGCAAAAGAGGTAATTGATAAGTTACCGGAGGATTTCAAAACACATGATCGTGCTTTAGCGCCAGGTGAACTGCTCAGCGAGCCGGAGCGGTCAGGAATTCTTGCACTTCATAGCTTATTAAAAGGAATAGATCCCTCGCAAACTAATCTTGGGCTTCACCGCATTGCCACTTACACGGGCGATTATCGCTGGTTATGCACATATCACTACAAGGCTTGGCAGCCGAAAATACCCGATGAGGTGCAGTTACATTAGTTGTCACTTCAAGAAAAACCTCAATGGTTTTATCTAGGTGTTGAACGGGTCCAACGGATTTCTCGGTATTCATTCCAAATCTCGAATAGGAAATCAAGAACGAAAGCTCCCACCTACGTTCTCGCACCCACGATGTTCCATGCCTCCGCCATAAAAATAATTGTCAAAACCACTTGACTTTTACCTGTACCCCCATCTATATTTTATAAAGAGTCAGGCGGGCGCCATTCCCCTTAATTGCCCCCGATACCCGAAATCATGGTAGTTGGTTTAATATGGATTTTCCTCAAGAACGCTTTTGAAGTAAATCTAAATAAACGCGAGCAGATAATATGAGCGTCTGGCTCGCCTAATTCATTAAACCTAAGCCAAAATAAGGAGGCGTCATAATGGCACATCCAACCAGTCAGGGATTGGCACAGGAATACGGACCGTTATGTGTAGAGGCCACGTCCCACCTCGCCGATCTCCAAAAACGCGGCGTTACGCCGGAATTTCTCTCGAAGTACGGTGTTCTTACCCAGACAATGGAGAGTACCGTTGCCGCGTTATCCGGTAAAACTTCCGACAAGAGACAATTGACCGGCACCGAGCTTGCCGCGAAGGATAATCTTCTTGCGGAAGTCCGGCGGATTCAGGGCGGCGTCAAACGAGTGTTCCCGAAAGCGAGTCCGGTGCGCAGAGAGTTCTACGTCGGCGAATACTTTAACCACTCGACCGCGCTCCTCTTGAAGTGGGAAGATGCCATCGCGAAGAGCTGGGATAAATACAAAGACCGGCTGATTGCGGAAGGCAACCTCGTTCAGGAGGATGAAGATTCCATGGTCGCGAACGCGACAATCCTGCGGGGAGTCGATTCGTCTCATGAGATCGCAAAACATGCTGACGCGCCGGAGGCGACAGCCGCGGCATTAAAAGCGATGGCTGATGTTGAAGCTGCCGCCGATTTCATCTACGGTGCCGCGGAAGCCGAGTATGCCAAGCAGCCCAAGGTTCTCGGCGAGTTCGAAGCCCTGAAGCCGTTGAGATTTGCAGTCAAGCGGAATCCTCCCAAGAATCCGCCAACTCCACCGCCATCGATGGACCCGAAGAAATAATCTGATAAAATCCTATAAGGCAGAGACGCAAAATGTTGCGTCTCTGCCGAAACAATCTGAAATCCTTCAAAAATCGACAAGGTTTGTTGTCCGAACGATCAAGTTGGTTGTCCGGGGCGTTAGGTCGGTTGTCCCGGCTATTAGGTTCGTTGTCCGAACGATTAGGTCGGTTGTCCCAACTATCAGGTCGGTTGTCCGAGCCACCAGGTCCGTTCTCCGGATGATTAGGTTGGTCTTCCTGACAACCAGTTTCGTCATGTGAAGTCGTGTCGCCGTCAATTAAACAATCAGACTAAGCTTGACACGCTTTGTCCAATTCTGTTTTGGCGGTTGTCACAATCAGGCTCCAACTGTTGTATATCATGGATACAATTGACAAATTGTTTAAGGAAACATCCGCAGGAGGGAAAGTGAAAGGAAAAGGGCTGATAGTCGTTGCAATTCTGGCAATCGTTTCAAACAGTTATGCTCAAACTTTTAAAGTCACAGGCATAGTTCGCGACGCGTCCACGATGGAGCGGCTCGGATCCGCAAGCGCGGAGATCCTGGAAACGGAGCAGGGTACCGCCACCGACGACCATGGAAAATTTGAATTTGAGATTCCGCCGGGGGACTACACGATCCGGTGCAGTTACGTCGGATACAAGACAGCGGCCATAAAGATATCCGTTCACGGAAATCTCCAGATCAGCGTTGCCCTGAGTTCTCTTGATATCCTCCTGCAGGATATGACCATTTATTCCAGCAGAGAAAACAACGAGGGAAGCCAGGAGGAGGTGAGCACACTCTCGCTTCAAAGCGAGACGATCGCCCACGTCACGAGCATGACGGCCGACGTGCTGCGGAGCGTGGAAATGCTCCCGGGTGTTTCGAACGACAACGAGCTGAGCGCAAAATTCAACGTCCACGGCGGCGACTTCAATGAGAACCTCGTCCTGGTAAACGGCTTGCAAGTGTACGAGCCGTACCACATTAAGGAAGCTTCGAATGCGAGCATCGGGATATTCGACGCCGATATGATCAAGAAAATGGACCTGATGACCGGCGGATTCACCGCTCGTTATGGAGACAAGATGAGTTCCGTTCTCAGTATCGATTATCGCGAGGGAAACAAGGACAGGGTGAAGGGCCAGGCAAGCCTCAGTATGACGGATGCCGACGCGCTTCTCGAAGGCCCGCTCGGAAGCAATGGCTCTTTCATCGTCGGTGCCAGGCAAAGTTACGCGCAACTGGTGATGAAAATGCTAAACATGTCGCCCGGGCTGCACGTCTCGTTTTATGACGCACAGGGTTTGCTGGCGTACCAGCTCGCGCCGCAGCACAAACTGTCGCTGCTGTTCATCCATTCGGGAGATAATTTTAATGAGGATCCATCAGTCGACCTCGGCAGTTCATATAATTATCCGTATTATACGACGAATCATGCTTATACCGGTTCGTTTACTCAAGCGTGGCATGATACGAGCGAACAGCACGCTCACTACTACAGCAGTATGATTGCACTTCAGAGTACGGACTTGATTTCCTCGGAAGCCGCCCTTAAGTCCGAGTTCTCATATTATGACCAGCTTGAGTCGGAGCATTCGGTGCGTCAGAACCAGTATTCATTCGTGTTTAGTTCTCCCCAGCTTTCCCCGGATATTTTTTACAGAGATACGACAAACAGGCTCTATGACGACAACCTTCGGATAAAGACATTTGAACTCAACTCGTCATTCGATATGCAAGTCCTTTCGTTTTACGGTGTGAAGCTGGGAGGAAGCTACCAGCGCATTTTCTATTTTCAGAATCAGATAGATCAACAGACCATTGCGGAACTCACCAATAATGGTCCGCAATACCCCGATACGACAAACAGCTTTCAGAATGAAAACGCGATCGATAACGAATTCGGCAGCATAGATGCACAGTCTTTTAAAGCCGCCGGCTACATGGAGAACGTTCTACAGATTGGAGAGCGGACGATCATCAATGTCGGCGGGAGGGCCGACTATTTCGATCTTGATAAAGAACTGACGTGGAGTCCGCGGCTGAATCTTGCATATAAAGTCGCCCCGGAACTTACGGTACGCGCGGCATGGGGAGATTATTACCAATCGCCGGTCTACCAGCAGCTTGAATACTCGACGGCGTCGGACACCAATACTCAATCACAGCGGGCGATCCACTATATGATCGGGGGGGATTACAAGATTATTTCCGACGTGGAGAACCGCGAGTTCCTCAATCTGAAGATAGAGGTGTTTCATAAAACTTACACCGATCTGATCTCTTCAACAGTATCGAGTTCGGGAAGGATATATTATTCCCGGAAAAACGATGCTGTTGGCAGGGCATCAGGCGCCGATTTCTATTTGGCGTATTCGATGCCCGGGCTTTCCGGATGGATAAGCTACAGTTATCTCACTGCCGATCAGAAGCTGACCGCAAAGGACACTCTCGGATATTATTTCCCGAGGAACACTGACCAGAGGAATACTCTAGCGGCTGTTGCAGACATCGATCTTGGAAGATCCTGGAGCATGAACGTAAGGCTGGTCTATGGCAGCGGTTATCCTTACACGCCATTGATCGCGGTTTACAACACGACATACAACGTCTGGACCTGGCAATTGGGAAATCCAAACTCCGCATTCCTGCCTCCTTACAAGAGGGTTGACATGAGAGTGACGAAGGACTTTTACTTTTTCGGATTGCGTTCTTCGGCGTTCCTGGATGTAAGCAACATTTTCGATTTCCAGAACGTTCAGTCGTACAGCTACCAGTTCGATAATCAAGGGAATCCGCTGGCTGTACCTCAGAAGTTGTTCCCCATTCTTCCGACACTGGGGTTTGCCGTAAATTTCTGAAAGTTCGCCCGCTTTCGGATGAGCTTCGTCTGTGCATAATTAGGTATCGATAACTCGTAAAGCACGATCCGGGATTGATGCCTGCCAATAGGGCATCAACTTTCACCCTTTGACCGATCTAAAACTTTCTCGAATATCTGTTTGCAAATTAGATGTAGACTCCGTAAAATCTACGCAACATTTGGAAGGGAAGGAGAGAAAACTTCCAGGTACAGTTGGACAAGAAGGATTTAGATCAAACAAGAGTGGACAAGATACGGTTGTACTTCTATTTCGAGCGAACAATCTCGTACATGAGACTACTGCATAACGGATTGCCGCGTCCCACCACCGCGGGACTCGCAAAGACAGGAAACCTTCGGCAGTACACTTTTTGCCCCGGTCAACTTATTCCCAAATACTAAGGAGAAACATATAACATGGGTGCTTACAAGATATACGGCTACAGATGGCTCATACTCGTGGTCTTCATGCTGGTCGCCGCTTTTAACCAGCTCGTCTGGATCACGTTCGCGCCGGTGACTGACGCCGCCGCCGCTTATTACCACGTTTCGCAGCTGGACATCGGACTCCTGTCGATGAGCTTCATGATCGCGTACCTGGTCGTCTCGATCCCCGCGTCGTGGGTGATAGACACGTACGGTTTCCGCGTTGCCGTAGGGATAGGCGCGGGGCTTACCGGCGTGTTCGGCCTGATGCGCGGTATGGTGGCATCTAACTTCACCCTTGTCATGGTCGCCCAGATCGGTACGGCGGTCGGCCAGCCATTCATACTTAACGCGTTGACAAAGGTTGCGGCTCGCTGGTTCCCGATCGAAGAACGTGCCACCGCATCAGGGCTCGGCTCGCTTGCAATGTACATCGGTATACTCGCGGGGCTGGCGATAACGCCCGCGCTCACTCTCTCGGCAGGATTCGACAGCATGCTATTGTATTATGGAATCGGCGCTCTCGCCGTTGGAATTATATTCATCGTATTCGCCTGCGAACATCCCGCGACGCCTCCGGGGCCTGCCGGATCTGAAGAACGTGCCCTGATGTTTGACGGAATGAAACAGCTCCTCAAGAACAGGAATTTCATTCTCCTCATGTCGATTTTCTTTATCGGGCTCGGCGTCTTCAATAGCGTGACGACATGGATCGAAGACATTATCAGCCCGCGCGGCTTTTCCGCCACGCAAGCTGGGACAGCAGGCGGTTTGATGATCGTTGGGGGAATCGTCGGTGCCGTGATACTTCCGACCTTATCGGACAAGTACCGCAAGCGAGTGCCGTTTATCATCATAGGGCTCGTGGGGACTATTCCGGGACTTATCGGAATAACTTACGCCGCGACGAGTGCGCTTTTATATGCGGCATGTTTTGCGCTCGGATTTTTTCTCTTGAGCTGCGGGCCAATCGGGTTCCAGTACGGCGCGGAGATCGGAAGGCCTGCGCCTGAAGGAACATCGAACGGTCTCCTCCTTCTCATGGGACAGATATCCGGCATCGCGTTCATATTCGGGATGGATGCCTTCAGGGTCGGTCCAAAAGGTTCGATGACGCCGTCGCTCCTGGTCATGACGGGGCTGGTTGTCGTCGTCCTCTTCATGGCGGCGAGACTCCGCGAGTCGGATCTAGTCGCTGGTGCGGCTAAGGTGGAACAGGTTGCGGAGCCGTCGAAATAACGACCATTGCCGCTATCCCTCTCCTTAAGAAGGAGAGGGATTAAGGGTGAGGTAGATAAAGGTGTTAATCTCTTCGCTCTACCAGGGCTTGAGCGCGTTCATCCCTTTCTGAATGGCGCGTTTGACCGCGAGGATGTCGACGCTTCCCACTTCGTGGTAAATAACTTTCCCATCCGGATCGAGGACCACTGTGTAAGGGACCGCTCCCTGCCATGAAGGGTCAAATGCGTTCATCAGTTTATCTTTGTCGTTCGACGCGAAAATGAAGTTGCGGTTTGACGCGTGTTCCTTCTTGAGGAACTGCATTACATCGCTCTCCTGATCAGTATCATTGATTGAAACAGTCACAAGCTCGAAGTCGCGGTGCCGGTACATCCGGTTTACGGTTACGAGGTCGTCGAACTCCGCGACGCAGGGAGGACACCACGTCGCCCAGAAATTAATGAGACGGAATTTCCCCGAGCTGTTCTTCTTCAGATCTTGCAGTACCGCCGTGTCCGCCTTTGATAGAGATACGGGTTCCTCATCTAACTTTGCCAGATAATCCTTCACCAGGTCTTCTTTGCCTGCCCATTTGATAGAACAGCCGACTGCCTTGGTTTGAGTCACGGGCGGCTCTCTCCCTGCAATGAGGGAATCCAGCGCGTCTCGCAGATAGTTTATTGTGACATGTTCAATGCGCTGCGAATTGTCGATTGCTCCTTCGTACCGCAGCTTCCGTTCGGCATCGAATACGAAAACATGCGGCGTGGCAACCGGGCCATAGGTTCGAGAGACTCCCTCGGTCTCGCCGTCATATAGATAAGGAAAATTGAACTGATGGTCCCTTGCGCGAATTTTCATCTCCGCAAATGAGTCGCTTAAATCGGTCCAACCCAGCTCGTCGAGGCGGACAGACATTGGGTCGTTGGGCATGATCGCAACCAGCGCGACCCCCTTGCTCTTATAATCGGTAACGATTTGTTTGATGCGCTCTTCGTAATACTGGGCGGTCGGACAATGGTTGCATGTGAAAGCCACGACGAGTATCCTGGCATCCGCAAAGTCGTTCAGACTCCAGTTGCGCCCATCGACTCCGGGGAGATTAAATGCAGGTGCTGTGGCGCCGAGCGATAGCGTGGGGAAGTCGTCGGCGAAATGTGGCGGGAAAAGAATTGTCAGACCGGTTAAAAGAATCGGAAGCAATAGGTTCATTGCTGTTCATTCTCCTCTCTACGATAAAAGGAATAATGTAGAGTGACATTACAGTTTTGAGTTCAGGAAAAATAATCGGAAGTATGTTAAATCTTATTAGGATGAATGTCAAATCTTACTTCGGGTGGGTAGTGGGCTACTTTGAAATTGATTAAGACCTCTCCATTTGAATGTGACTCCGGAGTAACAAAAAGAAGTACACTTGTCATTCCCACGAAAGTGGGAATCCAACTTTTATAAAACAATGGATTCCCGCGTGCGCGGGAATGACAGATAGAGCCTTTTGCGGTAACCTTAGATGGAAATAGCCCACTCCCTTCGGGTGACAACATATTCTGCAATCAAGATGGGATTGTTGCGCTCACCATTGCTAATAATCCCGTTCGTCTCGTTTTTGTGTTTGCATCCTGTTTTGCTAAGGAAGACGTCTCCCCGGACTCTTGCCATGATTCTTCACGATCTTAGGACAATACTTTCTTCCACCATCGTTTGAATTTCGCCCTATTTAAAGCTAAATTGAATCAAAACAGAGCGTTTAAGCCCGAGGATTGCAGGATGAGAGGAAAAGAACTTCTAAATATTTTAAAAGATAGAATTCTTGTGTTTGATGGCGCAACGGGAACGAGTCTCCAAAACCAAAACCTTAGCGCGGACGATTTTGGCGGGGAGAAATTTGCGGGGTGTAACGAATACCTGAACATTGTCAAACCTGAAGCTCCGGAAAAAGTGCATCGTGGTTTTCTTGAAGTCGGGGCAGATATTATCGAGACGAATTCATTCGGAGGCGCTTCTATTGTGCTTGTGGAGTATGGTCTCGCCGAGCAAGCATACGAGATAAACAAAAGAGCCGCGGAAATCGCGCGGAAAATTGCCGATGAGTTTTCGTCCGAAGGTCACAAGCGGTATGTTGCCGGGTCAATGGGCCCGACTACAAAACTTCCTTCACTCGGACACATTGAGTTCGATGCGATGCGCGATTCATATAAAGTTCAGGTAAAGGGGCTGGTGGATGGAGGAGTTGATTTACTGATCGTCGAAACCTGTCAGGATTTGCTCCAGACCAAGGCTGCCCTCGCGGCGATACAGGAATTTTGCGAAGAGACCGGTGATGAAATTGCGGTGATCGTTTCAATCACTATCGAGACAATGGGAACGATGTTGATGGGAACTGAAATCTCCGCCGCTCTCACGGTAATTGAGCCGTTCGATATCGTCACGGTATTTGGAATGAACTGTGCAACGGGTCCGAAGGAGATGGAGGAAAATGTCCGGTATCTATGTGAGAATTCTCCGAAGCCGGTTTTCATGATGCCGAATGCCGGACTTCCCGAAAATATCGGCGGTCAGGCGTGTTACCATCTCACGCCGGATGAGCTCGAGTTCTGGATGAAGAGGTTTGTGAACGAATTCGGAGTAAGTATAATCGGCGGCTGCTGTGGCACGACGCCGGAACACATCGCACGCCTTGTGAAGATTGCGTCCGATTCAAAACCGAAGAAGAGGGAATATTCCTACATCACGTCGGTGTCTTCGATTTATTCGAGCGTTGCGCTCCATCTTGATCCACCGCCGGTGATCGTCGGTGAGCGATGCAATGCGAATGGGTCGAGGAAGTTTAAAGAGCTCTTGCTCGCTGAAGATTATGACAGCATCGTTCAGCTTGCGAAGGAACAAATGAAGGAAGGGGCGCACATACTCGATCTTTGTGTGGCGTATGTTGGACGGGATGAAGTCCGGGACATGAAGGAAGTTATGACGCGGTTCAACACCCAGGTCGCTCTTCCTCTCATGATAGATTCCACCGAATACAAAGTCATCGAAGAGGCTTTGAAACGATATGCCGGGAAAGCAATAGTCAATTCCATAAACCTGGAAGACGGTGAAGAACGGATGCGGCATGTTCTGCCGCTCTGCAAGAAATATGGAGCAGCTGTTGTCGCGCTCACAATCGACGAAACCGGGATGGCGAAGACGCGCGAGAAGAAGTTTGAAGTGGCGAAGAGAATTCACGACCTTGCAATCGAAAAATACAGGATGCGCGAAGAGGATTTAATATTTGATACGCTGACGTTTACTCTCGGCTCAGGCGATGAAGAATTTCGGAAAGCGGGGATCGAAACCATTGAAGCAATCAGAATGATTAAGAAGGAATTTCCCAAATCATATACTTTGCTCGGAGTCTCCAACGCATCGTTTGGTTTGAATCCTCACTCCAGACATGTTCTCAATTCGGTTTTCCTGCATTACGCCATAGAGGCAGGACTTGATCTATCGATCGTAAATGCCCAGAAAATAATGCCGCTTTATAAGATCGATGAGCACGGGAGAGAAGTTTCCCGGCAATTGATTTTCGATGAGAGAAAATTTGAAGCGGTTGAAAATTAATGTCAGAGCCAAACCAACGGACTTTCAAGCCGGTGATTGTCTCTTCGTTGGATTTTAACTTGTGAAATTCACGCTAATCTTTTGTTTTTGTTGAAGGAAATTCATTTCTAAGGAACCGATGTCAGAACTTAGATGTATATATGATCCGCTTATCGAGCTGATGAATTATTATGCCGACGCTAAAGTTCAAGCGAAGAAGGATGATGGTGAATCGCTTTCTTTGGAAGACAGGTTGAAGAGGCGCATCGTTGACGGTGAAAAAATAGGGATTGATTCGGATCTGAAAGTTGCCCTTGCCGGAGATCCGGCAACGGGGAAAAAATATACGCCTCTTCAAATCATAAATGAAATCCTGCTGGATGGAATGCGGGTAGTCGGCGACCTCTTCGGGAGCGGACAAATGCAGCTTCCGTTCGTCCTGCAGTCTGCCGAGACGATGAAAACTGCCGTCAAATACCTCGAACCCTTCATGGAGCGCGTCGAGGGAATGCAGAAGGGGACTATGGTGCTTGCGACCGTAAAAGGCGATGTCCATGATATCGGAAAAAATCTTGTCGATATAATCCTGACGAACAACGGATACAAAGTAATTAACCTTGGAATCAAGGTCCCGGTTGAGCAAATAATTGAAGCCGCAGAAACCAATAAAGCGGACGCCGTCGGGATGAGCGGCCTTCTTGTGAAATCGACCGTTGTGATGAAAGAAAATCTTGAACTGATGGACCAGAGGGGAATAAAAATCCCCGTCGTCCTCGGCGGCGCAGCTCTGACACGACGGTACGTTGAGCAGGATTTGCGGAAAGTTTACACCGGCTATCTGTCTTATGCCAATGATGTGTTTGACGGTTTGCATTTCATGGAAGACGTTAAGTCGGGAAAGATTGATGTCGCGGAATTAAAGAATGTCACGACTTCCTCCACGTCTCTTAACAAGTCGCTCGAGCTGAACCGCAGGGACAATGAGGTGACTGCCGCCGAAAAACTTGTATCAGAGAAAGCGCCTGTGAAGAGCAAAGTTCGTCGGGATGTAACCGTGCCTACGCCCCCTTTCTATGGAAGTGCGGTCGTGACTAACATCAAACTTGAAAAGATTTGGGAATACCTCAACGAAGTTGCGCTTGTTCGAGGCCAATGGCAATTTTCTAAGAAAGGGAAAACCGACGAAGAGTATGGTAAACTTCTTGGATCGGAAATATATCCTGCCCTCGCGGAACAAAAGCTTATCGCCAAGAGAGAGAGACTTCTTGACCCGAAAGTTGTTTACGGATATTTTCCCTGCCAGTCCTCAGGCAATGATCTCATCATTTACCGGCCTGAAGATGAAAAAGATCTATATGCCAGATGGAAGTGGAAACAACATGGCGTGAACAAATTGACCGAATGGGTAAGATTCAATTTCCCGAGGCAGAGTGACGATAGATACTTATGCATCTCGGATTACTTCAAGTCCGTTGATTCGGGAATTTTCGACGTTATTTCGCTGCAGGTCGTGACGATCGGCGCAAAGGCGAGCGAATATACAAAACATTTATTTGAAGCTGGGAGTTATCAGAATTATCTTTATCTGCATGGGCTCAGCGTCGAAAGTGCGGAAGCACTGGCAGAATACTGGCATAAGATCGTGAGGACCGAACTCGGAATAGATTCAAATGACGCGAAGGTGATGAAAAAATTACTCTCGCAAGGTTATCAGGGTTCAAGGTTTTCGTTCGGTTATCCGGCGTGCCCGAATCTCGAAGATCAGGGAAAACTTTTCGAGCTGCTGCATCCGCTCCGGATCGGAGTGACGTATACCGAAGAATATCAGCTGGTGCCTGAACAAAGCACTACCGCAATAGTTGTTCATCATCCTGAAGCAAAATATTTTAACGTCAAGTAAATATTCATGCTCAAGAATCTTTCAATAAAGAATTATGCCCTCATTGAGGAGCTCGAGCTTGAGTTCGGCACCGGGCTGAATATAATCACCGGTGAAACAGGCGCGGGTAAATCCATTATCATTGATGCGCTGAATTTAATACTCGGTGAAAGGGCGACCGCGGAAGAAGTCAGGAGTGGGGCGGATAAGGCAATCGTCGAAGGGGTTTTTACGGTCTCGGGCAATAAGAAAGTTCAACGGCTTCTGGAAGATGCCGGGATCGAATGCCTGGATGAAATAATTGTCCGAAGGGAAGTGAACCAGAAAGGACAGAGCCGCGCCTTTGCCAACGATACCCCGATTCCCATTTCACAATTGAAATTACTCGGCGATTTCCTGGTTGATCTTCATGGACAACATGAACATCAGAGTCTTCTGCGGCCGGAAACTCACATCGACCTCCTCGATGATTTCGGCGGACTCGACAATCTCATAAAAGATTTCCGTGAATCCTATAATGGGCTTAATTCAAAACTTAGCGAGCTGAAAGATTTAATTTCGAAACGCGACGCGCTTAAGGAAAAGCGTGAGCTTTATTCGTTCCAGATAAAAGAGATCGACGAGATAAATCCGCAGCCGGATGAAATCGACAAGCTGGAATCCGAGCTTAAGGTTTTAGAGAACGCGGAAAAGCTTTACGAGGCGACGACGAAACTCTACGAGATATTGTATGACAGCGAAACTTCGATACACGACCGGCTCGTCGTCGTGAGGAATCAGCTTGAGGACCTCTCTCATATCGATAAGTCGTTCGAGGCGATCCGCGAAGAAAGCGAAAATGCGAAAGCTGTTGTCGAAGAGATAACAAGGTTTGTCCAGAGCTACAGTAGCAGAATAGATTTCAACCCGCAGAGGCTTGAGGAAATCAGGGAACGCCTCGGAGTGTTGGCGATGTTTAAGAAAAAATACGGCGGGTCGCTAAAGGCGGCGATCGAATACAGGGAGAAGATCGGCAGAGAATTTGCGCTTGCCGAAAATTTCGACGAGGAGATTCAAAAGTTGGGGGCGAACGTCGAAACTGCGCGGGCAAAAGTATCCGAAATCGCGGAACGGCTTTCCACAAAACGCAGGGAGGTTGCCGAGCGGGTAACCAAGACCATAGTGGGTATTCTCAGCGAAATTGGAATAGAGAAATCAAAATTCGAAATTGAAATAATAAACAGGGAATATAAAGCTGAGGATGGCAGGCTGAAACCGCTTGCAAAACTCGGGAAAAACTTTTATGAAACTTCGGATAAAGGTTTCGATTTCGTCGAATTCTTTATCTCAACAAATGTGGGGGAAGAGCCGCGGCCTCTCGCGAGAGTTGCATCCGGCGGAGAGATCTCCAGGATCATGCTCGCGTTAAAAACAATTCTGGCGAAAAGCGACCGGCTGCCGCTTCTCGTCTTCGATGAGATCGATACGGGCATCAGCGGAAGAATCGCGGCGAAGGTCGGAAAGAGTCTGAAGAACCTTTCGGGGTTTCATCAGATAATTGCGATCACCCACCTTCCGCAGATTGCAGGTATGGCGGACGCTCATTTCAGTGTGGAAAAAGTCGTAAAGGGAAAAAGAGCGGTTACGCAAGTCAGCAAACTCTCGGAAGAAGAACGGGTCCTTGAAGTGGCAAAGCTGCTCAGCGGGGATGATGTTACACAGGCAAGCATATCGGGGGCAAAGGAATTAATCGGACAAAAATGACTACTGATATTTTTCTTTACAACACACTCACGCGGCAGAAGGAGAAATTTGTTCCGCTTGAGAAAAACCGGGTCGGGATTTATGTGTGCGGCCCGACCGTTTATAACCATTCCCACATCGGTCATGCAAAGAGCTATGTCTCGTTTGATGTGATAGTGCGATTCCTTCGGTTCCTCGGCTACAATGTTACGTACGTTCAGAATATTACGGACGTTGGCCATCTCACCGATAATGGAGATGAGGGCGACGACAAAATCGAAAACGAGGCAAGAAAGGATCGAAGAGATCCGATGGAGATTGTCGAAATGTTCATGCGAAGCTACTTTGAAGACATGGACAGGCTCGGTATCGGACGTCCGAACATTTCTCCCAGGGCGACCGGGCATATCGTGGAACAGATCGGGCTGGCGGAGAAGCTTATTCAAAAAGGGTATGCTTACGAAGCAGGCGGGAACGTCTATTACGACGTTACAAAATTCTCCGAATACGGCAGGCTTTCCGGCAAGAAGCTCGAGGATCTTATTTCGGGAACAAGGGTTGAAGCGAGAAGCGATAAGAAAAATGCCGCGGACTTTGCTTTATGGAAAAAAGCCGAAGCAGGTCATCTCATGAGATGGGCCTCGCCGTGGGGTGACGGTTTCCCCGGCTGGCACCTGGAGTGTTCTACGATGAGCATGAAATATCTCGGTGAAACTTTTGATATTCACGGCGGCGGAATAGATAACGAGTTCCCGCATCATGAGTGCGAGATTGCTCAGAGTGAAGCTGCAACCGGCAAAAAATTCGTTCGGTATTGGCTTCATAACAATCTTGTGACCGTAAACGGCACGAAGATGAGCAAGTCGCTCGGAAACTTTGTCACACTCAAGGATGCATTCAAAAAGTTCGACCCGATTACGATCAGGTTTTTCATACTCCAGAGCCATTATAGGAGCCCGCTGGATTACTCCGATGAAGCAGTGGAGGGAGCTGGAAAAGGGCTGGACAGGCTGACCAATGTGGTCCATTTGCTCGAATCGTTCGGTATTGACCATGATAGGGGAGTAGAGCTTGAGAACCTTCCTGAGGAACCGGTTAACCTCAGGAGGTACTATAGTGAATGGCTCTTTGCGATGGCTGATGATTTCAATACGCCATCGGCAATTGCAGTCTTGTTCGAGATGCTCAAGGATGTCAATTCTCTGATTGCGTCCGGGAAAGTGATTGCCGTCGATGAGGCATCGCGCCTTCACGCTTTCATAAAGACGCTTGCGGGAGATGTCCTTGGGATTCTACCTGTCTCGGGGAAGGATTCTTCCGACGGGGAATTGGAAGGAAAGCTCGTCGAGACATTGATCAAGCTCCGCGCAGATGCGAGAAGAAACAAAGATTTCAAGCTGGCAGATTCTGTACGAATCGAATTACAAAAAATTGGGGTGATCCTCGAAGATAAAAAGGATGGTAATACGTCTTATAAAATTTCTCCCAAAGGGATCGACCCGGGAAAATGAGAAGACGTGAATTCATCAAGAGGAGTGCTGTTGTCGGGGCGGGGACTTATGCGGCTGCAAAATTAGGGATGCCAGGAATTATAACCAGAAGTGGAGGGAGCATGAGTTACCCGGTAATAATATCGACATGGAATTTTGGAATCAAAGCAAACGAGGCGGCCTGGACACTTCTCTCCAATGGAGGAAACTCTCTGGATGCTGTTGAGCAGGGGGTTCGAGTGATCGAAGACGATCCAACGATAACGAGCGTTGGTTACGGCGGATTGCCCGATGAAGATATGAAAGTGACTCTCGATGCCTGTATCATGGATTGGCGAGGAAATTGCGGGGCAGTCGGCTGTCTTGAAAATATAAAGAATCCCATAAGCGTTGCGAGAAAAGTAATGGAACGGACAAAACATGTCATGCTTGTGGGTGATGGAGCACAGAAATTCGCATTGGCGGAAGGATTTAAACCGATGGATCTTCTGACAGATCAATCGAGAGAAAAATGGTTGGAGTGGAAGGAAAAGAGGAGCGACAACTGGGTTCCCGAACATGATATGGATGACTTGAATGACAATCATGATACGATAGGAATGCTTGCGATCGATTCCGACGGCAAAATTAGCGGCGCGGTTACGACATCCGGCCTTGCTTGGAAAATCCACGGACGGGTCGGCGATTCTGCAATTATTGGCGCCGGCCTTTATGTCGACGGCAATGTTGGAGCGGCGGCCTCAACGGGGCTTGGTGAAGCCAACATGAGAATAGTGGGAAGCAATATTGTGGTTGAAGCGATGAGGAATGGCATGGACCCTCAAGCGGCGTGCGAAGCGGCGGTAAAACGGGCTATTGAAGTTCATTCAAAAATACTAAAGGCTGATGCTGATAAAACATTCCAACTTGCTTATATTGCCATGAATTTGAAAGGAGATGTCGGTGGAGCCGCGATTAGAAAAGGTTTTCAATATGCATTGTACAGCGGCAGCTCAAATAAGCTTTATGATGCGAAGTACCTTTATGGGTAAGTATTTATTGTGTGAGTAAGCCTTAGAGGAGAAGGCATGAACTTGACGAAGATCATAGCTGGCGGTTATACCTTCACCTGTAATGACAGGAAGGAAACCGGTTTTCTAAATATAGCAACGCGGGCCGATCTTGTTGTCGAATTGTCCAGAGATCTCGACGGTCTTAAGCGGAAGTATCCCGAAGCGGAGATAGTGGATGCCGCAGGTAAAATCATACTCCCGACTTTCTTCAATGCTCATTTTCACCCCGAAGCGATTGTCTGCCGCTGTGTCGAAGCGAGAAGGCCAATTTCGCAGTGGAGAGATGAGTCTTTGCTTAGCGTGGAGTCCGCTCTTGAAGCCCAGAGTGAATCTTTCTTTGAGAAGTTGTACCATCTTGCTTTTTTTAGCGCGTTGCAATGCGGGGTAAGTGGAATCGCCTTTGCCTTGATCGGCGATGAAGCCGGCACACGAGGCATGTACTCTGCCTTGAAACTTGCAGGGATTGATGGGATCGTTTTCGCCGAGAGCGATTCTCAAACTATTTTCCTGAAAAGGGTAATCGACAAGCATCTCAAGGCAGGAAGTTTTGTCCCTTATCAAAAGGATCTTACTCTCTTCGGGTTGAGTGCTGTGGCGCGAATTAACTCCGATTCACCCGGATGGATAATGGCTCACACAGATGAGAGCGAAGAGGATGTTGCCGTTACAAAGTCAAATTTCAATGCTGGATTGGTTCAGCTTTTGAAAAAAAGCAAACTCTTAGGTGGAACCACGATCCTGGTAGGACTTAAAGGGACTCAATCTAATTCATTGAAGTCAGCCAAAAATGAAGGGGCAAAAATTGTTCTGATTCCGACGGAACTTACTTTTCAAAATTTCAAATCTATCAGGAATGTCTTCGAGAGGTTTGCGATAGGTTCGGATTGGAGAAGCCCATCGCTCTTTGGAGAGATGAAAAGATTGCTTGAGTTTGGCGTTGCTCCGCAGGAAGTTCTCAATTGCGCCACTCGCTATGGCGCGGACATGTTTAACATGGGTTCAAGACTCGGCAGCGTCGAGGTTGGAAAGCTGGCAAATCTTGCGTTTATAGATACGAGGAAGTTTTCGGCGAGGAGAATCGATAAATTTTCTTCCGAAGAAGCGGTCTCCGCGCTAATAGAAGATTATACCGAATCTGATGTTTCGGATGTTATGCTTGAAGGTGAGTTTGTTTACAAGGACAGAAAATTGCTGTTGTACAGCGATGATGAGTTAATGCGTGAGCAGATGGAACTAGTAGAGATTATGATGAAGAGTAAAGTGGATTCTGTTCCTGCCGCTGAGGGGAAAAATTCATCGCCTAAGGTACCGTTGATGCGGGAAGAAGACGTAGCAGAAATAGATGTTGATCACGTAAAAGTGGAATTGCCGAAGACTATTCACAAGGTTTTCGGCGAGGACGAATTCTGATCTCGATTAGATTATTCCGCTTGATACCGAAAGGAGAAATTGATGAAGGCTAGTATTATTGCAATGTCGTTCCTGATGTGTGCGACGGCATTTGCAGGAGATATCAATGGGAGCGCCGGAAGCAACGCGCAAGTTGAGTCGCGCTATTTGATCGATATGCCTACCGCGGGAATATTGCATAACGGTATGATAGGTATGAATGTGAATTTTTATGAAGAGAGCGGTTTGTTGATGTCGCTGGAAGCAGGAGCATTTAATCGTATTACCTTCGGACTGAGCTATGGTGGTACGAATATCATCGGATCCGGCCCCGTTGATTGGAACAAGCTGCCGGGGGTGAATATCCGGTTTCGTTTAATTGACGAAGCCGCTGACTTTCCAGCGATCACTCTTGGTTTTGATTCCCAGGGGAAGGACGTGTACCTATCTCAATACGACCGTTATCTCTATAAGTCACCGGGTTTTTTTGCCGCAGCTTCAAAATATTTCAATATGCTGGGATATCTCGGATTCCACGGCGGTATAAATTATTCTCTGGAAAATCAGGATGGCAATAAAAATATCAATTTTTATGTCGGTGCCGATAAGACTGTCGGAAGCGATATTACCGTCATGGCGGAGTACAATTTCGGCTTAAACGATAACCTGACTGATCCAAACCACCTGGCCGGTCCCGGACCGGGTTATCTTAATGCCGGGGCGCGCTGGAGTGTCGGAAGCGGGTTTACAGTTGAATTTGATTACAAGAACTTACTCGATCTTAAGAAAACCGGAAGTCTTCGCACTATTCGAATCGAGTACGTTCAGTCGATGTAGAGTTGCTCGTTTGCGTTTAATAGACTGTAGGACGGCTAACGTAAACTGTTCCGGGCGCTCGCTTAATACTCAAGCGCTTTAGAAGCATCCGGCATATTGCATCCACTCCTTCAGGACAACACCCCATTCTTAATCTATGTAACCACGGCTATATATATTCGTCTATGGATATGGAATTAATTTATTTTAAGGCTTCCAAAGAACCTTGTTTTGAATAATAATGTTAATGAAATTGATGACAGGAAGTGAAGATGATTTCGGAACTTTTGGCTGTGAGTAACCTCGAAAAAGGGATTTGCTTTGATAAGTCAGAGGAAGAAAGATGCGGGATCATGTTGCTGTTTTCTCGGGACATTTTATTATCCAATAGAAGAGAAAAATTTATCGGTTGTGCGATTACATTGAGGGAATTTCAAAATGTTCGGTAAAGATTTAAAGTGTCTGAAACTTAATCGTGAAAGGCTGACGCAGGAAACGGTTAAGCTTTGGGAAGATTCTTGCGTCCAAAAAACGAGGTAAGTGTCATGAAAACGAGAATAGTCTTTTTAGCAATTTCCTTATCGGTTGCAATAGGTTTATCAAGTTGTTATACCGAGTTTGCAACGACAGGAAATGATGGTTACAATCAGGACTCACAGGGTTATTATGACAGTTCAAATTACGGTTACACGTATGACTCGACTAATGCCCCAATTATCAACAACTACAATTACTACGGCTATGGTTATTCCGGTTACAATGATTATAACGACAACTGGTGGACCCCGAGTCCATGGTGGTGGCAGAGTGATTTAATGTTCGGTTGGAATTCATGGGCTTATGGGGGACCATCATGGTACACAGGATTTGGATGGGGTTCACCTTATTACGGTGGATATTATTCGCCTTATTACTACAACAGCCCCTTTTATCCATACGGGAGAGGTTATGATGGCTATCGTACCGTAAATCCGACTGGAAGAGTGAGAAATGTTGGTGATACGCGAAATGGTAGAGACGGTTATGGCGGCGGATCAACCGTTCCGTATGTTCAACCCGGTGGCGCAAATTCAAACGGCGGCGTAGGAAGCGCAAATGCATCCTCGGGAGGATCGGCTAATACGAACCAGTCTCCTAACGGAAGGACTCGGACTTCGACCCCTTCATCTACGGGAAATACGTCGAGCGGGACCGTCGACCAACCCAGGACGAGGAATACGGACTCCCAGCCACAATCGCAACCGCAATCTCAGCCCACCCAAGAACAGCCGAGGGTTCGGGATAATGGCGGGAATAGCCGTGGCAGTGATCAAGGAAGCCAAGCACATCCCCGTGGTGGGGCAGTTTCCTCCTATCGAGGTGCACCCGCTCCTCAAAGGGTGAGGTATTACTCGCGCCCCCAGCAGGTGTACAGGCCGGTTAACCGGTCTTATTGGACTCCTTCACAAGGTGGCAGAGCATCCGCTCAACCGCGCGTTCAGAGTGCTCCACGATACACACCGAGTGCGCGATCTTCCGCCCCCGCAGCGTCAAGGAATGAAGGATCCAGATCGAGCGGAGGGAGAGGGAGACGCTGATCGTGGTTATTCCGTTAAACCATGGATTTGTTTTTGAATATAAAGAAAATTGCAGTTCGGATCGTTCTTAAAAATTCCGAAGAAATTTTTTAATCGAAATGGAAAGAGCATGAAAAGCAGAATCATAGTTCTCTTGGTATTTTCTTTAACGTCTCTTGACGCTTTTGCACAATTTCCAGAAGATGCGTTGCGACTTGGCCAGCCTGGTTACGGGGTCAGCGCGAGATCGATGTCGATGGGCAATGCGATGACAGGACTGTCGGAAGGCTTTGATGCTACTTATTTCAATCCGGCAGGTTTGGCCCAATCTTATCAATCGCAATTCACTATGGGCTTGAACTTCCTCGGATATAGTAATGCTGCGAACTACCTGGGAACTTCAAATTCGTTATCGAGTTCACAGACTGATCTGTCGAATTTGGGATTTGTCTACCCGTTCCCGACGACGAAAGGGAGTTTTGTAATCGCGCTTGGTTATAACCGTGGAAACGATTTCAACACAGCCCTATCATTTAATGCTTACAACCCGAACAGTTCGATTGTTCCAAGTTTATATGATAATGATCCCAACTACGATATTCCCTGGAATGTCGGACTTGAGGATACGATGGGAAATCCATACATCACAAAGAATGTTCAACAGAAGGGTACGGTGTATGAGTCAGGCGGGTTAAATAATTGGCTGGTTGCCGGGGCAGTGGATATAGCTCAGGACTTCTCAATCGGTCTCACGTTAAACCTGGTGAGCGGCTCGTACCATTACGCGAGGCAATTTACAGAAACGGATCCGAATGGATTTTACAGGAATACCCAGTTCGTCGGCCCTTTTAATGCGTCCGGTTTCACAGGACTTGTTTTGAATGACAACGTCGATCAGGATTTGTCCGGTTGGAATGCAAAGGTCGGTTTCCTATACCGGTTGCCGGATGAGAACGGAAAAATAATCGCCCGGTTCGGCGGGACAATTGAATTCCCGACCTTTATGACGGTCAATGAAAAATACTCTGATGCCGGAACAGCTTCCTTTTTGAGCGGTTATGTATATCCATCTTATACGACTCCGGGTGGAAATAATAATTATGACATCACAACTCCCTTTAAATTCGATTTCGGTGTTTCCGGCGGGACGTCGATCTTAACAGTTGCCGCGGATTTTCAATACGTTGATTGGACGGAGCTACAGTTCAGTACTTCAATAGATCCAACGTTGCCGTCCGATTTCATTAACAACCTGAACTCTCAGATTAAACAGGAGTTTCGCGCGACAACCGATATACGTGCGGGCGCAGAACTAGCTCTGGCCAACATGGATTATTCAACATTTGTACCCTTCATCCGTGTAGGTGGTGGTTATCTCCAATCTCCTTACGCCGGTGATGGCTCTGCACAAGGACAAAAATATGTCAGTGGCGGTGTCGGGTTCAAAATTCAAAACAGCATCGATCTTGATCTTGCTTATCAGTATGGATGGTGGAACACAAGCGAGCAGTTATATTTTGATCCCGTCACGAATGCCAGCTATGGCACCACTAATAAGATTACAAACACAAACTTCATGTTTACATTTGGTTATGACTTCTGAGGCTTATCATGGTACAGAAAAACCGTTTTGCGTTGTTGCTAGCTTTCATTGTATGCCTGACTTTTTCGGCCCGGGGACAAGACATAAAGAGCGGAACCTGCCCTGCAAGTGTTAATAATCGATTCTCTATTCTCAGCGGCGCAAATAGTTTTTCTGGAGACAACGATTTTAATCCTTTTTCGGAAAGTTCTCGTTTGACCTCCGTACCTGAATATTTTCCAGTACAGTTGAGTGCCACTTCATTGGGTGCAGGCGGTGTCGGTACGTTCCCGATTTCAGATAATTATATTATTCGCGCTTCTATTATTAACCTCTTCTCATCCTCATCTTTCGGTTTGACAACCCCGAATTCTGAAGGCGTTTTAATGCCGGTTGAATTTGGACTTAGAATACCAATTATCAATTCTACGTTAGGGACGATGGGATACACTCTTTATGGTGAAACTACCGCGGGTCTTCTGCTTGGCATGTCATTCCCGACAGGTGGATCTTTTCTTGGTTATTCAATCCCGAATTCCCGGTTCGCTACGGGAGCGTCCGCTTATTTAGGGCTTGGAAACACTCTCCGCTTTGACCGTTATGTCGGTATTTATTTAAATGGAGGTGCAGGATATTTTGATTTATTCTCGTCGACCTTTATGCCGCGGTCTAATTATTTTTATCCCTCAATTTCCATCGGGTTCTACTTTAATATTACTCAATAATCACCTTGGTTTCTTTTTACATTAGTTTGCGCTTCACTAAATTGTTTGAGTGAAACGATTTAGAACCTTTCTCGCCGTATTTTCAATAACCCTTATTATTATTCTCGTCAGTGTTATCCTGCTTTTAAGACGAATAGGCACTTCGTCGTTGCCACAGGAAGATGGCTTGCTTTCGGTCCGGGGAGCCGGAACAAATATTGAGGTAATGCGCGATACTCTTGGAGTTCCATATGTCGTTGCTAAATCGGATTCTGATGCGTACTTCGCGCTCGGATTTGTTCATGCCCAGGACAGGCTCTTTCAAATGGAAATGTACAGACGTCTGGGCGAAGGAAAACTCAGCGAGGTTTTCGGAAGGAAAACACTTGGAATAGATGAACTTTTCCGCACCTTGAGATTTACTGAGATGGCGGATTCGATTTACGGATCATGCTCGCCGATCAGTAAAGACATCCTTCGATGGTACTCCAACGGCGTTAACTCATATCTATCGACTGCGAAAGCCTTGCCGGCTGAATTCTCCATTCTCCAGTTCGATCCAGATCAGTGGCGCCCGCAGGATTGCATTGTGGTTGCTCGGTTGATGGCATGGGAGTTAAATATCTCTTGGTGGACGAAGCCGGTTTTCGGAGAAATCTATAATAAATTGGGACCCGATACTGCGGCGCTTTTAATACCTCTGTTTAATCTTACGACAAAGTCTTTACATATGCCGCGCAGAAAGTCGGTTGGGGCTCTGGACAATTTCATTGACTTGAATTCAGATGCCATGAGTTTTATCGATGGTGCCCGCACTCCTGACGGAGTCGGCAGCAATAACTGGACGATTTCTTCTGTCAGGACAAACACGCGGTCCCCGATTCTCTGCAACGATCCTCACCTCGCTCTCAGTCAGCCTTCTAAATGGTATTACGTTTCGATGAACTCCCCGGAGTCAGATGTTTTAGGGGTCACGCTTCCGGGTACGCCGGGAATAGTGATCGGAAGGAATGACGACATATCCTGGGGAATGACCAACGTTATGGCTGATGACGGAGACTTCTATATGATCCAGCCTGATTCGGCGGACCCCGATTATTATTGGTACGATGGGAAATTGATCGGATTCAAAATTAGCACCGATACTATAGAAATAAAAAACGATTCACCCCTCGTGTTTACAAAACGGATGACAATTCATGGACCGGTTGTCAGCGATATCTTTTTGAAGTCGAACGAGTTAGGTGCATTACACTCAAATGCCACGGGATCTTCGGATATCATAGCGCTTCGATGGTCTGCCTACTGGCCGAGTGATGAAACCAGGGCATTATATCTTATCAACAGGGCAAAAGATTTTGAGGATTTTGTAAGCGCGTTGAAATTTTTCGGAGTGCCGGCTCAGAATTTTGTTTATGCAGACACCAAAGGAAACATCGGCTATAAAGCGGCGGGAAATATTCCGATGCGCGATTATCCAATGCCGTTTCTTCCGCAACCGGGAACCTCAAGTAAATTTCTCTGGGAAAATTTCGTCCCGTTTGAATCACTACCGCAAAGCTACAACCCCGCTTCAGGATTTATCGCGACGGCAAACAATAGAACCACGCCTGAGAATTATCCGTATTATTTGACAAATCTATATGAACCGTCTTCACGGATAGACCGAATCAATTCGTTTATCTCCGGGCATGACACAATGAGCGTTGATCTCTGCAGGGAGTTACAGCTCGATTACCAATCCGATTTCATGTCGCTGCTGAATAATAAACTCCTGTCGGCCTGTGATAGCGAAAGATATTTCCCGAAGGAGCTGATATACCTTAGAAACTTTGACGGCAACATCAATTCGAAGAGCACTGCGGCAGCGATTCTGAATGAGACCTATGTAAATATTATGAAGGAGTTGTTTGAACCGATTCTCGGGGACTCACTTTATCGGAAATACGTTCTTATCAGTAATATCCCCACGAGAATACTCGAAAATATGCTGAGAAATTCGGCGGACCTTGCGAAATTATATGGTACTACCAACGGAGACAGCCTGATGGATTTCAAGCTGTCTGAAAGTTTAGAAACGGCACTTGAAAATTTGAGAAGAGAATTTGGCGAACAACCTATCAACTGGACGTGGGGAAGAATTCATCAGCTTGAGCTGAAGCATCCGATGAGTTCGAATTCTTTGATACGAAAGATATATGATTTAGGACCTTTTCCGAGAGGTGGGAACAACACGACTGTGAACAATGGTGAATACTCAATTGATAACCCGTTTGAGATGCTGGTCGGACCATCAATGAGGATGATTGTCGACATGAGCAAACAGGGAATGTATTTCAGTTTGCCCGGCGGTGAATGCGGACAGCTTTTGAGCGCTCATTATTCTGATTTCCTGAACGATTACCTTTCAGGAGAAATGAGATTCTTTCCGATGCAATTATCCGGGAACAATATTATGCACAAATTGGAATTGGTAGCCGGGCCGTGAACATTTCCGACAATATCCTTAATGACCTTTCTTCGGCAAAAAATGTCGTTGCGCTGACCGGTGCCGGAATCTCCGCAGAAAGCGGCGTACCAACTTTCAGAGGTACCGATGGATTGTGGAGCAAACTCAAACCGGAAGAACTTGCAAACTTCGATGCCTTCTTGAGGAACCCTGAACTTGTTTCGGAATGGTACAAACATCGAAGGGAAGTGACGAGAGTCGCGAAACCGAACGCCGGGCACTTTGCGCTTGTCGAGATGGAAAAGATTTTTCCGCATTTCGTTCTTATCACTCAGAATATCGATAATCTGCATCGTCGGGCGGGCTCGATCAACATAGCTGAACTTCACGGAAATATGGAAAGGAATTATTGCCTTAGATGTCGAAAGAGGTACGATGGCGATGAGCTTGATAAGAATGGATCCTTCAAGTGCAGGGAATGCGGGGGCTTGATCAGGCCTGATATAGTCTGGTTCGGTGAGACGCTTCCATTTGATCAATGGGAAATGGCCGAGAAGGCTTCTGAAATCGCAGATGTCATGTATGTGATCGGTACCTCTGCGGTTGTATATCCCGCAGCCGAGCTGCCCATGACCGTAAAAAGAAACGGCGGCATGATTATCGAAATCAACATAGAACGAACGCCGCTGTCTGAGTTTGCAGATGTATCGATCCAGGGTTCTGCCTCTGAAATATTGACAGATATAGTCGAGAAAATAAAGGAGAAAGTTGCTGAAGAATCAAAATAGAAAAACGAAGATCGTCTGTACATTGGGCCCAGCCTCAGACACACATGACGCGATAAAAAATCTCGCAGAAGCGGGGGCGGATGTTTTTAGATTGAATTTTTCCCACGGGACTCACGAGGAACATTCACGCCACATTGAAATTATTCGGCAGCTTGAAAAAGAAACGGGGAAGAGGTTTACCATTGTGCAGGATCTTCAAGGTCCAAAGATCAGAGTCGGGGAATTAAAACAACCTCTGGAACTCAAAAATGGCGAGGTAGTAACTCTGACGATTGGAAATTATGTCGCTGACCCGAAAACAATCCCTGTGACTTATGAGGGGTTAGTTAAGGATGTCGCCTTGGGCGATAAGATCCTTATGGATGATGGGCTTCTCGAACTTAAAGTAAAATCAATCGGTCCCCAAAATATTGATTGCATTGTTGTAAACGGCGGCCCGCTCAGTTCGCACAAGGGGATTAATTTACCGGGAGTGAAGGTAAGCATACCGTCGTTGACTGAGAAGGACAGAGATGATTTGAAATTCGGTATTAAAAATAATGTGGATTATATAGCCCTTTCATTTGTCCGTCATGCTTCTGATGTTCTTGAACTCAGGGAGTTGCTTGAACAACTGGACGGTACTCAAGGAATAATTTCCAAAATCGAGAAGCCGGAAGCAATCGATGAGATTGATGCCATCATCGAAGCAAGCGATGCTATCATGGTTGCACGCGGTGATTTGGGAGTGGAAGTCCCTATTGAAGAGGTACCAATACTTCAGAAAATTATTATCCGGAAATGCAACGAATACGGGAAGCCTGTAATTACCGCTACCCAGATGCTTGACTCAATGATTCGCGAGCCCCGTCCGACAAGGGCGGAGGCGACCGACGTTGCCAACGCTGTCTTTGACGGCACAGACGCGGTCATGCTTAGCGGTGAAACTTCTGCCGGAAATTTTCCTTTGGAAGCCGTTAAGACAATGGTTTCTATCGTGAACGCGGCGGAACCTCAGCTTGGCCTGGTTGAAAGAAAGTTAAATTATAAAAAGGTCCGTGATGACTTCACCGACGCAATTGCAGAAGTGTCCTGCTCACTTGCGACGTTTGTTGACGCTTCATTCATTGTTACCATAACAAATACGGGGACTACATCCCGCGCGTTGTCGAAGTACCGGCCACAGGTTCCGATCTACGCGTTGACGGAGAGTGTGGAAGTTGTGCGGAAACTCCATCTCGTCTGGGGAGTAATTCCGGTAGAAGTCGAGTCGCTGACCAATACCGATGTGATGCTTTCCCAAGTGAGATCTATTTTGAAAGAGAAGTCTCTTGCGTCGGGCGGGGACACATATATTATGACGGCAGGCACACCTCTCCTTGCGCGAGGCACGACCAATACATTGAGAATAGAAAAAATATTGTAAAGGGTTTCGCGACCAGGCTGTTCTTAAAGTTGGTGGGAAGATGTTCTCTGTAACATCGAATGTGCGGTTCTTTGTATTTGAAAATTGCTCGAGTCTCCATTAACTTTTTATGTCGTGACAATAATCGTCGGGTGGGAAAAGAGGTTTTCAAGGACTTCCCGAAGGAAGATTGTATTAAAAAGCGGGGGGGCTTATTCTTCGATATTTCCTGAATTAAATCGCTTCAAAATATAGAATGAATATTTTCATACGCGTTGAAACCTTACAAGAATAACGAAAGGAAATTTAATCATGGAAGGTCAGGGTAATTTACTCACGTTCGAGATCATCGCAGGGATCGCTATAGTCCTTATTTTCTTTTTGGGAATTCGAATTATCAGGCCTACACATCGGGGGCTCATTGAACGGCTTGGCAAATACAAAAAGTTTGCTCAACCGGGTTTTCACTGGATTATCCCTGTGATTGACAGACTGATCAAGATCAACATCACGGAAACGATGGTCGGGGCAGAACCGCAAGAGATTATAACAAATGATAATCTTAACGCGACGGTGGATGCTCAAATTTATTATAAGATCAAAGAGGACGAGGATAGCGTTAAAAAGAGCCAATACAACGTGAACAGTATAGTGTATCAAATCGTTAATCTTACGAGGACAACTTTGAGAAATATACTCGGAACATTGACACTGAAATCTGCCAATAGTGAGCGCGGGAGAATTAATAAAGAGCTTATTGAAATTCTTATTAGAGAAACCGGCAGTTGGGGGATCGAGATCGTGAGGGCTGAGCTAAAGGAAATTGATCCCCCGGAGGATGTCTAGGAGATGATGAACAAGATCGTGAAGGCGGAGAATGAGAAAATTGCGGCAATTGATTTCGCGACTGCTGCTGAAACCACCGCGGATGGAGAAAAACGGGCTGCGATCAAACGCGCAGAAGGGGTGAAGCAATCACAGATATTGCAGGCGGAAGGCGAAGCGGAAGCCATAAGGTTGGTGAACGACGCAGCGAATCAATATTTTGTCGGCAACGCGCAGTTGTTGAAGCGGCTGGAGACGGTACAGGCATCCTTGCAGCAGAATACGAAAATAGTAGTACCGGCAAATCAGGAATTAGTGAATGTCATCGGCGATATGGCAGGCATCGTTCCCATTAAGAGGGACGCACCGGCAGGTAAGTAAAATTTTGGGATGGATTGCCGTCCCAAAATAAGTTCTGATGCCGTCTTACCGGAGTTACTGCTAAAAATAAATATGTGATTGTATCAGGGCTTCGACAGGCCTTGTTGCTCCTACGATATTGTTTAAGTTGAACCGGACTTGCGGCATGAAATCGAGGTGTGGAAGAGGATAAATGTCCGGACCGATAGCGTATCGTTCGTAAATCGGACCGCCTGCGATCGTTCTGAAATAATCGAACCTTCCGGTTGCGGATAATCCATTTATGATAAAATAGGTTGCCTCCACGAAAGCCGCGGTTGATTTTGCGTTGCCATGAGTCTGGGTGAGTCCGGGAAGTGAGTTTGCCAGATCAAATTCCCCGAGGATTGACAATTGATCTCCGATTCCCAATCCCGCCTGGAGGCCGTACATCTTTGTGCTTCCTGCTAAGTATGCGGACGCACCGACCATAAAATTCCCCTTCGTAAGATATTCTACTTTTCCGATGAAGGCTTTTTGAGAAGTGAAATTTATGTTGCTTAAGCCATCGCCGTTTGTTGCATCTACAGTGACAAATAGATCGTCGAACCGCGTTCCGAGTTCGACCCCTAGGTCACGGTAGTCAGGCACAAAGAACAATCCGACTTGCGGAAGTCCTTGGAGGAATCCCAGGTTACCGCCTCGTGTATATGCGGTATGATCGTCCAGCCTGATTCCATACGACGGCTCAAAAGCCCCGATCTTTATGTAAGAATTATCGGAATTGAACTTGTAAAGCCCATAAGCTTCGTAAGCAGTATTAGCAAAATCGTATTTTACAAAAAGGCTTGTCGAGGTAAAGAGCCTGAACAAAGAATAAAGCGAACCTTCCATTGATTGAAAAGTCGTTTTCTTTTGGCTGCCATCGTATAGATATTGAAACCTTATATCACCCCCAAGTAGAATATCATCGTTGAGCTGAGGATTAAAATTGTAATCGGTGCTGTCGCCGTGCGCTGGTACCAGTCGCAGGTGATCGTCGACAAAGTCGGAGCTCCCAAAACTATTCCGCAGTTCCCCACCGGTAGGATTTATGTGGCAATTTGAACACTGCATCCCGGTCAGTATTGAAAAACGTGGGAGCGCAAACACTATGTTCGCACTTATAATCAGGACGAAAACTGTTGTTCGCATAAACTTCGTGCTCCTCTCATTTTTAATCTTCTCAATTTCTTTGCAAAAGACTTTGCAAGAGCATCCATAAGCACCTACGTGGTTCTCGGAATTTTTCCGGTTTAAGGACCGCACAGGGCTTGATCTCTATCCACACTCTGCGATATTTGTATGCCGGGGATCAATTCTCGGTTTTAAAACCGCCCTCAGGTTCACTCACCGGTTCCTTATGTCCTTGATGGCAAGTATAGCATGTCGGCTGCTTCGCATCGGGGTAAGCAAAATAATCTGCTCTGATCTGAACGAGCATTTTTAACATCACTCTTGCTTTCCGCTTCGCCGGCTTTTCGTCGCTGGCAAAATTATCCGTGTTATGGCAATAATCACAATCCACGCCGAGGCTGGTCTTGATCATCCGCATCCAGCCCTTCAGTTCATCTTTTGACTTGACAAATTTTAGTACCTGTAAATTTTTTCCGAACGTCGGTTGAGACTGTTGATTGGCATAGGCACGGTCATGCTGCGATAGGAAACCTGCTATCCCGACAGCTATTAAAGTTAAAATTACCAACAAGGGCTTTCTTTGCATATCATCTCCAATTTTCTATTTGTAACAGAGGATATCCTTGTGGTGGTTCCAATTCTTATTGCTGTATTGCGGCATGTCACACCCTCATTCTTCCACATCAAAATTGATTAAATAATGGGGGGGACTTCATCAGTCAGAAGGAGAAATTAAACATTACTCTCGGCTCGATTCTTTTTTGCACTTCATAAACACCATTTACTGGAACAAACGTCCAGTAATAGTTGAAACCCACAGTCATAAATGGGTATGGCTTATAACCGAAGAAAGCATAGAGCAACGATCTGTTATCCAATTTGAAGGCGTCTTTGAGTGTGTTGTTGGTATGTCGGTCGTAACCCGCACTGAACGCAAATACCGGGATCACGTTCGGAAATTGCGTCTCAAGATGGAGCAGGCCGCCTTGCGGATCATGATCGATGCCGCGATAGAAGCCTAAGACCTTAAACTGTCCGAGAACGGAGACGGCCAGTTGTCCATACCAGCCTGTTGATTCCTTGACGCTGTCCAGTTCCTGTGATTTTATGATATCCGCCGCGTTGAACCGCTCGATCTCATATAATTGATCGAAATATTCCGGGATAAATTCTTTGCCAATCCACTGATGTTCCAGCTTTGCAGAGACAGTCAGGACACCAAGTGTGTGAACAGTTGCGAGGATGCCAACCGCGTTTCCATGGCCGAAGTTCGTAAATTGCGCATAATCGTAATAAAGATCCGAGCTGATGACAGGGAATCGAAGAATAGGGAGTCCTGCGTCAAATCCGTACTCCGATACTTCTCCTCTGCTTCCTGCACCATAAACCGGATTCCCGCCGATAGGACCTGGAACAGGAAGAAGTACTGGTGCAGCATATCTATTTTGATCTGTCGCATAAGTCGCTCCAATTTCAAAACTCCCGATCACCGGGAGTATGCCTATGGGAATGAACTTTAAAGGTCTGAGGTAAGCTCTCCCACCCATGACGCCCGGAGTTTGGAAATCCCCATATATCGCTTCAAAGCCGTACTTTGTGAAATCCATATCGAGTTCAGCTCCCATTCTTCGGTCATCGAAGCTGGCGCTGTTGTTATAGTCGTACATGATAAAGCCGTGGCCGAGAGTTGCCATCGGAAGTTGCCCAACCTGGGCATAGATCGGATCGAGTTTTTGTCCCCAGCTGACATAGCGGATAACTTTCCTGTAGGCACCATCCGACCAATCGACTTTTCGAATCGTACCATCATTGCTGTTTATGTGGAGTGTTAAATCCAGTCCTACTCCGATTGGGCCGAATTGCAAATCGGGCATAACTCCGATCATGTAGTAAGGAACCGTCTTTCCGTTTTCAGTAATCCATGATATGCCAAGTCCGCCGGAAATCTGGCTTTGTCCGGGCAAAAGTAAAGGCTTTTGGTATTCTTGAGCAAAAGTAAATGATGAAAGAAATAATAAAGTTGAAGCGGTCAAGAGAACTGTTTTCATAGTTAACCTCGTTCTTATTGTCCAAATAAAATTTTACAGATCATTAAAGCGCCAAGCATTCCGACAATGTCGGCGATTAATCCGGCAGCGACCGCATGTCGAGTCCGATAAATATTAACCGCACCGAAATAGACCGCAATTACATAAAAAGTTGTCTCGCTGCTGCCATACATTGTCGAAACCAAAATTCCGATAAATGAATCAGGGCCGTATCTTTTCATTATGTCGCTCATCAGCCCAAGAGAGCCACTCCCGCTAAGAGGTCTCAAGAGCGCCATCGGCAAAACTTCTGGTGGCATTCCGATTAAATGTCCGATGGGAGCCAGCAGAGTAACCAGAATATCCATTGCTCCGCTCGCCCGGAAAATGCCAATCGCGACCAGCATCGCCACGAGATACGGTATAATTTTTATGGCGACATCGAAGCCCCCTTTTGCACCTGATACGAACGACTCATACACCGGGACCTTTTTCTTTGCGGCGTAAAAGACGAAGCCGGCGACTATCAGGGGAATTGCCGCTACTGAGATAGCTTCTAAAATTTCTCTAATCAATTTATCCCTTCCTTTGAGGGAGGTCTCTCAGATGTATTGTCGAATCGATAAATCTTGAGCCGCTGAAGTATTTTTGCGGCAGCGATGCCGGCAATTGTTGCCAATCCCGCGCCGAAGAATGAAGTCATTAGAATGAGAGTTGGTTCTTTCGAACCGAGCGCAGCACGGATTGCGATTGCCGTCGCCGGGATTAATGTCAGGCCTGCCGTATTTATAGCCAGGAAAGTCACCATTGCATTTGTAGCGGTCCCCTTTTTAGGGTTCAACTTGTCCAGTTCCTCCATAGCCTTCAATCCGAGCGGAGTCGCCGCGTTGTTCAGCCCGAGAACGTTTGCGGCTATGTTCATTATTATTGCTGCAATTGCCGGATGGTCGGGCGGAATATCGGGGAATATTCTAATCATAATCGGGCGCATAATACGCGCGATGATCTTTATGAGTCCGCTGTCCTCCGCAAGCTTCATTATGCCGAGCCAGAATGCCATTACGCCGATTAAACCGATCGCGATTTCGACTGCTGTACCACTATAACTGATGACCGCGTCAAGGACGGCTTTTGTTTTGACAAGGGAAGTCGTCGGGAGAAGGACAAATAGATGCGAACTGTCTCTTCTTATGACACGTGCGGTAATTTGTTCTTCATTTCCCGCAGTCCTGGCAATGGTTTTCCAGAGTTGTGGAGTTGTGGAGTCTAGCTTTATCTGCATTGAGTGCTCAGTTAGCGAAGCGGGAAGTTCTATGGTGTCGCTTGATCCGATGCTGACACCGTAAAATTTTTCGAAGTAATCCTTGCCGAATGCAACTTTAGTCCCGGTCGTGGTATCATATTGAAGCTCAAAGTCCGAGCCGTTTCGGTACCTGTTTGTGGAGGCATCATAAATATCATTCCCCGCGGCGGTCAGAACTCCAATGACCACCAATCCAATCCAAACATAGTTAAGCATCTAACCCTCCATAGCATTTTCCGCAGCTTGAGTATGGTTGGGAAAGGAGATGGCGGCAATGGAGACTGTTCAGAGGCGAATGTCCTATCGTGAAACAACGAGGTGGAACCATGATAGCTTAAATATAAAGACTATAAGAGGTGGTTTTCAACTGTTGGATATGAACCTTTTAAAGGTTTGGGATTTTCGAAAGGTCGCTGATTCTAAATCGCTGATTCGATCTTTGCGCCCATTTGCTCGGTTGATAGGACGTTTGTTCCGTCTGACGAGATGTCTGCGGTTCTGTTTCCTTCATTCAATACCGATTCTACAGCCCGAAATATTTTCCTTGCAATCTCTTTTTGTTTCACCGAATATTCGAGAAGCATAGCAACGGACAGAATACTCGCAATCGGATTCGCTAAGCCTTTCCCGGCGATGTCCGGCGCGCTTCCGTGAATCGGCTCGTAGAGTGCATGTTCCTCACCGATGCTTGCGGAGGGAAGCATTCCGATCGAGCCGGTCAACATCGATGCCTCATCGCTGAGGATATCACCAAACATATTTTCAGTAAGTATGACGTCAAACTGTTTAGGGTTCCTGATTAGCTGCATCGAGGCATTGTCAACGTACATGTGCTCCAACCGGATTTCGCCGTACTCGGATTTGTGAACTCTGTTGACGACCTCTCGCCACAACATAGAAGTGTGAAGAATATTTGCCTTATCAACTGAGGTGACTTTCTTGTTACGGGACTTGGCAAGCCTGAATGCGGTGTGTGCGATCCGTTCGATCTCAGGTTCGGTGTAGGTCATCGTATTGACTCCGCGGTGTACGCCGTGGTCGTCCTCGATTCCTGCCGGTTTGCCGAAATAAATTCCGCCGGTCAATTCGCGAACTACAACGATGTCGATTCCTTTTACAACGCCGGCTTTAAGTGAAGACGCGTCGATGAGTGCATCGAACATTATCGCCGGTCGAATATTTGCGTAAAGCTCGAGTGACTTCCGCAGACCAAGAAGAGCCTGTTCCGGTTTTAGTTCGTAGGGAAGTGAGTCCCATTTCGGGCCGCCGACCGCTCCGAGGAGCACAGCGTCGCTGGAAAGGGCGCCGCTCAGCGTCTCTTCGGGCAATGGCTTACCGAATGAATCGATTGCAGTTCCACCTGCTTTTAGCTCAATGAACTCGAATTGCTCGTTTAAAATCCGGGAGACTTTCTTGAGTATTCTTACGGCTTGAGACGTAACTTCCGGGCCAATGCCATCTCCGGAGATGACCGCGATTTTAAACATTGGCGCTCTCTTTCGCTTTGATCATGCCGATCTTCCTGGCGTAAGAAAATAATCCACCGGCATTGATTATGTCGGCCGCATCTCCGAGTGAACGTAAACTAAAAGATTTTCCGGATCGGGAATCGGTAATGATATTTTTCTCCAGATCGATGACGACTTCGTCGCCCGTCGCGAAATGTTTATAAATATTTTCCACCGATTCAAGCGGCATCACAAAGCCGCCGTCGACGGAATTTCTATAGAAAATTCTGGCATAAGTCGGAGCCACGACGGCTTTTACTCCGGCGATCTGCAAAGCCAGCGGCGCATGCTCCCTCGAAGAGCCGCATCCGAAATTCTTTCCGCCGACAATGACGTTAAACTTAGATTCGTATGCTCCGTCCTCTATAAATTTAATTCCGCATTGAGGTAATCCAGATTTTTCGTCAGGGACTCCACTCATCGCGTATTTGCCGTAGAGTTTTCGTTCCTCCGGCGAATGGGTGTCATAGACGAGATGCTTGGCCGGGATAATTTGATCGGTATCAATGTTATCCCCGACCACATAAACTTTTCCAACGATCTTATTCGATTGCATTATTTCTCCAGTGGTTTTCAGTAATCAGTAAACAGTTTTCAGTGACCAAGGATGGCTCATCATCTTTTAAGATTCATGACTGATCGCGGAAAACGACAGCTCTTAAAGGAATTTCCTCGGATCTGTTACTTTGCCTGTGAGGGCGGAAGCGGCGGCAGTCAACGGGGATGCCAAAAATACCTGCGCTTTCTTTGATCCCATCCTTCCGGGAAAATTACGGTTTGTCGTCGAGATGCAAACTTCCGCGCCATTCAAACGGCCGAATGTATCTTCCGGTCCGCCGAGACATGCGCCGCAGCTTGCGTTCCCGATCCTGCAGCCCGCTTCTACGAAGATTGTCTTGAGCGATTTCCCGCCGATCATTGTCTTATCCAATCCCCTCGCAATATCGGTCGTCGCCGGTACTATGAAAGTGTCGACCACTGTCTTCTTTCCCGCCAAGATCTTTGCGGCTGCCGTAAAATCCGTCAGCTTGCCGCCGGTGCATGAGCCGATGTAAACTCTGTCTACTTTCACGTCCGACAAATTTTCCGCCGGCTCAACATTCTCAGGGGAGTGCGGCTTAGCGACGAGCGGCGGTAATTTGCTCACGTCGTATTTTCTTTCCGATATGAATTTAGCGTCGTGGTCGTTTTGTACCGTCGTAAAAGCTTTCTTCGTTCGCGCTTTGACGTAGTCTGTGGTTTTTTCGTCAGGCGCGATGACGCCATTTTTCCCGCCCGCCTCGATAACCATATTGCAAAGGGTCATGCGCTCTTCGATATTCAGGCTGTAAACAGCATCGCCCGCAAATTCCATCGCCTGATACGAAGCTCCGTCGACGCCGATGTCGCCGATAGTCCTGAGAATTAAATCTTTTGCCATGAGGTATTCGGGCATTTCGCCGTCGAAGACAAAACGCAAAGTCTGTGGAATCTTTACCCAGAGTTTTCCTGTGCCCATGATAAAGGCCGCGTCGGTGTTGCCGATGCCCGTTGCGAATTCGCCGAACGCGCCGGCAGTGCAGGTGTGAGAATCCGTGCCGAACAGCACTTCGCCGGGCCGCGTAAACCCTTCCTCGGGAAGCGCAATGTGACAGACCCCTTTGTAACGGGGCGAGTCAACGTCATAAAAGTTCTCTATTTGTTGGTCTTTCACAAAATCGCGGAGGAAAATAACATTTCGCTTCGCATGCTGATCTTCCGTGAAAATGTAATGGTCCGGAATCACGACAACCTTGTCGCTGTCCCAGAGTTTTGCATTTTCACCAAACTCTTTTTTGAATATCGAGATTGTTCCCGGTCCCGTAACGTCATGCGTCATAAGAATATCGACGTCAATCCATACATTTTCGCCCGGCGTTACTTTATCTCTTCCAGAATGATTGGCAAGAATCTTTTCTGTTATTGTCATTCCCATTTTTGTATGTCGCTTTCTATTATTCGTGCGTTAAGAACTTAAAGGTCGGAATTAAAAAGTCAAAATTCAAAACCACACTTCAAAAGTTAAAGTGTATATTCGCTAACCGCTAATAAGTAAGTGCTAATTTATACAGCATCGACCTGATTATTCACGTTTTTTCCCGAAGGAATCTTCTTGTTTTTTGCAGACATCGCGCGGTTCGTAGCCTGTAGATACGCCTCAACACTTCCGGTAACGATATCGGTGCTCGCCGCATGTCCGGTGAAGATCACATTGTCAAAGATAACCTTCACAAAAACTTCTCCGACTGCATCGCCTCCCCAGGTTACGGAGTTGATGGTATAATCGACAAGCTGTCCGCTCATCTTTGTTATTCTTTCGATGACGTTGAACGCGGCATCAACAGGTCCATCACCTGTCGCGGAATCGCAGAATGTTTCCTTTCCATCGGTCAACTCCATTACGGCGGTCGATTTAACGCCGGTTCCGGTCATTACCTGCAAGCTTGTTAGAGAGTAGCTGAATTCATCGCGCTCGGATTCGTTATTGAGGATCGCAATCAGGTCTTCATCCAGGATCTCTTTCTTCTTGTCGGCAAGATGAGTGAATTCCTTGTATATGTTCTCGGTCTCCTCAGGGGACAAGGAATATCCAAGCTCTTCAAATCTTTTCTTCAACGCGTGCCGCCCGGAATGTTTACCGAGGACAAGGGTCGAATGCTTTATTCCGACGGACTCCGGCGTCATGATCTCGTAGGTCATCCTGCTTTTTATAATCCCATCCTGGTGAATACCCGCTTCGTGGGAAAAGGCGTTCGATCCGACAATTGCTTTATTCCGTTGCACCATCATTCCCGTCAGAGTCGAAAGAAGCCTGCTCGATTTATATATCTCTTCCGTTTTGACGTCGCATTGAAAAGGAAGGATATCCGGCCTTGTTCGCAAAGCCATGATGAACTCTTCGAGCGAGGCATTTCCTGCGCGCTCGCCGATTCCGTTGACGGTGCACTCAACCTGCCGGGCTCCGTTCATTATCGCGGCAATCGAATTCGAAACCGCGAGTCCGAGGTCGTTATGACAGTGGACACTTAAGATTGCTTTATCTATGTTCTTGACTCTTTCACGGACCGTCTTGATGAGGTTTCCATACTCGAAGGGAATGGCGTAGCCCACGGTGTCGGGTAAATTTACGACAACCGCCCCGGCATCGATGACCGCCTCGATAATTCTGCACAAATAATCCAGGTCGCTTCTGCTTGCATCTTCGCAGCTGAACTCGACGTCGTTGGTCAATTTTTTCGCGTAGGCAACCGCATTAACAGATTGCTCGAAAACTTCATCTCGCGTCTTTTTCAGTTTATGTTTTAGATGAATGTCGCTCGTCGCGATGAATGTATGGATGCGCGGTTTAGAAGAATACTGAATCGCTTCGAACGCGCGGTCGATATCAAGCGGCGTGGCCCTCGAGAGAGCGGCAATCGTCGGACCTGTAATCGTCTTCGCGATTTCCTTTACAGCCTCGAAGTCACCTTCGGATGCGATCGGGAAACCGGCTTCAATGACATCGACATTCAACGCCTCAAGTTGTCGTGCCATCTTCATTTTTTCTTTTGTGTTCATGCTGCAGCCGGGAGACTGTTCGCCGTCCCGAAGCGTCGTGTCGAAAATATAGATTTTGTCTTTCATTTTCTTCAGAACCTTTTGGTTTTACTGAAACATACTATTAATTGCGTCGGTGATATCGTTGTTGGCCTTCAACTGTCTAAGGTGTTTTTCGATTTGGAGGTAATGTTCATATTTCTGGCTCGCCAGTGAACGGAATAAACGTTTGGTATCGATGTCATCCGACACCTCGGCTTGATCATTATAATCCTTAATCGTTTCCATCTCGCTGTTCAGGGCTTTTTCCAGCATTTCAATTCGTGACCGGCCTTTCATTTTATCATCTCCATTTCGCTTTTGCTTTTCTTCTTGTCATTATCTTTCATCATCTTATAAACTATCGAATCAACAAGGGCTTTCCAGCTTGCTTCAATTATGTTCTCCGAAACCCCGACCGTGTTCCAATTGGACTCCTGGTCTGTCGTTTCTATCAACACTCTTACTTTTGCGCTTGTCCCTTCTCCTCCATCGACAACTCTGACTTTGTAATCCGTCAATTTGGTTGTCGAAAGGTGCGGGTAAAACTGGAGAAGGGCTTTTCTTAGAGCATTGTCCAGGGCATTGACCGGGCCGTCGCCTTCAGCTGCCGTATGCTCGATCTTGTCGCCGACTCTCAGCTTGATCACCGCTTCAGTGTGAGTCACTCCCTCATTTGTATTCTTCTCGATGATGATCCTGAGGGCCTGAAGCTCGAATGGTATTTCTGCTTTGCCCGTGTCTTTTTTCATTAATATCTCTAACGAGGCATCGGCGTCTTCAAATACATAACCGTCGTTCTCCAGTGACTTCAGCTCATTCACGATTGCGTTTATCTGCCCGTTGCTTCCGGAAAGGTCAATCCCAAGCTCCTCAGCTTTGTATAGGACATTGCCTCTTCCAGAAAGGTCGCTGACCAGAACACGCCTGGAATTTCCTACAACTTCGGGTTCGATGTGTTCATACGTACGTGCTGACTTCATCACGGCGCTCACATGGACTCCGCCTTTATGAGCGAATGCGCTTTGACCGACATAAGGGAGGTTCTTTCTCGGTTGTAAGTTTGCAACTTCGCTGACAAACCTCGACAGCTCGGTCAGAGATTTTAATTTTGCTTCCGATACAACCGGGATGCCCATTTTGATTTGCAGGTTTGGTATTACCGAACATAAGTTCGCGTTTCCGCAGCGCTCGCCGAAACCGTTAATCGTGCCCTGGACCTGAACGCAACCTGCGCGAATCGCGGCAAGGGAATTCGAAACAGCAAGTTCGGAGTCGTTGTGCGCGTGGATTCCAACCTTAGTCTTTACAGACTCCTTAGCCGTTTTTACGATTGTCTCGACTTCGTTGGAGAGCGTTCCGCCGTTAGTATCGCAGAGGACGATGAAATCTGCACCGGCTTTCTCAGCCGCCTTGATTGTCTTCAAGGCGTAATCCGGATTGGATTTAAATCCGTCGAAGAAATGCTCCGCGTCATAAATCACTTCTTTACCGTTATCTTTCAAGTATTTTACGGTCGAGGAAATCATCTCCAGATTTCTTTCGAGAGTTGTTCCGAGGGCCGTCGTCACGTGCATGTCCCATGATTTTCCGAAGATTGTGACAACAGGAGTTTCCGCTCTCAAGAGCTGGTTGACATTTTCATCGGATTCGGGGGATGATGAAGCGCGGCAGGTGCTCCCGAAGGAGGCTAATTTCGCGTGTTGGAGTTTTACTTTCTTCATCCGTTCAAAGAATTCCATGTCTTTAGGATTCGACCCCGGCCAACCCCCTTCGATGTAGTCAACGCCGAATGCGTCAAGCCGGTGTGCGATCTTGATCTTATCATCGACACTGTAGGAAATGTCTTCTCCCTGCGTACCATCGCGAAGCGATGTATCGTATATGAATATTTTCTCTCCCATTCGATTGTCCTCTCTAGCTATTGGTCCTCATTATTTCCCATCAATTTCCACTGTTTGCTCTTTGTTATTTCTTCAGCCAGCTCATCATGGCCCGCAATTTTGCTCCGGTCTTTTCGATGAGGTGAGTATTCATTTGCTTGCGCATTTTCAAAAAGTTTTTTTGTTTGTTCTTAAATGTTTCGTTGATCCATTCCTTCGCGAACTTTCCTGATTGAATCTCGTGGAGGATCTTCTCCATCTCTTTGTGAGTTGCTTTCGTGATTACACGCGGCCCTCTCGTGTACCCGCCGTATTCAGCCGTGTCACTGACGGAGAAATTCATTCTTGACAATCCGCCTTCGTAAAAAAGATCCACGATCAATTTCATTTCATGCATGCATTCGAAGTAGGCAAGTTCGGGAGGATAACCGGCATTAACGAGAGTCTCAAATCCTGCCTTGATCAGCTCTTCGACTCCGCCGCATAGGACGACTTGTTCGCCGAACAAATCCGTCTCGGTTTCGTTTTTGAAATTTGTTTTAATGACGCCGGCCCGCGTTCCGCCGATCCCCTTTGCGTAAGCGAGCGAGTAATCCAATGCTTTCCTGGAATGATCCTGCTGGACGGCGATGAGGCATGGGGTGCCCGCTCCCTGGGTGAATACTCTCCTGACAAGATGGCCGGGAGCTTTCGGGGCAATCATTATGACATCTACATTCTTTGGTGGTACGACTAATTTGTAATGGATATTAAACCCATGGGCGAAAGCGAGAATTTTTCCTTCGGACAAATTCGGCGCAATTTCTTCTTCGTATAATTTTTTCTGTGCCAAATCCGGAGCGAGGATCATGATCAGATCCGCCTTGGCGGATGCATCGTAAGGAGTGAATACTCCCAGGCCCTCGGCCTCTGCCGCGAGGCGGGATTTACTTCCAGGCTGCAAACCGACTACTACTTTAACACCGCTGTCGCGCAGGTTAAGCGCGTGAGCATGGCCCTGACTCCCATAGCCAATGATGGCAACGGTCTTGTCTTGAAGAAGTGATAGATCTGCGTCTGAATCGTAATAAACCTTCATTTGAGTTCCTTCATTTTTGTTAATTCAATTTTGTTCTGCGAAAGGGGGCAAAGGCACCGGGCTACAAAGGAGAAAGTAAAAGGTACACTTGAGGCCGCATCACTTTGTGCCTTTGCCGCCGTGTTCCTTTGTGCCCGTTTATTCATACCGCTCCTTCGAATTCTCTTTTCAACGCGACACGTCCCGTGCGGGCAATCTCCTTTATTCCGAACGGGCTGAGCATTTTTATCATCGCGTCCACCTTTTGTTCGCTGCCGGTCGCCTCTATGGTCAGCGAGCGAGGGCTAATATCGACGATCTTTGATCGAAAGATCTCGGATATTTGCATAAGCTCCGACCTTGAATTATGAGTCGCCGAAACTTTGATCAAAACCAATTCTCTCTCAACAAAGCCCTCGTAAGTAAGGTCGACGACTTTCGTGACATCTATGAGTTTATTCAACTGTTTGATGATTTGCTCGATGACGTCATCGTCTCCTTTTGAAACAACCGTTACGCGCGCGATAGAATCGTCTTCGCTTGTCCCGACGGAGATACTGTCGATGTTATATCCCCGGGCACTGAACAACCCGACGATCCTGTTTAATGCGCCGAATTTATTCTCAACAAGTATGGATATGGTGTGCTGTTTCACTTCGCAGCCTCCACCCGGGTCTTTTCCATCTTCAAATCCTTTACAGACTTCGGATAATCCAGCATGTGAGCGACGCTCGTACCCGCCGGGATCATCGGGAAGACGTTATCCTCTTCCGTAGTCCGGAAGTCTATCAATACCGGCCGGTCATTTATCTTCATCGCTTCCTTCAGGATGGGAACAACCTCATCGGTCTTATCTGTCGTAAATCCTTTCGCGCCGAAGGCCTCCGCGACTTTCGCAAAATCGGGATTCGCTCCTAGTGAAACGTGAGTGTAACGTTTTTTATAGAACATGTCCTGCCATTGTCGCACCATTCCGAGATAACCGTTATTAAGTATCACGATCTTTATCGGGAGCTTGTTGCCGACGGCTGTTGCCAACTCCTGGATGTTCATCTGAATTCCGCCATCGCCGTTAATGCTGAAGACCGGTCTGTCTTTCACTCCGAAAGAAGCCCCGATCGCAGCGGGGAATGAAAATCCCATTGTGCCAAGTCCGCCTGAAGTAATATTCGACCTCGGGTTTTGGAACTTGTAAAATTGTGCAGTCCACATTTGATTTTGTCCGACGTCGGAGGTCACGATAGCTTCTCCCTTCGTCAGTTCGTTGATCTTTTCGATTACGTATTGCGCGCGAATCTGATCGCCGTTCTCGTAGCGCAGCGGATGTTCCGTTTCCCATTCTTTTATTTGTCTGAGCCAGTCCTTCGTGTCCAACGGTTGAACAAGGGGGATCAGTCTTTCGAGAACGTGCCGGACGTCGCCGACAATAGGCACGTCAACCTTTACGTTCTTGCTTATTGCCGAGGGATCGATATCGATGTGGATTTTTCTTGAGTTGGGTGAGAAGGTCTTGGGGTTGCCGGTAACGCGGTCGTCGAATCTCGGTCCAATTGCGATCAGGCAATCGCACTGGTCGACCGCGATATTTGAAAACCAGGTCCCATGCATTCCCAACATTCCCATCGACAGCTCGTCGTTGGCAGGGAAGGCGCCGAGCCCCATCAAAGTCATTGCCACAGGGGCGTTGAGTTTTTTCGCAAAATTATAGAGTTCACTCGACGCGTTTGAATTAATCACGCCGCCGCCGACGTACAACACAGGCTTCTTCGATGAATTAATAATTTCGACTGCCTTATTAATCTGTCCCATGTGCCCGAAATAAAACGGGTGGTATCCGCGAAGTTTTATTTCCTTCGGATAGTTAAATGTCGTCTTGGATGCCATGACGTCCTTCGGCATGTCGACCACCACCGGCCCCGGTCTTCCTGTGGCCGCGATATGGAAGGCGGCTTTTATTGTCCAGGCGAGGTCTCGAACGTCCTTGACGAGAAAGTTGTGTTTGGTTATCGAACGGGTTATACCGATTATGTCCGCTTCCTGGAACGCATCGTTGCCGATAAGATGTGTTGCAACCTGGCCTGTGAAAACTACGACGGGGACCGAATCCATGTAAGCATCGGCGATGCCGGTAACGGTGTTTGTGGCGCCGGGTCCCGATGTAACGAGGACGACACCTACATTACCTGTCGCTTTCGCGTAACCTTCGGCGGCGTGGACCGCGCCCTGTTCGTGCCGGGTAAGAATGTGTTTGATGTGCGACATGTCGTGCATCGCGTCGTAGACGCCGATGACCGCGCCCCCCGGATATCCGAATATATATTCAACTTTTTCTTCCATCAGGCACTTGACAAAAATCTCGGCGCCTGTAATCTCATTGGTACTCATCTTACTAGTCTCCATTTTTTGTTTTTGAAATTGGCAAGTCCTCATTTTGGGGTACAAAAATCTTGGACCGGTCAATCAAATATTTTATTCAGCCTCGCCCTCGGCATAAGCTTCGGCTTCAGGTTATTCCCGTTACGACAATGTGAGTTTTAAGTTAGGTTTGTTTCTGGGGAATAACCTTCGGCTATTTAGCTAATAATGCCGAGAAGTATATTCCCCTCGCTAAGGAGGAGAAGAATAAGAATAGATACTAAAGAAATGAGGCTAACGGCATCAGGATTGACAAACGCGTTCGAAAGCAACATGGTTGCCGCCGAACCTGAAGAACCATATGTTGAATCGCTGTCAATCATTTTGTCTGCCTTCATTATAAGGAATTGTTGAAACGATGTCAATAGTCTAGTCGGAAAAATTTTTGTTAACTTTGTGTGTGTTTTAAGGGAAATCCAGGGAAATTAAAGCGAATAACGCTGCCAGGGGCGGGATGAACTCCTCGCCGGGGCAATCTCTCTAAATGGTACGCCAGTCGTTCCCGAATACTCCCGTCGGGATTCTCGCGCAGGCTAATACTGAGACTTCCACATGACGATTGAATCCCAAATTCATAACTGCTAATTTAGCTTCCGAATAAAATGTCAGATATTCGGATATGAAAAAATTCTTCTGCTGTTTGCAAATGAGTTTCGTTGTCGGATTAGCGGGGTGTGCCTGGATTAGCAGCATCACAAATGGCGGCGATGAATTAATCATAAAGGATCACTCCGCATATTACGCGAGCGATACTCTAAGTCCGCCCGGAGTATCTGAGGTTGTTCCCAAAACGAATAATATGGGGGGATCATTACTTGTCGAGCCTGTGGCGAAGACCCAGTATGATCCCGAGTACCCTGCGCTGGCACGCAGGATAGGTATTCAGGGAGTAATGGCGATAAGAGTCCTGGTAGGAATCGACGGACTAGTAAAGAGAGCTGTTGTAATCCGGGACACGAACGGGATTGAAGCCAACGACAAAGAAGTGCTGGAAGCCGCCACACTGCGCGCCGCAATGCGTTGGACTTTCGACCCCGCAATATATAACGGCGAACCTATCCCGTATCCTGTGACTCTTCGTTTCAAGTTTAACCTCATCGGGAAAAGTCCGGAGTTTGAATCACCGAACTACGACTTCGGCAAGTTAGGTTTCACGGCAAATGATACATGCGCGTTGAGGATTGGATGCTCGGTTCCGGCGGATCAAGACAATACGACGAAGTCGGACTTCGATACGACTGGCATGATCCCGCCGACAGTAAAGAAACAAGTTATCCCTCAATATCCTCAGGGTGCGGAGTTTATGCAGAGCGAAGGGCACGTGGTAATTAAGATGGATGTGTCGAGCAAAGGGGAAGTCATGTACGCGGTCGTAATGAAGTCGACGAACCACGGCTTCAATAGGAGCGCTCTTTACGCGGCTGTGCAGTATGAGTTTACACCGGCGGAGCACAAGGGTGAACCATGCTCTGTGTGGGTAATAGTACCATTTACCTTTCTGCTTCGTAGATAAATGAGAGTAGGTGAGGTTGAGTAGGTCCGCGACGTTTTCTGGGATGAGTACCTGTATAATCCTCATTTCTCCTTTTCCCATCTGTGTTTAAATTAGCCACATGAGTCACAGAGTTGGAGAGAAAAGCGAAATGAATTCTACTTTAGGAGCTCAAAATGGGAAATGAACCCGATACTTTGTTAGCCGCAAGAAGGTGGGCGCTGATCTCGATCATCGGTACGATCGTCTATGTAATCCTGGATGTCGTCGTGCAGCTTCTCCCGCCCCACTACAGCCCCCTGAGAGAAGCAGAGAGTAACCTCGCCGTCGGGCCGTATGGATATATCATGAACCTAAATTTTTTAATCAGAGGAGTCTTTTCATTCTCTGTCATCATGGCGATTCAGGTCCTTGCCAGGGAATCATCCGTCCGAATCAGGGGGACGATATTTTTCGGAATATGGAGTGCCGGGTCATTCCTTCTCGGCTTCTTCAACACTGATGTAATAAAATATTCAGGAAACCGGATGGGGCTTACATTTCACGGGATGATTCATTTGTTGCTGGCTCTCGCCGCCTTTGTCTGTGCCCCCATAGGAGAGATTCTCCTTTCGGTGTCATTCGGCAAAATAGAAGGGTTGAAGTTTCTAAGGACACCTGCATTATCTCTTGCAGTACTTTCATCTTTAATGCTTCTCCTGCAATTCAGAGGTTTTAGAGGGATGTATTTCGGATTGTTCGAGCGCCTGTTTATCGGCTCTGTACTCTTATGGGGATTAGTGGTCTGCGTTAAAGTGAGAGGGTTAAAGAACACATCGCCTTTGTGATAATGGAGTCGGGAAAATAATTTAAAGTGACAATCTCATCGATACTGCCTCCCTCACTTAGTCTGCCATTGTGATTCCATTAAAAAGCGGAAAATCTTGAAGCTAAAGAAGTGTCTGGGAACTCCGATATATATTCAGATAACAAATTTGAAAGGCGTAGAACAATGGATATTACCAGTATATCCTCCACAGCAAGTGCCTACCAACTCGCTCAAACTAGCTCTAACCAAAACAACATCGGACAGCAATTCATGCAGCTGGAACAGGCACTTCAATCAGGCGACCTGTCGTCGGCACAATCCGCATACACGACGATCCAGAACAGTTTTCAAAATTCAGGCAGCGGACAGGGTGCTTTGTCAGGCTCAAGCCTAAGCGATTTCCAGGCAATCGGTACCGCACTTCAGTCTGGAGATGTCTCCTCGGCGGAAAGCGCGCTCTCATCGCTCCAGCAGGATGTGCAGTCGTCACAACAGGGAGGCACTTCGTCGACAGGTTCGGGCGCTGTTCATCACCACCATCACCATAAAGGACAAGTGAACAGCGGGATGGCACAGCAGATGAACGACCTGAGCTCTCTCGGCAGCGCACTTCAATCAGGCAGCTCTTCTTCTGCACAGTCGGCATTAAACGCGTTCCTGCAGGACATTCAGAGCAACACCGGTTCGTCGAGTTTATTCTCAGGAAACAGCCAGTCGAGCACCGACCTGCAGAGCCTTCAGAGTTCGCTCCAGTCAAATAATTTATCTGCCGCTCAAAACTCTTACGCGTCTCTATTGCAAGATTTAATGCCGACTAATTCTTCACCTTATACTTCTAACCAGCAGTTTCCACTCGGGAACATAGTGAACGTTACTGCCTGACCGCAGTCATGGGCATCGATCTTCTTCCTTACAAGGGTTGTCCGGAAAGAAAGCTCTCTTGCACTTCCTTGTCCGGGCGACTCTTTCTTGTCATTGGTATCCCAGCTCCTCTTGTTACTGAGCGCTAAGAGGTGAGCGTTTGCACAGCCGAGGTTCACAGAACGTATGCAGGCCCACTCTATGCGAACCCGTCAATGGGAGGAGCCGCTTCTTCCGGGGCGACGCGGCAATCTCTTTTATTGAACCAAAAGAGATATGGAGAATAAATTGCCAGTAGAAACATCTGTGTCTCAGTGCCTCTGTGTTTAAATTCATTCGGATTACTTCTCCTATCAATCCCTCATTGCGATGAGTGAAACGACGGACCAATCCCAATAGGACTTCCATCAAGCTACAGATTGCGTAGCTATGACAGTGATGAGTTTGAGATTCCCCCATTGCCAAAGTCAGACGCCTATGATGCTTGAATAGCAGGGGCGGCGGAGTTACCTTTTTACACTCTGTTGTTAACCCGTGCGGTGGAAACGTCCGGTTTTCTCAGGTGAGTGTGTTCACGCGCGGAGGCTGACAGCAGTTACCAATCGACGCAGTCAGGAAGGGTAAGCAAATGGAAACGCACGAATCGTCAAAGTGTCATCACGAATCGCACTCGAATGAACACAAAGGTAATCGCAAGTATAAAGGACTCGCCAGCCTTCTATTTTCTCTGATCGGGCTCCTCTCTCTATTATGGATGCTCATCCGAATCATTCCTAAACCGAGCCGCGCACAGTACCCGTGTATGAAAGTAGCCGCCCCTCTCGCCAGCGGTTTTGTGGCGTACGTTGCCGGCATGATGATCGCGGTCTTCTCATTCAAAAAGGCGAAACATTATTTTCGTAACTCCAGATATGTCATGGCGTCTGCCCTGGTGTTCGCGGCATTAGCCGCCGGAGCCTTCACGCTTCTCAGGACCGACAATGTTTCACTTGCGCGGACAACCGTCGATTCGTTGTTCGTTCCGACCGATCCGCCAAACAGTCCGATGGGAACCGCAAAGGGGATCAATCCGGGTCGCGTGGTCTGGGTGCGCGATTCAGCCGCGGCAACATGGGACGGCAAGACAGGCTATTGGTGGGATGACAGGTACACGCATCAGGCAAATGTCGACTCAATGCTTTCCCGCTCGCTTCGATCATTGACAGGTGAACCTAACGACAGCGCATCGTGGATAGCGCTCTTTAAATACTTTAATAACAACCGGGGAAGAGGAGAAGTCGGATACACTCCTGGCGAGAAAATTGCCGTCAAGATAGACCTTAACAACAGCTCGAGCGACTACAGTGTCGGCAACATGACTTTTACCTGTCCGCAATCCGTCCTTGCCCTCCTTCACCAGCTTGTGTACCATGTTGGGGTGGCAGACAGCGACATTACAGTTTACGATCTTCTCCGTTATATGCCTGACGCGATCTACACCAAATGCAAAGCAGAATTTCCAAATGTGCACTTCATGGGCTGGGTCAAACAAAACGGCCGGGAACTATACGTTCGCGATACGACCATCATACATTGGTCGCAGCCACTGGTGGCACAGGTCGGATTCGGAGGCGCCAACCCGGCTTATATGCCGACGACGGTCACAAAAGCGACTTACCTGATCAATCTCGCCTCGCTCAAAGGGCACAGGTATGCCGGAGTGAGTTTTTGCGCGAAGAACCATTTCGGAACGCTTAGCTGTGACACAGGCGGAGTTCCATACGTATATGCGCCGTTTGCGGCGGGAGTCCATCCTTATATCAGCGTACACAATATCATTTATCCCGGCCAACCGCAGTACACATTTTACGGAAGGCCGATGGGGACGTACAATGCTCTCGTCGATTTGATGGGACACAAGGACCTTGGCGCGAAGACTTTGTTGTTCATTGTCGAGGGGCTCTACGCGTGTCAGACAGAAGGCGACGAGATATCTTCCAACAGCAAATGGCTTTCACCTCCGTTCAACAACGGCTGGACTTCGAGCATGTTCGTTTCACAGGATAACGTTGCTATCGAATCGGTCTGCCTCGATTTCTTCCGTGCCGAAGCGGCGATCAATCCGCACGATACTACCATTTACGGAGCCGTCGACAATTACTTGCACGAGGCGGCGCGGGCGGACAATCCTCCTTCGGGAACATATTACGCGCCAAACGGCGACGGCGTACGACTGCAGAGCCTCGGAGTACATGAGCACTGGAATAATTCTACCGACAAAGAGTACTCGCGAAACCTCGGGACCGGCGACGGGATCGAGCTCGTAAAACTCCAGAGCACTATCACATCCGTCCGGCAGATGGATGCACCTGTGGAATTTCTTCTATCGCAGAATTATCCGAACCCGTTCAATCCGACGACGACCATCGGCTATCGCCTCGCGGTTCCTAGTTCCGTTTTGCTTAAGGTTTACGATGTCCTTGGACGGGAAGTGATGACACTTGTAGATGAAGAGAAGCCTGCCGGCACATACCGGGTCACACTTGACGGAAAGAATCTGACAAGCGGAGTGTACTTCTACAACCTGCAGGCCTACCAGGTTTCGGGCGGGAAGAGGAGTCTCTTTGCTGAAACGAAGAAGTTTGTTCTGGTCAAATAGAGTTATTGGCGGCAAGCTTGTTCCGTGACTTGTCATTGCGAGAAGCACCGCTGAAAGCGGAGTTTGACTCACCCCCCAACCCCCTCTCTAAAAAATTAGAGAGGGGGAGTGCCGCCCTCTTTTGCCCGGTATCGTCATGGATCACTCCATGGCGCCACTAAGTAAAAGAATCTGCGATCTTCCAAAATTGACAATTTCTCTCTGTGTCTCACGTGTCTCTGTGTTTGAATTCATTCGGAGTTGCTTCCCCTGGTATCCTGTCATTACGAGGAATCCCGCTAAGGATTCGTTCAGAAATTCCGAAATACAGAGTAATGAAAAAATCGTTTCTGCTCATAATTGCCCTGGGTTTGGTGCTTGATGGCTGCGGCGGAGGCCTTGACATGACCATGAAACCGAGCACCGGCTTTAAACTGACCTCGTCGGTGGGAGTCAAATGCGACAACTTCGACAGCGCAAACCTCCGACCGAAAATTGAAGAAGCCCTATTTAGAAATGGCGTCGAAGTCATATCGCCTTCATTCGCCCAGACTGACATTCAGCTTCAAGGTGATTCGACCGGTCAACTTTCAAATCAATCCTCACAGCGAGCAGCGGATACTGCTTCGGCTCACTCCTCCACACCCAAAGTGCGGGGAAATGAGTACCTGCTCAGATTCACATATAGTTTCGATTACACATTATCAGGCGAAGTGATTACAGACTTTAACGCGGCAGTGGTTGAACCGGGAACCGGAGAAGTCGTCGGAGTTATGAGTTACCACATCGGCAGCGATGGAACAACGCCCGAGGAGCTTGCGAACACTGTCGGCAAAAAACTCTCTCAGCAATTGAAGTAACCGCCTTAAATTGAAAATTGTCAATTGAAAATCGACAATTTTTTTTCCTACCTCTTTATTTAAATTCATTCGGAGTTATTTCCCCCGGTAACGTGTCAGTGCGAGGATCCGCTTGGGTGGAGACGAAGCAATCCGAATGGGAATACCACCAAGCGACGGATTGCCGCGGGTTGCTGAGTGGGGCTCGCAAAGAGAGGTCTCCTTAGAAGACTTGTTCTTTCTCTTATCTTGATATAAGAGAAAGAACCAAATGAGCGCCTTTGGCGCCATCCCGCATACTTGTATAGAATAATTGAGCGGGAGAGAAAATCAAGGCTGGAGAAAAAATGGCTGGAAATCTCTTCGCTCGGCTAAAACAAATAATATACATCTCATTTCCACCTAGCGAATGCATTTCCATATTTGTTTTTCAACGCCTCGCTATGAGATTTCTTTTACGCCATTTTTTCTCAATGCCATTTAGGTATCCTTCCAAAGAAATGTCGTTTCGAGCGATCCGCCGCAGGCGGAGAGTCGAGAAATCTTCTGCGGCGATGCAGAAATGTTATTGAACAGGTATTCCACGCAAGATTCCTCCGCGCACTCGTCACGCACAAAGCGTGCCTCGTTTGGTCGGAATGACAAACACAATCACGGGTGTGCCACCAAACGACGGATTGCCGCGTGATGCGAGGCATCACTCGCAAAGACAGGAGGGCTGAGAGGAGAAAGAAACCCCTTTCGTTAATCTGCGATCTTAAATTGAAAATTTAGAATTGACAATTTCCCTCCGTGTCTCTGTGTTTAGGTTGAATAGGTACGGTATGCACCTTGCCGTCATCGGGTCGCTTGCCGGGAAAGGATTTGAATATACGAGGCTTATTGTAGAGTGAATGGGTGGGGAAAGATTGATTTTGAGGGCATTGTCGCTTAGTTTTAATCGATTTGGATAAGGAAGAGTGGTCAGGAAATAGGCGATGAGATTAGTTATCTCCAAGGCTGCATCGAACAAAAAGGATGACTATTGAGACTTATTCGCAGCGTCGCGACCGTACCAATGAAGATTATTCATGCTGACACTTGCTCGTTACGTAGGACTTGTCGATGGAGAGGACGATTTCAACCTTGTGGAGCGGTTTCATAATTTGAAGGCGGAGCTTGAGGAGAAGATGATCGAAGAGAAACGATTGAATTATCCTATCAGGGTTAACATTTCAAGGATTGCAGGAGCAGGCAATGGCAGAGAATAATTCTCGCTGGCGACAGCGCTTTCAGAATTTTGAAAAGGCATTCTTGTTTCTTGAAGGAATCGTCAAAAAAGAGTCGTACTCTCCGATTGAAGTCGGCGGGCTTGTACAGGCATTTGAATTCACGTTTGAGCTCGTGTGGAAGACAATTAAAGATTATCTGTATGAGCAGGGTGTCGAGACCAGTTTTCCGAGAGAAGCAATAAAGGAGGGGTTTCAAACCCATGTTATCGAAGACGGGCACACATGGATCGAGATGCTGGAAAAGAGAAACGAGATCTCGCATACATACAATGAAACGGTAGCGAAGAACGCAGTCGATGTTATTCAGCACAAATATTATCCTGCCGTCCGCCAGGTATATCAATATTTCAAACAAAAAGTCCATGGCTGATTCGTTCGGTTTAAAGGAAGGCGACAGGGAAACCATCGTCGCCGTACTTCAGAAAGAAGTGTCGGTAGAACAGGCTGTAATGTTCGGAAGCCGGGCAAAGGGGAGGAGCAGGAACGGCAGCGATGTCGATATTGCACTCAAGGGGAAAAATCTCACCGACGATGCTGCCGCCCGCATAAGTTTTGTTCTCAATGAAGAAACACTCCTCCCGTACAAGTTCGATGTGTTGAACTACCACACGATTGGCAACAAGGATTTGATCGAGCGGATCGATCGCGAGGGAGTGGAATTCTTTTCGAGGCCGGACGTCAGCGCCAAGCCGCCCGATAGCAAATAACTCTTCCTCTCCCGCCGGAGAGGGGAATAACATCCGAAGGACGGACAGGTTTGCCTCTCGCCGAAGGGCGGGAGGCATTCTTTTTATAGGGGAAAAAGCTGACGATGGGATCGAGACGTTGAATCTGTGGTTCCCTTCGCTTACTTTTAACCAACTTGGATAAGAAAGCGTGTTGAGAAATAGTCGATGAAATTATTTCTTTACGGTTTAGGTCAGGGAAGTCCACAGGTTTCACTAGTCACATCTAAAATGAACAGCAATTGGGAATAGACACAATTATTAGAGGAAATTGATTACTTAATGTTCGAACAAACTTTCAAAAACATAGATGACGTTCTTCGCAAAGAAGCAGGCTGTACCACCGAGCTCGATTACACGGAACAAACCTCGTGGCTTCTTTTCACGAAATATCTCGATGACCTTGAAGAAGAACGGTCGATGGAAGCACGACTTCAGGGGAAGAAATACACTTACATACTTGAGAAGTCGTATCGCTGGGAGAGCTGGGCAGCGCCAAAGGGCAGAGATGGAAAGCTTGACCACAACGCTGCCATGACTGGCGACGATCTCACAGGTTTTGTTAATCAGAAGCTTTTCCCGTATCTGCGTGGCTTCACTCAGAAAGCCACAGGGCCGAATAACATCGAATACAAGATCGGCGAAATCTTTGGCGAGATTAAGAACAAAATCCAGAGCGGCTACAACATGCGGGAGATCATTGAGTCCATCGATGAGCTTCATTTCCGCTCACAAACGGAGAAGCATGAGTTATCGCATCTTTATGAAGCCAAGATCAAGAACATGGGCAACGCAGGACGGAACGGCGGCGAGTATTATACTCCGCGCCCGCTCATTCGTGCAATAATACAGGTGGTGAAGCCGAAGATTGGCGACCGTATATATGACGGCGCATGCGGCTCGGCGGGGTTTCTGTGCGAATCATTCGATTACCTGAAAGCCAAAAAGAACCTGACCACCAAAGATCTCACCACACTTCAGACGCGCACATTCTTCGCGAAGGAGAAGAAGTCCCTCGCCTACGTCATCGCGATCATGAACATGATCCTCCACGGCATCGAAGCGCCGAACGTCATACATACGAATACACTTTCAGAAAACCTCGCCGACATCCAGGACAGGGACCGCTACGACGTGGTACTTGCCAATCCTCCATTCGGTGGCAAGGAACGACCGGAAGTTCAGCAAAACTTTCCCATACGAACCGGCGAAACCGCTTTCCTGTTCCTGCAGCACTTCATCAAAATCTTGAAAGCAGGTGGGAGCGGTGGTGTCGTTATAAAGAACACGTTTCTCTCTAACACCGACAATGCCTCTGTCAGCCTGCGCAAGCTTCTGCTTGAAAGCTGTAACCTTCATACAGTGCTCGATCTTCCTGGCGGTGCGTTCCAAGGGGCGGGTGTGAAGACCGTGGTTCTTTTCTTCGAGAAGGGAAAGCCGACGCGGAAGACTTGGTATTATCAGCTCGACCCGGGCCGCAATCTTGGCAAGACGAACCCGCTCAATGACGACGACCTCGCCGAGTTCGTGAAGCTGCAAAAGACCTTAGCCGACTCGCCCAAGAGTTGGAGCGTAGATGTCAAGAGTATTGACCAGAAGACGTTCGACCTTTCCGTAAAGAACCCCGACGGCGGTGAAAAAGTGAGCCACCGCAATCCGCAGGAAATCCTGAAGGAGATCGCCCTCCTGGACGCCGAGAGCGCAAAAGCGCTTGGGAAAATAAAATCATTCCTGTGAAGAATGTGACCACGACCTCAGCACTCGGAGAAATCGCGGATTTAATAATGGGCCAAGCGCCCTCAAGCAAAGACTGTAACTTCGATGGGAAGGGAACTCCTTTTGTTAAAGTCGGCGAGTTTGGTGAAGTCCGTCCGGTAATTCGGGAGTGGACGACAAACCCGCTAAGGATGGCACGTCGAACAGATGTTTTGCTTTGCGTAGTGGGCGCTACTTGCGGGAAAATCAACTTAGGTGAAGAATGCGCGATTGGGCGTTCGGTTGCAGCAATACGTCCACATCTCGCAAAGCTCGACCAGTTCTATCTCTATTATTTCATGATGACGCTGGTGGAGCGACTGCGGTCTGGTTCGGTAGGTGCAGCGCAAACCGTGATTTCAAAAGATATGGTGGAGACGGTTCAGATTCCCTTTCCTACGCTCACGGAGCAGCGTCGGATCGTCGGCATCCTCGACGAAGCGTTTGCGGGCATCGCAATTGCCAAAGCCAACGCAGAAAAGAATCTGCAAAACGCGCGGGCCATCTTTGAAAGCCACCTGAACGGGATGGATTCTGAGAAAGCGAGGCTTGGTACTGTGGTTGATATCTCCACAGGCAAGCTAGATGCCAATGCCGCTGTGGAGGGCGGGAAGTATCCGTTCTTCACCTGCTCCCGAGAGACCTATGCCATTGACAAGTACGCTTTTGATTGTGAGGCGATATTGTTGGCTGGTAACAACGCTGTTGGCGATTTCAATGTGAAGCACTTCAAGGGAAAGTTTAATGCTTACCAGCGAACTTATGTTATTACGGTTAACGAATCGAAGCATGTGCTCTACCGGTTTCTGTATTTCCAAATCTTGAAGAGCCTAAAGAAGTTTAAGTCCCAGTCAGTGGGCACGGGAACCAAGTTCTTAAAGCTAGGCATGATCAAAGATTTGGAAATCTCGCTCCCAGGCCTTGCAGAACAAGAACGAATTGTTTCAAGCTTGGATAGCATACGCGAACAAACTGAGCACCTTGCCGCAATCTATACGCTCAAGCTCACCGCGCTGGAGGAGTTGAAAAAGTCGCTGCTGCACCAAGCGTTCAGCGGAGAACTGTGAACCATGGAACTTCGACAAAAACATATTAATGCGATCGAAAAGGCTGAGAAATTAATCGTTGACTCAGACTTTCGCCCATACCTTGAATTGAAAGAGTTGCTGTCAGAGCCGGGTTCCCATGCCCGTGAGCGTTTTCGCTTGCTCTTTACAAAGTATTACGGCCTTAATGCCGGAGGACTTACCGACGAGTTCAAGGATCGATTTTTTGAGATATTATTTAGTGGAAATGTTTTCAAGAATGTTAGACCGCGGTATGAATCTATACTCTCCGATCTTTATCCGATAAAGCGTAGGAAGAAAGACCAGGCGTTGCAGTTCTCATTTGTCTCTAAGCTTGTCTCAATTCATAACGAGACCTGCCCAATTTATGACCGACATGTGCTTGCTTTCTTTGAAGAGACGCCACCATCTGCTTCCAATGACAAGGAAGCACGGATCATCTGGTATGTCAATTTTCTTACCAGTGTGCGAACGAATTATGAGCATTGGGCTGAAGACAAAAGGATCAAGCATATACTGAAAAGGATGAAAGCTCGCGACCCACGACTGAAGAAATGCGATCCTGTAAGGTTAATCGATTTTCTTGTGTGGAAAGTGGGTAACCAGAAGCTCTTGAAGAAATGAACGAAGCCGAAACCAGGGCCGAATATATTGACCCAGCTTTGAAAGCGGCAGGTTGGGGCGTTGTCGAGGGGAGCCGCATCCGGCGCGAGTATTCGATTGCACCCGGTCGGATCGAAAGCCATGGCAAGCACGGAAAACCGCTCTCTGCCGACTATGTATTGGAATACCATAATAAGAAATTGGCGGTCGTCGAAGCTAAGCCGTGGGATGACGAAGTTTCGGAAGGCGTAGCACAGGCAAAGAACTATGCCGGCAAGCTCGCCGTTCGCTTTACTTATTCATCTAACGGACGCGGCATCTATGGCATCGATATGGAAACGGGCAAGGAACGTGATGTATCAACCTTTCCGACGCCGGACGAACTCTGGAGCCGAACTTTTGCTAAGAAGAACGAGTGGCGTGACCGCTTTGCTGGCGTGCCGTTCGAGGACAAAGGCGGTTCACATCCAAGCCGCTACTATCAGGACATCGCCATCGAGCGCGTGATGGAAGCCATCGCCGAAAATAAGCAGCGCATTCTACTGACACTTGCGACAGGCACTGGAAAGACATTCATCGCGTTTCAAATTGCGTGGAAGCTTTTTCATACCCGCTGGAACTTGAGTCGAGAGCCATCACGCCGCCCGCGCATTCTGTTTTTGGCAGACCGAAACTTCCTCGCGAACCAGGCTTACAACGCATTCTCCGCTTTTCCCGAAGATGCGCTGGTGAGGATTTCGCCAGATGAGATCAGAAAGAAAGGAAAAGTACCAAAGAACGGCTCCATCTTCTTTACAATTTTCCAGACATTCATGAGCGGACCTGAGAACACGCCGTATTTCGGCGACTACCCGAAAGACTTCTTCGACTTCATTGTCATCGATGAGTGTCATCGCGGCGGTGCGAACGACGAAAGCAACTGGCGCGGCATCATGGATTATTTCTCGCCTGCCGTGCAGCTCGGCCTTACTGCAACACCCAAGCGTGAGGAGAACGCGGACACCTACAAGTACTTCGGCGATCCAGTATTCATTTACTCGCTCAAGGAAGGAATCAATGACGGTTTCCTCACGCCGTTCAAGGTGAAGCAGATCTCCACGACCTTAGACGAATATGTGTATACTCCAGATGATACCCTGATCGAAGGGGAGATTGAGTCCGGGAAGCTCTACACAGAAACCGACTTCAATAAGATAATCGAGATCAAGGAACGCGAATCGCATCGGGTGAAAGTGTTCATGGAACAATCCAACCAGAACGAGAAGGCACTGGTCTTCTGTGCGACGCAGGACCACGCCTTGGCGGTGCGCGACCTTATTAACCAGATGAAAACGAGCAAGGACCCGAATTATTGTCAGAGAGTTACTGCAAATGACGGCTTGCTCGGCGAACAACACCTGCGGGACTTTCAGGACAACGAAAAAACTATCCCCACGATATTGACAACTTCGCAAAAGCTTTCGACCGGTGTCGACGCCCGGAACATTCGTAACATCGTCCTGATGCGCCCGATCAATTCGATGATCGAATTTAAGCAGATCATCGGTCGGGGTACGCGTCTCTATGATGGGAAAGAATATTTCACGATCTATGACTTTGTACAAGCGCACCATCACTTTAATGATCCTGAGTGGGATGGCGAGCCTATTGAACCGGAGCCAACAGAACCGAGGCAACCAAGAACTGAAGAAGCGAGAAAGCCCATCGGAATCAGTGAATCGAAGGAAGAATATCCAAAACGCAAAAAGATCAAAGTAAAACTTGCGGACGGGAAAGAGCGAACAATCCAGCACATGATGTGTACAACCTTCTGGCATCCCGACGGCACGCCGATGTCGGCGCAGCAGTTCATGGAGCTTTTGTTTGGCAGACTCCCCGAGTTCTTCAAGAACGAGGCTGAACTGCGCGCGCTCTGGAGCGCACCGGACACCCGCAGGAAGTTGTTGGACGGGCTCGCGGAGAAGGGGTTCGGTAGAGAGCAGCTGGTTGAGATGCAAAAGATCATCGATGCGGAGAAGAGCGACCTCTTCGACGTACTTGCTCACGTCGCGTACGCTCTGCCAACGCTCACGCGAGAGGAGCGAGCGAACCGGGCAAAGGTGGCGATAAATTCGCACTACGATAACAAAGAACAAGCATTTCTCGATTTCGTTCTGGCACACTATGTAAGCGTTGGAGTGGAAGAACTAGATCAGGAGAAACTCACTCCTCTCTTGCGGTTGAGATATCACAACTCAATAGCCGACGCCGTCGCCGACCTCGGTCGTCCCGAAGAAATTGGACAGGCGTTCAGTGGCTTTCAGAAGTATTTGTACCAGCAGGCGGCAGCATGAGAAGCAAGGGATTGTAAAGGATAGAGAAGAATTGGCTTTTTATGAGGTGTTCGGGCTGAGTGACTGCGCAGAAATGCAAGTCATTATCAAGCGGATTTTCAGATGTTACGGTTATCCGCCGGACAAACAAGGCAAGGAAAGTGGCAAATGAGCAGGCAAGGATCCTTTGCGAGGATTGGATGGAGCAATGGGTTGAACCTTCAGTTCCGGCTGGTTACTTTTACAAGGTCGGAAAATCAAGATAGGTTATTGCATAGAATGATTCAGATGTCTCAATTCCATTTTTCTGTCATATAGTGAGACCTGTACCAACTCTGGTTGCCGCTTCATATCAAATTTCGTTCAATTCTGGAAGAACGGTACCTCATGTGTTCACCTGTGAGGACTTGAGCGGTAACAATATTGGAGAGTATGTTGTTAAGATGAAAGGAAGCATTGAGACTCATGAAGCGGGTTTATTACGGGAAATGTTAGGAAATTTGATAGGATACGAGATCGGTATCTCGACAGCTGAACCTGCGATTGTGAGAGTTGACCTTGAGTTGGCAAACGCGTTGACTAACAACAGTGTACGTGATGTAGTCATGAACAGTCTCGGATTAAATTTTGGTTCAAAGAACCTTGCTGGTGGCTTCTCCACGTGGCCAGTCGGCAAAACAGTTCCGCACTCCATGAAAGCAGACGCGGCAGATATTTTTGTTCTTGACGCATTGTTGCAAAACCCTGACAGAAGAACCGGTAAACCTAACCTTTTATGGAGAGATGACAAGATTTTGATAATCGACCATGAAATGGCATTCTCTTTTCTCTTGTCGATAATACCTTCGACAACCCCTTGGTTGTTAAACGAACAGCCATACTTGAGTGACCATGTTTTTTTCTCTGAGTTGTTGCATGAGCAACTTGACCTCGACCGCGTCGCAGGTGCAATAGAGGCGATTGGTGATGAGTTTTGGGAAGAAGCTGAGGCTATTATTCCAAACAGTTGGAAAGGCTCGGAATTTGGAAGGATTAGAACTCACATTATTGCGGTGCAACAACACCTCGATCTCTTCATGAACGACATAAGGAGGATCTTATTATGAAAACCCCATATTCCTTCGCCATAATCAGGTACGTACATGACGTAGTTGGTGGAGAGTTTATCAACATCGGGATTGTCTTGTATGCGCCTGACCAGAATTACGTCGACGCAATCTGCACCAAGAAGTATGCAAGACTCTCCAATTTATTCATTGACGTGGACGGTGTCCAATTTAGATCGCTGATGAATTTCCTGGAAGTGAGAGTAGATGAAGTAAGACGCAAGTTTGAAACCGAATTGCCGTTTGAAGGTAAGCCCAAGGATGTTTTGGATATTGCCAATCAAATCTTGCCTAAGGATGACACTTCGTTTCAATTCTCAGCTTCCGGAAGTGGATTAACTAACGATCCGGCGAAAACCTTAGAGGAATTATTCAATCGCTATGTTGACAGATATACTCAGAAACGTGAAGCTGTCACTAGGGATGACCAAGAAGTCTGGAAAACTTTCAAGCGACCCCTGGAACAAAAGCGCGTAATAAAGTATTTACGGCCCCATCAGATTGTGGCCAACGATTACGATTATGAGTTCGAACACGCGTGGAGAAACGGTCAATGGCATGTACTAGAGCCTATTTCATTTGATCTTGAAAGTCCAGCTTCAATCAAAGATAAAGCAGCACGATGGCTTGGTAGAACGATGGCACTGCAGAGCTCGCATGAACAATTCAAATTATTCTTGTTGCTAGGAAAGCCAACGAGCGAACATCTACTTCAAGCATACTCTAAAGCAGAGAACATCCTGAATGAAATACCTATTCATAAAGACCTTATTAGAGAAGACGAAGCTGATTCTTTTGCTGCAAGTGTTGAGGGTGATATCGCAAGTCACACAGACGGACAATAGTTCTCATTTAGAGCATACCTTTAGGCTGAGATAATTAGATCATCTATTCCGAGGCCATCTCAGACCTATCTTGTCATCATTAACCACGGGCACGTTCACACGTGCCCCTGATGTAACACCATATAGATTCGCGAGACGCACGCTGGAAAGCGCACTCGCTCAGTTTCTATCTCTTAGACCAGAAGTCGTTCCATCGCCCGGTTTCCCATTAAGAGCACAGGGGATCGACAATTGAGAAGGAGTGTACCACGAAGCGATGGATTGCCGTCCCTCGAAAACCCGGGACAGGCTCATCAGGTGGAACACGTGAATCCTCGCAATGACGGGAGGCGTCAGGGATTGCGATTAGGAGCGCGAATGACAACTAGAGGCAGAGCCAGTACCCCTCTAAGGATTCGTTTAGAAAATCCGATACACAGGGTAATGAAGAAATCCTTTCTGTTGATAATCGCCGCGGGTTTGATGTTTTGTGGCTGGCGCCGAGGCGTTGACACGACAGTGAAACCAAGCACCGTCTTTATCCTGACTTCGTCGGTGTCAGTCAAATGCGACAATTTTGACAGCGCAAACCTTCGACCGAGAATTGAAGAAGCCTTGTTTAGAAATGGCATCGACGTCATATCGTCTTCATTCGCTCGGCCTGGTGCTCAGCTTCAAAGTGATTCGACCAATCAGCTTTCAAATCAATCCTCACAAAAGACAGCGGATTCTGCTTTGCCTCACCTCTCTACACCAAGGGGACAGGGAAATGAGTACTCGTTGGAATTCACATATAGTTGCGACCACACATCATCAGGGGAAATGATTACAGATTTTAGGGCGGCGGTATTTGAACCGGGAACCGGAGAAGTCGTCGGAGTAATGAGTTATCATGGTGATGGCGATGGAACAACACCCGGCGAACTGGCAGACAGCGTTGGAAAAAACATTTCACAGCAATTGAAGTGACTGCATAAAAAAAACCATCTGAGCTTAAGAACGGCTTAAGTTGACGCTCTTAGCGAGGGCTTTTCCCGGATATGTCATTCCCGAATGTGAGCGCCTTATGCGCCATGGCGTAAAGCGCCATTTCTATCGGGAATCGAATTTTACCTCCACCTGGATTCCCATTAAGAGCATATGGAATGACAATCGAGAAGGGAGTGTACCACGAAGGGAAGGATTGCGGTCCCTCGAAAACCCGGGACAGACGGATACAAAAGGAGAAACTCTATGGGGTTTGCGGGGGTTATTAAAAAGAGACTGACCATGTTACGGGCCTAAAGGGAGCCCCCGGCAGTGTTGTTCGATAATTTCTTGAAGGAGTTGAGATGCAGTGGATTTACAGAGGACCCGCAATAGGTATGACATTCATGACATTCTTTGGGGCAGCATGGCTTTCCATTCCGCTTCAAAATGGCGCCGCCTCCATTTCATGGCTGGTATTGTTTGCGGTAGGTGGAGTGGTTCTGGTCGTTTGCTGCATCGTTCTTTTCAGACTCGCTGCGAAGACCCCGCCCGGCCCGCGCGGCGGCTCAGCCTCTGACTTCAAGGCAATGGGAAAGAGAATAGGAATATCATTCGGGATCATTTTCGGGGCAGAGACAGTCTTGATCGTCGCTGTAGCAAATATCCTACCCGCAGTCGGCCTCGAGCCCCTGACGGTTCCAGTCATTGCGATCATCGTCGGAGTTCATTTCCTCCCTCTTGCAGGACTGTTCAAGGCGAAAGTTTATTATCTCACAGGAATTGTGTCGGTTCTCGTCGGACTCGGCTCCATCTCGATTTCTTCCGAGACTTTGCGCCAGGACTTCGTGGGATATGGTATGTGCATCGTTCTCTGGCTCACCTCCTTTGCCGTTTTCTCATACGCAAGGAATATTCGCATAGAGACGCCGAGGCAATAGAACATTGAGGCTGCTTTCCCGACTGACAACCTCTGCAATGAACAGTTACGTCATTTGAAGAAGGATTGCTCCTTCGCTTAACGCGATGACAGGAGGAGGAGTGTTCTTATTTTTTAGACCAGAAGTCGTTCCATCGTCCGGTTTCCTGCTGAAGATCTATCCCCTTTATTACCATGGGGAGGTAATCGCTGAATGCCATACCGGAGTCCTCGTACTTTTCAAGCCCCGCGTAGATCGTCGGGCAAAGTATGAAGCCGTATTTGTACTCGGTCTGAAGCGACGAGTCAACTGTTGAGCTGTCCAGACCGTACAGCTTCTTCTCCAGTCTTATGTCGATGGCTTCCGCGAAACATTCCGCGACGAGGGTGTTCCAGTTCCCATGCTTCAGGTTAACTTTCGATTTGACCGCGTCGTAGAGTCCTTGAATCCGTGCCATGTCGGTCGAGTCGCTCTTTACGAGAGGGATGGCAATCCGTGTAAGGAGATGGTAATAGAATATCGATTTGTCGGGTCTATCCTCCTGCGGCCCGACGATGACATATATATCGCCGTTCACTCTTGCCGTCAGCGAAGCATAATAGGGGAGCAATGGCATGTATTGGAAATGGATGCGCCTGCTGCTTTTTGAGAAATAATTACTGTCAAGGCGGCAATAGGCTTCGACATCACGCATCGACTTTTCCGCGAACCGTTTATACCTGTCGTTCTTCGCCTGAATTATCGGACGGTACTCCGCCCATAGATCGGCTACGCCCGCCTTCTGGTAAAATTCCGCGAGTAGATCGGGGAGACCTGAATCCGATTCGGCACTTTGAGCAAGATCACCGGAGGTCTTCGGGTCGAAGCTCCAACGGAAATCGGGCGGGCCCGAAGTCAGAAGCGCGGCTTCGTAAGCTTCTAATATTCCACCCTGGCTCTTGTCGAAGTTTATTATCTTCTGCAGAAGTGACGCGTCGATCTGTCCGGCAAGGTTGTCACGGAGCTCGGTCCTTATCGGGTTCATTCCGGCACTGCGCCATTCGCCTCCGCCTCCTGCCGCATTCATCATGGCGTAAGCGGTGAAGACTCTGACATCGGCGGTGAAATCAAAGAGGGAGTCGCTCCCCTGTCCAAGAACTTTCCCGGCCGGAGCTAAGAATAGAAGTGGGAGAAAAACCATGGCGGGGACTAACATCGACTTCATGCTTTTGACATGTAAATTCATTGTATCCTCCTGTTTAGGGATGAACTCATATTATAGCTGCCGCGATTGGATGAGATATTTCAATGCCTGACCCTGGGCGCGGGGGGTTGGGCAGGCGGCTTGGCTGGTGGTTGTTGGTGGACCGGCGGCTTTTGTTGAGGCGGTGCCGGAGTGGGATTTCGCCGTGGTGGAGGCACATTGCTCGGTACCCTCGGTCTCACATCGGGGCGCGGATTAGGCGGGGTATAAGTCGCAGGGGGCGCGGGGGCGTAGCCTGGAGCCCAGTCATGCGGTCGGTGGTGGTCGTAGTCCGGCGGCGGCGGATAGGTGTCATCATAATACGTCGGCGGGGGGGTGGCATTTATATCATCATCAGATTCCACCACTGCATAACAACCCGATAAGCCAAAGGCAACAAGGAGCGATACTATCAGGGCAATTGATTTTTTATTCATTCTAAGCACCTCCTTTTTGTTAGACGTACACTCTTTGGGGAAAGTTCAATCGGAAAAGTGCTATTTATACTCTGAAGGAGGCTGCTGGGATTTGGGGGGATGATGGGAGGGCGGGAGAAACAGTCCACTTTCGTTAGTCTGTCATTGCGAGAAGTCACGCGCTTCGTGTGACGACGAAGCAATCCCAATGGATGTGGCACTAAGCGATGGATTGCCGCGTCCCGCTACGCGGGAGTCGTCACGCCCTGCGTGATCTCCCGCTCATTATTGTAATTATGATTTGCAGGATGGCGTAAAGCGCTCACCGACATACAGATAGTCTTGACGGGACAAAGGCAGGAGGCGTGAAAGGAGAACCCCTTTGCGAAAATGGAGTCCCGTATCATTTATGATCTATGTCTCACTCGTTATAAAACTCCGGTGTTCTCGATAGGCTCCATTGAGTCTTTGACATTCTCTATAAGTCCCAATTTCTTCACACCGATGTTACTCGCAGGTATCACGATTCCATTTTCGTAGTAATTTTTCCTAGAATTGGCTTCAATTTCGTGTGGGTTTCTGGCTCGAATGTTGAAATAATAGATTGAGCTTGAACGTGGACAATTAATTGCAGGTCAATTAAAACTTGCAGAGGTGGAACATGGAGAACATCATGACCAAACAGCAGACTGCCGTCCTGATCGATTGGCAGGTAAGGGTAACGCGGGACCTGGATATTACGAGGATATCGCCAATGACGCGCGATCACACAAGGGTGCGTCTATTGCCGTCCTATCTGGAAACGGGACAGATGAGCATCGTCGTCCCGGCTACGTCAAAGGAAGCCGCGGAAGAGAAGGCGAAGAACATCGCAAGAGAAGTTATCTCATCCGGACTTTGGGGAGCAGAGATCTGGAACTCCGAGGGTTTCCTTGCTTCGATAGAAAGATTTCTGTGATAAAATGTAGACAGGGGTGGCTGCGAAGTTTTGCAGAAGCATCTTCAGTGAATTTAGTATCCACGAAATTCCCTGGTTCTTCTCTCTGATGTTTAGAGAGGGGCGTGCTTCGACTTGCAGAGGGAGATTGTCCTTTTCTTTAGGGCGAGCCAAAATAAACAATTGATCCAATAGGTCATCGGCAAGTCTGGGAGGCGTGGTGTATCCTTCCAAAGAAATGTCGTTTCGAGCGATCCGCCGCAGGCGGAGAGTCGAGAAATCCACTGCGGCGATGCAGAAATGTTATTGAACAGGTATTCCAGGCAAGATTCCTCCGCGCACTCGTCACGCATAAAGCGTGCCTCGTTTGGTCGGAATGACAAACACAATTATGGGTGTACCACAAAGCGACGGATTGCCGCGGGTTGCTACGCGGGACTCGCAAAGAGAGGAGGCGTGAAAGGGGAGAAACAGTCCATAAATAAAAATGTCCCGTGGAATCTCCGCGGGGCATGTGATGCGAATTCGATCGATCTCAGAATGACCAGTTGACTATCGGGAACACCGGCATAAATCCCCCCGTCTCGATGATGTTTATGATTCCTATCTGCAATCCTTTCATGCTCCGGGCATAGTTCACGAGCCCGAGCTGCAGTCCGCCGACATGTTCGGCTGAATTGAACCAACCCCATTGGACTCCTTCCACGTTCCTGTCAGTCAGGTTAAATCCCCCGCCCTGGAAACCAAGGACGTCTCCGTCGCAAATATTTACCAGGCCCCACTGCAGCCCGCTAAAACCGCCCGTGCCGACGGCGTTGACAAGTCCCCAATCTAATCCGGTCATGGAAACATTCTTACCGTATATGAGGTTTATCCGAAGGCCCGCGATCGAATTGTCCTCCGGAAATATCTGTATGGGAGTGATCAGGGCGACGTTTACCGGTTTTGCCTGCGCGTTGCCCGGCGAGGGGAGAATAAGAGATGCGATTGTGAGTGCTCCAAATAGTTGAATGATTTTCGTTCTCATATTATTTTCCTTTTGTTGGTTATTCATGAATACAAAATCTTTCGAACGATAGACAATCCTACCTCGCGGAATCCGGTAAAACTGTAATCCCTTTCACGTAACCCGTCTTTGCGGGGAGCCCCGCCGAAGGCGGGGTAAACTCCGTGACGAAGTAATCCCAATGGGATTACCGCAAGGCGGGATCGGTCGGAATTACAGTTATAATCACAAGTGTACCATGAAGAGAAAGTCGATCTCTTTTTCCCTCTCCTTGTAAGAAGAGGGAAGGGTGAGGTTGATTGAGACTCTTCACCAATTACTTTGCGACCGCGGTAACCATCTCCGACAAAGGGCGTCTCCAAACCTTGTTGCTGAATGTCCCGGCGATGAGGTCCCTACCCGAAACTGCAAGGACCTGGACGACAGTACTCGGGAAACCGCTGCTCGCGGCTGTCCATGTCGCGCCGTTGTTGGTGGAAAGATAGACGCCGTCGTCATAAGTCCCTGCGAAAAGATTCGTGCCGCTGGCGACAAGCGATTGAACAATGGTGTTTGCCAATCCTGAATCGGCGGGCGCCCAGTTTGTTCCGTTGTTAGCGGACATATAGACACTCCCTCCGGAAGTCTCGGCAAAGAGAGCTGTGCCAACGAAGGCAAAGGAATGGATGATGGAATATTCATACACGCCTGTCGGGAGCAAGCCCGTACTTACCGCACTCCAGCTTGTACCGTTATTAGTGGAAAGATAGACTCCGTTATCAGTACCTGCGAAGAGATTCGTCCCGCCCGCCCCATTGGGCGACGCAGTAAATACCCAGACCGAAACGTAGAGGGAAGGGTCATAAATTGTCTTGAGTAGCCCGCTGCTGACCGCAGTCCAGGTTGTGCCGTTGTTAGTGGAGAGATAGACACCGCCGCCATTCTGGGCCCCGGCAAAGAGATTCGTGCCGCCGTTCCCGTTTGGGGAGACGGCCAGAGCAACGATAGAAGTGTCAATTAATCCCGAATTCAATTCTGTCCAGCTTGTACCATCATTTGTCGAAAGAAAGACGCCGCGGCTGGTTCCGGCAAAGAGATTCGTGCCGCCCGTCCCATCGGGGCTGACGACAAGAGACTGAACAGTAGCATTCGTTAATCCTGAACCGACCGCTCTCCAGCTTGTGCCGTTGTTGGTTGAAAGAAAGACGCCGCCATCGTAATCGCCTGCAAAGAGATTTGTGCCGCTGGCAGCAAAGCATTGGATTTGATCGCCCTGAGGACCATTTGTTTGTATCCATTGTGCAAGCAATGGGTTTGAGCCTGCGAGCAGGCAAAACACAAACAATAATTGGGAAATGGTTTTCATTTGTTTCTCCTTTTTAAACAGTGAAGGGGATGCCTGTTGAAGCATGGGCGGCCATGGTGGCAGGGAACATGTGTACCCCTTCAGAGCTTACTGAAGCTATGGTTTGTCCTGATGGTTTCGAAGACAGACGGGCAGTCTGCTTTTCACATCAGGCTATTAAAACTTTAGTGATTCCGCCATGTCTTCGACAGTTTTCCGTTCATTCTTCCAGACATCTTCCTTACGCTCTTCTTCCGTTACCTGCTTCCGGACAAACTCTTTGTATTCAACATTCGTTGCTTCGATTGCCTTTTTCAAAGCGGGGAGATTAGTTGCGGCAATTTCTTGAAGTGGGCAGTGCATGACAAGAAAAGTTCCATCTAAGCCTGCCTCTTGTGCCGGGTTCACATTTTTCCATGATCGTCCGAAGATTTCTCTCCATGCAGGAGGAGGGACTTCCGACAACTCGAAATACACCTGATAAACCGTGTCTGATCCAAGTGTTTTCCGGGTCTTATCAGTATTAAGCCCCACGATCCTTATTTCGGAAGTGGGCTTTCCCGAAGTTTCTTCATTAGTGTCTGTCATATTATCTCCTGAATTTAGACGGGGCTGTGTGATAATGGGATGACTCTGTCAGCAAGTGCGGCATTAGTTAAAATGTTTTTGGTATGTCTTCCGCTATTCAATGGTAGAATAACCTATCACAAATCTTAGCTATAGTGTATCAATCCTGGCCTCGGCATCCTATCAGTCGAAAGGATGAAAGAGGAGCTAATCCTTCGGGGCAAGTGAATCTGATCGCCGACAGGGAAATGGGGAGCGGGCTACATGCTTTTAAGCTTCCCGCCTGAGTCATGTGGGAACGATAGATAGAATCATTTATGGGGTTCCACGATGTAGTTCCTTACTCTTTTCTCGTCAGACTAATCTGGTTGAAACACACTCCGGCAGATGCTGAATCTATCTCGGGGACTGGAACCTTTTTTGCCACAACCGCAAGGGAGCATTCAGGCTGATGAGCAAAGTATCGGATGCCTGCATGTCGAGAGTATCAGCAAGGGTGAACATCGTCCATAATGTATCGTTAGTGTTCAGGTTACGGGAGGAAATAACCTGGCCGTTTCGCACCTGTTCTATCAGAACATATCCCCAATACCAATTTGCAAAGTTCCGTTCCCAACAGGAAAAATTATAGACCCCGTTCCCGGATTGTCCGGTAATATATGTGGTAGCAGTGCCGCCTGCGGCCGGACCGAACGACGGCTCCAGCCATAGAGACAGAAGCTTACTCCCCGATGGCGCGTTAGAAACGATTTGGACCCAGCCGGTATCATTTACTTTCCAACCCGCCAATGAAGGCGAGCCGTTCGATTCAAAGTCGGGGTTTGATACCAGGTTTCCACTTTTGTTTGGCGAACTGGAATTCATCGTGCATGCGATTGGAATGAATTGAAGTACCCCGAGAATAATTAGGGCTAGGTGAGATTTTATCGTTCTCATTTTCTCCTCCGTTTTGACTTCAGGAAATTACTTCAAGGAAGGACTCCATGTCAATGCGGGGAATCTTCTCGACGGGTTTACCTCGGCGTGACAGATTATCTCATCAGCGAGGTGATGGCCTTTTTTATTAAAACAGTGTAAGTTTAATGGAATTAACTCGGGTGAAGCATGAAAAAGTTTCTTTTAATTCTTTTAGCTGTTCTTCCTTTATTCGCGTATGAAAATACCGCTTATGCTGATGATGGATACAGGCTCTGGCTGAAGTACGATTTGATTTCGGACCGGCAGAAGGTGGATGAATATAAACAATCGATCAAAGCGTGGATGGTCGAAGGAAATTCTCCGACGATTGAAGCCGCCAAACATGAATTGCAAATTGGACTCGATGGACTTCTGGGCTTAAAAATTCCAGAGAAAAACGGAATTGACTCTGACGTTATGCTGCTTGCTGGTAGGAATCTTGGGAATATTTGGGGAAATGATCTTACGACTGAACTAAAGGAAGTCGGCGCAGAGGGTTTTGTAATCGTCACGGCCCATGAGGGTGTTGGTGGACCTAAGGCAATCATCATCACCGCCAACGAGGATATCGGAGTCTTATACGGAGTATTCCATTTCTTAAGAATGCTGCAAACAAATCAGGACATTTCTAATCTCGATGTTGTTTCCTTTCCACGGATTAAGTTAAGAGTCCTTGATCATTGGGATAATCTCAATGGCACAGTCGAAAGAGGATACGCGGGGTTCTCGATCTGGGATTGGCATACTCTTCCGATTTACATCAAGCCGCGTTACTTAGATTACGCCCGCGCCAACGCTTCTATCGGGATCAACGGTGCAGTCATGAATAACGTGAACGCAGACCCGCTTATCCTGACCCACCCCTATATAATGAAGCTGGCGGCACTCGCGGGGGTTTTCCGTCCTTACGGTATAAAAATTTATGTCTCCGCGAATTTTGACGCGCCGATAATACTCGGGAAGATGAAAACTGCCGACCCGCTCGACCCGCAGGTTCGGCAATGGTGGAAAGATAAAGTAAAGGAAATCTATTCCATCATTCCCGACTTCGGCGGCTTTCTTGTGAAAGCGAACTCCGAAGGTGAGCCCGGCCCGCAGGACTACGGACGTACGCAGGCTGATGGTGCGAACATGCTTGCGGAAGCGCTGAAACCTTTTAACGGAGTAGTAATGTGGAGGGCTTTCGTTTATACATACGATCCCGAGGATCGTTCGAAGCAGGCATATGAAGAGTTCAAACCCTTGGATGGAAAATTTGCCGACAACGTGTTGCTGCAGGTAAAGAATGGCCCGCTCGATTTCCAGCCGCGCGAACCGTTCGCCCCGTTATTCAGTGCGATGCCCGGAACTCCGCTGATGCTGGAAGTTCAGATCACGATGGAATATCTGGGGCAAGGAACGAGCCTTTGTTATCTCGCGCCCTTATTTAAAGAATGTCTCGAATCCGATACGTATGCAAAAGGGGAAGGTTCGGCTATTGCGAAAGTTGTGGATGGCTCTCTCGACAACCATTCTCTGACGGGGATGGCTGGCGTTTCGAATGTCGGGGCCGACTGCAACTGGACAGGGCATCCATTCGATCAGGCAAACTGGTACGCGTTCGGACGCATGGCCTGGAACTATGAACTTACTTCAGAACAAATTGCGTATGAATGGATCCGCATGACTTTTTCTAATGATGATGACGTTGTCAGGAAGATGGAGTCGATCATGCTCCCTTCGAGGGAGACAGTTGTGAATTATATGGATCCTCTCGGTCTCAACATGATATTCGGATATGACTTCCATTATGGTCCCGGTCCCTGGATTGACTACTCTCCTCATAAAGATTGGAATTCCACTTATTACCACAGGGCCGACAGCATCGGTGTCGGTTTTGACCGGACGAAAACAGGGAGCGACGCGGTAGACCAGTACTATCCACCTGTAGCGGAGAAATTTTCTTCATTGGCTACTTGTCCTGATGATGAGCTCCTCTGGTTTCATCATGCAGCGTGGAACTACAAGATGAAATCGGGTCAGACATTATGGGACGATATCTGCTATCATTATTACGCGGGCGTCGACAGTGTCCGCGGTATGCAGAGGGAATGGAATTCCCTGGAAGGGAAAATAGACGGCGAGGAATTCAACGACGTGAAAATGCTACTTGAGATTCAGGAGAACGAAGCGGTCTGGTGGAGAAATGCCTGCGTGCTTTACTTCCAGACATTTTCAAAAATGCCCATCCCCGAGGGACTTGAGAAACCCGATAAGACGCTGGAATATTATGAAAGCCTGTCGTTTCCTTATGCCCCGGGAAGATGGTGAAAGGTACTGATAAATGGGAACCGCTAGCTGAGACAAGGCAATGCGGCGTGGAATTGCCGCAATATAGACAAGATTCAATCGACGAGATTTCGAAAATAACGTCGTTCGTCGAAACAATTTATACCGATTAGCGTAGGGATGGATGAAGGTTGGTCGTGTCGAGGAGATGTCGTGTAGCCCGGCTCCGAAAGTAGTTCGTTGATTCAGATGTCCACCCGTATATCTCTCCAATAAACATGGCACGATTCCCTTTTTGTTCGGAACGATTAATAAAGGAGACTGTGAAATGAAGTCACTACTATCAAAGAGCTTCTTTGCAATTTTTTTATTTGCAGCTGCATACCCCGGGTCTTTCCTGCATGCGAGTGAAAATCACCGGCTGTATAATTTGAGGGGCGATTGGAAATTTGAGTTGGGAGACGATATGCGCAGGGCAGATCTGAATTTCAATGACGATCGATGGAACGAAATCTACGTGCCGTCAACCTGGGAAGACGAAGGATACCCCGGGTATGACGGTTTTGCCTGGTACAGGAAACATTTCAGAGTTTCTTCAAGCTGGATGTCGGAGGATATTATACTCGAAATGGGGAAGATCGATGATGCGGACGAAGTATATGTCAACGGCCAGCTCGTCGGCGCTATGGGTTCCTTCCCTCCGAATTATTCCAGTGCATACGACGCTGAACGAAGCTATTCTATTCCACAGGGATTGCTGAAGCCCGGTGAGGATAATGTAATAGCCGTGCGGGTCTATGATGGTGGTGGAGTGGGGGGCATAACTGACGGACCGGTCGGCTTGTACGAACGGGAATACTCTATTTATCCTGACCTCGATTTGCCCGCGATCTGGAGATTGAAAACCGGCGACAACATGGAATGGAAAGAGGCCGACTATGACGACAGTCAATGGAAGAAAGTGTATGTCCCATCATACTGGGAGAATCAAGGCTTCAAAGATTATGACGGCTACGCATGGTACCGTGTGAAGTTCAATGTTCCCGCGGACTATAAAGATGAAGACCTCATACTCCTTGTAGGAAAGATCGACGACTTTGACGAGACCTACTTGAACGGAGAACGTGTCGGGAGGACAGGACCAATGCCGACAGTCCCGATGACACACACTAATTCCGATTATTACCAACAGGACAGAGCATACATGATTCCGCCGGGACTCATTCAACCCGGGAAGGAAAATGTAATCGCGGTGCGTGTTTACGATTGTTGGCAGGGAGGCGGGATTTACGACGGCCCGATCGGTATTACCAACAGGAGTCAATATGTGAGAGAGAAACGCTGGTATAGACATGCCCGGAATTGGTTCGAAAGAGTATTCGATAACATATTCAACGATTTCACAAATTGACCAAAGGACTTCTCTTCAGAAGTATCCAGGTTAAAGTTTTATCGAAGAGGCGTGAGAATGTTTGGATGAAGTTCTTTCACGCCTTTTCTTTTTCGGCGGGGAGAATAAGTAAACGGGAAAGGGGTGATCATCTGAGGCTTGACAATTTTATGTGCAAGGATTAAAATCTATGTGAGTGGGGAACATAATGGAGGCAAATGTTATGAATAAGCTCGCAAATGGACCCAATGGATTCCATAACGAACACAGAGGGTTCGTCGGTTTACCTGAAGTTAGCTGCAATTGCATCTGGTCGACATCATCTTGACGCGTGTAAACAAAGGGGATCAGTATGAGTAGAGCGAAAACCGGTAGAAGGAAGACTAAGCAATTAGTTTCGTCAAGCACGATCTGGGAAAAGAAATTTGGATACAGCCGTGCGGTGAGAGTCGGCAAGATGGTTTTCGTGGCGGGAACGACGGCAGTCGACGAAGAAGGGAACGTGATTGGAATAAATGATCCGTATAAACAAGCCGCGTTCATCTACGATAAGATCGACAAGGCGCTGCAGGAAGCGGGTTCTTCTTTGAAGGACGTTGTTCGAGTTCGAACCTTTGTGACCGACATATCAACTTGGGAAAAAGTTGCAAAGGTGCAAGGCGAAGTATTTGCCGATGTGCGTCCTGCCGCAACACTGGTTCAAGTAGTCGCGCTGGTAAACCCTGAATTATTGGTGGAGATTGAAGTTGACGCGATGCTGCATTGAAATTTTGACGCAAGACTAATTTGGAGGTATATGGAAAATCCCGTCTTATCTGATCCCGCTATTTACCCAAGCGAAGATGTCCTTTCTTCTTATTTGGGCAAATCAAAATCCGTGTTCAAATCTCTGTTTGAGCATAATCATTCCACGCACCCTGATTTCGTTGAGAAGTGGAATTATTACAAAGATGGGAAAAGGTGGCTGCTCAATGTGTCCAGGAAAGGGAAGACAGTTTTTTGGCTTTCGGTGAGTAGCGGCTCTTTTCGGACCGGATTTTATATAAATTCAAAAGTTGAACAGAGTGTTAAGGATAGTAATATTCCCGTTGCCCTAAAGAAACAATACGCGGAATCGTCCGGGAAGAAAATCCGCGGAATATCCTTGGAGCTCAAAGTCAAAAAGGATATGGAAATCTACAAGGAGCTTCTGAAAATAAAACTATCCGGTTCCTGATAGATAAAGAGCCAAAGTTTACTCACGCCGGGAGTCAGAAAACCACTGTCATTTCTTCGGCTGAAGATAGCCGTTATCTCCCAACCAGTCTGCCATTCGCTGGGGCCATGTTTTTACTGACTGCAGCTGTGAACGGTCTCCCATATTAAATGCATGATGTCCATGCGCTAAGAGATGTGCTTCAACAGAGACTTTGGCGGCCCGATATCTCTCTATCAACTTCACGATCGGTTCCGAACAGCACTCGTCGTCGTTTGCGGCTACGAGAAATGCGGGAGGCGCATCCGCGGGGACGACATCGGGAATCCCGAGCGGGCCGGGATAAACCAGCATTTGAAAGTCAGGCTTTCCGTTCAACCTGTCGATCGGATCAGGAGCGCTCGGGTCGCCATATCCGGGAGTGTAAGCAACCATCGCCACTACTTCTCCGCCGGCGGAAAAGCCAAGCATCCCGATACGCGCCGTATCGATGCCCCATTCCTTTGCATGACTGCGCACCAGCCGCATCGCGCGGTACGCATCCTGTTTCACATTGGCCACCTTATAAGGAGAATTTTGTTCGCGGTAGAGCCGGTACTTTAGCACGATGGCAGCAACGCCGATGCTGTTCAGGAAAACTGCAGGATCACGCCCTTCAGGGTTTATGACAAGCTGTGTGTGACCGCCTCCGGGACAAACGACAACAGCAGTACCGGTCGCCTTCGCTTTATCGGGAAGGTAAACCATGATGGAAGGGTTGTTGATGTTTTCAACCCACCAATCTTTTGCTCTCTCCGGCTCATTTCGGAGGCTTTCAAAACCGGGAGCCCCATTTTCCCAGAGGGGGATAACTATCGGCTCCTTTTGCGCCGATACTCCCGACTGCATTAAACACACGATCACGGCAAAATATAGAAATGATGACTTGAAGGATAGTTGTAGCATGGTACTCTCCGATGTTATTGGTTCGATGTTTTCTGAAAATACCAATGCAAGACTTTAGTTACAAATCAAATTTCCATTTCCCGGAACATCGCGCTCACTTCTAATGTTACTAATCATGAAATCTGCGCCCCACGGAATTCTTTTAACGGTTTCCGTGCTTCTCAATAACCGTGAAATAAAGAAAGTAGGAAAGGGGAGCTTTGAAAATCAACAGGACGAAAGAGACAATGAGCAGTGAACAAACGTCATTCGATCCCGGCCTAACGCAGCAATATAGCGGTAAAATTCTGCGCATGATCGAGAGGGATGGTTCTTTCAACGTACGTAAAACGGGCGGCGGCTTTAAAAATATCCACTTCTTCCAGTTCCTTATAAATATTTCCTGGCCGAATTTCTTGCTCATAATTCTAGCCGGGTATATTATCGTCAATACGATTTTCGCCTCTCTGTATCTTACCGCCGGAATCCAAAACATAAAGGGGGCGCAAGCCGATTCACCGCTGTCGGCTTTCCTCAGTGCTTTCTTTCTGAGTGTACACACGTTGACCACGGTCGGGTATGGTACTATCGCGCCCAAAGACATCTGGACAAATGTGATTGCGTCCTTCGAAGCTCTTGCTGGCTTGATGGGACTTGCCCTGGCAACTGGACTTCTATATGGAAGGTTCTCTCGCCCATCGGCAAGGCTCGCGTTCAGCGAGAAGGCGATAGTGGCGCCGTATCGAGATGGAACGGGATTGGAGTTCCGCCTTGCCAATAAAAGGCAGAACGTCCTTGTCGATCTTGAAGCAACAGTTATTCTGATGACCGTTGTGAATGCCGGCGGAATCCAGAAGCGGGAATACCAGCAGCTGGCGCTCGAAAGATCCAACGTCTATTTTCTCGCACTGACGTGGACGGTGGTGCATCCCGTTGACGAGCGGAGTCCGCTTTTCGGAAAGTCCAAAGAAGACCTTGCCGCGCAACAGGCGGAGATACTCATCCTGGTCAGGGCATTCGACGACACATTCAGCCAGGTTGTTCACTCAAGATACTCATACAGATTTGATGAAATCGTCTGGGGAGCTAAGTTTCTCCCCGCGTTTCGCGTCACGGAAGAAGGCGGCATGAATCTGGAATTGAACGGATTAAGCAAAATTGAAACACTCGATAAAGGAGATTGATAATAAGTGAAAGTAGAAATATGGTCTGACGTAGTATGTCCGTTTTGCTATATGGGAAAGCGAAAATTTGAAATCGCACTCGGGCAATTTTCTCACAGGAATGAGGTCGAGATATTATGGCACAGTTTTCAACTCGATCCATCGTCGAAACATTATCCGGGAAAGGATATACACGACTATCTCGCTGCGAAATACGGAAGGAGCCGTGAATGGGCTGTGGAGATGAACGGCAATGTCGCCGAAAGCGCAAAGGAAGTAGGGCTCGAATACAATTTCGATAAGGCGATTCCCGTAAATACATTCGACTCGCACAGGCTTATTCGGATGGCCGCGGATCACGGGCTGCAGCAAAAGGCGGAGGAACGCCTCTTTGCGGCATATTTTACGGAAGGAAAAAATATAAGCGACCATGATACGCTGTCACAATTGGGAGTCGAGATTGGACTTGATACGGAAGAGGTCCGGAATACTCTTAAGTCTTCAGGTTATTCAGAAGAAGTCAGAAACGACCTCGAAGAAGCCGAGGCGCTTGGAATTCATGCGGTCCCATTTTTTGTGTTTGATCGGAAGTTCGCTGTTTCGGGCGCCCAGCCGAGCCACCTTTTTCTTGAGACGCTTGATCGGGTCTGGCATGATGAAAGAGAAGTTGGGGAAAAGACACTCTCCGGAACGAATACGGGAAAATAGTGGTCTGGTCTCTGTCACAAAAACAATGAGGCAGGAATAATTTCTCCTGCCTCTATTGGTAACGCTTCACTTCCAGTGTTGGTAGTGCGGTATCTTCTCTGTTACTTTTGCATGGGTAAGTCTTTTATTCCAAGATTATAAGCCATGAAGGCCAGTACATCGGTTGCCTGGGCGATTCTCTTGTCTGTCGGCATGTAGCCGTGGCTTGTTTTGGTTTCCACTCGAATGAGGACCGGGTTGTTGCATGCCTGGGCGTGCTGCATACCGGCGATGAACTTGTACGAGTGACTCGGAACGACTCTGTCATCGTGATCGGCAGTCGTAACAATCGTCGGAGGATAACATGTTCCATCCTTGATATTTTGTACCGGCGAGTACTTGACTAAGTATTGAAATTCGGTCGAATCATCCGATGATCCGTATTCCGGCACCCAGCCTACTCCCGCCGAAAATTTCTGGTACCGCAGCATGTCCATTACACCGGCTCCAGCATAGGCGGCGCCGTAAAGATCCGGCCGCTCAGTTTCACAGGCTCCCACGAGGAGGCCGCCGTTCGAATAACCCTCAATACCGAGCCGTGGAGTCGAAGTGTATTTTTCCTTTATCAGGTACTCCGCCCCGGCGATGAAATCATCAAATACGTTCTGCTTCTTCTCTTTCATGCCGGCGTGATGCCACGCCTCGCCGTATTCTCCTCCTCCACGGAGATTTGCTACGGCGTAGATTCCTCCCAACTCGAGCCAAGCAATATTTGAAATGCTGAAAGAAGGGGTTATGCTGATATTGAAACCGCCGTAGGCATAAAGTATCGTCGGGTTGTTCCCGTCAAGCTTAATCCCTTTCTTTGCCGTTATGAACATGGGGACTCGAGTACCATCTTTTGAGCGATAGAAAACCTGTTTGGTCTCGTAATCGCCCGGCTTGAAATCGACGTGCGGCGGCTGAAAGGTTGTTTCCTTTCCGGTCTTAAAGTCATGATGGAACACCGTAGTCGGGTAGAGGAAGGAAGTAAAAACGTAGAACAGTTCCGGTGTGTCGAACCGTCCGTTCAACCCATCGACCGTACCGATGCCGGGGAGCTTTAAAGTCCCCTCAGGTTTTCCATTGAGCGAGTAGAACCCAACTTCGCTCTTCGCGTCAGCGAGGTATCTTACTACAACTTTTCCTCCGGCAAGAAGGGACTGCTCGATAACATTCTCTGCTTCGGGGACGACAGTCTTCCATGTCGATGAATCTGGGTTGGTGATATCGAACGAAACGATGCGCCTGTTAGGGGCATCAAGGGTTGTTTGCATGAATATCGTGGTCCTCACGTTTCCGAGCGGATAATACTCCGCATTATCTTTTTCAAACAGAGTCTTGATCGGTGATGAGAAATCGGGATGGGCCGGATTCTTTAAATCGACATAGAATACTTTATTTTTTGATTCTGTTCCTTCGTTCAAATAAATAAACAGGAATCGTCCGTCTTCCATGACGCTGCCGCCGACATACCAGCCGGGATAGTCTTTCAAATCATAGAAGAGCTTATCTTCGTTTTGTGGCGTACCTATCTTATGATAATAAAGCTGCTGCCCGACAGCCTCAGTTGTTAAAGCCTCCCCCTGTTTCGGCTCGGGGAAGCGGGAGTAGAAAAATCCCTCGTTGTCATTTGTCCACGAGATTCCTGAGAACTTTACCCAGCGAACTGTATCTGCCAGATCTTTTCCGGTAGTTAAGTCTCTGACGTGAAGTTCTTCCCAATCTGATCCGCCTTGCGAAAGACCGTAGCAGAGGTATTTCCCATTTGGAGAAGATTGGTAATCCAACAAAGCGAGCGAACCGTCAGGAGAAAGCTTATTTGGGTCGAGGATCATCGTGGATTTCGCCGTCAAAGTTTTCTGCATGAATACCGGGCTCTGATTTTGGAGTCCGGAGTTTTTGCTGTAGAAAAGAATTCCTCCTTCCCGACTCGGAACGCCTACTTTCTCGTAATTCCAGAGTTTTGTTATGCGGTTGGTGATGGAAGTGCGGAACGGGATTTTGTCCAGGTAGTCGAATGTGATTTTGTTCTCTGCCTTGATCCATGAATCGACCTCCGGACTTTCCTGGTCCTCCATCCATTGATATGGAGCGGCGACCTTTGTTCCGAAATAGTCGTTAACGAGACTGTCTCTTCGTGCTGAAGGGTAGTTCAATGATTGACCTCTGGTTAAATATGGAATCATAGTGATGAATGCAACGGCGACTAATTTTATAATATTAGCAGACAGAACATGAAATACGTGCATGAGTATTTTACTCCCGTTGGCGTATTTGACAAACTTGCCAGGAACTGAAACGGGATTGCTCTTCAATTTGTTCAGCGGCATTTCTCCTCCTTGTCTTGATTAACGACCATAATATCGTATGAATGGAATGAGGTTGCAAGGCGATAGGAAGAAGAAAAATCCTGACGAATTCTTATCAATGATTCCTGAAGTAATATGGATTGTTAACATGGTGACAGGCGGCGAACTTTCGATCGGTTGGCCTTGTTTAGTAATGATCGAGCCGGGCGTTCAAACCGGCAAATTCCGGCTTGGCAAAGATGAACCGGTCTTCTATTCAAAAGGCGAAAGCAAAATTTTGATTGAGGATTACGCAGTCGCACTGGTCGATGAAATAGAGAAACCGCAATTCATTCGTCAGCGGTTTACAATAGGTTTCTAATCAAATTTTACCAAATCCACAGGAGGAATTAAGATGAGCGAGTTCGGACAAAATATTGGCAAGCTGCTTTTGCGCTTCACTATTGGAGGTTTACTGCTGTTCCATGGCGTATCAAAACTTATCCACGGCATTGGGTGGATGGAGGGACTGTTGAGTGCGTCCCATATCCCGTTCTTCGTAGGATACGGAGTATTTGTCGGAGAAATCGTCGCGCCAGTCCTGATTATACTCGGGATCTGGACACGCCCGGCCGCACTCGTTATCGCTTTCGATTTGTTCATGGCTATCGTACTTGTCTCGCATGCTAGGATGTCGTCCATCAATCCAGGTGGAGGGTGGGGAATAGAGATAGACGCATTCTATTTGCTGACGGGCCTGGCGCTCTTCTTCCTTGGCGCCGGAAGATTCAGCGTGGCGGGAGCCAGCGGGAAATGGAATTGATCTGAATGGATATGTAACTTGTTTCCATCCATCCACGTAGAACTTGATACATGATATCTTACGCAACCGTCGTGGGGCAAGAGCAACACGAGAGAAAGAGAGTCAAAGTAAGGTTTTGATTACCGTTCAGCAGGTTACTAAAAATTTTCCATCCGTTGTCGCTCTTGACAAAATAACTCTTGAAATCAACGAGAAGGAATTTTTCGGACTTTTAGGTCCGAACGGGGCTGGTAAGACTACTCTGATGAGTCTCCTTGTCGGTTATCTGAATGCCGACGGGGGAGCAATCACGATAAATGGTAAAGCCGTTTCACAGGCCAATCTTGAAATAAGAAGAGATATCGGTTTCGTGCCGCAATCAATCGCGCTCTACGACGAGCTTAATGCCCAGGAGAACCTGGAGATGTTCGGGAAACTTTACGATGTGGAGCTGAAGGTTCTGCATGAGCGGATCAAGGAGCAGCTTAACGCCGTCGGATTATATGAAAGACGGAAGGATAAGGTTAAGGTTTTTTCCGGAGGTATGAAACGACGTCTAAATATAATAGCAAGCCTGCTCCATGATCCAACTGTTTTGTTATGCGATGAACCTACGGTTGGTGTCGATCCGCAATCACGCAATGCGATTTTCGATTTCCTGGAAATGCTTAACCGGCAGGGTAAAACAATCGTTTACACGACTCACTATATGGAAGAGGCCGAACGACTTTGCAGTAAAGTTGCAATCATAGATCATGGATCCATAATAGCACTCGGAACAACCGATGAACTTCTGGAGAAGCTTCCTTATGACGAGACAATTCTCATCGCAAAGAATCCATCGACTCTTAAGCAGCGGGATGTATTTCAAGCCTTCGGTGACCTTCTCGAAGAAGACGACCACTTTGAATTGAAGCCCACAAACGGATTTACGCTTTCAAAGTTCTTTGCCCGCATCGAAGAAAAAGGACTGAAGTATCAATGGGTTGAGCTGCAGCGCCCGACCCTTGAAGCGCTTTTTCTGCAGCTAACGGGAAGGAGGCTGCGGGATTGAAAACTGTTTTCCAACTCTTTAAGAATTCATACAGACTTTTTTTAAACGACAGGATGTCTGTAGTCCTGACGTTCATTGTCCCCCTGGTGCTCATGTTCATCTTCGGTTCGATATTTACCGGGGGGGATTCGGGCCCGCAGGGAATTCCGATCGCGGTACTTAACCGGAGCAATTCCAATGTTGCCAGGCAAATCGTGTCGACTCTGGACACCATGAAAGCCTTTCAGGTCGTTGATTCAATGATAAACGATCAGGGAAAAATTATTCCGTTCGATACGGCATCGATCAAAGAGTATGTTCAGAAGGGAAAGGCTACTGCCGGTATCGTTTTTCCCGCCGACGCTTATACAGACACGTCGACAGCACTCAATTTGAAATTCTACTATGATCCGAAAAATGAAATAGAGATGGAAACAGTGGACGGGCTCCTTCAACAAGCGGTCTTTAGTCACTTTCCGTCGATCATTGCCCAAAGCGGTTTTCGCCAGGCAAAGAAATTTCTCGGCGGTGATTCTGGCCGGGCTTTCAATAAAGGTCTGGCATCTCTTGTCGGAAAATATTTCAAAGTCGACACAGGTATTTTTCTAAATCCAGACCGCTGGAATATCTCTCGTGGCGACAGTGATACGTCAAGGGCCAACGCAAATTTCATGAATAACATCGTGCGGATCGATAAAGAGCAGGTTGTCGGCGAAAAGTTGAAAAACCAGTGGGCGACAAGAAGTATTGGCGGATGGGCGTTGACTTTTCTCCTGTTTGCGCTGACTGCTTCGTCGTCGTCTCTATTTGACGAAAGAAAATCGGGAGTGATGCTGAGAATACTTACATCTCCTGTTTCGCGTGTTCATATCCTCTGGAGTAAATATTTATTCAATATGTCTCTCGCGATCGTTCAATTGCTTTTCATGTTTGTCGTGGGCTGGCAGATGTTCCAGGTGGACATATTTTCAAATTTTCTTAACCTCATGTTGATAATTCTATCCGCCTCGGTGGCATGTACATCTTTCGGGATGCTCTTGGCTGCGATTTCAAAGACAAGGCAGCAAGCTAATGGCCTTGGGACTTTGTTGATCCTGACAATGAGTGCGATCGGCGGTGCATGGTTTCCGACTTTTCTCATGCCGTCGTCGATCCAGTTCTTCAGCAAACTCACCTTTGTTTACTGGGCTATGGATGGTTTCCTTGAAGTTCTTTGGAGAGGGGTCGGAACCATAGACATCCTGCCAAATATCGGGATTCTCCTCGGTATTGGTGTTCTAATCAATCTCGTGAGCATTTGGCAGTTTAAGAAGGGAGACATCTTCTCGTAATGGGTAGAGTCCACCATCGAAGCCTATCTCCTTTGTTCAGGATTGTGCAGAACCGGGGACGCCTTATTTAATTTGTCTCGACTTCCTTATCTTTTTTTAATTACACTCTGGAATAACCGAAGATGAAAATTCCTATTTATCAGATCGATGCGTTTACAGAAGAAAGATTTCACGGAAATCCGGCAGCAGTATGCATTCTGCAGGAATGGCTCCCTGACGAGACAATGCAGAAAATTGCCGCCGAGAATAACCTTGCTGAGACTGCCTTTGTGGTTGAGAAAGGCGCGGCCTTTGAATTAAGATGGTTCACTCCCATTGTCGAAGTTGCTCTCTGCGGTCATGCGACACTCGCGACAGCTTTTGTCTTCAAAGAGCATCTTGATTACCGGCCTGATGAGATCAGCTTCAAAACCAAGAGCGGGTTACTGCGCGTTATTTACGGCGGGAATATCATGTCCATGATATTCCCGAGCAGGCCGGGGGTCGTTTGCGAGGCACCTCATGATCTCATCGATGGAATAAAAGTCCGGCCGTTGGAAGTATTGAAGTCGCTCGAGGATTTTATGGTGGTACTAAGTAATGAAGATGAAGTTGTGAACCTGAATCCTGATTTAGATAAATTGAAAAATTTGGAAGGGCGTGGTACGATAGTGACTTCACATGGAAAAGAAACTGACTTCGTCTCGCGTTTCTTTGCTCCACAAGCCGGAATTCCGGAAGATCCCGTGACGGGTTCATCTCATACTACACTTATTCCGTATTGGTCAAAAAAATTAAATAAGAAGAGTATGAGCGCCTTGCAGGTTTCAAAAAGAGGCGGGAAGATATATTGTGAGGACCTGGGTGATAAAGTGAAAGTTGCAGGGAAGGCCGTTACGTACATGACGGGGGAAATAACTGTTTAGCCCTGATGGCGTAAGATCAAGAATCAGAACAGGAAGGATGGAACGGGTGGCCGGAAGTCGGGGAAAGACAGGTGGGATTAAAGGACATGAATCTAAAGAGAGTTTTATACGACATCTCTGTTTCGAACCGGTTACGAAGAAGAACTGGGGTAAGTTCGAGGAACTTTTCGGAGAAAAAGGCGCATGTGGAAATTGCTGGTGCATGTATTACCGGCTGAAAAAGACTGATTTCGTCAAAGGAAAAGTCAAGAACGGAAACCGAAATGCGATGCGTAAGATCGTATGGTCCGGCAAGCCCGTCGGGTTGCTCGCGATTCATGAAGGTAAGCCGATTGCTTGGCTTGCGTTCGCGCCAAGAGAAGATTTTTTAAAGCTTGAAAATTCACGGGTCCACAAGCGAATAGATGACAACCCTGTATGGTCGATACCTTGCACATTCATTCATAAAGAGTTCAGAAGGCAAGGAGTATCGGTTGCACTTCTTATCGGGGCTATCGAGTACGCAAGAAAGAGCGGAATAAAAATAATTGAGGCATATCCTGCAATTCCAACTCAGAAAACATGGCCTGATTCATTCTTGTGGGTCGGACTTCTAAAATCATTTGATCGTGCAGGTTTTGAAATTGTCGACAGGACTTCGAAGTCGAGGCCGATGGTGAGGTACTACGTGAATAAACAACGACATAAGTATGCGAAGTGAACCGGTTGAAACTGTCCAGGGTCAGTTACGTAATTTTGTAAAAGGAGAAATGCCATGTTATACATCTTAGCTTTTTTTCTTCCGCCAGTTGCAGTTTTGCTTAGTGGCAAGCCGGTACAGGCATTGTTGAATTTTTTCTTATGTTTCTTATTATGGATCCCGGCCGTTATTCACGCGCTTCTTGTCGTACACGACCATAAGGAAGACAGGCGGGCACGTAAAATTATCAGGGCAATGAACTATCATCATTAACACAAATCACCGAGGCCAGGGCATGAAGACATCAAAACAAATATTGGTAACCGCGGGTGGGCTCAGTATGGGCGTTGGATTATTTCAGCTTGTGGTAACATTCTCAATTCGGAATCATAACCGGCTGGAGCAGTCTGTTAGGAAGGCCTTCGATTCGTCAGTTGGAAGCATGAAAGATTATTTTTCTAATAAATCAGGAGAAGAAATGAGAAAGATTAATTCATTATTAGAGGTAGCGATTGTAATTGTCATGATGTGTTTACCGGTCGCTTTCTCTCAGACAAAGGGTGTGTCTTCAAATGGAGAACTGCTTTTATCTCACCTCGTTGGGACATGGGATATGCCTGGTGAAGTGGAAGGTAAGCCGGTACAGTATTCGTTCGAAGCCGCCCGCGTGCTGCATGATAAATTAGTGCACATGTATATGAAGGACCTGGCTACACCTTCTCCATACGAAGCCGATGTTTACATTGGCTTTGACACCGCCCGTGCCTGTTATATTACATTCTGGCTTGACAACTTCGGAGTAGATTCCGCCGGTTCGGTACTGGGATATGGGAGGTGCAAAGGAGATACACTTGTCATTCTCTTCAATTTTTCGAACGAACCATTTAGAGATACCTTCACTTACGATCCCGCGAATGATACATGGAGGTTCCTTCTTGAGGATGGAAATCTTCAGGGAACATGGAAGACCTTTGCAGATTACAAATTGGTGAGGAAAAATGACTGAGCGGGGCCTCTCTCTTTTCTAAAATATTATCTCATCAGATTCGTCTTAAAGAAAAGAGAGATGAAATGAAGAAAATCTTTGGCGCGAAATTCTTAACACAAACTTTACTTGACAAAACAGTCCGGTTTAGTTAAATTGGAAACGAATTAAACGAATATCGTTTCTATCGTTTAAAATGCAGCATTTAGCTGCTTTTTTTAGCGTATGAAGGAAACGAAATAAACATAAATCGTTTCGTTCGTAAAGAAAGGACTACAATGTCAAGCGAAGAAAAGGAAAAACGAGAGAGAATCCTTGTCAAAGCTGAAGAGATGTTTCTTGAACACAGCTATTCGAAGGTGACAATGGAAGAAATTGCTTCCGGCCTCGGTATAAGCAAGAAGACTCTTTACAAGTTTTTTCCGAACAAAGAGACTTTATTGCGCGAACTAATTACCAACAGACAATGTGAGTTCATGGACCACATCGATGAAATCTGGCGTCAGGAAGATCTTGATTTTGTCGGCAAGTTCAGAAAAACTCTTGACTATTTTGGTGAACGAACTTCGAAAGTCAACCGGTTCCACGACCTGCAAAAACTTGTCCCGGAAGTCTGGAAGGACATTCACGCCTTCAAGAAAGAAAAAAGTTTGGAAAAAATCAGGCAGCTTCTATCGACGGGATTCGAGAGCGGCATCCTGAGAGGGGACTTGAACCGTGACATCATTATTCTTCTCTATACGAACGCAGTTGAATCGATTATGACGCCCGAGGTCCTGTCCGAATTGCCTTACAGTGGTCCGCAGGTTTTCGAGGCTATATCCAAAATAATATTTGAAGGAATCTTAACGGAAGAGGGAAGGAAGAAATATATTTCATACGGTGCGAAAGGGGAAAAGAGTAATGCGAAGAGTGTTGTTGAAAACTGAGGGACGAACTTTTGCGGAAGCCTTTTCATCAAACGGCTCGAATGAAGATTTCATCGAGCAAAGACATGCGAAAAGGATAAAACCAAGCCCGAAAAGCAAAGACCCGGATGATGAGTACAGAGATTTCGTATACTCTTTATTTGCATTGTGTTATTTAACGATCTCGGGAACGAGTCAGGATAAAATTGAAGATTAAAAGATTGAGGTGATAAATGAAAAAGGTAAAAATATATTCAGTCGTTGTAATTGCAGTTGCATTAATTATTGTTGTCTTGCTGCACAACCGTTCTCAAATAAAGGCAGAGACAAAGAAGTCAACACTCGACGCTTATGCTGTCAGTATCGCGACGGTAAGCAAGAAAGATATCGCAGACAACATTGATCTGGTGGGTACCATCGACGCCAACAACGATGTGGCGATAGTTTCAGAAGCTCAGGGCAAAGTGACGAAAGTTCTGGCGGATGTCGGCGATTACAGGCCCGCAGGTTCCGTCTTGATACAAATTGACGACGAGTTGGCGCGCGCAGCGATGGGCGCCGCCCAGGTTAATTTTGAAAAAGCAAAGAAGGATTACGAGAGGTTCCAGGAGTTGTCTAAAGAAAAAGCTGTGACCGAATCGCAGCTGGAGAATGCGGAACTAGCGTATGAAACAGCTAATGACCAGTACGTGGTGGCGCGGAGGCAGTATGAAGACACTAAAGTGACAACACCGATTTCAGGTATAGTTACTTCCCGTGTAGTGGATATCGGTAACTATGTAAATAGCAAGACTGTGGTTGCAGACGTCGTCGATATTTCGAAATTGAAAACCACGGTGAACGTGGATGAGCATGATGTGTTCAATCTGAAAGTTGGAGATAAAGTGGAGATATCCACTGGAGTCTATCCGGGCGTGGAATTCTCCGGTTCGATAAAAACCATCAGCGCAAAAGGGGATGCCTCCCATACGTACCCGGTCGAAGTAGATTTCTCAAACAGCAAAGAGCATCCGCTTAAAGCGGGAATGTTTGCCCATGTGTTATTTGCTAAAAAGACCGGCGGTAAATATCTGGTAATACCCAGACAAGCTTTAGTGGGAAGCGTTGAAGAACCGCAGGTTTATGTTGTCGAAAATGGGATTGCAAAATTAAGGAATGTTGTGGTCGGTACCACTTATAACAATTATCTGGAAGTCTTGAGCGGATTGAACGAAGGAGAAAATGTAGTCGTCAACGGACAGAATAATCTTCAGGACGGAAATAAAGTAAGTATCGTCGAAACATCAGCTCCCATAAATTAGAATGATGAATAAGTTGAAAAAGGATTCATGAAATGACATTAACAGAGTTAGCGATAAAAAGGCCTTCATTGGTTGTGGTTATATTCGGCGCGTTGGCCCTCCTCGGGCTCTTCAGCCTGTCAAGGTTGAATTACGAACTCCTTCCGAAAATTACGCCGCCTGTGTTGACCATATCAACGATTTATCCCGGAGCCTCTCCGAATGAAGTGGAAAACTCGGTGACAAAACCGGTAGAGGATGCAGTCTCTTCTCTCGATCAAATTGACAACATGACTTCGATATCGAACGAAGGAGTTTCCTTTGTAACAATACAGTTCCAGCAATCTGCCGATGTAAACGTCCAGATGCAGCTGGCCCAGCAAAAGATCGATCAAATCGTCAGTACTCTTCCATCCGGTGTGAAAACACCAGCAATCTCGAAGTTTGAGCTTGATGCAATTCCGATTTTGAGGATGGGTGTCACGAGCAACATGCCCTCTACGCAGTTTTATCAGTTTATCATCGACAGGATTCAGCCGAGACTTTCCGAAATTTCCGGAGTAGGTCAGGTCACGCTTGTCGGCGGTGATGAAAGAGAAATCCGAGTCAACCTGAGCGCGGACAAACTCAAATCTTACGGGTTATCCATTTTGCAGGTTTTGAATGTAATACAAAATTCTAATGTCGATTTTCCGACGGGCAAACTTGAAAACGGAAGCAACCAGTTGATAGTCCGTCTTGCAGGGAAATTTTCATCGGTAGACGAGATCAGGAATCTTATTATTGAGAAATCTAAAGATGGCGGTGACGTGAAACTTTCGGATGTTGCCGACGTCGAAGACGGACATAAAGAATACACGACCATCAACAGGATTAACGGAGTAACATCTGTGGGTATCCTTGTGCAGAAGCAGACCGATGCTAATGCCGTGGATGTCAGCAGGCTCGTGCGGGCTGAATTGACAAGAATCGAGAAAGATTATCAGGCCGAAAACGTCAAGTTCAACATTTCACAGGACGCATCACAATTTACGATTGACGCAGCAAACGGCGTAAAATTCGACCTCATGCTGGCGGTCGTTCTTGTGGCAATAGTAATGCTCCTCTTTCTCCACAGCTATCGCAATTCGTTCATTGTATTGCTCGCGATCCCTGCGTCGATCCTTTCCACATTCGTCGTGATGTTTGCGCTTGGGTACACTCTAAACTTGATGACCTTGTTGGGTCTGTCACTCGTCGTGGGTATTCTGGTGGACGACTCGATCGTTGTCATAGAAAACATTCACCATCATCTCGAAAAAGGGGAAGACCCGAAGACTGCCGCAATTAATGGAAGAAACGAGATTGGATTTGCCGCGCTCTCAATAACCATGGTCGATGTCGTGATTTACGTCCCGCTCGCGCTGACCAACGGTTTGATCGGAAACATAATCCGCGAGTTCTCTGTGGTCGTGGTTATATCGACGCTGCTAAGCCTTTTCGTCTCTTTTACCGTGACACCATTGCTCGCTTCGAGAATCAGCAAAATTGAAGAGATGAGCGAAGGGACCTTCATTGGCAAATTCGCCCTGCAGTTTGAAAAGTACTTTCACAAGCTGGTTGCAAACTACCTCGGCATATTGAAGTGGAGCCTGAACAATAAATGGAAGGTGGTCACGATTTCCGCGGTCCTATTCTTCGCCGCTCTTTCACTGGCACCACTTGGTTTTATTGGAGCAGAATTTATTACTCAATCCGATAGGGGAGAGTTTGCAGTTACTCTGGAGACTCCTTCCGATTATTCGCTTGACAACACGAATTTTGTAACTCAGAAAGTGGAAAAGTATATTAACAACCTTCCGGAGGTCAAGAGCGATTTCGTCCAGGTTGGTGCTTCAAATGAAGGCTTGATCGGTCAAACATCCAATTACAGTTCCGAACTCGATGTGGAGCTCGTTCCAAAAGAGGAGAGAAAGATGTCCACGGATGAGGTTGGAGAAGAAATCAAAAACTTTGCTCTCGGGATACCCGGTGTAAAGGTGCGGGTCAATCCTATCGGGCTTTTCGGAACGGCGAACCAGACTCCTATTCAGTTGATTGTCAACGGATCAAATCGAGATGACGTCATGAAATCCGCTGAGATTCTGGAAATGGTGGTAAAGTCAATTCCGGGGACTGCCGATGTCCGTTTGTCGACAGAGGCAGGAAATCCTGAGATGAGAGTCGATATAGACCGTCAGAAACTTGCTGACTTCGGTCTCTCGATCGTCGACGTTGGTGCCGCCCTGCAAGTCGCGATGCAGGGTAATGACGATGCAAAATATAGGGATGGGAATGACGATTATAACATTCTTGTCTCGTTAGATAAATTTGACAGATCGAAGATATCGGATCTGAAGCAAATGACATTCATAAACAATCGGGGTCAGGCAATCCAGCTTCAGCAGTTTGCGAACGTTTATCAGTCTACCGGACCGACCGGGTTGCAGAGATTCGACCGTGTAAATGCTGTGACCGTATATTCTCAAGTAATCGGCCGCCCCACGGGAAGTGTCGGACAGGATATCAAGAATGCGATGGCGAAAGAGAAACTTCCTGCCGGCGTTGATATTGCTTACTGGGGAGATCTTAAGAACCAGGCAGATGCTTTTGGAAGTCTCGGACTTGCGTTGATTGCCGCAATCATTTTCGTTTATCTCGTAATGATTGCCTTGTATGATTCCTACGTCGACCCGTTTGTGATTCTGTTCTCCATACCGGTTGCAATGGTAGGAGCGTTCCTCGCCCTCGCGTTGACGATGAAATCATTGAACATATTTTCCATCCTTGGAATTATAATGTTAGTAGGGCTTGTCGGCAAGAATGCTATTTTGCTTGTGGACCGCACGAACCAAAAGAGAAGAGAAGACGGTCTGTCGATTTATGAAGCACTGATCGAAGCAGGCGAAAGCAGGATAAGACCGATCTTGATGACGACAACCGCCATGGTTATCGGAATGCTGCCGCTGGCTCTTTCCACTGACTCGGGTTCCGAATGGAAAAGCGGGCTCGCCTGGGGAATTATCGGCGGACTTCTCAGCTCGATGTTCCTGACGCTGATTCTTGTCCCTGTGGTTTACGTCCTGGTTGAGAGAGCACAACTAAAAGTGAAGGCGCTCTTTGGAAAGAAAGCAAAAGAGCCTCTCTCCGAACTGCAACCTGAGATCGTAAAAGACTGATTGGATTATATGGATATTTGGGCAGGTATGAAATGGCGGAATGTTGTCTGCATTTTACTTGTCCACAGATCCCGAAAGAGTGGAGGAGGTCTCGAAGTTATGACTTCAGGTTGAATATTATCTAAGTTCACCATAACTTTTCATGCAGGGATCTCAACGGAAAGAGTCGAAAGCCCCTTACTGTCTCATTAGTCTGTTGCGGGTAAACACTTTTTTCACCGAGGGAGGATGAAAGGGAAGATATGGTTTCGAGAGTTACAATTTATGATATTGCACGCGAAGCGGGGGTCGGGATTGGAACAGTCTCGCGTGTTCTGAACAACTCACCAAACGTTACTCCCGAAACGAAAAAGCGTGTTCTTGAGGTTACCAAACGATTAAGCTACCAGCCGCACACTTATGCTCAGCGGCTTGCACGCCGCCATTCGGAAACGATTTCGGCGATTATTCCTTTTTTCTCGACCTATTTCTTTGCCGGTGTCCTCCATGGTGTTCAGGATAAAACTTCAGAATTCGGTTACGACTTGGTTCTTTATGGGGTCAATAATGCCGATCAAATCGAGTCTCACATCAATCGGGCTCTTCAACGGGGAAGGGTCGATGGGCTTCTTTTTTTCTCAATGAAGCTTCCGCCAAGCGCTGTTCCTCTATTAAAGGAATCGAAGCTTCCAGTCGTGTTGGTGGATACGTCTCTTCCTGAGTTTGATTCTATTTCTGTGGCAAACACTGAAGGGGCGTGTACAGCGGTGAAGCACCTCATTCAGCTTGGACACCGCTCGATCGGCATGGTCAGTGCCCAGTTAGCCAGCACGCCGGCTCTGGAGAGACTCGAAGGTTATAAACGGGCTCTCCATGATCAGGGGCTTCCCTTTTCTGAAGAGTTCGTGAAGACGGGAAGCAACATAAAATTGGATGGTTTCAACCGGGAAGCCGGATATGAAGCTATGCTTGAATTTATTAAGATGGGTAAAAACATGCCGAAAGCATTTTTTATTTCGTCGGATATTCAGGCAATGGGTGCGATTGCTGCGCTGGATGAATTTGGGTTCAAGGTCCCCGAAGATGTCGCGGTCATTGGATTTGACGATATCGAGCTTGCCACACATATCAAGCTAACCACGATGCGCCAGCCGATGTACCAGATGGGGTCGCTCGCAGTGGAACGTCTCGTAAAGAGGATGTCATCCCCGGATATGGAAATTCTTCATACCATGTTCTCCCCGACGCTGGTCGTGAGGGAGAGCTGCGGAGCGTTAAACAGAAGCCGCGATTAGTATCATTTGAAATTCTTCTGAAGCGGATGTGCTTCGGTATTGAAAATATGACCGTTGAAGTCGAAGACGGAATCCGGCGCGAATGTCAGATAAAGGTATTTCAAAGTTTCCGCGAGGAAGTAGCTCGGCATCTCATCGATCTTTTCTTTTGTCCTAACATCGTTCAATGAAGCATAGCCGTTTTCGACACGGCAGTTGTAAACGAGCGTGTTGAAATAGGTCTCCGCGCGGGAGAGGTATTCCTTTTGACGTGTAAATTTGTATAGGTAATAATTTGATTCGATATTTTCCGGCCGCAGATAATATTGCGGATAATCTATACTCATGGTCGTGTAATTTATCTCTTCCGGTTCTATCCCGTAATAGAGCCACATTTTGTAGCATGAGTTCTCCAGTTTCTCCGCTCTTTTTAAATCTCCGCCCAGCGCAAGTTCCGCAGGGAAGAATGCGTCGAGAGCGCCGAAAAACTTTCCTCTAACAACTCCCGTGTCCATGTCGGCATGTCCGTACCATAATTCTCCGTCGACAGTATCTGCCAAATATTTGTTGACGGCTTGAACACTTTCGTCCCACATTTTCTTAAAATCTTGATCATTAAAGAGGAGTGATGCCTTCAGTAGATATTCGTAGTAAGAATCAATTGCGCCGCTTATGTGGCTATCCCTGTCGGTCCATTTCCCTGTATTTACATTTATCCAGGTTCCCACCAGACCTATAGATGACCGCCTGTTGAATAATGCCGTAACGGCCTTTTTGGCCTTCGCAAAATAAATTGGATTACCTGTAAGTCTACTCAATGTCCCGAATTCAAGCGTCAGAGATCCTATCTCAGCAGGATTAGATATGCTGTCTCGCGTCGCTCCCGTCTTAAGGTTTACGTATCTGTAGGGCATTCCGGTCGGAGAATTGAAAATCGGAAGGAGCCGGTTCCCGAGGTCAGCCGCAAGATTCAGGAAGCGTTTATCACGGCTAAGTTCATAGGCTGATAAAAGCCCACCGAGTTCTCTGATAGTAATCTCGAATGCCTGGATCTCCATATCTTTATCGAATGAAAGTTTGGTGAGGATTAGCTCCTTGGCTTCATCTGCCTCGGCCTTCAATCCCATCAGCACCATCGTGTCGTATCCATCGACGGGCGTCATAAGAAGAGATTCTTTATACCAGTCATGATAAGTCTTGCTCAACGGTTTGAGCTCGTCGTGCCCCCACGCGTACTTCTTATAATTGTTCCATGAGTGCAGAAATTCTTCTTTTACTTCTTTCTCGTACTTCAATTTATCGCTTATTTGCGCATCGGATCTGTTCGGGTGGATTATTGGGAGAATCAATAAGCAAAGAAAAATCGTCAACGCCGATTTGCGGATTCTGGAAAGACTGTTAACCATTATACTAATACCTGGCTTTCGTTTGAAATTACGGACCAATTTAAGTCATTAAAAATATAGCCATCCCGTGGTTTTCAAAAAAATTACCCAAACATTCCTTCTTCCTTTGAGAATCCGTCGGATGAGATTATATTTTTAATAATTGGTATTACCCAGAGCACAATAAGTCATTCAGAACAGAGAGAAGATGTCGATGGAATCCATTCCGAAGATCCCGTATGCGGGAAATGAAATCATTGCAGGTGTCCGTCATGATTGGGCTAAAATTGAAATAGAGGACATATATAATTTGCCTTTGCTTGATCTGATCTATAAGGCTGCCGGTATTCACAGGGTGTACCATGATCCGTCTGAGGTCCAGGTCTGTTCGCTTCTGTCGATCAAGACGGGCGGATGTTCGGAGGACTGCGGTTATTGTTCACAGTCGGTACATTATGAGACCGGAGTCAAAGTCCAGCCACTTCTTTCGCTTGATGAGGTTATGGAAAAAGCCCGCAGGGCTAAGGAAGCGGGCGCAACTCGATTCTGCATGGGGGCTGCATGGCGTGAAGTGCGCGACAATAAGGATTTCGATCGTGTACTTCTGATGATAAAGGGTGTTAACGACCTTGGCCTTGAGGTTTGCGCGACACTGGGAATGATAACAGAAGAACAGGCGAAGAAACTTAAGGAAGCCGGTTTGTACGCGTATAACCATAACGTCGATACCTCCGAAGGGTTTTATAAAAAAATAATTACGACGCGGACATACTACGATCGCCTTAGCACGATTGAAAATACCCGGAAGGCAAATATCACAGTCTGCTGCGGCGGAATCATCGGCATGGGAGAATCGGTTGACGACCGGATCGCGATGTTGATGACCCTTGCAAATCTCAATCCTCATCCGGAGTCGGTTCCTATAAATGCGCTTGTTCCCGTGGAAGGAACACCTCTGGAAAATCAGAAGCCCGTGAACGCGTGGGAGTTCGCTAGAATGATTGCGACCGCAAGAATACTCATGCCGAAGGCGATGGTCCGGCTTTCCGCAGGAAGACTTCAGCTTTCGCAAGAGGCGCAAGCTATTTGTTTCCTTGCCGGCGCGAATTCCATTTTTGCGGGGGACAAACTATTGACAACTCCCAATCCAACCCTCGATGATGACGAAGAGCTGTTTTCGATATTAGGCTTAAGACCGAGAAAGCCGTTCGAGACTGCGAACAGCTGACAGTCAAAGATGAACGGTATAGAAGAAAAACTCCGTCATGCGCTCGACGAAAGGGAGCATAGCCATTCTTTGCGCAGGCTGCCTGTTCCGTCCTCCGGGACTCCAGAGAATGTTCTGGTGGACTTTTGTTCGAACGATTATCTTGGATTTTCCCGCTCCGAAATGTTAAGGGAAAGGATTCGTCAGGCAGAAAAAGAATTTTCTGACGCGGGGGTCGGTTCGACAGGGTCACGCCTCATATCGGGGAACAGCCGGTTCTGCGAGGAACTTGAGGACAGGATTGCGAAGTTCCATCATGCAAAAGCGGGATTAATTTTTAATTCGGGCTACGATGCGAACCTGGGAATATTCTCTTCAATCCCGCAAAGAACGGATACTATACTTTTCGATCAACTCGCTCATGCTTCAATCAGAGATGGAATACGCTTGAGCTTTGCGCACGCGTTCCCATTTAAACACAACGACGTTGAAGATTTTAAAAAGAGACTTGAAATGGCAACGGGAAATATTTTTGTTGCTGTCGAGTCTATCTATTCAATGGACGGTGATGCTGCTCCGCTTATCGAGATCTCAGAACTCTGCGTCCGTCATGGCGCAAATCTGATTGTAGACGAGGCGCATGCGACCGGAATCTTTGGAGAGAAGGGGGCCGGAAAAGTCATCGGATTGGGACTGGAGGATGTGACTTTTGCCAGGCTTTACACATTCGGTAAGGCGCTGGGATCTCACGGCGCAATTGTAATCGGGTCGCCAACTCTCCGTTCTTACCTGATCAATTATGCTCGTTCATTTATCTATACGACCGCACTTCCATTTCATAGCTTATTGTCCATTAAATGTGCATACAATCTTCTGGAATCGAATAGCGACGAGCTCGTCGAGCTGAAAAACAGAATCTTATATTTTAAAGAGAAAATTAATCCTGATCTTCGTCGACAAATGATTGAAAGCGACAGTGCTATACAGTGCGTAATCATTCCGGGAAACGAAAATGTGAAATCCGTCGCACAGGAGATCCAGCAGGCAGGCTTCGATGTTCGGCCAATATTACATCCGACAGTTCCACGCGGATCCGAACGTATTAGAATATGCCTTCACGCGTTTAATACGGAAGAAGAAATTGATGGAATGGTGAAAACATTTGAGTTCAGTAAAACAAAGATATTAACGTGAGGAAGATTTTTGTCACCGGAATTCATACCGGAATCGGGAAAACCGTTGTTTCGGCAATTCTTACGGAGGCACTCCAGGGAGATTATTGGAAACCCATACAAGCAGGAGATCTTAATAACTCCGACAGCATTGCGGTGAAGAGACTTATATCGAATTCAGTTTCGGTCATTCATCCCGAGGCATATCGCTTAACACAGCCCATTTCTCCAAACGTTGCCGCGGCGGCTGACGGGATCACCATCGACATGAACACAATCACTTCATCCGTGCCTTTCTCGACAAACCGCTACCTCGTAATCGAAGGAGCCGGCGGGGCAATGTCTCCTGTCAACGACTCCGAAGTTGTAGTCGACATGATTAAACGGCTTGATGCCGAAGCAATAATCGTATCGAAGCATTATCTCGGGAGTATTAACCACACACTTCTCACGATCGATGCCATCCGGGAAAAAGGAATCCCGATTCTTGGAATTATTTTTAATGGCGGACAAAATAAAGGAACGGTCGACTTTATTATGAATTATTCAGGATTGAAATTATTGGGATTCGTCGATGAGGAGAAGGTAATCAACAAGTCTGTCATTAGTAAGTATGCCGGTTTATTCAGTCGTATCTTTGAATAAATGAATCTATCCGAGCGCGACGCAAAAGTAATCTGGCATCCTTACACTCAGATGCAAACTGCCGGTTTGCCGGTTGCAATCGTGCGCGGTGAAGGCGCGCGACTTTATGATGAAGCCGGAAAGGAATATATCGACGCGATATCGTCATGGTGGGTGAGCGTTCACGGGCACGCGAACCGGTACATCGCACAGAAAGTTTACGAGCAGCTTCAAATCCTGGAACATGTCATCTTCGCCGGCTATACGCATCGTCCTGCGGTGGAACTTGCCGAACGACTCCTCAAGGTCCTGCCGCAGAATCAGTCGAGAATTTTCTTCTCGGATAACGGTTCAACGGCGGTCGAAGTTGCCATAAAGATGGTGCTTCAATACTGGTACAACCAGGGGGTCGATAAGAAAACTATAGTTGCCCTTCGCAATGCGTACCATGGCGATACATTCGGCGCGATGTCGGTAAGCGAACGGGATGTTTTTACCGCGCCATTTCGTGATTTACTATTTGACGTAGTTTACATAGATACGCCTTTGAAGGGGAGTGAAAAGGAATCCTTGAGCCAGTTGGAACGGGCGACAAGAAAGGGCGATGTGGCGGCATTTATTTTCGAGCCGCTGTTGCAAGGAGCGGGAGGGATGATTGTTTATAACCACGAGCCACTTGATGACCTTATTCACTTGTGCCAGGAAAAAAGGATCCCGACTATCGCCGATGAAGTCTTAACGGGATTCGGGAGAACAGGTAAATTTTTTGCCTCCGACTTCCTGAAACACATACCTGATATCGTCTGCATGTCGAAGGGAATTACGGGGGGAACGATGGCTTTTGGCGCGACATCTTCCACGGAGAAAATTTATGAGGCCTTCCTCTCGGATGACAGAAGCAAGACTTTTTTCCACGGACATTCATACACGGGAAACCCGGTTGCCTGCGCTGCCGCCCTGGCCAGCCTCGATCTTTTTGAGAAGCCTGAGACCTGGGATAACATCAGGAGGATCGAATCAAAACATAGAGAATTCATGTCGCGGATTCGGGAACATTCGCGCGTGGAAAATGTCCGTCAGATTGGAACTATAGTGGCATTTGACGTAAGAAGTGATGAGAAGACTTCATACCTTCATTCACTACGAGACCGGATGTATGGCTTTTGTCTTGATCATGGCGTCGTTATCCGGCCTCTGGGTAACGTCATATACCTTATGCCGCCGTATTGCATCACGGACGAGGAGCTGGATAGAGTCTATTCGACAATATTTTCTATGATGGATGCAGTAGGGAATTGGTCGTGAAATGAAGAAGACAGAAAACTATATCGCAATTACCGGGATAGGTTCCATCTCACCGCTTGGCTTCAATGCGGAACAAATCTGGCAGTCGTATCGATGTGGAGAATCTTTTATCAAACCTAAACCATTCAATGGTGAGATGGTACCGGTCGCAAGTTTATCTATTCAGTCTGAAGACATATTAAAATCCATCCGCTTAGAAAAGGATGATTATCAATACTTGGATAAGACGGTAATTATGGCAATGCACTGCGCGCGCGAAGCGGTAAAGCAGGCGGCGTGGGAACGGAATGACGGTGGGCATAAAATCGGAGTGAATGTCGGGTCTTCGCGCGGCGCCACAGAACTTTTAGAGAAATATCACAAAGCATATGTTGACGACCCTTCGCAGCGGATCTTCCCGCTGACATCGCCATTAACAACGCTCGGAAATATCTCAAGCAGTGTTGCCCATGACATTGAAACTGATGGACCGGCGATCAGTCATTCGGTAACATGCAGCACGGCGCTTCATGCCGTGTTTAACGGGATAGCGTGGATGCGCGCCGGAATGGCGGACAGGTTTATCGTAGGAGGTGCGGAAGCGCCCCTTACAGGATTCACGATCGCGCAGATGAAGGCACTCAGGATTTATACGAACGGTATGGATGCTCGTTATCCGTGCAGGCCGTGCTCATCTCCTGAAGAGGCGGGCGAGTCTGCGCTCCGTAATACCCTGGCACTTGGAGAAGGCGCGGCTCTTTTTGCGCTTGAACAGTTTGCGAGTAATAAGCCTGCAAGGGAAAAAGGAAATGTGTTAGGAGTCATCGAGTCGTTCGGTTATGCACAGGAAAACTCACAGAATCCGGTGGCGATCACCGAGGAGGGAGATGCCTTACAAAAGTCGATGACGATGGCTTTGAAGAATATGTCAACCGACTCTCCTGTTGACCTTATAATTCTTCATGCGCCCGGGACGATCCGGGGAGATGCAAGCGAATTGAATGCTGTAAAGTTGATATTCGGAAAAATTTTACCGATCCTTGTATCAAACAAATGGCTGATCGGGCACACTTTTGGAGCTTCCGCAGCATTGAGTATCGAGTATGCCCTTCTCATACTCGCAAACGATGACTTTGTCGATTTTCCTTATCCTGTGGTATTCAAAAATAAGAGCAAATCTATTAAGAAGATCCTGGTCAACGCAGCCGGCTTCGGGGGGAATGCTGCGAGCTTGATTCTCTCAAAGCCGGCTGATCGGTAAGAGTTAATTCAACTTCCCTTAAGTGGATGAGCGATCTTTGAGCTGTCGGCAGAGAAATTGAATTCGTGATAGAAGGGGCTTTCCTGATTATGACATTTTACGCATAGTTCCTGGGTTGGCATGATAAGGCCGACTTGTGCCCCGTCGATTTTCTTGTCATGTATATCTTTCATTGTTGACATCTTCCAGTAATCACTTGCAGATCCATGACATGTTTCGCATTGTACGCCTTGTGTCGGGTCGAATGATGCATCGAACATGCCTGCAGGGAGGCCATATCCGGTCACATGACACTTCAAACATTCGGGTGCTTTTTGCGGATCAGCGATGCCACGTGCCTTCGCAACGGCCTTAGCGGTATCGGATCCAAGATCAACAAAAGCCTGAGCGTGCTTTGAGGCTTCCCAGATCTTGAACTGCGCGCCAATCTTGTCTGCGCTGTGACATAACTTGCATTTGTTTGCTCCCACATATTTGTGTGTACTGTCAGACGGCGTTGCTGATTGAGCAAACGTCAAACTCACTCCAACCATAAAAGCGAAGACAATTATCAATAGGGCTATTACTCGTTTCATCGACTTGATTTCCTTTCTATTTTTCTAATTTTCAGATACAAAAGGACTACCAGCAGAGTGATGACCAGGGTGGCGACTCCAAGTCCTTGTCTCCTGAAATAATATTCATCAATTGCGCTCAACGCACTCTTCTGGGCATCCGCAACTATCTTTAGTCCCGGCCCGGCAGCAGTCCTCACCGGCTCAACGGCGAAAGTGTGGATCTGGACTCGTGACTCAATCAACGATTGGTTTACATCCTTCAGGGAGTAGCTCGCGTCCGAGACATCCATCCCGAGCTCTTCGGCATGTGCTATAAGTCCCAAAGAATTCTTCTGACCGTCGGTCAAACTGTCCAGAATTGTTTTGATCGACATGATCGAAACGGCGGCAGAGTCGGAAGGCTTGTGGCATTCTGCGCAAACGGCGCCGGCAGTAAGGCCTATCATTGTATCGCTCGGCGGTTTGACAAGATGGTTACTGTGGCAGACAACGCAACCCGGCAAATTTTCTTTCGTGAATGCAGTCTTATGAATACTCTTGTCGAATAGGTCTGCATTCGCCTGGTGACACGTTCCGCAGACGGAAGCAACAGAAGCCACTCCGGGAGGAACCGCGCCGTGATTACCGTGGCAAGAGTTGCAGGCCGGGGCACTCAAGTCGGAATTTTGCAACAAAGCTATCCCGTGAACGCTTTGCCTGTAATTGTCATACTGGTCAGTTGGGATATGGTATTGAGCCATGTATGATTTATTGCTATGACACTTCGCGCATGTCTGGGGAATATTTGTCGGATAGACGGGAGACCGCGGATCCTTCACTGCGCGGATTAGATGATTGGAGTGGCAGCTCACGCAAGTCGCCGGTTTCGGATCGCCTGCCTTGTTTTTCATCCCGTGGACGCTTGTCACGTACTTCTCATACTGGTCGACGGGAACCCCGGGGTTGAACTTCTTCATATAATCCGGATTGCTGTGACACTTTGCGCATGTTTTGGTAACATTGGTTGGATAAACAGGCGAATCTTTGTCGTCGACTTTCATAATGTTATGAACACCATGGCAGGAAACACATTGCGGCCCCTCAACGCTTTCGTTCAGAGCTCTGCCGTGAACACTTGACATGAAATCGTCCATGACATCGTTTAAATGAAAATCTGTTTTGAAGATGCTCTTATCATGTCCATGACATTTTCCGCAAATCTGAGGAATATCAGATGGTTTTGGTATGCCGATGTAGCCTTTGGATTTACTCATTGCGGCGTCCTGATCCTCAAGGGTAGGATCTCCGCCGTGGCAATCCGCGCAGGAAACGCCCGCTTTGAAATGGACATCGTTCGCATAAGCCGCGGCTTTGGCGCCTCCGATGTCATTGTGACAACTATAACATTTGTCCACGACTTTCTTCTGCTGTGCCCAAGTCAGGCTGGCCGATGATGAAGTTAGGAAAACTAAAATGACAAAAAGGAGCATTATATGTTTCATTCTATCTTGCTCCTATAATCGTTAAGACAATTATGTAAAGTACCACTCCAACCCCGACGTAGTTAATAATTTTATTTCGCGAACCTTTCGGCGTTTTGGAATCCCAAAACGGTAACAAAAACCAAAGAAGTCCCGCGAATCCAAAGAGGCCTACGCCGACAACTTCACCGTCGAGAATTAGGATCTTTGCCGGAAAGAACTTCAATGATTGGAACATAAACAGGAAATACCATTCCGGTCTTATTCCCATCGGGGCAGAAGCAAAAGGATCGGCCTTGTTTCCAAGATCCCAGGGGAAAAAAACCGCGAGGATTGCCAGCACGTTCAGAACAATAAGCCAGAGGAGGACGTCGCGCATTACAAAATTGGGAAAAAAGGGAATATGTCTTTTTCTTGATTCCGGGAGGTCTTTCCATGATTCGGGCTCGCTGATTCCCTGTACTTGTATGAATAATAAATGTATTCCGAGGAAGACTGTGAAAATTGCCGGGAGGATTGCTACGTGCAATCCGAAAAAACGTGTCAGTGTCGCGGTCGTCACGTCGTCGCCGTTACGGAGAAGCTCCATCATGGGTTTCCCAATTCCGGGCATGACGCCGACTATTTCGGTGCCGACTTTTGTAGCGAAATATGATAAAGTGTTCCATGGCAGTAGGTAACCGCTGAAGCCGAACGTAAGGCAAAGCGCAAATAGAATGAATCCGGTGTACCATGTCAGCTCTCTGGGGCTGCGGAATGCTTTTGTAAAAAATACGGAGAACATATGAATCAAAATGGAAAGTATCATCAGGTTTGCAGACCAGCTGTGAATCGATCTAATCAGCCATCCGAACTGGACCTTTGTGACAATGAAGCGCACGCTCTCGTAAGCGGTTTGAGCACCGGGTTGGTAGTACATTAAGAGTAAAATGCCCGTTACCACTTGCACGATAAACAGGAAGAGACTTACGCCGCCGAAGTAATACCAGAATGAGCCTTTAAAATGGGGGACTTTTTTTTCTTTGGCGAAGTGCTCGATGAAGCTCAGGTCATAACGCTTATTGAGCCAACGGATCAATTTGGAATCATTATTCATTTACTGCTCCTTAGCTCTTCGACACGACGATGTCGTCGCCTTTGAGTGCTACTTTGTATTCCTGGAGTGGGCGCGGGGGAGGGCCGGAAATGTTTCTGCCATTGAGGTCATAGACTCCGCCATGACAGGCGCAAAATATTTTTTCCATGTCGGGTCGATATTGGACTGTGCATTGCAGGTGGGTGCACACCGCGCTGTAGGCTTTGAGTTTGCCGTCCGGAGTGTCGATCAGTATCGCGGGTTCGTTTCCGAATCTGATCACCTTTCCTTGATTCGGTTTCAAATCTTTGACTGAGCCTGCGACGACGCTTGATGGTGATGCTTCGGTTTGCTTGGGAACTTTGAAGTACTCCACTACCGGATAAAGGATTGCGGCAAGCCATGCCAGAACTCCAAAACCTAAAAGGTAGTCGAGAAATGTTCGACGTGATATTTCCTTGTTTCCCGGGAATTCCATTCTAAGCGTCACTCCTGTCGAATTGTTTGTTGTTTCTCTTTCGGAACAACCAATGATTTGTGCAAATGCATCTCAAGTTAAGCGTTTGTTCGTCTCGGGCAAAGGGCGTGCCACCATAAGTAATTAAATTGATTTGGAATTGGCGCTTATATAGAACTTTGCGGCAAATTGCCTTTCATAATGCCTTCCAAGGAGGTGATTCTCCCGATGAATCGGCATTCACGAAGGAAGTCAAGATCGATAAGACCATATAATTGCAATCTCAATCTTCTTTCAGACCTGATTTCATTTTTGCCTTACCGTAAATGAATGAAATAACTAGGAGTACAATGCCGAGGACAAGAAACGAGATAATACGTAAAATCGGTTCGAGTCTTATAATTCCTATTACCAATAAATATAAGGCTGTCATCAGGAAAGTGAGTAATGCCATCCACCGGTATTTCACGTTCTTCAAGACGCGGCTAATAACATAATAAATCAATGCTACTCCCAGCCATGAGAGGCTTACATATCCAGCCGGAAGTATCTGGTACAGTGCATAGGGGAAAATCACAAATGCGGCAACTAGATACGCTGTCCGCATTTTGTCGGTTTTAAGTTCTAAGCGATTTCTCTGCCAGCTCAAGACGCGTGCGCTCAGGAGAGCGACAACTCCGAAACTCAAACTCGTAGCACTTACTCTGCCGGCTAATGCTATGTAAGCAATAAAAATCGTCGTATAGATTATGAAGTTAGTGACGATGATGAATTTGGAGCGGAACCATACCGCTGTCGAAACCACCAGCAAACTTTGCCAACACAACCATATAAAAGAGTCGGGAGTGCTGAACCTGGCAATGATTGCGAAGCTCAATGCCGCATAGCCGGTCATCGCGTAGAAGAATGTCTGAAACCTGCTTTTCTCCCGGATCCAAAACGCCGCTGCCATAAATAGGAATACTCCTGAAGCAAGGAAATGTGACAAGGCAAGCACGCCCTGAAATTTCAACAATGTGATCAAAGTAAATAAACCGTAACCCAAAATCCCATTTAGCAGTGAGGCAACGATCACGGAGATGTTTTCTTTGGAATCTCGTTCACGAAAAAACATTGTTGACCCGAGAATCACCGTCAGGAACAAAACAAAAATTGCGCCGCCGAACGACACACTGCGTAGTTCAAGAACGTTTCCGACTAATGGATCATTGATGGACCAAATAAAATAAGTTAAATATGTAAGAGCGATTCCATACGTTATAAGGTTGTACCATTTTTCTTTCAGTGTGATGTAAACGGTAAGTAAAACCACGATGGAAATAATTATGAAGAAGCTCTCTTTGCTCGTCAGGGCAGTGGCGCATCCCATCGTTAGACTCACCGCCGTCAGATAAATAGATTTCCAGCGAAGGGAAACGATCAGGCTTGCTCCAACAATTACGGACAACAGGATTGTCTCAGGTATGTCGCCTATTATTACGGGTCGATCACTGAAATAATGCAATCTTAGACTAGCGAAAAAAAATAATAGAAGGCCGCTTCCGAGGAGATAACCGGAAAGGAGCAGAGAAGATTTTCGCAAGTACCGTGAGACTGTGATAACACTTCCTCCCAAAAAGTAACCGAGAATAGTAGAGAAAGCGGGATGCAAGGTGGAATATGGCTGTAACAGCAAAAAGATTGTGCCCGTCATGAGAGCCGCGATCCCGACTTTTGCAAACCAATAGAGACCGATCTGAAGCTCCAGCGGTTCCTTTTCTGGATGGTCAGGTCCGGGAATGATGGCCTTCGATTCCGTATTGAATCCAATCGGATTAAGATTTAGACGCTCTTCTATCCTTGAAATCCTGGCGTCCAGGTTTGCAAGAATTTTACTCACCAGCTCGGTTTCATTCTGTTTCTTGTGAATGTCAACCATTTTGTCCGCTCCCGCGTTCGCCTCTAAGTATATTTCTAATAACTAAGCCTGATTAGAGATTTGAGGATTTAGTTTTCTTATATGAGGAAAATAATTAATTGGTGCTTATGAGAATTGCATCTATCGATCTTTTCTCTTTTTAATGGTACTGCTGAAACCGGACCAGCTTTGAAGAGTCATCTTCGTCGGAATATTAACGGGCGGTAAGGTAATTGTCAAGTCTGGTGGAAAACGTTGAGCGTTCGATTGATTTAGTCTTAATAAAAAGGTTATTGCTAACACAGCGGGCTTCGGAGGGAATGAGGCAAGCTTGATCGTGTCACATTGCTAACAAGTTGCTTGGTTATATCCTTCCGATTAAATTCCTCTCGGAAGTATCGAGCGGAAGACCCTTGATTTTAAGTCATGGGATTGCAGTCAAGTTGGCTAATGGGCACTTGTAACCTTGGCGTTTTTTCCACGTTCAATAGAGAGTCGGGATCTCTTCCTCTTTCTTGAGGACTTCTCGTTCAGTGCTCTGCAGCAAGTCAGGCTGATTAGTTCACAATGTAGAAAAGATCTAAACGAAACAACCGAGTTATCGATATGGATGATTCGATTCTTAAAAAAAATCACAAATCGTTCGATGATTAAAAAGGCGAGAACTTCTTCTATAATTCGCGCGCTTATTTCAAACGTAAACCAGATTCGTGTCAAGCCCTCTGTCAATTGGTTTTTCATAAAATATCTCCGCAAGTTCAATATTCTCGACATAGATGGAAAGCTTATCCTTCATTCGCATCTTCCTCCAATCAATAGCGACGCTTACAAACGATTTATCGGGGAACATTTATTGAACCCCAATGCAGGTCCATCGCATGCCCAGATCGGGTTGACCAATGCGTGTCCACAGAACTGCGAATACTGTTACAGCAAAAATAAAAACGGAAAGTCGATGGACACAGAGACTATCATCAGGTTGATAAAGGATTTGAAGGAGATGGGGGTTTTCTGGATCGGCTTTACCGGAGGCGAGCCGCTTCTCAATAAGGATATTGTGAGAATCGTAGAGAGCGCAAGTGACCAGTGCACGGTAAAACTTTTCACGACAGGCTGTACATTAACCGAACGACTTGCTCTCGATCTGAAGAGTGCGGGACTCTGTTCGGTCTCGGTCAGCCTGGACCATTGGATGGAGCAGGAACACGATAAGGTCCGCGGGTATCAGGGGGCATTCAAGACCGCTTTGAAAGCGCTGGAGATATTCAAATGGGTCGGAGGCATACATGTCGGCATATCGGCTGTGCTTTCCAGGAGGATGGTACAACAGAAGCAAGTGGAAGAGTTCCTGGCGTTTCTTGAGAAACTTGAAATACATGAAGCATGGCTAAGCGAAGCGAAGCCGGCAATACCGCAGTTGTGGAACGATGATTTTATCATAAGCGAGGAAGAACGCCTTGAGCTTTGCAGGTTGCAGGATCGATACAACAAAAAAGGAAAAATGACGGTAAATTATCTCGGTCACTTCGAGGGGAAAGAACATTTTGGCTGCGCCGCAGGACATAAGATGATTTACGTTGATTCATGCGGCGATATCAGGCCGTGTGTGTTCCTGCCTGTTTCGTTCGGCAATGTTAGAGAGAAATCCGTTCGAGATATTTATGACGAAATGAGACGAAAGTTTCCCACCGAAAACCGATGCCTTGTCAATGCGAATTACCGGCTGGTTCAAGAAAATTATCACGATCATTTACCGTTGAGCGAGGAGGAGACTTTGAAGATGATGGAAAAAATCAAGTTTGCTCCGATGGCAAAATTCTTTCAGCTTCATTACGCTTGAGCGAGATATGACATTAAAACTCTATAAATATATCAGCCTCGGTATGGCAACAACCTTTGGGGTAGCAGGAATTTTATTCCTATTTACGAGCGATGAGGTCCTCGCTTTTTTCAATCGAGTCTCGATTGTCGTAGGCATGGAGGAGGTGGAACCCGCGGCTGAGCATTTTTATGTTATCCTTGCCGTGGCTTATATGTATATCGTGGCACTACTCGCTTTCCTGATGTACCGAAAGCCGGAAGAAGCCGCTTTTCCTTTTATCCTTATCAATGCAAAAATTGCAACCTCTGTCGTTTCAATCCTCTTCTTTTTCATCGACAAACTTCTCCTCATTTACATTACAAACGGAGTCGTCGACGGGCTGATTGCTTTGCTGGTAATTCTGATGTATCGAAGCTTGAAGAAGTTGTTCCAATGAATATCCGTCTTTCTCTGCTGAGAGTTTTTCTTCCGAACATAGTGAAGATGGAAAAACTCAGGGAATTATTTGAACTAACCGCGGCCGCTTTTTATGTCCAGCCGATCTCAATAGTTGACACCAATTTTGATAATGCGCTTCGGATTTATGCCGTCATTACAAGAGATATGGCGCAGCGACAAATAATTAGTGGTGAAGATGTGAGTCAGTTGAAGCGAAGATTGTTTGACGGCGCGTTTCGACTCGGGCATAAACTTCGCAGGGAAATGGCAATTCATTCGCGCAAAGATGCATTGAAGGCAGCAAAGTTATTATACCGGACGATTGGGATCGACTTCCATTGTAATGATGCCGGTGAGGTCAAGATCAACTGCTGCTATTTTGCCAGCTATTATTCATGCGATGTGTGTCGGATAGTTTCATCTTTGGATGAAGGGCTTATCGCCGGCTTAACCGATGGCGGTCGGTTGTGGTTCCTCTCCCGGATCACCGAGGGAAACAACTCCTGCGTCGGGCAAATCGAATTTGAGAGGGCAGGAACAGGGTGAAGAAAGCGATTGTTGTCGGTACCGGCGCCGGAGGCGCGATGGCAGCAAAAGAATTGTCGGGGGAATTTGATGTGACGATTCTTGAAGCGGGGAGAGAATTCCGACCCTTCGGCGCAGACCTAAACTTCCTGGAGAAAGCGAGGCGCTCCGGCCTCTTCTTCGATGAGCGCGAAATCCAATTTCTATTTCCGGCAATGAGAATTCAAAAAACCTCTGATCGGATGTCTCTTGTCAAGGGAATCGGTTTAGGAGGAACGACAACTCTTGCAACGGCGAATGCGGTGAGATGCGACAGGGTTCTGAAAGATATCGGAATTTGTCTCGATGAGGAATTTACTGAGCTTAGTAATGAAGTCCCGATCAGCACGGAACATGAGAAAATGTGGAGAGGGTCGACTCGAAGCCTTTTTGAAATTTGTGAAAAGATGGGACTCGATCCGCAAGTCACTCCAAAGATGATCGATTACACAAAATGTAAACGCTGCGGAAGGTGTGTGCTCGGTTGTCCGGAAGGAGCAAAGTGGGACACACGACGATTCATCGATACCGCCGTCTCGCACGGCGCGCGGCTTGAACAGCAGTGCAAAGTGACGCGTGTCGTCATCTCAAATGGTGAGACATCAGGGGTTATCGTGGGACAAGGAATGCGAAGAAAATTCCAGAGGGCAGATTTAATAATTCTTGCAGCGGGAGGATTCGGTACGCCGGTCATACTTTCAAACTCGGGGATTAATGTCGAGCCGAAATTGTTCGTCGACCCGGTCCTTTGCGTCGCGGGCGAAAGCAAGGGGGCATTCCAAAATAAAGAAGTTCTCATGCCGTTTGTCGTTCAGCGCAAACATTTTATCATCTCTCCATATTTCGACCAGTTGAGTTTCTTCTTCAATCGGGACTGGCGGATTCCAGCAGAAAATATCGTCTCGTTGATGATAAAACTTGCCGATGAAAGCAATGGAAATCTTGTCGAGGGTAAATTCGAAAAGAGACTCAGCGGGGTCGACCATGCGCGGCTAAGTGAAGGTGTGAAGTTATGCCGGGATATTCTTTCACGGTTTGGTGTTCCGGGAGAAAACCTTTTCCTGGGGACTTTGAACGCGGGACATCCGGGCGGAATGCTGCCGTTGACGGCAAATGAAGCCGGGACATTCCATCATGATCGCCTGCCGGAAAATTTCTACGTTGCCGATGCGAGCCTATTCCCGCGGTCGCTCGGCAACCCGCCGATGCTTACCATCATGGCAATGGCGAAGCGGATAAGTAAGTTGTGCGTGGAGAAGTTCGCGGCGTGACCGATCTGCGCGCAAGGCTTGTTTGCTAAACCCATGCTGGTTAAAATAATCCCATTGAATATTTAAAAGGAGGAGTACGAAGTGAATAGACCATACCTATTGATTGCCATGATTTTGTTTTATGCCATGGCCGGGATTGCCCAGCAGAACGAGCAGAAGCACGATTCCACTCAAGCCGGGATACCGAAACCGCTGCAAGTTATCACACACCATAGCATCACAATTAACGGCGACCAGATCCATTATACTGCTACTACCGGAACACTACTTCTGAGAAATGAGTCGGATACCGCGATCGCGTTATTCGGGTTCACTGCATACATGAAGGACGGGGTAGCTTCTAAAGAAGACCGCCCGATAACATTTGCATACAACGGCGGTCCGGGCTCATCTTCAATCTGGCTGCACATGGGTGCACTGGGACCAAAAAAAGTTGTGATTGACGATCCGGATGCCACACCCCCGGCTCCATATAAGATGGAAGACAATCCGTACTCGCTTCTCGATGTGACAGACTTGGTGATGATAGATCCCGTTGGGACCGGTCTGAGTAAGCCGGTAGGGAAAGCCAAAGGGTCAGACTTCTGGGGGGTCGACCAGGATATCAAATCGGTCAGTCAATTTATTTTTCAATATCTGGGTGCGATCGACCGATGGAATTCGCCGAAGTTTCTCCTCGGCGAGAGTTACGGGACAACCAGGTCCGCGGGAGTTGCCGACTACCTTTTCGAGAATTTAGGCATTACCGTGAACGGCGTTATCTTCGTCTCGACAGTTTTTAATTTTGAGACCCTTGATTTCACGAAAGGCAACGACCTTGCATACGTTCTCTATCTCCCGACGTACGCCGCTGTATCATGGTACCACCATGCGCTCCCTTCAAGGCCCTCCGATTTAGATTCTCTTTTGAAAGTAGTCAGGAAATTCGCGAAGGGAGAATATGCGGACGCGCTGTTCAAGGGTTCGTCGATTGACAGTATGGAGCTTAATGAGGTCGTCGATAAACTTTATGAGTACACAGGCGTATCGAAGTCATACTGGAGGAAGGCAAATCTCAGAGTGGACGAATCGCAGTTCGCTGAAGAATTGCTTCGCGATCGCGGAGTCACAGTCGGAAGATTGGATTCGCGATTCAAGGCCCCGACGGCTGACTTACTGGGTGAGTACTCTGACTTCGACCCGCAGAGCACTGCAATCAGCCCGGTTTTCGTGGCCGACTTCATGAACTACCTGCACAATGATCTGAACTACCCGGCGGACCAAACTTACGCCGTCGATGCGTACGGCACCAAAGGTTTCAAATGGGACTGGAAGCCTGAGGGTGCTACCGATTGGATGGGGTATCCCGATGTCTCCGGCAACCTGGGGGATATCATGCAGAGAGATCCCTACCTGAACGTCCTTTTCTTGAACGGATATTTCGATCTGGCGACGCCATTCTTCGCAACTGAGTACACCGTCGACCACCTCGGAAACAATATCCCGGGGATCAAGGACAGAATCCACATGAAATATTTCGAAGCGGGACATATGATGTACGTGAATCCGGAATCACTCCCCCATTTCAAAGCCGCCATTGCGGAGTTTATGCAGAGCATGATCCACCCCAAGAAGTAAACGGAGGGAAGTCCTGCTCGAAGGACAAAAAAGGAAGACTCATGGCTGATCACCGGGTTTCAGGCATGAGTCTTGAACTCCGGTGTGCGAAGGATGACAAATAGAGCTTTCGGAGGTAATCTTCGACGAAAATAGCCCGCTGCAATTCCTGCCGTCTTCTTGATATTACCTTATTGAACTCCTATATTCATGGTTGATGACAAACGCCCATGGAGCAGGTGGATGAACGGGATCCACTCGAAGGGATTCAGGATTCATCGAAGTAGAGTATCTCAGGAGTGCCTGATGGATTGTGGCAGAAGATGGCTTTACTCAGCTAATCTTACAACGCAATCCAAACCACATCTCGGACCGACGATCTCCACATTAACAAAAAAATAAGGAGGTAAAATGCTTACGCAAACTTCTTCCCCATTGAAACGTATCGGTGTTTTTTTTGACGGTTCATTTACCATGAAGGTGAGTAATTATTATAGGCATTTGCATATACGCGGATCTTACATACAATTTGCCGGTTTGCATGAATTCATACGGTTCCACGTTGCCGAAAGAGAAACCGATCATAACGTATCTTTATGCCAGATCGTTGAATCTCATTTCTTCAGAGGGCGGTCTTCGTTGAACGCGATTCAAAATACTCCGGACACGCAGCATCAGCTTGAATCAGATCGATTCCTGGATCAATTGTTGATGCATGCGGGGATCGTGGCACACTACTTTCCGATGGCTGAGAATACGATGCCTCCCACCGAAAAAGGGATGGATGTCTGGTTCGCAATGGAAGTGTATGATCTTGCGGTTCACAAGCATCTTGATGTTGTGGCGATTTTGTCGGGTAACCAGGATTTTATTCCGCTCGTAAAAAAGCTTAACGGCCTTGGTACGCGGGTAATGATCATCGGGATTAACACCCCTTCTGTTAATACGGCGCAAAAATTAATGGATGAAGCCTCTTATACGGTAATGTTGAACGAGGAGATAGATTCCAAAAAAGGAAAAGTTGACACGCTCGTTGACGGCCTCTTTGTCTGATGGTTGTATTGGGGCGTGCAACGATTCTCGTGCGTTTACGTATCAGACGGGAGGGCGGCATCCTCCTGAAGGGGAGTCGGAAACTACCGAATGAAAAAGGTTGTGTAGCACCGTAGATTGATTCTCAACCGCTAACTTTGTTCTGATATCATGGTTTACCTCATTGTTTAATTCCTCAGATGATCGTGAAACTATTTCCCAATCATCCCTTCAATCTTTTTCCACCTCGACAGCAAATCATCCAGCTTTTGTCTGTAATCTTTGTAGACGTCTTTTACTCCCTGACCCGGCGCGGCGTCGGCACCCTGGACGGCAGTTGCTAATCCTGCCATGATTCCTGCAACTGATGAAAGACTCGGATTGCCTTTATCTGCAATCGCGGAGACAGAATCTGCGAATGCGCCAGTGACTGTTTTATCATCCAGGATTTTTTTCGCGGCGTTGTAAGCTGTCACTCCTTCTTCAAGCGCGTTGTCGATCGACATCGAGAGGGACAATTGTTCCTGAAGTGCCGAAGCACTGGCATGAACCCGTGGATCGAGTTTTACCGTGAAAGGCTCTGTGTAATCTTTTCCATTGACGGATAGAGTCACGGTGTATTTGCCGGGGACCGCGAGCGGGCCTTCAGGATCCATCGGTGTTCCGCCATTGTCTTCGTCCCAGACCGCGGCGATGTCGAAATCGTATTCGATGGCGGAGGGTCTCGGATATTTCAAATCCCAGACGAAACGGTGTACTCCTGCAGAGGCCTGAAGCTCTTTCTGCGGTTGAATCCATCCCTCCTGGAAATATCGGAACTCCGTCGGGAGTTTCTCAGGTTTCTCATCGCTTGAAAATGTACGCACGACATTTCCTTTTGAGTCGCGGATAGCCAGAGTAACAGGCCCCTTCGCGTCGTACTTCAGCCAGTAGTCTATGATCGCGCCCGTCGGCGGGTTCTGTCCAAGCGGAGTTTCCGGAGGCCACGGTGTATCTTTGTTTTCGTCAGCACGTACTCGAACCGCGTCCGCCGGTCGAAACAGGTGAACGTCTTCCGACTTCAACAACGTCATTCCCGATCGTTCATGCTCTGGATCCGGTGTGAGCTCCCTGAGCGGCGCAATGTCGTCGAGTGTCCAGATGCCACGCCCTTGCGTACAAACCACCAAATCATTGTCGTGTACCACCATATCCCGCACGGTGGTCGTGGGGAAACCCGTGCCGGAATTTTCCGCTCCGGCATTAAGCGGCTCCCAGTTTTCGCCATCGTTAAAAGAGACGTAAACACACCGGTTTGTCCCGGCAAAGAGAAGTCCTCGCTTCACATTGTCCGTTCTCACGACATAGACATGCTCATCCGAAGGGAGCCCGGTCGCGATCACGTCCCACGTCCTGCCATCGTCGTTTGTCTTGAGAATAATCGGCTTGGAGTAGCCGAGTCTTTCAGTGTTGACCGCGACATAAGCAGAGTGAACGGAAAATGGGGAGGCATCGATAGAGGCGATTTGTCCCCACATTGGAACCGTCGGCGGAGTTACGTTTTTCCAATTTCTCCCGCCATTTTTAGTAAGTTGAATCATGCCATCGTCTGTGCCGACCCAGATTACTCCCTCCGAAATTGGAGATGGCGCGATACTATAGATTACTCCGTAGCCAGCGTTTCTTGCCTGCAGGAGGTCTGGATTATCATTGTCCGGTGAATTAGCCGTTTTGCCGCTGAGATCCGGACTTATTTTCTGCCAGTTATCACCATCATCAGTTGACTTGAATAAAAATTGGTTGCCTAAATACAGCGCGTGTTTTCCGATTGGCGAGAAAACCAGGGGAGTGATCCATGTGTAGCGGTATTTCACTTTGGTCTGTCTCTGCCCATAGCTCGATACGGGCCAGGGTGAGATTTCTGCGACCTGCCTCGTGACCTCATCGAATCGGGAAACATGCCCGCCGAGTCCGCTTCCGAAAATTAAATTTGGATTGCCGGGCTTGGGAACCATATAGTCGCGTTCGTCGCCGCCCACCGGGTGCCAGTCACGGTCTTCGATGACGCCGTAAGGGCCGCGGCTGAGTATGCCGACAGTGCCGTTGTCCTGCTGTCCGCTGTAAATTTTGTAAGGGAATTGATCGTCCACGGCGACATGATAGAATTGTCCCGTCGGCTGGTTGTACCAGCTTGACCAGCTCTTCCCGCTGTCGACGCTGACAACGCATCCCTGGTCGGAGGCGGTGATCATGTAGGCAGGGTTCGAAGGATTTATCCAGAGATAATGGTAATCGTCTCCGCCCGGTGCCCCTTTGAACATTTCAAAACTCTTCCCGCCGTCGTCGGAGCGGTGAATGGAGCGATCCATGATATAAACGATATTCAGATTGTCCGGATCAACGGTGATTCTGCTGAAATATGAGTTTGCCAGGTCGCCGTCCTTGTTCACGAAGTCCCACGTTTTTCCGCCGTCGTTCGAGCGATACAATCCGCTTTTACTTTCTGATGCGATTATGCTTGCATAAACGATGTTCCCCGCGTTTCCACGCGCAACCCCGAGACCGATGCGACCGAGTGGGCCGTCGGGAAGTCCGCCGCCCTCAAGCTTTTTCCAATGCGCCCCGCCGTCTGTACTCTTATAGATTCCTGATCCCGGACCGCTTTGCGGCATAAAATAATCGAGCCATGGATGCATTTCCATTTGCCAGAGTGCGGCATAAACAACCGATGGGTGAAGGGGATCGAAAGCGAGATCGACCGCACCGGTGCTGTCATTCACGTACAGGACTTTTTGCCAGTCGCTTCCGCCGTCTGTCGTCAAATAAACTCCACGGTTTATGTTCGGCGCGAAGACATTGCCAAGCGCGGCGACTAAAACTGTTTGCGGGTCGGTCGGGTCGACGAGAATTTTACCGATGTGCTGCGTCTCTTTAAGCCCGATGTTCGACCAGGTTTCTCCGCAATTGTCTGAACGATAAACGCCGTCACCTGAAGAAATATCCCATCGAAGGGCCACCTGTCCCGTCCCGGCATAAATTATTTTCGGATTGGAAGGAGCTATATCGATTGCGCCGATTGAAGATGACTTCTCGTATTGCATGAGACCTTTCCACGTGCGGCCCGCGTCTGTTGTTTTCCAAACTCCTCCGCCGGCGGCGCCAAAGTAGAAAACCTCCGGCTCATTCGGGACTCCGACCGCCATCGTCGCCCAGCCGGCACGATAAGGCCCGACAAGACGCCAGTGCAAATCATAAGCTGGTAGATTTTGCGTTACGGCCGTACCGAAAAGAGTCAACAAGTTGATTACGGTTGAAATGATGCAACTCTTGATAAATAGGGAAAGGTATTTCATGTCATTCGACTTTCATTTGTTTGTCCGAAGGAAACCGTTAGGAAAAGTTCACATGATTAAAACGCCTTGAAAAATGGAACAGTTCCATGATTCATAAATTTGCATTTTTCGCAATTGAAACCTAATTTTTGTCAGGGTCGATGGGGGATGAGCTTCATATTAACTTTCAAGTTAGGTCGGAGCTATGAAAAAGTCGATATGCTTGATGGCGTCAATTGTCACGACAGTAGCAGTGTGCTATTCACAAGAAGTTCCTCGGGATTTTCTATCTGGTGGGCGAAAGAGTGTACCGTCTGCGATTCAACATTCGAATCCATTTCTTTTTACAAATTCCAATAAAGGCTTTCTTCTTGTCTGGGACGACTACCGAAACGATAGCCTGGCATACTATGCACAGCTATTCGACTCATTAGGAAATGCTGTCGGCAAGAACTTTCCGATCTTCTCAAATACGCTGATCGCGTTCGGTCCGGATAGTTCTTTTTTCACCGAGAAGTATGAATATGTTGACATCGGCGGTGGTTTCTCGGAATTAGACTGGACCGGTTACATATGCAAGTTTGATGGTACGTGGTTGCAGTCTTTCTTTGACCGCAGCAGCCCGTTGTTCCCGACTGACTGCGTCGGAATTTATTGTGCCAGTGGTGGATACGATTTGGTTGGCTCGGAATATGGCTATGTCGACTTATCAGGCAACGGCGGAAGCCTTTCAATTTCCGCAAGCGATTGGACGAAAAAGGGACTTTGGAATTGGAATACTGGGTAGTGGCTCAATTTCAAGGTAAGTGGCTCAGTTTGAAATCGGAATTTGGGAACTTTAATTAGTATGCACTTTTCTATATCTTTAACCAATGCAACCGCGAAAAATTGTCCGAAGACGAGTTGTAAAATTCCCCGTGTTATTGACGGTCAAAAATGCAAACTGTCTAATCCAGAGATGCGAAGATGCTATTCGTTCAAGGGACAAGAGAGTTCTTTTTGATTTTTCCAGTTGTAGATTTACTGAACCATTTGCAATTACTCTTTTGGTGGGTGCAATGCTTTCTTGTGTAAACAAAGGTAAGACGGTACAATATCGCCGTTCGCCAACCAAAAACCTTGAACTCTATCTGAATAGAATCGGTTTTTATGCTTGGGGGGAGGGTCTTAAAGGAAAGGCCGCTTCCCCTATTCAAGCCGAACTAAGACATTTAGGTGCCATCAATCCGATTTATACAGAAAATATCATAAAGGTAATGCAGCTCTACTTGAACCTTTCCCAAGGTGTACAAGATTCTCTCAAACTTACATTTAACGAATTAATGGAAAATGCCTTTGACCACAGCCAAACAACTATGGGGTGTTTTGTTTGTGCTCAAGCTTTCCCTAAACGTGGCGAGGTAAATATTTGCTTAGCTGATTTTGGCAGAGGAATTTTGAAGTCACTTTCTTCTTCGGAAAAGTACAATTATCTCAAAGATTCCATTGAAGCGATTGAACTTTCGATTCAAAAAGGTGTTTCAAGTAGGAAGAACGGAGCCGCTGGTTTGGGTCTCACGTTTATTCATGATTTTTTAAAATTAAATGAGGGACGAATACATATAATTTCTGGGAATGGGTGGATTCATTGGAATTACAAGCAAGGTGCTTTGAATCAAATTAAGCGGAAAAAGCTTGACATTGAATTTGACGGCACAATTGTAAATATTATAGCACGAGCAGACGGAAAAGGTCTTTACATGCTGTCAACTGAAAAACCGAGAGATGACATTTTTTAAATATGGAACACAAGATTAGTATCAAAGATTTTTGCGGAAAATATATGGTCACGAGAGATGATGGTAAAAAAGTGCGTGACATGATTGAAAGTCAATGGAGTGATTCTGACAAAATCAAAATTGATTTTGGAAATGTGTTGGTAGCATCAGTATCATTCATTGATGAAATTTTTGGTCAACTCGCTCTAAAATATTCACGCAGTGAGGTGACCGATAAAATTGTAATAGAGAATATGCAAGATTTTGACCGTGCCCTCCTGAATGATATTATGAGGTCGCGATTTCAAGAGAAAGAACTCAAAACCCAAGATCAAACGTGAATTAGGTGTTCACGCCGCTATTCTTTCCTGTCCATAATTCAAGAACTCTTCCCAACTAATCAGATGCTTGCTAATTCCCGCTTCCATTGCCGGAGTTACTCTGAGAGTTTCATGGATACGCATAAAATCATAGTGGAAGAAGTGCAAGGCGATAGCCGCTTCTAAGTGCTTCTTACTCTTAGAAAAGCCGTTGGTGAGCCTTGTAAAGCGTCTCATCTGCATTCTCATTGTTAGGTTTTGTCGTTCAATATGACTTGTCGAGATACGGCTTTTCTTTGGGTTTCCGATCATAGGGGTTATGTCGATTTTTATTATCTTCGCCGGACTATACCTTTTCTCACTCGCTGAATCTTCGCCGTACATTTTCACGATTTGACCGTAATCAATATTGTCATGGAATACCTCATCGACACAATTGAAGTAAGGGGGGAAAGCGTCCGTTGAAAGTTGGAATCTGTTTGTGATTCTCATTTTCAATTCACGCATAAACGAATAGGCGTTATCGGCACTTCTCTTTCCGACGCTGAAAGCAGTAACGAGCTTAGTCTCAGAATCCAAAGCCACGAAAACATATTGATCGCCGACTTCTCCCTCTCTCTTTTCCTCTTCACTGCATTGCTTTTGTTTCTTTGCAACGAATGTCCAAATCTCGTCAACCTGGACATAATTACATTGAAGGTTCACTAATCGAGTGTCGAGGATTTCGCGGGCTTTTTCTCCGGCTTCCAAGAGTAGTTTACTGATCGTATTACGGGCAACGCCGGAAACACGGGAGATGGTACGAAGTGAATTTCCCTCAGCTAAAAGGGAGAGGATTAAAGTTTTCTTTTCAAGTGGTAAGTTGTTCATTGCATTGGCTCCTATATTGGTTTTTCGCCCGCGATGAACTACATTTGGTTTGTAGGATTGATGCTCGTCCATTCGGGCATTGATTTGAAGAGCTTGCAAGTGCGTCAACACCTGCAAGCTCATTTTGTTTATTCGATAAGTTGATGATGTATAACATATCACTTAGTAGCATAAAAAATATATTAGCGTTTTCGTTGGCGTTCCCGCCAACGTCTTATATCGTCAATTTTTAAAAGGGTTAGGGTCTTTATCTTGTAGGTAACTAACCTTCCCAAAGATAAATAGTTGCGGATAGCCGATTCTTTTATCCCTAAATATTTCGCGGCTTCTTCAACAGTGAAATATTCGTCGGCTTTAAACTCTTTGATTTCTTTTACTGTCATGGATATAATATAAGGTATAAATTATAATTTGTCAAGAGAGAGACGAAAATTATTTTAAGTTGCAAACATCGTTGCAAAGGGTTTTTAGGTGTTCGTCTGACATATCCAAAATCGGTTCATACATAAAAGAATTTAGATGAATATTTTCGGGAGTCATCAGAATTACTCTGTCAATTATTTCTATATTCTCACGTTCATTGGAAAACTGCATTTTGTATATATCGGCAAGTGCCCTTGTTTGGTCTTTTTCAATGGTAGAGGTTACGCTTGGGTTATTGAGCTTATTCACCATGAACTGCTCAACTTTCAGTCTTATTACAATGGAGAGAACGATTTTGTTCTCGAAATTTACTCCTTCAGGAGCCGTCAGACAGCCATTCATCTCGATGTTGATAATGTCAATAACTTTTTTGCTTTTGTCAGAGAGATTTTCGTTTCCACCAAATAAACGTCTAAATATATCAGCTAAGTCACCATCAGTAATACTTGCCGTATCATTTTTCCAATGCAGCAAGGAGGTGAGTTTTATGTAATCTGGATCACTGTCTCCTTTGGTGTATTCAATCAAGTTGCGCATAAACGGAATACAGGCGATTCTTATTTTGTCATTAGTGAAAAATTTACCTTTCCATTTTTTAATAAATGGATTCTTAATGCCTTCGGCTTCTTTCAAAAGAACTTTATCTTTCGTTTTGTACGCAAAATAGCAATGGGAGTATGGTACATAACGGCTTTGAATGGTGCGGAAGAAATCAAAGTTGTGGGTCAATATTATCTGATAGAAATTTGAATCCCTTGAAATCTCTTCCAAGTACTCAATAATTGCGTACTTATTTTTATAATCAAAAGAATCTGCAAGATCGTCAATTACGAAAATTGTCTCTTTTCCCGACATTTTTCTTCTTTCAACTTCAAAAATTATATTCAGGATGTAAAATGCCTTGAGCTCTCCGGTACTCAATCCTTCTCTTAAAGCATCTTCGGTAACAGGAACTTCTTGTCCATTATCATTGAAAGTAAAATCCAACGTCAACGCGCGTTCTTGTCCGATGATCACTTGCCATTTATTTTTTGCCACTAACTTGAAAGGGACATGAAAGCGTTCATTAAACGTCTTGATCGCTATCTCCCACTGTGTTTGTTGTGCCCTTGCCTCATCTTCAATTTCCTTGCTTCTTTTTAAAACACCTCTATGCCGTTTCAATAAATCCGTGAACAGATCTATTTTAGTCTTGAAGTATGACTTCCAAATATTTTGCTTTAGCTCACCAATGTTAGATAAATGAGGTAAAAGTTTTTCATTATTAGAAATGTACTCGCCAAAGTTTCGCAATCCTTGATTCTTGTCGATCTTTGTCTGAATACTATCAAATGTTTTCTTCAGGGCTTTGTCGGTAAGTACCCGCTGTTTATCTTCTTCAATAACTTCCGTCAATTCTTTTTCATTTTGAATAATCTTTGTGCCTTTTGCGCTATTGAGTGTTACTGAATGAGGCGCTTTGAAAAAGCCGTTCTTGACCAATACCTTCGCAACCTCTCCCGCATTATAGTAATTGAAAACCCCTTTCTTGAAAAAGATTGATGTTGCCAGCAACTCATTATATCTATCAATATATTCCTTAATCGCCGCCTGAACATCGCTCGCACCCAAAAACGTTAATGTGCTATCATTAAAGAGTTCATCATAAAGTATATCTGAAAATGGTTCGTCTGTTTGAGTCACAACCTCGTTCTCAATACGAATCAGCGCATCATAAAATTTATCATCACGTGGCATAAAAGCAGATGATATTTCCTTCTCCAAATCCTTTCTTGATTGAGAGAGGTCTTTTAGTTCGCCCAAAAACTTTTCTTTTGCGGAATTAACATCTTTATGAATTGATTCATATTCCTTTCGCTTATCGTTGTCAACAAGAAGAATGGAAATTTCTTCTGAGGGTTTGAATTCTTCATCGTATGGTCTAATAGAGAAAATCTTATCTTGTGCTAATTCGCTGCTCGCGTCATCTGTGATTTTTCTTTTTGTGGTTCTGGCTGGAAAATATCTATCCTTCGATTGTTCTCCCTTGCTTAAATCTAAGAACGTTTGAGCAAGAGAGGTTTTCATGGAGCCGTTAGGAGTGTAAATTGCGACAACTCTTTGACCCGTAAAATCTAATTCTTCTTTCAACTTTTTGATGCCGTAGCAGTTTTCAAGATCGAGTTTAATTTTGTTTATCATAAGAGTTGCCTCCCTTTCAGCATAAATCAACCGAGGTGTGGTGAAATAAATAACATGAGATGTTATAATATGCTGTTCGGGGATTTTAGTTGCAATGTTCAAAAGGGAGGTTTTTGTAGTGGACATGTTAAAACCACCTAAGAAGCCTCAGGTGAAGCTCAAGCAATCTGATACGGAGATTCAGGAATATTTTCTGAAGCTTAAGGAAAAAATTATCCGCTTGCGTGAGCAAAATGTAAGCTTGAGAGACGACAAGCTGAATCTTAGGGCAGGCTCAAGGCTCTTGAAACCGCGAAGCAGATGGAAAAATTTCCAACATGCCCAAGCTTACACTTAAGAAACTTAAAAAACTTGGACGAATTGAATAAGCTCAAGCCGGCGTAATGGGGAGCGTTCCTTAATCAAATTGAGCCACTTATTCATAAACTGA